>NZ_JBIVHF010000001.1:0-2081661 GCF_044749125.1 Microbacterium sp. NPDC089696 | reverse complement strand
GTGGTTGCTCCGGGGCAGACGGCGACGGCGACGGGGTCGTATGTGGTGACGCAGGCGGATGTGGATGCGGGTCGTGTGGTGAACACGGCGGTGGCGTCGGGGTCTCCGGTGCGTGGTGGGGGTTCGGTGAGTGCGACGTCGCCGGAGAGTGTGGTGGAGACGGCGGTGGCTGCGCCGTCGGTGTCGGTGACGAATGCGGGTGCTCTGGCTCCGGGGGCGACGGGCAAGGCCGGGGATGTCGTGACGTGGACGTACGTGTTGACCAACGACGGCAACGTCACCCTCGACACCGCGGCACTGACGGATGCTCTCCCGGGTGTGGGGACGCCTACCTACGTCTGGTCGGGCACGGAGGGTGTGCTCGTTCCCGGCGAGTCCGTGCGCGCGACGGCGACGTACACGTTGACGCAGGCGGATGTGGATGCCGGCAGCGTGTCGAGCCTGGTCACCGGCTCGGGCACACCGCCCAACGGCGGCGCACCGGCGACGGCGTCCGCCCCGGCGACGGTGTCGCTGGTCCCGGCGCCCGGACTCGTCTTCACGAAGACCGGCACCCTCCGGACTCCCGGATCCAACGGCGCCGGCGACGCCGTGACCTTCGACTTCCGCATCGAGAACACCGGTACCGTCACGCTCTCGGGCATCGCCGTGACGGACGACCTTGCGGGCCTCGGCGCGATCACCTTCACGTGGCCGGGGGCGTCCGGGGTCCTCGCGCCCGGACAGGCGGTGACGGGCACGGCCTCGTACACGATCTCGCAGGAGGACGTCGACCGCGGGACGGTGCAGAACACCGCGTCGGTGCGCGCGACGACGCCGTCCGGCACGGTGCTGACCTCGCGATCCACGACCGAACCGATCCCGACAGCCGACCAGGCTCCGTCGATCCGGACCGTCAAGGGCGGCTCGTTCGTCAGCGGCTCCGGTGGCGTGGGCAGCATCATCGAGTACACCTTCGACATCACGAACACCGGCAACGTGACGCTGCGCCTGATACGCCTCCAGGACGAGCTGCAGGGGCTGAGCACCCCGGACATCGACTTCCCCTCGGCGACCGGCATCCTGCCTCCGGGCGGCACGGCGAACGGCGTCGCCCGGTACACGGTCACGCAGGCGGATGTCGATGCGGGATCGATCTCGAATGTCGCGACCTCGTTCGGCACCTCGCCTCGCGGCGTGGTCGTCTCGGGCAGCTCCGCGCCGTTCGTGATGCAGACCGACGACCCCACGAACCCGGAGCAGGCGATCCGCACGACGCAGACCGCCACGCTCGCCCCGGGAGACACGGGCGTGCGCGGCGACACGATCGACTACACGTTCACGATCGAGAACACGGGGAACACGACGCTGAACGGCGTGAGCCTGACGAACACGGTCGACGGCCTCACGGGCTTCGTCTACGCGTGGCCGTCGCCGGCGAACCCGGGCCGGCTGCTCCCGGGACAGACCGTGACCGTCACGGCCGAGCATCTCATCACGCAGACCGACGTCGATGCCGGCACCGTGCGCAACGTCACGACCGGCACGGGCACGACGCCCGCGGGGGCCACGGTCACGCATAGGTCGCCCCTGACGATCGTCCCGCTCGTCGGCGGCACCGGAGTGCTGTCCGTCGAGAAGACGGGAACCCGCACGGGCGACGGCTCCCTCGGCAGCGAGATCGCCTACGAGTTCGAGGTGCGCAACACGGGTACGCTCACCCTCTCGTCGGTCGAGCTCACCGACCCGCTCGAGGGACTGTCGGACATCGCCTACGGCGCCTGGCCGTCGTCCACCGCCGGCCGCCTCGCGCCGGGCGAGGCCGTCACGGCGACCGCGACCTACACGATCCAGCAGAGCGACATCGACGCCGGAGCGGTGCGCAACACGGCATCGGCCGGCGCCTTCACGGCGGGCGGCGACGCGGTGACCGGCCAGTCTCCGGAGTCCGTCGTGCCGACGATCGGCGCTGCTCCCGCGATCGATCTCACGAAGACCCAGACGCTCGCCGACGGAGCCACCGGTCGCCCCGGGGACGTCGTCGAGTACACCTTCACGATCGAGAACACCGGCAACATCACGCTGCGCGGCATCACGCTCGCCGACGGCCAGTCTGCGCTCACCGGCCTCCGCATCACGTGGCCGGGCGTCGAGGGGGTGCTCGCACCGGGACAGACCGCGACCGCGACCGCGAGCCACACGCTCACGCAGGCCGAGGTCGACGCCGGTCTCCTCTCGTCCGTGGCGACGACCACGGGCGACGGCGGCGGGACGATCGTCCGCGACGAGGCCCCGGGGGAGACGCCGATCACCGCGGCACCCGCGCTCACGCTCGAGAAGTCCTCGACGTTCCTCGGGGCGCCTCAGCAGGGGGCCGCGGTCCGCTACCTCGTGACCGTCACCAACACCGGGAACGTCACGCTCAGCGGAGTCACCATCACCGACGACCTTCCGGGCCTCGGTGCTCCGACCGCCACGTGGCCCGGTGTACCGGGTGTCCTCGCCGCGGGCGAGTCCGCGACGGTCACGGCGGACTACGTCATCACGCTCCGCGACGTCACGCGCGGGTACATCGACAACACCGCCTCCGCAGAGGGCACGGCGCCCGACGGCGCCGTGGCGACGGGCTCCGACACCGTCCGCGTCGACGTGCCGAACGAACCGCGCATCCACCTGGGGATGAGCATCTCGGTGCAGGACGGTCAGAAGGGCTTCGCAGGAGACACGCTGATCTTCCGGTACACGGCGACGAACACCGGGACCACCATCCTCACCGGCGTCACGATCCGCGACCCCTATCCCGGGCTCTCGCCGCTGACCTACGTGTGGCCCGGTGAGCCGGGCGTGCTGCTCCCGGGGCAGAGCGTGACGGCGACCGCCACGGTCGTGATCACCCCGGCGATGGAGGGCGGCGTGGTAACGTCCCGTGCGGTGGTGTCGAGTGTCGAGGCGGAGTCCGGAGTGCCGGTGACGGACGTCGCGTCCGACACCGTGCGACTGCCCGAACCCGCACCGACCGGCCTCTTGCCGTTCACGGGCGGCGGGGACCCGCTCCCGCTCGTGGGCGGTGCGGCGGTGATCCTCCTCGGAGGACTCGTGCTCCTGCTCGTCGGCCGCCGACGCCGCACGACCAGGCCCCAGAACCTCTCCTCCTAGCGATACCGCACTGAAAGGCGACACGATGCAGATCCTCCGCACCTCCTCTCCGACCACCGCCGCACGCCGTCCGGCAGCCACGGGGGTGGTCGTCGCGGGCATCGCCGTGGCGCTGGGACTCGTGCTCACCGGATGCACGGACTCGGCGCCCGAGCCCACCCCCACTCCCACCGCCTCGGACGAGGCGCAGGCCGGAGTGACCGACATCACCGACACGCCGGGCTCCGGCGAGGGGCTCGAGGGTGCGCTCGCGGATGCCGAGGTGAAGACCTGCGAGCTCTCCGGCGACCACTGGGAGGTGGCAGGAACGGTGACCAACTCGAGCGCGGGTGCGGCCTCGTACCGGATCTACGTCTCCCTGCTCACCGAGGGCGGTGACACGCGTTCGCTCTCCCAGGTCGACGTCGACCCGATCGACGCGGGCGCGAGCGCCGACTGGAACGCCACGGTCGACGTGCAGGACGAGACCCTGGACTGCGTGCTCCGGGTGGAGCGCTACGCATCGTGACCCGGGTGCTCGGTGTGCGTCGAGCGCTCGTCACGCCTCGGTGCGGGAGGAGCGCTTGACCACGTCGTAGGCGGCGAGCGCGGCCTTGCGCGTCTCGCCGAGGTCGACGATCGGCTCGGTGGGCGCATCCGCGGCCCACTCGGAGACGTACAGGCCCTGGGCGTCGAACTTCTTCGCCTGCAGCTCCGGGTTGAACACCCGGAAGTACGGCGCGGCGTCGGCTCCCGAACCCGCGACCCACTGCCAGTTGAACGGATTGTTCGCGCCGTCGGCGTCTACCAGGGTGTCCCAGAACCACTCCTCGCCGCGGCGCCAGTCGATCAGCAGGTTCTTCACGAGGAACGATGCGGTGACCATGCGTACTCGGTTGTGCATGAACCCGGTGCGCCAGAGCTCGCGCATCCCCGCGTCCACGAGGGGGATTCCCGTCTCACCGCGCTGCCACGCCTCCAGATGCGTCGGGTGCAGGCGCGGCCACGGGAAAGCGTCGAACTCGCGGCGGAGGTTGCGCGTCGCGAGGTCGGGGAAGTGGAACGCCGTGTGCCATGCGAACTCGCGCCAGCCGACCTCCGACAGGAACCCGGAGGCGCCGTCGACCGCCACCGCCTCGTGCCAGACCGTGAAGGGGCTGAGCTCCCCCCAGCGCAGGCGCGGCGACAGCAGTGACGTCGCGCCCGCCGAGGGCTCGTCGCGTGCCCGGTCGTACTTCGGCAGGTCGTCGTGGAGGAACTCGTGCAGGCGCTCGCGCGCAGCCGCCTCCCCGGGCACCCAGGTCTCCCGCAGACCTTCAGCCCAGTCGGGTCGCGTGGGGAGCAGCCCCCAGGCGTCGAGGTCGTCGGACGTCGGGCCCCCGGGGAGACCGTGGAGGGTGCGCGGGGCGGGGAGGGGAGCACGGGGAGCGGGGAGGGCTCGGCACGCTCTCCAGAACGGCGTGAAGACCGAGAAGTGCGTCCCCGCGCCCGTCGTCACGGTCCACGGCTCGTGGAGCAGGGATCCGGCGAAGGACACCACCTCGCGGTCGTCCTCGCGCAGAGCGGTCTTGATCGCGGTGTCCACGTCGCGCTCGGCCCCGCCGTACCGACGGTTCCAGAAGATCGCCCCGGCGCCGCACTCGGAGACCACCTGGCGCACGACCTGTTCGGCCGCACCGCGGCGGAGCACGAGCGTCGCGCCGAGGGCGTCGAGCTTCTCCGCGAGGGACGCCAGCGAGTGGTGCAGCCACCAGCGTGCCGCGCCTCCCAGCGGGCGGATGCCGGACGACTCCTCGTCGAGCACGAAGAGCGCGACGATCGGCTCGTCGCGGTCGATCGCCGCGCGCAGCGCCGGGTTGTCGGCGACCCGGAGGTCGTCGCGGAACCACACGAGTGAGGGGGAGGCCATGACCTCATTGTCCCGCGGAACGGCGCGGACTCCGACTCTCAGCGGCGCCCTCGACGGCGGCGGCTCCGAGCGGTACGATTCCGATCCCCCCGCGTCGACCACACCGCCCACGCGACGAGCACGGGTTGGAGGAGGAGCCGGACGAATCGGCGTCGGTCGGTGTCGAGGCCGGGTGCCGAACGGCCGGTGCGCCACTGATGCACGTTGCCCGGGAAGACCGCGACGAAGAACGCGGCTGTCGCGACTCCCACGCGGGCACGCTCCTTCGGAAGGCCGACGAGCGCGGCGGCGAGGGCGAGCTCGACCACGCCCGACGCGACGACGATCGTGTCCTTGTCGAGGCGCGTGACCCGGGTCGCCCAGTCCGGGACGACCAGGCGGAATCCGCGCGTGCTGGCGAAGTGCATGACGCCGGCCGCGGCGAGGAGTGCCGCGAGTGTCCAGCGGAGCGCGTCTCTGAGCATCCCGCCACGCTACCCGAGTCGCTGCCGCCAGTCCCGGAACGTCGCGGCGAGCTCGGCGGAGTGCGTGTGATGCAGATAGTGACCGCCGTCGATCGGCGCCACCGTGCCGTCGTCGACCGTGGCCGCCTGATGCTCGTGCAGGGCGAGCCAGTCCGGATTGTGGAGGTTGTCGGCCTCGGTGAACAGGAGCAGCGGGAGGTCGGCGGGGAAGGTCGCGTCCGCGGCCTCCGCGAAGTTCGTGCGGATGCGATCCATCTCGTCGAGGTAGGTCGGCTCGAGGGAGGTGCGGTGGGAGATGAGCCGCATCTGCTCCCGATCCGCGGCCGTGTACTCCTCCGATCGGTCGTCGTCGTCGCCGCCGCCGCCGGACAGCAGGCGGACGAGTCCGAGATCCTTCGCGGCTCCGAGCAGCCCGACCGGGAACACGGTGTCCATGTTCGGCTGACCGGGGACGCTCGTGTCGATCCCCACGAACGCGGTGACCTCCTCGCGGTAGCGGTGCGTGTACTCGATCGCGTAGAGGCCCGCGATGGAGTGCCCCATCAGGACGTACCGGTCGACGTCGAGCTGCTGCAGCGCCGTGTGCACCTCGGAGACGATGTTCGCGGTGGTCCGCGGCCGGTCCGTGCCGTCGCTCAGTCCGTAGCCGAAAGGCTCGACGACGATCACGCGGTGGTCGGCCGCGAGGTCCTCGACCAGCGGGCCGAAGTCGAGCACGGGAGAGGCCGTGCCGAATCCCGGGAGGAGGACCACGTCCTCCGGACCCGAGCCGGCGACCAGCACGTTCATCTCCCGTCCGTCGACGGTCACGGTGCGGCCGTAGGGCACGATGCGGTCCTGCTCCTGGGCGGTCGCGACGGCGTTCGCGATCGACGTGGTGGTGAGTCCGACCGCGAGCACGCCGACCACGGCGGTCCCGGTGATGAGCAGTCGTCTGACGGATTTCCTCATGGTGTCCTTCCGGGTGCGCGGCGGATGACGGCGCCCACCCTCCACTGTCCGCGGACGTCGTCGCACGCGCATCGCCCCGGCGCGGTGTTCGGGATACCGCATCCGCAGTAGTGCGAGTCGTACCGCGGGAGGATCCGGCAGCGGGACACTCGCGGAATACTGGATGCATGGCGAGACGGGGCACGGTGTGGAGCGGCCCCCGGATCCGCGACGCGGTCGCGGTCCTGCTCGTGGCACTGTTCGCGCTGCTCCCGTTCCCCGACGAGACCTACCGCGCGCGCGGTGCGCTGCTCATCCCGGCGCTGCTGCCCGTGGTGGCGGTCCTCATCCGTCGCCGCGTTCCGTTGATCGCCGTGGGGCTCGCCGCGGCGTGCCTGAGCGTTCTCGCATCCGTCGGCATCCTCGCGCCGAGTGCGCTGCTCGCGCTCTCGATCTGCGCGTTCGCCGTGGTCGACCTGCACGGTCGTGGAGTCGGACTCAGCACGGTGATCGCGGCGTGCGGCATCGCCTTCGCCGCCAACGGGGTCGCCCTCGACGGCGCCTTCTTCGACACCACGGCACTGCAGTTCGTGCTGCTCGTCGCGCTGGGCGGGGCGCTCGGCGACGCCACACGGTCACGGCGGGAGTTCGCCGCGGCCATGACCGAGCGGGCCGAGCAGGCGGAGCGGACGAGGGACGACGAGGCGCGCCGCCGCGTCGCGGAGGAGCGCGTCCGCATCGCCCGGGACCTCCACGACGTGGTGGCGCACCAGATCGCCGTGATCAGCCTGAACGCGGGTGTCGCGTCGTCGGCGCTCAGCGAACGTCCCGAGCGCGCGAGGGAGGCCCTCACCACCGTGCGGCAGGCGTCACGCACCGTGCTCACCGACATCGGCGGGTTGCTGTCGATGCTGCGTGCGGACGACCACGATGCGGATGATCCGCTCGCTCCGGCCGGTGGTCTCGCCGACCTCGACGCGCTCGTCGCGCGGTTCCGGCGCGCGGGACTGCGTCTCGATGTGCGGATGCCGGACGCGCTGCCGCCCCTCTCGCCGGCTCGCGACCGCGTCGCCCACCTCGTCATCCAGGAGGCGCTGACGAACGTGCACAAGCACGGTACGGGCCGGGCGGCGACCGTCGCCGTGCGATCCGCGCCCGACGCGGTGCTGATCGGGGTGGCGAACCCCGTCGTCGCCACGATCTCGACGGAGGTGCGCAGCGGTCACGGTCTGCGCGGGCTGCGCGAGCGCGTCGCCGCCGTCCGCGGAGATCTGCGGATGTCGACGGGCGGAGGCGTGTTCTCGCTCGAGGCGCGACTGCCCGTGGAACCGGAGCACGCGGCGTGAGCGTGTCGGTGCTCGTGGTCGACGACCAGCCGCTGGTGCGTCACGCCGTGCGCGACATCCTCGCCGACGGCGGGCTGGTCGTCGCGGGCGAGGCGGCGACCGGCGCCCAGGCCGTCGAGCTCGCACGTGCCCTGGAACCCGACGTCGTGCTCATGGACATCCGGATGCCGGTGCTCGACGGCATCGCGGCCACCGCGCGCATCACGGCGGCCGCGGACGCCGCGGGTCAGGCGTCGCCGCGGGTCCTCATCCTCACGACGTTCGAGGATGACGAGAACGTCGTCGCGGCGCTCCGCGCCGGCGCCAGCGGATTCCTCGGCAAGGGGGCGGACCCCGACGAGATCGTGCGCGGCGTGCTGACGGTGCACCGTGGCGACGCGCTGCTCTCCGCGGCGGCGACCAGGACCGTGATCGAGAGGTCGTTGCGCGGCGTCGACGCGCAGACCGACGAGTCCGCCGTCGTCGCGCTGACGGCGCGCGAACGCGAGGTGCTGGTTCTCGTGGCCACGGGGTCGACGAACCACGACATCGCCCATCGGCTCACCATCTCGCCGCACACGGCCAAGACGCACGTGAACCGCATCATGACGAAGACGGGCTCCCGCGATCGCGCCCAGCTCGTGATCCTCGCCTACGAGTCCGGGCTCGTCGTCCCCGGCGCCTGATCGCTCGGCGTCGGCTCTGCGACACTGAGTCCATGACCGTGTTCCGCATCAGCATCCTCTTCGTGCTCGCCGCCGCCGCAGAGATCGGCGGGGCCTGGTTGATCTGGCAGTCGGTCAAGGAGAACCGCGGATGGATGTTCGCGGTGCTGGGGGTGATGGCTCTGGGCGCGTACGGCTTCCTCGCCGCCCTGCAGCCCGATGCGCATTTCGGGCGTGTTCTCGCCTCGTACGGAGGGATCTTCATCGCGGGCTCGCTCGCCTGGGGGATCATCGTGGACGGCTTCAAGCCCACCGTGTGGGACTGGGTAGGCTCGATCGTCGCGCTCGTCGGCGCGGCGATCATCATCCTCGCGCCGGCGGCGTCCGCCGCGACGTCGGAGGGCGGCGTCTAGCGGTCGGGACCGCCCGCTCATGCGAGTAGCCTGGACCGAGACCCAGATGGAGTGTTCCGTGCCTGAAAATGCCCAGCCGAAAGACGGCTTCGCCCTGTTCTCCGACCGAAACGTCGTCGCGATGCGCGTCAACGGCGATCTCAAGGACCTCGCCGCGACGATCACCGACACCGACGAGGTCGAGCCGGTCACGATCGACAGCCCCGACGGGCTGAACATCCTCCGGCACTCGGCGGCGCACGTGCTGGCGCAGGCGGTGCAGCGCATCAACCCGCAGGCGAACCTCGGCATCGGGCCGCCCATCACCGACGGCTTCTACTACGACTTCGGCGTCGAGACGCCGTTCACGCCCGAGGACATCAAGGCCATCACCAAGGAGATGCAGCGCATCGTCCGCGAGGGGCAGCGCTTCGTCCGTCGCGTCGTGACGGACGAGGAGGCGCGCGCTGAACTGGCCGACGAGCCGTTCAAGCTCGAGCTCATCGGGCTCAAGGGCGGCAAGGAGGCGGCCGAGGGCGCTTCCGTCGAGGTCGGCGAGGGCGAGCTCACCATCTACGACAACACGACCCGCGACGGCGAGGTCGTCTGGAAGGACCTCTGCCGCGGCCCGCACCTGCCCAACACCCGCATGATCGGCAACGGCTGGGACCTCACCCGCATCGCCGCGGCGTACTGGCGCGGGAGCGAGAAGAATCCTCAGCTGCAGCGCATCTACGGCACGGCGTGGCCGTCGAAGGACGAGCTGCGCGCCTACCAGCACCGGCTGGAGGAGGCCGCCAAGCGCGACCACCGGCGTCTGGGCAAGGAGCTCGACCTGTTCTCGTTCCCCGAGGAGATCGGCTCGGGGCTGTCGGTCTGGCACCCTCGCGGCGGCATCGTGCGCGGTGAGATGGAGCAGCACGCGCGCAAGCGCCACATCGAGGGCGGCTACACCTACGTGTACACGCCGCACATCTCGAAGGAGGACCTCTTCCTCACCTCGAACCACCTCGTGACGTACAAGGAGGGCATGTACCCGCCGATCGTCATGGACGAGGAGCGCGACGACGAGGGCAACATCACCAAGCAGGGCCAGGACTACTACCTGAAGCCGATGAACTGCCCGATGCACATCCTCATCTACAAGGAGCGCGCCCGCAGCTACCGCGACCTGCCGCTGCGTTTCGCGGAGAACGGCACGGTCTACCGCAACGAGCTCTCGGGCGCCCTGCACGGGCTCACCCGTGTGCGCGGGTTCACCCAGGACGACTCGCACCTGTTCGTCACGCCGGATCAGCTGGAGGGCGAGGTCTCGAAGGTCCTCGATTTCATCCTCTCGATGCTGCGCGACTTCGGCCTCACGGACTTCGAGCTCGAGCTCTCGATGAAGGACGACGAGAAGTCGAAGTGGATCGGCTCCGACGAGTTCTGGGAGTCGTCGACCGATGCGCTGCGTCGCGTCGCCGTGGCCTCGGGGCTGAAGCTCACCGAGGTTCCCGGCGAGGCCGCGTTCTACGGGCCGAAGATCGACCTCAAGACGCGCGACGCGATCGGCCGCACATGGCAGCTCTCGACCGTGCAGGTCGACCCCAACCTGCCCGAGCGCTTCGACCTCGAGTTCATGGACAAGGACGGCCAGAAGAAGCGGCCGATCATGATCCACCGTGCGCTGTTCGGCTCGATCGAGCGGTTCTTCGCGATCCTGCTCGAGCACTACGCCGGCGACTTCCCGGTGTGGCTCTCGCCCGTGCAGGTCGTGGGCATCCCCGTGGCCGAGGACTTCGCCGACTACCTGGGCGACGTGATCCGCACGCTGCGCGACGCCGGTGTGCGCGCCGAGCTCGACACGTCCGACGACCGCATGCAGAAGAAGATCCGCACGCACACGACGGGCAAGGTCCCGCTGCTGCTGATCGCGGGGGAGAAGGACCGCGACGCCGGCACGGTCTCGTTCCGCTACCGTGACGGCACGCAGGAGAACGGCGTGCCGATCGCCGATGCCGTCTCGCGCATCCGCGCCGCGATCGCCGACCACACCCTGGTGCAGACCGCCGGGGACCTGGCGTGACCGACGAGCACTCCTCCGTCGAGGACGCCGGTCTGCTGGCCGGCGTCCCCGACGAGTTCCAGCGGCTGTGGACCCCGCATCGGATGGCGTACATCCAGGCGGGGCCGGAGCCGCTGCGCGAGGAGTGCCCGTTCTGCGAGGCGCCGAAGCACCCGGATGCGGAGCGACTGATCGTCGCGCGCGGCGAGACCGCCTACGTGCTGCTGAACCTGTTCCCGTACAACTCGGGACACCTGCTCGTGTGCCCCTACCGCCACATCGCGACCTATGACCAGGCCACGCCCGAGGAGGTCGCCGAGATCGGGGCGCTCACTCAGATCGGGATGCGCGTGCTGCGCGAGGTGTCGCACTGCGACGGCTTCAACCTGGGCATGAATCAGGGCGTGGTCGCGGGCGCGGGCGTCGACGGCCATCTTCACCAGCACGTCGTGCCGCGGTGGAAGTCGGATGCGAACTTCTTCCCGATCATCGCGAAGACCAAGGCGCTGCCGCAGCTTCTCGGCGAGGTGCGCGAGGCGGTGGCGGCCGCCTGGCCGAAGGACTGATGCGCGGTTCAGCGCCCGGGGCGACTCAGCGCACCTGACGCGCTGCGAACTGCATCCGCGGGTGCGCGTAGAACTCCTGCGCCTCGACGAGCTGCAGCTCCCGAGCACCGGACTCGAGGGTCAGGCTGAGCAGGTCGAACACGCTCGACGCCGTGCGCTCGAGGGCGAGCTTCGCGTCGCCGGTCTCGACGTAGTGCGCCGTGAAGAGCGCCGCGGTGACGTCGCCCGATCCGTTGGCCTTCATGGGCAGACGGGGGGTCTGCACGACCCACGCTCCGCGCGCATCCGCGACGAGCATCTCGATCGTGCCCTCCTCGCGATCGGGGCGCTCGACGCTCGTGACGAGCACCGTGCTCGGACCCATGGCCATCGCCAGGTCGACCGAGGCGAGCGTGGACTCGAGCGTGTCGGGCTCGGTCTCGGTGAGGAACCCGAGCTCGAACTGATTCGGCGTGATGATGTCGGCCGCGGGGACGACCTTCTCGCGCAGCAGCACCGGGATAGCCGGGGCGACGAAGCAGCCGGACTTCGCGTTGCCCATCACGGGGTCGCACGCGTACACGGCGCTCGGGTTCGCGGCCTTGACGCGGGCGACGGCGTCGATGATGACGTCGCCGATGCCCTCTCCGCCCTGGTATCCGCTGAGCACGGCGTCGATCCCGGGGAACGCCTCGCGCTCCTCGATACCGGTGATGACCTCGCGCACGTCGTCGGGGGAGATCATCGGACCGCGCCAGGCGCCGTAGCCCGTGTGGTTCGAGAAGTTCACGGTGTACACCGGCAGCACCTCGACGCCGATGCGCTGCATCGGGAACACGGCGGCGGAGTTGCCGACGTGCCCGTAGGCGACGGCGGACTGGATGGAGAGGACCTTCATTCCCCGATCCTTTCGGTGAGGGCGGGCGCGTGCCCGCGGCGGTTGGTCATCGCGTGGCCGCGACGAGGTCGGTGACGAGCGTCGCCGCGTCGTCGTCGGACAGATCGTGCACCGTGAGGCGCAGGTGGTGCGACGGGGCGGCGCGCTCGTCGAGGGCGAACTCGTCGCCGGTGCGGGCCAGCCATCCTCGGCGCATGAGCCGTTCGGCCACGAGCCTCGCGGGCCGGGGCAGCGCGATCCACAGGCTCAGCCCGTCGGTCTGCGGAGCGTCGAGCCCGGCGTCGCGGAGACGCTCCGCGAAGCGCTCGTTGCGCTCGGCGTAGTGCTCACGGGCGGCGGCGATCGTCGCAGCCGCCTCGGGGTCGGTCAACTGCGTGAGGGTGAGGCGCTGGAGCAGGTGGCTGACCCACGTGGTGCCCGGACTCAGGCGCATCGCCAGGCGCTCGGCCGTGGTGGGATCCGTTGCGGCCACCGCGAGACACATGTCGGGTCCGAGGAACTTCGAGACCGAGCGGACGAGCGCGTAGCGGCGGTGGCCGGGGCCGATCAGGCTCTCGTAGGGGCGGCCCGAGAGCATCGAGAAGTGGTCGTCCTCGATGAGCAGCACGTAGGGGTGGTCGGCGAGCACGGCCCGCAGCGCGGCCGCGCGCTCGGCGGTGAGGCTCGCACCGGTGGGGTTCTGCGCCCGCGGCGTGCAGATGATCGCGCGGACACCGGCGTCGAGCGCGGCGCGGAGCCCGTCGACGGTCATGCCCTGCTCGTCGACGGGCACCGGGACGGCACGATAGCCGCCGAGACGGACGGTGTGGATGCTCGCCAGGAAGCACGGGTCCTCGAGGGCGACCGCGTCGTCGCGCATGAGCGCCTGTGCGAGGAGCCGCTCCACGGCGTCGACGGCGCCGCTCGTGATCGTGATGCGGAAGTCGTCCACGACGAGGTCTCGGGCGACCCAGTCGTGGGCCCAGGCCTCGAGGCCGCGGTCGATCACGGGCTCGCCGTAGAGGACGGGGCGTCCGGTGACGGTGGCGAGGGCGTTCGACGGGTCGGGGATCAGGCGCGCGTCGGGGTTGCCGGTGCCGACGTCGCGGAGCACGGTGTCCGCGGCGTATCCCTCCTGCGCGACGCTCTCGTGTCCGGCGATCACGGTGCCGGCGCGGCCGCGCGAGACGACGAGCCCTGCCTGAGCGAGCTGACGATACGCGGCGACGGCCGTGTTGCGGTTGACGCCCAGGGTGGAGGCGAGCTCGCGGACCGGGGGGAGAGGGCTGCCGACGCCGAGGATCCCGCGGTCGCGGAGGTCGCGCACGCTGTCGGCGATGTCGGCCGCGGTGGTTCCGGTGATCTGGTCGCTCATGTGTCCTCGTGTCGATTCTAGGTCGTTCCGGACAGTGCTATCGTTTGGCCTAGATCAAAACCCGACAGGAGTCAGTCATGGCCGAGAACCCCACCACCGGATCGTCGCGCGTCAAGCGCGGTCTCGCGGAGATGCTCAAGGGCGGCGTCATCATGGACGTCGTGACCGCCGAGCAGGCGAAGATCGCCGAGGATGCCGGCGCGGTCGCCGTCATGGCGCTCGAGCGCGTCCCCGCGGACATCCGCGCCCAGGGCGGTGTCTCGCGCATGAGCGACCCCGACATGATCGACAGCATCATCGACGCCGTGTCGATCCCGGTGATGGCGAAGGCGCGCATCGGCCATTTCGTCGAGGCCCAGGTGCTGCAGGAGCTCGGCGTCGACTACATCGACGAGTCCGAGGTGCTGTCGCCCGCCGACTACGTCAACCACATCGACAAGTTCGGTTTCACGGTGCCGTTCGTGTGCGGGGCCACGAACCTCGGCGAAGCGCTGCGCCGCATCAACGAGGGTGCGGCGATGATCCGCTCCAAGGGCGAGGCCGGCACGGGCGACGTGTCGGAGGCGATGAAGCACATCCGGAAGATCCGCGGTGAGATCGCCGCGCTGACGGCGCTGCCCAAGGACGAGCTCTTCGTCGCGGCGAAGGAGCTGCAGGCGCCCTACGAGCTCGTGGCCGAGATCGCCGAGACCGGCAAGCTCCCCGTCGTGCTGTTCGTCGCGGGCGGGGTCGCGACGCCGGCCGACGCCGCGATGATGATGCAGTTGGGCGCGGACGGCGTGTTCGTCGGATCGGGCATCTTCAAGTCCGGCAACCCCGCCGAGCGCGCCAAGGCCATCGTTAAGGCCACGACCTTCTACGACGACGCCAAGGTCATCGCCGAGGTGTCCCGCGGTCTGGGCGAGGCCATGGTCGGGATCAACGTGTCTGATCTGCCCGCGCCGCACCGCCTCGCCGAGCGTGGCTGGTAGTCCCCGCGTCGGCGTCCTGTCCCTGCAGGGCGACGTGCGCGAGCACGCCGCCCTGCTCGAGGGACTCGGGGCGGAGGTCGCCCTCGTGCGACGCCCCGGTGAGCTGGAGGCGGTCGACGGGCTGGTGATCCCGGGTGGCGAGTCGAGTGTGATCGACAAGCTGTCCCGTCTGTTCGGTATGCAGGAGCCGATCCGGGCCGCGATCCGCGACGGGATGCCCGTGCTCGGCACGTGCGCCGGCCTCATCATGCTGGCGGACCGCCTGGTGGACGCGATCGACGGGCAGGAGTCGTTCGGCGGACTCGATGTCACCGTGCGGCGCAACGCCTTCGGTCGTCAGGTCGAGTCCTTCGAAGCGGATCTCGACGTTCCCGCGCTCGGCGGCGAGCCGGTGCATGCCGCGTTCATCCGCGGGCCGGTGGTCGAGAGCGTCGGCCCCGCGGCATCCGTCCTGGCGTCGCTCGACGACGGCCGCGTCGTCGCGGTCGAGCAGGGAGCCCTGCTCGGTCTGAGCTTCCACCCCGAGATCACGGGGGAGACCCGGTTCCATCGGCGCTTCCTCGATCGGGTGCTCGCGCGCGGCTGACTCGGCGCTCCGGAAGGGCCGGGTACCGTGGCGGGATGCGAACGCCAGTGGGGACGACGGGGATCAGCGCGAGCGGAGGAACGGTCGAGCTGGTCGGCAGACGGGGTGCCGAGTGGGCGCGCGTCGCGACCGGTGGCGCTGGCCTCGCGGAGGCCATCGCGCTTCTGGACACGGCCGAGCAAGGTGCGGCGCATGCCGATCCCGTGTACGACGGGGCCGTCGCGTCCGGCCTTCCCTCGGCGCCGCGCTTCGCCGCCGGTCAGGAGATCCTCTGGCGCTACGGGCGCGTGATCGAGACGGCGCGCGTCGTGCGCGACGACGATCGTGGGCTCGTGGCGTGGACCCCGTCGGCATCCGCACGCCTCGATGCCGTGCCCGCCGACGGGCGCCGTCCGCGGGAGGTGCCGCTCGCACAGCGCTCGCTCGTGCCGTGGCGAGCCGTCGAGAGCACATGGCGCGGACCCGGCATCCTCCGCGTCGCGCCGACGGGGAAGCCCTGGTCGGTGTGGTTCTTCCGCCGCGACGACGGCAGGCCCGACGGCGCGTACGTCAACCTCGAGCTTCCCCATCGCCGCGTCGGGGGAGCGCAGGCGGCGGTGTTCACCCGCGATCTCGTGCTCGACCTGTGGATCGACGCCGCGCACCCGGGAGAGGAGGACGTCTGGCTCAAGGATGCCGACGAGCTCGCCGCGGCGGTCGAGCAGGGACGGTTCACGGCGGAGCAGGCCGAGGCGGTGCGGATGCTCGCCGATCATGCCGCATCCGACTTCATCGTCGACGGCACCTGGCCGCTGGACGAGGGCTGGGCCGACTGGGCGCCGGATGCCGCGGCAGACGTCCCGCTCCGGCTGCCAGCCACCGCGGCGATCGAGGCCGCGCGCCGCAGGTCAGGACGCACGAGCATCGACGGCTGACCACCGGCGAGTGGGGTCAGCCCTTCCGCCGCTGGGCCATCAGCCACTCGTACAGTTCCGGGTTCTCGTACGTCTCGGTCCAGGAGTCGTGGCCCACCCCCGTGTATCGCGTGAACCGCACGTCGGAGCCGAGCGACCGGAGCTCCGTCACGATCTCCTCGGTCATGGAGATCGGAACGACCTCGTCGGCATCGCCGTGGAAGGCCCACACCGGGAGGTCCTGGATGGACGCAGCGCTCTGTCCCCACAGCCCGCCGCAGATCGGCGCGATGGCGGCGAACCGCTCCGGGTACCGCGTCGCGAGCGTCCAGGTCCCGAACCCGCCCATGCTCAGGCCGGTCACGTACACCCGGTCGGGGTCGATCCGGTAGCGCGCGGAGACCTCGTCGAGCAGTCGCGCCAGAACGGTCGGCTCGGAGTCCCACCGGCTCGACTCGGGGCACTGGGGAGAGACCAGCACGAACGGGAACTCGTGACCCGCGTCGGCGAGTGCGGGCGGGCCGTGCAGCGCGGCGAGATCGAGGTCCACTCCGCGTTCGCCGGCGCCGTGCAGGAACAGCACCAGAGGCCATCGGCGAGCCGGATCGTCGTCGTCGTCCGGCAGATGGATCAGGTACCGCAGAGTGTCTGCGGGTGTCGGCTCGCCCTCATGGATCTCGGACGCGCGGTCGATCGGGGTGATGCCTCGGAGTCGTCGCATGAGACCATCCTGCGACACATCCGCCTTTCGATAGACTGGACGACGCGCTGGGCGCGAGCTCACCGCGGATTCGACGAGCGGAGACTTATGTCCGGGCATTCCAAGTGGGCCACGACCAAGCACAAGAAGGCCGTCATCGACGCGCGCCGTGCCAAGTCGTGGGCCAAGCTCATCAAGAACATCGAGGTCGCGGCCAAGCTCGGCGGCCCCGACCTGGCGGGCAACCCCACGCTGTTCGACGCGGTGCAGAAGGCGAAGAAGACCTCTGTCCCGAAGGACAACATCGACCGCGCGGTGAAGCGCGGTGCGGGTATCGGCGGCGAGGCCGTCGAGTACTCCTCGATCATGTACGAAGGCTACGGACCCAACGGCGTCGCCCTCATGATCGAGTGTCTGACCGATAACAAGAACCGCGCGGCGGCCGAGGTGCGCACGGCGCTGAGCCGCAACGGCGGCACGCTCGCCGACCCGGGCAGCGTCGCGTACAACTTCAGCCGCAAGGGCGTCATCGTCGTGAGCTCCGAGGGCACGACCGAGGACGACGTCATGATGGCCGCCCTCGAGGCCGGCGCGGAGGAGATCGAACCGCACGCCGAGGGCTTCGAGATCCTCACCGAGCCGACCGACCTCGTGACCGTGCGCTCGGCGCTGCAGGACGCCGGCATCGACTACGAGTCCGCCGACGTCGAATTCGTCCCGAACCTCAAGGTGGAGATCGACGCCGACACCGCGCGCAAGATCTTCCGTCTCATCGACGCGCTCGAGGACAGCGAGGACGTGCAGAACGTCTTCAGCAACTTCGACCTCACGGCTGACGTGCAGGCCGAGCTCGAGAACGACGAGGACTAGGCGCGCCGACGTCGCAGGGCGCGGAGCGGCGCATAGCCTGGGGGAGTGACCTCCACTCTCCGCGTCCTCGGCATCGACCCCGGTCTGACCCGGTGCGGCGTCGGCATCGTCGACGTGGACCGTGCGCGACGGGGCACGCTCGTCCACGTCGGGGTGATCCGGTCTGCGCCGGACGCGCCGATCGGCGAGCGCCTGGCCGTCGTCGCCGCGGGCATCCGTGAGGTACTGGAGACGCATCGCCCCGACGCCGTCGCCGTGGAGCGGGTGTTCGCCCAGCAGAACACGCACACCGTCATGGGAACGGCGCAGGCGAGCGGCGTCGCACTGCTCCTGGCCGCCGAGGCCGGTCTCCCCGCCGCCACGCACACGCCGAGCGAGGTCAAGGCTGCTGTGACCGGCTACGGCTCCGCGGACAAGAAGCAGGTGCAGGCCATGATCGCGCGGATCCTCCGTCTGGATGCCCCGCCGCAGCCCGCCGATGCTGCGGATGCCCTCGCGATCGCGCTGTGCCACGCCTGGCGGCGAGGGGCGGCGACCGTCGGGGGTGCGGATGCGCTGACCCCGGCGCAGCGCGCCTGGGCCGACGCCGAGCGTGTCGCTCGAACATACGTACGATCCCGCGTCTAGGCTGGGAGGATGATCTCCTCGCTGCACGGCACGGTCCTGCACACGTCCTCCGATCACGTTGTCGTCGACGTCGGCGGTGTCGGCTTCTCTGTGGCCGTCCCGAGCGACGTCGCGCACACCGCGACGGTCGGAGAGCGGCTGCAGCTGCACACGAGCCTGATCGTCCGCGAGGATGCGCTGTCGCTGTACGGCTTCGCCCAGCGCGACGAGCTCGAGATCTTCGGTCTGCTCATCAGCGTCACGGGGGTCGGGCCCAAGTCCGCGCTGGGGGTGCTCTCGCACCTGACGGTCGACCAGATCGCCGAGGCGGTCACGGGGGAGGACGACGCGCCCTTCCGCCGCGTGTCGGGCATCGGCCCGAAGACCGCGAAGCTCATCGTCGTGCAGCTCGCCGGCAAGGTACAGCCGAGCGGCCCGGTGTCGAAGGCGACCGGTTCGGGGGGAACGGACGTCGTCGACCAGGTGACGGCTGCTCTCGTCGGTCTCGGCTGGTCCGAGAAGGTCGCCGCCGAGGCCGCTGCCCAGACGGCGGCGGAGGCCACGGACGCCGAACGTGCCGCGGTCGCTCCGCTGCTGCGACGCACGCTCGCCGCTCTGGGACCCGCGCGTGTCTGACGCCCGCGACGCCACCGAGCCGGTCGACGATGCCGAGCTCGCGATCGAGGGTGCGCTGCGCCCCACGAGCCTGGGTGACTTCGTCGGTCAGCAGAAGGTCCGCGGGCAGCTCCAGCTGCTCCTCGACGCCGCCCGCATCCAGAGCCGACCGCCGGACCACATCCTCCTCGCCGGTCCGCCCGGACTCGGCAAGACGACCCTCGCCATGATCGTGGCGCACGAGAGCGAGCGCCCGCTGCGGCTCTCGAGCGGTCCCGCGATCCAGCACGCCGGCGACCTGGCCGCACTCCTGTCGAGCCTCGTGCCCGGAGAGGTGCTGTTCATCGACGAGATCCACCGGATGGCGCGCTCCGCCGAGGAGATGCTCTATCTCGCGATGGAGGACTTCCGCATCGACATCATGGTGGGCAAGGGCGCCGGTGCGACGAGCATCCCGCTCGAGCTCGCGCCGTTCACCCTCGTGGGCGCCACGACCAGGTCCGGCCTGCTGCCGAATCCGCTGCGGGACCGCTTCGGCTTCACCGGGCACCTGGAGTTCTACGACGAGTCCGAGCTCGAGCAGGTGATCGCCCGCTCCGCCCTCGTGCTCGGCGTCGATCTCCCCGGGGACTCGCTCGCGGAGATCGCCCGTCGCTCACGAGGGACGCCCCGCATCGCGAACCGACTGCTGCGACGTGTGCGCGACTATGCGCTCGTGCACGGCGGGGGAGCGGCGTCGCTCGACGACGTGCGCGCCGCGCTGGAGCTCTACGACGTCGACCCGATCGGACTCGATCGGCTGGACCGGGCGGTGCTCGACGCCCTCGTGCGACGGTTCCGCGGCGGGCCCGTGGGCCTCAGCACCCTCGCGGTCGCGGTCGGCGAGGAGGGCGAGACCGTTGAGAGCGTGGTCGAGCCCTATCTGGTGCGGATCGGATTCCTGGGGCGCACGCCGCGCGGACGGGTCGCCATGCCCGAGGCGTATCAGCATCTCGGCATCCCGCATCCGGACGGGACGCTTCGCCTCGATGACCTATAATCACTGAAGACTTCCCCCCGATAGAACTGTGCGCCCTTGGCTGGTGCGTGCACCTGAGAAAGGCGCTAGCCCTCATGCCCATGGAAATCCTCCTCTTCGGTCTCCTCGCCGTCCTCGTCGTCTTCATGTTCGTCAACGGCCGTCGCCGCCAGAAGCAGATGAAGGCGGAGCAGGAGGAGAAGGCGACCAAGACGGTCCCCGGCGTGAAGGTGCTCCTGCAGGGTGGCATCTACGGCACGATCGTGGCGTACGACCACGACGACCTCGACTCCCCGGCCCTCGTGGAGATCGCACCGGGCACCGTCATCGAGGTGCACAGCCAGGCGATCCTCCGCATCGTCGAGCCGAAGGACCTGACCGACGGCGTCGAGATCGTGGGCGACGACGCCCCGGTCGTGGTCGAGGAGACCCCCGTCGTCGACGACGCTCCCGCCGTCGAGACCCCCGAGGAGACGCGTCGTCGTCTCGACCGGGACGCCGACGACAAGTAACACCCGCTCTCGCAGCACTCGGCACTCCGGCATCTCAGAAAGCTGATCTCACGTGGCCACTTCCTCCCCGGTCCGTCACGCCTGGCGGGTCCTCCTCGGACTCCTCCTGGTGACGGGCATCCTGTTCGGCATCAACGCCCTCGGCGTGTACGTGTTCCAGAAGAGCTCGTGGGCTCCTGAGCTCGCACTCGACCTGCAGGGCGGCACGCAGATCATCCTGAGCGCCGAGACGGAGGACGGCGCCGCGCCGTCGGCCGAGCAGCTCGATCAGGCCGCGGCCATCATCCGCCAGCGCGTCGACGCCTCCGGTGTCGCCGAGGCGGACATCACGACCGAGGGCGGCCGCAACATCGTCGTGCAGATCCCGGGTGCCGCGGACGACCAGACGCGTGAGCGCATCCAGTCCAGCGCGCAGCTGCAGTTCCGCTCCGTGATCTACACCACGGCCGCGACGAACACCTTCGTCGGCGAGGACGGCAACGAGACGGCATACCCGACGCCGGACGACTCGGTGAGCGACACCCCGACGGCTGAGCCGACCGACGCCAGCGACCCCTCCTGGGTCACGGACAAGCTCATGGCGGAGTTCCAGGCGTACGACTGCGCCAACCCGGAGAACGACCCCTCGCGCGAGCCCGCCGACAAGCCGCTCATCGCGTGCGACCCGACCGGCCAGGCCAAGTTCATCCTCGGCCCGACCGAGCTCACCGGCACCGCGATCACCGATGCGACCGCCGGTCGCGACCCGCGCTCCGGTGCCTGGATCGTGCAGCTCACCATGAACGCCGACGGCACGCAGGCCTTCGGCGAGGTCAGCACGCGCCTCAACCAGAACCGCCTCGCGAACCTCTCGCCGCGCGATCAGTTCGCGTTCGTGCTGGACGGCTCCGTCATCAGCGCCCCGCGCATGAACGGCCAGATCCTCGACGGTCGCCCCAGCATCTCGGGCGACTTCACGCAGGAGACGGCCACGACGCTCGCCGACCAGCTGAAGTTCGGTGCGCTGCCGCTCAGCTTCGAGGTGCAGAGCTCCGACACCGTGTCCGCGACGCTCGGTACCCAGCAGCTGCAGATCGGCCTCATCGCCGGGCTCATCGGCCTCGCGCTCGTCGCCGTCTACTCGCTGTTCTCGTACCGCGCGCTCGGGACGGTGATCATCGCGTCGATCGCGGTCATGGCGGTCCTCACGTACATCGTGATCTGCATCCTGGCCTGGCGCCTGGGCTTCCGCCTCTCGCTCGCCGGCGTCGCGGGTCTGATCGTGTCGATCGGATTCACGGCCGACTCGTTCATCGTCTACTTCGAACGCATCCGAGACGAGCTGCGAGACGGCAAGTCGATCACCGCCGCCGTCGAGGACGGCTGGGGGCGCGCCAAGCGCACGATCTACATCTCCAAGTCGATCAACGTGCTCGCCGCCGTCGTGCTCTACATCCTCGCGGACGCGACGGTGAAGGGCTTCGCCTTCACGCTCGGCCTCACCACGATCATCGACGTGCTGATCTTCGTGATCTTCACGCATCCGGTCATGCAGATCCTGGCGCGCACGCGCTTCTTCGGCGGGGGACACAAGCTGTCCGGCCTCGACCCCGAGTCGCTGGGCGCCGTGTACCGCAGCCGGTCGCAGTTCCGGGAGGTCGCCACGGCCACGGCCGGACGGAACGCCAAGAACGCGCGCTCCCGCGGCGAGGCCGACCGTCGCCAGACCATCGCGGAGCGCAAGCGCGCCGAAGCACTCGCCGGTGAGAAACGCACCAGCACCGGAAGTGAGGGGGACGCGTGATGGCTTCCATGAACGAGTTCGGCAACAACCTCTACACGGGCAAGACCTCCTTCCCCTTCGTCGGGAAGCGCCGCCTGTGGTTCATCATCGCGATCGCGCTCGTCGTGGGCTCGGCCCTCGTGCCGCTGATCCGTCCGATCCAGTTCTCGATCGAGTTCACCGGTGGATCGCAGTTCACGGTGCAGGCACCGGACACCACCGACCAGCAGACGGCGACGGACGCCGTGCAGTCGGTCGTCGCCGAGGCCGCGACCAAGGTCGTGGTCGTCAACGGCACCGACATCCGCGTCCAGACCGACCAGATGAGCGCCGCCGAGACGCAGCAGGTGTCCGCGGCCCTCGCCGATGCGTACGGCGTCGAGGCCGATGCGGTCACCTCGTCGTTCATCGGGCCGGCCTGGGGCGAGAACGTCACCAAGCAGTCGCTCTGGGGCCTCGCGATCTTCCTCGCGCTGACCTTCCTCATCCTCGCGATCTACTTCCGGACCTGGAAGATGTCCGCCGCGGCGATCCTCGGTCTGCTCGACGTCCTCGTCATCACGGTCGGCGTCTACGCCCTGGCCGGGTTCGAGATCTCGCCGGCGGCCGTGATCGGGTTCCTCACGATCCTCGCGTACTCGCTCTACGACACGACGGTCGTGTTCGACAAGATCCGCGAGAACACCACGGAGGACGGCGAGAAGTCCTCACGGCTGTTCGGGGAGTCCGTCAACCTCGCCGTGAACCAGACGCTCATCCGGTCGATCAACACGTCGGTCGTCGCAGCGCTGCCCGTCGGAGCGATCCTGTTCATCGGCTCGTTCTGGCTCGGCGCGGAGACGCTCACGGACATCTCGCTGTCGATCTTCGTCGGAATCCTCGTCGCGACCTACTCCACGCTGTTCGTGGCTGCGCCGCTGTACTCGCTGTTCCGCGAGAACGAGCCGCAGATCAAGGCTCGGGACGCGCGGGTGCGCGAGTCGCGCGAGCGCGCGGCCGTCGAGGCCTGATCGATCCCGCTCGGCGGGGCCGCACCCCGCCGAGCACGCGTAAGATGTTGTGATTCGGAGGTGAGCGGATGGCGGAACCGCAGACGACGTCGCAGGGATCGAGCCTGAGACGACTGGTTCCCCGCATCTTCTCCCGTGCGCCCCGGGTCAACGACCTGGACAACCTCCTCCGCACAGTCAGGGCCAACCACCCCAAGGGCGACATCGCGGTGATCGAGCGCGCCTACGCGGTCGCCAAGGAGAAGCACGAGGGTCAGAAGCGTCAGAGCGGCGAGCCGTACATCACGCACCCGCTCGCCGTCGCGCAGATCCTGGCCGAGATGGGCCTGGGTCCGCGGGCGATCGCGGCCGCGCTGCTGCATGACACAGTCGAGGACACCGGCTACGCGCTGACCGATCTCACCGCCGAGTTCGGCGACGAGGTCGCGATGCTCGTGGACGGCGTCACGAAGCTCGACAAGGTCAAGTACGGCGAGAGCGCACAGGCCGAGACCGTCCGCAAGATGATCGTCGCGATGTCGAAGGACATCCGCGTGCTGCTCATCAAGCTCGCCGACCGGCTCCACAACGCGCGCACCTGGGGCTTCGTGCCTCCGGAGAAGGCGGCGAAGAAGGCGAAGGAGACGCTCGAGATCTACGCGCCCCTCGCCAACCGACTCGGCATCCAGGCCATCAAGTCGGAGCTCGAGGACCTCTCGTTCGCGGTGCTGCACCCGAAGATCTACAACGAGATCCACAACCTCATCGCGCAGCGGACCCCGCAGCGCGAGAAGTACCTGGGCCAGGTCGTCGAGGAGATCGACGAGGATCTGCGCGACCTCCGCATCCGCGGTAAGGTCGTCGGCCGCCCCAAGCAGCTCTACTCCGTATACCAGAAGATGGTCGTCCGCGGTCGCGAGTTCGACGACATCTACGACCTGATCGGCATCCGTGTGCTCGTCGCCTCCGTGCGCGACTGCTATGCGGTGCTCGGTGCCATCCACGCGCGGTGGACGCCGCTCCCCGGTCGGTTCAAGGATTACATCGCGACGCCGAAGTTCAATCTCTACCAGTCGCTGCACACGACGGTGATCGGTCCGTCCGGCCGCACGGTCGAGATCCAGATCCGCACGCACGAGATGCACCAGCAGGCGGAGTACGGCGTCGCGGCGCACTGGATGTACAAGGAGCGGATGAACGGCGGCAAGGCCGAGGTGCGCGCCGCCGACCGCGACATGGCGTGGCTCGCCCACATCTCCGACTGGCAGGCCGAGACCGCCGACCCCGGCGAGTTCCTCGACTCGCTGCGCTTCGAGATCGGCGCGAAGGAGGTCTACGTCTTCACGCCGAAGGGCCGCGTGATCGGGCTCCCCGCCGGAGCGACCCCGGTGGACTTCGCCTACGCCGTGCACACCGAGATCGGTCACCGGACGATGGGTTCGAAGGTCAACGGCCGTCTGGTGCCGCTCGAGTCCGAGCTCAAGAGCGGCGACGTGGTCGAGGTCTTCACCTCGAAGAACCCGGATGCCGGCCCCAGCCAGGACTGGCTGGGCTTCGTCAAGAGCACGAGGGCTCGCAACAAGATCCGCGGCTGGTTCACGAAGGAGCGTCGCGAGGAGGCGATCGAGCAGGGCAAGGAGTCCATCGCGCGGGCGATGCGACGGCAGAACCTGCCCCTGCAGCGCCTCATGAGCCAGGACTCGTTCGCCGAGGTCGCCCACCAGCTGCGCTATGAGGACGTCTCGGCGCTCTACGCCGCCGTCGGCGAAGGGCACGTCTCGACGCAGTCCGTGCTCGAGAAGGTCACGGCCCTGGTCGCGGAGAGCGATCCGCCGACGGGCGCGATCGACCTGCCGGAGCGCGTCCCGACGCGGGAGGCCCGTGCGGGGGACTCCGGAGTGCTCGTCCGCGGCGCCGCCGACATCCTCGTGAAGCTCGCGAAGTGCTGCACTCCCGTCCCCGGCGACGACATCGTCGGCTTCGTGACGCGGGGGAGCGGCGTGTCCGTCCACCGGTCGGACTGCGTCAACGTCAAGGCGCTCGCGAGCGAGGAGGACCGCTTCGTCGAGGTGTCGTGGGCGCCGACCACGAAGAGTGTGTTCCGCGTGCAGATCCAGGTGGAGGCGCTCGACCGCTCCGGCCTCCTCTCGGACGTCACGCGGGTGCTGAGCGAGCATCACGTCAACATCCTGTCGGCGACCGTGAGCACCACGGACGAGCGGCTGGCGCTGAGTCGGTTCGTCTTCGAGATGGGGGACGCGGTGCACCTCGACCGTGTGCTCAACGCGGTGCGCCGTATCGACGCGGTGTACGACGTGTATCGGGTCACCTCGTCCTGACGCGGAGCAGTGCCGCGCGTCCCGAGATCTTGCCCGGCACCCGGCCGAGGCCGTCCAGCACGTCGACGGCGTCGGCGACGAGCCGGGGATCGACCTCGGCGAGCCCTATCATCCACGGGCGCAGTCCCGGATCGCGATGCAGGGCGAGGGCGAGGTCGAGCATGGTCCGCAAGGGTGTCATGGTCGTCACTCCTCCGACGATCTGCTGATCCGACAGCGGGATCTGCGCCTCGTGCATCACGACGCGCACGGACAGGACGGGGCGGATCCGGCGGCTGACGGCGCGGCTCACGTGATGTCGGCTCGGGGCCGCGTCACCGGCGCCGTGGATCCAGGCCGCTGTGGGACCCGACGCGGCGGTGCCCGGGGGGATGACCGCGGAGAGGGTCGCGGCGCGCGTCGCGGGACCCTCCACGAGATCGGCGGGGACGAATCCCTCGCCGAGGTCGACGAGGTGGCCGTCGAGGCGAGCGGCACTCAGCTCGGCGATCGTCAGCCTGCCGCCGGGCAGATACAGGAGAGCGGGATGCATCACGCCAGTGTGGCGCAGTGCATCCCGCTCATCGGTGCCGTGCGAGGCTCCTGTGGAGAGCCGACCGCGATCAGCCGCCGAGCGCGCTGAGCCAGGTGCGGCGGGCCTCGAGGGCGTCCGCCGCCTCCTTCGCCGCCTTCTTGTCACCGGACTTCTCGGCCGCGGCCAGCTCGGACTCGAGCTTCTCGATGGCCTCGAGGAGCTGCGAGCTCATGTCGTTGGCACGAGCCTTGGTCTCGGGGTTGTTCTTCTTCCAGTCGACGTCCTCGCGGGCCTTAAGAGCCTGCTCGATCACGCGCAGCCGGTCGTCGAGTGCGCGCTCCTTGTCGCGGGGGAAGATCCGACCGATCTCGTCCCACTGGCGCTGGATGCGGGTCAGCAGGGCGCGAGCGCGCTTGATGTTCGACTCGTCGGCCACGGCCTTGGCCTCCTCGAGGAGGGCCTGACGTGCCTCGATCTTCGGTGCGGAGTCCGCCTCCTCCGCCGCGGCCTGCTCGGCACGGGCGGAGTACAGCGCGTCGCCGGCGGCCTTGAACCGCGCCCACAGGGCGTCGTCCGCCTTCCGTCCGGCGCGTCCCGCGGCCTTCCACTCGTCGAGGAGCGTGCGGTACGCGGGGATGCCGTCGACGCCGCGGGGTGCGAGTGCCTCGGCCCGCTCCACCAGGCGGGACTTGGCGTCCCGTGCGGTCTTGTGGGCGTCATCGAGCTCGGAGTAGAAGGCGCGGCGCGCCTTGTCGACGACCGAGCGCGCGTCACGGAAACGCTTCCAGAGCTGCTGCGAGACGCTCTTCGAGAGGCGCGGTCCGCTCTGCTGCTGCGCCTGCCACGCGTCGAAGAGCTCGCCGAGCTCCGCCGTGACCTGCTTCCACTGGACCTTCGAGAGGTCGCGTGCGGCGATGGCCTCGGCGCGTTCGACGAGAACCGTGCGCTCCGCGACGGCCTGCTCGACGAGCTCCTTCGCCTGCTGCGCCTCCTGGGCCGTGGCCTCGGACAGGGAGGACGTGAGCGCGGTGAGCCGCTCGCGGAGTCCGGCGAGGTCGCCGACGGCCGCGGCGTCCGTCGCCTCGTCGATCAGGTGGCCCGCCTGCTTGACGAGGTCACCCGCCGAGGCGCCGCCGGCGGCATGACGCTGCTCGAGAGCGACGACCTTGAAGGCGATGTCGTCGTACTTGCGCACGAAGTAGGCGAGCGCCTCGTCGGGCGTGCCGTCGGGGTACTGGCCGACGACGCGCCAGGTCTCGCCCTCACGGACCTCGACGGTGCCGTCGTCCGAGACACGGCCCCACTCGGCGGCGTCGGACGTGGGGGTCGGGATCGCGGCGGTGACCGGAGCCACGGCGGCGGGGGTGGGCAGCTTGCGCGGCATGGGCCTGGCCGGCGGGGCCGGGACGGGCGGAGTCGGCTTCGAGGGGTCGGTGGCAGACACGTGATTCTCCTTGCGCGGACGGACCGCGGGAGGCGGAAAGGACGAGAGTCAGCCTAGTACGACGGACGCCCCGGGATGGGGTGGTCGTCTCAGCCGGCGGGTGTCTCGCTCGGCGCGGGCTCCTCGGTGGGCGCCGGCGCGTCCGTCGGGAGGGGCGTCTCGGTGGGGAAGGGTGCGTCGGTCGGCTCGACGCTCGGAGTCGGCTCGGGCTCGGGTGCGGTGACCTGCGCATGCACGACCTGGCTCGCGACAGCGCCGCCCACGATCACGATTCCGGCGATCACGGCGATCGCGTTGTCGCGCACGCGGCGGCGGATCTGACGGTCGTGCCACTCCCTGCGCGCGACGTGGAGCCGCGCGCGCTCCGCCTCGGTGCGCGAACGCTGTGCTCCCTTGGACCCGCGTGCCGCCATGCCCTGCTCCCTCTCCCGACGCGGTCGGGCGCGTCGCCTGAGAGCCTACCGTCGACCGCGTCGCCGTGCGGGACGCCGCGGTGTCGCCGCCCCGCGTTAGCCTGGGATCATGACCTCCGCCGCCGCACTGCTCTCCGGGCAGACGCCCCTCGCCGTGCGCATGCGTCCCGTCTCCCTCGACGAGGTCGCGGGTCAGAAGCACCTGCTCCGCGCCGGCTCGCCGATCGTGGCCCTCGCCGATCCGGCCGCCTCGTCTCCCGGCGCCGTGTCGATCATCCTGTGGGGCCCGCCCGGTACGGGCAAGACGACGCTCGCGCAGGCGATCGCGCGCTCGTCGGGGCGCCGTTTCGTCGAGCTGTCGGCCATCACAGCCGGCGTCAAAGACGTGCGCGAGGTCATGCAGGAGGCGATCACCCAGCGCGACCTCTACGGTCAGACCACCATCCTCTTCCTCGACGAGATCCATCGCTTCACGAAGGCGCAGCAGGACGCGCTGCTGCCCGGCGTCGAGAACGGCTGGGTGATCCTGATCGCCGCGACGACCGAGAACCCCTCGTTCTCGGTGATCTCGCCGTTGCTGTCCCGGTCGCTCCTGCTCACGCTCCAGCCGCTCACCGACGACGACATCGGCACCCTCGTCGATCGCGCCGTCGCCGACGCGCGCGGGTTGAACGGCGCGGTCTCCCTCGCCGATGACGCGCGGGCCGCCCTGATCCGCCTCGCCTCGGGCGACGCCCGCCGAGCCCTGACCGGGCTCGAGGCCGCAGCGGCTGTCGCGATGTCGCAGGCCGACGACGGGGCGACCCCCGAGGTGAGCGCAGACGACGTCGCGCAGGCCGTGGACAAGGCGTTGCTGCGCTACGACCGCCAGGGCGACGAGCACTACGACGTGATCAGCGCCTTCATCAAGTCCATCCGGGGCTCCGACCCCGACGCGGCTCTGCACTACCTCGCGCGCATGATCGAGGCGGGGGAGGACCCGCGGTTCATCGCCAGACGGCTCGTGATCTCC
The DNA here is from genome assembly GCF_044749125.1 of Microbacterium sp. NPDC089696. NCBI lineage: Bacteria > Bacillati > Actinomycetota > Actinomycetes > Micrococcales > Microbacteriaceae > Microbacterium > Microbacterium sp. NPDC089696. Next base: position 2,052,774 of record NZ_JBIVHF010000001.1, on the reverse strand, counting down.
GCCTCGGAGGACGTCGGCCTCGCCGACCCTCAGGCGCTGACGATCGCGGTCGCAGCGGCGGATGCGGTGGCGTTCATCGGCATGCCGGAGGGCCGGATCCCGCTCGCCGAGGCAACCGTCTACCTCGCCACGACCGCGAAGTCCAACGCCGCCTACTCCGGCATCGACGCCGCGATCGCCGACATCCGCGCCGGCGGCTTCGGACGGGTGCCGCTGCATCTGCGTGACGCCCACTATCCGGGGGCCAAGCGGCTCGGTCATGGACGGGGCTACGTGTATCCGCACGACAGCGAGTTCGGCATCCTCCCGCAGCAGTACCTGCCGGACGAGCTGCAGGGACGCCGCTACTACGAGCCCAAGAACCTCGGCGCCGAGCGCGACATCTCGGCGCGGCTCGAGCGCATCCGCCGCATCCTCGACGGGCGCTGACCGCAGGGAGCCGGGCGGATCCGGTTCACGGCAGCGGAAGGTCCTCGCCGTTCCACTCGATGTCGTGGGTCGTCGCGGCGGCGAGCGGGATCCGCTGCCGGAGCGCGGTGAGAGCGAAACCGCCGAGGAGCAGGGCGTAGGCGACGGAGGGCATCGGGTCGTCCCCGGCGTGTACGACATCGCGGATGCCTCGAGCGCCCCGTCTCCGGCGGAGCAGGTTCATCACACGGATCTGCGCGGGCGCGACGGTCTGCGTCGACCCGGACGGCTCCTCGGCGGCGAAGAGCCCGCCGAAGTCGGCGCTCGCGAGACAGTGGATGCCGCTGGTGACCCGCGGATTGCATTCGATGACGGCGATGCGGTCCTCCGCGACGATCGCGTCGAACGAGATGTGCCCCGAGTAGCGGAGGCCCGCCACCGCACGCTCGATCGCCTCCTGGAACCGGGGTTCGTGGACCGGCTGAAACGACGTCAGGACCTCGAACGACGCAGCCGCGGCATCCGCGTACTGCACCGAGGCCAGGACGCGTCCCTCGTGGGCGAAGGCGTAGGCGCAGTGCAGGCGCCCCTCGACGAACTCCTGCGCGACCCAGTGGTCGTCCCCGTGACCGAAGGCGATCGGCGGCCGCAGGCGCCGCGATTCGCGGGCCAGGAGTCGCACGTGCGTCCCGAATCGCGAGAAGCGCCGCTTGAGCACGAGCGTCCGGCTCCGGTCGCTCCGCAGCAGCGCGCCGAGGTCCTCGGCCCCGCGCACGAGTCGTGTCGCGGGCACCGGAACGTCCAGCCGTCCGAGGGTCCGCATGGCCCCGAGCTTGTCGTGGAGCGCGGCGATGTGCGCGAACGACCCCGCGGCGATCCGCACCCCGGGACAGCGCCGCCGCAGCCAGTCGGCGCCTCGCGCGACGAAGAAGGTCTCCTCGCAGGTGGGGACGACGAGGTCGATGTCGTGCGTCTCGATCGCCGTCGCGAGATCCTGCAGGAAGGCAGGGAAGCGGAATCGGGGCGAGCGGATGCGGACGCTCCCGTGGGCGTACCGCGACCAGGCAGCGGGATTCACCGCGACCGACTCGGAGACGTAGACGTCGTGACCGTGCCGACCGAGGTTGCGGACGATGTCGAGGGCCACGAGCGACCGGCCGCCCAGCACGAGCACGCGCATCAGAGTCCCCGGCGCATCATCATCGGCACGACCACCCGCTCGGCGAGCGCCGCGAAGCTGCGCACGAGCGCGGCGCGCCACCGCGGCACGCCGTCGAGCACGACCATGCGGTACTCGATGCGGTTCTTCGCGCCGCGGCTCTTCTTGAACTCCCCGGCGCCCGCGCTGCTGTGGAAGACGAGACCGAGGTCTCGAGCCTTGTCCTGCAGGCGGATGGACAGGATGCGGTAGAGGCCGTCCTCCCGCGGACGGTCGAGGTCGTAGCCGAGCACCGGGGTGGTGAGGACGCCGTTGAGCGCGATGTGGCCGATGACGCCGACCGCCTCCCCGTCCCCACGGGCGAGCACCTCGTAGTCGACGATTCCGGCGTCGTGCGTCCGCGCCATGAACCGAGAGGTGAGCTGCGGGTTGTGGGCCGAGTACTTGTCGACGTAGAGCCGACGGTACAGGTCGGCGGCGCGCACCGGGTCGAGGTCGTCGCGGTGGGGACGGGAGCCGCGGAACCGGTGTTCCGACCGCGCGGCGAGGCGGCGCTCACGACGGAGCACGTGCTCGACACGGCTGCCGAGACCCTCGTACACGTCCTGGACCCAGATGCTGCGGCTGAACAGCGGGAGGTAGCCGAGATCACGCATCCGAGCGTGCAGGGCACCCGTCGTGTCCGCGTTGATCGAGTTCCACACGACGTAGCGCCCCCGGAACCGTGCGGCCACCGCCCTCGTGACCGCCTCGACCGCGGCGGGGGCGAGCGCCGGGTACAGGTTGGTCGACAGCAGCCAGTTGTTGACGTACACGGCCTCGTCTATGCGCGCCATCCGCAGCATCGCCGCCACAGGGAGGAGCGCGATCGCGGCGAGGCGCTCGGCGATGGGCGATCGCAGCTCCCGGAGTTCCGCGCGTGCGTAAGAGACGTAGTGCGCGTACATCGAAGAGGTGTAGGCCGTGTTGGCGTTCGAACGGGCGTCGGGGAGGAAGAGGGGGAGCACGACCGCGTCGTCGACGACGATCGCGAGCATCGTTCCGCGGGCGTTCGCCACCGCCGACGCCACGCCGTCCTCCGCGAGGAGCCGGATGTAGTCGGCGGCCTTCCGCGCGTCCGGGTGAGCGAAGCGCGAAGGGTCGAGCGCGTCGGCCGCCTCGAGGCGGACGTCGACGACCTCTGGCACGAGAGGCATCCTATCCGTCGACGATCGCCGCGATCGGGGGGTCCGCGGGCACCGGAGTCGATCTGTTAGACTTGATCGGCTCGAAACCGAGTTTTCGGGCATCTCCTCGTTCACACCACACCTTGCTGGCGCCCCGGCGTGCGCTCCAAGGCAGGACGCGGTGATACGTCCGCGAGTCGCGAAAGCCGCGACCGCGTCATCGGAAGGACAGCTTCGTGACCACGAAGTCCCAGGACCGCCGCAAGGTCCGTCTCAGCCGCGCCCTCGGCGTGGCCCTCACCCCGAAGGCCGCCCGCTACCTCGAGAAGCGTCCCTACGCTCCGGGCGAGCACGGCCGCACCAAGCGCAAGGCCGACAGCGACTACGCCGTCCGTCTGCGTGAGAAGCAGCGTCTGCGCGAGCAGTACGGCATCCGCGAGAAGCAGATGCGCAACACGTTCAACGAGGCCCGCCGCCAGGACGGCCTGACCGGTGAGAACCTCGTCGAGCTCCTCGAGATGCGTCTCGACGCCCTCGTCGTGCGTTCGGGCTTCGCCCGCACCACCGCGCAGGCTCGTCAGCTCGTCGTGCACCGTCACATCCTCGTCGACGGCCAGCTCGTCGACCGCCCGTCGTTCCGCGTGAAGCCGGGTCAGCTCATCCACGTCAAGCCCAAGAGCGAGGGCACCGAGCCCTTCCAGGTGGCGGCAGCCGGCGGCCACGCCGAGGTGCTTCCCCCCGTTCCCGGCTACCTCGAGGTCGAGCTCGACAAGCTCCAGGCCCGTCTCGTGCGTCGTCCGAAGCGCTCCGAGGTCCCCGTGACCTGTGAAGTGCAGCTCGTCGTCGAGTACTACGCGGCTCGCTGATCACCAGCGGCACAGCAGAGGGCGTCGGGTTCACCCGACGCCCTCTGTCGTTTCCGCCTACGATGGAGAGACCGCGCCTCCGCGGGTCGAACACGAGGATGACGACATGAAGAACGTGCTGTGGTTCCTGATCGGTGTGATCGGCGGCTTCGTCGCGGCGCACTTCATGAACAAGGACCCCCGCGGTCATGACATCCTCGCCGAGGTCGACGCCAGGATCAACGAGTTCACGGGGATCATCGGCGACGCCTATCGCGAGCAGCAGGCCCGACTCTCCGACCCCGCGGACGACTGAGCCTCGGCGCACGACCGCCGCGCGACCGCCCGCCATCCCACCCCGTACGCAAGGACACCCGGCACACCCATGAACACTGCGGAGATCGCGCAGCGCTACCTCGACTACTTCGAGAAGAACGACCACCTCATCGTCCCCTCGTCCTCGCTGGTCAGCGACGACCCCTCGCTGCTCTTCACCGTCGCGGGCATGGTGCCGATGATCCCGTACCTGACCGGCGTCGTGCCCGCCCCTCACCCGCGCATCGCCGACGTCCAGAAGTGCATCCGCACGAACGACATCGAGGAGGTCGGACGCACCGCCCGCCACGGCACCTTCTTCCAGATGCTGGGCAACTGGTCGTTCGGCGACTACTTCAAGGAGGGGGCGATCCGCTACGCCTGGGAGCTGCTGACGAGCTCCGAGGCCGACGGCGGACTCGGCTTCGACGAGAAGGACCTCTGGGTCACGGTGTACGAGACCGACGACGAGGCCGAGGCGATCTGGCGCGACATCATCGGCCTGAAGCCCGAGCGCATCCAGCGACTCGGCCGCGCGGACAACTACTGGAACACCGGCCAGCCCGGCCCGGGCGGCCCGGACAGCGAGATCTTCTTCGACCGCGGCCCCTCGTACGGCGTGGACGGCGGTCCCGCGGCGGACGACACCCGGTTCCTGGAGATCTGGAACCTCGTGTTCATGCAGGACTTCATCGACAACATCCGAGGCAAGACGGAGTTCGACATCGTCGGCGAGCTGCCGATGAAGAACATCGACACCGGGATGGGACTCGAGCGCGTCGCCTTCCTCAAGCAGGGCGTCGAGAACATGTACGAGACGGACCAGGTGCGTCCCGTGCTCGACCGCGCCGTGGAGCTCTCCGGCCGACGTTACGGAGCCGTGCACGAGGATGACGTGCGCTTCCGCGTGGTCGCCGACCACGTGCGCTCCTCGCTCATGCTGCTCTCCGACGGCGTGCGTCCGTCCAACGAGGGCCGCGGCTACATCCTCCGCCGTCTCATGCGCCGCACGGTGCGCGCGATGCGTCTCCTGGGTGTCGACGAGCCGGCGTTCCCCGAGCTGTTCTCCGCCTCGCGCGACGCCATGAAGTCCGCCTACCCGGTGCTCGAGGCCGACTGGACGACGCTGTCGTCCGCGGCGTTCGCCGAGGAGGAGACGTTCCGCCGCACGCTGGCCCAGGGATCCACGATCCTCGACCTCGCTCTCGACGACACGAAGAAGAGCGGGTCGACGGCGCTCAGCGGCCGTGAGGCGTTCCTGCTGCACGACACGTACGGCTTCCCGATCGATCTCACGCTCGAGGTCGCCGAGGAGGCGGGGCTCGACGTCGATCGGGCGGCGTTCGACTCGCTCATGAAGGAGCAGCGGGACCGCGCCAAGGCCGACGCCCGCAACCGCAAGCGCCAGCTCGCCGACGTCTCGGTGTACCGCGACCTCCGCGCCCTCGGCGAGACCGGTTTCGACGGGTACTCCGAGCTCCAGGTCGACTCGCACGTGCTCGGCATCCTCGTCGACGGTCAGGTCGAGAAGATCGCTATCGAGGGCCAGATCGCCGAGGTCGTGCTCGCCGAGACCACGCTGTATGCGGAATCCGGCGGTCAGGTCGCCGACAAGGGCGTGATCGTCGGCCCCGGCTACGAGCTCGAGGTCCTCGACGTGCAGAAGCCGGTTCCCGGACTCATCAGCCACACGGTCGAGGTCACCCGGGGCTCCGTCGCCGTCGGCGCTGCCGCGACCACGGTCGTCGACGCCGCGAACCGTCGGGCCGCGCGTCAGGCGCATTCGGCCACACACCTCGTGCATGCGGCGCTGCGCGACACGCTCGGCCCGACCGCCACACAGTCGGGATCACTCAACCGCGCCGGGTACATGCGCTTCGACTTCGCCTGGTCGCAGGCGCTCTCGTCGGAGACCCGCACCGAGATCGAGGAGATCACGAACCGCGCCGTGAACGACGCTCTCGAGGTCACCACGCGCATCCTCACGCTCGACGAGGCCAAGGAGGCCGGCGCGATGGCGCTGTTCGGCGAGAAGTACGGCGATGTCGTGCGGATGGTCGACATCGGCGGCCCGTGGTCGCGCGAGCTCTGCGCCGGCACGCACGTGGCGTCCAGCTCCGAGATCGGTCTCGTCAGCGTCGTGGGGGAGTCGTCGGTCGGCGCGTCCAATCGCCGCATCGAGGCCCTCGTGGGTCAGGACGCGTTCCGGGAGCTCGCCGCGGAGCGTGCACTGGTCTCCCAGCTCACGGCATCCCTCAAGACCCCGCGCGATCAGCTCGCCGAGCGCATCGCCGACCTGTCGTCGAGCCTGAAGGCCGCCGAGAAGCGCATCGCGCAGTTCGAGGCCAAGGAGCGTGCCGGACAGGTCCCCGCGATCGCCGACGCCGCGACGCGCGTGGGCGCCTTCCACGTCGCCGCGCAGTCGCTCGGCGACGTCGCCTCGGCGGACGACGTGCGCGACCTCGTGCTCGGCGTGCGCGAGCGTCTCGGCAGCGACCCCGCGGTCGTGGCTCTCGGCGCCGTCGTGAACGGACGACCCGTCGTCGTCGTCGCCACGAACGACTCCGCACGAGCGGCCGGAGCCAAGGCGGGTGTGCTCGCGAAGCGCGCGGCCGCGGTGCTCGGCGGCGGCGGCGGCGGACGTGACGACGTCGCGCAGGGTGGAGGGACGGATGCTGCGGCGATGTCCGCCGCGCTGGAGGCCGTCTCTCAGGAGCTGCAGGCAGCGTGACGGGCTTCCGCCGCGGGGTGCGCCTCGGGATCGACGTCGGCCGGGCTCGGATCGGCGTCGCCCGGTGCGACCCCGACGGGATGCTCGCCGTTCCGGTGGAGACCGTCGCACGCGACGATGCGGCACTCGACCGCATCGCGGAGATCGCGACCGAGTACGTGCCCCTCGAGATCGTGATCGGCCTCCCCGTGAACCTCCGCGGTGTCGACACGGCATCGACCGCAGACGCACGGGAGTTCGCGGCAGCGCTGCAGAGCCGGATCGGCACGCCCGCGAGGCTCGTCGACGAGCGGCTGAGCACGGTCACCGCACACGCCGCGCTGAGATCTTCGGGCAGATCCCAGAAGAACTCTCGTAGCATTGTGGATCAGGTCGCCGCTGTGGTCCTTCTGCAGCAGGCGATAGACACGGAGAAGAGCACGGGAAACCCGCCCGGCTCCACGATTCCGCTCGACGAGGAGTCCCCCTGACGATGCCCGAACGCGAGAGTGCTTCCCCCCGGCACGATCCGGACGCCCGATTGGGCGACCTGTTCGAGAACCTTCCCGACCCGACGCAGCAGAGCCCGACGGTGGACAACACGCCGCCCGCTCCGGGTTCGCGTCGAGCGGCGCGTGAGGCCGCGAGCCGCGCTGCCGGTCCCGCCGTCCCCGAGGCGTCTCGCGACGATCTCGCGGACGACGGCGCCGCCCGGTCCGCCGCCCCGGTGCCGGAGGCCGCCGCGGACGAGTCCACGGCGGACGGCGCTCCCGTCGCCGCGCCCCGTGCGGAGACTCCGACCCCCGACGAGGGCACTCCCACCAGGGCCATGCCCCTCACGCGCACGCCGGCGGAGGATGTCGCGCCCGCCGACTCCTCGACGTCCGAAGCCCCCGCGGCCGGAGGGCGGCTGGAGGACCTCTTCCACAGCGAACCCGTGGCCGAGGACAGGCGCGGAGCCGCGGTGAAGAAGAAGCGCCGCACCGGCTGCCTCGTCGCTCTCATCATCGTGCTCGCCATCCTCGGAGGCATCGTCGGCGCGGGGGTGTGGGCCTGGAACACCTACGGCGACAAGATCAGCGACGCGCTCGGCTGGGGTGATCCCCAGGACTGGGAGCCCGGGATCGCGACCGGCGAGGTGCTGGTGACGATCAAGGACGGCGATACCGGCGGCCCCGTCTCCACGGCGCTGTTCGAAGCGGGCGTCACCCGCACCGAGGACGTCTTCTACGACTATCTGGTCGACGAGAACATCGCGGTGACCTTCTACCCCGGCATCTACCGGATGCAGGAGAAGATGACCGCGGAGGATGCCCTGGCCGCGCTCCAGGACCCGGCGAACAAGATGGAGAACTCGGCGAGCGTGTCGGAGGGCGGGACGATCAGCTCCTCGCTGCCGGGCATCGCGGAGTCCCTCAACATGCCGATCGAGGATCTTCAGGCGGCGATCGACCTCGGGCCCGCGGCCTACGGCGTCGACGCGCAGAGCCTCGAGGGATGGCTGTTCCCGGCCGTCTACACCTTCGACCCCGGCGTGACCGCTCAGGGCGTCATCCAGCGCATGGTGGATCGCACGTGGGAGTCGCTGAACGCGGCGGGTGTGCCGGCGCAGGATGCGCAGCGCGTGCTGACGATCGCCTCGATCATCCAGCGCGAGGGCCTCACCGCCGATTTCGACAAGGTCTCGCGCGTCATCCAGAACCGTCTGGACATCGACATGAAACTGCAGATGGACTCGACCGCGCAGTACGGCTACGGGTCACTGCACGAGGGTGTCGTGTCGAGCTCCGCCGAGGCACTGGCCGACCCGAACCCCTGGAACACCTACGTCAACACGGGGCTGCCCGTCACCCCGATCGCCAGTCCGAGCGACGCCGCGATCAAGGCGGCGATGAATCCGGCCGACGGTCCGTGGCTGTACTTCGTCACGGTGAACCTCGCCACCGGGGAGACGCAGTTCTCCGAGACCTACGAGGAGCACCTCAAGGGCGTCGAGAAGTGGGACCAGTGGTGCAAGGAGAACCCCGACGGAGGATGCGCGGCCGGATGACCCGCACTCGACTCGCGGTGTGGGGCGACCCGATCGCGCACTCCCGGTCGCCGCAGCTGCACGCCGCCGCGTACCGCGTTCTCGGACTGGAGTGGGACTACACGCGTCGGCAGGTCGACGCGGAGGGGTTCGAGAAAGCGTTCGGGTCGCTGGACGACACCTGGCGGGGCCTCTCGCTCACGATGCCGCTCAAGGAGCGTGCGTACCGCGCCGCCGAGGTTCGCGATCGCCATGCCGAACTCACCGGCGCCGTGAACACGCTGCTCCTCGCCGACCGCGTGCACGGTTTCAACACCGATGTCGGCGGCATCGTGGACGCGCTGCGTGAGGACGGCCTCGACCGGGTCGAGCGCGTCCGCATCCTCGGAGCGGGTGCGACGGCGGCATCCGCTCTGGTCGCGGTGGCCGAGATGGGCGCGCGCCGCGTCGACCTGCGGGCGCGCCGGCCGGAGAAGGCTGCGCCCCTCCGGGATCTCGCCCTCCGGTTGGGCATCGACACCGGCATCCGCACGTTCGACGACGTCGCGGCCCCGGTCGACCTGACCGTCGCGACCCTCCCCGGAGGCAGCGCGCTCGGCGAGAGCATCGTCGAGCCGCTCGCCAGCACGGGGGGAGTGCTGTTCGACGTCGCGTACTCGCCCTGGCCCTCGTCGCTCGCGGAGCGGTGGCCGGGCACGACGATCTCCGGGCTCGGGATGCTCCTGCACCAGGCCGTTCGCCAGATCCGGGTCTTCCACCACGCGGACACGGAGGTCCCGCTCGACGGTGAATCGCGCGTCCTGACGGCGATGCGCGAGGCCCTCGGGTCGTAGACCGACACGCGGCACGAGCAGGGGTGCGACGCGTGGGAGACTAGAGCAATGCTCCGCGTGCTCACGGCCGGCGAATCGCACGGCCCAGAACTCATTGCCGTCATGGAGGGCCTGCCCTCGGGCGTCCCGGTGTCGTCCGAGGCGATCCAGGCAGACCTCGCCCGCCGCAAGCTCGGCTACGGCCGCGGCTCCCGCATGAAGTTCGAGCAGGACGAGCTCTCGATCTCCGGCGGCGTGCGCCACGGCAAGACCCTCGGCAGCCCGATCGCGCTCCGCATCGGCAACACCGAATGGCCCAAGTGGGTCGAGGTCATGAACCCCGAGCCCGTCGAGCTCACGGACAAGTCCCGTGGCCGCAGTGCGCCGCTCACCCGCCCCCGCCCGGGACATGCGGACCTCGTCGGCATGCAGAAGTACGACTTCGACGAGGCCCGCCCGATCCTCGAGCGGGCGAGTGCGCGAGAGACCGCCGCCCGCGTGGCGCTCGGAGCCGTCGCGCGGTCCTTCCTCGGTGAGCTCGGCATCCGCCTCGTCAGTCACACCCTCTCGATCGGCCCCGTGCAGGTGCCCGAGGGCTCCGCGCTGCCGACGCCCGACGACGTGGAGCGCCTCGACGCGGATCCGCTGCGCTGCTTCGACCCCGCCACGTCCGCACGCATGGTCGCCGAGGTCGACGACGCCAAGAAGGACGGCGACACGCTCGGCGGCATCGTCGAGGTGCTCGCGTACGGGCTGCCTCCGGGGCTCGGCTCGCACGTGCACTGGGACCGCCGCCTGGACGCCCGTCTCGCGCAGGCGCTCATGAGCATCCAGGCCATCAAGGGCGTCGAGGTCGGCGACGGCTTCGAGACGACGCGCCGGCGCGGCTCCGCCGCTCATGACGAGCTCTTCGCCACGGCCGACGGCATCACGCGAGGGTCCGACCGTGCCGGCGGCACCGAGGGCGGCATGTCGACGGGCACGGTGCTGCGGGTCCGTGCCGGCATGAAGCCCATCGCCACCGTGCCGCACGCCCTCCGCACGATCGACATCGCGACCGGCGACGACGCCACGGCGCATCACCAGCGCTCGGACGTCTGCGCGGTCCCGGCTGCGGGCGTGGTCGCCGAGGCGATGGTCGCCGTCGAGCTGGCGCGTGCCGTGCTGGAGAAGTTCGGCGGCGACAGCGTGCGCGAGACACGACGCAACCTCGAGGGATACCTCGACGCGATCCCCGCCGAGCTGCGCACGACCCCGGCCTCCGAGGCGGCGCTCATCGCGCATGACGAGCGAGGCTGAGCGGCTCACGCTGGTGCTGGTCGGTCCCATGGCCGCCGGCAAGACCAGTGTGGGACGACGCGTCGCGCGGAAGCTGGGCATCCCGTTCATCGACACCGACAAGCGCGTCGTCGCGGCTCACGGTCCGATCCCGGCGATCTTCGCCGAGTTCGGCGAGTCGCACTTCCGGGAGCTCGAGCGCGACGCGGTCGCGGCAGCGCTGAGCGAGGGCGGCGTCGTCTCATTGGGCGGCGGAGCCGTGACCGACGAAGGGACCCGAGCGCTCCTGCGGAAGCATCCGGTCGTGTTCCTGACGGTGACGCCCGAGGCGGTGGCGGATCGGATCGCCGGCGGCGGTCGACCGCTGCTCGAGGGAGAGGATCCCGTCGGCCGCTGGACCCGCATCTTCGAGGCGCGCCGAGGCTGGTACGAGGACGTCGCGTCCACGACTTTCGACACGTCCCGACGGCCGATGCACCGCATCGCCGAGGAGATCGCCGCATGGAGGAGAGAGCAGGCATGAGCAGCACGACCATCAGCGTCACGGGGGAGACCCCCTACGACATCACGATCGGGCGGGACATCCTCGACCGCGTGTCGGACGCCCTCGACGCCGGCGTCCGGAAGGTGCTCATCGTGCACCCGCCGACGCTCGCGGCCCGCGCGGCCGAGCTGCGCGATCGACTCCTCGCCGATACGACGAACGGTCAGCGCGAGGTCCTGCTGGCCGAGGTGCCCGATGCCGAGCAGGGCAAGCGCATCGAGGTCGCCGCCTTCTGCTGGCAGGTCATGGGGCAGGCCGACTTCACGCGGTCGGACGCGGTGGTCGGCTACGGCGGCGGCGCCGTGACCGACCTCGCGGGGTTCGTGGCGGCGACGTGGCTGCGCGGCGTGCAGCTCGTGCAGGTGCCCACCACCGTGCTCGGGCTGGTCGACGCGTCCGTCGGCGGAAAGACGGGAATCAACACGGCGGAGGGCAAGAACCTCGTCGGGGCGTTCTGGGCACCGCGCGCGGTGATCGGCGACCTCGACGAGCTCGGGAGCCTGAGCGCGAACGAGGCGACGGCCGGCTTCGCGGAGGTCGTCAAGGCCGGATTCATCTGGGCGCCCGAGATCCTCGACATCGTGGAGGCCGACCCCGCGCGTGCCGTCGACACGACCACGCCGGAGTTCCGACGCGCGATCGAGCTCGCGATCGACATGAAGGCGAAGGTCGTCTCGGACGACTTCCGCGAGGCCGGTCAGCGGGAGATCCTCAACTACGGCCACACTCTCGGCCACGCGATCGAGCACGCGGAGCGCTACCGCTGGCGCCACGGCGCGGCGATCTCGATCGGCATGGTCTACGCCGCGGAGCTCTCACGCCTCGCCGGGCGCCTGTCCGACGCGTCGGCCGAGAGGCATCGGACGATCCTGGAGTCGCTGGGACTGCCGACGACCTACCGCGCCGGTGCCTGGCGGACGCTGCTCGCCACGATGCAGCGCGACAAGAAGACCAGGGGAGGGATGCTGCGGTTCATCCTGCTCGACGAGATCGGGAAGCCGACGGTGCTCCAGGCTCCCGACGAGTCCCTGCTCTTCGCCGCGTATCAGGAGGTCGGCGAGTGACCCGGCGCATCCTGCTCGTGAACGGACCGAACCTCAACCTCCTCGGCACGCGGGAGCCGGAGGTGTACGGGACCGCGACGCTCGATGACATCGTCGCCCTGACGACGGGGGCGGCGCAGGAGGCGGGCTTCGAGGTCCGCTCGATCCAGAGCAACCACGAGGGCGTGCTGATCGACGCGATCCACGATGCCCGCGCGGACTGCGCCGGCATCGTGATCAACCCCGGCGGGCTCACGCACACGTCCGTCGTGCTGCGCGACGCCCTGACCGGGGTCTCGTTGCCGTTCGCGGAGGTGCACATCTCCGACGTGTACGCCCGGGAGGAGTTCCGCCACCACTCGTACCTGCACGACGTCGCCGCTGTGCGGGTCGTCGGCGAGGGCGTCGAGGGCTACGCGACCGCCGTGCGACAGCTCGCGGCGCTCATCCCGTAGAATCGACTGTCGGCCCGCCCTGCCATCCGGCGGCGAGCGGCCCCCACGGACTCACGAAACGGAACTCCCGCACATGGCATCTACCGCAGACATCAAGAACGGCGTCGTCCTCAGCATCGATGGACAGCTCTGGAGCGTCATCGAGTTCCAGCACGTCAAGCCGGGCAAGGGCGGGGCGTTCGTGCGCACCAAGCTCAAGAACGTGGTGTCGGGCAAGGTCGTCGACCGCACCTACAACGCGGGCGCGAAGATCGAGATCGAGAACGTCGACCGCCGCGACTACACGTACCTGTACACGGACGGTGACGGCTACGTGTTCATGGATCAGACGGACTTCGACCAGATCACGGTCGGCGCAGCGACCGTGGGAGACGCCAAGAACTTCCTGCTCGAGAACCAGCAGGTCACGATCGCGCTCAACAACGGCAACCCGCTGTACCTCGACCTGCCGGCCTCCGTGATCCTCGAGATCACGTACACGGAGCCGGGTCTGCAGGGCGACCGGTCCTCGGCAGGCACGAAGCCCGCCACGCTCGAGACCGGATACGAGATCCAGGTCCCGCTCTTCGTCGAGGCCGGCACCAAGGTCAAGGTCGACACCCGCACGGGTGACTACCTCGGTCGCGAGAAGTAAGGCGTGAGCGCCCGGACGAAGGCGCGCAAGCGCGCACTCGACATCCTCTTCTCCTCGGACGTCCGCGGAGACGACCTGGCCGTGACCCTCGCCGCGGAGGCGACCCGCGCGGCGAGCGAGCCTGCGCGAGAGGCCTCCTGGCTGTACGCCCGCGAGGTCGTCGACGGGATCGTCGATCACCGTGACGAGATCGACGAGCAGATCACGACGCACAGCCGCGACTGGCGTCTGGAGCGCATGCCCGCGGTCGATCGGGCTCTGCTGCGCATCGGCGTGTGGGAGATCCTGTACAACGACCAGGTGCCCACCGCGGTCGCGATCGACGAGGCGGTGGAACTCGCCAAGGAGTTCTCGACCGACGACTCGGGCGCTTTCGTGCACGGCGTGCTCGCCCGGGTGGCGCGCGCCGCCTGAGCGCGGTCCACGAGGATGCCGGCGGCGTCGATGTCGGCGGCTCACGGAACGATGGCCGGATGAACGACTGGCGATCGCTGCTCCCCGCGCGCGAGAGCGGACCACGGGTCCCTGTCGCGCTCGGGGTCGAGCTGCGACTCCGTGATCTGCGCGGGTCCTGGTCGGCCCGTCCTCAGCGCGCGGCCACTCCGCGCGATATAGCGAAACGCGAGGGAGAGGTGCTCCTCGGTGTGCGACCGCTCGTGCGCAGCGAGGCGACCGGCGCTTGGATCCAGAGCGGGGTCTCCTGGGACCAGGTGCGCCGCCCCGGAACGCAGTTCGCCGCCGCGACGTCGCGCTGGTTCGGGGATCTGCTGAACATCTCCCGGGATTCGCTGCTCTCCGGCGCCTCCGGCGAGTGGCTGATCCTCGACCACGTCGAGTCGTCCCTCCTGTGGCCGCATCTGCGCGAGGCCGCCGGACTCGGCATCCCGTTCGTCTCGACGCAGAAGACCGTCGCAGTCGGTCTCGCCGAGACCGTCGCCGTCTCGGCGGAGATCCGTCGCGAGGAGTCGGGCTCTCTCCTCGTGCACGCCGAGGCGTCGGTCGACGGTCGCACGGTGGCCGCACCGGATCTCCACGCGATCGGCACCACAGGCGTGTACGCCGTCTCGGCGGTGGGCCGAGGCCTGGAGGTGCGGCTGGGGGAGACGGCGCTCGACCCGGCCGTGCGCGCTCTCCTCGCGGCGCCCGCGGGGGTCGAGGTCGTCGCCGACGAGGAGACGGCATTCCTGCGCGACGCGTATCCATTGCTGGCTCGTCGCATCACGGTGCGCGCTCGGGGCGGGGTTCCGGTTCCTGTGCTGCCGCCGCCGGTCCCCGTGCTCACGGTCGCCTTCCAGGCGGGGGACGTGGTTCGCTGGACGTTCGAGTGGGAGTACGCCGGATTCGGCCGCTTTCCGCTCTCGTCGACGAACGACGCGATACGGGACGCGCAGGCGGAGGACGACGTCCGCGCGGGGCTCGTCGACAGCTGGACCCGTGCGACGCCGCTCGCATTCGCGGCACAGGGGTCGGTGCACGACGTCGACGCCGCCGAGTTCGTGGCGACAGGGGTTCCGGCGCTCGAGGCCGACGGCGTGACCGTGATCGTCAGCGGACGGCGCAAAGCCTATCACGAGCTCAGCGGTGAGCCCGAGGTGACGATCTCCACCGTCGAGACCACCGATGCCGATTGGTTCGATCTCGGGGTGCTCGTCCGCATCGACGGCCGGAGCATCCCGTTCGAGCCTCTGTTCACCGCTCTGAGTCGAGGGAGGAAGAAGCTCCTGCTCGCCGACGGCGGTTACTTCTCGCTCGCGCACCCCGCACTCGGACGTCTCCGGGACCTGATCGACGAGGCGGGCGGACTCGACGAGTGGGAGACGGGTCCGCGGATCAGCCGCTACCAGGTCGATCTCTGGGAGGAGTTCGAGGACCTCGCCGATGAGGCGCTGCCGGCCGTCGCCTGGCGGGCGACGGCCGATGGACTCCGCGAGGCCTCGGGCGTTCCGTCGACCCCGGTGCCACAGGGGCTCCGGGCGACGTTGCGGCCGTACCAGAAGTCGGGCTTCGACTGGCTCGCGTTCCTCTGGCGACACCGCCTGGGGGGCATCCTCGCCGACGACATGGGACTCGGCAAGACGCTGCAGCTGCTGGCCCTGATGCAGCACGCGCGAGAGCAGGGCGAGACGCGTCCGTTCCTCGTCGTCGCGCCGACGTCGGTCACGGGTGCGTGGCGCGCCGAGGCCACGCGCTTCGTGCCGGACCTCCGCGTGGCGCTCGTGGAGGGCACGGTCGCGTCGGGCGGCGCCTCCGTCGTCGCGGCAGCCGCGGGCGCCGACGTCGTCGTGACCTCGTACGCGGTCGCCCGTCTCGACGAGGAGGAGTTCGCCCGTGTGTCCTGGGCCGGACTGGTGCTCGACGAGGCGCAGTTCGTGAAGAACCCGGCGACGAGGGCCCACCGGGCGATGGCGTCGTTCGACGCGGCGGTGACGTTCGCGGTGACGGGCACACCGATGGAGAACAGCCTCAGCGAGCTCTGGGCGCTCCTGTCCCTCTCCGCACCCGGGCTGTTCGCGTCGGCGCGCGCGTTCCGGGAGCACTATCTGCAGCCCATCGAGCAGGGGAAGGTCCCGGAGAACGCCGAGGGAGGGGACTACCGCCGCCGCCGGCTCGCACAACTGCGTCGACGCATCCGCCCCCTCGTGCTGCGACGCACGAAGGAACGCGTCGCGGCAGACCTCCCTCCCAAGCAGGAGCAGCTGCTCGAGGTCGAGCTGAGCACGGCGCACCGCGCCCTGTACGACGTGGTTCTGCAGCGCGAGCGCCAGAAGGTGCTCGGTCTGCTCGAGGATCTCGACCGCAACCGGTTCATCGTGTTCCGCTCGCTCACGCTCCTGCGCATGCTGAGCCTCGCACCCGCTCTGATCGACGACGCCGATGCGGCGATCGGCTCCCGCAAGCTCGACGTGCTGCTCGAGCGCGTCGAGGAGCTGCAGGCCGAGGGACACCGGGCGCTCGTGTTCAGCCAGTTCACGTCGTTCCTCGACCTGGCACAGGAGCGCCTCGCGTCGGCGGGTATACCGTTCGCACGACTCGACGGCTCGACGCGTCGCCGCCAGGAGGTCGTCGACGGCTTCACGACGGGGGAGCAGCCCGTGTTCCTCATCAGCCTCAAGGCCGGCGGCTTCGGACTGACCCTCACCGAGGCCGATTACGTCTTCCTGCTCGACCCGTGGTGGAACCCGGCGGCCGAGGAGCAGGCGATCGACCGCACGCACCGCATCGGTCAGACCGAGCAGGTGTTCGTGTATCGGATGGTGTCGACCGGGACGATCGAGGAGAAGGTGCTCGATCTGCAGCGGCGCAAGGCGCGGCTGTTCTCCGCGGTGATGGACGACGACGACCTGTTCGCACAGTCGCTGACGGCCGAGGACATCCGCGGGCTGTTCGACCCTCGGTGATTTCTCCCGGCCGGTCTCCGCGGCCGCACAGGAGGGCCTCGGTAGAATCGAACGGTTCACCTCAGGAGGAATGCATGCGGATCACGGGACTCGGCCACGCCGGGATGTTCATCGAGACGGTCGGCGGGAACATCATCTGCGACCCCGTTCTCGGACCCTCGTTCTTCGGATCCTGGTTCCCCTTCCCGGACAACCGCGCGCTGGACTGGGAGCGCTTCGGGCGGGAGGCCGACTTCCTCTACATCTCGCACCGCCACCGCGACCACTTCGACCCGAAGCTCCTCGAGCGCTACATCCGCAAGGACATCGAGGTCCTGCTGCCCGAGTACCCGATCGACGACCTCGAGCAGGACATCCGTGCGCTCGGCTACACGAACATCACGTACGCGCCGGCCGGCGAGATCATCGAGCGCGGCGACCTGAAGATCATGATCACGCCGCTCCGCGCCCCCAGCGACGGACCCATCGGAGACTCCTCGCTGAGCGTCGACGACGGCACCGGATCGGTGCTGAACCAGAACGACTCGCATCCGCTCGACCTCGAGAAGCTGCTGCACTTCGGTCGCCCCGACGCGTACTTCACGCAGGTGTCGGGGGCGATCTGGTGGCCCATGGTCTACGACCTGCCGCTCGACGCCAAGCAGAACTTCGCCCAGCTCAAGCGCGACGCGCAGAACAAGCGGGCGATGTACTACATCGAGAAGGTCGACGCCCCGCACGTCTTCCCGATGGCCGGGCCGCCCATGTTCCTGCGCGACGATCTGTTCGACTTCAACGGCCTCGGCCGCAACGGCGAGTCGATCTTCACCGACCAGAAGCAGTTCCTCGTGCACATGCACGAGCAGGCGCCGCAGTACGACGGACAGCTCTTCGTGCCGGGCACGGTCGTCACCGTCGAGGACGGCGAGGTCACCACCGAGCAGACGCTGTACAGCGAGGCCGAGCTCGCCCACATCTTCGACGAGAAGTGGGACTACCTCGAGGAGCAGCGCGCCACGCGGCAGGACGAGATCCGTGCGGAGGAGGCGTCGCGAGCGGAGGTGCTGTCCGCGCAGGAGATCCTCGACGAGCTGAAGGCGTGGTGGGAGCCGCTCCTCAAGAAGTCCCGCACGATCCGCCTCGGAGTCGGCGGCAACGTGCGGTTCAGGATCGGCGACCTCGACATGGTCGTCGACTTCTCGCGCGCGAAGGTGCGCGAGTACGCCGGTGAGGACTGCATCTACTGGTACACGATCCCCGCGGACCTGGTCTCGACCAACATCCGCGACCACGAGATCGACTGGTCGAACTCGATCTTCCTGTCGATGCAGTTCTCGGTGGGCCGCAGCGGGAAGTTCAACGAGTTCCTCACGACGTTCCTCAAGTGCCTCTCCGTCGACCGCATCGAGTACGTCGAGAACTGGTACCAGGAGCAGACCGACCAGACCGAGGACGCCGAGATCGGCGACTGGGTCGTGCAGCGACGCTGCCCGCACCTTCGCGCGGACCTCACCAAGACCGGCAAGGTCGACGACGACGGCATCCTCACGTGCAGCATGCACGACTGGAAGTGGGATCTGAAGACCGGCCGATGCCTCTCGACGTCTGGGCACCCGATCCGCTCGTCGAAGATCGACGAGGTCACCGACGCCGTGCTCAGCGAGGCGAGCTGAAACACTCCGCCCGCGCTCGGATAGACTGACGACGCAAGCAACCTTTAACACCGTCCTGTGAGGCGGAGAAGGGAGCGGCTGATGGGTGCACGCACCGTCCTGCACGAAGCCGACATCTCGCGGGCTCTGACCCGTATCGCGCACGAGATCCTCGAGTCCAACCGGGGAGCGGAGAACCTCGTCCTGCTGGGCATCCCGACCCGCGGAGTGGCTCTGGCCCAGCGCCTCGCCCGACTGATCGGCGAGATCTCGCAGACGTCCGTCCCGGTGGGGGCGCTCGACGTCACCCTGTTCCGGGACGACCTCGCGAAGCATCCGACCCGCTCACCGCAGCCGACCGACATCCCGACCGGGGGGATCGACGGCCGCACGGTCGTGCTCGTCGACGACGTGCTGTTCTCGGGCCGCAGCATCCGCGCCGCGCTCGACGCTCTGCAGTCGATCGGACGCCCCGCCGTCGTGCGTCTCGCGATCCTCGTGGACCGCGGCCACCGCGAGCTCCCGATCCGCCCGGACTTCGTGGGCAAGAACATCCCCTCCTCGCGCCAGGAGCGCGTGAACGTGCGTCTGCGTGAGAACGACCACGCCGAGGAGGTGACGATCGAGGCATGAGGCACCTCCTCGACACCCGCACCCTCGACCGCGAGACCGCCCTGCGGATCCTCGACGTCGCCGAGGACATGTCCGACACGCAGTCGCGCGAGATCAAGAAGCTCCCGACACTGCGCGGCAAGACCGTCGTGAACCTCTTCTTCGAGGACTCGACCCGCACCCGCATCTCCTTCGAGGCGGCGGCCAAGCGCCTGTCCGCCGACGTCATCAACTTCGCCGCCAAGGGCTCCAGCGTGTCGAAGGGCGAGAGCCTCAAGGACACCGCGCAGACGCTCCAGGCGATGGGCGCGGATGCCGTCGTCATCCGTCACCCCGCCTCCGGCGCCCCGCAGACGCTCGCGACGAGCGGGTGGATCTCGGCCGGCGTCGTCAACGCGGGCGACGGCACGCACGAGCATCCGACGCAGGCTCTGCTCGACGCGTTCACGATCCGCAAGCGCCGTTTCGGTGCGGAGAGCCGCGGACGCGACCTCTCGGGCGTCCGGGTCGTGATCGTCGGCGACGTGCTCCACTCGCGTGTCGCCCGTTCCAACGTGTGGCTGCTCGCGACGCTCGGCGCCGAGGTCACGCTCGTCGCCCCGCCGACGCTCGTGCCGCAGAACGTCTCGCTCTGGCCGGCGCGCGTCGTCTACGACCTCGATGAAGCCCTCGCCGAGGCGCCGGACGCGGTCATGATGCTGCGAATCCAGCTCGAACGCATGAATGCCGCGTATTTCCCCACTGAGCGGGAGTATTCCCGGCGCTGGGGGCTCGACGCACGGCGTACCGCGGCGCTTCAGGGCGATAGCATTGTGATGCACCCCGGACCCATGAACCGCGGGCTGGAGATCAGCTCGGAAGCGGCGGATTCGCCGCGCTCCACGGTGCTGGAACAGGTCACGAACGGGGTGTCGGTCCGGATGGCCGTGCTGTACCTGCTGCTGGCGGGCGAAAGAGACGACGAACGAGGGGGAGACCTGTGAGCGAGACCCTCGTCATCACCGGCGCACAGCTTCTCGGTGCCGAGAGCGCCGACATCATCGTGGAGGACGGCCGCATCGCCGAGATCGGCAGCGGGCTGAGCCGCGCCGGCGCCCGGGTGATCGACGCCGCCGGCCTCGTCGCGCTACCAGGACTCGTGGATCTGCACACGCATCTGCGGGAGCCCGGCTACGAAGCCTCCGAGACGATCCTCACCGGCACACGTGCGGCCGCAGCGGGTGGGTTCACCGCCGTCTTCGCGATGCCGAACACCTCGCCTGTGGCCGATACGGCCGGCGTCGTGGAGCAGGAGCTCGCCCTGGGCGACGCCGCCGGCTACGCGACCGTGCAGCCGATCGGCGCGGTGACGGTCGGGCAGAAGGGCGAGCGGCTCGCCGAGCTCGGCGCCATGGCGACGTCCCGCGCCCGGGTGCGCGTGTTCAGCGACGACGGCTTCTGCGTCTTCGATCCGCTCATCATGCGGCGCGCGCTGGAGTACGTGAAGTCGTTCGACGGAGTGATCGCCCAGCACGCTCAGGACCCGCGCCTCACCGAGGGCGCGCAGATGAACGAAGGGACGGTCTCGGCCGAACTCGGCCTCGCCGGGTGGCCCGCCGTCGCCGAGGAGTCGATCATCGCGCGCGACGTGCTCCTCGCCGAGCACGTCGGTTCCCGCCTGCACGTGTGCCACCTGTCGACGGCGGGGTCCGTCGACATCATCCGCTGGGCCAAGAAGCGCGGCATCGCCGTGACCGCCGAGGTCACCCCGCACCACCTGCTGCTGACGGACGAGCTCGTCCGGGGCTACGACGCCCGCTACAAGGTCAACCCGCCGCTGCGCCGCGAGGAGGACGTGCTCGCGGTTCGCGAGGGTCTCGCCGACGGCACGATCGACATCGTCGCCACCGACCATGCGCCGCACCCGAGCGAGCACAAGACGTGCGAGTGGCAGGCGGCGGCGAACGGCATGGTCGGGCTCGAATCCGCGCTGCGCGTCGTGCACCAGTCGATGGTGGAGACCGGGCTGATCGGCTGGAGCGACGTGGCGCGCGTGATGAGCGCCGCCCCGGCGCACATCGGCCGCCTCAGCGGTCACGGCTCGCCGCTCGAGGTCGGAGCGCCCGCGCAGATCGCGCTGTACGACGCCGCCGTCGCAGGGGTGTTCACCGAGGCCGACCTCCACGGACGCAGCGCGAACTCCCCGTATCTCGGACGCGACCTCCCCGGTCGCGTCGAGTACACGATCCACGGCGGCGCTCTGACCGTCGATGCCGGCACGCTGGTCGAGGAGCTCCGCGCATGATCCCCCGTGATGTCGCGATCGCGGTGATGATCGCCCTCGCCGTCCTCGTCCTGCTCGCGATGGCGTTCGCCTGGCGTCGACGTCTCCGACGCGACGCGGGGCTCGCGGCCCCGCTCGGTGTGCCCGAGCACGCCGAGGTGATCGACCGGCACGAGGTGCTCTACGTCTCGACGACGAAGCACGGTCAACCGCTCGAACGCCTCACCCTGTCGCCGCTCGCGTATCGCGCCCGTGGCGAGGCAGCGGTGACCGACCGCGGACTGGCGCTCTGCCTCGACGGCGCGCCGACCGTGTTCCTCGCCTCGTCCCGCCTCGCAGGCGTCGATCGCGCGACGGTCACGATCGATCGGGTCGTCGAACCGGGCGGCCTCGTCCGGGTGGCCTGGAACGTCGACGACGACACCGTCGTCGACTCCTATCTCCGTCTGACCGACGGCGACCCGAAGAACTTCATCTCTGCACTGCAGCAGCTCGTCCCCGCCTCCGGCGCCGCGGACGACCCCGCTGCCCCCGACACAGGAGCACAGTCATGACCTCCCTCCCCGAACCCGCCGTCCTGGTCCTCGAGGACGGCACCCGCCACACCGGCCGTGCCTACGGCGCGCTGGGCACCACGCTCGGCGAGGTCGTCTTCGCCACCGGCATGTCCGGCTACCAGGAGACGCTCACCGACCCGTCGTACGCCGGACAGATCGTCCTCCAGACGGCACCGCACATCGGCAACACCGGCATGAACGACGAGGACCCCGAGTCGCGGCGCATCTGGGTGGCCGGTTACATCGTGCGCGACCCCTCGCGCGTCGTCTCGAACTGGCGCGCGAACGCCTCCCTAGACGAGATCCTCGTGCAGGACGGCATCGTCGGCATCAGCGGCATCGACACGCGGGCGATCACGCGTCACATCCGCTCCGCCGGCTCGATGCGCGGCGGCATCTTCTCGGGCGAGGCCGCCGGCCTCGACGCCGAGGAACAGCTGCGCATCGTGCGCGAGGCCCCCGAGATGGCGGGTCAGAACCTCTCGGCGCAGGTCTCGGTCGACGTCGCGTCCGTGACGGATGCCGTGGGCGACAAGATCGGCAACCTCGCGGTGCTCGACCTGGGCGTCAAGCAGGCGACGATCGACAACCTCGCGGCCCGCGGCTTCGAGGTGCACGTCCTGCCGCAGTCGTCGACGTTCGCCGACATCACCGCGATCGATCCGGTCGCCGTGTTCTACTCGAACGGTCCCGGCGATCCCTCGGCCTCGGACGGCCAGGTCGCCGTGCTCCGCCAGGTGCTCGATGCGAAGCTGCCGTACTTCGGCATCTGCTTCGGCAACCAGCTGTTCGGACGCGCGCTGGGTCTCAGCACGTACAAGCTCACGTTCGGCCACCGCGGCATCAACCAGCCCGTGCTCGACAGGGTCACCGGCAAGGTCGAGATCACGGCCCACAACCACGGCTTCGCGGTGGAGGCGCCTCTGGACGGCGCCTTCGACAGCCCGCACGGCTACGGCGCGATCGAAGTCAGCCACGTGGGCCTCAACGACAACGTCGTGGAGGGGCTGCGCGCCCTCGACCTCCCGGCCTTCTCGGTGCAGTACCACCCCGAGGCCGCCGCCGGGCCGCACGACGCCAATTACCTCTTCGACCGGTTCCGCGACATGGTCATCGCGAGCAAGAAGGACGCACAGTAATGCCCAAGCGCGACGACATCAGCTCCGTTCTCGTCATCGGCTCCGGCCCGATCGTCATCGGTCAGGCGTGCGAGTTCGACTACTCCGGCACCCAGGCGTGCCGTGTGCTCCGCGAGGAGGGCGTGCGCGTGATCCTCGTGAACTCCAACCCCGCGACGATCATGACCGACCCCGACTTCGCCGATGCGACGTACATCGAGCCGATCACCCCCGAGGTCATCGAGACGATCATCGCCAAGGAGAAGCCCGACGCGATCCTGCCGACGCTCGGCGGCCAGACGGCGCTGAACGCGGCCATGGCCCTCGACGAGCGCGGCATCCTCGCCAAGTACGGCGTCGAGCTCATCGGCGCCAAGGTCGACGCGATCAAGAAGGGGGAGGACCGCCAGGTCTTCAAGGAGCTCGTCCTCGAGGCCGGCGCCGACGTCGCCAAGAGCGTGATCGCCCACACCATGGACGACCTGCTCGCCGGCGCCGAGAAGCTCGGGTACCCGCTCGTGGTGCGCCCGTCCTTCACGATGGGCGGTCTCGGCTCGGGCTTCGCGTACGACGAGGAGGACCTCCGCCGCATCGGCGGCGCCGGTCTGCGCGACTCGCCGACGACCGAGGTGCTCCTGGAGGAGTCGATCCTCGGCTGGAAGGAGTACGAGCTCGAGCTCATGCGCGACACCGCCGACAACACGGTCGTCGTCTGCTCGATCGAGAACGTCGACCCGGTCGGCGTGCACACGGGCGACTCGATCACGGTCGCACCCGCACTCACCCTCACGGACCGCGAGTACCAGAAGATGCGCGACATCGGCATCGACATCATCCGCGCGGTCGGCGTCGACACCGGGGGCTGCAACATCCAGTTCGCGGTCGATCCGACCAACGGCCGGATCATCGTGATCGAGATGAACCCGCGTGTCTCGCGCTCCAGCGCCCTGGCGTCGAAGGCGACCGGATTCCCGATCGCCAAGCTCGCCGCGAAGCTCGCTCTCGGGTACCGCCTCGACGAGATCCCCAACGACATCACGGGCGTGACCCCGGCGAGCTTCGAGCCGACGCTCGACTACGTGGTCGTCAAGGTGCCGCGCTTCGCGTTCGAGAAGTTCCCGGCCGCCGACGCGACGCTCACGACGACCATGAAGTCGGTCGGCGAGGCGATGGCGATCGGGCGCAACTACGCCACGGCCCTGCAGAAGGCGCTGCGCTCGCTCGAGAAGCGCGGGTCCAGCTTCCACTGGGGCGCGGAGGAGCGCTCTGTGGAGGAGCTGCTCGAGATCGCGAAGACCCCGACCGACGGCCGCATCGTCACGCTGCAGCAGGCGCTGCGCAAGGGTGCGACGGTCGAGCAGGCGTTCGAGTCCACCGCGATGGACCCGTGGTTCCTCGACCAGATCGTGCTCATCAACGAGGTGGCCGAGCTCGTGCGCACGGCGCCGGAGCTGGATGCCGCGACGCTGCGCTACGCCAAGGAGCACGGCTTCTCGGACGCGCAGCTCGCACAGCTGCGCGGCACCACCGAGGAGGAGGTCCGCGGCGTGCGCCACGGCCTCGGCATCCGTCCCGTCTACAAGACCGTCGACACGTGCGCCGGAGAGTTCCCGGCTCTCACGCCGTACCACTACTCGAGCTACGACTTCGAGACCGAGGTCCAGCCCTCGGATCGCACCAAGGTCGTGATCATCGGCTCCGGTCCGAACCGCATCGGGCAGGGCGTCGAGTTCGACTACTCCTGCGTGCACGCCTCGTTCGCGCTGTCGGACGCCGGTTTCGAGACCGTCATGGTCAACTGCAACCCGGAGACCGTGTCGACCGACTACGACACGTCCGACCGGCTGTACTTCGAGCCGCTGACGCTCGAGGACGTGCTGGAGGTGCTGGACGCCGAGGCGGCGAGCGGCACGATCCTCGGCGTCGTCTGCCAGCTCGGCGGCCAGACGCCCCTCGGCCTGGCCAAGGGGATCGAGGCGGCCGGGTACACGGTGCTCGGGACGAGCCCCGAGGCGATCGACCTCGCCGAGGAGCGGGAGCTGTTCTCGCGCCTGCTCGACGATGCCGGGCTGCTCGCCCCGCGCAACGGCACCGCGATCGACGTCGAGGGCGCCGTGCGCATCGCGGAGGAGATCGGATACCCCGTGCTCGTGCGCCCGAGCTTCGTGCTCGGCGGCCGCGGCATGGAGATCGTGTACGGCACCGATGCGCTGCGCGACTACTTCGTGCGCACCGCGGGCGAGGTCGTGATCGAGGAGGGCAAGCCCCTGCTCGTCGACCGCTTCCTCGACGACGCCATCGAGCTCGACGTCGACGCCCTGTACGACGGCACCGACCTGTTCATCGGCGGCGTCATGGAGCACCTCGAGGAGGCCGGCATCCACTCCGGTGATTCGAGCTGCACCCTGCCTCCGGTCTCGCTCGGCCGCACCGACGTCGACCGCGTCCGCGAGGCGACCCTCGCGATCGCCGAGGGCGTGGGCGTCCGCGGACTGCTGAACGTGCAGTTCGCGATCAGCGCCGGCGTGCTCTACGTGATCGAGGCGAACCCCCGCGCGAGCCGCACGGTGCCGTTCGTGTCCAAGGCGCTCGGCATCCCGATGGCCAAGGCCGCGAGCCGCGTCATGGCCGGTGCCACGATCGCCGAGCTCCGGGCCGAGGGCATGCTCCCGGAGCAGGACGGCTCGCGGGTGCCACTCGACGCCCCCGTCTCGGTCAAGGAGGCCGTGCTGCCGTTCAAGCGGTTCCGCACGGCCGACGGCAAGACGGTCGACTCGGTCCTCGGTCCGGAGATGCGCTCGACCGGCGAGGTCATGGGCATCGACCGCGACTTCCCGACCGCGTTCGCGAAGAGCCAGGCGGCCGCCTACGGCGGGATGCCGACGTCGGGCACCGTCTTCATCTCGGTCGCCGACTCGGACAAGCGCGCGGTGATCCTCCCGGCCCACCGCCTGCAGCAGCTGGGCTTCACGATCGTCGCGACCGAGGGCACGGCCGAGATCCTCTCGCGCAACGGCATCGCCGTCACTGTGGTCGAGAAGTACAGCGAGACCCAGGAGTCGGGCGCGACGAACATCGTCGACCTGATCAACGACGGCGCGATCGACATCGTCGTGAACACGCCCTCCGGTGGTGCGGCCCGAGCGGACGGCTACGAGATCCGCGCCGCCGCCGTGGCCGCGGACAAGGCCCTGTTCACCACCATGGCGGTGCTCGGTGCCGCAGTGAGCGGTATGGATGCCGCTCACGAGGGGTTCCAGGTCAAGAGCCTGCAGGAGTACGCCCTCGACCGGAAGGCCGCGGTGTGACAACTCCCTTCGGCGAGCGGGTCCGCGCCGTCCTGGACGAGCGCGGCCCGCTCTGCGTGGGCATCGACCCCCATGCGGCTCTCCTGGACGCCTGGGGGCTCGGTCAGGATGCCGCGGGCGCGCGCGAGTTCGGTCTGCGGACGGTCGCTGCGGCCGCGGGACGCGCCGGGATCGTGAAACCGCAGGTGTCGTTCTTCGAGCGCTTCGGATCCGCCGGGTTCGCGGCGCTCGAAGAGGTGCTCGCCGCCGCCCGTGCCGCGGATCTGCTCGTGATCGCCGACGCGAAGCGCGGAGACATCGGGACCACCATGGACGCCTACGCCGCCGCGTGGCTCAGCCCCGGCTCACCGCTCGAAGCCGACGCGCTCACCGTGAATCCGTACCTCGGCGTGGGAGCGCTCGACGGGACGTTCGAGCTCGCACTCGAACACGGCAAGGGTGTGTTCGTCCTCGCCGCCACGAGCAACTCCGAGGCGCTCACGCTGCAGCGCTCCGTCTCCGCCACCGGGCGCTCGGTCGCGGCCGACGTCGTCGCGGTCGTGTCGGCACGCAACGCCGAGAGCGCGCAGACGGGGGAGTGGGGGAGCATCGGTTTCGTGATCGGCGCGACGGTCGACTGGACGGACGCCGGACTCGCGGCGTTCACACCTCCGGCGCCGATCCTCGCACCGGGCTTCGGGGCACAGGGGGCGACGGCCGCCGATCTGCATCGACGTTTCGGATCGATGAGCCGCAGCGTCGTCGCGAGTGAGAGCCGCAGCATCCTCGCCGCGGGCCCGGACGGGCTCGAGGCCGCCATCGACGCCCGCGTCGCCGACTACAGGGAGGCCCACCGTGGCTGAAGCACGCCCGGTTCCGGAGGTCGATCGCGCCGCCGCCGCGCGCAAGGCGGTGGAGCGCCGCCGCGCCCGCGCATCGCTCAAACGCGATCTCACGATGCGGGTCACGGCGCCGCAGACGGTCGTCGCGCGGGCGACCGCCGACCCCGACTCGGTCGAGGGCTCGATGCGCATCACGGACTTCCTGCTCGCGCTCCCGGCGATCGGCGCGGGCAAGCGCGACCGCATCCTCGCAGATCTGAACATCTCGCCCGTCAAGCGTCTGGGCGGTCTCGGCGTGCGGCAGCGCGTGGCGCTCTCGGCGTGGCTGGACGAGAGGTTCCCGGTCCTCGTGCCGCGGGGGGCGAGGAGCCGCCTCCTCGTGCTCGCCGGGCCGACGGCCGTGGGCAAGGGCACGGTCGCGGCGTACATCCGCGAGCACAACCCCGAGATCCACCTCTCCGTGTCCGCGACGACACGTGCTCCGCGTCCCGGCGAGGTCGACGGCGTGCACTACTACTTCGTGGACGACGCCGAGTTCGATCGGCTGGTCGCCGCCGACGAGCTGCTGGAGTACGCGGTCGTGCACAACCGGTCGCGCTACGGCACACCGCGCGCGCCCATCGACGCCGCCCTCGCTGCCGGCAGGACCGTCCTGCTCGAGATCGACCTGCAGGGCGCACGCCAGGTGCGCCGGGCCGAACCGAGCGCGACCCTCATCTTCCTGCTGCCGCCGACGTGGGACGAACTCGTCCAGCGACTGGTCGGCCGGGGCACCGAGGGGCCGGAGGAGCGGGCTCGCCGGCTGCGCACCGCGAAGGTCGAACTCGCCGCGCAGAACGAGTTCGATCACCTCGTCGTGAACGAGGACGTCGCCGCCGCGGCCGCGGAGGTCGTAGAATTGTCTTCAGGCTCTGCGCGCTGAGTCCTCTCGCGCGCCCGCAGCACCGTCTTCGCGACGATCCCGTCGCCTGATCAGGAGGTCCCACCATGGCCGGACACCACAACAAGGGCATCATCGATCCCCCCATCGACAACCTGCTCGACCGCGTGGACTCCAAGTACGAGCTCGTGATCTACGCGGCCAAGCGCGCGCGTCAGATCAACGACTACTACTCGGATCTGCACGAGGGCAACCTCTTCGACAACGTCGGCCCGCTGGTCGACTCCTCGGTCGAGGACAAGCCGCTGACCATCGCGCTGCACGAGATCAACGAGGACAAGCTCCGTCTGCGTCACGCCGAGTGACCTCCTGTGACCGTGCCGCCGGCTGATGTCGGCGGCACGGTTCACAATGGGGACCATCCCCGCACACCGATCGATCCCGTTCTGGAGCACCGATGAGCGCCCTGCGTCTGTTCACGTCCGAGTCCGTCACCGAAGGGCACCCGGACAAGATCTGTGACCAGATCTCGGACAGCATCCTCGACGGGCTGATCGCCAAGGACCCGGGATCGCGCGTCGCTGTCGAGACCCTCGTCACCACGGGGCTCGTGCACGTCGCCGGCGAGATCCGCACCGATGCGTACGTCGACATCCCGACGATCGTCCGCCAGGTCGTGAACGGGATCGGATACACGTCGAGCGACACCGGCTTCGACGGTGACAGCTGCGGCGTCAGCGTCTCGGTGGGGGAGCAGTCCTCCGACATCGCGCACGGCGTCGACAACGCGCAGGAGCATCGCGACGGCTCGTCGATCGATCCGCTCGACGGCCTCGGCGCCGGCGACCAGGGGATCATGTTCGGGTTCGCCACGAACGAGACCCCGCAGCTCATGCCGATGGCCGCGTGGACGGCGCACCGCATCGCCGAGCGTCTCACCGAGGTGCGACGCTCGGGCGTGCTGCCGTTCCTGCGGCCCGACGGCAAGACCCAGGTCACCCTCGGCTACGACGGCTTCACGCCGAAGACCGTCGACGCCGTCGTCCTGTCGACGCAGCACAACCCGGACATCTCCCAGGAGGAGATCCAGGCGCAGGTCCGCGAGCACGTGATCGACCCGGTCCTCGCGACGACGGGACTCGACCTCGACGACGTCACCTACTACATCAACCCGGCCGGTCCGTTCGTGACCGGCGGGCCCAAGGGCGACGCCGGGCTGACCGGTCGCAAGATCATCATCGACACCTACGGCGGCGCGGCTCGGCACGGCGGTGGCGCGTTCAGTGGCAAGGACCCGTCGAAGGTCGACCGCTCGGGCGCGTACGCGACGCGGTGGGTCGCCAAGAACGCCGTCGCCGCGGGTCTCGCGGACCGCCTCGAGGTGCAGGTCGCCTACGCGATCGGCGTCGCGCGTCCCGTCGGGCTGTACGTCGAGACGTTCGGCACCGGGAAGGTCTCGGACGAGGCCATCACGAAGGCGATCCTCGACGTGTTCGACCTCCGTCCGCAGGCCATCATCGACCAGCTCGACCTCCTGCGCCCGATCTACGCGCAGACCGCCGCCTACGGCCACTTCGGACGGGAGCTCCCCGAGTTCACGTGGGAGCGGACCGACCGCGCGGAGGAGCTGCGGCGGGCCGCCGGTCTCTGAGCAGCACATGGTGACGCCGAGCCGACGCATCGCGCGCGTGCTCCTCGACTCGCCGCTCCCGCAGCTGGACCGGCTCTTCGACTACGCTCTGCCCGCGGAGATCGTCGATCCCGTGCCGGGGACCCGCGTGCGGGTTCCGCTGCGTACCGCGGGGCGAGTGGTCGACGGATACATCGTCGAGCTCGACACCGAGAGCGACGCGGACCGCCCGCTCTCCGAGGTCGACACCGTCGTCTCTCCGGTCCCCGTGCTCCCGGATCGGCTGTACCGCCTCGCGCGCAGGGTCGCGGATCGGGCCGCGGGATCGGCCTCCGACATTCTGCGGCTCGTGATCCCCAAGAGGCAGGTCCGGGTCGAGAAGGCCTGGACGTCGGATTCGCCGACCGTGGTGCCGACGGATGCCGCGCGTGAACGGGCCGCTGATCTCCTCGCCCTCTATGACGGACTGGCCGAGGTGCTCGACACCGGTGGGCGGGCAGCGGTCGAGGCGATCCCGGTCGCCCACGACGGAGAGCAGGGCTGGGCCGCGCTGCTCGCGGCGTCCGCTGCACGAATCCTCGCGTCGGGCCGATCCAGCATCCTCGTGGTGCCGGATCATCGCGACCTCGATCGTCTGCTCTCGGCCCTCGGTTCCGTGCTGCCCGCGGAGACGATCGTGCGCTACGACTCGCGCCAGACGAACCCGGACCGGTACCGGGCGTTCCTCCGGACCCTTGAGGAGGCGCCGTGCGTCGTCGTCGGCAACCGCTCCGCCGTGTACGCTCCGGTGCGGGCGGGTCTGGTCGCCGTCTGGGACGACGGCGACGCGCTTCTCGGCGAACCGCTCGCACCGTACGTGCACGCCCGAGACGCGGCGTTGCTGCGGCAAGAGCAGGAGGACTCGGCGCTGGTGTTCGCCGGTCACACCCGCACCACCGACGTGGAGAGGCTCGTCGCACGGGGCTGGCTCCGCGACATCAGGGCGGCCCGACGGGTGCTGCCGCGCGTGGTGCTGAGCACGCCGCAGGAGATGGAGCAGCCGACCGCGCAGCGCCTGCCCTCGTCGGCGTTCCTCGCGGCCAGGGCCGCAGCCGCGGAGGGACCGGTGCTCGTTCAGGTCTCCCGCCCCGGGTTCGCGCCGTCGCTCGTGTGCGCCGAGTGCCGTGCCCCCGCCCGCTGCGCCCACTGCGGCGGTCCGCTGGGGGCGACGCATCGCGGCGCGGTGCCGATATGCGGATGGTGCGGGCGCGGAGCACGGGCCTGGGCGTGCCCGCACTGCTCGTCGACGCAGCTCCGCCTGGCATCGTCGGGCAGCGAGCGCACGGCCGACGAACTCGGCAAGGCCTTCCCCGGGATCCGCGTGATCGTCGCGGACGCGGCGCATCCCGTCGAACGGGTGGCCGACAAGCCTGCTCTCGTCGTCGCGACTCGCGGGGCGGAACCCGTCGCCGACGGTGGCTTCCGGGCCGTCGTGCTGCTCGACGGACCCCGCATGCTGCAGGCTCCGGACCTCCGCATCGGGGAGGCCTGTCTGCGCTGGTGGTCGAACGCGGCGGCGCTGGCGGCCCCGGGGGCGCCCGTGCACCTCGTGGGTGTCGACGGCGCCGTCGCTCGAGCCCTGGCGACGTGGAATCAGCCGGCGTATGCACGTACCGAACTCGCCGAGCGGGACCCCCTCCACATGCCCCCGGCGGCGCGCGTCGCGCTCGTCGAGGGATCGGCCGCAGCCGTGAGCCGTGCTCTCGTCTCCCTGCAGGATCTCTCGTTGCCCCCGGACGCCGTGCTCGGTCCCGTGCCGATCGACACCGAGGACGTGCCGCCGCGGGTGCGCGCGCTGGTGCGGTTCGACTACGGCGCGGGCGCCCGGGTGTCGACGGCTCTGCGGGCCGCCGTCGTCGCCGAGGCGATGAGCGCGCGCCGCGGCCGAGGGCGCTCCACGCGGAGCACGCTCTCGGTCCGTCTCGATATCCTCGATCCAGAGCTCTGATCGGCTGCCACCGATCGGTCCCCGTCCTCCAATCCCTCCGGAGCACCTTCATGCGTCTCGTCTTCGCCGGCACACCGGCCGCCTCCGTCCCCACCCTCCGTCGTCTCGCGGCAGAGCACGACATCGCGGCGGTCGTGACGCGTCCGGACGCCCCGCTCGGACGCAAGCGCGTCCTCACCCCCTCGCCGGTCGCGCAGGCCGCTCATGAGCTGGGTCTGCCGATCATCCCCGCCGCGCGACTCGATGATGAGGCGACGGCCCGCATCTCGCTGCTCGAACCCGAGCTCGGCGTGATCGTCGCCTACGGCGGCCTCGTGCGCGAACCGCTGCTGTCGATCCCGACCGGCGGGTGGATCAACCTCCACTTCTCGCTGCTGCCCCGCTGGCGCGGCGCGGCCCCGGTGCAGCGCGCGTTGATGGCCGGCGACGAGCGGATCGGGGCGAGCGTCTTCCAGCTCGTCCCCGCCCTCGACGCGGGTGACGTCTTCGCGATGCGCGAGGTCGAGATCCCGGCGGATGCGACCGCGGCGACGGCTCTCGACCTCCTCGCGATCGACGGGGCCGACCTCACGTCAGCGGTGGTCGCGGGCATCGCCGACGGCACCGCCCGCTCGGTCGCACAGGACGGCGAGGTCACCCTCGCCCCCAAGCTGACCCTCGACGACGGCGCACTCGACTTCACCGTGCCTCGGGCACAGGTCTTCGCGCGCTTCCGCGGCGTCACCCCCGAGCCCGGAGCCCATACGACGGTCGACGGACAGCGACTCAAGCTCCTCGACGCCGCTCTGCCCGATGCGGGCGAGGAGACTCCGGTGCTCGCACCCGGCGAGATCGCCGCGACGAAGACGAGGTTGCTGGTCGGCACAGCCGACGAGCCCCTCGCCGTGACGCGCGTGCAGCCGGCGGGCAAGGGAGCCATGAACGCCGTCGACTGGTGGCGCGGTCAGCGATCGACGGACGGGACGAGGCTCGGATCATGAGCGCACAGCACGGATCACGCAGGGACGCGGAACCGCGCCGTGGCCGGGACGACACACGACGTGATCGCGTCGGAGGCGACGGTAGGGAGAGGAACGGCGCCGCACGGAGCAGCGTCGCACGGAGCGAGGGCGCGCGTTCCGGCCGCGGTCCGCAGCGCGGCGTCCAGCCGGCTCGCCGCGTCGCGTTCGACGTGCTCCGGGCCGTCTCCGATGCCGACGCCTACGCGAACCTCCTGCTCCCCTCGGCGATCGCCGAGGCCGGGCTCGGTCCGCAGGACGCGGCGCTCGCGACGGAGCTCACGTATGGCACTCTGCGTCGCCGGGGCACGTACGACGCCGTGATCGCGGCGGCCGCCGATCGCTCGACGGACGAGATCGACCCCGCGGTCCTCGATGCGCTGCGTCTCGCCGCCCACCAGCTCCTCGCCACCCGCGTCGCCTCGCACGCGGCCGTGAACGAGTCCGTCAACCTGATCGCCGCGACGCAGGGGCGCGGTGCCGCGGGATTCGCGAACGCCGTGCTCCGCCGCATCGCGCGGGAGACCCCCGGGCGCTGGCAGGAGCGCATCGAGGAGTCGGCGCGTTCCGACGACGAACGCCTCGCGTTGCGCACGGCGCACCCCGTCTGGGTCATCCGGGCGCTGCGACGCGCTCTCGCGGCCGAGGGACGCGTCGACGAGCTCGACGCGCTGCTGGATGCCGACAACGCCTCGCCCGAGGTGACTCTGGTCGCGCTGCCGGGACTCGCTCCGGTGGGCGACCCCCGTCGCCCCTACGCGGCCACGGCGTACGGGTCGCCCGGGGGAGATCCGCACCGCGTGGTCGCCGAGTCGGGCGGTACCTTGCGCGTGCAGGACGAGGGGTCCCAGCTCGTCGCCCTCGCCCTCGCCGAGGCCGCGCCGATCCGCGCGGGGGAGCGCTGGCTCGATCTGTGCGCGGGCCCGGGCGGCAAGACCGCTCTGCTCGCGGCCGTCGCACATCAGCACGGCGTGCGGGTCGAGGCCAACGAGGTCGTTCCCACGCGCGCCCGTCTCGTGCGCAACGCGCTCCGCGCGGTGCCCGGCGACGTCGTGGTGCACGAGGAGGACGGCCGCGTCCTCGCCTCGCAGAACCCGGGCGTCTTCGACCGCATTCTCGTGGACGCGCCGTGCACGGGTCTCGGTGCGCTCCGCCGGCGCCCCGAGGCCCGCTGGCGCAAGACCCCCGCCGACGTCGCCGAGCTCGTCCCGCTGCAGGTGGAGCTGCTGTCCGCGGCGGTCGACGCCCTCGCCCCAGGTGGGATCGTGGCCTATGCGACCTGTTCGCCCCACCTCGCCGAGACGACCGGAGTCGTGCAGGAGGTGCTGCGCACCCGCGACGACCTCACCGAGCTCGACGCGACGGCCGTCCTCGCACAGATCGCGGAGTCGCCGATCGACCTCGCATCCGACGGTACGGGCCGGGTGCAGCTCTGGCCTCACCGTCACGGCACCGATGCGATGTTCCTCGCGCTCCTGCAGCGGGAGAGGGGACACGAGCGCCCGACGACCACCGACGATCAGGGAGACTAGGACCGTGGAACTTCCCGGCGCACCGCGCATCAACCCCAGCATCCTGGCCGCCGACTTCGTCAACATGCAGCGCGACCTCGCGCGCATCGCGACCGCGGACTTCGCGCACGTCGACGTGATGGACAATCACTTCGTGCCGAACCTCACGTTCGGCCCGCAGATGGTCGAGCGGATCCAGGCGACGAGTCCGATCCCGCTCGACGTGCACCTGATGATCACGGACCCCGATCGCTGGGCGCCCGCCTACGCGGAACTGGGAGCCGCGAGCGTGACCTTCCACCTGGAGGCCGCCGCCGACCCCGTCTCACTCGCACGCACGCTCCGGAGCATCGGCGCCCGAGCGGGCGTCGCGATCAAACCCGACACACCGGCGGAGGGGCTCTACACCGTGCTGGAGGAGTTCGACCAGATCCTCGTCATGACGGTGGAACCCGGCTTCGGCGGGCAGGGCTTCATGCCCGAGACGATGCCGAAGCTGCGCGCACTGGCCGACGAGGCAAGGCGTCGCGGATCGACCGTATGGCTGCAGGTCGACGGCGGGATCTCCGACGCGACGATCGAGCAGGCGGCCGCAGCCGGCGCCGACACGTTCGTCGCCGGCTCCGCGGTGTACGGCGCGGATGACATCGAGGCGGCCGTCACCCGGCTCAGGGACCGCGCGCGAGCCGCTAGCCTGGAATCGTGAAGACTTTCGACGAGCTGTTCGCCGAGCTCAGCCACAAGGCCGAGACCCGACCCGAGGGTTCGGGCACGGTCGCGGAGCTCGACGGCGGCGTGCACACGATCGGCAAGAAGATCGTCGAGGAGGCCGCCGAGGTGTGGATGGCCTCGGAGTACGAGTCCGACGAGGCGGCGGCCGAGGAGATCTCCCAGCTGCTCTACCACGTGCAGGTGATGATGATCGCGAAGGGCCTGACGCTGCAGGACGTCTATCGACATCTGTGACGCGCCCCGCCCCATTCGCTCCGAACTGAAGGCTGCACCATGCTGCGCATCGCTGTCCCCAACAAGGGCTCTCTCTCCGAGACGGCCGCCGAGATGCTCGCGGAGGCCGGTTACGCCGGTCGCCGCGACCCCAAGACCCTGCACGTGATCGACGCCGACAACGACGTCGAATTCTTCTTCCTCCGCCCCAAGGACATCGCGACCTATGTCGGATCCGGGGCGATCGACGTCGGGATCACGGGCCGTGATCTGCTCCTCGACGCCCGCATGCCGGGTGCGCGTGAGATCGAGGCCCTCGGCTTCGCGGGCTCCACGTTCCGATTCGCCGCGCCCTCCGGCCGCTACACCGACGTGTCCGAGCTCGACGGTCTGCGGATCGCCACCTCCTATCCCGGGCTCGTGGACGCGTTCCTCGACGAACGCGGCATCGCCGTCGACCTCGTGCCGCTCGACGGCGCGGTGGAGTCGGCGGTGCGCCTCGGCGTGGCCGATGCCGTCGCCGACGTCGTGGAGACCGGCACCACGCTCCGCCAGGCGGGGCTCGACGTGTTCGGCCCTGTCATCCTCGAGTCGGAGGCCGTGCTCATCGCCGGGCCGCACGACGCCGACGGGTCCGACACGCTCCTTCGTCGCCTGCGCGGCGTCATGGTGGCTCGTCGCTTCGTCATGATCGACTACGACCTGCCGGTCGCGCTGCTCGACGACGCCGTCAAGGTCGCGGGTGGCATCGAGTCTCCCACCGTGTCACCCCTGCGCGACCCCGAGTGGGTCGCGGTGCGGGTGATGGTCGCGCGCTCCCGCGTCAACCCGGTGATGGACGAGCTCTACGCGCTCG
This sequence comes from Microbacterium sp. NPDC089696, assembly GCF_044749125.1. Classification (NCBI taxonomy): domain Bacteria; kingdom Bacillati; phylum Actinomycetota; class Actinomycetes; order Micrococcales; family Microbacteriaceae; genus Microbacterium; species Microbacterium sp. NPDC089696. The sequence goes on along the minus strand of NZ_JBIVHF010000001.1, from coordinate 2,016,861 downwards.
GCGCGCGCGCGATCCTCGTGACGGCCATCCACAACGCGAGGCTCTGATGACGCTCGCCAGCCGGGTGATCCCGTGCCTCGACGTCGCCGAGGGGCGGGTCGTCAAGGGCGTGAACTTCGAGAACCTCCGCGACATGGGCGACCCCGTCGAGCTCGCGCGGCACTACGCCGCGCAGGGGGCGGACGAGATCACGTTCCTCGACGTCACCGCGACGGTTGATGCCCGGGCGACGACGTACGACGTCGTGCAGCGCACGGCCGAGCAGGTGTTCGTGCCGCTCACGGTCGGCGGGGGAGTGCGCTCGGTCGACGACGTCGCCCGGCTGCTCGCTGTCGGCGCCGACAAGATCGGCGTGAACTCGGCCGCGATCGCCCGTCCCGACCTGATCGGCGAGATCGCGGACCGCTTCGGTGCGCAGGTGCTCGTGCTGTCGCTCGACGTCAAGCGGGCCGACACGACCGCGTCGGGCTTCGTCGTCACGACGCACGGCGGCCGCACGCAGACCACGCTCGACGCGCTCGAGTGGGCCCGGGAGGCCGCGGAGCGCGGTGCCGGGGAACTGCTCGTCAACTCGATCGATGCGGACGGCACCCGCGACGGGTTCGACCTCGAGCTCGTGTCGCTCATGCGTGAGGCGGCCTCGGTGCCGGTCATCGCCTCGGGCGGCGCAGGCAGTGCCGAGGACTTCGCGCCGGCCATCAAGGCGGGAGCGGACGCCGTGCTCGCCGCAAGCGTCTTCCACACGGGCGCTCTCACGGTCGGCGACGTCAAGCACGCGCTGCGCTGCGAAGGAGTGATCGTCCGATGACGAGCGTCGAGGAGCGCATCGCGCAGGTGGCGTTCAACGCCGACGGTCTCGTTCCCGCGATCGTGCAGCAGTGGGACACCGCCGAGGTGCTGATGCTCGCGTGGATGGATGCCGAAGCGCTGCGCCGCACGCTCACGACCGGACGTGCGGTCTACTGGTCCCGCTCCCGGCAGGAGTACTGGCGCAAGGGCGACACGTCGGGCAACATCCAGGTGGTCCACGAGGCGCGCCTCGACTGCGACGGCGATGCCGTGCTGCTGCGCGTCGACCAGACCGGCCCCGCATGCCACACCGGGACCCGCACGTGCTTCGACACGACCGACCTGGACGCCGTCGACGGGAGCGCCGCCGCATGAGCATCGCACGTCGCGGGCGGATGATCGGCGTCTTCGGCTTCCTGCTGGCCGGGGCCGCGGGCATCATCTCGTCGACGCAGACCTGGCTCACGGTCGAGCGCTCGGATGCGGGGGAGGCGATCCTCGTCCCCGGAGCCTCGGCGCTGCCGCTGCTCGCGCCGCTGAGCCTCGCGGTCCTCGCGCTGGGCGTGGCGATGTCGATCGTCGGTCCCGTGCTGCGTCTCGTCTTCGGCATCCTGGGACTGGCGAGCGCCCTCTTCCTCGCCTGGACGACGCTGCAGCTGTTCCTCGGCGAGCCGCTCGCCGCCGTGCGCACCACGGTCACCGAGACCACCGGGCTTGCAGGAGACGCGGCCGTCGCGGACATCGTCCGCGGCATCGCTCTATCGGCCTGGCCCGTGATCGCGCTGGTCGGCTGGATCCTGCTGGTCCTCGCGTCGGTGGTGGTGCTCCTCACCTGGCGCCGCTGGAAGACCGGCGGGCGCCGCTACCGCACCGATGCCCCGCACGGCGCCGAGAGCGCCGGTCCCGTCGATGCGATCGATTCCTGGGACGACCTGTCCCGCGGAACCGATCCGACACGCTGACCCCGATAGACTGAACCCGATCCCGCTCGCTGTCCCCGGAGGAGACCATGACCAACCCGATCGCCGACCCCGGCCACGGACACTCGCCTGCAGCCTGGACGGCCGTCATCATCATGCTCGCCGGCTTCACCATCGGCACGGTCGGTTTCTGCTTCGCCGAGTTCAGCCCGCTCTGGGTCTCGCTCATCTGGGTCGGCGCCGCGCTCATCCCCGTCGGTGCGATCGCCGGCTGGGCACTCGCCCGGGCGGGCTACGGCGTGAAGGGTCCCAAGTACTCGCCGAAGGCGCACTAGTGGTCCTCGCCGACCTCACGGCCGGCGCAGTCGCGGACGCGGAACGCCGCGCCCTCACACGGCCGCTCGCGGACGTGGAGCGCGATGCGCTGGCGCGCCCGGCGGCGAAGGACGCCGTGTCGTTCCTCGCCCCGGCCGATCGCGTCAAGATCATCGCCGAGGTCAAGCGCGCGAGTCCCTCGCGCGGCGCGCTGGCCGAGATCCCCGACCCCGCGCACCAGGCGTCGCTGTATGAGACCGGCGGCGCGTCGGCCATCAGCGTCCTGACGGAGGAGCGCCGCTTCGGCGGCAGTCTCGCCGACCTCGAAGCCGTGACCGCGCGCGTGTCGCTCCCGGTGCTCCGCAAGGACTTCATCGCGACCCGCTACCAGGTGCTCGAAGCCCGTGCTGCGGGAGCCGATCTCGTGCTCCTCATCGTCGCGGGGCTCGAGCCGGCGGTGCTGCAGGACCTTTTCGGCTCCATCATCGAGCTCGGCATGACCCCGCTCGTCGAGACCCACTCGGCCGACGAGCTCGAGGCCGCGATCGACCTCGGAGCGCCCTTGATCGGCGTCAACGCCCGCGATCTCACGACGCTCGAGCTCGACCGCGACCTCTTCGGCCGCCTGGTCGACCGCATTCCCGACTCTGCGGTCAAGATCGCCGAGTCGGCGGTGCTCACACCGGCCGACGTCGTGCACTACCGCTCCGCCGGCGCCGACGTCGTGCTGATCGGCGAGGCGCTCGTCACCGGCGACCCCGTCGCCACCCTCAAGACCTTCCTGGAGGCGTGATGTCCCTGCGAGACCAGCACGGCCCGCTGTTCGGCGAGTACGGCGGCCGGTACATGCCGGAGTCGCTCATCGCCGCGATCGACGAGCTCACCGTCGCGTACGCCGAGGCTATCGCCGACCCCGAGTTCCGGGCCGAGCTCGCCGGGCTCCTCGGCTCCTACGCGGGCCGTCCGTCTCCGATCACCGAGGTCGCACGCTTCGCCGAACACGCCGGCGGCGCCCGCGTGTTCCTCAAGCGCGAGGACCTCAATCACACGGGCTCGCACAAGATCAACAACGTGCTGGGTCAGGCCCTGCTCACGAAGCGCCTGGGCAAGACCCGCGTGATCGCCGAGACCGGCGCCGGTCAGCACGGCGTCGCGACCGCCACGGCAGCCGCGCTGTTCGGTCTCGACTGCACGATCTACATGGGCGAGGTCGACACGGAGCGCCAGGCGCTCAACGTCGCGCGGATGCGTCTGCTCGGCGCCGAGGTCGTGCCCGTCACCTCCGGTTCCCGCACGCTCAAGGACGCGATCAACGACGCCTACCGCGACTGGGTCGCCACCGTCGAGAACACCAACTACATCTTCGGCACCGCCGCCGGGCCGCATCCGTTCCCGGCGATGGTGCGCGACTTCCAGAAGGTCATCGGCGAGGAGGCCCGTCAGCAGCTGCTCGACGTGGTCGGACGCCTGCCCGACGCCGTGGTCGCCTGTGTGGGCGGCGGATCGAATGCGATCGGCATGTTCGACGCCTTCCTCGACGACGAGGGCGTCGAGCTCTACGGTGTCGAGGCGGCCGGCGACGGCGTCGACACCCCGAAGCACGCCGCGTCGATCGAGCGCGGGCGCCCCGGCATCCTGCACGGCGCCAAGACCTACGTCCTCCAGGACGAGGACGGCCAGACCATCGAGTCCCACTCGATCTCCGCGGGTCTCGACTACCCGGGCGTCGGGCCGGAGCACTCGTGGCTCGCGGACATCGGCCGTGCCGAGTACATCCCCGCGACCGACGACGAGGCCATGCAGGCGCTGCGCCTGCTGAGCCGGACCGAGGGCATCATCCCGGCGATCGAGTCCGCGCACGCCCTCGCCGGCGCTCTGCGCCTCGGACGCGAGAAGGGGCCGGATGCCGTGATCGCCGTGTGCCTCTCGGGTCGCGGCGACAAGGACATGGACACCGCTGCGCGTTACTTCCACCTGTACGACGAGGCGGCGCGCGAGCACGACGTCGCCGCCGAGAGCGTCGCGGAGGATGCGGCGTCGAAGGGGGAGCCCCAGCTATGAGCCGTGTGGAAGAGGCCATCGCGGCCGCGCACGCCGCCGGGCGCAGCGCTTTCGTGGGCTACCTGCCCGTCGGATTCCCCGATCTCGACACGAGCATCCAGGCGGCCATCACGCTCGCCGAGAACGGCGTCGACATCATCGAGCTCGGCCCGCCGTACAGCGACCCCGTGATGGACGGCGCGGTGATCCAGGAGGCGACGACCGCCGCGCTCGCGAACGGCTTCACGATGAAGGACCTGTTCACGGCCGTGCGCGCGATCACCGCGGCGACCGACGTGCCCGTGCTCGTCATGACGTACTGGAACCCGGTGTTCCAGTACGGGGTCGACCGCTACGCCGACGACCTGCTCGCCGCGGGCGGTGCCGGGCTCATCACCCCCGACATCACGCCCGAGGTCGCGGGGGAGTGGATCGCCGCGAGCGAGCGCACCGGCCTCGACCGCGTGTTCCTCGCCGCGCCGACGTCGTCGGACGAGCGCCTCGATCTGGTCGTGAAGTCGTCGACCGGGTTCGTCTACACCGTGTCGACCATGGGCATCACGGGCGAGCGGGCCGAGCTCGATCGCGCGGCGCGCACGCTCGTCGGCCGCCTGCGCGACCACGGCGTCGCCCGTGCCTGCGTCGGTATCGGGATCTCGACCGCCGAGCAGATCGCCGGCGTCTCCGAGTACGCGGATGGCGCGATCGTCGGCACCGCACTCGTCCGCGCTCTCCGCGACGGTGGCATCCCCGCCCTCGCAGAGGTCACCCGCACCCTGGCCTCCGGCACGTCGTCGGCACGCCCCCTACACGAGAACTAGAATCGCACTCATGTCCCACGCGCTCCACAGCTTCAACGGCGTGCTCGCCAGCATCCCCAGCCCTCCCGTGTCGTACTTCGACGTGGGCCCGCTGCGGATCCACTTCTACGCGCTGTGCATCATCGCCGGCATCATCGCCGCGGTCTTCCTGACGAATCACCGTCTGTCGCGTCGCGGCGCCGAGCCGTGGGTCGTGATCGACATCTCGATCCTCGCCGTCCCGCTCGCGATCATCGGCGCGCGCATCTTCCACGTGCTCACGCACCCCGGGTTCTACTTCGGCGAGGGCAAGAACACCTGGAACCCGTTCGAGCCCGGCTCGGTGTGGGCGATCTGGGAGGGCGGCATCGCGATCTTCGGAGCCCTGATCGGCGGTGCCATCGGCGCGTACCTCGGTTGCCGCTGGACCGGCATCCGCTTCTGGACCTTCGCCGACGCCCTCGCACCGGGACTCCTGCTGGCGCAGGCGATGGGTCGCTTCGGCAACTGGTTCAACCACGAGCTGTTCGGTCTCCCCACCGACCTCCCGTGGGGACTCGAGATCGAATCGACGAACTCCGCCTTCCCGCCGGGGCTCCCCGAGGGCACGCTGTTCCACCCGACCTTCCTCTACGAGGTCATCTGGAACGGCCTCGGCGTCATCGTTCTGCTCTGGATCAGCCGCAAGGTCACGAGCCTGCAGTGGGGCAGGACGTTCGCGATCTACCTGATCTGGTACTCCGCCGGCCGCATCCTGTGGGAGTCGATCCGCATCGATCCGAGCGAGATCTACCTCGGTCTCCGCAGCAACGTCTGGGCGGCGATCATCGGCGTCGTCGTCGGCCTCGCGATCCTCGTCGTGCAGTCGCGTCGTCACCCCGGTCTCGAGCCGTCCCCGTACCAGCCGGGTCGCGGACGGAAGGATCTGGACGCTGATGTAGACTCGCAGGACAATCCCTCCGATTTCGTGGACCTGAGTGAGCCTCCGTCCGAAGAAGTCGCCGCAGGAGCCAGCGCCACAAGCACCGCTCCCACGGACGCGGACGGCCCCCGATAGCAGCCGACCGGTCCGTGAGGACCCCATCGCATCCACCCGGCCAATGACGTCCCCGGGTTCTCCGCAGATCTGAGGACGGTACAGGTGTATTTTCAGCCTCCCTACGGCGCGTCCGGCGCCTACCCCCCGAAGCAGGGAATGTACAACCCGGCGTTCGAGAAGGACGCCTGCGGCCTGGCCATGGTCGCCACCCTGCGCGGCGAAGCCGGGCACGACATCATCGCGCTGGCGCTCGAGGCGCTGCGCAACCTGGAGCACCGCGGGGCGATCGGCTCTGATGCGGGAACCGGCGACGGCGCGGGCATCCTGACCCAGATGCCGGACGCGTTCCTCCGCGCGGTCACGGAGTTCGAACTGCCCCCGGTCGGCGAGTACGCCGCCGGACTGGCGTTCCTCCCGCGCGATTCGAGCGTCCGCCGCGAGCAGAAGGCCGGCATCGAGAAGATCGCCCGCTCGGAGGGCCTCCGCGTCCTCGGATGGCGTGAGGTCCCCACCGCCAACGAGAACCTCGGCAAGCTCGCCGACGAGGCGCGTCCGGCGTTCGAGCAGCTCTTCATCAGCGCCGGGGGAGGGTCCCACGCGGACGCGCCGCTGACGGGCATCGCCCTCGACCGCGTCGCCTACCGCCTGCGCAAGCGGGCCGGCCACGAGCTCGGCGCCTACTTCGTCTCGCTCTCCGCGCGGACCCTCGGCTACAAGGGCATGGTCACGACGCTGCAGCTCGAGCCGTTCTACCCCGATCTCCAGGACGAGCGCTTCATGTCGGAGCTCGCGGTCGTGCACTCCCGGTACTCGACGAACACCTTCCCGTCGTGGCCGCTCGCGCAGCCGCTCCGCATGCTCGCTCACAACGGCGAGATCAACACCGTCGGCGGCAACCGCAACTGGATGCGCGCCCGTCAGTCTCAGCTCGAGTCGGAGCTGCTCGGCGACGTGGCCCCGCTCCTTCCGATCTGCACCGACGGCGCCAGCGACTCGGCATCGTTCGACGAGGTCCTCGAGCTGCTCACCCTCACCGGACGCAGCCTGCCGCACGCGATCATGATGATGGTCCCGGAGGCGTACGAGAAGCAGTCCGACATCACGCCGGAGCTGCGCTCGTTCTACGAGTACCACTCGAACCAGATGGAGCCGTGGGACGGCCCCGCCGCGCTCATCTTCACGGACGGCACGCTCGTCGGCGCCACACTCGACCGCAACGGCCTGCGTCCGGGACGCTGGACCGAGACCACCGACGGACTGATCGTGATCGGCTCCGAGACCGGTGTCCTCACCTTCGAGCCCGAGCGCATCAAGCGCCGCGGCCGTCTGCAGCCGGGCAAGATGTTCCTCGTCGACACCGCCCAGCAGCGGATCATCGAGGACGAGGAGATCAAGCGGGACCTCGCCACGATGCACCCGTGGCAGGAATGGCTGGACGCGGGATCCGTGCGCCTCGCCGACCTCCCCGAGCGCGAGCACATCGTGCACCCGCCGGCATCCATCACGCGTCGTCAACGCACCTTCGGCTACACGGAGGAGGAGGTCCGCATCCTCCTGACTCCGATGGGCCAGACCGGGGTGGAGCCGCTCGGCGCGATGGGCTCCGACACGCCGATCGCCGTACTCAGCAAGCGTCCGCGTCTGCTGTTCGACTACTTCACGCAGCAGTTCGCGCAGGTGACGAACCCGCCGCTCGACTCCATCCGCGAAGAGGTCGTCACGAGCCTCAAGCTCGGTCTCGGCCCGGAGAGCAACCTGCTCACCTGGGGTCCCGACCACACCCGGACGGTATCGCTCGACTTCCCGGTGATCGACAACGACGAGCTCGCGAAGATCCGGCACATCGACAAGACGCTGCCCGACCGGTCGAGCGCGACTATCAAGGGCCTCTACCACTTCGACGCGGGCTCGAACACGCTCGAGAAGCGCCTCGAGGAGATGTGCGACGAGGTCGACGAGGCGATCGCGCGCGGCGCGGAGTTCATCATCCTGTCCGACCGCGACTCGAACAAGGACCTCACGCCGATCCCGTCGCTGCTCATGGTGTCGGCGATCCACCACCACCTGATCCGGCGCGAGAACCGCATGAAGGTCGGCCTGATCGTCGAGGCCGGCGACGTGCGAGAGGTCCACCACGTCGCCACCCTGATCGGCTACGGCGCATCCGCGATCAACCCGTACCTCGCGATGGAGACCGTCGAGCACCTCGTGCGCACCGGCTACATCACCGGCATCAGCCCCGAGAAAGCCGTCAAGAACCTCATCTACGCGCTCGGCAAGGGCGTGCTGAAGATCATGTCGAAGATGGGCATCTCCACCGTGTCGTCCTACGCGGGCGCCCAGGTGTTCGAGGCCGTCGGTCTCAGCGAGGAGTTCATCGACAAGTACTTCACGCGCACCGAGTCGAAGCTCGGCGGCATCGGCATCGCCGAGATCTTCGCCGAGAACCAGGCCCGTCACGACTACGCCTACCCGGAGGACGCCGCGGCCCGCGCGCACGAGCGTCTGTGGACCGGTGGCGAGTACCAGTGGCGGCGCGACGGCTCCCCGCACCTGTTCAACCCGGAGACGGTGTTCAAGCTGCAGCACGCGACCCGCGAGCGCCGCTACGACATCTTCCGGGACTACACGCGGCTCGTGGACGACCAGGCCGCCGAGCTGAAGACCCTCCGCGGCCTCTTCACTCTCCGCACCGGGACCCGCAAGCCCGTGCCGCTCGACGAGGTGGAGCCGGTCTCCGCGATCGTGAAGCGTTTCTCCACCGGAGCCATGAGCTACGGCTCGATCTCCAAGGAGGCGCACGAGACCCTCGCGATCGCCATGAACCGGATCGGCGGCAAGTCGAACACCGGAGAGGGCGGGGAGGACGCCGACCGTCTGGTCGACCCCGAGCGCCGCAGCGCGATCAAGCAGGTCGCCTCCGGGCGTTTCGGCGTCACGAGCCTCTACCTCACCGAGGCCGACGACATCCAGATCAAGCTCGCCCAGGGTGCGAAGCCCGGCGAGGGCGGTCAGCTGCCCCCGCAGAAGGTGTACCCGTGGGTCGCCCGCACTCGCGGCGGCACGCCCGGCGTCGGTCTGATCTCGCCGCCGCCGCACCACGACATCTACTCGATCGAAGACCTCAAGCAGCTCATCTTCGACCTGAAGAGGGCGAACCCCGAGGCGCGCATCCACACGAAGCTGGTCAGCCAGTCGGGTATCGGCGCGGTGTCGGCGGGTGTTGCGAAGGCTCTCAGCGACGTCATCCTGGTGTCCGGCCACGACGGCGGCACGGGTGCGAGCCCGATGAACTCGCTCAAGCACGCCGGCACCCCGTGGGAGCTCGGCCTCGCCGAGACGCAGCAGACGCTCATGCTCAACGGCATGCGCGATCGCGTGGTCGTCCAGGTCGACGGGCAGCTGAAGACCGGACGCGACGTCATCATCGGCGCGCTGCTCGGGGCCGAGGAGTTCGGCTTCGCGACGGCGCCGCTCGTGGTGAGCGGATGCATCATGATGCGGGTCTGCCACCTGGACACGTGCCCCGTGGGCGTCGCGACGCAGAACCCTGTGCTGCGTGAGCGGTTCACCGGCAAGCCCGAGTTCGTCGTGAACTTCATGGAGTTCATCGCCGAGGAGGTGCGCGAACTGCTCGCCGAGCTGGGCTTCCGCTCGCTCGACGAGATCGTCGGACGAGCCGAGCTCATCGAGGTCGACGCCGCGGTCGAGCACTGGAAGGCCGAGGGTCTCGACCTCAGCCCGGTCCTCGACGGCCCCGCGTTCCCCGCGAGCGAGCCGCGTCGCAGCCGCCGTACGCAGGACCACGAGCTCGACAAGCACTTCGACGTGCAGCTGATCGACGTCGCGAAATCCGCTCTCCTCAACGGCGAGCCGGTCGTCGTCGAGCTGCCCATCGCCAACACCGAGCGCGCCGTCGGCACGATGCTCGGTCACCAGGTGACCTCTCGTCACGGTGCCGCCGGGCTGCCGCGCGAGACGATCGACGTGACCCTGCACGGCACAGCCGGACAGTCGCTGGGGGCGTTCCTGCCGTCCGGCATCGTGCTGCGCCTCGAGGGCGACGCGAACGACTACGTCGGCAAGGGTCTCTCCGGCGGCGACATCACCGTCCGTCCGCCACGCGGCTCGACCATCGTGCCGCAGGAGAACGTGATCGCGGGCAACGTGATCGGTTACGGCGCGACGTCCGGGACCATGTTCCTGTCGGGAGTCGTGGGGGAGCGTTTCCTGGTGCGCAACTCCGGCGCCACCGCGGTCGTCGAGGGCGTGGGCGACCACGCGCTCGAGTACATGACGGGCGGTGTCGCGGTGATCCTCGGGACGACCGGGCGCAACCTCGGGGCCGGCATGTCCGGCGGCGTGGCCTACATCCGCTCGCTCGACACGGGCAAGATCAACGCGCAGTCCCTCGGCAGCGGCGAGCTGCTGCTCGAGCCCCTGGACCGTGCCGATCTCGAAGTGCTGCGCAGCCTGATCGCGGAGCACGTGGAGCGGACGGCGTCGCCGCTCGGCTCCGACATCCTCGCCCGGTTCGATGAGATCTCGGGCGAGTTCACCAAGGTGCTCCCACGCGACTACGCCGCGGTGCGCACCATGCGCGAGGACGCCGTCGCCGAGGGGATCGACCCCGACGGCGATGTCGTCTGGAACCGGATCCTGGAGGTGACCGGTGGCTGATCCCAAAGGTTTTCTGAAGGTCACGGAGCGGGAGCTCCCGGCCCGTCGTCCCGTCCCCGTGCGGATCATGGACTGGAAAGAGGTCTACGAGGCCGGCGACCAGGCCGTGCTCAAGCGCCAGGCCGGCCGCTGTATGGACTGTGGCGTGCCGTTCTGCCATCAGGGGTGCCCGCTCGGCAACCTGATCCCCGAGTGGAACGACCTCACCTGGCGCGGGGAAGGCCGTGCGGCCATCGACCGGCTGCACGCGACGAACAACTTCCCGGAGTTCACCGGGCGTCTATGCCCGGCGCCGTGCGAGAGCTCCTGCGTGCTCGGCATCAACCAGCCCGCCGTGACGATCAAGCAGATCGAGCAGTCGATCATCGACGAGGCGTTCGCCAAGGGCTGGGTCGAGCCGCAGCCGCCAGCGCGTCTCACCGGCAAGACGGTCGCCGTCGTCGGCTCCGGTCCCGCCGGACTCGCCGCGGCGCAGCAGCTCACGCGCGCCGGTCACACCGTGGCCGTGTTCGAGCGCGACGATCGCATCGGCGGTCTGCTGCGCTACGGCATCCCCGACTTCAAGATGGAGAAGGGGCAGCTCGAGGCCCGCCTGCGTCAGATGCAGGAGGAGGGCACGCGCTTCCGTGCGGGTGTCGAGATCGGCAAGGACATCACCTGGGCCGACCTCCGCGCCCGGTACGACGCCGTGGTGATCGCGACGGGTTCCACCGTGCCGCGCGACCTCCCGATCCCCGGTCGGGACCACGACGGCGTTCACTTCGCCATGGAGTACCTCGTCGAGTCGAACCACGCGGTCGCCGGCGACAAGGTCACCGAGCAGATCACCGCCGAGGGCAAGCACGTCATCGTGATCGGCGGCGGCGACACCGGCGCGGACTGCATCGGCACGGCGCACCGCCAGGGCGCGCTGAGCGTCACCAACCTCGCGATCGGCACGCAGCCGGGCACCGAGCGTCCGGCCCACCAGCCGTGGCCGATGATGCCGACCGTGTTCGAGGTCTCCTCGGCGCACGAGGAGGGCGGTGAGCGGGTCTTCCTCGCGTCGACCGTCGAGTTCCTCGCGAACGAGGTCGGCGAGGTGCGTGCCCTGCGCGTCGCCGAGACCGAGTACGTCGACGGCCGGCGCGTGCCGAAGTCGGGCACCGAGCGTGAGATCCCCGCCGACCTCGTCCTCATCGCGATGGGCTTCACCGGCCCCGAGCAGGACGGGTTCACCGAGGACACGCGTCCCCAGGTGACCGATCGCGGTGCCTTCCAGCGCGACGACAGCTACGAGTCGACGATCCCGGGCGTGTTCGTGGCCGGCGACGCCGGCCGCGGTCAGTCGCTCATCGTCTGGGCGATCGCGGAGGGCCGCGCGGCCGCCGCGAGCGTCGACCGCTTCCTCATGGGGACGACCGTGCTCCCGGAGCCGGTGCGCCCGCACGAAGTCGCGATCGGCCTCCAGCCCGCGTAGGCTGAGCGCGGCATCGTCGCCTGATTTCCATCCCCCACTTTCTACCCTGGAGAATCCGTTGAGACGCGCGAAAATCGTCGCCACCCTGGGCCCCGCAACATCCACCTATGAGACCGTGCGTGCACTGATCGACGCCGGCGTGGACGTCGCGCGCCTGAACCTCAGCCACGGCGACTACTCCGTGCACGAGAACAACTATGCGAACGTGCGCCGCGCCGCGGACGACGCCGGTCGTGCGGTCGCGATCCTCGTCGACCTCCAGGGTCCGAAGATCCGTCTCGGCAAGTTCGAGGCCGGTCCCTACGAGCTCGCCAAGGGCGACATCTTCAAGATCACGACCGAGGACATCATCGGCAACAAGGAGATCTGCGGCACGACCTTCAAGGGTCTGCCACAGGACGTCAAGCCGGGCGACTTCCTCCTGATCGACGACGGCAAGGTGCGCGTCGAGGTCGTCGAGACCGACGGCGTCACCGTCACGACGCGGGTCGTCGTGGCCGGAGCGGTGTCGAACAACAAGGGCATCAACCTGCCCGGCGTCGCGGTCAACGTCCCCGCGCTGAGCGAGAAGGACGAGGACGACCTGCGCTGGGGTCTGCGCATCGGCGCCGACCTGATCGCGCTGTCGTTCGTGCGCAACGCCGCCGACGTCACCCGCGTGCACGAGATCATGGCCGAGGAGGGCGTGAAGGTCCCCGTCATCGCCAAGGTCGAGAAGCCGCAGGCGGTGGACGCGCTCGAGGAGATCGTCGACGCGTTCGACGCCATCATGGTGGCGCGAGGCGACCTCGGCGTGGAGCTCCCGCTCGAGGCCGTGCCGATCGTGCAGAAGCGCGCCGTCGAGCTCGCCCGCCGCAACGCCAAGCCCGTCATCGTCGCGACGCAGATGCTCGAGTCGATGATCAGCAGCCCGGTGCCCACGCGCGCCGAGACCTCCGACGTCGCGAACGCCGTCCTCGACGGTGCGGACGCGGTCATGCTGTCCGGCGAGACCAGCGTGGGCGACTATCCGGTCGTCGTCGTCGAGACGATGGCCCGCATCATCGAGTCCACCGAGGAGCACGGCCTGGAGCGCATCGCGCCGCTCACGACCAAGCCGCGCACCCAGGGCGGGGCCATCACGCTCGCCGCTCTCGAGGTCGCCGAGTTCGTCGAGGCGAAGTTCCTCTGCGTCTTCACGCAGTCGGGTGACTCGGCTCGTCGTCTCTCGCGTCTGCGCTCGCGCATCCCGATGCTCGCGTTCACGCCCGAGCCCGACATCCGTCGTCGCATGGCGCTGACCTGGGGCATCCGCTCCAGCCTCGTCGACATGGTGCAGCACACCGACCTCATGTATCTCCAGGTCGACGACTACCTGCTCAAGAACGGCCTCGCCACCGAGGGCGACAAGGTCGTCGTGATCTCCGGATCCCCTCCCGGGATCGTCGGCTCGACCAACGACATCCGCGTCCACAAGGTGGGGGATGCCGTGAACGGCGCGGCCCCCATCTACAAGGAGGCCACGGTCTGACCTGATCAGTCCGTCACGACGGGGAAGGAGCGCACGCTCCTTCCCCGTCGTCGTCCACGGTGTCAGCGCCCGGCGGCGCCGCAGGTCGTCGTGGGTGGGCGCCCGGCGCTCACATCGGCGAGCCACACGAGCATGTCCGGGAGCGCGGCGTAGGCGGCGAGTCCGTGGTTCACGCCCCGATAGCGATGGAAGTCGACGTCCGCGCCCTGCGAGCACAGAAGGGCGACGTAGTCCTCAGTCGCCGACGGCCTCACGAGCTCGTCGGCGAGCCCTTGTCCGACGAAGACCGGCACCTCGATGGGGGAGGAGCCCGCACTGTTCTCGCTCAGCAGTGTCTTCCACGGTTCGGTGGTCGCCGGGTCGCTCGTGACGTACCCTCCGACGAGCGGATCGGCGATCTCGTGGATCTCCGCGACTTCCGAGAGCAGGCACATCGACGCCATCCTCGGAGTCGCCGACGCTCCCGCCGGCGTGAGGATGGACGACAGCGTCCCTTCCGGATACTCGTCGCCGTACGCGTTCTCGTAGGCGGGGATCGCGTACGACGCGATCGTCACCCCCGAGATGTCGATGATGTCGTCGCTCATGAGGCGGGTCAGGTCGGCCGCAGGCGCTGCGACCGCGACCCCGTGCAGTGTGAGTTCGGGGGCGTAGACCGCGGCGCGCTCGGCCGCGAACAGCACGGCCTGTCCGCCTTGCGAATGCCCCCAGAGCACGAAGTCCGTGCCGACTCCCGTCGCGCGGATGCTGTGTGCGGCGCGCACGGCGTCGAGGACGCTGTTGGACTCCGGGACCCCGAGCAGGTACGACGAATCACCGGGGACGCCGAGTCCCGGGTAGTCCGGCGCCACCACGGCGTAGCCTGCGAGCAGGAACTCGTGCACGCCCTCCATGAGCTGGAACGGATCCACGCCCAGCGACGGTGCGCATCGGGTCGCCGCGCCCGTCGTGGGGTGCCCCCAGGCGATGCTCACGCGACCGGTGTCCGGCGCGGGCACGTCCGGCACGATCACGACGGCGGAGGCGGCGACGTCCTTCCCCGCGAGATCCCGCGTGTGGTACACCACTCGCCAGGCGGTCGAGCCGAGAGGAGCACTGTCGATCTCCTCCGCGCGGATCACGGCGCCGGGTTCCCCCGAGGGGAGGGGCTGCGGCACGCGATAGAAGCCGGCATCCGAGACGAGCTCGGCCTCGCCCTCCACATGGCGGCGGATCGCGTCCGCGGCGAGCACCGTCGCCGTCGCGAGGACCACCGCGAAGACTACCGCGAGGACACGCCGTCGATGCCGTGTCCGACTCCAGATGTCGGTGGCCGGATTCGCACGCATGGTCATTGTCTAGCGCATGTTCACATCCGACGACAGAGTCGGACACGTTCTCGTGCCGGCGGTGGGACTCGAACCCACACGCCCTCTCGGACAGAGCATTTTGAGTGCTCCGCGTCTGCCATTCCGCCACGCCGGCTCGTGTGTCGCGTCTTCGACTGTAGCGCAGCGACGCTGCACCGATGTGCGCGCGGCGACTCCTTCACGGCCGTGGTGGGCACTCTCCATTAGGATGGAGGCGTGACAGAGCAAGAACAGGCTGAGCAGCCCACGGCATCCGCCCCCCGACGCGTCGTCGTCGCCGAGGACGAATCGCTGATCCGTCTCGACATCGTCGAGATCCTCCGCGACAACGGATTCGACGTCGTGGGCGAGGCCGGGGACGGCGAGACCGCCGTCGCGCTCGCGACCGAGCTGCGTCCCGACCTCGTCATCATGGACGTCAAGATGCCCCAGCTCGACGGCATCAGCGCCGCCGAGAAGCTGCACAAGGGCAACATCGCCCCTGTCGTGCTGCTGACGGCCTTCAGCCAGAAGGAGCTCGTCGAGCGCGCGAGCGAGGCCGGTGCGCTGGCCTACGTGGTCAAGCCCTTCACCCCGAACGACCTCCTTCCCGCGATCGAGATCGCCCTCGCGCGTCACGAGCAGATCATCACGCTCGAGGCCGAGGTGGCCGACATGGTCGAGCGCTTCGAGACCCGCAAGCTCGTCGACAGGGCCAAGGGCCTCCTCAACGAGAAGATGGGGTTGTCCGAGCCCGAGGCGTTCCGCTGGATCCAGAAGGCGTCGATGGATCGTCGTCTCACGATGC
Organism: Microbacterium sp. NPDC089696; assembly: GCF_044749125.1. Lineage (NCBI taxonomy): Bacteria > Bacillati > Actinomycetota > Actinomycetes > Micrococcales > Microbacteriaceae > Microbacterium > Microbacterium sp. NPDC089696. The sequence goes on along the minus strand of NZ_JBIVHF010000001.1, from coordinate 2,001,173 downwards.
AGGACGTCGCCAAGGCGATCATCGAGCAGCTCGCGCCGAAGAAGTAGTCCCGTGCGTCCGCTCGATGCGGAGCACGCTCTGCGCCTCATCCGGCGGGGCGACGGCGCGGCGTTGGCGCGCGCCTACGCCGCGAACCGCGCGCATCTCGCGCCCTGGGAGCCGCTGCGCGCCGATGACTTCTTCACGGCCGAGCGCCAGGAGCAGGGTGTCGAGCAGAGTCTCGTCGACGTCGAGGCCGGTCGTGGGTATCGCTTCGTCATCGAGTCCGACGACGGTGAGATCCGGGGTCGGATCAACCTGAACAACGTCGTCCGCGGTGCGTTCTGGAGCACGGATCTCGGCTACTGGATCGATGCCTCGCGAACTCGTCGGGGTCTCGCCGGTCGAGCGGTCGCGGCCGTCGTGGACTTCGCGAGCTCCGAGCTGCAGCTGCACCGGATCCAAGCAGCGACCCTCGTGCACAACGAGGCGTCTCAACGGGTGCTGTCGTCTGCGGGGTTCGTGCAGATCGGAATGGCGCCGCAGTATCTGCGGATCGCCGGGGAGTGGCAGGATCACCTCCTGTTCCAGAGGATCCTCGTGTGATGGTCCTCTCCTGCACGCGTGGGCAGTTCGCCACGGTTCTCCACAATCGCGCTCCACGCGATTCTCGCCCGGTCCGTCCGGCGTACTGTCGTCGCATGCCCCTGACTCCTGCCGCCCTCCAGCTCCGCGTCGAGCAGAACACGAACGACATCGCGTCGATCTACGAGATCCTCGACGGCATCGGTCGGAAGCTCGTCGAGCACGACGACCGCTTCGACGCCATCGACCGCCGCCTCGATGGGATCGACGGACGGCTCGATGGGATCGACGGACGCCTGGACGGGATCGACGGACGCCTGGACGGCCTGTCGTCTCAGATGGCCGAGGTGCTCGGCCTCCTGCGCGGAGGGGTCAGGCCGGTAGGTCCTTGATCATGTTGGTGATGCGGATCGTCGAGCACCGGCGCCCCTGGCCGTCCGTGACGACGATCTCGTGCACCGTGATACTGCGCCCGAGGTGAACGGGCGTGCACACGCCCGTCACCACACCGGAGGTGGCTGAGCGGGTGTGGGTCGCGTTGATGTCGACTCCCACCGCGAGCCGTCCAGGACCCGCATGCAGGTTGGCAGCCATCGAGCCGAGCGACTCGCCGAGGACGACGTATGCACCACCGTGCATGAGCCCCACCGGCTGCGTGTTGCCCTCGACCGGCATCGTGGCGACGCAGCGCTCAGTCGAGAACTCCAGGAACTCCATCCCCATCTTCTCGGCGAGGGCTCCCATGCCCCGAGCCGTCGCCCAGTCGAGTCCAGCACCGGACACGGTCTCGCTCATGGATCCTCCTCAGCGGGTGTCCGTGGTCATCGTTAGGCTGACAGGGTGACGGACTCCGCAAAGCCTACCCTCATGGTCGTCGACGGCCACTCGCTCGCCTACCGCGCGTTCTTCGCGCTCCCGGTCGACAACTTCACCACGAAGGACAACCAGCACACGAACGCCATCTACGGCTTCCTGTCGATGCTGGTGAACCTGATCAAGGCCGAGCAGCCGACGCACCTGGCGATCGCCTTCGACACCTCCCGGCACTCGTTCCGCACGGACGAGTACCCGGAGTACAAGGCCACGCGCTCGGAGACGCCTCAGGAGTTCCGCGGCCAGATCCCGCTCCTCCAGGACTGCCTCGCTGCGATGTCGATCCCGGTCCTGACGAAGGAGGGGATCGAGGCCGACGACATCCTCGCCACCCTCTCGACACAGGGCGCCGAGCAGGGGTATGAGGTGCTCGTCGTGTCGGGCGACCGCGACACGATCCAGCTGGTGAACGACGACATCACACTGCTCTATCCCAACGTGCAGGGCGTCTCCCAGCTCAAGCGCTACGACCCGGTGACGGTCCAGGAACGTTATGGAGTGCGCCCGGAGCAGTATCCGGACATAGCCGCCCTCGTGGGCGAGACGAGCGACAATCTCCCCGGCGTCCCCAAGGTGGGCGAGAAGACGGCCGTCAAATGGCTCACGCAGTTCGGCACGCTCGACGAGCTCCTCGAGCGTGCGGAGGAGATCAAGGGCGTCGTCGGCGGCAACCTCCGCGACCACATCGAGGACGTGCGTCGGAACCGCAAGCTCAACCGTCTCCTCCGCGACGTCGAACTGCCCGTCGCGCCCGACGACCTCGCGGTGAGCCCGATCGATGCGCAGGCGGTCCGTGACATCTTCGCGCGCCTCGAGTTCCGCACGCTGCTGCCGCGCGTGTTCGACGCCGTCGGCGCCGGCGAGGTCGCCGACGACCCGGCGTCCGTGGTCGAGATGCCGACGCCCGAGCAGGTCGATGCCGCTGGTTTCGCTGCGTGGGTCGGCGCGCAAGAGGGCGACATCTCCCTCCGGATCGTCACGCAGAACGGCGTGCCGATCCGCCTCGGCGCCGCGACCGTGGAGTCTCTCCGGGAGGTCGACTGGAGCGATGATGCCGCCGCGGGATTGACGGCGTGGCTCGAGTCCGATCGTCCGAAGGTCCTCCACGACGCGAAGCCGCAGGTCAAGGCTCTTCTCCGCGTCGGCATCCGTCTCGACGGGCTCGCCTACGACACGAGCCTCGCCGGCTGGCTCCTGCGCCCGAGCTTCCCCGACAAGACGCTCGCCGACCTCGTCGAGCGCTACCTGGGGGAGAAGCTCCCTGAGGCCGATCCCTCGCAGCTCGTCCCGGAGACCGAAGGCGCGACGCCCTCCCAGGAGGCGTGGTTCGCGCTCCGCGTGGCTCAGGCCCTTCGCGAAGACATCCCGGAATCCGTGGGCACTGTGCTCACCGATATCGAGCTTCCGACGCTGCTGACGCTCGCGGACATGGAGGTCGCAGGAGTCGCGGTCTCTCACGACGTGCTGTCGACGTTCTCCGGAGAGCTCGGCACTCGCGCGGAGGGACTCGCGCAGGAGGCATTCTCGATCGTCGGGCGGGAGTTCAACCTCGGTTCGCCGAAGCAGCTGCAGGAGGTACTGTTCGACGACCTGCAGCTGCCGAAGACGCGCAAGACGAAGACCGGCTACTCCACGGATGCGGCGGTGCTCGCCGATCTCCAGGAGACCAACCCGCACCCGTTCCTCGGGCTCCTCCTGCAGCACCGTGAAGCGACCAAGCTGCGTCAGATCATCGAGTCCCTGGACACCGCGATCGGTGCGGATCATCGCGTCCACACGACGTACGTGCAGACCGGCAGCCAGACCGGGCGGCTGTCGAGCACGGACCCCAACCTGCAGAACATCCCCGTGCGCACCGAGGAGTCCCGACGCATCCGCAGCGCATTCCAGGTCGGCGACGAGTACGAGGCGCTGCTCACGGCGGACTACTCGCAGATCGAGATGCGCATCATGGCGCATCTCTCGGGCGACGAGGGTCTGATCGAGGCGTTCAACAGCGGCGAGGACCTGCATCGGTTCGTCGGTGCGCGCGTGTTCGGCGTCGACCCGGCGGACGTCACGGCCGCGATGCGCACGAAGGTGAAGGCGATGTCGTACGGTCTCGTCTACGGCCTCTCCGCGTTCGGTCTCTCGAAGCAGCTCCGGATCGAGCAGTCCGAGGCGAAGCAGCTCATGGTCGAGTACTTCGCGCGTTTCGGCGCCGTGCGAGACTACCTGCGCGCGTCGGTGCTGCGGGCCAAAGAGGACGGATACACCGAGACGATCTTCGGACGTCGGCGGCCTTTCCCCGATCTCGCGTCCCCGAACCGGGTGCTGCGCGAGAACGCGGAGCGGGCAGCGCTCAATGCCCCGATCCAGGGCAGCGCAGCCGACATCATGAAGATCGCGCTCTTCCACATCCACGGCGACCTGCGCTCCGAAGGACTCGCGTCGCGGGTGCTGCTCCAGATCCACGACGAGCTCGTGGTGGAGGTCGCGCCGGGGGAGTGGGATGCCGCGGAGCGCATCGTCCGCTCGCGGATGGGCGATGCGGCGTCTCTGTCGGTCCCGCTCGACGTGCAGGTGGGTCGCGGCCAGGACTGGAACGAAGCGGCCCACTGATCCGAGCGAAACGGCCGTGCGAGACCGACGTGTCCGCACGGCCGCCGCGGGCTACGCTGAAGGGATGACGTCTTCCCCCCGCACCCCCTCCGCCATCGACAAGGTCGCCGAAGACTGGGTCGACACGATCGCGGTCCTCGCCCCGACGCTCGGCACGTACATCGGTCGTGACGAGGTCAACGATCGTTTCGGCGACCTCAGCCCCGAGGGGCACGAAGAGATCGCAGCGGCCACGCGGAAGGCCCTGGCCGACCTCAGCGCACTCGAGCCGGTCGATGCCGTCGACGAGGTCACGAAGGCCGACCTCAGCGCCGAGCTCTCGCTCGACCTCGAGCTGCACGAAGCCCGGTGGCACCTCCGCGACCTCAACGTCATCGCGTCTGCGGCGCAGGACGTGCGTTCGGCGTTCGACCTCATGCCCACCTCCACCGCCGACGACTGGTCGGTCATCGCGACCCGTCTCGCCGCCGTGCCCGAAGCGCTGCGCGGATACACCGAGACTCTGCGCGCCGGCATCGCCGCGGGTGTCACACCGGCACGTCGTCAGGTCGTCGAGGTCGCGACGCAGATCGACAGGTACATCGCGGACGACGGCTTCTTCGCGGCCTTCGTCGCTCACGCGTCGCCCGACGAGGGGAACCTCCCCGCTTCCCTCGCGCGCACGCTCGACGAGAACTCGGCATCCGCGCGAGTCGCTTACGGAGCGCTGCGGCGCTTCCTCGCCGAGGAACTCGCACCGGCGGCATCCGAGGAGGACGCCGTGGGTCGTGAGCTGTACGCGCTGAACTCGCGCCGCTTCCTCGGGGCGACGATCGACCTCGACGAGACGTACGAGTGGGGTCGCGAGGAGCTCGATCGCATGGTCGCCGAGCAGACGGCGATCGCGAACGAGATCCTTCCCGGCGCGAGCGTCGAGGAAGCCGTGGCGCACCTCGAGTCCGACCGGGCGCGCAAGCTGGTGGGCACCGAGGCCCTGCAGCGCTGGATGCAGGAGACGAGCGACCGTGCCGTCGCCGAGCTGGGTGCCACCCACTTCGACATCCCCGAGGCGATCCGCACCCTCGAGTGCATGATCGCGCCGACCCAGGAGGGCGGGATCTACTACACGGGTCCGACGGACGACTTCTCCCGCCCGGGTCGCATGTGGTGGTCCGTGCCCGAGGGCGTGACGGAGTTCGACACCTGGCGCGAGCTCACCACCGTGTATCACGAGGGCGTACCCGGACATCATCTCCAGATCGCGCAGGCCGTGTACAACCGCGGCGAGCTGAACTCCTGGCGACGTCTGCTCGCCGGCACGTCCGGGCACGCGGAGGGGTGGGCGCTGTATGCGGAACGCCTCATGCAGCAGCTGGGTTACCTCGACGACCCCGCGGATCGTCTCGGAATGCTCGACGGGCAGCGCATGCGCGCCGCACGGGTCGTGCTCGACATCGGTGTTCACCTCGGCAAGACGCGACTCGACGGGCAGGGCACCTGGGACGCCGCGTACGCCCTCGACTTCCTGCGCGGCAACGTCAACATGTCGGATCAGTTCGTGCAGTTCGAGGTGAACCGCTACCTCGGCTGGCCGGGGCAGGCGCCGTCGTACAAGGTCGGCCAGCGCATCTGGGAGCAGGTCCGCGACGCCTATCAGTCCGAGCGCGGTGCGGACTTCGACATCAAGGAGTTCCACAAGCGTGCGCTGGACATGGGCGGGGTCGGGCTGGACACGCTCCGGACCGCACTCCTCGCGCGGTGACGGGAATGTCCTCGTCGGCATCACTGTTCATTCAGGTGAATAGAAAGGGCTGACATTGGACATCGAGTTCGGGCTGGACACATTCGGCGACATCACACGGGGCGCTGACGGCGAGCTTCTGACGGGTGCGGAGACGATCCGCAACGTCGTGGATCAGGCGGTGCTGGCGGACCGCGTCGGTGTCGGGTTCTTCGGCGTGGGGGAGCACCATCGACCGGAGTTCGCCGTCTCAGCGCCCGAGATGGTCCTCGCGACGATCGCGGGCCGCACCGAGAGCATCCGCCTCGGCACCGCCGTCACGGTGCTGTCCTCGGACGACCCCGTGCGGGTGTTCGAGCGCTTCTCGACCCTGGACGCGCTCTCGAACGGACGCGCCGAAGTCGTGCTCGGGCGCGGCTCCTTCATCGAGTCCTTCCCGCTCTTCGGATACGACCTGCGCGACTACGAGGCTCTGTTCGAGCAGAAGCTCGAGCTCTTCGTCGAGCTCCTGAAGGAGGAGCCGGTCACGTGGTCGGGCAGCATGCGGGCGTCGCTGGAGAACGCGGAGGTGTTCCCGAAGACGGCGAACGGGCTCCGCACCTGGGTCGGCGTGGGTGGGAGCCCGGAGTCGGTCGTGCGAGTGGCCCGTCACGGTCTCGGGCTGATGCTCGCGATCATCGGAGGCCCGGCAGCGCGCTTCCGGCCCTTCGTGGACCTCTACCACCGCTCCGTGGAGTCCTTCGGGACGACCTCGCACCCCATCTCCGTCCACTCTCCGGGGCACATCGCCGCTACGGACGATGAGGCCTGGGACGCCGCCTACTCCGGTTTCGAGGCGATGAACAACACGATCGGGCGGGAGCGCGGCTGGCCCGCCTACAGCCGCGCTCGCTTCCAGAACGACGTCGGTCCGGCGGGGGCGCTCTACGTCGGCTCACCCGACCGCGTGGCTGCGAAGATCGCCGACACGGTGCGCACCCTCGGGCTCGGAAGGTTCGACCTCAAGTACGCCACCGGGACCCTGTCGCACGAGGCGATGATGACCAGTATCGAGCTCTACGGAACCGAGGTCATCCCGCGCGTGCGGCGCCTTCTCGTCGACGACTGAGGCGAGGCCGGACCTGCTCGATGAGGCACTCCGCGGCCTACGATGGGGACATGGCATCACCCGCCCTGCCGAGCCGTGAGTCGCTCGCCGGTCGTCTCGACGATCTGCCGTTCACCCGTCGACACCTCCGGGTGCTCACCGGATCGGGGGTGGGGTGGGCGCTCGACGCCATGGACGTCGGGCTGATCTCGTTCATCCTCGCGGCGCTCACCGCGCAGTGGGGACTCACGAAGACGGATGCCGGATGGATCGCCTCCGTCGGCTTCCTCGGCATGGCGCTGGGGGCGACTCTCGGCGGTCTGCTCACCGACCGCCTGGGTCGTCGACAGGTGTTCGCGTTGACCCTGCTCGTGTACGGGATCGCGACGGGCGCGAGCGCGCTCGTGAGCGGTCTCGCCGCGCTGCTCGTGCTCCGCTTCCTCGTCGGGCTCGGACTCGGCGCCGAGCTGCCCGTCGCCTCCACGTACGTGAGCGAGTTCGCGCCGGCGCGCATGCGCGGACGGCTCATCGTGCTGCTCGAAGCCTTCTGGGCCCTGGGCTGGACCGCCGCCGCCGTGATCGGCTACGTCGTGATCCCTGCGTCGGACGATGGATGGCGGTGGGCGTTCGCGCTCGGCGCGATCCCGGCGGTGTACGCCCTGATCGTGCGCTGGGGGCTCCCGGAGTCGCCGCGCTGGCTGGCGTCGCGCGGACGTATCGCCGAGGCCGACCGCATCGTGTCGACGTTCGAGCTCGACGCCGGCGTGGAACGCACCCCGCCGATCCGCCGAGAGCCGGCTTCCCGGTCCCTCGCGCAGACGTCCGGCGCCCGGCTGACCGCGCTGTGGAGCACGGAGTTCCGCGTGCGGACGCTGTGTCTGTGGGCGGTGTGGCTGTGCGTGAACTTCTCGTATTACGGCGCCTTCATCTGGATCCCCAGCATCCTCGTCGACGCCGGTTTCGATCTGGTGCGATCCTTCGGCTTCACGCTCATCATCACCCTGGCCCAGCTGCCCGGATACGCCGTCGCCGCGTGGCTGATCGAGGTCTGGGGGCGTCGCGTGACCCTGTCGGTGTTCCTCGTGGGATCGGCCGTGTCCGCAGTGCTCTTCGGCACCTCCACCGCCGAGGCGGCGATCATCGCCTCGGGGATGGCCCTCTCGTTCTTCAACCTCGGGGCGTGGGGCGCGCTGTACGCCGTAACCCCCGAGGTCTATCCGACCTCGCTGCGCGGCACGGGAGCGGGCTGGGCCGCAGGCGTCGGCCGGATCGCGTCGATCCTGGCTCCCCTCGCTGTGCCGGTCCTGCTCGTCGCGGGCGGTGTCCCGATGCTTTTCATCGTATTCGCGGCGTGCTTCGTCGCCGCCGCGGTCGCCGCCTGGGGCCTGGTCGACCGCGGGGGAGCGGCGCTGGACGACCGCTAGTCCACGCGTGCTGAGGCTCGCACCAATATGCTGGCCTGATGGCAGAAGTACGCTACGTGGCCATCGGCGATTCCTTCACGGAGGGCGTCGGCGACGTGCTCCCGGATGGGAGGGAGCGCGGATGGGCCGACCTCGTCGCCCAGGGATGGGCGACGGCATCCGGCCACTCGGTCGAGTATGCGAACCTCGCGATCCGGGGCAAGCTCGCGTGGCCGATCGTCGAGCAGCAGCTGGAACCGGCGCTCGCGCTGCGTCCGACGCATCTGTCGTTCAACGGCGGCGGCAACGACATGCTGCGGCCGCGGACCGACCTCGAGCACATCGCCGACGCGTTCAGCCGGGTGCTGCGGCGGTGCGACGAGGAAGGGGTCACCCTCATCCTCCTGTCGGGTGCGAACCCGAGCGGACAGCTGCCGATGGGGTCGCTCGTGCAGAAACGAGGGGACCTGCTCTCGGAGGCCGTGCTCCGTCGGGTCGAGGACCGTCCGGACGTGATCCGCGCACTGAACTGGCCGGATCGGGAACTCGCGCGCGCCCCGTACTGGTCGGAGGACCGACTGCACATGAACGCCGCCGGCCATCACCGGGTCGCGGCTCGCGTGCTGCACGCGCTCGGCCTCGAGCCGGATCCCACCTGGTGGGCGCCGACCGCGCTGACCGCTGCGGGTCCGGCCGGCGTCGCTTACTACCGTCAGTTCGTCGGGCCGTGGGTCAGACGCCGGATGACCCGCACGTCGTCCGGCGACGGGCGCACCGCGAAGCATCCCGACTGGGTCGAGCTGGCTCCGCTCACATGACCGACATCGAGCTGCGACGCATCCCCGGCGGCGCGGTCACGCTCCACGACGCCCGTCGCGCAGTTCAGCGCACGGTCGAACTGGAGCCGTTCGAGATCGGAGTGTTCCCGGTGACCGAGGAGCAGCTCGCGGAGATCCTTCCTCTTCCGTCACGGCATCCGCGGCGGCCCGCACGCGACCTCAGCTGGCTGCGCGCCGTGCACTTCTGCAACGCCGCGTCGGAGTGGGAGGGACTGGACCCCGCGTACCGGTTCGACGGCGAGGAGGTGAGCTGGGACGTCGGCTCCGACGGCTATCGGCTGCCCACGGAGGCCGAGTGGGAGTTCGCCTGCCGAGCCGGCTCCGTCGGGCCGCACTACGCGCCTCTCGCCGAGTCCGCCTGGACGGCCGCCGACGGGGTGACCTCACCGCAGGACGTCGGCGGCAAGCTGCCCAACCTGCACGGGCTCTTCGACACGCTCGGGAACGTGTGGGAATGGTGCTGGGATCTCCTCGACCCGGCGCGATACGACGACTACCGCGTCTTCCGCGGCGGAGGATACGCCGACGACGCCTGGAGCGTCCGGGCCGGTGTACGTCGCGGCGGCGCCCCGCGCATGCACCATGACGATCTCGGCGTACGTGTGGCCCGGGGAGCTTTCGACGATGACGGCGGCGCGGTGCAGGGATGGTCGGCGACGGCCGATCGTGAACGTGCTCTCGTCGACGGCCCCGTGCCCTTCGGCTGGACGCCGCGAGCGCCCGGCACGCACTGACGGCCTCCGCCTCGCCGCCGTTTTGGTCGGCGGTGCGGGGGAGTGGGAAGCTGAGGGGATGACCTCTCGCTTCTCTCTCATCGTCTCGCAGGGGCGCGTCGCGGACCGCACGGACGGCGCCCTCGTCGGAGCGCGTCTCGTCGGGAACGCCCTCGCCGATCTCCTGGGGACCGAGCAGAACGTCATCGGTTCGCCGACGGCATCACGGACCGATGACTGGTCCGACGCACTGCCCCAGGCCGAGTCCACGCTCCACGGGCTGCGTGACGCCGTCGGCTCGGCGATCGACGCCGGCCGCACCCCGCTGCTCGCGACCAACACCTGCGCGGCGAGCCTCGGCACGCTCCCGACGGTCGCGGACCGCCACCCGGACGCCGTCGTGCTGTGGATCGATGCGCACGGCGACTTCAACACCCCTGACACCACGGCGTCGGGATACCTCGGCGGCATGGTGGTCGCCGCGGCCTGCGGGCTGTGGGACAGCGGACACGGCGCCGGGCTCGACCCGCGCCAGGTCATCGTCGTCGGCGGCCGCGACATCGATCCGGCAGAGGGCGACCTCCTCGCCGACGCGGGCGTGACCGTCCTGGCGCCGGCCGAGAGCACGCCGGAACGGGTCGCGGAGCTCGTCGCCGGCCGGCCCGTCTGGATCCACGTGGACTGGGACGTGCTCGAACCCGGATACATCCCGGCCGCCTACCGCGTCGCGGAAGGCCTCCTCCCGCACCAGATCGCGGCGATCTTCGCGGCTCTGCCCGCCGATTCGGTGAAGGGGATCGAGCTCGCGGAGTTCGAGGCGGGCGATCAGGACGTGCCCGAGCGGGTGAGTCTCGAACTCATCCTCGAGACCTTCCAGCACCTGGTGCGCTGAGTCGGATCAGCGACGACGCTCGGGGTCCAGACCCACGCGGATGCGTGTGCGCTTGCGCTCGACGAGGATGAACGCCATACCGAGCAGCCACAGCGGGAGCGGCATCAGGAACGCGATGCGGAAGGCGTCGAGCGAGTAGGTCTCCGGCGATCCCGCGCCCTGCAGATCGAGCGCGAGACCGATCAGGAAGATCGCGATCAACGCGGCGATGAACCCGCCGGCGTTGGTGACACCGGTCGCGGTGCTGAGGCGGTGCGAGGGATTGTGCGTCCTGGCGTGGTCGAACGCGATCATGCTCGCCGGACCGCCGGTCGCGAGCGCGACCGCCAGGACGTACAGCAGCCACAGCGGCGCGGGTCCGGGAAGAGCGATCACGACGAGCCAGGCCACCATCTGCACGGCGACCGCGGGCAGCACGAGTGCCAGAGAACGGTGGTTCGGGAGCCGTCGGGAGAGGTCGCCGATCACCGGTCCGAGCGCCATGCCCGCGACGACGTAGACGGAGATGATCCCCGCGGCGTGCGCGGGGGAGAGACCCTGGGCGGCGGTGAGGAACGGCATCCCCCAGAGGAGGACGAACGCCGTGCCCGCGAAGGGGGTGGTGAAGTGCGACCAGAACGCGAGGCGCGTGCCCGGATGGGCCCAAGCCGCACGGATCCCCACTCCGGTGTCGATGGCCGAAGTGACGACGCGGATCACCCCGGTGTCGGTGTCGACGGACACGTCGGCACCGCGTTCGGCCGGGTGATTGCGGATCAGCAGGGCGACGAGGACCGTGAACAGGACGCCGAGACCAGCGACGCTCCCGAAAGTGATCGTCCATGTGGTGGAGTGCAGCAGGGCTGCCAACGGGACGAGGGCGATGAGCTGTCCCGCCTGACCGATGATCCCGGTGAACTGCACCATGATCGGCCCCCGCTGGGCCGGGAACCACGTCGCGACCAGACGCAGCACGGCAGGGAAGATGGCGGCGTCGCCGGCGCCCAGCAGCACGCGCGCGACGAGGGCGATGCCGATGCTGGGGGAGAGGGCCATCGTCAACTGACCCGCCGCCATGAGGAGCATCCCGATCGTCATGATCGGCCGTGAGCCGTACTTGTCGAGCAGGACGCCGACCGGGATCTGCATGCCGCCGTAGACGGCCAACTGCACGACCGCGAAGAGCGCGAGAGTGGAGGCGTCCGCCTGGAAGCGATCGGCGGCCTCGACTCCCACGGCACCGAGTGAGGTGCGGTTGGTGATCGCGAGGACATACGCCGCGACGCCGACCGACCAGATCAGCCAGGCCCGCCACCCCGGGGCGGACACGGGGGAGTGGGAGATCTGACGCACCCTTCCACGCTACTCCTGCGGAGAGGCCGCGCCGGACCGCCGCCCACGGGTACGGGCGCGGTGGTGGATGTCCGCGCCCCGCGCTAGCGTGGCCGCATGACTGAGACACCTCGGCACCATTCGATCGACTACGTGGAACTCGTCGTCCAGGATCTCGACGCCGCGCAGAAGTTCTACGGCGAAGCCTTCGGGTGGACCTTCGTGGACTACGGACCGACCTACGCGGGCATCGCGTCGTCCACCGGTGACGGCTCCGAGGTCGGGGGACTGCTGCTCTCGGACCAGGGGCGCCCGCCCGGCGGACCGCTCGTGCTGCTGTACTCCGACGACCTCGACGCCACGCAGAGCGCGATCACCGCGGCAGGCGGCGCCGTCGTCCAGGGACCCTACGAGTTCCCCGGGGGACGCCGACTGCACTTCACCGACCCGAGTGGCAACGAACTGGGGGTCTGGGCGTCTCAGTGACTCTCAGCCGCGGGGCGGCGTGAAGTGCAGTGTGTACTGACATAATGTGCATTATCGGCTCTTCCGTGATCGCACCCAAACGGCCGTGGGAGGTCCGCTCGATAGGCTCGAGGCATGAACGGAGACGCGGCAGAGATCGACGGTGCCGAAGCGCGGCGAGCGAATCGGGACAACTGGGACGACCGGGTCCCGCTGCACGAGAACGCCTACGGCATCGAGGCGTTCGACGACCCGGCTCATCTCAGCGACGTCATCCGCGATGATCTGCCGATCCTCACGCGCATCCTGGGAACGGATGATCTCTCCGGCGTCGACCTCGTGCATCTGCAATGCCACATCGGCACGGACTCGGTGTCGCTGGCTCGCGCGGGTGCGACCGTTACCGGCGTCGACTTCTCGGAGCCTGCACTGGTGGCGGCCGCGGCTCTCGCGCAGCGCAGCGGGGTCGCGGCGACCTGGGTCCACACCGATGTCCTGGATGCCCGTTCAGCCGTCGTGGGCGACTTCGACGTGGTCTATACCAGCATCGGCACCATCTGCTGGCTCGACGACCTCGACCGGTGGGCGGCGCAGATCGTTGCGCTTTTGCGTCCCGGTGGGACGTTCTTCATCAGGGACGGGCATCCTGCCCTGTACGCGCTCGACGAGGATGCGCCGCAGCTGACGACGCGATACGCGTACTTCGGCGACGGCCGCGCGCAGCAGTGGGACGACGCCTCGACATACGCGGGAGACGGCGTCGTCACCCACATCCGCACGTACGAGTGGGCCCATCCGCTCTCGGAGATCCTCGGCTCGCTGCTGCGCGCCGGTCTGCGGATCGTGCACTTCGACGAGGGGCGCACACTGCCGTGGCGGTTCAGCCCGCGGATGGTCGAGGTCCCGCGCGGCTACGCGTGGCCCGAGGACGAGCGCGACCTCGTGCCGTGCACGTACACGATCGTCGCGCGGCGCGACTGAGGTCTCAGCTCGGGCGTCGCGTGAGGTTCAGGTGGACGACCCCTGACGGGGATGGCGTGGCCTCGATGTCGAATCGCTTCTCGATCCCTTCGAGGCCGTCCCACAGACGTTCACCACGGCCGAGGACGATCGGGACGACGACGAGATGAACCCGGTCGACGAGGTCGGCCGCGAGGAATTGACGCACGGTCTCGACACCGCCTCCGATGCGGACGTCCTGCTCCCCCGCGAGCTCACGTGCGCGACGCAGCGCCTCCACGGGATCCGCGTCGACGAAGTGGAACGTCGTGCCGCCGTCCATCTCGATCGGCGCGCGCTCGTGATGCGTCAGCACCACGACCGGAGTGTGGAACGGCGGCTCGTCACCCCACCAGCCCGTCCACTCGTCGTCGGTCCACGGACCGCGTTGGGGTCCGAACTTGTTGCGTCCCATGATCTCCACCCCGATGCCGTCGTTCCAACGGCGCGCGAACGCCTCGTCGACACCGTCCGAGCCGGGCCCGTCTCCCGGCAGCCCCATATCCCTGAACGTGCGGGTGTCGAAAGCCCAGGACATCAGTCGGTGGCCGGCATGCCCGAACGGGGCATCCAGTGTCTGCCCCTCCCCTGCGCCGTATCCGTCGAGGGAGATCGTGAAGTTGTGGACGCGGACGAGAGGCATGGATGCTCCTTCAGAGGGGCCGAGTGACTAGGCGCCGACGTACGCGGCGAGGTGCTCGCCCGTCAGGGTGGAGCGGTCGGCGACGAGTTCGGCGGGACTGCCCTGGAACACCACGCGGCCGCCGTCATGTCCTGCTCCGGGGCCGATGTCGATGATCCAGTCTGCGTGCGCCATGACGGCCTGGTGATGCTCGATCACGATCACCGTCTTGCCAGACTCGACGAGGCGGTCCAGGAGTCCGAGGATGTTCTGCACGTCGGCGAGATGCAGACCGGTGGTCGGCTCGTCGAGCACGTAGACATCCCCCTTCTCCCCCATCTGGATCGCGAGCTTGATGCGCTGACGCTCGCCACCCGACAGCGTCGACAGCGGCTGCCCCAGCGAGAGGTAGCCGAGCCCGACGTCGTCCAGGCGTCCGAGGATGGCCGTGGCGGCCGGCAGCTTCGCCTCACCCTCGGAGAAGAAGACCCGCGCCTCCGACACCGGGAGGTCGAGGACCTCGGTGATGTCCTTGCCCGCGAGCTTGTACTCGAGCACCGCGGCCTGGAAGCGCTTGCCGCCGCAGTCCTCGCAGGGCGTCTCGATCGTGTCCATGAACCCGAGCTCGGTGATGATCACGCCCGCCCCCTTGCAGGTGGGGCAGGCTCCCTCGGAGTTCGCGCTGAACAGCGCAGGCTTGACGCCGTTGGCCTTGGCGAAGGCCTTGCGGATGGGCTCGAGCAGGCCCGTGTAGGTGGCGGGGTTGCTGCGTCGCGAGCCCTTGATCGCCCCCTGATCGATCGCCACGACGCCCTCGCGCTTCGACACCGAACCGTGGATCAGCGAGCTCTTGCCCGACCCGGCGACGCCGGTGACCACGGTGAGCACGCCCGCGGGGATGTCGACATCGACGTCCCGCAGGTTGTTGGCGGTCGCCCCACGGATCTCGATGGCACCCGTGCTCGCGCGCACCGAGGGCTTGAGCGACGCCCGATCGTCGAGATGCGTGCCGGTGCGGGTCCCGCTGGACTTGAGCCCGTCGACCGTTCCCTCGAAGCAGATCTCTCCGCCTGCGCTGCCGGCCCCGGGGCCGAGGTCGACCACATGGTCTCCGATCGCGATCGTCTCCGGCTTGTGCTCCACCACGAGAACCGTGTTGCCCTTGTCGCGCAACCGCAGCAGGAGGCTGTTCATGCGCTGGATGTCGTGCGGATGGAGCCCGATCGTCGGTTCGTCGAACACGTAGGTGACGTCGGTGAGCGAGGACCCGAGGTGGCGGAGCATCTTGATGCGCTGAGCCTCTCCCCCGGACAGTGTCCCCGACGGACGCTCGAGGCTCAGGTAGCCGAGGCCCAGGGTGACGAACGCGTCGAGGTTGGCGCTCAGCGCCTCCAGCAGCGGGCCGGCGCCGGGGAGGTCGAGGCTGCGCACCCACTCGGCGAGATCGGTGACCTGCATGCGGCAGGCGTCGGCGATGCTGATGCCGTCGATCTTCGACGAGCGGGCGCCTTCGGTGAGCCTCGTGCCGTCGCACTCCGGGCACGTCGCGAACGTCGCGACGCGCTCGACGAACGCGCGGATGTGCGGCTGCAGCGCGTCGAGGTCCTTCGACAGCATCGCCTTCGTGATCTTGGGGATGAGTCCCTCGTAGGTCATGTTGATGCCGGAGATCTTGACCTTCGTGACCTCTCCGTAGAGGAAGAGATGGCGCTGCTTCTCGCTGAACTCGGCGATCGGCTTGTCGCCCGGGTAGAAGCCCGACTGCGAGAACCCCTTCACCATCCATCCATCGGCCGTGTAGCCCGGCACCATGATCGCGCCCTCGTCGAGGGACTTCGACTCGTCGACGATCTGGGCGAGGTCGAGATCGGAGACCGCTCCCCTCCCCTCGCACCGCGGGCACATGCCGCCGAGGTAGATCGCATCCTTCACGATCTTCTTCTCGCCGCCGGGACCCGTCATGACCCCGCTCGCCTTCTGGGTCGGGATGTTGAAGGAGAACGCTGTGGGGCCTCCGATGTACGGCTGGCCCAGCTTGCTGAACAGGATGCGCAGCATGGCGTTCGCATCGGTGACGGTGCCGACCGTCGAGCGGGGGTTCGCCCCGAGACGTTCCTGGTCGACGATGATGGCCGTCGTCAGCCCTTCGAGCACGTCGACGTCGGGCCGCGGCACCGACGGCATGAACCCCTGCACGAAGGCGCTGTAGGTCTCGTCGATCATGCGGCGCGACTCGGCGGCGATCGTGTCGAACACGAGCGAGCTCTTGCCCGAGCCCGAGACACCCGTGAACACCGTGAGGCGGCGCTTCGGGATGTCGACGCTCACCTCTTTGAGGTTGTTCTCGCGCGCGCCCTGGACGCGGATCAGATCGTGGCCGTCGGCGACGTGGGTCATCGTGGTCCTCGGGGTCGTGGCCGTCAGGCGGCCTGGTTGATACGGAGCAGGTTACCGGCGGGGTCGCGGAACGCGCAGTCGCGGACGCCGTAAGGCTGGTCCATCGGCTCCTGCACGACATCGGCGCCCTTCTCGACGAGGCGCTCGAACAGCCCGTCGAGATCATCGCTCGAGAGGGTCAGCGCGCCGTAGCTCCCCTTGGCGATGAGCTCGAGGATCGTCTGGCGCTCGGCGTCGGTGATTCCGGGATCGGTCGCCGGCGGGTGCAGCACGATCGACGTGTCGGGCTGCCCCTCGGGACCGACGGTGAGCCAGCGGAGGCCGTCGTATCCGACGTCGCCCCTGACCTCGAACCCCAGGGCGTCGCGATAGAACCCGAGAGCCGCCTCGGCGTCGGTGTGAGGCAGGAACGCGTAGTGGATGTTGATGTTCATGGGTTCAGGTTAGGTGCGCATCCGTGCGCGGTGCTTCTCGATTCCTGATCGGCCTGGTGACGTGCTTGGCCTGGAAGGTCGGGATGCCGTCCACATGGGCGGCGCGTTCACGGTACACCCCGGGTGGGACACCGACGAGTTCCGTGAACCGCGTCGTGAAGGTGCCGAGCGACGACCCGCCGACCTCGTTGCACACCTCGGTCACGGAGAGGTCGCCGCGACGGAGCAGCGCCATCGCGCGTTCGATGCGGCGCGTCATCAGATAGGAGTACGGGGACTCGCCGTACGCCTCGCGGAAACGCCGGCTGAGGTGACCCGCCGACATGTGCGCGCCTCGGGCCAGTGCCTCGACGTCAAGAGGCTGCGCATACTCCCGATCGATACGATCGCGCACCCCGCGCATGATGACGAGCTCGCGGATGCGGGCTTCGGCGTCGGCGGTCATGGAGCGATCCTCCCATGTCGGCGGATGGCGCCGTGTGACCGTCCGCGACATCCCCGCGCGCTCCTCCCCCGCGGGCGTCCTGGGGAGCGCTAGCCTATGAGCATCCCTCACAGGGTTTTCTCAGAAAGGGTCCCCAACCATGTCTGATCCGCTCGCGACCTCCGCGTCGTCCCTCTTCAAGTCCATCCGCATCACGCTCGCCGTGTCGGGCGTCATCGCCCTGCTCACCGGCATCGTCCTGCTCGTCTGGCCCGGCAAGTCGCTCGGGGTCATCACGGGTATCTTCGCCGTGTACCTCGTCATCGCGGGACTCGTCTACATCGGTCTCGGGATCTTCAGCGCAGCCAAGGGAGGGTGGGCGCGCGTCGGCCACATCGTGCTGGGGCTGCTCTACATCGTCGCCGGTGTCATCGCCTTCACGAACCTGCGGGAGACGGGCACTTTCCTCGCCTTCGTGATCGTGATCTTCATCGGTGTCAGCTGGATCATCGACGGCGTGGTCTCGCTCACGCTCCTCGGCAGCGACGGGTCGCGCGTGTGGACGCTTCTGTTCGCCCTGCTCAGCATCGTCGCCGGAATCATCGTGATCGTCGCGCCCCTCGAGTCCGCGCTGATCCTGTGGGTGTTCCTCGGCGTATCGCTCGTCGTGCTCGGCATCGTTCAGATCGTCCGCGCCATCACGATCGGCAAGGACGCGCAGAACCTCGCAGCGGCCGCGCAGCCGGATCCCGCGAGCTGATTCCGCTCTCGACAGACGAAGAGGCGCCCCATCCGGACCGGACGGGGCGCCTCTTCGTCTGCTTCAGAGCGGCGAGCTCACTCGGGTGCGAAGCCGCTCACGTCGCCGACGAGTCGCGTGTTGTCGGCCGGGACGGCGTCGACGGCTGCCCGAGCCACCTCGGCGGCGAACTCCGACACGTTGTAGAGCTTGCCGGCGGACTCGCGGCGCTCGGCGATCGCGCCCGGGTTCGCGCGCTCCAGGAGAGTCGCGGTGATGGTGCCCTCGATCATGTCGCCGGAGACGACCGTGAACCCGATCCCCTTCTCGGCGAGGCCCGGGATGCGGTCGCGGAGAGCGTCCTCCCCCGCGCGCTTCGACAGTGCGACCGGCTCGTACTCCGGCATCGTCGGCGTCGTGCGGATGAAGTGCGCCTGGTGGCTCGTGACGAACACGACGCGCGAGCCGTCGCCCAGCAGCGGCGTGGCGGCCTCGAGCACGTTGACCTGGGCGTCGCGGTTGAGCGTGAGCGCGTAGTCCTCCGCCATGCCCGACTCCATGCCGCCCGAGGCGTTGAGCACGAGCACGTCGAGGCGACCGTATTCGGCCTTCACCGCGTCGAGCATCTCGGCGACGGAGGCCGGGTCGGTGAGATCGGCGCCGACGACCAGCGCCCGGCGGCCCAGCTCGCGCAGCTGCGCGGCGAGCTTCTCGGCGCGGGGCGCCTTGTTGCGGTAGTTGATGACGACGTCGGCTCCGGCCTCGGCCAGGTAGCGCACGGTGTCGGCACCGATGCCGCGGGACGATCCGGTGACGAGAGCCACCTTGCCGTCGAGGGAACCTGCGGGAAGAACGTCGGTCACGGTGACTCCTCAAGTGCGTCGAACGCCGTGATCGCACGGCGGATCCAGACTACCAACCGGCCGCGGAGACGCCGTGATCCCGCCACGGACGCGTGATAGGTTGACCGCAAAGGGAGGCAGAATGAACGACTTCTCCGTCTTCATCGACATCGTCGAGAACTGGGCCTGGATCGGCTGGCTCGTCCTCATCGCCCTGTTCCTCGTGATCGAGATGCTGACCCTCGATTTCACGTTCCTGATGCTCAGCTTCGGCAGCGCGGTCGGGCTCGTCACCGATCTCGTCGGTCTCCCCGCGTGGGCCCAGGTCATCATCGCCGCCGTCGCCGCCGCCGCGTTCATCCTCCTCCTGCGCCCGCCGCTCCTCCGGAGACTGCACCGCGGCGAGGATCCGACGAAGTCCAATGTCGACGCCCTGCTCGACCTCCGGGGTATCGCTCTCCAGGACGTCACCCAGATCTCGGGCCAGGTGAAGCTCAGCAACGGGGACACCTGGACGGCGCGCTCGCTCTCGGCCGTCGCCATCCCGCAGGGCTCCCCCGTCGCGATCAGCGCAATCAACGGAGCCACCGCCATCGTCCGCCCCGTCAACGACTAGGAGTATTCCGTGGAGGATTCCTCGTTCATCCCGACTGCGATCCTGTGGATCTTCATCATCGCGGTCATCATCTTCGTGGTGGTCACGCTGGCCCGATCCATCCGGATCATCCCGCAGGCCACGGCCGGTGTCGTGGAGCGGCTGGGACGCTATCACAAGACGCTGACGCCCGGTCTCAACATCCTCGTCCCGTTCATCGATCGGCTGCGCCCCCTGATCGACATGCGCGAGCAGGTCGTCTCGTTCCCGCCGCAGCCCGTCATCACGGAGGACAACCTCGTCGTCTCGATCGACACCGTCGTCTACTTCCAGGTGACCGACGCCCGGGCGGCGACGTACGAGATCGCGAACTACCTCGGCGCCGTCGAGCAGCTCACCACCACCACGCTCCGCAACGTGGTCGGTGGCCTCAACCTCGAAGAGGCGCTCACGAGCCGCGACAACATCAACGGTCAGCTCCGCGTCGTGCTCGACGAGGCCACGGGCAAGTGGGGCATCCGGGTCGGCCGTGTCGAGCTCAAGGCCATCGATCCGCCCATCTCGATCCAGGACTCCATGGAGAAGCAGATGCGCGCCGAGCGTGACCGTCGCGCCGCGATCCTCACCGCCGAGGGGTCGAAGCAGTCGCAGATCCTCGAGGCGGAGGGACGCCGGCAGGCGGAGATCCTTCGTGCCGAGGGCGACAAGCAGGCGGCCGTTCTCCGGGCGCAGGGTGAGGCCGAGGCGATCCAGAACGTCTTCAGCGCGATCCACCAGGGCCAGCCGGACGACAAGCTCCTCGCGTACCAGTACCTCCAGATGCTCCCGAAGATCAGCGAGAGCGAGTCCAGCAAGCTCTGGATCATCCCGAGCGAGCTCACCGAGGCGCTCAAGGGCATCGGCAGCGCGTTCACCCCGAAGCCGGGCCAGGGTCCGACGATCACGCCCGGCGCGTGACGCACCCGTACTTCGACAAGACCAGGCGCCCGAGGGTCTTCGCCCATCGTGGTCTCGTGACCGCGCAGGCCGGAGCCTCGGGCGTCTGGGAGAACTCCGCGGCGGCGTTCGCCGCAGCGCACGCCGCCGGCGCGGAGTACATCGAGACGGACTGCCAGGTCACTGCGGACGGCGACGTGATCCTGTTCCACGACGCGACGCTCACGCGACTCACCGGAGACTCCCGCCCGGTCCGCGAGGTGCGGACGCGCGAGCTCCGGATGCTGTTCGCCGATCACGGCGGTCTGCTCACGGTCGCGGAGGCGCTCTCCTCGTTCCCCGCGTCCCGCTTCAACATCGACGTGAAGACCCGCGAGGCCGCCGACCCGCTCGGACCGATCCTGGTCGAACACGTCGACCGCGTGCTCGTCACCAGCTTCGACGATGCGAACCGGCGTGCCACGATCGCATCCGTCCTGCGCGCGGGCGCGGGACTGCGTCCCGCCACCTCCGGCGGGAGCCGCACGATCGCCGCAGTCCGAGCCCTGTCCGCACTGCGCCTCTCCCCCGCACGCGCCCTCCGAGACCTCGACGCATTGCAGATCCCGGAACGGCACGGACTGCTCACAGTGCTCACGCCGGCGCTGATCCGGGCCGCTCACGCACACGGCGTCGAAGTGCACGTCTGGACCGTGAACGATCCGGCCGACATGCGTCGCCTCGTCGACCTCGGCGTCGACGGGATCGTGTCCGATCGCGCCGACCTCGCCGTCGACACCCTCGCCCGCTGACCTCAGCATCGCGCGCCCGCCGCACCGCGCTGGGATTCCGCTGTGAATCCCGCCGAGAACACGGGCGCGTGGATGAAGCCCACAGGCTGGGGCGTTATACCTGACAGCGACGAGAGGACCACACAATGGCAGATCGCAGCCTACGCGGCATCCGACTCGGCGCCCAGAGCCTACAGAGCGAAGAGGGCGTCGTTTTCATGGAGCGCCGGGAGACCACCTACACCTGTGACGCGTGCGGCCACGTCACGAACCTGATGTTCGCGGCGGACGCCGAGCCGCCGCAGACCTGGGAGTGCCGCTCCTGCGGCGCCGACGCACGACTGAACGTCGACGGCCAGGCCGTCACGCTCGACGCCACCGATGAGAAGGCGGCGCGCACGCACTGGGACATGCTCATGGAGCGCCGCACGCGCGCCGAGCTCGAAGAGCTCCTCGAGGAGCGTCTCGCCTTCATCCGCGCCCGTCGCGGCGCTGGTGAGGACCCGACCCGGGAGAAGATCGGCGCCTGATCAGCGCCGGCGGGCGCGCCACCACCCGAGGATGAGCGCACCCAGTCCGCCCCACAGCAGGAGCTGCTGGATCCAGGGGCCCAGAACCACACCCGCCGTGAGGCCGGAGCGCAGCTCGACATCCTCGAGCAGGGCCCCGGCCTCATCTGCGTCCAGGCTCGACACGGTCGTGCCGTCGTGGCGGATGATCTGACTGGTGCCCACGGTGGAGACGTTCACGACACTGCGCCCGGTCTCGATCGCACGCATTCGGGCGAAGGCGAGCTGCTGGAGATTCTCGTCCGTGCCGCGGAAGTCGGCGTTGTTGGTCTGGAACACCAGCACCTCGGCGCCGTCGCGGACTCCCTGGTCGACGACGTCGTCGTAGATCACGTCGAAGCAGATCGCGAGGCCGACCTGCACCCCGTCGACGTCGATGACCGAGCTGTTGATGCCCGGAGTGTACTCGCGCTGGATGAGCCCGATGAGGTCCGGCGCCAGAGCGTTGAAGAACGGACGATCGGGAACGTACTCGCCGAACGGCACCGGATGGCGCTTGTCGTGGATCGCCTCGGCTGCTCCGTCGCGCCACAGCATCGAGGTGTTGAAGTACCGCTCGTTCCGCCCCGTCGCCGCGTTCGCCAGTAGCGGTGCGTCGATCCTGGTGGAGACGAGGGACATCCGGCGTGCCAGGTCCGGAGTCTGGAACGGGTCGTAGTCGAGTGATCCCTCCGGCCAGACGAGCAGGTCGACGTCCTCGCCGTAGAGGGGTTCGGTCGCCGCGGTCTGCGCGTCCACGACGGAGAACGGCGTGCGCTCGTCGAAGTATCCGGTGGGGCCGTTGCCCTGCACCGCGGCGATCCGCATGCTTCCGCTGGCGGAGGTCGGGAACAGCGGGGTCAGGAAGAGCACGAGCACGAGGCCCGCCGGCACCAAGAGCGTGATCCGTGGCAGGCCGCGCCGCAGTCGCACGAGCTCGATCAGCACGGCGACGAGCAGGACCATCGCGAAGCTGAGCCCGGACACCCCGAGCCACGACGTCACGGACGCCAACGGACTCTCGGCCTGGGTCATCCCGAGTCGCGCCCACGGGAAGCCGCCGTACGGCCAGGAGCCGACGAACAGCTCCCGTCCGACCCAGAGCGCGGCCACGACCACCGGCAGCACCACGACGCGCCCCCAGCGCCCCGGCAGCGCCCGCGGGAGCCAGCGGTACGCGAGGGTGATCGGGATCAGGCCGAGAGCCGTCAGACCACCCTCCACCACGCTCAGGGCCATCCACGGCACCGGTCCGAGGTAGCGCGACGTCCAGGAGACCAGCAGGCCGAAGAACAGGATGCCGAACACGGCGCCCACGAGCAGAGCCGCACCGACGCGACGTCCGACGAAGGCGAGGAGCAGCAGGGCGGTCGCGGGGAACGCGAGCACCCAGACCCCGGCATCCGGGTACGCGAGGTCCAGGAGGAGGGCTGCGAGGGCTGCGCTGACGAGAGCAGCCCAGAGCGGGAGGATCGGGCGCGCCGGATCAGCGCTCGCTCGAGAGTCGGACATCGATCTCCTTCTCACATCGACGAGTAGGCGACGATGCCTCGTCGGACCCCGTCGAGCGCGGTGCGCGCATTCCGAGCGATCGTCGCGTCCTCGGCGACGATGGACAGCTGGTCGAGCAGGTCGATCGTCTGCTTGGCCCACCGCACGAAGTCGCCGGCGGCCATGTCGGCGTCGATCAGGACCCGGTCGAGCGTCCCCCCGCGCGCCCAGGAGTGCATGGCGCCGGCGAGCCCGGCGGCGAGCGGCTCGGTGCCGGGCAGGTGGTGGTCCTTCTCGAGATCGTCCAGTTCGGCCCACAGGGTGGTGGTCTTCTCGTAGGCCGCGCGGAAGGCTCCACGGGGCAGGCCCCGCTCCCCCGAGTTCGCCTCGTCCCGCCGGGGCTCGTAGACCAGGCAGCACGCCATCGCCGCGAGAGACGGCGCATCCAGGCCGGTCCAGAGGCCCTGGCGCAGGGACTCCGCGACCAGGAGATCCCGCTCTCCGTAGATGCGGCGCATGGTCCGTCCGGCATCCGTGAGGGTCATCTCACCGGTGTCGCGGCGAAGGTAGTCGAGCGTCTCGAGCACCTCGACGACCCGGTCGAAGACCCGAGCGACGGTGCCCGTGCGGTTCTCGATCTGCCGGCGGGTGCGATCGGTCTCCCGCTTGAGCTTCCAGTAGCGCTCGGCCCAGCGCGCGTGGGCTTCGCGGTCCGGGCAGCGATGACATCCGTGCCGCTGCATCCGCGTGCGGAGCGACTGGATCTGCTTCATGCCCTTGTCGCGGGCGGCTCGGGGCGCGTTCGAGTCCTGACGGTTCTTCTTCTCGAGGTCGCTGAGCTCGCGGCGCATGGTGGCGTACTCCATGAAGTCCCCGTGGTCGCAGGTCATCGCCGCCCGGTAGCCGTCAAGCGATTCCTCGGCCTCGCGCACCTGGCGGGCGAGGCCGACCACCGCGCGGTCGGCCTGGAACTGTGCGAACGACGATTCCAGCACCTCGCGCGCCCTGGCCTTGCCGAACAGGTCGATGAGGTTGACCGCCATGCTGTAGGTCGGCCGGAAGCTCGAGTTGAGCGGGTACGTGCGGCGTGAGGCGAGAGCCGCCACCGCCTGCGGATCCATGCCCTCCGTCCACTGGACCACGGCGTGTCCCTCGACGTCGATCCCGCGGCGTCCGGCGCGGCCCGTGAGCTGCGTGTACTCCCCCGAGGTGATCGCCACCCGCGCCTCGCCGTTGAACTTCTCCATCTTCTCGAGCACGACGGTGCGCGCGGGCATGTTGATGCCGAGCGCGAGCGTCTCGGTCGCGAACACGACCTTCACGAGCTTGCGCTGGAACAGCTCCTCGACGACCTCCTTGAACGCCGGGAGGAGGCCGGCGTGGTGCGAGGCCACGCCCCGCTCGAGGTTGTCGAGCCACTCGAAGTACCCGAGGACGCCGAGATCCTCGTCCTGAAGTGTGCGGGTGCGCTCCTCGACGATCGCTCGGATCTCGGAGCGCTCCTCCGCCGACGTGAGGCGCAGACCCGACCGCCGGATCTGCGACACGGCCGCGTCGCAGCCCACGCGGCTGAAGATGAAGAAGATCGCCGGAAGCAGGTTCGAGCGCTCGAGGAGCCGCACGACATCGGGGCGGTCCATCCGCTCGATCCGGCGGACGTTCGCGGAGCGCACGGGACGACGCCCGCCGCGCGGAGGACGCTGCGCCTGACGCCCCGCATGCCGGTTGCTGCGGTAGGACTGCGCCTCACGGTTCTGCTCGTAGTGCGAGCCCGTGAACGACCGGATGCGCATCAGCTCCTGGTTCACCCTCGCCGTGGCCAGTCCGGCGCGGTCGTCGAACAACGGCAGCAGATCGTCGCGCACGAGCACGTGCTGCTCGAGCGGCACCGGGCGGATCTCGGACACGATGACCTCCGTGTCGCCGCGGACGGTGTCGAGCCAGTCGCCGAACTCCTCGGCGTTCGACACGGTCGCGCTCAACGACACGAGACGCACGTGCGGCGGGAGGTGGATGATGACCTCCTCCCACACCGCGCCGCGGAACCGGTCGGCGAGGTAGTGGACCTCGTCCATCACGACGTAGCGCAGATCGCGCAGAGCGGCCGAGTCGGCGTAGATCATGTTGCGGAGCACCTCGGTCGTCATGACGACGATCCGGGCGTTGCCGTTGATGTTCGTGTCGCCCGTGAGCAGGCCGACCTGATCGGCCCCGTACACGTCGACGAGCTCGCGGAACTTCTGGTTCGACAGCGCCTTCATCGGCGTCGTGTAGAACGCCTTGTCGCTCGGGGTCTGCATCGCGAGGTGGATCGCGAACTCCCCCACGATCGTCTTGCCCGCACCCGTGGGCGCCGCGACGAGCACGCTGTGTCCGCGTTCGAGAGCGTGGCATCCTTCGACCTGGAACGGGTCGAGGTCGAACCTCTGCCGGGCGGCGAACGCCGTCGTCTCCGGGTGACCGGCGGACTCGCGGGCGGCTGCGTACCTCTCGGCGGGCGAACTCATGCGGCGGCCGTCGTGCCGAGGCCGGCGGCTTCGTCGCGCTTGCGCTTGCGACGGTCGAACAGCAGGGAGACGAGTGCGGCGGCGAAGTAGAGCAGCACGAGGATCCCGGCCAGCATGAACATGCTCACGAGATCCGCGGCGGGTGTCGCGAGTGCGCCGAAGACGCAGGAGACGAGAATGGCCACTCGCCAGCCCTTGAGGATGTCCCGACCGGTCATGACGCCGGCGACATTCAGGGCGACCAGGAACACGGGCAGGACGAACGAGACACCCACGACGATCATCAGTTTGAACACGAAGTCGTAGAAGGCTGACGCCTCGTAGAGGTTGTTGCCGCCCTCGGGGGTGAAGTTCGCCATCAGCTCGATGACGTGCGGCACCACGAGGGTGCCCACGTAGCAGCCGGCGAAGAAGAGCGGGATGGCGGCTCCGACAAAGCTCACCGTGTACACGGTCTCCTTCTTCGTGAGGCCGGGCATGATGAACGCCCAGATCTGCCACAGCCACACGGGCGCCGAGAGGAAGAGTCCGATCGAGAAAGCGATGCGCATACGCAGATCGAAGGGCGCGGTGACGGAGGAGAACGTCAGGGCGACGATGCTCTCACCGCGCTCGTCTGCGATGTGTCTGATCGGCTCCGTGATGAAGTGGATGATCGGATCGGTGACGAGGAAGGCCACCACCATGCCGACGACGAGTGCGATGGCCGCGATGATCAGACGTCGCCGCAGTTCGACGAGATGGGCGCCGAGCGACATCCGTCGATCGCGGCGCCCATCACTCGCAGCCTGGGGGGCCGAATCGATAGCGGCCACGGAGATCAGCTGGGACGTTCGGGCCCGGAAGGAGTCCCGTTCTCCGGCGCAGTGGTGCCCTGGGGCTTGGGAGCCTCGGCCTGCTCGGCCACGGCGTCGTCTTCACGCATCGCCTTCATCTCGCCCTTGAAGACGCGGGCCGACTGGCCCATGCTCTTCGCGAGCGCGGGAAGCTTGGCTGCTCCGAACAGAAGCAGGACGATGACCACGAGGGCCAGCAGGTGCCAGCCGGTCAAACCAGCCATAGGTTACTCCTCAGGTCGGGGATTCCCACCAGTCTAACCGGCGTCCGCGCTATTCGGGTCCCGGTAGAGGGCGAGTCCTGCGGCCGCCCATTCCCGAGCCGCCGTGCGCGCCACACCGGGCTCCACGACCTCGATGACACCGCCGAAGCGTGCGGCGAGGCGCTTCACGCCCCGGGGATCGGCGAGGTGCAGTCGGGCCGTCACGACGCCGTCGACGGACTCGATCTCGTCGCCGCTGAGGAAGCCCCGCAGCAGCGGGGCGATCCGCTCGGGCACGCGCACCCGCACTTCGCCCTCGTCCGCGGCGGCGGCGAACGCCTCCGGCACGTGGTCGCCGGCGTGCGTGATCGGGATGTCCGTCAGGCGGGCGTCGCTGACCCGGTCGAGGTGGAACGTGCGCATGGCGCGACGCAGATGGCACCACCCCTGCAGATACCACTGCGCGTTCGTGATGAGCACCTGGACCGGGTCGACCGTGCGCGTCGTCGGCGCCGCGTCGGGGGCCTGGTAGGTGAAGGACACCGCCACCCCGTCGCGGATCCCGGCCGAGACGACCTGACGGACCTCGTCGACCGCGCTCGGCGCCACGACGACCTCGGCGGGCGCGTCCGCTGCACCCCGGGAGAGCTTGGAGATCAGGCCGCTCACGAGACCGGAGTCCGACACCGCCGGCACCGCCGCGACCATCTGGAGTCCGGCCAGCAGCGCGGCGGCCTCCCGTGCCGTGAATCGAGGGACACGACGCAGGGCGACATCGTTCGTGATCTCGATGACGTCCTCCTGCTCGAGGAGGTCCCAATTGATGTCGAACATCTCCTGCGGCTGCTGCCAGTACCCCGAGTCGCCGGGCAGCCCGATGACCGTGAGTTTCTCGACCATCTGCCGCATCTCGCGGGGCGTGACCCCGAACTCGGACGCGGCCTCGCTCAACGACACCTGTCCGTGCTCGAGGAGATAGGGCACGAGTGTGAGGTACAGCCGCACGCGGTCGGCCGCGAGCAGGGGCTTGGCCGGCGCGCTCATCGGTCGCTCTCCGCATCGGCGTTCGCGGCGACGACCGCGCGCAGACGGGCGATCACGGCGTCGCGCAGCGGTTCGGGCTCGACGACCCTGACCTCCGGCCCGTAGGACGCGAGCTCGTCGGCGAGGATATGGAGGTCGACGAACGGCACCCGGATCCCCTGGGTCGCCGGCGTCGCGCGGCGGCCGAGACGTAGCGACGCCTCGGTGCCGGGCGTCACCTCCAGGAGCGCCGAGTTCTCGGCCGCGACACGCTCGAGGCCGCTGAGCGCCCGCTCCCCCGCGCCGTCGCGCAGGGCGGGATCGAACCCGGTGGACGTGACCTTGACGGCGCCGACGATGCGGCTGAGGAGGAACATGCGGTCCTCCTCTATCGCCGTGTCCACGCCGAACACGTGCCAGCGGGCCTCGTAGTCGACGAGCGCGAGGGGACGGATGCTGCGGCGCCGAGGGGCGTCCTCCCCGGGCTTGAGGTAGTCGAAAACGACGACTCGACTCTTCTCGATCGCGTCCTGCAGAGGCGTGAACGCCTCGCTGCGGGCCGTGATGCGCGGCGCGAAGCCGATGATCGGCTCGTCGCCGTCGATCCCCAGCGCGCGGATCTTGCGGACACCGGCCTGCGCATCGCCCGACGCGGACTCGGCGCTCCACACGCTGCCCGCGAGTCGGAGGACGGCGAGCTCCGCAGGGGTGAAGCCGATGTCGCCGGGGAGATCGTATTCCGCTTGCGGAATACGATAGCGCGCTTCGCGGAGATCATTGGGGTCGGCCTGATCGCCGAGCGTCTCCACCGGTACGCCGAGCGTGCGCAGCTCATCCTTGTCGCGCTCGAACATCTTCTCGAGGGCGTCGGCGCGCGCGCCGGCATCCGCACGCTGGCGGTATCCCGAGACGTTGTCGAGGATCTGCTGCTTCGTGAGCCCGATCTCCGTAGCCATGAGCGCCACGACGAGGTTCGTCAGGCGCTCCTCCGCGGGGATACGGGCGGCCATCAGCGCGTCGTCACCGCACCCAGGACGTCGATGACGTACGCCATCGCGGGGCCGCTGTCGGACGCCGGCGTCACGACGAGGATCTGCGAGCCGACGGTCTTGCCGACGAGTTCCTTCGCGACCTCGGGCGCCGTCGACGGCAGGTTGAAGCTGGGGTTGTCACCCCACGTCGTCGTCGTGACCTTGCGGTCGTCCCATCCGACCGCCGTGAGGTTCACGAGGGGCGTCTTGTCGGCCGTGACCTTCTCGCCGTCCCCCTTGATGAGAGTCTGCGTGACGATCTCGTCCGGGGCGTCGGTGTCGGGGATGATGACGCCCGGCGTGCCGTCGGGTGCGCGGACGACGGTCGGCATGTTGCGCGCATCGTTGAACTGGAGGGCGCCGTCGGCGCGCGACGGGTAGATCTTCAGGAGGTCGACCACGACGATCGCCGCATCGCCGTCCCCGAGCCCGAGGTTCTTCCGAGTCTCCGCGGTCACACCGTCGGAGGGGATGCCGGCGATGATCCGCGAACCGCCGGTCGCGCACTCGAGCACGGGGCCGAGGCCGGGGAACTGGGGCACGAGGGTCGCGATGTTCGAGAGGCTCTCGGAGTCCTCCGAGTACGGCGACTGGAACAGCATCTCACCGGTCTTCGCGCTGTAGATCGACAGCTCGGTGGTCATCACCTGGGTATCGGTCACGAGCGGCTCGCCGTCCCCCACGACGACGTCCTCGAACGACGTCTTCGGGAACTTCGCCGGCGCGAACACCTCGACGTCCGGGGCCGAGCCGAACTCCCCCGTCACGGTGACGGCGCTGGAGACGGCGTCGCCGTTGCCGACGCGATCACACGCCTCTCCCGCGAAAGAGGGGGCGGCGGCGCACCCGCTCAGAGCGAGGGCGGCGAGGCTGAGGGTGGCCAGAACGGCGGACGTTTTACGCACGCGCTCCAGTCTATTCCGTCGGGGGCTCCGATTCGCGCGAAGCGGCCGCGATACGCGCACCCTCGGCGGCCTTGCCGGCCTCCCGAGCACGCTTGCGCAGGTTCTTGTCGGTGATCTCCCGATCCCCCACCGCGCCCGGCGTCCAGGCCTCGACATCCGCGTCGCCGTAGCTGCTCTTCGAGGCGCGACGTTTGACCGAGGGCGCGACCGCACCCGGGGCGAGACGACGCGCCGTCAGGAGGAAGCCGGTGTGGGCGACCATACGGTGATCGGGGCGAACGGCGAGGCCCTCGACGTGCCATCCGCGCACCATGGTCTCGGAGGCCTCCGGATCGGTGAAGAGTCCGGTACCGCGAATGTACTCGGCCACACGCGAGAGCTGGGTCGCGGTCGCGACGTAGCAGAGCACGACGCCACCCGGGGTGAGGGCGTCGGCGACCGCATCCATGCACTCCCACGGAGCGAGCATGTCGAGCACGACGCGGTCGACCGTGCCGTCCTCGAACTGAGCGGGAAGCTCCTCCGCGAGGTCGCCCACGACGACGTCCCAGGTCGACGGCGTCTCGCCGAAGAAGGTCTCGACGTTGGCCCGGGCCACGTCAGCGAACTCCTCGCGACGCTCGAACGAGACCAGGCGGCCCTCGTGCCCGATCGCCCGCAGCAGAGAGAGGGAGAGCGCGCCGGAGCCGACGCCCGCTTCGACGACCACCGAGCCGGGGAACACGTCAGCCTGCATCACGATCTGGGCGGCGTCCTTGGGGTAGACGATCGCGGCGCCGCGGGGCATCGACATCGCGAAGTCACGCAGCAGCGGCCGCAGTGCGAGGTAGTCGTGACCGGAGCTGTTCGGGACGACCGAGCCGTCGGGCAGGCCGATCAGGTCGCGGTGTCGCAGCACGCCCTGGTGCGTGTGCAGCTCGCCGTCCTCACGGAGCGTGACCGTGTGCAGACGGCCCTTGGGGCCGGTGAGCTGCACGCGGTCGCCCTCGCGGAACGGTCCGCTCGGTCGGTGCGCGGCGGTGGAGGTCATCGGGGGGCTCCCGTCATGGAGGTCGTGCGGTCGAAGAGATCGACGAGGTCCGCGGCGGTCCGGTCCTGCAGTGTCGGCCACAGCTCGTGAGCACCCACGTGCTCGAGGGGGACGATGTGCGGCACCCCGAGCGCGACCGCGCCGGAGGCGAGACCGGCGCGCAGACCGGTCGGAGAGTCCTCGATCACGACGGCGTCGGCGATGTCGATGTCGAGCAGCGAGGCGGCCTTCAGGTAGGGCTCGGGGTGCGGCTTCGGCTGGGACACGTCGTCACCGGCGACCACGATGTCGAAGGCGTCGAACTCGATGAGCTCGACGACGCTCAGGGCCATCCGGCGCAGGGACATCGTAACGAGTCCGGTCGGGATGCCGGCGGACTTCAGGTCGAGCAGCAGCTCACGCGCCCCCGGTCGGAAGGGCACGCCCTGAGTGCGCAGCGACTCCTGGACACCGTCCGTCAGCAGGGCGATGATGGCCTCGGGCTCCATGTCCACACCGGCGTTCTGCAGGATCACCGCGCTGTCGATGAGACCGTTGCCGACCAGTTGCAGCGCCTGCTCGTGCGACCACGTGCCGCCGTAAGACTCGACGAGCGCCGTCTCCGCCGCCATCCAGTAGGGCTCGGTGTCTACCAGGGTTCCGTCCATGTCCCAGAGGATCGCGCGGGGCTGTCTGCTCACCGGTCCATGTTAGCCGTGGCGCAGCCCGGTCCCCGCGCGGGCGGACTAGCCTGGAGGGATACCCACCCGGGTTCGCGAAGGGAGAGCAGCATGGACGTCCTCGGTTCGCGCATCATCATCACCGCCTTCGACGGCTGGAACGACGCGGGAGAAGCCGCGAGCGGCGCGATCGCCGCGCTGCGTGAGATGAGCGAGTACGACCTCGTGCACTCGATCGACCCCGAGCTGTACTTCGACTACCAGTACACGCGCCCCGCCACGAAGATGGACGCCGAGGGACGCCGGCAGCTCACCTGGCCGGAGGCCGGCCTGTGGCGCCCGCGCGACCCCGGACCCGGACCTGAGTTCTGGGTGCTCACGGGCGTCGAGCCCGCACGCACGTGGCAGGCGTTCGCCTCGGAGTTCATCGACGTCGCGCTGCGCGATGACATCACGGGTCTCGTGACCTTGGGGGCCATGCTGTCCGACGTCCCGCACACACGCCCGATCTCGATCTTCGCCTCGAGTCAGAACGAGCAGGTCCGCGAGGCGCACGGGCTCGAGCGGTCGCTGTACGAGGGGCCCGTCGGCATCCTCAGCGTCTTCGAGCACTTCGCGGAGTCCGCCGGCATCCCCACCGCGAGCCTCTGGGCGAGCGTGCCGCACTACGTCGCGTCGGCCGCGCCCTCGCCCAAGGTGACGCTCGCTCTGCTCGACCGTCTCGAGGAGCTCACGGGCGTGGACGTCCCGCGCGACCATCTGCGCACCGAGGCGGCCGCGTGGGAGGCCTCGATCGATGCGGCTGCTGCGGACGACGAGGACATGACCGAGTACATCCGTCAGCTGGAGCGCACCCGCGACACCTGGGACTCCCCCGACGCCTCCGGTGACGCGATCGCCCAGGCCTTCGAGCGGTATCTCAAGCGCCGCGGCGACGGCCCCGCCGACCGCAAGGGCTGACCCGCGATCAGGGGGCGATGACCCCCGTGCCGAGCAGCACCAGGAGTACCGTGCCCAGCAGGATGCGGTAGATCACGAACGGCAGGAAGCTGCGCTTCGAGATGTAGTTCATGAAGAACGCGATCACGCCGAGCGCCACGACGAACGCGATGCCCGTCGCGGCGAGGGTGTCGCCGAAGGAGAAGAACGCCGGCTCGTCCCAGCTCTTGAACACCTGGTAGAAACCGCTGCCGAACACGGCCGGGATCGCCAGGAGGAACGCGTACCGAGCGGCCGCCGCGCGCTCGTAGCCGAGGAACAGCCCCATCGTGATCGTGCCTCCCGAGCGCGAGACGCCGGGGATGAGTGCGAGTGCCTGCGCGAAACCGTAGGCCACGCCGTGCGGGTAGGTGAGGTCCTCGAGCTTGCGGCGCTTGGCGCCGACGTGGTCCGCGATGCCGAGCAGGATGCCGAACACGATCAGCATGACCGCGACGATCCACAGCGAGCGGAAGACGCTCTCGATCTGGTCCTGGAACAGCAGGCCGAGGAGCACGATCGGGATGCTGCCGATGATGATCATCCAGCCCATCCGGGCGTCCGGGTCGCTCTTCGGGGCCTTGCCGACGAGCGAGCGGAACCACTGGCGGATGATGCGGACGATGTCGCGCCAGAAGAACACCACCACGGCCGCCTCGGTGCCGATCTGCGTGATCGCGGTGAACGCGGCGCCGGGGTCCTCCCCGGAGGGCAGGAACGTCCCGAGGATGCGCAGATGCGCGCTGGAGGAGATCGGCAGGAACTCGGTGAGTCCCTGCACGATGCCGAGGATGAGCGCTTCGAACAGGTGCATGGAGGGCCTTCGGGGTGGGAGTGACCGCGTCTCCGACGCGGAAGCGCTCAGTACGTGCGCAGCAGATCGGCCAGCACCTGCTGACCGAAGACAAGCGATTCTACGGGTACTCGCTCATCGACTCCGTGGAACATGCCCGTGAAGTCCAGGTCGGCCGGGAGCCGCAACGGCGCGAATCCGTATCCGGTGATGCCGAGGTATGCGAGCGCCTTGTTGTCCGTGCCGGCGCCGAGGAGATACGGGATGACGGGCACACCGGGATCATGGCGCCCCAGCGCGCCGACCATGGCGTCGACGAGCTCACCCGCGAACGGCGTCTCCATCCCGATGTCGCGCACGACCGTCTGGATCTCGATGTCCTCGCCGACGATCTGCTGCAGCTCCGCGAGAACGTCGTCCTCGGTGCCCGGGATGACACGGACGTCGATCAGCGCCTCGGCGCGCTCCGGGATCACGTTGTGCTTGTATCCGGCTTTCAGGACCGTGGGGTTCGTCGTGGTGCGGAACGTCGAGCGCAGGAACGCCTCCGCGGGCCCCGCGGTGGCCGCCAGGGCATCGGGATCGTCGACGGGGAGCCCGCTCAGCGCGCTGAGCCCGTCGAGCAGGGCCTCGGTCGTCGCCGTGAGGCGCACGGGCCACCGGGTGCGGCCGATCGCCGCGACGGCCTCGGACAGGCGCGTCACGGCGTTGTCCTCGTGCAGGCGGCTCCCGTGGCCGGCGCGGCCCTTCGCGACGAGGCGGATCCAGATCAGCGCCTTCTCGCCCACCTGCAGCAGGTAGGCGCGGCGGTCGTCGACGGAGATCGAGTAGCCGCCCACCTCGCTGATCGCCTCCGTGGCGCCCTCGAACCAGTCCGGACGGTTCTGCACCACGAGGGCCGACCCCTCGACACCGCCGTTCTCCTCGTCCGCGAAGAACGCCAGCACGAGATCGCGCTCCGGCTGCTCCCCCGCCCGCAGGATGTCCGCGATCGCGGTGAGGATCATCGCGTCCATGTTCTTCATGTCCACGGCGCCGCGGCCCCACAGCATCCCGTCCTGAACGATGCCCGCGAACGGGTCGACCGTCCAGTCCGCGGCCATCGCCGGGACGACGTCGAGGTGCCCGTGCACGACGAGCGCCGGCTTCGAGCGATCGCGACCGGGCACGCGGGCCATCACGTTCGTACGACGTGGGATCGGCTCGTAGTACTCGACCTCGAGCCCGAGCGCCTCGAGGTACGCGCCCACGTACTCCGCGGCCTCCCGCTCGCCCTTGGCATCGCCGCCCCCGAAGTTCGAGGTGTCGAACCGGATGAGGTCTCGTGCGACGCGCACGACCTCGGGGAGGGAGTCGTCGTTCATGCGATCCAGGCTATCGAAGCGACGAGGCGCGCCCGGGCGTCCGCGCCGGTTTCGGGGTGGGCTCCACCCCGTGCTAATGTAAATCCTCGTTCGGCAACGAACATCCAACACCTGCGCGGGTGGCGGAATGGTAGACGCGCTACGTTGAGGTCGTAGTGCCCGATAGGGCGTGGGGGTTCAAGTCCCCCTCCGCGCACAGACAGGCCCCGGAAGATCACATGATCTCCCGGGGCCTTCTTCGTTCCGGGAGATCATCGCCCGCGCACAGCCGCCTACACCGCGCC
Source organism: Microbacterium sp. NPDC089696 (assembly GCF_044749125.1). Taxonomy (NCBI): domain Bacteria; kingdom Bacillati; phylum Actinomycetota; class Actinomycetes; order Micrococcales; family Microbacteriaceae; genus Microbacterium; species Microbacterium sp. NPDC089696. The sequence goes on along the minus strand of NZ_JBIVHF010000001.1, from coordinate 1,966,295 downwards.
GACTCCGAACACGAGACCCAGCACGTAGGTGATCGCGGCCGCACCGAAGCCGATCGCCAGCTGTCGCAGCGCGCGACGCAGAGGCGGGCCACCGGACAGGATGCCGACCATGGCACCCGTGGACAGGAGAGCGATCCCCACGAGGACGAGCGCCACGATCACCGCAGTCGCGCCCTGCAGTCCGAAGATCCATGGCAGGACCGGGATGATCGCACCGGAGGCGAAGAGCAGGAACGAGGAGATCGCGGCCGTCCAGTCGCTCCCGACGATCTCGTGGTCGTCTCCCGGATGAACCGCCACCGGACCCGTCGCCGTGCGCTCGACCCCGGCGCGGGCGGCCGCGACGATGCGCCGGGCCCGCGCGAGCGCCTCCGAATGCTCGATGCCCCGCGCGCGGTAGACCAGTGCCAGCTCATTTTCGTCGATGTCGAGGTCGGCGGCCGTCGCCGCGGCATCCTCGTTCGCCTCCGTGGCGGCGAGCAGCTCACGCTGGGAGCGCACGGAGACGAACTCGCCCGCGCCCATCGACAGCGCGCCGGCGAGCAGGCCGGCGATGCCGCTGAAGAGGACGAAACCCGAGCTCACGCCCGTGGCGCCGATGCCGAGCACGAGGGCGAGGTTGCTGACGAGGCCGTCGTTCGCACCGAACACGGCGGCGCGGAAGGAGCCGGAGAGCCGCCGACGCCCGCGAGCGGCGAGGCCCCGCACCACCTCGTAGTGGACCTTCTCATCCGCGCGCATCGCCGGCGTGGCGTACTGCTCGGAGTCGTAGGGAGAGCGAGCCTCGGCGCTCTGCGCGAGCGCGAGGACGAAGATCGAGCCGAAGCGGCCGGCCATCCAGCCGAGGAGCCGCGAGCGGAACCCGGCCCTCGGCAGTCTCGCCGGCTCTCCGCCGAGAAGATCGAGCCAGTGCTGCTCATGCCGGCGCTCCGCCTCGGCGAGACTCAGAAGGATCTCGCGCTCCTCCCCCGCGCGGCGGCTCGCGAGCTTCTGATAGACCATCCCCTCGGCTCGTTCCTCGACGAGGTATCGAGCCCACCGACGACGATCGGCCGCGGTCGCCTGGGCGGGGACGGGAGTGGTCATGCGGTCTCCTCCTCGGAGCGTGCGGACGCTCCCACGGTAGCCCCGCAGTACGCGCCGAAGCGCCACCGGCGAGCGATTGCCAGGATTTCGGCGCGGTGAAGCGCGGGAGCGCTCAGGAGCGGACGCGTTTGCGCAGGACGTCGATCCGGGCCTGCAGCTGGGTCACGGTGGCCTGCGCCACAGCCGGGCCGCCGCAGATGCGCCGGAGCTCGGCGTGCACGGATCCGTGCGGCTCGCCCTTCTGGCGCGCGTACAGGCCGACGAGGCTGTTCAACAGCTGTCTCTGCTCCTTGAGCGTGCGGTGCAGCGGAGCCGGCAGCGTCGTGGTCTCGGTGGGGCCGGCGGCGGCCTCGCGAGCCTCTCGCAGACGTGACTGACGCGCCTGTCGCTGCATGAGCAGGTCGTGCACGTGCTCGGGCTCGAGGAGTCCGGGGAAGCCGATGAACTCCTCCTCCTCCGGTGTGCCCGGCTCGGCGAGCTGACCGAACTCCTGACCTTCGAACACGAGACGGTCGAAGTGGGCGACCGACGAGAGCGCCTGGTAACTGAACTCCTGCGTCAACGCGTCGGAGGCGTCGTCCTCGCGGTTGGCGCTGTCGAGCAGCGAGTCCTCGAGACCGTCGTCGTCCTTCGACTGCCGGTCGAGCGCGTGATCGCGCTGCTTGTCCATCTCGTTCGCGAGGCCCATGAGCACGGGCACCTGCGGCAGGAACACGCTCGCAGCCTCGCCGCGACGACGGGCGCGCACGAAGCGGCCGATGGCCTGGGCGAAGAACAGCGGCGTCGACGAGGACGTCGCGTACACGCCCACCGCGAGCCGCGGCACGTCCACGCCCTCGGACACCATGCGCACAGCGACCATCCACCGGGCGTCGCTCGCGCTGAACTTCTCGATGCGCTCCGACGCCGAGGCGTCGTCCGAGAGCACGATGGTCGGCTGCTGCCCGGTGATGCTGTGGAGGATCTTCGCGTAGGCGCGCGCCACCGTCTGGTCCGTCGCGAGCACGAGTCCGCCGGCATCCGGCACATGGTTGCGCACTTCCGTGAGTCGACGGTCCGCTGCCGAAAGCACCGCCGGCATCCATTCGCCCTCGGGGTCGAGTGCCGTGCGCCAGGCCTGCGAGGTGACGTCCTTGGTGTTGTCCTGACCGAGGTGCGTCTCGAGCTCGTCCCCCGAGCTCGTGCGCCAGCGCATCTTTCCCGCGTACATGTGGAAGAGCACGGGCCGCACGACGCCGTCGGCCAGCGCTCGACCGTAGCCGTAGTTGTAGTCGGTGCGGGAGATCCGCGCTCCCGACTCGTCGGGGTGGTACTCGACGAACGGGATCGGAGCGGTGTCGCTGCGGAACGGCGTGCCCGACAGCAGCAGCCGTCGCGTGGCCGGTGCGTAGGCATCGCGGATCGCGTCGCCCCAGCTGAGCGCGTCACCGCCGTGGTGCACCTCGTCGAGGATCACCAGCGTCTTCGCGTCTTCCGTCAGGTGGCGGTGCACCGAGGACTTCGCGGCGACCTGCGCGTAGGTGACGACCGCGCCGTGATAGTGCCGCGCAGGGGCCCAGTGGCTGTTGCGGAACTGCGGGTCGAGGCGGATGTGCACACGTGCGGCCGCATCGGCCCACTGCGTCTTGAGGTGCTCGGTCGGCGCGACCACGATCACGCGGTTCACCTCGCCCATCCGCATGAGCTCCACGGCCAGCGTCAGGGCGAACGTCGTCTTGCCTGCCCCGGGGGTCGCTGCGACGAGGAAGTCGCGCTGGTCCGCCTCGAAGTACTGCTCGAGAGCCTCCTGCTGCCAGGCGCGCAGCTTGTTGGCGGTTCCCCAGGGGGCGCGCTGGGGAAAGGACGGAGAAAGCATCGGATCAACGATAATCGGTCCCTCCGACATCGGCGCGCGCCTTCGACGATGTCGGGCGGCGGAGTAGGCTCGGTCACTGCGTGACGATCACCGTCGGATGCGCGCGTTCGCGAAGGAGAGCTGGATGACCGACCAGGATTCGACACGGACCCCGTACGTCGCCAACGAGACACCGCACCCGTGGCGGCGCTTCGTGGCGGTCGGCGACTCCTTCACAGAGGGCATCGGCGACCCCGATCCGGCCGTTCCCGGAGGCAACCGCGGGTGGGCCGATCGCGTCGCCGAGGTGCTGTCGCAGGACGTCGACGACTTCGCGTACGCGAACCTCGCGGTGCGCGGCAAGCTCATCGCCCAGATCGTGGAGGACCAGATCGAGCCCGCCGTCGCGCTGCGGCCCGACCTCATCTCGATCTGCGCGGGCGGCAACGACGTGATCCGCCCCGGCACCGATCCGGACGCGATCTCCGTGCAGTTGGAGGACGCGGTGGCGCGGCTGTCATCGACGGGCGCGGCCGTCATCCTCTTCACGGGTATCGACACCCAGTTCACCCCGGTGTTCCGTCCGTTCCGCGGCAAGGTCGCCATCTACAACGAGAACATCCGCGCGATCGCCGACCGTCACGACTGCATCGTCGCCGACCAGTGGGCGCTCAAGGTCGTGCAGGACATGCGCTTCTTCGACGACGACCGCCTGCACTACAACGCGCTCGGCCATCACGAGATCGCGCGCATGGTGCTGCGGGCGCTCAACGTGCCGAACGAGCTCGAGTCGATGCAGCCGAAGACCATCCCGCTCCGCACCTGGCGCGAGGCCCGCGGCGAGGACCTCGAGTGGGCGCGCGAACATCTCGTTCCGTGGGTGCTGCGACGGCTGCGGCATCAGTCCTCGGGCGATCATGTCGCCGCCAAGCGACCGGAGGCCGCTCCGTATCTGTTCGTCCGCGATCAGGACTGAGCAGCGCCGACGCTGAACCGCGCGGGTCGCGTCACTCGTCGGCGAGGGCGTAGAGGGCGACCGCGGCCGCGGAGGCGACGTTGAGCGAGTCGACTCTTCCGCGCATGGGGATCGTCACGATGCGGTCCGCGGAGGCGAGCTCGGTGTCGGAGAGGCCCTCGCCCTCCGAGCCCATCAGCAGTGCCACTCTGTCCGCGCGGCCACGCGAGTAGTCGCGCAGGGAGACCGCATCCTCGGAGAGCGCGAGCGCGGCCACCTCGAAACCGGCGGCGCGGAGATCGGTGACCGATCCGTCCCAGTCCGGCATCCGGGTCCATGGCACCTGGAACACCGTGCCCATGCTCACCCGCACGCTGCGGCGGTAGAGCGGATCCGCGCACCGTGGCGCGACGAGCACGGCATCCGCTCCGAGACCCGCGGCTGCGCGGAACGCCGCGCCGATGTTCGTGTGGTCGCCGATGCCCGCGAGAACCAGCACGAGGTGCGCGTCACTCACGATCTCGGCGACCGCGGGCAGCGCTGGGCGGTGCATCGCGGCCAACGCGCCGCGGTGCACGTCGAAGCCGGCGACGGCCTCCGCCACCGCGTCGGGCACCTCGTACACCGGCACATCGACATCGCGCAGCAGGAGCCGGATGCCGTCGACCCACCGTCTCTGCACCATGACCGACCGCGGGCGATGACCTGCGGCCACCGCCCGTTCGATGACCTTCGCCGACTCGGCGATGTAGAGGCCGTTCGCGGACTCCGTGCGGGTGCGGAGCGCCGTGTCGGTGAGTCCCCGGTAGTCGTCGAGGCGCGGGTCGTCGGGGTCGGTAACGATGTGCAGGTCCACGCCCTCACTCTGCCACCCCTCGCTCGATGCCCGTCGCCTCCCTCATCCGTCGCACGCCGTAGACTCGCAGGAGGAGGTCCTGTGAGCGCATCGAGCCCGGTCGAGTCGTCGGCCATCGTCGCCCGCACCGCCGAACTCCTCGCCGGACGCCGTATCGCCTTCCTCACGGGTGCCGGTATCTCCACGGACTCCGGCATCCCCGCCTATCGCGGCGAGGGCTCGCGGACCCGCAGCGACCCCATGACGATCGACCGGTACCTCGGCGACGAGGCGGCCCGGCGGCGCTACTGGGTCGGCGGTCACCTCGGGTGGCGCGCGTTCGCCCGCGCCGAACCGAACGCCGGCCACCGGGCGCTCGCGACGATGGAGTCCACCGGCAATGTCACCGGGGTCATCACGCAGAACGTCGACGGTCTGCACCTGCGTGCGGGCAGCTCGCACGTCATCGAGGTGCACGGCACCATGCGCCGGGTCTCCTGCCTCCACTGCGGACAGGTCTTCGACCGGCGCGACGTCGCGACGCAGATCGAGGACCTCAACCCGTGGATCACCGTGCCGGAGAACGTCAAGCTCGCGCCGGACGGCGACGTGCTGCCGGAGAGCACCGAGGGTTTCGTCGTGCCGGTGTGCACGGTGTGCGGCGGCATGCTCAAGCCCGACGTCGTGTTCTTCGGCGAATACGTCCCTCAGGACCGGTTCCGCGCCGCGGAGTCGCTGCTCCGTTCGAGCGACGCCCTGGTCGTCGCGGGGTCCTCGCTCGTCGTCAACTCCGGCGTGCGTCTCGTGGAACGCGCGCGCCGACGCAGCATCCCCCTCGTCATCGTCAATCGCGAGCCGACGCGTGCCGACCCCTGGGCCGATATCACCATCGCCGCAGGCACCAGCGACGTGCTCCCCGCCCTCCAGGAGCTCCTTCCATGACCCTCATCACGCTCGTCCGTCACGGCCAGACCGACTGGAACCTCGCCCGCCGCATCCAGGGGTCGACGGACATCCCGCTCAACGAGACCGGGCGGGCGGATGCACGCTCGGCCGCAGGTCTCCTCGCCGACACCACGCACGACGCGATCTACACCAGCCCGCTCCTGCGCGCCCGCGAGACCGCGGAGATCATCGCCGGCGAACTCGGTCTCGACGCACCGCAGCCGGTCGCCGACGTGCGCGAGCGCGAATTCGGCGACGGCGAGGGGATGCTGGTCGCCGAGTACCTCGAGCAGTACGGCGACTGGCTCGCTCCGGTCCCCGGTGCCGAGACGCTCGGCGCGGTCGCCGATCGCGCGCTCGCGGCGATCGACGTGATCGCCCGGGACTCGCGGCGTCGCTCTGCACCGCGCGCCGAGTCGGTCATCGTGGTCGCCCACGGCGGCGTGATCCGCTCACTGATCGACCACGTGTCCGGTGGGACCCTCCCCCGCGTGGGCGACGTCCTCGCGAACGGGTCGGTGCACCGCTTCGAGGCCTCGCCCGGTTCGCTGCGTCTGCTCGAGCAGGCGATCCTCGTCTGAGGAACAGGTCTCAGCGCACGCGGTCGAGCACGGAGCGCGCGTGCCGGAGAACGGGCTCGTCGACCATCCGGCCCTGGAACCGGAAGACCCCGCGCTCGCTCTCGGCCGCCGCGAGGACGTCGCTCGCCCACGCGACCATCGCCTCATCGGGGGCGTAGGCCGCACGGATGACGCCGACCTGGCTCGGGTGGATGCACGCGGTCGCCGCGAACCCGGACGCCGCCGCGTCCTCCGCCTCGAGCCGCAGCCCGTCGACGTCGTCGATCGCGAGGTGCACCGCGTCGATCGCGCTCTTCCCGTGCGCGCCGGCTTCCATCAGCACGCGGGATCGCGCGTAGCGGGCCACCTCGCGGTACGCGCCTCCGGTCGTCCGGCTCGCGGTGCCGCCCAACGACGCCACGAGATCCTCCGCGCCCCACATCATCGCGACGATCCGGGGATGCGCGGCGATGCGGTCGGCGAAATGCACACCGCGTGCGGTCTCGCACAGCGCAATCAGGTCGAACCGTCCGTCGAACGCCGAGAGCGCATCGGGGTCTTCCGTCTTGGCGACCATCACGGTGCGGAAGTCCGTCTGCGACAGCGTCGAGAGATCGGAGACGAACGCCTCCGTGTCCGGAGCGTTGACCCGCACGATCACCCGATCCGGATCCAGGTCGGCGTCGATGAGGTTGCCGCGAGCGGTCGCCTTCGCGTCGGGCAGCACGGCGTCCTCGAGGTCGAGGATCACGGCGTCGGCTTTCTCCAGCGCGCCGCGGAAGCGCTCGGGTCGGTCGGCCGGGCAGAACAGGAGCGCAGGGCCGAGGTCGAAGGTCATAGGTCGTCTCCTCGGGGTGTGCATCGAACGAGCACCGATCGCGAGGCGGTGGCCACGACCGTGCCGTCCTGATTGCGTCCGGTATGGGCGATCCGCACGACGCCCTGGCCCGGACGCGACGATGACAGGCGTTTCTCCACCACGGTGCTCTCGGTGTACAGGGTGTCGCCCGCGAAGAGCGGATGCGGGAACGCGACCTCCCCGAACCCGAGCTGCGCCACGAGGGTGCCCTGTGTGAGCTGCGCCACCGAGGCGCCGACCATGGTCGACAGCGTCCACATCGAGTTGATGAGCCGGGCGCCGAAGGGCTCCTGCGCGTCCGCGAACGCGGCATCCAGATGCAGGGCCTGCGTGTTCATGGTCAGCGTCGTGAACAGGACGTTGTCGGCCTCGGTCGCAGTGCGTCCCGGTCGGTGCAGGTACCGCGCATCGATCTCGAACTCCTCGAACCACAGCCCGCGCTGCACGATGTCGGTCATACGGTCCACGCTACCCGGCGAGCCCGAGCGCCCGCGCGATCACGAGCAGCTGCACCTCGGTCGTGCCCTCACCGATCTCGAGGATCTTCGAGTCCCGATAGTGCCGGGCGACGGGGAACTCGTTCATGAACCCGTTCCCGCCGAAGATCTGCGTTGCATCGCGTGCGTTGTCCATCGCCGCCTCGCCCGCGACGAGCTTGGCGATCGCCGCCTGCTCGGCGAACGGTCGGCCGGCGTCGCGCAGCCGGGCCGCGTGATGCCAGGCGAGACGCGCCGTGTGCACGCGGGCTCGCATCCGCGCGAGCGTGAACTGGGCGTTCTGGCGAGTGCTCAGTGCACTGCCGAAGATCGTGCGGCTCTTCGCGTAGTCGACCGCGGCCTCGAGGCAGCCCTCGGCAGCGCCCGTGGAGAGCGCGGCGATCGCGATGCGCCCTTCGTCGAGGATGCTGAGGAAGTTGCGGAAGCCGCTCCCCCGCGTTCCCAGCAGGTTGTCCTCGGGGACGCGGGCGCCCGTGAAGGTCAGCGGATGCGTGTCGGAGGCGTTCCAGCCGACCTTGTCGTACGGTGCTTCGACCGTGAAGCCCGGAGTGCCGTTGGGGACGATGATCGTGGAGATCTCCTTGCGGCCGTCCGCGTTGCCCGTGACGGCGGTCACGGTCACGAAGCGCGTGATCGGGGTGCCGGAGTTCGTGATGAACTGCTTCGAACCGTCGATCACCCACTCGTCGCCGTCGAGTCGTGCGGTGGTGCGCGTCGCGCCTGCGTCGCTGCCCGCCTCGGGCTCGGTGAGCCCGAACCCCGCCAGCGCCTTCCCCGCGAGGAGGTCGGGCAGGAGTTCCTGCTTCTGCGCCTCGGTCCCGAAGCGGAACACGGGCATGGCGCCGAGACTCACTCCGGCCTCGAGCGTGATCGCGATCGACTGGTCGACCCGTCCGAGCGCCTCGATCGCGATGCCGAGCGCCATGTAGTCGCCGCCCTGCCCGCCGTACTCCTCCGGGAAGGGCAGGCCGAACAGTCCGAGATCGCCCATCGCGGCGACGACGTCCATCGAGAGCGTGTGCGTGCGGTCCGCTTCATACGACTGCGGCGCGACGACCGTCTCGGCGAACTCCCGCACCATCCCTGCGAGCTCGCGCTCCTCGTCGGTCAGCTGGTCGTTCATGCGTTCTCCTCCGTCGTGACGTGCGCGACCGCCTGGTCGCGTCGGACCTGATCTCCCACCGCGACGAGCAGATGCACCGTCCCGTCCTGCGGAGCGACCACCTGGTGCTCCATCTTCATGGCCTCGATCGACACGAGCGGGTCGCCCGCGGAGACCGGTGCGCCGTCCGCGACGTGCACGGCGACGACGCTGCCCGGCATCGGAGCACGGCCGTCGGGACCTTCGGCGGCGGCATCCCGCTCGCCCGCCGCCAGCCGATGCCGGAGACGCGCGCGACGGTCGAGCGGCCGCAGACGCGCCGTGCGCCCCTCTGCGCTCACCCACACCGCGCCCTCCGCGTCGACGCGGGTCGCGATGCCGGGGGCCGACCGCCCACCGGGCCGCTCCTCGACCACGTCGCCCTCATCCGTGAGGAAAGCCACGGTCGAGGCGGCCGGGTCCGCGAGCGACAGCCACACGGCTCCGGCACGATCGGCCGCACGTCGCGCTCTCGCGGCCCGGGGTGCCGTCGTCCGCACCTGAGCGGTCGCGGCGGCGAGCATCTCCTCGGAGGGGGAATCCGCCACCACCGGGAGGAGCGTCTCGATGATCCCGGTGTCGAGATCACCGGATGCGACGCGCGGGTCCCGGCACAGCTGTCGGAGGAACGCGACGTTGGTGTCGACCCCGAGGACGACCGTGCGACCGAGAGCCTCATCGAGGCGGCGGAGCGCCGTGGCGCGATCCTCCGCGACGGCGACGACCTTCGCGATCATCGGGTCGTAGAAGCCCGTCACCTCCGACCCGGTCTCGATCGCCGCATCCACGCGCACGCCCGGGGGAGGGTCGAACAGCAGCACGCGACCGGTCGACGGCACGAATCCGCGCTCCGGCGACTCGGCGTAGATGCGCGCCTCGATCGCGTGTCCGCGCACCGCGGGTCCCTCGTCCAGCGCACCGCCGGCGGCCACGTGCAGCTGCAGCGCCACGAGATCGAGACCGGTGACCTCCTCGGTGACGGGATGCTCGACCTGCAGTCGGGTGTTCATCTCGATGAAGAACACCTCCTCGGGACGGTCTGCGTCGATGAGGAACTCGACCGTCCCGGCGCCGACATAGGACACGCTCTGCGCGGCCTGGACCGCGGCGCGCAGCAGACGCTCGCGCGTGTCGCTCGGGATCCCGGCCGAGGGCGCCTCCTCGATCACCTTCTGATGGCGACGCTGCAGAGTGCACTCGCGTTCGCCCAGCGTGATGACCCGCCCGTGCGTGTCGCCGAAGACCTGCACCTCGATGTGGCGCGGTCGTCGGATGAGTCGTTCGAGGATCAGCGCGTCGTCGCCGAACCCGGCCTTCGCGACGCGACGCGCGGAGGCGAGGGCCGCGCTCAGCCCGACGGCATCCGAGACGACCTCCATGCCCTTGCCGCCTCCTCCCGCGCTGGGCTTGACGAGGAGCGGGAACCCGACGCCGGCGGCCTCCTCGGCGATCTCGGCGTCGGACAGTCCCCGCGCGTCGAATCCCGGGACGACGGGCACTCCGGACCTCACGACGTGATCCCGGGCTCGCGCCTTGTCGCCCATGATCTGGAGGGCATCGACGCCGGGTCCGATGAACACGAGTCCGCTCTCGGCGCAGGCCTCCGCGAGCCCGACGCTCTCGGACAGGAAGCCGTACCCGGGATGGATGGCCTCCGCTCCGGTGGCGCGTGCTGCGGCGACGACGGCGTCGATGTCGAGGTATGACTCCGCCGCGGCGGCCGGCCCGATGCGCAGGGCCTCGTCGGCCTCGCGGACGTGCGGCGCCTCGGAATCGGCGTCGCTGTAGACCGCGACGCTGCGGATGCCGAGTGCGCGGAGGGTGCGGATCACACGGCGCGCGATCTCGCCGCGGTTCGCGACGAGGACGGTGGAGAAGGGGGGTGCGGTGGTCACGGGGTCACATCCGGAAGAGGCCGAAGCGGGGCTCCGGGAGCGGGGTGCGGGCGATGACGTCGAGCGCGAGACCCAGTCGGTCACGGGTCTCGGCGGGGTCGATGATGCCGTCGTCCCAGAGTCGCGCGGTCGCGTAGTACGGCTCGCCCTGGGACTCGTACTGCGCGCGGATGGGCTGCTCGAACGCAGCCCGCTCCTCGGGCTCCCACGAGTCTCCGCGCGACGCGAGCTGGTCCTCCTTGACGGTCGCGAGGACGGAGGCCGCCTGCGCCCCGCCCATCACCGAGATGCGGCTGGCGGGCCAGGTCCACAGGAAGCGCGGCGAGTACGCGCGGCCGCACATCGAGTAGTTCCCGGCGCCGAAGGAGCCCCCGATGATCACGGTCAGTTTGGGGACGCGTGTGCTCGCCACCGCGGTCACCATCTTGGCGCCGTCCTTCGCGATGCCTCCCGCCTCGGCATCCGAGCCGACCATGAATCCCGTGATGTTCTGCAGGAACAGGAGCGGGATGCCGCGCTGGTCGCACAGTTCGATGAAGTGCGCGCCCTTCAGCGCCGATTCGCTGAACAGCACCCCGTTGTTGGCGACGATGCCGACGGGATGCCCGTGCAGTCGCGCGAACCCGGTGACGAGGGTCGTGCCGTACCCGGCCTTGAACTCGTGGAACGTTTCCGCGTCGATCAGCCGTTCGATCACCACGTGCACGTCGTAGGAGGCGTTCACGTCGACGGGCACGACGTCGTAGAGCGGGCCCTGCTCGGCGGGGGCGACGGCGTCGATCACATCCCACGCCGGGGCGGGCGGTGCGGGCAGCGTCGCGACGATGTCGCGCACGATCTCGAGCGCGTGCTCGTCGTCCTCGGCAAGGTGGTCGACGACGCCGCTGCGCCGCGCATGCAGCTCTCCCCCGCCGAGCTCCTCGGCGCTCACGACCTCGCCGATCGCGGCCTTCACCAGCGGAGGCCCACCGAGGAAGATGGTGCCCTGCCCGCGAACGATCACGGTCTCGTCGCTCATCGCGGGGACGTAGGCGCCCCCGGCCGTGCACGATCCGAGTACCGCGGCGATCTGCGGGATGCCCTCGGCGGACATGCGCGCCTGGTTGAAGAAGATGCGTCCGAAGTGGTCTCGATCGGGGAAGACCTCGTCCTGCTTGGGGAGGAAGGCTCCGCCGGAGTCGACGAGGTAGAGGCACGGCAGCCGGTTCTCGAGCGCGATCTCCTGCGCCCGCAGGTGCTTCTTGACTGTCAGGGGGAAGTACGTCCCGCCCTTGACGGTCGCGTCGTTGCAGACGACCATCACGTGGCGGTCGTGGACGAGCCCGATCCCGGCGATGACGCCGGCCGCCGGCGCCTCTCCCCCGTACAGCCCCTCGGCGGCGAGCGGAGCGATCTCGATGAAGGGGCTTCCCTCGTCGAGGAGCCGGGCGACGCGGTCTCGGGGCAGCAGCTTGCCCCGTGCGAGGTGACGGGCGCGGGAGGACTCGGGTCCGCCGAGGGCGACGGTCGCGAGTCGTTCGCGGAGGTCGGCCGCGAGGGACTCCTGGGTATCGGGCATCGTGAAGTCCTCCTCGACCCACGTCGCGCCTCGGTAACGATCTGGCGCACTCGACGGAATTCCGGTTAGTGTGCACTAACCCGTTGCATCAGGTTAGCGAGGATTAACTGAGATGACAAGCCCCCTCACGGCCCGTGATCGTGCCAAGGCCGAACGATCCGATGCGATCCTGCGCGCCGCGGCGCACCTGTTCGCCGAGCGCGGTTACAACGGCGTGAGCCTCGAGGACATCGGCGCGGCCGTCGGCGTCTCCGGCCCCGCGGTCTACCGCCATTTCGCCGGGAAGCAGGCGCTCCTCGGCGCGGTCCTCGTCGCGGTGAGCGAGGACCTCGTCCTCGGCGGCACGGACGTCGCGGAGGCGACCGCCGGAGCCTCCGAGCGGATGCGGGCGCTGATCGCCTTCCACGTCGAGTTCGCGCTCGGTCACGCCGACGTCATCCGCGTCCACGACCAGGAGGTCGCCCATCTGGCCGACGACGACCGCGCCGCGGTGCGACGGCTGCAGCGCGCGTACATCGAGCTCTGGATCCGCACGCTCGCCCCGCTGATCGACGCGGCCCCGGACGAGCTCCGACTGCGCGTCCAGGCCTGCTTCGGACTCATCAACTCCACCCCGCACAGCACGCGCGCGGCGGTCCGCCAGGACCCCGCCACCGCGACCGTGCTGGTCGCGATGGCGGAGTCCGCGCTGCGAGCGGCTATCTGAGCAGCATCGCCCGACCGGGTTCCTCGAGCACGTCGGCGACGTCCTTGAGGAACCGCGCTCCCTCGGCACCGTCCACCAGGCGGTGGTCGAACGAGAGGCTCAACGTCATCATCTGGCGCAGCGCGATCTCGCCGCGGTACTCCCACGGCTGACGACGCACGGCACCGACGGCGAGAATGCCGGACTGACCGGGCGGGAGGATGGGCGTGCCCGCATCGACACCGAACACGCCGATGTTCGAGATCGAGAACGTGCCGCCGGCGAGCTCCGCCGGCGACGTGCGCCCGGACCGCGCCGTCGTCGCGAGCTGCGCGATCGCGTCGGCCAGGGCAGGAAGGGTGAGTGTCTGCGCATCACGGATGTTCGGCACGATGAGCCCGCGGTCGGTGGCCGCCGCGATCCCGAGGTCGACGTAGCCGAACCGGACGATCTCGCCCGCCTGCTCGTCCCATCGGGAGTTGAGGCCCGGTGTGCGACCGAGTGCGAGGCACACGGCCTTCGCGATCACGGCGAGCGGTCCGATCCGGTGCTCGGCGAGCGAACGATCCTCTCGCAGCGACGCGAGCAGATCCATCGTCGCGGTGACGTCGACGGTGTGGAACACGGTCACGTGCGGTGCCGTGAACGCGCTCTCGACCATCGCCGCCGCCGTGTGCTTGCGGACGCCGCGGATCGGGATGCGGACCTCGCGAGCCTCACCGGCACCGCCGGCGGAGAGCGCCGAGACGGCGTCCCGCTCGACCGCGGGAAGCGGCGACTCCGCTCGCTCGGACGCGACGCCGGTGCGCTGCGCATACTCGTCGACGTCGCTGCGCGTGATGACACGATCGCCCACCGTGGCCGCGACCAGCACGAGGTCGACGCCGAGACGCTTCGCGTGCGCGCGCACCGGCGGCGTCGAACGCGGGCGCTCGATCACGGTCTCGACATGGACGGTCGGCTGCGCGTCGTGCGGGGCGGCCTCGAGCACGGCCGTGTCGGCGACCGGGGCATCGGCCGTCCGACGGGCGCGGCGTGCCGGGCGGCCGGCGGCGGCAGGAGCGGCTCCGTACCCCACGAGGTTCGGCTGCGCCTTCTCCCCCGCCGCGGGCACGCCGTCGGCATCCGGCGCGTCGCCGTCATCCCCGGCGACGTCGAAGGCGATGAGCGGCGCGCCGACGGCGACGGTCTCGCCGGCCTCGGCGTGCAGCGTCGACACCGTGCCCTCGTAGGGCGACGGCAGCTCGACGACAGCCTTGGCGGTCTCGACCTCGGCGAGCGTCTGGTTCAAGGCCACCGGGTCGCCGGGGGCGACGAGCCAGGTGACGACCTCAGCCTCCGTGAGGCCCTCACCGAGGTCGGGAAGGCGGAACTCCGCGATCATGCGTCTGCTCCCGTAAGGCTGTTCGGCCGATCGAGCACGCGGTCCACCGCGTCGAGGATCCTGTCGAGGTCGGGCAGGTGATACTTCTCGAGCTTCGCCGGCGGATAGGGCACGTCATGCCCCGTGACCCGCAGCGGCGCGGACTCGAGGTACTCGAAGCACCGCTCGGTGATGCTCGCGATGACCTCGGCGGCGACACCCGCCTCCCGGGATGCCTCGTGGGCCACGACGACGCGTCCGGTCTTGCGCACCGATGCCGCGACCGAGTCGTAGTCGACCGGCGACAGCGAGCGCAGATCGATGACCTCGAGAGAGATCCCCTCGTCCTCGGCGGCCTCCGCGGCCTGCAGCGCCGTGGACACCATCGCACCGTAGGTGATGAGTGTCGCATCCGTCCCGGCGCGCACCACGCGGGCGAGCCCCATCGGCGCGGCATCCGCGAGCGGAGCGTCCAGATCGATCTCGCCCTTGTGGTGGTAGAGACGCTTGGGCTCGAAGAAGATCACGGGGTCGTCGCTCGCGATCGCCTGGCGCAGGCTGCGGTAGGCGTCCTCGGGATTCGAGACGGCGATGACGCGCAGGCCGGCCGTGTGCACGAAGTACGCCTCCGGGGATTCGGAGTGGTGCTCGGCGGCGCCGATACCGCCGGCCCAGGGGATCCGGATGGTGATCGGCATCTTCACGCGCCCCTGCGTGCGGTAATGCAGCTTCGCCACCTGCGCGACGATCTGGTCGAACGCCGGGTACACGAAGCCGTCGAACTGAATCTCCACCACGGGGCGGTATCCGCGGAACGCGAGGCCCACGGCCATCCCGACGATGCCGGACTCCGCGAGCGGCGTATCGATCACGCGCTGCGCGCCGAACTCGTCGAGCAGTCCGTCGGTGATCCGGAACACGCCGCCGAGCGCGCCGATGTCCTCACCGAGGAGCACCACCCTGTCGTCATCGCGCATCGCCTGGCGGAGTCCGGCACTGAGCGCCTTGCCGAGCGTCATCTCCGTCATGGTCAGACCTCGCCCTCGAAGGACGCGAGGTACGCGGCGTACTCGTCACGCTGGCGTGCGAGCCCCGAATGCGGCTCCGCGTAGACGCCGTCGAACACCGCGAGCGGCGGTCGCGTGACCATGCCGAGGCACTCCGCGCGCATCCGCTTCGCAACGTCGTCCGCGGCCGCCTGGGTCGCGGCCAGATGCTCCTCCGAGAGTTCGCCCTGCGCACGCAGGTAGGTCTCGACGCGGGAGATCGGGTCGCGTCGACGCCACGACTCGAGCTCCTCGGCGTCGCGGTAGCGGGTCGGGTCGTCAGCCGTGGTGTGCGGTCCCATCCGGTAGGTCACCGCCTCGATGTACGCGGGACCCTTGCCCGCTCGGGCGTGGTCGAGAGCCCAGCGCATCGCTGCCATGCAGGCGAGGACGTCGTTGCCGTCGACCCGGACGCTCGGGATGCCGAACCCGGGAGCTCGTCCGGCGATCGGATACTGCGACTGCACGGCCACCGGCTCCGAGATCGCCCAGTGGTTGTTCTGGCACACGAACACCACGGGCGCCTGGTAGGAGGCGGCGAAGATCATGGCCTCGTTGACGTCTCCCTGGCTCGTGGCGCCGTCGCCGAAGTACGTGACGGCGACCTCGTCCGTGCCGTCGTGACGGATGCCGAGCGCGTAGCCGACCGCGTGCAGCGACTGCGCGCCGATGATGATCTGCAGCGGGGCGACGCGCAGCGATGCGGGGTCGTGTCCTGCCCCCTCCTCGCCGCGCCACATGCGCACGTAGTCGCCCGGTTCGGCGCCGCGGGCGTAGATGACCCCGGTCTCGCGATAGCTCGGGAAGACGTAGTCCTGCGGGGCGAGTGCGCGGGCGGTGCCGATCTGCGTGGCCTCCTGCCCCTGACAGGGCGCCCAGAGACCCAGCTGACCCTGGCGCTGCAGCGCGACGCCCTCCGCGTCGATTCGCCGCAGCACGACCATGTCGCGGTGCAGGGCGCGGAGCTGCGCGGCGTCGACGTCGGCGACGTAGGGGTCGAGCTGCGCGTTCGCGACGCGCTGTCCGTCCGGCGTCAGGATGCGCTCGGAGAGCTCGAGATCCTGGGCGGTGTCGGCGATCGGCGTGATCTGCGGTGACATCATCGTCCTCCTCGTTCGCGGCCGTCCTCGTGGGACGCGGCACGTCGGCGCCGGCGTCCTCGCCGGCTCATTCGAGCGTACGTCTGCTCATCACCTCGCTCAAGCAATGAAGAAGCGCTTGAGCATGTTGCTCAATTCGGCCCCATCGCGCCCTGCTACCCTTTGGCACTATGGCCGGACTTGACCGCATCGATCTGGAACTTCTCGCCGCCCTCGCCGACGATCCGCGCATCACGATCGTCGCCCTCGCCGAGAACCTGGGACTCTCGCGCAACACGATCCAGGCGCGCATGGCCCGTCTCGAGCAGACCGGGGTGTTCCTCTCGTACGAGCGGGCTTTCTCCCCCGATGTGCTGGGCTTCCCTCTTCAGGCGTTCGTGAGCATCGGGGTCAAGCAGACCGAGCTCCCCCGGATCATCAACGAGCTCGCGCGCATCCCGGAGGTGGTGCAGGCGCACGGGCTCAGCGGTTCGATCGACCTGCTCGCGCGGGTCGCGTGCCGCGACGCGCGTCACCTGTTCGACACGGACGCCCGCATCCTGTCGATCGACGGCGTCGAGCGGACCGAGACGTCGCTCGCGATGGGCGAGGTGATCCCCTTCCGCGTGGCCGGCCTCATCGGCCTCGCGCGACGGGAATCCTGAGGTAACGGCGGATGGCGCCGGCCGCCTCGGCCGGCGTCTCGTAGTGGATGAGATGTCCGACATGCGCGATCTCGACGAGCTCGGCATCCGCGAACCGCGTCGCGAGCTCCCGCTCGACCTCGATCGGGGTGATGTCGTCACGCTGAGCGGCGATGAGGAGCGTCGGCACCGCGATCGAGGCCGCGTACTCGCTCACGTCGTGCGACACGCTCGCGACGAAGGCGTCACGCAGGACGTCACGGTCGGCGAACAGCGAGAAATAGGTGTCGTGCTGGTCGTGGATGAACCGGCGCAGCACGGGATCCGAGGTCTTGGCCATCGTGATGCTCATGACCCGCACGATCAGGCGGTTGCGGAGCAGGGCGGTGCCCAGTCTCTCGGGGAGCCGAGCTCCGAGAGCGTAGTAGAGCACGGCGAGGCGGGTCATGACGCCCTTCGGCCCTTCCAGCGCCGGTGCCCCGATCGGGTTGATGAGAATGAGCTTCGGGGTCTCGAGACCGGCGGCGACGGCTGCCGACGTGACGATCGATCCGAAGGAGTGCCCGAGGATGACGGCGCCCGGCGCGACGGAGGCCGCGAAGGCGCGCAGCCACGCGACGTACTCGTCGAGGTCGTAGCGGCGGTCGGGCGCGGGCGTGGACTCGCCGAAACCCGGCAGGTCGGGCGCGATCACCCGCGCTTCGGGAAGGAAGGCCAGTACGGACTCCAGCCCGTGGTGATCGCCGCGGAACCCGTGCACGGCGACGATCGTCGTCTCCGCATCGTCGGGGCCGTACTGCCAGTACGCCGTCCGCGCACCGCGCACGTCGATCTCGTGCCGCTGCACCGGCAGTCGGCTCAGACGGTCGGCATACGGGGAGCGCACGGGCATGACCTCAGTCTAGAGGCGGCGCGGGAAGCGTCCCGTGTGTCCCTGAGGCTCGATGTCCGCGTCGCCCCGTACGGTGAAGTCATGTGCCGCACCGCCCGTCATCTCGCTCGCGGAGGGTGCGGCGCGGGGACCCGACGGCCGATCCTCGAGGAGGAACATGCGCTTCTCCACCCGTGACGTCTCCCGGGTCGAGGAGACCTGGAAGCGATACGTGCCCTCGGCCGTCCTTCGCGACGTCGACCCCCGCCGCTTCCGATTCGAGTGGAACTCCGCCGACCTCGGCGGCGTCGGCCTGGTGCGCTACGACCTCGCCGCGCAGGTGCACTCCACCGCCGAGCCGCACGAGCAGTTCCTCGCGTGCAGGGCCGCGGGTTCCGACGTGCGACTGCACTCCGACCGCACCGACCTGGACCCGACGCGCCCCTGGATGACCGACGGCCCGCGCGTGGACGCGCACTGGGACGCCGGCGCCCGGGTCACGGCTCTCGTCTTCGACCGCGCGAAGCTCGAACAGCGGGCACGGCAGATCTCCGGCGATGACCTCCTGTCCCTGCATGTGACGGATCTGTCGGCGAGCAGCTCTCCGGCCGGTCTCGCCTGGGAGCGCACGGTCGCGTATCTCGAGAGGAGCCTCGACGACCTCGCCGCCGACGACGTGATCCTCCGCGGCGAGCTCGCGCGACACGCGAGCATCGTCACCCTCGCCACCTTCGCTACGACCCTCCGCGGCAGGCAGCGGCGCACAGCCCAGACCACGCCCGCTCCCGCGACCGTCCGTCGCGCGCTGGCCTTCATCGCCGAGAACGCCCACCGGCCGATCACCGTCGATCACATCGCAGAGGCCGCGCACATCTCCACCCGAGGCCTGCAGTACGCCTTCCGCCGCGCCCTGGACCGGAGCCCCGCCGAGTGTCTGCGGCAGGCGCGTCTGGACGGCGCGCATCGCGAGCTGCGTTCCGGCGCTGCCGGGACGGTCGCGGCGGTCGCGCGCCGATGGGGGTTCAGCCATCCGTCTCGCTTCGCCGCGGCCTATCGGGAAGCCTTCGGCGTACCGCCCTCGGTGACCGCTTCCGCGAACCGCGGATGACATGACGCGAACAGATTCTGCGCGCCCCACGCGCGCCGTGACGATGATGTCGGGACCCGCCGCTCGCACCCCGTAGATTCCGATCCATGGGATCCCTGTACTACGGCGAGTCCGAGCCGATCCAGATCGAGGACCGTGCCCTCGCGCACCTGAAGGTGGACATCGCGACTAAGCTCCGACGAAACGAGAGCTTCACCCTGTCCTGGCGTCACCCGGAAGGTCAACCGGAGGGACGATCGACCATCTGGCTGCATCCGTCGATCCCCTTGCGGTTCGTCTTCCAGGAGCCCGAGACCCCGCAACTCAGCCGCCGCTGGATCGAGGACCTCGCACACACCGCCAACTCGAGCGGCGGCATCAGCCTCGTCGACGAGCACCTCGAGACGCCGGAGGCTCCGGAGACCGGATCGGACTGACGACGAGGGAGCCGCCGGCCCGACCCGGCGCCTCAGATCACGTCGTCTTCGACGACGCGATCCCGACGTCCCCGTCGGGAGACCAAAAGGATCAGCCCGATCACGAAGGCCACGGCGCCCGCGGCCATCAGGATGTAGCCGACCATGTCGAGGTTGATCCAGTCGAGCTGGATGTTGAGGGCGAAGACCAGCACAGCGCCGATCACGATCAGGACGATTCCCGTGCCTATGGTCATGATGGTTCCTCCTCGGGTGAGTATTCGGCCCGAGAGTGCCAGCGCGGCTCGTCGGCCGGGTAGGGGCTTGACAACGCCTCAGGGGCGCGGCGTGGCCACCGCTCGATCACCCGACGAGCAGCCCGAGCGCCATGAGCGCCGTGGCGGTTCCCGCCAGCAGATGCCGCATCCGCTCCACCATCCCGCGTGACCGTGCGACCTCCACCGCGGAGACCGTCGCATGCGCCACGAGCCCCCACAGCACGAACGGTGCCAGCTCCACCGCCGCGGGATGATGCGTGCCGGTCGTGGCGACCTGGTGCGGCGCCGTCACGAGCTGCACGAGACCGGTGAGGATGAGCGCGAATGCACCGTGGACCCACGGTGGGGCGAACCTCGCTCTCGTGATGTCGGCGCCTCGCGCGTGCGACCTCGGGCCCTGCACCGCGGCGATCGCCACCGCGGTGATGACGGTCACCGCGAGCCAGGCGACGGGCGACAGCACGACGGCGCCCAAGACCATGTCGAGCATCGCGATGACCATGACGATCTCCCCGCACAGGGGCACGACGCCCGGCCGCGCTCCGGTGCCGCTGAGCGCGACGTGTGCGACCATCACGAGGACCGCCAGCAGGTGCAGCGCCATGTCCGGCATCCCACGCTCCCGTTCCGCCGGAGCATCACGCCGACTCTTGTCCACAGTGCCGCTCCCCGACGGCACGGAACCGACACCTGCCTCCACGGACAAGCACCGTGCTCCCCATGACAACCCCGCCGCGGTGAGGCTCGCCACGATGGGATCACGGCGTCGAGCCGTCCTGCATCGAAGGAGCTGCCATGACCTCTTCCGCCCCGCCGACCGTTCGCACGGAGGCGCATCGGCGCCTCGGCGTGCCCGCCGTCGCGTTCATGATCGTCGCCGCATCCGCGCCTCTCACCGTCATCGCCGGTGGTTCGACGAGCGCGTTCTCGGTGACGCACGTCCTCGGCGTGCCGTTCGGGTTCCTGGTGCTCGCCGCCGCCCTCGCGGTGTTCGCGATCGGATACGCCGCCATGAGCCGATTCGTGACGAACGCGGGCGCCTTCTACTCGTACGTGGCGCAGGGCATCGGGCGACCGGCCGGCATCGGCGCATCGGTGCTCGCGCTGATCGCGTACAACGCGATGCAGGTCGGGATCTGGGGGATGTTCGGCTTCCAGGTGTCATCGTTCGTCGAGGCGAAGACCGGCGTGGCCATCTCGTGGTGGGTGTGGGTGCTCGTGGGCATCGCGGTCGTCGCGGTGATGGGCATCAACCGAGTGGACCTGTCGGCGAAGGTGCTCGGGGTGCTCGTGGCGCTGGAGTTCCTCGTCGTGATCGTGTTCGACGTGGTCGCCTTCGCGAGTCCCGCCGAGCAGCTCACCGCCGCTCCGATCAGTCCTGCCGCTCTCTTCGTGCCCGGGGTCGGCGCCGTCCTGGCATTCGGTATCGCGGCGTTCATGGGCTTCGAGTCCGCCGCGATCTACGGCGAGGAGTCGAAGGATCCGAAGCGCACGATCCCGCGTGCGACCTTCCTCGCGGTCGGCGTGATCGGCGTCTTCTACACGATCTCGTCGTGGGCGCTGGCTCTCGCCGTCGGTCCGGAGAAGATCCTCGACCCCGCGGGGATCACCGCGGCCGAGGCCGGTCCGCCGCTGTTCTTCGACTTCGTGTACGCACGACTGGGGGCGATCTGGGTCGACATCATGTCGGTGCTGTTCATCACGAGCGTGTTCGCGGCGGTCGTGAGCTTCCACAACGCCGTCGCCCGGTACGCGTTCTCGCTCGGACGCGAGGGCGTGCTGCCGAGAGGACTGGCCGCCATCCGTCGCGAGAGCGGTGCACCATGGGCGGGTTCCGTGCTGCAGACGGCGATCGCGGTGGTGGTGGTGCTCGCCTTCGCGGTCGGCGAGATCGGGTGGGATCCGGAGATCGGCCCCTTCCCGGTGCTGACACTCTTCACCTGGCTCACCAACCTCGGCGCGTTCGGCCTGGTGCTCCTCATGGCTCTCGTGTCCGTCGCCGTGCTCGGGTTCTTCCGCCGGGACGCCCGCGATGTCGGCGTCGGCAGTCGCGTCGTCGCACCGCTCGTGTCCCTCGCCGCCCTCGGAACCGTGTGGGCGCTCATCCTGGCGAACTGGGACGTGCTGCTCGGTCAGGCGGAGACCACACCGACGTCCTTCATCCTGCCCGCCGCGATCCTCGTGCCTTCCGCCGGCGCGGTGCTGTGGGGATTCTGGCTGCGACGCGCCCGTCCCGAGGTCTACGCGCGGATCGGTCACGGCGCCGAGCAGCAGGGAGCGCCGGTGCTCGGCGACGAACCCGCGGGAACCTGATCCGCGGAGGATGCGAACGAGGGGCGGATGCCGCAGCATCCGCCCCTCGTTCGCGCGTTCTGTTCAGCCGCAGGTGCAGTGCTCGCCCTGACCGCACCCGCCGTCGGTTCCCGCGTGCGCCTGGCTCGACTCGGGCACATCCAGCGCAGGGTTCGCGTCGAGGAAGCCGTACGTGCTGAAGGTGAACCCGGTGTGGTCGACGGGCATCACGGGCCAGTCCTCGGGACGCGGGATGTGGGTCAGGCCGAAGGTGTGCCACAGCACGATGTCCTCGCCGTCGAGTGGACGGTCGTCCGCCGTGTAGGCCGGGAGCCCGGCACCGCCCTCATGCGCGTTGGGGTAGCGCCCGGCGGGCCAGCGCTCCTCGGCGTCGTACGCCGTGCCCCACAGATGCTTCGTCGCGAACGCGGCTCGCGCAGCGACCGTCGACGCGGGATCCGCCATGAGCAGAGCGGTCGGCTGCGGCACGAGATGGTAGGCCGTGGGCTTCCCGAGGCGGTTCGTGCGCGAGGCGGACTGCACCTCCCAGACACGTGCGACCGAGGTATCCGCGACTCGCTGCGCTGCCGCCTCCGACACGAGGGGGGTCTCCGTCCAGGTGAAGGCGTTGCCGAAGGGGTTCGCGTCGCCCATCGGGACGCGGGCGGCGTCGATCTCGACGAGCCGGTTGTCCTCACCGTCGACGGCGACGTCGAGGCGCGCGCTGAACAGATGCTGGTGCACGGGGGCGAACACCCCGGGCGCGATCTCGGGCGCGTGCGCGTTCGTCGACCCGGGCTCCCCGGCGCCGACGAAGACGATGCCGGTGGCCTTCGCCTCGAGGCGGATCGTGCCGTCGAGCGTGAAGTACCAGTAGAAGCCGTAGTCGTAGTTGCCGATCGTGGAGAAGTACGAGACCACGAGCCGGCGCGACCGCCGCACGTGCGATCCGACCGCGCCCTGCTCGGTGTGCTTCCAGAGGATCCCGATGTCCTCCTCGTGCATGCACACGACGTTCGGGATGCGCATCGGGTGGCCGTGGTCGTCGGCGACGTGGCCGTCGAAGTAGTGGATCACGCCGAGGCAGTCGCAGCCCAGCTCGAGGTGGTTGGCGTTCTTGCCGAGGAGGTACTCCCCCGCATCGAAGTAGCTGATCCAGAACCGCGTGGGCGAGGTGTCCCCGTAGGGCACGACCATCTCGGGCACGCTCGCGCGGGTGAGCACCGGACGTCCGTCGAAGCGCACGTCATGCAGCACGAGACCTTCGCGGGCGTTGAAGTCGACGCGCATCGACCAGTTCTCCCACTGCACGGCCGAGCCCTCGACGCGGAAGCTCGGCCCGTCCGGCTGGGTGATCTCGATCGGCTTCAGGGTCGAGCGTGCGGGGCCCACGACCTCCGGCGTGTAGTTCCCGTGTCCCGACGGCACCGGGACGTCGCCCTCGTCCTCGATGCCGATCACGGCGTTCGCGATCAGATCGACGTGCACGATGAGTCCCTCGACCGGGTGCGCCCAGGGGATGTCGTCCTCGCTGTCGCGCAGGAAGGTCAGGGAGCGGATGACGCGGCGCCCGACCTCGTCCGCACGCCCGACGAAACCGGGAGCGAGCGGGGAGCAGAAGGCGAGCTCGGCGCGATCGGCCAAGCCGCGACGCGCCATCGCCGCCTGCCACTCCGGAGAGGCCTTGACGATATCGGCGGCGCGCTCGTACTCCTCGAACAGGTACTGGGGCTGACCGTAGGGGGCTGACGACGGATCGTGGGCCCGCGTCGAGACCACCACCCGACGGCTCACCGACACGATCGCCTCCGTCACCGCGCCGGTCTCGGTGTCGAGCAGGGTGACGTCGACGCGACGATCCATCGGCGCTCCCGGTGTCCACGCCCCGAGCTCCGTCTTGGTCGGCTCGTCGGGCAGGAGCATCGGCACGCGCACCGCCTCGCCGAGCAGACCCGCCTCCACGAGCACCTCGCGGGCGGCCGTGATCTCCTCGGCGGACAGCGGGTCGAGAGGGTGCCGCGGCGCCGGCTCGCGGTTCGCCCTCACCGGGATGAGGTCGGCGTTGTCGTGCGGCTGCACCGGATGCTGATGGTGGGTCATGCCCAGATGCTAGGAGCGCACTCGGGCGCCGACAAGCGATCGGCTCGCGTCGCGGCCGACCGTTCGCGCACGCACATCCACTGCGCGCTCCTCGACAAGCCGGCGGGCGTCGAGCCGCGCAGACTGGGACTCGCGCACGGCGGCGATGCCGCTGCGCACACCGCCACCGCGCAGAGGAGACGCCGATGTCCGAGCACACCCCCACCGTCCCGACCACGACCGAGGACTCCGCACTGCTGGAGCGGATCGGAGCGACGGGCCCCGACGGCCGCGACGTCCCCGACGCGGCGACGCGCGAGACCATCGGACGCGCACCGGTACAGGGCGTCGACGGCCTGGAGGACGCCGTCGCCCGCGCGCGCGCCGCGCAGCCTGCCTGGGAGGCGCTCGGCCACACCGAACGATCCCGCTTGCTGTCCGCCGCCGCCGACGCCGTCGAGGAGCACGCCGAAGCGCTCGCCCGCCTGCTCTCCCGGGAACAGGGCAAGCCCCTGAACGGTCCCAACGCCCGTTTCGAGGTCGGAGCGTGCGCCGCGTGGCTGCGCACCGCCGCCGCCACACCGCTCGAGACCGAGGTGATCCTCGACGACGAGACCGGCCACGCCGAGCTGACTTACCGGGCCATCGGCGTCGTCGGCGCGATCGGGCCGTGGAACTGGCCGCTCATGATCACGATCTGGCAGATCGCCGCCGCCCTCCGCATGGGCAACACGGCGGTCGTCAAGCCCAGCGAGTACACGACGCTCAGCGTCCTCGCGCTCCTGTCCGTGCTGAACGACGTGCTGCCGCCCGACGTGCTCATCGGCGTGGCCGGCGACCGCGAGATCGGGGCTCGGCTCACCGCGCACCCCCTCATCGGCAAGGTCATGTTCACGGGCTCGACCGCGACGGGTCGGCGCATCGTGGAGGGGTCGGCGCAGAACCTCGCCCGCCTCACACTGGAGCTCGGCGGCAACGATGCCGGGATCGTGCTGCCCGGCGCGGACCCCGCCGCGATCGCCGAGGATCTCTTCTGGGGCGCGTTCATCAACACGGGGCAGACCTGCGCCGCGCTCAAGCGCCTGTACGTGCACGATTCCCTGTACGAGCAGGTCGTGGAGGCGCTCGCCGCAGTCGCCGCCACGATGCCCATGGGGAACGGCCTCGATGAGGACAACGTCCTCGGCCCCCTGCAGAACCGCGCCCAGTTCGACATCGTCTCTCGTCTGGTCGACGACGCCAGGGAGCGCGGCGCGCGGATCGTGACCGGTGGCACCCCGGCATCGGACCTCGGTGAGCTGTTCTACCCCGTCACGCTCGTCGCGGACATCGCCGACGGTGCACCCCTCGTCGACGAGGAGCAGTTCGGCCCGGCGTTGCCGATCATCCGTTACAGCGATGTCGACGACGCCGTGCGCAGCGCGAACGGGCTCGATGTCGGACTCGGCGCCTCGGTCTGGGGGGACCGTGACGAAGCCAGGGCCGTCGCCGCCCGGGTGCAGGCGGGCACCGTGTGGATCAATTCGCACGGCGGAGTGCATCCGATGATCCCGTTCGGCGGCGTGAAGGGATCCGGGTACGGCCTCGAGTTCGGAGTCGAAGGGCTCAAGTCGGTCGCGGTGCCGCAGATCATCAACGGCTGACGCCGTCGCCGACCGCACCGCGCGAAGGGACGCGCGGTGCGGTCAGTGCGTCGCGCGGAACTCGCTCGGCGAGACGCCGAAGGTCGCCTTGAACACGCGGCTGAAGTGCGCGGCGTCCGGGAACCCCCACTGCGCCGCGATCGCGGCCACGGGCCGTGCAGCGGACGCCGGGTCCACGAGAGTGCGCTGGCACTGCTGCAGACGGCGCATGCGGATCCACGTCGAGATCGTGGTGCCCTGCTCCCGGAAGAGGCCGTGCAGATGCCGAGTGGAGATGAAGTGCGCGGCCGCGATCGAGCTCGGCCCGAGCTGCGGCGAGCCGAGGTTGCGATCGATGTGCGCGTGGATGCGCTGCACCAGAGCGCGGTGAGGGTCGTTCGCCGCGTCGAGCCCCAGCTCGCGGGTGAAGACGGTGGTGAGCAGATCGACGGCGCTGTGCAGGAGTCGCGCCCCGGTCGCCCCCACGACCTGGTCGAGGTTGTCGGCGAGCTGGCTGAGATACGGCGCGACGAGAGCTCCCACGCCCTCCGATCCCGACATGCGCACGGCGGTGAGCTGTCCGAGGACCTCGCTCGGCACCGCGACCAGGTGTCGGGGCACCATCATCACCATGGTGCGGAACGTGTCGTCGAAGGCGAGCGTGTAGGGGCGGTCTGTGTCGTAGATCGCGAGGTCGCCGGGGCCGAGCAGCGCTTCGCGTCCGTCCTGGATCAGCATCCCGCTGCCGGCGAGCATCATGCTCACCTTGAAATAGGGGCTGTCTCCTCGGGCGATGAGCTCCGGTGTGCGCTCCACGACGTGCTCGGTCGCCCGCACGTCGGTGATGTGCAGTTCGTCGACCTGCGCCCCGCGGATGATTCCGCGGAACCCGTCCGGGCGCGCGCTCGACACCTGCAGAGGCACGAACGAGTCGTTCACGGCGGCACGGAAGCCGCTGATGCCCAGGACCTCGCTGTGGACCGGCCGCTCGTCTCGGGTGTTGAGAGCCATGGGACCACCTCTCCCTCGAAGCGGATCGTCATCGTATACGATGCTGGCGCCAGCCTACCCCGTACCCGATCGCACGACAACGAACGTCGACGCGGCGGAGGTGCGCAGAGAAACGGTAGGGCGGGCGGGACTTGAACCCGCGATCGTTGGGTTATGAGCCCACTGCCTTAACCAGCTTGGCCACCGCCCCGTGGTCCCCAGCCTAGCGGGCGTGCTCCGTCATGCCGGCGTCGCGTCCTCGTGCGTGCGGAGGTGTCCGAGATAGATGTCGGCGTTCGCGATCAGACCCTCGCGCTCCTCCTCCGTCAGGGCACGCCGCACTTTCGCCGGGACACCCGCGACGAGAGATCCGTCCGGCACCGTGGTGCCGCCGAGCACGACCGCTCCCCCGGCCACGAGGCAGCCCTCACCGATCACGGCGCCGCTCAGCACCACCGCTCCCATGCCGATCAGCGAGCCGTCGCCGATCGTGCAGCCGTGCACGACGGCGTTGTGCCCGACCGACACCTTCGCGCCGATCCGCACCGGGTGTCCGGCGTCCACGTGCACCGAGACGTTGTCCTGCACGTTGCTGCCGGGGCCGACGACGATGCCGGCGGAGTCGCCACGGAGCACCGCGTTGTACCAGACGCTCGCGCCGGGCTCGAGGCGCACGTCGCCGACGATGCGTGCGCCATCGGCGACGAAGGTCGCCTCGGCGATCGACGGGACTCTGTCTGCGAGGGCGAGGACGGATGCTCCGGATGCGACGCTCATGAGGCGAGCCTACCCTCGCATGCCCGTTTTTCCGCGTGATTACGCGGAACTAAGCCCAGCCTTCACTTGCTTGCGGAATGAATCAGGATGAGTAGCGTTGTCTTCACCAGGTACGAAATGACCACTCCGGAGGAGTCACGATGAGCAAGGCACAGACCGTTTCCACCACCGCCAGCGATCCGACCGTCGCGGCCGCCGCCGCGCAGTTCCTCTCCCCGGTCGTCCTCGGCCTCCAGGCCCTCACGATCGACGGCAAGCAGGCCCACTGGCACGTCCGTGGCGCGAACTTCGTCGGCGTCCACGAGCTGCTCGACACGATCGTCGCCCACGCCGGCGATTTCGCCGACACCGCTGCGGAGCGCATCGTCGCTCTCGGCCTCCCGATCGACGCCCGTGTCTCGACCGTCGCCGCGAAGGCCGGTGCGACCGCCGTCCCCGCCGGGTTCACGCAGTCCGACGAGCTCGTCCGCGCCGTGATCTCCGACATCGACGCGATCCTCGTCGACGTGAAGGCCGCGATCGACGGCCTCGACGAGGTCGACCTCACGAGCCAGGACGTCGCGATCGAGATCATGCGCGGCCTCGAGAAAGACCGCTGGTTCCTCGTCTCGCACATCGCCGCGTAACAGCACCGCACGACGAAGGGCATCGGGATCCGTCCCGGTGCCCTTCGTCGTGCGTGGGAGGGTCAGGCGCGGTGTGTCACGCGTCCGCCCACCAGGGTCGCGACCACCGGCATCGTGCGCAGAGCATCGCCGGCCGCCGTCCGGGGGTCCGTTCCGCACAGGGCGATGTCCGCCGCCTCCCCCGGACGCAGCGAGGTCCGCACGCTGGCACGCAGAGCGTCCCCGAATCCGAGTGCCTCCTCCGGGTGCCAGGGTGTGCGGTCGTCATCGGTCCGCTCGACGGCCGCGGCGATCGCGTGCCACGGGTCCAGCGGGGCCACCGGCGCATCCGAGCCGAATCGCAGCTCGACGCCCACGTCGTGGAGGGCGCGCAGGGGGTAGCCGATCGAGGTCTGCAGCGCCCAGTGCGTGCCGACGACGTCACGGTCGTCGAGCGCGTGCTGGGGTTGCACGCTCGCGATCACCCCGAGCCGGGCGAACCGGGCGAGATCCGCATGACGGACGAGCTGCGCGTGCTCGATGGTGCCCACCGCACCCGTGGTCGTGAAGGCGTCGAGCGCTGCCGTCACCGCGCGATCGCCGATCGCGTGGACGGCGACCGCGAGCCCCGCTCCCGTCGCCGTCGTGAGGAGATCGGTCAGTTCCGCCGGGGGAACCGTCAGCACGCCGAAGTTCTCGGGATCCCCGGGGTAGGCGTGCGAGCAGGCGGCCGTGCGAGTGCCGAGGGAGCCGTCGCTGATGATCTTGAGCGCACCCACGCGGATGAGCCCACGACCGGCATCCGGAGTCCCCGGCCATTCGTGGGTGTCGCCCGTGCGGAGACCTGCGGTGATCGCACGCTCCAGGTCGAACGGGTACACCGCGAACTCCACGCGATGCGCGGCGAAACCGTCGGCGATGCGCCGCGGCCACGCATCCGCGTTCCACGCCATGTCGAAGTCGACGAGTCCGGTCACGCCGCGCGCCGCCGCCCTCGCACCCGCGGCGATGACGGCCCGGTCGCTGCGCGCGGGGTCGACCGCGTTCAGGCGACGGGAGATCTCGAACGCATCCTCCTCGCGCAGCATGCCGTCCGGGCTCGTGAAGCCCTCGCGCCGCAAGGCCGCGGAGTTGAGCCAGGTGCTGTGCACGTCCGCATTGATCAGGTACGTGGGGACGGTCCCGGTCGCGGAGTCGAGCAGCGAGAGGGTCGGGGCGTCGCTCCACAACGCGTCGCGGAACCCGGCGCCGACACGCCGCCCGTCCGACAACGGCGCGGCGCGGCCCATCACCGCGGCCGCCTCCGCCGCCGTGCGGGCGGCTCCGAGGTCTACGCGCTCCGCGGCGAGGGCCCACTGCACCGTGTGCACGTGGTTGTCCCACAGACCGGGTACTGCCCAGGCACCCGCGGCGTCCAGCACGGCGCCGCGGGGCGGCAGCACGCCGGTCGGGGCGATGTCCGCGATCACGCCATCCTCGAGGAACACGTCGACGGGTTCGTCGTCCATGAGGAACTCACTCCCCGGTCCGGCGATGCGGACGGCGGTGATCGTGCCGGCGAGCTCTCCCTCGTGGCTCATCGGCCGGCCGCCGTGCGCGCGTCCTGAGCCCGGCGCATCTCGCGCGCGAGCTCGGGCTGCGCGTACGGACCGTCGCCCTCCAGCGCGGCGATCACCGTCTCGATCGTCTCCGACGGCTTGTTCTGGCTGAGCTTGCGTTTGGCGACCACGCGGGTCGGCGTCAGCCGGAACCCCACGGTGCCCGCGGCGAGACGCGCGACGAACGCCTCGTCGTTCGGACGCTCCCACATGAGCCGCGGGTCGGACATCCGCCCTTCGAAGTGAGCGACGAGCCGGTCCAGCACCTGGAGGTTTTCCTGCTCGCTGAGGATCTCGGGCACTCCCGCGAGGTGCACGGCGGTGTAGTTCCACGTCGGCACCGCCGCGACGTCGCCGTACCAGCCCGGCGAGATGTAGCCGTGCGGCCCCTGGAACACCACGAGGAGCTCCCGATCCCCCAGCCCGTGGATCAGGTCGTCGGGACGTCCGACGTGGGCCACCACGGTGAGGTCGTCCCGGTCCTCGTCCAGCAGCACCGCGTAGTGCGAGGACACGAGCCCTTCGGGGCCGTCGCTGACGATCGTGGCCCACGGGTTCGCGGCGATCACGCGACGGATCTCGACGGTGTCGGCGAGACTGAAACTGGGGTTCTGACGCATCCCCTCAGCCTACGGCCGTGGGCTCAGGCCTGGCAGCGCGGACACCAGTAGAGCTTGCGGGCGCCGAGCTCCTCGAGGGCGATCTCCGTCCCGCACACGCGGCAGGGCAGACCGGCCCGATGATAGACCCAGTGCCGATCGTCGCGGCTCGCCATGGCGGCGCGATACTCGTCCGGCGACAGGTCGTCCATGGTCATCATCTGCCCGGTCTCGACGCCGATCGCGAGCAGCCGCACCCAGTCGTGCCACAGTGCGCGCACGACGTCCTCGGGCACCTGCCTGCCCGGCGTGTGCGGGTTGAGGCGCTGGCGGTAGAGCATCTCGGCGCGGTACACGTTGCCGATCCCGCTGACCACGGACTGGTCCATGAGAAGCAGCGCGATCACGGTCTGCGTCTTGCGCACGGCGCGGACGAACCGCTCCTCGTTCTCGGTCGGATCCCCGACGAGCGGGTCGGGACCGAGCTTCGCGACCGTCGCGAGCATCTCTTCGGGAGTCTGCAGAACGCACGCCGTCGGTCCGCGCAGATCCGCCGCCGTGATGTCGGTCAGGAGGCGCAACCGCACCTGCCCCACGACCGGCGGAGGCCACTCCATGTCCTCGTCCGCGAGTCCCTTGGTCTGCTCCGACATGCGCACGTGCACGCGCGTGCGTCGCGGTGCGCCGATCGACGCGAGCGAGTTCTCCCCCGCGTCATCGAGGATCTCCTCGTCGACCACGGTGCCGCGCTGATTGGTCTGCCCCATGCGCCCGTTCGCCGAGGCGATCGTCGGATCGACGAGGATCTCCCCCGCGAAGTCCCAGGCGCCGTAGAGGCCGAGGTGCACGCGGAGCCAGATCGCCCCCTCGAACTCGAGGAACATCTGCTTGCCGACGGCCTGGACGCTGACCGCCTCGCGCCGATCGAGCACCGCAGCCCCCTCGGCGAAGCGCCCCTGCGGGCTCGATGCGCGGAGCACCTTCCCGACGAAGTTGCGGTCGAACTGGCGCGCGATGCGGTGGACGGAGTGACCCTCGGGCATGTCAGGCCCGCGGGTCCGGCAGCAGGGATCCGTCGCGCTCGAAGTCCGCGATCTGCGCGATGCGCCTCACATGACGTTCCTCATCCGAGAACGGAGTCGCGATGAAGGTGTCGATGAAGGAGGCGACCTCATCGAACGAGTGCTGGCGCGCGCCGATCGAGATGACGTTGGCGTCGTTGTGCTGGCGGGCGAGTTCGGCCGTGGAGGTGTTCCACACGAGCGCGGCGCGGACGCCCTCGACCTTGTTCGCGGCGATCTGCTCGCCGTTGCCCGATCCGCCGAAGACCACCCCGAGCGTCGCCACGCCCGCGGCCTGGTCCGAGACGACGGCCTGGGCGGCGCGGATGCAGAACGCCGGGTAGTCGTCCAGGGCGTCGTACTCGACCGGTCCGTGGTCGACGACCTCGTGCCCCGCGGCGCGCAGGTGCTGCTGGAGCTGCGTCGAGAAGTCGAGACCGGCGTGATCGGTGGCGATGTGGATGCGCATGGCTCCCATCCTAGGAGCGGCGCTCCCCGGATCGCCGCACGCGTGACCGCGAGGTCAGGGCGCGATACCCGCGGCCGCGGGTTTGAATCCCGCGCGGATGTTCTCGCAGCAGCCGGGACGGCAGACGTCGAACCCGCCGGGGAGCGAGGTGACGTGCGGGCGCTCCTCGTTCGGACGCCCCTCGAGGCGTTCGAGGATCAGATCGACGATGCCCGTGACGAACGAGGGGGCGACACCCGGGGTGGGCGTGCGCGTGAAGGCGAGTCCCGCCTCCTCGGCGGCCTCGGCGGCCTCGGTGTCGAGGTCCCAGAGGACCTCCATGTGATCGCTCATGAAGCCGACGGGCACGACCGCGACGGCGCGGCGGCCGCGCTCGGGCAGTTCTCCGATCACGTCGCACACGTCGGGCTCGAGCCACGGCTGCGATGCGGGGCCGGAGCGCGACTGGTAGACGAGCTCCCAGGAGACGTCGGCCGCGGCGGGGATGCTCTCGCGGACGCGGTCCATGACCCAGGCGGCCACGGCCAGGTGCTGCGCGGCGTACGCGCCGCCCTCGCCCCACTCGATGTCGCGGGCGCCCGAGCGCTCGGCGTCCTCGGTGGGGATGCTGTGGGTCGAGAAGAGGATCTGGATGTCGGACGCGGGGATGCCCTCACCGAGGAAGCCCTCGACCGCCTCACGCACCCCGGTCTCGAACGATTCGACGAACCCGGGGTGGTCGTAGAACGGGCGGATCTTGTCGATCGTGACCGTCTCACCGAGTCCGGTCTCCTCCAGAACCCGCGCGAAGTCCTCGCGGTACTGACGGCAGCTGGAGAACGAGCTGTACGCGCTCGTCGCGAAGGCGAGGAGCGTGGTGTGGCCGGCATCGGCCGCCTCGGTCACGACCTCTTCCAGGTACGGGCTCCAGTTGCGGTTGCCCCAGTACACCGGGAGCTCGATGCCGCGACGCGACAGCTCCGCCTCGAGCGCCTCCTTCAGGATGCGGTTCTGTCCGTTGATCGGGCTGACTCCGCCGAAGTGGCGGTAGTGGTGCGCGACCTCCTCCAGACGCTCGTCCGGGATGCCGCGACCGCGTGTGACGTTGCGCAGGAACGGGATGACGTCGTCCTGGCCCTCCGGTCCGCCGAACCCCGCGAGCAGGATGCCGTCGTAGGCGACGGGTGTCGTCACGAAGGGCGCACCGCCGCCAGCGGCGGGAGAGGCAAAGGGGACGGTGTTCGGCTCGATCGCAGTCACCTCTCCATCCTTTCACCTCTCCGGCGCGAGACAGGCCGCGATGCTGGCGTAGGCTGTCATGGTTGCCGTGGGTGCCAACTGCGCCGGGTTACGGCAGCATCCCCTCACCCCTGGGAGTACACCTGTGCCTGGAGAGAACCTCACCCGCATCGAAGCGCAGGAGCGCCGCGACGTCGTCGACACGCAGTCGTACGAGGTGTCCCTCGACCTGACGAAGGGTGCCGAGGTCTTCGGCTCCCGCAGCGTCGTGCGCTTCACCGCCACGCCCGAGAGCTTCACCTTCATCGACCTCATCGCGCGCGACGTGCGCGAGATCTCGCTCAACGGCGAGCAGCTCGACCCCGCCGAGGTCTTCGCGGACTCGCGCATCGCGCTGACCGGCCTGCAGGCCGAGAACGTGCTCGTGGTCGACGCGGACTGCCTCTACACGAACACGGGTGAGGGTCTGCACCGCTTCGTCGACCCGGTCGACGGCGAGGTCTACCTGTACTCGCAGTTCGAGGTCCCCGACTCCCGCCGTGTGTTCGCGGTGTTCGAGCAGCCCGACCTCAAGGCGACGTTCCAGTTCACGGTCACAGCCCCGGCCGCATGGAAGGTCGTCTCCAACTCCCCCACGCCCGAGCCGATCCTGCACGACGACAGCTCGATCGCCACGTGGGGCTTCGAGCCCACGCCGCGCATCTCCTCGTACATCACCGCGCTCGTCGCCGGTCCCTACGAGTCGACGTTCTCGGAGCTCACGAGCGCCTCGGGCCGTGTGATCCCGCTCGGCGTGTACGGCCGCAAGAGCCTGTGGCAGCACCTCGACGCCGATTACATCTTCGACAAGACCCGCGAGGGCTTCGCCTACTTCGAGTCGAAGTTCGGCGTGCCCTACCCGTTCGCCAAGTACGACCAGCTCTTCGTGCCGGAGTTCAACGCGGGAGCGATGGAGAACGCGGGAGCGGTGACGTTCACCGAGACGTACGTGTTCCGCAGCAAGGTGACGGATGCGGTCAAGGAGCGCCGCGTCGTCACGATCCTGCACGAGCTCGCGCACATGTGGTTCGGCGACCTCGTCACCATGAAGTGGTGGAACGACCTGTGGCTGAACGAGTCGTTCGCCGAGTGGGCCTCGACCATCGCCACCGCCGAGGCCACCGAGTGGACCGAGGCCTGGACCACGTTCAACGCCATGGAGAAGACCTGGGCCTACCGCCAGGACCAGCTTCCCTCCACGCATCCGATCGTCGCGGAGATCAACGACCTCGAAGACGTCCAGGTCAACTTCGACGGCATCACGTACGCCAAGGGCGGGTCCGTCCTCAAGCAGCTCGCCGCGTGGGTCGGCATCGAGCAGTTCTTCGCCGGCGTCTCGCAGTACTTCCAGAAGCACTCGTGGGGCAACACCGAGCTGAGCGACCTCCTCACCGAGCTCGAGGCCACGAGCGGACGCGATCTCAGCACCTGGTCCAAGAAGTGGCTGGAGACCGCAGGGGTCAACACGCTCGAGCCGGTCATCGCCGAGGATGCCGACGGCACGATCTCGCGCTTCGCCGTGACGCAGACGGCTCCCGCCGACTACTCGACGATCCGCCCGCACCGCCTCGGCATCGGCTTCTACTCGCTCACCGACGGCGCACTCGTGCGCAGCCACTACGCCGAGGTCGACGTCGACGGAGATCGCACCGAGGTCCCTGAGCTCGTCGGCCTGAAGCGTCCCGACCTCGTGCTGCTGAACGACAACGATCTCGCGTACGCGAAGATCCGTCTCGACGAGCGTTCGCTCGAGACGGCGATCGCGCACCTCGCCGACATCAGCGACCCGCTGGCCCGCTCGCTCGTGTGGGGTGCCGCCTGGGACCAGACGCGGGATGCCGAGACCGCGGCCTCCGATTACATCGACCTCGTGCTCGGCAACATCGGTCGCGAGACCGAGTCGACCACCGTGCGCACGACGCTCGCGCAGCTGCGTACCGCCGCGACGCTCTACGTGACGCCGGAGAATCGCGCCGCGGCCCGCCAGAAGGTCGCCGATGGGCTGTGGGCTCTCGCAGAGGGCGCCGAGTCCGGCAGCGACAGCCAGCTGCAGTTCGTCACGGCGTTCGCCGGAGCGCTCGTCACCCCCGAGCACGCCGGCGTCATCGGCCGTCTGCGCTCGGGCGAGGAAACGCTCCCCGGCCTCGAGATCGACGCCGACCTGAACTGGCAGCTGCTCGTGGGTCTCGCCACGATCGGAGCAACGGACGCTGCGGCGATCGACGCGGCCCTCGCGGCGGACAACACCGCCAAGGGCGGCGAGTTCGCGGCGCAGGCCCGCGCCGCACTTCCCGACCTCGCGTCGAAGAAGGCGGCCTGGGCATCGCTGATCGAGCGTGACGACGCCCCCAACACGATCGTGCGCTCCGCCGCACTCGGCTTCGTGCACCCCGCCGGCGCCGAGGTGCTGCGCGAGTTCGTGCAGCCGTACTTCGACATGCTGCTGCCGATCTGGGAGTCCCGCACCTACCAGATCGCCCAGTACCTCGTGGTGGGGCTGTTCCCGACAGCGATTGCCGACGTGGCTCTGCGCGACGCGACCCGCGGGTGGCTCGCCGAGCACCAGGACGCCGCACCCGCTCTGCGCCGCCTCGTGCTCGAGAACCTCGCCGACGTGGAGCGCGCCCTCGCCGCCCAGTCGCGCGACGCCGAGGACTGACGAACCCTCTCCTCGATCAGGCCTCTGCGCGGTGCGTCCAGCCCGCGCAGAGGCCTGATCGCTACTCTGGGAGGTGATGATGATGCTGCCGTTCGAGACCGATACTCCCCCCGCCGAGGTCGTCGCGCCCGTGTGGTGGACCGACTTCCTCAACATCCTTGGGGTCGTGGGGATGCGCGCGCTCAACGTCGCGATCATTATCGTCGCGTGCGTGCTGATTGCGCTCGTGCTGCGGATCGTCATCCGTCGCGTGGTGCACCGCATCGTCGACACCGCCAAGAGCAAGGCGGCCGTCGACGACACGCAGGCTCTGGAGCGCAGTCCGCTGGCCGACATGCGCCTCGTCCAGCGCACGCGCACCCTCGGCACGATCCTGCAGAACATCGTGAACGTGATGCTCGTGGTGATCGCGGTCGTCCTGATCGTGAACGCCCTCGACAACAGTCTGCTCGGCTCGCTCACGCTCCTCACCGCCGCAGTGGGCGCCGGCCTCGGCTTCGGCGCGCAGAACATCGTCAAGGACGTGCTCAACGGGATATTCATCGTCGCCGAAGACCAGATCGGCATCGGCGACGTGGTCGACCTCGGCCTCGCGACCGGCGTCGTCGAGTACGTGAGCGTGCGCATCACCCAGGTGCGTGACGTCAACGGCACGCTCTGGTACGTGCGCAACGGCGAGGTGCTCCGGATCGGCAACATGTCGCAGGGCTGGGCCCGTGCGATCATCGACCTCGGCATGCCGCTCGATGTGGACCTCGATCAGGTCGAGCAGGTCATGCTGGAGACCGCCCAGGGCCTCGCCAAGGATCCCAAGTGGCGCACGCGCATCATCGAGAAGCCCGAGCTGTGGGGACTCGAGTCCATCGGCGGCGATGCCCTCGTCGTGCGGCTCGTCATCAAGGCCCGCGCCAACGCGAAGGACGACGTCGCCCAGGAGCTGCGCAAACGCCTGCGTGCGGCGTTCCTCGACAAGGAGATCGCACTGCCCAGCATGGCCACGGTCGTGCCGACGGGACTCGACGGTGCCCGCCGCGTGCGCGGAGCGAATCCGCCCAAGACCCGGCCGAACGCCGTGACCGGTGTGCCGGTGATCCCGGACCGCGGGATCTGGCGGCGCAAGAAGCAGCAGCAGAACGACGACGGGAGCCCGCAGAAGTGACGTTCTACGACGAGGTCGGCGGGCGCGAGACGTTCGCGAAGATCGTCTCGGTGTTCTACCGTGAGGTCGCGCTCGATCCCGTACTCAAGCCCATGTACCCGGAGGACGACCTCGGTCCGGCCGAGGAGCGTCTTCTGCTGTTCCTCGAGCAGTACTGGGGTGGGCCCACGACGTACGGCGAGACGCGCGGACACCCGCGCCTGCGGATGCGGCACATGCCGTTCCACGTCGATCCGGATGCCCGTGATCGTTGGCTGCGTCACATGCGGACGGCGCTCGACGAGGCGCAGTTGTCGCCCCTCCACGAATCCACCCTGTGGGACTACCTCGAGCGCGCCGCGTATGCCATGGTGAACACGTTCGAGCCCTCGGGCATCGGCGCGGGAGCCGACGGACGCCCGACACTCGAGACGCGCTCACGTCAGGAATCAACGGAGACCCCATGACGACCACGCCCCTGTCCACCGACGTCCTCGTGATCGGATGGGGGCTGGCCGGTCTCGTCGCCGCATCCGAAGCCCTGGACGCCGGCCGCCGGGTGATCCTGATCGATCAGGAACCCCGCACGAATCTCGGCGGCCAGGCCTGGTGGTCGTTCGGCGGCCTGTTCTTCATCGACTCCCCCGAGCAGCGACGCATGGGCATCCGCGACTCGCTCGCGCTCGCCACGCAGGACTGGTTCGGCACCGCCGGTTTCGACCGACCGGAGGACGACTGGCCCCGCCGCTGGGCCGAGGCGTACCTGCAGTTCGCCGCCGGCGAGAAGCGCGCCTGGCTGCGTGAGCGGGGAGTCGGCTTCTTCCCCGTCGTGGGCTGGGCCGAGCGCGGGGGCTACGGTGCACTCGGACCCGGCAACTCCGTGCCGAGATTCCACATCACGTGGGGCACCGGCCCTGGCATCGTCGCCCCCTTCCAGGCCGCGGTGGAGCAGGCCGAGCGCGACGGGCGCGTCACGATCCTCCCCCGCCACCGCGTGACCGAGCTGACCGTCACCGACGGCGTGGTCACGGGTGCGAGCGGATCGGTCCTCGCGTCGAGCGCCGCAGAGCGCGGCGTCGAGTCCTCGCGCGAGGTGATCGGCGACTTCACCATCACGGCCTCGGCGACGATCGTCGCCTCGGGAGGCATCGGCGGCAACCACGAGCTCGTGCGCGCCGCCTGGCCCGACCGACTCGGCACCCCGCCCGAGAACATGCTCACCGGCGTGCCTGCGTACGTGGACGGCTCCATGCAGTCGGTCAGCGCCGCCGCCGGCGCCCGT
Organism: Microbacterium sp. NPDC089696; assembly: GCF_044749125.1. Taxonomy (NCBI): domain Bacteria; kingdom Bacillati; phylum Actinomycetota; class Actinomycetes; order Micrococcales; family Microbacteriaceae; genus Microbacterium; species Microbacterium sp. NPDC089696. The sequence goes on along the minus strand of NZ_JBIVHF010000001.1, from coordinate 1,928,233 downwards.
CTCATCAACGGCGATCGCATGTGGCACTACGTCGAGGGGATCCGCAACTGGGACCCGGTGTGGCCGTCGCACGGCATCCGCATCCTCCCTGGACCGTCGTCGCTGTGGCTCGACGCCACCGGGCGTCGACTGCCGGTGCCTCTGTTCCCGGGGTTTGACACGCTCGGCACCCTCGAGCACCTGCGACGCAACGGACACGACCACTCCTGGTTCGTCACGTCGCGCCAGATCGTCGAGAAGGAGTTCGCCCTCTCCGGCAGCGAGCAGAACCCCGATCTCACCGGCAAGGACGTCGGGCTGCTGCTGCGCTCCCGGCTCGCGAAGGGACCCACCGGCCCTGTGCAGGCCTTCCTCGACGAGGGTGCGGACTTCATCGTCGAGAACGACCTCGACTCGCTCCTCGAGCAGATGCGGCGGCACGACGGCGGGGAGCTGCTCGACGTCGATCACGTCCGCCGCGAGATCGTCGCGCGCGACCTCGAGATGGACAACGAGTTCTCCAAGGACGCGCAGATCGGGATGCTGCGCTCCATGCGCGGATATCGCGGTGATCGACTGATCCGCACCGCCACTCCGCACCGGCTGCAGGATCCGGCGGCCGGCCCGATGATCGCCGTCAAGCTGCATGTCCTCACCCGCAAGTCGCTCGGCGGCATCACGACCGACCTGGACGGCCGCGCTCTCGACGCGGAGGGCTCGCCGATCCCGGGGCTGTACGTGGCGGGCGAGGCGAGCGGTTTCGGAGGCGGCGGCGTGCACGGCTACCGTGCCCTCGAGGGCACGTTCCTGGGCGGCTGTCTGTTCTCCGGGCGTCAGGCGGGTCGCGCGGCCGCCCGCTGAACGAAGGCGCTCCTCTTGCTCACTCCGATGCGCCGGTGCCCCGCACAGCGGTGAGTCCGACGACCGCGGGTCCGCGCGTCAGCACATGCCCGCGGCGGAACGCGAGCCTGGTCCATCGCCCCGATCGCAGGACGGCGACGTCCTCCTCGCCGGAGATGAATCCGAACGCATCCGCGGCGAAGGCCACTCCGCGGGGCAGGCCGAGCAGATCCTCGTCCGGTTCGCCCCAGATGGCCGCGCGGAGGGCGCGGACCGCTTCCTCCCCGGCGCCGTCCGTCGCCCCGCGGGCCACGGCGCTGATGCCCCACTGGGCGCGTTGCGCGATGACGGACGCGGTCAGCCGTCCTTCCGGCGTCCAGTCAGCACGGGGCGGTGCGATGCCCGCCCACGCCGGCGACAGGCCCGTCTCCGGGAGCGCGAGCACTCGCTCGTCCGCCGTCTCGGTGAGCGAGGCCACCACGATGTCGCATTCCAGCTCCGGATCAGCGTGCACGACGCGCATGCCGAGCACCGTCGGAGTGTGGTCGAAGAGCCCGTGCGGGGCGAGGGCGGCGCTGGTGAGAGCCAGGACGCCGCGAGCCGCCTGGAGTCGCACCCCCTCGTCGGTGATGCGCCCGGCGCGGCCGAGGAACGTCAGGACGTCCTTGGCGGTCGGGGCATCGGCGAGGACGAGCTGGTGGGGCACAGCATCTAAACTATCAACGCCAGCGGTCGCCCCCGTCCGCGGGGAAGGACCTCATGACGCCCGATGCCCACGCGACCCGCACGGTCGATCAGCTCCTGGCCGTGCTCGATCTCGATGCGACCCAGGCGCGAACCACCGAGGACATCTTCACCGGACGCTCGCATCCGATGCCGTCGGGACGCATCTACGGCGGTCAGGTGCTCGCACAGAGCCTCCTCGCGGCAGAGCGCACGCTTCCCGAGGACCGTGCGGTCCACTCCATGCACGGCTACTTCCTCCGGCCGGGTGACGCCGCCCAGGGCATCACGATCGCGGTGGACCGTATCCACGACGGACGCTCCTTCTCGACGCGCCGCTCGCAGGCGTATCAGAACGGGGTGCCGATCTTCTCAATGATCGCCTCGTTCCAGGACGAAGGGCCCGGCGTGGAGCACTCGACGCCGATGCCCGACGGCGTACCGGATCCGGAGTCCCTGCTTCCCGACGAGAAGCGCGTCGACGGCCTCCCCCCGGGAACGGCGAGCATGCTCACCGACCGCGCCGCGGACGTCCGTCACGTCGAGTCCCCGCTGTTCTTCCCGAGCGATGACGATCGGGTTCCGCACCAGGGCGTGTGGATGCGGATGCGGGCGCCGCTGCCGGACGATCCCCGCATCCACCGCGCGGCCCTCGCGTACCTGAGCGACATGACGATCCAGGAGTCGATCCTGCGCGCGCACGGCGTGTTCTGGGCGCTTCCCGGACTCAAGGTCGCGAGCCTCGACCACGCCATGTGGTGGCATCGTCCCGCTCGCGTGGACGAGTGGCTGCTGTACGTGCAGGAGTCGCCGAACGCCCGCGGCGGACGCGGGCTCGCGCAGGGGCGCATCTACACGCGCGACGGTCGGCTCGTGGCCTCCGTCGCGCAGGAGATCATGGTGCGGGTCCCGGAGACGCCGTAGCCGGCGGGGGCGCGACCGCGATCAGCGGTGCACGTGATCGATCAGCGGTGCGCGTATTCGATCGACGGCCCGACGAAGGGCTCCCAGACGTCGCGCATCTCCTGCGTCAAGCGGGTGGGGCGTCCCGTCGCGGCATCCACGAGGACGATCACGGCCGTCGAGCGCGCGTAGATGGTGCGGGGTTCGGCTGTCGGGTCGTTGTGCACCTCGTAGCAGACCTCGACGCTGGATCCGCCGAGCTTTCCGAACCACATCTGCACCTCGAGCGGGCGTCGCTGGTACGGGACCGGAGCGAGGTACTCGATCTCCTGACGGGCGATCAGCGTGAGGATTCCCTCGTCGATCCCCGAGTCGAGGACCGCGGTGGACGGGGCCTGCTCCCCCGGCCCCGCCCGCCAGAACGCACGCACCCGCGCCTCCTCGAGCAGTTTGAGCATCGAGGTGTTGTTGACGTGGTTGAACGCGTCCAGGTCCCCCCAGCGCAGCTGGATGGGGATGTGCAGACGGGGTCCGGGAGTCGCTTCGGCCATCGCGATCAGTCGCGCGTGAGCTTGCGGTGCGTGGAACGGTGCGGCTTCGCGGCGTCCGGTCCGAGGCGTTCGACCTTGTTCTCCTCGTACGCCTCGAAGTTGCCCTCGAACCAGTACCACTGGTCGGGCTTCTCGTCGGTGCCCTCGTAGGCGAGGATGTGCGTCGCGATGCGGTCGAGGAACCACCGGTCGTGGGTGATGACCACGGCGCAGCCGGGGAACTCGAGCAGTGCGTTCTCGAGCGAGCTGAGGGTCTCGACGTCGAGGTCGTTGGTCGGCTCGTCGAGCAGCAGCAGGTTGCCGCCCTCCTTGAGCGTGAGCGCCAGGTTCAGGCGGTTGCGCTCACCACCGGAGAGCACCCCGGCCTTCTTCTGCTGATCCGGTCCCTTGAAGCCGAACTTCGAGACGTAGGCGCGCGACGGGATCTCGGTCTTTCCGACCACGATGAAGTCGAGCCCGTCGGACACGACCTCCCAGAGCGTCTTGTCGGGATCGATGTTCGCCCGCGACTGGTCGACGTAGCTGATCTTGACCGTCTCGCCGACCTTGAGGTCTCCCCCGTCGAGCGGCTCCAGACCGACGATCGTCTTGAAGAGCGTCGTCTTTCCGACGCCGTTCGGACCGATCACGCCGACGATGCCGTTCGGCGGCAGGCTGAAGCTCAGACCGTCGATGAGCGAGCGCCCGTCGAAGCCCTTCTGCAGCTTCTTCGCCTCGATCACGACGTTGCCGAGGCGAGGGCCGGCCGGGATCTGGATCTCTTCGAAGTCGAGCTTCCGAGTCCGCTCCGCCTCCGCCGCCATCTCCTCGTACCGGGCCAGACGGGCCTTCGACTTGGTCTGACGCCCCTTGGCGCTGGAGCGCACCCATTCGAGCTCCTCCTTGAGGCGCTTCGCGAGCTTGGCGTCCTTCTTGCCCTGGATCTCGAGGCGCTCGCCCTTCTTCTCCAGGTAGGTCGAGTAGTTGCCCTCGTAGCCGATCAGGCGTCCGCGGTCGACCTCGGCGATCCACTCGGCCACGTGGTCGAGGAAGTACCGGTCGTGGGTGATGGCGATGACCGCGCCCTTGTACGCCTGCAGGTGCTGCTCGAGCCAGAGCACGCTCTCGGCGTCGAGGTGGTTGGTGGGCTCGTCGAGGAGCAGGAGGTCGGGCTTCTGGAGCAGCAGCTTGGCCAGCGCCACTCGACGCTTCTCTCCACCGGACAGCGGGGCGATCGCGGCGTCGCCCGGAGGCGTGCGGAGCGCGTCCATCGCCTGGTCGAGCTGCGAGTCGAGGTCCCATCCGTCCGCGGCGTCGATCTCCTCCTGCAGCGTGCCCATCTCGGCGAGCAGCGCGTCGAAGTCCGCGTCGGGATCGGCCATGAGCGCGGAGATCTCGTTGAACCGGTCGAGCTTCGCCTTGATCGCGATGCCGTCCTGAATGTTCTCCAGCACGGTCTTCGACTCGTCCAGCTCCGGCTCCTGCATGAGGATGCCGACACTGAATCCGGGAGTCAGCTTCGCCTCGCCGTTCGAGGGCGTGTCGAGGCCGGCCATGATCTTGAGGATCGTCGACTTTCCGGCGCCGTTCGGGCCGACCATGCCGATCTTGGCCCCGGGCAGGAACGACATCGTGACGTCGTCGAGGATGAGCTTCTCACCCACCGCCTTGCGTGCACGAACCATCGAGTAGATGTACTCAGCCACCGAAAACCGCTCCTTCTGTTGGCGTCGTTGATCGACACTCCAGCCTACCGGCCTCGTCGAGCGTCACCAGTCGATCGCGCGCGTCGTGCCGATCAGACAGCGTCCTCCGTCGAGCTGGGGCATCACAGCGGTGACCGGCTCCCCCGTCGACGGCCCCACCTGGCCGATCAGACACTCCGTCTCGCCCCAGGCCACCGAGAACTGCAGACTCTCCGCCGCGTTACCCACGGTCGACACATCCTGCGTGACCTGCATCGCTGCGCGGTCGAACCCCGCCGCGATGAGGGCGTCGATGTACGCGCGACCGGCGCCACGTTGGTCGGTCGCCCACACCTGAGCGGTGATCGTGCTGAACAACGGGAGGTTGTCCTCGGCGCTGCCGTCGGCGACATAGACAGGAGACTCCGGCGTGGTCGACGGAGTCGGAGCGGACGTCCCCGCGGACGGCGACGGCGAGGCGTCTCCCATCGGACCGCACGCGGTGAGCAGCAGCGCGGCGCCGATGGCGCCGAGGGCCAGGGCTGCACGCGTCGCGGAGAGGACTGGTCGTCGAAGCACGCCCCGAGTCTACGCGGAGCTCTTCGCCCCGACGGCGTGCATGCCGTGGCCCGAGCGGTGTCAGGATGCGACGCCGGCCCGGTCGGAGTACGACGCGGTGGGCGAACCATCGTGCTCCCGGGACTGCTCCGCCGTCCACGCATCTCCGAAGTCCGGCTCCCTCGGGCTCCGGTCCGCCTCGTCGAACGGCGACTGCTCCGACCCGGGGGACGCCGTCGCGGAATCCTCCCTCCGGTCGGCCCCGCTGCCCTTCGGCGTGCGGCGGTAGTTCGCGGTGCCCCACTTGAGATCGTGGCCGATCGCGTCGGCGTCGATGTCGATGCTCGTCCCCTGCTTGCCGTTGTTCTCCCACGCGCGGATCTTGATGCGGCCGACGACGATCACGCTGTCCCCCGATCGCAAGGAGGCCTTCACGTTCTCGGCGAGGCCGCGGAAAGCGGCGACGGAGTACCAGTTCGTCGCAACCTCGACCCACGTCTGCGTCGCATCGTCGAAGCGTCGGTGCGAGCTGGCGAGTCGGAAGTTGGTGACGGGCACGCCGCCGGCCGTCCTTCCCTGGGTCGGGTCGGTCGCCACATTGCCCACGATGGTCACGATGTCCTGCATGTCTGCTCCTCTGTGATCCGGGGCTGATCACCCGGGTGCTCACATCCTGCGCGTTCCGAGCGACGTCGCGACCCCGCGACAACACGATCTGTGGACGCACAGGGCGCACGCCCCGATGGGGAGGGACAGTCCCGGATCGGTCACCCTCCTGGTCGTGAGGGAATGTCGGTGGTCGGTCATATGTTCGAACGAGAGAGGAGAACCGATGTCCGACCAGATCACGACGCTTCCCGAGGTCCCGTACGCGACGCCGAGGCTGTCGTCGCCGCGAGAGCACCTGATCCGCGCGTCCGGCCATCTCTGGCGAGTGCAGGACTCGTCGGGAAGGGTCCTCGGACACCTGCGCCTCGCCACCGATCCCCTCGGCGTGCGCTATCGAGCGGAGCGACTGCATCTGCCGACGGCCACCTTCCGCCTCGTCGGGGACTTCTGGCGAGCAGACGACGCCGTGGCCGCACTCCGCAACGGCTGAGATCGCACCGGGAAGTCCACTGGACAACGCGGCGGACACGTGTCGTGCCCCCGGCAGGATTCGAACCTGCGACCAAGAGATTAGAAGGCTCCTGCTCTATCCCCTGAGCTACGGAGGCGGCTCTACCACGGTACCGTGCCGGAGCCCGATGTCGGAGCCGTCGATAGGATGTCGGCATGGTATCTGCGTCTGAGAACGACCGGCTCGTCTGGATCGACTGCGAGATGACCGGACTCGATCTCTCCGTGGATGAGCTCGTCGAGATCGCGGTCGTCATCACCGACTTCGAGCTCAACCCGGTCGATGCGGGCTTCCAGGTCGTCATCCGCCCGAGTGACGCCGCGCTCGATCACATGAATGACTTCGTCACCGCGATGCACGAGACGTCTGGGCTGATCACCGAGATCCCGGACGGTGTGACCCTGGCCGAGGCCGAGGAGCAGACACTCGCCTACATCAAGCGCTTCGCGCCGGTCGAGCGCAAGGCCCCGCTCGCCGGAAACACCATCGGCACCGATCGCATGTTCCTCGCGAAGTACATGCCCCAGGTCGACCAGTGGCTGCACTATCGCAACGTCGACGTCTCGAGCATCAAGGAACTCTCGCGACGCTGGTACCCGCGCGTGTTCTTCCAGGCTCCGGCGAAGGACGGCGGACACCGCGCTCTCGCCGACATCCTCGAGTCGATCAGGGAGCTCCGTTACTACCGCGAAGCGGTGTTCGTCGATGAGCCCGGACCGTCCAGCGATGACGCCCGGGAGATCGCGAGTCGCACCGTGTCGGAGTTCACCCCAAACATGTAATAGACTCGTCTGGTTGCCGATTCCGATCGGCGCATGGTGGGTATAGCTCAGCTGGTAGAGCGCTGGCTTGTGGTGCCGGATGTCGCGGGTTCGAGTCCCGTTACTCACCCCAGAAAGGCCCGGATCTCTGATCCGGGCCTTTTTCTCGCGTTCCGGAATACCCCTAGGGGGTATATGGTTCTGGGAGGGAGAGACGAACGGAGCTTGACCATGTCACATGACCACGGTCCCCGCACGACCCATCCCGCGCCGGGCGCCCACGGCGCGCCCGTGACGGACGCAGGACACGCCGACCACGCAGGAGACGCCGACCACACGGGACACGCCGACCACGCAGGACACACGGAGCAGTTCCGTCGTCTGTTCTGGATCATGCTGGCCGTCGCGGTCCCGGTCATCGCGACGTCTCCGATGTTCGCGATGATCCTCGGATACGAGATCCCGAGACCGTGGAACTGGATCGCGCCGATCCTCGGCACCGTGATGTACGCCTGGGGTGGTGCGCCGTTCCTCTCGGGGGCGGTGTCGGAGCTCCGGTCGCGCCGGCCCGGGATGATGCTCCTGATCGGTCTGGCCATCACCGTGGCGTTCCTGGCGTCCTGGGGTGCCTCGCTCGGCATCCTCCACCATGAGCTCGAGTTCTGGTGGGAGCTCGCACTCCTCATCGTCATCATGCTGCTGGGGCACTGGATCGAGATGCGCTCGCTCGCGCAGACCACCTCGGCCCTCGATTCGCTCGCCGCACTCCTGCCGGACGAAGCGGAGCGCGTCGACCCGGACGGCACGACCCTGATCTCCCCGTCCGACCTGCGCGTCGGCGATGTGGTGGTCGTCCGGCCCGGCGGGCGCATCCCCGCGGACGGCCGGATCATCCGCGGCGCATCGAGCATCGATGAGTCGATGATCACCGGCGAGTCCCGCCCGGTCGGGCGTGCTGCGAGCGACCCTGTCGTCGCCGGCACCGTGTCCACCGATTCCGCGATCCGGGTCGAGATCACGGCCGTCGGCTCCGAGACGACGCTCGCCGGCATCCAGAAGCTCGTCGCCGACGCCCAGGCCTCGTCATCGAGGGCTCAGCGGATCGCCGACCGAGCCGCAGCATGGCTGTTCTGGTTCGCTTTGGCGGCCGCGGTCGTCACGGCGGTCGTCTGGACTGTCGTCGGCCTCCCCGACGAGGCCGTGATCCGGACCATCACGGTCCTCGTCATCGCCTGTCCGCATGCGCTCGGGCTCGCGATCCCGCTGGTCGTCTCCATCGCCACCGAGCGGGCCGCTCGAGCCGGGATCCTCGTGAAGGACCGTCTCGCGCTGGAGACCATGCGACCGGTCGACACCGTACTGTTCGACAAGACGGGAACTCTCACGAAGGGCGCTCCGGCGATGACCGGCATCGAGACCGTTCCCGACGTCGAGCCCGAGGAGGTGCTGCGTCTCGCGGCCGCCGCGGAGAGCGACTCGGAGCACCCTCTCGCTCGCGCCATCGTCGACGCGGCGGCGCAACGGGACCTCGCCGTCCCGGCGGTCACGGACTTCTCCTCCTCCCCCGCCGTCGGCGTCCGCGCCGTCGTCGACGGACGGCTCGTCGCGGTGGGCGGCCCCAATCTCCTGCACGAGGAGTCGCTCGACGAGCTCCCGAGCGTGGACGTCTGGCGCGCGGAGGGAGCGATCATCCTCCACGTCGTCGCCGATCATCGCGTGATCGGCGCCCTCCGCCTGGCCGATGCCGTTCGCCCGGAATCCATCGTGGCCGTCGAGACCCTCCGCGAGCGCGGCGTCGACGTGGTGATGATCACGGGAGACGCGCAGGCTGTCGCCGAGCATGTCGCCGCTGAGCTCGGCATCTCGCGCGTGTTCGCCGGCGTGCGCCCCGCAGACAAGGCCTCGAAGGTCCGGGAGCTCCATGCTGAGGGACGCATCGTCGCCATGGTCGGCGACGGGGTCAACGACGCCCCGGCACTCGCGCAGGCGGACGTCGGGCTCGCGATCGGCGCCGGCACGGACGTGGCGATCGCCTCCGCGGGGGTGATCCTCGCCGGTGACGATCCGCGGACGGTCGGCTCGGTCATCACCCTCTCCCGGGCGAGCTACCGCAAGATGACGCAGAACCTGTGGTGGGCGGCCGGGTACAACCTCCTCTCGGTGCCCCTCGCGGCCGGCCTCCTCGCGCCGTGGGGTTTCGTGCTGCCGATGTCGGTCGGCGCGATCCTCATGTCCCTGTCCACGATCGTCGTGGCGGCGAACGCCCAGATCCTGCGACGTCTCGATCTGCGTCCTGCGAGGCTCCGGGAGCTCGACGACGCAGCGAGCTGAGATCGGGGCGGTGACGGGTGCGTCCTAGACTTGCGGGGTGTCGCTCGCCGTCTGGTTCTCACTCCTCACCGCCTGCGTCGTGATCAGCTTCACCCCGGGCGCCGGAGCGATCAACACGATGTCGAACGCCCTCAGCCAGGGATGGCGTCGGTCGATCTGGGGCATCGTCGGACAGCAGCTCGCCCTGATCGTGCACGTCGTCATCGTCGCCGCCGGCGTCGGACTCATCGTCTCGAGATCAGAGATCCTCTTCACCGTGATCCGGTACGCCGGCGCGGCCTATCTGGTCTACCTGGGGGTGCGTCTGATCCTCGCCCGTCCCATCGTGCGGGAGAACCCGGACGACCTCGTCGACGACGCCCGGGAGGGGCACTGGGCGATGATCCGCAGAGGATTCTGGGTGAATCTCCTCAACCCGAAGGCGATCGTCTTCTTCCTCGCCTTCATCCCGCAGTTCGTGCGCCTCGACCAGCCGCAGCTGCCGCAGTACCTGACGCTCATCATCACCGTCATCGTCGTCGACGTGCTCGTCATGTGGGGGTTCTTCGCCGCGGCGGCCCGTCCCTTCCGCCGGCTCACCCGGTCGGCACGCGGTCAGCGCACCCTCAACAGCGTCTTCGGCATCCTCTTCATCGCCGTCGCCGCGCTGCTGGTGTTCCTCCATTGACGCCGGACGCACCATGTCTTCGTCGCTCGGCAATAGGCTGGGAGTGATGGAGATGGACGCCGCAGCCTTCGAAGAGCTCGTGATCGACGAGCTCGACCGTCTTCCCGACGACATGGTCGACGGACTCGACAACGTCGTCTTCGTCGTGGAGGATCGCCCCGAGGACGGCAGCCTCGATCTGCTCGGGCTCTACGACGGCCTGGCCCTCACCGAGCGCACCCAGTACGGCATGGGCGAGCTCCCCGACCGCATCGTCGTGTACCGCGAGCCGCACCTCGCCGCGTGCGACGACGAGGAGGAGCTGCGGGACGAGATCCACACGACTCTCGTTCACGAGATCGCGCACTTCTACGGGATCGACGACGAGCAGCTTCACGAGCTGGGGTGGGCATGACACCGCTCACCAGCCCGGAGGTCGAGGAGGATCTCGCGCTCTCCGCCGCGCCCCTGGAGCCGTGGGAGGTCGTGGTGTGGAACGATCCCGTGAACCTCATGAGCTACGTCGTGCGTGTGTTCCGGACGTACTTCGGCTACACGAGCGAGCACGCCACCCGACTGATGCTCGCCGTGCACCACGACGGTCACGCGATCGTCGCGACGGGACCGCGCGAGACCATGGAGGTGCACGCCCAGGCGATGCATGACTACGGACTGTGGGCGACCGTACGGAAGGTCGGCGCATGACCCGGACGATCGAGATGCGGATCGCGCGCATCGAGGGCATCCAACTGTCCCGCCTGGTCGATGACTTCGTCGACCTCGTGGGCGCGGACCGCGACCTCACGGATCCTGCTGTGAGCCGGCTCGCCCCGGATGCGTACCCCGACGACCCGGAGGCCGCACGCGGCTTCCGAGAGGCGACACGTGCCGATCTGTTCGACCGCCGACTGCACGATGCGGAGGTCGTCCGCCACGCGCTGTCGCCGTTGCGGACCGAGGACGATCTGTCGGAGGCGGATGCCTTCGCCGAGCACGATCTCCGACTGACGGCATCCGACGCCGATGCCTGGCTGCGCACGCTCACGGCGCTGCGGCTCGTGATCGCCGCGCGACTGGGCATCGAGCACGACGACGACCATGATCCGGACGACGCGAGGTACGGCGTCTACGACTGGCTCGGCTACCGCCTCGAGATCATCGTCCACGCGGCCGACGAGCTCGACTGAGCGGATCTCAGGGCACCGCGACGATACGCGTGGCCAGCGATCGAGGGTCGTCGCGCTGCAGATGCGACTCCTCCTGACGAGCCCAGCGCTCCCAGTGCGGCCGATAGGTGTCGCCGTCGCGGGCCAGGGCCCGGCGTCTGCGCGCCTCGTCCCCGGACTCCGCCCAGATGCGCACATCGGCGATCGCGGCCGTCGCGGGCGTGAGGATGCCGCTTCCCTCGACGAGCAGGCTGAGCGACGGATCGACGGCGTGGCTCTCCGCGTCGCGGTCGTGCTCCCAGTCCCATCGTCGCCAGGTGCCGAGGAGACCGCGTCCGTGCGGACGGAGGATGCCGTCCAGAGCACGCTCGACCCCGGACTCCAGTCCGTCCCAGCCCGGGTAGATCGAGTCGAGCGCGATGAGCTGGACGCGTCCGCGCACCGGCCAGCGCTCGACCAGTCGGCGCGCGAGGGACGTCTTGCCGGCACCGCTGCGGCCGTCGATGAGGACGACCGGGTTCGTCGCCGCGAGAGCGCGGATGTCCGCGACGATCAGAGACGCGGCGCCGGAGAGTGCCGCCGCGACCGGATCGTCACTTCTTGAGGGCACGGATGATGCGGGAGAGAGCACGCCCGGCGACCCAGACGAAAGGCACCGCGACGACCAGGAGTGTGACGATGTTGGGCTCGAACCGCAGCCCCTCCTCACGACGCACGTAGACGCCGACCGGGACCGACACGCCGCCGCCACCGCCGCCCTCGGCTCCGTCTCCGCTCCCCCCACCGAAACCCGAGTAGGTGAAGGCGACGGGCGTGATGCTCACGCCGTCGACGTCCTGCGGTTCGCCGTAGGCGCTCTTGACGCCGAATGCTGCCGCCTGCTTGCCGAGTTCCAGTGCGATGTTGGGCATGCGTCCACGCTAGTCCAGGTCCGAGCCCGATGCGGGGTCAATCGACGCCGTGGTCCTTCGGATGCCGCGCCGCGCCGCGCCCCTCGCCCCGGCCGATGTGGCGTGCCCTCGTGATCGAGGCGTTCCCGAAGCGGGCGACCGCCACGTCCATCGCCCCCTCCACGCGGCGCCAATCCTCGTCGTCGTCCCACAGCCCGATCCCTCCGCCCCCGCCCGGCCGCAGGTTCTCGGCACGCACGCCGATGAGGCGTATGGGGTCGCGGCGGTCGATCTGCGCGAACAGCGTCCGGGCAGCCTCGCCGATACGCTGCCCGACCGCTGTCGGTTCAGGCAGCGTCTGGGAACGGGTCAACGTGCGGAAGTCGTCGAATCGCACCTTGATCGACACGGTCGCCGCCTCCCAACCCGCGCGACGCAGACGGGCGGCGACGCGGTCGGCGAGCCGCACGAGCTCCGCGCCGAGGAAGGTGCGATCCACCACGTCCGTGTCGAAGGTCTCCTCGTGCCCGATGCTCTTCTCGACGCGCTGCGTCTCGACCGCGCGGGCGTCGTGTCCCCGAGAGAGCGCGACGAGACGTGAGCCGAGAGCGGGACCGACGGCACGGTCCAGCATGTCGCTCGAGGACTCCCGGATGTCGCGGATCGTGCGGATGCCGCGTCCCTCCAGTGCCTCCGCGGCCTTGGGGCCGACGCCCCACATCGCCCGGACCGGTCGGGGGTCGAGGAACGCCTGGGTGTCGGGGCCGGCGACGACGAGCATCCCATCGGGCTTGGCGATCGTCGATGCCATCTTCGCCACATGCTTGGTGGCGGCGACACCCACGCTGCAGGTGATGCCGACCTCGTCGTGCACGCGTTCGCGCACGAGCTGCGCGATCCGCGCCGGGCTCCCCCACAGCCGACGGACGCCGTGCACGTCGAGGAACGCCTCGTCGACCGACAGGGGCTCGACGAGCGGCGTGAAGGACTCGAAGATCGCCATCACCTGGCGCGAGACCTCCTGGTAGCGGTGGAAGTGCGGCGGCACGATGCGCGCTGTCGGGCACAGGCGGATCGCCTGCGAGACCGGCATGGCGGACCGCACGCCGTAGCGTCGCGCCTCATAGGACGCGCTGGAGACCACGGACCGGCCGTCCGGAGCACCGATGATCAGGGGAAGACCACGCAGACTCGGGTCGTCCAGCACCTCGACGGCGGCGTAGAACGCGTCCATGTCGACGTGCAGGATGCGGGTACCCGTGTCGTCGGCATCGGCGGACGACACCATCCGCCCTCTGCCGTCACCGTGACCCATGAGTCCATTGTCCTCCGGGTCGCGGACATCCCGAGCGGCGGACTCGACGCCGCGCGGGCAGCCGAGTCCGCCACCGGATCACTGTGCTGCGCGCTCCAGGACCAGCTCACGCACGCGTGCGGCGTCGGCCTGGCCCTTCATCGCCTTCATGACGGCTCCGATCACGGCGCCGGCCGCCTGGACCTTGCCGTCCTTGATCTTCGCGAGGATGTCGGGCTGGGCGGCGAGAGCCTCGTCGATGGCCGCGATCAGGGCGCCGTCGTCGGAGACGACCGCCAGACCTCGTGCATCCACGACCTGCTGCGGGGTGCCCTCCCCCGCGATGACGCCCTCGAGCACCTGGCGGGCCAGCTTGTCGGTGAGGGTGCCGGCGTCGACGAGCTTCTGCAGCGCGGCGACGTTCTCCGGCGAGACGAGCTCGGTCGCGTCCTTCTCCTGCGTGTTCGCGAGGCGGGTGATCTCTCCCGTCCACCACTTGCGCGCCGTGGCGGGCGTCGCGCCGGCAGCGACAGTCGCCTCGACGACCTCGACGAGGCCTCCGTTGCGGACGTCCTGGAACTCGAGGTCCGTGAACCCCCACTCGCCCATCAGGCGGCGACGGCGCGCGACCGGCTGCTCGGGCAGAGCCGCGCGCAGCTCCTCGACGAGCTCGCGGGCCGGCTGGACGGGCAGCAGGTCGGGCTCGGGGAAGTAGCGGTAGTCATCGGCATCCGACTTCGGGCGACCGGGAGACGTCGTGCCCGTGTCCTCGTGCCAGTGACGGGTCTCCTGCGTGATCGTGCCACCGTCAGCGAGGATCTGCGCCTGTCGCTGGATCTCGTAGCGGACGGCGCGCTCGACAGAGCGCATCGAGTTGACGTTCTTGGTCTCGGTGCGCGTGCCGAGCTTCTCGACGCCGCGCGGCCTCAGTGAGACGTTCGCGTCACAGCGCAGGTTGCCGCGCTCCAGGCGTGCCTCGGAGATGCCCAGGCCGCGGACGATGTCGCGGATCGCGGCCACGTACGCCTTGGCGACCTCGGGGGCACGGTGCTCGGTGCCGAAGATCGTCTTCGTGACGATCTCGACGAGCGGCACACCCGCGCGGTTGTAGTCGACCAGCGAGTACTCCGCGCCCTGGATGCGTCCGGTCGCTCCCCCCATGTGGGTCAGCTTGCCGGCGTCCTCCTCCATGTGGGCGCGCTCGATCGGCACCTGGATGAGCGTGCCGTCCTCGAGCTCGACCTCGACCGAGCCCTCGAACGCGATCGGCTCGTCGTACTGCGAGATCTGGTAGTTCTTGCCGAGGTCCGGGTAGAAGTAGTTCTTGCGGGCGAAGCGGCTCGACTCGGCGATCGAACAGCCCAGGGCGAGCCCGAGGCTGATCGACGAGCGGATCGCCGTCTCGTTGACGACCGGCAGCGCCCCCGGGAGTCCGAGGTCGACCGGGGCGATGAGCGTGTTCGGCTCTGCCGCGTGGTACGCCTCGTTCGCCGGGTTCGGAGCATCCGAGAACATCTTCGTGTTCGTGTTCAGCTCGACGTGCACCTCGAACCCGAGAACGGGCTCGAACAGCTCCAGCGCCTTGTCGAAGTCCATGAGCTTGGCGGTGGCCATCAGCGGGTCCCTCCCACGAGCTGGGGTGCACGCGTGAGGAGCGGCGCGCCCCACGAGTCGACGAGCAGGGTCTCGAGCGCGGCGCCGACCTGGTAGAGGCGGGCATCCTCGCGAGCCGGAGCGAGGAACTGGATACCGACGGGCAGCCCGTCCTCGGCGGCCAGGCCGCTGGGGATCGAGATCCCGGGGACGCCCGCGAGGTTCGCCGGAATCGTGGTGATGTCGTTGAGATACATCTGCAGCGGATCGTCGATCTTCTCGCCGAGCTTGAACGCCGTGGTGGGCGCCGACGGGGTCGCGATCACGTCGACCTCGGCGAACGCGTTCGCGAAGTCCTGCTGGATGAGCGTACGGACCTTCTGCGCGCTGCCGTAATAGGCGTCGTAGTACCCCGCGGAGAGCGCGTAGGTGCCGAGGATGATGCGGCGCTTGACCTCCTCGCCGAAACCGGCGTCGCGCGTCGCGGACATGACGTCCTCGACCGTCGGGTTGCCGTCGGGCGTCACGCGGAGACCGAAGCGCACCGAGTCGAACTTCGCGAGGTTGCTCGAGGCCTCCGCCGGGAGGATCAGGTAGTACGCGGCGACACCGTACTCGAAGTGCGGAGCGCCGATCTCGACGATCTCGGCGCCCTGAGCCTCCATGAGAGCGAGAGCGCTGCGGAACGACTCCGCGACACCGAGCTGGAAGCCGCTGTCGGGGAGCTCACGGATCACACCGACCTTGAGCCCCTTGAGCACGTCGCCGCGGGCACCGTCGCGAGCGGCCTGCGCGAACGAGGGCCAGGCGTCCGTGAGCGAGGTCGAGTCCTGGGGGTCGTGCCCACCGATGACGTCGTGCAGCAGACCGGCGTCGAGCACCGTGCGGGTCACCGGGCCGACCTGGTCGAGGCTCGAGGCGAGGGCGATCGCGCCGTAGCGGCTGACGCCGCCGTAGGTGGGCTTGACGCCGACAGTGCCGGTGACGTGCGCGGGCTGGCGGATCGATCCGCCCGTGTCGGAACCGAGGGCGAGAGGTGCCTCGAAAGCGGCGACCGCCGCGGCCGAGCCACCACCGGACCCGCCGGGGATCCGATCGAGGTCCCAGGGGTTGCGCGTCGGCCCGTAGGCCGAGTGCTCGGTCGACGAGCCCATCGCGAACTCGTCCATGTTCGTCTTGCCGAGCGGGATCAGACCCGCGGCGCGCGAGCGTGCGACCACGGTGGCGTCGTACGGCGAGCGATAGCCCTCGAGGATGCGCGATCCGCTGGTCGTGGGCTGGTCGGTCGTGACCAGCACGTCCTTGATCGCGAGCGGCACACCGGCGATCGGTCCCAGCTGCTCCCCCTCGGCGCGGCGGGCGTCGATCTCCGAGGCCGCGGCGATCGCACCCTCGTTCACGTGGAGGAACGCGTGGACGTCGCCGTCGACCGTGGCGATCCGATCGAGATGGGCCTGCGTGGCCTCGACGCTCGAGATCTCGCGTGCGGCGAGCTTGTCGGCCAGCTCGGCCGCGGTCAGGCGGATGATGTCGCTCACTGCTCTTCTCCCAGGATCGCGGTGACGCGGAACCGGCCGTCCGCCTGGTCCGGCGCGTTCTGGAGCACCTGGTCGTGCGTGAGCGTCTCACCGACCACGTCGGGACGGAAGACGTTGCTCAGCGGGATCGGGTGGCTCGTCGCGGCGACGTCGGCCGTCGCGACCTCCGACACCTTCGCGATGTTGTCGACGATGGCGTCGAGCTGGCCCGTGAGCCGCGTCACCTCGTCGTCGTTCAGCTGGATGCGCGCGAGCACGCCGAGATGGCGCACAAGATCAGGGGTGATTTCAGACACCGCTCCAGTCTAGTCAGCGCCCTCGGCGTCACCGGCAGCCGCGGGGTCGTCGCCCCTATGCTGGGCACGTGAGCACGTATGAGCCTCCTCGCCCGTGGATCGCCAGCTACGCGGACGGCGTCCCCGACGACCTCGCCCCGGTCTCCGGATCGCTGATCGACATCGTCGCCGCCTCGGCCCGGGACTATCCGGATGCGCCCGCGCTGCAGTTCTTCGGGCGCGAGACCACCTACGCCGACATGCAGCACGCGATCGACCGCGCCGCCGCCGGCCTGAGGGACCTCGGGGTGCGCGCAGGCGATCCCGTCGCGATCGTGCTGCCGAACTGCCCGCAGCACATCATCGCGTTCTACGCGGTACTGCGCCTCGGCGCCGTGGTCGTCGAACACAATCCGCTGTACACGCCGCGCGAGCTGCGTAAGCAGTTCGAGGACCACGGTGCGAAGCACGCGATCGTCTGGAACAAGGTCGTCGCAACAGTGCAGGACTTCCCCGCCGATCTGGCGGTCACGAACCTCGTCTCGGTCGACGTCACCCGCGCGATGCCGTTCCTCACGCGTCTGGCGCTGCGGCTGCCCGTCGCCAAGGCGCGCGAGTCGCGCGCCGCCCTGACCGAGCGCGTGCGCGGCACCGTGACGTGGGAGTCGCTCCTGGGCTCCGAGTCGTTGCCGGCGTCGCACCCGCGCCCGGGTACGGACGACCTCGCGATCATCCAGTACACGTCCGGCACGACCGGTACTCCAAAGGGTGCCTCGCTCACTCATCGGAATCTTCTCGCCAACGCGGCGCAGGCCCAGGCGTGGGTCCCGTCCATCCAGCGCGGGAAGGGCTGCGTGGTCTACGCCGTTCTCCCGATGTTCCACGCCTATGGCCTCACCCTGTGCCTCACGTTCGCGATGTCGATGGGCGCGCGCCTCGTGCTCTTCCCGAAGTTCGACCCGGACCTCGTGCTCGACGTGATGAAGAAGCACCCCGCGACCTTCCTGCCCCTGGTGCCGCCGATCGCCGATCGCCTCCTCGCCGCGGCGAACGCGAAGGGCGTGTCCCTGGCCGGCATCGAGGTCGCCATCTCGGGGGCCATGCCTCTCCCGCACGAGCTCGTCGTGCCGTTCGAGAAGGCCACAGGCGGCTTCCTCGTCGAGGGGTACGGGCTCAGCGAATGCTCGCCGGTGCTCATGGCGAACCCCGTCGCCGACAACCGCGTCCCCGGAACGGTGGGTCTCCCGCTCCCCGGCACCGAATGCCGCGTGGTCGACCCCGAGAACCCGACCGACGACGTCCCCGCCGGGACCGCGGGAGAGCTGATCGTCCGCGGTCCTCAGGTGTTCTCCGGCTACTACGGGAAGCCCGAGGAGACCGAGGCCGTGTTCGTGGACGGCTGGTTCCGCACAGGCGACATCGTGACCGTCGACGAGGCTGGTTTCATCCGCATCGTCGACCGCATCAAGGAGCTCATCATCACGGGCGGCTTCAACGTGGCGCCGACCGAGGTGGAGAACGCCCTGCGACAGCATCCGCAGGTCGCCGACGCCGCGGTCGTCGGGCTGCCCAGCGAGCATTCCGGCGAGGAGGTCGTCGCGGCTATCGTCGTCGACCCCGGCACGGACGTCGACGTGGAGGCGATCCGCGAGTACGCCCGCAGCATCCTCACCCCGTACAAGGTGCCCCGGCGGATCTTCGTGGTCGACGAGCTGCCCAAGTCCCTGATCGGCAAGGTGCTGCGTCGGCAGGTCAAGGAGCGACTCCTCGCCCTCACCGGCGGCGCCTGACAGCGTGTCCAGGCGGCGCGGGTCGCGAGACGCTACCCTTGATCAGTGACTCCTGAAGACGCTGCGCCCATCGACGCCCCCTCGACCCCCGGATTCGAGGAGCTCGGGATCACTGGGCCCGTCCTCAAGTCCATCAAGGATCTCGGCTACGAGACCCCTTCGCCCATCCAGGCCGCGACCATCCCGACTCTTCTCTCGGGACGCGACGTCGTCGGCATGGCGCAGACCGGAACCGGCAAGACCGCCGCGTTCGCGCTGCCCGTTCTCGAGCGCCTCGACGTCGCGCAGAAGACGCCGCAGGCGCTGGTGCTTGCCCCGACCCGTGAGCTCGCGCTCCAGGTGTGCGAGGCGTTCGAGTCCTACGCCTCGAAGATGAAGGGCGTGCATGTGCTGCCCGTCTACGGCGGTCAGGGCTACGGCGTGCAGCTGTCGGCACTGCGACGCGGCGTCCACGTCGTCGTCGGCACGCCCGGCCGCATCATGGACCACCTCGCGAAGGGCACCCTGGACCTCTCGGAGCTCCAGTACCTCGTCCTCGACGAGGCCGACGAGATGCTGAAGATGGGCTTCGCGGAGGACGTCGAGCAGATCCTCGCGCAGACGCCCGTCGAGAAGCAGGTCGCGCTGTTCTCGGCGACGATGCCGGCCCAGATCCGTCGTCTCGCCCAGCAGTACCTCCGTGATCCCGAGGAGATCACGATCAAGTCGAAGACCGCGACCAACACGAACATCACGCAGCGGTACCTCGTGGTGTCCTACGCGCAGAAGGTCGACGCCCTCACCCGCATCCTCGAGGTCGAGAACTTCGACGGCATGATCGTGTTCGTCCGCACGAAGAACGAGACCGAGACGCTCGCCGAGAAGCTCCGTGCGCGCGGATACTCGGCTGCGGCGATCAACGGCGACGTGCCCCAGGTTCAGCGCGAGCGCAGCGTGAACCAGCTCAAGGACGGCAAGCTCGACATCCTCGTGGCGACGGACGTCGCCGCGCGCGGCCTCGACGTCGAGCGCATCAGCCACGTGGTCAACTTCGACATCCCGACCGACACCGAGTCGTACGTGCACCGCATCGGGCGCACAGGTCGCGCGGGTCGCAAGGGTGACGCGATCAGCTTCATCACGCCACGCGAGCGCTACCTGCTCAAGCACATCGAGAAGGCCACGCGTCAGCAGCCGACGCAGATGCAGCTGCCCACGACCGAGGACGTCAACACCACGCGTCTCGCGCGTTTCGACGACGCGATCACCACGGCCCTCGGCGAGACCTCGCGCATCGAGAAGTTCCGCGACATCATCGCGCACTACGTGCGCAACCACGACGTGCCCGAGGCGGATGTCGCCGCGGCGCTCGCGGTGGTCTCGCAGGGCGATCGGCCCCTCCTCCTCGACCCGCAGGACGACGCCCTCGCGCGCGCCGTCGAGTTCGACAACCGCCCGCCGCGCGAGCGCACCACGCGCGAGCCCCGGGAGAACCGCGAGCCGCGCGAGCGTCGCGGACGCGGCGACTATGCGGCATACCGCATCGAGGTCGGCCGTCGTCACCGCGTCGAGCCGCGCCAGATCGTCGGGGCGCTGGCGAACGAGGGCGGTCTCGGTCGCGACGACTTCGGGGCGATCAACATCCGTCCCGACTTCTCGATCGTCGAGCTGCCGGCGAACCTCGACCCCGCCGTGCTCGAGAAGCTGCGCGACACGCGGGTGTCCGGTCGCCTGATCGAGATCAAGCCGGACCGCGGCCCCGGCGCGCGCCGCGCACCGCGCGAGGGTGGTCGTGACGGCGGCCGTGACCGCTTCGAGCGCCGCGACGAGCGTCCGCGCTACGACCGCCCGGCCCGCGACGACCGGCCTGCCCGCAAGCCCCGCCACAAGGGCTGACCCGTGGACGGCGTTCGGATAGAACGCGCGACGCCCGAGCTCGCGGTCGATCTCGCGCGAGTCAAGTGGCTCGACAGCGAAGGCCGCGAGCCGTCGAGCGCCGAACTACGCGTTTTCACAGAACAACTCGTGCACTGGTGGACCGGACAGGGCAGATCGCACTCCGCATTCATTGCCCGGACGGGCTCGGGTGACGCGATCGGCGCCGCATGGGTCGCTCTCGTCCCTCGCGTGCCGCGACCAGGCCACCTCACGCGGCTTTCCGCCGACATCCAGAGCGTGTATGTCGTACCGGCATTCCGCGGCCAGGGTGTCGGAGCAGCGCTCGTCGAAGCAGCCTGCGCCTCTGCGGACGAAGACGGCTCTCGACGCATCGTCGTTCACGCCAGCGACCGAGCCTTACCGCTGTATCGCCGCCTCGGATTCGCGGTCTCCGAGCGTCTCCTCCAGCGACATCACGACATCTGATTCGCACCATTACGGCGTCCGAGCGGGCACAGCTTCGGATGCGGGGGCCGAAACGCCGCGGCATACGGGCGCGTGGCGGCGTGTCGCCCGCGCGGTCCGCAGTTGTGCTCGCGCTAGGGTGACCGGATGCTGGAGATCAGAGACGCGCAGGTCGAAGATGCGCACGGCGTCGCCGTCGTGCACGTGGCGTCGTGGCAGGCCGCGTACGTGGGACTCATCGATCAGGATGTCCTGCACCGGCAGAGCGTCGACGCGCGCGCAGCCATGTGGTCGACCTGGATCGAGCGTTCGCTCGCGGGCGAGTCGACGGACGCGTACGGACCCGTCGCCCATCGACTGGTCGTCGCCGAACTCGATGGTCGCATCGTCGGCTGGGTGAGCTTCGGAGGCGGACGCGACGAGGAACTGAGCGACCAGGGCGAGATCGCCGGTCTCTACGCGCATCCGGATGCCTGGTCCCAGGGCGTTGGGCGCGCGCTGATCCGGCACGCCGAGAGCGCCCTGCGGGCCGAGGGATGGGCACGCGGCTACCTCTGGGCCTTGAAAGGCAACGCGCGGGCGATCGGCTTCTACCGGGCGCACGGATGGACCGTCGACGGCGGCGAGAAGTTCGGAGAGGGTGGCAGCGTCGTGGGATTGCACGAGCTGCGGATGTCGCGGGCGCTCTGACGTCCGGCCTCGCGTCGGGGAGTTCGGCGGTACCCTGACCCCGTGGTGACACTCGGGACCGAAGACCTCAACAGGGCGCTGCTCGCGCGTCAGATGCTCGACGAGCGTGTCGATGTGTCGGCGCTGTCCGCGATCGATCGTCTCGTGGGCCTTCAGGCTCAGGAGCCGCGCTCCCCGTACATCGGGCTCTGGAGTCGCCTGGTGGGTTTCCGGCCCGAGGAACTCGAGAGTCTGCTCACCGACCGGGCGGCGGTGCGCATCCTGCTGATGCGCGGCACGATCCACCTCACCACCACCGCCGACGCCCTCGGGTTGCGACCCCACGTGCAGCCGAAGCTCGACCGGGAGATGCGCAGCGGTCCCTTCGCGAAACCGTTGCGCGAAGCGCAGGTCGACACGGACGAGCTGGCGGTAGCAGGTCGAGCCGTGCTGGCAGCGGAGCCTCGCAGCACAGCCGACGTCGGCGCCGTCCTCCGCGAGCGCTGGCCGGATGCATCGCACACCGTGCTGGGCAACGCGATCCGGCTGTCCCTGCCACTGGTCCAGGTCCCGCCTCGGGGTCTCTGGCGGTCGAGTGGACGAGCGGTGTGCGCGACGCTCGAGCAGTGGCTCGGACGCGAGCAGCAAGCCGTCGCCCTCGAGGATGTCGTCGTGAGGTATCTGCGTGCCTTCGGCCCAGCGACGGTCATGGACGCTCAGCAGTGGTCGGGACTGACCCGTCTCGGCGGAGTCTTCGAGAGTCTTCGCGATCGCCTGGTGACCTTTCGCGACGAGGCGGGAAAGGAGCTGTTCGATCTGCCGGACGCGCCTCGCCCCGGTCCCGACACCGATGTGCCGGTGCGGCTCCTGCCGGAGTTCGACAACATCCTGCTCGCGCACGCCGATCGACGACGCGTGATCGCCGACGATCGCCTGGGCCTCGTGATCGGGGGAAAACGCACGGTGCTCGTCGACGGCCAAGTGGCCGCGACATGGTCGCTCGACGCCGATCAGTCCGTCTCTGTTGACTACATCGACGAGGTGACGCGCCGCCAGAGGGATGCGGTCTCCGCGGAGTGCGAACGCCTCACCGAGTGGCTGCGGAACACGTGAGTCTGACATCGACGGTCAGGATGCGGCGACCCTCAGGAGGAGGGCCGTCCCCTCGACGGCGTGGTGCTCCGAGCGAGCTTCGCGGCGACGTCCACGAGCGACTCCGGGCGCGCGAGAAGCGCTCGCTGCGTCGGGGCGGCGATGAGCTGCTCGAGCAGCCGATGGGCCCCGTCGACCGTGGGCGCCCAGTACCCGCCCACATGGTGACGGCTGAGCGGGAGGACCTGCGGCCCGCCGTCGACCGTGATCGTGAGCGAGCCGTCATCCGGGTCCACACCGAGGTCGGAGAGAGCAATCGCCGAGAGAGCGCCGAGGATGACCGTGCCGACGAGACCGGGCAGGCGGAACCTCGTGGTCGGGACGTCCAGTCGGATGCGGTCGACACCGCCCCACGGGATGATCCCCCGATTCTCGACGCCCTCACGCAACAGGACGGCGTCGGGCGTCAGACGGAGGTGATGCCGCCCGGGATCCCCGACCGCCAGAGCCCCGGGGACCGCGAGCAGGGGCCCGTAGCGCTTCATCCGAGAGCGTCCGGACCTTCCGTGACGAGAAGGTGGAACTGCGCGGCGTCGAGCACGCGGATGCCGAGCTCCTCCGCCTTCGCGAGCTTCGATCCTGCACCCGGCCCCGCCGCGACGAAGTCGGTCTTCTTGGAGACGCTGGACGCCGCCTTGCCGCCGGCCTGGATGATGGCCTCCTGAGCGCCGTCACGCGTGTAGCCGTCGAGAGAACCGGTGGCGACGACCGTGAGACCCTCGAGCACTCCACCCTCGGCGACCGCTCCGCCCGGGCCGGGATGACCGGGCGTCGCCCACTGCACGCCGGCGTCGGTCCACTGCTGCACGATGTCGCGGTGCCAACCGACCTCGAACCAGGCGAGGAGCGAGTCGGCGATGATGCCGCCCACGCCTTCCACCGCGGCGAGATCGTCGCGGGATGCCGCCCGGATCGCGTCGAGCGAGCCGAACCACTGCGCGAGCGCACGAGCGGCGGACGGCCCGACGTGACGGATGTTCAGGGAGACCAGCAGACGCCAGAGGTCCTTCGTCTTGGCCTTCTCGAGCTCGGCGAGGAGCGTCACGGCCTGCGAAGACGGCTGCGGCCCCTCGACACCCGACTTCTTCTCGGCGGCCGTGGGGTTGCGACGGAACGGCGCACGCGTCTTCACGAGTCCGTCTTCATCCTCCTTGGGCAGTCCCGTCTCGGCGTCCTTCACGACGAGCTCGATCGGCACGATCTGCTCGAGGGTGAGGGCGAACAGGCCGGCCTCGGTCTCGAGCGGCGGTGTCGCAGGCGACGTCGGCTGCGTCAGCGCGGCGGCGGTCACCTCGCCCAGGGCCTCGATGTCGAGTCCGCCGCGGGATCCGATGTGCTCGACGCGGCCGCGCACCTGCGCCGGGCACGAGCGGGCGTTCGGGCAGCGGAGGTCGATGTCGCCGTCCTTCATGGGGCGCAGCGGCGTGCCGCACTCGGGGCACTCGACCGGCATGACGAACTCGCGCTCGGTGCCGTCACGCTTCTCGACCACCGGGCCGAGCACCTCCGGGATCACATCGCCCGCCTTTCGCAGCACGACCGTGTCCCCGATCAGCACGCCCTTCGCCTTGACCACATCCTTGTTATGCAGAGTCGCCTGCCGCACGACGGATCCCGCGACGTGCGCGGGTGCCATCACGGCGAACGGCGTGGCGCGGCCGGTGCGGCCGACCGACACGACGATGTCGAGGAGCTTCGTCTGCACCTCTTCCGGCGGGTACTTGTAGGCGATCGCCCACCGCGGTGCGCGGCTGGTGGCACCCAGCTCGTCGTGCAGGGCGAGCTCGTCGATCTTCACGACGATGCCGTCGAGCTCGTGCTCGATGTCGTGGCGATGTTCGCCGAAGTACTCCACGAACTCGACGACGTCATCGACGCTCGCGCACACCCGCGTGTGCGGGCTCGTCGGCAGACCCCACTCGCTGAGGAGGTCGTACACCTGGCTCTGTGCCGCGACCGGCGGGTTCTCCCACGCGCCGATGCCGTGTACGTACAGGGCGAGCGACTCGATGCGCAGAAGCCCGGCTTCGAGCTCCAGTCCGTCCTTCTTGTCGATCTGCTGGCGGAGCCCTCCGCTCGCGGCGTTGCGGGGGTTCGCGAACGACGGGAAGCGCCGCGCCGCGGCCGTGCGAGCCTTCTCCTCGTCGAAGGGCTTCCTAGCGCCGGAACGCGCCTCCCAGCGGGCCAGCGCGTCGGCATAGGCCCGTTCGCGGAACTCCGCCTGCGCCGCGTTGAGCCGCTCGAAGGCCGCGACCGGGATGAAGACCTCGCCGCGCACCTCGACGATGGGGGGATGCCCCGTGCCGCTCAGCTGCGCGGGAATCATCGGCAGCCGCAGCGCGTTCTCCGTGACGATCTCGCCCACCCGGCCGTCGCCGCGAGTCGCCGCGGAGGTGAGGCGGCCGTTCTCGTAGCGGAGGTTGATCGCGAGTCCGTCGATCTTGAGTTCGGTGAGCCAGTCGACGTCTCGACCGGCCGAGGCTCGGGTCTTGGCGGCCCACTCACGGAGCTCCTCGATCGAGAAGACGTTGTCGAGACTCAGCATCCGCTCGGCGTGCTCGATCGTGGCGAGCCCGGTCGCCTCTGCGGCGCCGACCATCTGCGTCGGCGAATCCTGTCCCTGCAGCTCGGGATGCAGGCGCTCGATCTCCTCGAGCCGATGCATCCACCCGTCGTACGTGGCGTCGTCGACGAGGGAGGTGTCGCGCCCGTAATAGGCGTCCTTCGCCTCGAGGATGCGAGTCGTCAGCTCCTCAGCCTCAATACGGGCGTCTTCCAGCGAGATGTTCTCCGGCACCCGCTCAGTCTACGAGCGACCACCGACATACTCGGGAGCCGCTACGCGTCGACCGGCACCGCCGACACCGTGCGATCGATCGTGAACTGCCCGCGCACGCGCGTGCCGATGTACAGCACGGCGGTCTGCCCCGGAGCCACCCCGTCCAGCGGTTCCTCGGGCACGACGGTCACACCGGACTCCGAGACCACGGCGCGCGCCGCGACGGGCTCGGCGTGGGCGCGGATCTGCACGTCGCAGGCGAACTCCGACTCCGCAGGTGCCGCACCGGCCCAGCTGAAGCGCTCCCCCGCGATCTCCCGCGTCGCGAGCGCCTCCTTGGGCCCGACGACGACCGTGTTCGACACCGGTCGCACCTCGAGCACGAAGCGGGGCTTGCCGTCGGGCGCCGGCACTCCGAGCTTGAGCCCGCGACGCTGTCCGACGGTGAACGCGTGCGCACCCTCGTGCGAACCCACCACCGCACCGGTCCGATCCACGATCTCGCCGGTCGCCGTTCCCACCTTCTCGGCCAGCCAGCCGCGTGTGTCGCCGTCGGGGATGAAGCAGATGTCATGGCTGTCGGGCTTCTGCGCGACGGTCAGCCCGCGCTCGGCGGCCTCGGCGCGCACGATCGCCTTCGACGGCGTCGTGCCGAGCGGGAAGTACGTGTGCGCCAGCTGCTCCGCCGTGAGCACGCCCAGTACGTACGACTGGTCCTTCGCGTTGTCAGCGGCACGGTGCAGCTCGAGTCCGGCATCGGTGGAGACGAGCGTGGCGTAGTGGCCCGTGCACACCGCGTCGAAGCCCAGCTCGATCGCGCGCTCCAGGAGGGCGGCGAACTTGATCTTCTCGTTGCAGCGCATGCACGGGTTCGGGGTGCGTCCCGCCTGGTACTCCGACACGAAGTCGGCGATCACATCGTCGCGGAAGCGCTCCGAGAAATCCCACACGTAGAAGGGGATGCCGAGCAGGTCGGCCGCGCGGCGGGCATCGAGCGCGTCCTCGATCGTGCAGCACCCGCGACTTCCGGTGCGCAGCGTGCCGCCCGCGCGGGAGAGCGCCAGGTGCACTCCGACGACGTCGTGCCCCGCGTCGACGGCCCGTGCGGCCGCCACAGCGGAGTCGACGCCGCCGCTCATGGCCGCGAGTATCCTCATGGGACCAGTCTACGAGCGCTCGCCTGGGCCGGACCCGGATGCGCGTGCGTAGACGTCCCCGATCGCGCTCAGCACGGCGTCGACGTCGGCGTCCGACGAGGTCCGCCCGAGGGAGAAGCGGAGCACGCTGCGTGCGTCCTGCTCAGTGCGCCCCATCGCCGTCACGACATGCGAGGGCTCCGCGACGCCCGCCTGGCACGCGGAGCCGGTGGACGCCGCGACACCGTGCATGTCGAGGAGGAAGAGCAGGCTCTCCCCCACGGCCCCGGGGAACAGGATGTGCGCGTTGCCCGGGAGCCGGTCGACGGGCTCCCCCAGCAGTTCGGCGACGGGAACCCGCGAGAGGATGCCCGAGACCAGTCGGTCCCGCAGCGCGGAGAGCCGCTCGTGCTCGGCCTCGCGCTCCGACTCCGCGAGCTCGACCGCGGTCGCGAAGGCCGCCGCTCCCGCGATGTCCTGCGTCCCCGCGCGCAGTCCGCGCTGCTGTGCCCCTCCGTGCAGCAGCGCGCTGAGCCGCGCGGTCCGCGAGACCACGAGAGCGCCCACGCCGACAGGCGCCCCGATCTTGTGACCGGCGACACTCAGCGCCACGAGTCCGGTGCCGGCCGTGGCCTCCCCCCGCAGTCCGCGGAACGACAGCGGGACATGACCGAGGGCTGCGACGGCGTCGAGGTGCAGGGGTGTCCCGGCTTCGGCGGCTGCTGCGGACAACGCCGTGACGTCGTTCAGCGTGCCTGCCTCGTTGTTCGCCACGAGCGCGGTGGCGAGGGCGGCTCCGGGCAGCTGCGCCGCGAAGTCGTCCACCTCGATCGCGGCCGTGGGCGAGACGCGCGCACGACGGACGAGAGCGCCCGCCGCCACCAGAGCCTCGACCGTGTCCATCGTGGCGTGGTGCTCAGCGTCCGGCAGCACGATCGCGTCCGCGCCCTCGGCGCGCGCAGACCAGAGCCCCTGAAGCCCGAGGTTGATCGACTCGGTGCCCCCGGATGTGAGCACGACCTCGATCGGGTCGCAGGCGAGCACTGCGGCGATACGCTCCCGCGACTCCTCCAGCAGCCGCCGCGCTCCCTGCCCGGCGCCGTGCGTCGACGATGCGTTCCCGACGACCTCGCTCGCCCGCAGCCAGGCCGCCCGCGCCTCCGGGCGCAGCGGGGTCGTCGCGGCATGGTCGAGATAGTGCTGCATCCCTCCACTCTCCCGCATCTCGCGGTCGACAGGGCCCATTTCACGGACGACCATCCGTACCTGCCCTCCCTGCGCGGCGTGGGACCGGATGCGGACTGGTCTGACACCCGGGCTCGGCGCTCTAGTGTGTACTCATGCCCGCGAACCGAGTCCTCACCGTGCCCGGCGGAACCACCCTCGACGACCTCGGCGTGCGTCTGCACGACGGCGTCGGGACGCTGCGCATCTGGTCGCAGAACGCCTCGTCCGTCGAGCTCGTCGTGTTCGATGCGGAGGACCTCGACTGGGCGACCGATCAGGTCGATCTCGAGCGCCTCCCCGGCGGCGTCTGGGAGGTCACGACGCCGCTGCTCCAGCCGGGCACGCGCTACGCGATCCGCGTGGGCGGACCGCACGGCCCCGGCAACACCTTCAACCCCGAGACGCTGCTGCTCGATCCCTACGCGCGGGGCCTCGCGCAGGGCGACGGCTACGAGGAGTGGCGCTCGGTCGTCATCGAGGACGGCTTCGACTGGGGCGACTCCGCGAAGCCGCGCATCCCGCTCGACCGCACCGTCATCTACGAAGGGCATCTGAAGGGCCTCACGAAGCGCCAGCCCGACGTACCACCGGCACTCCACGGCACCTACGCCGGACTCGCCCACCCCGCGATGATCGCGTACTTCCACGATCTCGGAGTGACCTCGATCGAACTGCTCCCCGTGCACGCCTTCGTGCCGGAGCCGCGCCTGCTGGAGCGCGGGCTCACGAACTACTGGGGGTACAACACCCTGAACTTCTTCACCCCGCACACCGCGTACGCGACCGACGACGCCCGCAAGGGAGGGCCGGAGGCCGTGCTCGCCGAGTTCAAGGGCATGGTGCGGCTTCTGCACGAGGCGGGGCTCGAAGTGATCCTCGACGTCGTCTACAACCACACCTCCGAGGAGGGCATCGGCGGGCCGCGGTCGAGCCTGCGGGGCATCGACAACGCCAGTTACTACCGACAGGACGCCGCCGGCGCGTACGTCGACACGACCGGGTGCGGCAACACGCTCGACACCTCGACGGATGCGGGGGCGCGCCTCGTCCTCGACTCGCTGCGGTACTGGGCGCAGGAGATGCAGATCGACGGCTTCCGCTTCGATCTCGCGACCGCGATCGCCCGCGACGGGACTCACACCTACACCCCCGAGCACCCGCTCCTCACAGCGATCGCGGAGGACCCGATCCTCCGCGACACCAAGCTGATCGCCGAGCCCTGGGACGTCGGTCTCGGCGGGTGGCAGACCGGCAACTTCCCGGTCGGCTGGCACGAGTGGAACGACCGCTACCGCGACCGCGTCCGCAACTTCTGGCTCAGCGACATCGACTACGCGCGGCGGGCGTCGGCACCGGTCGGGATCGGCGGGTTCGCGACACGCCTCGCCGGCTCCTCCAACACGTTCTCGGAGGAGCGCGGTCCACTCGCGAGCATCAACTTCGTCACGGCGCACGACGGCTTCACCCTGAACGACCTCGTCTCGTACGACGTCAAGCACAACGAGGCCAACGGCGAGAACAACCGTGACGGCGCCGACACGAACCGCGCCTTCAATCACGGCATCGAAGGACCGACCGACGACGTCGGGATCCTCTCGACCCGACGCAAGGCGATGCGCAACCTCCTCGGCACCCTGCTGCTCTCCGCCGGTATCCCCATGCTCACGGCGGGTGACGAGGTCGGTCGCACGCAGCGCGGCAACAACAACGCCTACGCACAGGACTCCGCGCTGACCTGGCTGAACTGGGAGCCCGAGCCGTGGCAGGAGGATCTGCGGGCGCACGTCTCCCGGCTCATCCGGCTGCGCACCGAGAACCCGGCGCTCCGTCCGAGTCGCTACGCGCGGCTCGGCGAGCACATCCCCAACGCCTCCGTCATGGACTGGTTCGACCAGAACGGCGAGACGATGGAGAGCGAGCAGTGGACCGATCCGGGCAACCGCACGCTCCAGTACGTCGCCGCCTCGACGCCGGATAGAGAGGCCGCGAACCGCATCCTCCTGATCGTGCACGGCACGGAGTCGCCGATCGACGTCCGCCTCCCGGAGGATCTCGAGGGCGCGACACGTTTCGTGTCGCTGTGGTCGAGCGCGGACGAGCACCCGTCGTCCGCGGAGGACGTCTTCGCCCCGGGCGACGTGCTCCCCGTCCCCGGCACGTCGATGCGTCTTTTCCGGGTCGAGTAGCACACGGCACGCCGCATGTCTGCGCGCTTCCGAGCATCCGGACAGCGCGGTACTGTCGGGATGTGGCCGCACGAACGAGCAGCACCCGTCCGACAGCTCTCCGGAGCGCCGCTCAGATCCCCCTGCGCCCGTTCGGGCCGACGCAGGACGCACAGGATCTCCGCACGCCGCGGATCCCTCTGCTCGATCCCTCCCCCGTCGTCGCGGGCGGGTTCACGCCCAAGGCGTTCGTCGGAGAGGTGGTGCCGTTCAGCGTCGTCGCGTTCCGCGAGGGGCACGACCTCATCGGGGTGCAGTTGCGCCTGACGGCACCGAACGGCGAGGAGTCGTTGCATCGCCTGCGCCCCCGGCTCGACGGCACGGACCGGTGGGGGGCCGAGGTGGCGCTGGACCTCCAGGGCGGCTGGACCTTCGGGTTCGAGGCCTTCTCCGACGACTTCGCGACGTGGGCGCACGCGACCGAGCTAAAGGTCGCAGCCGGGGTCGACGTCCCGGTCATGGCGGCGCTCGGCGCAGACCTCCTCGCCCGAGCCGCCGCAGAGAAGGACCGGCCGGCTCCGCAGCGGAAGCTCCTCTCCGCGACGGCCCTGGAGCTGCGGACCGCAGAGCCCGACCGCATCCTCGCCCTCTCGACCGATCCCGCCGTCGCGGCGGTCTTCCGGGAGCGCCCCCTGACCACCCTCCGGTCCGTCACCGGGCCTCGTCCGCTCCTGGTCGAGCGAACAGCCGCCGGAGTCGGCGCCTGGTACGAGTTCTTCCCGCGCTCCGAAGGGGCGAGACGGCTCAAGGACGGCACCGTGAAGAGCGGGACGTTCCGCACCGCCGCACGACGTCTTCCCGGCGTGGCCGGGATGGGCTTCGACGTCGTCTACCTAGTGCCGATCCACCCGATCGGCACGAGCAACCGCAAGGGGCGCAACAACACCCTGACGACCGAGCCCGGCGACCCCGGTTCCCCCTATGCGATCGGCTCGCCGGATGGCGGCCACGACGCGATCCATCCCGACCTCGGCACGGCCGCGGACTTCCGCTTCTTCGTGCGCGCGGCGCGCAAAGAGGGTCTCGAGGTCGCTCTCGACCTCGCACTGCAGGCCTCTCCCGACCATCCCTGGGTCACGGAGCACCCCGAGTGGTTCACGACGCTTCCCGACGGGACGATCGCGTACGCCGAGAACCCGCCCAAGAAGTACCAGGACATCTACCCCCTGAACTTCGACAACGACCCCGAGGGCATCTACGCGGAGATGCTGCGGATCGTGCAGCACTGGGTGCACGAGGGAGTGAAGATCTTCCGTGTCGACAACCCGCACACCAAGCCGCTGCAGTTCTGGGAGTGGCTGATCGCGACGGTGAACGCCGACGACCCGGACGTGATCTTCCTCGCCGAGGCGTTCACCCGGCCGGCGGTCATGCGCGCCCTCGCGGCCGTGGGGTTCCAGCAGAGCTACAGCTACTTCACGTGGCGCAACACGAAGGCCGAGCTCGAGGAGTTCCTCAGCGGCGTCGCCCACGACACGAGCGACTACATGCGCCCGAACCTCTTCGTGAACACGCACGACATCCTCACCGAGTACCTCCAGTTCGGCGGACGAGCCGCGTATCGGATCCGCGCCTGCATCGCCGCCACGGCCGCGCCGGTCTACGGCGTGTACGCCGGGTACGAGCTCGTCGAGAACGTGGCACGCCCCGGGTCCGAGGAGAACATCGACAACGAGAAGTACGAGTACAAGGTGCGTGACTGGGAGGGGGCCGAGCGGACGGGTGACTCTCTCGCTCCCCTGCTGCGGCGCCTGAACGCCATCCGGCGCGAGCACCCCGCGCTCCGCCAGCTGCGCAACTTCGCGACGCACTGGAGCGACGACGACGCCGTCCTCGTCTACAGCAAGCACCTCGACGCGGTGTTCACGGCCACCGGACGCCCCGACACGGTCATCGTCGTCGCCAACGTCGACCCGCACTCGGTGCGCGAGACCACGGTGCATCTCGACACCTCGATCTGGGGGGTCGTGCCCGGCGAGCCCTTCGAGGTCGAGGACCTGCTGACGGGAGCGGTCTGGACCTGGACCGATCACAACTACGTACGACTCGACGCCTTCGACGAGCCGGTGCACATCCTGAGGGTGAGGGAGCGATCATGAGCTATCTCGAGGACGTCACGTCGTCCGCCGACTGGGCGGCCGTCGCTGAGGGGGCGCACCACGATCCGCACGCGGTCCTCGGCTCGCATCCGCACACCGATGCGGCGGATCGCACCGTCACCGTCATCCGCGTCCGCCGACCGCTCGCGGCATCCGTCGCCGCGGTGTTCCGCGACGGTACGCGCCTCGAGCTCGCTCATGTCGCGCACGGCATCTGGGAGGCTCAGCACGACGGCTCGCCGGTGGCGTATCGCGTCGCGACGGCCTACGGCGACGACGAGGAGACACTGAGCGGGGACCCGTACCGCCATCCGCCCGTTCTGGGCGATCTCGACCTGCACCTGATCGCCGAAGGGCGCCACGAGCGCCTCTGGGAGGCTCTGGGGGCCCATCCTCGCGACCTCGACGGCGACTCCGGCGTCTCCTTCACGGTATGGGCACCGAACGCGACCGGCGTCCGCGTCGTCGGCGACTTCAACGGCTGGAACGGCCAGGGGCACGCGATGCGCTCCATGGGCGTGAGCGGGATCTGGGAGCTGTTCGTCCCGGACGTCCCCGTCGGAACCACCTACAAGTACGAGATCCACACGCGCAACGGCGCCTGGTTACTCAAGGCCGATCCGATGGCGCAGGCGGCACAGGTGCCCCCTGAGACGGCGTCGGTCGTGACGCGCTCGTCGTACTCGTGGAGCGACGGCGCCTGGATGACGCGCAGAGCGGCCACGCACGCGGTCGCGCAGCCCCTCTCGGTGTACGAGGTGCACCTGGGCTCCTGGCGAGCGGGACTCGGCTACCGCGAGGTCGCCGATCAGCTGATCGCCCACGTGACCGAGGCCGGATTCACGCACGTCGAGTTCATGCCCCTGTCCGAGCACCCGTTCGGCGGCTCCTGGGGCTACCAGGTGAGCGGCTACTACGCCCCGACCAGCCGCTTCGGCAGCCCCGACGATCTCCGTCATCTGATCGACCGCCTGCACCAGGCCGGCATCGGCGTCATCATGGACTGGGTCCCCGGTCACTTCCCGAAGGATGCGTTCGCCCTCGCCGGGTTCGACGGGCAGCCCCTCTACGAGCACCCGGATCCGCGACGCGGCGAGCACCAGGACTGGGGCACGCTGATCTTCGACTACGGCCGCCCGGAGGTGCGCGGCTTCCTCGTCGCGAACGCGCTCTACTGGCTGCGGGAGTTCCACGTCGACGGGCTGCGTGTCGACGCCGTGGCATCCATGCTCTACCTCGACTACTCGCGCAAGGACGGCGAGTGGGAGCCCAACATCCACGGCGGGCGGGAGAACCTCGAGGCGATCCGGTTCCTCCAGGAGGTGAACGCGACCGCGTACCGGCTGCACCCCGGCATCCTCATGATCGCCGAGGAGTCGACGAGCTTCCCGGGCGTGACGGCGCCCACGGACCATGCGGGACTCGGATTCGGGTTCAAGTGGAACATGGGGTGGATGAACGACTCCCTGCAGTACATCGAGCGCGACCCCATGTACCGCTCGCACCACGAGGGCGAGATGACGTTCTCCTTCGTGTACGCGTTCGGCGAGAACTATCTGCTCCCGATCAGCCATGACGAGGTCGTGCACGGCAAGGGCAGTCTGCTCGCCAAGATGCCCGGCGACCACTGGCACAAGCTCGCGAACGTCCGCGCGTATCTCGCGTACATGTGGGGCCATCCGGGCAAGAAGCTGCTGTTCATGGGGCAGGAGTTCGGGCAGCTCGCCGAGTGGTCGGAGTCGCGAGAGCTCGACTGGTGGCTGCTCGACCAGCCTTCGCACGCGCAGCTGCAGGGCTTCGTCGGCGAGCTCAACCGCACGTACCGCGCGCAGGCGCCGCTGTGGGAGCGCGACAACGACGGCTTGTCGTTCTCACGGCTCGGTGCGCCCAGCTGGGACCCCACGGTGATCGCCTTCGAGCGTCGGGACGCACACGGCGGACGGCTCGTCGTCATCAGCAACTTCGCGGGCGTCGAACGCACCGGGTACCGGCTGGCGCTCCCCCGCGAGGGCGCGTGGGAGGAGATCCTCAACTCGGATGCGGAGAGCTTCGGCGGACGCGGATCCGGCAACCTCGGCCTGGTGGTGGCCCACCCCGAGGACGGCTCGGACACGTCGGTCGCGACCGTCACGCTGCCGGCGCTCTCCACCATCTGGCTGCGCCATCAGAACGACCCGCACATCCCGAGCGTCACTCGCGGCTGACGGCGGACCCGGAAGACCGGATCCGCCGCGAAAGCGTCAGAAGAGCAGTGAGGACAGGCGGTTCCGCGCCGACACGACACGCGGATCCGCGGCGCCGATGAGTCCGAACAGCTCGACGAGACGCTCGCGCACGGGGGCGCGTTCGGCCGACGGGAGCTGCGCGAACAGGTCGAGGAGCCGTCCGAAGGCGTCGTCCACGTGTCCGCCCGCGAGGTCCAGGTCCGCGACGTCGAACTGCGCCTGCACGTCGAGAGGGCCTGCGGCCGCCGCGGCACGCGCCGCCTGCAGGTCGAGGCTCTGCACGCGGTCGAGGAGACGCACCTGCCCGAGACCGGCGATCGCGTCCTCATCGCGGGGGTTCTCCGCGAGTGCCTTCTCGTAGGCGATGATCGCCGCCGCGTAGTCGCCGCGCTCGATCGCCTCGAAGGCCTCGGCGTGCAGGGGCGGCATCGGCGGCTCCACGGGCTCCGAGTCGGAGGTCTCGGGGGCGTCACCCACGGGCAACGTCCCCGTCACACCGTTCTGCGCGGCGACCTGGAGCAACTGAGCGAAGACCTCGCGCACCTGCTCCTCGGGGACGGCGCCCGTGAACATCGGAACCGGCTGGCCGGCGATGAGCGCGACCACCATCGGGATCGACTGCGCACGGAAGCCCTGCGCCAACTGTGGATTCGCGTCCACGTCGACCTTCGCGAGCAGGACGCGACCGCCGAGCTCGCGGGTGACCTTCTCGATGACGGGGCTGAGCTGCTTGCACGGACCGCACCACTCCGCCCACAGGTCGACGACGACGGGGACCGTGCGCGAGATCTCGAGG
The DNA here is from genome assembly GCF_044749125.1 of Microbacterium sp. NPDC089696. Classification (NCBI taxonomy): domain Bacteria; kingdom Bacillati; phylum Actinomycetota; class Actinomycetes; order Micrococcales; family Microbacteriaceae; genus Microbacterium; species Microbacterium sp. NPDC089696. The sequence continues at coordinate 1,892,981 of NZ_JBIVHF010000001.1, read as the reverse complement.
ATCTGCCCGAACGACTCGTCGGTCGCGTCGACCACGACGTCGCTCACGGCGCCCGCGGGAACCGGTGCCGCCGCGCCCGCGGCGGGGCTGGGGCGGTTGCGAAGGCTCGACAGGTCGACGGCGCCGCGCAGGGCCGCGGGAGAGATATCGGTCACTTGATCACCTCGACGGAGAGAAGGTCCTGGTGCACGGCGAGAAGCTTGATCTGCTCGGTGGAGCCCTGCGCCGGGACGGAGAAGAAGAGCTGGAACTCGTACTTGGTCGTGACGCCCTTGGCGGACTCCGTCACACCCGTGAGCGCCTTCGCCTGCGCGTTCTGGTCGAAACGGATCACGGCGTCGGCCGAGGTCGGCGTCACGCTCTCGGAGTCGATGAGGGACACGGCGACGATCGCACCGCTGCCGAGAGTGGTCATCGACACCGGAGCACTGTCGGCCGGCACGATGTCGAAGGACGTCTGCGAGGTCTCCGCGGCGCCCGAGTCGGCGAGGTTCTGCACCACCGTCTGGCGGCTGTCCTGGATGGACTTCGCGAGGTTCAGGGCGGTGTCGTCGAACAGCCCGTGCGACGCGCTCGCATCCCCGGCGTCCACGACGTCGGCGAAGGCGGCGGCGAGCTGCCCGGGCTGCAGGCTCAGGAACGCCGAGTCCGCGGGCACGAGAGAAGTTCCGAGCCACGCCGCGGCGACGTCCGGGAACACGGCATCCGCGGACATCTCGGCGATGTTCGTCACCTTGTAGGGGGACCAGGGGTCCTGCTGCGTCATGGTCAGGATGACCGGGGGCACCGTGTCGTCGCCGGTGCTCTGCGAGAGCATCAGGACCGTCCGGGGCCAGCGGTCGGTCGCTTCGGGCAGCACGACCTCGACGTCATCGGTCGGGATGACCGTCGGCACGGGCGTCTCGGGCACCGCGGAGCGCAACGCGTACTCGGTGGTCCTCGCCGCGAGGGCAGGTCCGTCCATGCGGGTCTTCGCGAGCTCGATGTCCATCGCCGTGTCGGCATCGGCGAGCGTCGACGAGACCTCCTCGAGGATCCGCTTGGCCTGCGCCTCGGTCACTGCCGGAGGCTTCTGGTTCTCGGGGGCGATCACCGTCGCGCTGGGCGACGGCGTCGGGGTGCCCTCTCCGAACTGCGGCCACGAGTCGGCGGAGCAGCCGGTGGCGATCACGGCCGTCAGGGCGAGCGCGGGGATCGCGAGCAGCCGACGTCGCGGCGTCGGGTGTGCGCGGCTCTCGGAACGACGAGCGTCGTCCGTGTCGGCGGGAGTCCCCTCCCCGGCGCCCGGCACCGGGGTGTCCGCGGTCTCAGAGCCGTCGACCGGAGCATCGTGCGACGGAGCATCGACCGACGAGGACTCGATCGCAGCGCGCTCCGACGGCGGCAGCTGGGCCAGGTCGATGGGCTCGGTGGCCGGCAGCGGTCCGGGTCCCTTGCGACGCGGTCCGCGGCCTCGACGCTGATGCCGGATCGCCAGCACGTACAGCACGAGACCGGCGGCGAGCACGATGCCTCCGGCGACCATCAGCGGCCCGGCGAGCGGCGTGGAGTTGTCGAGCGGCCACGACACGACGATGTCGCTCGGAGCATCGGCGGTGCCGTCCTGGGCGACGAGCACGCTCACGCCCTCGGGAACCTGCATGCCGGCGGTGAGGGTGCCGGTGTCACTGAAGGACTCCAGCCAGAGGTCCGACCCCGCGGGGTCGCGCCCCGGCGCCGGAGCCTCGGCATCGTCCGTCGCGGCGTCATCGGTCGCGGGAGTCTCCGTGGGCTGCGGCGCGGCGCTCGTGTCGTCCGTCGACTCGACGGACGCGGTGACGTGCTCGACGTCAAGGGCGCCGTCCGTCCCCACGCTGACGTGGTTGTAATCGGAATCGGCCAGCCAGGCCTCCATGTCGGCGGTCCGACCGTACGCCGCGAAGACGTCGCCGTCTCCCGAGACCCGCAGGGTCTGCGCACCCGGATGCTCGCGGAGCACCTCCCCGTCCAGCAGCACGAACGGCGCCGGCTCGTCCACCTCGACCGAGACCTTCTGGCTCGAGGGACCCATGAAGACGGTGCGCTGGGCGATGCCCGCACCGATCAGGCCCGCGGCCAGCACGAAGGCCACGACAGCCCATACGAAACGCACGAATAGTCTCCTCACGCGCCTCGGACGCACGCCCGAGTCGCAACACTCGACATTTCAGACTAGCGAAACCACCTGTGTGTTGCCCACGAGGCATGTCTCGCGGGCTCGCCGCGGCACGTCGCGGTCGGTGCGCACCTCCGCGCCGGATAGCCTTAGGTACCGATCACGAGGAGTCCGATGAAGATCCACAGTCCGTTCCGCACCGCCCTCGTGGCGACGCTCGGCGTCGGGCTCGGCATCCTCCTCATCACCAGCGTGCAGAGCCTGTCCACGGTGCTGCTCTACGTGGGAACCGCGCTCTTCCTGAGCCTCGGCCTCGATCCGCTCGTCTCGTTCCTCGAGCGCCGACGGCTCCCCCGGTGGCTGGCCGTCCTCATCACCATCCTCGCGGTGCTCGGCGTCTTCGCCGGGATCATCCTCATCGTCATCCCGGTGCTCGTCGACCAGATCTCGCAGCTCGTGACGCAGGTGACGGTGATCGTCAGCCGTCCGAGCCTGCTCGGCGACATCGAGGAGTGGATCACGGCCGCGTTCCCGAACCTCGACGTCGAGCGCGTGCTCCAGGAGGCCCAGGCGTGGCTCATCGCCAACCTCGGCGACATCACGAACAGTGTCATCAACGCGAGCCTGTCCGTCGTCACGGGGCTCTTCGGGGCCTTCATCGTGCTGATCCTGACGATCTATCTCACGGCATCCACTCCTTCTCTCAAGCGCGCCGTCTACCAGCTGGCGCCCGCGTCGAAGCGCGACCGGTTCGTCGACCTCGCCGATCAGATCACCGACTCCGTCGGCTACTACGTCATGGGTCAGGTGTCGCTCGGCGTCATCAACGGCATCCTCAGCATGATCTACCTGTCGATCATCGGCGCGCCGTTCCCCGCCGTGCTCGCCGTCGTGGCGTTCTTCTTCTCGTTGATTCCGCTCGTCGGCACGCTCACGGGCTCGACGATCATCGTCCTGGTGTGCCTGATCCCCGGTCTCGGGTCCCCCGGGATCGCCATCGCCGCCGCGATCTACTACCTCGTCTACATGCAGATCGAGGCCTACGTGATCTCGCCCCGCATCATGAGCCGGGCGGTGTCGGTCCCCGGCGCGGTGGTCGTGGTCGCCGCGCTGGCCGGCGGCAGCCTGCTCGGTCTGCTCGGTGCGCTGATCGCGATCCCGGTCGCGGCGAGCATCCTGATCATCTACCGCCAGGTGCTGATCCCGAGGATGAACGAGCTCTAGGCGACAGGCCACTGCGTCGGCAGCGGCAGCGCCGACGGGTTGACAGCCGCGACGATCTCGGTGAGCACACGGCGCGTCTGGCTCTCGCCGACCCAGAGGTGCTTTCCGCCCTCGACGGCGATCAGGTTCGCGTGCGGGATCGACGCGAACCGCTCGCGCGCCTCGGCCGGACGCAGATAGTCGTCGAGCTCGGGAACGAGGATCACGACCCGTGTGCCGGAGTCGCGCCAGGCGGCGACCTCCTCGTCCGTCGCGCGGTGCAGCGGAGGAGACAGCAGGATGATGCCCTCGACGTCGTGGTCCCGCCCGTACTTCAGCGCGAGCTCCGTGCCGAACGACCAGCCCAACAGCCACGGCCGCGGGAGGGAGCGCTCGCCGACGAAGTCCATCGCCGCCGCGACATCGAGTCGCTCGGCAGCTCCGCCGTCGAACGCGCCGTCGCTCGTGCCCCGGGGCGAGGTCGTGCCACGCGTGTTGAAGCGCAGCACGGCGAGGTCGGCGAGGGCGGGCAGGCGTGCCGCGGCCTTGCGGATGATGTGCGAGTCCATGAAGCCGCCCGCGGTGGGCAGCGGGTGCAGCGTCACGAGCGTCGCGACGGGTGCGGACGTCTCCGGGACGGCGAGCTCGCCGACGAGCGTCAGGCCGTCCGCCGTCCGGAGGTCCACGTCCTCACGTCGTGCCGGAAGCTCCAGCGGTCCACGGATCTCGAAGCTCACGCCATCCTCCAACAGTGCGTATGCCAGTGCCGACGTGCGGCGAGGTCCGCCGCGTCGCCCAGGACGCCGTCCGCACGCCACGCGACGATGTGCGCCGTTCCCGGGGTGATCATGCGCCCGCATCCGGGGCACATGTACTCCTTCTGCGCCTGGGGCCCGGAGACCGGCTGCACCGTCCACTCCGTCCCCCGACGCACCTCGGTCCTCTTCCAGGAGGCGAGGAGACGGTCCAGCGAGTCCTCGCCCTCAGGGCGCGACGGACGTCGTCGGTGCGAGCGGGGCATCGCCGCCGCTCACCACCAGTGGTTCTTGGTCCAGAACGCGTGCGCGCCGGCCCAGCTGCCGTAGCGGCCGGTGGCGTAGCCCGTGGCCCAGCGCAGGTTGTCGACGGGGTCGTATCCGTTACCCGGGACCTTGCTGCACGGGAGCGCCTGCACGAGGCCGCACGCGCCCGAGGACTTGTTCGTCGCGTTGGGGTTCCAGCCGCTCTCGCGGGACACGATGTAGTCCACGTAGCCCCAGTCCGCCTCGGCGATGCCGGCTGCGGCCATCCATTCGGCGGGAGCGCCACCGCCGGTGTAGTAGAGCGGTCCCCCGCCGGAACTCGATCCCGAGGACGCGGTGGTCGGCGTGGGCGTCGGGGTCGGCTTCGGCGTCACGTAGACGGAGAAGGAACCGCGCTGGACCGGAGCGATCTCCGCTCCTTCCACGGTGACGGTGAGGTTCTGCGTATCCGCCAGAGCCGCCGCGTACGCGGACTCGGTCTCGGCCTCGGCGGGCTGCTGCGCCAGGGCGACGCCGGTCGGAGCGACGAGCGCCGCCGCGAATCCGACCACGGCCAGAGCGGCGAAGAACCCGACGATCCCGCGCCGACGGGTGCCCGAACGCGCCGACAGCGCGGTCGATGCGGGCACCGGCGTCACGTCGTTTCGATGAGGGGTCATGTCGTTTCGGGAGTTCACGATAGGGGGCAGTCTACCCGGTCACCGCCGGAGCGGCCACGGGAACGTTCAGCGAACGGCCAGGATCACGTCGATCGTCGCGTCGAGCAGCGCGTCGACCTGCTCCTCGCGGTATCCGCCGCGCTGCATCCGGAACGCCGCTCCCCGCAGCTGCTCGGCCGTGAGCGGCTCGCCGTCACGCAGGTAGCGCACGATCCGCGAGGCGACGTGGTCGACCTCGTCGACGCGGTATCCGAAGGTGAGGACGCCGGTGCGCGCGAAGCGGTGGCGCCGGGGTCGGGCGAGGTGGTCCAGGATCACCTGGGCGTCGCCGCGGGCCTGCTCGACCCATGCTCCGGCGCCCTGCGCACGAACGCTCCGATCACGGGAGCGCGCGGCCAGTGCGTCCTCGACGCGGCCGAGGGCGGCGTCGACCTCGGCGACGACGTAGCCGTTCTTCACGAGCGGGAACGAGGCGACGCGCACGTCGGCGGCGGTGAGCTCTCCCCCGTCCTCGAACGCCGTGCGGGCGGCGGCAAGGAACGTGTCGACCGCGGCGCGATGGTAGCCGCGCACACGGCCCGCGGTCAGTGTGAACGCCGGCCGCGCCTGCGGCGCCTCGGTCGTGTCGAGCAGGTCGTCAGAAGCCATCACAGCACCGTCCAGGAGGAGAAGAGGAAGTACAGGCACAGGGCGGGGATCGTCGACGGCAGGATGCTGTCCAGGCGGTCGAGGAGCCCCCCGTGTCCGGGGAGCCAGGAGCTCATGTCCTTGATGCCGAGGTCGCGCTTGAGCATCGACTCGCCGAGATCGCCGAGGGTCGCGGACAGAAGGATCGCGACGCCGAAGATCACGCCGATCCACCATGGCACTCCCAGCAGGAAGATCGCGAGGAGCACCCCTGCCGCCACGGAGGCGACGACGGCTCCCCCGAACCCCTCCCACGTCTTCTTGGGGCTGATGCGCGGAGCCATCGGGTGCCGGCCGAAGGCGAGACCGGCTGCGTACGCCCCGGTGTCGGCCGCCACGGCGATCGCGATGAAGCTGAGCACCCACCACTCCCCGCCGTCCTGCTTGAGCAGGATGAGGGCGACAGCGGCGAGGAACGGCACGTACACCTGCACGAACCCGCCGATCACGGCGTCCGCGAGCACGTCGCCGTACGTCCGACCGTCCTTCTCGACCATCTGAGCCACGAGGCGCCAGACGATCACGAACGCGACGGCGAGGAACAGCGTCACCCAGACGAGCCAGAGATCGAGGAAGAACGCCGACAGCACGAGGAGACCCGCGGCGACCAGCTGCGGGACCACATCGATGCGTCGTCCGGACGTCCGAAGCGCGAGCGAGAGCTCGTACACGCCGAGCAGCGCGGCGGCCAGCGCGAACGGCACGAACAGCACCTTGATGAACAGGAGCGACGCGAGGAGTGCGCCGCCGAACGCGAGTCCGATCAGGATCGCGACGATCAGGTCGCGACCCGTGCGCTCCTTGATGCGCTCGTTCGCCAGATCGAGCTGATCGCGGGCGTTCGAGACGTGCGTTCCGAACTCGTCGCGCGCGGCGCGCCACTGCTCCCGGATCGCGTTGTGGTCACCCGTCGCGAGGGTCTCCACAGGCACGACGGGCAGCTCGTCGGGAAGCGGCGGGCGCGGCGGGATCGCCTCGGCGTCGAAGCGCGGGAAGGCGTCGTCGGCCAACGGCGTGCCGCCGGTCGACGTCGACGAGTCGCGCGCCTCACGGCGCGTATGCGGCTTGTCGGTGTCTTCACCGGTGGGGTCGTCGGTCATGCGGCCTACACCTCGAGGAGTTCGGCCTCTTTGCGCTTGAGAGCGTCGTCGATCAGGTCGACGTGCTGGCGCGTGAGGACGTCGAGCTCCTTCTCACCGCGGACGATCTCGTCCTCGCCGAGCTCGCTCTTGAGGGCGTCGAGCTCATCCTTGGCTTTGCGACGGATGCCGCGGACGTGGACCTTCGCATCCTCACCCTTGGACTTCACGAGCTTGACGTACTCCTTGCGACGCTCGGCCGTGAGCTCCGGCATCGTGACGCGCACGAGGTTGCCGTCGTTCGTGGGGTTCGCGCCGAGGTTGGGCATCTCGCGCACGGCCTGCTCGATCGCCTTGAGCGCCGACTTGTCGTACGGCGTGATGATGAGGGTGCGCGCCTCCTGGTTCGCCAGGGAGGCGAGCTGGGCGAGAGGCGTGGGCGTGCCGTAGTAGTCGACGAGCAGCTTCTGGAAGAGCTGCGGGTTGGCCCGGCCGGTACGGACCGTGGAGAAGTCCTCCTTGGCGGCTTCGACCGCCCGCGTCATGCGAGTGGTGGTTTCAGCGAGGACGTCCGCGATCACGGTGACTCCTATCGTCGGGGTGTTCTGAGAATTCTATCGGGCCGGACGCGGGAGTCCGGTGAGGCGCTCAGGCGGTGACGAGCGTGCCGATCGGCTCTCCGAGGAGGGCGCTGGTCACGTTGCCCGCGGGCTCCATGCCGAACACGCGCATGTCCATGTTGTTGTCCATGCACAGGCTGAATGCGGTCGAGTCGACGACCTTCAGACCACGCTGCAACGCGTCACGGTAGGTCACGCGATCGATCCGCTCGGCATCCGCGTGCTTGTTGGGGTCGGCGGTGTAGATCGCGTCGACGCCGTTCTTGGCGACGAGCACCTCCTCCGCGCCGATCTCCAGCGCGCGCTGCGCGGCCACCGTGTCGGTCGAGAAGTACGGGAGCCCGGCGCCGGCGCCGAAGATCACGACGCGGCCCTTCTCCATGTGCCGCTCGGCGCGGCGCGGGATGTACGGCTCCGCGACCTGCGTCATCGAGATCGCCGACTGCACGCGGGTCGGGGCGCCGGCCTGCTCGAGGAAGTCCTGCAGGGCGAGGGCGTTCATGACGGTGCCGAGCATCCCCATGTAGTCCGCGCGACCGCGGTCCATGCCGCGCTGGCTCAGCTCCGCTCCACGGAAGAAGTTGCCTCCTCCGACGACGATCGCGATCTCGACGCGATCGACCGCGGCGGCGATGTCACGGGCGATCTGACTGACCACGTCGGGGTTGACGCCGAGCTGGCCGGCGCCGAACGCCTCGCCGGAGAGCTTCAAGAGGACGCGGCGGCGTCCGGTGCGTTCGGTCATGGGGGTAGTCCTCTCGTCCCGTTTCAAGATAGTGCCTTCTGGGCATGAAGAAGGGGTCCGGATCTCCTGGATCCGAACCCCTTCGACTGTGCTACGCGCCGACCTTGAAGCGTGCGAAGTCCGTGACGGTGATACCGGCGTCCTTCGCCACCTGGGCGACCGAGAGCTTGTTGTCCTTCGCGTAGTCCTGCTCGAGCAGGGCGACCTGCTTGATGAACGCGGACACGCGACCCTCGACGATCTTGGGCAGAGCCGCCTCGGGCTTGCCCTCGTTCCGGGAGATCTCGGTGACGATCTCGCGCTCCTTCTCGACGGCGTCCGCGGGGACGTCCTCGCGGGACAGGAACGAGGGGTTCGCGAACGAGATGTGCTGCGCGATGCTGCGAGCGGTTTCCGCGTCGTCACCCGTGTAGGCGACGACGACGCCGATCTGCGGGGGCAGGTCCTTGCTCGTGCGGTGGAGGTAGACCTCGACCTTGTCGCCGGCCACGGTGCGGACCTGACGCAGCTCGACCTTCTCGCCGATGATGGCGGCCTCTTCGGAGATGACCGTCTCGACGGTCTTGTCTCCGGCCGGGGCTGCCAGCGCAGCCTCGACCGAGTCCGCCTTGGCAGCGGCGACGGCGTCGGCGACCTTGTCGGCCAGCGCGATGAAGCGCTCGTTCTTGGCGACGAAGTCGGTCTCGCACGCGAGCTCGACGAGCGTGACGGAACCGTCGTTCTCGCGAGCGGCGATCAGGCCCTCGCTGGTGGAACGGTCGGCGCGCTTCGCGTTGCCCTTGGCACCCTTGAGACGCAGGATCTCGGTGGCCTTCTCGACGTCTCCGTCGGCCTCCTCGAGCGCCTTCTTGGTGTCGACCATTCCCGTGCCGAGCTGCTCACGCAGCGCCTTGAGGTCGGCGATGGTGAAGTTGGCCATGTGTGGTGGCTCCTTGCTTCGTGATGTGTGTGGTGGTCGCGGAATTACTTGGCGTCTGCGGCCTCGGCGGCGGCGACCTCTGCGGTCTCCTCACCGGAAGCGGCCGCGACAGCCTCGTCGTGCGCCTCGGCACCGGCCTCGTCGGCTGCGGTCTCGACGACCTCGGCCTCGGTGACCTGCTCGGCGGGAGTCTCGAGGAGCTCCTTCTCCCACTCGGCCAGCGGCTCGACGTCGCCGGACTCGGGGTTGTGCTTCTGCTGCAGGCCCTCGGCCGCGGCGTCGGCGATGATGCGCGTCAGCAGCGAGACGGAGCGGATCGCGTCGTCGTTGCCGGGGATCGGGTACTGGAAGTCATCCGGGTCGGCGTTCGTGTCGAGGATGCCGATCACGGGGATGCCGAGCTTCTTGGCCTCGTCGATCGCGAGGTGCTCGCGCTTGGCGTCGACGACCCAGAGGGCGGACGGCGTCTTGGTGAGGTTGCGGATACCGCCGAGCGACTTGTGCAGCTTGTCGAGCTCGCGCTTCTTGAGCAGCAGCTCCTTCTTCGTGAAGCCCGAGGCGGCCGGGTTCTCGTAGTCGAGCTCCTCGAGCTCCTTCATGCGGGCGAGGCGCTTCGCGATGGTGGAGAAGTTCGTGAGGAGTCCACCGAGCCAGCGCTGGTTGACGAAGGGCTGGCCGACGCGCGTCGCCTGCTCGGCGAGGATCTCCTGGGCCTGCTTCTTGGTGCCGACGAAGAGGATCGTGCCGCCGTGCGCGACGGTCTCCTTGACGAAGTCGTAGGCCTTGTCGATGTAGCCGAGCGACTGCTGGAGGTCGATGATGTGGATGCCGCTGCGCTCGGTGAGGATGAAGCGCTTCACCTTCGGGTTCCACCGACGGGTCTGGTGTCCGAAGTGCACGCCGCTGTCGAGCAGCTGGCGGATGGTGACCACAGCCATGGTCGTCTCCTGGTTCTGGCGCGGTTCTGCGCCGTTGAGGTTGTCAAGCCGATCGGTCGATCGGACTTCCTGGCACCCGGCGCACACCCGCCCGTTCGGAAACGGGACCTGTGGGAGTGGATGCCACGACCTTCGTCTCTCGACGACGTCGCTGTGGGCACGCGTAGTCACCCCGAAATCGAGGTGCTCCTTCAGCATACAGGATGCGGCCGTGGCACTCGCCCTCCCCGACGGTGCCGGTGGCTCGCTTCTCCCCCGCTCTCGGCACACCACTCGCGGGCGCGGGCACGCTCGGGTGCGGCTCGGGCAGGATGCCGCGATGAGACCCCGCCTGTGCCTCGCGCTGATCCTGCTCCTCGCCTTCCTGCTCCTCGTCCCGGGGTCCAGGGCGGCGGGTGCGCCGTCGGCGGACCCCGGAGACGACGTCGTCGCCGACGGACTCCCGCAGTGGACGTGGCCGGTCGTCGGTCCTCGCCGGGTCACCGAGAGGTTCCGTGCTCCCGCGCACGCCTACGGCCCGGGCCATCGGGGCATCGACGTCGATGCCCCGATCGGCGTCACGGTCACGGCGCCGGCCGACGGCATCGTCGCGTTCCGCGGGGTCGTCGTGGACCGTGCCGTGCTGACGATCACCCATTCCGACGGACTCGTGTCCTCGTTCGAACCACTGCGTTCGGACCTCACCGCAGGCACCAGCGTGGCGGAGGGCGACGCGATCGGCGTCGTCGAGATCGGCGGCCACAGCGTCCCCGGAACCCTGCACCTGGGCGTTCGCCTGGATGGCGCCTACATCGATCCGCTGCTGCTCTTCGGCCCCGTTCCGCGCGCGGTGCTCCTCCCCTGCTGCGAGCTTCGGTGACCGTGCGTCGGTGCCCCGCAGCCGTACTCAGGCGCGAGGGTGGGCGAGGCGGTAGGTGGCCGCCAGCCGTTCCGAGGACACATGGGTGTAGATCTGGGTGGTGCCGAGACTCGCGTGACCGAGGATCTCCTGCACGGCCCGCAGGTCCGCCCCGCCGTCGAGGAGGTGCGTCGCGGCCGTGTGCCTCAGGGCGTGCGGCCCGACAGTCTCCTCGCCGACGATCGGAGACAGGACGTCGGCGACGAAGGCGTAGACGGCGCGGGAGCCGATACGTCCACCGCGTGCGCCGAGCAGAAGCGCCGGCGAGGCTGCGGACGCACGCAGGGCGAGAGCCGGACGCCCACGCGTCAGGTAGGCCCGGACGGCGTCACGCGCAGGGATGCCGAAGGGGACGACCCTCTCTTTGGCCCCCTTGCCGAGGACGCGCGCCGTGGCGCGGTCGAGGTCGAGGTCGTCGACGTCGAGCCCGCACAGCTCGGAGACTCGGATCCCCGCGCCGTACAGCAGCTCGAGGATCGCGTGATCGCGGAGCGCGACGGGGTCGCCCTGAGCAGCGCCGACCCGCTGCGCGTCGAGCAGCGTGCGCATCGCGTCCTGCGAGGCCACGGTCGGAAGCGTGCGCCCCCGTTTGGGGGCGACGAGGCGCAGGCTCGGGTCGTGCGTGATGAGCTCCTGCTCCTGAGCCCAGCCGAAGAAGGAGCGGACCGCGGCAGCACGGCGCGCGAGTGTCGAGCGTGCGTCCCCGCGCTGCGTCGCCCGCCAGAGCCAATCGCGGAGCGTGTCGAGAGTCACCTCCTCGAGTGACGCCGAGCCGACATCGACGGCGAGATCCCGCAGATCGGAGCGGTAGGCACGCACCGTCGCCGGTGACAGGCGTCGAACACGCTCGAGGTGCTCCGCGAACGCGGTGGCGGCCTCGGCGAACTCCATCCCCCCAGGATGCCGCCGCGTGCCACCGCCTGTCTGCAGCCTCGCCGTGCGGATCGCGTTCCGTCCGCGCGGTGACCGCACTCAGCTCCTCGACGCATGGCGGCGACGCCGAATCCATCCCCTCTCGGATCGTTCGACCTCGCCGCCGAGTTCGAGGATCCCGAGGAGCGAGGACACTCTGTCGACGGCGAGGCCGCAGCGGCGCGCGAGTTCGGCCGCGGACAGGGTCACGCGACTGCTCAGTGCATCGAGGAGCCGCGTCTCGTCCGGATCGACGCGCTGCTGCACGCGCACGTCGGCCTCATCGCCCCACAGCTCCCGGATCTCCGCGACGGACGTGACGCACCGGGCGTCGTACTCTCGCAGCAACCGGTGGCAGCCCTCAGAGCTTGCGGACGTGACGGGACCGGGGACCGCGCCGAGCGGCCTGCCCAGCGCTGCGGCGTGGCCGGCTGTGTTCAGAGAGCCGCTTCGCCGCCCGGCCTCGATCACCACGGTCGCGTCGCTCGTCGCCGCGATGAGCCTGTTGCGCGCGAGGAAACGCCACTTGGTCGGAGCCGTACCGCACGGCACCTCGCTGACCACGGCCCCCGTGCTCCGGATGCGCTCCAGGAGGTCACGATGACCCCGAGGGTAAGCGCGGTCCACACCCCCGGCGAGGAAGGCGACCGTCGCCCCGCCGGCACTCAGTGCCGCGCGATGCGCCGTTCCGTCGATTCCGTAGGCTCCGCCCGACACGATCACAGATCCCGTCGCGGCCAGGTCTCCCGCGAACTCGGCGGCGACGTGCTCTCCGTAGGCCGACGCCGCGCGCGCTCCGACGATCGCCACCCGAGGGGCGACCGTCAGCATCCCGACATCGCCTCTCACCCAGAGGAGCAGCGGAGCGTGCGCACCGAGGTCGTCGATCTGCGCGGGCCACTGCGGATCACCGGGGATCACCAGCTGCGCGTCCGCGTCACGTGCACTCCGCACGGCATCCGACACCCGTCGTGGATCGGTCCGCGGGCACCACCGCGCGAGCCCCTCCGCGAGGGCGGTGTCGTCGATGCGGCTCGACCCCCGCATCCGAGCCGGGGTCGGAGCGTCGCCGACCGCGACGCGCAGCGCCTCGACCGCACCGAGCTGGCGGACGAGCGCGCCGGCCACACCGTCGCCGGGCTCGGCGAGCACGTTCATGGCCACGCGCGCGAGCACATCCAGCCTGCGGTCGCCGTGCACGTGCGGACCCGAGCAGAGCAGTGAGGCGACAGCCGACAGGAGCCCCTCATCATGGCGCAGACGGTCGATCATGCGAGGAACCCCCGCTTCAGGAAGAGTGCGCGACCGACCTGGTCACGACCGGGACGCTCGACCCCGTCGAGGTCGGCCATCGTCCACGCGAGTCGCAGCACCCTGTCGTAACCGCGGAGCGTCAGGAGTCCTTTCTCCAACGCCCGGTCGAGCGGTGCGCGGGCGTCCGCTCCCACCCGGACGTCCGCCTGACGCAACCGGGTCCCCGGGACGTCGGCATTGCGACGCCAGGGCGTGCCGTGCCATCGCTCGGCCGCCCGGGCCCGAGCGGAGACGACTCGACGCTGGGCATCGGCGCTCGTCAGACGGGACGACCGATCGGATGCGGCCGCAGCCGTCGAGATGCGCGAGACGTGGAGTTCGATGTCGACGCGGTCGCGAAGAGGTCCGGACAGGCGCGCGGCGTAGCGCCGGATCGCGAGCGACGGACACGTGCACTCCCCGCCGCGGGCCCCGTAGTTCCCGCACGGGCACGGATTCATCGCCATGACCAGCTGGAAGCGCGCGGGGAACCGCGCGGTGAACCCCGACCGATGCACGTCGATCGAGCCCTCCTCGAGAGGCTGGCGGAGTGCGTCCAGCGCCACGCGCGAGAACTCCGCTGCCTCGTCCAACAGCAGCACCCCTCGATGGGCGCGCGCGATCGCCCCGGGACGCGCCGAGCGGGATCCGCCCCCGACCAGTGCCGCCACCGATGCACTGTGATGCGGAGCCTCCAGGGGTGCGCGACGGTCGAGCGCGTCGACGACCTGACCCGTGAGGGAGCGGATCGACGCGACGTCGAGCGCCTCGTCGACCGTGAGTGCGGGCAGTATTCCAGGGAGACGACGCGCGAGCATGGTCTTGCCCGCGCCGGGCGGGCCGCTCAGCAGCATGTGATGGCCCCCCGCGGCGGCGACCACGAGCGCGTCCACGGCCTCCTCCTGACCCGCGACGTCCGCGAGGTCGAGGTCATCGCTTCCGCTCGGCTCGAGCGCGGCCGGTTCGGCGGGCTCGACATCGGGCACCACGACGTCCGCTCCATGCCACGCCGCCACCTCGGCGAGAGTCGTCGCCGACCGCACCTCGATCCCCGGCACGAGCGCGGCCTCGACCGCATTGGCGAATGGGACCACGACCGTGTCGAACCCGGCCCGAGCGGCCGCGAGCACGGCGGGCAGCACCCCCGGAACCGGCCGGAGCCGACCGTCGAGCGCGAGCTCACCGATATGCACGACCTGTCGGATCGGCTGAGAAGCGATCGCGCCGCCGGCGGCCAGGGCGGTCACCGCGATGGCGAGGTCGAACGACGACCCCTGCTTCGGCAGGCTGGCCGGAGACAGGTTCACGGTGAGCTTGCGACGGGGAAGGTCGAGCCCCGCGTTCTTGCAGGCGTTGTGCACGCGCTGCACCGCTTCGCCGAGCGACTTGTCAGGAAGTCCGATGATCCGGAAGTCCGGCGTCTGGTTCGAGAGGTCGGCCTCGACCTCGACGAGATGGCCGTCGACACCCGTGAGCGCCACCGCCCAGGTGCGCACCGTGCTCATGCGAGGTCCACGAGGTGTTCGAGATCGCCGACGGACGGGTCGTCGCCCGTGACGGCGACGGCCTCCACACGCACGGCGAGGCCGCGCGCCTGCACGGGGTGTTCCGCCACCCACGCGTACGCGAGTTTCCAGAGGCGGCCCAGCTTGCGCGCGTCGACGGCCTCGAAGGGATGCCCGAACCGACCGGAGCGACGCGTCTTCACCTCGACGATCGCAAGATGTCCGCCGATGCGCGCGACGATGTCGATCTCGCCCTGCGCGCACCGCCAGTTGCGGTCGAGGATGTCGTAGCCGATACCGCTCAGATGGTTCGCCGCCCGGTCTTCGCCGGCCCTGCCGAGGTCGTCTTTCGCTGCCATGCCGACAGCCTGTCGAGGGTCGCGGACCTTCCCCGGGCTGCGGAGCAGACGACGACGGGCGTCGTGGAGAACCTGCTCATCCCTGACGCGGTGGAGAAGAGGTCACTCCCCGTCGAGCGACAGCTCCTGCGGCAGTTCGAACTCCCGCCGCTGCAGTTCCTCGACGTTGACGTCCTTGAACGTGAGCACGCGGACGGCCTTCACGAACCGGTCCGCACGGTAGATGTCCCACACCCACACGTCGCTCATGGAGATCTCGAAGTAGAAGTCGTGCTCGGTGTCCCGACGGACGACGTTCACCTCGTTCGCGAGGTAGAACCGTCGTTCGGTCTCGACGACGTACTGGAACTGCGAGACGACGTCGCGGTACTCGCGGAACAGCGCCAGCTCGAGTTCGCGGTCGTAGTCGTCGAAGGCTTCCTCATCCATGATCTCTCCATCCTAGAGTCGGCGACGAGGACTGCGTCGCACGGGACCGTCTCCGATGGTCAGAAGAGAGTCGGGGCATCCGCGATCGCCCAGGAGGAACGGTGGTGCGGCGACAGCCCGAGCGACCGGATCGCGTCGCGGTGCTCCAGACTGGCGTACCCCTTGTTCCGGTCCCACTGATAGGCCGGATGGTCGACGTGGAGCTCCGCCATGTAGCCGTCTCTGGCGACCTTGGCGATGACGGACGCGGCGGACACCGACGCGCAGTCCCGGTCCGCCTTCACCACGGGGCGCACCCGGAGCGGCACGGGATGCACCGCCGAGACGTAGTCGTGGTTGCCGTCGAGGAGCACGAGCGCGTTCTCCATCGCGACTCCCTGCGCGACCACGCTGGACACGGCCCGGGATGCCGCGAGACCCAGAGCGCGCATGATGCCGACCTCGTCGACCTCCGCGGCGCTCGCCCAGCCGACCCCGGACGCCTGCACCCACGCCGCGGCGCGCACGGCGACCTCCGGACGACGCCGCTCGGTCACGAGCTTCGAGTCACGGAGCCCCTCGGGCACGCGGCGACGCGCTCCCGCAGCGTCCATCACGGCGGCGCCCACGGCCACCGGTCCGGCGAGAGCTCCCCGTCCCACCTCGTCGAGCGAGATGATGAGATCGCACTCGGCGAGCAACCGGCGCTCGAGGGTGAGCTTGGGGGCGACGACGGTCATTCGGCGTCCGGGACCCCGTTGAAGATGTCGTGATGCCCGTCGATCGTGCCCATGCGGTCGAACGGCCACGTCGTGAGGAACGCCTTGCCGACGACGTTGTCGAGCGGCACGAACCCGCCGCTCGGCAGGTCCTGGTGCGCCCGCGAGTCCCGGGAACGATCGCGGTTGTCGCCGAGCACCCAGAGCGATCCCTCCGGCACCACGATGTCGAACGGCTCGTTGGACGCGGCCGTGTCGCCGTCCGGCAGGTTCAGGTAGGAGAGCTCGTCGATGGGCGCGCCGTTGATCGTGATCTGACCGAGCGCATTGCAGCAGACCACGTGATCCCCGGGCATGCCGATCACGCGCTTCACCAGGTGGTCCTGCGAGTCGGACGCCGAGATGCCCACGACGGTGAGAACCCAGTCGATCGCCTCGACGAGCGGAGGCTGCGCGGGAGTCTGCGGCTGTCCGTCGAGCCACCCGCCGGGATCTTTGAAGACGACGATGTCGCCGCGTTCGTAACCCGTCCAGCGCGGCGTGAGCTCGTCGACGAGGATCCGATCGTCCGTCATCAGCGTGCGTTCCATGGACGCCGACGGGATGTAGAAGGAGCGGACGACGAACGTCTTCACCACGAAGGAGACCAGCGCGGCGATGACGATGATGATCAGCACATCGCGCAGGAAGACCAGAATCCCCCGACGTCGGGTACGCGGCGTCGATGCGGATGCGGAGTCAGTCGTCATCAGGTTCCTTCACAGAGCGGCACCGCGCGGAGACGGCAGTATCAAGGGTCGCACACCCCGGGGAGAACACAGCACCCCGGGACATCGTGTCCCGGGGTGCTGTGGAGAACCTGCGCGTCAGTTGTCGCGCTTCTCCTTGATCTTCGCCTTCTTGCCGCGCAGCTGGCGGAGGTAGTAGAGCTTCGCGCGACGCACGTCACCGCGGGTGACGACCTCGATGTGGTCGATCACCGGCGAGTGCACCGGGAAGGTGCGCTCCACGCCCACCTGGAAGCTGATCTTGCGGACGGTGAAGGTCTCGCGCACACCGTCGCCCTGGCGGCCGATGACGACGCCCTTGAAGACCTGGATACGAGAGCGGCTGCCCTCCGTGATGTTCACGTGGACGTTGACCGTGTCGCCGGGGTTGAAGACCGGGATGTCGGAACGGAGCGAAGCCGCGTCGACGGCGTCGAGGATCTGCATGATCGTCTCTCTCTGCACTCGCCACAGGTCGGTTGCATGGTTCTGGAAGGAATAAGAACGGGTTCGTGCCGAACGGCGCTCGAAAGCGTCCGCGGGCTCCCCTGTGGCAGAGCCGGACACGGCACAAGGAACTATTCTGCCATGGATGGGACGAGCGACCAAAACCGCCCGCTCGGGTCAGACGTCGCGCTGGTCGCTCTCGCGAACCACGATGACCTCGTGCGCACGCGTCGTCGGAGCGGGTTCGTCTTCACGAGGCAGCGTCGACCAGGTGATCGTCTCGCGGATCCGTGCTCCGCTGCCCTTCGCCTCGTTCCAGAGCTGCCACAACTGCAGCCAGACGAGTCCGATCCCGGCGATCACAGCGCCGGTGAGGAGCCATCCGAATGCGGCGCCCGGGAAGAAGCCGACCGCGATCGTCAGGCCGTGCCACACGGTGAACCCGGCGACGTCCCACCACGACACCGCGCGTTCGATGCGCACGGACGGTCGGGAGCGCGTCAGGAGCGTGAGCAGCAGCTGACCGAGGAACACCGACGGCACAGCGATGAAGAGGACCCAGAGGATCGCCCAGCCACCCTGGAACACCCCCCAGCCGACCAGGATCCACAGCGGCAGCAGGAACGCCGCCGGGAGCAACCACCGGAAGAACGCCTGACGCAACCACATGCGTCGATCGTACGACGGCGCGCTGTGGGCGGCCCTGGTGTTCGCTGTGAGCGCGTGGACGCCCGGGCGACGTGGATCGGGGAGAATGGAGACGACGAGAGGACACCCGATGATCGAACTGCGCACCCCCGCCGAGATCGACGAGATGCGCGCCGCCGGACGCTTCGTGGCGGAGACACTGGCCACCCTCCGCGACGAGACGAAGGTCGGCACCAACCTGCTGTCGATCGACCGTCGTGCTCACGACATGATCCGCAAGGCGGGCGCGGAGTCGTGCTACATCGACTATCACCCCTCGTTCGGCGCGAGCCCCTTCGGCAAGGTCATCTGCACCTCGGTGAACGATGCGGTCCTGCACGGCCTCCCCCACGACTACACGCTGCGCGACGGCGATCTCGTGTCGCTCGACTTCGCGGTGTCGGTGGACGGGTGGGTCGCGGACTCCGCCGTCTCCTTCGTGGTCGGCACCCCGCGCGACGAGGACCTCCGCCTCATCGAGACCACCGAGCGCGCGCTGGACGCCGCGATCGCCGCCGCTGTCGTCGGCAACCGCATCGGCGACATCTCCGCCGCCATCGCCGCGATCTCGCACGGCGAGGGCTACTCGATCAACACCGACTTCGGAGGACACGGCGTGGGCCGGATCATGCACGGCGACCCGCACGTGCCGAACGACGGGCGCGCCGGCCGGGGGTTCCCGCTCCGCGAGGGACTCGTCTTCGCGCTGGAGCCCTGGCTGCTCGCGACCACCGACGAGCTCGTCACCGATCCGGACGGCTGGACGCTGCGCAGCGTGGACGGATCACGCGGTGCCCACTCGGAGCACACCGTCGCCGTCACGGCCGACGGCCCGATCGTCCTGACGGACCGGTCGTTCCTCGGCGTCAAGTAGGCCTGATCAGCCGTCGTCGACCGCGCGCTCCCAGGAGGCGACCGGTCCGTCCGTGACGAGGAAGAGCGGATGCGGCTCAGGCGCGGTCACATCGCTCCAGAGCGCGCGGACGTCCGGCGACCGTGCGGCGAGCTTCGCGTCGAGCTGCTTCCATTCGTGTCGGAGCTGGCCGGTCGTCACGGTCAGGGACGGATCAGGCGCGAGGATCACCGGGCGGAGGATCCGCGTGCGATCGAAGCGGTATCCGCGGACCTCGGCCTCGTCGGCGATAACCGCGAGGTAGGCGCCGAGCGTCTCCAGGGGGTCCGATGCGGCGCGGAACCGCTCGAGCTGCGGATGCGCGAGATATCCCTTCGTGCGACCGGCGAGCACGGCCTGTGCGAGAAGCGCCTCGCGCCAGCACGCCACGAGTCCTTGGCGGTCGAGATACCGCGGATGCAGCGACCAGATCCTCATGCGCGTCGATAGGCGTACACGTCGGTGAAGTGCGGCACGTCGAACTCGCGCCGGCCCCGCGTATCGGGGTCCGCGTCGAGGATCGCCTCGATGTGCTCGAGCATGCGGCGCTCCGTCTCGTCGTCGGCGACGAGGAACGTGCTGACGGTCCGCCACCTCGCGAGGTACGACTCGCGCGTCATCGTCTCCCGCCAGCGGACCTCGTCGTGCCGTTCGAACACGAACCCGGGCAGGTCGTCGGCGGCGCTGCTCGATGTCGCGTCGTCGGACGTGCCCCGGACGGCGGGATGGGCGACGCGGTGTGCGGCGACATCCCACGCGCACGCGGGGTCGGATCGATTCCACAGGAGACCGAGCCGACCGCCCGGCACGAGGATCCGGGCGATCTCCGCGCATGCGGGATCCCTGTCGAACCAGTGGAACGCCTGCGCGACCGTCACCACGTCCACCGACTCGTCGGAGCAGGGGATCGCCTCCGCACCTCCCGCGCGGGCGTCGACGTCGGGGAGGTTCGCTCGCAGCACGTCGAGCATCGCTGCAGAGGGCTCCACCGCGATCACCGTCTCTGCACGGTCGAGCAGGAGCCTCGTGAACTTTCCCGTGCCGGCGCCGAGATCGAGAGCCGTGTCCACCCGCGACGGAACCATGATCTCGACCGCCGCGGGCGGGAAACCCGGGCGATAGCGGTCGTAGTCCGCTCCGGAGGTCTCGAACGAACGGGCCAGCACCTCATCCACCATGCCTCGACGCTAGCAGCCGTGGTCCGGGCGGGCGGCTGTGCCATCCTGGACGCATGATCCCGCAGGACCGCCACGTTCCGGAGCACCTGTTCCTGGCGCGCCACGGCCAGACGCGGTGGAATCGTGAGCACCGCCTGCAGGGGCAGCTGGACTCGCCGCTCACCGACGACGGCCTGCGCCAGGCCGAGACGATCGCCCAGATCCTGGTCGGACGAGGCGTCACCACCGTGTGCTCCAGCCCGCTGGGACGGTCGCTGCGCACCGCGATGATCGTCGCGGAACGCATCGGGGCGGACCTGGTGGAGGTCCCGGAGCTCGCGGAGATCCATCACGGCGAGCTCGCCGGGCTCACGTGGGACGAGGCCGACGAGCGCTTTCCCCGCGCCCGCGCCGAGCGGGCGGAGAACCGGTACGGGTGGGCCTTCCCGGGCGGGGAGAGCTACGCGCAGGCGCGGGCGCGTGCGCGTAGGGCGTTGACGGCCTGCGGGTGGGCGTCGACCGGCATCCCGGTGCTGGTGAGCCACGAGATGATCGGACGGATGCTGCGCGCCGAGCTCCGGGGACTCGACGCGCCGACGGCACTCGGCCTCCGGCATCCCCCCGGCGTGGTGTTCGAGATCGAACGACGCACCGAGCGGATGCTCTAGACGTCGTCCGGGAGCAGATCGGGTCGACGTCGTCGCGTGCGCTCGACCTGCTGCTCGCGACGCCAGGCCGCGATGGCCGCATGATTGCCGCTCAGGAGCACGTCCGGCACGGCGCGCTCGCGCCACGCGGAGGGCTTGGTGTAGGACGGGTACTCGAGCAGGCCGTCCTCATGGGACTCCTCGACCAGGCTCTCCGGATTGCCGACGACGCCGGGGATCAGGCGTCCGATCGCCTCGATCATCGCCATCGACGCGACCTCTCCCCCGTTGAGGACGTAGTCGCCCAGACTGAGGAGCCGCACCTCGCCGAGTTCCGCGGAGTACTCGAACACGCGCTCGTCGATCCCCTCGTAGCGGCCGCAGCCGAACACGAGGTGCTCGCGGGTGCTCAGATCGCGTGCGGTCGCCTGTGTGAAGACCTCACCCGCCGGCGAGGGGAAGATGATGGTCGGCCGTGCGGCGATCGGTTCGCGCGACACGAGATCGTCGAGCGCCGCGCCCCAGGGCTCGGGCTTCATGACCATGCCGGCGCCGCCGCCGTACGGGGTGTCGTCGACCGTGCGGTGACGATCGTGCGTCCAGTCGCGCAGATCGTGCACGTTCAGGTCGAGGATGCCGGTGCTGCGCGCCCTGCCGAGCAGGGAGAGCGTCAGCCCGTCGAAGTACGACGGGAAGATCGAGACGACGTCGATGCGCACGGGGGAACCGTACCAGCGGTCACGCGGAGGCGTCGGAGTCCGTGGACTCCCCCGCGCTCTCGGCGTCTTCAGCCTCGGCGAGCTCCTCGAAGAGTCCGGCCGGCGGCGTGACGATGACGCGGCCGGCGCTCACGTCGACAGTGGGGACGATGGCCTCGACGAACGGGACCATGACCTCCTGCTCGCCGGCCTTCACGATGAGGAGGTCCTGCGCGGGCATGTGCTCGACACGGGCGACACGGCCGATCACGACGTCGTCGCGCACCACGTCGAGCCCGACGAGCTGATGGTCGAACCACGCGTTGTCCTCGACCTCGTCGACGTCCTGATCGATCCAGAGGATCGCGCGCACGAGGCCCTCGGCCGCGGTGCGGTCATCGACGTCGTCGAGGAACACCACCGGGTTGCCGTTCATCACCCGGTACTCGCGGACTGTGACGGTCTTGCCGTGCCACGGAGACGCCTCGGGCACCTGCAACGTGAACTCGGCCCCGGTGAAGAAGCGGCGCTCGGGGTTGTCGGTGTACAGCTCCAGCTTCAGCGCACCCTTGAGACCGTGCGCCTTGACGAGCCGACCGACGCGGAGCTGGTTCCTGCCCTGGTTCTTGTCCTTCGACACCACGGTCAGTCGTCCGCGACGTCGACGCGCACGCGACGGCCATCCGCCAAGGCGGTGATCAGCGTGCGCAGAGCCTTGGCTGTGCGGCCGCCGCGCCCGATCACGCGTCCACGATCGTCGGGGTGCACGCGCACCTCGAGCAGGTCGCCTCGCGGCGAGGTGGAGGCGTTGATACGCACATCCTCCGGGTGATCGACGATCCCCTTGACGATGTGTTCGAGCGCGGCGGCGAGCACGACGGATTACTCGGAGTCGGCGGCGGGAGCCTCGGCGGCCTCCGCGTCGGCAGCGGCAGCGGGAGCCTCCTCAGCGGGAGCCTCCTCCTTCTTCTCCGCCTTCGGCTTGATGACGGACTTCTTCGACGAGTCGGCCTCGAACGCCGTCTTCTCGTCGGCGACCTTGAGCGTGGACTTCGCGTCCTTGTCGCCCTTGAAGGTGCCCCAGTCGCCCGTGATCTTGAGCAGTGCGGTGACCTGCTCGGTCGGCTGAGCGCCGACCGACAGCCAGTACTGCGCACGCTCGGAGTCGACCTCGATGAACGAGGGCTCCTCGGTGGGGTGGTACTTGCCGATCTCCTCGATCACACGACCGTCGCGCTTGGTGCGCGAGTCGGCGACGACGATGCGGTAGTACGGCGCGCGGATCTTGCCCAGGCGCTTGAGACGAATCTTGACAGCCACGATTCTCCTGAATTGTGTGGAAGGTGACGAACCGGTCGCCTGGAGAGTGGGGTGCACAACCCGGCGGAAGCTCAAAGGGAGGACTCGTGCTGGATAGAGGGTCGAGCACGTCGTCCGACCCTCTATTCTGCCAGATCCGCGCGCCAGGAGCGAAACGCGGCGACACGGCCTTGTCGTGTCGCGGAAGCCGCGTGTCAGACTGTGCGGGTGACTGTCGAGTTCGCCCCCTCCGCACGCTCCACCGTCGGCCTGGAATGGGAGATCATGCTCGCCGATCCGGCGACCGGCGATCTCGTGGGACGCGCCCCCGAACTGCTGTCCGCGCTCGAGTCGGCGAGCGAGGACGAGCGCCACACGGTGACGGGCGAACTGCTCACGAACACGATCGAGGTCACGAGCGGTGTTGGCGACTCCGTCGCTCACGCGGTGGACGACATCGCGAACGCGATCACCCTGCTGCGCACCTCCACGGATCCGGCTGGCGTCGAGCTGCTCTCGGCCGGGAGTCATCCGTTCGCGCAGTGGTTCGACCAGGAGGTCACCGACAAGACGCGCTATCACACACTGATCGAGAGGACCCAGTGGTGGGGCCGCAACATGATGATCTGGGGCATCCACGTGCACATCGGCGTGGAGGACCGCGCCAAGGTGATCCCGATCATCAACGCGCTGACCGCCTACCTCCCGCATCTTCAGGCGCTGTCGGCGTCGAGCCCGTTCTGGGCCGGTGAGCGCACGGGGTACGCGTCGAACCGCGCCCTCGTGTTCCAGCAGCTCCCGACGGCGGGACTCCCCTGGCAGCTCTCCGACTGGGCGGAGTACGAGTCCTACCTCGACGACATGGTGCGCACCGGCGTGATGGCCGATGCGACCGAGGTGCGCTGGGACATCCGGCCCGCCCCGCGCTGGGGCACGATCGAGGTCAGGGCGTGCGACGGACTCTCCACGCTCCCCGAGCTGGCCGCCGTGGCCGCACTCGTGCAGGTGCTGGTGGAGCATCTGTCGCGCGAGCTCGACGAGGGTCGCACGCTCCCGACGATGCCCTCCTGGTTTCACCGCGAGAACAAATGGCGTGCCGCCCGCTACGGCCTCGACGCCCGGGTCATCGTCGACGCACGGGGCACGCAGCGTCCGGTGCGCGATCATGTCGCGGAGGTCCTCGAGGACCTCGCACCGCTCGCCGTGGAGCTCGGCTGCGTGCGGGAGTTCGGCAGCATCGGCACGATCCTGGCGGACGGCGCGAGCTACGAGCGTCAACTGACGATCGCGAACGCCACCGGTGGCGATCTCCAGGCAGTCGTGCAGCACCTCATCCGAGAGTTCCGCTCCGGCCCCGAGACGTCGACCGACGTCCCGTGATCTAGTCCTCGACGAGGCGTCGGGCGAGTCCTTCGTCGAGCACCACGTCGGTGACGAGGTCCGCGGCGATCGCGGCCCGCAGGCTCACGAGCTTCGGGATGCCGGAGACGACGCACACACGGCGGGGCACCCGGCGCAGCCTGTCGAGACCCGGTCCCGTCGCACGCGCGTTCACCCGGATGTCCCTCCAGGAGCCGTCCGCACGGAAGAACACGGTCGCGACGTCGCCGATCGCGTGGTCCTCTCGCAGGCTCCGGTAGTCGTCGCGTCCCAGGTATCCGCCGACATACACGCGACTGGGGACCTCTGCCGCGGGCGAGCCGAGGCTGAACACGGCGATGTCCATCTTCGCCTGGAGGTCGAGCACCCGGCGCGTGCTGCGTTCGCGCCACATCGCCTCGCGCGTCGAGGGATCGTCGAAGAACGCCGGCACGGGGAACTGCTGCACCTGGGCGCCGAACGCGCTGCCGAAGCGCTGCAGGATGTCGCTCGAGTACTCGACCCCGCTGGTCTGGGTGTTACCGGCGCCGTTGAGCTGAACGAACGTCGTGTTGTGGGTCTCCTTCTGGGTGAGCCCTCGACTGACGGCGCTGATCGTCGATCCCCACGCCACGCCGACGATCATGTTCGAGTCGACGAACTGCGAGAGCAGTCGTCCCGCAGTCAGAGCCACCCGTTCGAGACGCTCGACCTCGCTCACGATCTCGGGTGTCGGCACGACGTGCGCGACGACCCGGTGACGGTCGCGGATCCGCTGCTCCAGCATCCCGAGCCGCTCGAGCGGCGAGTTGATCCGGATGTCGACGAGACCGCTCTCCCGCGCGAAGCTCAGCAGACGCGAGACCGAGGAGCGCGAGGTCTTGAGCTCCTGGGCGATGACCTCCATCGTCTTGTCCTGCATGTAGTAGAGCTGCGCGGCGGTGAGCGCCGCGACCAGCTTCGAGTCGCGTGATCCCGCGTCCGTCTGGGCCATCCCGACCTCCTCGACCTCGATCCTTGCACATATGTGCAGTGGACTTGCGCACTCCGATACATCGGGTCGATGCTGGGGGCACGCAATACAGGGAGGTCGAAGATGATCGAGTCGACACACTCGTCACCGGAGCGCGCAGAGGTCCGCGCGGTCCGCGAATCCGGACGCACGAGCGTCCTCGTCATCGGAGCGGGGATCAACGGCATCTCGACGTTCCGGGACCTGGCCCTCCAGGGGGTGGATGTGGTCCTCGTCGAACGCGGCGACTTCGCCTCCGGTGCCTCCGCGGCGTCGAGCCACATGATCCACGGTGGCATCCGCTACCTCGAGAACGGCGAGTTCCGCCTCGTCCGCGAGTCCGTCGAGGAGCGCAACGGCCTCCTGAAGATCGCGCCCCACTACGTCAAGCCGTTGCAGACGACGATCCCGATCTACTCCACGTTCTCGGGCATCCTCTCCGCACCGCTCCGCTTCCTGACGCACAAGAGCGGCAAGCCCCAGGAGCGCGGCGCCTTCCTCATCAAGGTCGGCCTCACGATCTACGACACGTTCTCCCGCGACGGCGGCACCGTGCCGCGCCA
The DNA here is from genome assembly GCF_044749125.1 of Microbacterium sp. NPDC089696. Lineage (NCBI taxonomy): Bacteria > Bacillati > Actinomycetota > Actinomycetes > Micrococcales > Microbacteriaceae > Microbacterium > Microbacterium sp. NPDC089696. The sequence goes on along the minus strand of NZ_JBIVHF010000001.1, from coordinate 1,867,353 downwards.
CCGCTTCCTCGGACGCAAGAAGTCGCTCGCGGAGCTGCCGCACCTCGACCCGAACATCAAGTACACCGCGACCTACTACGACGCGTCCATGCACGACCCCGAGCGCCTCGCGCTCGACGTGCTCCAGGACGGTCGATCCGCGCACCCCGGCGCCGTCGCGCTGAACTACGTCGAGGCGATCGCCCGCGACGGCGAGCAGGTCATGCTCCGCGACCGCGAGAGCGGTACCGAGTTCCCGATCACCGCCGACGTCGTGGTCAACGCCTCCGGACCCTGGACAGACCTCACGAACGACGCCCTCGGCGCCGACACCCGCTTCATGGGTGGCACCAAGGGCTCGCACATCGTGCTCGACCACCCCGAGCTCCTCGACGCGACCCGTGGACGCGAGATCTTCTTCGAGCACTCCGACGGCCGCATCGTGCTGATCTACCCGCTCAAGGGCCGTGTGCTGGTCGGCACGACCGACATCGACGCCGACCCGCGCGAGGTCCCGGTGTGCACCGAGGAGGAGATCGACTACTTCTTCGATCTCATCCACCACGTGTTCCCGCAGATCGACGTGACGCGCGAGCAGATCGTGTACAACTTCTCCGGCATCCGCCCGCTCCCCCGCCACGAGGACACGGCACCCGGGTTCGTGTCGCGCGACTACCGCATCGAGGTCGACGACAAGGGCGCTGTTCCACTCGTCAGCCTCGTCGGCGGCAAGTGGACCACGTTCCGCGCCCTCGGCGAGTCGCTCTCCGACGTGGTCCTCGGGCTCATCGGACGCACGCGCACCGTATCGACCGCAGGGCGCGCCATCGGCGGCGGCCGCGACTTCCCTCGTACCGAGAAGGCGCGCCGGATCTGGATCCAGGAGAACCTGTCCGGCGCCGGCGACCGCTCCGAGAAGCTCCTCGCCCGCTACGGGACCCGTGCCGCGCAGGTGTGGGAGTACATCGAGCAGGGTCCGGATGCTCCGCTCGCGGGAGGCGACCTCTCGACACGGGAGCTCGAATGGATGGTGCAGAACGAGCTCGTCGCGCGCCTGCAGGACGTGATCCTGCGCCGCACGAGCATCGCCTTCACCGGCAACGCCGACGCCGAGGTGCTCGAGGAGATCGCGGACGCACTGGCGCCGCTGCTCGACTGGGACCGCGCACGTCACGACGCCGAGCTCGAGCAGACGCGTCTGCTCCTCAACGAACGACATGGACTCCAGATCTCGTCCCGCGCCCGCGGCTGACGAGAACTCCGAAACGTCGCCCTCCTCGCGGCGAAACTCCCATAACGTGCCGGGGCTGAGGGGCCCCGGCACACAAGAAAGGTCAATGAAGACATGACTGATGTGAATCTCGGTCTCTACTTCCTCTCGGAGTTCGTCGGCACGGCGATGCTGATCCTCCTCGGATGTGGAGTCGTCGCGAACGTCGCCCTGGCCAAGAACAAGGGCTACGGCGGCGGCTTCCTGATGGTCAACTGGGGATGGGGTCTCGCGGTCTTCGTGGGTGTCCTCGCCTCCGCTTACTCCGGCGCCATCCTGAACCCGGCCGTCGGCATCGGACTCCTGATCGGCGGCAAGATCGGCTTCGCGCAGTTCGCCGTCGCGACCGCCGCCGAGCTCCTCGGCGCGATCGTCGGTGCGATCCTCACCTGGCTCGCGTACAAGCAGCACTTCGACGAGGAGCCCGAGCCCGCCAACAAGCTCGGCGTCTTCTCTACCGGCCCCGCGATCCGCTCCTACGGCTGGAACCTCGTGACCGAGGTCATCGGCACCTTCGTGCTCGTGTTCGCGGTCTTCGCGTTCGCGGACTACGGCGTCGCCGACATCGGCGTCCCCGGAGGCCTCGGACCGCTCAGCGCGCTTCCCGTCGCTCTCGTCGTGGTCGCGATCGGCGCGTCGCTCGGTGGCCCCACGGGCTACGCCATCAACCCTGCCCGTGACCTCGGTCCCCGTATCGCTCACGCGATCCTTCCCATCAAGGGCAAGGGCTCGAGCGACTGGTCGTACTCGTGGGTGCCCGTGGTGGGCCCGCTCATCGGTGGTGCCCTCGCCGCCGTCGCCGCGCCGGTCCTCCTGGGCCTCGCCGCCGCCTGACGCTGATCGCCCGCAGAGACATTCAAAGGAGAACACACAATGGCTGACTACATCATCGCGATCGACCAGGGCACGACCTCGAGCCGCGCGATCATCTTCGACAAGAAGGGCAGCATCGTCGCGACCGGTCAGAAGGAGCACGAGCAGATCCTTCCGAAGGCCGGCTGGGTCGAGCACGACGCGTCGGAGATCTGGCGCAACGTGCAGGAGGTCATCGGCCTCGCCCTGAGCCGCGCGGACCTGACCCGTCATGACATCGCCGCGGTGGGCATCACGAACCAGCGCGAGACCGCCGTCGTCTGGGACAAGAACACCGGCAAGCCCGTCTACAACGCGATCGTCTGGCAGGACACCCGCACCCAGGAGATCGTCGACCGCCTCGCCGGTGACGAGGGCGTGGACCGCTTCAAGTCCGTGGTCGGTCTGCCGCTCGCCACGTACTTCTCGGGGACGAAGATCACCTGGATCCTCGAGAACGTCGACGGCGCCCGCGAGAAGGCCGAGGCCGGCGACCTGCTGTTCGGCACCACCGACAGCTGGGTCCTGTGGAACCTCACGGGCGGCGTCGAGGGCGGCGTGCACGCGACGGACGTCACGAACGCCTCGCGCACGATGTTCATGGACCTCGAGACGCTCGAGTGGCGCGACGACATCCTCGAGGCGTTCGGCGTGCCGCGCTCGATGATGCCGGAGATCCGCTCGTCCTCCGAGGTCTACGGTGCAGCGGAGAGCTCTTCGCTGCTGCGCGAGACGCCGATCGCCGGCATCCTCGGCGACCAGCAGGCGGCGACCTTCGGCCAGGCTGCGTTCGACAAGGGCGAGAGCAAGAACACCTACGGCACGGGGTGCTTCCTCATCTTCAACACCGGCGAGGAGATCGTCCGCTCGAAGAACGGGTTGCTCACGACCGTCGGCTACAAGCTCGGCGACCAGCCCACGCACTACGCGCTCGAGGGATCGATCGCCGTCACGGGCTCGCTGATCCAGTGGTTGCGCGACCAGCTCGGCATCATCGACTCGGCCCCGCAGGTCGAGGAGCTCGCCGACAAGGTCGACGACAACGGCGGCGTCTACATCGTCCCCGCGTTCTCCGGTCTGTTCGCTCCCTACTGGCGTCCGGACGCCCGCGGCGCGATCGTCGGCCTAACCCGCTACGCGAACAAGAACCACATCGCGCGCGCGGCGCTCGAGGCGGTCGCGTTCCAGACCCGCGACGTGCTCGACGCGGTGAACGCCGACGCCGGAGTGGATCTGACCGAGCTCAAGGTCGACGGCGGAATGGTCGCGAACGACGCGCTCATGCAGTTCCAGGCCGACGTGCTCGGCGTGGCGGTCGTCCGCCCCGTCGTCGCGGAGACCACGGCGCTGGGCGCCGCGTACGCCGCGGGCCTCGCGGTGGGCTTCTGGAACGGGCTCGACGACCTGTCGGCCAACTGGCAGGAGGACAAGCGCTGGGAGCCGTCGATGGACGAGGCCGAGCGCGACCGTCAGCTGCGCCTGTGGCGCAAGGCCGTCACCAAGTCCATGGACTGGGTCGACGACGACGTGAAGTGATCTCAGGATGCTGAGGGAGCGGGCTCGGAGGATTCCTCCGGGCCCGCTTCCGCGTCCTGCCCGGGCGGCTGCCGGGTCGACTCGTCCACCACATGACGGAACGCAGAGGTGACCGGCCTCCCGGACCGCTCATCCCACGCCAGGTACTCGACCCGTGAGGGACCGTCGCTCACCGGGACGACCCCGATCGAGGCCGAGGTCGCCGCGACGACCCCGGGGGCCAGCAGCGTGACCGCGAGTCCTGCGGCGACGAGACCGAGGAGCAACTCGGCGGAGTCCGCCTCGAACGCGACGTCGCGTCGCACGCCCGCCGTCGCGAACGCCGCGTCGCTCTGCGCACGCCCGGACGTGCCGGCCGGGAAGTCCGCGAACACCTCCTCCCCGAGGTCGGCGACGCGGATGCGTCGTCGCCCCGCCAGCCGGTGATCGGGCGGCACTACTGCGACGAGGCGCTCGCGCGCGAGTTCCCGCGTGGAGACCCCGACCGGCTCCACCTCCGCGCGGAGCCCGAGGAGAGCCGCGTCCAGTGAACCGTCGCGCACCCGGCGCGAGAGGACGTCGCTGTTGCCGACCACGAGCTCGACCCTTGTCAGCGGATGGGCCGACCGGAAGCGCGCGATCGTCGCCGGGACGTCGAGCGCCGTGACCGTCGGTATCACCCCGAGACGCAGCGTGCCGGTCACCGCACCCGCGGCAGCCGTCGACGCCTCCCTCGCCGCCGCGGCCGCACCGACCGCGATGCGCGCGTGCACGACGAAGGCCTCTCCGGCCTCCGTGAGCCGTACTGTCCTGCTCGAGCGCGCGAACAGCCGCTGGCCGATCTCGCGCTCGAGGGCGGCGATCTGATGGCTGAGCGCCGACTGCGTCACGAAACAGCGCTCCGCGGCCCTCGTGAAGCTGGCGGTCTCGGCGACCTCGACGACGTATCGCAGCTGCTGCAGATCCATTCATCCATGATCTCTCCGCATGATTGACATGACAAGCATGCGTTGGACTCATGGACAGGTTCACGGGACGCTGGAAGCATGAACCGGCTGACCCTCCTCCTGCTGACCGCTGTCGCCCCGATGTCCTGGGGGACCACTTACCTCGTCACGACCGAGCTCCTCCCGGTCGGCCATCCCTTGCTCGCCGGACTCCTCCGCTCGCTGCCCGCGGGTCTCCTCGCGCTCGCGATCGGCCGCACCCTGCCGACGGGGTGGTGGTGGCTCAAGTCCCTCGTGCTGGGTGTCCTCAACATCGGGGCGTTCTTCCCGCTGCTGTTCCTGGCCGCCGAGCGCCTGCCGGGAGGAGTCGCCGCGGCGGTCGCCGGCGCCCAGCCACTCATCGTCCTCATGCTCGGGTCGCTCGTGCTCCGAGACCGCGTCCGTTCGGCGACGGCCATCGCAGCCGTCGCCGGCGCCGTCGGCGTCGCCCTCGTCGTGCTCGGCCCCGCGGCTCGACTCGATCTCCTCGGCATCCTCGCGGCGCTGGGCGGCGTGACCGCGACCGGGCTCGGAATCATCCTCACGAAGCGCTGGGGGCGCCCCGCGGGAGTCGGCGCCGTCTCCTACGCGGGATGGCAGCTCACGGCGGGCGGACTCTTCCTGCTCCCGCTCACGCTCGGTCTCGAAGGTCTGCCGACCCACCTCGACGGCGGGGCGATCCTCGGCTACGTCTGGCTGGGGACCGTCGGCGGTCTCGTCGCATACACGCTGTGGTTCCGCGGCATCCAGCAGCTCCCGGTGATCGCGCCCGGCCTGCTGGCGCTGCTCTCCCCCGTCGTCGCGACGGTCCTGGGCGTGACGATCGCCGGAGAGTCGTTCACGGGCGTGCAGGCGCTGGGGATCGTGATCGTGGTGACCGCGCTCGTCGGAGGGCAGTTCGCCGCCCGTCCGCGGCGCCCCGCCCGCTCGGGCGAACCGGTCCGCTCACCCCTCGCGACTGCCGAGCGCTGAGACGCCTCAGCTCTTTCCGAAGAGCTTCTGGATCTCGGCGAGGTCCGCCTCGGTCGGCGCCTTCGTTCCGCCGCCGAGGCCGAAGCCCGAGCCGGTCGGCGAGGAAGTCGGTGCGATGCCCGCGTTCTCGGCGGCGCGCTTCGCGGGGTTGCCCGAGCGCGAGCCCGAGGCCTTGCCCTTGCCCTTCTTGCCGCGCTTCGAGGAGGCGCCGGGGCGCCCCATGCCGGGCACGGGACCCATTCCCGGGATGTTGGGGGTTCCACCGCGGGCGACGGTCTTCATCATCCTGGCCGCCTGGTCGAAGCGCTGGACGAGCTGGTTGACGTCGGTGACGGTCATGCCGGAGCCTTTGGCGATGCGCAGTCGGCGTGAGCCGTTGAGCACCTTCGGGTTGCGTCGCTCACCCGGCGTCATCGAGCGGATGATCGCCTCGGTGCGGTCGATCTCGCGCTCGTCGAAGTCCTCGAGCTGCTGCTTCATCTGCCCCATGCCCGGGAGCATCCCGAGCATCTTCTTCATCGAGCCCATCTTCTTCATCTGCTGAAGCTGGTCGAGGAAGTCCTCGAGGGTGAACTGCTCGGTCGCGAGCTTCTCCGCCATCTTGGCGGCTTCCTCCTCGTCGAAGGCCTGCTGGGCCTGCTCGATGAGGGTGAGGATGTCGCCGAGGTCGAGGATCCGGCTCGCCATGCGGTCGGGATGGAAGGGCTCGAGGTCCTCCAGGCGCTCGCCCGTCGAGGCGAAGATGATGGGGCGCCCGGTGACCGAGGCGACCGAGAGCGCGGCACCACCGCGCGCGTCGCCGTCGAGCTTCGACAGCACGACGCCCGTGAAGTCGACGCCCTCCTGGAAGGCCTTGGCGGTGTTGACGGCGTCCTGACCGATCATGGCGTCGATCACGAACAGGACCTCGTCGGGGTCGACCGCCTTGCGGATGTCGGCGGCCTGCTTCATGAGCTCGGCGTCGACGCCGAGGCGTCCGGCGGTGTCGATGATGACGACGTCGTGCTGCTGACGGCGGGCGTGCTCGACCCCGTCGCGCGAGACCTTCACCGGGTCGCCGATGCCGTTGCCCGGCTCGGGCGCGTAGATCGTGGCGCCGGCCTGCTCGGCGACGACCTGCAGCTGGTTCACGGCGTTGGGGCGCTGGAGGTCGGCGGCGACCAGCAGCGGCGTGTGCCCCTCGCCCTCGAGCTGCTTCGCGAGCTTGCCGGCGAACGTCGTCTTACCGGAGCCCTGCAGACCGGCGAGCATGATGACCGTCGGCGCCGTCTTGGCGAACTGCAGGCGACGCTGCTCGCCGCCGAGGATCTGGACGAGCTCCTCGTTGACGATCTGCACGACCTGCTGAGCGGGGTTGAGCGCCTTGTTCACCTCGTCACCGAGCGCACGCTCGCGCACCTTCGCGGTGAAGTCCTTGACGACCGCGAGCGCCACGTCGGCGTCGAGCAGCGCGCGACGGATCTCGCGAACGGTGCCGTCGACGTCGGCCGCGGTGAGCTTTCCCTTCGTGCGCAGATTGCGGAAGGTCTCGGTGAGCCGATCGGAGAGCGTGCCAAACGTAGCCATGGTGCTACCGATTCTAGCCGAGCGCCCCGCGCCGGACCGCGTCAGCGCCAGCGGAGGTCGTCGAGGTTCTGCAGCGCGTCGCTGAGGACGGTCTCGGGTGCCGAGTATCCGGCCCCCTGCTCGGCCCACACCCGGAGCGACGACAGCACAGCGGCGGCGTGCGACGCCCCCAGGATGTCGGCGCGGATCGCTGCGACGCCCGAGGCGGATGCCGCGGCCGCGACGATCGAGGCGAGGCGGGCGAGTCGCAGCGCGGTGTCGCGCGTGAGCTCTTCGTCGAGTCCCATCGCGGTGCGGTTGCGCAGGGCGAGGGCGAGCGGGTCGGGGGCGAAGCCGCGCAATCCGTCCACGAGAACGGCGCGCACGGAGGACGCATCCGCGTTCCTCTCGAGCACGTCGAGCGCGGCACTGACATCGTCGATGCGCGCGTCGAGCCCGGACCAGAGCACGTCGCTCTTGGACGAGAAGTAGTTGAAGAAGCTCGACCGGCTCACACCCGCGCGCTGGGTGATGTCGGCGACGGACGTCGCATCGTAGCCGCGCTCGAGGAACAGCTCGCAGGCCGCCTCGGCGAGGGTCTCGCGAGAGGAGGCCTTGGGGCGGCCGGCGCGGCTGGTGCTGGTCATGAGGACACGGTACCGCTCAGCTACGGCGTGCAACGCCGAGCCTCTCACACCGGAGTATTGTTAGACGCGATCCATCTATCCATACGCGTCCTCACGAATGCGTCCTCACGAGGGAGTGCAGCATGCTCGACATCGTCACGGCCGGACTCGCGCCGGACTACATCCCGTACACGGAGGGCTGGGACCTGCAGCGCCGCATCCACGCCGACGTCGTCGCCGGCACCCGACCGGACACACTCCTCCTGCTCGAGCACGAGGCCGTGTACACGGCGGGCAAGCGCACAGAGACTCACGAGCGTCCGCAGGACGGCACGCCCGTGATCGACGTCGACCGGGGCGGCAAGATCACCTGGCACGGCCCAGGGCAACTGGTCGGCTACCCCATCGTGCGTCTCGCGGAGCCCATGGACGTCGTGGCCCATGTGCGCCGTCTCGAGCGCATCCTCATCGACGTCCTGCGACCTCTCGGCGTCGACGGCTACCAGGTCGACGGACGCAGCGGCGTGTGGGTGCGACGGCCCCTCTCCGAGGACAAGGTCGCCGCGATCGGCGTGCGCGTGCAGCAGGGCGTGACCATGCACGGCTTCGCGATCAACTGCGACAACACCCTCGCCGGCTTCCGCGGCATCATCCCGTGCGGGATCACCGACGCCGGCGTGACCACCGTGAGCGAGCTCGTCGGTCGGGACGTCTCCCCCGCAGACATCGTGGACTCCGTCTCCGCGGGCTTCGCCGCCGCCTATTCGACCGCCGACCTCGCAGGAGCTCCCGCATGACCGCCGCCGCACCCGAGGGGCGCAAGCTCCTCCGCCTCGAGATCCGCAACTCCGAGACGCCGATCGAACGCAAGCCCGAGTGGATCCGCACCAAGGCCAAGATGGGCCCCGAGTACACCGCGCTGCAGTCCCTCGTGAAGACCGAGGACCTCCACACCGTGTGCCAGGAGGCCGGCTGCCCCAACATCTTCGAGTGCTGGGAGGACCGCGAGGCGACGTTCCTCATCGGCGGCTCGCAGTGCACGCGTCGCTGCGACTTCTGCCAGATCGACACGGGAAAGCCCGACGCCTACGACACCGACGAGCCCCGCCGCGTGGCCGAGAGCGTGCAGCGGATGGGCCTCCGCTACGCCACCGTCACGAGCGTCGCCCGGGACGACCTCCCCGACACCGGTGCCTGGCTGAACGCCGAGACCGTGCGCCGCATCCACGCCCTCAATCCGAACACGGGCGTTGAGCTCCTCGCCAACGAGCACAACGCCGACCCGGCGTTCCTCGGCCAGATCTTCGACGCGCGGCCCGAGGTGTTCGCGCACAACGTCGAGACCGTCCCGCGCATCTTCAAGCGCATCCGCCCGGCCTTCAAGTACGAGCGCTCCCTCGACGTCATCACCCAGGGACGCGATGCCGGGCTCATCACCAAGTCGAATCTCATCCTCGGCATGGGCGAGGAGCCGGAAGAGGTCGTGCAGGCGCTGAACGACCTGCACGACGCCGGGTGCGACATCATCACGATCACGCAGTATCTGCGCCCGTCGCCCCGTCACCTGCCCGTCGCCCGGTGGGTCAAGCCCACGGAGTTCGTCGAGTTCAAGGAGGAGGCCGAGCGCATCGGGTTCCTCGGCGTGCTCGCCGGTCCGCTGGTGCGCTCCTCGTACCGAGCCGGACGCCTCTGGGCGCAGTCGATGATCTCGAAGGGACGCGAGATCCCCGCGCACCTCGCGCACATCGCCGAGGGTGCCGATCTGGGCTTCGCTCAGGCCGTCTGACGTGCTTCCGACCTCGTCATCGGCGTAGGCGGTGACGGCGGGGTAGGACGATTCGCCGGCGGTCGTCCTACGCCGGCGGCATCTCCCGCCCCGGAGGGAACGGAGCGCGACGCGTCAGTCGGCGCTCATGACCGACAGCACCGCACCGTCGGAGCCGAGATTCACGAGCAGGACGTCATCGGTCGTGTCGGCGTCGAGCGCGTACTCCAGCACCGCGAACGGCTCGGAGCCGCCGTGCTCGTCGGCGAGGATCGTCATGCTCATCAGGCGCAGCGAGCGGATGATGTCGACCGCGGCGTCTCCGCTCACGTCGACCAGGACGACGTCGAGCTCGTCACCGTACGCTTCCTGCTGCTGCAGGATGTACTCCGTCACCTCGCTCGTGCGGTCGTCGACCTCGGAGAGCATGCTGCGGCGCGCGGTGCCGTCGACGGTCTCGAGACCGGCGATCAGCGAGGCGGCGATGTCGAGCGCGTCTGCCGAGACGTCGTCCTGGTCAGGTGCGGTGAGGTCGACCGTGACGCTCTGGTCGCCGAGCTCCACGGTCTCCGACCAGAAGATCGAGCCGTCGGGGCCCGACGACAGGAGTCCGAAGTAGTCGTGTTCGATCGCCATACCGATATGAAACCAGCCCGGTGCGCGCGGCGGTAGTCCTGTCGTCGCGTGTCGTCAGCCGACCAACGACTGGACGAACACGTGCGGGGTGAAACCGCTGAGATCGTCGATCCCCTCGCCCTGCCCCAGAAGCTTCACCGGGATGCCGGTGCGCTCCTGCACCGCGAGCACGAAGCCGCCCTTCGCGGACCCGTCGAGCTTGGTCAGCACGAGCCCGGTGACCCCCGCGTGCTGCAGGAACGCCTCGGCCTGCATGACGCCGTTCTGGCCGGTCGTGGCGTCGAGCACGAGCAGCACCTCGCTGATCGGAGCCTGCTTCTCGATCACTCGGCGGATCTTCGTGAGCTCGTCCATCAGGCCGCCCTTGGTGTGCAGGCGCCCGGCCGTGTCGATGATCGCGATCTCGATGCCCTCGCGCTGCGCGAACTCGATCGTCTGATAGGCGACGGATGCCGGGTCCTGGCCCTCCTGCTGGGGACGGACGATCGCCGCTCCCCCGCGCTGGGCCCACGTGGCGAGCTGGTCGACCGCGGCCGCACGGAACGTGTCGGCGGCGCCGACCACGACGCTGCGCTGGTAGCCGCGCAGGAACTTGGTGAACTTGCCGATCGTCGTGGTCTTGCCGACGCCGTTCACGCCGACCACGAGGACGACGGCGGGGCGCTCGGTGAGCTTGAGGGTCGTGTCGAACTTCGCGAAGTGCTCCTCGAGCGTCTCGCGCAGCATCCGCTGGAGGTCCTTCGGGTCGGTCGTGCGGTAGCGCTCGACCTTGCCCCGCAGCTCGTCGACGACGCGCTCGCTGATGTCCGGGCCGAAGTCCGCGGTGATCAGGGCCGTCTCGAGGTCCTCCCACGTCGTCTCATCGATCGTGGGCTTGACGAACATGCCGCGCAATGCGCGACCGAGGGACCAGGACTTCTCCGCCATGAGTCCAGCCTACGGCTACGATCCTGAGATGCTTTCCGCCCGGCTGTTCATCCACAGCGCCGACCGCCCGGTGCAGGATGCCTGGCCGCATCTCGACGCCGACGACGCGCACGCAGTGCCCATGCCGCCCGACGCCTCCGTCGCCGACCAGACTCGGATGCTTCTCGACGATGCGCGCACGGCCCGCAGCGTGGTCTTCGCTCATTCCCTGCGAGCAGTCCCCGCTGTGCTCGCCGCCGAATCCGGACAGATCGCGGGGCTCGTCCTCGTCGAACCCGCGCTCTACGACCTCGTGCGCGGCGTGTCATCGGCGGAGAGGCACATCGCGATCGTGTCCGACGCTCGCGCCCTGGCCGCGGCGGGCGATCTCCACGGATCCTGGGCGATGCTCCGACCGCTGATGTTCGGCGGCGCGCTCGACGAGACGAGGTGGGATGCCGAGTCCTCCGTCGCGGAGCGGTGGGCGACCAGCGAGGTCCCGTGGGGTCATGGTGTTCGCCGGCGGATGCTGAGCGGCATCCCGGCCCTCGTCGTCACGGGCGGATGGAACGAGGAGTACGAGGCGATCGCAGCGGTGCTCGTCTCCCTCGGCGCCACGTACCGCGTGCTCTCCGGCGCGTCGCACCGGCCGCAGGATCTTCCCGGGTTCGCCCCGATCGTGGCCGACTTCGAGGCGCGTCTGCCCGGCTGACCCGGGCACGAGTTCGGAGTTCGCCGCCGACACGCCGCGCTCCGCCGGCGACACGCCGCGGCATCCCGTCCCTGCTCCGAAGCTGTGCCCGCCGGGGTCCCACGCAGCTCCGTCAGACGGCAGCGGCGGCGCGATCACCCACGCGCTGTCCGACCACCGCGGACACGCCGTCCTGCCGCATCGACACGCCGTAGAGGGCGTCGGCGATTTCCATCGTCCGCTTCTGGTGCGTGATGACGAGCAGCTGAGAGCTCTCGCGCAACTGCTCGAACACCGTGAGGAGTCGGCCGAGGTTGGCGTCGTCGAGGGCGGCCTCCACCTCGTCGAGGATGTAGAACGGGCTCGGGCGCGCCTTGAAGATCGCGACGAGCAGAGCCACAGCGGCGAGCGATCGCTCTCCACCCGACAGGAGCGAGAGCCGTTCGATCTTCTTGCCGACGGGGCGCACCGAGACCTCGATGCCGGTCGTGAGCATGTTGTCGGGGTCGGTGAGGGAGATGCTGCCCGAACCACCGGGGAAAAGCAGCGGGAAGACCTCTCCGAAGGCCGCCTTGGTGTCTTCGAACGCGCTCGCGAAGATCGTCTGCATGCGCTCGTCGAGGTCCCCGATGATCGTCAGCAGGTCCTGACGGGTCTGCGTGAGATCGGCCAACTGCTCGGTGAGGAACGCGTGACGCTGCTCGAGCGCGGCGAACTCCTCGAGGGCGAGAGGGTTCACTCGGCCGAGCTGCGCGAGCTTGCGCTCCGCCTCGGTGAGACGACGCTGCTGGATGCGGCGGTCGAACGGGATCGCCGTGTCGTCGAGCAGCTCCCCATCGGCGGGTTCGGCGCCCGGATCGCGCGGGACAAGCTGATCCGGGCCATATTCCGCAACGAGAATATCTTCGTCGAGAGCGAGCTCCGAAGCCACCCGCTCGAGCAGGCTTCCCAGGTGCAGCTTCTTTTCGTGGATCTGCAGCTCGAGTCCGTGCACGCTCTCCGTGAGGCCGGCGAGTCGCTCTCGCAGCGAGGTCTCCTGTGCGCGGAGCCCCGTGAGCTCCTCGTTCTGCGCGGACCGCGCGGACTCCGCCTCGGCCAGCGCGAGACGGGCTTCGGTCACCGAGCGGTCCAGCGAGTCCAGGATGCGCGGGAGCTCATCCGCCACACCGGATGCCGCTTCGCGTTGCGCCCGACGGATCACGGCGCGACGCGCGGCCTCTGCCGCCGCATCACGTTCCTGCTCACGCTGCCGCTCGAGCCCGGCGACGCGCGCCTGAGCAGCCCTCACGCGCTCACGGAGGGTCTCGATCTCGAGTCGCGCCCTGACCTCGCCCTCCCGCGCGAGCTCGAGCGCCTCGAGCAGACCGTCGCGGGCGGAGGCATCGAGCACGGGGCGCGGTGCGGACACGGCGCCCTCCAGTTCGGCCTTCGCGGACTCGGCGGTCTTCTCGGCGTCCTCGACCGCGGCCTGCGCCTGTGCGAGACCTGCTTCCAGACGCTCGCACTCGGCCACGGCCGACTCATGGGTGACGGTGATGCGGTTGACCTGCTCGGCGTGGCTCGCCAGTGCGGCGTCGTGCTCACGGAGAGCGCGGAGCGTCTCCCTGGCCTGACGCCGGGTCGACTCGACCGCCTCGTCGGCGTCGATCCGTGCTTCGCGCAGCGAGTCGACGATCACCTGCACCTCGGACATGCGGTCCGTGGCGGCGTCGCGTTCGGCGGCGAGCTCGAGACGCGAGCGTTCCCCGCCCGATCCGGTGCGGAGCGTCTGCGCGGTCACGACGTCGCCCGTCGCGGTGACGATCGTCGTGGTGACGTCCCCGGCGAGATCGAGCGTCCGACGTGCCGTCCGCGCGGCGTCCAGATCGTCGGCGATCAGCACGTGCGAGAGGATGCCGAGCACTCCGTCGGGCGCCGACACGGTGTCGACGGCGCGAGTGACCCCGGCGATCTCGGGGAGATCGACGGTCGGGAGAAGCCCGTCCGCCACGACGAAGTCGATGATTCCCCGGTGCCGCTCGGCCGCATCCGCGGCGAGAGCGAAGGCGTCGGCTGCGGCATCCACGAGCACGCCCTCCGCGAGCGGGCCGAGGACCGCGGCGATGGCCGCCTCGAAACCCGCGCGGACCTGCACGGAGTCGCCCACCAGCCCTCGGATGCCGGTCCCTCCGGCCTTGACGATCTCGGCCGCGCCTCCGGAGACCGCCAGCGCACTGCCGAGGGCAGCGGCCTTGGCCGTGAGGGAATCCACCTCGCGCTCAGCCGCGTGCAGCCTCTCACGCAGGGTCTCCCGCTCGCTCTCCGCGGCCGTCGCCGCGCGCTGCGCGCTCTCGTAGGCGGCGGAGTGCTCCGCGGCGGTGCCCTCCGGAGCCTCGGCGCCGTCGATCGACTCGAGCGCCTCCGCGGCCTCGCGACGACGCGTGTGCGCGGCCTCGAGCGCGTTCTCCTGGCGCAGCACCGCGCCGCGCACCGCGGCGAGGGCGGACGCGGCGGCCTCGGCCGTGCCGCGCAGCGCGGTCAGGCGCATGTCGTACTCCGACACCAGAGCGCTCTGCTCGGCGATGTCCACGTCGAGCGTGTCGAGCTCGGCGCGGGCGGCGACGACCTCGCGGCTCGCTGCCGCCGCGGCATCCTGCGCGTCACCGAGTCCGGCGGATATCTCGGTGATCTCGTCCTTCGCCTCGTCGATCGTGGCCTGCGTGACGGTCACCGCCGTGACTGCGGCGTCGTCCTCCTCGGAGCCGAGCAGCGCGAGTCGCTGGTTGGCGAGTGTGTACAGTCCGCGCATGCGCTCCTGCACCTGCTCGAGACCGAAAGCGACACCGCGGGCCCGATCGACCGCGACGGAGTTCTGGTCCTGCTCGAGCCGCGTGATGCTCGCTCGCACGGCTTCGGCCTGGTCCGAGAGCACCAGTCGCTCGGTGTGACGTTCGTGCTCGGTGCGGGTGTGGTCGGCGAGGGCCGTGCGCAGCGCGACGACGTCGTCCGCGAAGATCCGCGCCTTGGCGTCGCGCACGACCGCCGCGATGGTCTGCGCCTCGCGGGCGATCTCCGCCTGGCGTCCGAGGGGCTTGAGCTGACGGCGGATCTCGCCCGCCAGGTCGCTCAGCCGCGTGAGGTTCGTCTCCATGGCGTCGAGCTTGCGGAGGGTCTTCTCCTTGCGTCGACGGTGCTTGAGGATCCCGGCGGCCTCCTCGATGAAGCCGCGACGGTCCTCTGGCGAGGCCTGCAGCACGGTGTCGAGACGCCCCTGCCCGACGATCACATGCATCTCGCGGCCGAGGCCCGAGTCGCTCAGCAGCTCCTGCACGTCGAGGAGCCGGCAGTTCTCGCCGTTGATCGCGTATTCGCTGGAGCCGTTGCGGAAAAGCGTGCGGCTGATCGTGACCTCGGCGTACTCGATCGGGAGCGCCCCGTCGCTGTTGTCGATCGTGAGTTGCACCTCGGCACGGCCGAGCGGGCCTCGCGTCGAGGTTCCGGCGAAGATGACGTCCTCCATCTTGCCGCCGCGAAGCGTCTTCGCCCCCTGCTCCCCCATCACCCAGGCGAGCGCGTCGACGACGTTGGACTTGCCCGATCCGTTCGGGCCGACGATGCAGGTGACCCCGGGTTCGAAGACGAAGCTCGTCGGCTGCGCGAAGGACTTGAACCCCTTGAGGGTCAGGCTCTTCAGATGCATGCGCGTACCGCGCTTCCCGGGTGGATCACGCCCTCACGCTACCGGAATCCCGCTCCAGCACCGGCATCCCGCGCGGGCGGAAGCCGAACCGAGAGCACTCGCGACACGCCGGACACGCCCGGGATGCTTGACGTCCGCTGTGAGTTGTCGCTACCGTGAACCTCCGGATCGCCACACGAAAGGAGGTTACCGATGATCACTCTCATGAACGCACAGGCCACAGGCCTCGCCGCGCCGTTCGCGCCGCGCTTTGCGCACTCGGTAACCGCCGGCGTCCGTCGCAGCGCTCTGTCGTAGAACAGCACGCGGCCGTACCGCCGCCGCTCCTCCGCAGAGCAGCATCCAGAGGACCCGCCCGTCATCGGGCGCCCACCTCAGCGCGTCTTCGCGCCACCCCCGCTGATCCGTCCTCGGATCACGGACCCGCCTCCCCGGCATCCGCATCCGTGCGGCCGGGACTCGGCCTCTCGTCGGCACCGTCCGGCACGGCGACGTCGTCGTCGACCGGGACGGAACGACGCTTTCTCCGCACCACCCATCTCTCGAAGGACACCATCGTGAACACCACGCTGTACCGCAGCACCACTCACCCACCGGATACCGAGGACCAGCTGGTCCTGCAGATCCCCGACCACGACGAGCTGCAGCGCCTCGCGCTCGCGGACCGTCTCTCCCTCCGGATCGGCCTCTGGCTGCTCCAGAGGGCCCAGCGTCCGCGCCCCGCCCGCCGACCGGCGACGGTCCGGACCGCAGAACTGATCGATCTCGATCGACGGACACGGTCCGCCGCCGAGACGACCGCCCTGCTCACGTTCGACCTGCAGCGCCAGCTGCGCTGACCTGGAGGCCGACATGAGCATCCGACTCACATCGGAGGCGACGCTGCATCCGCTCGTGCTCCCCGCACGGGCGGATGCCGCGGACGCGGGCGAGTTCCGTGAACTCGCCCGCGTCCGAAACCTCGTGTACCGCGAGATCTCCGGTCGCGACGAGCAGGACCTCACCCCCGAGGCGCTGCTGCCGCTCCTGCGCTCCCGCGAAGAGCGCACCACTCTCGTCTGGGCCGTCCGCCTCGGGGACGAGATCGTGGGTCGTGCCGTCATCGACATCCCGCACGAGAAGGACTCGCGGGTCGCTATCGCCACGATCGAGCTGCGACCGCAGGCGTGGGGCCGCGGAATGGGCAGCGCGATCCTCCCGCACGTGGAGGCTTTCGCGCGTTCCCACGGCCGCACCGTGATCCAGAACTGGACGGAGCAGCCGCAGAGCGACGGCGACCGGCTCACCGCCCGCACCGGGATGGGGAGCGTTCCGGACGACCACGTCGCCCGGTTCCTGGCCCGTCAGGGCTTCGTGCTCGAGCAGGTGTACCGCATCAGTCGCCTGCCCCGCACTCCCGGGACCGAGAAGCGTGCACGGGAGCTCCTCGCCGAGGCCCACGAGGCGTCTCGGGGGTACCGGATCCTCCAGTGGGAGATACCCACGCCCGCCGAACACCTCGACGGGTTCGCGTGGATGAAGTCGCGCATGTCGACGGACGCCCCCTCGGCAGGGCTCGACGCCGATGAGGAGACCTGGGACGGCGACCGCCTGACCCGCAGCGAGGAGCGGACCGTCGAGATGGGACAGCGCGTCCTCGTCACGGTGGCGCAGCACGTCGACACGGGCGATCTCGCGGGCTTCACCGAGCTCGGGATCGGGCCCGACCTCGCGTCGACGACGCACCAGCACGACACCCTCGTCCTGCGTGAGCACCGCGGCCATCGACTCGGACAGCTCCTCAAGTGCGCGGCGCTGCTGCGCTGGTCGGACATCGCGCCGGACTCGCCGAGCATCATCACGTACAACGCCGAGGAGAACCGGCCCATGCTCTCCATCAACGAAGCCCTCGGCTTCGACGCCATCGCCTACGAAGGCGCCTGGAGGAAGGAACTCGCGTGAACGCGACCACTCTCACCATCAGACCGCTGACCGTCCCCGCGTCGCTGGAGGATCCGGACGCCGCGGATTTCCTCGCCTTCGGCGCGCTGAACCGGCTGGTCTGCGACGAGGCCACCGGGCTGCCCGATCTCGCGCCCGACGCCGCACAGATGCTGGCCGCGTGGCAGGAGAACACCGATTCGCTGAGCCTGGGGTTCGTGGCCCGCGCGGGCGACGACGTCGTCGGCATGCTCGCGATGGACTTCGCCCAGGAGGCCGAAGCGCGCGCTGCGGAGATCGACGTCCTCGTCCCGGAGTCGTCGGCGGGACTCGGAGTCGAGGATGCGCTGCTCGATCTCGCCGAGCGCGAGGCCCACGCCCGCGGGCGCACGCTCCTGCAGAAGTGGACTCTGCACCGGCCGATCGAGACGGAGCGCATGATCGTGCCGCGCACCGGGTGGGGTCGCATCCCCGCGATCCCCCTCACCGATGCGCTCGAGCGCCACGGCTACGTGTGCGAGCAGGTCGAGCGCAACAGCGAGCTCGACCTGCGCGCCGATCCAGCGCCGCTCGTCGCCGCGCTGGCCGAGGCCGAAGCGCACGCCGGACCGGACTACCGCACCGTGCACTGGATGGCGCCGACGCCCGTCGAGCACCGTGACGGATACGCCGCGATCCTCGCACGCCTGTCGACGGACGCCCCCAGCGGCGACATGGAGTTCGTCGCCGAGGAGTGGGATGCAGATCGGGTGATCCGTCGCGATGCGCGCAACACCGCAGCGGGCCAGGCGTTCTCGGTGGTCGCGGTGCAGCACGTGCCCACGGGTGCGCTCGTCGCGTACAACGAGCTTCTGATCGGCGCGGATCGCAGCGGGGTGACGCACCAGTTCGGGACCCTCGTGGCGAGCGAGCACCGCGGGCACCGCCTGGGGATGATCGTGAAGTGCGCGAACCTCCTGCGGTGGCGCGAGCTCATGCCTGCGTCCGCCGTGGTCTCGACGTTCAACGCCGAGGAGAACCGTCCGATGCTGAGCATCAACGAGGCGATCGGCTTCGTGCCCGTGTCGTACGCCGGAGCCTGGCAGAAGCGGATCTGAGGATCATCCGCGCGGAGTACGACTCCGGCGATCGATCATCCGTCCGACCGACGCGACGACGGCCGACTTCTCGCGAGGCTGGGAGCATGAACTCCTCCGTCCTCGAAGCCCGAGCCCTCAGCAAGTCCTACGGAACCACGCGCGCACTCGCCGGGGTGGACCTCACGATCCACCGCGGCGAGTCCGTCGCGATCATGGGCGCGTCGGGGTCGGGCAAGACGACCCTGCTGCATGTGCTCGCCGGCATCGTCGCCCCGGATGCGGGCACGGTGACGTTCCAGCCGTCGGTGGGGCATCCGGTCGAGATCTCCGGACTCCGCGAGACCGACCGTTCGCGGCTGCGACGCGAGCGGTTCGGCTTCGTGTTCCAGCAGGGTCTGCTGATCCCCGAGCTCACGGCCGTCGAGAACGTCGCGCTCGCCTCGATGATCAACGGCGTGAAGAGAGCGGATGCCGTTCAGCACGCGGCGTCGTGGCTCGCCGCCCTCGGCCTCTCGGGAATGGAAGACCGTCGCATCGGGGAGCTCTCCGGCGGTCAGGCGCAGCGCGTGGCCATCGCGCGCGCCCAGGCGACCGGTGCGGAGCTGGTGTTCGCCGACGAGCCGACGGGTGCCCTCGACTCGCAGACCTCGCAGGAGGTGATGGACGCCCTGCTGTGGTCGACCACCGGTCAGGGGCGCACCCTGCTCGTCGTGACCCATGACCCCGAGGTCGCCGCACGCTGCTCCCGCATCGTCGCGGTCCGCGATGGACGGATCGTGAGCTCGGCGGTGTCCGCATGAACCCGCACGTCCTGCGTCTGCTGCTCCGTCCGACTCCCGGCCAGAACGCCGTTCTCGCCCTGCCGATCGTCGCGTTCGCCCTCGTGACGACACTCGTGCTCACCGTCGTCGGCGGCGCGCAGTCGTTCTGGTCGTGGACCGACGACATGGCCGGGCTCTACCAGGCTCTCGCCGCGATCGCGCTGGTGCTGCTCGTCGTCCCGCTCGCGGGCCTCGGAGGCGCCGCAGCCCGCCTCTCAGCGCGGCGTCGCGACGAACGTCTGTCTACTCTGCGTCTGCTGGGCGTGACGCCGGCGGGCGTCGGCATCGCGACCGTCGTCGAATCCCTGTTGGTCGCCGGGATCGGGGCTGTCGTCGGGGTGCTCGGCTCCGTCGCCCTCAGCCCGCTGATCGGCCTGATCCCGTTCCGCGGCGAGCCGCTCGGTCTGACGTCCGTGCTGCTTCCGCCGCTGACGGTGATCGCCGTCGTCGCCGGGATCCTGCTGATCGCCGCGGGGAGCGCCGCGCTGGGGCTGCGTCGTGTGGCCATCTCCCCTCTCGGCGTGCGGATGCGTAGCACGGTGTCGACCGTGCACTGGTTCCGTGCAGTCATCGCGGTGGCCGTGCTCGTGCTCGCCTTCGTGCTGATCACGGTGTTCCCGTCGATCGCAGGCCTCACGACCACGATCGTCGTGCTCGCCGGGCTGTTCGCCGCTGCCCTCGCCGTGCTGAACGTTCTCGGCCCGTGGGTCCTGAAGATCACCGCGACCCGCCAGCTGCGGCGTGCCGAACGCCCGGAGCGTCTGCTCGCCGCGCGGACCGTGCTCGACTCTCCGAAAGCCGCCTGGCGTCAGGTGAGCGGCATCTCCATGGCGAGCTTCATGGCGGTGTTCGCCGGTACCGGGGTGTCGCTGCTCTCGCTCATGGACGGCGAGGGATCGTCACAGGACGCGACGCTGATCGCCGACATCCGCACCGGACTCATCATCACGCTCGTGGGATCGTTCCTCATGGTGGCCGCGTCGGTCGGCGTCAACCAGGCCGCCGCGATCCTCGACGAGCGGGAGTTGCACCGGAGTCTCCACGATCTCGGCGTGCCGTTGGAAACCGTCGATGCCGCCCGCCGGCGCGCGATCATGTCGCCGCTGCTCATCACGGCGATCGGGTCGGCCCTGTGCGCCGCGGCGCTCGTGCTCCCTCTCCTGGGCATCGCGTTGATCACCGCCCCGATCTCGCTCATCACGATCGCCGCGGTCGTCGCGATCGGGGTCGGCGTGGTCTGGACGACGACGCGGATCACACGACCGCTGCTCGCGCGCTCGTTCCAGGCGGCGTGAGGCGCCCGCGCACCGGGATGCTCAGCGGCGACGCTGGCAGCGGGGGCAGTAGTGGCTCGACCGGTTCATGAACGCCTCGCGGCGGATCGGCCCGCCGCAGCGGGGACACGGTTCTCCCCCGCGCCCGTAGGCGTTGAGCGAGTGCGCGAAGTAGCCGGCCTGTCCGTTGACGTTCACGTACTGCGCGTCGAAGCTCGTGCCGCCCTCGGCCAGCGCCTTGTGGAGCACGACACGGATCTCGGCGAGCAGACGACGGACGGCCTGCGTCGACAGCGACGACGCAGCGGTCTCCGGGTGGATCCGGGCCGCCCACAGCGACTCGTCGGCGTAGATGTTGCCGATGCCGCTGACCACCTGCTGGTCGAGGAGCACTCGCTTCACGGCACTGCTCCGCCGTCGCAGCGCCGTGAGGAACGCCACGTCATCGAACAACGGATCGATCGGGTCCCGCGCGATGTGCACGACCTGCGTCGGGATGCGGCTCGGTCCGTCGGACGTCAGGTCATCGACCGCGAGGGAGCCGAACGTGCGCTGATCGGCGAACACGACGGCGAGGTCGCCGTGCGTCGGATGATCGAGGTGGAGACGGATGCGCTCGTGCCGCTCCGGGACGGCATCGGGGGCGCGCAGCAGCATCTGCCCGCTCATGCCCAGATGGGCGATGAGCGCCGACTCGTCGCCCTCGAGCGGCAACCAGAGAAACTTCCCTCGGCGGTCCGCTGCGGTGAAGCGACGTCCCTCGAGGCGCGAGACGAAGTCGGCCGCACCGGCGGGGTGACGAGTCAGCGCTCGCTCGTCGAACACGCTGACGGCCGTGATGCGGGCGCCGATCGCCGCCGGCGCAAGGCCCGCGCGGACGACCTCGACCTCGGGGAGCTCAGGCACGTTGGTCGAGCAGACGCCAGGCGCTGAGCGCTGCCGCCATCTCCGCCGTCTTCTTGCTGCTGCCGAGACCGGTCATGGTGAGCTCCCCCACGACGACGGTCGCAGTGAAACGACGATCATGGTCGGGACCGCTCGCCTCGACCGAGTACTGCGGAGGCGTCGACCCGAGCCGGGCGGCGAGCTCCTGCAGGCTGGTCTTCGGATCCATCGCCGCGCCGTAGCGCTCGGGGTCGGCGAGCAGCGGCTTCGTGAGCCGCAGCACGAGTTCGGTCGCGGCGTCCGGACCCGCCGAGAGGAAGGTCGCTCCGAAGACGGCCTCCATCGTGTCCGCGAGGATCGAGTCCTTGTCGCGGCCGCCGGTCTGCTCCTCCCCGCGCCCGAGCAGGAGGTGCTCGCCGAGTCCGATTCCTCGCGCCACCTCCGCGAGGGCGACCGTGGAGACGACGCTCGCGCGGCGCTTGGCCAGCGATCCCTCGTCGAGGTCGGGGTGCGTCGTGAACAGCATGACCGTGACGGCCTGCCCGAGCACCGAGTCGCCGAGGAACTCGAGCCTCTCGTTGTGCGGGATGCCACCGTGCTCATAGGCGTACGAACGATGGGTCAGCGCCAACTCCAGAAGCTCCGCGTCGATCTCGACACGGAGCTTCTCAGGAAGTGTGCGCGTCCCTTCGGGGACCACTGTCACAGCGCTGGGGTCGCGACTCAGACGTCGGCGACCTTGCGGCCCTTGTACTCGAGGAACAGCTCGGTGCCCTGCGAGTCCGTGACGACCTTGGCCTGGTGCGGACGGCTGTAGACGACCTTGCCGTTCTCGACGGTCTTGACGAGCGCGGGAGCCTCGGCCTTCCACTGCGCGCGGCGCGAGCGGGTGTTGGAACGGGAGACCTTGCGCTTCGGGGGGTTACCAGCCATGACTAGCTCTCTTCTTTCTCGGCGGCCCGGCTCTCTGCCGTACCGTCCTGGTCTGTGATCTTCTGGAGCGCACTCCATCGAGGATCGATGGGAGCGGCCTGCTCCGATCCGGTGCTCTCGGTCAGCCTCTCGCCTGTGACCGGGTCGAGCCCGAGGCAATCCGGCTGACACACCGGCTGGAAGGGAAGCGACAATACGGCCGCATCCCTGACCAGAGTTTCAAGATCCACGTGGTCGTCTTGAACCTCGAAGTCAGTTTCTTCCTCACCAGGATACGCGAAAAGCTCCTGGAACTCGACTTCGACAGGCCGGGCGATGTCCGTGAGGCATCTCCCGCACACTCCGGAGTACTCCGCGTCGACGGTCCCCGACGCGAGGATGCCCTCGTGCACGGACTCGAGACGCACGTCGACGTCGAGCTCGGCATCCTGGGCGAACGAGACGATCCCCTCACCCCACGGCTCCGCGAGTGTCACCGTGAAGGCATGCTCGCGCATCTCCCCCGGCTTGCGCACGATGTCGCGGACGGGGAGGACGAAGGGGCCGTTGAGTCGGGAACGCACCCGGCAATGCTACCGGCTCGCGAGCGTCCGAGGCTGGTCGCCGGCTGACCGCACCGCGATCGCGCCGCTCAGATCCCGCGTCCGCCGGTGTCGAGGAACGCCGCGACGGCGGGCGGCACGAACGGCGCGATGTCGCCGCCCAGGCCCGCGACCTGACGCACCAGCGAGCTCGAGACGAGCGCGTGCGCGGGGTCGGGCAGCAGGAAGACGGTCTCGATGTCGGCGAGGTGCCTGTTCACGATCGCCATCGGCGACTCGTACGCGACGTCGATCTGCGAGCGGATGCCCTTGACGAGCACGCCGGCGCCCACGTCGCGCGCGTAGTCGACGAGCAGGCCCATGCTCCAGGAGCCGACGATCACGTTGCCGTCCATGCCGTCCTCCGCGATGGACTGCTCGAGCAGTGACATGCGCTGTGCGATCGGCAGCATCGCCTCCTTGCCGGGATTGTGCACGACGAGGACGTGGAGTTCGTCGTACAGCTTCGCCGCCCGACGGATCACGTCGAGGTGACCCAGGGTCGGCGGATCGAAGGAACCCGGGACGACGGCGATCCGGCTGCTCATGCTCCCAGCCTAGAGCACCTCTCCCTATGGCCCGACTGGATGCGACGGGCTCAGTTCTTGGCGAGAGCGGCCCGATCCTCGTCACTCACGCGACGCGCGATCGCCGACCGCAGCCCGGGATTCGCCCGGAGATCGGGGTCGTCGGCGAGGATGCCCTCCGCCAGCTCCCGCGCCCGGACGATGAGCTTCGAGTCCTTGACGACGCGCAGCAGCTTGAGCGACGAGCGCACGCCCGCCTGCGCCGCACCGAGCACGTCGCCCTCGCCGCGGAGCTCGAGGTCCACCTCGGCCAGCTGGAATCCGTCGAGCGTCGCCGCCACGGCATCCACGCGCTCACGCGCCACCGAGCCGGACTCCGCCTCGGTCACGAGCAGGCACAGCCCGGGCACGCCTCCTCGGCCCACGCGTCCTCGCAGCTGATGGAGTTGCGACACGCCGAAGCGATCCGCATCGAGCACGATCATGGTCGACGCGTTGGGCACGTCGACGCCGACCTCGATCACGGTGGTCGCCAGGAGCAGATCGATGTCGCCGCGCGCGAAGGCCTGCATCACGGCGTCCTTCTCGTCCGAGGGCATCCGGCCGTGCAGCACCGCGCGACGCAGACCGCCGAGCGTCGGATGGGTCGCGAGAGCCTCGTCGAGCTGCACCACACCCCAGCGCGGGCCCGACGCACCCTCGGGCTGCAGGAGGATCTCCCCCGCTTCCGCGGTCTTCTTGGTCGTGTCGATCGCCGCGCACACCGCGAAGACCTGGCGCCCCTGCGCGATCTCCTCCGCCGCGCGCTCCCAGACGCGGTTGAACCAGCCCGGATGCTCGGCGAGCGGTGCCACGAAGGACTCGATGCCCGCCCGCCCCTTCGGCAGCGTGCGGATCACGGACGTGTCGAGATCACCGAAGACGGTCATCGCGACCGTGCGCGGGATCGGGGTCGCGGTGAGCACCAGCGCGTGCGGGCTCGATCCCTTGGCACGGAGGGCCTCACGCTGCTCCACGCCGAAACGATGCTGCTCATCGACCACGACGAGCCCCAGATCGGCGAACGTGGTCTTCTCGCCGAGCAGGGCGTGGGTCCCGACGACGATGAGCGACTGCCCCGAGGCGACCCGGAGCGCTGCCTTGCGCCTCTCCGCCGCCGGGAGCTGCCCAGTGAGCAGCGTCGGCATGACGAGCGGGGCGAGCTGCGGCCCGAGCATCTTCGTGATCGACCGGAGGTGTTGCGCCGCGAGCACCTCCGTCGGTGCGATGAGTGCGGCCTGCCCGCCGGATTCGGCGACCTGCAACATCGCTCGCAGCGCCACGAGCGTCTTGCCGGAGCCGACCTCGCCCTGCACCAGGCGGTTCATGGGCCACGAGCCCACGAGGTCGGCCGCGACCGCCTCGCCGACCGTGTGCTGGTCGGGGGTGAGCGTGTACGGCATCGCCGCGTCGAAGCGTTCGAGCAGGCCTCCGGGCGCCGTCGGGCGCGCGGTGGCCGAGAGCGAGCGCACGGCGTCGCGCTGCTGCAGCAGAGCGGTCTGCAGCGTGAGTGCCTCGTGCATGCGCAGCGTGCGCACCGCGGGGTCGATGTCGTTGCGGGTCTTCGGTCGGTGGATCTGCTCGAGCGCGTCGCGCGCGGTGAGCAGCTCCTCGCGAGCACGGACCTCGGCGGACAACGGCTCGGGCACATCGACGAGGTCGTCGAGCACACGGCCCACGAACTTCGCGATCTGCCAGGTCTGCAGACTCGACGTCGCCGGATAGATCGGGATCAGCACTGCCGCGCGCGCATCCGCTCGGCGCCGGGCCGCATCCTCGTCGTCGAAGAGCTCGTACTCCGGGTGCGCGAACTGGGTCACGCCGTTGAACTCGCCGACCTTGCCCGAGAACACGCCTCGCCGTCCGACCGCGAGCTCCTCGGAGCGCCACTTGGCCGCACCGAGGTTCTTGGCGAAGAAGGTCAGCGACATCTTGCCGATCCCGTCGCCGATCACGACGTCCGCCATCGCGCCGCGGCGGTTGCGCATCGCACGGGCGCTCGACGACAGCACCTCGGCGACGATCGTGACGGTCTCTCCTATCGGCAGCTCCCTGATCGGGGTGAGCTCGCCCGGGTCCGCGTAGCGGCGTGGATAGTGCGAGAGGAGGTCGCCCACGGTCGCCATCCCGAAGGCGCGATCGAGCGTCTTCGCCGGGGTGGCGCCGAGCGCCTCCGCCAGCGACGTGTCGAGCGTGAGCGGCATGATTCGAGTCTAGGAGGCAGCGCCGACACGGCGCGCTCCGCGGCTGTCGTATCGTGAACGGGTGACGAGGATCATCGCCGGGACGGCACGCGGAGCACGGCTCGAGGTCCCTGGGGCGGGGACGAGACCCACGAGCGACCGCGTCCGGGAGTCGCTGTTCGGCGCACTGGAGTCGTCCGACGCGCTCGTCGGCGCACACGTGCTCGACCTGTACGCGGGTTCCGGGGCGCTCGGTCTCGAGTCCCTGAGCCGCGGCGCCGCCGACGTCGATCTCGTGGAGCACGGTCGTGCCGCCGCCGCGATCGTGAGGCGCAACGCCGCCGTCGTCGCGAAGGCGGGCGGGCTCCCCGCCGCGCGCGTGCACCAGAGCACGGTGCGGGCATATCTCCAGCGGGCGACCGGACCCTTCGATCTCGTGTTCACGGACCCTCCCTACGACCTCGACGACGACGCGATGACCGCCGATCTGGTGGCGCTCGCGCCGCTCCTCAGCCCGGATGCCGTCGTGGTGATCGAGCGCGCGCGACGCTCGACGCCCCCGGACCTCGACGCCGCCAAGCTGGAGCTCCTGCGCGACAAGACCTACGGCGACACGAGGATCTGGTGGGCCGGGCCCGCGGAAGACGAGGGTCAGCCCGCAGCGGAGTCCCAGTCGCGGTAGGGGTCCCACCCGCTCACATCGACCGGGCGGTCGTCGACCAGCAGATCCTGCCCGCCCCGGGCACGCACCTCGCCGATGCGGCGGTATCCGGGAGGGAGCACCTCGTCGGGGAACGTGGCGAGCAGCGCGTGGTCCTCTCCCCCGGCGAGGGCGCGCTCCGGATCGTCGCCGAGCGCTGCCCCGTCGAGGGCGATCGTGACACCGGATGCGGCCGCGAGACGCCGGGCATCGAGCGCGAGCCCGTCCGACACGTCCATCATCGCCGTCGCCCCCGCGAGCGCGGCCACCGGACCGAGGCCGATCGGCGGCGACGGTCGCAGCTGCGCCGCCAGCGCCGCCCGCTCTCCGTCTCCCAGACGGATGGCGTCCACGGGCACCGGGGTGTCGCCGTCGCGGAACCGCCCGAACAGCACGGCGAGCCCGCGAGCGGCGTGTCCCAGCTCCCCGGCGATCGCCACGGCATCCCCGGGCCGTGCGCCGGCGCGTGTGACCGCCGGGCGCCCCTCGAGGTCGCCGAGCGCCGTGACCGCGACCGTGAGCACGTCGGACACCGTGAGATCTCCTCCCACGACCGCGCAGCCGGGCGCGAGCGCGGCGCAGGCCTCGCGGAAGCCGTCGGCCAGCTGCTCCACGAAGGACAGCCGCAGGTCGCGCGGCACCGCGAGGGCGACCAGCAGAGCCGTGGGGCGCGCACCCATCGCGGCGACATCGGCGAGGTTGACGGCTGCGGCCTTCCATCCCAGGTCGTATCCGCTCGACCAGGCGAGCCGGAAGTCGGGGCCGTGCACGAGCGTGTCCGTGGTGACGACGACCGAGCCCGAGGGCGTGGAAACGAGCGCGGCGTCGTCGCCCGGCCCGATCAGCGTGTGCGCGCCGGGAACGGTCCGGGTCAGGATCGCACGGAGGATCTCGCCCTCGGAGAGGTCTCCGAGGCGCGGGTCGTCGGAGTCGGGTCGGGAGGGCATGGAGTCAAAGGTAGCCTGGATGCATGCCCTCCTCTCGTCGTCTGCTCCTCGTCGCGGGCATGCTGGTCGCCGCCGCAGGCCTCGCCGGCTGCTCGACCACGATCCATCTGGAGCCCGCGGACGACGCGAACAATCCGGCATGCGCCGAGGTCTCCGTCCTGCTGCCCGACGCCGTGGGCGATCTCGACCGCGTGTGGACCGACGCGCAGGCGACCGGCGCGTGGGGCGACCCCACCGTGGTGCTACGCTGCGGCGTCGACGTGCCCGCGCCGTCGACAGAGGTGTGCACGACGATCGGCGGCGTCGACTGGCTCGTCCTCGATCAGGAGGAGCAGCGTCAACGCCTCGTGACCTACGGCCGGGACCCCGCGGTCGAGGTCATCATCCGCCGCGGTGAGGAGCTCGACTTCCGCACGGTCGTGGACACGCTGTCGAAGAGCATCCAGTCCGGCCTCGAGCCCGCGACCGCACGGTGCACCGACCGCGTCCCGACGGACGACGGAACGGGATCGACCGAGGGCTGACCCGCTCCGTTCGTCGGCGCGGAACGCTCAGCGGCGCAGACCGGCCTCGATCAGCTCCGAGATGAGGTCGCCGTAGCTCAGGCCCGACGCCACCCAGCACTTCGGGAACATCGAGATCGGCGTGAAGCCCGGCATGGTGTTGAGCTCGTTCACGACGAGCTCCCCCTCGGGCGTGAGGAACATGTCCACGCGCGCGAGTCCACGCCCGTCCACGGCCTCGAACGCGCGGATGCCGGCGTCCTGGATCGCCGCGATCTGCGCGTCGTCGAGCTCCGCAGGACAGACGACGTCGACGCCGTCACCACCGAGGTACTTGCCCTCGAAGTCGTAGAAGCCGCGCGCGGTGAGCACGATCTCCCCGGGCAGCGAGGCCCGCACGCCCTCGGCGCTCTCGAGCACCGCGACCTCGATCTCCCGGCCGGACACCCCGGTCTCGATGAGGACCTTGTCGTCCTCCGCGAACGCGATGGCGAGGGCGGCGTCGAGCTCGTCCGGGGACTCGACCTTCGAGACGCCGACGCTCGATCCGGCGCGCGCCGGCTTGACGAACAGCGGCAGGCCGAGCTCGGCGGCCGCGGAGCGCACGCGCGCGGCATCCTGCGCCCACTCCCGCGCGCGCACCGTGCGCCACGGGGCCACGGGGATCCCGGCGGCCTGCAGCGCGATCTTCATGAAGTGCTTGTCCATGCACAGCGCCGAGTCGAGCACCCCGCCACCCGCGTACGGCACCTCGAGCGTGTCGAAGTATCCCTGGATGGTGCCGTCCTCGCCGTGCGGGCCGTGCAGGATCGGGAGCACGATGTCGATCTCGCCCAGCCCCTCCGTGGCGCCGTCGGTCCGGACGACGCGCAATGTGCGGTCACCGCCCGGCTCGGGCCACAGCACCCGGGTGCCGTTGTCCACGACCTCGGGCAGGTGCGCGGCGTCCAACGGGAACTTCGCAGGATCGTCGTCCTCGAGCACGAAGGCGCCCTCGCGGGTGATCCCCACGGGGATCACCCGATAGCGGTCGCGGTCAATCGCGCCCAGCACCCCGCCCGCCGTTGCGGAACTGATCGAATGCTCGCTGGAGCGCCCTCCGAAGAGCACCACCACCGTCTGCTTGTCCATGGTTGGTCCTCTCACCCTGCGGGGTGTCGTCGTCCGTCGTCAGGTGGGGTGCGATGTCGCGGGGATCCATCTTCCCGTCGAGCACCATCTTCACCTGTTCGACGATGGGCATGTCCACCTCGGACTCGCGTGCGAGCTGCAGCACCGGGGCGACGGACGCGAGTCCCTCGGCGGTCTGCTGCATCTGCTTCACGACGTCCTGGAAGCTGTAGCCCTGGCCGAGCAGGCGCCCGGCCGTGTTGTTGCGGCTGAGGGGCGACTGGCACGTCGCGATCAGGTCGCCGAGGCCGGCGAGTCCCTGCAGCGTCTCGGGATGCGCGCCGTTCGCCACGGCGAAGTCCGTCATCTCCACGAGGCCGCGCGTGATGATCGACGCCTTCGTGTTCTCGCCGTAGCCGACGCCGTCGACGATGCCGATCGCGACCGCGATGAGGTTCTTCAGCACGCCACCGAACTCGGTGCCGATCACATCGGTGTTCACAAAGGTGCGGAAGTAGCCGTTGCGCGCGGCGCGCGCCACCTCCTCGGCGGTCTCCTGGCTGCGGGAGGAGATCACGGCGGCGGTGGGCTGCTCCCGGGCGATCTCGAGCGCGAGGTTCGGACCGGACGCGACCGCGACGCGGTCGGGATCGCACCGCAGCTCCTGCTCGATCACCTGGCTCATGCGGAGTCCGGTACTGCGCTCGACGCCCTTCATGAGACTGACGATCTTCGCGTCGCTGTCGGAGAGCAGCGGCCTCAGCGCTTTGAGGTTCTCACGCAGCGACTGGCTCGGCACCGACAGGTACACCTGATCGACGTCACGCATCGCGATCGCGAGCTCGTGCGTCGCCGCCATGCTGCGGGGCAGGTTGATCCCGGGCAGGTAGCGCGAGTTGCGCTTGGCCTCGTCGATCTCGTGGGCGAGTTCGGCACGGCGGGCCCACATGGTGACCTGGGCCCCGCCGTCGGCGAGGATCTTGCCGAACGTGGTGCCCCAGCTGCCGGCGCCGATCACGGCGACCCGGGGTCCGGATGGTGCGGTGCGCTTAGGAGTCAAGGCGTCCCGTCTCCTTCTGCCCGTGGGCGGCGGGGTTCCACCGCTCGACGGGGGCCTTCTCGTCGCGGAGTCCTTCCAGGAGCGCGGTGATCGCGTTCATGACACGAGTGGTGGCCTCGTTCAGCGCGGCGGGCTCGCCCGCACGGTGCCGCAGATCGGACAGGTCGACCGGATCGCCGACCACGACCTGCACCGGCTTTCGCAGCGGCCAGAGACTCAGACCCTTCTGGTACCGACCCATGATCGCCTGCGTACCCCAGTGGGCCATCGGGATCACCGGGAGACCGCCCGCCAGGGCGAGCCGCACCGCACCGGACTTGCCGCGCATCGGCCACATGTCGGGGTCGCGGGTGAGCGTCCCCTCCGGATACACGATGACACCACGGCCGTGCTCGACGAGCTCCTGCGACTGCCGCATCGTCTGCTTCGCCGCAGCGGCCGACGACGAGCGCGCGACCGGGATCATGCCGGTCTTCCGCAGGATCCAACCCACCACGGGCACCCGGAACAGGCTCTCCTTGGCCATGAACCGCGGCGCGCGGCCGATGCGCCACACGGCGACCGCCACGATCAGCGGGTCGAACTCCGAGTAGTGGTTCGGCGCGAGCACGAAGGAGCCCTCACGGGGAAGCTTCTCCGCACCCGTGATGCGGATGCGCGCGAGCAGCCCCACGAGCGGCAGGACGATCGCGGCGACCGGCCAGAACAGACTCGGGCGGGTGGTCTCCGGCGACCGGGAACCCATCGTCGTCACCGGACGACGTCGAAGTCGGCGCCCAGGGCGTCGAGCTTGGCGAGGAACTTCTCGTAGCCGCGGCTCAGGATGTCGACGCCCGAGACCTGCGACTGGCCCTCCGCCGTGAGAGCGGCGATCACATGGCTGTATCCCCCGCGCAGGTCCGGCACCACGATGTCGGCGCCGTGCAGCGGGGTCGGTCCCGTGATCACGGCGGCTTGCTCGAGGTCGCGACGCGGAACACGACGCGGTCCGGCCTGCAGGCCGCGGGGGTGCACGACGATGTCCGCGCCCATCTTGACGAGCGCGTCGGTGAAGCCCATGCGGTTCTCGTACACGGTCTCGTGCACGACGGAGCGGCCGTGCGCCTGCGTGAGCGCCACGACGAGCGGCTGCTGCCAGTCCGTCATGAATCCGGGGTGCACGTCGGTCTCGACGACGACGGGCTTGAGCTCGCCACCGCGGCGGAACAGGATGCCGTCCTCCTGGATGTCGAACCAGCCGCCCGCCTTGCGGAAGACGTTGAGGAACGTGAGCATCTCCTGCTGCTTGGCCCCGCCGACGAAGATCTCGCCGTCGGTCGCGAGTGCAGCGGACGCCCACGACGCCGCCTCGTTGCGGTCGAAGATCGACCGGTGATCGTACCCGCGCAGCGTCTCCACACCCTCGATGAGGATGACCCGGTTGGGCTCGTAGGAGATGATGGCGCCCATCTTCTGCAACACCGCGATGAGATCCATGATCTCGGGCTCGATCGCCGCGTTGCGGAGCTCGGTCGTGCCCTCGGCGCGGACCGCGGTCAGCAGCACCTGCTCGGTCGCACCCACGCTGGGGTACGGGAGGTGGATGTTCGCGCCGTGCAGACGTGCGCCGCCGGTGGAGAGACGGATGCCGCTCGGGAGCTTCTCGACGATGGCGCCGAACTTGCGCAGCGCGTCGAGGTGGAAGTCGATGGGACGGTCGCCGATGCGGCATCCGCCCAGATCGGGGATGAACGCCTGCCCGAGGCGGTGCAGCAGCGGCCCGCAGAACAGGATCGGGATGCGCGAGGCACCGGCGTGAGCGTCGATCTCCTCCATGTGCG
Source organism: Microbacterium sp. NPDC089696 (assembly GCF_044749125.1). Classification (NCBI taxonomy): domain Bacteria; kingdom Bacillati; phylum Actinomycetota; class Actinomycetes; order Micrococcales; family Microbacteriaceae; genus Microbacterium; species Microbacterium sp. NPDC089696. Next base: position 1,835,549 of record NZ_JBIVHF010000001.1, on the reverse strand, counting down.
CGGACTCGACGCCGCTGGGGTCGAACACGAGGGAGCCGGGCTCGTCACCAGCCGACACCTGGACGCCGTGCACCTCGAGCAGCGAGCGCACCACGGCGACGTCGCTGAGGTCGGGGACGTCGCGCAGCGTGCTCGCGGTCTCGCCGAGGAGCGTCGCGACCATCGCCTTGGTGGCGAGGTTCTTCGCGCCCTTGACGTCGACGCGGCCGCGCAGCGGGCGCCCTCCGCGGATGGCGAGGACGTCTCCGGTCAACGCAGGGACTCCATCCGCCAGAGCATCGCGCACAGGTGTCGTCATTCGGAGCCTCACTTCGTTCAACGGAATTCGGGACGGGGTCGCCCTCTGCTCCCCCGTCCCGCCGTTCACTGAACGGGGAGGGTCCGGGGCCGCCACGATTCGCGGCGGGCTTCGAACTGCGCGATCTTGTCTTCGTTGCGCAGCGTGAGCCCGATGTCATCGAGCCCTTCGAGGAGCCGCCATCTAGTGTAATCGTCGATGCCGAGGTCGGCCTGGATCTCGCCGATGGTGGCGACGCGGCCCTCGAGGTCCACGGTGATGGAAGCCCCGGGATTCCGGTCGATCTCGGCCCAGATGCGCTCCAGATCCTCTTCCGAGATCGTCGCGGCGAGCAGCCCCTGCTTGCCCGAGTTGCCGCGGAAGATGTCGGCGAACCGCGGGCTCAGCACGACCTTGAAGCCGAAGTCGCGCAGAGCCCAGACCGCGTGCTCGCGGCTCGACCCCGTGCCGAAGTCGGGTCCTGCGACGAGGACCGACGCACCCTGGAACGCGTCCTGGTTGAGGACGAAGCCGGGGTCCTGGCGCCAGCCGTGGAACAGGGCGTCCTCGAAGCCGGTCTTGGTGACCCGCTTGAGGAACACCGCCGGGATGATCTGGTCGGTGTCGACGTTCGAGCGCTTCAGCGGAGCGGCGATCCCGGTGTGGGTGGTGAACTTCTCCATGGTCAGACCTCCGCCATCTCGTACAGGTCGCTGGGACTCGACAGCGTTCCGCGGATCGCGGTCGCCGCGGCGACGAGCGGCGACACGAGGTGCGTGCGTCCGCCCTTGCCCTGGCGTCCCTCGAAGTTGCGGTTCGAGGTCGACGCGCAGCGCTCACCCGGGGCGAGCTGGTCGGGATTCATCCCGAGGCACATCGAGCAGCCGGCGAAGCGCCATTCGGCGCCGAAGTCCGTGATGATCTTGTCGAGGCCCTCGGCCTCGGCCTCGAGGCGCACGCGTGCGGAGCCGGGCACGACCATGACGCGCACACCCTCCGCCTTGGTCCTGCCCTCGATGATCGACGCGAACGCGCGCAGGTCCTCGATCCGGCTGTTCGTGCACGATCCCATGAAGACCGCGTCGACCGGCACCTCTTTGAGCGGTGTCCCCGGCGTCAGATCCATGTACTCGAGGGCGCGCTCGGCGGCCGCGCGCTCGTTCGGATCGGCGATCTCGGCAGGGTCGGGGACGGATGCCGAGAGCGAGCTGCCCTGTCCGGGGTTCGTGCCCCAGGTCACGAAGGGCTCGAGTTCGTCGGCGTCGATGAACACCTCGGCGTCGAACGCGGCGCCCTCGTCGGTGGGGAGCGTGCGCCAGTACGCGACCGCGTCGTCCCAGTCCTGGCCCTTCGGCGCGTGCGGGCGCCCCTCCAGGTAGGCGAAGGTCGTCTCGTCCGGGGCGACCATGCCCGCGCGTGCACCGGCCTCGATCGACATGTTGCAGATCGTCATGCGGCCCTCCATGGAGAGCGCCCTGATCGCGCTGCCGCGGTACTCCAGCACGTAGCCCTGCCCGCCCCCGGTGCCGATCTTCGCGATGACCGCGAGGATGATGTCCTTCGCCGTGACGCCGGGCTTGAGCGTGCCCTCGACGGTGATCGCCATGGTCTTGAAGGGCTTGAGCGGGAGGGTCTGCGTCGCCATGACGTGCTCGACCTCGCTCGTGCCGATGCCGAACGCCATGGCGCCGAACGCGCCGTGGGTCGACGTGTGCGAGTCACCGCACACCACCGTGATGCCCGGCATGGTGAGGCCGAGCTGCGGGCCCACCACGTGCACGATGCCCTGCTCGGCATCGCCCAGGGAGTGCAGCCGCACCCCGAACTCGGCGGCGTTGCGGCGCAGCGTCTCGATCTGCGTCCGGCTCGTGAGGTCGGCGATGGGCTTGTCGATCTCCCACGTCGGGGTGTTGTGGTCCTCGGTGGCGATCGTCAGGTCGAGGCGACGCAGTGGTCGACCCTCGGCGCGGAGGCCGTCGAAGGCCTGCGGGCTCGTGACCTCGTGCACGAGATGCAGGTCGATGTAGATGAGGTCCGGCTCGCCGTTCTCGCCCTTGACGACGAGGTGATCGTCCCAGACCTTCTCGGCCAGGGTGCGGCGACGTGCGGACGCAGAGTCTGCTGCGGGGCTGTTCATTGCGGTTCTCCTGAAGCTGGCGGTTCGGCCCACAGTGGACTCCGCGACGAGGAGGGGCTCAGAACGAGGTCTCGTCGCGGCCGCTAAGAAGGAGCACGATCCGCATGACGTCAGGTTACCACCGCTTCCGCGGAGTGCGACGCGCCATGACACAGTACTGTCACCCGCACCATCGAGAGGGCTCTGCATGACCGTCGACTCCCCCGGCTTCGCCACGAAGGCCGTCCACGCCGCCCGGAACCAGGACACCGCGTCGTCGCGTGCGACGCCGATCTACCTCACCGCCGGCTTCGAGTTCGACGACTTCGACCACGCGGCGCACCACTTCGGCACCGGCGCGGGCTTCGGCTACACGCGCACGGGCAACCCGACGGTGCGCGCGGTGGAGCGTCAGCTCGCGGCGCTCGAGTCCGGTGCGGACGCGGTCCTCGTGGCGAGCGGACAGGCCGCTGTGGCGACAGCGCTGCTGACGGTCGCCGGCGCGGGCGACCACATCGTCTCCTCGACGCACATCTACGAGGGCACGAGGGGTCTGCTGCTCGACAACTTCGCGCGGCTCGGCATCGAGACGACGTTCATCGACGACATCCGCGACCCTGATGCCTGGCGTGCGGCGATCCGACCGAACACCCGCGCGCTGTTCGCCGAGTCCATCGCGAACGCCCGCAACGACGTGCTCGACATCGCAGCCGTGAGCGCGGTGGGCGACGAGACGGCGATCCCGCTCATCGTCGACAACACCCTCGGCACCCCGTTCCTCGTGCGTCCGCTCGAGCACGGGGCGGCCATGGTCGTGCACTCCGCCTCGAAGTTCCTCGCCGGACACGGATCGGTGCTCGGCGGCGTGCTCGTCGACGACGGGCGGTTCGACGCCGCCGCCGCCGGGCACAACGCCCCGCATCTGGTGCTGCCCGGACGCGCGGGTCTCGCGAGCGTCGCCGCACGGCACGGTGGGAACGCCCGGATCGCGTACGCCCGCGAATCGGTCGCCCCGCGGTTCGGCGCCGCGCCCTCACCGCTCAACGCCTTCCTGATCGGGCAGGGCGCCGAGACCCTCGGCCTCCGCGTCGAGCGGCAGTCCCGGAACGCGCTCGAGGTCGCCCGCTGGCTCGCCGCTCAGGACGCCGTGGAGAGCGTCGACTACGTCGGGCTCGAGAGCCACCCCGATCACGCGGTCGCGACGAAGTACCTCGGCGGCGGCTTCGGCTCGATCTTCACGTTCACGCTGAAGGGCGGTCTGGCCGCCGCACGATCCTTCGTCGAGGACGTGCGGGTGTTCACCCACATGACGCACATCGGCGACGTGCGCTCGCTCGTGCTGCACCCGGGCACCACGAGCCACGCCTATCGCACCGAGGAGGAGCGCGAGGTGCTCGGCGTGCGCCCCGGAACACTGCGCCTGTCCATCGGGATCGAGGACGTCGCCGACCTCATCGCCGACCTCACCCGGGTGCTCGAGCCCGCGCGGGAGGCCGTCGCATGAGCAGGCTCCAGCACTTCGGCTGGTTCCTCGCCCGGGGGTTCGGCCCGCAGGGGTGGGGCTACCCCTCGCTCGACTGGGACTACGACTGGACACGGCCGGAGATCTATCAGGAGGCCGCACGCACGCTCGAGCAGGCCGGGTTCGATCTGGTCATCATCGAGGATGCTCCTTCGCTGGGCTCGGCCGACACGATCGACCTGCGCGTGCGCCATGCGTTCGGCGGTCCGAAGCACGATCCCCTGCTCCTCGCGCCCTACTTGTTCCAGGCCACACGGCACCTCGGAGTCGTGCCGACCGTGAACCCCGCGGCGTACCTGCCGTACACGGCGGCGCGGCAGTTCTCGACGCTGCAGCACCTCAGCGACCACCGTCTCGGACTCAACGTCGTGACCGACACCGGCAGCGCCCGGCATTTCTCGGCGGCCGCCCAGCTCGGACACGACGAGGCCTACGACCGCGCCGAGGAGTGGCTCGACGGCATCCGCGCGCTCTGGCGCAGCTGGGACGACGGCGCCCTCGTGCGCGACAGGGACACCGATGTGTACGCGGACGGTTCTCGGCTCCACGCCGTGCAGCACCGGGGCGAGTACTACGCGTTCGACGGGCCGCTCAACGCCGTGCCGTTCACGCGGGGCGAGCCCGCGATCGTCTCTCCGGGCGGCTCGGGGCGAGGGCTCGGCTTCGCGGGCGCGAACTCCGACGTCCAGCTCGCGCTCGCGCCGTTGACGGAGTCGTCCGTGCGGGGGTACCGCGCGAAGATCCACGATGCCGCACGTGCCGCCGGTCGTGCGCCGGAGGACATCAGCATCCTCTTCGCGATCCAGCCGGTGATCACCTCGTCCGCGGAGGAGGCCGATCGCATCGTCGCCGCCTCCGCCGATCCCGACGACGCGGCGCTCGTGCAGATCGCCCGCAAGCAGTCGAGCGACCTCGAGACAGACCTCACCGCGCTCGACCTCGATCGACCGCTCGACCTGTCGGTGTTCGGTCCGCACGTCTCGCGCGGCAGCATCCAGCGTCTGGTCGGCGAGCGCGACGAATCCGCGCCCCTGCGGGCGCACCTCACCGCGCTCGCGCGCAGCGGCCGGATCAGCGACCGCACCGGTTTCGTGGGCACCGCGGAGGAGTTCGCCGATCTGATCGAGGAGCTCGGCGACTGGGGCAACGACGGCGTGCTGCTGTGGGGCGACTTCCACCCCGTGACGCTGCACCGCACTCTCGACGAGCTCGTCCCGGTGCTGCGGCGCCGCGGCATCCTGCGGCGGGAGTTCGTCGACGGGGGCCTGCAGGCCAACCTGCGCGCGTTCTGAACCGCGCCGGAACTCGGGCCGCTACCAGCCCATCGACCCGGGGACGCCCTTGAAGGGCCCGACCACGGTCGAGGTGACCCAGCCGCCGTAGAACCCACCGGGTTGCGGCACGACGACCTCGCCGTCGACCGTGCACTCGTCCATGGGCCCCGCGTAGACCGCGACCCTGCTCTGCAGCGCCTCGAAGCCCGACGACGGGTGAGGGTAGTTCCAGGCGGCGCCCGCCGCGACGAGGGCTCCGCCGTGCACGTCGAGGTATCGCGCCGCGCCCTTGAACTCGCAGAACGAGGATCCCGGCGCGTCGACGAGCGCCCCCGGGATGAAGTCGGCGATCGGCAGGTAGTACACCGGCGGGTGGCTGGTCTCCAATACCCGCACCGCGTCGCGGGTGTCCGCGACCACCTCGCCGCCGAGTCGGATCGTGACGCGTGCACCCACGGGCTCGACGCGCGGCGGCCGGGGATACTCCCACACGGACTCCTGCCCGGCGGCGGGGATCTCAGGACGTGGTCTGCGCATCTGTTCACTGTACGTCTCACGGTGTTGACTGGCCTCATGACCGCGTTGCCGATGTTCCCGCTGGGATCGGTGCTGTTCCCGTACACACCGCTGCCGCTGCGCGTGTTCGAGCCGCGGTACCTCACGATGGTCGGACGGCTCCTCGACGAGGAGGATCCTCAGTTCGGCGTCGTGCTGATCGAGCGCGGCCACGAGGTCGGCGGCGGTGACCAGCGCAGCGCGATAGGCACCATGGCGCGCCTCGTGAGCGTCTCCGCCGACGCGGAGATGCTGCACATCATGGCCGTCGGCACCGCACGGTTCACGGTGGAGAGCTGGGCGGACGACGAACCGCACCCGCGGGCCGAGACGTCGCCCGTCCCCGCCCTCGTGTGGAACGACGCGCTCACCCCGCTGCGCACTGAGGCCGAGGCGATCGTGCGGCGCGTCCTCGCGCGGACCGACGGCCCCTGGGCTCCCGACACCGAGCTGTCGGAGGAGCCGATCGCCGCTGCCTGGCAGCTCGCGGCGATCGCCCCGCTCGGCGAGTACGACCGCTACACGCTGCTGCAGTCGGCGACGACAGGCGCGCTGCTGGGGCAGCTCATCGACCTGACGCTCGAGGCGGAGTCGCTCTGGTCCGAGGGGTGAACGTCACTCCACCGGGGACGCGAGTCGTACGGCGCGCTTCTCCCGGGACGACGCCACGAGGCTCGCGATCGTCGCGACGGCCATCGACACGACGATCACACCGAGGGACACGAGGTTGTCGATGTCCGGCACCCACTCCACGTGCTGACCGCCGTTGATGAACGGCAGCTCGTTCTCGTGCAGTGCATGCAGGATCAGCTTGACGCCGATGAAACCGAGGATGACAGCGATGCCGTAGTGGAGGTATCGCAGGCGATCGAGGAGGTCGCCGAGCAGGAAGTACAGCTGCCGCAGGCCCATGAGCGCGAAGATGTTGGCCGAGAACACGAGGAAGCCGTTCGTCGTGATCTCGAAGATCGCCGGGATCGAGTCGATCGCGAAGATGAGGTCGGTCACGCCGATCGTGATGAACACGATGACCATCGGCGTCCACATCCGCTTCCCGTCGACGGTGGTGCGGATCTTCGAGCCGTCGTACGTCTCGCTGATGTCGATGCGGCGACGGAGCAGCCGCACGATGAAGTTCTCGCGCTTCACGTCGTCGTCGTGGTCGCCCTCGGGCATCGCCTGCTTGATCGCGGTGTAGATGAGAAACGCGCCGAAGATGTAGAAGATCGGCGAGAAGTGCTCGATGATCGTGACACCCACGAGGATGAACGCTCCGCGCAGCACGAGAGCGATGATGATGCCGACCATCAGCACCTGCTGCTGCAGGCGGCGCGGCACCGCGAACTGGGCCATGATCAGCACGAAGACGAAGAGGTTGTCGACCGAGAGACTGTATTCGAGCGCCCATCCGGTGATGAAGTCGCCCGCGTTGCGCCATCCGGCGACGTTGCCGAGGATCAGCGCGAAGAGGAGCGCCAGACCGACGTAGAAGACGACCCAGAGGGTCGACTCCTTCGTGGAGGGGATGTGCGGGCGGAGGCGGATGAGCAGCAGATCACCGATCAGCACGAGGGTCAGGACGACCATCGAGGTGATCTCGAACCAGACGGGGATGTCCACGGGCGTGCGGGACCTTTCGAGAGGGTACGGAGAATTCCGAAAGTCTCTCCCCCGCACACGTCGGTGCGTCGCGCGCCCGGAGCAGCTTCGACGATGCTCGTGATGACGTTACGCGCGGATCCGGGATACTCCCTCTCGCAGAAGTCCATGTTAGACCCTGCGGCGTGGTGGAATGGTCGTCGTGACCACGACTTCTCACACGGACCAGCCCGCCTCCGGACCCGCCCCGCTCGAGACGCCGCAGCGCAATCCGTGGGCGCGCTCGATCGGCTCCCTCATCTTCGTCAGCCGGTGGCTCCAAGCGCCGCTCTACATCGGCCTGATCATCGCCCAGCTGGTCTACGTCGTCGTGTTCATGGTCGAGCTGTGGCATCTGGTGGAGGAGGTCATCGCACACCCCACCGAGATCAACGAGGCCGTGATCATGCTGGCCGTCCTCGGTCTCATCGACGTGGTGATGATCGCGAACCTGCTCATCATGGTGATCATCGGCGGCTACGAGACGTTCGTCTCGCGCATCAACACCGACGGCCACCCCGACCAGCCGGAGTGGCTCTCGCACGTCAACGCCAACGTGCTCAAGGTCAAGCTCGCGATGGCGATCATCGGGATCTCCTCGATCCACCTGCTCAAGACCTTCATCGCGGTCGGCGGGCTGGATCAGGGCGGCAGCACGTTCGAAGGCAGCCGGTACACCCCGACCGGCGTGCTGTGGCAGGTCGTGATCCACATGGTGTTCATCGTGTCGGCGCTCGCCCTGGCGTGGATCGACAAGATGTCGCAGAGCACCATCAAGGCGGCTCACGCGACGCAGGCTGCGACGAGCGGAACTCCCGCGCACTGATCTGAGACGATGGGGCATCCGTCGACACTTCCCTGGTGAGAGACACCGAACGGAATCAGGATGCCCGTGCAGACGAGTGATCAGAGATGGGTGGCCCAGGCCGCGGCCGGCGACGAGAGCGCCTTCCGCGAGCTGTACCGCTCGTACGTCCGGCCGGTCTACTGGATCGCCCACGGCATCATCGGATCCCCCGCCGACGCCGAGGACGTGACCCAGGAGACCTTCGTGACCGCGTGGCGCAAGCTGCCGGGGCTCGAGCTGCGAGGGGAGTCCGTCCTGCCGTGGCTGGCGACGATCTGCCGCTTCCAGGCGGCGAACCGGATGCGCCAGCGACGTCGGGATCAGGCGCACACCGCGGAGGCCGTGGACGACACGCTCCCCGCGACGATCAGCGTCGAGGATCAGGTCATCACGACGGCCCTCGCGGAGCGGATCGCCGTGGAGATCGGCACTCTGAGCGAGCTCGACCGCGAGATCTTCCGGCTCTGCGCCGCGGAGGGGTACGCCTACCAGGCGGCGGCGGAAGAGCTGGGCATCAGTCACGCCGTGGTCCGGAATCGTCTCTCGCGAGTACGCACCCGTCTGCGCGGTGCCGTCGAGGAAGCGAGCGAGGCATGAACGACAAGACCACCGATGCGCTGCCGGAACTCTCCGACGCCGCTGTCGAACGCATCGAGGAGGCGGTGTTCGCGGAGATCGCCTCGGAGCGACCGCGCCCGGCACCGGCATCCGTCTCCGACCGCTCGCGTGAGCGCCGTCGACGCTGGCTGACCGGCGCCGGGATCGCGGCCGCCTTCGCGGTAGGGGTGCTCGTGACGCCTCCCATCCTGAACAGCGTCGGCGGGACGGCCATGAGCACCGCCGAAGACGGTTCGGGTGCCACAGGGTGGAGCGCCGATGAGTCGGCCGCCGGGTCCGGTGATCGGAGCGCGCCCCTGGGCGCCTCCGACACGCTCTCGGAGTCCACCGCGGTGGACCCGGAGCTCCAGCCCGCGCAGGGCGACGTCGATACGACCGGGCGGGACATCATCGCGACCGGCACCGTGACCCTGCAGGTGAAGGACATCGCCGACGCGGCGGACGAGATCTCGACGCTGGCCGACGAGCACGACGGATACGTGGAGAGCACCGAGATCGGCAAGAGCCTCGCGGTCGACGACGGACGAGGGTCCGTGCCGCCGGACTCCGGCTACGGCTGGATCAGCATCCGCGTCCCCTCCGCCGAGCTCGCCGACGTGATCGACGAGCTCCGGGAGTCGGGAGAGGTGCTCTCCTCCTCGATATCGAAGCAGGACGTCACCTCGACCACGATCGACCTGCAGGCCCGTGTGGAGGCGACCACCGCCTCGGTCCAGCGTCTGACCGAGCTCATGGCCCAGTCCGGGAGCGTGTCGGAGCTGATCGAGGCCGAGGTCGCGCTGACCGATCGCCAGGCGCAGCTCGAGTCGTATCAGCAGCAGCTCACCGCGCTGCAGGACCAGGTGGCGATGTCGAGCCTGCAGGTGCAGCTCACGAAGACCGCCGAGCCGACCACCGCGGATCCCGCCGGGTTCGGCGACGGCTTGCTGGCCGGGTGGAACGGGCTGGTGGTGTCGCTCAACGCGCTCGTCGTGGCCGTCGGCTTCCTCCTCCCCTGGCTCGCGATCGCGGCCCTCGTGGTGCTGGTCGTGTGGGGTGTGCGCCGGGCCCGTCGGAGCCGTCGCCGGCGCTCGGCCATGGCCTCCGCGGCCGCGACGGCGTCGCCGGGCACCCCGGACTCCACGGACTGACCGCTCTGAAGGCCGCTCCGGTGCGTCTGGAGCGGCCTTCGTCGTTGATTTTCCGGGATATACAAGAAGTCTTGTCGTCTGACCGCGTCGGCCGTACGTTTGCGTGCATGGAGGACATCTCGGTCATCACCGCCGTGCACCACCCGCTGCGACGGCGGATGTACGACTATCTGATCCTGTACGGGACCTCGCAGGTCACGACCGTTGCGAACGCCCTGCAGAGCCAGGTCGGCAGCATCAGCCACCACCTGCGGATGCTGGAGCGCGCCGGCCTCGTGGAACGCGTCGACGATCCGAACGGCGATCGACGCACGAGCTGGTGGCGCGTCGCGCGCCGCGGTCTCACCTGGTCTGCCGGGGACTTCGCGGACTCCCCCGCCGACGCGCTGCTGGCTCGCGAGGCGCAGCGCCAGAGCATCCGGATGCAGATCGAACGCCTGCAGCGCTGGCAGCGCCGCCACGAGGATCCGGCGTTCGCGGCGTACGACGCGTCCAACACGGAGACGACGTCCTGGGCCTCACCCGACGAACTGCGCGACCTCACCGCTCGGCTTCTGCGGACGCTCGACGAGTGGCGGGCATCCGTCGATCTCGAGGACGGCCAGGAGCGCACGCCGATCTTCTTCTTCGCGCACGCCTTCCCGACGGTGCCGTGATGACCGCCGTCGCGCCGGAGCAGCTCACGGTCCCGCCCCCGTTCCGTCGGGACCGCCGGGTGCACGCCTGGATCATCGTCAAAGCGCTGTCCGATGCCGGCGACGCGATGTGGACGATCGCGCTGGCGTGGACCGCCGTGCAGGTCGCCTCCCCCGCCGTCGCCGGAGTCATCGTCGCCGCCGGCACGGTTCCGCGGGCCGTCATCCTGCTGTTCGGCGGCGTGATCGCCGACCGCGCCGATGCCCGCCGCGTCATGATGCTCTTCAACGCGGTGCGGGTGGCCGTTCTGGTGGCCGCCGCGCTCTGGGTGCTGGTCGAACCTCCGAGCATCGCGCTCCTGCTGTGCGCTGCCGTCGCGTTCGGCGTGTGCGACGCCTTCTACGAGCCCTCGGCGGGCACGATCGCCCGGCAGCTCGTGCGTCCGGAGGACCTGCCCTCGTACAGCGCGATGGCGCAGACCGCGACGCGTCTCGGCACCATGGCGGGTGCGGCCGTCGGCGGCGTCCTCGTCGCGTGGTCCGGCCTCGCGGGCAGCGCGAGCGCCAATGCGCTGACCTTCGCCCTCGTCGTGGCGTTCATCGCGATCTGGCTGCGGCCGCGATTCCGTCTGCCCCGCGCCGAGCGGGAGTCGACGCTGCGCGGGATCGGACGCGGCTTCGGACACCTGCGCTCGCATCCCACGACCCGGACGCTCGTGGTCGCCCTCTCCGGGCTCAACCTCGCCGTCGGCCCGGCGATCGGCATCGGCCTGGCGCTCCGCGCGCACGACCAGGGCTGGGGCGCGCAGGCCGTGGGGCTCTTCGAGGCGCTGCTCGGACTCGGAGCCGCGCTGGGCGCCGTGAGCGTGCTGCGGTGGCGTCCGCGTCGCGAGGCCTTCGCAGGATTCTGGGCGCTCGTCGTGCAGGGCGCGGCGATCGTCGCGCTCGGTTTCGGTCCTGCCTGGACGGTCGCCGCTGCGGCGTTCGTCGTCGGCGTCACCGCGGGGTACGCGTCGGTGCTCCTGAGCGCGACGTTCGCGGCCACGGTCGACACGGCCTACCTCGGCCGCATGAGCTCGCTCACCCGCCTCGGCGACGACTGCCTCATGCCCCTCGCGATGGCCGCATTCGGCGCTCTCGCCGCGGTGACCTCGGTCGGCATCCCGTTCGCGTTGTTCGGCGGGGCCATGATGGCGATCATGATCCTTCCCCTGAGCAACCGGACGTTCCGGAGCCTGACGATCCGCGACACGTCGTCCCCAGCCTGAGACGCACGCCGCAGAGCGGACCACCACGACGCTAGAGTCGTCGCCATGAGCAGCGCCGCACCGGAGACGACCGCCCGCGAGGTGCCCGTCGGCCGCGACCTCACGCTCGACCTCGCGCGCGTCACCTGCGTCGTGCTCGTCGTGTTCGTGCACATCCTCTTCACCGGCGTCGGCCGGGGCGCGGACGGGTCGCTCCTCATCGAACGCACCGTCGAGGCGCAGCCCTGGTTCAGCGCGGCCACCTGGATCGCGAACATCATGCCGCTGTTCTTCGTGGTGGGCGGCTACGCGGCGCGCGCGGGCTGGCGCTCGGCAGTCGCCCGTGGGGAGAGCGCCGACGCGTTCGCCCGGGTGCGCCTCGCTCGACTGGCCCGACCGGCCGTGCCCGTGTTCGTCTTCTTCACGGTCGCGCTCGGAGCGGTGCGGATGCTCGGCGTCGATCCCGCGCTCGTCGACGTGGTCGCGGTCGGCGTCGGCTCGCCCCTCTGGTTCCTCGCCGCCTACCTCGTCGTCCAGGCGTGCGCGCCCGCGATGATGCGTCTGCACGAGCGGCACGGTGCGCGTGTGCTGGTCGTGCTCCTCGCCGCGGCTCTGCTCGTCGACGGCTTCCGGTACATCGTGATCGGCGGCCTCCTCGGCATCCAGCCCGTTCCGCCCGTCGGGTACGGCGCGGGTCAGGAGCTGTTCGGAGTGCCCAACATCGTGTTCGTGTGGCTGTTCGCCCAGCAGGTCGGCTTCTTCCTGTACGACGGCTGGTTCGCGCGACGCCGTTGGTGGCAGCTCGTGCTGCTGATGGTCGCAGGGTACCTCGCGCTCTGGGGACTGGTATCGCTCGACGGATACTCGTGGAGCATGCTCGCGAACCAGTGGCCGCCCACCACCCCCATGGCGGTCCTCGCGGTCATCCAGGCCGCGGGCCTGACGCTGCTGCATCGGCCGCTCACCGCCCTCATGAGGACGAGGGCGGCGCAGGGGGCCGTGTTCCTGGTCGGTTCGCGGCTCATGACGATCTACCTGTGGCACCTGCCGGTGATCATGATCCTCATCGGCATCCAGCTCGCGCTCCCGCTGCCGATGCCCGCGCCAGGAAGCGCCGTGTGGTGGTGGACTCGCCCGCTGTTCCTGGTGCTCGTACTCGCCGTCGTCTGGGTCGCCTCTCTCTGGCTCGTGCGCTTCGAGGCCGCACCGGCTCCCGAGCCGGCGCGCTTCCCCGGGCCGCGGACCTGCGCGGTCGCGGTGATGGTCTTCGTCGCGCCGATCATCGGCATCACGACCTATGGACTGGACTTCCCGCTGGCCGCGCTGTCGCTCGTCTGCACTCTCGCGGCGCTGTGGCTCACCGGGTCGCGACGAGCGACCTGACCCGACCTGGGCGAAGGTCCCCGGAGACGACGAAAGCCCTCGGATAACCGAGGGCTTTCGCGTGTTGTGTGACCCCAGCGGGATTCGAACCCGCGTTACCGCCGTGAGAGGGCGGCGTACTAGGCCGCTATACGATGGGGCCGTCCTGCGGAGCGTTTCCGTCCCGCGACAACTGTTCAAGTATGCCACGACGATTCTCACGTCGCCAAATCGAGGCCGGAGCGGACCGGATCCCGGGCGTGGCGCGCCGCGCGCATCGTTTGCCAGAGTCGGCGCGAAGGAGTTGACTCGTCTCATGCGCGTCACGAAATTCGAACATGCCGCCCTCCGCATCGAGAAGGGCGACGACGTCCTGGTGATCGATCCCGGATCGTTCACCTCTCCGATCGACGATCTGCACGGCCTGGTCGCCGTGGTCATCACGCACGAGCACCCTGACCACTGGACCCCCGAGCACCTCGACCGCATCCTCCGAGCGGCGCCGGGTACCCCGATCTTCGCGCCGGCAGGCGTCGCCCGCGCCGCCGAAGGATACGAGATCACGGTCGTCGCGCCGGGCGACACGGTCACCGCCGGACGCTTCACCCTGCGCTTCTTCGGCGGCGTCCACGAGGTCATCCACGCCTCGCTCCCCGTGGTCGAGAACGTCGGAGTCCTCGTCGACGGCGAGTTCTACTACCCCGGCGACTCCTACGCGGTGCCCGAGGGCGTCGAGGTGCAGACCCTCGCCGCACCGCTCGGCGCCCCGTGGCTGAAGATCGGCGAGGCGATGGACTACGTTCTGGCCGTGAAGCCGCGGCGCTCGTTCGGCACGCACGACATGACGCTGTCCGTCGCAGGCAAGACGATGCACCGGCAGCGCCTGCAGTGGGCGACCGAGCAGGACGGCGGGGAGTTCTTCGTGCTCGAACCCGGCGAGTCGCTCGACGTGTGATGGCGGACTCACCCTCCGCCGAGCGTCGTCTCGACGCCGACGGCGTGCGGGCCGTTCTCGCCACCGCGTCGAGCGATCTCGCGGCCCTTCCTCTCGCGCTCGTCGCCGAGGGGTGGGACAACGCGATCTGGCGGTTGGGCGCAGAACTGGCGGTGCGCGTGCCCCGACGAGCACTCGCTGCCGATCTGATCCTCCACGAGCAGCGAGCGCTTCCGGAGATCGCTCCGCGCCTCGCGCGCATCGGCGTGCGGGCTCCCGTCCCGGTGGTGGTCGGGCGTCCGACCGCGACGTTCCCGTGGCCGTGGTCCGTGGTCCCGTGGATCCAGGGATCGCCCGCCCTCGGTCGATCGCGCGACACAAACTCGGCGTGGGCTCCCGCCCTCGCCGCCGCGCTCCTCGCGGTGCACCGACCGGCCCCGCCCGACACGCCCTCGAACCCCTACCGCGGCGTCCCGCTGCGGGAGAGGGACTCCGCGCTGCGCCTGCGCCTCGAGTACCTGCGCGCGGAGGACCGCGCCGCGGCCGAACCGCTCGACGCGGTCTGGCAGAGCGGCCTCGCCGCTGCACCGGCACGTGCTCGGGTCTGGATCCACGGTGACCTGCATCCGGGCAACATCCTCACGCACGAGGGCGCCCTCGCGGCGCTGATCGACTTCGGCGACGTCACCGCCGGGGATCCCGCCTACGATCTCGCGGCGACCTGGCTGCTCTTCGACGCCGACGGGCGTGCGCGCTTCCGAGCCGGGACCGCCGACCGCTACGACGATGCGACGTGGACGCGCGCCCGCGCGTGGGCCGCGTACATCGCCGCGGTGTTCCTGACGCAGAGCGACGACCGCCCGGACTTCCGCGCCCTCGGGGAGAGCACGGCGCGGGCGGTCGTCGAGGACTGAGACACGGCCTCGCGGGACTACTGCGCGGCGCGGACCCGCAGGTCTCGGGCGAGGTGATCACGCTGCTCGATCACGATGCGACGCAGGGCCGCCGGCGCGTCGCCGTGGGCGTCGAGCCACGCATCGACCGGGTCGAGAGTCGACGTCGCCGGAAACAGCCCGACCACGAGCCGCTGCGCGAGTTCGATGCTGCGCGTGCGCCAGGCGTCGGCGATACGCGCGAAGTACTCGTCGTCGAAGCTCTCCACGAGGTCTCGGCGTCCGCCCGCGCGGAACCCCGCGATCTCGGCGTCGAGATGGTCGTTGCTCAGCGTGTCGTCGTTCCAGGCCGCGTTCCAGGCGGCCTGGCGCACGGCGGCTTCCGGTCGCGAGGCCCGCGCGCGTCGCGCCGCCGTACGCCCGGTGCCGGTGTCGTCGCGGGCGCTCTCGGCCTCGATCTCCTCGAGGCCCACGTGCGCGGTCGCGGCGAGAGCGGTCAGCAGCTGCCACCGCAGGTCCGGGTCGACCGTCAGCCCGTCCGGGGCGTGCCCGTCGAGGAGGGCGCGCACCTCCCGGTGATGCACGTCGTCGAACGCGGATGCGGCGGCGAGCGACCGCGCCCACGACAGCTGAGCGTCGCTCCCCGCCTCCGCAGCACTCAGCGCCGCCCACGAGGTCTCGGCCCAGAGCCGCTGTTCCTCGGCCCGCTGCCCCTCGGCCACGTAGTGATGGATCGCGAAGGCCGCGTTGGCGATCACGCCCACGAGCAGACCGATGTTCGACTCGTCGGGAGCGTGGCGTCGGGCGATCGACGTGTACCGCGTCGCGGCGAGTTCGCCGTCGCGCGTGGCGTTCCACAGCGACGACCAGACGAGGGCGCGCGCGAGCGGATCATCGATCGAGGACAGCGCTTCCTCGACCGTGGCGAGCGAGCGCTCGTCGAGCCGCGCCTTGGCGTAGGTGAGATCGTCGTCGTTGAGCAGCACGAGCTCGGCATCCGGTACCGCCAGCGCTGTGCGCTCCTCGGTGACGTCGAGGGCGATCTGGTCGCGTCGCACGAGGCGACCGTCGACCCGGTCGTACAGGCCGATGCGCAGCCGGTGGGGACGCGGGTCGTGCTGCACGAGGACCGCCGCGCCGTCGGCATCCCTCTCCAGCTCCAGCGTCGACAGCCCGGAGGTCTGCAGCCAGGCACGCGACCACTCGGTCATGTCGCGGCCGGAGACGGCACTGAGCTGCACGAGGAAGTCGTCGAGCGTCGTGTTGCCGAAGGCGTTCGCCGAGAAGTACCGGCGCGCACCCTCGAAGAACGCCTCGTCCCCCACGAAGGCGACGAGCTGCTTGAGCACCGACGCCCCCTTGGCGTAGGTGATGCCGTCGAAGTTCAGCTTGGCGGCCTCGAGGTCGCTGATGTCGGCCACGATCGGATGCGTCGTGGGCAGTTGGTCCTGCTGGTACGCCCAGGCCTTGCGGCGGGCGGCGAACGTGACCCACGCGTCGTGGAAGCGGGTCGCCGCCGCAGAGGCGTGCGCGCCCATGTAGTCGGCGAACGACTCCTTGAGCCACAGATCGTCCCACCACTTCATGGTGACGAGATCGCCGAACCACATGTGGGCCATCTCGTGCAGGATCGTGTTCGCCCGAGCGGCGCGCTGCGCCTCGGTCGCCGCGCCGCGCGAGAGGTACGACTCGGTGAACGTCACGAGACCCGGGTTCTCCATCGCGCCGAGGTTGTACTCCGGGACGAAGATCTGGTCGTACTTGCCCCACGGGTACGGGTACGCGAACGCGTCGGTGAAGAAGTCGAGTCCCTGCCGCGTGATCTCGAGGACCTCGTCGGCCTCCAGGTGCTCCGCGAGCGACCGACGGGTGAAGACGCCGAGCTCGATGCGCTGGTCGGCGCGACCCCACTCCCCCTCGACGCGCGTGTACGGGCCGGCCGCGACCGACGTGATGTAGCTCGAGATCGGGAGGGTGGGCGCGAACTCGACGCGCCGCACGCCGACCCCTTCGTCGATCGAGGCCGGAGCCTGGTTCGACAGGATCTCCCACCCCGCCGGAGCATCGACGACGAAGACGTACTCGGCCTTCATATCGGGCTGCTCGAAGCAGGCCATGACCCGACGCGAATCGGCAGGCTCGTACTGCGTGTACAGGTAGGTACGGTCGTCGGCGGGGTCGTGGAAGCGATGCATCCCCTCGCCGGAGCGGCTGTAGGCGCCCACGCCCTCGATGCGCACGGAGTTCTCGGCGACGAGTCCACGGACGCGGATCCGTGCTCCGTCCCAGTCGACGCCCTGCTCCTCGCCGTTGACGACCACGCGATCGACGGACAGGCCGATGAAGTCGACCCACGTCTCCGGCGTCGTCGCGGAGAACTCGAGCGTGGTGGTCGTGGGGAACCCCGACCGTGCCCGCTCGGGCGCTCCGGTCAGGTCGAGCTCGACGCGGATGCGGTGCACGGTGACGGATGCGGATCGCGCGGCCGTCTCCTCGCGGGAGAGATTGGCTGTGTCCATGCACCCATCCTGTCATCTGCCCCCGAACGCGAAACCCCCGGCCACCGCGACGATCGCGATCACCGCGAGCACGAGGTACCCGGCGAGGGCCAGGTAGCCGAGGACGAGCCCGGCGACGGCGAGACCCGCCCCGCCCTCGTGACGGCTGCGGATCTGCCCGAGGGCGATGTGCCCCAGCACCACGGGCAGGATCGCGAACCCGCAGATGCCGAGGACGAGCGTCGCGATCGCGAGCCCGTTCGTGCGGGGAGTCTGCGGCGGGGAGTAGACGGTCTGCGGCATCGGATGCGAGGCGTGCTGCGGGTTCTGCGTGCTCATGGTCTCAGCGTAGGAAGACCAGAACGCACGGTGGTGGCGGTGGTGTCGCAGTCCTGTCGCAGTCCTGAGACAGGGCTGCGGGCCGGAGCGTCATCGACCGAGAAGGCGCCGGATCGCGGACTCGGGCGACACCGTGAGGTCGAGCGTGCGGCCCCGCGCGTACTGGCGGAAGACCCGCGGGTCGATGTAACTGCCCCGGGCGACCGCGATCGTGTTGCCGAGGGCGGAGGCCGTGGCCTGCACGGCCAGCCGCTCGGCCTTCTTCCGATCGGAGCGCCCCTCCAGCACCCCGATTCGCGCGAGGGCGTCGGCCGCGAGGATCGTGCCGTGCAGCGTGCGGAAGTCCTTGGCCGTGAACTTCCCGCCGGCGACCTCGCGCAGATAGTCGTTGATCTCCGCGGACGACAGCCGCACCCGTCTCCGCCCCTTGCGGTAGGCCAGCAGGGTCGCCCGGGGCGAGCCGACCGAGAACTCCGTGAGGGCGTCGGCCAGCGCGTCGTCGGTGATCTCGATCGAGGCGAGCTGCTTGCTCTTTGCGGGGAAGCTGAGGTGCACGGTGCTGCCGTCGATCCGGACGTCGCGTCGCCGCAGCGTGCTCAGGCCGCGGCTGCCGTGCTTGACGAGGTAGCGCTCCGAGCCGATCCGCAGCGCGCCGTCGTCGAGCAGACGGAACGCGACGGCCAACGCCCGATCACGCGAGAGCCCGGGTTCTCCGATCGCCTTCGTCACACGCCCGCGCGCGGAGGGCAGAGCGGCGGCGAGGCGCAGGGCACGTGCGAACTTGCGCTGGTCGCGACCGGTGCGCCAGAGCGGGTGGTACACGTACTGACGGCGCCCGGCGTCGTCGGTGCCGACGGCCTGGATGTGCGCGAGCGGGTCCGCCGCGATCCAGACGTCGGTCCAGCGCGGCGGGATGACGAGGTCGGAGATCCGTTCGCGATCCGCCTCGGCGACCGGATCACCGGCCGCATCGAGATAGCGGAACCCGGAGCCCGACCGCCGTCGACGGATGCCCGGTTCCTCTCCCGGTACGACTCGCCTCAACGCCATCCTCGTGCTCCCCCGTCGTTCTCGTCTCGACCGAGCATGCCCCTGACCGGACCACCGGTGAAGGGCATGGCGTCGTGACCGGGCGATCTGCTAGAGGTCTCCCTGCGCACCGCGCCGGTGAGATGTCACCCTCCGGATTGTTGGCGGACACCCGCGTCTGTCATCCTCATCTGTATGACGATGTCACTCGAGCAGTTCCGGTCGGCCCTCGCGACACCGGACCTGCGCGGTGGCCTGGCGCTCCCGCTCAGCGACGTCGAAGCCGACCAGGTCGCCGCCGATCCGGCGTCCACGCAGAGCTGGTACGGCTACTGGCTCTCGCTCCAGCCCACGGTTCCGTTCGAGACTCCCGCTCACGCGGATCCGGCGTTCGCCGTGACCGCCGCATATCCGGAGACGGGCTACCCCGGGGCCGGATACGCGGATGCCGGTTACCCCGGTGCCGCGCAGTTCGCCGGCGCCCCGGGCGTCGCCGCGCCCGCGAGGAAGAACGTCGGCCTGTGGGTGACGCTCTCGATCCTCGGCGCGCTGCTGCTGATCGTCGCGATCGTCGTGGTCACGGCGTTCACCACCGCGCGCACCTGGACGAAGGTCGACGTGCCGGAGCAGCCCGAGACGTTCCACAGCGAGACCTATGAGACCGGTCGCTTCGACGTCACCATGGACGCCGTGAACCCCTGCTATGTCGACCAGGACTGGACCGACTGCACGAACCTGCTCCTTGCGACCTACAACGCGACCTGCGTGGGCGTCGAGCTGACCGAGAGCGCGACCGTCCTGTGCACCGACTACAACGGCGCGATCCTCGAGATGCAGGCGCAGGACACCCCGGGATCGTACGTCGCGACCCTCGGCACCTACGGCAACCTGACCCGCACTGCGGAGACCGACGTCCGGCAGGTCTCGAACAACGACTACCGCCCCGCGGAGACCCACGAGGCCGTGTGCTATCTCGGCTTCCTCGGAGAGTGCGAGTAGCCCTCCCAGAAACCACGAAACCCCCGCCTGAGCGGGGGTTTTCGTTGTGCTGGGGTACCTGGACTCGAACCAAGAACAACTGAACCAGAATCAGCCGTGTTGCCAATTACACCATACCCCAAGGGCGAAAGCTGGGCCTCGCACCGAGAGTCAAGCCTACCCGAGCGGCGACCGGAATGCCAAAACGTCCGGCTGCGCGTCGCCGCCCGGGCGCGCCGTCACTGCGCGAGGAAGGCCGAGAGGCCGCGCAGGCGGCGCAGCGACTCGTCCTTGCCGATCAGTTCCATCGACTCGAAGAGCGGCGGGGAGACACGGCGGCCCGTGATGGCGACGCGGGGCGGTCCGTAGGCGACCCGAGGCTTGAGCTCGAGCTTCTCCACGAGCGCCGTCGCGAGCGCGTCCTGGATCTTCTCCGGCGTGAACTCCTCGATCGGCTCGATCGCCGCGACGCACGCGTCGAGCACCTCGGCCGCGTTCGCGGGCAGCCCCTTGAGCGCGTCGGCGTCATACGAGACCTCGTCGACGAAGAGGAAGCCCAGCATGCCCGGGACGTCGCCGAGCAGCTGCACGCGCTCCTGCACGAGAGGTGCGGCGCGGAAGGCCAGCACGAGCTGCTCGTGCGTCGGCTCGTCGAACAGGCCTGCGGCGGCGAGATACGGGATCGTCCGCTCGGCGAAGTCCTTCTCCCCCAGCATCCGGATGTGGTCGCCGTTGATCGACTCGGCCTTCTTCTGATCGAAGCGCGCCGGGTTCGGATTGACGTTCGTGATGTCGAACGCCGCGATGAACTCCTCGAGCGAGAACACGTCGCGGTCGGGGCCGATCGACCAGCCGAGCAGCGCCAGGTAGTTCAGCAGCCCCTCGTGGATGAACCCGCGCTCGCGATGCAGGAACAGGTCGGCCTGCGGGTCGCGCTTCGAGAGCTTCTTCGTGCCGGTCTCCCCCAGCACGAGCGGCATGTGCGCGAAGCGCGGCACGAACGTCGTGACACCCGCGTCGATCAGGGCCGCGTACAGCGCGAGCTGCCGGGCGGTCGACGGCATGAGGTCCTCGCCGCGCAGCACGTGCGTGATGCCCATGAGCGCATCGTCGACCGGGTTCACGAAGGTGTACAGCGGGATGCCGTTGGGGCGGACGACCACGAAGTCGGGGAACGACCCTGCCGGGAAGGTGACCTCGCCGCGGATGAGGTCGACGTACGTGACGTCCTCGTCCGGCACACGCAGGCGCAGCGCGGGCTGACGACCCTCAGCGCGGAACGCGGCCTTCTGCTCGTCGGTGAGGTCGCGGTCGAAGTTGTCGTAGCCGAGCTGCTTCGCACGGCCGGCGGCTTCATTGCGCGCGTCGATCTCCTCGGCGGTCGAGTAGCTCTCGTAGAGCGCACCCGTCGCGAGCAGCTTGTCGATGACGCCGCGGTAGATGTCATGGCGCTCGGACTGGCGGTACGGCGCGTGCGGACCGCCGACCTCGACGCCCTCGTCCCAGTCGATCTTGAGCCAGGTCAGCGCGTCGACGAGCTGACGGAAGCTCTCCTCGCTGTCGCGAGCGGCATCGGTGTCCTCGATGCGGAACACCATCTTCCCGCCGTTGTGGCGCGCGTACGCCCAGTTGAACAGCGCGGTGCGGACCATGCCGACGTGCGGCAGACCCGTCGGCGAGGGGCAGAAGCGGACGCGCACGTCGGCGCCGCTCGCGGTCGTGGTGAGGGGATGAGGAGTAGCCATAGCCCTTCGATTCTACGGCTCAGCGTGCCTCGCCCACGGCGATCGCCGCGGTGTGCTCGAGCGGCACCTCGCCGTCGACCGCCCGCTCGCCGCACACCGCGTCGAAGCCCCGGCGGAACGCTGCGCGACCGGCATCGTCGAGGCTGCGGTAGAACAGGCCAGCGCTCGCGACGCCACCCTCGGCCGAGATCCAGAGCACCTCCGGTCGCGCACGCCACGTCCAGGTCTTCTCGGCCACGGCGACCCCTCGCCAACCGGCCTCCGTCAGCATCCCGGCGAAGCCCTCGGAGGTGCGCGCGAAGTCCCGCTCGGCGGGCAGCCGCTCCCCCTCGGCGGGTACGAGACCCGCACGATCGCAGACCTCTCGCCAGAACCATGACGGCGACTGCGCCCAGATCGTGGCGGCGACGCGGTCTGCCGAGACCCGCGCGAGCTCGGTGGCCGATGCCCGCGGATCCGCGACGTGGTTGAGGACGAAGTTCGCGGTGACGACGTCGAACGAGTCGGTCGCGAACGGCAGCTCCGGAAGGCCGCCGGGCAGGGACACGATCTCCGGATGCTCTCGCTCCGCGACCACGCGCATCGACGGCTCCGGCTCGCAGCCCGTGACCGTCCAGCCGTCTCGTGCGAACGCGGCGAGCAGGGACGACGTCCCCGAACCGACGTCGAGCAACGTGCGACCGGCGCCGGGTCCGAGCGCGGCGATCAGCTCCGGCGCGGTCCCCAGGCACAGCGACGCGTACGACGCCGCGTACGCCTCCCCCGTGGCCGTCCAGCTCTTCATGTCACAGGCGCTCCGACTCGCGCGGCGCGCTGCACCGCGAGCGGCGACAGTGCGACGATCGCGAGGACGATCACGGAGGCAGCGACGCCGAGACCCGCGTACTGGAAGTTCGCGAGCACGACGCCCGCGAGCACGGCGCCCGCTGCGGCGGACAGGCTCATCAGCGAGTCGCTCCGCCCCTGCCGGCGAGTGCGCAGCTCGGGCGCGCTCGCCTCGGTGAGCAGAGCCGCTCCGGCGACGGTCGCGGCGCTCCACCCGAGACCGAGGAGGATCAGCGCGACGATCACGCCCCACTCGCGGTCGTTCGCGAACACGGCGAAAGCCAAGGCGCCGCCGAGCAGCACCTGCCCGAGCAGCACGACGCGCAGGCGACCCCACCGATCGGCGAGGATGCCGAACAGCGGCGAGAGCGCGTACATGCCGCCGACGTGCAGGGCGATCGTGACGCCGACCAGCGCCGACACGTCGGCCGGAGTGGGCGCCATGCCGTGTGCGCCGTGCGCCATGTGCGAGAGGTGCACGGGGGTCATCGCCATGACGGACGCCATCACGACGTGCGACCCGGCGATCGCGAAGATCGCGTAGCGCGCGATCCGCGGCCGGTCGGCGACCGCGGTGCCGGTCGCTGCCGTCGTCGCGGTCGCGAGACGCTGTGCAGTGAGCAGCGGGTCGGGGCGCAGGGCGACCAGGTACAGGACGAGCGCGGCGCACTGCGCGACGAACGAGAACGCGTACGACCCCGTCTGCGGCGGCATGCCGATCATCTCGCCGACGATCTCGCCGGGACCGAGCAGCAGCGGACCGGCGACGCCGCCGATCGTGGTGGCCCACACGACGATCGAGAGGTCGCGTCCTCGATGCGTGGGCGCTGCGAGATCGGTCGCCGCGAACCGCGACTGCAGGTTCCCCGCGTTGCCGGCGCCGATCATGACGATGCCGACCAGCAGCAGCGGGAACACCCGCAGCGATGCGGCGAGGATCACGACGACGATTCCCACGAGCGCGAACAGGTTGCCGAGCGTGAGCGCGCGCCGTCGACCGACCCGGGCTGCGAGGCGCGCGAGCGGGATGGCGCACAGCGCGGCGCCGAGGGTCACGGATGCCGTCGCCAGGCCCGAGAGCGCATCGTCGCCGGAGATGTCCGCCGCGAGGAGCGCGCCGAGCGACACGGTCGCACCGAAGGCGATGCCGCCGAGCACCTGCCCGAGCGACAGGGTCAGCACGGTGCGGCGCTGCACCCTCGCCAGCTGCGTCGCCGACAGGGCGACGACGCTCATGATGCGCGGGGCGCGTCGCGCACGACGTTGCGCAGGATGCCGAGTCCGGTGATCTCCACCTCGACCGTGTCTCCGGCGGAGAA
Organism: Microbacterium sp. NPDC089696; assembly: GCF_044749125.1. Taxonomy (NCBI): domain Bacteria; kingdom Bacillati; phylum Actinomycetota; class Actinomycetes; order Micrococcales; family Microbacteriaceae; genus Microbacterium; species Microbacterium sp. NPDC089696. Next base: position 1,811,768 of record NZ_JBIVHF010000001.1, on the reverse strand, counting down.
CGCGCCCACACCCGCGGGCGTCCCGGTGAGGATCACGTCGCCGGGGAGCAGCGTGAACACAGCCGAGGCGTGCTCGATGATCGCGGCGACCGAATGGATCATGTCGGTGAGCGGAGCGTGCTGGCGCACCTCGCCGTTCACGCGCGTCTCGATCGTCGCCGTCGAGGGGTCGAAGTCGGTGTTGATCGTGGGGCCGAGCGGGCAGAAGGTGTCGAAGCCCTTCGCGCGGGTCCACTGACCGTCCTTGCGCTGCAGGTCGCGCGCCGTCACGTCGTTCGCGATCGTGTAGCCGAGCACGTGGTCGAGGGCGTCGGCCGCCGAGACGTTCTTCGCGACACGACCGATCACGACGGCGAGCTCGCCCTCGTACTCGGTCTGCTCGGAGATCGCCGGGCGCACGATCGCGTCGCCGGGGCCGATCACCGCGGTGTTCGGCTTGAGGAAGAGCAGCGGCTCCTCCGGCGCTTCGCCGCCCATCTCCGCCGCGTGGTCGTGGTAGTTCTTGCCCACGCACACGATCTTCGATCGGGGGATCACGGGCGCCAGGATCACGGCATCCGCGATCGGCACGCGCACGCCCGTCGTCTCGTATCCCGCGAACAGCGGGTCGCCCGCGAGGACGACGAGGTCGGTGTCGTCGACGATCCCGAAGAGGATGGCGTCGTCATGGCTGAATCGGGCGATCTTCATGCATTCAGCCTAGCCAGCGGGCTCGACGACGAAGCCCCGCCTTGCAGAGTTCGCAAGACGGGGTCCGGAGTCGTGGAGAACGCTCAGACGTCGAGACGCAGCAGCCAGCCGTGCCGGTCCTCACGGCGCCCGTACTGGATGTCGGTGAGCTCCTCCCGCAGCGACAGCGCGAGCTCCCCGAGAGGCTGCTCCTGCTCGAAGCCCTCACCGAGCAGGGCGCCGATCGGCGTCACCACCGCGGCGGTGCCGCACGCGAACACTTCGACGATGTCGCCGGACTCCACGCCCTCGCGCCACTCGTCGATCGAGATGGGGCGCTTCTCCACCGTGTAGCCGCGGTCCTCGGCGAGCTGCAGCAGCGAGTCCCGCGTGATGCCTTCGAGGATGCTGTCGGACTCGGGCGTCACGACGCGGCCGTCCTTGAACACGAACACGACGTTCATGCCGCCGAGCTCCTCGACATAGCGGTCCTCGTTGAGGAAGACGACCTGGTCGCAGCCCTTCGCGCTGGCCTCCTTCTGCGCGAGCAGACTCGAGGCGTAGTTGCCGCCGGTCTTCGCCTTGCCGGTACCGCCCTTGCCCGCGCGGGCGTAGTCCTCCGAGAGCCAGATGCGCACGGGCTTCACGCCACCGGTGAAGTACGCGCCCGCGGGGCTCGCGATCACGTAGTACGCGACCTTCTGCGCCGCGCGAACACCGAGGAACGCCTCCTTGGCGAACATGAACGGCCGCAGGTACAGGCTCTGGTCGGCGCCGGACGGCACCCAGTGCCCGTCGACTGCGACGATCTCGCGGAGCGACTGGATGAAGTACTCGGTCGGGAGCTCGGGGAGGGCCAGGCGGCGCGCGCTCGCCTGCATCCGCGCCGCATTGCGGTCGGGACGGAAGGTGTGCACCGAGCCGTCGGCGTGACGGTAGGCCTTGATGCCCTCGAAGATCTCCTGCGCGTAGTGGAGCACGGAGGCGGCGGGGTCGAGCGCGATCGGACCGTAGGGCTGCACGCGCGGCCGATGCCACCCGCCCTTGGCCGACCAGCAGATGTCGACCATGTGGTCGGTGAAGGCCGTGCCGAAGCCCGGGTCCTCATGCACCTCGGCCACGCGCGCCCTCGTGGCGGCGTTCAAGTTCTTCGTCACCGCGAACTCCAGCGGAGCCAGAGCCGCCTCAGCGTCGATGGTCGTCATCTCGTTTCTTCCGTTCCTCGTGGGTGGGCGCATCATCGCGCCTTCTCAGCCTACGCCTGCCGTTCAGAGGCGTGCGGTGATCGCGGAGCCGATGTCCGCGGTCGCTCGCGCACCGGTGCGCGCGGCGATGTCGGCCTCCACGGCGGCGCTCACACGAGCGCTCTCCGTCGCGAAGCCGAGGTGGTCGAGCAGCAGCGCGACGGAGAGGATCGCGGCGGTCGGGTCGGCCTTCTGCTGACCGGCGATGTCGGGCGCGGAACCGTGCACCGGCTCGAACATCGACGGGAACGCGCCGTCGGGGTTGATGTTCCCCGAGGCCGCGAGGCCGATACCGCCCGTGACGGCGCCGGCGAGGTCGGTGAGGATGTCGCCGAAGAGGTTGTCCGTGACGATCACGTCGAAGCGCGAAGGGTCGGTCACGAGGAAGATCGTCGCGGCATCGACGTGCAGGTAGTCGACCTGCACCTCGGGGTGCTCGGCGGCGACCTCGTCGACGATCCGCTTCCAGATCGCGCCGGCGTGCACGAGCACGTTGGTCTTGTGCACGAGCGTGAGCTGCTTGCGGCGGCGCTCGGCGAGGTCGAACGCGTAGCGCACGACGCGCTCGACGCCGAACGCCGTGTTGACCGAGGTCTCGTTCGCGATCTCGTGCGGGGTGCCCTGGCGGATCGCTCCCCCGTTGCCCACGTACGGCCCCTCAGTGCCTTCACGGACCACGACGAAGTCGATCGCACCCGGGTCCGCGAGAGGGCCGGACGCACCGGCGAAGAGCTTCGACGGCCGCAGGTTCACGTAGTGGTCGAGAGTGAAGCGGAGCTTCAGCAGCAGACCGCGCTCGATGTTCGCGTCCTTGAGGCGCGGGTCCCCCGGGGTGCCGCCGACCGCGCCGAGCAGGATCGCGTCGTGCGCCGAGATCGCCCGCAGATCGTCGTCGGTCAGCGTGTCGCCGGTCTCGAGGAAGCGTCCGGCTCCGAGGGAGAACCGCGTCTTCTCGAAGGTCACGTCGCTCGCGGCGGTGACGGCGTCGAGGACCTTCTCCGCCTCGGCGACGACCTCGGGACCGATCCCGTCTCCGGGGATCACGGCCAGCTTCACGACACGCGACATGCGACTCCTTGCATCGGGATGGACCGGCGCACCCGGTACGGGCGGGCCGGTCCTCCCAGCGTAGTGGTCAGTGCGTGGGGGCCTTGCGCAGTGTGACGGCGGCGATGACGCCGGCCAGCACGACCAGTGCGGCGCCGATGAGCGAGGTCACCAGCACCCCGGAGCCGAAGGCCGCGGACGCCGCAGCCCACAGCGCGTCGCCGAGCTCCGCGGGCAGCCCGGCCGCCGCGGTGAACGCTCCGGCGAGGGTCTCGGACGCCGCGTGCGCCGCCTCGGCGGGGATGCCCTCGGGGATCACGAGGGCGCCACGGTAGAACGCGGTGATGAGGCCGCCGAGCACGGCGGTGCCGAGCACGGCCCCGAGCTCGTAGGCCGTCTCCGACACCGCACTCGCAGCGCCGGCCTTCGCGGCCGGTGCGCTCGACAGGATGAGCTCGTTCGAGATCGTCTCGGCCGCGCCGATGCCGATGCCGAGCACCACGAACGCGAGGATGAGAGGAGCGACGCCGTGATCCTCGGTCGAGACCGCGACCAGCAGGTACCCGATGACCGAGAACACGAGTCCGGCGGGAACGAGGATGTGCGGCGGCACCCGACGCGAGATCGGCACGACGCTGAGGCCGGCGATGATCATCGCGACCATGCCGGGCACGAGCGCGAGACCCGCGACCATCGGCGACAGGCCGAGCACGAGCTGGAGGTGCTGCGACACGAAGTACAGGAAGCCCACGAGCGCCACGACGCTGAGCAGGTTCACGAGGATCGCCCCCGAGAACGACCCGCGCCGGAACAGCGCCATGTCGAGCATGGGGACCTCGGCGCGCAGCTGACGGCGCACGAAGAGCCAGCCCATCGCGACGCCGAGCAGCGCCCAACCGCCGGCGGTGAGCGAGGGGCCGTCGACGGCGAACGACTTGATCGCGTACACGACCGGGATCATCGCGGCCATCGAGAGCAGGATGCTGATCGGGTCGGTGCGTCCGGGGTGCGGGTCGCGGCTCTCGGGAACGAGCAGCGGGGCGCAGATCAGGAGCGGGATCAGCACCGGCACGGCGATCAGGAACACGGCCCCCCACGCGAAGTGCTCGAGCAGGAACCCGCCGACGATCGGGCCGAGGGCCGCGCCCGCGGAGAACGCGGAGGCCCACACCGCGATCGCGAGGCGGCGCTGGTCGCGGTTGAGGAAGATCGAGCGCAGCAGCGACAGGGTCGACGGCATGAGCATGGCGCCGAAGAATCCCAGCAGCGCGCGAGCGGCGATGAGCAGACCCGCGGTCGGCGCGAAAGCGGCGAGGGCCGACACGATCGCGAAACCGGTCGCGCCGATGAGCAGCATCCGCCGACGTCCGAAGCGGTCGCCGAGCGTGCCCATCGTCACGAGAAGACCCGCCAGCACGAGCGGGTACACGTCGATGATCCACAGCTGCTCGGCTCCGCTCGGCGCGAGGGCGATGGAGATCTCCGGGAGCGCGAAGCTCAGCACCGTGTTGTCCACCGACACGAGGAGCACCGGCAGCATGAGGACGACGAGAGCCGCCCATCCGCGGGGGCCCACGCGGGGAGCATCCGTCTCCGTCGTCGGGATCGACGCCGTCCGGGTCATGGGTCACACCTTTCGAGTTGCGGCGGCCTGATTCTAAACCGTCCGGATGGTATAGTAACAGAATCGCCGCTCCCCTGGCGTAGCGTGAACACAGGAATCCGCCGAGCAGAGGACCCCGATGCCCCGACCACCTCTCGCGCGCGAGCGCGTCCTCGACGCGTTCGAGAAGATCGTCATCAACGACGGTGAGCGCGCCGCGACCCTCGACGCCACCGCTCGCGAAGCGGGCGTCTCGAAGGGTGGGCTGCTCTACCACTTCGGGTCCAAGGACGACCTCGTCGCCGGCATCCTCGACCGGCTCGACCGCCTCACCACCGTCGACCTCGAGCGCATGAACGCCCACGAGGACGGACCGGTCGCGTACTACGTGCGGACCTCCGTGATGGAGGACGACGACCTCGACCGCGCGCTCATCGCCACCTCGCGCCTCGCGCAGGGCGGATCCGTCGCCGCCGGAGACGCGCTGCGCCAGGTGCGCCGGCGCTGGGAGGACACCATCCGCCCGCACGTCCGCGATCGAGCGAGCCTCGACCTCGTGATGCTCGTGAGCGACGGCCTCTACTTCAACAACTCGCTCGATGTGAACGGCGAGGAGCACCTGGTCCCCCACCGCGAGGAGCTCGAGGCGCTGCTCGCGCTCGTGCTGCGCGCCACTGCCCGCTGACCGCCCCGCCACCCGCTGACGCGACGAGGGAGGATGCCGTGGCGCACGGCATCCTCCCTCGTCGACGTCCGGAGCGTCAGACCTCGGTGATCTCGATCTGACGGAACAGGTCGGCGTCGATCGCGTGGCGCACGTCGTCGAGCAGCTCGTCCGACACGGGCGAGTCCAGCGTGAGCACGCTGAGCGCCTGGTCGCCGGCCGCGAGGCGACCGATCTGCATGCCGGCGATGTTGATCCCCGCCTCGCCGAACTTCTGCCCGTAGACCGCGACGATGCCGGGACGGTCGGTGTAGAGCATCACGACGTGGTGCTTCTCGATCGGCAGCTCGAGCGCGTGGTCGTTGATGCCGATGAGCTTCTCGGTCTGCTTCGGTCCCGTCAGCGTGCCCGACACCGACAGCTGCGAACCGTCGGACAGCGCGCCGCTCAGCGTGATCACGTTGCGGTACTCGTCGCTGACGTCGTCCTTGAGCAGACGCACCGCGATGCCGCGCTGGTCCGCCAGCAGCGGCGCGTTCACGTACGACACGGTCTCGCTCACGATGTTCGTGAAGACGCCCTTGAGCGCCGCGAGCTTGAGCACGCTGACGTCGTAGTCGTTGAGCTCGCCGTGCACCTCGACGTCGAGACTGGTGAGAGGCGACGTGGCGAGGGCCGCGAAGATCTGCCCGAGCTTCTCGACCAGCGAGATGCCGGGGCGCACGTAGGGGTCGATGACACCCCCGGCGACGTTCACGGCGTCGGGCACGAGGTCGCCGCCGAGCGCGAGACGCACGGACTTCGCGACCGAGACGCCGGCCTTCTCCTGCGCCTCCTCGGTGCTGGCGCCCAGGTGCGGCGTGACGACGACATTGGGCAGGTCGAGCAGCGGACGAGCCGAGCCGCCCTCCGCCGGGGGCTCGGAGGTGAAGACATCGAGACCCGCGCCCGCGATCTCTCCCGCGACGAGGGCCTCGTGCAGGGCCTCCTCGTCGATCAGGCCGCCGCGCGCCACGTTCACGACGAAGGCGGTCGGCTTCATGGCGGCGAACTGCTCGGCGCCGATCATGCCCGTGGTCTCGGGGGTCTTCGGCATGTGGATCGTGAGGAAGTCGGCCTCGGCGACGAGCTCGTCGAGCGACAGCAGCTGCACGCCGAGCTGCTGCGCCCGTGCCGACGTCACGTAGGGGTCGTAGGCGACGACACGCATGTCGAAGGCCGCGAGGCGCGCCGCGACGAGCGCGCCGATGCGTCCGAGGCCGACGATGCCGACCGTCTTCTCGAACAGCTCGGCGCCGGTGAACGAGCTGCGCTTCCACTGGCCGGCGGACAACGACGCGTGGGCGGCGGGGATGCGACGGGCGAGGCTGAGGATGTGCCCGACCGTCAGCTCCGCGGCCGAGACGATGTTCGAGGTGGGCGCGTTCACGACCATGACGCCGGCGGCCGTCGCGGCCTTGATGTCGACGTTGTCGAGGCCCACGCCGGCGCGGGCGACGACCTTGAGCTTCGGCGCGTGCGACAGCGCCTCCTCGTCGATCTGCGTCGCCGAGCGGATGAGGACGGCGTTCGCCTCCGCGAGCGCCGCGAACAGGGCGTCGCGGTCGGTGCCGTCGACGTGCCGGACGTCGAAGTCCGGGCCCAGGGCCTCGATCGTGGCGGGAGAGAGAACTTCGGCGATGAGCACGACGGGCTTCGGCACAGTGGATCCTTCGGGGCAGCGACAGAGGGGCCGATGCGCCGCACACCGTGGGGGCGCGATCACGTCAACTGTACCCGAGCGCGCAGTGCCGCCCGCGACGTGTGACGCCCGGCGACGACGTCAGCCCGTCGCGAGAGTGAGGCTGTACGCGATGAGGCTCAGCCAGAAGACCGCCACGACTCCGAGGCCCGCGAGGAGCGCCAGCGCGAGCTCGCCGGCCCGACGTCGACGGCCGATCAGGTAGGCGAACACGAACACGATCGCGGGGAAGACGACCCCGAACACGAGCGTCACCCAGCCGGCGGTGTCGAGCCCGCTCTGGGCCATGGTGATCAGATGGGCGACCGCGTTCCAGATCGCATAGGCGTAGAAGAGGCCGGCGAGCCCGAGCACGAGCCCGGTGATCCAGCGCGGTGAGGCGGAAGACGTCCGCACGGTCGTCTCGCTCATGACCCGATCGCCCCCACCGTCACGAACGGCCACGGCACGAGGAGCACCACGCCGAGCAGGAGCACCCCGATCCGGATCCACGCCGCCTTGCCGCGCGTCAGCACCCAGCTCGCGAGGAACCACAGCGCGGGAGCAGCGATCGCGAGCACGAACCACGGGAGGAACATGGCGTCGGCGACGAAGAAGTTCGCGAGCGGCTTCAGGCGCAGACCTCCGACGACCCAGCCGACGCTGTACAGCAGGTAGACCCCGCCGACGACACCGAGAGTGAGGAGCATCGCGGTGCTCAGCGGCGGGTGCTCGTCGATGAGGGGGTCGGCCGCGGCGCCCGCATCCGTCACCCCCGACTCCTCGTCCGGACGATGCCCGACGGCCTCGCTGCCGCGCCCGACCGCGTTCCATCCATCGGGGAGCGACGCCTCTCCGGCGGGCGGGGTCACGGACGCGGCCTTCTCGGGGACGGGCCGCGATGGCCGAGCGCCATCGTCTCCGTCCCAGGTGAGGGCGTCGTCGTCGGGATCGGATGTCATGTCTCCAGCGTAGGACACGCACTCCACTAGGCTCGGGGCATCCGGGCCAGAAGGGGCCCCAGCGGGAAGGATCACCGTGGCCGAGCAGAACGAGAACCTCGACGTGACGGCGTCGGACGGGTCAGGCGCCGAGCCGGCTCCGGGCTGGAAGCCGACCGCTCAGGCGAAGTCGAAGGCCGCCACCTTCCGATGGATCGCCGTCGCCCTCTGGGTCGTCGCGATCGCCGCCGAGGCCGTCGCGATCTTCTGGGTCCTCCGTCAACGGGTCATGGTCGGCGAGGACGGCACGTTCGTGCGCGATGCGGACACCGGTCTGCTCGAGAGCCAGAACGCCACCGCGCAGTTCCCGCAGTGGGCGTTCATCACCCTCCTGGTGATGCTCGTCGTCATCGCGGCGCTCTCGATCACGGGGTCGATCCTGTGGAAGAAGGCGAATCGCCTGCACCCTGCACGCAAGTCCGACACGGTCCGCTTCTTCGTGCAGAACCAGCTCGGCGCCATCATCGCGGTCGTCGCCTTCCTCCCGCTGATCATCCTGATCTTCCTCAACAAGGACATGGACAAGGGGCAGAAGGCCACCGCGGGCATCGTCGGCATCGTGCTGGCCGCCCTCGCGGTCGTGCTCGGCATCGACTTCGACCCCCCGTCCGTCGAGCAGTACACGGCCGATCAGTCGACGGTCATCCAGCTCCTCGGCAAGGACGAGGTCGTCTGGGTCGCGGGCGGAGCCGTGTACCACGTGTGCGACGAGGTCTCCGACATCCAGACCGGCAGCGAGAAGCTCACCGGCACGACCGCCGAGGCCGTCGAGGCCGGCAAGATCCGCCTCACGCTGAAGTTCGCCTCCGAGCTCCGCACCTGCGGGCTCGCCGTGCCCGAGAACGCGGAGGACATCGCCGACGCTCTCCGCGAGATCCAGGGAGGCGCCGTCGACACGCCGCTGCCCGCGCCGGTGTGGGCCGACCCGGCCGAGGCGCCCATCCAGGTCGAGGACGCCGCTCCCGCGGAGTGAGACTTCCCCGCGACGACGAACGGGCCCGGTGCGTGATGCACCGGGCCCGTTCTCGTGGACCGAAGGTCAGCGTGCGGCGCTGCCGTCGACGTAGTCCTCGTCCTGCTGCTTCCAGGCGAAGAGCGAACGCAGCTCCTTGCCGGTGGCCTCGATCGGGTGCGTCTCCTCCTTGGCACGGAGGGCCAGGAACTCCTCGGCGCCGTTGTCCTGGTCGTCGATGAAACGCTTGGCGAACGCGCCCGACTGGATGTCAGACAGGACGCCCTTCATGCTCTCTTTGACGCGCTCGTCGATGACGCGCGGGCCCGAGACGTAGTCGCCGAACTCGGCGGTGTCGGAGATCGACCAGCGCTGCTTGGCGATGCCGCCCTCCCACATGAGGTCGACGATGAGCTTGAGCTCGTGCAGCACCTCGAAGTACGCGATCTGCGGCTGGTAGCCCGCTTCGACGAGCGTCTCGAAACCGGCCTGCACGAGGTGGCTCATGCCGCCGCACAGCACGGCCTGCTCGCCGAACAGGTCGGTCTCGGTCTCCTCGGTGAAGGTCGTCTTGATGACGCCGGCGCGGGTGCCGCCGACGGCCTTGGCGTACGACAGGGCGGTCGCCCACGCGTTGCCCGAGGCGTCGCGCTCGACGGCGATGATGTCCGGGATGCCGCGACCGGCGACGAACTCGCGACGAACCGTGTGGCCCGGCGCCTTCGGAGCGACGAGGATCACGTCGACACCCTCGGGGGCGTCGATGTAGCCGAAGCGGATGTTGAAGCCGTGCGCGAAGGCGAGCGTCTTGCCCTCGGTGAGGTTCGGGGCGATCGACTCGCTGTAGATCGTGCGCTGGTGCTGGTCCGGCGCGAGAATCATGATGAGGTCGGCCCACTGGGTCGCGTCGGCGACGCTCTTGACCGGGAAGCCGGCCTCCTCGGCCTTGGCGGCCGACTTGGAGCCGTCCTTGAGGGCGATGGCGACCTCGACGCCCGAGTCGCGCAGGTTCTGCGCGTGGGCGTGGCCCTGCGAGCCGTAGCCGACGACCGCGACCTTCTTGCCCTGGATGAGGGACAGGTCGGCGTCGGCGTCGTAGAAGATCTCGGTGCTCACTGGTTCTTTCTCCTTGATTGGGGTTCTGTACGTGTGGTGGATCAGCCGCGAAGGACGCGCTCGGTGATGCTCTTGCCGCCGCGGCCGATCGCGAGAAGACCTGACTGCGCGATCTCCTTGATTCCGAAGGGCTCGAGTGCGCGGAGCAGGGCCTCGACCTTGCCCCGGTCTCCCGTGACCTCGATCACGAGCGCATCGGAGGCGTAGTCGACGACGGAGGCGCGGAACAGGTTCACGACCTCGATCACGTTGGAACGGGTCGAGTTGTCCGTGCGGACCTTGATCAGCATGTGCTCGCGCTGCACGGACGTCGAGAAGTCGAGCTCCACGATCTTGATGACGTTGATGAGCTTGTTCAGCTGCTTCGTCACCTGCTCGAGCGGAAGGTCGTCGAGGTCGACGACCACCGTGATGCGCGAGATGCTCGGCACCTCGGTGACGCCCACGGCGAGGGAGTGGATGTTGAAGCCGCGGCGGGCGAACAGTCCGGCGACTCGCGTCAGCAGGCCGGGGGTGTCCTCCACGAGGAGGCTCAGCACGTGCGTCGTCATGGTCAGTCCTCCTCGTCGAATGCGGGCGCGTGGTCACGCGCGTACTGGACATAGCTGTTGCTGACGCCCTGAGGGACCATCGGCCACACCATGGAGTCGGCGCTCACGACGAAGTCGATCACGACGGGGCGGTCGTTCGTCTCGAGGGCGAGCTGGATCGCGGCGTCGACCTCCTCCTCCTTCTCCACACGGATCGCGAGGCACCCGTAGGCCTCGGCGAGCTTCACGAAGTCGGGGATGCGGATCGTGCCGTGGCCCGTGTTGAGGTCGGTGTTCGAGTGGCGACCGTCGTAGAACAGCGTCTGCCACTGGCGCACCATGCCCAGCGACGAGTTGTTGATGATCGCGACCTTGATCGGGATGTTGTTGATCGCGCAGGTCGCGAGCTCCTGGTTGGTCATCTGGAAGCATCCGTCGCCGTCGATCGACCACACGACGCGATCGGGCTCGGCGACCTTCGCCCCCATGGCCGCGGGCACCGAGTAGCCCATCGTCCCCGCTCCCCCGGAGTTCAGCCAGGCATTGGGACGCTCGTACTTGATGAACTGCGCCGCCCACATCTGGTGCTGTCCCACGCCCGCCGCGTAGATGCCCTCGGGACCGGTGAGCTCGCCGATCCGCTGGATCACGTGCTGCGGCGCCAGGAGCCCGTCGGTGGGCGGCGTGAAGCCGAGCGGGAACTCGGTGCGCAGTCCGTCGAGGTACGACCACCATTCCTCGGTGTCGGGCTTCGCCGTGCCGATCGCCCCGCGGAACGCGGTCTCGAGGTCGATCAGGACGTCACGGACATCGCCCACGATCGGGACGTCGGCCGTGCGGATCTTGGAGATCTCCGCCGGGTCGATGTCGACGTGCACGACCTTGGCGTTCGGGGCGAAGAGCGCCGCCTTGCCCGTGACGCGGTCGTCGAACCGCGCGCCGAGCGAGACGATCAGATCGGCCTCCTGCAGCGCGAGCACCGCGGGAACCGTGCCGTGCATCCCCGGCATCCCGAGGTGCTGCTGGTGGGAGTCGGGGAATGCACCGCGCGCCATGAGCGTGGTGACGACGGGAGCTCCCGTGGTCTCGGCGAGGTCGAGCAGCTCGGCCGACGCCTTGCCGCGCACGACACCGCCGCCCACGTAGAGGACCGGCTTCTTCGACTCGGCGAGCAGGGCCGCCGCGGCCTGGATCTGCTTGCCGTGCGCCTTGGTGACGGGACGGTAGCCGGGCAGGTCGAACTTGGGCGGCCAGACGAACGGCGCCACGTTCTGCTGCGCGTCCTTGGTGATGTCGACGAGCACTGGGCCGGGGCGGCCGGTCGACGCGATCTCGTAGGCCGCGGCGATCGCGCCGGGGATCTCAGCTGCATCCTTCACGAGGAAGGAGTGCTTCGTGACCGGCATGGTGATGCCGACGATGTCGGCCTCCTGGAACGCGTCGGTGCCCATGAGGGTCGAGAACACCTGCCCGGTGATCGCGAGGAGCGGCACGGAGTCCATGTACGCGTCCGCGATCGCCGTGACGAGGTTCGTCGCACCGGGTCCCGACGTGGCGATGCACACGCCCACCTTGCCGGACGCGGAGGCGTAGCCCTCGGCCGCGTGGCCTGCGCCCTGCTCGTGACGCACGAGGATGTGCCGGAGCGCCTCGGCGTCCATGAGCGGGTCGTACACGGGCAGGATGGCGCCGCCGGGGAGGCCGAAGACATCGGTCACACCGAGGAGCTCGAGCGTCCGGACGACGGCCTCGGCGCCCGTGATCTCGGGCGCGGCGGACTTGGGTGCGGGGGGCCTCGGCACGGCCGAGACGGAGTCAGCAGTCATGACTTTCCTTCTGGTGGTCTGCGGATGACGTCGGATGCCGGAGAGGCGGTCCGACGTTGATCAGCCGGTCGTCGCGCCCTCGGCGGCGGACCGCACGAGACGCGAGTACTTGGCAAGGACGCCACGGGTATAGCGCGGGGGAAGCGGCTCCCAGCCAGAGCGGCGGGAGGCGAGCTCCGCCTCATCGACGAGTAGATCGAGAGAGCGAGCTGCGATATCGACCCGTATCAGATCACCATCGCGCACGAAGGCGATGGGACCTGCGTCCACCGCTTCGGGTGCTATGTGGCCGATGCACAGGCCGGTTGTGCCGCCTGAGAATCGTCCGTCCGTCAAGAGTAGTACATCTTTTCCGAGCCCAGCGCCCTTGATGGCGGCGGTGATCGCGAGCATCTCGCGCATACCCGGTCCGCCCTTGGGTCCCTCGTACCGGATGACGATCACGGCGCCCTTGTCGATCTCGCCGTTCGCCACCGCGTCCATCGCGGCGCGCTCGCGCTCGAACACCCGGGCCGGGCCCTCGAACACGGCGGCGTCGAAGCCCGCGGTCTTGACCACGGCGCCCTCGGGAGCCAGCGATCCGTGCAGGATCGTCAGGCCGCCGGTCGCGTGGATCGGGTTGTCGAACGTGTGGATGACCTCGCCGTCGATCGGGTGCGGGTCGAGCTCGGCGAGGTTCTCGGCGAGCGTCTTGCCGGTCACGGTGAGCGCGTCGCCGTGCAGCAGACCCTCGTCGAGCATCGCCTTCATGATGACGGGGATGCCGCCGTGACGGTCGACGTCGTTCATGACGTACTTGCCGAACGGCTTCATGTCGGCCACGTGGGGCACCTTGTCGCCGATGCGGTTGAAGTCGTGCAGGCTCAGCTCCACCTCGGCCTCGCGGGCGATCGCGAGCAGGTGCAGCACGACGTTGGTGGAGCCGCCGAGCGCCATCGCGAGGGCGATGGCGTTCTCGAAGGCCTCGGGCGTGAGGATGTCGCGCGTCGTGATCCCCTGGCGGAGCAGGTTGACGACGGCCTCGCCGGAGCGGTGGGCGAAGTAGTCGCGCCGACGGTCGGCCGCGGGCGGGGCCGCGGAGCCCGGGAGGCTGAGCCCCAGGGCCTCCGCCACCGAGGCCATGGTGTTCGCGGTGTACATGCCGCCGCACGCGCCCTCACCGGGTGCGATGGCGCATTCGATCCGCTTGAGGTCCTCCTCGCTCATGAGGCCGGCACGGCAGGCGCCGACCGCCTCGAAGGAGTCGATGATCGTGACGTCCTTCTCGGTGCCGTCCGAGAGCTTGACCCAGCCGGGAGCGATCGAGCCCGCGTAGAGGAACACGCTCGACAGGTCGAGGCGCGCGCTGGCCATGAGCATCCCGGGGATCGACTTGTCGCAGCCCGCGAGCAGCACGGAGCCGTCGAGGCGCTCCGCCATCATGACCGTCTCGACGGAGTCGGCGATCACCTCGCGGGAGACGAGCGAGAAGTGCATGCCCTCGTGCCCCATCGAGATGCCGTCGGAGACCGAGATCGTCCCGAACTGCAGCGGGTACCCTCCCCCGGAGTGGACGCCTTCCTTCGCCCCCTGTGCGAGGCGGTCGAGGCTCAGGTTGCAGGGCGTGATCTCGTTCCAGCTGGAGGCGATGCCGATCTGCGGCTTGTCCCAGTCGGCGTCGCCCATGCCGACGGCGCGGAGCATGCCGCGCGAGGTCGTCGCCTCGATGCCGTCGGTGACGACGCGGCTGCGCGGTTTGATGTCGATGGACTCGTGGGATGCGGACTCGAGCGAGGACATGACGGAAGTCTATTCCCGACGAGCGGAACGCTCGTCCGCGAGCGCTCCCAGAAGCAGGGCGATCTCCTGTGGGTTCTCCACACGGAGCTGCGCCGCGCTCTCCCCCGGGCCGACGCGCACACCCAGGTCGTCGCCCTCGAGCACGCGCATGGCGTCCTCGTCGGTGACGTCGTCGCCCGCGAACAGGATCGCCGTGGCGTCGAAGTGCTCGCGAAGCGCGGCCATCGCCGCATCCTTGCCCTCTGTGCGGGAGGAGAACTCGAGCACGCGGTGCCCCGACCGGCGCCGCCAGTGCGGGAAGCGCTCGGCCACGAGGGCGTCGATCTCGGCGAACACCGCGGTCTCCACCTCGCGCGTGGCGGTGCGGGTGTGCACGCCCATGCCGAACGTCTTGGGCTCGAGCTCGGCACCCTCGTAGCGATCGATGATCGGTCGTGCGGCGGCCCAGAGCTCCTCGCGGGCACCGTCGGCCGTGTCCGGCCCCGTCGACTCCGCGTGCCCCATCCCGGGGTACCAGTACTGCGCTCCGTGCGACCCGGCCAGGGCGATCAGCGAGTCGTCGGTGTGCTCGGTGATGATCCGCAGATCGTGCATGCTCCGCCCGGACACGTACGCCACGACGGTGTCCGGCAGCGCGGCGAGACGGTGGACCTGCTCCGCGACCTCGGGCAGAGCCCGCGCCGCCATGGGGTCCGGCACCAGCGGGGAGGCTGTGCCGTCGAAGTCCAACGCGACGACGAGTCGCGGTGTGGCGGCGATCGCGCTCAGCGCGGCATCCGACGTGCCAGGGGTCCAGGAGCGGGTCACAGGGTCTCCAATCGAGGCGGGTGTCCCTCCAGTATGGCCGCCTCCGTCAGCGCCCTCTGACCTCCGCGAGCGCGGCGAGGAACGACGACGACCAGGCGTCGACGTCGTTCTCGAGCACGCGGCGCCGCAGCGACCGCATCCGCTTGCTCTGCTCGGCCGGCGACATCTCCACCGCCGTCATGATCGCGTCCTTGAGGCCTGCGATGTCGTGCGGATTCACCCGCACGGCCTGACGCAGCTCGTCCGCCGCGCCGGTGAACTCGCTGAGCACGAGCACCCCGCGGTTGTCGGCCCGCGTCGCGACGTACTCCTTGGCGACGAGGTTCATGCCGTCGCGCAGGGCGGTCACGAGCATGACATCGGCGGCGAGGTACAGGGCGACCATCTCCTCGCGCGGGTAGCCCTGGTGCAGGTACCGGATGGCCGTGTGACCCATGGTGTCGTGGTCGCCGTTGATGCGCCCGACCGCGAGCTCGATCTCGTCGCGCAGGTGCACGTAGGCGTCGACGCGCTCGCGGCTCGGGCTCGCCACCTGCACGAGGGTGGCGTCCTCGACGTGCAGCCGGCCGTCCTCCAGGAGCTCGCCGTAGGCCTTGATGCGGTGACGGATGCCCTTGGTGTAGTCGAGGCGGTCGACGCCGAGCAGGATCTTCGCGGGATTTCCGAGACTCTCGCGGATCTCGGCCGCGCGCGCCTGCACCTCGGGACGCGCCGCGAGCTCGAGGTACGGAGCCGTGTCGATCGAGATCGGGAAGGCCCTGGCGACCGCTGTGCGTGTGCCGCCCTCGGCGTCGGGGACCGTCACGGCCGCGCCCTTGACCTCGTACTTGAGCCGACGGCGCACCGCCGTGAGGAAGTACGTCGCGTCCTGCGCGCGCTGGAAGCCGATGACATCGGCGCCGAGCAGTCCGCTCAGCACCTGGTCGCGCCACGGGAGCTGCGCGTAGAGTCCGTGCGCCGGGAACGGGATGTGGTGGAAGTAGCCGATCGTGACGTCCGGTCGCAGCTCGCGGACCATCTGCGGCACGAGCTGCAGCTGGTAGTCGTGCACCCACACCGTTCCCTCGGGCGCGACCGCCGCCGCAGCCGCCTCCGCGAACCGGCGGTTGACGCGCGCATAGGCGTCCCACCACTCTCGGTGGTACTGCGGTGGCGCGATCACGTCGTGGTACAGCGGCCAGATCGTGTCGTTCGCGAAGCCCTCGTAGTAGTCCGCGATCTCCTGCGCGCTCAGCGCGATCGGGATGAGGTCGATCCCGTTGATCTCCAGCGGCTCGAGTTCGAGATCGGCTTGTCCGGGCCAGCCCACCCAGGCTCCGCGGGCGTGACGCATCATGGGCTCGAGCGCCGCCACGAGCCCGCCGGGGGACGTCCGCCACTCCTCCTCGCCGTCCGCCCCGATGATCCGGTCGACGGGGAGGCGGTTGGCGACGACGACGAATTCTGCGGCGGGCATGGCGGGTCTCCAGTCGGTGCGGTGCGGTGCTCCTCAGGCTACAGAGGCTCAGACCGAGGCTACGCGAGGTCGCGTGGCGCTCAGAGGCCAGTTGACGAGCGCGGCGACGAAGGCTATGGCCGCGGCGGCGATCGGAAGGAGCAGCGCCGCCCCGGTGCCGAGGCTCTCGGCGAGTTCGCCCGCCACCGCCGCGCCGAGGGACTGTCCGACGATCACCCCGGAGCCGAGCATCGTCATGACGGTGGCCGAGCGGCCGAGCGGGCTCCGTGCGGCGCCGAGGCTGTACTGGGTCACGAGCGTCGGTCCGATGCCGATGCCCATGATGGCGAGCGCGAGCATCATGGTGCCCGGAGCGTCGACGACCAGCAGCAGGAGTGATCCCGCGAGCAGGATGCCCGAGAACACGAGCCAGCGCGCGCGCAGCGTGAATCGCGCGGGAAGCCACGCCACACCGAGCGCGAGGATCGCCGATCCCACGCCCATCACGCCGTACAGGAGTCCGGCCTGCTCGGAGGCCCCGCGATCCGCCATGAACGAGGTGAGCGAGGTGAGCATGGTGCCGAAGAAGATCCCGACGCCGAGGATGCCGAGGACGACGACCAGCACCCGCAGGTCGAACAGCTCGGATGTCGAGGACGGCGCGCGACCATCGGCGCCGCGGTGCACCGACACCACCCGGCCGCTCGGGTGCAGCGCGAACGCGCCGACGAACAGCACGGTCAGCGCCGCCGCGCCGACGAGCGGTGCCCAGGGCGCGAGCGCGGAGGCGAGGATGCCGACGAGGAACGGCCCGAACACGAAGACGGTCTCGTCGGCGGCCGACTCGTAGGCCATGGTCCCCGAGATCGTGCGCGATCGAATGCTCTCGGGCATCCGGTCGGTGATGATCGTGACGAGGCGAGACCGCGACATCGGTGCGACCTGCGGAGCGGTCGCGCCGATCCCGAAGGCGGAGAGCAGTACGAGCGCGTCGACGGCGTCGCCGTAGACCACCAGCGTGAAGAGCAGCAGCATGGCGCCGTTCGCGATCGCCAGGACGAGCAGCACGAGGCGCTGCCCGAAGCGATCGGCGGCCGCCCCCAGCAGCGGCCCGAAGCAGGCGGTGCCGAGCCCGACGGCGGCGGAGGTCAGCCCGCCGAGGGAGAGCGATCCGCGGGCGGAGACGACGACGGTGAGCACGCCGACGACCATCATGGCGAACGGCAGGCGCGCGACGAACGCGATCACGAAGTACGGGAGACCCGCGAGGCGGAGGAGATTCGGCTGCTCGGCGGCCGGATCGGAGGTGGTCGACGAGGACGAGGATGTGGCGTGTGTCATGGCTCTCGCGCGTCCGCGGACGCGGGGTCGGGTGCCGCCGCTGTCCGCCGGGGAGCCGACGGCCGGTAGATACACGGGTGCGGCCGCGGACGAGCCGCGACCCACCCATCGTAGCGGGTCGCCTCCGTGAGAGGGCTGGGACGAGGGCGGATCCCCGCGCGGGGAGATCGGTGCCGCCAGAGCGAGGAGTCCGCGGGCAGTAGGGTGGGTGCACCCGTCACGCGAAGAGGAGCTCCTGACCATGCCCGAGATCCTCACCGCCGCGCCCGCCTCCTCCCGGTTGCCCGAGCGCTCGGTCCGCGCCGGCGCCGCGCGGACCTCGCCCGTCCGCGACCTCCTGGCGCTCACGACCCGCCCCGAGGTCATCTCCTTCGCCGGAGGGCTGCCTGCGCCCGAGCTCTTCGACCTCGACGGCATCCGCGCCGCGTACGACGCCGTGCTCCGCTCCCCCGCCGTGCTGCAGTACTCGACCTCGGAGGGCGACCCGCTGCTCCGTGAGGAGGTCGCGCGCCGGTACACGGTCGACGGGTTGACGACCACGCCCTCCGAGATCCTCATCACGACCGGGTCGCAGCAGGGGCTCGGCCTCCTCTCGACCGCTCTCCTCGACCCCGGCGACACGATCCTCGTCGAGGAGCCCTGCTATCTCGCGGCGCTGCAGACCTTCGCGCTCGCCGGCGCCCGGGTCATCGGCGTCCCCACCGTCGACGACGAGCTCGACATCGACGCTCTGCACGCACTGGCAGTCGAGCACCGTCCGAAGTTCTTCTACACCGTGCCGACGTTCCAGAACCCGACGGGGCGCACGCACGGGACCGAGGCCCGACGGCGGATCGCGGAGGCGGCTCAGACCCACGGCTTCCGCATCATCGAGGACGAGCCCTACCGGCAGCTGCGGTACAGCGGCGAGAGTCTGCCGTCGATCGCAGGCTTCGCTCCGGAGCACACGGTGAGTCTCGGCAGCTTCTCGAAGGTGATCGCGCCGGGGCTGCGGATCGGCTGGATCCGCACGACGCCCGACATCCGTCCGACGGTCACGATCGCGAAGCAGGCCGCCGACCTGCACACCTCGACCATCGACCAGGCCGCAGCCGCGCACTACCTGGGGTCGGGGCGCGGTGAGGCGGCGCTGAACGGCATCCGTGCCGCGTATGCCGAACGGCGTGACGCGATGCTCGACGCCCTGCCGGCAGCGCTCCCCGCCGGCAGCACCTGGAACAGCCCGGACGGCGGCATGTTCGTCTGGGCGCGACTGCCCGAGGGCATGGATGCCACGCAGGAGCTCGCGCGCGTCCTGGCCCGCGACGTCGCCTACGTGCCGGGAGCGCCGTTCTTCGCCGGAGTTCCCGACGAGCGAGCGCTGCGCCTGTCGTTCACGACGTACGCCCCTGACCGGATCCGCGTCGGCTTGTCAAGGCTGGGCGCGGCGTGGGCGACCCCGGGTAGCGTGAAGGCATGAACTACCTCACGGGAACAGGACTCCTGGGCGCGATCATGTCGGGCGTGTCCCTGCTGCGCGGTTCGCGCGAGACGAAGATCACGTGGCGCGCCGTACTCGCCTGGGTCAGTTGGGCGATCACCTTCGCCCTGGCGATCGGAGCCGTGATCGACACGCGCCGCTACAACCGCGGCCGTCCCGTGTCGGAGGACTCCCCCCTCTACGCCAAGCAGCAGAAGGACGTCTCCAAGCAGGAGAAGAACTTCAACAAGGAGCTCAAGCGTTCGCGTCGCTGAGCCCCTCCCCCGACGCGTGGCTCAGCGCGTGAGGATGAGCGCTTCGCCCTGACCGCCGCCGCCGCACAGGCCCACGGCGGCGACCCCGCCGCCCCGGCGCGCGAGCTCATGCGCGACGTGGACGACGAGCCGGTTGCCCGAGGCCCCGATCGGATGACCGATCGCGATGCCGCCGCCGTGGATGTTCACGATGTCGGCGTCCAGTCCGAGCTCGACCTGCGACCGCGCGACGACCGCGCCGAAGGCCTCGTTGATCTCCACGAGGTCGAGATCTGCCGGGGTGATGCCCTGTCGGGCGCACGCCTGTTCGATGGCCCGTGCCGGCTGGGCCTGGAGCGAGTTGTCGGGTCCCGCGGTCTGTCCTCCGGCGCCGACGGAGACGAGCACCGGCCAGCCCTCCGCGGTCGCGCGCCCCCGGCTCGTCACGACCACCGCCGACGCGCCGTCCGAGATCTGCGAGGAGTTGCCCGCGGTGATGGATCCGCCCTCGGCGAAGGCCGCGCGCAGTCCGGCCAGGGACTCGACGGTGGTGTCGGGGCGGACGCCCTCGTCGGCGGTGACGACGATCGGCTCGCCGCGACGCTGCGGCACCGTGACGGCCACTATCTCGGCGTCGAACACTCCGGAGCCCTGCGCCGCGGACGCGCGCTGGTGCGAGAGCGCCGCCACCGTGTCCTGCGCCTCGCGCGTGAGTTCGTATCGGGCGTTGTGCCGCTCGGTCGACGCGCCCATGCTCTCGCGGTCGTACGCGTCCGTGAGGCCGTCGTAGGCCATGTGGTCGAGCACCTCGACGCTGCCGTAGGTCCAGCCGTCACGAGATCCCATGAGCAGGTGCGGCGCGCGCGTCATCGATTCCATACCGGCAGCGACCACGACCTCGGCGTCGCCCGTCCTGATCATCCGCGCCGCGTCGATCACGGCTGTCAGCCCCGAAAGGCACACCTTGTTCACCGAGTGCGCCGGGACGTCCCAGCCGATGCCGGCGCCGATCGAGGCCTGCCGGGCGGCGTTCTGCCCCGAGCCCGCGGCGAGGACCTGTCCGACGATCACGGCATCCACGTCGCCCGGGTCGACCGCGCCCTGCGCGAGCGCTCCGCGGATCGCGAAGGCGCCGAGCTCCGGGGCCGAGAAGCTCGAGAGCTGCCCCTTGAGCCGCCCCTGCGGAGTGCGAGCGGCGGCGACGATGACGACGTCCTGAGCGGACGGTGCGGGTGCGGCGTTCATGGGGGCATCCTTCCTGATGCGGTGTCAGTGCGCGAGCGCGGCGGAGACGCGCAGCGGAGGCTCGGTCGCCGCGATGACGTCCTCGACGCTCACGCCGGGCGCGGTCTCGACGAGCACGAGGCCGTCGTCCGTGACGTCGATCACGGCGAGGTCGGTGATGATCCGGTCGACGACGCCTCGGCCGGTCAACGGCAGACTGCAGTCGTGCACGATCTTGGCGGATCCGTCGCGGGCGACGTGCTCCATGAGGACGATCACCCGAGCCGCCCCGTGCACGAGGTCCATCGCGCCCCCAGGTCCCTTGACCATCTTCCCCGGGATCATCCAGTTCGCGAGGTCGCCGGTCGCCGACACCTGCATGGCGCCCAGGATCGCGGCGTCGATCTTGCCGCCGCGGATCATCCCGAAGCTCGTGGCCGAGTCGAAGAACGCGGCTCCGGGGAGCACCGTGACGGTCTCCTTACCGGCGTTGATGAGGTCGGGGTCGACGGCGTCCTCGCGCGGATAGGGTCCCACGCCGAGGATCCCGTTCTCGGACTGCAGCACGACCGTCATGTCCGCGGGCACATGGTTGGGCACGAGCGTCGGCAAGCCGATCCCGAGGTTGACGTACGAGCCGTCCTGCAGCTCTGCGGCCGCGCGGGCCGCCATCTCATCGCGTGTGAGCGCCATGTCAGGCTCCGTCCGTCGTGACCGTGCGCCGTTCGATGCGCTTGGATATACCGGGTCCGACCTCGATGATCCGGTGCACGAAGACGCCGGGGAGGTGGATGCCGTCGGGATCGAGGGCGCCCGGTTCGACGAGCTCCTCGACCTGGGCGATGCACACCCGACCGGCCATGGCGGCGAGGGGGTTGAAGTTGCGGGCCGCTTTGTTGAACACGAGGTTGCCGTGCCGGTCGCCCCGAAGCGCGTGCACGAGGGAGAAATCGGTCGTGATCGCCTCCTCGAACACGTACTCGCGCAGGGTGCCGTCCACGGCGAACGTGCGCACGTCCTTGACGGGAGAGGCGACGGCGATCGACCCGTCCGGCGCGTACCGCCGAGGCAGGCCGCCCTCGGCCACCTGCGTGCCGACACCGGTCTGCGTGTAGAACGCCGCGATGCCGGATCCCCCGGCGCGGAGCTTCTCGGCCAGCGTGCCCTGCGGCGTGAGCTCGAGCTCGAGTTCTCCCGAGAGGAACTGCCGCTCGAACTCCTTGTTCTCCCCCACGTACGACGAGGTCATCTTGCGGATGCGCTGCGCGCCGAGCAGGATGCCCAGCCCCCAGTCGTCCACTCCGCAGTTGTTGCTGACGATGCTGAGGTCGCTCGCCCCCTGGGCGAGAAGGGCCTCGATCAGGGCGATCGGATTGCCGGAGAGCCCGAATCCGCCGACCGCGAGCGATGATCCGTCGGCGATGTCCGCCACGGCCTCCTGGGCGGAGGCCCACTGCTTGTCGATCACGTGTGCTCCTTCGAAGACGTGCCTCACTCCAGCGTGCGCCGTCCGCCCTCCGGTCCCAAGCGGACTCTTGCGATGTGGACGGACTTCACCGTAGCGTCCATATCGTGGAATCCTCGAAGCGGAGCGTCCCCGGCGCTCAGGCCATCGCGCGCGCCGCGTCGCTGCTGCGACTCGTGACGGCGAGCGGCGCCGAGGGAGCATCCCTGCACGAACTCGCGCGCGACGCCGACCTGTCGCGCTCCACGACGCATCGCCTGCTCTCCGCACTCCGCGCCGAGGGGCTGGTCGACCGCGACGACGACAGCGTGCGCTGGATGCCGGGCCCGGAACTCTTCCTCATGGGTTCCGTCGCCGCCGCCCGCTACGACGTCACCGCGCTCGCGCGGGACATCGTCCGCTCCCTCGCGGTCAAGACCGAGGAGAGCGCGTTCCTGTCCGTGCGTCGCGCCGACGAGACGGTGTGCCTCCTCCGGGAGGAGGGCTCGTTCCCGATCCGGTCGTTCGTGCTCAGCGAGGGAGTCCGCTTCCCGCTCGGCGTCGCGAGCGCCGGACTCGCCATCCTCGCCTTCCTGCCCGACCACGATGTGGATGCGTATCTCGACCGGCACCCGGAGCTCGAACAGAACTGGGGGCGCCCCCACGGGGAACGCCGCCTGCGCGCCCGTCTCGCCGAGACCAAGGAACGCGGTTACGCCGTGAACCCCGGACTCATCGTCGAGGGCAGCTGGGGCCTCGGCGCCGCGGTGTTCGACCGGTCCGGGCGACCGGAGTGGGCACTGAGCCTGACGGGGGTCGCGTTCCGGTTCGGCCCTGAGCGCACGATCGAGCTCGGGCGCATCCTCCTCGCGCACGCGCATCAGCTCTCGGCGCGGATCGCCGGCTCTCGACGCTGAGCCCGGTCGAGTTGCATACCATCGGGTATATACTTCGTGGTATGAATCGCACGGACGTCATCCCCTCCCTCGTCCTGTCGTCGTATGCGCTCGGACGCATCGCCGCGCAGGATGCCGGGAACGACGCGCCCGCAGCACAATGGCGCGTGCTGAGCCTGCTCGAGCGGAGCGGACCGAGACGCGTCGGCGAGCTCGCCGCCGCGGCACGCACCACACAGCCCGGCATGACGCGTCTGATCGGGGTGCTGGAGCGCGACGGACTCGTGCTCCGCTCCCCTGTGCCCGAGGATTCCCGGGCCATCGCCGTCGGCATCACCGAGACCGGATCTCACGCGCTGCAGACGTGGCGCGCCGAGTTCCGCGACACTCTCGCGCCGCGATTCGCCGCACTCGGCGAGGACGACTGGCAGGCGCTCACCCGCGCCGCCGAGATCCTCGCCGCGCACACCACCATCGACTCGACAGGAGTTCCGCAGTGAGCAGTACCACCGCTTCCGTCTGGAAGCAGCCCGCACAGGTGTGGGCCGTCGCCTTCGCCTGCGTCGTCGCCTTCATGGGCATCGGCCTCGTCGACCCGATCCTTCCCGCCATCGCCGACTCCCTGCAGGCGAGCCCGGTCGAGACCGAGCTGCTCTTCACGAGCTACCTCGCCGTCACCGGCCTCGCGATGCTCGTCACGAGCTGGATCTCCAGTCGCATCGGCGCCAAGCGCACGCTGCTGATCGGGCTCGCCCTCATCGTCGCCTTCGCACTGAGCGGCAGCGTCGACGC
Source organism: Microbacterium sp. NPDC089696 (assembly GCF_044749125.1). Classification (NCBI taxonomy): domain Bacteria; kingdom Bacillati; phylum Actinomycetota; class Actinomycetes; order Micrococcales; family Microbacteriaceae; genus Microbacterium; species Microbacterium sp. NPDC089696. Next base: position 1,787,965 of record NZ_JBIVHF010000001.1, on the reverse strand, counting down.
GGTGATCGGGTTCCGTGCGGGCTGGGGCCTCGGCAACGCCCTCTTCATCTCGACCGCTCTCGCGACCATCGTCGGGGCGGCGTCCGGCGGCAGCGCCGCGGCGATCGTCCTGTACGAGGCCGCCCTGGGCCTCGGCATCGCGATCGGCCCGCTGCTCGGCGGCCTGCTCGGGGAGCAGAGCTGGCGCGCCCCGTTCTTCGGCGTCGTCGTGCTGATGGCGATCGCCTTCCTGGCGGTGCTCGTGCTCCTGCGCGGCCCGCAGGACAAGCCTGCGCCCGTGCGCTTCTCGGCGCCGTTCACGGCCCTGCGCCGCCCCGCTCTGGCGATCCTCGCCGTCGCCGCCCTGTTCTACAACATCGGGTTCTTCATCCTGCTGGCGTTCTCGCCGTTCCCGCTGGGCTTCGGCGCCATGGGGATCGGGTTCACGTTCTTCGGCTGGGGAGTCGCCCTCGCGATCACCAGCGTGTGGGTCGCGCCCGTCCTCATGCGCCGGATGTCCCGGACCCGCGTGATCCTCCTGGTGCTCCCGCTGCTCGCCGTCGATCTCGTCGTCGCGGGTCTGCTGGTGTCCTCGGCCGCCGCGCTCGTGACGTGCATCATCGTGGGCGGTCTCCTCCTCGGCATCATGAACACCGTCCTCACCGAGGCGGTCATGGAGGCGACGGACCTGCCTCGCTCGGTCGCCTCCTCCGCGTACTCGGCGGTCCGCTTCCTCGGCGGCGCCATGGCCCCGCCGCTCGCCGCCGCGCTGTGGCACGCGCTGAACGCCACCGTGCCGTACCTGGTCGCCGCGCTCGCCGTGCTCATCGCCGCGCTCACAGTGTTCCTCGGACGCACAGCGCTCGCCCACATCGACGACGAGCCCGCGGATGCCTCGGCCGAGGACGCGGAGGCGATCCTCATCGGCGACGCGGGGTGACCCTCTCCCCCGCGCGCTCATGGCCCCATCGTCTCGATACGGTGGGGCCATGAGCGATCTCCCCGAACGCAGTCTCCTCGTCCAGCGGCACCTCGCGGAGGCCGGTGTCGCCAGCGAGATCCGCGTGCTCCCCGACTCCGCGCGCACGGCAGTCGCCGCCGCCGCGGCGATCGGCTGCGACGTCGCGGCGATCGCCAACAGCCTCGTGCTCGTCGCCGACGGCTCCCCCGTGCTCGTCATGGCGAGCGGCGGCCACCGCGTCGACCTCGACCTCTTGGCCGTGGCTCTGGGCGTCTCGACGATCGCGATGGCACCGCCGGCGGTGGTGCGCGACGCCACGGGGCAGGCCATCGGCGGCGTGGCTCCCGTCGGGCATCCTGCTCCCCTGTCCACGTGGATCGATGAGGCCCTGGCCGAGCACGACGTCATCTGGGCGGCTGCCGGGCATCCGCACACCGTCATGCCCCTGAGCTTCGCCTCGCTGCAGCAGCTCACCGGAGGCACCGTCATCCGCGTGGCCTGAACCTTGACCCCGGACGCGAAGAAGCCCCGGAATCTGGCGAGAGATTCCGAGGCTGATCCGTGCACCCCCAGGGACTTGAACCCTGAACCCACTGATTAAGAGTCAGTTGCTCTGCCGATTGAGCTAGAGGTGCGTGGCCCGGGTTTCCCCCGGCCGAGGAATTACATTACCAGCCGATCGGCGCGACACGAAATCGGCGCCGATCCCGCGGGACCGCCGCGCGTGTCGCCCCGTGTCGACCCGAGGAAGGTGCTCGCGACGACGGCGGTTATCCTGGTCTCGTGACCGCATCCCCCGCTGCCGCCGACCACTCCCACGACCTCGCGCTCGCCCTGCGACTGGCCGATGCGGCCGACGAGCAGTCCCTGCCCCGGTTCGACAGCGCCGACCTGGAGATCTCGACCAAGGCCGACCACTCGCACGTGACGGACGCCGACCTCGCCACGGAGCGCGCGATCCGCGAGATCATCGCGGCCGAGCGCCCGGACGACGGCATCTTCGGCGAGGAGTTCGGCGCACAGGGGGACTCGCATCGGCAGTGGATCATCGATCCGATCGACGGCACCGCGAACTTCCTGCGCGGCGTACCGCTCTGGGGCACCATGATCGCCCTCGCGGTCGACGGCGTCCCGCAGGTGGGGGTCGTGAGCATGCCCGCCTTGGGCCGCCGCTGGTGGGCCTCCGCCGGTGCCGGCGCCTGGACCGCGACGGATGCCGAGCCTCGGCGCCTGCGCGTGTCCACCGTCTCCTCGCTCGACGACGCGAGCGTGAGCTTCCAGAGCATCGCGCAGTGGACCCGCTCCGGGCACCGCGAACAGCTGCTCCGCCTGGCGGATCGCGTGTGGCGCGACCGCGCCTACGGGGACGTCTACGCGTACATGCTGCTCGCAGAGGGAGGCATCGACATGGTCGCCGAGTTCGACGTCAAGGAGTACGACGTCGCCGCGGCGGTGCCGATCGTCCGCGAGGCCGGCGGCCGTATGACGGGTTTCGACGGCGCCGAGACGATCTCGGATCTGTCGACACTCGCCACCAACGGGGTTCTGCACGGCGCGTTCCTCGACCTCCTGCACGACTGATCCCCGCCTCCCCATCGCCCACGAAGGCCTGTGATGACGCACCGCACCCTGACCACCTCGCTCGGCGTGATCGCCCTCGTGGCCGTGCTCGCCGGATGCTCCGGCGGCCCTGACGCCGAGGCGACTCCGACTCCCGACGCGCCGAAGCCCACACCGACGGCGACACCCGCACCCACCCCGACCACGGAGCCCGATGCCGGCGCCGCGCCCACGTGCGACACCATCGTGTCCCCCGGCACGGTCCAGGCGCTCACTGACGCCGGATGGACCTTCGAGGAGAAGGAGTTCGTGATCGGCGACGTGACGATGACGGACGGTCTCCTGTGCTTCTGGGCCGACTACTCGGTGGCCTCCGACCACGGTCAGCTGTACGGCTGGTCGGCGCTCACCCCCGACGAGGCCGGGCGTGCGCAGTCGTCCCTGCTCGCGTCCGGGTGGACCCGCGAAGACGGCGCCGACGGCATCTACATCACGGAGAACCCGGACTTCTCGATGGGCACGGACGACGACGGATACGGTATGACGTACCTCTTCGGCGACGGGTGGGTGAAGTTCGCCGACACGCGTCAGGGCCTGATCCTCATCGACTGGCAAGGCTGACGAGGACACCTCACGAAGCACCGTGTCGCTCCGCGACGCCGATGCGGCGTGTCGTGCCGGTGTGTGCGAGAGTGAGTCCATCTCCACACAGCGACCACCTCGGTCGCGCCTCTTGGCACGGGTCTCCGTGGCGACGAACACCCGGAGTCCTTCATGGGCAAGTTCATCTACGAGGGCGGACCCAAGGTCGAGATCGAGGATCGCGCTCTCACCCATCTGCAGTTGGTCATGACCGCGAAGCTCCGCCGCGGCGAGCCGTTCTCGTTCTCCTGGAAGGACGATGCGAGCGTGGGAGGCGGCCGCACCACGGTGTGGGTGCACTCGGGCAGTTCGCTCGTGTTCAAGTACTTCGGAAGTCGACCGCCCGCGATCAACCGCGCCTGGGTGGATGCTCTCGCGTTCACGGCGAACGCCCCGTCCGGCATGTATCTCACGCCGGAGCCGACCGACATCGGCGCGGCGCGTGTCACCGACCCCATCGCGGTGTGACCGAGGCGCCTCCTCGGCCCACGGCTCGCGCCTGACCGCGGCGCGACCGTGACCGCGGTGTAGTGTCGCTCGCATGCGCACGGACGCCGACCTTGTCGCGATCGCCGCGGAGCTCTACAGCGGTCCTCTCGCGGACTTCACGGCGATTCGGAACACCCGCGCGAGAGCCACCGAGGATGCGGCGCTCGCGGCCGATATCCGCGCTCTGCGCAAGCCGTCGGTCGCCGCCTGGGTCGTGAACGTCTTCGCCCGGGAGCGGGCCGCACAGCTCGAGGAGGCGCTCGCGCTGGCCGCGGATCTGCGCGAGGCGCAGGCCGATCTCGACGCGAGGGCCCTCGCTCGGCTGGGACGCGACCGTCGCGCCCTGACCGCGCGACTCGCCGCGGCCGCGGCGGACCTCGCTTCGGCCCGAGGCGAACGCGTCACCGCGTCGACACGCGACGCGGTGCTGCAAACGATCTCCGCCGCGTTCTTCGATCCGGACGCGGCAGCCGCCGTGGCCTCCGGTCGCCTGGTGCGGGAGCTCGAGCCGGCAGGGAACTTCGCCGACGTCATGGACACGATCGTCGGAGGCGGGGCTCCCTCCGCTCCGGAGGTCCCGTCCCCGCCCGCCGACGAGGTCGCTGCCCGACGCGAGCGCAAGAACGCCGAACGTGCCCTGCATGAGGCCGAGCAGGCCCGTGACAGGCTGTCCCGCGAGCGGGCCGACGCGGCCAGGACCGCGACGTCCGCGAAGACGGGAGTCACGGACCTCGCGTCCAGGGAGACGGAGCTGGAACGCGAACTCGCACAGGTGCGACGGGATCTCGGCCGTGCGCAGTCGGCGGCGCGGAGCGCCGAGGACGCCCTGGACGCCGCGGCGGACCGCCTTGCCGACGCCGAGCGCTCCGTGACGGACGCCGAGAGGGCGCTCAACGCTCTGGACGAGTCGTGATCCCTCGGTCCGCATGACGAGACCCCGCCGGGTGCGCGAGCATCCGACGGGGTCTGAATCCGGTGACAGCGACCTGGTGGAGCTGGGGGGAATCGAACCCCCGTCCAACGCTGAGTCTCCACGCCTTCTCCGGGCGCAGTCTGTGGAAGCGTTCTGCTCGGCTCCGACCTTTGTCACAGACACCCAAGTCGACGAGCCCAGCCTGGGAAGAGTCCCACGTGACGTCCAGACGCCGTCACGCAGCAAGATTCCTAGATGACGCCAGGATCCGTATCGGAATCACATACGGTCTGACGGACTATCGGGCTCGCTTAGGCAGCGAGGGCGAAGTCGTTGCGCTTGGTTTCGGCAACTATTGTTTTGCAGAGAGCGTTTACGAGATAACTCTGCATCCTCGGCCCGCTTCTCGTGGATTCACAGGCGCTGTCGAAACCGATCAGCCCCGTGGTCCTTCTCTCGAAGGAGCCGCTGTCACTCTATGGATTTGTCACCTCGGAGAGCAGTGCTCCCGAGCATCTCAGACTACAACGTCCCCGGCGTCTTCGCCATTCCACGGACCGTCGGGACAGAGGCGTAGAGTCGCCGCATGAGCGAAGTCACCGTCACCGTCCGCGGCGAGCACGAGGCGCGCGTCGCCCCGGAGCGCGCCACCGTCCGCATCAGCGTGCGCGCCGAGGGACCCGAGCGCTCGACCGTGGTGGATCGCGTCATGGGCCTCGCCTCGCCCGTGCGCGACTCGATCACGACGAGGGCGGATGCCGGCACGGTGGTCGACTGGACGAGCACGCGCCTCGCGGTGCGGGCCGAACGTCCCTGGAACAACGAGGGCAAGCGCCTCGCGCCCGTGTACTACGCGAGCATCGATCTCACCGCGACGTTCATCGAGGCATCCGAGCTCTCGATCTGGGTGTCGGACGTCTCCCCGTGGGACGGTGTCGAGGTCGGGTGGGTCGACTGGCACCTGACCCCGGAGACCCGCGCCGAACTCGAGCGCGAGGTGGCCGCGCAGGCCGTGGGCGTGGCCGTGACGCGCGCGCAGGCCTATGCGGGCGCGCTCGGTCTGCACGAGGTGACGCCCCGGGAGATCGCCGACGTGGGTCTGATCTCGAACGGTCAGCCGTCGCCCGCCGCGCCCGTGATGATGAAGGCCGCCCGCGGGGCATCGTTCGCCGCGGACTCCGCCCCTGCCATGGAGTACGAGCCCGACGAGATCGTGATCTCGGCCACCGTCGAGGCGCGCTTCATCGCTCGGTGATCACGCGCCGACCGCGAACTGCTCCAGGTCGGCGGCGAGGCGCTCCGAGACGCGCGCGTGCACGGCTGTGCCGTCCTCGCGATGGTCGACCGACAGGAGCATGCCGCTCTCGTGGATCGCGGCGACGAGGTCGCCGCGGTCGTACGGGACGACCGCGTGGATCTCGACGGCGGGCTTCGGAAGCGCGTCCTCGATGGCGGCACGGAGCTCGACGATGCCCTCACCGGACCGGGACGACACGAAGTGAGCCTTCGGCTCCAGGCCCTGCAGCACGAGACGCTCGTCCTCGTCGATCAGGTCGGCCTTGTTGAACACCACGAGCTCCGGCATGTCGCGCACGCCGACATCCCCCATGACGTCCCGGACGGTCTGCAGCTGTCCGGCGGGATCGGGGTGCGAGCCGTCGACGACGTGCAGCACGACGTCGGCGTCACCGACCTCCTCGAGCGTCGAACGGAACGCCTCGACCAGCTGGTGCGGGAGGTTCCGCACGAACCCGACGGTGTCGGTCAGCGTGTAGACCCGGCCGTCGGTCGTCTCGGACCGTCGCACCGTCGCGTCGAGGGTGGCGAACAGCGCGTTCTCGACGAGCACTCCCGCGCTCGTGAGCGCGTTCAGCAGACTCGATTTACCGGCGTTCGTGTACCCGGCGATCGCGACGGAGGGGATCGTGTTCCGCCGGCGCTCGGCGCGCTTGGCTTCGCGTGCGGGACCGAAGTCGCGGATCTGACGACGCAGCAGAGCCATCTTGGTGCGGATGCGACGGCGGTCGAGCTCGATCTTCGTCTCACCGGGACCGCGCGAGCCCATACCGGCTCCGCCGGCGCCGACCTGTCCACCGGCCTGACGGCTCATCGACTCACCCCAGCCGCGCAGACGCGGGAGGAGGTACTCGAGCTGGGCGAGCTCGACCTGCGCCTTGCCCTCACGGCTCTTGGCGTGCTGGCTGAAGATGTCGAGGATGACGGTCGTGCGGTCGATGACCTTGACCTTCACGACGTCCTCCAGGGCGCGCCGCTGGCTCGGAGCGAGCTCGGTGTCGGCGATCACGGTGTCCGCGCCCGTCGCGGCCACGATGTCCTTGAGCTCCTGAGCCTTGCCGCGCCCGATATAGGTGGCCGCGTCCGGGTGGGGACGACGCTGGAGCACGCCGTCGAGAACGACGGCGCCCGCGGTCTCGGCCAGGGCTGCCAGTTCGCGCAGCGAGTTCTCCGCGTCCTCCTGCGCACCCTGCGGGTACACGCCCACGAGGACCACGTTCTCGAGCCGCAGCTGCCGGTACTCGACCTCGGTGACGTCCTCGAGCTCCGTGGAGAGCCCGCCCACTCGACGGAGAGCGTGACGATCCTCGAGGTCCCACTGGTCGCCGTCCGATCGGGCATGCGCCGCGGTGGATTCGTCCTGCAGCGCCTGGGCCGCTCCGAACACGCGCGCCTCGGTGCGCTTCTCCGCGTTCGCGAGCACGCGATCGAGCGCGTCGTCGCCGGTCGAGTGTGTCGTGGTATCCGTCATCCGTCCCTGTTCTCTGGGTTTCGTTGCGAGCCTTAACCTTAGCCCGCGCTGTCCGCTACGCTCACGGTATGGGGTCCGACCATTACTTCACTGCGGCCCCGGCGAGTCCTGAGAATCTGCGCACGATCCGTGTATCGCTCGCAGGCCGTGAGCTGGACGTCACCACCGCTGGTGGCGTCTTCAGCCCGGATCGGCTGGACGCCGGAACTGCAGTGCTCTTCGCCAACATGCCTCCGGTACCGCCGGGCGGCCATCTTCTCGACCTCGGAAGCGGCTGGGGACCCATCTCGCTCACGATGGCCCTGCAGTCACCGCATGCCACGATCTGGGCCGTCGACGTGAACGAGCGTGCACTCGACCTCGTCCGCCGCAATGCCGCGGCTCTCGGACTCACCAATGTCAACGCGGTCCGCCCCGAAGATGTTCCCGCCGACCTGATGTTCCGCTCCATCCGCTCCAACCCGCCGATCCGCGTCGGCAAGAACGAGCTCCACGGGATGCTGGAGAAGTGGATCCCCCGACTGGACGAACGCAGCGACGCCTGGCTCGTGGTGCAGCGCAACCTCGGCGCGGACTCTCTCCAGCGCTGGATCGCCTCGACGTTCACGCCCGGTTTCAGCGTGTTCCGCACCGCGACGGCCAAGGGCTACCGCGTGCTCAAGGTCCGCAAGCACGGCACGCCGCCGACGGAGCCCCTCGAACTGTCCGCGCTCTCGTTCTGATCCCGACCCGGTCCCATCCGGGGCGCCGAGCCTCAGGCCGTCAGCATGTCGGGGAGTTCGCGCATGTCGGTGAACACGATCGCCCCCTCGTCTTCGAGCCACTCCCCTGGCGTGATCCCTCCGGCATAGCCGAGCACGCGCATGCCGGCTGCTCGGGCGGCCTGGACACCGAATCGGCTGTCCTCGACGACCACGCACCGCCCGGGGGCGACGCCGAGCTGCGCGGCGGCGTGGAGGAACAGATCCGGTGCGGGTTTGCCATCCCGCACATCGTCGGCGCTGAAGATGCGTCCGTCGAAGTGCGACAGCATCCCGGTGAGCGTCAGGCTCCGCCGGATCTTCGCGTGGGATCCGCTCGAGGCCACGCAGGTCGCGAGATCCAGCGCCTCGATCGCCGCACGCACTCCCGGAACGGCGATGAGGTCGCGCTCGAACGCCTCGCGGTACCACTCCTCGAACGGGGCGGCCCAGTCGTCGTCGAGGGTGTGGCCGAGGTGCTGCTCGACCTCGGCGCGGAAGTGCGCATCCGAGCGTCCCACGAAGCGATGGACGATCTCCTCGTTCGTGAGCGACCAGCCGAACCGGGCGAGCACGCGGCGGTCGATGTCGACGGAGATCCGTTCGCTGTCGACCAGCACACCGTCGCAGTCGAAGATCACGAGGTCGATGTCTCCGGACGACGCCATCAGAGGAGGTCGACCTCACCGCTGTAGACCAGCTGGGCGGGTCCCGACAGGGCGACGTGCTCGCCGTCCTCCGCCGGGAACATCCGCACGCCGAGGACACCTCCGGGCACCTCGACGCGCCAGTGATCCGGTGCCTTCTCCCCAGCCCAATGACGCACGGCGAGAGCGGTCGCCGCCACACCGGTGCCGCAGCTGAGAGTCTCGCCGACACCGCGTTCCGAGACGCGCATGCGCACGTGCCCGATGCCGTCGCGGACGAGCGGCTCCCCCGGCACGACGAACTCGACGTTCGCGCCGTTCGGAAGTGCGGGATCGAGCTCCGGGGCGCGGTGGAGCTCCAGGACGGCGAGTTCCGCCTCCTCGGCGAGAGCCACCACGACGTGCGGGTTCCCGACGTCGATGCCCAGTCCGGGACGTGCGACCGGCAGGCCGTCCGCTGTCACGAGCGGGTCGTCGCCGGACAGCTTCCACAGGCCGAGATCGACCTGGTAGCCGTTCGCGCTGCGCGTGATGTCGCGGACGCCGGCCCGCGTGCCGATCGGCAGCGTCGAGCCGGGCTCGAGCGTCGCGAGCCCCGAACGCAGCAGATAGTGGACGAACACGCGGACGCCGTTGCCGCACATCTCCGCGATCGAGCCGTCGGCGTTGCGATAGTCCATGAACCATTCGGCCGCGGGTTCCTCGGCGAGCGTTGCGGCACCTTCGGCGATCGCGGTAGATCGCACCACGCGGAGGATGCCGTCGGCCCCGATGCCGAAATGACGATCGCAGAGCGCCGCGACCTGATCCGCGCTGAGTTCGAGCGCCCCGTCGGGGTCGGCGATGATGACGAAGTCGTTGCCGGTGCCGTGCCCCTTGGTGAATGCGATCATAACCCCAGTCTAGGGATCCCGGCTATGCGTCGACGATGAGCCGTTTGCCCGTGTTCGAGACGGAGAAGCGCTCGTAGCCGAGCTCGTCGTAGAACTCGAGCGCCTGCTCGTTGCCTTCTCTGACCATCAGCTGGACCTTCGGGCAGCCCATGTCCCGCAACAGTCGCTCAGCCTCGGCGACGAGCGCTCGACCGACGCCGCGGCGACGGTGCGAGGACGCGGAGGACAGGTAGTACAGCCAGCCGCGATGTCCGTCGTACCCGGCCATGACCGTGCCGATGATGCGCGACGCGGCCTCATCGTCGACCGCGACCAGGAACAGCTCGGGCTGCACGCTGAGCTTGCGCTCGATGTCGCGTCGGGGGTCGTTCCACGGGCGGGTCAGACCCGCGTCGTCCCAGAGAGCGACGACGCTCTCCGTGTCCTCAGGGCGGAAGGCGCGCACGTTCCAGGTCATCCCCCGAGTCTAGGAGCGTCCGGCCTCACTCCCGGACGACGCGATACCGGCCGCACAGGAAGTCACGGTTGCGTGCCACCTCGAGCAGTTCGAGCTCGAGCGCGCGTGGGAGCAGCGGCGATCCCGCACCGAGCGTCACCGGGGCGTACTGCACCCAGATCTCGTCCAGGAGTCCGGCGTCGGCGAACTGTCCGGCCAGGTCGCCCCCGCCGACGACCCAGAGGTCGCCCCCGCCCGCCGCCGCCGTCATCTCGTCGTGCACCGCCGTCACATCCGCCTGCGTGAGTCGCACGTCGGCACCCTCCGGGACGTCGAGGTCGCGGTGAGTGAACACCCACGTGGGCTGGGTGTACCCCCATCGCCCTTCCTCGTGACGCATGACCCATTCGAAGGTGGACGCGCCCATCGCGAGCGCGCCGATCCGCTTCTCGAACTGCAGGTACGACATCGGCCCGTCCTGGTCGATGTCACGTGAGAGCAGCCAATCGAGCGAGTGCTCCTCGGTCGCGATGAATCCGTCGAGGCTGGACGCGGTGAAGTAGTGAGTCGCCATGCCGTCACCCTGTCACGGACCACGGACATCCCCGGGCCCGGCGGCGACGTCGGCCGGGGACGGTGCGCTCAGACGTCCGGGAGCTTCTCGACGTCGATCGGAGGCTCGAGCCAGCGCAGCTCGGGGTACCGCTTGAACCACGACACCTGGCGGCGCGCATACCGGCGTGTGAGCGCTTGCGTCTGCGCGATGGCCTCGTCCTGTGTCATCCGCCCGTCCAGCTGAGCGAGAGCCTGGGCGTAGCCGATCGCGCGGCCGGCGGTGGCTCCCCGTTCGAGTCCCTGCTCCCGGAGCCGCACGACCTCGTCGACGAGGCCGTCGCGCCACATGCGTTCGACCCGGGCGTCGAGTCGCATGACGAGGTCGGCGCGCTCCACGTGCAGCCCGATCACGCGTGTGGCCCCGGGCTGCCAGAGCGCCGGTTCGGCGGGGAGAGCCGCACCGTGCGTCGCGCTCCCCTGCTCGATGACCTCGAGCGCGCGGATCACGCGCCTCTCGTTCCGAGGGTCGACCCGCCCGGCGGTGTCGGGGTCGAGAGCGCGGAGTCGGTCGATGAGAGCCGCGACGCCGTCGTGCGCGAGTTCCTGCTCCAACCGCTCGCGGATCGCCGGGTCCCGCGGAGGGAACGCGAAGTCGTAGATGACGCTCGAGACGTAGAGCCCGGATCCTCCGACGAGGACGGCATCGCCCCCGCCGCTCTGGATCGCTGTGATCGCCTCGCGCGCCCGGGGCTGATACCAGGCGACGGCAGCCTCCTGATCGACGTCGCGCACATCGAAGAGATGATGCGGGATGCCGCGCCGTTCGGCGGGAGGCAGCTTCGCCGTGCCGATGTCCATGCCGCGGTACAGCTGCATGGCGTCCGCGTTCACGATCTCCGCCGGGTTGCCGCGCGAGCGCAGCGACTCGGCGAGGTCGAGCGCGAGATCGCTCTTGCCGGTGCCCGTCGCTCCGACGACGACCCAGAGGCGCGGGGACCGCGACTCGTGCGTCGCGGTGGTCACACGCCGACGCGCAGCGTCGGCAGCCCGAGGGAGACCGCGCGCGGCGCGCCCTCGGCGCTCGGCGCGGGCACCGCGCAGGACTCGGCCTGCGCACGATCCCAGGCGTCGCCGCCACGCGTGCGACGGATCCGCAGGGGCGCGCCGGTGGGGTCGTCCGCGAGCAGGTGGAACGGCGCCGCGTGGCTGATCGTGACCGTCACGACGTCGCCCGGACGCGGCATCGGCGACCCGGGGGTCACCTCGAAGTGGATGAGGCGGTTGTCCTCGCCGCGGCCGGTGAGACGGTGGGTCTCGGTGTCCTTCTTGCCTTCGCCCGTGGACACGAGGACCTCGACCTCGCGGCCGACCTGCTTCTGATTCTCTTCGAGAGAGATCCGCTCCTGCAGGGCGATCAGGCGGTTGTAGCGTTCCTGCACGACGGCCTTCGGCACCTGATCTTCCATGGTCGCCGCCGGAGTGCCCTCTCGGATCGAGTACTGGAACGTGAACGCGCTCGAGAAGCGCGCCTGCTCGACGACGCGCATGGTGTCCTCGAAGTCCTCGTCCGTCTCGCCCGGGAAGCCGACGATGATGTCGGTCGTGATCGCGGCGTGCGGGATGCGGTCCCGGACCCGTTCGAGGATGCCGAGGAATCGTTCGCTGCGGTAGGAGCGGCGCATGGCCTTGAGGATCCGGTCACTCCCGGACTGGAGGGGCATGTGGAGCTGAGGCATCACGCTCGTCGTCTCGGCCATCGCGTCGATCACGTCATCCGTGAAGGCGGCCGGGTGCGGGCTCGTGAAGCGGATCCGCTCGAGACCGTCGATCTCGCCGGCAGCCCTCAGGAGCTTGCCGAAGGCCTGCCTGTCGCCGAACTCGACGCCGTAGGAGTTGACGTTCTGGCCCAGGAGCGTGACCTCGATCGCACCGTCCTCGACGAGGAGGCGGATCTCGTTCAGGATGTCACCGGGTCGACGGTCCTTCTCCTTGCCGCGGAGGCTGGGCACGATGCAGAAGGTGCAGGTGTTGTTGCACCCGACGGAGATCGACACCCAGCCGCTGTGCGCGGAGTCGCGCTTGGTCGGGAGCGTCGAGGGGAAGACCTCCAGCGACTCGAGTATCTCCAGCTCGGCCTCGCCGTTGTGGCGCGCCCGCTCGAGGAGGCCGGGCAGCGAGCCCATGTTGTGCGTGCCGAAGACGACGTCGACCCAGGGCGCCTTGTCGAGGACGGCCTGCTTGTCCATCTGCGCGAGGCACCCCCCGACGGCGATCTGCATGCCGTCCTTGCGTCTCTTCACAGCGGCGAGCTGACCCAGCGTGCCGTAGAGCTTGCCCGCGGCGTTGTCGCGCACGGCGCACGTGTTGATGATCACGACGTCCGCCTCGTCCCCGGCGTCCGCGCGGACGTATCCGGCGCTCTCGAGGGACCCGGACAGGCGCTCGGAGTCGTGCACGTTCATCTGGCAGCCGAACGTGCGGACCTCGTAGGATCGCCGATTCCCGTCGAGGTCGACGGCTGCCGACGAGGAGGCGATGATCGTCGGTTCACTGCGCGGGATAGTCATGATGCTCCCATTGTACGAGCGGCTCCCGCTACGCCGACCGACTCGCTGCACACGCCGATCCGTGGGCCGCCGCGGCACCTGTCGACGGACACGGCCCTCCGGGGCCGAGGTCAGTCCGAGTCGACGAAGCGCACACCGGATGTCGGGCGCCCGAAGGTCGCCTCGGCCAGGGCCGTCTTCGCCGCGGACATCGCGATGCCGCCGTTGTATCCCCGTCGCGCGAGCTGACCGACGAGTCGACGCAGCGCGGTGTCGGAGTCCAGCCGGGTGAGGGACCGCGCCTTGGAGCGCGCGTACTCGAGCGCGCGCTCCGCGTCGTCGTCCGGCAGCTCGTCGAGGGCGGCGTCGATGATCTCGCGTGGGATGCCCCGTTGCGCGAGCGCTCTCGACAGAGCCACACGGCCCTGTCCCTTGCGCTCGATCCCCGCGGCGACGAGCTGTCCGGCGAGCTGCGCGTCGTCGAGGTAGCCGCGGCGGGAGAATGCGTCGAGGACGTCGTCCACGACGTTCGCGGCGAGTCTCACCCCGTCATGGTCGAACCCGCGCAGGATGAGGCGCGCCTCCGACACGGACAGTGATCGCGAGCGCAGCTTGCGCACGAGGATCTCTTCCGCGATCGCGCGGACGTCGGCCGCCGTCGTCGTCCCGTCGCCTCCGTCCTGAGCGTTCTGCAGCGCTCGGAGACGTGGAGCACCACCACGGGCACCGCCTCGCGCAGGATGCCGGTCGCTCGGCCCCGTCCGCTGCTCCGGGTCCGCGACCCCGAACGATCCTTCCCGTGCGGGAGAGATCCGCGATCCGGTCGAGCGCGCCGGGACGTCATCCCATGTCGAGCGCCAGAGCCCCGCATCCCCGGTCCGGCGTGGGACGACGTGTTCTGCCTCGTCCGCTCGAGTGTGATCGTCTGAACGCCCCCTCGAGTCGGGTGCGGAGTCCGACTCGGACCGCGCAGCACCGAAGAGCGGGATGACGGGGGCGATCCGCTCGGATGCGCCCCCGTCGTCTCGTGTCGTCATGATCAGGCGGGGCGACGCTCGGCGAGCTCGTCTGCCGGCGCGGCGGGAGCGGCGCCGCCGATGCCGAGCTTCTGCTTGATCTGCGTCTCGATGGTCAGAGCGATGTCGGGGTTCTTGATCAGGAAGTTCCGGGCGTTCTCCTTGCCCTGTCCGAGCTGATCACCGTCGTAGGTGTACCAGGACCCGGACTTCTTCACGATCCCGTGGTCGACGCCGAAGTCGATGAGGCTGCCCTCTCGCGAGATGCCGACACCGTAGAGGATGTCGAACTCCGCCTGCTTGAACGGCGGCGCCATCTTGTTCTTGACGACCTTGACCCTGGTGCGGTTGCCGACAGCATCGGTGCCGTCCTTGAGCGTCTCGATGCGGCGGATGTCCATACGGACCGACGCGTAGAACTTGAGCGCCTTTCCACCCGCGGTGGTCTCCGGCGAGCCGAAGAAGACACCGATCTTCTCGCGCAGCTGGTTGATGAAGATCATCGTGGTGTTGGTCTGGTTGAGCCCACCGGTCAGCTTGCGGAGAGCCTGGGACATGAGCCGTGCCTGAAGACCGACGTGCGAGTCGCCCATCTCGCCCTCGATCTCCGCCCGGGGAACGAGCGCTGCGACCGAGTCGATCACGATCAGATCGATCGCGCCGGACCGCACGAGCATGTCCGCGATCTCGAGCGCCTGCTCACCGGTGTCGGGCTGCGATACGAGCAACGCATCGATGTCGACTCCGAGCTTGGCGGCGTAGTCGGGGTCGAGAGCATGCTCCGCGTCGATGAAGGCCGCGATGCCGCCGGAACGCTGGGCGTTGGCGATCGCGTGCAGAGTCAGCGTGGTCTTACCCGAGGACTCGGGACCATAGATCTCGACGATGCGGCCACGCGGGAGGCCGCCGACGCCGAGGGCGACGTCGAGGGCGATCGATCCGGTCGGGATCACGGCGACAGGGGCGCGCTCATCGCTGCCCAGCCGCATGACCGAGCCCTTTCCGAACTGACGGTCGATCTGGGCGAGGGCGGTCTCGAGGGACTTCTCGCGGTCGGCGGGTGATGGCATGTCATGCTCCTTCTGCTCGCGTGATGCCGCCTGTAGGCTGTCGCGGCCCGCCCGGGATGGGCGGAACTCTCCGACAAGGCGTATGGCTCTTCGGCCTGTTCACACCGTACGAGCGACCTCGGACATTGCGTCGTCGGCGCCGGAGAACGGGGAGAACGAGAACTCTGAACCACTTGTGCAGAAGACTACGCCTGCATCGAACGGATCTTCGATGACACGCCGCGTCGGTGTGTCATTCAGACGAAGGTTCGTGACGCGACCGGGACCGTCACCGACGGCGGGGCTCGAGACGGCCGGCGCCGTGGCGACGCTCGATCGGCACCTCGGTCGCCGCGCACAGCGCTTCCCAGATGTCGCGTGGGGGCACTCCCGCGTCCAGCGCCTCCTCGGCAGTCCGACCGGAGAGCTCGTTCAGCACGAGGTCGCTGACCAGGGACGATGCCCGGCCGCCGAACTCCGCGTCGACGGCGCGGAGGAACTCACTGCGTCGCATGGACGGACGTTCTCCGCGGTCAGTGCAGCGAGAGCTCGGGCTCGACCGAGGCCACGAGGTCGTCGGGGACGACGTCCGGGAAGACCTGGATGCCCTCGAGGACGGAGATGCGGTCGCCGACCTCGCGCATGATGGTCGAGATCGGGACGTCGAGCGCATCCGCCACGGAGGCGAGGATCTCGCTCGAAGCCTCCTTCTGACCGCGCTCCACCTCACTGAGATAGCCGAGCGCCACAGACGCCTTGCTGGCGACCTGCCGGAGCGTACGCCCCTTCTGCAGGCGGAAGTCCCTCAGCACATCGCCGATCTCCTGTCGTACAAGAATCATCGGAACCTCCTCCCAGATCGTGTTCTCGAGGTCTCCCCCGATGGAATCGTCAGTCTAGCCCTAAGGACTGTCACAGAATCTACCTTCGCACGCTGTGCTTTCGATGTGAGCACATTCATGACAACGGACACCCCCGCGGCACTATTCCCGGACCATTCGAACGAGTGCGCTCAGCACGGCATCCTGCGACCGCGCTCTGATCTCCGCGCGGTCCCCGGAGAATCGATGGGACTCGCTCAGCACGCCCTGCGGAGTCACGACGGCCACGTGCACGGTGCCGACCGGCTGCCCGTCGGGCGAGTCAGGGCCGGCGATCCCGGTCGTCGCGATCCCGACGTCGCTCGGCCGTCCGACGGAGACGACCCGACGGATCCCGGTCGCCATCTCGATCGCCACACGCGGATGCACCGCGCCCTGTGCGGCGAGGAGCTCAGCATCGACGCCGAGAACGCTGTGCTTCACCGGCGTCGCATACGCGACCACGCCGCCCCAGAGCGCGGCCGACGCGCCGGGAACCGACACGATCTCCGCCGCGACGGCACCGCCCGTGAGCGACTCGGCGACACCCAGGGTCCAGCCCCGTGCCACGAGCGCCGCGACCGCTTCCGCCGCGAGCGTCACGACGCCTGCCGAGAGCCCCGGACCTGCGCGACGATGTAGTCGATCCCGCTCGCGACGGTCAGCACCAGAACGACGATCATCAGCACGGCGGTGACGATCGTCCACGGGCCGAGCCCGATGAGCACATGAAGAGGCAGCAGCGCCCACGAGAGCGCCACGCCCTGTACCGCGGTCTTGACCTTGCCCATCCAGGCGGCCGCGACGACGTGCTCGCTCGCGACCATGAGACGGTGCACCGTGATGCCCCATTCCCGGATGAGGATGATGACGACGAGCCACCAGTGCAGTTCGCCGAGGATCGCCAGGCCGATGAACCCCGCCCCCGTGAGCAGCTTGTCGGCGATCGGGTCCCACAGCTTGCCGAAGTCGCTGACGATGTCGTAGCGACGGGCGAGGTAGCCGTCGACCCAGTCGGTCGAGATCGCGATGACGAAGAGGATGCCCGCGATCCAGCGGAGCGTGAGGTCGGGGATGCCGTACGTCCCACCGAGGAGGAGCACGATGAAGAAGACCACCGCGAGCGGGATCCGTGCGACGGTGATCGCGTTGGGAAGCTGCCGAGGGATCGCCATCAGTCGCGTCCCGTCAATCCCCAGGCGTCCTCGTCGCCGCCTTCTGCTTCGACCACCGGGAGCCCGTCGTACTGGGCTTCGACGGGATCCCGCGTCGGCAGCGGCGGAGCGACGGGAGCAGCCGGCGCGGAGGCGGCCGTCGCCGAGGCCGCGGCGGGCACGTCCTCGCCTCGGAGCTTCGCCATGACCTGAGGGAGCTGCTCCGGAGTCGCGAGCACGTCGCGCGCCTTCGAGCCTTCAGAGGGGCCGACGACCTCTCGGGACTCCAGGAGGTCCATGAGACGGCCGGCCTTCGCGAAGCCGACGCGGAGCTTGCGCTGCAGCATCGAGGTCGATCCGAACTGGGAGGAGACGATGAGCTCGGCCGCCGCGAGCAGCAGCTCGAGGTCGTCGCCGATGTCCTCGTCGACCTCCTTCTTCTTGGCCGGTTCCATGGCCTCCTGCACGTCCGCGCGATACTCCGGACGGGCCTGTCGGGTCACGTGCTTGACGACCGCGTCGATCTCCTTCTCGTCGACCCACGCGCCCTGCAGACGGAACGGCTTGGACGACCCCATGGGCGAGAACAGGGCGTCGCCCTGACCGATGAGTTTGTCGGCTCCGGGGCTGTCGAGGATGACCCGGCTGTCGGTGACGCTGGTGACGGCGAACGCGAGTCGCGACGGGACGTTCGCCTTGATCAGACCGGTCACGACGTCGACGCTCGGACGCTGGGTCGCGAGGACCAGGTGGATGCCGGAGGCTCGGGCGAGCTGCGTGATACGCACGATCGAGTCCTCGACGTCGCGCGGGGCGACCATCATGAGGTCGGCGAGCTCGTCGACGACGACGAGGAGGTACGGGTAGGGCTTGAGCACGCGCTCGCTGCCCACGGGCACCTCGACCTCGCCGGCACGGACGGCCTTGTTGAAGTCGTCGATGTGGCGGAAGCCGAACGACGCGAGGTCGTCGTACCGCATGTCCATCTCCTTCACGACCCACTGCAGCGCCTCGGCGGCCTTCTTCGGGTTCGTGATGATGGGCGTGATGAGGTGCGGGACTCCCGCGTAGCTGGTGAGCTCGACGCGCTTCGGGTCGATCAGCACCATGCGCACGTCGGACGGCCGTGCGCGCATCAGGAGGCTCGTGATCATCGAGTTCACGAAGCTCGACTTACCGGATCCCGTCGAACCGGCGACGAGGAGGTGCGGCATCTTCGCGAGGTTCGCCGTGACGAAGTTGCCGCCGACGTCCTTGCCGACGCCGATGGTCAGCGGATGGGTGCTCTTCTGCGCGGCCTGCGACCGCAGCACGTCGCCCAGCGAGACGGTCTCGCGGTCGGTGTTCGGGATCTCGATGCCGATCGCGCTCTTGCCCGGGATCGGCGAGAGGATGCGCACGTCGTTCGACGCGACCGCGTACGCGAAGTTGTTGCTCAGCTGGAGGATCTTCTCGACCTTGACGCCGTGACCGACCTCGACCTCGTACTGCGTGACCGTCGGTCCGCGCGAGAAGCCCGTGACCTTGGCGTCGACGTTGAACTGGGACAGCACGCTCGTGATCTGCTCGACGATCCTGTCGTTCGCCTCCGAGCGCGCCACGGACGGCGGTCCCTCGGCGAGAACGCCCGGCGACGGCAGGATGTAGGGCGCGACAGGGGCCTGCGGACCGCGGTCCCCCGGTCCATCCGTGCCGAAGCCGTCGAGCCCCGGGAGCTCGGGCATCTCGCCCGTGTCGGAGTCGTCGTCCAGCAGCGCGGTCGTCTGCTGCTCGGCCAGCGCGTCGGTGACCGAGCGCACGTCCGAGATGACCTCGGTGGCGGCGTCGTAGGGGTTCGCGACAGTGACGGCCTGGTCGTAGGCCGGCGTCGCGTCCGGCTGCGAGAGCAGCGCCGTGATGTCATCGGATCCGAGCGTCCCCTCGTCGGGGTCCTCCTCGCGGCCGGTCTTGTTGCGACGCCACCACGGGAGCACGTCGGGATCGTCGACCTTGTCGGCATCGTCGATCGCCGCCGCATCCTTCGCGGGCTTCTCCACTCGCTCGGCGTCGAACATCCAGGCGTAGAGGTCGCCGAGACGCGCGCCGATCCGGTTCGGCGGAGTCTTGGTGAGGATGAGGATGCTGAGCGCGATGAGGAGAGCCAGCACGATGTACGCGGGGATGTCGGTGAGATACGTGAGCGGCTGGCCGATCAGCCACCCGAGGAGCCCCCCGGACTCGCTGAGCGCCGGCATCCCCTGATTCGGATGCGGACGCGGACCCGCCACGTGGAAGATGCCCGAGAGGGCGAGGACGAACATGCCGAAGCCGATGCCGATGCGCCCGTTGTCGTGCACCGACGACGGATGCCGGAACAGCCATCCGGCCAGGAGGAGCAGCAGCACGGGCATGATGAAGGCGACCCGGCCCACGAACAGTCCGACCGAGTACGCGCTGATGCTGGCGGCGACCTCGCTGCCGATGAAGAACCACTCGTTGACCGCGCCGGCGATCGCCAGGAGCACGAGGAAGAAGGGGAAGCCGTCGCGACGGTCGTCCTTCTCGAGGGTCTCCGGTCCGAACGCGCGGAAGAGACCGCCGACACCGTGCGCCAGGCCCACCCACGCGCGAGCGATCACCGGGGGCTTGTCGACCTCGTCGATGTACTTCTTGGGCGCGGCCTGCGACTTCGGAGCGGTCTGCCTCTTCGGGCGAGGCGTGGCGCTCTCGGACGCGCGCGCTGACTTCGTGGTGCTCCTGGCCATGCTCTCACGTTACGGCCCGCAGCCGACATCGGCCCGTAATGACGCGGCATTCCGGGCCGATCGGCGGTCGTGGGCCTCAGGCCTCGATGACGAGCGGGACGATCATCGGACGGCGGCGGAGCTTCTGGTTCACCCAGCGTCCGATCGTGCGTCGCACGACCTGCGACAGCGCATGCGTGTCGCGCACGCCGTTGCCCGATGCCTCCTTGAGCGCGGCGACGATCTTGGGGGCGACGTCGTCGAAGACCGAGTCGTCCTCCGCGATGCCGCGCGCGTGGATCTCGGGGCCGGAGATGATGCGCCCCGTCGCGGCGTCCACCACCACGATCACCGACACGAAGCCCTCCTCGGCGAGGATGCGCCGGTCCTTGAGGTCGGCGTCGGTGATCGCGCCGACGGTCGAGCCGTCGACGTACACGAAGCCGAGGTCGAGCTGCCCGGCGATGCGCGCGTCGCCGTCCTTGAGGTCGATCACGGTGCCGTTCGAGGCGATGATGGTGCGCTCGGCCGGGATGCCCGTGTCCTGCGCCAGCTTCGCGTTGGCGACCAGGTGACGGTACTCGCCGTGCACGGGCAGCACGTTCTTCGGCTTGAGGATGTTGTAGCAGTAGATGAGCTCACCCGCCGCCGCGTGCCCGGAGACGTGGACACGGGCGTTCGCCTTGTGGACGACGTTCGCGCCGAGCTTGGTGAGACCGTCGATGATGCGGTAGACGGCGTTCTCGTTCCCGGGGATGAGGCTGGACGCGAGGATGACGGTGTCGCCCTCCCCGATCTCGATCGCGTGGTCCATGTTGACCATGCGGCTGAGCACCGCCATCGGCTCGCCCTGCGAGCCGGTGGACATGTAGACGATCCGGTCGTCGGGGAGGTCCCGCGCCTTCTTGTAGTCGATCAGGACGCCGTCCGGCACCTTGAGGTAGCCGAGCTGCTCGGCGATCGTCATGTTGCGGACCATGCTGCGCCCGAGGAAGGCCACCCGACGTCCGTTCGCATGAGCGGCGTCGATCACCTGCTGCACACGATGGACGTGGCTCGAGAAGCTCGCGACGATGACCCGGCGAGGAGCCTTGGCGATGACCTGGTCGAGGACCGGGCCGATGGAGCGCTCGGTGGGCGTGAAGCCCGGCACGTCGGCGTTCGTCGAGTCGACCAGGAACAGGTCCACTCCCTCCTCGCCGAGACGCGCGAACGCACGCAGGTCGGTGATGCGGCCGTCGAGGGGAAGCTGATCCATCTTGAAGTCACCGGTCGCGAGGGCCGTGCCGGCGGGCGTGTGGATCGCGACTGCGAGAGCATCCGGGATCGAGTGGTTGACCGCGACGAACTCCAGATCGAAAGGCCCGACCTGCTCCTCCTGGCCTTCCTTCACCGTGAGGGTGAAGGCCTTGATCCGGTGCTCCTTGAGCTTCGCCTCGACGAGCGCGAGAGTCAGGCCCGAGCCGATCAGCGGGATGTCGCTCTTCAAGCGGAGGAGATACGGAACCGCGCCGATGTGATCCTCATGGCCGTGCGTGAGGACCACGCCGACGATGTCGTCGAGGCGGTCCTTGATCGGCTCGAAGTCGGGCAGGATCAGGTCGACTCCCGGCTGGTGCTCCTCCGGGAACAGCACGCCGCAGTCGACGATCAGGATCTTGCCGTCGTACTCGAAGATGGTCATGTTGCGACCGATCTCACCGAGGCCGCCGAGCGGTGTGACGCGCAGGGTCCCCTCTTCGAGCGCGGCAGGATCTGCAAGGGGGATCGACATGGTGTCTCCTCAGTCGGACGCTCCGCGCGTCCGGTCGTTCATGGTGGCGCGGCGCACCGCGGCCCGTATCAGCGTGTCGTGCCGTGCACCTTCGGCAGCGCGCCACCCGCGGCGGCGTTGCGGTCGGGACGGAAGTTCGAGAAGTCCGCACCGGGGACTCCGGCGACGAGGTCGAGCTCATCCTCGATGAGGGCGGCCTCCCACTCCTCCGGACCGACCAGAGGCAGGCGGACGCGCGGGCTCGAGATGCGTCCGAGCCCGTGCAGGATGTACTTCGCCGCGACGGTGCCCGGCACGTGCGTCATGACGGCGCGCACAAGAGGCTCGAGGCGCTGGTGCTCGGCGGTGGCTGCCGCGAGATCGCCGCGGTTCACGGCGTCCACGATCGTTCGGTAGGGCGTCGCCGCGATGTTCGCGGTCACGCCGATCAGACCGGTCGCGCCGATGGCGAGGTGCGGCAGCACGTTCGCGTCATCGCCGGAGAAGTACATGAGGTCGGTCTGGTTCAGCACGCGGCTGACCTCGGAGAAGTCGCCCTTCGCGTCCTTCACGGCGAGGATGTTGGGGTGCTTCGCCAGACGAAGGATCGTCTCGTACTTGATGGGCACACCCGTACGGCCGGGGATGTCGTAGAGGATCACCGGGAGGTCGGTGGCGTCCGCGACGAGACGGAAGTGCGTGAGGATGCCGGCCTGCGTGGGCTTGTTGTAGTAGGGCGTGACGATCATGATGCCGTCGGCGCCGGCCTTCTCGCTCGCCTTGTAGAGCTCGATCGCGTGCGCGGTCTCGTTCGACCCGCCTCCGGTGATGATCTTGGCGCGGCCCGCGGAGACGGACTTGCCGACCTCGACGAGCTTGAGCTTCTCGGGATCCGTCAGGGTCGAGGTCTCGCCGGTCGTGCCCGTCACGACGATGCCGTCCGCACCAGCGGTGATCACGTCATCGATGTGCTTCTCGACGGCGGGCCAGTCGACTTCACCGTCGGCCGTCATCGGAGTGACGAGCGCGACGAGGACCTGTCCGAAAGGGTTGCCCGAGTGCGTCATGCCCCCAGCGTATCGGTTCGGCGGGTGCTCACGCGGACGCAGCGGGTCGGATGACATCACCGCGGACGACATCGACCGTGCCGCGCAGGAGCAGGCCGACGTTCGCACCCGGCGCCGCCTCCCTGACCGTCTTGCGGAACATCTCGATCCCGGTGATCTCGGTCGATCCCGTCGTCGCGCCCCCGCGGGTCACGACCACCGCGTCGCCGATCCGGAGAACGCCCGAGGTCACGGTGCCGGTCGCGACGATGCCCCGGCCCGTGATCGTGAAGACGTCCTCGACCGCGAACTCGGTCGACGACGTCACCGCCGTGAACGACTCCCCCGCTGCGACCGTCGGAGCCCCGCTCGTCATCGCGGCGAGGCGTGCGGCCTCGGCCTCGTTGTAGCGGCGCAACGTCTCGTTCGCATCCTGCGGCTCGCGCTTCCGTCCGAACAGCCATCCCATCGTGCGATCGCCGTCCGGATCAGACCCGGCCGCGGCGGGCGACGCCGGAGGTGAGCGATGCCGGGAGAAGAGCCGCCAGCGCGACGATGGCCTTGTACCGCAGCGACGGGATCGACACGGCCTTGCCGAGTGCGGCGTCCCGCAGGCCCTCGCGCACCACATCCCGGGCGTCGAGCCACATGACCGCGGGCACGCCCTCGTTCCCCGGCGCGAGGCCCATGCGTTCGTGGAACGTGGTGTGGGTGAAGCCGGGGCACACGGCCGTCACGCTCACGCGGTCTCGGGCGTACTCGGTGTTCGCCCAACGACTGAACCCGATGAGCCAGCTCTTGCATGCCGAGTACGTCGACCTGGAGATGAACCCTGCGACCGAGGCGACGTTGATGATGCGTCCACCCCGTCCGCGCATCGTCTGCAGCGCCGCGTGCATGAGCCGCATCGACGCCTCGACGTGCACACGCAGATGGCGCACCTCGTCGTCGATGTCGTTGTCGGCGAACTGGAGCGGCAGTCCGAAGCCGGCGTTGTTGACCAGGAGGTCCACGGGGTCGCCGACGTCGCGCAGCCGCGCCGCGACCTTCTCGACGCCGTCGACCTCGGCGAGGTCGGCCGCGAGCACCTCGACCGCGACGCCGTGCTCGGCGCGCAGATCGGCGGCGAGCTCCTCGAGAGCATCGGCGGAGCGTGCCACGATCACCAGGTCGGCACGACGCCGGGCGAGCTGACGTGCGAACTCCGCGCCGAGTCCGGCGCTCGCTCCCGTGATGAGTGCGGTGGGCATCAGCGCTCGTACCCCCGGAAGCGGTAGCGGATGCCGGTGCGCGAGGTCTGCCACTCTCCGTCGTCGACAACGCGCCAGCCCTCGATCGAGGGGGCGTGGGCGTCGCCGTCGACACGGAGGTCGAGCTCCGTGATCTCGAGCCGATCCGCATCGGCGATCACCTGGCGGAAGATCTCCGCACCGCCGATGATCCACACGCGGTCATGCCCGCGCACCGCCTCGGCCACCGTGGCGGCACGACGGGCCCCCTCGGCGGCCCAGTCCTGCTGGCGCGTGATGACCACGTTCTCCCGGCCCGGCAGCGGACGGAAGCGCTCGGGGAGGGAGTCCCAGGTCTTGCGGCCCATCACGACGGGGGCGCCGAGGGTGATCTCCTTGAAATGCGCGAGGTCCTCGGGGACATGCCACGGCATCCCGCCGTCGGCCCCGATGACGTGCCCCTCGGCCTCGGCCCAGATCAGCCCGACCCAGGTCATACCGCCACCGCCGCGCGGATCGGAGCGTGGTGCTGGTAGTCCTCGACCAGGAAGTCGTCGTACTCGTAGTCGAACACAGAGTCGGGCGTGCGCGCGAACCGCAGCGTCGGGGCCGGGTACGCGTCGCGGCTGAGCTGCTCGCGCACCTGCTCGACGTGGTTGTCGTAGATGTGGCAGTCGCCGCCGGTCCACACGAAGTCGCCGGGCTCGAGACCGACCTGCTGCGCGATCATCAGGGTGAGCAGAGCGTACGAGGCGATGTTGAACGGCACACCGAGGAACAGGTCGGCGCTGCGCTGGTACAGCTGGCACGAGAGCCTGCCGTCTGCGACGTAGAACTGGAACAGCGCGTGGCACGGTGCGAGAGCCATGTCGGGGATGTCGGCCGGGTTCCACGCCGACACGATGAGACGCCGCGAGTCGGGCGTCGCGCGGATCTGCTCGATCACCTCGGAGAGCTGGTCGATGCTGCGCCCGTCCGGCGTCGGCCATGAGCGCCACTGCACGCCGTACACGGGACCGAGGTCGCCCTGTTCGTCGGCCCACTCGTCCCAGATGCTCACACCGTGCTCCTGCAGCCAGCGCACGTTCGAGTCGCCGCGCAGGAACCACAGCAGCTCGTAGGCGATGGACTTGAAGTGCACGCGCTTGGTGGTGACGAGCGGGAAGCCCGCGGCGAGGTCGAAACGGATCTGGCGACCGAAGACGCTCGTCGTGCCGGTGCCGGTGCGGTCGGACTTGTGCGTGCCGTTCTCCAGCACGTCGCGGAGCAGGTCTTCGTACGGCGTGGGGACGGCTGCGCTCATGTCAGCCAGACTACCCGCCGGCGACGACATCGGATCGGAACGTCATGCTCCGACACATCAGGCCTCCGGCCGCCGCGGCGGGCATAGCCTCGGACCATGTCGCCCGCGCTCGCCCTCGCCCTCGCCGGAGGTCTCGTGGCGCTCGCGGTCGTCGCGGCGTTCGCGATCCGCGTGCGCGACGGACGTCGGCGTGCCGGCGGACACCTGCGCTTCGATCCGCAGGATGCGGATGCCGTCGCACTCGGCGCCCGCGCGACCCTGGTGCAGTTCAGCACCGAGATGTGCACCCGCTGCCCGCAGGTGCGACGGCTCCTGACCTCGTACGCCGAGGCGGACGACGCCCTCGTCCACCTCGAGGTCGATCTCACGCACCGTCCCGACCTGTCGGCCCGCTATCGCGTGCTGCAGACCCCGACCACCTTCGTCGTGGACGGCTCCGGAGCCGTGCGCGCACGATTCCACGGCGTACCGCAGCCGCGCGCGCTGACCGAGGCACTCGCCGCCGTGTGAGGCGGAGGGACAGGAGAATCATGAGCACACCGGCAGGCATCGACCCGCGCGGGCCCCGTTTCGCCGCCACCGTCACGACCGTGCTGTTGTTCGTCGCGACGTTCCTCGGACTCGTGGGGATCTCGACCGCGCGGGGAACCGGGTGGATCGCGTACCAACCGCTCGCGGACGCGACGTTCCCCGAAGGCGGGTGGGCCGTCTCCGCGGCATCCGTCGCACAGCGCGCGCTCGACCCGGGATTCCTGCTGACCGTCGTCATCGCGGCGCTCTTCCTGTGGAGCGTGCTCTCCCCCGCGACGGCGCCGTGGGGAGTGCTCTTCCGTCGTGTCGTGCGTCCGCGTCTGGGGGCGCCGGGCGAGCTCGAGGACCCGCGTCCGCCGCGCTTCGCGCAGGGCGTCGGCCTGCTCGTCGTCACGATCGGCCTGGTGCTCCACCTCGCCGGGGTGCCCTGGGCGCTGCCGATCGCCACGGCTGCGGCCTTCGTCGCGGCGTTCCTCAACGCCGCGATCGGACTGTGCCTCGGATGCCAGCTGTATCTCCTGCTCCAGCGTATCGGCGTGCTCGGCCGGGCCGCCTCGGCCTGATCCCGCGGGCGACGCCGGTTCCCTCGCGGACCGCCCCTCGATAGGCTGACCGCACACGCGAGCCGCCTACCGAGCAGCGCGAGAACCGGAGGAATCATGCCCGTCACCAGCGAAGCGAACACCACCTGGACCGGATCCCTCGCGGAGGGCTCCGGCACGGTCGCCTTCTCGTCGTCGCACCTCGGCACCTTCCCGATCGACTGGAAGGCCCGCAGCGAGGGCAGCGACACCACGACCACCCCCGAGGAGCTGATCGCCGCGGCCCACGCCTCCTGCTTCAGCATGGCGCTCTCGCACGCGCTCTCCGAGAACGGCACACCTCCGGAGCGCGTGAACACCAGCGCATCGGTCAGCTTCACCCCCGGCGTCGGCATCACCGGCAGCCACCTCAACGTCAACGCGGTCGTCCCCGGGCTCACTCCCGAGGCCTTCCAGGAGATCGCGAACGGCGCCAAGACCGGCTGCCCCGTCTCGCAGGCACTCGCCGGCATCGAGATCACGCTCGAGGCGACGCTGGCCTGAGCCCGTCAGGCGCGCGAGAGCCGGATCGCCTCGCGGATGCTGGCACGGGCGTCCTTGCGGCGCCCTGCCGCGTCCTGCACGACGCCCAGGCGGTAGCGGGCCCGCCAGTCGCCCCGCGCCGACTCGGCCTCCGCGGTGTACCGGGCGATGAGCGGATCCGCGTCCTCCGGGCGCAGCCGACCGCTCGGGGTCAGCTCGGTCTCGGCCTCCGGCATCCCGCCCTCGGCGTCGAGCATCCGCCCGAGCCGGTCCGCCTGGAACCCGAAGACCATCTCGCGGATCAGCGCCCAGCCGCCGAGCGGGGCGAGCACCACGAGCGCGACGCCCATCCCGATCGAGATCGGCGTGCCGACCGAGAAGAACATCACGGCGAGCCAGATGGACACGCCGAGGTAGACGGCGAGCGAGGCGGCCATGAGCGCGACCGCGATGCGGGACATCACGAGCGGATGCCGATGTCGATCATGCTCTCCAGCCCGACGACGACTCCGCGCGCCTGCGCGGCGTAGGGCACGGCGAGACGGATGCCCGGCGCGTAGGCCAGAGCGGGCTCGACTGTGTCGTGCGTGAACGTGAGCGACTCGCCGGGACCGGCGAGGATCACCTCCTGTTTGGCGATCACGCCCGGGCGCCGCAGCGAGTGGATCGGGACGCTGCCGACCTGCTGTCCGCGGGCGCGCTGGTCGGCGTGCGGCGCGCTCACCGGCCCCTGCTCCGCGCGAGCCGCGGCGATCAGCTCGGCGCTGCGCACGGCCGTTCCGCTGGGCGAGTCGACCTTCTTCTCATGGTGCGCCTCGATGATCTCGGCGGACGGGAAGAAAGGTGCGGCCGCCGCGGCGAGGGCCGAACCGAGCACCGACCCGAGCGAGAAGTTCGGGATGAAGACCGCGCCGGTGCCCGCATCGGCGACCAGCGGACGGATCAGCGCGATGCGCTGAGCGGACCAGCCGGAGGTCGCGACGAGCACATTGATGCCCCGCTCGACCGCGGCGCGCACGACGTCGATGCTCACCTGCGGCGTGGTCGCGTCGACCACGAGGTCGACTCCGTCCACCTCGGCCAGATCGCTCGAGGAGGTGAGCACGCGAACCACCTTGAAGCCGTCCAACTCGTCGATCACCGTATGGATGATCGACCCGAGCTTCCCGGTGCCGCCGACGAGTGCTACCTGCGTGGTCATGCCCTCAATCCTATTTCGGGACGTCGAAGGCTCCGCCGCGCCGGGCCGGGAGCACCCGGATCAGACCGGCATCGTGTCGGGGATGCCCGTGCGGAGCTCGACCGGCAGATGTCCCGTGTCGTTGTGCGTGAGGAGCGTCCACGGACGTCCCTGCTTCTGCGCGATCACAGTCAGCCCGCAATGCGCCTGGTTGAGCGTCATCCACCGCCACTCGGGGGCTCCCAGCACCTCACGCACGAACCACGAGATGACGAAGTTGTGGGTGATGAGCACTTCGTGGACGTCGCCGGGCTTGCGCACGAGGAACTCGTTGACGGCGTCGGACATCTGCGCCGCACCGGCCTCGATCTCGGCGTCGGTGATGGATCCGAAGAACGGCTCGAATGCGGCGGGCGTGTCCTCGGTCATCCCCGTCGGGACGCAGTCGAACAGGAGGGCGGTCGGCGCCGGGTCGACCGACGGCAGACGCGCCGCGATCGCACGCGCCGTCTCGGCGGCCCGCAGGAGCGGAGAGTGCCACACGGCGTCGAGCGGGAGACCGGACAGCCGGTCGGCGATCAGCTCGGCCTGTCGTGCACCGCGCGGCGAGAGGGGTCCGTCGGCGAGGCCGTGCTCGGCATCCTGATGTTCACCGTGTCTGACCAGGTATATGTAGTGCGTCACAAACTCGCTCGCTTCATCGACAGCATCCGCCGGGGATCCCTCCCACCCTATGCCAGGCGTGTGACAGACGTGTGACGTCGCGCGGTCAGTTGCCGGCGCGGGTGAGGTCGGCGACCTGCGTCCGCGACAAGGATACGCCTGCGCCCTGCATGAGCTCGTCGACGTGCTCGGTCGCGAAGGTGTTCACGATCGGCGCGGCGACCGTGCGCTGTGCGAGCAGCCACGCGATCGAGACCGCCGCCACCGGGACCTCCAGCTCGGCGGCGACCTGGTCCAGCGCGCGGAGGATCTTGGTGCCGCGACGATTGAGGTGTCCGCGCAGCTGCTCCCCGCGTACGCCGCGCGAGGTCATCGCCTTGCTGCGGTGGCGTCCCGAGAGGAAGCCGTGCTCGAGGGCGTGGGACGGCGTGACCGCCAGGTTCTGCGCTCCCGCGACGAGGCGCAGGTCCCCCTCGAACGGCTGCCGGCGGATCAGGTTGTACGGGGAGTCGATGACCTCGATGCGCGGGTAGCCCGCCGAGGCGAGGATGCGCGCCTCGACCAGGCGCTCGGGAGCGAACCCGAACGCGCCGAGCGCTCCGATCTTGCCGGCGTCCACCATCCACTCGACCGTGGCGAGGGTGTCCTCGAGATTGGTCGTGCGATCCAGCGTGGCATCCAGGTAGAGCACATCGATCCGCTCGACGCCCAGACGCGTGAGCGAACCCTCGACCGCGCGGACGAGGTTCACCGATCCCAGGCCGGGGTTGTCGGCGTGCGCCCCGATGCGGACGCTCAGGAGGGCCCGTTCCCGCTGTCCGCGGGAGCGGAGCCACTGTCCGATGATGTGCTCGCTGCGTCCTCCGGAGAAGCCGTCCGCCGTGTGGATGGCATTGCCGCCGAACTCCACGTAGCGGTCGAGGATGCCGTGGCTGGTCTCGAGGTCGACGTTCCAGCCGAACTCGGCCGCGCCCAGCATGAGCGGGAACGTCTCGAATCCGGTCTCTCCGAGGGGGACGCGAATGGTCTCTCCTATTCCGGGACCGACGATCGGGATGGGGGCGGAGGGATGCTCCGTGTCGTGCGGCGCGCGCTCTGCGGAGGCGCCTGCGCCTACGCTGAACAACCGCATTTCCTCACCCCCGCGTCGATCGGAGCCGTCCGATCCACGTCGCTGCCGTGTATGCACCCCCCGGTGCGTACTTCGAGGGTAAGGGACGTCGAGGAGCACGCCGTTCATTCCGGGGAACGGCGGGGAAACTTCCCATAACGGTTTGATCACGCGTACACGCGGGAACCCGGGCCCGACTCGAGGTCGGACCCGGGTTCCGGTGTCGTGCGTCAGCCGATCACTCGGCGGCGGACTCCTCCGCGGGAGCGGCGTCCGCGGCCGGCGCGTCGTCGAGCACGGGCTCGAGCGACAGCTTGCCGCGGTCGTCGATCTTCGTGATCTTCACGAGGATCTTCTGTCCGACCGAGAGGACGTCCTCGACGTTCTCGACGCGCTTGCCACCGGCGAGCTTGCGCACCTCGGTGACGTGCAGCAGTCCGTCCTTGCCCGGGAGCAGCGAGATGAACGCACCGAACGTGGCGATCTTGACGACGGTTCCGAGGAACTGCTCGCCGACCTCCGGGTTGGTGGGGTTCGCGATCGCGTTGACCTGCGCGCGGGCGGCCTCGGCCGAGGGGCCGTCGGTCGCGCCGATGTAGACGGTGCCGTCCTCCTCGATGGAGATCTGCGCGCCGGTCTCGTCCTGGATCGCGTTGATCGTCTTGCCCTTCGGGCCGATCAGCTCGCCGATCTTGTCGACCGGGATCTGCACGCTGATGACGCGCGGCGCGGTCGGCGCCATCTCGTCGGGAGCGTCGATCGCGGCGTTCAGGACGTTGAGGATCGTCAGACGCGCGTCGCGCGCCTGGGTCAGGGCTCCGGCGAGCACCGACGACGGGATGCCGTCGAGCTTCGTGTCGAGCTGGATCGCCGTGACGAACTCGCTCGTGCCGGCGACCTTGAAGTCCATGTCGCCCAGGGCGTCCTCGGCGCCGAGGATGTCGGTGAGCGCCGCATAGCGGGTCTCACCGTCGACCTCGTCGGACACGAGACCCATCGCGATGCCGGCGACGGGGGCGCGCAGCGGCACACCCGCGTTCAGCAGCGACAGGGTCGACGCGCAGACGGAGCCCATCGACGTCGAGCCGTTCGAGCTCAGCGCCTCCGAGACCTGACGGATCGCGTACGGGAACTCCTCGCGGCTCGGCAGCACCGGCACGAGGGCGCGCTCGGCGAGGAAGCCGTGCCCGATCTCGCGACGCTTCGGCGAACCCACGCGGCCGGTCTCACCGGTCGAGTAGGGCGGGAAGTTGTAGTGGTGCATGTAACGCTTGCTCGTCGTGGGCGACAGCGAGTCGATCTGCTGCTCCATCTTGAGCATGTTCAGCGTGGTGACGCCCATGATCTGGGTCTCGCCGCGCTGGAAGATCGCCGAACCGTGGACACGCGGAATGACCTGCACCTCGGCGTCCAGCGGACGGATGTCGGCCAGACCACGGCCGTCCATGCGGACGCTCTCCGTGAGGATGCGGCCGCGCACGATCTTCTTCGTGACCGACTTGTACGCCGCGGAGAACTCGAGCGGTGCCGCTGCGGGCAGCTCGCCCGCCTCGGTCGCTGCGATCAGCTCGGCCTTGACGCGGTCCTTGACCACGTCGTCGGCGGCCTGACGCTCCTGCTTGTCGGCGATCTGGTACACATCGCCGAGATCCGCGAACGCACGCTCCGAGACGAAGTCGTAGACCTCGTCCTGGTACGGCGGGAAGACCGGGTACACGCCCGGCTCCTTCGACGCGGTCGCGGCGAGCTCGGCCTGAGCCTTCACGAGCTGCGCGATGAACGGCTTCGACGCCTCGAGACCCTGCGCGACGACAGCCTCGTCGGGCTTCGTGGCGCCGGCCTTGATCAGGTTCCAGCTGCCCTCGGTCGCCTCGGCCTCGACCATCATGATCGCGACATCCTCGGTGCCGTCGGCTTTCGTGACGACACGACCGGCGACGATCAGGTCGAACACGGCCTCCGAGACCTGCTCGGCGGTCGGGAACGCGACCCACTGGTCGGCGTGCTCGCCGTGACCCGGGATGAACGCGAGGCGCACGCCGGCGACGGGGCCGGAGAAAGGCAGACCGGAGATCTGCGTCGACGCCGAAGCGGCGTTGATCGCGAGGGCGTCGTAGAACTCGCCCGGAGCGATCGACAGCACGGTGATGACGATCTGGACCTCGTTGCGCAGGCCGTCGACGAACGACGGACGCAGCGGACGGTCGATCAGACGGCAGACGAGGATGGCTTCGGTCGAGGGGCGACCCTCGCGGCGGAAGAACGAGCCGGGGATCTTGCCCGCGGCGTAGGAGCGCTCCTCGACGTCGACCGTCAGCGGGAAGAAGTCGAAGCCCTCGCGCGGGTGCTTGCCTGCGCTGGTGGCCGAGAGGAGCATGGTCTCGCCGTCGAGGTACGCGGCGACGGCGCCCTGAGCCTGCTGCGCGAGGCGGCCGGTCTCGAAGCGGATGGTGCGGGTGCCGAAGCGGCCGTTGTCGAGAACGGCCTCGGTGGCGGTGATTTCAGGACCTTCCAAGAGGTCTCTCCTTCTTTGTTTAGACTCGCTCGTCCGTGTGACGCGCGAGCGTGTTCATGAAGGAGCAGGACGACGGGGTTCGGGCGCGCGGGCACTCCCGCGAATCTCGCCTGCGCTGGCCACCAGTAGAAAGCCACCCGACGCCGCACGCCGAGGAACCCACCACAGGGGACCAGCTTCTCCGCCGATCGCTCCATGAGTCGATATGCAGTTGTGCGACCGGCCTGAGCCAGTTCCGTCAACTCTATCAGCGCCGCCGCGGAATCACGCGGGACCGGCCACGATCCCGAAGAGTCATCGGCCCGTCACCGCGCGTTCACCGCGTGGATGCGGTCAGGTGCGCGGCGTCCGGTGAAGTGTTCGTCATGCGCATGTCAGTGATCGGCTGCGGGTACCTCGGTGCCGTGCACGCCGCGGCGATGGCCTCCATCGGACACGACGTCGTCGGCATCGACGTCGACGAGCGGAAGGTCGCCGCACTCGCCGACGGCGCCGCCCCGTTCTACGAGCCGCAGCTGGACGACCTGCTGCGCGACGGTCTCGCCTCCGGGCGCCTGCGCTTCCGCACG
Source organism: Microbacterium sp. NPDC089696 (assembly GCF_044749125.1). Lineage (NCBI taxonomy): Bacteria > Bacillati > Actinomycetota > Actinomycetes > Micrococcales > Microbacteriaceae > Microbacterium > Microbacterium sp. NPDC089696. The sequence continues at coordinate 1,755,071 of NZ_JBIVHF010000001.1, read as the reverse complement.
GACATGGCGGAGGCCGCGGGGTCGGCGGTGCACTTCCTCGCCGTGGGCACCCCGCAGGTCGCGGGCGGCCACGCGGCCGATCTCCGGTTCGTGGACACCGCGGTCGAGGCGCTCCTCCCCCATCTGCGGCCGGGCGACGTCGTCGCCGGCAAGTCCACGGTCCCGGTCGGCACGGCGGCGCGGCTCGCGGAGTCGATCGCCGCGACCGGCGCGACCCTGGTGTGGAATCCCGAGTTCCTCCGCGAGGGCTGGGCGGTGCACGACACCATCACCCCGGACCGGCTCGTCGTCGGCATCCCGTCCTCGCAGGCCGGGGACACGGCGGCCGATCTCCTGCGCGACGCGTATGCTCCGGCGATCGCAGCCGGAGCCCCGTTCCTCGTGACCGATCTCGCGACGGCCGAACTCGTGAAGGGCGCCGCCAACGCATTCCTCGCGACGAAGATCTCCTTCATCAACGCGATGGCGGAGATCGCAGAGGCCTCCGGGGCCGACGTCACGCTGCTCGCCGACGCGCTCGGTCACGACACCCGGATCGGTCGTCGCTACCTCGGCTCCGGCATCGGCTTCGGCGGCGGCTGTCTCCCCAAGGACATCCGCGCGTTCGCGGCGCGTGCCGAGGAGCTCGGGCGCGGTGAGGCGGTCGGCTTCCTCCGCGAGGTCGACAGCATCAACCTGCGACGACGGGATCGCGCCGTGCAGCTCGTCGTCGACGCGCTCGGCGGACTCGTGTTCGGCAAGCGGATCGCCGTGCTCGGCGCGGCGTTCAAGCCGTTCAGCGACGACATCCGCGACTCCCCCGCCCTCGACGTCGCGGTGCGACTGCGCGGACTCGGCGCGGACGTCGTCGTGACCGATCCCGCCGCCCTGCCGAACGCGACCACGGCGCACCCGCAGCTCGGCTATGCGGACGAGCGCGACGACGCCCTGCGCGACGCGGACGCGGTCGTGGTCGTGACCGAGTGGGACCTCTACCGCCGCGAGATGACTCCCGAGCACGCGGGTTCGCTCGTCGCGGGACGCGTCATCGTCGACGGTCGCAACTGCCTGGATGCCGCCGCCTGGCGCGCCGCGGGGTGGTCGTACCACGGCATGGGCCGCCGCTGACCGGAACGGTCGCTGCTCGTTCCGGAGCTCCTCAGGAGACCGTGACGCGGCGCTCCGACGCGGACCGTCCGAGATAGACGTAGTCGTCGTGCTTGGCGTCGCGCCCGTCGCCCGCCGCCCGTCCGTGCAGACGCCGCCATACCCACGGCAGCGCGTGACGACGCCACCACAGGCCGGCGCCGATCGACTCGTTCTCGTGGAGTGCCGCGTCGAGGGCTCCGAGAGCGTCGGCGTGCGGCACTCCGAGCACGTCGCCGGCCCGGTACGCGAGGAAGCGGTGGCCGCGGCTGCTGAGGTGCACGAGGTCCTCGCCCCAGTTCTCCCGGTCGGGCAGCGACGGATGCATGTCCGTGTCGATGAGGATGGCTCCCGTGCGTGCGGCGATCCCGGCGAGCGCGGTCGCGAACGCCGAGAACCGACGCGTGTACAGGCGCGCGGCCCGTCGCCGCGGCAGGAAAGGGGTCACCAGCACGACGTCGGCACCGATCTCCCGCAGCCGACGGACGGCGTCCTCGAGCTCCGCGGCGAGCGCCCTCACGTCGACGGTGCGCTTGACGAGGTCGTTCGCTCCGATGAGCACGGACACGAGGTCCGGTCGGAGCTCGAGCGCGCGCGGGAGCTGCGTCGCGCACACGTCGTGCACGCGCTTGGACCGGATCGCGAGGTTCGCGTAGTGCAGTCCTCCCCGGGCTGCCAGGAGGAGCGCGAGGCGATCGGCCCATCCACGCAGCGCGCCGTCGGGGGCGGGGTCGCACAGTCCCTCGGTGAGCGAGTCGCCGAGCGCGACGTACCGCTGCCACCGTCGTCCGACGAGAGGGGCGGTCGTCTCCGGACGGGTGACGCGGCGCGCGCGGAGTCCCGAGTCCACGGCGCGGAGCCCCCGCGCCTCCTCGAAGTGTCCGAGCAGCTGATCGCACACGCTCGCCCAGCTCCGCCCCTGCACGGCTGCCCAGCCGGCCTCACCGAAGGCACGGCGCTTGCGGGCGTCTCCGGCGAGGTCGGCGACGCGCGTGCGCAGGTCGTCGAGGTCGCCCGGGCGGTACAGCCAGCCGTCGATGCCCATCCGCACGAGGTCGAGGGGCCCGCCGCGTCCCGTGGCGACGACGGGCACACCGCTCGCGTGCGCTTCCTGGAGAGTCTGCCCGAAGGTCTCGCTCTCCCCCGGGTGCACGAACACGTCGAAGGACGCGGCGGCGGCCGCGAGTGCCTCCCCGCCCAGGTGGCCGAGGAACAGCGCCCGCGGCATGAGCGCCTCGAGCTTCGCCCTGCTGGGTCCGTCTCCCACGATCACGAGGCGTGCGCCGGGGATGTCCTGCAGCACGGCGAGGTCCTCGACCTGCTTCTCGGGCGCGAGACGGCCGATGTACCCGATCACGACCTCCCCGCCCCATCCTCGCCGCAGCGTCTCGTCGCGGCGTGCGGGCTGGAAGCGCTCGGCGTCCACTCCGCGCCCCCACCGTCGGACGCGGTCGACGCCCAGCGTCGCGAGCTGCTGCGCGGATTCGGCGGATGGCGCGAGCGTGAGCGTCGCCCTCCGGTGCAATCGCGCAATGTGGGTCTGCGCGATGCCCGTCGTGACGGGGATGCGATAGTGCTCCGTGTAGGCGGCGACGTCGGTCTGGTACGCGGCGACGGAGGCGATGTCGAGCCGTTCGGCGGCGAGCGCGCCCCGCCAGCCCAGAGCGAACGGGGAGGCGAGATGGACCACGTCGGGCTGGAACCGGCGCAGGGACGCCGCGACCCGGTGCGCGGGCGAGGTGCCGACGCGGACGTTGCGGTAGCCCGGCAGCGGGAGGCTGGGGATCGGCTCGACGCGGGCGCCGTCGATCTCGGACGGGATGCCGACGGCGTCGGGCGCGATCACGTGCGCCTCGTGCCCGGTGCGCTCGAGGTGCTTCAGGATCTGCAGCACGGATCCGGTGACACCGTTCATGTGCGGAAGGAAGGACTCTGTCACGATCGCGACTCTCACACCCTCAGGATGCAGCGGCTGCGGAGGCGCGGATCGCCGAAACGACCGCGGGCACCAGAAGTTCACCGGATGCTGGATCGCTGGTCACCGGCTATCCGCGCTTTGGTTCCCGTTCATCTCGGACCCGCACTGTGGGGCCGTGCCGACAGACCTGCTCACCGGCCCCTGGGGTCTCGCGATCATGAGCCTGCTCGTGCTCGGCGACTCCTTCTTCGTGGTGATCCCCGGGGAGATCGCTGTGACGGCTCTCGGCGCCGTCTCCTCGGCATCCGGTTCCCCGCCCCTGTGGGCGGTCATCGCGTGCGCGGGGATCGCCGCCGCCCTGGGCGATGCGAGCGTCTATGTGATCGGCCGCACCGTGGGGACGGAGCGGTGGCGCTGGATGCGCGCTCCCCGGGTCCAGCAGGCTCTCACCTGGGCGCGTCGCCGGCTCGACGGCGGCATGGCCATGGTCCTGTTCACCGCGCGCTTCGTGCCGTTCGCGCGTCTGGCGATCAACCTCGTCGCGGGTGCCTCCCGCATCCACCCGGTGCGCTACCTGAGCCTCGCGGGCGTCGCCGCTCTGGGGTGGGGCGCCTATCAGGCCTCCGTCGGGGCTCTGGTCGCCGCGATCGTGCCCGGAGGTCCGGTGGTCGCGGTTCTCGTGTCGGTCGCGGTCGCGGTCGGGCTCGGCGCGGTGATCGACCTCGTGACCCGGCGTCTGCGCCGATGACCGACCTCGCGCTCCGGGTCGTGCTCTAGGCTGGCGGGCATGAGCACCGAAGAAGGCGCGTCCTCGACCGAGGACATGAAGCGCAAGTTCAAGGAAGCGCTCGAGAAGAAGAACGCGCACCACCGTGAGGGCGAGGCCCACCTGGACGGCGACTCCGCCGTGCACGGAGGCGCCGCCCCGCAGACGCGGCGCGAGTTCCGACGCAAGAGCGGTTGACCGCACGGATGCGGGAGCCGATCTCCTCGGCTCCCGCATCCTCTCTCCGTCCGCGTCTCAGCGCTGCTGCGCTGCCCGGGCGCGAGCCCGCTCCTGCTTGGCCGACATCTCGTCGATGGCGGAGTCCTTGAGGCCCTGCGAGTCGACCGCGGTCTTCTCGTCGGACATCCCGTGGCTGTCGACCCCGTCGAGGAGCGACTCGTCGAACGGCAGGTCTCCGCCGAGCACGCGGCGCACCCGATCACGGTCGATCTGCTTGGTCCACGTTCCGATCAGCAGGGTCGCCACCGCGTTGCCGGTGAAGTTCGTCAGGGCTCGCCCCTCGGACATGAACCGGTCGATCCCGACGATGACGCCGACGCCGTCCACCAGGTCCGGGCGGTAGGCCTGGAGGCCTCCGGCGAGAGTGGCGAGTCCTGCTCCCGTGACGCCCGCCGCCCCCTTGCTCGCGATGATCATGAAGACCAGGAGGCCGATCTGCTCGCCGATGGACATGGGCTGCCCCATGCCCGTCGCGATGAACAGCGACGCCATCGTGAGGTAGATCGCGGTGCCGTCGAGGTTGAACGAGTATCCGGTCGGGACCGTGATGCCGACGACCGGCTTCGAGACGCCGACGTGCTCCATCTTCGCGATCAGACGCGGCAGCGCCGACTCGGACGACGACGTGCCCACGATGAGCAGGTACTCGCGCGCCAGGTACTTGATGAGGCTGAAGATGTTGACACGCGTGACGGCGTACAGCAGCACACCGAGCACGACGACGATGAACACGATGCACGTGATGTAGAACGCGACCATGAGGATGCCGAGGCTCCAGATCGCCGCGATGCCGGTCTTGCCGACCACGGCGGCGATCGCCCCGAAGGCTCCGAGCGGAGCCAGCCACAGGATCATGCCGAGGATGCGGAACACGAGCTTCTGCAGGTTCTTGACGGCGTCCATGATCGGCGCGCCCTTCTCGCCGAGGCCCTGGAGCGCGAAGCCCGAGAGCAGAGCGATGAAGAGCACCTGCAGCACGCTCTCGCCGGTGAAGGCGGAGAAGAAGGTCGTCGGGATGATCCCGAGCACGAACTCCGTCGTGGTCTTGGCCTCGGTGTCGGTCGCGTCGTAGCTGGAGCTCGCCATGTCGAGGCCCGCGCCGGGGTGGATGATGTTGCCCACCACGAGGCCGATCGCGAGCGCGAAGGTCGACATCACCATGAAGTAGAGCAGCGCCAGACCGCCGATCTTGCCGACCGTCGCCGCCTTCGCGATCGAGCCGACGCCCACCACGATGGTGCAGAAGATGATCGGGGCGATCATCATCTTGATCAGCGAGACGAAGCCCTTGCCGATCGGCTCGAGCGACTGCCCGACCTCGGGGGCGATGAGCCCGACGGCGGCGCCGAGCACGACCGCGATGATGACGGACACGTACAGCCACGTGTGCCTGTCCCACGCCTGCTTGTTGCGCCGCCAGTGGAAGCCCGGAAGGGAGAATCCCGTCGTGATGGCCATGTTTCCTCCTCGATCATGAACGTCGTCGTGTCATGTGCGCGGGCGACCTCGCCTGCGATCCCCTCACGCTCCCCGACTTCCCTCGGCCACGCGATTTGTGGTCGTATTGGTCATCACGGATCTCGGCGCCCCGCGATCGACGACGATCGGAAGGAAGCGATGGCACACGCCCGCAGCGCGCGCAGCACGGCGTCGCGCGTCTTCCTGGTGCTGCTGGTCGCCGCGCTCGTGATCGGCGCGCTCGTGGCCGTGTTCCTCGTCGTGGAGGCGCAGCGCGCGACGCACGCGGAGGCCGAGCGCGTGACGGCCGCCACGGCGCAGACCCTGGCTTCCTCTCCCGTCGTGACCGAGGCGCTGGAGTCGGGTGACCGTGCCATGGCGACGCGGATGCTGGAGCCGTACGCACTGGACGTCGTCGACACCGCCGACCTGGATTTCGTCACCGTGATGACCCCTGACGGCGTGCGCGTGACGCACCCGGACCTCGACCGCATCGGAGAGCAGTACCTCGGCACGATCCCCGTCGAGCCCGCGCCGCTGACCGAGGTGTTCACCGGCACGCTCGGTCCTTCGGTGCGCACGATCGTGCCGGTGCGCGCGCCCGACGGGGAGGTCCTCGGCTGGGTGTCGGCCGGCGTCACGATCGAGTCGATCTCCGACACGCTGTTGCGCCGGCTCCCGCTGTCGCTCGCGATCACCGCCGCGCTCGTCGCTCTCGGGGCGCTGGGAGCATGGGCCGCACGGCGCGTCACGCGACGTATCGCCGGTGATCTGCCGCCGGGTCAGGTGCGCGACGCCGTGTCGTCGTACGAGTCGCTGCGCACGCTCGGCGACGCCCTTCGAGCGCAGACGCACGAGCACGGGAACCGCATGCACACCGCGGTCGCCCTGCTCGAGCTCGGCCGCAGCGCGGAGGCGATCGACATCCTCACCGAGACATCCCGCCAGAGCCAGTCCCTCGTCGACCAGGTGACCGCGCGTCGCGCGGGCGATCCGGCCGTCGGTGCCCTGCTGCTGGGCAAGGCTTCCCAGGCGAAGGAGCGCGGCATCGACTGGCGCATCCGCATCGAGCCGGACACTCCCGCGTCACCGCTCTCGCCGGTCGACAGCGTCGCCGTGCTCGGCAACCTCGTCGACAATGCGATGGACGCCGCGGCCGGAGGCGCCGAGCGCTGGGTGTCGGTCGTGCTGCAGCCCGCGCCGGACGGCGGGATCGAGCTCGAGGTCTCCGACAGCGGGTCCGGTGTGCCCACCGAGCTTCGCGAGCGGGTGTTCGAGTCCGGGTTCTCGACCAAGCCCGCGGGCGCTCAGGGGCGGGGAGTGGGCCTCGCCCTCGTGCGGTCCGTCGTGCACGACGCGGGCGGCACGGTCGAGGTGCGCTCCGACCCGACGACGTTCCGCGTGACCCTGCCCGCCGCGCGAAGACGGAGGACTCCGTGATCCGCGTGCTGCTCGTCGATGACGACGCCCTCACGCTCGAGCTGCATCGCTCGTACGTCGAGCGGATCGAGGGCTTCGAGGTCCGCGCCGAATGCTCCGGGGCGCGCGCCGCGCTGAACGCCGTCCTCGGGCACGCCGGCGCAGACCCGTTCGACCTGGTGCTGCTCGACATCACGATGCCGGACGGCTCCGGGATCGACGTGCTCCGCACCCTGAGGGCGAGAGCGACCGCCATCGACGTGATCGCGATCACGGGCGTCCGCGACGCCGAGACCGTACGCCAGATGGCGGCGCTCGGCGTCTACCAGTACCTCGTCAAGCCCTTCCCCTTCGCGGTGTTCCGCGAGCGCCTCACGGCCTACCGCGACCACCGCGAGAGCGCGCGCTCGACCGACGGCGAGGCCACGCAGGCCGAGATCGACGCACTGCTGGGGCGCGCGACCGGCGCGATCGCGCTTCCCAAGGGGTTGTCCGCCGCGACTCTGCAGTCTGTCTCGGCCGCCCTGCGCTCCTCCGGGCCGGTGTCGGCGAGCGAAGCAGCGGACCTCCTGGGGATGTCGCGCGTCTCCGTGCGCCGGTATCTCGAGCACCTCGCCACCGAGGGCGTCGTGATCCGGGCGGCACGCCACGGCACACGGGGGCGCCCCGAGACCGAGTACTCGTGGCATCGGCGCACCGACGGGAGTGTCTGACGCGAGAGCCGACGCGATCAGCGCGGAAGCCTGCCCTCGTGCAGCAGCCCCTCCGGATCCAGGCGCGCCCGGACGGCGCGGAGCCGCTCGATCGACTCGACCGGACCGCACTTGTCAAGCGTCTCCCCCGGCCCGAGGAACGTCGGCACGGTCTGCGGCGCCAGGGCGCGATCGAGCACGCGGCGGAAACCCGCCATGCTCGCGTCGCCGGGCTCGGGCGGCGCGCCGGGAAAGACCGGCACGAGTGCGTGCAGCAACCACCCCACGCCCTGCAGCGTCGCGAATCCCGGACGGCGCGGTGCATCGAGCGCGCCGCCCAGCATCCGGATGTCGATGCCCATGACGGGCCACTGCTCCGGGGCCTCCCGGAACCTCATGAGCTCGTCGATCAGCGCATCGTCGAGCGAGGTGAGCGCCGCCGACGCCCCGCGCCCCGGAGTGGGGTCGGTGGGCTCCGCCGCCGCCGCGGCGAGCGTCGCGGGCGAGGTGGGACCCGCGGTCTCCTGCCGCACGGTGGCTGCGCCGCGGATACCCCGCAGCAGGTCGTCGGCCGGGCCGTTCGTCGAGAGCGCCTGCACCGTCAGGAAGCTGCGGCCGCGGATCGCCTCAGGGAGCTGGGGCGCATCGGGCATGCGCATCGAGTTCGTGAAGACGTTGAGCGACTCCGGAGCGTCGGACGCGAGGTCGCGCACCGCGCGCAGCACGTCCGCGGAGTCGGAGGCGTCGAAAGTCAACGCCGCGCCCCAGATCGCCGGGGCGCGGACCAGGTCGATCTCGAGATCGGTGACGATCCCCGCGATGCCTCCTGCGCCTCGCAGCGCCCACATGGTCTCGGGGTCGCTGTCGTCGTCGACGCGCTCGTGCGTGCCGTCGACGCGGAGGATCCACGCCGCGCGCAGCGCCTCCGATCCGAGACCGGCCGTGCGGCTGAACCAGGAGTGGCCGCCGCCGAGCGTGTAGCCGGCGACGCTGACGACGGGGCTCGTGCCCGCGGGGGCCGCCCAGCCCGTGCCCTCGAGCGCCTGCACGACCGCGCCCCACCGCACGCCGCTGCCGACCCGCACGATGCCGGCGTCGAGGTCGAGCGCGAGGCCGTCGAACGCCGCGGTGCGTACGAGGAGCGCACCGGCGAGGTCTCCGCCGGCGCCGTGCCCGCTCGGCTGCACCGCGATCACGGCGCCCGCGTCGCGCGCCGCCCCGAGCAGCACGCGGAGGTCGTCGACGTCGGCCGGCGACGCGACGGCGGCGGGATGCTGCTCGACCGCGAGGTTCCACGGTCGGCGCGCGGCGGCGAACTCGTCGTGGTCAGGAAGGATCAGCGACCCGCGCAGCGCTGCGGCGGCGGAGTCCCACACGGAGGAGAGGGCCATGAGGTCACCGTACGACGCCCCTCGGACATTGTCGACGGCCTCCTGGCCCTCTCTCGTGCCGGTTCACGGCTCACTCGCCGGCGAGACCGCCCAGCATGTGGCCGAACGAACGCCCCTCGCCGAGGTACGTCGCCGGGTCGTACGGGTCCGCCGCCGTCGCGACCTCGCGGCTCGCGATCGCCTCTGCGAGCTCGCGAGCGCCCTTCTCGACGCGCTTCGCCAGTGGCGCGACGTCGTCGCCGGAACCTCCCCAGTCGCTCGAGGCCGCGAAGACGCCGGTCGACACGGCCTCCGCGTGCAAGTAGGCGAACAACGGGCGGATCGCGTAGTCGATCGCCAGGGAGTGCCGCGCCGTGCCGGCGTTCGCACCGATGAGCACGGGCTTCCCGGTCAGCGAATCGGGGTCGAGCACGTCGATGAACGACTTGAACAGTCCCGAGTAGCTCGTCGAGAAGATCGGGGTGACCGCGATCAGGGCGTCCGCAGAGACCACGGTGTTGATCGCGGTCTCGAGCGCGGGCGGCGCGAAGCCGGTCAGCATGTTGTTCGTGATGTCGTGCGCGTGGTCGCGCAGCTCGATGACGTCGATCGAGGCCTCGATGTCCTTCGCGGCGAGGGCCTTCACGGTCTCCGCCGCGAGTCGGTCCGCGAGCATCCGGGTGGACGAGGGGTTCGACAGGCCGGCCGAGACGACGGCGATGCGACGCGTGGTCATGTCACGCCTCCTTCCGGGCGAGGCCGAACGCCGCACCGGCGGGCGCCGGGGTGTCCTGGTAGGGCGAGTCGCCGGTGAGGTTGTCGCCGCGGTTCGCGCCGGGACGCGCCTGCCGGGTCGGTCCGTCGCCGAACACGGCCCGCACGCGCGCGGCGTGGGTCGGGGCGTCCGGCACGGTGTCGGGGCGGTCCTTGGCCAGTTCCCTGCGCAGCACCGGGACGACCTCCGATCCCAGGATGTCGAGCTGCTCGAGCACCGTCTTCAACGGCAGGCCGGCGTGGTCGATCAGGAAGAGCTGGCGCTGGTAGTCGCCGAAGTGCTCGCGCATGCCCGCGTAGCGATCGATCACCTGCTGCGGCGAGCCCACGGTGAGCGGGGTCATCTCGGTGAAGTCCTCCATGCTCGGGCCGTGGCCGTACACGGGCGCGTTGTCGAAGTACGGACGGAACTGCGTCACCGCGTCCTGCGACTTCGCCGCCATGAACACCTGGCCGCCGAGGCCGACGATCGCCTGCTCGGGGGTGCCGTGCCCGTAGTGCGCGTAGCGCTGGCGGTAGAGCTCGATCAGGCGCTGGTAGTGCTCCTTGGGCCAGAAGATGTTGTTCGCGAAGAAGCCGTCGCCGTAGTACGCGGCCTGCTCTGCGATCTCGGGCGTGCGGATGGAGCCGTGCCACACGAACGGGGCGATGCCGTCGAGCGGGCGGGGCGTCGAGGTGAAGCCCTGCAGCGGTGTGCGGAACTTGCCCTCCCAGTCGACGACGTCCTCGGTCCACAGCTTGTGCAGCAGGGCGTAGTTCTCGATCGCGAGCGGGAGACCCTGGCGGATGTCCTTCCCGAACCAGGGGTACACGGGCCCGGTGTTGCCGCGGCCGAGCATGAGGTCCATGCGGCCGCCGGACACGTGCTGCAGCATCGCGTACTCCTCGGCGAGGCGCACCGGGTCGTTGGTCGTGATGAGCGTGGTCGAGGTCGACACGAGGAGGCGCTCGGTCTGCGCGGCCAGAGCCGCGAGAAAGGTGGTGGGGCTCGACGACCAGAACGGCGGGTTGTGGTGCTCGCCGATCGCGAAGACGTCGAGGCCGACCTCCTCCGCGTGCTTCGCGATCGTCATGGTCGCGGCGATCCGCTCCTGCTCGCTGGGCGTGACGCCCGTGGTGGGGTCGCGGGTGATGTCGCTGACCGACATGATGCCGAACTGCATCTGCGTGGCTGCCTGCTCGCTCATGGTTGCTCCGTCTTCTCCGAATCGGACGTCGTGCATCCGTTTCTATTCATTTGAATGTATATGGGTCAACGCAGTCGGAGCAACTTTATTCCCGGGAGTAGCCTCGGAGGATGAACAGTGCCGGAGCCCGCCCGAACCCCGACACCGCGACAGTCCCCAAGCCCCGTCGACGTGTGCCCTTCTGGGACAACGCCCGCTACGCGTGCATCGTGCTCGTGGTGCTCGGCCATGCCGTCCAGCGCCTCACGTACGACTCCGACATCGCGCTCGCGGCCTACCTCGCCCTGTACGCGTTCCACATGCCGGCGTTCGCGATCATCTCGGGCTACTTCTCGAAATCCGGGTCTCCCACCCGCGTGCAGATGGCCCGCATCATCACCGACATCCTCGTGCCGTACGTGATCTTCGAAGTGCTGTGGACCCTCACGAAGTGGCTCGTGGAGGGACAGGCCGACCCGAACCTCACGAAGCCCTCGTGGACTCTGTGGTTCCTGCTCGCCCTGGGCATCTTCCGCCTCGTGCTCCCGTATCTCGCGCTGCTGCGGTGGCCGCTGCTGTGGACGATCGTCATCTCGATCGGCGTCGGATACCTGCCCAACGTCGACAGCACGTTCTCGCTCTCCCGCACGCTCGGCCTCCTCCCCTTCTTCACGCTCGGCTGGTGGCTGCGCGAGCACGACATCGTCGCGCGGTTCCGACTCCTCGACGCACGGCCGTGGTGGACGCGGGTCGCCGCGATCGTCGTGCTGGCAGCCGCGGGTTTCACCGCGTGGCACTGGATCGACGTCTGGCAGGCGATCGACCTGCGCCACTGGCTCTTCTACGAGGACGCGTACGCCGACCTCGGCGGCGAGCAGTGGTGGGCCGGCGGTGTGCGGATCGCGCTGATGCTGCTCGCCGTGCTTCTGAGCGTCTCGTTCTTCGCGCTCATCCCCCGCGGCACCTACTGGTGGACGAGGTTCGGCCAGTACACGATGTACGTCTTCCTCCTGCACTCCTTCGCGCTGTACCCGTTCCGCGAGTCCGGCATCCTCCGCGACCTCGACCCGACATGGATCTGGCTGCCGCTCGTGACCCTGCTCTCCGTCGGCCTCGCCCTGCTGCTCGCGACGCGTCCCGTGCGGTGGGTGTTCCGCCCGCTCGTCGAGCCGCGGCCGAAATGGCTTTTCGTCGACCCCGATCTGGCCGGCCGCGAGGGCCACCGCAGCGACCCGACCGGATCCCGGCGCCCTCGTCCGACCACGGGCGCGAGCCGGTGAGCCGCGCGCCGAGCCCTGCGCAGAGCGTGCGCGACGAGATCGTCCGGGAGTCGGATGCCGCCGGCTTCGGCGCGCACGGCCTCCACGTCCGTCTCGGCGACGACGTCGCGGAGCATCGCTGGACCGCCGACGTGCGCGAGGAGATCCACTCCGTCGCGAAGGGCGTGAGCGTCCTGGCCGCCGGCATCGCGCAGGCCGAGGGACTCGTCGACCTCGACGCACCCCTGAGCGAGATCGCCGAGGACGTCCCGCTGGGCGCCGGAGTGGCCGAGCTCACGCTGCGCCGCCTGCTGTCGATGTCGAGCGGGATCGACCTGCCCTGGTCGGAGACGATGATGACGGACTGGCCGGACCTCGCCGCCGAGTTCCTCTCGCGCGACTCCCGCGGCGCCGTCTTCCAGTACTCGAACGCGAGCACGTACACGGCCATGGCGATGCTCGCGCGGCGGACGGGTGACGTCGCGGACTACCTGCGCCCGCGCCTGTTCGTCCCTCTCGGCCTCGACGACGTGATGTGGCGACGCTGCCCGAACGGACGCGTGCTGGCCGGCGAGGGCATCGCGCTGCGCACGGAAGAGCTCGCCCGGCTCGGGATGCTGATCCGCGACCGCGGTGTCTGGCGCGGCGAGCAGGTCGTCCCGGCGGCCGTCGTCGACGCGATGCACACCGACTGGGTCGCCGCCGGCGTCTCGGCGGGCTACGAGCGCTACGGCCTCGCCGGATGGGACGGTCCGGGCGATGCCTGGCGTCTGCACGGCGCCTACGGCCAGCTGCTGATCTTCCGCGGCGATGCCGTCGTCACCGTCACCGCGGACGACCACTTCGGCGCTGACGCCTTCGCCGCGACGGTGGTCGACCGCCTCGCGGCCGCCTGACCCGACGGCCCGCACCCGACCAGCTCAGGCGAACAGTCCGGCTCCGACGTAGGAACCGGGCTCGGCCCCTCCCGGGATCGCCCAGATCCCGGAGCCGACGTGTCGGATGTACTCGTTCATCCGGTCGGTCGACAGCTTGCGCTGCAGCGTGATGAACTGCGCGGGGTCGCGCTGGTACGAGAGGAAGAAGAGTCCGGCGTCGAGGCGTCCGAGGTCGTTGTTGCCGTCGACGTAGTTGAACCCGCGACGGAGGATGCGGACGCCGCCGTTCTCTTCCGGATGGGCGAGACGCACGTGCGAGTTCGCGTCGATCTTCGACGACGAGAGGTCCGGCGCGGTGAACTCGTCGCCTCCGGACAGCGGTGCGCCCGCGCCCTTGTCCCGGCCGATGATCGTGTTCTGCTCGGAGAGGCGCACGCGGTCCCAGGTCTCGATGAGCATCGCGATCTTGCGGGCTACGAGGTACGACCCGCCGGCCATCCATCCCGGTTCGTCGGATGCCGCGACCCAGACGTCCTTCGCGAGCGCCTCGGCGTCGTCCGCGAGGATGTTGGCGGTGCCGTCCTTGAAGCCGAAGAGGTTGCGCGGGGTCGCCTGATCCGCGGTCGTGCGGGAGGTCTTCCCGAACCCGAGCTGCGACCAGCGCAGCTTCGCCCGGCCGAAGGCGATGCGGCTGAGGTTGCGGATCGCGTGCACCGCGACCTGCGGGTCGTCGGCGCAGGCCTGGATGCAGAGGTCCCCGTGCGAGGTCTGCGGATCGAGGTCGTCGCCGAGGAACGCGGGCAGACGTTCGAGCCCGGCCGGGCGACGCGCCGCGATGCCGTAGCGGTCGCCGTCCTCGTTCTCGAACAGGCTGGGGCCGAACCCGATCGTGATGGTGAGTCCTGCGGCCGGAAGCCCCAGCGCCTCCCCGGTGTCGTCCGGCGGCACCTCCGCGTCGCCCCCGACGGCGCCTGTCGCACTCACCTCGAGCCCCTGCGTCATACGCGAGGCCGCGTAGGTCCAGTCCTCCAGCAGGCTGACGAGGTCGTCGCGGTCGGTGCGCGGCATCATGTCGAACGAGGCGAAGTGCAGGTGCTCCTGCACGGGCGTCGTGATGCCCGCCTGATGCGGGCCGAAGAACGCGTAGGCATCCTCCGCCTCGTCGGCGGCGCGGGCCCGGCCGAGAGCGACACCACCCGCGAGTCCGGCGCCGACGCCGACGGCGAGCGAGGCGACTCCCCCGCCGAGGGCGAGGCCGAGGAGCCCTCGGCGGCTGAGCCCGGAGCGCGGGGCGTCTGCGGGTACGGACGCCGCCGCCGTCTCCGGGGTGGAGTCGGCGGCGGCGTCGTTCGTGCTGTCGTTCACCTGCGCGATCGTACTCTGCGGATCAGTCGAGGACCGTGCCGGTGAGCTGCGAGAGCGGCTCGGCGAGCGCGTTGATGAGGTCGGTGAACTCGCGCTTGTCGGCGTCCGTGAGCTCGGAGTACCCGACGAAGCCCTCAGCGAGGGAGCCGTGTGCCGCGAGCGAGGCCTCGAGCGCGGAGTACCCGTCCTCGATCTGGCCGACGAGCTTCTCGCCGTCGTCGCCCTGGGCGGACGCGAAGTCCTGCACGAGCGAGAACGCCATCTTCGACCCTTCGACGTTCGCCGCGAAATCGTAGAGGTCGGTGCCCGACCACCAGTCCTCCTCGCCGGAGATCTTGCCGGTCGCGACCTCGTCGAGCAGCGCGATCGCGCCGTTCGAGATGCCGCCGATGCCCTGGTCGTCGAGGCTGTCGGTGAAGTCGTCGGAGTGCACGTAGTCGTAGAGCTCCTGCACGTCGGCGAGCAGCGTGTCACCGTAGTCCGCGCGCTCCTCCGTCGTGGACGGCGCCCAGTCCTGCCACGCCGGGGTCTCCCCGTCGGCGTTCAGCGCGTCCTGCGCCGGGACCCACAGATCCTTCTCGATGCGGTGGAACCCGGTCCAGTCGAGGCCCTCCGCGACCGCGTCAACCTCGCGGTAGTCGATGCGCGGGTCGAGGGTGCCGAGCGCCTCGGCGACGGGTTCGATGCGCTCGTAGAAGGCGCGGGTCTGCGGGAACAGCGTGCGGGCGGTCTCGTCGTCGCCCGCCTCGTACGCGGCGACGAGATCCTCGACCGCGGGAACGAGCTGTCCGACCTGGTCCTTCACGAACGCGGCGTACAGGTCGACGGCCTGCTGCTTCTGCTCGGCGTCCTCGCCCGCGAGGGCGACCCGGTCACCCGTGACGGTGAACTCGGACCTGCCGACGCCGTCGCCGATCATCCCGGGCTTGCACAGCGTGAAGTACTTCCCGGGCTGCGCGACGACGGTCAGGGTGCGCGAGGCGGCGGGGGCGATGTTCTCGACCTCGCCCACGATGCGCAGCCCGTCCTCGGCCAGCAGGTAGAACTCCGTGGTCTGCGCGCTGTCGTTCTTCACATCGAACGTCAGCGTTCCGCTCTGCGCCGTCGACCCCGAGACGGAGCAGTCGGAATCGGTCGAGGCGACGTCGAACGCGGCCCCCGCGGCGACGTCGCTCTTCGCGACGCATCCGCTGAGGACGAGGACGGCCGCACCCGCGGCCGCGACGGCGGCGAGGACTCGGCGGGAGGTGGTCATGGTGCTCCTTGATCGGTGAGGGACGGCACGGGCTCATCCGCATGTGCGGGCTCGGGTGCCGTCCGAGGGGTGGCGGGCCGACGGGAGCGGACCCCGCGGACGAAGAGGAAGCCGACGACGAGCATGTACACGGCCCAGGCCGCGACCTGGAGCCACGTCATCCGCGGCATGAAGCCGATCGTGGCCTGGAGGATCGTCGCGAGGGTCCCGCCGGGCGCGATCACAGCGCTCACGTCGAAGGCCCAGCCGAACGGGAACGCAGCCCAGCCGGTCGCGACGGCTCCGGACACGGCGTCGATCGGGGCGACCGCGGTGAACGGCCCCGGCAGCGCTCCGGCCTCCTGCAGATCCATGACGGCGTAGGCCAGCACGCCCGCCGCGACCACGACGAGGAATCCGCTCGTCCAGGCGAAGAACCGGCGCAGGTCGAGCCGCACGGCTCCGCGCGCGAGCAGCCAGCCCACGACGACGGCCGTCAACAGGCCCAGAATGGCGCCGAGCAGCGCGGCGGGTGCATCGCCGAAGGACTGCACCATCGACCACAGCAGCAGGGTCGTCTCGATGCCCTCGCGGGCGACCGAGACGAAGCCGATCGCGACGAGCGCCCAGATCCCGCCCTGTGTGAGCGCTCGATCGATCCCGCCCTCGAGCGTCGCCTTCATGGTGCGCCCGGCCTTCTGCATCCAGAAGATCATCCAGGTGACCATGGCGACCGCGAGCAGCGACATCAGACCGCCGATGAGCTCCTGCGCCTCGAAGGTCAGCGAGTACGCGCCGAACGTCAGGATCGCGCCGATGCCGAGCGCCAGGGCGATGGCGAGGCCGACCCCCGCCCACATGCGGGGCAGCGCGTCCTTCCGGCCGAGGCGGCTGAGGTAGGCGACGAGGATGCCGACGACGAGAGCGGCTTCGAGGCCCTCACGAAGGCCGATCAGGAAGGTGGCGAGCACGAACGGGACTCTTTCACGGAAATGAGGTAAGGCATTCCTTACCGACAGGAGACTCTAGCACCACGTCGACGCGTGTTTCGACAGGATGCGCCACGCCACCGCTCGGGTAATCCGACGCAACACTCGCCCCGTGCCCGTCGAGACCGACTTACGCTCAGGTCATGGCTGATCTCTCGCTCCCCATCCTGGACCTGTCCCAGCTCGACGCCGGCCCCGTGGCCGCTGCGACGTTCCGCGACGAGCTGCGCGCCGCGACGCACGACGTCGGCTTCTTCTACCTCACCGGCACGGGCATCTCCCCCGAGCTCGAGGCCCGGCTGCACCGCGCGGCCCTCGACTTCTTCGCCCTGCCCGAGGAGGACAAGCTCGCGATCGAGAACGTGAAGAGCCCGCACTTCCGCGGGTACACGCGCATCGGTGGAGAGCGGACGCAGGGCAAGGTCGACTGGCGGGAGCAGATCGACATCGGCCCGGAGCGCGAGCCCGTCGAAGGCGGCCCCGTGTTCAACCGGCTCACCGGACCGAACCTGTGGCCCGCGGCGCAGCCCGAGCTCAAGGCCGTCGTGACCGAGTGGCACGACACCCTCACCGAGATCGCCCGCAAGCTGCTGCGCGCCTGGGCCGTGACGCTCGGCGCGGAGGAGACGTACTTCGACGAGCCGTTCCGCGACCCGTCGACGCTGATCAAGATCGTCCGCTACCCGGGGACGCACGAGCCCGAGCCGCAGCAGGGCGTCGGCGCGCACAAGGACTCGGGAGTGCTCACGCTTCTCTGGGTCGAGCCGGGCAAGGGCGGCCTGCAGGTCGAGCGCGACGGCGAGTGGGTGTCGGCCCCGCCCGTCTCCGGCGCCTTCGTCGTGAACATCGGCGAGCTGCTCGAGTACGCCACCGGCGGTTATCTCAAAGCCACGAACCACCGCGTGATCTCGCCCAGGGCGCCGGAGGAGCGCATCTCGATCCCGTTCTTCTTCAACCCCGCGCTCGATCAGCAACTGCCGCTTCTGGAGCTCCCGGCCGACCTCGCGGCCGCCGCGACCGGGATCACGGAGGATCCGAGCAATCCGATCCACGCGACCTACGGCGAGAACGCCATGAAGTCGCGGCTGCGCGCGCACCCGGACGTCGCGGCGATCCACCATCCCGATCTGGTGAAAACATCCGCCTGACGGATCAGGGCGGAGCGGCGCCGCCGAGGGCCACGATCTCGCGCAGGGCGTCCAGGTGTCCTGCGAAGGCCTCCCGCCCCTCGCGCGTCGATCGCACCCATGTGCGCTGACGCGTGCCCAGCGCCGCTTTGCGCGCCAGGACGTAACCCGCCGACTGCAGGTGCGAGATGGACTTGCTGAGCGGCGAGTCCCCGCATTGCAGGATCTCCCGCAGGGTCACGAAATCGAGTTCGATGCCCTCGCCGAGCGACGCCAGAATCGAGAAGCGGATGGGCGACGCGAAGTTGTCGTCCAGCCTCGTGCGCGGATGAGGCATCCGGGTTCCGTCAGCCACGGCGGGGATGTCCCTGCGCGAACGAGACCGCGACGAACAGCACCAGCACGACCGCGCCGAGCGACACGCCGACCGAGGAGAGCCCGCGGGCGCCGAGGTCGAGCATCACGACGCCGACCAGCGCGACTCCCGCGACGGCGACCGCGACGACGTGGGGCCAGCGCCAGACGGCACCGATCTCCGACAGCCCGATCTCCGTGTCGGACGCGAAGAGCCAGACGGCGACACCCAGGACCACGAGCAGCAGGAGGACCGTCCTCAGGACGTCTTCCGGCGCCGCCGCGAGCGCGGTGAGCGCGCCGAAGGTCACCCCGACGAGGATGGTGCCCCACCGTGCGGCGCGGTCGAGCGGAGCAGAGGGCGCCACGGGCGGTCGGGGATCGCGGCGGGCGCGGATCAGTCCTGCCGCGGCGTACCCTCCGAACCCGAGCGCGAGGAGACCGACCGACGCATAGAGGGGCAGCACGGGGAATGACGGGACGAACACCGCGGCGAACATCAGCACGAGAACCGCGGCCAGCAGAACGCCCCCTCCGAGGATGAGCGGCCAGTGCGCCCGTGTGAGCCGGCGCTGCATTCCCCAGCGCTGCGCCATGCCCGAGGACAGCTGCCCCCAGACGAGGAAGGCGAAGACGAGCACCTGTGCGAGGCCGCCGTCAGCGCGCAGCTGCGTGGCGAAGACCAGCAGGTACACGGCGAGGATCCCGGTGTTCGCGATCTGGAGCCACGCCAGCGCCCGTCGGTCGATCGTGCGCTCGCGGCGCTGCGCGACAGCATCCGCTTCGTCGAGGAACCGCTGCGCGATATCGGCATCCGGCTGCGCGAGCGCCTCATGCCCTGCGACTGGTTTCTGCTCCATGACTCCCCCGCCCGCTTCCTGGTGGCCCGCCCGCTTTCCTGAGGGAAAGCTCTCTACTTTCCTAACGGAAAGCGTATGGAGGATCAACCCCCGGGCGCGACGAAGGCCGCCCCACACCGTGGGGCGGCCTTCTCAAGAATGTTTTGCGCGATTGTACGCGGGGGCGCTCTGCGTTATCGGCGGAGACCCAGGCGTGCGATCAGCGAGCGGTAGCGCTCGATGTCGACGCTCTGGAGGTAGCCGAGCAGACGACGGCGCTGACCCACGAGCAGGAAGAGGCCACGACGCGAGTGGTGGTCGTGCTTGTGCTCCTTCAGGTGCTCGGTGAGGTCCTTGATGCGCTGCGTCAGCATCGCGGCCTGCACCTCGGGGGATCCGGTGTCACCGGGGTGCGTCGCGTACTCTTCGATGATCGCCTTCTTGACGTCTGCTTCCAGTGCCATAGATTCGATCCCCTCTCTGCTTGTTGCGCGGCGCCCGACGCCTGATGCGAGGGCTCTCTTTATCCGCGGCCGATCGAACGGCAACCTGAAGAGTCTACCAGGCATCCGCGCCGCTCATTGACCGCCTCCGCCCGCCCGCCTCCGCCCCTCGGATACGCTCGGAGGATGCACGACAGGCACCACCCGTGAGCGCCGCTCGCAGCCACCTCATCGACCTCACCCCGCTGAAGGCGAGCCCCGCGTTCGCCCGGATGTGGATCGGCTCCTCCCTCGCCGGGATCGGCGGCCAGCTCACGATCGTCACGGTCATGCTGCATGTGTTCGCCCTGACCGGCAGCACGTTCGCGGTGTCGATGATCGCCGTCGCCGGCCTTGTCCCGATGGTGCTCGCCGGCCTCTACGGAGGGATGCTCGCCGACGCGTTCGACCGCCGCAGGGTGGCGCTGATCGCCGCGACGGTGACATTCGCCTCGACCGCCCTCCTCGCGGCGCTCACCTGGACCGGCGCCGAGACGATCTGGTGGCTGTACGTCCTCAGCATCGTCAACTCGGCCGCGAACTCGGTCGGGATGGCCACGCGCACCGCGATCGTGCCCCGTCTGATCCCCCGCGACCTGCTCGCGGCGGCCTCAGCCCTCAACGGCGTCGCGTTCGGGCTCACGGTCATGGCGGGCCCGGCGCTCGCCGGCATCCTCGTCGCCCTCACCGGCTACGGCTGGACGTACACGATCGACGTGGTCCTCATGCTGTCGATGTTCCTCGGGCTGTGGACCCTCCCCGCCCTGCGACCCGAGGGCGACATCGTGCGCCCCGGCCTGGCCTCGCTCGTCGACGGCTGGCGCTTCCTGCGCCGCGCGAGCAACATCCGGATGCAGTACGTGATCGACATCATCGCGATGACGTTCGGACAGCCTCTCGCCCTGTTCCCCGCTCTGGGCACCCTGCTGCTGGGCGGCGGCGCTGTCACGACCGGCGTGCTCACGGCCTCCGTGGCGGTCGGCACCTTCGCGTCGAGCCTGTTCTCCGGCCGTGTCGTGCAGTACCGCTGGCACGGACGAGGGATCGCCCGCGCCGTCGAGGTGTACGGCGCGGCGATCCTGCTGTTCGGCGTCGTGCTGCTGATCGGCGCGTTCTCGCCGCCCGTGTCGGAGAGCGCTCCGAACATCGCGCTCATCGTCGCCGCGTGCGTGGCTCTCGCCGTCTCGGGCGCCTCCGACAACGTCAGTTCGATCTATCGGAACACCATGATGCAGGCCGCCGTGCCCGACAGCATGCGGGGGCGCCTGCAGGGGGTCTTCATCGTGGTCGTCGCGGGCGGCCCCCGCCTCGGCGCGCTCTACGCCGGGGCTCTCGCCTCGCTCACCACCCTCTGGTTCCCGCCGTTGCTCGGCGGGTTCCTCGTGATCGCCCTCGTGGCGATCCTCGCGGCACGCAGTCCGCGCTTCCGGTCGTACGACGCCGAGAGCCCGGCGCCCTGACGACGAAGAGCCCCGCCCTCACGGACGGGGCTCTTCCGGGCGATCCGAGGATCAGGCCTCCTGCTGCAGAGCACCCTGCAGGTCGAGGTTGATCGTGACGTCCTTGCCGACGAGCACGCCGCCGGTCTCGAGTGCGGCGTTCCAGGTGAGGCCGAAGTCCTCGCGGTTGATGACGGCCTTCGCCGAGGCACCCGCCTTGTAGTTGCCCCACGGGTCGGAGCCGAAGCCGCCGAAGTCGACCTCGAAGGTCACGGGCTTGGTGATGCCGCGGATCGTGAGGTCGCCGTCGACGAGCAGCTCGCCGTTCTCGGCGCGGGCGCCGGTCGAGACGAAGTCCATGGTGGGGAAGTTCTCGGAGTCGAAGAAGTCGGCCGAGCGGAGGTGCTGGTCGCGGCCCTCGTCCTTGGTGTCGACCGAGGTCACGTCGACGCTCGCCTCGACCGTGGCGTCGAGCGGGTTCTCCGGTGCGACGAGCGTCGCGCTCTTGGCGCCGAAGGTGCCGCGGACCTTGGAGATCATCATGTGGCGGACGCTGAAGGTCACTTCACTGTGGGCCGGGTCGAGGACGTAGGTGCCGGGACGGTAGCCGGGGATGTCGATGGTCATGTGGTGCTCCTCTGATGACGTCAGTCGCATCTGCGACGATGAACGCGTGCCGCTGGCGCGGCATCACGGGAGATAACTTACATGCACTTGCATGTATTCCCCTGAGTGCGGAAATTTCTCAGAACGACGGAAGGCGCCGCATCCGAGGGATGCGACGCCTTCCGCGACTCGCGCGAGGACTCAGCCGACCGCGACGAGATCGATGATGAAGATGAGGGTCTTGCCCGACAGGAAGTGACCCCCGCCTGCGGGGCCGTACGCCAGGTGCGGCGGGATCACGAGCTCGCGGCGTCCGCCGACCTTCATGCCGGGGATGCCGTCCTGCCAGCCCTGGATCAGGCCGCGCAGCGGGAACTGGATGGTCTCGCCGCGCCCCCACGAGGAGTCGAACTCCTCGCCGGACTCGAACTCGACGCCCGCGTAGTGGACGGTCACGGTGTCGCCGGGCTTGGCCTCGGCTCCGTCGCCCTCGATGAGGTCGCGGATCACGAGCTCCGAGGGAGCGGGGGCGGTGGGGGCGTCGAACTCAGGCTTCGTACGATCAGTCATGCCCTCCATCCAACCCGAGCCCGGAAGCACGGTCAACGCGACGGGACCTGCTCACAGCGAACACCCCGAGGCGAGGGGTCTTGACACCCGCAGGACGCGGGTGCACCCTGGTCGTAGACCAACTCAGCGCCCGGGAGACATGCAGGCATCGCCGCAGCACCGGGCGCTGAGTCTGTCTCCGGACGGCGCTCAGTCCCGGCGGGGAGCCCCGGCGCCGTGCTTCTCGGCATACCCGCTGAGCATGCGCGCGAGCTCCTCCGGCCTGCTCAGCGCGACGCAGTGGCTCCCGTCGATCTCGTCCGCGACCACGCCCAGCCGATCGAGTGCGAGGCGGCGGAGGAACTCCGGCGGGAAGAACCGGTCCTGCGTGCAGACGATGAACTCGGTCGGGACGTCCGGCCAGGCGGCCAGGGGCCACGGCGTCTCCATCGCCGCGGCGGAGGGATGCGCGCGCTCCCGACCGATCGCCTCAGCCGCGAGCTCACGCGGCACGTCGTGGTAGAAGCTCACGAAGGGGTCGTCGTTGCCGGTGAGGCCGCCGTCCGCGGCCGCCTGTGCGGAGACCGCCTCGCCGAAGCCGGTGTTCTCCCACCAGTCCTCTGGCCGCTCCCCCGGCCGAGGGATCATGCCCGCGAGCAGCACCAGGGCATCGGCGTGCAGCCGCTCGGCGACCAGCGGGGCGGTGAAGGCTCCGAACGAATGGCCGACCACCACTCCTCCCCGGAGCCCTTCGAGGTCGGCGACGACCGCGTCGGCATAATCGTCCAAAGTCGCCGTGTCGTCGTCGGCCAGGAGGTCGGGGGCGAAGACGTCGTGACCTGCGCGCCGCAGCGCCGCGGCGACCAGGTGCCAGGACCAGCCCACATCGCCACCACCGTGCAGGAGGACGAACGCAGTCATGGTCGTGATCCCCTCAGTAGGCGAGCAGTGCCGCGCGGGCCGCCCTGGTGCGCACGAGCAGTGCCTGCTCCTCCGCGGGAGCCATCGGATCGCGACCCGTGATCGCCCGCTGGCGCACGGCGGCGAGAGTCGTGGCGTCCTTGATGAACTCGCGCATCAGCGGGCGTCGGTCGCCGCGCAGCTGCGCCGCCCAGCGCAGGCCCGTCTTGCGTCCGGCAGGGGTCGCGAGCATCGTGACCTCCTCCGGCGTGAACCATCCGGCGGCCGCGTAGTCGCCGAGACGAGCCTTCGTGAGCCGTGCTTCCTCTCGCCGCAGCGCCACGACCCCGAGGATGAAGCCCACGAACAGCGGGACCTGCAGCACGAAGTAGAGCAGGAAGAAGTTCGCGAACGAGGAGCCGTTCCACAGCCCGTGCAGGAACATCGCGCCGAGCATCCCGAGCAGACCGAAGCCGATGGCCGCACCGGTGGAGGCACCACGACGCGCGGCGAGACCGATCGCGAGACCGGTGAGCGAGGTGAACATGGCGTGCGCGAACGGCGACATGATCGCTCGCAGGATGAACGTCACCGTGAGCTGCTCGCCTCCGCCCTCGATGAGACTGATCGCGAAGTACTGGATGTTCTCCGTGAAGGCGAAGCCCGCCCCCACGAGGGCGCCGTAGACCACGCCGTCGACGGGGCCGTCGAACGAGCGGCGCGCGATCAGGAAGATGAGGAAGACGCCGACGCCCTTCCACAGCTCCTCGACCACGGGAGCCTGGATGACGGCTCCCGCGACCTCGTTGCGCGGACCGCCGAGGACGATCGAGAGACCGAGGTCGACCAGCAGGGTCAGGCCGACGGCCGCGATCGCCCCCCACGCGATGGCGAAGAACACGAGGGACTTGGGCTCCGGCTCCCAGCGGTCGATCATCCGGACGACGAGGAACACCGCGGTGAGAGGGATCAGCGCGAGCACGAGGCCGATGACCGACGCGAGAGCACCGAGGAACAGGCCGAAGTAGGCGATGAGTGCGAGGAGCAGCAGGCCGAGGAAGCCGAACAGCACACCGAGCGCGATGCGACCTCCCCGTTTGCCCGAGGGCAGCGCCGGAAGTCCCTGCGAGGGCGACGGAGCGACCGGGGCGGGCGGCGAGTACGGCGTGGGCTGTGCGAGCACGGAGGCGTACGTCGGTCGCTGCGAGAACGCGGCCGGCGTGTAGGCCGACTGCGCGTACTGCTGCGCCCCGTACTGCGGCGCCTGCTGCGGATACTGCACCGCGGGCTGTTGCGGCTGGGGCGGAGCGTACCCGGGCTGCACGTGAGCGGGCTGCCCCGCGGGCGGCTGAGCAGGCGGCGGGGTGTACGGCGATGGCTGCGACGGTCCTCCGGAACTCATAGCGACAGCATATTGGCTACAACCACCGCGGTCCGGCTCTGGTGACTTCCTCCAGCGCCGAGCGTGCGGCACCGGATAGCGTAGAGGCATGCGGTTCGCTCATCTGCGTCGCGCCGACTCCTCTGCCGCGAAGCTCGCGGTCGTGGACGGCACCGATGCCATCCTCGTCTCAGACCTCCTCTCCGATGCTCCGGCGACCCTGCAGCAGCTCATCGAGCGGGGAGCACCGGCCCTCGATGCGCTGCGCGCCGCCCTCGCCGACGGCTCAGCCCCGCGCCACGCGCTCGACGACTGGGACTTCGCATCCGCTGTGATCGCTCCCCCCGCCGTGCTGGCCGTCGGACTGAACTACGCCGCCCACTCCAGCGAACTCGGCCTCAAGACCGACGCGGCGCCGACCGTGTTCACGCTGTGGCCGAACTCCCTGACCGGGCACGAGCAGACCACCTCATGGCCGCGTGCGCTCAGCGAGGCGGTCGACTACGAGGCGGAGCTCGGCGTGCTCATCGGCACCCCCGCGAAGGACGTCTCCGCCGACGAGGCCCTCTCCCACGTGTGGGGCTACACCGTGGTGAACGACATCACGGCGCGCAACGTGCAGTTCTCCGAGGCGCAGTGGTCGCGGTGCAAGTCCTTCGACGGGTTCACCCCGACCGGTCCGTTCGTGGTGACCGCCGACGAGATCCCCGATCCGCAGGACCTCCACATCTGGGCCGTGGTCGACGGCCAGACCGTGCAGGACGCGAGCACCGACCAGATGGTCCGCTCCGTGGCGACCCTCATCGCGCACCTGTCGCAGTCGCTCACCCTGCTTCCCGGCACGCTGATCTCGACGGGCAGCCCCGGCGGCGCCGGCTACTCCCGCGATCCGCAGATCTTCCTGCGCGACCGCTCGACGGTGACGGTCGGCATCGACGGGATCGGCGAGCTCACCACGCACTGCCGCGTCCTCGACTGACCCGCGCGCACGAGAACGGCCCCGGCGGATCGCCGGGGCCGTTCTGCGTGTTCTCCTCGGACCGGGATCAGATCTCGATGAGGTCCTCGGGCGTGATGACCGGGATCGCCGCCGTGACGGCCTCGAGGCCCGAGAGCCGCGCGGGCGAGAGCTGCTTCATGACCTCGTCGCGCGACATGAGACCGGCCTCGACCACGAGGTCGGCGACGTTGCGGTTCGTGAGGAGGGCGGTCTTCGCGAGGGCGGCTGCGGCGGCGTAGCCGATGAAGGGGGTCAGCGCCGTGATGACGCCGACCGAGGCGCCCACCATCGCACCGAGACGGTCGCGGTTCGCCGTGATCCCATCGACGCAGTTGACGCGCAGCGTCCACATCGCCTGACGCATCCAGGTGATCGACTGGAAGATCGAGTGGGCGATCACCGGCTCGAAGGCGTTGAGCTGCAGCTGGCCGGCCTCGGCCGCCATCGTGACGGTCATGTCGGCGCCCGCGACGGCGAAGGCCACCTGGTTCACGACCTCGGGGATCACGGGGTTGACCTTGCCGGGCATGATGCTGGACCCCGCCTGCATCGCCGGGAGGTTGATCTCGCCGAGTCCCGCCTGGGGCCCCGACGACAGCAGTCGAAGGTCGTTGCAGATCTTCGACAGCTTCATGGCGTTGCGCTTGAGCGTCGACGAGAACGACATGAAGGAGCCCGTGTCGCTCGTGGCCTCGACGAGGTCGCCCGCGGTCACGAGGTCGAGCTCGGTGATCTCGCGCAGGTGCTTGAGCACGGCGGGTGCGTAGTCGATGTGGGTCGTGATGCCGGTGCCGATCGCCGTGGCGCCCATGTTGATCTCGAACATGAGCGAGGCGTTCTCGGTGAGGCGCGTGTGGTCGTAGCCGAGCGTCGTGGCGAAGCCGTGGAACTCCTGGCCGAGCGTCATCGGCACGGCATCCTGCAGCTGGGTGCGACCGACCTTGAGGACGTCGTGGAACTCGTGCGACTTGTGCAGGAACGAGATCCGCAGGAGGTCGAGCTCCTCGAGCAGCGAGCGCAGCGTGAGCGACAGCCCGATCTTGACCGCGGTCGGGTACACGTCGTTGGTCGACTGGCTGCGGTTGGTGTGGTCGATCGGCGACAGGAACGCGTAGTCGCCCTTCTCGCGCCCGGCCATCTCGAGCGCGATGTTGGTGATGACCTCGTTCGCGTTCATGTTCGTCGAGGTGCCGGCACCGCCCTGGATGACGCCGACCGTGAACTGGTCGTGGAACTCGCCGTCGATCACACGCTGCGCGGCGCGGTCGATCAGGTCGGCGC
The DNA here is from genome assembly GCF_044749125.1 of Microbacterium sp. NPDC089696. Taxonomy (NCBI): domain Bacteria; kingdom Bacillati; phylum Actinomycetota; class Actinomycetes; order Micrococcales; family Microbacteriaceae; genus Microbacterium; species Microbacterium sp. NPDC089696. Next base: position 1,728,460 of record NZ_JBIVHF010000001.1, on the reverse strand, counting down.
GCTCGGGATCCAGCACACCGATCTCGCGGTTGGCGCGGGCACTGGCCTGCTTGACCATCGCCAGAGCGATCACGAGGTCCGGGTACACCGAGATGGGCCTCTTCGTGATCGGGAAGTTCGCGTCGGCGCGAGCCGTGTGGATCCCCCAGTACGCATCGACCGGGATCTCCATGCTCCCCAGGGAATCGGTCTCGGTACGGGTCAGTGCGGGCGCGGCAGAAGCCATGTCACATCCTTGTGGGTAGTGGCGAGTGTGTGAAGCGGGGGATGCGACAAGTCTACGCCCGAGCGCATGCGCCCACCGGGATACGTCCGCGCGTCACCGCTTGCGCGAGAACGCCTCGAGACGTCCGTCCGGGCCCAGGCGGGCCATCTTCTCGAGCCATGCCTCCGAGAAGTACGTGCCGGTGGGCGCGTCGACCACGGGCACGACCGTGTGGGTGATCGTGTCGGAGTGGACGTGCACGAGCTGGAACGCCTGCGCCGCATCCATCCCGTTCACGTCCGCGGCCGGGAGGGCGACGTTCATCGTGTAACAGGTGGCCGAGGAGACGCTCACCGGCACGCCCGCGAAGGTCCCGTGCGAGGAGTAGTGCAGGTGGCCGGCGAGGATGCCGCGCACGTCCGTGCCCCGGATCACGTCGGCGAACTCGTCCTGGTGTCGCAGCTCGAGGATGTCGAAGAGCGGCAGGTGGCTCGGGAGCGGCGGATGGTGCATCGCGAGCAGCGTCCCGTGCGGTGCCGGTTCCCGGAGGACCTCGGCGAGCCAGGCCAACTGCGCCTCGTCGAGGTCGCCGTGGTGCCAGCCGGGGACGCTCGAGTCCAGAGCGATCAGACGCAGGCCGTCGAGATCCCAGACGCCCGTGACCGGTTCCTGCGTCGGAGCGAGGTCGAGCAGCCCCTCACGGAGCGCGGGGCGCTCGTCGTGGTTGCCGGCGACCCAGACGACGACCGTGCCGAGCTCGGCGGCCACTGGCTCGACGGCGGCGCGCAGTCGGCGGTACGCGTCGGGCTCCCCCAGGTCGGTGAGGTCGCCCGTGATGACGATCGCCGCCGGGCTCGGATGCACGGCCCTGATCGCGTCGAGTGTGCGCGCGAAGGTCGACTCCACGTCGTACCTCCCGCCGAGCCGGGCGCCGCCGGCCAGGAAGTGCGGATCGCTCACGTGCACCACGACATGGGAGGCCGGACGGTGACGTCCGAACACGTACTCGCTCTCGGAGGGCGCGGTCATGCCACCAGCCTAGGGTGCGCGCCGTCACCGTCATCACGTCAGCTGTAGTGCTTCCGCTAGAGTGCGGAGATGGCCAAGAACGAGACCCGCCGGCGAGAGATCGCGGATGCCGGGCTGCGCGTGCTCGCGAACGAGGGCTCCCGCGGTCTCACCCACCGCGCGATCGATCAGGAAGCGGGGCTGCCGGTCGGCACGACCTCGAACTACTTCCGCACCCGCGACGCGCTGATCGAGGGACTCGTCGATCGCATCGGCGAACGCCTCGCCCCCACCGACGACGACCTCGCCCGGCGTGCCGCCGATGCGCCCAGCCCCGCACTGTTCGCGGACTACCTGCGTGACATCGTGAGGCGGCTCTCCGCCGACCGCGACGTCACGGTGGCACTGTTCGAGCTGCGCCTCGAGAGCAGCCGCCGTCCGGAGATCGCCGCGCTGCTCGGCGCATGGCAGCGCGCGGGGTTCGAGGGCGACGTCGCGTTCAACGCCTTGGCCGGCCTCCCCGGGGGACGCCGGGAGATCGCGCTGTTCCACTACGCGATCGACGGCCTGCTGCTCGACCGGCTCACGACGCCGATCGACCCCGAGACGTCGACCGACGACATCATCGACGACCTGGTCGCCGGCCTCCTGCGCTGATCGCGCGCGGCCTCTCGGCCCCGACGGGACTCAGTGCCCGACGACGATGATGAGGATGCCGGCGACGACCGCGGCCGCGCACAGCGCGAAGCATCCGTACGCTCCGATGAGCGCGAGGCGCTTTTGTCCTTCGGTGAGCGGGTTCTTCCGCGCCGCCTTGGCCGCCTGCTTCGCCGCGCGCTTCAGCTCCTTCTCGCTCACGACCGTGATGGCGTCCGTGAACTCGGCCGGGCTCACGACCGGTGCGCGGCCGCTGCGGACGAGGAGCCTCAGACCCGTCGCGTAGAACGTGACGACGGCGCAGGCGCCGAGCAGCGCGGCGATGAAGACCTGCGCGAAGGCGCCCCAGTCGATGTCGACGCTCACTTCGATCCCTCCCCGTCCGTCGTCGGCTCGCTCGCGGCGGATGCCGTGTCGCGCGTCCTGCCCTTCGCCGCCGCCTTCGCGTCGGATTTGGCCTTGGCATCGGCCTTGGCCTTCGTCTTCGCCTTCTCGCGCGCCTCGGCCCTGGCCTTCGCCTCAGCCTTGGCCTGGGCGATGCGCTGCTGGCGGCGCGTCGGCGGAACGGTGTCCGGCTGCTCGACGGCGAGGCCGGATTCGGCGACATCGCTCATGGCGTTGGCGTGCGTCACGGCATCCTTGCGCGAACGGAGGAAGAGCCCGACGATGACGACGACCGCGAGGACCGCGTCGATCGCGATGCCCCAGGTTCCGAGCCAGGTCACCAGAAGAGCGGCGACCGCACCCACGGCGCCGGCGGCGGGCAGGGTGAGCACCCATCCGATCGCGATGCGCCCTGCTGTCCGCCAGCGGACGGTCGAGCCGCGGCGGCCGAGGCCGGAACCGATCACGGATCCCGAGGCGACCTGGGTCGTGGAGAGGGCGAAGCCGAACGCGCTCGACGCGAGGATCGTCGCGGATGTCGCGCTCTCCGCGGAGAAGCCCTGCGCGGGCTTGACCTCGGTCAGGCCTTTGCCGAGAGTGCGGATGATCCGCCATCCGCCCAGGTACGTCCCGAGCGCGATCGTGACGGCACACGCGATGATGACCCACAGGTAGGGGTCCGCCTGCTCGCTGTTCTGCCAGCCCACCGCGATCAGCGCGAGGGTGATCACGCCCATGGTCTTCTGCGCGTCGTTGGTGCCGTGCGCGAGGGCGACGAGAGACGAGGTGAAGATCTGCCCCCAGCGGAAGCCGTCTCGCCCGTCGGGCTTGCCGTCGTAGCGGCGCGTGACGGAGTAGGCGATCTTCGTCGCCGCGAACGCGATGACCCCCGCCGTGAGCGGCGCGATCAGCGCGGGCAGGATGACCTTGGACAGCACCATCCCGAAGTCGATCCCGGCCACCCCGACACCGACGAGCGTCGCGCCGATGAGACCGCCGAACAGGGCGTGCGACGAGCTCGAGGGCAGCCCGAGCAGCCAGGTGAGCATGTTCCACGTGATCGCGCCGATGAGCCCGGCGAAGATCATCGGCAGCAGGACGTCGCCCTGCATGCTGTCTTCGCGGATGATCCCGTGCGACACGGTCTTGGAGACCTCCGTCGACAGGAACGCCCCGACGAGGTTGAGCACTGCCGCGAGGAGCACGGCGGTCTTGGGCTTCAGCGCACCCGTGGCGATGGGGGTGGCCATCGCATTGGCGGTGTCGTGGAACCCGTTGGTGAAGTCGAAGAAGAGTGCCAGCGCGATCACGAGCACGACGATGAGGACTGCGGTTTCCACCGTTCTCTTTCGGTCGTCGGAAAGGGGGAAGGTGTCGACGAGATCGACGTGATGAACGAAGAGTTCACCGTGGGTTTGACTTCCGTTAACCGGCCCCGGTAGATCCTCCCACCCCGTCGGGTGCCGGTCAACTCGACCTGGACTAGCGTGGAGAGGGTGACTGAAGCCCCTCGCGCCGCCCGCCGCTCCACCCTCCGCACGCACCACGGCGACACCGTCGACGACCCCTACGAGTGGCTCCGCGAGAAGGACTCCCCTGAGGTCGTCGCTCATCTCGAGGCCGAGAACGCGCACACCGAGGCCGAGCTCGCCGGACTCGCCGATCTGCGCGAGACCCTGTTCCAGGAGATCAAGGGCCGCGTCCGGGAGACCGACCTCTCCGTACCCACGCGGCGCGGCGACTGGTGGTACTACAGCCGCACCGAGGAGGGCGCGCAGTACGGCATCCACTGCCGCACCGCCGCGGCGGCGGACGACTGGACTCCCCCGCGGCTCGAGCCCGGTGTCGCCGTGCCCGGCGAGGTCGTGCTGCTCGACGGCAACGTCGAGGCCGAGGGGCACGACTTCTTCTCGCTCGGGGCGTTCGACACCTCCGACGACGCCACGAAGCTGCTCTGGTCCACCGATTTCGAGGGCGACGAGCTCTACACCGTCCGGGTCCGCGACCTCGACAGCGGGGCGATGCTCGACGACGAGATCCCGAACACGGGCGGGGCGTTCTTCACCCCCGACGGCACCGGGATCCTCTACACGACCCGCGACGACGCCTGGCGTCCGGACACCCTGTGGCTGCATCGTCTCGGCACCCCGGTGGCCGACGACGTGAGACTGTTCCACGAGCCCGACGAGAAGTTCTGGCTCGGCGCCGGGATCACGCGCAGCCGCCGGTACCTCGTGATCGCCGTCGGCTCGAGCATCACGAGCGAGGAGCGTCTGGTCGATCTGACCGGGGACGTCACCGCGGAGCCCGTCCTCGTCTGGCCGCGACGCGAGGGTGTCGAGTACTCGCTCGAGCACGCGGTCGTCGACGGCGAGGATCGCCTGTTCATCCTGCACAACGACGGCGCGCTCGACTTCGAGCTCGTATCGGTCCGCGCCGACGACCCGCAGGGCGAGCGCCGCGTGGTGCTCCCCCACGAACCCGGACGCCGCCTTCTCGGCGTGGACACGTTCCGCGACTTCGCGACCGTCGAGTACCGCCGCGAAGGGCTCGAGCGCGTGGGACTGCTCGACTACGCGACGGATGCCGTCGAGGACGTCGTGTTCGACGAGCCTCTCTACTCCGCGGGCGTGAGCGGGAACCCCGAGTGGCACTCCCCCTTCCTGCGGCTCGGCTACACGTCGTTCGTCACGCCCGGTACGGTGTTCGAGCTCGATCTGTCCACGCGCGAGCTCGTGATGCGCAAGCAGGTCGAGGTGCTCGGCGGGTACGACCCGAAGGACTACGACCAGCGGCGCGCGTGGGCCACAGCGGCCGACGGCACCCGGGTGCCCATCTCGCTGGTGTGGAAGCGCTCGTTCGGCGAGCCGGGAGCCGAACCGCGTCCGGCGCACCTGTACGGCTACGGCTCGTACGAGCACTCGATCGATCCCGGCTTCTCGGTCATGCGCCTCTCGGAGCTCGACCGTGGCGTGATCTTCGCGGTCGCGCACGTGCGCGGCGGCGGCGAGATGGGGCGCCAGTGGTACGAGGACGGCAAGCTGCTGCACAAGCGCAACACGTTCACGGACTTCGTGGCGTGCGCCGAGCACCTCGTCGCGGACGGCGTCACGACGCCCGAGCGTCTCGTGGCCGAAGGCGGCAGCGCGGGCGGTCTGCTCATGGGCGCGGTCGCCAATCTCGCGCCCGAGCTGTTCGTCGGCGTGCTCGCCGCCGTGCCCTTCGTCGACGCGCTCACCACGATCCTCGACCCGTCGCTGCCGCTCACCGTGATCGAGTGGGATGAGTGGGGTGACCCGCTGCACGACCCCGAGGTCTACGCGTACATGAAGTCCTACACCCCGTACGAGAACATCGGGGACGGGACGACGTACCCGCGCATCCTCGCCGTCACGTCGCTGAACGACTCCCGCGTGGCGTACGTGGAGCCCGCCAAGTGGGTCGCCGCCCTGCGCGAGGCCGGCGCATCCGACGTGCTGCTCAAGTGCGAGATGGTGGCCGGCCACGGCGGCGTCAGCGGACGGTACAACTCGTGGCGGGAGCGGGCGTTCGAGCTCGCCTGGCTGCTCGACACGGTCGGCCTCGCCTGACGGCATCCCCTCCTCGCGTGCGCCGTCCCGGAGGTAGGCGGTGACACCGGAGTAGGACGTTTCCGCCGATCAGCTCCTCCGTCGGCGCCATGGCCTACGCTCACAACACCTGACCGCTCCTCCACAGGACGTGCTTTCGCGAAATCTCGCGCACACGCAGGAGTATCGGCACTGAGCTGGGCGCGTGTCCGCCACGCTCGAGCGAATGGATGCCCTGACCGAGTGGATGCGCCGGCATGACGGCGTCGCGCACAGCACGACCCTTCGCGACGCCGGGTTCCCCGTGCGGACGATCCGCCTCGCTGTCGAGCAGGGGCGACTCGCCCGCGTGCGGCGTTCCTGGCTGGTATCCGAGAGCTGCAGTCCCGCGCGTCGCGCAGCCGCTGCTTCGGGAGGGCGAATCGCCTGCGTCACAGCGGCTCGCGAACTCGGACTCTGGACGCCCGCGGACGACTCGGTCCACATCGCGGTCGCGAGTACGGCATCCCGTCTCGTCGGATCACCGATCGTGCACTGGGCGAAGGGTCCGGTTCCCGTTCCGTCCCGCTCGTCCGAGGAACCGCTGCTCAACCTCCTGTTCCACACGGCACGGTGCCTCGAACCCGGTGACGCCCTCGCGGTCTGGGAGTCGGCGCTCCACCACCGACTGATCGACGCGGAGGAACTCGCGCACGTGCGGTGGAGGAGCGAGCAAGCCACAAGTCTCGCGTCCCTCGCGTCCTCGTTGTCGGACTCGGGACTCGAGTCGCGTTTCCTCTGGATCATGCGCGCGGTCGGCGTGAGCGTACGTCAGCAGGTGTGGATCGACGGACATCCGCTCGACGGACTGATCGGGCGGCACCTGGCTGTGCAGCTCGACGGCTTCGCACATCACAGCGATCCCGCGACACGGCGGCGTGACATCCAGGCCGACCCGCGCTTGGTACTGCGCGGCTACGTCGTGCTTCGCTTCGACTATCGACAGGTCTTCTTCGAACCCGAGGAGGTGCAACGGGCGGTACTCACCGCGATCGCGCAGGGCCGCCATCTGTGAACGCTCTCGTCGACACGACTGCCTCACTCGGCGTAGGAGAAGACCGCCAGGTAGGAGATTTTGACGGAGGGATACCTCCGTCGCGACCATCTCCTACCCTGGGTGCCGCGCGAGATCCGGATGCCGCAGCGCGGCGCGACCGGATCTGGTGCAGGCGACCGGATCGCGGACCGCCCCGCACCCGTGGCGGACTCAGCCGAAGAGAGCGGCGGCCTCGTCGTAGCGGCTGCGCGGCACGGTGTTGAGCTCACCGAGCGCTTCGGCGAACGGCACGCGCACGATGTCGGTGCCCTGCATGGCGACCATCTGGCCCCACGCGCCGTCGACGATGGCGTCGGCGGCGTGCAGTCCGAGCCGGGTCGCGAGGACGCGGTCGAAGGCCGACGGCGACCCGCCGCGCTGGATGTGTCCGAGGATCGTGGCACGGGTCTCGATGCCCGTGATGCGCTCGATCGCCGGAGCGAGCTGGTCGCCGATGCCGCCGAGACGAGGGCGGTTGAACGCGTCGAGACCCTTGTCGCTGTACGCCTCGTCCATGCCCTGGAGCTTGAAGCCCTCCGAGACGACGACGAGCGGTGCGCGGCCGCGGTCATGAGCGCTGGTGACGAGCGCGGTGATCTCCTCGAGCGTCTGCGGGACTTCGGGGATGAGGATGGCGTGCGCGCCGGCGGCCATGCCCGCGTGCAGGGCGATCCAGCCCACGTGACGGCCCATGACCTCGGCGACCATGCAGCGCTGGTGGGAGTCGCCGGTGGTGCGGAGGCGATCCATCGCGTCGGTCGCGATGTTGACGGCCGTGTCGAAGCCGAACGAGTAGTCCGTCGCACGCAGGTCGTTGTCGATCGTCTTCGGGACGCCGATGACGTTGATGCCGTCCTTCGCGAGGCGGTCGGCCGCCGCGAGCGTGCCCTCCCCGCCGATCGCGATGATGCCGTCGATCTTGTGGCCGTACAGGGTCTTGGCGATGTTCTCCGCGCCGCCGCGCTCGCCCTCGTAGGGGTTCGTGCGGCTCGTGCCGAGGATCGTGCCGCCGACCTTCGAGAGGCCCTTGACCTCGTGCCGCGTCAGCGGGAAGAAGTCGCCGTCGACGACCCCGCGCCAGCCGTCGCGGATGCCCACGAACTCCAAATCGTAGGTGGTGGTGCCCTTGAGCACGATGCCGCGGATGACCGCGTTGAGTCCGGGGCAGTCGCCGCCGCTCGTCAGGATGCCGATCTTCATGCTTGCCTCAGACGGTTCGGGAACAGGGGGAAAGGCGACGCTGCCTGCGATCGACACTAGCGGTCGGGGGCGATCGTCCGCCATTCGGGACGGTGAAAACGCGCGATCTTGCCGTCGGATCGCGACGATTCGTCAGATGTTCACCGATTCGGCATCCGAGACGAGAAATCGGCGTCAAGAACCATAGTTCTTAACGCCGATCTTTCGCTGAGCCGGCGGACCCGCCGGAACGATCAGGCCGCGCCGAGAGCCTCGCGCAGGAGGTGCATCAGAGCGCCGAGCTGCACGGGCTCGGCCGCCGCGTCGTCGGTGGCCTCGCCGTCGAGCGCGCGGGCTGCGAGGCCCTGCTTCTGGTCGATGAGCTCCGCGATCTTCGTGTCGACCGTGTGGGCGGCGATGATGCGCCACGCCGTCACGGGCTCGTCCTGGCCGATCCGGTGGACGCGGTCGATCGCCTGCGTCTGCTCCGCGGCGGTCCACGACAGCTCGGCGAGCACGACGTTGGAGGCTGCCTGCATGTTGAGCCCGACACCCGCGGCCGTGAGCGAGCACACCGCGATCCCGACATCCGGGTCGCCGTTGAAGTCGTCGATCGCCTGCTGACGTGCTGTCGAGGTCTGGTCTCCCCGGATCGACACCGAGCGGATGCCCGCGGCGGCGAAGTGCGCCTCCGCCTGGTCCATCACGTCGATGTGCTTCGCGAAGAACACGACCTTGCCCACCGAGCGCTGCAGCTGCGCGGCGTAGTCCGCCGCCAGCTGGGCCTTGGCCTGACCGATCCGACGCACCATCGTGAAGACGTTGTCTCCGCCCGTGCCCGCAGCCTTCGACTCCTCGAGCTCGTTCTGCGCCACGAGACGCACGATGTCCTCGTCGATCTCCCCCGGAGCGAGGCCGCGGTCACCGCGTGCCTCGATGATCCGGCGGTACCGGGCTGCGAGACGTTCGCCGAGCTCGCGCTCCGCCTGGCGGATACTGCGCCCGAACTCGTCGTCGAGCTGCACCGGCAGGTCGGCGATGAGCTTGTCGGGGAGATCGGCGGCGACGTCCTTCTTCTTGCGTCGCACGATGCCCATCGAGATGACCGCGTCGCGGGCCTCGGGGTAGAACGCCTTGTCGGCGGGCGTGAAGCCGGTCGCGTCGAGCTTCTCCATGAGCTCGGGACCGGGCTTCTCCCCCGTCGTCCAGCCCAGGAAGCGCCAGATCGCGTCGAAGTCCTCGACGTCGTTGATGAGGGGCGTTCCTGTGAGCGCGAGCATGAGCGGATTCCCGCCCGGGGTGCGCTCACGCACTCGCGACGCGAGCGACAGCACGTTCTGCGAACGCTGCGAGCTGAGGTTCTTGATGAAGTGCGCCTCATCGACGACCATGCCGCGCAGACCGATCGATGCGAGCCACGACATGTGCCGATCGAGGATCTCGTAGTTGACGATGAACACGTCGGCGAAGGCGTCGATGTCGTCGCCGTCGCCCTGGATCACGGTGGCCCGCCGCTGCGGCGTCCAGCGCTCGACCTCGCGCGCCCAGTTCATCTTGACGACGTTCGGGACGACCACGAGCAGCGGGTACGCCCCGGCCACCGAGGCGGCGAGCACGGACTGCGCGGTCTTGCCGAGGCCGGGCTCGTCGGCGAGCAGGAAGCTGCGGTGCCCAGCGCGGACAGCCTCGAGGAAGCGCGACTGGTGCACCATGACCTCGAGCCCCTTGGGCGACAGGTGGTCGAACTCGGGTGCGGGCGGGAGCTCCATGCTCGCGGCGGCCCCGCCGGCTCCGGTCTCGAAGGCCTTGTACAGCGGCCCCATGAGCTCCCAGCCGTCGAGGCGACGACGCGGGGTCGTGGTGATCCGCGGGGTGAGGTCGGGCGCGAGGAAGGGGTTCGCGAGCTGACGCGCCTCGACCGAGGGCGGCGTGACCTGACGCTCGGCGATCGCCGCCGAGACGACGGGCACCTGGATGGGCGCGACATCCGCGATGATGAGCTCCTCCGGCGGGAGCTCGGCGCCGGACTCCAGTAGCCAGTCGCGGCGCATGCGCTTGGCGACGGGCGACGTGGCCTGATCGGCTTCGAGGAGCTGGATCAGCGAGGTGTCGCGTGCGGCGGTCTTGGCGAGGATCGTCGCCACACCGTCGAGGCGCTTGAGCAGCTCGGCGCGCGCGGCGTCGGCGATCTCCGGATCTGCCTTGACCCTGGCACGCTCCTCGCGCACCAGGAAGGCGATGACCTGGAACTTCACCCGGTTCGTCGGGCCGAGCTTGCCGCGCTGCGATTTCGCCTCGATCTCGCGCACCTTGCGCGCGAGGATCGGGATGAGGGGGGCCTCATCGTCGCGACGGGATGTCTTCTTGCGCCGCGTGGCGGCGGTTGCCGTGGTCGGCATGCTCCTCCTGAGCGTGAAGGCCCCTGCATCCCCATGATGCGAGGCCGTTCTCGATGTCCGCGTGTGGCGCGAGCCAGGACCGTGCGGACGGCAGTACCGGTCGACACCGATGCGCGATTGCTGCGTGAGGATCGCTGACGACCGCGACCAGTCTATGCCATGGCGGCGGGCGGGGGCAGTCTCCGCCACGCCGCACGGGGCGTCAGGAGCCGACGGAGTCCAGGACCCGCTCGGCCTCGGTCACGTCCGCGGCCATCTGCGCCTTGAGCTTCTCGATCCCCTCGAACGCGACCATCCCGCGCAGCCGTTCGATGAACTCCACCGTGACGTCATGCCCGTAGAGATCGAGATCGGTCTGTCCCAGCACGTGCGCCTCGACCTGGCGTTCGAGCACGTCGTCGAAGGTGGGGTTGGTGCCGACCGAGATCGCCGCGCGGTGACGCAGGCCGGTGTCGTGGTCGACCAGCCATCCCGCGTAGACGCCGTCCGCCGGGACGAAGGAGTCGACCGACGCCGAGAGGTTGGCCGTCGGGAATCCCAGCTCGCGGCCGCGCTTCAGTCCGTGCACGACCTCGCCGCGCACATCGACGCGGCGGCCGAGCGCGCGCGCGGCGGTGGACACGTCGCCGTCGATCAGCAGCTCGCGGATCCAGGTCGACGACACACGACGATCGGAGCCGTCGAGGTACACGTCGTCGACGACCTCGACCGTGAACCCGTGCACGGGTGCGAGTTCACGGAGCAGCTCCGGGGTGCCGGCTCCTCCGCGCCCGAACCGGAAGTCCTCGCCCACGAGGACGGTCGACACTCGGAGCGCCCCCACGAGGATCTCGCTCACGAAGTCCTCGGCCGTGAGTGCGGCGAGCCGCTCGTCGAAGGTGAGCATCAGCGTGGCGTCGAGCTCCAGCTCACCGAGCAGTTCGAGCTTGCGGTCCACCGTCACCACGTTCTCCGGGCAGCGGTCGGGCCGGAGAACCGCCAGCGGGTTGCGGTCGAAGGTCACGGCCACCGAGCGGACTCCGGAGGCGTATGCGGCCTCGCGGAGCCGCCGGATCACCGCGCGGTGCCCCGCGTGCACGCCGTCGAACTTGCCGATCGCGACAGCCGAGGGGCCGAAGTCCGCCGGAACGTCCTGCGGATGACGGAAGACGATCACGCGCGTACCTCGGCGTCCGGGATCGGCGTCGCCACGTCCGACGGGCGGTGGGTGCGGAGCCACCAGATGCCGAACACGGGGAGGACGAGCGGGATGAAGAGGTAGCCGCGGCCGAACATCGACCAGACGGTGTCGTGCGGGAACAGATCGGGCAGGAAGATGCTGAGCGCTCCCACCACGAGGACTCCGGTGAGCTCGAAGACGATCGCGATCCAGGCCACCGTGTACCAGCCGGCGCGCCGTGCGAACACCAGTGCGAGCGTCGCCAGGACGTACACGATCGCCGCCAGGGCGGACAGGGCGTACGCGAGGGGCGCCTCGTCGAACTGGCGGACGATCTGCACGAAGCTGCGGCCGGTCGCGGCGAGCGCCATCACGGCGTAGACGATCACGAGGACACGGCCGATGCCGGTCATCCGGGAGGAAGGGTGGGAGGTGCTCATAGCTCGATCCATTCTAGGCGCGCGCCGAAGACACCGGAGCCGCTCGCGCGGGGGTCGTGACGGCGGATGACGGCCCGCCGGTCACGCGATCTGGACGGTCCAGATGACGTGCATGCGCCACACCATGACCGCGACCGCGAGGGCTGCCACTCCGAGGATCACGGTGCTCCACCTGCTGCGCTCCATGAGGGCCCACAGCACCGCTCCGATCGGCAGCAGGACCGCCGAGACGAGGTAGACCCAGTACTCGAGCAGGTCTCCCGTCGGCGGGTTGCCGGCGAGAGGGGCGACGATCGCCGCGACGACCTGCACCACCAGGAACAGCTCGACCAGAGCGAGCGCGCCGACGGACCAGTCGCTGGGCCGTCGTCCGGCGAGGCCGACGACCAGACAGAACGCCCCGGCCGCGACCGCGACGGCGACCTGCACGATCGTGAACCAGAGGATCATCGCGAGACCTCCGGCATGTTCATGGCGCTCTTGAGGTCGGGGCCGCGCTTCTCGACGACGCCGACGAGCGTCTCGTCCTCGTCGATCGCGGCCGCGATGGCACCCGTGAGGCGCGACGCCTGACCGGCCAGACGCTTGCCGTGGCGCAGGTCGCGTGCTTCGTCGGCGGTGACCCGCAGCACGTCGAGCACGAGCTCCGCCGCCGCCGCGGGGGTCAGGGGCGTCGAACCGGCGAGGTCGTCGATCCCGACGGCGTCCGCGACGTCGAAGCTCCCCACCCTGGTGCGTCGCAGCGCGGTGAGATGTCCGCCGACGCCGAGCCCGGCACCGAGGTCCCGGGCGAGCGAGCGGATGTACGTGCCCGAGGAGCAGTCGACCGTCGCATCGAGGTCGATCGCCCCGGAGACCGTGCGGCGCTCGTGGACGTCGAAACGCGACACGGTGACGTCTCGAGCCGCGAGCACCACCTCCTCGCCCGCACGGACGCGGTCGTACGCGCGGCGTCCGTCGACCTTGACGGCCGACACCGAGCTCGGCACCTGCGAGATGCGGCCGGTGAGTGCGCGGACCCCGGCGTCGACGCGCTCGATGGTCACGGCATCCAGCGCTTCGGCGTCCGCGTGGACGACGACCTCCCCCTCGGCGTCGTCCGTGGTGGTCGTGGAACCGAGGCGGATCGTCGTCTCATAGGTCTTGTCGGCTCCCACGATGTACGTGAGCAGGCGCGTCGCGCCTTCGATGCCGACCACGAGGAGACCGGTCGCCATCGGATCGAGGGTGCCGGCGTGGCCGACCTTGCGCGTGCCGAACGCACGCCGGACGCGGGCGACCACGTCGTGGCTGGTCAGGCCAGCGGGCTTGTCGACGAGGAGGATGCCGGGCGAGACCATCCCCCCAGCCTACGGGGCGCGCCTGCGCTCAGCCGCACACCTCGTAGGACGGCTCCGATCGCGTCGTGACCCGGACGTCCGACACGGCGCTGTCCCCCTCCCGGACGCCGAAGAAGACGTGGGCCTCGCCCGTTCCGGGCACCATGAGCCAGGTCGTGTCGCCGATCTGCGGCGGGATCTCCTGGGCGTCGGCGTGCGCGGCGAGGACCTCCTCCCGGGTGGACCCCAGCCCGAGGCCGTCCTCCGTCCGCGGGCTGCCGGTGCCGTACTCCGTGTGCCCGCCCGCGTTGACGGAGATCTCCCCGATGGGCGCCGTGTCGCTCTCGGTGCCGCGGACGAAGTACATCTGGTAGTTCGCCGCCGGGTCCTGCCAGAAGGCCGACCATGCGCAGGCGGCCGCGTCGTTGGTCCACGAGTCAGGCAGCTCCGCGAGCGTCGTCGTCAGGTCCCCGCCGATGAGGATCGGCCCGACACCCGCATCCGTGATCAGCCACGTCGACGGGTCAGCCGGGTCCACTGCAGGCATCGTCGGCGTCGGGGTCGGTGTCGGCGTCTCGCTCGCCGACGAGGTCGACGTCGAGGTCGGCTGCGGCGATGATGCGGGAGCGCACCCCGCGGTGATCCCCGCGAGCACGGCGACGGCGAGTGCCGCACCCGCCGCGCGGAGCTTCGTGACGTTGGTGGATTCCATCGGGTCCTGCCTCCGGTCTGTCGTGTCTGGGTCGCTTAGGCTGTCGGGATGCCCCCGACGTCGCGTCCTGACCCCCCAGGACTGCTCCGCCTGATCGAATGGTATCGAGGATCGGCGCGCGACCTGCCGTGGCGGCGCCCCGCGTTCCATGACGAGTTCGGCGCGTGGGGCACGCTCGTCAGCGAGTTCATGCTGCAGCAGACGCCGGTGACCCGCGTGATCCCTCATCTGGAGGCATGGCTGACCCGGTGGCCCACGCCGCGGGCTCTCGCGGCCGCGTCGCCGGCCGAGGTGCTGCAGCAGTGGTCGAACCTCGGATATCCTCGACGAGCGCTGTGGCTGCACCGGGCGGCCATCGAGGTGTCCGACCGCCACGACGGTGTCGTGCCCCGCGACGTCGACGCGCTGCTCCAGCTCTCCGGGATCGGCGACTACACGGCGAGGGCGGTCGCGGTGTTCGCCTACGGCGACAGGCATCCCGTCGTGGACACGAACACGCGACGCGTACTCGCGCGCGCCGTGCTCGGTCAGGCGCAGCCCGGTGCGCCGTCCCGCACGGACCTCGACCTCATGTCCTCACTCCTCCCGGAGCAGGACGAGGACGCGGCGACGTTCAACGCCGCAGCGATGGAGCTCGGCGCGACCGTGTGCGTCTCGAGAGCACCCCGCTGCGACAGCTGCCCGGTGCGCGATTCCTGCGCGTGGGTGGCCGCGGGACGCCCCGACACCGGTGATGTCCGGCGCCGACAGGCGGCCTTCGAGGGATCCGATCGACAGGCCCGGGGCGCCGCGCTGCGGACGCTGCGCCAGGCGGCTCCGGAGGCGGTCCCCCTGGCCTCCGTCCTGCGCGAGTGGCCCGATGCGCTGCAGCGCGACCGCGCGATCGACTCGTTGATCGCCGACGGCCTGGCGGAGGCCGACGGGGAGCTGCTCTCCCTCCCCCGCTGACGCACTCCTCGCACGACCGCCCGTCGGCACGTCGATCAGCCGTATCGGGCGCTCCGATGTCCCCGCAGCACGAGCTCGACACGACTGCGGACGCCGAGCTTCGCGAACACGCGGCCGAGATGCACCTCCACGGTCCGGACCGACACGGTCAGCGCCGCGGCGATCTCGCGGTTGGACGCGCCGCTCACCGCCATCAGGGCGACGTCGAGCTCACGCGGGGTGAGCAGGTTCGCCCACCCTCGACGGAGCGCGATGGCGGCCTCGACTTCCGCCGCGCCGCCGTTCTCCTCGGCGATGCCGTCCCAGCGCTGCGCCACGGCGTCCGCCCACGCGCGCGCTCCGCACTCGTCGAAGAGCTGCCGGGCCGCGAGGAGGTGCGTCCGTGCGGTGATCGGATCGTCGTCGACGAGCGCCCTGTTCCCGATCGCGGCTTCGACCCGCGCCCGTTCGAACGGTGACGAGATGGACCGCGCGACCTCCGTCACCTCCGCGGCCTCGCTCCGCCAGACCGCGTCGACGCTGGAGACCGCACGCCACCGGAGCAGACGTCCCAGTTGCATCTCCGGGGGCTCGACGCGATGACGCACGAGGGAGGCCGGGTCGACGCCCACGGGTGCCTCTTCGTCCAGACCGGGCACCGAGAGCGCGAGCTGCGGACCGCCGCGGTCGAGCCAGAGCCGCAGACACGACGCCGCCTCGTTCGACTCGCCTGCGAGATGGGCGCGGAGCGCTCGGTCGACGAGCTGGTCGATGCGAGAGGCCGAAGGCAGGGCGACGGCGAGCGAACGGGCGAACGGTCCGAGGGTTCCGAGGACCGCGAGATCGAGTCGCCGCGCGAGCACGACGCCGAGACCCGCGAACGGCACCGACAGCGGCAGGACCAGCGCCTCTTCGCAGAGACGCGAGCGCGCGCCGGCGATGTCGCCCGCCCAGACGCGCAGCAGCACCTCGACGACCACCCGGTGCGCGGAGATGAGATCGCTGTGTTCGAAGCCGGAGATGAACGGATCGTCCTGATCGAGGACACCGGACTCCCCGGTCGCGAGGATCTGCAGTCCGCCCGCGAGGTCGCCCGCGAGGGCTCGCCGCAACGCGCCGAGCACGACTCCCGTGACCGCGCCGGTCCCCTCGACATCCGCGGGGTCGCCTTCGCCCAGCAGGAGCCAGACGAGGGAGACGACGGGGTCGCGGAGCCGGCGCGCAGACCCCGTCCGCTCCGCTCCGTCACGCAGAGCGTCGATCCAGGTGCGCGCCCCCGTTCGATCGCCGCGTTCGGCGCACAGGGCTGCGCCGAACGCGGCGGCTCGGGTCCAGGCGTGCCAATCGTCGGGAGCGTCTCCCCGCGGACGCAGCCGCGACGCGTCCGGCACCGCCCCCTGCAGATGGGCGTGCGCGACGAGCAGCGCGGCGAGTCCGTGGAGCCGGGTGCTCTCGTCGGCGGACGGGCACACCGCGGCGAGCCAGCCGACCGCCTCCGCCATATGCCCCGCTCCGACCGCGGACACGCCGGCGGTCAGACGCGCCGCGCTGTGGTCCGCGCCGTCCGTGTGCGCGGCGGCCTCGGAGGCGAACAGCACCGCGCGCTCGCTGGCGCCGACATCCGCGAGCTCTCTGGCCGCGCGCAGGAGGATGCCCGCGGACACCGCGTCCCCGCCGACCGAGCTCCGTGCCCGGTGCCACGCGGCCAGCACCGCGTCCCCGGCGTCGGAGTGGGCCGAGGCGAGACGCCGATGCGCGTCCGTGACGGTGTGAGGGCTGCTCGTCGTCCACACCCACAACGCGAGGCGTCGCTCGACGAAGCGGAAGCGCCCCGCGTGGACGCGCAGATGCGCGCTCGAGTCGAGCGTCCTCTCGGCGCCGGGGCCGCACGCGGCCAGGAGGGGGCCGAGGGCGTCGTCCTCGCTCACCGCGGCGGCGAGCAGCAGCGAACGTTCGTCGGAGGGGAGGTCGAGCTCCGCGAACCGCGCCAGGAGCTCCGGGACGAGGGGCAGCGGCCGCGGGAGCGGTCGTGTTCCCGCGCGCTCGTCAGGGCTCAACCGGGCGACGACCGCTCGGATCGTCTCGTCGTCTCCGTCGAGGAGCGCGAGAAGACGGGCCACGACGCGAGGAGCGCAGCCGAGCCCGCGCGCGAGGAGATCCTCGAGGACACTCTCGGCCGCGGCGACCAGCAGTGACTCCGCATGCTCGCTCGACACCTCTCGCCGACCCCCGTCCGGCCGAGCATCCGCTCGACTGTGCCGACGGTAGCAACCGGAGCCCGCCGCTCAGGCGAGATGCCGGAACTTCACACTCGTGTCGACGAGGAGGGTCGTGTGGACGTCACGCCGTGGCGTCGTCGTCCTCGTGCCGGTAGGGGTCGGACTCCCCCGCGTGCGACGCCGAGGACGCGAGCTTCGCGACCTGCGCGTCGCGCTCCTGCGCCTCGCGCAGCAGTGCGGAGATGTGGTCCGCGTTCTCCGGGAGCGCGTCCGGGATGAACTCCAGGGTCGGCACGAGACGAGTGCTCAGCTGACGGCCGACCTCGCTGCGCAGCATCCCCGTCGCCGACGTGAGTGCGGCGCCGCTCGAGAGACGCTCCTCCTCCGTGCCGAGCACGGTGTAGAACACCGACGCGTGCTGGAGGTCGCCGCTCACGCGGACGTCCGTGATGGTGACGAAGCCGAGCCGCGGGTCGCGCAGCCCCTTCTCGAGGCGCTCCGCGAGGATCACACGGATGCGATCAGCGAGTCGGGCCTGTCGTTCTCCAGCCATTGTTCCTTCTCCTCCTGCGGAAGCCCGTCGGGCGAGGATGCTTCACGCACCCTCGCCCGACGATATCGAATCCGATCAGCCGCGCGGCTTCTCGACCATCTCGGTGGTCTCGATCTCGTCGCCGATCTGGATGTCGTTGTACTTGCCGAGGCCGATACCGGCCTCGTAGTCCGTGCGGACCTCGGTGACGTCATCCTTGAAACGACGCAGCGACTCGATGGCCAGGCCATCGGCGAGCACCACGCCGTCGCGGATGACGCGCGCCTTGGCGTTGCGCGTGATCGTTCCCGAACGCACGATGACACCGGCGATGTTGCCGAACTTCGAGGAGCGGAACACCTCGCGGATCTCGGCGACACCCGACTGGACCTCTTCGTACTCCGGCTTGAGCATGCCCTTGAGCGAGCTCTCGATCTCGTCGATCGCGTTGTAGATGACGGAGTAGAAACGGATGTCCACACCCTCACGCTGAGCGCGCTCGCGCGCCTTCGTGTCGGGGCGGACGTTGAAGCCCACGATGATCGCGTTGTCGATCGTCGCGAGGTTGACGTCGGACTCGGTGATCGCACCCACACCGCGGTGGATGATGCGCAGCTGGACCGACTCGTCGACCTCGATCTTGAGCAGCGACTCCTCGAGTGCCTCGACGGCACCGGAGACGTCACCCTTGATGATGAGGTTGAGCGACTCGACCTTGCCCTCTTCGAGAGCACGGGTGAAGTCCTCGAGCGAGATGCGCTTGCGGGCCTTGGCCAGCTGCGCGTTGCGCTCGACGGCCTCGCGCTTCTCAGCGATCTGACGCGCCGTGCGGTCTTCCTCGGTCACGATGAAGACGTCGCCGGCACGCGGCACCGAGTTGAGACCCTGCACCTGCACGGGACGCGACGGGAAGGCCTCGAGGACCTGCTCGCCGTTCTCGTCGGCCATCGCACGGACGCGCCCGTAGGCCGTGCCCGCGACGATCGCGTCGCCGACGCGGAGCGTTCCGGACTGGATGAGCACCGTGGCCACCGAACCGCGGCCCTTGTCGAGCTTCGCCTCGATGGCGACACCGCGAGCGGCCTTGTTCGGGTTGGCCGTGAGGTCGAGCCCGGCGTCGGCGGTGAGCAGCACGGCGTCCAGGAGGTCCTGGATTCCGGTGCCGGCGCGAGCCGAGACGTCGACGAACATGACGTCGCCGCCGTACTCCTCGGCGACCAGACCGTACTCGGTGAGCTGCTGACGCACCTTGGCCGGGTTGGCCTCGGGCTTGTCGACCTTGTTCACCGCGACCACGATCGGCACGTTCGCCGCCTGAGCGTGGTTCAGCGCCTCGACCGTCTGCGGCATGATGCCGTCATCGGCCGCGACCACGAGGATGGCGAGGTCGGTCACCTGCGCACCACGGGCACGCATGGCGGTGAACGCCTCGTGACCCGGGGTGTCGATGAAGGTGATCGCGCGCTCGATGCCCTCGTGCTCGGTCCAGACCTGGTACGCACCGATGTGCTGCGTGATGCCGCCGGCCTCGCCCTCGATGACGTTGGTCTGACGGATCGCGTCGAGCAGTCGCGTCTTACCGTGGTCGACGTGACCCATGACGGTGACGACCGGGGGACGGATCTCGAGGTCGTCCTCGCTCTCCGCCTCCAGCTCGGCCTCGAGGTCGAGACCGAAGCCCTCGAGGAGCTCCTTGTCCTCGTCCTCGGGCGAGACCATCTGGATCTTGTAGCCGAGCTCCTCGCCGAGGACCTCGAACGTCGCCTCGTCCAGCGACTCGGTGGCCGTGGCCATCTCGCCGAGGTTGAAGAGGATGGTGACAAGCGTTCCGGGCTGGACCGTGTAGCCGGTCAGCGTCTCGATCTTGTCGGCGAAGTCCGCGATGGACGCGCCGCGACGCATGCGGATGGTCTCCCCGTTGCCGCGGGTGACGTTGACGCCACCGACGACCGGAGCACTCCGCATCTCGAACTCTTGCCGCTTCGCCCGCCGCGACTTGCGCTGCTTGCTCTTGCCGCCGCCCTTGCCGAACGCACCGGCAGTGCCGCCGCCGGGGCCACGACCACGGCCGCCGCCACCGGGACGTCCGGCGAAACCGCCGCCGGGACGAGCGCCGGGACCGCCGGCACCGGGGCCACCGGCACCGCCGGGACGACCGGGACCGCCGGGACGCTGCTGGAACGGTGCACCGGGACGACCGCCCTGGCCACCACGAGGGGCGCCGGGACGCGGCGAACCGGGACGCGGAGCGCCGGGCCGAGGAGCGCCGGGGCGCGGAGCCTGCGGACGCGGGATGTTGCCCGGCGTCGGACGCTGGCCCATGCCCTGCGCCGAGGCGAAGGGGTTGTTGCCGGGACGGGGCCCGGTGGGGCGCTGGCCCATGCCCTGGTTGGACGCGAACGGGTTGTTGCCCGGACGCGGCGCACCGGGCTTGGGCGCGCCGTCGGAGGACGGCTTCGCCGCAGCGTCGGAGGACGGCTGGGGAGCAGCGGGACCGGGCTTGGCCGCAGCCGGGCCGGGGGTCGCCGCAGGAACTTCTGCCGGCGCCTGAGCGGCAGCGGGTGCTTCGGGGGTCGGAGCCGGCTTGGGGCCGGGCTTCGGGCCGGGGGTCGGCGCCGCGGACTTCGCGGGCGCCGGCTTCGCCGCCGCAGGCTTCGCGGCGGGGGCCGCCTCACCCGAGGACTTCAGCGAGGGGTCGGCCTCGATCGCCGCGCGCAGCTTGCGCGCCACCGGCGGTTCGATGGTCGAAGAGGGGCTCTTGACGAACTCTCCGAGTTCCTTGAGCTTCGCAAGTGCGACCTTGCTGTCGACGCCGAACTCAGCGGCGATCTCATGTACGCGTGGTTTACCAGCCACAATTCTCCTGTCTGGGTCGGTCTGCCCAGACAGGGCAGACCACTAGTCGCGGACGGGTCTCATTTCGAGCCGTTCACTTTGTTTCCATAGCTGTTCAGCCTTTGTTTCTCGATGGTCTGCGTGTCCAGAGGACCGGACACGCGCAGTGCTCGTCCGAAAGCACGTCGCCGCAGCGCGGCATCCATGCATTCCTGCGTCGGATGCACCCACGCGCCCCTTCCCGGCAGGACGGCACGCTCATCGATGACGAGGATGTCGTTCTGGGACACCACCCTGAGGAGGGCGGAGCGGGAAGCACGCGTGCGGCAACCGACGCACGTTCGTACGGGTTCCATCTTACACCTGCGATCCCACCCGACTCGCGCCGGCAGGGCGAGTCGGGTGTCGGAGAGAGTCAGTCCAGGACGCTGTCGGGCTGGATGTCGATCTTCGCGCCCGTGAGCTTGGCGGCGAGTCGGGCGTTCTGGCCCTCCTTGCCGATCGCGAGCGAGAGCTGATAGTCCGGCACGAGCGCGCGCACGGCTTTGGTGCCCGCGTCGAGGATGAACGAGCTGGTCACCTTGGCGGGCGACAGCGCGTTGGCCACGAACGCGGCCAGCTCGGGGTTGTAGTCGACGATGTCGATCTTCTCCCCGGCGAGCTCCTCGGTGACGGCGCGGACGCGACGGCCGAGCTCGCCGATGCAGGCGCCCTTGGCGTTGATCGACGGGTCGTTGGCCTTCACGGCGATCTTCGTGCGGTGACCGGCCTCGCGGGCGAGAGAGACGATCTCGACCAGGCCGGCCGCGATCTCCGGCACCTCGAGCGCGAACAGCTTGCGGACGAGGCCGGGGTGCGTGCGCGAGACCGTGATCTGCGGACCCTTGAGGCCCTTCGCGACACTCGTGACGTAGACGCGCAGGCGCGATCCGTGCGTGTACTCCTCGCCGGGGACCTGCTCCTCGGGTGGGAGGATGGCCTCGACCGATCCGAGGTCGACGTGGATCATGCGCGGGTTGGGCCCCTGCTGGATCACGCCGGCGACGATGTCGCCCTCCTTGCCCCGGAACTCGCCGAGCACGGCGTCGTCGGCGATGTCGCGGAGGCGCTGGCTGATGACCTGCTTCGCGGCGAACGCGGCGATGCGTCCGAAGTCGTCCGGGGTGGCATCCTCCTCGCCGATGACGGCCCCCTCCTCGTCCTTCACGGCCTGGAGCACGGCGACGTGCCCGCTGCGACGGTCGAGTTCGACGCGCACGCCCTCGGGCGTGGCGCCGTCGGCGGAGACGTGCTTCGAGTAGGCGGTCAGGATGGCCTGTTCGATGATCGCGACGAGCTCGTCGAAGGGGATCGCCTTCTCCTTCTCGATCCCACGCAGCAGACTCAGTTCGATATCCATGACGGCTCCCTATTCAGCTCTCGTCGCGCCGGTTCGCACGCGCGACATCCGTACAACGATACCCTGTGCGCGCATCGCCGTGCCACGACGCCCACCCTGCGGGCCGGACGGATGCCGCGCGGCGGTCGCTCAGTCGACGGGAGCGCTCGCCAGGCCGTTGATCGCGCCGATGAGGCGGAACAGGCTCCCGACCTGACGCTGGTCGAGGTGCAGCGCGAGTCGCGGGAGCTGAAGCACGTCGTCGTCGGCCACCTCAGGCGGGCGCGGCACTGTGCGCTCGATGCGGCCGCTCGACAGCATCCCCGCGAAGCGTTCGTTGAGGTCGTCGAGCTCGGCATCCGTCGGCTCGGCGCGCAGTCGAAGAACCAGCGTGTCACCGACCCAGCGGAGCGAGTCGTAGTTCCGCCAGAAGCCGGCGATCTCGGCCACGGCCGCGTCGACCGAGTCGGTGATCACGACGCGGTCGAAGTCCCCCTCGGAGATCACGCCCGTCGGGGCGAGGTCCTCGTCGACGAAGCGCTTGAGGCCGTTCCAGAACGTGCCGCCCTGCTCGTCGAGCAGCACGATCGGGGTCGGCTCAGCCTTGCCGGTCTGCTGGAGGGTGAGCAGCTCGAACATCTCGTCGAGGGTGCCGAACCCGCCGGGGAGGCAGATGAAGCCGCTGGACTCCTTGATGAGCATGAGCTTGCGGGTGAAGAAGTACTTCATCGCGACCACGTGATCGCTGCCCGCGACGAGACTGTTGGCCTTTTCCTCGAACGGGAGCCGGATCGAGACGCCGAGCGACAGGGCAGGGCCCGCACCCTCGGCCGCCGCCTGCATGATGCCGGGGCCTGCGCCCGTGACGACCATCCAGCCGTCGGTCGCGAGGGCGGCGGCGACGTCGCGGGCCTGGACGTAGAGCGGGTCGTCCTGCCGGGTGCGCGCCGACCCGAAGACCGTCACCTTGGGGACGCCGCGGTAGGGCGCGAAGAGTCGGAACGCGTCGCGCATCTCCGCGAGCGCCGCAGACGCGATCTTGAGGTCGAGACGCTCGGTGTCGTCCTCGCCCAGCAGCACGGCCGTGCGCATCATGCGCATCACGAGGCGACGGTCGGTGCGGACTCCCGCCTCGTCGAGCACGGTGTTGATCTCGGCGGCGAGGGACTCCGGCAGCGCTTCCTCAGTCATGCCTCCACCCTGTCACGCTCCACAGACGGGAGCGCCGTCGCAACGCCGCCGGTTCACCGTGCCGCCATCGACCCGACATACGGGATCACGTGTCCACCGCCCTGTCAACACCCGTGCCGTGGCTGACGCGCGGAGAGAGGATCGGCGCATGACTGAGATCACCGGACCAGAAGCCCTCGCCCGCGTCGCCGCCCTCGTCGAGGACATCGACTTCACCATGCTCACGACGCTCGACGACGACGGGAACCTCGTCAGCCGTCCGATGTCGACGAGGCAGATGGACGACGCCGGCGACATCTGGTTCTTCACCGCGGAGGACACCGAGAAGGTCGAGGAGGCGCAGGAGCACCGACAGGTCGGGCTCTCCTACTGCGACGCGAAGGGGATGCGCTACGTCTCCGTCGCCGGAACCGCCGCGGTCGTCCGCGATCGGGCGAAGATGGAGGAGCTCTACTCCCCCTCGCTCGACATCTGGTTCGAGGACGGCCTCGACACCCCCGGGGTCGTCCTGCTCAAGGTCACACCCGTCGTCACGGAGTTCTGGGAGTCGACCAAGGGACCGATCGCGATGGCCGCCGGCGCGCTGAAGGCTCTCGTCACCCGTGACACCCCCGACGACGACATCATGGACCACGGGCGCATCGTCTGCTGACCGCGCCCCACACGTGAGAACGCCGCACCCGTCGGACCGGGTGCGGCGTTCGCGTGTCAGCGGTTCAGCGGCGCGAGAGCGCCTCGATCGCCTCCGCGACGGACACGGTGTCGCGGTCGCCCGAGGCGCGGTCCCAGAGCTCGACCTGTCCGTCGGCGGCGCCGCGTCCGACGATCACGATCTTCGGCACGCCGACGAGCTCGGCATCGCCGAACTTGACGCCGGGCGACACCTTGGGGCGATCGTCGTAGAGCACGTCGAGCCCTGCGACCTCGAGCTGCGCCGAGATGTCGGCCGCGACGTCGAACGCCACCTGGTCACGGCCGGCGGCCACGACCTGCACATCGAACGGCGCGACCGAGGCGGGCCAGATCAGCCCCTTCTCGTCGTTGTTGAGCTCGGCGATGATCGCGAGGATGCGGGTGACGCCGATGCCGTAGGAGCCCATCGTGACGGTGACGAGCTTGCCGTTCTCGTCGAGCACCTTCAGCCCGAGAGCCTCGGCGTACTTGCGACCGAGCTGGAAGACGTGGCCGATCTCCATGCCGCGGGCGAGCTCGACGGGACCCGAGCCGTCCGGCGCGGGGTCGCCAGCGCGGACGTTCGCGATCTCGACGATCCCGTCGGCCGCGAAGTCCCGCCCGGCGACGACCGAATGCGCGTGCTTCTGGTCGATGTTCGCCCCGGTGATCCAGCTCGTGCCCTCGCTCACGCGCGGGTCGACGAGGTAGCGGATGCCGGTCGCCGACTCTTCGCCGAGCACGGCTCCGGTAGGCGACCAGGGCCCGATGTAGCCCTTGACGAGCAGGGGGTTGTTCTCGAAGTCGTCGGCGGTCGCGGTCTCGACCTCGGCGGGCGCGAACGCCACCTCGGCGCGCTTCTCGTCGACCTCGCGGTCACCGGGGATGCCGACGATCACGAGCTCGCGCGTACCGTCGAGGTGCGTGAGCGCGAGCACGACGTTCTTCAGCGTGTCGGCCGCCGTGTAGTCGCCGTCCAGGTGCGCGTTCGAGTGCGCGACGAGCGTCTCGATCGTGGGCGTGTCGGGCGAGTCGAAGACCACGGGCTCCGCGGCGGCGTCGAACGGGATCGCCTCGGGCACCGCGGTCGTGAACGCCTCGACGTTGGCCGCGTAGCCGCCGGCGCTGCGGACGAAGGTGTCCTCGCCGACGGGCGTCGGGTGCAGGAACTCCTCGCTCCGCGAACCACCCATCGCACCGGCATCCGCCTGGACGATCACGTATTCGAGACCGAGGCGCTGGAAGATGCGCTCGTACGCGTCACGCTGAGCCTGGTAGCTGGCGTCGAGTCCGGCATCCGAGGAGTCGAAGGAATACGCGTCCTTCATCGTGAACTCGCGGCCACGGAGCAGGCCGGCACGGGGCCGGGCCTCGTCGCGGTACTTGTCCTGGATCTGGTAGATCGTGAGCGGAAGGTCCTTGTACGACGAGTACAGGTCCTTCACGAGCAGCGTGAACGCCTCCTCGTGCGTCGGCGCGAGCAGGTAGTCGCCGCCCTTGCGGTCGTTGAGACGGAACAGGAGGTCGCCGTACTCCTCCCAGCGCCCGGTGGCCTCATAGGCCTCGCGCGGCATGAGCGCCGGGAAGTGGACCTCCTGGGCGCCGGCCGCGGACATCTCCTCGCGCACGACCCTCTCGATGCGCGCCTTGACGCGGAGGCCGAGTGGCAACCACGCGAAGATGCCGGCTGCCTGCGGGCGGATGTAGCCGGCGCGGATGAGCAGCTTGTGGCTCGCGACCTCTGCGCCAGCAGGATCTTCGCGGAGCGTACGGAGGAAGAAGTTGGAGAGACGAGTGACCACGGGCCCAGTCTAGTGACCGGCGGTCACCCGTCCTCGCGACCGTCAGTTGAGGGCGGGCAGTCCCTGCGGGACGACGCCGCCGGCGTACAGGCTCGCGGCGAGCTCCTGCGTGGCGGTCAGCGCGACGCGCTGCGGCAGCGGTCCGTAGGAGATGCGCGCAACGCCGAGCTTCTCGTACTCGGACGCGGCGAGCGCGCCGGGAAGGCCGATGACGCTGATCTTGCGCTCGCCGATGCCGTCGACCAGCTGTCGCGTCACGGCGGCGTCGAGGATCCCGGGGATGAACACGGAGGTGGCTCCCGCCTCGAGGAACGCGCGTCCGCGCTGGATCGCGTCAGCGACGCTCTCGGCGACCGGGCGGTGTCCCGCGCGCACGAACGCGTCGGTGCGGGCGTTGAGAGCGAACGGCACGCCCTCGGCCTCGGCGGCCTTCACGATGGCCTCGACGGCCGCGACGGATTCGTCGAGGGGCTTCAGGCGGTCCTCGACGTTCGCGCCGACGACGCCGGCCTGGATCGCGAGGCGTGTGGTGTCCCCCGCGTCTCCGTAACCGTCGTCGAGGTCAGCCGTCACGGGCACCGACACCGATGCCGCGATGCGGCCGACCATGTCGATCATGATGTCGCGGGGCGTAGTGCCGTCGTCGTACCCGAACGACGCGGCGATGCCGTGGCCGGCGGTCGCGATCGCCTTCGTCTCGGGCAGTGCGGCGACGGCTCGTGCGGACACGACGTCCCATACGTTCACGACGCGGAGGATCTCCGGGGCTTCGTACAGTCCGATGAGGGTCTGGGCCTTGTCTGCAGTGGTCATGCCTCCACGCTAACGCGGGTGGCGCGGGCGTGGGCCGATCAGGGCTCCTCCCGGCGAGTGTTGCGGCCCGGCGGGCGCGCCCACATCGACGCTCCCCGCCGCCGAACCATGCCCCGATCCCCGACAGCACGCCTCCTCCGTTCTGCACGCTCGCATGGGTGGCGAACGACCTGCGCGTCACCTCGCCCACCTAGGGTGGGGGCATGCCTCAGCGTCGTTCCCGTGTCGCCCCGTCCGCTGCGCAGACCGAGTTGGCTGCGGCACTCGCCGCGCTGCGCGAGTCGCTCGACGCACCCGCCGAGTTCTCCGCGGAGGTCCTCACCGAGGCCGAAGCGGCGACGGCTCCCGCGCCCGAACTCGACCTGCGCGACATTCCCTTCGCGACACTCGATCCGAAGGGCTCGCGAGACCTGGATCAGGCGTTCCGGCTGGAGCGGCGTGGGTCGGGCTACACGGTCCGCTATGCGATCGCCGACATCCCGGGATTCGTGACCCCCGGCGGGGCGGTCGACGCCGAGGCACGACGTCGAGGGCAGACCCTGTACGCCGCCGACGGCACGATCCCGCTGCACCCGAAGGTTCTGAGCGAGGATCGAGCGTCACTCCTCCCGGACGTCGAGCGCCCGGCACTGGTCTGGACGTTCGCGCTCGACGAAGCCGGACTGGTGGAGGACTTCCGGCTCGAGCGAGCGCTGATCCGCTCCCGCGCCCGACTCGACTATGTCTCCACTCAGGCCGCGCTGGATCGCGGCGAGGGCGGACCCGCCGCGCTCCTCCCCGAGATCGGCGCGCTGCGGATCGAGCAGGAGCGGCTGCGCGGCGGTGCGAGCCTCAACCTGCCCGACGAGGAGGTCGTGCGCACGTCCGAGGGCGGGTACGCGATCGAACGCCGGCATCCGCTCCCGGTCGAGGAGTGGAACGCTCAGCTCTCCCTCATGACCGGCATGGCCGCGGCATCACTCATGCTCGACGCTCGGATCGGGATCCTGCGGACGATGCCGCAACCCGACGAGAAGGCGTTCGACGCCTTCCGGCATCAGACCGAGGCGCTCGGGCGTCCTTGGCGCAGCGGTCGTTACGGCGACTATCTGCGCGAGCTGGATCGCGCAGACCCCCTGACACTCCCCGTCCTCGAGGCGGCCGCCATGCTGTTCCGAGGGGCCGGATACGTCGCGTTCGACGGCACGGTCCCGGCCTCGACCGAGCAGGCCGCGATCGCCGCCCCGTACGCACACGCGACCGCGCCCCTTCGTCGCCTCGTCGACCGGTGGTCCCTCGAGATCTGCCTCGCCGTGTCCGAGGGACGAGAAGTGCCCGGGTGGACTCGCGAGTCGCTCGCCGACATCCCCGGGCTCATGCAGGAGTCCGGGCAGCGCGCGTCGAAGCTCGACTCCCAGACGGTGAACTGCGTCGAGGCAGCGCTTCTCACACCGCTGATCGGCACGACCATCGATGCGACCGTCGTCGAGGTCCGCGGCGAGAACCGTGCCAGCGTGCAGATCGGGGAGCCCGCCGTCACCGCTTCCGCGCCCATCCCTCCCGGGACCGCGGCCGGAGCCATCGTCCGCCTCCGGATCGTCGACACCGACATCACCACCGGCACCGTGGACTTCTCGCTGTGACAGACCGCAGCGTCGAGGATCTCCTGGCCGTCGCCGAGCGCTTCGTCGCCGCACGCTTCCCGCGCGCGGCCATCGCGATCATGGCGGGAAGCACCAGTCGCGGTGAACGCACCGCGAGCAGCGACATCGATCTGCTGCTGCTCGGCGACGACCTCTTCGATGACGGCGCATCGAGCGAAGCATCCACCCACGACTTCGACGACGAGGTGTTCGAGGTCTTCGCGTACACGCACCGCGGGTTCGAGGAGTGGGCGCAGCGCGGGATCGAGCAGCATCGCCCCGTGATCGTGCACATGCTGCTCGAGGGCACGATCATCCGCGATGACGGACGGTCGGAGGGGCTTCGCGCGCACTGGCGTCCGGTGATCGAGGCGGGTCCTGTCCTCACCGAAGCGGAGTCGCGGTTCCGTCGCTACGTCATCACCGATGTGCTCGACGATCTCCGCGACGCGACCGACGTCCTCGAGCGTCGGGTGGAGGCATCCATCCTCTTCGAGCGGACCGCCGAGCTCATGCTTCTGGACGCCGGTCAGTGGATCGCGACCGGCAAGTGGCTGCCGCGACGACTCCGTGCGCTCGACGCGACTCGCGCCGAGCTTCTGAGCGCGCCGCTGCTCGCGGATGACCTGGAGATCTTCGCTGCGCGGATCGAGGAGGAGCTCGAACGTGCCGGAGGCCGGGTCCAGGGCGGCTTCGTGCGCTGAACTCAGGCGGACACGGAACTCAGGCGGGTACTGAACTCTCAGGCAGGAACAGCGCTCGTCGTCATCACGAGCAGCTGCGGGTCGGCGAGATCCAGCGCGACGGTGATCGACGCGAACTCCGCGAGGGATGCCGCGTGGGTGCCGCCGCAGAGGATGTCCGCCGTGCCCACGGGCAGCTCGCAGTGCCAGGTGCGCCGGTCGACGATCGTCGGGCCGGCCGGCACGACGCGGCTCTCGGCACCGGACACGACCCACTCCGCGAGCGTCGCGTTGATCGACGCGACCCTCTCATCGAGCGTGGCGGCGAAGGTCTCGGTGTCGAAGCCCGCCCTGCGCAGACTCTTCCCGAGGCGGTACTCGTCGACGGCGCCGTCCTCGTGGATGCGGCTCGACTGATTCGCGCGTCCCTCGAAGTCCGGCGTGCCGAGCGCGTCGAGGCCGGGATCCTTGCGCCACAGGTCCGCGAGCGCGAGGTCCAGGGCGAGTGAGGCGAGGTGACACGCGGTGTGCCCCCGGCTGAGACCCGCACGACGGGGCTCGTCGACGATCAGCTCGACCTCGGCGCCGGGGACAAGCCATCCCGGAGCCTCACCCTCGAGAGGGTGAGCGACCAACCAGGTCCAGCCGTCCACGCCGCGCTTGACCGGGATGTCCGTTCCCACCGCGAACGCGCCATCGTCGGACACCGCGGCCATGACCGCCTCCGTCACGCGCACCGACGAGTCGTCGAGCGAGATCGTCCCGCTGTCCCCCGGCTGATCCGGCCAGGTGTGGTCCACGGGGTGGAACGGAGTCCGGTCGACGACGACGACGACCGTCCCCGTCTCCAGGGCGTCGACGCGCTCTACGACGCCGGTCTCCCGCACCGCCCCTTCCGCGAAGGAGACGAGCGTGGCGGAGGGCTGTGCGGTCATGACGTCAACTCTTCCACAATGCGCAGGCACTGCCGCCCGGGGTGTGCGGCGTCGGCAGTCAGGGCGACGGCGGGATCGTGACGCTCGCGAGAGGACATCGACGCTGTCTGGGATCGGCGCCGCGACCCGGCACCTGACGGGTCAGGCCGTGACGACCTGCGCGGTGCCGAGCGGAGCGTCCGGGCCCATCTCGGCGGCGATGCGGTTCGCCTCGTCGATGAGAGTGGCGACGATGTCAGCCTCGGGCACGGTCTTGATGACCTCGCCCTTCACGAAGATCTGCCCCTTGCCGTTGCCGGACGCGACACCGAGGTCGGCCTCGCGGGCCTCACCCGGTCCGTTGACGACGCAGCCCATCACGGCGACGCGCAGGGGCACGGTCATGTCCTTGAGTCCCTCGGTGACGTTCTCGGCGAGCGTGTACACGTCGACCTGGGCGCGCCCGCACGAGGGGCACGAGACGATCTCGAGCTTGCGCTCGCGGAGGTTCAGCGACTGCAGGATCTGGTGGCCGACCTTGACCTCTTCGGCGGGCGGCGCCGACAGCGAGACCCGGATCGTGTCGCCGATCCCCTCGCCCAGCAGGATGCCGAACGCCGTGGCGCTCTTGATGGTCCCCTGGAAGGCGGGACCGGCCTCGGTCACACCGAGGTGCAGCGGCCAGTCGCCCCGCTCGGCCAGCTGCCGGTAGGCCTTGACCATCACGATCGGGTCGTTGTGCTTGACCGAGATCTTGAAGTCGTGGAAGTCGTGCTCCTCGAACAGCGAGGCCTCCCACACGGCGCTCTCGACGAGCGCCTCGGCCGTGGCCTTGCCGTACTTCGCGAGCAGCCGACGGTCGAGAGAGCCCGCGTTGACGCCGATGCGCAGGGAGACTCCCGCGGCCTTGGCCGCCTCGGCGATCTTGCCGACGTTTCCGTCGAACTCGCGGATGTTCCCCGGGTTGACGCGGACGGCGCCGCAGCCGGCGTCGATCGCGGTGTAGATGTAGCGCGGCTGGAAATGGATGTCGGCGATCACGGGGATCTGACTCTTCATCGCGATGATCTTCAACGCGTCGGCGTCGTCCTGGTGCGGCACCGCCACCCGGACGATCTCGCAGCCGGATGCGGTCAGCTCGGCGATCTGCTGGAGGGTCGCGTTGATGTCCGTCGTCTTCGTCGTCGTCATCGACTGCACGGTGACGGGAGCGTCGCCGCCGACGAGAACCTTGCCGACCTTGATCTGGCGGGACTTGCGTCGCGGGGCGAGGACCTCGGGGACCTTCGGCATCCCAATATTCACTGCTGGCACATGTTCAGCCTACGCCGCCAGGATGCACGCGGGCTGGATGTCGCCGCCTCGTCATGCACCCGTCACCGGCGCCGACCGTGTGATAGTTTCAGCCCATGCTCGCGAACGTCACCTGGTGGCCCGCCTCCTAGGCGGTGTGTTCGCGTTCCCACGAATCCAGACCGCCTCCGGGGCGGTCTTTTCGTTGAGCCGAGCCGGAGCCACGCACAGGAGACCCCGATGACCCTCTCTCGCCTCGCCGAGCTCACCGCCGATCCCGAGGCCTCGTTCGTCCTCATCGCGCGAGACGGCGCAGACACCGTCGAGCTGCTCACCGGAGAGGTCGTCGACGTCGACCTGCTCGCCGACATCCCGCTGACGATCGACGGATCCGCCCGCGAGGTCTTCGCGATGGTCCCCTACCGTCAGGTGCGCGAGCGTGGATTCGTCGCCCAGGACGACGGCACCCCTCTGCGTTGTCTCGTCGTGGACGAGCACCACCACATCGCGACGCGCGAGCTGCTCTCCGCGCTCCCGGCCGGCGGCATCCCTCTTCGCGACGGCGGCTTCGACGTCTCCGACGAGGACTACGCCGCGATCGTCGAGACGGTCATCGCCGACGAGATCGGCCGTGGCGAAGGAGCGAACTTCGTCATCCGGCGCGACTACACGGCCGAGATCGACACGGACGACCGGACGGCCGCACTCACCTGGTTCCGCGCGCTGCTCACCCACGAGCGCGGTGCGTACTGGACGTTCGCGGTCGTCACACCCGGACACGTCGCGGTCGGCGCCAGTCCCGAGGCACATGTCGTCGCCCGCGACGGAGTCGTGACGATGAATCCGATCTCCGGGACGTTCCGCCACCCGGCTGGGGGCTCCACCCGCGAGACGCTCATGGAGTTCCTGTCATCGACCAAGGAGACGGAAGAGCTCTTCATGGTCGTCGACGAGGAGCTCAAGATGATGAGCGCCGTCTGCTCGGACGGTGGACGGATCACCGGTCCGCACCTCAAGGAGATGTCGCGGCTCACGCACACCGAGTACATGCTCCGCGGACGCAGCCGGCTCGATCCGCGCGACATCCTCCGCGAGACCATGTTCGCGCCGACCGTCACCGGGTCGCCGATGCAGAACGCCTGCGCCGTGATCCGTCGTCACGAGACGAAGCCGCGCGGCTACTACTCGGGCGTCGCCGCACTCTTCACACCGAACGCCGACGGCGGTCACGACCTCGACGCCCCCATCCTCATCCGCACGGTGTACGTGCAGGACGGGTCGCTGAGCGTCCCGGTCGGCGCGACCCTCGTGCGCCACTCCGACCCCCACGGCGAGGTCTCCGAGACGCACGGCAAGGCCGCGGGCGTGCTGGGGGCGATCGGCGCGATCGACCGTGACCGCGCCGCAGAGGCCCGCGAGGACGCGGACGAACCCGGTCGGCGCCAGGCTCTGGCCGACGACCCCGAGGTCGCAGCACTGCTCGCCTCGCGCAACGCCCGGCTCGCGGAGTTCTGGCTCAACCCGCAGGGCGAGGACTTCACGGGGCCGTTCACGGGACGCACCGCGCTCGTGGTCGACGCCGAGGACCGCTTCACGACGATGCTCGCGCACCAGCTGCGCCACCTCGGCCTCGACGTGACGATCGCGCCCTGGAGCGACGCTCGGGACGACGAGGTCGATTCGGCGGACCTCGTGGTGGCCGGTCCGGGACCGGGCGACCCCCGCGACGACGACAGCCCCCGCATCAGCCGCATGCGGCAGATCGTCGGCCGCCGGGTCGACGCCGGACGACCGCTGCTCGCCGTGTGCCTGAGCCACCAGATCCTCGCCGACCGGCTGGGCATCCCGCTCGTGCCGCTCGACGCTCCGCATCAGGGTCTGCAGAAGTCGGTGCCGGTGTTCGGCGAGGACGCCTCGATCGGCTTCTACAACACCTTCACCGCACGCGTCGATCCGGGCACGACGCAGGTGGGCGCGGTCGAGGTGTCGGCGGATCCCGCCACGGGCGACGTGTATGCGCTGGGTGGACCCCACGTCGCCTCCGTGCAGGGGCACCTGGAGTCGATCCTGTCGCGCGACGGCATCCGCACGCTGCACCGCCTCGTGGAGAAGGCGCTCGCCTGAGGATGCCCGGCGGTCAGCCGCCGAGGATCTTGATGGGGTTGAACAGGTCGGCCACGAGCAGCAGCGCGCCCATCGCGATCAGCAGTGTCGCGACGACGACCGTCAGCGGCACGAGCCGCGTGGCGTCGACGGGCGCAGGCGGCGGGCGGCGGAACAGCCGCGCCCACGCACGACGGATGCCGTCCCACAGCGCGACGACGATGTGACCGCCGTCGAGCGGCAGCAGCGGGATGAGGTTGAAGACGAAGAGGGCGACGTTCAGCGACCCCAGGAGACCGAGCAGCACGGCGAAGCGGTTGAGCACCGGCGCATCGGTCGCCGCGACCTCTCCCGCGAGACGTCCGACGCCCACGACGCTGAGCGGGCCGTTGGGGTCGCGCTCCCCACCGGTGACGAGGGAGACCCCGACGTCCCACAGTCGCACCGGCAGCGTGAGGATCATCGAGCCGACGCGCGCGACCGTGTCTCCGGCCATCTCCGGGCCTGCGGACAGCGGCTGCTGCACGTAGCCCATCTGAGCCCCCATGCCGACGTAGCCGACCTCCTTCACGACCGGCTGGCCGTCGTCGCCGATCACGGGCTGACCACTGGCGTCGGTGATCGTCCGCTCGGCCGTCACCGGCGTGATGCGCAGGGTCTGCTCCGCGCCGTCGCGGCGCACCACGACGTCGAGCGTCTCCCCCGGAGACGCCTGCACGATCGCGGTCGCCTCGGCGAACGTCGACACCGGGGCGCCGTCGATCGACACCAGGACGTCTCCCGGCTTGATCCCGGCCTCCGCCGCGGGAGTCGCCGGGTCGTCGGGTGCGCACTCCGTCGCGGTGGAGCCCGCTGGCAGGACGCACTCGCTCACCGAGGCGATCGTCGTCGTGCCCTGCTGCACGCCGATCCCCGAGACGAGGACGGTGAAGATCACGATCGCGAGCACGAGGTTCATGAGCGGTCCGCCGAGCATCACGATCACACGCTTCCAGACCGGAAGCCGGTAGAAGACGCGATCCTCCGCTCCCTCGGCGATCGTCTCGTCGTTCGCGGTGCGCGCGTCCTGAACGAGCGCGCGGAACACGCCCTTGGCCGGCCCCGCGGTCTTCGACGCCGGGTACATGCCGGACATCGAGATGAAGCCACCCAGCGGGAGGAGCTTGAAGCCGTACTCCGTCTCCCCGATGCGCTTGGACCAGATCCGCGGGCCGAAGCCGATCATGTACTGGCCGACGCGCACGCCGAACAGCTTCGCGGGGAGGAGGTGACCGACCTCGTGCAGACCGATCGACAGGCCGAGGCCGATCAGCATGAACACGATGCCACCCAGATAGAGCAGTGCTTCCACTCCCCCAAGGTACTGGTGCCCGCCTAGGAATCAGCCCACATCCCGTCGGGTGCCGCGCCCGCACCGGACTAGGGTTGATCCGTGACCGACCGCCAGCTGCGACTCCTGCGCGCGGCGGCGGCATCGTCGATCGCGACCGTGCTCGCGGCGGTGTCCCACACAGTCGCCGGAGGCTCGGCTCCGCATCCGCTGCTCGTCGTGGCGATGACGGCGCTGCTCGTGCCCGTCGCCGCCGTGCTGATCGGCGTCCGCCCCTCTCGCGTGCGTGTCGCGCTCACTGTGCTCGTCTCGCAGATCGCGTTCCACCTCGTGTTCGCGCTGCTCGGCGCGCCGACGGCCGGTCTCAGCGGCATCGGGCACCAGCACCACCTCGATCTCGCGGCGTTCGGGCCGGTCGCCGCCGTCGCCGCCCCGGATGCGCTGATGATCGGAGCCCACCTCGTCGCCGCGATCGTGACGATCGCCCTGCTGTGGCGGGGCGAGTCGCTGATCCGGGCGATCGCGCAGTGGATCGTCGCGCGACTGCGGAGCCGCGCCACATCGGTGTGTCTGCCTCATCGCCGCCGTCCGCTCCCGACGTCCTCCGCGGTCCCCGTCCTCCGAACCGCGCTCGCGACATCTCTCTCCCGTCGAGGACCTCCCGCCCTGGTCTGATCATCATCCGGCGCCGTCTCCACCGTGACGGCGTCTTCCCGCGGTTCCGCGCGCCCTCGGCGTGCCCGCACCTCAGACACAGGAGTAACCCATGCGTACCTTCACCACCCGCCGCACGCTCGTCACCGGCCTCATCGGCGGCGCCGTCCTCGCCCTGGCCGTTCC
The DNA here is from genome assembly GCF_044749125.1 of Microbacterium sp. NPDC089696. Lineage (NCBI taxonomy): Bacteria > Bacillati > Actinomycetota > Actinomycetes > Micrococcales > Microbacteriaceae > Microbacterium > Microbacterium sp. NPDC089696. The sequence goes on along the minus strand of NZ_JBIVHF010000001.1, from coordinate 1,693,200 downwards.
CGCGATGGCCAGCGCACACGTCGGCGTCAGCCCGGACGAGCTCACCGCCGGCGACCACGGCGTGTTGACCTTCTCGTTCTCGCACGGCTGTGAGGACTCCCCCACCACCGCTCTGCGCATCACGATGCCCGAGGGGCTGGCCTCGGTCGCGCCGACCATCGACTCGAACTGGACGATCGACGTCGAGCGCGGCGACGACGGCCTCGTGAGCGCTGTCACGTACACCGCGCTCACCCCGGTGCCCAACGGACTCCGCGGAGCCGTCACGCTCGGAATCAGCCTCGACGACAGCACCCCCGACACGCTCGTCTTCCCCGTCGTGCAGTCGTGCGTGGTCGGCAGCACGGAGTGGACGCAGGTCGCCGAGGACGGCGAGGACCCGCACAGCCTCGACGCGCCGGCGCCTGTCGTCTCGGTCGCTCCTGCCGTCGAGGCTCACGACGCGCACGGAGACGCGCCTGCAGACGACGCCTCCGGCTCCGCTGCCACGGACGACCAGGGTAGCGACGCGCTGGGCACCGTGCTCGGAGCGGGCGGCCTCGTCGCGGGCGTCGCCGCGCTGGTCGTGTCGATCCTGGCGTACCGCCGCCGGGCGTGAGGCCTGCGCACGTCCCCTCGCGCTCACGGAGTGCGAGGGGACGTGCCGTGCCCGGGCACGACCGCCTCGCCGTGAGAACATGGACGGGACATGTCGATTGAACAGCAACCGAGCCTGCCGCCCGTGCTCCGCCCCGCGAACCCGCCCCGGCGTGAGCTGTCCGAACTCGCCACCCGATTCGCGCGCGAGGTGCGCGGCGACGCCACGGGAGTGACCCTCACCGGGATCACGCTCGCGACCGCCGATCTGCGCGCCGGAGAGGCCTTCGTCGCCATCCGGGGAGTGAACCGCCACGGCGCGGAGTTCGCCCCCGTCGCCGCCGAGAAGGGCGCCGTCGCGATCATCACCGACGAACAGGGCGCCGACATCGCGGCATCCGCGGGTCTGCCGATCCTCGTGGTCGACGACCCCCGGGGGGTTCTCGGCGCGCTGAGCGCATGGGTGTACGGCACCGGCGCCGGCGACCCGCTCCCGCTGCTGTTCGCCACCACGGGGACGAACGGCAAGACGAGCGTGTCGCATCTGCTGGAGGGCATCCTCGACCAGATCGGCGTCGTCACGGGACTGTCCTCGACGGCGGAACGCCACATCGCGGGCGAGGTCATCGTGTCGCGCCTCACGACGCCCGAGGCCTCCGAGATGCACGCGCTGCTCGCCCTGATGCGCGAGCGCGAGGTCGAGGCCGTCGCCGTCGAGGTCAGCGCTCAGGCGCTCTCGCGGCACCGCGTCGACGGCATCCGCTTCGATGTCGCGGGCTTCACGAACCTCAGCCACGACCACCTCGACGATTACGCCGACATGGAGGAGTACTTCGAGGCGAAGCTCCCGCTCTTCCGCCCCGACCGGGCCGTCCGGTCCGTCGTGTGCCTGGACTCCCCCTCGGGAGCGGTCGTCGCCGATCGTGCGGAGGTCCCCGTGGTCACCGTGGCCACCCCCGCGATCGCCGCCGATCCGACGTCCGCCGGCCGCGCCGACTGGGTCGTCTCGATCGACGACGAGCGCGCATCGGGCACGACGTTCACCATGACCGGACCTGCCGGATCTCTCACCACGACGGTCCCCGTGATCGGCCCGCACATGGCGGCGAACGCCGCGCTCGCGATCGTCATGCTCCTCGAGGGCGGGTACGCCTGGGACCGGATCGTCTCCGCACTCGATCGCGACGGCGGGATCCGCGCGCATCTGCCCGGGCGCACGCAGCTCGTCTCGGGCGAGACCGGCCCCGCCGTGTTCGTCGACTTCGGTCACTCCCCCGATGCGTTCGAGAAGACCCTCGCGGCCGTGCGGCGTGTGACTCCCGGGAGGGTGCTGATGCTGTTCGGAGCCGACGGCGACCGCGACGCCAGCAAGCGCTACGACATGGCGCGCACGGCCGTCGAGGGCAGCGACATCCTCGTCGTCACCGACCACCATCCGCGCTTCGAGGACCCCGGTTCGATCAGGGCCACTCTCGTCGCCGGCGCACGCGACGCGCGACCCGACGCCGAGATCCACGAGTACTCGCCGCCCGAGGCAGCGATCGTCGCGGCCGTCGGCATGGTCGGCGAGGGCGACGCGATCCTCTGGGCGGGACCCGGTCATCAGGACTACCGGGACATCCGCGGCGTGCGCACCCCCTACTCGGCCCGCGAGCTCGCGCGACGGGCGCTCAAGGCCGCGGGGTGGCCCGTGCCGGATCCGGCCTGGCCCGTGCCCTACGCGTCCGAGGAGTGAGGCCGGGCGGCGCGGTCAGCCCTTCGCGATGAGCGCGTCGGCCGTGCGGCGACCCCAGGACTCGGCGTCCGCGAGCGACTCGACGGTCAACGTCGCGGGAGGCTCGTGCGCGTCGACGACGCGGGAGATCGTGTCGACGATCCCGAGGAACGTGAGGCGCCCCTCATGGAACGCCGTCACGGCCTGCTCGTTCGCAGCGTTGTAGACCGCCGGGAAGGTGGCGCCGGCGCGTCCGACCGCCTTCGCGAGGGCGACGGAGGGGAAGGCCTCGTCGTCGAGAGGCTCGAAGGTCCACGACGCCGCCTTCGTCCAGTCGAGCGGACGACCCACGCCGCCCACTCGATTCGGCCAGTCGAGCCCTAGGGAGATCGGGAGCCGCATGTCCGGCGGCGACGCCTGCGCGATGGTCGAACCGTCCACGAACTCCACCATGGAGTGCACGATCGACTGCGGGTGCACGACGACGTCGATGTCGTCGTAGGCGACGTCGAAGAGGAGGTGGGCCTCGATGACCTCGAGCCCCTTGTTCACGAGGGTCGCGGAGTTGGTCGTGACCATGCGGCCCATGTCCCAGGTGGGATGCGCGAGCGCCTCCTGCGGCGTGACCGTCGTCATCTCGTCACGGGTGCGACCGCGGAACGGCCCGCCGGACGCGGTCACGACCAGTCGCCTGACCTCGTCGTGCGTACCGCTGCGGAGCGCCTGCGCGAGTGCGGAGTGCTCCGAGTCGACGGGCACGATCTGGTCGGGAGCGGCCGCGGCGAGCACGAGCTCCCCGCCGACGATGAGCGACTCCTTGTTCGCGAGCGCGAGCGTGCGTCCGGCCTTCAGCGCGGCGAGGGTCGACCCGAGACCGATCGAACCGGTGATGGCGTTCAGCACCACGTCGGCCTCGACGTCGCGCACGAGCTGCTCGGCCTGTTCCGCGCCCAGCGCCGTGTCCTCGACCTGGAACCGCGCGGCCTGCTCCGCCATCATCTCGGCGTTGCTGCCCGCGGCGAGACCGACGAGCTCGAAGCGCCGAGGGTTCGCGCGGATGACGTCGAGCGCCTGGGTGCCGATGGAGCCGGTGGAGCCGAGGACGATGATGCGACGCATGACGTCAGCCTATGACACGCCCTCGGCCCGGCCGGATCAGCCGGCCTGGGCGATCGGGGTCGTCCCGAGGATGTCGACGACGAACACGAGGCTCTCGTCCTGCAGCTCGTTGCCCTCCGACGCGCCGTAGCCGTCCTTCGGAGGCATCACGACGAGAACCTGGGACCCGACGGTCTGACCCTCGAGAGCCATCTTGAAGCCGGTCACGACGCCGGTGGTCGGGAACTGGGCGGGAACGGCGCCACGACTCCAGCTCGAGTCGAACTCGCTGCCGTCGGACCACTTGACGCCGCGGTACTGGACCGTGACGAGGTCGCCGGACTGGACGACGGGTCCGTCGCCCTTCTTCAGGTCCTCGACCTTGGTCTCGGTCGGAGCGTCGCCGTCCGGGATGGTGATCGTGGGAGCGCCCTCGTCGTCGAGCTCGACGGTCGGCATCCCCTCGACCGGGTCGACGTCCTCGCCGGAGGCGATCGTCGGCAGCTTCTCGATGGTCTCGATGTACAGGATGTTCGGGTTGCCGCCGTCCTGAGCCGGAGGCAGAGCCAGCACGACCTGGGAGCCGAGCGGCGCGCACTCCACTGCCGCGGTGAAGGCGAACTCCTGCGTCAGATCGTAGTTCTGCTGCTGCGCCTGCCCGTCGCTGAGCAGGGCGGGGACGACACCGTCAGGGCCGAGCGAGGAGCTCGCGAGCACCTCGGAGGTCGCGCCGTCGACGAGCTGGTAGCGGAGGGACACGAGGTCGCCGGCGTGCAGATCGTCTCCGCTGCCCTCCTTCACGACCGTCCGCTCGGCGGCAGTCACCTCGGTCCCTGCCGGGATGGAAACGGTCGCGGCCGCCCCTTCGCCGTCCACCACGACGGCGTCCGAGCCCGCACCGGATGCCAGGTCGGCGACGCACGTCGTCTCCGGTGCCGACGTGGGGTCGGCCGTCGAATCGGGAGCTGCGTCCCCCGAGCATCCCGCCAGAAGCAGGGTCGCGGCGGCGACGGTGGACAGGACGATGAGCGGACGCTTGCGCACAGTGAGACCTCAGGGTTCGCGGGCGGGACGTTCCATCATCCCGCATCGCCCTTTGTCCGCGCTGGGAGGCGCGCGCTGACTCTTCATTCCCACGAGAGCATGAATCCGGCGGTACTCTGCTCTGATGACGTCAGAGCAGTCCGTGGAGCCCGAACCGTCACCCGAGGACTCGGCGAAGCCGCGGCACACCGGGTTCGCCTATGCGCTCGGCCGCAGTCTGATCACCCCGCTCGCGCGCGGCGTCTACCGCCCCCGCATCGAAGGCAGGGACAACGTCCCGCGCTCCGGCGCGGTCATCTTCGCGAGCAACCACCTCTCGTTCATCGACTCGATCGCCATCCCCGTCGCGGCGCCTCGGCCCGTGCACTTCATGGCCAAGTCGAGCTACTTCGAGGGCACCGGATTCCGTGGCTGGCTGAGCAAGACGTTCTTCCAGTCGATCGGCGCGATCCCCGTGCGGCGCGGCGCCGGACAGGCCGCACTCGACGCCCTGGACCTGCAGCGCCAGCTCCTCGACGAGGGCCTCGCGGTCGCGCTCTACCCCGAGGGGACGCGCTCCACCGACGGGCGTCTCTACAAGGGCCGCACGGGCGTGGCGTTCCTCGCGCTGCAGACGGGCGCTCCGGTGGTGCCGGTCGGGCTCGTCGGCACGGACAAGGTCATGCCGGTCGGCGCGAAGGTCCCCACGCTCAAGGAACGGATCACCGTCCGGTTCGGCGAACCTCTCGATCTGTCGCCCCACGGCCCCGCCGAGAGCGGGCGTGCACGTCGACTCGCGACGGACGAGATCATGGCGGCGATCCACGCCCTCTCCGGGCAGGAGCTCGCCGGCGCGTACAACGAGGCACCGGCGCAGGGCGCGATCGAGAAGATCAAGCAGGCCCTTCCGCACGAGCGCCGCTGACGGCAGCTCGCTCGACTTCAGGCGGAGCCCTGCGCCGTGACGGTCGCCTCGTGACGCACCGGGAAGTTCATCGAGTTCGCGATGAAGCACCAGTCGTGGGCCTGCGCGTGCGCGCGCTCCGCGGCCTCGATCATCGAGGCGTCCGCGACGACGACCTCCGGACGCAGCATCACCTCGACGAACGCTCCCCCGCCCGCACCGTTCTCCCGCATCAGACCGGATGCCGCGTCACGGTACGAGACCACGACGACGCCTGCGGTCACGCAGGCGTGCAGGTACGACAGCAGGTGGCACTGCGAGAGCGAGGCCAGCAGCATGTCCTCCGGGTTCCAGCGCGACGGGTCGCCGCGGAACGGCTTGTCGGCCGAGGCGAGCAGCTCGGGCTTGCCCTCGACCTCCAGCGTCACATCTCGCCGGTAGTCGCGATAGCCGCTGGTGCCGGTGCCGGCGTTGCCGGTCCACGTCGCGGTGAGGGCGTAGCGATGGTCGCCGAGAGGTGCGGAGCTGAGTGCCATGGCACCAGTCTGCCAGCCGGCGCCGACGACGGATCCGCGGGGCTGAGCGCACGGCGGCGCGCCCGGAGGCGCGACGTCCCCGGTTCGAGGACGGCCGTCCGGCCTCACGACGATATCCTGGACGACGTGCTGGAGACTCTCACCGTTCAGGATGCCGTGGAACTCGCTGTCGTCGAGCGGAGCGGATTCGTCGAGTCCCGCCATGCGGGTGCGGCGGTCGTGCTGTCGCCGGACGGCGAAGTGATCGCCCGCCACGGGAACGCCGACGCCGTGATCCTGCCGCGCTCGAGCCTCAAGCCGCTGCAGGCCGTCGCCTGCATCACCGCCGGCGCGGTCCTGGAGGGCGAGCAGCTCGCTCTCTCGACGGCCAGCCACGTCGGCACCGACCGTCACGCTGCCGTCGTCCGTGACATCCTCACCGAGGGCGGGCTCACCGAGGACGACCTGGCCTGCCCTCCCGCGTGGCCCAGCGACACCGCCACCCGGGACGAGATGGTGCGCGAGCACGGCCAGCAGGAGCGCATCCGCATGAACTGCTCGGGCAAGCACGCCGCGATGCTGCGCGCCTGCGTCGCGACCGGCTGGCCGACGCAGGGCTACCTCGATCCCGCGCACCCGCTCCAGGTGCACATCCGCGATGTGATCGAGCGTCTGACGGGCGAGAAGGTGGCTCACACCTCCATCGACGGCTGCGGCGCCCCCGTGCACGCGATCACGCTCACGGGACTCGCCCGCGCGATCCATCGCATCGGCACGGCATCCGATCGCTCGCCGTTCGCACTCCACCGCGTGGCCGGCTCGCTCGTCCGCGCGGTGCGCGACAGCCCGTGGACGATCGAGGGCCCCGCGCGCCCCGACACGATCGCGATCGAGACGCTCGGGGTCTTCGCGAAGGGCGGCGCCGAGGGGATCATGGTCATGGTCGCCCCGAACGGCACCACGGTCGCCCTGAAGATGCTCGACGGCGGAGCCCGCGCCTCGACGCTCGTCGCGGCGACGCTGCTCAACCGCGCCGGAGCGATCGGCGAGGCGGACCTCGCCGCTCTCGCCGCGGCTCTTCCCCTCGACGTGCTCGGCGGCGGTGGAGTGGTCGGCTCGATCCGCGCCGGCTCCGGAATCTGACCGCTCCGTCGACACGACCGCGACACCAGAGGCGTATGCGGCCTCAGCGCCGCGGCCGCCAGGCGTCGACGACCACTCGTCGAGGCGACTCGGACCCCCGGACCGCCCACGCGCGACCGGCGTGAGGGCGCGCGTACGGCGGGAGTTCGCGGACGGCGGCGAGCTGACGGAGGTCGGTCGGGTTCTCGGAGCGGACCAGGATCTCGCCGTCGGCGCGCGCACGCTGCCAGAGACTCCACTCGCGCTGCCAGGTCTCGGCATCCGCCACGAGGATCGTCCGCGGCTTCCGGTCGACCGAGCCGACGTCGGCGGGGGCCACGACCGCACAGTCGGGGAACATCGAGGCGAGGTCGGCGATCGCCTGATTCGCGCCGGCGCTGACGACAGCGGTCACCGCGGCGCTCGGACGCCACGAGGATGTCGACGTCCGGTCGCCCCGCGCTCGCGACGAGCGGAGTCGCTGCTCGGGAGTCCACGCGAGCTGCACGTCGTGATCGCCGATGCGCGCGCGTCCAGCCGGTCGGTCGCGAACGTATCCCTCGGGGTCGCCCCCGGCCGCCAGATGCTCCGTGCGGCCGCCCGTGCGCAGCACCGCGCGCCTCGGGAGGAGATCGAGGATCCGCCCCGATGCACCGCTCGACCTCGTCGCCGCGAGCACGATCGTCGCCTCGGGTCTCCCCCGGATGATCCTCTCCCAGAGCTGCGCCAGGTGCGCCGCGTGCTCCGCGGGGAGCGCCTCCAGCTGCGCATCGAGGTCGTCGCACAGGATCAGCTCGGGCCGTCCTGACGGCGGGGCCGTCGCGAGAGCGCTCACCACGTCCCACGCGCTCTCCGGGTCGATCGGCACCTCCACGACGCCGGGGCACTGCACCGCGATCGCGCGGAGTGCCGAGCTCCGCCCGGAGCCGCTCTGCCCGATCACGGCGATCCCCCGGTCGCTCCCGACCCGCAGGAGCTCGAGCGGCTGCTCCTGACGCTCCGGGAGGTCCGCTCGTCCGAGCACGATCGTTCCCCCGGGGGCCTCTCGCCGGAGGTCCGCGAGCGCCAGCACGGTCGGCAGCGGCGGCAGCCACGGGCTCCGTGGAGGAGGCGACGCGGACCATCGCTCGCCGATGCGCTCCAGGTCGTCCGCCTGCGTGAGGGCGACCCGCAGCGCTCGGGCGTTGTCGTCGCGGGGCCGTCGGGCCAGGGCGAGGCCTCGAGCCTCCGGTCCGCCGGTGATCTGCGCCGCGTCGTCGCTGCCGATCACGGCACGGCTGTCGGCCGGATCGCCCACGCGGAGACACACCCGCAACGGGCAGTTCGCCGCGAGGGCGTCCCTGACGACCCCGACCGCGCGCTGGGTCCCGAGCACGAGATGCATCCCCAGAGCGCGGCCGCGGGCGGCGATATCCGTGAAGACGGACGCGAGATCGGAATGCTCCTGGAGCAGGGCGGCGAACTCGTCGACGACGATGACGAGCCGCGGCATGTCGACCTCGGCGATGTCGCGCGCCCCGTGCTCCGCGAGGACCGTCTCGCGGCGTCGCAGCTCCGCCGACAGACTGGACACGCCCCGACGCGCTCCCGCGGGGTCCAGGTCGGTGACGACGGCGACGACGTGCGGAAGAGCCCGCAGCGCCTCGAACGCGGTGCCGCCCTTGAAGTCGGCGAGCACGAACACGACGCGGTCCGGACCGTACGCGCTCGCGAGAGCCGCCACCCACGAGACCAGCAGCTCGCTCTTGCCCGAGCCTGTCGTCCCGGTCACGATCGCGTGCGGCCCGTCCTCCACGAGGTCGAGGACCACCGCGTCCCGCTCGCTCCGCCCGAGGGTCGCCGCGAGGGAGGACGCACGCGCGTTCTGCGCCAGGTCGCTCAGGAGCACCCGGTCGGGGATCACCGAGGCGGCCGTCGTCTCCTCGTCGTCGAGCTCTCGGGCAGCCGAGCGGACCTGCGCGCGGGAGACGAACTCCGGCCTGATCTGGACCACGCCGTCCGGCGTCCGGACCGTCGCCTGCTGCACCTCCTCGATGTCGATCACGCAGGCGATCCCCTGCGGAACGGTCTCCGCAGAAGGGAGCACCCAGAGCGCGGCCTCCGCGGAGGTGTCGAGCGTCTCCCCGTGCTCGACGACCGCCAGTCGGAACCCGGCGCGCCCCACGGCGCGCGCGTGCGGGAGGGCGGCGAGACCGAGACGCTCGACCGCGCTCCCGACGAGGACCAGCTGCGATGCGCCGAATCGCAGGCACAGCTGCAGCACGAGAGCACGCGCGGCAGCGGCTGTGAGCGTCGACCCTCCTCGCAGCGCCACGCCGTACCCGAGCTGCACCGCGACCGGCACGTCCTGGATCCGGGCGCAGCGGACCCGGAACTCGCGAGCCCGCTCCCCCTCGCCGCCCCCGGCACGGAGGGTGCTCGGTCGCGTGCCCGAGCCGACGACGATGGAAGTCTCCGCATCCAGCTGCCGCCCGTCCCGAAGCGGCGGGTCCGACAGCGCGGTCACGACGTCCGGGTCGCGGTGACGGCGGAGCATCCTCTCCGCCTCGTGTCGTTCGCGCAGCTCGTCCTCGGCCCGGAGCCACCCGGCGTCCTCCTCGGCCTCCGCCCGCCGGCGCGCCGACCATCGGGAGCGCGTTCCGTCGATGGCACCGGCGACGAGCATGAGCGGCCCGAGCGCGGCGAAGCACAGGGAGAGGATCGACCCCGTCACGAGCCACAGCACGATCCCCCCGATCACCGGCACCAGGGCGGCGAGGATCGGGAGCGGGGTCCGTCCCGGCGGCGTGGGCGCGGGCGGAATCGTGATCGGAAGGGAGTCCATGCCCCCAGTGGACACCGCGGTCGCGGGGCGATCACCCCTCTCCACAGACTCCTGCGCGGGTCAGACGACTTCCTCGGATGTGGAGGACGGGTCGGCGCCCTCGGGCTGTTCGGAGACCTGCACGATCACGAGCGTCACGTTGTCCCGTCCGCCGTTCTCCAGCGCCGCAGCCAGCATCGCGTCGACGGCGGCCGCGGGCTCGGCGTTCTCACGGAGGAAGTGCTGGATGCCGTAGTCGGTCAGCTCCTTGGTGAGACCGTCGGAGCAGATCACGAATCGGTCGCCGGCCCTGACCTCGAGCGCGAGGTAGTCCGGAGGCGTCAGTTCGCTCGCTCCGACGGCGCGGGTGATCACGTTGCTGTACGGATGGCCCTCGGCCTCTTCCGGGCTGATCTTGCCCGCGGCGATGAGCTCCTGCACGACGGAATGATCGGTCGTGACCTGGACGAGTCGATCGTCCCGCAGGAGATACACGCGCGAGTCGCCGATGTTGAGCGCGACCCAGTGCGGCTCGTCGTCCGCGAACTCGAGGAAGACGCCGGTGAGCGTCGTCCCGGTGCCCTCGTCCGTGGTGTCGGGATGGTCCGCGATGTCGCCGACGGCGAGTTCGAGCGCACGCTCGATCGCGTCGCGCTCGACCGTGCCGTCGGACACCAGGGCTTCGAGGCGGGAGATCGTGCTCTGGCTGGCGATCTCGCCACCCGCGTGACCGCCCATGCCGTCCGCGACGATGAACAGGGGGTACTCGGCGAAGAACGCATCCTGGTTGGTCTCGCGACGACGTCCGACGTCCGTCGCCCCTGCCCAGGACAGGAGCAGCGGATGCTGCGCAACCGTGACGCTGTGCGTCCTCGTCGTCGTCTCAGCCACTCGTCGCCTCCGAAATACCCCTGGATCGGGTGGCCCCAGGATACTCACACATCGTAGTGGACTCCGCGCCGCCGAACTGCGCTCCGCGGTCGTCCCATGCCTCCACGTTATCGTCTCCCGACGCCCGACTCGTACGATCCGTGGCGCGGCGCCGTGCCCGGCACAGCACAGAGCCCCCGACCGGAGTCGAGGGCTCTGTGCCGGCGATCAGGCCGGGGGCTGGTTGGGGTCCGACGGAGCGGCCGGCGGAGCGGGCGGTGCTGCCGGCGGAGCGGCGGGCGGAGCCGGGGGCGTCTGCGGCGCTGCGGGCGGGACCTGCGGAGCCGCGGGCGGGACCTGCGGCGCGGCGGGCGGAACGCCGGGAGCCTGCTGCGGAGCGGCCGGCGGCGTGTAACCGGGCTGTGCGGGCGGCGCGTAGCCGGGCTGAGCCGGCGGGGCGTACCCCTGCTGCGGAGCGCCGTACCCCTGAGGGGCGCCGTATCCCGGAGCGGCGGCCGGACGCGGCTGCACGGGGATGCCCTGCCACACCGTGTTGTCGCCGAAGAAGCCGTTGTCGGCCCACGGAGCCGGGGCGACGTTCGGGTTCCACCGGGACTTGTCGAAGGCGTTGATGCCGTACCAGACGATCGACAGCAGCACGAAGAGGATGACCCAGACGGCATCCTTCTGCAGCTTCAGGCCCACACGCCAGGCGGCGAGGGCCAGGACGACCGCGAGCGCGAGGCCCGTCAGGAAGTTCAGGTACGGGATGAACGAGAGGCCGAAGCCGATCAGCACGACCCACGGCGAGACGTCGCCGAGCTTCGCGAACACCATCATGTTGTAGACGGGGACCCAGGCGCGCCACTTGCCCTCGACGCCCGCCTTCTCGAAGATCTTCATGAGGAAGATCGACGAGATCACATAGAACGCCGCTGCGAACAGCAGGCCGATGAAGAGACCAGCGAGAACAGCGCCGAGAGCCGCCCCGCTGTCGTAGTAGTCGTTGTACATGATCCCCTCCGGATCCGATGGAGCAGTCGCTGTGCGCGCTGCGACACCCACCATATCGGTGCGCTGTGACCACCGGCAACGACACGCGTGGGGAGAAGTCCCCACCCGCGTCCGCACGTCATTCCGCGACGACGAGCTCCAGGACGCGGTCGACGTCGGTGTCGCGCAGGACGATGCCCCGCGATCCCGCCCACGACCGCAGCGTACGCAACGACCGGACGCGGGGTCGGTCGTCCGCGAGGGCGCGCACGAGGAGGCCCTTCGACTTCTTGTTGAAGTGGTTGAGCGCACGGCCGTGCTCCGTCACGACGCGCACGTACGCTGACGGGACGGACGCGGGGATCGGTCCGAGCGCGACGTAGGCCTCGCTGCGGAGATCCAGCACGAACGCGGGCTCCTCCCCCGCGATCGCCTCCGACGTCGCCTCCGCCCAGTGCCGACGCAGCGGCGCGACGCCGGGAAGCGAGGTGCCCGCCGCGAGACGGTAGGCGGGGATCGGGTCCAGAGCGCCGACGGGCCCGAACGGCGCGGAATGGATCCACACATGCGCGCCGAGCCATCGCCGAGAGGCCGTCGACAGCGACGCCGCATCGAGGGCGTCGAAGAGGACGCCGGTGTAGCGATCGACGGCCGGCATCGTGGCCGCCGTGCGGAGCGCCGCGTTGTGCGCGACCTCATGCGCCTGCTTCGCGCTGAGCTTGAGCGCGGAGCGCGCGGCATCCTCATCCCCGGCGAGCTCGACCAGGGCGTCGATCACCGCCTCCCGAGTCCGGCCCAACGCGGGCAGCGCGAGCGACGCCGCATCGAGCGGAGCGCCGTCACCACCGGGGCGCTTCGTCTCGGACGGTGGGAGCAGGATCTTCATGGGACCTCGTGACGCAGAGACGCGTCCGCCCCGACACCCGTGCGGGGGTCGAGGCGGACGCGATGAGTGGAACTGATCAGGCGATGAGGGCGGCGTTGCCGGCCACGATCGTCAGGTCGTTGCCCTCCATGGAGAGGAATCCGTCCTGCGCGTTCGCCAGCACCTTGGTGCCGTCGGTCTGGGTGATCCGGACCTGGCCCTCGGCGAGGATCGCCAGGACCGGCTCGTGCCCGGTCATGAAGCCGATCTCGCCCTCGACGGTCTTGGCGACCACGAGGCTCGCCTCTCCCGTCCAGACCTCCGCGTCCGCGGAGACGAGGCTGACGTGCAGAGCCATGGTCAGCCGTTCTCCTTCTGGATCTTCGCCCACTGCTCTTCGACGTCGGAGATGCCGCCGACGTTGAAGAAGGCCTGCTCGGCCACGTGGTCGAAGTCACCGCGGGTGATCGCGTCGAACGACTCGATGGTGTCCTTCAGCGGGACGGTCGAACCCTCGACGCCCGTGAACTTCTTGGCCATGTAGGTGTTCTGCGAGAGGAACTGCTGGATGCGACGTGCACGCGACACGACGATCTTGTCTTCCTCGGAGAGCTCGTCGACACCGAGGATGGCGATGATCTCCTGCAGCTCCTTGTTCTTCTGGAGGATCTGCTTGACCGTGGTGGCCACGCGGTAGTGGTCCTCGCCGAGGTAGCGGGGGTCCATGATGCGCGACGTCGAGGTCAGCGGGTCGATGGCCGGGTACAGACCCTTCGACGCGATCTCACGGGAGAGCTCGGTCGTCGCGTCGAGGTGCGCGAAGGTCGTGGCCGGGGCCGGGTCGGTGTAGTCGTCGGCCGGCACGTAGATCGCCTGCAGCGAGGTGATCGAGTGACCGCGCGTCGAGGTGATGCGCTCCTGGAGGAGGCCCATCTCGTCGGCGAGGTTCGGCTGGTAGCCCACGGCCGAGGGCATACGGCCCAGAAGGGTCGAGACCTCGGAACCGGCCTGCGTGAAGCGGAAGATGTTGTCGATGAAGAGCAGCACGTCCTGCTTCTGCACGTCGCGGAAGTACTCCGCCATCGTGAGAGCCGAGAGGGCGACGCGCAGACGCGTCCCCGGCGGCTCGTCCATCTGGCCGAAGACGAGGGCGGTCTTGTCGAAGACGCCCGCCTCCTCCATCTCGTGGATGAGGTCGTTGCCCTCACGGGTGCGCTCGCCGACACCGGCGAACACCGACACACCACCGTGGTCCTGCGCGACGCGCTGGATCATCTCCTGGATGAGGACCGTCTTGCCGACGCCGGCGCCGCCGAACAGACCGATCTTTCCACCCTGCACGTAGGGGGTCAGGAGGTCGATCGACTTGATGCCGGTCTCGAACATGGTGGTCTTCGACTCGAGCTGGTCGAAGTTCGGCGCCTTGCGGTGGATCGGCCAGCGCTCGGTGATCTCGACGGTCTCACCGGGCTCGCCGTTGAGGACCTCGCCGATCACGTTGAAGACCTTGCCCTTGGTGACGTCGCCGACGGGGACCGAGATGGCCTCGCCGGTGTCGCGCACCTCCTGGCCGCGGACGATGCCGTCCGTCGGCTTCAGGGCGATCGCGCGCACCAGGTCGTCGCCGAGGTGCTGGGCGACCTCGAGCGTGATCTCCGTCGACTCCTCGCCGATGGCGATCGTGGTCTTCAGAGCGTTGTAGATGTCGGGGATCGAGTCGTGCGGGAACTCGATGTCGACAACCGGACCGTTGACGCGTGCGACGCGCCCGACGACCGCGGTCGCCGGCTGGTCAGCCGTGGCGATGGAAGTCATTATCGTCTCTTTCCTGATGGTCTATTTGCTCGACGAGAGGGCGTCGGCGCCGCCGACGATCTCTGCGATCTGCTGCGTGATCTCCGCCTGACGCGCGTTGTTGCGCAGACGGGTGTAGTCGGTGATGAGCTTGTCGGCGTTGTCGCTGGCGGACTTCATCGCCTTCTGCGTCGCAGCCTGCTTGGCGGCGGACGACTGCAGAAGGGCGTTGAAGACGCGGCTCTGGATGTACACCGGCAGGATCGCGTCGAGAACGGTCTCGGCGTCCGGCTCGAACTCGTACAGCGGGTAGACCGTGCTGCCCGCCTCCGAGTCGTCGGCCTCCGTGATCTCCAGCGGGAGCAGACGCACGGACTCCGGCGACTGCGTCATCATGCTGACGAAACGGTTGTACACGAGGTGGATCTCGTCGACGCCGCCCTCGTCCGCACCGCGCGAGAAGGCCTCGAGCAGCGTGGCCGAGATCTCCTCCGCCGTGTGGAACGACGGGGTGTCGGTGTCGCCGGTCCACTCCGCGGCCGACTCGATGCGACGGAACTGGAAGTACCCGACGGCCTTGCGACCGATGAGGTAGAACACCGGTTCCTTGCCCTGCTCGCGCAGGAGCGAGGCCACCTCGAGACCCTCACGGAGGATCTGCGAGTTGAACGCTCCGGCGAGACCGCGATCCGACGAGAAGATCACGACCGCGGAGCGGCGGATGTTCTCAGGCTCACGGGTGAGCGGGTGGTCGACGTTCGAGTGCGTCGCGACGGCCGACACGGCCCTCGTCACGGCCCGCGCGAAGGGGCTGGACGCCTTGACGCGTGCCATCGCCTTCTGGATGCGCGAAGCCGCGATGAGTTCCATCGCCTTCGTGATCTTCTTGGTCGTCTGAGCAGAAGAGATCTTCTGCTTGTAGACCCTGAGTTGTGCGCCCATGAATCAGTTCCTCACGCGATTACGCGCGACGACCCTTGACGATCTTCTCCTGGTTGACGTCCTCGGCCTCGGCCGCAGCGTGCTCCTCGTGGCCGGGGGCGCCGATGGCGTGACCCTTGCCACCCTGGAACTCCAGGATGAAGGCATCCGTCTGCTTCGACAGTTCCGCGACCGTGTCGTCGTCGAGGACGTTGGTCTCACGGAGCGTGTCGAGCACCGAGGTGTTGCGACGCAGGTAGTCCAGGAGCTCGCGCTCGAACCGGAGCACGTCCTCGACCTCGATCGTGTCGAGCTTGCCGTTGGTACCGGCCCAGATCGAGACGACCTGCTCCTCGACGGGGTACGGCGAGTACTGCGGCTGCTTGAGCAGCTCGGTCAGACGCGCACCGCGCGAGAGCTGACGACGCGACGCGGCGTCGAGGTCGGACGCGAACATCGCGAAGGCCTCGAGCGAGCGGTACTGGGCCAGCTCGAGCTTGAGCGTTCCGGAGACCTTCTTGATCGACTTGACCTGGGCGTCACCGCCGACTCGCGACACAGAGATACCCACGTCGACCGCCGGACGCTGGTTGGCGTTGAAGAGGTCGGACTGGAGGAAGATCTGGCCGTCGGTGATCGAGATCACGTTGGTCGGGATGTACGCCGAGACGTCGTTGGCCTTGGTCTCGATGATCGGGAGGCCCGTCATCGATCCGGCGCCGAGCTCGTCGGACAGCTTCGCGCACCGCTCGAGCAGACGCGAGTGCAGGTAGAAGACGTCGCCGGGGTAGGCCTCGCGGCCCGGCGGACGACGCAGGAGCAGCGACACGGCACGGTAGGCCTCGGCCTGCTTCGACAGGTCGTCGAAGATGATGAGGACGTGCTTGCCGCCGTACATCCAGTGCTGGCCGATGGCCGAACCGGTGTAGGGAGCCAGGTACTTGAAGCCGGCGGGGTCGGATGCCGGAGCGGCCACGATCGTGGTGTACTCCAGGGCACCGGCCTCTTCGAGCGCGCCCTTCACCGAGGCGATGGTCGAGCCCTTCTGACCGATCGCGACGTAGATGCAGCGGACCTGCTTGCTGACGTCGCCCGACTCCCAGTTGGCCTTCTGGTTGATGATCGTGTCGATCGCGATGGCCGTCTTGCCGGTCTGGCGGTCGCCGATGATCAGCTGACGCTGACCGCGGCCGACGGGGATCATGGCGTCGATGGCCTTGATGCCCGTCTGCATCGGCTCGTGCACCGACTTGCGCTGCATGACGCCGGGGGCCTGGAGCTCGAGCTCGCGGACGCCCTCGGTCGCGATCGCGCCGAGGCCGTCGATCGGGTTGCCGAGCGGGTCGACCACGCGGCCGAGGTAGCCGTCGCCGACGGGGACCGAGAGGACCTCGCCCGTACGGGTGACTTCCTGACCCGCCTCGATGCCGGTGAAGTCGCCGAGGACGACGACGCCGATCTCGTGCTCGTCGAGGTTGAGCGCGAGACCCTTGGTGCCATCGGCGAAGGTCACGAGCTCGTTCGCCATGACGCCGGGCAGTCCCTCGACGTGGGCGATGCCGTCGGCGGCGTCGATGACGGTGCCGACCTCGGTCGCCGCAGCCCCGGTGGGCTCGTATGCCGCGGCGAAGTCCTTCAGCGCGTCACGGATGACGTCGGGGCTGATCGATAGTTCTGCCATTGTCTTCCCTTTGTATCTGGGTGCGCGGTTCCCCGCGCGAAGTCGTGTTAGCCGGCGAGCTTCTGGCGAAGGTCGGCGAGACGGGCGGAGATGCTGCCGTCGATGACGTCGTCCGCGATCTGCACGCGCAGACCTCCGACGACGGTGGGATCGATGACCTCGTTGAGGGACACCGTCCCCTCGTAACGGCGCGAGAGCGCGTCACTCAGGCGCGTGCGCTGGGCTGCGGTGAGCGGCTTCGCGGTGTAGACGGTGGCGACGACGCGGTCGCCCTGGCTCGCGACGATCCGCATGGCACGGGAGAGCAGCTGACGAACGCGGCGCTCGCGCGGCTGACGCACCAGCGACGAGACGATCAGCGCGGTCGAGGCGCTCGTCGCCCCGCCCGCGAGCAGACGATCGATGAGCGAGCCCTTGGCGGACTCGCCCCCGAGACGACTGCCGAGCGCGAGCTCGAGCTCCGGGTTGGCGGCGACGACGCGGGAGAAGCCGAAGAGCTCCCCCTCGATGTCGGCCTTCGGGTCCGCGATGGACGCGGCCCGGATGGCCAGCTCCTCGATGCCGTCCGTCAGCTCCGCGGCGGACGACCAGCGCTCGGCGACGGCCGTCTTCAGCACGTCCTGCGCGTTCTGCGAGAACGCGCCGAACACCGCGGTCACGACGTTCTGTCGCGCCGCGGCCGCAGCCGCAGGATCGGCCAGCGCGCCGCTCAGCTGGGACGACTCCGCCACGGCGCGGGCGGCTGCGAACAGCTCCTGCGCCGTGTCGAGAGTGACGCCCTTCGCTGCGGCAAGCGTCTGAGTGGATGCCGCGAGTGCCTGAGTGGTCGCGCTGCCCATTACTGAGCCGCCTTCTCGGATGCTTCGAGGTCGGCGAGGAAGCGGTCGACGACCGCCGTCGCGCGTGCATCGTCGGAGAGCGTCTCGCCGACCACGCCGCCGGCGAGATCGATGGCGAGCGTGCCCACCTCGCTGCGCAGCGAGACGAGCGCCGTCTGACGCTCGGCCTCGATCTGCGAGTGCGCGGCCGCAGTGATGCGAGCTGCCTCGTTCGATGCGGTGTCCTTGGCCTCGGCGACGATCTTCTTGCCGTCCTCGCGGGCGGCCTCACGGATCTCACCGGCCTCGGTGCGTGCCTCGGCCAGCTGTCGCGTGTACTCCTCGAGCGCGGCCTCGGCCTGCTTCTGAGCCTCGTCGGCCTTGGCGATGTTGCCCTCGATCGCGGCGGAGCGCTTGTCGAGCATCGCCGTGAACTTGGGAAGGGCGACCTTCCACACGACGAGGAGGATGATGAGGAACCACAGGCCCGACCAGATGATGTCGTACCACGCGGGGATCAGCGGGTTGTGCGCTTCACCCTCAGCCGCGAGGTTCGTGACAAGAGCGTTCAGCATCCTGTCTCCTTCAGAAGTCGGTAGAGATTACGGGAAGGGGATGAATCCGACGGCGATGCCGACGAACGCAAGCGCCTCGGTGAAGGCGATACCGATCCACATGAGGACCTGCAGGCGACCGGCCAGCTCGGGCTGACGGGCGACGCCCTCGATGGTCTTGCCGACGACGATGCCCACACCGATGGCCGGGCCGATGGCTGCGAGGCCGTAGCCGACCGCCGCGATGTGACCGTTGATTTCAGCGAGAACCGTAGTAGCGTCCACGGGTTTTTCCTTTCGTTGGGTGGATCGGCAGTTGCCGACCCGCTCAGTGCTCTTCTGCGACCGCGAGCTGGATGTAGACCGCGGTGAGGACGGTGAAGACGTATGCCTGCAGGACGGCCACCAGGATCTCGAAGAGAGTGAAGGCGCCGCCGAAGGCGAGGGTTCCGATACCGAGGGCAGCCCAGCCGCCGCCAGCGGTGAAGAAGAAGAACTGGGTGGCCGCGAAGCACAGCACCAGCAGCATGTGACCGACGACCATGTTCATCAGGAGTCGGAGCATCAGGGTGACCGGACGGATGATGAACGTCGAGAGGAACTCGATCGGGGTCACGATGAAGTAGACCGGCCACGGCACACCCGAGGGGAAGAGCGCGTTCTTGAAGAAGCCTCCGGGGCTCTTCTTGATGCCGGCGTAGATGAAGGTCACGTAGCTCACGAGCGCGAGGGTGAGCGGCACGGCCGCGATGCTCGTACCGGCGATGTTCAGGAACGGGATGATGCCCGTGATGTTCATGAACAGCGTCATGAAGAAGATCGTCGTGAGGATCGGCAGGAACCGGTTGCCGTCCTTGCGGCCCAGGAGATCGTGCGCGATCCCGCCGCGGACGAAGTCCAGGCCCATCTCGACGACGCTCTGGAAACGGCCGGGGACGACCTTCATGCGGCGCGTCCCGAGGACGAGCAGCAGGACCACGACGATCACGGAGAGGAGCTGGACCAGGTGGATCCGGTGGACGGGGATACCCGCCACATTGAACAGGATCTCCGGGAAGAACTCGTCGATCGAAGGTCCGTGGAACTCGCCGTCCGTGGCGAGTTTGGGCATCAGGGTCGCAGCAAGATTGAACAGCGCGGGCTCCAGCTTCGGGGCACCGGTCAGAACCGGGGCGACGATGGTCGGTGTGCTTCAAGCGCAAGCGCTCGCGGGCGAGCGGCGGGCACGTCTCAACCCTATCAGAATCTGAGGGTTCCCTAAGACCGCTCGGGGTCGGTACGCTCTCCCTCCGCCGAGTCGTCGGCGAGGAGGTCGTGACGACCGGGGGCACGGTCTTCCGGCACGACCGTGGGGAGCTGCACGCCGCCGGGCGCCCGGTCCGCCGGCGCCTCGGTCGGCAGGGACGCATCGCTCACGTTCGGGAGGCGCATCCGCGTGATCACGATCACGTCGATGACGAGAGTGGCGACGACTCCGCTGACGATCGAGAGGAAGAACACCATCGGATGGATCCACGGCTGACCGCTGAGCGCGATCATGATCACCACGAAGAGGCCGAGCTTCAGCAGCCAGCCTCCCAGAACGATCGCGAAGAACAGCTGCACGTACAGCGGGTCACCGAACCAGCGGTTGGCGATCAGGATGCTCAGAGCCGTGATCCCGAGGAACAGCATCGCGAGCACGACCCCCAGCAGACCGCTGATCAGCCCCTCTCCCCCGCCGACGAGCAGGCCGATCAGGCCGGCCACGATCGCGAGGACCACCATCGAGACGGCGGACCAGATGAGCGTCTTCCGCAGGATCGGGGTACTGGATACGGGATTGGGGCTCATGAGGACTCCACGGGTGTCGGGTCGGGCTCGGCATCCGTCGCGACTCGTTTACGACGGGAGGGCATCAGGGTGATGACGAGGCAGGCGGCGATGCCCAGGACGCCGAAGCCGACGCCGGGCAGATACTGCCCGGGCCAGTCCTCACGGGCGCCCACGTACATCAGGAGCACCGCGAACGAGATGATCGCGGTCCAGGCGTAGAAGATGAGCACGGCGTCGCGGTCGCGGTGGCCGAGATCCAGCATCCGATGGTGCAGGTGCTTGCGATCGGGCGAGAACGGCGATTTGCCGGCGTTCATGCGACGCAGCACGGCGAGGCCGAAGTCGAGCAGCGGCAGCAGCACCACGAGCAGCGGCAGCAGGATCGGGATGAACGCGCCGAGCAGCTGCGAGCGGCCCAGACGCTCGAGGTCGAGCGCCGAGGGCTCGAGCTGCCCCGTGACCGCGATCGCCGAGGTCGCCATGAGCAGGCCGAGGACGAGGGCGCCGGAGTCGCCCATGAAGAGCTTCGCCGGGCTCCAGTTGAAGGGGAGGAACCCGATGCATGCGCCGATGAGGACGGCCGCGAGGAACGACGCGAGGTTGAAGTAGCTCGAGGCGCCCGTGTCGCGCGTGAGGATGTAGGAGTACGCGAAGAACACGCCGTTCGCGATCAGGCAGACCCCTGCGACCAGGCCGTCGAGCCCGTCGATGAAGTTCACCGCGTTCATGACGATCACGATCGCGAACATCGTGATGGTGATGCTCAGCCAGCTGGAGAACACGATGAGGTCGCCGAAGGGCAGCGACAGGATCTGCAGTCCGCCGCCGATCGTAATGATCGCTGCGGCGAGGAACTGCGCGCCGAGCTTGATCATCCAGTCGAGGTCCCAGAGATCGTCGACCACGCCGATGATCGCGATGAGCAGGGCGGCCGCGAGGATCGACCACATGGTCTGCGGCGGCATCCAGATCGTCGCGAAGAACGGGTTCGCCGCGGAAACGCCCATCGCGACCGCGATGCCGAGGAAGATCGCGACGCCGCCCAGACGCGGCGTGGGGGTCTTGTGCACATCGCGCTCACGGATCTCGGGGTAGAGCTTGAACCGCAGGCTCAGCTTCCACACCGCCCAGGTCAGCGCGAACGTGATCGCGGCGGTGATGACGACCGTGAGGAGGTACTGCTTCACAGATCCTCGTCCTGCTGCAGCGGCGGGCCGGGCTCGAGCAGATCGCCGAGCACCTCCTCGAGACGCTCCCGACTGATCGCCCCGGCACGGAGCACGCGCACGGTGCCGGTGGTCGGCTCCGCACCCCGGGGCACGAGGGAGGTCGCGTCGACGATCGTCGAGGCCACGCCTTCCTTGCTGATGCCGTCGGCCAGGTACACCGCGACGCTGTCGCCCAGCATCCGCTCGGCGTCGTAGGCGGAGATCGCGGCGTCGCGACCGGTGAGGTTGGCGCTCGACACCGCGAGGGGTCCGGTCTCGGCGAGCAGCTCGAGGGCCACCCGCCCCTCCGGCATGCGGACGGCGACGGTGCCCTGGGTCTCCCCCAGGTCCCAGACCAGCGAGGGCTGGGCGGGAAGCACGATGGTCAGGCCTCCGGGCCAGAATGCGTCGACCAGGCGCTGCACCGGCTCCGGCACCGATTCGGCGAGAGCCGCGAGGGTCTCCTTCGATCCGATCAGCACAGGGGGCGGCTGGTTGCGCCCGCGCCCCTTGGCATCGAGGAGCCGCTGCACCGCGGCGGGTGAGAAGGCGTCGGCGGCGACGCCGTAGACCGTGTCGGTGGGCATGACGATGAGCTCGCCCCGGGCGATCGCCTGGCGGGCGTGGCGCATGCCGGCGAGGAGCTCGGACTCGTCGCCGCAGTCGAAGATGGAGGACATGACCTTCCGATTCTAGTCCGGGGTCGTCTGTGCGACCGGTGACGGCGCGGCCGTTCGCGGCGTCAGGAGCGCAGCGCCGTGGTCGCCCGGTCGCGGAGAGTGAGATCGCGGTGCGTCGCCGCGGCCCTCCAGCCGTCACGCGTGAGGATGCTGCGGATGGCCTCCCCCTGGAGCTCGCCGTGCTCGATCACGAGCAGGCCCCCCGGTCGCAGCAGTTCGGCCGCCCGGACGCTGAGGACGCGCACGATGTCGAGCCCGTCCTCCCCGCCGTACAGCGCCATGCGCGGATCGAACAGCCGCACCTCCGGGTCGCGGGGCACCGCGGCGTCGGGCACATACGGCGGGTTGGAGATCACGACCGACGCCGTGCCGTCGAGGTCACGGAACGCCTCGCGGAGGTCCTCGTTCACGAGCGTGAGGTTCGCGACGCCGGCGGTGTTGCGCAGCGCCCAGGGGTAGGCCTCGGCCGAGAGCTCGGTCGCGTGCACGACGGCGTGCGGCACCTCGGTGGCCATCGCGAGGGCGATCGCGCCCGATCCGGTGCCCAGGTCGATCGCGACCGGCGCGGGGTCCGGCGAGGCGAGGAGCGCGTCGATCGCGAACTGCACCACCGTCTCGGTCTCGGGACGCGGCACGAACACGCCGGGGCCCACCGCGAGCTCGAGGTGACGGAACGGCGCGACCCCCGTGATGTGCTGCAGCGGCTCTCGGGCGGCACGACGCGCGACCGCCTCGTCGAACGCCGTCGCCCGATCGTCCGGGATGCCGTCGCCACGCACCAGGGCGGCCTGCACCTCGCCGCGGCGCAGACCCAGGACGTGGCCGGCCAGGAGCTCGGCGTCGACGAGCGGATCCGTCACCCCCGCATCGGCGAGCCGCTGCGCCGCGGCGCGCACGAGGGAGGCGAGGGAGGTGTCGGGCATACGTCCAGCGTACGGGGCACCGGCCGTCACATTCGGCGACCGCTCCCCGGGCTCGCCTAGGCTGGGTCGCAGTCACCCCGCACCCAGGAAGGCTCCCCATGCCCGGCATCCACTCCGACATCACCACGGCGTTCGGCAACACCCCGCTGGTCCGCCTCAACCGGGTGACCGAGGGCCTCGGCGCCACGGTGCTCGCGAAGCTCGAGTTCTACAACCCCGCCTCCAGCGTGAAGGACCGCATCGGCATCGCGATGATCAACGCGGCCGAGGAATCGGGCCAGTTGACGCCCGGCGGAACGATCGTCGAGTCCACGAGCGGCAACACCGGCATCGCGCTCGCGATGGTCGGTGCGGCGCGCGGCTACCGGGTCATCCTCACCATGCCCGCCTCGATGTCGAAGGAGCGCCGCGTCCTGCTCAAGGCCTTCGGCGCGGAGATCGTGCTGACCGATCCGACGCTCGGGATGAAGGGCGCGATCGCGGAGGTCGAGAAGATCGTCTCCGAGACGCCCGGCGCCGTGTGGGTGCGTCAGTTCGAGAACGCCGCGAACCCGCAGATCCACCGAGAGACCACCGCCCAGGAGATCCTGCGCGATACCGACGGCGCCGTGGACATCCTCGTCGCGGGCGTCGGCACCGGCGGAACCGTCACCGGCACCGGGCAGGCGCTCAAGGCCGCGAAGCCCGGGGTGCAGGTCATCGCCGTCGAGCCCAAGGACTCCCCCGTGCTCACCGAGGGCCACCCCGGCCCGCACAAGATCCAGGGCATCGGTCCGAACTTCGTCCCCGCGATCCTCGACCGCGACGTGCTCGACGAGGTCATCACCGCCGAGTTCGAGGACTCCCTGCGCGTCGCGCGCGATCTCGCCGCGAAGGAGGGGCTCCTGGTCGGCATGTCGTCCGGCGCCGCCGTCTCTGCCGCGCTGCAGGTCGCCGCTCGTCCCGAGAACGCCGGCAAGACCATCGTCGTCGTGATCCCCGACACCGGTGAGCGCTATATCTCCACCGCGCTGTTCGAGGATCTGCGCGAGTCCTGATCCACGCATGGACAGGTCGCATCGTCCGCGCATCGCTCGCGCGATCGCGCGGATCCCGATCCCGAGGGACGGCGTGATCGCTCGCCTGCGGGAGGACATCGCGGCAGCCCGACTGCGGGATCCCGCCGCGCGGAGCTCGCTCGAGGTCGCGCTCCTCTATCCCGGCCTGCACGCGATCTGGGCGCATCGCGTCTCGCATGCGCTCTGGCGTCGCCGGCTGCGGCTGCTCGCACGCGCCGGCTCGCAGATCTCGCGCTGGCTCACCGGCATCGAGATACACCCCGGCGCCCGGATCGGCCGCCGCTTCTTCATCGACCACGGGATGGGCGTCGTGATCGGCGAGACGGCCGAGATCGGCGACGACGTCATGCTCTACCACGGGGTGACGCTGGGCGGCCGCACGCGCGACTCGGGCAAGAGGCACCCGACGATCGGCGACGGCGTCGCTGTGGGTGCCGGCGCGAAGATCCTCGGCCCCGTGACCGTCGGCGACCACTCCGTCGTCGGAGCGAACGCCGTCGTCACGCGGGACGCCCCCGCCGACAGCGTGCTGGTGGGCATCCCCGCCAAGCCGCGGGCGCGGACCTCGCACGACGACACCAGGGCGCTGCTCACGGCACCCGACTACTCGATCTGAGGACCGCGCTCAGCGCTTCCGACCCGACGCCCGCTTCTCCTCGACGTCCTTGCGGAGGAAGATGAGCGGCAGCAGCACGCTGCCCAGCGCCGTCACGAGCCAGACGATCACCGCGCCGAGGAGCCAGCCCGTCGCGTCGACGATACGCAGGCCGCCGATCGGCAGCAGGACGACGATCACGAGCGCGATGAGGGTGGAGAAGATCCCGATGCCGCCCATCAGCACCGGCGCATAGCGGTCGGCGAGCCTGCTCACCCACGGGGCGAGCACGCTCTGCAGGATCGCGAAGATCAGGATGCAGACGACGAAGCCCCACCACTCGTCCCACTGGATCCGGAAGCCCTCGAGCAGCAGATCGGCCACGATGAGGCCGAGGCCGGCCGAGACGAGGTACATCAGCGAGCGGAACAGGAACGTGATCACGGCCCGAGCATAGCGCTCGGGAGGACGAGCCTGTGGGAGCGCACTCATACCCGTCTGTTTCCGCCGAACGGCAGAGACAGACGCATGATTTGCGTCATACGGCAGAGATAGACGGGTCTGAGACTCTCCTCGATCGGCGACAGGCCTCACGGATCCGACGGACGGCCTCGTGGGGTGAACGGTAGACGTGCTCCGAGGTCAGACGGACGGTGAGCCAGCCCGCCTCGGCATATGCCTGGTACTTGTCGATGTCTCGTTCGAGCTGATGGCGCAGGAGATGACCGTCGCTCTCGTACTCGATCGCAACGCGCAGTTCCGGATACGCCAGCTCACTGCATCCGAGGAAGCGCCCTCGAGCGTCGTATACGTCGTGATCGAGCACGGGTTCAGGCAGACCCGCATCACGGATGAGCAAACGGATCTGCGTCTCCGGAGGGGACGCTGCTCCCGTGCGCGCGTATTCCAGAGCACGACGAAGTGCGGGGGCACCGGGACGACCGCGGCGTTCGGCGAAGCGCTCGAGGCGTTCGCGGTCCGCGAGCGCGGACTCCGTCACCGGTCCGAACCCGCCGGGATGCCGCGGGATGTGGAGGACGTGATCGGCGGCCACGATCAGCTCTTCCTCGCGCAGCGTCCCGCCCAGCGACGCCCACGTCGAGGCGGGGTCAGTGACACGGATGCCGCGGCGATCCGTGACGAGGACGAAGGATGATGTGAACTGTCGCCCCCGCAGCCCTGGCCTCACCGGCGCGGTACGCGGCCGGAGCACGCCGACCTCGATCATGGCGGGGAGCCTCGCAGGCAGCGGGATCTGCCACAGGTGAGCCGCGGTTGTCCCGCACAGGAAGGCGTGCGGTGGCATGAGTGGGATGTAGGCGCTGATGAGCCGCGCGAACTCTGCGGAGCGCCGCGCCCAGATCGGCGCATCGTCGAACACTGCCGTGCCGGAGTCTCGACGACGCCGCGCCCCGTGGAAAATCGTCTCGAGATGGTCGCCGCGAAGCGCGGATCTCCCGACGCCGAGCATCCCGGCCTCAGCGACTGTGAACGCGTCGGGCAATCGGGAAGGCAACTCAGGGCGGCGACGTGGCATGACGCAAGGGTGCACGATCGGGATTCCCGCGCGTGCGAGCCTTCCACAGAGCCCGTCTATTTGCGTCGAATGGTCACCGCGCGCCCGCTGTTTCTGCCGTTCGGCAGAAACAGCGGGTCAGGCCTCGGACCCGACGGCGGCGAGGCGCGCCTCTTCATCGGCCTGGATCGCACTCTCGATGATCGGTTCGAGAGCACCGTCCATGACCTGGTCGAGGTTGTACGCCTTGAAGCCGGTGCGGTGGTCCGCGATCCGGTTCTCCGGGAAGTTGTACGTGCGGATGCGCTCCGAGCGGTCCATCGTGCGGATCTGCGACTTGCGCGCGTCGGAGGCCACGGCGTCGAGCTCCTCCTGCTGCTTCGCGAGAAGACGGGCACGGAGCACGCGCATCGCGGCCTCGCGGTTCTGCAGCTGCGACTTCTCGTTCTGCATCGACACGACGATGCCGGTCGGCACGTGCGTGATGCGCACGGCCGAGTCCGTGGTGTTCACCGACTGACCGCCGGGACCGGACGAGCGGAACACGTCGATCTTGAGGTCGTTCTGGTCGATCTGGATCTCCTCGGGCTCGTCGACCTCGGGGAACACGAGCACGCCTGTGGTCGACGTGTGGATGCGCCCCTGCGACTCCGTGGCCGGGACGCGCTGCACGCGATGCACGCCGCCCTCGTATTTCAGGTGCGCCCAGACGCCCTGCGCGGGGTCGGACGACGATCCCTTGATCGCGACCTGGACGTCCTTGTATCCGCCGAGGTCCGACTCGTTGCGCTCGAGCAGTTCGGTCTTCCAGCCCTTCGACGCCGCGTACTGGATGTACATGCGCAGCAGATCGGCGGCGAACAGCGCCGACTCGGCACCGCCCTCCCCCGCCTTGATCTCCATGATCACGTCGCGGGCGTCGTCGGGGTCGCGCGGGATCAGCAGTCTCCGCAGCCTCTCCTGAGCCGCCTGCAGCCCCTGCTCGAGAACGGGAACCTCGTCGGCGAACGCGTCGTCCTCGCGCGCGAGCTCGCGCGCGGCCTCCAGATCATCGGAGGCCGCGACCCACGCCTCGTGCGCCGCGACGATGCGCGAGAGCTCGGCATAGCGCCGGTTCACGCGCTTGGCGCGCGCGGCGTCGGCGTGCACCGCCGGGTCGGAGAGCTCCTCCTGCACCCGGCGGTGCTCGTCGATCAGAGTCTGGACGGACTCGAACACCGTGGCTCCGCTCAGCGGATGTTGCTGTCGTGCCCGTGGCCGCCGGCCGGCAGCGTCGGGATCGACTTCTGCATCTGCACGAGGAACTCCACGTTCGAGTGGGTCTCCTTGAGCTTGCCGAGCACGACCTCGAGGGCCTGCTGCTGGTCGAGGCCCGCGAGGGCACGACGCAGCTTCCACGTGATCTTGACCTCGTCGGCCGAGAGCAGCATCTCCTCGCGGCGCGTGCTCGACGCGTTGACGTCGACCGCCGGGAAGATGCGCTTGTCGGCGAGCTGACGCGACAGGCGCAGCTCGCTGTTGCCGGTGCCCTTGAACTCCTCGAAGATGACCTCGTCCATCTTGGAGCCGGTCTCGACGAGGGCGGTGGCGAGGATCGTGAGCGATCCGCCGTTCTCGATGTTGCGCGCGGCGCCGAAGAAGCGCTTGGGCGGGTACAGCGCCGAGGCGTCGACGCCACCCGTCAGCACACGACCCGAGGCCGGTGCGGCGAGGTTGTAGGCACGACCGAGACGCGTGATCGAGTCGAGCAGCACGACGACGTCGCGGCCCAGCTCGACGAGACGCTTGGCACGCTCGATGGCGAGCTCGGCGACGGTGGTGTGGTCCTCGGCCGGACGGTCGAACGTCGAGGCGATGACCTCGCCCTTGACCGTGCGCTCCATGTCGGTGACCTCCTCGGGGCGCTCGTCGACGAGCACGACCATGAGGTGGACCTCGGGGTTGTTCTGCGCGATCGCGTTGGCGATCTGCTGCAGGACGATCGTCTTGCCGGCCTTCGGCGGCGCGACGATGAGGCCGCGCTGGCCCTTGCCGATCGGGGCGACGAGATCGATGATGCGCTGCGTGAGCTTCTCGGGCGCGGTCTCGAGACGCAGGCGCTCCTGCGGGTACAGCGGGGTGAGCTTGCCGAACTCGACGCGCGTCGCGGCGTCGTCGATCGAGAGGCCGTTGACCGAGTCGACCTTGACGAGCGCGTTGTACTTCTGGCGACCCTGCTGCTCGTTCTCGCGCGGCTGCTTGATCGAGCCGACGATAGCGTCGCCCTTGCGCAGGTTGTACTTCTTGACCTGGCCGAGCGAGACGTAGACGTCGCTGGGACCGGCGAGGTAGCCGGTGGTGCGCACGAAGGCGTAGTTGTCGAGGACGTCGAGGATGCCGGCGATCGGGATGAGGACGTCGTCCTCGCCGATCTCGGTCTCGAACTCGTCGGTCGGGGTGCCGCCGCGGCGCTTGTTGCGCTGACGGTTGCGGCCGTTGCCGCCCTGGTCGTCATCGGCGGCGTTGCTCTGCTGCTGCTCGCCCTGGCCGTTGCCGTTCTGGCCGCGACCGCGGTTGCGGCTGCGGTTGCGGCTCCGGCTGCGACCGCCCTGCTCGTCGCCGTCGGAGGACTCGGCGGAGTCGTTGGACGACGACACCTCGGTGGGAGCCTGCTCGGCGGGCTTCTCCTCCGCGGCGGGCGCCTCGGTCTCGGCGGCAGCCTTCTTGGCCGGACGGCGTCCGCGGCCCTTCTTGGGCTCCTCGGCGGCCTCGGCCGGAGCGGTACCGGCGTCGGCGGGCTTCTCGTCGGCCTTCGCCTCGGCGGCGGCGGGCGTCTCGGTCGGGGCCGGAGCCTCGGCGGCGTCGGCGGCAGGCTCGGCGTCAGCCTTCTTCGCACGGCTGCGGCGCGGGGCCTTGGCCTTGGGCGCCTCGGTCTCGGCGGCCGGCGCCTCGGCGGCGGAGGCGTCGGCGGCCGGAGCCGCGTCGGCGCTCTCGGCGGCCTTCTCGGCCTTGGCGGCCGCGGCCGCGGTCGCGGTGTTCGCCCGGCGCGGTGCGCGCTTGCGTGCGGGCGCGGCCTCGGCCGGCGCGTCGGTCGCGGGGGCCGCGGCGGCTGCCGGGGCCTCGGCGGCCGGAGCCGCCTGGTCGTTCTGGGTCTCGGAGAAGTTCTCCACGAGTGCTCCCTCTTTGGTCTCGAAGACGTGAGCGGTACGTGCGCAACGGGTGCTGCGCACGATCGCACGGGCTGACGCTCGGCGTCGGCCGGCCCCGCACCGGACTCTCGGTGAGAGCCGCACTCCGTGATGAAGGCGGCGCTCTCGACAGCTCGGTGCGTCAGGGGTTTGGCGTGCGGGTCTTGCAGAGTTGCAATGGGGCCAGATTCACGAAACTACGTGGAGCCCTCCGCTCGAGTCCCCACTGTACCACCACGCACGTCGACGGCGAGCAGCAGCGCGTCCCACGGGGTGTCGGTGGTCGAGGCGGCCAGTTCCACGGCATCCTGTCGGCTGCCGGGACCGTCGGCGAGCACCAGCACGCTGGGTCCCGCGCCCGACACGACGGCGGCGAATCCGGCAGCGCGCAGCGCCTGCACGAGACGCTGCGTCTCCGGCATCGCCCCCGCACGGTAATCCTGGTGCAGACGATCGGCGGTCGCGTCGAGCAGCAGCTCCGGGCTCTGCATGAGCGCCGCGATCAGCAGCGCCGACCGGGACACGTTGAACACCGCGTCGGCCGTCGACACGTGCGGCGGCTGCAGCGACCGCGCCGCCGACGTGGACATCGTGTACGCGGGGACGAGCACGAGGGGCGAGACGCCGCGGTGCACGAGCAGCTTCTTGTGCTGCGGGCCGCGCTCCCCCATCCACGCGATCGTGAGGCCTCCGAACAGCGCCGGAGCGACGTTGTCCGGGTGCCCTTCGATCTCGGTCGCGAGACGCAGCATGTCGGCGTCGTCGATGTCGACGTCGCCCGCCAGCAGGCCCTTCGCGACGAGGATGCCCGCGGTGACGGCGGCACCGGACGAACCGAGGCCGCGACCGTGCGGGACGCCGTTCTCCGCGACGATGCGCAGACCGGGCATCGGGCGAGAGACGTCCGCGTAGACGTGCGCGACCGTGCGGACGATGAGGTTCGACGCGTCGCGCGGGATCTCCGCCGCACCCGATCCGGACACCTCGATCTCGAGCTCGCCGGCGGGGAGCTCGGTGACCAGGAGGGTGTCGTAGATGCTCAGTGCCAGGCCGAGCGTGTCGAATCCGGGGCCGAGGTTCGCGCTCGTCGCGGGGACCGTGACCTCGACGGTGCGTCCGACGGCCACCGTCACTCGCCTTCGACGCGCAGCACGGACACCACGCGCTCGACGACGGAGCTTCCGGCGAGGGCGTCGACGGTCGCGCTCAGGGCCTGATCCGTCGCCCGGTGCGTGCCGATCACGAGACGTGCGGTGGGCTCGTCCTCGCCCTCGACGGTCTGCACGACCGTCGCGACGGAGACGTCGCCCTCGCTGAGGATCCCGGCGACCGTCGCGAGCACGCCGGGCGCGTCCGAGACCTCGAGGGTGATCTGGTAGCGCGTGGTGACGTGGCCGATCGGCACGACGGGGAGGTTCGCCCTGGTCGACTCCCCCACGCCCACACCGCCCGCGATGTGACGACGTGCGGCGGAGACGACGTCGCCGAGGACTGCCGAGGCCGTCTGGACCCCGCCGGCGCCGGCGCCGTAGAACATGAGGGATCCCGCGGCCTCGGCCTCGACGAACACGGCGTTGTTCGCGCCGTGCACGGCCGCGAGAGGGTGCGACTGGGGCACGAGAGCCGGGTACACGCGCACGGAGATCGACTCGGAGCCGTCGACGTCGATGCGCTCGCACACCGCGAGCAGCTTGATCACGAAGCCGGCGGAACGGGCCTCCTCGATCATGGCCGCGGTGATCGAGGTGATGCCCTCGCGGTGCACGGCGTCGAGCGGCACGGCGGTGTGGAACGCGAGGCTCGCGAGGATCGCCGCCTTCTGCGCCGCGTCGTAGCCTTCGACGTCGGCCGTCGGGTCTGCTTCGGCGTACCCGAGGCGCTGGGCGTCGGCGAGCACATCTGCGAAGTCGGCGCCCTCGGTCTCCATGCGGTCGAGGATGTAATTGGTCGTGCCGTTCACGATGCCCATGATCCGCACGACGCGGTCGCCGGCCAGCGAGTCGCGCAGGGGCCGGATGATCGGGATGGCCCCGGCTGCCGCGGCCTCGTAGTAGACGGAGGCGCCCACGCGATCGGCCGCCTCGAAGAGCTCGGGTCCGTGGGTCGCGAGGAGCGCCTTGTTCGCGGTGACGACGTCCGCGCCGGATCCGATCGCCTGCAGGATGTTCGCGCGTGCCGGCTCGATGCCGCCGATCAGCTCGATCACGATGTCCGATCCGAGGATCAGCGACTCCGCGTCGGTCGTGAACAGCTCCTTCGGCAGGTCGACGTCGCGTGGTGCGTCGAGGGTGCGCACGGCGATGCCGGCGAGCTCGAGCGAGGCTCCCGCGCGGTCGGCGAGCTCGTCGCCGTGACGCAGCAGAAGGGCGGCGACCTGGGAGCCGACCGCGCCGGCGCCCAGCAGCGCCACCCGAAGTCGTCGGTACTCAGTCGTCATTGCTTCTCCTTCGGAGGATGGGACGGGTGATGCGGTCCGGGGCGGCGATGGGGGCGTCAGCCCCGCACCGCATCCGCCACGGGGATCCCGGCATCGCGGGACAGGACATCGGCGATGGTCTCGCCGCGGACGATCACGGTCGACCGGCCGTCGCGGACGGCGACGATCGGCGGACGCGGGACGTGGTTGTAGTTGCTCGCGAGCGAGGCGCAGTAGGCCCCCGTCGCCGGCACGGCGAGGAGATCGCCCGGCGCCACGTCATCGGGCAGGTACTCGTGGTCGACGACGATGTCGCCGGATTCGCAGTGCTTGCCCACCACGCGGCTGAGCTGCGGAGCGCCGTCGCCGCGGCGGGACGCGAGCCGCGCCGAGAACTGGGCGCCGTACAGCGCCGGCCGGGCGTTGTCGCTCATGCCGCCGTCGACGCTGAGGTAGCGGCGCACGGCGCCGGACTCGAGCTCGACGTCCTTGGTCGTGCCGACCTCGTACAGCGTCACGCCGGCCGTGCCGACGATCGCGCGCCCGGGCTCGAACGAGAGCGCCGGGACCGCGATCCCGCGTGCGGCGCAGCCCTCGGCGACCGCCGCGACGATCTCGCCCGCGAGGGTCTCGATCGGGGTCGGATCGTCGACGCTCGTGTAGGCGATGCCGAAGCCCCCGCCGAGGTTGAGCTGAGGCACCGATCCGTGCTCGAGCAGGGCCGCGTGCAGTTCGAGCACACGGGACGCCGACTCGCGGAAGCCCGCGACGCCGAAGATCTGCGAGCCGATGTGGCAGTGCAGCCCGGCGAAGTCCAGGCCCGGGATCTCGCGGATGCGCGCGACGGCGATCTCGGCATCCGCCAGCGGGAAGCCGAACTTCTGGTCCTCGTGGGCCGTCGCGAGGAAGTCGTGGGTCTCGGCGTGGACGCCGCTGATCACGCGCACGAGCACGCGCTGGACGGCTCCGGTCCTGGCCGTGATGGCGGCGAGACGCTCGATCTCGATCGCGCTGTCGACGATGATCGTGCCGATGCCGACCTCGACCGCGCGCTCGAGCTCGGCGACGGACTTGTTGTTGCCATGGAATCCCAGGGAGGCCGGAGCGACGCCCGCCGCCAGCGCGACCTCGAGCTCGCCGCCGGTGCACACGTCGACGCGCAGGCCCTCGTCGACGACCCAGCGCGCGACCGCGGTGCTGAGGAACGCCTTGCCGGCGTAATACACCTGGGCGGTCGTGCCGTTCTCGGCCGCCGCGTCGTCGAACGCGACGCGGAACGCGCGGGCACGGGTGCGGACCTCGTCCTCGTCGAGCACCAGCAGCGGGGTGCCGTAGGTCTGAGCGAGCGTCGTCGCGGGGATCCCGGCGAGGGTCAGAGCGCCGTCGGCGGCGCGGACCGCGGACGCGGGCCAGACGGCGGCCGGGAGTGCGTTCGCGTCGTCGGGCACGACGAGCCAGTCCGGGGCGAGCGAGTCGGCAGGGGAATGCAAGGATCACCAATCGTGGGACGGGCCTCGGGCCGGAGGGGCACAGCGAGTTGACCCGATTCTAGGGCACCGTCCATGCCGCATCCGTCATGGTGACACCCCGCGTCAACCCCCTGCGAACCCGGCCTCGCGGCTCATAGGGTGGGGGCGTGACGACGAGCAGCGAGAGTTCTCCGACGGAGCCCACCCGGCCCGGCCTCATCCCCCGCGTGAGCGCCGCTGCGATCCGCTGGGCGCTGCAGCGTCGCGCCGTCCGTGCGTTCCTGCTGTACTCCGAGCGTCGCGGCGCCATGCTCGCCGACAGCGTCACCTACCGTGCGCTGTTCAGCGTCTTCGCGGGCGTGCTCCTCGGATTCTCGATCGCGGCGCTCTGGCTCGCCGGCAACCCCGACGCGTGGCGCGCCATCATCGACGCGGTGCAGTCCGTGGTGCCCGGGCTGATCGGCACGGACGGGGTGATCAACCCCGACGACCTGCGGGCGCCCCTCTCGCTGTCGATCGCCGGGATCGTCGGCGCCGTCGCCCTCGCAGGATCGGCGCTCGCGGCGATCGGGTCTCTGCGGACCGCCGTCAGGGTCATCGCGGGCACCGCCCAGGACGACATCCTGTTCATCTGGGTCATGCTGCGAAACCTGGCCCTGGCGATAGGGATCGGCGTCGCCTTCGTCGCTGCCGCCGCCGTGACGTTCCTCGGCCGCCTCGGTGTCACGTGGCTCAGCGGGCTCTTCGGTTTCTCCGAGGACTCCCCCGCCGCGACCTGGGGGATCCGCATCGTCTCGCTGCTGGTCGTCCTCGTGCTCGACACCGCGCTCGTCGCCGCCATCTTCCGCCTGCTCTCGGGCGCGAAGCCCGCTGCGCGGTCGCTGTGGGTCGGCGCGCTGATCGGCGGCATCGGTCTCCTCGTGCTCCAGGAGCTGTCCAGCCTGTTCGTCGGCGGCGCCACCAGCAACCCGCTGCTCGCCTCGTTCGCCTCCCTGCTGGCGCTGCTCATCTGGCTGCAGCTGTCGACCCAGGTGATCCTGATCGCGTGCGCGTTCATCGTCACCGCGGAGGAGGAGCGGGTCGACCGCGTGCGCGCGCGGTTCGGTGCGACCACGCTCGAGCAGCGCCGCGTGCAGCGCGCCGAGGAGGAGGTCGCCCTCGCGACCGCGACCCTGAGGAAGGCGCAGACGGACGCGGGGCTGAAGACCCCCGTCGACGACGCCTGAGGCCGGACCCGCACCTCGGACGCGCTCAGCCCTGGACGCAGGTGCCCTTGTCGAGCAGAGACGCGTCCGTCGCGATCGCGCCGTCCACGTCGACGTCGATCACGACCTCGTCTCCGTCGATCCGCAGACCGGTGAGAGTGAGGCCGGCCGGCAGCTGGTCCTTGATGCACACGCGCTGCGTGTCGGTGAGCTGGGCCCCCAGGGACCCGAGCGAGGAGCCGACCTGATCGGCGTCGACCTGCAGACCGCCGATCGTGAGCGACACGGGGGTGAGCTCGAGGTCGCCCTCGGCCACACCGGGGGTCACGGTCAAGGAGATCGGGATCGGGATGCCGAGCACGGGCACCGATCCCGCGACGGTCGCGTTCGGCGCCTCGAGCGTCACGGTCTCGACCGGCAGGTCCGTCTTCGCGAGGATCGTCGTGAACTGCGACTCGTCGATGCGGATGGTCCCCGTCGCGCCGCCCAGATCCCCGCCCTGCAGCGGCACACCTGTAGCGGTGACGTCGACCGCTCCGGTGATGCCCTCGAGCGTGACCGCGTCCGTCGTGAGATGCAGGCTGTCGAGGCGTCCGCCGATCAGCTGGGGCAGCAGGATGCCGTCGGCTTCGACGTCGAGCTGCTGGTCGGCCGGGAGGTCGAGCTGCTCGACGACGATCGAGCGGACCACGCCGGGCAGGATCGAGCGCGCCACGAACTCCGCGGCCACCACGAGCAGCGCGACCACGATCACGACGATGAGCAGCACCCACGGCCAGCGCTTGCGGCGGCGGGCCGGCGCGACGGCATCCTCCCCGTCCTGTCCGCCGGGGATCACGAGCGTGGGATGCTCCGTGTCGGCGGCAGGGTACGGCAGCGTGTGGTTGTCGTCGCTCATGCTGACATCCTGCCGTATCGGCTCGGTGAGGGAGCCGACACGGCCAAGCGGGACTACTTGCGCTCGGGCGCGGACACCCCGAGCAGGTGCAGCCCGTTGCGCAGCACCTGACCGGTCGCGTCGTTGAGCCACAGCCGGGTGCGGTGGACGCTCTCGACAGGCTCGTCACCGAGCGGGATCACGCGGCAGTTGTCGTACCAGCGGTGGTACAGCCCCGCGAGCTCCTCCAGGTAGCGGGCGACGCGATGCGGCTCGCGCACCTCCGCAGCGAAGGCCACGACACGCGGGAACTCCTGCAGCGCGCCGAGCAGCGCCGCCTCTGTCTCGTGCGTCAGCGTCTCGGGAGCGAACTCCGAGCGGTCGACACCCGAGTCCGCGGCGTTGCGCGCGACGTTGTGCGTGCGCGCGTGGGCGTACTGCACGTAGTGCACCGGGTTGTCGTTCGACGGCTTCTGCAGAAGCTCGGGGTCGAGGGCGAGAGGCGAGTCCGCCGGCGAGCGCTCGAGCGAGTAGCGCAGCGCATCCGTGCCGAGCCATTCCCGCAGGTCGTCCATCTCGATGATGTTCCCCGCGCGCTTGCTGAGGCGTGCGCCGCCGACCGACACGAGCTGGCCGATCAGCACCTCGACGTTCTTCTCGGGGTCCTCGCCCGCGGCACCCGCGATCGCCTTGAGGCGGTGCACGTAGCCGTGGTGGTCGGCGCCGAGCAGGTACAGCTTGTACTCGAAGCCGCGGTCGCCCTTGTTCAGGTAGTACGCGGCGTCGGCGGCGAAATAGGTGTACTCGCCGTTCGAGCGACGGATCACGCGGTCCTTGTCGTCGCCGAAGTCGGTCGTGCGCACCCAGACGGCGCCGTCCTGGTCGAACACGTGCCCCTGCTCGCGCAGACGGTCCACGGCCCGGTCGACGAGGCTCACGCCGTTCTCGTCCTTGGCGTGCAGCACGCGCTCGGAGAACCACACGTCGAACTCGACGTTGAACTTCGCGAGCGACTCCTTCTGCTCGGCGAGCTGGTACTCGTAGGCGAGCTCACGCGTCACCAGCAGCTGCTCCTCGGCCGGGAGGTTCAGCAGATCGGGACGGGCTGCGAGCACGCGCGTCGCGAGGTCGCCGATGTAGCTGCCCGCGTAACCGCCCTCGGGCGTCGGCTCGCCCTTCGCGGCGGCGAGCACGGAGTGCGCGAAGCGCTCCATCTGCACGCCGGCGTCGTTGATGTAGTACTCGCGGGCCACGGTGGCACCGGATGCCGCGAGCACGCGCGCGATCGCGTCGCCGAGCGCGGCCCAGCGCGTGTGACCGATGTGCAGCGGGCCCGTCGGGTTCGCGCTCACGAACTCGATGTTGACGCTCTGACCCGCCTGCGAGTCGTTCGTGCCGTAGGCCTCGCCCGCGTCGACGATGACCTTCGCGAGCGCGCCGGCCGCTGCGGCATCCAGACGGATGTTGATGAAGCCCGGACCTGCGACCTCGGCCGTGTCCACGCCGTCGACCTCGGCGAGTCCGTCGGCGATCTGCTGTGCGAGCTCACGCGGATTCGTGCCGAGCTGCTTCGCGAGACGCATCGCGATGTTCGACGCCCAGTCTCCGTGCTCGCGGTTGCGCGGACGCTCGAACACGATGTCCGACGAGGCGAGCGCGAGGGGCTCGCCCGGACGTCGTTCCTCGGCGATCGGGGCGAGGACGGCGAGGAGGGCTTGGGCGAGCGTTTCAGGATTCATAGACTGCCCAGTTTACGGCGCGTCGCGGTGCGGAATTTGCGCGGGGCCGAACGTGATCTACAGTCATGCCATGCTTCCCGCCGCCACCCGTCGTCGTCTGCCCTTCGCAGGCGTCGTGATCGCCGTGCTCCTCGCGGTCGCCGCGGTCGTTCTCGGGATCTGGCGTCCGTGGACGGGGACACCCTCGACCGACCCGGTCGGCGCCGCCGCCCTGGGCGACGACGTGGTCGCGATCGCGCCCGCCCCGCTCGCTCTGCCCGAGCATCCGACGGTGCTCGTGTTCGGCGACTCGTGGACGTACGGCTCCGCCGCGACCGTGCCGACCGAGGGGTACGCGTACCTGCTCGGCGATCTCCTCGGCGGCGAGACCATCGTCGACGGCGTGCGCGGCAGCGGCTACCTCAAGCCCGGGATCGACGGACCGACGTTCGGGGAGCGCATCGCGGCGCTCGATCCCTCCCTCTCCCCCGACCTCGTCATCATCCAGGGCTCGATCAACGATCGGGCCCAAGGCGTCGCGGGTTATCGCGAGGCCGTGAACGCCGCCTGGGACGCCATGGCCGCGACCTACCCGGAGGCGACCATCGTCATCCTGGGTCCCGCTCCGCACGAACTTCCGGTGGGCGCTGCGACTGCGCGCATCGACGCGGACCTGTCGGAGCTGGCCGCCGCCCGCGGCTGGTGGTACATCTCCCCCGTGACGGAGAACTGGATCACCGACCAGAACTACCTCTCGGTGATCGACGTCGAGATCGGACGCAAGCACCCCTCCTCGGACGGCCACCGCTACCTGGCCCAGAAGGTCGCCGACGCACTGGGCCGACTGGGCGACGCGCCCGTGACCGAGGCCGGGTCGGAGACCACCCCCCAGCAGTGATATCGTCGTTCGGTACGCCTCCGTAGCTCAGTGGATAGAGCGCCGGTTTCCGGTACCGAAGGTCGCAGGTTCGACTCCTGTCGGGGGCACAACATCCAGCCCGGTCTCCTCGGAGGCCGGGCTGTTCTGCGTCGTCACGGCGATGTACTGCGCGTAGAACGCCACAGGGTCGAGGCGCAGCACGCGTGCGATGTTCTCGAGCTCGTCGGCGAGGAACGGCGACTTGCCCTTGAGGCGCTCCCCCATCGATGAGGCGGAGAGCCCGATACGGACGGCCACGAAGCGCGCGGAACGCTCTTCCTGGTCGATCAACGACTTGACGAACGCGCCGCGAGCCTGACGAAGGAGTCGGGCGTCGTCGGTGAACGGGATGACGTTGCTCTGCATGCTCATGGCATGAGTGTATGAGTTTCCGGTCACTTTGGCAAGGAAAGCCGTTACGGAGTGTCGGATAGTCGGCAACACACCGCAGGCGTGGCTTGCGTTGTTGCGGAATCTCGCACACACTTGCCGACATGACGAAACCAGGAGTTGGCATCCCGGCCAAGGTGCGCGGTGTCGCCGCCGAAAAGGGCTACACGCAGGAGCGCATCGCGCTGACGATCGGCATCTCTCGAACGCAGCTCGTCGAGCGCTACGCCGGCCGCACGTCGTTCAAGGCGGACGAGATCCTGGCTCTCGCCATCGACATGCGCGTGCCTGTGGAGAGGTTCTTCCCCTCCGAGCAGGAGCTGCGCGAAACCGACCGACGGGTCGCTGTGGCAGCGGCCGCAGGCGCGTCATCATGACCACCGGGGAATGGGGAACCGGTACGCCCTCTGCTGGGGAGCAGGGCGCGGAGGGTCGGGGCACCGTGGGGACGGATGCTCCGACCACTCCGATGGGCTCGGCGCTGCCGATCGTCCAGTTCTCGAGCGCGATGCTCACGCTCCTGTGCGTGGTGCTCGTCATCGCTCGGATGAAGGCCGACGCCGTGCTGATCATCGGCACGATCACGCTCGCCCTCTGCATCTGGGCCACGCTGCGCATGCGGGGACGGTCGTGAGCGTCAAGGTCTCGTCGTGGGTCTGGCACGGCCAGGAGGCGAAGGGCGTCACGGGTAACGAACTCGTGCTGCTCCTGGCGCTCGCCGACGTCGCCGACGACCGCGGGCGCTGCCGCTACATCGACGACGAGGGCGACATGACCTATGCGGTACTCGCGGTCAAGGTTCGGGTGTCGCGGTCGACGTTGATCCGCATGATCGCCAAGCTGCGCGAGCGTGGGTTGCTCGATCACACCCCGGGGACGAAGAAGCACGCGAACGCCTTCCAGATCCTCGTGCCGTGGGTCGATTCGTCCGGTTTCAATCTGGAACCGAATGCGATCAATGAGGTGTCAAATCCGACGGGATTCGGTGTCAAATCCGACGAGGACACCTCTCTTATACGTAGTGACGTACTTAACGATCAGTTCGGCCAGTTCTGGACTGCGTATCCGCGGAAGGTCGCCAAGCCTCGAGCGCTGAAAGCGTTCCTCTCCGCTGCGAAGGAAACCGACCCTGCCGTGATCGTGGCCGGCGCGATCCGGTTCTCCCGCGATCCGAACCTGCCCGACAAGCAGTTCATCCCGCACCCCGCGTCATGGCTCAACGACGGGCGTTGGGACGACGAGGAGCTGCCGCCGCGCATTCGTCCTGCTGGCCCTGGTCCTGCAGGTCCCTCCTCCGACGACTACGAGCCCGGAGAGGAGTGGGCGGCATGGACCCGCTGAACCCTGAGCAGTACGTCATCGGCGCGCTGATGATGCGCCCCGCCGTTCTCCCTGACGTCGTCGCGGAGTGCTCCCCCGACGACTTCGCGGACTCCCGCCTCGGCGCGATCCTCGAGGGGATCGTCCGACTCGTCGCTGAGCACACGCCCGTCGACATCGTCACGGTCGGCGATCACCTCGCCGCATGGGACGTCCGCGGAATCGACTTCGCCCACCTGAGTGCGTGGAGCACCTCCGTACCGACCGCCGCGAACGCCGGCTACTACGCCCGCATGATCCACAACGCCGCGCTGACCCGCGGTCTGCGGAACCTCGGCGGCCGCATCATGGACTCTCAGTCCGGCGACGTCGTGGACGAGATCTCGCGAGCGATCGCCGAGCTGCAGGCGCTGCGTGAGCGCGGGTCGAGCCGACGGAGCAACCTGATCACGCTGCGCGAGCTCCTCGCGGTACCCGAGCAGGAGGATGAGCCCGACTGGGTCGTGCACGGCCTCCTCGAGCGGCGCGATCGGCTCATGCTCACCGGCTCGGAGGGCGGCGGCAAGTCGACGCTGCTGCGCCAGATCGCCGTGCTCTCGGCTGCTGGTCTGCATCCGTTCGAGCACTACCACACGCGGCCCGTGCGCACGCTCGTCGTCGACGCCGAGAACTCGCAGCGTCAGTGGCGGCGCGCGGTGCGATACATCGCACAGAAGGCCCACCAGTACGGGACGGTCGACCCGCAGGACATGCTGCAGCTCGAGTGCACGCCTCGCATGGATCTCACGCGCGCCGAGACGCTCGGCTACGTGCACCGGCTCATCGACGAGGCCAAGCCGGAGCTGCTGCTCATCGGCCCGCTGTACCGTCTCACGCCCCGTGCGATCAAGGACGACGACGACGCGGCGCCGCTGCTCGCCGCACTCGACTCTCTCCGCGAGCGGGGCGTCGCGATGCTCATCGAGGCTCACGCCGGCCACTCGACGTCCGCGGGCGGCGAGCGCGATCTGCGGCCGCGTGGATCCTCGGCGCTCCTGGGTTGGCCGGAGTTCGGCCTCGGGCTGCGCCGGCACCGCGAGGGCCGCGGCCGCTTCCAGCTCGTCCGCTGGCGTGGCGACCGCGAGGCGCGCGACTTCCCGCCGCAGGTGTCACGCGGCGAGCACCAGATATGGCCGTGGGAGCGGCACGTAGGCGCATGAACGAAGGGATGGGAATCATGGGGAACACCGTCGACACGGTCGCCGCGAAGAAGGCGCAGATCGCGCTCTCGCCCGAGGTCGTCCGGCACACGCTGTGGTGGTTCGGTGACCGCGCGTACGGCCAGGAGCCGGGGCACTTCGTCACGCGGCTGCTGAACCTGATCTCGGCATCCGACCCGGACAACCGGGACAAGATCTCGAACGAGTACCCCGAGTACGTGCAAGCGCACGGTGTCGTGGCTCGCGAGAGCTGGGGGCTCGACTTCCTGCTCTCGCTCGCGAAGGATGCCGCCCGCGACGAGGCAGCGGCCCGCAGCGCCGCGCGAGGGCTGTTCTGATGCGCGCGGATCAGGTGACCGGCCCGGTGCGCCTCCCCGAGCTCGCACCGTCGCCGCTGCTGCGTGGATGGGCGCTCGTCGCGCTCCTGACCGGACTTCTCGCCTCGGCGCTCGGCGTCGTCGGGATGGTCGTCTCGTGAGCGCCGTGCTCGGCGTCGACCCGTCGCTGACGATCTCCGGCTGCGCGCTCGTGCAGTGGACGCCGACCACGGATCCCACCTGGGAGACGTGGCGAGGACGCTCAGCACCTGCAGAGGTCGAGAATGCCGAGACGAGCCGCCGCCGCATCCGGAAGATGCTCACGGAGATCCTCGCGTTCGTCCCGCCGCAGCTCACGCTCTCGGTCGTCGAGGCCGCCGCGATGGGCGCGAAGTACACGCCGCTCGCCGACGAGCGCGCCGGCCTCCGGTGGATGCTCATCGACCAGCTCCTCGTGCGCGGGCCTGTCGTCCTCGTCACGCCGAGCACGCGGCAGGTCCTCGCGCACAGCGACTCGATCCCGCGGAGCACGAAGCCCACGGCGCGCAAGCGGCTCGTCCTGGCGTCCGTCCGGCGGCTCGTGCCCGAAGCGCACGTGCCGGACCACAACGTCGCCGATGGTGTGGCGCTCGCACGGGCTGGCGCTCACGCCGCCGGCCTCGAGGCGCCCTACACGGACAAGCAGATTTCGGCTCACGCGAAAGTCGCGTGGCCGATCGATAGCGAGCACTCGCTCGCAGGAATGGGGAAATGACATGGATATCAAGCCGACCAGCTTCGCCCGCGGGGTGCCCAAGGAGGAGCGGAACGGGTTCTTCGGACTCGAGGAGGAGCTCATCGAGTCCGTCGGGAACCCGCAGCCGATCGTCGCGGTCGTGACGTACACGCTCGACGAGGTCGTGACCAAGACCCTCGCGGGTGAGACGTACCCGGTCGTCAAGGCGATCTCGATCGAGCCCCTGCACGACCCCGCCGCGGCCGAGACCGCGTCGAAGCTCCGCGACGCCGCCATGAAGAAGCGCACGGGCGTCGAGCAGCTCGACCTGCCGGAGGTGGAGTGATGGGCGTCCAGTACCTGCCTGGCGCGACTCTCAAGCCGCGCCTGCTCGCCGACCGGGACCCGGCCGTGAACGCCGAGCGCCGCCGCCTCGCGAACCGCCGTCGCGGCGGGGCGCGCGAGCTGTTCGCACACCTCGCGCCGATGGTCCTCGCCGCCCGACCGCGCATCGTCGTCGACGAGGGCACGCCGCGGGAGCGCGTCGTGCTCGGCCGGTCGACGTTCCGCAACGTGCTCGGAGAAGTCTGATGAGCGCGCTCGAGAGGATGGAGCCGCCCGAGGTCATCTCGGGGCAGCTCATCGAGGGCATGGACGAGGAGGAGTACCACGCGCACCACGCGCTCTCCACGTCCGGGATGAAGCAGCTCCTCCGCTCCCCGAAGCACTTCCAGCTCTCGCGGGAGGAGGAGCGCGCACCGAAGCCCGCGTTCGACGAGGGGCACGCGATCCACGAGCGTGTCCTCGGCGTCGGTGCTCCCATCGTGCAGATCCCCCGCGACCTTCTGTCGGCCGACGGTGGGGTCCGCACGAAGGACGCGAAGGCGTGGGTCGACAAGGCCCGCGATGAGGGGAAGGTGCCGCTCAAGCCGCCGGTGTACTACCGGATCACGCGCGCCGCCGACGCGGTCCTGTCGAACGCGAAGGCGAAGTCGCTGCTCGATCGCCCCGGCCTCTCCGAGGTGTCGCTGTTCGCGCAGGACCCTGTGACGGGTGTGCAGCTCCGCTGCCGCTTCGACCGGCTCTCCGACATCGGACTCGACGTGAAGTCGACGACCGACGTGCGGCCGCGGAAGGTCACGAGCACGGTGATCGACTTCGGTTACGACGTGCAGGCGTGGGTCTACCGGTACGTGTACCAGCTCGTCACCGGCGAGGAGCTCCCGCCGATGCACTTCATCTTC
This sequence comes from Microbacterium sp. NPDC089696, assembly GCF_044749125.1. Lineage (NCBI taxonomy): Bacteria > Bacillati > Actinomycetota > Actinomycetes > Micrococcales > Microbacteriaceae > Microbacterium > Microbacterium sp. NPDC089696. The sequence goes on along the minus strand of NZ_JBIVHF010000001.1, from coordinate 1,650,198 downwards.
GTGGAGAAGGAACCGCCGTACGAGGTGCGCGTCGTGCGCCTCGCCGATCCGGCTTGGGCTGTCGGCGGCGAAGCGAAGGCACGCGCTGCGATCGACCTGTTCGCGTGGTGCATGGAGCACGACCGCTGGCCTGGCGACGACGAGGACGGCGGCCCAATCCAAGACCTGCCCGTGCCGGCCTGGTATGAGCGGCAGATGGACGCGCTCACGGAGGACGCCCTGTGAGCGCCGCGCTGCTGCCCACGACCACCGACCGCAACGAGTGGACCGAGGAGGAGGCCGCGGTCGTCGAGGCCGCCGGTCTCGTGTTCATACACCAGTACGGGGAGAGCAAGGGACAGAAGATCCTCGCGCCCCGCCCGGTGATCGCGAAGTTCATGCACATCTGTGAGCGCACGGGTCTCGACCCGATGGCCAGGCAGATCTACTGCATCGGCCGCTTCGGCTCGGATGGGCTCGAGTGGTCGGTGCAGACCGGCATCGACGGGTTCCGCGTCATCGCGGAGCGGTCGAAGGTCTACGCGGGCCAGGACGAGCCCGAGTGGCTCACGAAGGATCACGGCTGGGTTCAGGCGTTCATCAAGGAGCTGCACGGCGATCACCCGCTCGCGGCCCGGGTGAAGGTCTATCGCAGCGACTGGGACCGGCCGATGGTCGGGATCGCGACGTGGGACGAGTACGCGCAGAAGAAGCGCAACGGTCAGCTGACGGCGATGTGGGAGCAGCGCGGTCCGGGGCAGCTCGCGAAGTGCGCCGAGGCTCTCGCGTTCCGCAAGGCGTTCCCGCAGGACCTGTCGGGCCTGTACACCGACGAGGAGATGCAGTCGCAGGACGTCGAGATCGGCGAGGGCGACAGCGAAGGCACCGCGGTTCGTCCTCGGCGCCGCGGCATCCCGACTCTCGCCGACCGCGCCCGCGCTGCAGAGCGGGCAGATGCGGAGGCTGCTGCAGTGGCCGAGCCCGTCGTCGTCGACGCGGAGCTCGTCGACGAGGAGCCCGTCGCGGATCCGGAGACGACGGATGCCGCGCCCGAGACCGAGGACGGGCACGTGTGCTCGCGCTGCGGTCTGCCGCGCGCTGACGAGGAGGGCGGGATCTGCGGCCCGTGCGAGATCGAGATCGAGGCGGAGATCGCCGCCGGAGAGGAACAGTCGTGAGCATCGTCCAGGTCCTCGCCGCTGCTGCGAGCGAATGCGACGGCTACGCGTGCTCGCCGGAGCACTCGGTGCCGATCTCCGAGATCATCGTCCGTCGGATGCCCGAGGGCATCGAGCGGACCGTCGACCTCCTGGCGGCCACGGGCGGCGACCTCCGCTTCCTGATCGGCGGTCTCGTCGTCTCGGCTTTCCTCTCGATCGGCGGCGCCGCGCTGCTCTCTCGTCGAGGGAGGTCTGCCCGATGAGCGCTCCCCTGGTGCGCACGCAGCACGGTGCGATCCTCGGCGTCGACTGGCGCGCTGAGAAGGGCGCGGTGCCCGGTCGGGTGCCCGCGACTGACGTCATGCCCGGTGATGGGATCCGCCTCGCGAACGCTGCGCCGACGGTCCTTTGGGTCGAGCACGTCCAGGTCGTGCGGGTGTGCGTGCGGACGGCCGGCGGCGCGGAGATCGTGATCGAGCGCGCACCGGGGGACCTCGTCGAAGTCGTCGAGATCGGCCGATTCGAGCCGGAGGTGCGCGATGGACGATGAGCTCACGCCGGTCGTGTGGCCGAACGGCGACCAGGTCGACTTCGACTCGATCGAGGCGTACGCCGAGGACGCGCGCCGGGTCGCGGAGTCGAACCTCGACGACGGCGTGGTGCGCGGTCCGGACTGGGTTATCGCCGAGCTCGAGCTGATCTCGGCGCACGCGGCGCGCATGGTGCTCGTCATCATGAACGCCGAGACCCTCAAGCGGCGGACCGCGACGAAGCTCGCGCGTGCGAAGGCGAACGCCCGGATCGCGCACGCCCGGAAGGTCCCGACGCTGCAGACCGCGCACATCGTCGTGGACACGGCCGAGCTGCAGGACGAGTACGACGTCGCGGTCGCCGCGTTCGAGTACGCGCGCCGCGTCGGGAACCTCCTCGCGGGCTACACGACCCGCGTGCAGTCGATCGGCCGTCAGGTCGAAATCACGTACTCGCTCGCGGGTGCGGGAAGGGGTCGATGATGGCGCTCACGAAGTGGGAGCGCGTCGAGGTGACGTGCGATGCGGGGCCGCTGGCGATCATCAACGCGCTGCAGGAGATCCCGTCGGGCTCGCAGCTCGTCGCGATGGACACCCAGGAGCTGCCGTTCTTCGAACCGGCAGCGGGTGCGATCCGTCGGGTCACGCTCACGTTCGAACGGCTGGTGCCGTGATGGTCGGCGACTTCTGGGAACTGATCGACCAGCAGCTCGACGAGATCGGCGCGGGCGTGGAGACCTTCGACGGTGTGCGCCTCGTGCTCGGTCGCGGCCAGGGCCCTGACGCGACATTCTTCGCGGGCTCGGGTGGCGATCGCACGCTCGCCGAGGAGCTGCGCCGCTCGGGCTGGGAGCACGTCTGGGGCGATCGGATCTTCTACGTCATGCGGCATCCGGTGTCGGGCGAGGTCCTCACATACATCGAGGGCGACGTCGTGCGGGGTGATCAGCGTGGCTGACGTGACGGCGTCCGATCGCGCCGCTGTGAAGCACCGCGACGGCTCACGCTGCGCGTCGTGCGGCTCTGAGGTCGATCTGACGATGCAGCACCGGGCGCGGGTCGGGCAGGGCGGGACGTCGTTTCGTGTAGGCCGCTCTGGGCTCCTCACGGCCTGCGCGGTCTGCAACGGCGAGTACGAGCACGGGAAGCAGACGCAGGCGCTCGTCTACGGCTGGAAGATCCGCGCGTGGGTGACTGCGCACGTCGTGCCGGTGTTCTACCTCCCTCGCGGCGTCTGGGCCGTGCTGGGGACGAAGGGCGGCGTCCGGGTGATCTCACCCGCTGACGCCGTGGTGATGATGCGTGCCGTCTACGGGGCGCAGTGGGATGCCTGGGCGCGCGAGCTGCCTGTCCAGGTCGGACTGGAAGGGGTACGGGCATGAACCCGGGAGAAGTGATGATGTGGGCGCTCGCCGTGCTGGTCGTGGCCGGGCGAGGGGGCGCGCGATGACCGTGCAGCGCGAAGTGACGCTCAACCTCGCCGCCGCCGAGATGAACGACGAGTTCGGCGTCGACGTTGACTTCATGGGCGCCCGCGAGGCGCTCACGACCGCCGAGGCGCGGGAGTTCGCCGAGGAGATCATCGCGGCCGCCGATGAGGCGGACGCCGCGGCGATCGACCACGCCGGCCGACCGATCGAGCCTGCAGCGCACGACCTGCTCGGGCGTGTCGGGTCTCGGTTCGCTGAGGACGAGTCGTGAACGTCGAGCGGGAGATCGACGCTGCGAACCGGCGGGTGCAGGCGCAGATCGATGCAAGTGCACGCGCCGCGCTGATCCGCATCGGCGTCGACCCCGACGAGGTCGCCCGGGAGGAAGCCGAGGCGAGGATGCAGGCGGCCCGCGACGTGTTGGCCGCGTGGGGCTACGCCGTCGGCGAGTGGGTAGCGATGTTCGCGCAGCTCGTCGAGGCGTTCGAGCGTGCGTTCGCGGAGGCAGGGCGATGAGCGCGGGGATGGACGCCGACCGCGTCGGGATGATCGTCGCGTGCCTGCAGCTCGACGGGCCTGAGGCGATCACCGAGTGGTCCGAGATGAACGTGCGGACGCAGGAGGACGCGCTGAACTTCGCGATCTCGCTGACGGCGATCGCGGCTTCGTGGATGGTGTCGGCGCTGCCGATCCCCGCGGGCGCGCTGTACGCGGTCCCTCCGGGGCTCTCGTGCCGTGCTGACGCGGACGCGCATCGCGCGGTCGTGATGGTCGCGAACAACGATCATGCGTCGGCGTCGGCGCTGCTGCAGGGCGTCGTGGAGCGCGGCGACCTCGTGTCGGTCATCATCCACCTCGTCGAGTTCGCGCGCGCCGCGGTCCAGGGAGATACCTCGGCGGTGGCGCTGTGATTCTCGACCTCGAGGTGTCGCGCTGGGTGCGCCGGTTCGAGTGGCATCTCGACCAGCTCCCCGGCATCCTCGAGGTGCTCCGCGCCGACTCGAGCGGTCTCAAGGCCGCTCGCCTCTCGGAGCGTGTGAGCGGGGGCGGCGGACCAGCGCGGCTGCCCTTCAACGTCGACCTGGTCGACACGACGGATGATCTCTGGGCCGCGGTCATCGAGTACACGAGCGAGGTCGCCGAGCGGCTGGGCGAGACCGTCACCGACGCGGTGACCTGGCGGCGCTCTGGCGCGGCCGTGGGACTCTCGTCGGCGGTCACCGGGTACCAGGCCCGGGTGCTCGCATTCGCGGTCGTCAGGTGGCTCACGGAGCGATCCGAGGAGATCTCCGGACTGCCGATGAACGACGCCGAGGATCACCTGTTCGGGATGATCCGCCGGCTGCGGGTGCAGTACATGCTCCCGCCGGTCGAGCGCCCGTCGCGTCGTCGGACGTGCGAGGCGTGCGGGGAGCGTGCCGTCGCTGCCGAGTGGGTGTCCGACGCGCTGGGTCGCGGGGTGCTCGTCGTCGAGTGCCGCGACTGCGGGGAGTCGTACGACACGGAGGCGCGTGGTGCGTGATGTGGCTCACGTACAGGGAAGCAGCGCGGCGGGTGCGCCGGTCGAAGGACACGGTGCGGCGCTGGCGACGGCAGGGGATGCCGATGCGGTTCGACGACAAGGGTCGCCGGATCGTGCAGGAGAAGGTGCTGCTCGCGTGGTGGCGCGGGCGGATGAAAGCGGATCCGGTGTTCCAGGCGCGAGTGCGCGCACGGCTCCGGGCGGAGATGGAGGAATCATGACGATCGAGATCCTGACGGGCGGTGTCGCCGGCCAGAGCCGCGCCGAGCTGGTCACGAAGGCTAAGGAGGTCGCGTCGGCGTATTTCGGCACTCCGTGCGTCGTCGTCCGGCTGCGCGACGCCGAGGGCGACACACTCTCGCGCGATCACAGCGGCGCCGTGACGTCCGTGACGTTCAAGGCGAACTTCGACGCTCAGGAGCACCACGACGTCCGTGGTCGCACCTACGGCCCGGATCAGTGCCGTACGTGCGATCGGGACTCGTGGCCTCACGACCCGCTGCGTCGCGCCGACTGGTCCGTCGTCGACAAGAAGGGAGCGCCGACCGATGGAGTGCTCTGAGTGCGAGATGAATGTGCTCGCCGGTCACGCGCCGCACTGCTCGCGCCGCTGCCAGGCGAAGGACGGCACCGATCAGTGCGAGCGTGCCGTCGACCACGGCGGCGTCCACACGATCTATGACGAGTTCGGGGAGGAGATCACTCGGTGCTGGCCGAATCGTGCGCCGGTCCTGGGGGCCGACTGCCGCGATGAAAAGCACGCCGCGTGCATCGGGGACGCATGGGACGTTCTGCGCGACGAGGCGACGCCCTGCACGTGCTTCTGCCATCACGTCGAGCTGTCCGTCGTCGAGCAGGGCTACGTCGAGACCCTCTCGGAGATCCTGGGCGAGGAGATCACGGTCACCGACCGCGGGACGATCCTTCTCACCGAGGTCCAGGTGAAGCAGGTCATGCACCGCTTCGCTATCAAGCCCAACGACGACTTCGAGGTGAACGGCTCGACGTGGTGCGGCATCCCCATCGAGGAGGTGAAGTCGTGAGCGGCTACTCGAAGGGCGACACGCTCCTCGTCACGCGAGACGGCTTCGGCGACTACGCCACGGGCCGCGGAGGCGTGTACTACGCCGAGGGCGACGAGGTGCTCGTCACGAGCACACGCTCACAGCTCCACGGCTATCTAAATGTGCGCCCCGCCCCGCCCGCGAACGGCCTGGTGTTCCGCATCCCGACCGACCGGGTGCGTCCTGTGCCCCGGATGATCGGCGAGATCCCCGCCGGCGGCATCTCCGCGGAAGATCCCCGGATCGCGTGGCTGTTCGAGGACGCCGGCCGCATGGCCGACCGGCTCGGGCTCTGCGCCGACTACGACCGCCTGTGCGACGCGCTCGGCATCCCGGGCAGGATCCGCACGTTCACGGTCTCGCTGCTCTCCGGCGACGGGATCACCGTCACGGCGAAGGTCGAGGCCCGCAGCCGTCGTCTCGCGGAACAGCGGGTGCGTGAGCGCCTCGGCGGCGGGACTGATGCCGCGCCGCTCGTGCTCGAGGCATCCCGACCGGCGGAGGTGGAGTCGTGATTCGCGTCACGACCCTCAGCCGCGATTGCTACGACTGGGAGCTCGCGCTGTGCTTCGCCGCTCCCGTCGGCTCCGCGAACCGGATGCACTACGCGCGTCTGGCGATGCGCTGCGCTCCGACGCCTGGCACGCGCGAGTTCGCCCGCGCTCAGTACGTCGCCGCTCGCCGCGCCTTCGAACACGAGTGCCGTCGGCGCCGCCCGAGGTCGAAGGACTTCCTCGTCATCGCGATCACGCTCCCGCCGTCGATCGTTCTCGGCTCGCTGCTCACGCAGCTCCTCACAGGAGGGATCCGCTGATGCGCATCATGACCGTTCGCCCGCCGTGGTCGAACCTCATCATCAACCACGGGAAGGACGTCGAGAACCGCTCGACGAACATCGCAGGCGCCTACCGCGGCCCGGTCGCGATCCACGCCGGTCTCCGCCAGATGCCCGCCGGAGACCGCGCCTGGCACGTCGCCTCCGCGGCCGGCATGGACACCGATCGCTACGACGGCGAGGAGCTGCACCTCGGGCACATCATCGGTGTCGTCGACCTCGTCGACGTCCACTCGGCATCGGTCATCGGCGGCTGCGGCCGTCTGGTGCACGACTGCCCTGAGCACGGGACCTGTCGGACGCACTGCTCCGAATGGGGCGAGGGTCCATCTCCGAGCGGATGGTTCCACCACCTCGTGCTCACGAGCCCGCGGGCTCTCGAGACGCCGATCCCCTACCGCGGGCGGCTCGGCCTCCGCACGTTCAACGAGACGACGGATGCCGAGATCCTCCGCACCCTTGAGGCGCTGTCATGAGCTACTCGGCGGCAGCGGCCGCGGCAGCGTCGTCCTCAAGTGATTTCGCGCGGTGGCGGTCGTACATTGCGAGCGCCTCCTCGGGCGTCACTCCGCCTCGGAACCATGCTCCGAGCACCGGCGGCGTCGCCCCCTTGGACACCGCACGGAGCGAAGGGTCCTGCGTCGCTGCGTCGCGGAACGCCTGCTCGAGCAGCGACGCGATCGGCTGCTCCTTGAGCGTGAGGATCAGCTCCAACGACGTGAGCGCATCCTGCACCGCTTCCTCCTGCCGGAGACGCTCGTCCGGTTCGAGCGTGGCATACGACCCGGCGAGCTTCGTCAAGGCGTGCACGATGTCCTTGATCGCCTGCTCTTTGGCCCGGTCGATTCGCCGCCGCTCGGCGCGGCGCTCAGTGAACGCCTCACGCAACCACGGCACCAGAGCGCTTCCGATGAGCGCTATCACCGCGCCTAGAACCACAGCCCATCCGCTATCCATGCCCCGCACTCTATCGGCGGTGCTCTCGTGACGGCGCGGTCGTGCGCCTGGTGCCGTCGGCCGATGCCCGCCGGCATCCGCTCCGACGCGATCTGCTGCTCGGTCCGCTGCCGTCAGGCTCGTCACCGGTTCGTCGGCGGCGTAGGCGTCTCGCCCGACGTCGGACCCGTCACGCTTCGGCTCGCGTACGCTGACCCGCCGTACCCGGGGCTGTCCCGCCGCTACTACGAGGGCCACGACGACTATGCGGGCGAGGTCGACCACGCGCGTCTCATCGAGCAGCTCGACGCGTACGACGGGTGGGCGCTGTCGACGTCCGAGCGAGCACTGCACTACGTGCTCGGGCTCTGCCCGCGAGGCGTGCGCGTCGCATCCTGGCATCGCGGCGAGCGGGCCACGCGTAGCGGAGGACCTCTGAACGCGTGGGAGCCCGTGATCTACTTCGGCGGACGGAAGGACCCGTCGCGCTTCACCACGGCCGCGCACGACGCGTCGCTCCTGCAGGAAGCACGCGTCGCGGATCCGGATACGTCGTGTGGCGATCGCCGACGCCTCGATCCGTCGCTCGTCGACGACCGACACGTCGCGAGGATCCCCGCGACGTCTGACCCGTCGCCCGAGTACTCGAGACGCATCGACGTCCTGCAGTACCGGCCCGGTGTCCGCACCACAGACCCCGGCCGCGTAGTCGGCGCGAAGCCCCCACAGTTCGCCCGATGGATGTTCGACCTCCTCGGCGCTGAGCCGCAGGACGACTTCCACGACCTGTTCCCGGGCAGCGGAGGCATCCAGCGAGCGTGGGACGCGTTCGCTGCACGATCGACCGAGGCGGCGATCTCGTGAGCGACTCCGGCCGCTACCCCCTGCCCCTCGGCGGCGAGCACTGCACGCCGATCGCCGAGCACGAGGGACTCGCCGTCGGCGACCGCATCACGTTCCGCGACGGCGGTCGCCCCGTGCTGCTCACGGGAGCGATCGCCGAGCTCTACCTCGAGGAGCACCCGAACGTCCTGACGTGGCGTCCCGAAGGCTTCGTGTTCGCCGAGGTCGACCTACTCGACGGCGGCCGCGCCCGCTGCTGGTTCAACCGCGACCACCCCACCCCCGCACAACCACTCGACGGTGCGCTCGGCGCATCACCGGAAGGAGCGCTGTTCTAATGCCTCTCTCGTACCCACCTATCCGCGTCGTCATGGTCGACGGCGAGAAGCGCTACCAGGCGACGTGCCGGACCTGCGGCCAGGACGTCTGCCGCACGCCGCAGGTCGTCAAAGCCGCCGTCGACGAGACCCGCAAGTCCCACGGCCGCGAAGCCGAATGCACCCGAGGAGCGAAGTCATGAGCCACACGCTCGAGCTGTTGTCCGAGATCGAACACGGCACCGTCGCCGGCTACCGCGCCGGATGCCACGGCTCCGCAGCGACCTGCGGCGCCGAAGTCTCCTGCGTCGAGGTGTTCACCCGCTACCAGGGCGACTGGGGCTTCCGGAAGCGCGTCGACGCCGGGGAGACGCCCGCCGAGATCATCGCGGCCGAGCTCGCAGACCTCGCCGAGGTGCGCGCCCGCGACACGGCCGCGAACCGAGAGGCGAAGCGGGAGGGTGCGCGCGCCGCGGTCGCTCGCGAGCGGAAGCGGAAGCCGCCTCGCGAGCGTCAGCCGCGCACTGATCGCATGGATCACGACGAGCTCGTGCGGCTCCACGCCCTCGGCTGGTCCGACGTCCGGATCGGCGCCGCTCTCGGCTTCTCCGCGGCATCGGTCGGTAAGGCCCGTCGACGGCTTGATCTGCCCCTCAACCGCAAGGTGCGAGAGCCCGGAGAGCCGAGGGCCCCGCGCGCCCCACGCCCGCCCGCCGCGCCCTCGCAGCGCACGATACGCCGCCGGCAGATCGGCGAGCTACACGCCGAGGGACTCACCGACAACGAGATCGCGGAGCGCCTGGGCGTCACCCGGATGGCCGTGTCGCAGGTCCGCTCTCGGCTCGGCCTCACCGTGAACCCCGACTCCCGCGCAGGGCACCTCTACGGCCCGCGAGCGTCCGCTCAGCACCGCGACGACCTGCAGCGCCTCCACGGCCTCGGGAGGACCGACCGTGAGATCGCTCAGGAGCTCGGCGTCTCATCCAGCTACGTCGGCGACCTCCGCCGTCAGGCCGGCCTCACCGCAAACCGTCCCGCGAACCGGCGATGGGAGGGCATCGAGAAGCAGGGCCACGGCACGAACGCATGCCACGCCCGCGGCTGCCGCTGCGCCGCCTGCGTCGAAGCCCACCGAGAGTACATGCGCGACTACCGCGATCGCCGCCGCGAAGCGGGCGCCGGAGAGAACCACGGCACCGCGTACGGTTACCAGCTCGGATGCCGAGGGAAGGGCTGCCCGTCGACGCCGTCGTGCACGGACGCGATGCTTGAGCAGGACCGTGCACGCCGCCGTGCTGCCGGTGTCCAGGAGAAGTCCCTCGTCGACGCCGCGCCCGTGCGTGCGCACCTTCGGGACCTCAAGGCCGCGGGGATGACCGGTGAGCGGATCGCCGAGGCTGCCGGCGTCCCGCACGCGACCGTGAAGTCCGTTCTGCACTCTCGCGGTGCTGACCGCCCGCCCGTCGCGACGATGCTCGCCGAGCGCGCGGCTGCGCTCCTCGCTCTCGGCATCCCGGAGTCGGCGTGAGCAACGGTCCGATCCAGCAGTGGCGGGACTCCCTCAAGCCGGAGAAGGTCTCCACACCGGACGCGAGCCGGGTGTGCGCCCGCAACGCGGAGCGCACACGAGCGTACTGCGGGCGCAAGAACGACCGGATCTCAGATGCGTGGATCGGCGTCACGTGCTCCGATTGCCGCGCCGCCCGCCGAGCGGATCTCGAAGCTGCAGCCGCGCAGCAGAAGGCTCAGCGGAGCAGATGAAGGTCAGGGCGCCAGAACACGATGGGGAGCGTCGCCGGGTGATGGTAAATGCGGTATGCCTCGTCACCGACGCGAGCGGCGAGCCCGAAGCGGGCGCAGAACGCCACGACTGCTTCCCGCAGCGCCTCGGAGTCTTGGAGGTACGGCGCGGTGATCGCCATCACGGGCGCCCGGTTGCCGCTCCCCCGTGGCTTGAACCGGATCGTGTGATCGAACAGCTGCCCGTATCGAGGGCCGTCTGCGAGGTCGGCATCCCAGAGATCCGGGTCCACGAGCTTGCCGACGTCGTACGGGGATCCCTCGCGGCCGAAGTAGATGAGACCCTGCTGAGCGGCGATGGCGTTCACGTTGGGATAGTTCTCCCACTCGTCATGGCGTGGCATGACCCGAATCTTATCGGCGTGTCGCGTTTGACCGCCGTCCGTTGCACTCCCCTACCTTGAAAGTGCGGACGTTTTCGGGATCACCCCGGGACGTCCGTTCGGCATTTCCGGTTCCCCTTCCCCCGCCGGGGCGACTTCCCCAGAGTCGCCCCGGCTCCCCCGTTCTGGCATACTCGCGACCATGTCGATCCCCGGTGCAGTCTCCCGCCCCTCGAATCCCAAGCTCGCGCGGATCTTCGACGACGCGATCCGCTCCGGCCGCGAGGTCCGCTACGCCGACGAGACGTCGGTCGTCGTGTACCAGCGCAACCAGTGGGGATGCGGCGGGATCATCCTGCTGATCCTCCTCGGGCTGCTGACCGCGTTCATCGTGCCGATCATCCTCCTCGTCCTCGGTGCGTTCGCTCCGGGCGGGCAGGTCATCACGCACACGCTGCAGCCGAACGGTCGCGTGAAGACGAAGCGCCGCGCAGCTCGCAACTAGCCCCGCCCACCAACCCCTAGCGCCGTGCCGGCGCGTCGGGAGGTCTCATGCCTCCCCGCGATACCGGCCGGCGCTTTCGTCGTCTCAAGGGCGAGTTCCGTACCGAGTGCGAGCGCGACGACGCGCCGTGCTGGCTGTGCGGGCAGCGCGTCGACTACACGGTCCCGGACTGGTCGACCGACGATTCGTTCTCCCTCGACCACTACTTCCCCGTGTCGACGCATCCGCATCTGCAGACGGATCCGGCCGGGTTCCGTGCTGCGCACACGGACTGCAACCGGCGCCGGTCGAACCGTGCGCCTCACCCTGGTCTCGGCCGTGTCTCGCGGTCGTGGTTCTGACCCTGCCCATCGATCGAAAGAGAGCACCCCATCATGCTCGTGTCATCCGTCACCGTTGCCGAGGTCGACCTTCCCGGCGACCCGACCGTCCAGCTCCTCGGCGAGCACGCCGTGCACGCGACCGACTGGCTCGCGCACCAGCTCGCCGCGATCGTCTCGCACGCCGCACCGATGCACGCGTGGATGACGGGCGAGGGGTTCGTGATCGTCACCGAGACCCGCACCGACGACGCCCCGACGTACGCGGTCGAGGTCGGCCTGCACGTCGACGGCACCGCACCCGACGACGACTCTGTGTCGCTCGCCGCCGCGGCCGCCGTCCTCCTCCGCGTGCAGCAGCTCGACATCTCGGGCGACACGGTCACGCTCACGACGACCGCGCTGCGGGCCGCCTGATGGACGACCGGCAGTGCGACAACCAGAGGTCGCACGAACGTCACGTCTGGACGATGGAATACCCGCGGCAGACGCCCGAGACTCCCGGCCTCACGCGCGACTTCCAGTGCGCCGGCCGACACGGTGCTGAGGTCGGCGTGGCGCACGTGTCACCCAGCCCGTCCATCCTTGCGCTGATCGTCGACGCCGACGTGCGCGAGCGCTGGTGGCACAAGGTCGACCCCGTGCGCCGGCAGACCACGAACATGGTCGCGGCGCTCGACGACGACGGGTACGTGGTCTGCGAGCCGGGGCTGTTCTCCGATCTCATGGAGGCCGCGGGCTGGACGCCGGGGAAGGCATCGTGAGCGCGCCCGTCAACGTCACGCTGCGCGTCACGACCAGCGACCCCGAGATCGTCGCCCGCGCCGCCGAGCACTTCTCGCGCGTCGCCGCCGGTCTCGCGCTCGAGGGCGTCCACACGTTCATGATGTGCGGACCCGACGAGGAGGACGACTGATGCGCACCCGCGCCGAGATCTCACGCCGCGACGCCGCACTCGTCGAAGCGATCACAGGCAAGGCCGAGCTGACCGGCCGCCGCGCCCGCCGCCTGATCGTCCTCGACGGCGTACTGCACCGCGCGAACGGCCGCTACATCGTCGGCAACGTCCCTGTGATCGATGAGCACGGGGAGATCATGGTCGCCCGCAGCGCCGACGGCACGACGCGGATCGTCACTCGTCGTCACCGCTTCCGCATCCCGAAGGGGCATCCGTGGAGAGGTAAGCGACCATGACCTCCGCCCTCTGGGTCCAGCACCACATGCGCATGGTCGCCGGCCTCCCGTGGTGGATGCGCCTCTACGAGATCGCCCGCCTCCTCCGCATCCGTGCTCGCATCACCCGGCAGCACCGGGTGACCGATCCCTCGTGCCTCTGGTTCGCCGGTCAGGGTGTGGTGCGTCGGATGCTCGGTGTCCGCGTCCCGAGCATCCGACGGCTACGGTTCGACCGCGCCCGCGGCCGCACCTGCCCCGCATGCAAGCCGAAGCCCGAGCGCCACACCCGCGTCGCCCCGGTCGCCCCACGGCTCATCGTCATGCAGGACGAGATGCACGAGTGGAACCAGCGTGGCCGGTAACCAGGAGATCCCCTGCGACGTCGTCGGCTGCACCGCATCCGCCGTCGTCGTCCTCGCGTTCCGCGGGACCCCCGGCCACACCCACGTCTGCCGACCCCACGAGCTCATCGACCGTGAGTACGGCGACGTCGTCGCGTCCGGCCCGCTCCCATGCCCCGGATGCGCGATGGGCGCCCTCCCGATGTACGTCGCGACCCCACCCACCCTCTGACCCGAGGGGAGGGGCGTCAACGCCGCCAGAGGGCCACACCAGCGCCCACTCCCGCCTGCTCCTGTCCTCTCTCCCCGACCCTTCTGGGCGGGGTTTCTTCGTGTCTGGGGGTCTCTCGTGGCTCAGAAGCACCTCCGGGCGGTGAACAAGGTCATCCGGGCGGCTGATCTCGACTGTGAGGGTCTGGATGCCGCTCTCGTCGAGTTTCTGCGTGATTCCGCGCGTCAGATCGACGCGAAGGGCATGGATGGGGTCTCGGCGGCCCTGATCTCGGCGTATCTGTCCGCTCAGAAGGACGTTTCGCGCGCTGTGGCGCGGAAACCGGCCAAAATCCCGCCCGAATCGGCGCCCGACGAGCCCTCTGAGGCCCCAGATGCCGTGGACGAACCGGACGCCTCTGAGGGCGCGACGGTCACGAAGCTCGACGCGTTCATGCAGCGGCACACCGCCTAGACGCAGGGGGTGGAGGTGTCGCGGTGATTTCGACCCTCAAGGGCAAGACAACCCCCCGGTTGTTCACTCCCCCGCTGCGTGAGTTGACGCCGGAGACGTCGCGCGGGTTCGAGGTGATCGCGTTCGCGCTCGAGATCCTCGGCGTGCACCTGTACCCGTGGCAGGAGTGGCTGCTGATCCACGCGCTCGAGCTGAACGTCGACGGCACGTACCGCTTCAAGCGGGTGATCGTGCTCGTCGCGCGTCAGCAAGGCAAGACGATGCTGTCCTCGGTCCTCGCGGCCTGGTGGTTGTTCGTGGACTCGAAGCGAAACCCGGATCGGGTGCCGCCGCTCAAGTTCAAGATCGTTGGCGTCGCGCAGAGCCTCGATATCGCGCGTGAGCCGTGGAACGCGGTGAAGCTGTGGTGCGATCCGGACCCGGAGACCGACGAGGAGCAGGCCGCAGCGGTCCCCGACCTGCAGGCGGTCACGCAGAAGGCGCTCGACTCGAACGGCAAGGAGATGCTGCGGGCGCGCAACCTCGCGCACTACGAGGTCCGTGCGGCCACGAACACCCGCGGCAAGCCCGCGGCGCGCGTGATCTTCGACGAGCTCCGCGAGCAGAAGACCTGGGCGGCGTGGGCCGCTGTGTCGCAGACGGCGAAGTCGTTCTGGTCCGGGCAGATGTGGGGCATCTCGAACGCGGGCGACGCGCTCTCGGTCGTCCTGTGGAAGCTGCGCGAGGCCGCGCTCGCCACGATCGCCGACTGGGAGAGCTACGTCGACAGCGGGCTGCAGCAGCTCGAGGACTTCGTGAACGAGCACGACACGTCCCTCGGGATCTTCGAGTGGTCGGCGCCGGAGGGCTGCGGCAAAGAGGACGTCGAGGGGATCCTGCAGGCGAACCCGTCGATCGGGTACGGCGCGATGACCGTGGCCGACGCGATCGCCGACGCCCGCACGATGCCGGATGCCGAGTACCGCACCGAGGTGCTGTGCCAGTGGGTCACGGCGAACCTGCGCACGTACCTCTCCCCGACGGAGTGGGGCGACCTCGCCGACGAGGAGTCTCAGATCGACCCCGGGTCGGACCTGTGCCTCGCGATCGACACCGCGCACGACCGATCCCACACGTACATCGCGGTGGCCGGCTGGCGTGCCGACGACCTCGCGCACGTCGAGGTGATCGCCGATCGCGCCGGCATGCTCTGGGCGCCCGGAGTCGCGCGCGAGATCCGCGAGAAGTGGGGCGTGCGCCGTGTGGCGCTGCAGGCGCGCGGTGCGCCCGCACACGAGTTCATCGCGGCGCTGCGTGACGAGGGCTTCGACGTCGTCGAGATCGGCGGCTCCGACCTCGGCTCGGCGACGGGCCGCATCCACGACCGTGTCCGCGATCAGACGCTGCGGCATCTCGGACAGCCGAACGCCGATATCGCCGTGAGCGGTGCGGTGACCAAGACCCTCGGCGACCTGCAGGTCTGGGACCGCAAGGCGTCGCCGGTCGATATCTCTCCGCTGGTCGCGGAGTCGTACGCCCTGTTCGGGCTCGAGACGGGCGCAGGCCCCGCCGCGGTGTCGGCGTACACGGCAGTCGGCGGGGAGACCCTCGGTGACTGGTGGGAGGAGGACTGATGGGGTTCCTGTCTGAGTTCACGGCGCGTCTCGCGGGCGGGCAGTCCGGCCGGATGACGGGCGACGTGACGATGCACGACGGCCGCCAGGTGCGCGTGAGCGCGTTCACGTTCATGGACGCGGAGAACTACCTCCGCGGCATCGAGGGGATGGCTCCCGAGACGCTGTGGGCCGCGCAGCCGCACCTCCGCACGGTCGTCGACTTCCTCGCCCGTCAGATGATGCAGCTCTCGCTCCACCTCTACGAGCGGAACGCCGACGGCGACGTGGACCGTGTCCGCGAGGGCCCGGTCGCCGAGATCCTGCGCCGCGCGAACGACGAGCAGACGTTCTCCGAGCTCATCGAGCAGCTCGTCACCGAGTGGGCCGTCCGTGACGACGCCTTCGTGTTCGTGATGGCCGACAAGTCGCTGCGCGTGTTCCCGACGTCGTGGGTCGAGGTCAAGGGGAAGTACTTCGGCAGCAAGAAGTACACCGTGACGACGCCGGAGGGCGGCACGCTCAAGTTCGATAGTCGCGACGTCATCCGGTTCAAAGGCTGCACGCCCGGGAACCCGCTGCGCGGCACATCGCGCGTCGAGACGCTGCGCCTGGTGCTCGAGGAGCAGTTCGCCTCGCTGATCTACCGGAAGCAGACGTGGAAGAAGGGCGGCCGGTTCGGCGGGTTCCTCACCCGCCCGAAGGACGCCCCGCGCTGGGATGACGACGGCCGCAAGCGCTTCTGGCGCATGTGGGACGCGTTCACCGGCAACCGCGGCGCGAAGGCCGGCGGCACTCCCCTGCTTGAGGACGGCATGGAGTGGAAGCCCGCCGGCTTCTCTCCGCGCGAGAACGAGTGGGCCGAGGCGACGCAGCTCTCCCTCGGCACGGTCGCGCAGGTCTACCACGTCAACCCGACGATGATCGGTCAGCTCGACAACGCGAACTTCTCGAACGTCCGCGAGTTCCGGCGGATGCTCTACACCGACACGCTCGGCCCGCTGATCACCCGCATCGAGGAGCGCCTCACCGCGTTCCTGCTGCCGCTGCTCGGCGCGCCCGCCGGCCAGTACCTCGAGTTCAACGTCGAGGCGAAGCTGCGCGGATCGTTCGAGGAGCAGGCGAAGGTGCTTTCGGCTGCCGTGGGCGGCCCGTGGATGCTCCGCTCCGAGGCTCGCAAGAAGTTCAACCTCCCGATGATCGAGGGCGCCGACGAGCTGATCGTCCCGCTCAACGTCGTGCTGGGAGGGCAGGCGTCGCCGGTCGACGGTGGCGCGGCATCCGGTCAGAAGGGCATCGAGTCCCTGTCGTCCGTTCAGGGCGTCGTCGACCGATTCCGGACGCGTCAGGCCGAGGTCATCTCGGCGAAGCGCGGCGCCGGGGATCCGCACTGGTGGGACAGAACCCGCTGGGTCAAGGAGCTGCGCCGAGACCTTCTCGACGTCGGCCTCTCCGACGGCGAGGCACAGGTCCTCGCCGACCGCGTGAACGACCAGGCGTTCGCGCACTTCGCCGCCGAGCCGAGCTCGGCCTCTCTGCAGGAGGTGTCCGCATGAAGATCAAGGATCGGCCGTTCGAGCTGAAGGCGTTCGACCCCGACACGGGTGTGTTCGAGGGTTACGCCGCGGTGTTCGGCAACAAGGACTCGTACGGCGACGTCGTCGTGGCCGGCGCGTTCAAGGAGTCCCTCGAGGAGGACTTCGGACCGGGCGGGTCGGGCGTGCCGTGCTACTGGGCGCACAACTTCTCCGACCCGTTCATGAACATCGGCGCGACGATCTCGGCCGTCGAGGACGACTACGGGCTTCTCGTGAAGGTCGCCCTCGACCTCACGACGAACGCCGGCAAGCGGGTGCATCAGCTCCTCGTCGACGGCCGCGTCAAGCAGATGTCGTTCGGGTACGAGGTCCTCGAGGCCGCGTTCGTCGAGTCCGAGGAGCTCGGGTTCTTCTACGAGCTCCGCAAGATGCGGCTGTTCGAGGTGTCGGTCGTGCCGATCGGCGCGAACACGGCGACCACGATCCTCTCCGCGAAGTCGGCCGAGGTGCAGCCCGTTGTCGACGGTCTCCGCACGGCTCAGGCAGCCATCAACGCCGCGTACAAGGCGCTCGGCATCGACCCCGGCGCCGAGGTGCCGCAGTCCGCTCCCGAGATCCCCTCCCCTGTCGAGGCCGCTGAGGCCCCGGCTCCCGAATCTCCCGCTGCCGCCCCGGCCGCGGGTGACCCCGATTCGACCTCCAGTGACGAGGAACCGGATGCGGCCAACGCGGAGGAGCCGGCACCGCCGGCCAACGCGGAGGAGCCGGTCGCGGCCAAGTCGCGTGCGGACGACGAGTCAGCCATCGCCCGAGCACGAGCTGCGCTGCAGCTCGCGGGCATCAACCCCTGATGAAAGGAGATCCTGGTGGATCTTGCAACACTCATGGCTGAGCGCGACCAGATCGCGGCCAAGATGCGGACTCTCATGGAGCCCGCGGACGGTGCCGCGACCAAGTCGCTCGACGCCGACGGGCTCAAGGAGCTCGACGCCCTCACGAAGTCGCTCGGCGACGTGCAGACCAAGATCGCATCGGTCATGGCCGCACAGGCGCAGCTCGACGCACTCGGCGGCCCGGAGGTCCCCGAGACCTTCCGCGGCGAGAAGTCGACCGCGGCGAAGTCGATCGGTCAGCACTTCGTCGACTCCATCGGCACGAAGATCGCGCGCCTCGGCATCGATCGCGGTCTGACGCTGACTGCCGACGAGTACACCGGCACGAAGGCCGCGACGGACACGCACGTGTCGTCGATGGTCCCCGCGCCGCTGCTCACCGACATCGACCGCACCCCGGTCCGTCAGTACCAGCGTCGCCTGTTCCTCACGGACTGGCTGCTCTCGGGTGGCATCTCGGGCAACGCGATCACCTACTACGTCGAGAAGATCTCGGCGATCGAGGGTGCCGTCGCGGCGATCGCGGAGAACGCGCGCAAGCCCCAGCTGCACCACACGGGCTGGGACCCGGTCACCGAGACCCTCAAGAAGGTCGCGGGCTTCATCAAGGTCTCGACCGAGATGCTCGAGGACGCCGCGTTCCTCGTCACCGAGATCGAGACCCGGCTCCTGGCCGAGCTCGCGCTCGCCGAGGAGATCCTGCTGCTCTCCGGCAACGGCACCGGCCAGAACCCCCTGGGTCTGCTGAACCGTTCCGGCCTGCAGACGGAGACCGCCGCGGGCGAGGCCGACCTCATCGAGGCGATCTTCCGCGCCTCGCAGAAGGTCACGCTCGCGACCGGCCTCGTCGCCGACGGCGTCGTGATGAACCCGGCCGACTACCAGACCGTGCGCCTGTCCAAGGACCTCAACGGCCAGTACCTCGCCGGCGGCCCGTTCGTCGGCCAGTACGGCAACGGCTCGATGGACGACGCCGTGCGCATCTGGGGCCTGCCGATCATCGTCACGCCGGCGATCGCGGCGGGCACGGTCCTGGTCGGTGCGTCGCAGGCGGCGACGGTCTACTCGAAGGGTTCCTTCGTGCTCTCGGGCACGAACACCAACGAGGACGACTTCGTCAACAACCGGGTGACGATCCTGGCCGAGAAGCGCGTCGCGCTCGCGGTCCGTCGCCCGGCGGCGTACGTCAAGGTGACCGTGACGGAGGGCGAGTAATCATGGCTCTCGTCATCCGTCGCGTCCAGATCGCGGGCCAGTGGACCACGGTGCAGGTCACCGAGGACGAGGCTCGCGTGATCGACGAGCGCGCCGCCGAGGTGGCCGCCGCCGAGAAGGCGATCGCCAAGGCCGCCGCCGAGAAGCAGGCAGCAGCAGAAGCCGAGGCCGCCAAGGCCGCCGCGGCCGACGGTGCTCCTGCAGCCGCCGACGCGGGCACCGGTGACGGTGCTGCCGCTGCGGGCGACACCGGAGCCGCTGACGGCGGTTCCACCCCCGAGGGTGCCGACGGTACTCCGGATGCCTCCCAGAGCGCTGACGGCGCTGCTGCGGCTCCGGCGCCCGCGAAGGCTCCCGCCAAGCGCGGCGCGGCCGCGAAGTAACCGAGGACGGGTGCGACATGACCATCGAACCGATCGTGCAGTCGAGCACTGCGATCAACGCCGACTTCTGGTTGGCCGCCGCTCACGGCTCTGTCCGTCGTGAGTGCGGATGGCATGTCGCGCCCGTCATCGAGGAGACGCTCGTGCTGGACGGGAGCGGCGGCGACACGCTGCTGCTCCGGTCCGGCCGAGTCGTCGAGCTCCTCGAGGTCCTCAACGACGGTACGGACGTGACCGCCGATGTCGACTTCTCCCGCGCCGGGATCCTCGAGCTGCGCGGCGGCCGCTGGACGCGACGCCTCGGGCGCATCTCCGTGAAGCTCCGTCACGGCTACGAGACCGACGAGGTGCCCGAAGTCGCGGCGCTCATCGCCACGCTCGCCCGCCGCGGCGCATCCTCCCCCGGCATCGTCGCGAATCAGTCGGTGAACGGGTCGAGCGTCGGCTACCTCACGGCCGGCGGCGCTCCGATCTCCATCCCGCTGCTCGAGATCGAGCGCCGGACCCTGGACCCGTACCGCCTCGTCTGGGAGGCGTGATGGGCACGCTCGGCGAGTACATCGGTACCGGCGGTGACGGCTTCGGGTTCGAGCACGGCGAGATCGTCGAGCGGCTCCGCGCTGGTCTCGTCGAGGACCGCTACTCGAAGAAGCTCGTCCGGCAGGACTGGAACAACCCCGAGGTGCTGACGATCGTCGGCGCCTCGATCGGGAGCGTCGGACAGACTCAGGCCGACGGCTCGCAGCGACGTCAGACGACAGTCGCCGCGCTGCTCACCGTCACGGACCCGAATGCCGACGTCGTGATCGGCGATCGCATCCGACGCGGCGCTCAGGTCTGGTCGTGCGTCGAGTTCCCCGAGACCGACAAGAACCCGTTCACCGGGTGGCGTCCGACGCTCGTGATCGCGCTCGAGGAGTACCACGGCTGATCCGTCGCGGATCCGCCGCCGACGCGTGACGAGGTCCTCCTCGACGCGTCCACCTGGTCGCGACGACGTGTCGGCGATCGCCACACGACGCGTCGAGCGTCGACGACCTACGCGTCGTCCCTCACCGCGGCCGCGCACGACGCGTCGCGGGAGTACTCGCGACGCCCCAGGAGGTGCCCGATGCCCGAAGGATTCGTCGCGAACGACGCATGGTTCGCGGAGCTCGGCAAGTCCCCGGGTGTGGTCAGCCTGTGCAAGACCGCGGCTGACGCCACAGCATCCCGTGCTCGCGGCCGCGCTCCGGTCCTCACCGGCGAGTACCGCGACAAGATCCACGTCGAGCGCCACGACACGCAGTACCGCTGCGTGTTCCGCGTCGTCGCGGGCGCCGCGCACTCGCTCGGCGTCGAGTCCAAGACGGGCAACCTCGCCCGCTCACTCGGCGGAGGTGGCGCTCGTGCCTAGCGTCGAGTGGCCCGACCTCGAGCAGTGGCTCACCGACTACGCGCGCGAGATCCTCGCGGCCGCGTCGCTGGCGTCCGACGTCGGCAACAAGGAGCCCGCCGACGGCGAGTTCCCCGAGGCGCTGATCGTCATCCGCAACGACGGCGGCCCGAAGACGTCCATCATCACCGCGCAGTGGTCCGTGGGGGTGACGATCCTGGCCGGGACGCGGATCTTCGACGCGCCGGCGCGCGATCTCGTGCGTCCGATCTTCGGTGCGTTCACCGACGAGGACCTGCCGACTCTCGGCGGGCGGTCCTGCCCCATCGCGTCCGTCGACGACTTCAACGGCTGGTACACGGTCACCGAGGTCCAGGACCGGACGCGCATCTACTTCACCGTGACGTACACGGTGCAGGGCTCGCCCGCCGGGTGAGTCTCTCGCTGGTGCTCTCCGTCTGCGCGGGTCGGGTGCCTAGACAGAAAGGAGCGGCTCATGGTCGCTGACGCGCAGGGTAATGATCTCGGGGCCGTAGGAGTCCCGATCTCGGGAAACCTCGGGGTCGCTCCGGTCGCACAGGCCAACGTGATCGCACCGGCCGCGGGCGCGGTCCTCGAGATCGCGCTTCCGGCTGCGTACCGGAAGCTCGGCCTGTTCAAGCAGGACGGTGGGTTCAACCTCACCACCGAGAAGGACGGCGACGCGATCGAGCTCTTTCAGGAGGGTTACTCGATCCCGTCCGGTCTCGCGAATGCGACGCTTGCCGTCACGCTCGCGCAGACCGACAACCTCGTGCGCGAGGTCGCGTGGGGCAAGACGCCCGACGAGAACGGGTACATCACCGTCGACGCGGGCGGTCACGCAACGCGGTACCTCCTGTGGTCCGAGGAGATCTTCCGCAACGGCATCCTGATCCGTCGCCTCGGCGTCGCGACGGTCGACTCGGTCCAGATCGACCAGTCGACCCGCGGCGAGGTCAAGGGCTACGCGATCACGTTCAAGTACCAGCGCTCGCCGTACTTCGACAACGAGCACTTCGGTGAGTGGCTCATCGACACGAACGTCGTCGAGCCGCCCGAGGAGGGCTGACCCTCCCCCAAGCAGGCCGGTGCTGCAGCGCGTGATGGGCACGCTGCAGCACCGGCCGATCTCATGCCCATCTGCCCATCAGACAAGGAGCGACCACGCTCATGGAATCGAACATCATCCCCGACGGTGTCTCCCCGACGCCGTCCGAGTCCCCCGTCCGCGACCAGGCGATCGCGGAGACCACCACGGATGCCTCCCCGGCGATCGCGGCCGCAGTGCCCGTCGTCGACCCGGGGCCGGTCTCCGGCCCCGGTGAGCCCGGGCCCAAGCCCGAGGTGTTCACCACGGCCGACGGGATCTTCCACGCGCAGCTCTCGTCCGGGGAGCTCGTGCTCAAGACCAAGGTCCCCTACAAGACCTTCAAGCGCCTCACGGGCATGTCCGAGGGCGACTCGCTCGCCGACCTCGAGCTGTTCATCGACGAGGTCGGCATCGGCAACTCGAAGCAGATCATGGAGGACTGCGACGACACGATCCAGCTGATCGTCGTCGCCGCGAAGTACTTCGCGAAGTTCAACGAGATCGCGGAGGCCCGCCTGGGGGAATCCGGGCTGTCGTTGAGCTCCTGACGAAACACGAGCACGAGGCGGCCCGGGACTTTCGTGGTCTCGGGCTGTCTCTGTTCGAGCTCGGCGGCGACGCGTGTTCGTGGGGCGAGGCGCTGCTGCTGGTGCAGTCGCTCGCGCTCGACACGACGACGTATCTCGGGGCGGCCATCGCTGGATGGGCGCGCCCCGCATCCATGACCGAGGTCGCGCAGCTCCTGCACTCGTTCTCGGCGATCGCCCGCTACTCGCAGAAGCCGCCCTATGGGTCGGTGCTGTTCCCGTGGGATCACCTCGTCGACCCGGCCGCGTATGAGCCGGTGCCGACGGAGGTCCGCGAGGACATGACAGAGCGTCTGCAGCGGTACTCCGCGTTCAGCGACTGAGGGGGTTCCCTGTGTCCTCGAAGGAAGTCGGCTCCGGCCACGTCGCGATCTTCCCCTCGTTCCGCGGGGTGCGGAAGGGCATCGCGAAAGAGGTCAATGCTGGCGTCTCGGACGCGGGGAAGTCCTCGAAGCGCGGCATGGCGCGTATCGGCCAGACCGGAGGCGCGGAGCTCGGCCGCGGCCTCCGGTCTGCGCTGACGGCATCCGCCGGCGACCTCGGCTCGGGCGCTCTCAAGACGCTCGAGAAGAACGTCGCAACCACTTCGCGCGCGCTGTCGACAGCGCGTCTCAAGCAGGCCGACGACGCCGGCCGCGTGCGCGTCGCAGAGACGAAGCTCGCCGAGGCGATCGCGAAGAGCGGCGCGAGCTCGTCGCAGGCGATCGCGGCGGAGGAGCGGCTCGCGTCCGCCCGTCGACGCCTCGAGGTGTCAACGGCGAGCGTGACTCGGATCTCTGCAGATCTCGCGTCCGCTCAGTCGAAGCTCAAGACGGCGCAGGACGCCGTCGCTGCCGCCACGGAGCGCGCCTCCCGTGCGGCGAGTAACCGCGGCTGGTCGGCGTTCCGCCGCAACGTCTCGGACGTGCTCGCGCCGGTTCGGCTGCTGGGCTCGTCGCTCTCAAGTCTCGCGACCCGCACGCTCGCGCCGCTGACGACCCGCCTCTCCGCGTTCGGGTCCGCCGTCACGGCCCGCGTGACGAACGCTGTACGCCCCGCCGCGCTCGCTGTGCGCGATTTCGGGCTACAGGTGGGCCTCCGGGTCACCTCGGCGCTTTCGAGCGCTGAGAAGGCCGTCACGCGCCTGTTCGGTCCTGCGCTGCAGCGGCTGTCTCCGCTGACGTCTGCGGTCGGGCGGTCGTTCTCCGGCATGGGTCGGATCATCGGTCAGTCGTTCTCGGGCCTGGTCGGGGTCGCTGGTCAGGTCGCATCGGGCATCGGGTCGGCATTCGCCGCCGGGATGCGCGTTGTCGGCCGCACTGTGTCGGATGCCGTGACGCTCGCTCGCGGGCAGCTCGGTCTCCTCGCCGCTGGCATCGCGACGACGATCGGCGCCGCGGTCGGTGGAGGTTTCAAACGTCTGTTCTCGATCGAGGACGCCACAGCTCGCATGCGCGGGCTCGGCCTCTCGAGCGACCAGGTCGCTGGGGCGCTCAAGAACGCCGAGAACGCCGCCGTGGGGACTGCGTTCGGTCTCGACGAGATGGCCGGCGCCGCGTCGATGGCACTCACCGCCGGGGTCAAGACCGGTCCCGAGCTCGCGGCCTACCTCGAGTCCGTCAAGGGTGCGGCGACCGCCGGCAAGGTGCCGCTGTCAGAGGTTGCTCAGATCTTCGGCAAGGTCCGCACGTCGGGTCGCGCCTACACGATGGAGATCAACCAGCTCGCTGATCGCCAGATCCCGATCTGGGGCGCGCTCGCTTCGCGCATCGGCGTCTCGGTCGACGAGGTCCGCAACCTCGCGTCTGAGGGCAAGATCACTGCCGAGGTGTACGAAGCGGCCGTGCGCGACGCGACCGGCGGCATGGCGGCCGAGGTCGCGCAGACTACGACGTCGTCGTACAAGAACGCGTTCGCCGCGCTCAAGCGCTTCGGCGTCGCGCTCATCGGCACTCGCGTCGAGGGCGACAAGCTCGTCGGCGGTCTGTTCCCGCTGCTCAAGCAGTTCGCGGACATGGTCCGATCCGCCTTCGACGCTGCGTCGGCCGTCGTCGGCCCGTTCATGGCGGCGCTGACGGATCAGATCGCAGGCAAGATCGGTCCTGTCCTCGAGCGGCTCACGACGATGTTCAACGGCATCAAGGAGTCGTTCGCGGGCGGGTACGAGGCGCCTGACTTCTCGAACCTGACCGGCTCGCTCGGCGCTCTCGCGCCGATCATCGGTCTCGTCGTCGGTCTGTTCGGCCCGCTGCTCGCGCAGCTCCCCGTGATCGGGCGGCTGTTCCTCGGGCTCACCGGCCCGGTGGGTCTCGCGATCGGTGCGCTGATCGCAGTATTCACGATCGATCCGACGACGCTCGCGAGCGGGTTCGAGACGATGATCCCGGTCATCGTGGGTGCGATCACGGGCCTCGTCGGCCAGGTGGTCACGCTCATCACGACGCTGATCCCTCAGATGGTGTCGGCGCTCTCGGCAGGGCTGCCGGTCCTCCTCGAGGGATTCGTCTCGCTGCTACTCGCGGTCGTCGACGCGGCGGTCCAGGTCCTCCCCGACCTGATCTCGGCTGTCGTCGGGCTGATCCCGGTCCTCGGGACGGCGCTCGTCGGCGCGCTGCCGATCATCATCGCTGCGGCGATCACGCTATTCACGGGTCTGATCGACGCCGTGGTGCAGATCCTGCCGATGCTGATCGCGATGCTGCCGCAGATCATCGAGGCGGGGCTCGAGCTGTTCTCGGGGCTCATCACGGCGCTGATCGAGGTGATCCCGCAGGTCGTCACGGCTCTGGTCGAGATGCTGCCGGTCATCCTCGAGACGTTGATCGGGATGCTGCCAACGCTGCTCGAGACCGCGATCAACCTGTTCCTGCAGCTCGTGCTCGCTATCGTCCAGGTGCTGCCGCAGCTCATCACGACGCTGGTCGAGATGCTTCCGCAGATCATCACGACGCTCGTCGGGATGATCCCGACGCTGCTGCTCGCCGCGGTCGATCTGTTCATCCAGCTCGTGCAGGCGATCCCGGTCGTGCTGCCGCAGTTGCTGACGGCGATCATCGGGATGATCCCGCAGGTCGTGACGTCGCTGATCAGCATGATCCCGATGCTCATCACGGGCGCGGTACAGCTGTTCAAGGGCATCGTGCAGGCGCTGCCGAAGATCATCCCCGAGCTGATCTCGGCGATCTTGGGTCTCGGTCCGGAGCTGGTGAAGGCGATCGTCTCGCTGATCCCGCAACTGTTCGACGCTGGTAAGTCCCTCATCCAGGGACTCATCGACGGCGTTAAGGACATGTTCGGGGCGGTCGGGAGCGCGTTCGGCGACATGATGGACTTCGTCGGCGGGTTCTTCCCGCACTCCCCCGCGAAGCGCGGTCCACTCTCCGGCTCCGGCTGGCGGCGGATCCGCGAGGGCGGGCAGGCGCTGGTCGATCAGTTCTCGGCGGGTGTCGGCGACTCGTCGACTGCAGCCGCTCTGTCGAAGGCGGTCGGCAACGCCGCGTCGCTCACCGCGCACGTAGCGGCCTCTCAGGCCGACGCTGTTCGAGCATCCGCCTCGAGCACGTCGGACGAGCGCGCGATCTACGTGCAGAGCCCGTGGGGTCCGGAGTACATGCGCGCGCAGACCGAGGAAGTCGCTCGCGGCGCGTCGGCAGAGGTCGTCTCCACGGCCAACACGGCGTTCCGGCGCGGAGGGAGGCGGCGATGATCACGGCAACGCTGATCGGTGGCGCCGCCCCGCAGAATGTGCAGATCGTGGTCGATGTCACGCCGGCCGGTGTCCCGTGGACGCTGACCGGCGAGGCTGGGGACCACTCGTGGACGGTCCCGGGAGGTGAGGGAGTGGGCGACGGGCAGCAGCTCGTGCTCGCCGACAACCGCACCCCCGGGAACGTCCCGATCATCTACACGTTCAGGGCGGGCGCAGCCGCGCAGACCTCGGCACCGATCGTCGTCCCGATCGAGGGCCGTGACGATCTGCCCGGTCACCTCGCCCTGCAGACGCTCAGCGGCTCCCGGTCTCTGATCGTCGGACTGCTCAAGGGATCTCTCGAGACGCAGATGGTGTCTGGGCAGGTGCGTCACCGAGTCGCCGGGCGTCGACGCCCCGTGATCCGTCACGACGTCACGAGCGACGTCGAGGGCACGCTCGTCGTGCTCGTCGAGACCGCGCAGCAGCGGGAGTTCGACGAGATGCTCGCCGAGGGCACGCCGTTGCTCTATCGACTGGGCGTCGAGGCGATGGATCTCTCGCCGGTCGGCGTGTTCTCGTACGGTGACCCGACATCGGTCGCGTACCAGGCTCGCGGGCTTCGTGCCTGGTCGCTGCCGTACGCGCTGATTGACGACCCGTACCTCGACGTGCGACTCGCCGGCTTCTCGTGGGACTACTTCGATGACGTGTGGGAGGGCCAGACCTGGAACGCGTTCGACGCGCAGATGGCCGGCCTCACCTGGGATCAGTTCGACATGCTCGACTGGTCGACTCTCTGAGGGGAGCCGAACGTGCGCACTGGACCCTCCGCGAAGGCTCTCGCGTCCTCGGTGTCATGGCGGCCGATGGTCTCCTCGTGGCTCGGGGTCGAGGTCCTCGCCGACGTCGTGCCCGTGCTCTCCGGCAAGATCACCTGGACGGTGGGCCAGGAGGTCACTGCGACGCTCACGATGACCGTCCCCGGGACGTCGGTGGAGAACGGCCGGACACGCTCGTGGCGACCCGGTCGCGACCCGAAGCATCCGCTCGCACGCTACGGGCAGAAGCTCGACGTCTCGCTGCTCGTCGACGGCTACCTGCTGCGCCTCGGCCGGTTCGGTATCCAGGACTGGAAGGACGGCGACGGCGGCGAAATCGAGGTCTCGGGCGCGGGCATCCTGCAGAACGCGTCCGACGATCGGCTCATCGTCCCGACGGGGCCGCGCGACAACGGCACCCTCAAGTCGGAGTTCGCACGCCTGACGCCGGACTACATGACCGTGCAATTCGATGCCTCGCTGGTCGACCGTGCGTGCCCGAAAGCGATGGAGTGGGACGAGGAGCGCCTCAAGGCTCTCTACGAAATCGCGGACGCGTGGCCGGCACGGCTGCGTGAGGACGCGTGGGGCGGCATCCAGGTGCTGCCGCCCCTGCCCGAGACCCCCGTACCGGTCATGTCGTTCACGGACGGCGAGGGCGGGACGCTCATCAGTGCTCCCACGGAGGACACGCGCGAGGGCTCGTACAACGTGTTCGTGGCGCGGTCCTCAGCGGACGGTGTCGAAGCTCAGGCCGTCGCCGCCGTCGAGGGCGGGCCGATGGCTGCCTCCGGCGAGTATCGGCCCGTACCGACCTTCTGGTCGTCGCCGCTGCTCGCGAACGAGGCGCAGTGCCTCGCAGCGGCGCAGACCAGGCGATCGAACTCGACCCGGCAGTCGATCGTGCGCCGCGTCGAGCTCGTGCCGGATCCGCGCATCGAGATCGACGACGCCGTGGAGCTGATCGTCGATAAGGACACCGACGACCAGGTCGTCGACTGGGGATACGTGATCGGCGTCGAGCTGCCGCTGACCGTCACCGACGGCCCCATGCAGATGGACGTTGCGACGTTCTGAGGAGGTCGTGATGCCCTCGAACCTCGATCTATTCGGGCTCGCCGACCCCCTCCCCGATGGGCTTACTCCGGGTACGGACTCCGGCGCGCTCGTGACCGGCCGGCTGCTCGGCCTCGATATCCCTCGCGGTCTCGCTCAGGTCTCGGTCGGCGGCTCCGATGGCCTGTGGGTGCCCGCGGACCCGGCGATCTATCCGCCGGATGCGCTCGTGCGGCTCCTGCGGTCGCCTCTCGACGGCGGCCGCATCACGATGTGCCTCGGCCCGCTCTCCCCTGGTGCTGAGCTCGCGTGGGGTCGCGTCGTATCCGTGAATGCGGCCGTCGGCCTGCTCAAGGTCGCCGTGCTCGGAACCGAGGTCGACCTCCCGTACAACCCCGGCACGTACAACGCCGGCACCTGGGTGCACGTGCTCCGCGCCCCGTCACGATTCGGCACGCCGTACTTCGTGTCGGGTCCGTCGGGGAACTACAACGGCGACAGCCCTGGCACACCGGGCGGCGGGGCGAGCAACCCCGGGTCGCTGGTGACCCGTACGGCGACGATCGTGCCCGCGTGGTCCGGCTCCTGGCGCTCTCGCTTCTCGACCTGGGATCAGTGGAACACGAACCGATACGGCGGCCGCTCGACGCTCTGGCAGGGCGACGGGTTCGGGTCGGGGCCGATGACCGGGCTCGCGGTCTACGGGGAGCGGGTCGTGAGTCTCGGCGCCGCGGAGATCCTGTCGATCGGCGTGTCGGTGTATCGGGCTGACAGCTCGGACAACATCGCGAAGGCGGCGGTGCTGCAGCCGTCCCCGCACGGTTCGTTCCCCGGTGGTGCCCCGGTGATCTCGCCGGCCGCTGCCGTCGCGACTCCCGGACTCCTGCCGAACGGTGGCGCGTTCGTCATGCTCCCCGCGTCCGTCCTCGAGGGGTTCCGCACCGGGGCGTTCAAGGGCCTCGCGACCGTCGGGAGCGCCTATGCCGGGTTCTCCGGGACGCCTGAGAGAGCACCAGTCCATGCCGACGGTATGGCGCTCTCCGTGACGTACACCGTCCTGCAGTGAGGGGTCTCCGATGGACGAGCCGATCGACCAGCCCGCGAACGACGGGATTTATACCGAGTGCCCCGTCTGCGGCGCGCTCGTCGCCAACCAGGGAACACACGATGCGTGGCATGCGTCACGCGAGGAGGAGGTGAGCGATGCCCACGCAGAACGCTCGTAAGCACGTCGTCCCGACCGGGGGCGAGCAGTCGATCTCGCGCGCCACGATCTATCAGGCGTTCGCGAACTCGATCCACGACGTCGTCCCGGTCGCCAACACGACCGAGCGCGGCCAGGTCGTCGCAGCACTGACCGCTGCAGGGCTCCCACCCTCGGCGGCGAATCCCCTCATCGTCTACCGCGCCGATGCTCCCGGGCTCCACAAGCTCGAGATCAACACGGGCGGTGCGCTGTGGCTCGGAGCCGACGGATCGATGCGGTTCGCGGACTCGGCCGCCCTGGACACCTGGACGGCCACGAATCCGGGGCTCCTGGTCGCGGGCGATCGGGCATGGGTCGGCAGCCTCTCGTACGTATACACCGGCACGCAGTGGCTCATCGCACCTGGTCAGCAGCTCGGGTACATGGTGTCGAGCACGTCAAGCGGTGTCATCAACTCTCAGCTCGGAACCGTCGTCTCGACGCCGAAGCTGCCCGTGAACCAGCCGTTGAAGATCTTCTGCAGTCGGGTCTCGGGGTCCGCGAGCGCCGCGGGTCCGATCGCGTATGCGATGGCGATGCGGAACAACGCCGCTGACGTCACCGCGGCGGCGAACGACCGGTCAGTCGTCACGCGCGCGTACCAGAACGGTGGCGGTCTCGTCATGTCGATTCCCGGCGCTGTGACACGGTTCGTGACTTCGACGGCGGAGAAGGTCACCGCCGCGCTGTACCTCGGCGCGGGCGGGTGGATCTCGTTCGGGGCGGATCAGCAAGAGCTGTGGATCGAGTCGGCCTGATGGACGAGGAGGCGAACGTGGATGCAATCCCGGATGCCGAGAAGCTCCGCGAGCTGCTGGCAGCGGAGGGCGGCGCCGACGTCGCGCTGATCGAGGTGGAGGGCCGCGCGCCGTTCTACGTCGGTCTGAACGACGACGGCGAGCTCGTGGAGGTGCATCGATCATGACGTACCGTCCTCGATCTGTCGTCGCGCTGCAGGGCGGTCGCGGCTGGCTCACCGCCGAGTCCGCAGCGTCGATCCATCGCATCGACCGGCGGATCGGTCACCTCCTGCAGATCACCGAAGCCGGTCGGTCGTTCTTCCGTCAGGACGAGCACTGGCAGGCATACCGCCGCTACCTCAACGGCGGGCCCTGGGCGCCGATCGCACTCGACCCGGACACGCCGAGCGTGCACCAGATCGGCGACGCGATCGACTCCGACGAGGCGCAGCAGATCCTCGCGATCATGGCGGACCACGGCTGGGTGCGCACGGTGTACCGCTGGGTCGGCGGGAAGTGGACGCTCGTCGAGCGCTGGCACTTCGAGCACTTCATCGAGAAGGACAACCACCGCTACGAAGGCGACCCCGCCGGCGCAGCATCAACCCCGGTCGTGCGACCGGATCAGTCCGAGGAGGACGAGATGCCCGATTCAATGTTCGCGCACGTCGGCGGCGTGCCGTCCTGGTGCTGGCTCAACTGGGCCACGGGACAGGTGTTCGCCGTGCACACGCAGGCGGAGGGCGACTGGGTCCAGAAGTACATGGGTCCGGTGCGCTCGAACTGGTGGGGTGACCCGATGGGCGACGCCTACTACCGGAACCGCCTCGCACTGTTCGGCATCCTCTGCCCCAAGGTGACGATCGAGCGCGGACACCTCTCCGACGAGGACTTCGCTCGACTCGAGCAGATGATCTCCGCCGGCGTGAAGGATGCGCTCGCGGGTGCGAAGGCGTGACGGCTCATGCCCGCGCGCGATCTGAGGAGGGGCGATGGACTGGTGGGTCGGACCTCTAGTCACGCTGCTCGTCGCGGTTATCACCGGCTCGGGCGTGTGGGCGGGAGTCCTGCTCACACGCCGGTGGCAGATGATCCAGCGGCAGGACGCCGAGCGCGCAGCCGCGGAGAAGCAGCAGCGCGAGACGCAG
Source organism: Microbacterium sp. NPDC089696 (assembly GCF_044749125.1). Lineage (NCBI taxonomy): Bacteria > Bacillati > Actinomycetota > Actinomycetes > Micrococcales > Microbacteriaceae > Microbacterium > Microbacterium sp. NPDC089696. The sequence continues at coordinate 1,619,060 of NZ_JBIVHF010000001.1, read as the reverse complement.
CAGCAGAAGCTCCGAGCGGTCAGCTACGCGTCGAGGCTTCGCGCGCACATCGAGCGCGGAGATCCGCCGCCGCCCGAGGACTGGCCGGAGGGCATCTATGACTGAGTCGAGACGCCGAAAGAAGTCCGGCATCGGTGCGCTGCTCTCGCTGCTCGCGCTGCTCAGCGCGTTCGCCGTCGTCGGTGTCATCGTCCTCGGTGTCGTCGCGTTCCAGCAGTCCGAGCGTGCTGCGCAGGCCGAGACCGCCGCTGCCGCTGCCGACGAGAGGCGCGATGCCGAGTCCGCCGAGCGCGGCGAAGCGATCGAGGCGCTGCGCGAGCAGGTCCTCGAGCTCGGCGAGGAGCCGGTCGTCGAGCCGGTCCCCGAGTCCACGAGCCCGACCGTCGTGAACGGCAAGGACGGACAGGACGGCGAGGACGGGTCCGACGGTCTCCCGGGTCCCGCACCGACGCAGGAGCAGCTCCTGGCGGCGCTGCAGTCGTTCTGCGCAGGGAACGCGTGCCGAGGCGATCGCGGGGCGCAGGGAGAACCGGGCACACCCTCGACGGTCCCCGGTCCGGTCGGCCCGGTGGGACCCGTCGGTCCTGCAGGGCCTACGTGTCCGGCAGGCTCGACCGCTCAGCAGGTCTGGCTATCGGTCGCCGATTCGCAGTTCGGGACCTTCTCCCGACAGCCGGCGACGATCTGCCGTCCGACCACCACCGCGCCGGCACCGGCGCCGACCCCGTGAGGGAGGTGAATCCCATGAAGAAGATCCGTGACTGGCTCACCGACGATCGGCGCGTCTCGCTGCAGGCGTTCTTCGCCGTGCTCGGCGTGCTCGCCGTGCAGCTCGGCTTCGCGACCGAGGACACCACGGGCCTGGTGCTCGTGTTCACCGGTGCGCTGCTGCAGCTCCTGCAGGCGCTCCTGGCGCTCGCGTTCCTCAGACCGTCGGAGGCGGCCGTGTGGCTCGATACCATCGGCCGCGGTGTCATCTACGCGTTCGCTGCGGCCGCCGCACCGGTCGCCGTCGCCGTCGGTCTCCTCACCGACGAGCAGGCAGGCAGCATCCTCGCCGCCGTGTCGACCGCTCTCACCGCGCTGGCCGCTTTCCTCGCTGTCGTGAACAACCGCGCTCAGTACGCCCTGGCGGCCTGATCTGCGCATCGAAAGACCCCCACCTAGCCTCCGGGCCGGGTGGGGGTCTTTTCTGCGTCTCAGGGGCCGCCAGGCGCTCCGGCTACTCGTCGTCGACGAGCGTCACTGCGTTGCCCCATACCCAGCACCGGAACGTGTGTTCCTCGGCCCGGAACTCGATGCCGGCGGCGAGGGGCGTGGATCGGACGAGCTTCGCGTCGACACGGATTGACTCGGGCCCGAACCGGACCCACGCGCGCACGAGCTTGGGCCGCGGGTAGATCGTCATCGGCTGATCGCGCACCTCGAGCTCGCGGTCCGTCAGCGACTGCAGCGGACCGTGCTTCGCCGCCGCGATGATCGACTGGTGCTGCGATCGTCGGTCGAGCGCTGCCGAGAGGCGTGCGCCTGGGTTCCCCATTGCCGGTGTGTCCTTCCTCCGGCCGAGAGCGTCGAGTCTACTGCGCGGCGCCGACGTCGCGGCATCAGCAGCACACGTCGGCGATCGCCACACGACGTATCCGGATCCGCGACGCGTGCTTCCTGCAGGAGCGACGCGTCGTGCGCGGCCGCGAACACTGAGAAGCCCCTCCCGCACCCCAGATGCGTGGAGGGGCTTCTCGCGCGTCCCCAGCGCGCGCTCCGCAGCGGCTACGCCGCGCGGCGCTGTTCGGCGAGGTAGCGCACCAGCCGAGGGCGCTCTTCCCACCGTTCGCAGTGTCGAACGTGTGCGCGGAGCTGACGAACTCGCCACGGCGCTCCGCACTTCGGGCAGTCGGGCTGACGTCGCTCGGTCATCACGCGGCCTTCCTTCCGGAGTGAGTCGGGATCGTCCTCGGAGGTAGCACGCTGAGCGCCTCACGCTCGTCCTCGTCGAGGACCAGCGTGTACTGCTGGGTGTGCGCGAGGGAGGCGTGTCGCATGAGCTCCTGGACGGCTCTGATGTTCGCGCGGCCTCGCACCAGCTCGGTCCCGAAGCTGTGGCGCAGCGAGTGCCCCGTGAGGCGCTTGTCGACGATCCCTGCTCGATCGCGGGCGTCGGTCATCAGGTCGCTGACGGACTGTCCCTTGATGTGGCCGTCGCGCCCGCCGCGCGCGGGGAACCACCAGCCCTCGTTCATCGTCGGCGCGAGGTCGCGGATCACATCGTGCAGCGGCAGGTAGTCGGTGCGACCTCCTTTGCCGAGGACCTTCATCGTGCCGCTCTCGAGGTCGACGTCGTCGGAGTGCACGGCGGCGATCTCCGATGCACGCAGCCCCTGGTACGCGCCGAGCAGGATCATCGCCCGGGTGCGCTTGTATGCGCCCGTCGACAGCATCCGGTCGATCTGCTCCTGCGAGTACGGCCGGGGGCGACGCTTCGGCACGCGGACCACGGGAAGCCGCAGCGCGGGGTTGTCGGCGCGGAGCCCCTCGTCGTGCACGAACGTGTAGAACGCCAGGAAGGTCGCACGCGTCGTCGCGCGTGACGACGGCGCGATCTCCTGCCGGCCGATGTCGCGGCGCATGTGGAACACGGTCGCGGTGAGCAGGTCGGTCTCCTGGCGCGCGGCGAACGCGCGCAGGATCGACTCTCGCGTGCGGATCGTTCGGACCGCTCGGTTGCCGCTGCGCTGGTAGTCGGCGAACGCCTCGAGCAGATCTGTATCGTTCATCATTTCCCCCTCGGAAATAGCTGTTGCCTCGACCGTATGGACGGCGGCGAGCGCCTCGCGACGACCGCCGCGCCCAGACTCCACCGCGATTCCCGGTGTGTGTCGTTCACGGGGCGGAGTGGCCGCGGCGCGGTATCAAGGACCGCTGCTGTCGCGTGGAGGTCAGGCGACGCGCTCGCCGATGGGGGTCACGGGAGCGAGAGCGGCGCGAGTGTGAACGAACTCCGCGGGGATCCTCGGCGTCAACATGCGGACGTTGGTACCGTAGGTCGCAGGTTCGACTCCTGTCGGGGGCACGGATACACGAGAACCCCCATCCCGTCCGGGTGGGGGTTCTACTGTTCCTACCCGCGCGGCCGGTGCGCCTTGCGGGCCAGCGCATCCGCGGCACGCACGAGTGCGAGGTGGGAGAACGCCTGCGGCGTGTTGCCGAGCTGACGCCGCGCGACCGGGTCGTACTCCTCCGACAGCATCCCGACGTCGTTCGCGAGGCCGCACAGCCGGTCCATCAGCGTCTCGGCCTCGTCGAGACGGCCGGTGCACGCGTACTGCTCGACGAGCCAGAACGAGCAGGCGAGGAAGGCGCCCTCAGAACCGGACAGCCCGTCGACCCCGGTCGCGGTGCGGTACCGGTAGACGAGCCCGTTCTGCACGAGGGTCTGCTCGATCCGGTCGACCGTCGCGAGCATCCTCGGGTCGTCGGGGCGGCAGTATCCGACCTGCGGGAGGAGCAGCAGCGAGGCGTCGACCTCCTCGGTGTCAAAGTGCTGCACGAAATGTCCGTCCCGCACGCCGCGCTGGTCGATCTCGGCCCGCATCCGGTCGCGCAGCTCTCGCCACCGCTCCACCGGACCATCGAGACCGTCCTCTTCGACGGCCCGGACACCACGGTCGAATGCGGCCCAGATCATGACCCGCGAGTGCGTGAAGTACTGCGGCTCCCCGCGGATCTCCCACAGCCCCTGGTCTCGCCGCTCGATCTGCTCGGACGCGAAGCGCAGAAGCTGCTTCTCCAATGCCCAGGAGAACGCCGTCTCGCGCACGCCCGCCGCCCGCGCGGCGGACAGCGTGACGACGACCTCGCCCACCACATCGGCCTGGTACTGGGTCGCGGCGCCGTTGCCGAGCCGCACCGGGCGCGAATCCTCGAACCCCGGCAGCTGCGGAAGCTCGCGCTCCGTGATGTCACGCTCCCCCGCAGGGCCGTACATGATCTGCAGGTCGGCCGGATCACCCGCCACGGCGCGCAGCAGCCAGGTGCGCCAGCTGTCGGCGAGGCGCAGGAACCCGTGATCGACGAGCGCCTCGAGCGTGAGCGCCGCGTCGCGCAGCCACACGTACCGGTAGTCCCAGTTGCGCTCCCCTCCGATGTCCTCGGGCAGGCCCATGGTCGCCGCGGCCGCGATGCCGCCGGTCTCGCGGTTCGACAGCGCGCGGAGGATCAGCAGGGACCGCACGACCTCCGCATGGTGCGGGCCGGTGTGCGCGATGCTGCCCGCCCACTCCCGCCACCAGTTCGCGGTCTCGGCGAACGCGGCGTCCGCGTCGAGCAGCGCCGGGACGTCGCGGTGCGAGGGGAACCACGTGAGGTGGAGGTCGCGCACCTCGCCCTCGCGGATCACGACGTCGCCCGTGTGCTCGTGGTCGTTCGGCTCCAGCCGCGCGCCACGGATGGCGACGGCATCAGGTCCCGCCATCGCCACGAGACACGGCTCGTCGTCCGTCCCTGTCTGACGCACCCACGGCATCGCCCGGGCATAGTCGAATCGCAGCGTGAGGTGCTGCGCGAACGTCATCTCTCCCCGGATGCCGACGATCCGCCGCACGACGTCCGTCCGCAGCCCCGACGCCTCGGGATCCGCGCCGACGGGCATGACGTCGTGCACCTCGGCGACCGCGTCGCCGCTCTGCCACCGCGTCACGAGCACGAACGTGTCGCCGTCGTAGCGACGCGTGCTCACGGCATCCACGTCGACGGGGCGAAGCTGCCACCGTCCGTGGTGCTCGTCTCCGAGCAGCGACGCGAACACCGAGGCGGAATCGAGGCGCGGCAGACACAGCCAGTCGATGCTCCCCGCGGTGGACACGAGCGCCGCCGTGCGGCAGTCGCTCAGCAGGGCGTAGTCCTCGATCCGTGCAGTCACCATCCGCAGTGTGCCACGAGTTCGCGGACGTGACCACGGGGTGGCGCAGGTCCTCGGCGAATGCATACCCTCGACGGCATGGCCAGCACGTCACGGACCCTGCTCATCCTCGGAGCATCGGGCGATCTCACCTCCCGTCTGCTTCTCCCGTCGCTGGGTGCACTGCTCGCGCGGAAGGCCGATCGCACCGTCACCGTCCGCGGCGCGGGTGTCGAGGACTGGGACGAGTCCCGCTGGCGGACGACCGTGACGGAGGCGGTCGGAGCGGACGCCGCCGGGCGCGTGACGATCGGCGACTACACCGCGGTCGACGTCACGGACCCGAAGGGCCTCGGTGCCCTGATCGAGACGGTCGGGCCTGGCACCGTGCTGTACTTCGCCCTGCCGCCCGCGATCACGCGCAAGGCGGTAGAGGCCCTGCGCGGAGTCGAGCTCCCGGACGACCTGGTGCTCGCGATGGAGAAGCCGTTCGGCGACGACGCGGCGAGCGCCCGCTCCCTCAACGCCGCACTGACCGCGCTGGTGCCGGAGGACCGGATCTTCCGCGTCGACCACTTCCTCGGGCGCTCGATGCTCCTCAATCTCCTCGGGCTCCGTCTCGCGAACCGCATGTGGGATCCGGTGTGGTCGGCCGAGCACATCGAGTCGGTGCTGATCCGCTTCGACGAGTCCCTCGCGCTCGAGAACCGCGCGGGCTACTACGACCACGCCGGAGCCATGATCGACATGATCCAGAGCCATCTGCTGCAGGTCCTGGGGCTCATGGCGATGGAGCCGCCGGCGACTCTCGGCGAGCGCGACCTGCGCGACGCGAAGGCCGCCGCGCTGCGCGCCACCCATGTGTGGGCGGACTCGCCCGCGACCGCGTCGCACAGGGCCCGCTACACGGCGGGAGCGGTCGCGGGGAAGGACATCCCCTCGTATGTCGACGAGGACGGGGTGGATCCCGAGCGCGCGACCGAGACGCTGGCCGAGGTCGTCTTCGAGGTCGCCAACGAACGGTGGGCCGGTGTGCCCTTCGTGCTCCGCTCGGGCAAGGCTCTGCCCGCCAAGCGCTCCGAGGTCGTGGTGACCTTCCGCCCCGTGCGGCACCTGCCGGCCGGACTCTCGCCCGCACCGCGCGACGGCGGGCGGTTGACCTTCGCGCTCGGCCCGGATCGCATGACCCTCGACGTGCACGTGACGAGCGGCGACGAGCCGTTCGACCTGCGAGACGAGGAGCTCGTCGCGGACATGGGCCAGGGGCAGCAGCGCTCCTACGAGGAGGTGCTCGACGAACTCCTCGACGGCGACGTCACCCTCTCGGTGCGCGCGGACGAGGCCGAGGACTGCTGGCGCATCCTGCAGCCGATCCGCGATGCCTGGGCGGCGGGCGAGGTCCCCCTGCAGGAGTACCCGGCGGGATCGGCAGGGCCTGCCGGATGGCCGAGTGCGGCGCCCTCCCCCGGCGGCGCCGACGCCGTCACCGCGTCGTGACGGCCTCCAGCACCGCGAGCACGAGCGGCACGGTGGCGAGCGCAGCGACCGTCTGCACCCCGGTGATCGACGCCATCAGCCGATGGTCACCACCCATGCGCCGCGCCAGGACGTAGGCCGACGGCGCGGTGGGGACGGCCGCGATGAGCACGATCGCCGAGAGCACCACGCCGTCGATGCCGAGCAGCAGGGCCGCCGCCACGGCGAGCGCGGGAAGCACCAGCAGCTTGAGGACCACGGCGATCCCGACGTCGAGCACGTCACGCCGGCGGAAGGCGAACGTGAGCGCCGCCCCGGCGATGAGGGTGCCGGTCACGAGGGCCGGCGCGGCGAGCAGGTCGAGCACCGTCGCGACGGGCCCCTCGAGCGGCAGCGCGAGGACGTTCACGGCGATCCCGATCACACAGCCCTGGATCAGGGGGTTCGTCAGGATCTCCCGCGCGAACCGCGGTCGCTGCTCGTGCACGCTCTCCCCCCAGCGTGCGAGCGCGGAGACGCACACCACGTTGACGAGCGGCACCATGACCGCACTCGCGATCGCATAGGTCGCGATCCCCTCCTCACCGTGCAGGGCCGCCGCGAACATCAGCCCGAGATAGGTGTTCACTCGTACGGAGCCCTGCACGAGCGACGTGAGACGGGCGCCGGTGATGCGCAGGATGCGTGCACCGCCCAGCAGGATGCCGAGGACGAGCAGCACCGGGACCGTCAGCGCGATCACGAGCGGCCCGATGGGCACCGCCCCGAGATCCGCGCGTCCGATCGAGGTCACGAACAGCACGGGCGTGAAGACCCGGTAGCTCATCCACTCCAGGCCCCGCCAGAAGCTCGGGTCGAGCGGGGCGCGATGACGCAGCGCCCAGCCGACGGCGAGCAGGACGACGACGGGCAGGATGGCGGTGAAGGCGAGAGGCACTCACCGAGGTTCGTGCAAGGAGTCAGAGCGTTTCAACCATGACAGTCGGAGGTACCGCCATCACGTCCGGGAGCGATGACGGTGCACGGCGTCGTAGTTGCCGCAGCGCGCGGAGCAGTAGCGACGTCGGCCGTTCCTGCTGGTGTCGACGAAGACGGCGCGGCACCCGGCGCGCAGACATGCGCCGAGGCGCTCTCCCTCCGACTCGACGGTGAAGATCGCGAGCCCTCCCGCCGTGACGGCCCGCACTCGCCCGACGACGTCGTCGTCCTCCGGTGTGAAGTGCAGATGCGGACGACGGCCGTCATGGGTCGTGAGGTAGACGCCGGTCGTCCCGACGGTCAGCAGGGCGTTGACCGCGACCGTGCGGGCATCCACGTCCTCCGCCGCGAAGACGGCGCGCAGACGTACGGCCCAGTCGTGCAGGAGCGCCGCCTGCTCGACGTCGAGCTGCGGCCGCCGGATGCCGTGCTCGTCGAGGAGCGCCTCCAGCGCGGGTCGGGCGACCTCGGATACGGCGGCGTTCACGAGGGCGGCCGACAGATGCACGCCGGGCATGTTGTCATGAGCGAACAGCATTGAACGATTACACCACGACGACATCCGACGTCGACGGGTGCGGGATCTCCGAGGTCGCCCGCGCGTCTCCGCGGCACGAGGCATCGCACGGAAGAATGGACGCATGTCCCCGAACTCCCGCCGGCGACTGCTCGCCTCGATGCAGCGGATCCTGCACAACGACCCGTCGCGCGTCGCGCACACCGAGATCATGCCGGTCATCGACGAGCGCACGGTCCCGCGCGTGCTGGACCTCGCGACCCGGATCGGCGAGGCGATGTTCGCGGTCGGCGCCTCCGCGCACGAGGTCACGCTCGCGATCATCCGCGTGAGCGAGGCCTACGGTCTGCGCGGTGTGCAGGTCGACGTGACATACAACTCGATCACCGTGTCGTTCCACCTGAGCGGCGAGGTGTGGCCCGAGACACTCGTGCGCGTGGTGCGCGTCGCCGCCCCCGACCACGCCAAGCTGCAGCGCGTCCAGGCGCTCGTCGCCGACATCGCCGACGGCCTCGACCTGGAGTCGGCGCGCACCGCGTTCCGGGCCATACGTCGGCTGCCGTTCCGCTACCAGCAGCCGGTCGTGATCGTCGCCCGGGCCCTGCTCGCGGTCGGCGTGAGCATCCTGCTCGGCGCCTCGCCGGTGATCGTCGGTCTGACCTTCCTCGCCGCACTCGTCGCCGCGCTCACCCAGGCCGGTCTCGCGCGCATCCGGGTGCCGCTGTTCTTCAGCCAGATCGCGGGCGGGTTCGTCACGACCGTCGTGGCGGTGGCGGTCTCGGCGCTGGGCGCGGCCGGGATCGAGCCGTTCGTCGGCATCCGCCCGTCCATCATCGTCGCCTCGGGCATCGTGCTCATGCTCGCCGGTCTCACGGTCGTCGGCGCGGCGCAGGACGCGATCGACGGCTTCGCGCTCACGGCCGGAGGCCGCATCCTCGACCTCACGATGCAGACGCTCGGCGTGGTGATCGGCATCCTCGTCGGCCTGGAGCTCGGCGGGCTGCTGGGCTTCACGATGGACCTCCCCGACGATCCCGCCCCGCTCGGACCGCTGCTGGGCGTGTTCGCGGGCGCGGTCATCATCGCGGTCGCGGTCGCGGTCTTCAACGGAGCGGGCCTGCGGATCATCCTCGTGAGCGCGCTCCTCAGCGCCATCACGATCGCGGGCTACCTGGGCGCGACCGCCGTGAACCTGCACCCCGCAGCGGCGAGCGCGGTCGGCGCGCTGCTGGCGAGCTTCGTGGGCGTGCTGATCGCGCACAACCTGCACGTGCCGTCGGTCGCGGTGACCACGGCCGCGATCGTGCCGCTCGTCCCCGGCGTGGCGGTCTTCCAGGGGCTTCTCGAGATGGTGCACGCGGGCGGGACGGCGAGCGGGGTCGTGGGCGCGGGCGGGTCGCTCATCGACGCCGCGGTGATCGGGATCGGTCTGGCTTCCGGGGCCTCTCTCGGCCTCTACCTCGGCACGCCCGTGCGCGCGACGCTGTCCAGCGTGACGAAGACCCGAGCGCGGCTCCGCCGCTGAAGTCGTCGGCAGGGCGTCCATTCAGGTGATGCACAACTAAGTTGTGCACAATCTTTCTCATGGCCGTGACCGATGAGATGGTGTGCTTCTCGCTGTACTCCGCCGCCCGCGCTACGACGCAGGCGTATCGCTCCCTCCTCGCGCCCTGGGGCCTCACGTATCCGCAGTACCTCGTGCTCGCGATCCTCTGGAACGAGGGCGAGCAGAGCATCAGCGCCCTCGGCGACGCCATGCAGCTCGACTCCGGCACCCTCTCCCCGCTGGTCCGCCGGCTCGAGCAGGCAGGCTACGTCGCCCGGACCCGCCGCGCCGGCGACGAGCGGGTCGTGATCGTGCAGCTCACGGACGCGGGGGTCGCACTGCGCGCCGAGGTCGCCCCCGTGCATGCCCGAGTGGCCGAACTCGCCGGCAAGGCCGACGACGAGGACCGTCGCCGCCTCATCGCCGAGCTCCGCGCACTCACCGCACTCCTGCACACCGTCGCCGACTCCGACGACCACGCACCGACCACCCGCGGTCGCTGACCGCCCCACCGGAAGGAATCCTCACGATGGATGCCCTGTACACCGCCGAAGCCCTCGCCACCGGAGCCGGACGCGACGGTCGCGTCGTGACCGCCGACGGCGGTCTCGCGTTCGACCTCGCCATCCCGAAGGCGATGGGCGGCAGCGGAGACGGCGCGAACCCCGAGCAGCTCTTCGCCGCCGGTTACGCCGCCTGCTTCCACTCCGCGCTGCAGGCCGTCGCGCGCACGCAGAAGGTCGCGATCGCGGACACCTCCGTCGGCGCCCGCGTGCACATCGGCTCGAACGGTCAGGGCGGCTTCGGCCTGGCCGTCGAGCTCGAGGTCGTGATCCCCGATCTGCCGCACGACGAGGCTCAGGCGCTCGCGGACGCGGCCCACCAGGTCTGCCCGTACTCGAACGCGACCCGCGGCAACATCGAGGTCACGATCACGGTCGCCGACGACTGACCCGCCTCTCCTCCCGCACCCGTACCGAACCGGAACGCACGCCCCATCCCACAAGGAGAACACCCATGCGCGCACTCATCCACCAGTCCTTCGGCGCCCCCGAGGAGGTCCTCGCGGTCGAGGAGCGTCCGACGCCCGATCCCGGCCCCGGCCAGGTCCGCCTGAAGATCGTCCTCTCCCCCATCCACAATCACGATCTCTGGACCGTCCGCGGCACCTACGGCTTCGTGCCGGATCTGCCTGCCGCCTCCGGCACCGAGGCGCTGGGCATCGTCGACGCGCTCGGCGAGGGTGTCGAGAACCTGAGCATCGGGCAGCGCGTGGCCACGGGCGGCACCTTCGGCGCGTGGGCCGAGTACGTCGTCGCCGACGCCGCCGGACTCATCCCCGTCCCCGAGGCGATCGACGACGAGACCGCATCGCAGCTCGTGTCCATGCCCTTCAGCACGATCACTCTGCTGGAGTTCCTCGGCGCGAAAGAGGGCGACTGGATCGTGCAGAACGCGGCGAACGGCGCCGTCGGCCGCATGCTCGCCCAGCTCGGTGCCGCACGCGGCGTGAACGTGCTCGGACTCGTCCGACGCGCGGCCGGTGTCGACGAGCTGCGCGCGCAGGGCATCGAGCACGTCGTGGCGACGGATGCCGAGGACTGGCGCGACAGGGCCGCCGAGATCACCGGCGGCGCGCACGTCGCGTACGGCGTCGACTCCGTCGGCGGCACCTCGGCCGGCGACGTCCTGTCACTGCTCGGCGAGGGGGGCACGCTCGTGGCGTTCGGCGCCATGCAGTCCCCGGTCATGGAGATCGCCTCCTCGGACGTGATCTTCAAGCAAGCGGTGGTGAAGGGTTTCTGGGGCAGCAAGGTGATCCCCTCCCTGGATGCCGCGACGCGCGGCGCGCTGTTCGGCGAGCTGATCCAGCGCCTCACGGACGGCACGCTCACGCTGCCCGTGTCCGCGGTGTTCGACGCCGCGGACATCCGTGACGCGGTCCTGGCCAGCGACACGGCCGGACGCGTCGGCAAGGTGCTCCTGAAGTTCTGAGCACACCCTCGGCGGGATTACTTGACATCGGCAAGTAATCCCGCCTACGCTGACGGTGCCCTCGACGACCCATCGATCACACCGGAGTGCGATGACCGACACCCTGCGCCCCACCGACACCCTGCGTACAACCGACACCCTGCGTCCAACCGATACCCTGCGCCTCACGTGGGACGAACCGGCCGACCGCTGGGACGAAGCCGTTCCGCTCGGGAACGGACGCATCGGCGCCATGGTCTTCGGCGGCTCGCGCACCCGGTACCAGCTGAACGACTCCACGGTGTGGTCGGGCACTCCGGACGGACCCAGGCGCGCCCTGGACGCCGTGCGGGCGCGGGGGGCGGGTCCCGAGCGCCTCGCCGCCGTGCGCGCGGCACTCGACACGGGAGACGTGCGCCACGCCGAGGACCTCCTCATGGCGTTCGAGGGCCCGTACTCGCAGGCGTTCCTGCCGCTCGGCGACCTGCACGTCGACATCCCCGGAGCGCGACCCGCCGTCCCGGCGCGGACGCTCGACCTCGACACCGCGACGCTCGATGAGGTCCTGCACCTCCGCGACGGCCGTCTGCAGAGGCGCTCCTGGGTGTCCGCGCCGGCGCAGGCGCTGATCGTCGAGATCACCGGCGACACCGCATTCGACGCCGTGCTCGACGTGTCCACGCCTCTGCGCGGAACCCCCGTCGCCGCCACGGACGCCCTGATCCTCGACGTGCAGGCGCCGATCGACGGCGCGCCTCTGCACGAGACCACGGTCGACCCCCCACTGCGCTATGCCGAGGGGGACGAGGAATACGACGCCTTCGCGGTCATCGCGGCCGGCGTCGACACCGACGGCGAGATCGAGGCCGCTCCCGGCCGCCTCGCCGTCCGCAGAGCCCGCCGCCTGCTGATCGCCCTGTCCACATCGTCGCGCGCCGAGTCGTGGTGGGCCGACGCCGACGGGGACTGGCGGACCGCCTCACGCGAGGCGATCCGGGACCGCGCCCGAGGACGAGCGGGGGCCGCATCCGCGCGCCCCGCCGCCCAGCTTCTCGGCGAGCACGTCGCGGATCGGCGACGGACGACTCATGCGCGGTTCGCGATCGGCAGTCGGCGTCACGGCGCCTGGAGCGTCGAACGGGATGTGCTCCGCGGCGACGACCCGCTGCTGCGCGCCACGGTCGCGGCCGAGTACGGCCAGTACCTCCTGGCCTCCTGTTCGCGGGCGGGCAGTCCCCCGGCGAACCTCCAGGGCATCTGGAACGCCGAGCTGAGGCCGGCCTGGTCGTCGAACTACACGATCAACATCAACACCGAGATGAACTACTGGGCGGCGCCGCTGCTGCTCGCCCCCGACGCGATCGAGCCCCTCATCGCCCTGGTGGAACGTCTCGCCCGCTCCGGATCGGACGTCGCTCGGCGCCTCTACGGGGCCCGCGGCTGGGTCGCGCACCACAACAGCGACGTATGGGGGTGGAGCCTCCCGGTCGGCGACGGACGCGGTGCGGCGAGCTGGGCGATCTGGATGATGGGCGGCGTCTGGCTCACTCACACGCTGTGGGACGCGTACGAGATCGGCGGGGACCGGGACCTGCTGCGCACACGCCTCTGGCCGCTGCTGCGCGGAGCCGTGGAGTTCTGCCTCGACTGGCTCGTCGTCGACCCCGACGGTGCACTGCGCACAGCGCCCTCCACCTCTCCCGAGAACTCCTACCTCGCACCGGACGGGCGACCCACGGCGCTCGGTCTCACCTCGGCGTCCGACCTCAGCCTCATCCGTGCGCTGTTCGCGCGCGCCCTCGTCGCGATCGACGACCTCGATCTCGACGACGCGCTCGAGGCGGAGGTCCGCGCGGCTCTGGAGCGCCTCGCGCCCCTCGGCATCGGCGCCGACGGGCGGCTCCTCGAATGGTCGGCCGACGTGGTCGAGCACGAGCCGCTGCACCGCCATCTCTCGCCCGTGATCGGCCTGCACCCGCTCGACATCGTCACGCGCGAGGGCACGCCCGAGCTCTTCGACGCCGCGGTCGCGCTGCTCGACGCCCGAGGTCCCGGCGCCATGGGGTGGTCGTGGGCATGGAAGATCGCCCTGCGCGCCCGTGCGGGACAGGGTGACATCGCCGCCGCGTTGCTCGCGGAGGCGCTGACGCCCTTCGACGGGGACGCGACGAGGCACGGTCCGGTCGACGGGTCCGAGTGGGGCGGGCTGCTGCCCAACCTCTTCAGCACGCATCCCCCGTTCCAGATCGACGGGAACCTCGGCTTCCCCGCGGCCATCACCGAGATGCTGGTGCAGAGCCATGGAGGCGCGCTGCGTCTCCTGCCCGCACTCCCCGCGTCGTGGCCGCGCGGCGAAGTGCACGGCATCGCGGTGCGCACCGGACTTCGGCTCGACCTCGCGTGGCAGGACGGACACGTCTCCGCGGCCGTGCTGCACAACCCCGGCTCCATGCCCCGTGCGGTCGATGTGACGACGGACGGGGGCACCGTGCGCATCGACGTTCCGCCCGCCGGCAGCGCGACCGTACCGGTCGCCGCGCCCTCCACCCCCGCGGAGGCTCCGCATGCACGGTGACGTCACGACGGTCGACGTGCCGACCACGCAGACCGAGCCCGAGGATTTCGACGCCTTCTGGGCCGAGACGATCGCCGAGACGCGCAGTCTTCCGCTCGACGTCGCCGTCGCGCCGCATCCGACTCGCCTCACGCAGATCGACGTGTTCGACGTGACGTTCCGCGGCTTCGGAGGCACCCCGATCCGTGCGTGGCTGCGCGTGCCGCAGGGCTCCGCCGCGCCGCTCCCCGGCCTCGTGCAGTTCTTCGGCTACGGCAACGGCCGCGGTCACGCGCTGCGCGACCTGCGCTGGGCGGCCGCGGGATACGCGCACCTCGTGGTCGACGCGCGCGGACAGGGTCACGGCGACACCGACGACGACCACGCCGACGGCGGACCCTCCGCGGGCGGGTTCCTCACCCGCGGCCTGCGGTCGCCCTACGAGTACTACTACCGGCGGGTGTACGCGGACGCGGTGCGCGCGGTCGACGCGCTGCGGTCACTGGATCTCGTCGATCCTGGGCGCGTGGGCGTGGTCGGCGCGAGCCAGGGCGGGGGCATCGCGCTCGCGATCGCCGGCCTGGTCCCGGACATCGCCGCCGCCATCGTGCAGGCGCCCTTCCTGTGCGAGCTCGATCGCGCGGCGACGCTGAGCACGGAGCATCCCTACTCCCTCCTGACGCAGTACCTCGCCGATCGACGCGGCGACGCGGCCGCCGCCCTCGACACGCTCCGGTACTTCGACGGGGTGAACCATGCGAAGCGGGCGACGGCGCCCGCGCTCCTCAGCACGGGGATGATCGACGGCATCGCCCCACCGGAGACCGTCCTTCCCGCCTTCACCGCCTACGGTGGCACGTCGACCGTCGTGCTCTGGCCGCACAACGGCCACGAGGCGGGAGGAGACCTCGACGAGGAGAACGCGCTCGCGTTCGCCGCCGAGCACCTCGCGGCGCGGGCTCCCGCCGCCTCGGGGACCGATTCGCTACGATAGCCGACACGAACCGAAGGATCTGATGGATCACGACACCGCCGCGCGCACCACGCTCATCCGCTCGGCGTCCGACGCCGGTTCGCGGGTCTTTGAGACGATCCTCACGCGCAGCCCCATCAGCAGGATCGACATCGCCCGGCAGACGGGCCTGTCGCAGGCCGCCGTCACGAAGGCGGTCGCTCCGCTCGTCGCCGCCGGCCTCGTCGACGCACCACCCGCCTCGCACAGGGACGGCACTCCCGGCCGCCCCGTGAGTCCCGTGTCGATCGTGCGGGAGTCGATGGTCATGATCGGCGTGAAGGTCAACGCCGACGAGATCATCGCGGTCGCCACCGACCTCGCCACCTCGATCCTCGCGAGCGAGCGGCATGCCCTTCCCGCGGACGATCCGCACACGGTGATCGACGCGATCGTCGACGTCGTCGCCTCGCTCGAGCGCGCGCTGGGCGACCGGGCCGTCGCGGTCGCGGGCATCGGCGTGTCGGTCTCCGGCGACGTCGACAGCTCCACCGGGATCGTGCGCGAGTCGAACCTCATGGGCTGGGCCGACGTGCCTCTCGGCGATCTCCTCCAGGAGCGGCTGCCCTGGCCCGCGACGGTCGAGAACGACGTGCACGCCCTGACGATCGGCGAACACTGGTTCGGAGTCGGCCTCGGCACCGCGTCGTTCGCGATCGTGACGATCGGCCGCGGCATCGGCAGCGGTCTGCATCTCAACGGCGAGGTCGTGAGCGGTGCGTTCGGGGTCTCGGGCGAGATCGGCCATCTGCCGCTCGCCGACCCCGCCCTCGTCTGCCCGTGCGGCCGACGCGGATGCGTCGAGGCGGCCGCGTCGACGTCGGCGATCGAATCGGCGGTCTCCCTCGCCCTCGGACGCCCGGTGGCGATCGCCGAAGCCGTCGCCCTCGCCCATGCCGGCGACCCGGACGCCGATCGGGCCTTCCGCGAGGCGGCGCGGCTCATCGGCACCGCGATCGCGACCCTCGTGAACCTCACGGGTCCCGAGGTCGTCATCATCGGCGGCGAGGGCGTGTCGAACTTCGACCTGTTCGAGAAGACGCTGCGCGACGCGTTCGAGGCCCACGCCTTCGGCACGGCGGTGCGTGCCCGGATCGTCACCCGGCCGCACACGTTCGAGGACTGGGCCCGCGGATCCGCGGCGACGGCCATCCAGGCCCTCGTGCGCTGAGCCGCGCCCGTCGCGTCGCGATCTGCGGCGCACGTCGCTCGCGCACGTCGCTCACGCACGAAGAAGCGCGGGACGGAGGACCCGTCCCGCGCTTCTGCCGCGCGTCCCGCTCAGAGCGCGTCGTACAGCTCCTGCTGGAGCTCCAGGTAGCGCTCGACCCCCAGACCTGCGAGGTCGTCGAGGTAGGACTGCCACGTCGCATCGTCGTCGACGTCGCGCTGTCCGGCGACGAACTCCGCCTGCGCCTGCGTGATGTAGGTCGCGATGTTCGTCTGCAGCTCGGCGATCTCCGCCGACGTGTCGGGGTTCGGCCACAGCTTCGCGTCCGGGAACAGCAGGTCCTCGTCCGGCGCGTACGGCTCGTAGAGCTGCGTCGCCTCGAGCAGACGGCGCTCGTAGCCGTCCGGGCTGTAGACGTCCTCCGGCACGACCTGCGAGTTGCGGTACTCCAGCGAGTCCCAGTACTGGCCCATCGAGCGCCACGAGGCGTTGGAGGTCTCGTCGTACGTGAGGGGCTTGAAGCTCGGCTCGAGCTCGGGGTCGAGCGCGAGGTCGCCCTCCTCCGCCGGAACCCAGGCCTCGCCCTCCGGGCCCATCGCTCCCAGGCGATCGCCCTCGTCGGTCACCAGGTAGTCGATGACCTTGATCGCCTTGATGCGCTCCTCCTCGGTCGACTTGTTCGTCAGGGCGAACATGCCGAGGGGGCTCACCGGCGACCGGTAGGTGGCGAACTGCGTGCCGTCCGGCCCCTTCACCGGCGGCACCGCGTCGTAGTGCGTGTCGCGACCGTCGGGCGAGTCGGCCGTGACGATCTCGTACGGGTGCAGCACCGCGGCCGCACCGAGGATCTCGGCGTCTGCGTTGTCCCCGAGCGCCCGCAGCGCGTTGCCGTTCTGCGTGAACGCCGCGGTGTCGATCAGACCCTCGTCCGCGAGGGACGCGATGTACTGCAGCCCCGCGCGCCATCCGTCGGACATCGCCGAGATCTCGACCTTCCCGTCGTCCATGACCATGGGCGGGGGGCTCGACGGGCTGCCGTACGGCGCGTACGCGAACGCGTTCATGAAGTAGTTGATCACGGGCTCGGACGCCGAGGCGCTGAGCGGCACCTCGTCGGCCTGGCCGTTGCCGTTCGGATCGTCGTTCTTGAACGCGCGCAGGACCTCCCGCAGCTCCTCGGTCGTGGTCGGCTGCGACAGCCCGAGGTTGTCGAGCCAGGTGGTGTTCATC
The DNA here is from genome assembly GCF_044749125.1 of Microbacterium sp. NPDC089696. NCBI lineage: Bacteria > Bacillati > Actinomycetota > Actinomycetes > Micrococcales > Microbacteriaceae > Microbacterium > Microbacterium sp. NPDC089696. Next base: position 1,601,705 of record NZ_JBIVHF010000001.1, on the reverse strand, counting down.
CACAGCTTGGAGGGGTAGCTGCAGTGGAAGCACTCGGTCCACTGGGTGATCGCGTAGATGTGGCCGTCGGGAGCGGTGACCGACTGCTTCCAGTCGGGCTTCTCATCGAAGCGCTCCTTGAGGTTCGGCGCGTACTCGTCGATGAGGTCTTCGAGGGGGACGAGCACGCCCTGCTGGCCGTATTTGAGGACCTCGCTGCGCGAGAACGCGTCGACCCACGGCACGAGGAAGTACGCGTCGGGATAGTCGCCGCTCGCGAGCGAGACCTGGCGCTTCTCGCCGGCGACGCTGCCGTCGTAGGTCGTGGTCTGCCACGAGAAGTCGATGTCGAACTTCTTCTCGAGCAGTTGCGTGAACGCGTTGTCCTCGAGCGAGCCGTTGTCGCCCTGCGGACCGAACGCCACGAGGCTGCCGTCGTCGTCGCTCGCCGACGTGCAGGCGGCGAGCGCGCCCGTCGCCAGTGCGAGCACGCCGACGGCGGCTGCTCCTCGGATGATGCTGTGTCTCATTGCCGGAATCTCCTTTGCCCGGTTGATGGGGTGTTGTGGTGGGTCTGTGGAGGGGAAGGTCAGCCCTTGACGGCGCCGACCATGATCCCCTTGCTGAAGTACTTCGCGACGAACGGGTACGCCACGAGCATCGGGATGGTCGCGATCACGACGGTCGAGTACCGCAGCAGATCGGCGAGCTCGCGGCGGCGCAGCTGCTCCGCGACATCGCCGCCTCCTCCCGAGTCGTTGAGGATGAGAAGCCCCCGGAGCACGAGCTGCAGGGGCTGCAGGTCGGCGTCGCGCAGGTACAGCAGGGCGTCGAAGTAGGAGTTCCACTGCATGATCGCGTACATGAGCGCGATCACCGCGATCAGCGGCTTCGCGAGCGGGAGCACGACGGTCCACAGGATGCGCAGCTCCGAGGCGCCGTCGAGCTGCGCGGCCTCGTAGACCTCGTCCGGGACCGCCGAACGGAAGTACACGATCGCGATGATGACCTGCCATACGCCGATCGCGTTCGGCAGCAGCATCGACCAGCGGGTGTCCAGGAGTCCCAGAGACTGCACGACCAGGTACATCGGGATGACGCCGCCGCTGAAGAGCATCGTGAAGACGACGCCGCCCGTGATGACCTTGCGACCGAAGAGCTGCGTCCTCGAGAGCGGATAGGCGACGGCGATCGTGCCCACGACGCTGATGAGCGTGCCGGCGACCGTGTAGAAGATCGAGTTGCCGAACCCCCGGAGGATGGCCGGGTTGCCGAGCGCCTCCGCGTACCCCCGGAACGTGAAGTCCACCGGCCAGAAGAGGACCCGGCCCGACGACACGGCCTGCGGACTCGACAGCGAGCTCGCGACGATGTTCAGCAGGGGCAGCAGCACGACGAGGAGGAAGACCGAGAGCAGGATGTAGGCCGCGATGACGAACACGCGGTCGGCCCTGGTCTCCTTGACCTTGACGCCGCGGCGGAGCGGGTCGCGCCGATGGCGAGGCCTCTTGTTCTTCGCGACGACGATCTCCTCGGTGAGGAGCGCCTCGGTGTCGATCGTGGTCACCACAGTCCGTTCCCCGTCACTCGCTTGGACACCGTGTTCACGACCAGCAGCAGCACGAGGCTGATCACGGCGTTGAACAACCCGATCGTCGCTCCGAGACTGAAGTTCGCGTTCAGGATGCCTGTCTTGTACACGTACGTCGGGATGATCTCCGACGTCGACAGATTGAGGGCGTTCTGCAACAGGAAGGCCTTCTCGAACCCGATCGCCATGATGTTGCCCACGCCGAGGATCAGGATGATGGAGGCCGTCGGAAGCAGGGCGGGGATGTCGACGTTCCAGATCTTCTGCAGCCGCGAGGCGCCGTCGATCTTCGCGGCCTCGTAGAGCGAGGTGTCCACCGAGGCGAGAGCCGCGAGATAGATCACCGCCGAGTAGCCGGTGGTCGTCCAGATGTCGGTGGCGACGTAGATGTGCCGGAAGAAGTCGGCGTCGGCGAGGAGGTCGACCTGCCCGGCGCCGAAGAAGCTGAACGTCCGACCGAGCAGGCCGACGCGCGGCGACAGGAGGAGGATCGTCATCGACACGACCACGACCGTGGAGATGAAGTAGGGCGCATACGTGACGAGCTGCACGGTGCGGGAGAAGAACCGCAGCCGCACCTCGTTGAGGGCGAGAGCGAGGATGATCGGCAGCGGGAAGCTCGCGATGAGGGTGTAGGCCGCGAGGATGAAGGTGTTGCCGACGAGGCGGGGGAACACCGGGTTGCGGAAGAGCGCCGCGAAGTTGTCGACACCGACCCAGGGGCTCCCCCACACGCCGTCGATCGGGTTGTAGTTCTTGAACGCGATGACGGCGTTCGCCATCGGCACGTAGCGGAACACCACGAACCAGATCACGGGGATCAGCAGCAGCAGGTAGAGCTGCCAGTATCGGCGCAGGCTGCGCGCGAATCGCGACCGTCTGGTCGCGCGGCGGGGACTCGACGTCGAGACCTCCGCGGAGAGTGCCTGCTCAGCACTGAGCTTCATGTCGCCCTCCCGGGGCAGAGTTACTTTACGACGTAATAAAACCACGACGCGACGGAAATGTAAACGGGCAGTTCTCCCCGCATCGAATTCTCCCGGATGCTTGCGCCCCACTTCCGAACGTGGTTTATTGACGATGTCAAGTAACTATCGGAGGGTCTCAGCCATGACTTCCCGTGCCGACGACCTCGTCGCACTCCGCGCCTCGGGCGCATCCTTCATCCTCGAACTCACCCGCCCGGTCCCGCGTGTCCTGCACTGGGGCGCGGACCTCGGACCGGTGTCCGCGGACGTCGCCGACGCGCTCGTTCTCACCGCCGGCCCCGCACAGCTCAACAACTCCCCCGACGCGCCCCGCGCCTTCTCGGTCCTCCCCTCGGAGTACGAGGGCTGGTCGGGCACCCCCGCCCTGGCCGGGAACGCGCAGGGCGTCGCCACGACCCCGCGCCCCCACCTCGTGAGTCACCGCGTCGAGCGCGACGGCGACGACCGCGGTGGACGGATCCTCCTGGACTTCGAGGATGCCGTCGCAGGACTCCGGACGGAGCTTCGCTACGGCCTCGACGCCCACGGCGTCCTCTCGGTCGAGGTCGCGGTGACGCGCGATGCCGCGCTGAGCCCTCGCGCCGGGTCCCTGCCGTACACGCTCGACGGCGTCCTCCCGCTGCTCGGCGTCCCCGAGCGCGCGACCGAGATCCTCGACTTCACGGGCAAGTGGTGCCGCGAGCGCTCCCCGCAGCGGTCCCCGCTCGGGTTCGGCACGCACCTCCGCGACGCGCGACGCGGCAAGTCCGGGCACGACTCGCCGTTCCTGTTCGCCGTCGGCACCGCCGGATTCGGCTTCGGCCAGGGCGAGGTGTGGGCCGTGCACCTGGCGTGGAGCGGAGACCAGCGCTACCTCGCCGAGCGTCTGCCCGAGGGCGCCGGTGCGGCGTCGTCCGTCCTCGGCGCCGGCGAGTCGCTGCACTCCGGCGAGATCGTGCTCCGCGACGGCGACCGCTACGAGGCCCCCACCGCGCTCTTCGCGTGGTCGGACCGCGGGCTCGACGCCGTGACCGATCGGTTCCACCGCCGGCTCCGCGCACGCGCCGGCCATCCGACGACGCCCCGGCCTCTCGTCCTCAACACGTGGGAGGCCGTGTACTTCGACCACGACCTCGATCGGCTCGGAGCGCTCGTCGAACGGGCCGCCGACGTCGGCGTCGAGCGGGTCGTGCTGGACGACGGCTGGTTCCGGGGGCGGCGCGAAGCCGACGCGGGCCTCGGCGACTGGTACGTCGACGAGGACGTGTGGCCGGACGGGCTCGCTCCCCTCGTCGATCTCGTCCGCGCCCATGGCATGCAGTTCGGTCTGTGGTTCGAGCCGGAGATGGTCAACCTCGACTCCGACCTCGCCCGCAGCCATCCGGACTGGGTGCTCGGCCCCGCCGAGGGTCTCGGCCCGGCTGCGCGCTCCCAGTACGTCCTGGACATCGCCCGACCCGAGGCCTACGAGTTCCTGCTCGAACGCATCGACGCCCTCGTCAGCGAGTACGCGATCGACTATCTCAAGTGGGACCACAATCGCGACCTGCTCGAGGCCGTCAGCCGCGGGACCGACGGCGACCGCCCCAGCGTCCACCGCCAGACCAGGGCGCTGTACCGGCTGCTCGACGACCTGCGCGACCGGCATCCGGGCCTCGAGATCGAGACGTGCTCCGGCGGCGGCGGCCGCATCGACCTCGGCATCCTCGACCACACCGACCGCGTCTGGGCGTCCGACTGCAACGATCCGGTCGAGCGCACGCAGATCGAGCGCTGGACGCGCGCGCTCGTGCCCCCCGAGCTCATCGGGTCGCACCTCGGCGCCGCGCGTTCGCACACCACGTCCCGGGTCACCGACCTGTCCTTCCGTCTCACGACGGCGCTGCTGGCCCATGCGGGCATCGAGCAGGACCTCACCGCAGTCGACGACGCCGAACTCGCCGTGATCCGCCGCTGGGCGCAGCTGTACCGGGAGTTCCGCCCGCTGGTGCACACGGGCCGCATCGTGAACGCCGATCTCGCGGACCCCGCGACCACGCTGTCCGGGGTCGTGGCGCAGGACGGCTCGGCCGCGCTGTTCACCTGGGTTCGCACCGCGACCTCGGCCGCCGGCCAAGCGGGTCGCGTCCGCATCCCCGGCCTCGATCCCGCGGAGACGTACACCGTCCGGGTCCGCGAGGATCTCGGCCCCGCCAGCCGGCATCAGGGCGACGACCCCGCCTGGGTGTCCGCCGCCGCCGTCGACCGGGCGATCCGCGTCCCCGGTGCGGTGCTCGCGGACGCGGGTCTCCCGATGCCGACCCTCAATCCCCAGCAGGCCCTGCTCCTCGACATCCGTCGCACGGAGCACTGACCCCTCCTCCCCATCCCCCGACAGAGAAGTCGACAGAGAGGAACACCATGAAGCACCATCGATCCCGCCGACGAGCGGCGTCCGTCACCGCGGCACTCGCCGTGACAGCGCTCGCCCTCGGCCTCGCGCCGACAGCGGGGTGGGCGGAGTCCACACCGCCGCCCACCCCGTCCCCCGAGACCTCGGCTCCGGCCGAGACGCCGATCCCCGAGCCGGTCGAGACGACGTCGCCCGACGACGGCACCGCGACACCGGTGCCCTCGTCGGAGCCGAGCACCGAGGCGACGCCCCCGGCGGACGGAGCACGTGAAGCCCGGACGCCCGCGCCGCGCGACTCGGGCATCTCCCCGCTGTCGAGCGGCGGCCCCTACATGGGCTGGAGCAGCTACAGCATGCAGGTGCACTCCGGCGGTCAGTGGATCACGGCCGACCAGATCATCGCGCAGTCCGACGCGATGCACTCGACGCTCCAGCAGTACGGCTACGAGTACATCAACATCGACGCCGGCTGGAACGGCGGGCAGGACGAGTACGGTCGGCCGATCCCCAGCGCGACCCTGTACCCCGACGGCCTCGACGCCGTGATCGACCACATCCACGGCAACGGGCAGAAGGTCGGCCTCTACCTGATCCCCGGCATGAGCCTCGAGACCGCGCAGAAGGCGCTGCCGATCCACGGCGCCCCCGGATGCACGACCGAGAACCTCCTCAAGCAGCCGCTGCAGCAGGGCGACTACTGGGGCTTCGGCTACCGCCTCGACTTCGACAACCCCTGCACCACGAAGTACATCGACTCGATCGCCGACCTGCTCGGCGAATGGGGCATCGACTTCATCAAGTTCGACAGCGTCACCCCGGGCTCGGGCGTGAGCGACCTGTCGATGGATGCGCGCGAAGAGGTCGCGGCCTGGTCGCAGGCCCTGAAGCGCAACGACATCTGGTTCGAGCTGTCGTGGGCGGTCGACATCGAGTACGCCGACTACTGGAAGCAGTACGCCGACGGCTGGCGCGTGGACTGGGACGTCGAGTGCTACTGCGGCGACGAGGCGCTCACCACGTGGGAGAACGTCGCCCGACTGTTCCCGCGGCTGTCCGACTGGTGGCGTCACGGCGGACCCGCCGGGTGGAACGATCTCGACTCCCTCAACGTCGGCAACGGGAAGATGGACGGCCTCACGAAGGATGAGCGACGCACCGCGGCGACGCTGTGGGCCACCGCGGCCGCACCGTTCTACCTCGGCAACGACCTCACCGACCTCGACTCCTACGGGCTCGAGCTGCTCACGAACAAGGAGGTCATCGCGGTCAACCAGGCGGGTGTCCCGGCCCGCCCCGTCTCCACGGCGACGAAGCAGCAGGTCTGGTACGCCCTGAACGCCGACGGCACCTACACGGTCGCCCTGTACAACCTCGGGCGGACGGACGCCGACATCACCGTGAACTGGTCCGACATCGGCCTCGCCGGGTCGGCGAAGGTCCGGGACCTCTGGGCGGGAAAGAACCTCGGCACCGCGGACGGGAGCTTCACGGCCGAGAGCGTGCCGATCCACGGCGTGCGCCTGCTCAAGGTCACCCCGGGCAAGCAGTCCGTCGTGACCGTGAACGACGACGCGCTCCGCGTCTCCTACGACGGCGACTGGTCGCGCAACGGCGGCTACGAGGTGCCGGCGACCTCGCAGCCGTTCACGGTCGCGGTCACCGATACCCCCGGCGGAGGGACGCCGACTCCCCCGGACACCGGACTCACGGTGACGCTCAACGACGACGACTCCCGCATCGCGTACAGCGGCTCCTGGGGGTACAGCAACAACCGCGGCCTCGGCGACCACGGCGACGACGTGCACTACGCCGAAGCCAACGGCGCCGCGTTCGAGCACACGTTCCAGGGCACCGGCATCCAGTACGTGACCGAGCTGCACGAGTCGCAGGGCGACGTCGAGATCTACCTCGACGGCCAGCTCGTCGACACCGTCAGCACCTACCGCGCCCCGGGTGACGGGCGTCTGTCGCAGCAGGTCGTGTACAGCGTGAGCGATCTGCCGAGTGGCAGCCACACCTTCCGCGCGGTGAAGAAGTCCGGATCGTTCATGCTCCTCGACAAGCTGGTCGTCACGCTCGACAGCCAGCTGAGCACGACCTCGGGCGCCTTCAACAAGGCTGCTCCCGCCGACATCTCGGTGGACGTCCTCCGTGATCCGAGCGCGCTCGCATCGATCGGTCTCGGCGGCGAAGCGCTGGAGAGCGGCAGCGACTACACCGTGTCCGGCTCCACGGTCACGCTGTCGTCCGCCTTCCTGGCGACGCTCCCGGTCGGCGAGGCGACGCTCGACTTCTCCTTCACCGGCGACCACCTGGGCGACGTGCACGCCACGGTCGCCGACGGGGATCGCGTCTCGTTCGCGTTCCGGGGCACGGCGGTGTCGTGGATCGGACCGAAGGCACCGGATCAGGGGACGGTCGACGTCTACCTCGACGGCACCAAGGTCGCCACGGTGGACACGCATGCCGCCACGAGGCTGACCGGTCAGGAGCTGTTCGCGACGACCGGTCTCAAGGACAAGGCGCACACGATCGAGATCGTGAAGACCTCGGGCGACGTGCTGCGCTCCGACGTCTTCTCGTACACGGTCAAGAAGGCGGGCTGAGCACACGGAGGCGGGGCGGGTCCACGGGTCCGCCCCGCTTCCGTGCGCCCGGGGACATCCGCGGATGTCCGACCCCCGGAGCACACTGCGGGCATGGACATCGAACTCCTCCAACCGGCGGGCCTGGTCGTCAGTCCCGCTTTCAGCCATGTGGCCGTCGTCCCTCCGGGGGCCACGACCATCCACGTCGGCGGCCAGAACGGCGTCGACGAGACCGGAGCGATCGTCTCGACGGATGCCGCGGAGCAGTCCCGCCGGGCCGTCGAGAACGCTCGCACGGCCCTCGAATCCGCCGGCGCGACCCTCGACGACGTCATCGCGTGGACGATCTTCCTGAAGCAGGACGCCGACGTGCGCGCCGCCTACGGTGCCGTCGCGCCGCTGCTGGCACGCGACGGCGCGCCCCCGCTCGTCACCACGGCGCTCGTCGCCGCACTCGCGGTGCCGGGCGCGTCGATCGAGGTCAGCGCGATCGCGGCCGTCCTGCGCGAGTGACGTGAGTCGTCCGACTAGATGCGTCCGCGCACCGGGGTCCGCTCCGCCGTGTCGCCGCCGTCGGGCATCGTCATCTCCGCCCGGACGCCGAGCAACCGCACCTCGCGAGACGGGTCCAGCGTACGGCCCAGTGCCGAGGCCGCCTCGATCACGTCGTCACGGCGGTCCGTGGGAGCGGCGAGCTTGCGCCCGAACGTCTTCGTCTCGAACGGCGCGTACCGCACCTTGAGATGCACCCGCACGACGGGCCTGCCCTCCGCGGCGCAGTCGTCGAAGGCGCGGCCCGCCAGCTCGCGCAGCGCCGCGTCGACCTGCTCCGCGGCCGTGAGGTTCTCGGGGAAGGTCGTCTCCCGGCTGTGGCTGCGCGCCACCCAGGGGGTGTCGTCGACCGTCGCCGGCCCGATCCCCGCCCCCAGGTCGCGATACCAGACGCCCATCCGCGGTCCGAACTCCGCGATCAGCGCATCCCCGTCGGCGTCGGCGAGCCGGCGTACCGTGTCGACGCCCAGCCCGGCGAGACGCTTCTGCACCTTCGGGCCCACGCCCCAGAGGTCGCGCGTGGGTCGCTCCCCCATGATCTCGAACCAGTTGTCGGCTGTGAGCCGGAACACCCCGCGCGGCTTGCCGAACTCGGTCGCGATCTTCGCGCGCACCTTGTTGTCGCCGATGCCGACCGAGCAGTGCAGCCCCGTCGCCTCGAGCACGGCCGACTGGACGATCCGTGCGACGCGCTCGGGATCGTCGGTCGTCACGCCGAGGAAGCACTCGTCCCACCCGATGACCTCCAGGACGACTCCCGGCAGTGCTCGGAGGGCGGACATGACCTCGGCCGAGGCCGACTCGTACGCCTCGTGGTCGACGGGGAGGAAGACGGCGTTCTCGGGGGCCTTGCGCGCCGCGATCTTCAGCGGCATCCCCGAGCCGATCCCGAACTCCCGCGCCTCGTACGACGCGGTCGACACGACGGCGCGCTCCGTGGTGTCGCCCCGTCCGCCCACGATGACGGGAAGCCCCACGAGCTCGGGTCTCCGCAGCACCTCGACGGCCGCGATGAACTGGTCCATGTCCACGTGCAGCACCCAGGAGGCCATGCCACGAGTGTGACCTGTCGCGGCGGGGATGTCACCCCCTCCCGCGAGAGACGGCGATTCAGCCCAGGGAGACGCCGATCGCGGTCACGACCACGGCGAGGAGCGGCAGCGTGCCCTGCATCGCGGCGGCGCGGAGCTTGGTGCGGTCCGAGAGCACGAGCACGAGAGCCGCGGCGACCATCATGCCGGCGCCGGCGAAAACGAGCGTGAGCCCGACGGTGGGCGCGCCGACGATCGTGAGGCCGATGCCGAGCAGCACGGAGAGGGCGAGGAACAGGTTGTAGAAGCCCTGGTTGAAGGCGAGCTGCTTCATCGTCACGGCATCCGCCTCGCTCGCGACGCCGAAGATCCTGCGCGTCTCGGGCTCGGTCCACTTGAGCGACTCGAGCGCGAAGATGAAGACGTGGAATGCGGCAGCCGCCGCGGCGAGGACGAGACCGGCGATGAGCATGGCTCGATCGTACCGACCTCAGACGAGGAAGATCGGCAGCAGCCCCGGATTGTGCGCGTGCACGAGCACCGCGAACACCACCGCGTCGAACAGCAGGTGCACAGTGACGACGTACGCGAGCGAGTGCGTGCGCAGGAAGATGAACCCCTGCAGAAGGGCGAACGGGATCGTGAGGACAGGACCCCAGGCGCGGTATCCGAGCTCCCACAGGAACGACACGAACACGATCGCCTGCAGGGCGTTCGCGAGCATGTCGGGGAAGTGTCGCCGCAGCAGCGCGAAGACCGTGCAGATGAAGAACAGCTCGTCCCAGATGCCCACGGCGCCGACGCCGACGAACAGCCGGGCGATCAGGTCGGGCGTGTCGACCACGGGCCAGTTCTGGTAGACGCCGCTCGTGATGAAGTAGAACGGCAGGATCAGCCACCCGAGCACCAGCACGGCGGCGAGCCAGCCCCACTGCAGACGACCCCAGCGCCGATGGCCGCGCCACGGGAAGCTGATCGCGCGGTCGCGGTACACGAAGCGCGACACCAGATACGGCACCGCGACGGCCCCGCCGAGCGCGAGCGTGAAGCGGAGCATCGCGAGGTCGTCGAGCTCGGCCGCGAGCGGGATCACGCTCACGACGAGCATCCCCAGCGCGATCAGCGACAGGTCCCGGGTGAGCGAGGGCTGCCGGCTCACGCCGATCACCCGCGCCGTCTCGCGGCGGGACCCCACGCTCACGACCGCATCGGGAACGCGCGGCCGGTTCCGCTCCACGAGCCACGCCGACAGGATGCCGAGGGCCAGCAGAGCCCACCCCAGCCACGGCGTCTCGAGCACGAAGAAGGCCGGCGCCGCGAGGCACACGAGCACGGCGGGGGCGATCCCCGGCCAGACGGTCGTCTCGGCGCGGACGGTCGTCACGCGCGGGGCTTCCGCCGGTACACGAGGTCGCGGATGTCGCGGCCCTTCGCGAGGCCCTTGCGCTCGAACGCGGTCATGACGCGGCCCTCGAAGCGCTCGGCCCACTCCCCCTCGAATGCGCGCTCGAAGTCGGGCTCGGCGTCGAACACCTCGCGCATCTGCAGCGCGTAGTCCTCCCAGTCGGTCGCGAGACGCAGCAGACCGCCGTCGCGCAGCGCTCGCGCCGCCGTGGCGCCGAATCCGGGGCGGATCAGCCGGCGCTTGGTGTGCTTCTTCTTGTGCCACGGATCGGAGAAGAAGATCCAGATCTCGCCCGCGGCGCCCTCGGGCAGGTACGACGACAGCACCTCGGGCGCGTTCGCCTCGATCACGCGCAGGTTGCGCGCCCCCTCGCGGTCGGCGTCGAGCATGGTGCGCGCGAGCCCCGCGCGGAAGACCTCCACCGCGAGGAAGTCGTCGTCGGGACGGGATGCGGCGGCCGACACGATCGCGTGCCCTTGGCCCGAGCCGATCTCGACGAACAGGTCGGCGTCGCGGCCGTACTCGACGGCGGGATCGAGGCGTGCCTCGGGGTGCACCGAGGTCCAGGCGACGTCGCGCGGCACGTCGAGCAGGTAGTGCGGGCCGAGCTCCTCGAAGGCGCGCTCCTGCGCATCGGACATCCGCCCGCTGCGGCGCACGAAGGACACCGGTTCGTCACGGAAGGTGCGGGGTTCGGGCATGACTCCAGGGTAGTCGGCGCTCGAGCGCGCTCAGGATGCCGGAGCGGTCACGAAGTCGATGAGCTCCTCGACGCGACCGAGCAACGACGGCTCGAGGTCGCGGTAGGTGTGCACTTTCGACAGGATGTGCTGCCATGCCCGTGCGGTGTCGGCCTGAGTCTCGTGCGGCCAGCCGAACGCCCGGCAGATGCCCGTCTTCCAGTCGATCCCCCGCGGGATCTCCGGCCACTTCGCGATGCCCAGAGCGCGCGGGGTCACGCACTGCCATACGTCGACGAACGGGTGGCCGACCATCTTCACGTGGCGGCCGTGCGGCCCTCGAGCGACGGCCTCCGCGATCCGCGACTCCTTCGACCCGGGGACCAGGTGATCGACGAGCACGCCGTAGCGACGGGTGGCGCTCGGCGGCTGCTCCTCCAGGAGCTCGTCGAGCAGGTCGACGCCTTGCAGGTACTCGACGACGACGCCCTCGACCCGCAGGTCGGCTCCCCACACCTTCTCGACGAGCTCGGCGTCGTGACGCCCCTCGACGAGAATGCGGCTGGGCAGCGCGATCCGTGCGCGCTGGTCGGCGACGGCGAAGGACCCGGATGCCGTGCGCCCCGTGCTCTGCTTCTTCGCGGCGGGCGGGGTCAGACGCACAGCCGAACCGTCGATCAGGAAACCGCCGCCGAGCGGGAACAGGCGCTTGCGTCCGAGACGATCCTCGAGCTCGACGTTGCCGCCCTGCACGCGCGTGACGGCGCCGCAGTAGCCGTCGGCCGCGACCTCGACCACCAGGTCGAGCTCGGCCGCGACCTCGGGAATCGGCTTCACACCGCGCTGCCGCCAGCCCGATGCGAGCACATCCGATCCGTACCTGTCATCCATGCCCTCCAGCGTATGTGTCTCCGCTGAGGGCGAACGGCCAACCCCCGCCGGAGGCTGTCGCGTGTCGGACTCAGTGCATAGACTCGTGCCATGGGGCTCGGCTGCCGGTCGGAGGGAACGCGATGAAGACACGGTTGCTCGGAGCGGCCGCGCTGGCGCTGGCCGCGGCGTTCGGGACGCTCGCCGCCCCGGCGGCGCATGCCACGGATCCCGTCACGCTCGACTCCGGGTATGTGACCGACGATGCGGGCGTGCTCAACCCGACCGAGAAGCAGGCGGTCGAGGACAGGCTGGAGACCCTGAGCGAATCGGCGTCGATCGAATTGTTCGTCGTCTTCGTCGACGACTTCACCTCTCCGACCGACAACGCGCAGTGGGCGGACACGGTCGCCGAGAACAACAACCTCGGTTCCGAGCAGTATCTCCTCGCCGTGGCGGTCGAAGGGCGGAGCTACTACATCTCGGCCGCAGCCGACGGACCTCTGAGCGATGGCAAGCTCGATGAGATCGAAGACCGGATCCTCCCGCAGATGCGCGACAGCGACTGGAGCGGCGCGGTCATCCTCGCCGCCGACGAGATGCAGGGCGACGGCGGCGCGGGGGCGCTGCGCGCGACGCTCATCGTCGTCGGGATCGTGGTGCTGGCCCTGTTGGTGTGGCTCGTCGTCGCGATCGTCCGCCGCTCGCGTCGCAACGCCGCGATCCGCGCGCGCGGTGCGATGCCCGAAAAGCCCGACCCGAACGACCCGTTCTCGACCCTGACCGACGAGCAGGTGCAGACCCAGGCCGGTGCCGCGCTCGTGCAGGCCGACGACGCCATCACGTCGAGCCGCGAGGAGCTCGGGTTCGCGGTCGCGCAGTTCGGTGAGGCCGCGACCGCCGAGTTCAGCGGCGCCGTCGAGACGGCCAAGGCCAAGATGTCGGAGGCGTTCGACCTCAAGCAGAGGCTCGACGACGAGATCGAGGACACGGTGCAGGATCGCCGCGCCTGGCACATCCGCATCATTCAGCTGTGCGACGAGATCGACGACGTGCTCGACGACAACACCGAGGCGTTCGACGCCCTCCGCAAGCTCGAGCAGAACGCGCCGCAGGAGCTCGAGCGCGTGCGCGGCGAGCGCGCAGCCCTGGAACCCGTGCTGGCCGGTGCCTCGGCCGCTCTCTCCGGGCTCGCCGCCACGTACGACCAGAGCGCCCTCAGTACCGTCACCGACAACCCCGCGCAGGCGGCCGAGCGCGCCGCCCTCGCCGACCGTTCGATCGAGGGTGCCGCTCAGGCGATCGCCTCCGGTCGCTCGGGCGAGGCGGCGTTCGCGATCCGCACGGCCGAGCAGTCCGTGGCCCAGGCTGCACAGCTCGTGAAGGCCATCACCGACCTCGGCGGCGAACTCGCCGGAATCGAGTCCCAGGCACAGACCCTTGTCGCCGAGCTGAAGGGCGACATCGCGACCGCGCAGCAGATCCCCGACACCTCGGGTACGATCGCCGGCGTCGTGTCTGCCACCGCCCAGCAGCTGCAGGTCGCGCAGGCCGGACTGTCCGGCACCGCCCGCAGTCCGCAGCGCGTGCTCGACGCGCTCACGGCGGCGAACACCCAGATCGATGCGGCGATCGCGCAGGGCACGGCCGCGGTGGAGCGCAGCCGTCGTGCGCAGCAGATGCTCGACCAGACCCTCGCGCAGGCCGAGTCCGAGATCCGCGCGGCGCGCGAGTACATCGAGACCCGCCGCGGCACGGTCGGCTCGACCGCGCGCACCCGCCTCTCGCAGGCCGAGGCCACGCTGACACAGGCGCTGAACCTGCGGTCCTCGAACCCCGAAGCCGCGCTGACCGAAGCGGGTCGGGCACTCGACCTCGCGCGACAGGCCACGTCGTCCGCGCAGGCCGACGTCTCGGCCATGAACCCGAGCCGCTACGAGGACGATGGCTGGGGCGGAGGGGGCATCTTCGGAGGATCGTCGGGCGGCGGATCCGGCCTCGGCGGAGACATCCTCGGCGGCATCATCGGTGGCCTCCTGTCCGGCGGCGGAGGCGGCGGCTCCACGCGCCGCAGCAGCAGCTGGCGCTCGAGCGGGGGCGGCGGGTTCCGCAGCTCCGGCTTCGGCGGCGGGGGCGGCAGCCGGTCCAGCGGCCGCAGCGGCCGTTCGGGAGGTCGACGCTTCTGAACCTCGCACACGCTTTCACACAGACCACGACGACGACCCTCTGAAAGGAACACGCATGACCAAGCAGTCCATCTTCGGACGTATCTCGACCCTCGTCCGCGCGAACATCAACTCGCTCCTGGACTCTGCGGAAGACCCGCAGAAGATGATCGACCAGCTCGTCCGGGACTACACCAACAGCATCGCCGACGCCGAGTCGGCGATCGCGGAGACCATCGGCAATCTGCGGCTCCTCGAGCGCGACCACGAAGAGGACGTCCAGGCGGCCACCGAGTGGGGCAACAAGGCTCTCGCCGCCAGCCGCAAGGCCGACGAGATGCGCGGGAGCGGCAACGCGGCGGACGCCGACAAGTTCGACAGCCTCGCCAAGATCGCCTTGCAGCGCCAGATCAGCGCGGAGCGCGAGGCGACCGGCGCCGAGCCGCAGATCGCGTCGCAGACCGAGATCGTCGACAAGCTGAAGTCCGGCCTCAACGGCATGAAGGACAAGCTCGGCGAGCTCAAGAACAAGCGCAGCGAACTGCTCGCCCGCGCCAAGGTCGCCGAGGCGCAGACCAAGGTCCAGGACGCGGTGTCGTCGATCAACGTGCTCGACCCCACGAGCGAGCTGGGCCGCTTCGAAGACAAGGTCCGCCGCCAGGAGGCCCTCGCCCAGGGCAAGGCCGAGCTCGCGGCGTCGAGCCTCGACGCGCAGTTCGAGAGCCTCGAGGACCTCGGTGAGCTCACCGAGGTCGAGGCCCGTCTGGCCGAGCTCAAGGCCGGCGGCTCGAACGCCTCGCGCCAGGCGATCGAAGGCTCCTGACACACCCGCGGATGCCCCGGACAGATGTGTCCGGGGCATCCGCCTTCCCCTGGGAGGCATCCATGGTGCGTTTCCTCGTCGTCCCGCAGTGGCAGGGCTCCCCCGCCGCGCGCGCGATGCTCCTCGTCGACGGCGCCTCGGCGATCGCCGGGGACCTTCCCCGCGCCGCCACGACCGTGCTCGACGTGCCCGTCGAAGCCGGCGAGTCCCTCGGCACCGGCGTCCGCCGTCTGAGCGCCCTCCGCCGCACGCGGGAGCTCGTCGCCGAGAACATGACGGCCGACACGGTCGTGATCGGCGGGGACTGCAGCGTGACCGTCGCGGCTCTGGCCGCCCTGCCCGGCGGCACCGACGACCTCGCCGTCGTGTGGTGCGACGCCCACGGCGACCTCCACACGCCCGAGACCTCGCCGTCCGGGGCGTTCTCCGGCATGGCCCTGCGCGCCGTGCTCGGGGAGGGCGAGGCGCAGCTGGCTCTCTCCCCCGGCATCCCGCACGACCGCGTCGTCACGGTCGGGATGCGCACGCTCGACGACGCCGAGGAATCGGCGCTCGACGGACTCACGCGGCTGACGGTCGACGATCTCGACCGCGTCGACGCCCTCGCCGACGCGGTCGCGGCCACCGGCGCGGGCCGTGTCTGGGTGCACATCGACGTCGACGTCCTCGACCCCGCCGATCTCGCGGGCGTCTCGGCGGCCGTGCCCTTCGGCGCCACCCCCTCCGCACTCGGCGCAGCGATCCGAGCCCTTAGCGAACGGGTGCCGCTGGCCGGCGCGACCATCGCCGGCTTCGCCCCGCGATCCCCTGCCGACGCCGTCGACGACCTGGGCGCGCTGCTGCGCCTCGTGGGGGCCGTCGCATGACCGACTGGCGACCCGCCGCCGAGGAGGCGCTCGTGCGCGGGCGACGCCTCGACCGCCGCATCCCCTCGTTCCTGCTGCGCTCCCCGATCAGTCGGATCGGCTACGTGTGGGGCACGGCCGTCGGATGGGTGTGGGGATCCCTGTGGAGCACCGGCCCGGTCGAGCGACGCGCCGGACTCTGGGTCTTCCAGGGCATGCCCTCGTGGACCTTCAATCGCGGAGGCGTGTGCGTGGGCGGCTGCTTCCTCACGGGCGACTCCCGTCCTTCCGACGCCGTGCTGCGTCACGAGGCCGTGCACAAGGCGCAGTGGTTGCGCTACGGATTCCTCATGCCGGTTCTCTACGCGATCGCCGGACGGGATCCGCTGCGGAACCGCTTCGAGATCGAGGCAGGCCTCGAAGACGGCAACTACGTGCGTCGGGGGAAGCCGGTCCCGTCGTCACGACGATAGAGCCGCGGGGCGCTCAGCGGTCGAGCGGGAGCAGACCGAAGCGCTCGGGAGCGTGGATCCGCGACGGCTCGATCGCGAGATCGGTCGTCAGATGCTCGACGATGTCCGCCGTCCCGAGGTATCCGCCCAGCAGCGTCACGTGCGTCTCGACCTCGTCGTCGCACATCATCTCGTCGGCCCAGGCGCAGGTCGCGCGAGCGAGGGCCTGCCCGGGGGCGCAGGCGCGTCCCGTGCCCGGGGCGCCGGAGCGGCGGTCGCGGGCCAGCCAGGTCACGGTCATGCGGCCGGGGGCGTCGATCACGCCGATGTCCGCGGTCTCTGCGACCTCGACGAAGATGCGTCCGGAGGCGCACAGCGGGAGCGTCGCGAGGAACGCCTCGAGTTCGGCGAGCGAGTGCTCGTCGGCGGTCACGAGGTGATGCGCGGAGCGACGTGCGGCACGGCGCGCGGCGCGCGTGCTGCGGGTGTCGACGGAGAGGCTCATGATGTCTCCATCGTACACCAAGTGAAGGCTTGCCTAACCTTGGTCGCGATCCTCCGCGACGACGGGCTCGACGAGGGTCGCGTGCAGCGCGGCGAGCTCGGCGTCCGTCATCCCCTGGGCGCGCAGGTAGGCGCCCGCCGAACCCCATCGTTCGTCCACCGCGGCGAGGAGAGCGCGCATGACCGGTGCAGGCGACTGCGTGGCCAGGGCGACGGCGTGCACCGCCTCCGGATGCTGGGATCGCAGGTACGCGGCGATCCGTCGCGAGCGCTCGGGCGGCAGCTGCGACTCCGTGAGGGCGTAGTCGGCGATGATCGCCTCCCGGTCCGCGCCGACCGCCGACAGAGCGAGTGCGACCGTCACGCCGGTGCGGTCCTTGCCCACCGTGCAATGCACGAGGGTGGCCTCCCCCGCGGCGATGATGCGGATCGCCGCCACGAGTCGGTCGCCGCTCTCCTCCAGGAGGTGGAGGTAGAGGTCGTCGAGGCTCGTGTCGCTCTCGAAGAACGAGCGCACGGATCCGAGGAAGAGCGGCAGATGGGTGGTGGCCGGCCCCTCGATGCCGCTGGGCTCCGCGGCGACCTCCTCGCCGTCACGCAGATCGAC
This sequence comes from Microbacterium sp. NPDC089696, assembly GCF_044749125.1. Lineage (NCBI taxonomy): Bacteria > Bacillati > Actinomycetota > Actinomycetes > Micrococcales > Microbacteriaceae > Microbacterium > Microbacterium sp. NPDC089696. Next base: position 1,584,253 of record NZ_JBIVHF010000001.1, on the reverse strand, counting down.
GATGTGCGCGACGGCATGCCGGAGGGCATCCGCACCCGCCGTCGTCGCGCCGGACAGCTGCCCGGAACGAAGCAGGACCCCGGAGCGGATCCGCCCGCCCGCCGCCGGGATGCCGCCGACGTCGCGGACGTTCGTGACGCCCTCGATGTGGAGGACGTTCATGCCTGCGCCTGAGCCCCCCGCGGCGGCACGGGGTAGCGACCCGCGATGACGACACGGTTGAACGCATTGATCGAGATGCACGCCCAGCTCAGGGCCGCGTACTCCTTCTCGGTGAAGATCGCGCCGACGCGGTTGTAGAGGTCATCGGAGATGCCGTCCTCGGAGATGAAGGTGAACGCCTCCGCGAGCTCCAGCGCCGCCTGCTCACGCTCGGTGAAGACGTCGCTCTCGCGCCACGTGGCGATCTGCATCATCGTGTCGGCGTCGATGCCCGCGGCGGTCGCACGGTCGACGTGCACGCGCGTACAGTACGCGCAGCCGTTGAGCTGCGAGCAGTGGATCATCACGATCTCCTTGAGGCGGTCGTCGATGCCGTTCGCCGCGCAGATCTGCCCCACCGTCTTCGAGAACGCATCCAGTGCCTGATAGGCGGTCGGCTCGGTCTTGGAGAGGTGCACTCGCGTCTCGCTCATGCCGTCCATGATATTCGCTCGCGTGTGGTCGTCGGCGGCGATGATCCGCCCTCGACGAGATGACAATGGAAATGCAGAAAGACAATTCAAACTGTGATTAACATGACGTAATGCGCGGTAAAAGCGGGACTCTTCTCGTCATTCTGCTTCCGCATTTCCCGCGCGCCTCTCCGGCAGAGCAGAATATGCACGTGGCGACCGACATCACCGAGTTCAGCTATCTTCCCGCACAGGCCGAGGCGACGGGGGCATCCGTGCCTGCCGTCGAGCGGCTCTCCCTCGCCCTCCCCGACGGCCGCACGATCAGCGCCCTGCGGTTCGGCTCCGCTCCCCCGCGCGTCACCCTCCTCCACGGCGCCGGGCTCAACGCCCACACCTGGGACACGACGGTCCTCGCGCTCGGCGCGCCGACGCTCGTGCTCGATCTCGCCGGCCACGGCGACTCCTCGTGGCGGGACGACCTCGACTACACGCCCCGCACGCTCGCGGTCGACGTCGCGGCCGCTCTCGACGCGTGGACCGAGTCCCCCCAGGTCGTGGTCGGCCAGTCGCTGGGCGGCCTGACCGGCGCCGCCCTCGCGGCTGCGCGCCCCGACCTCGTCGCCGAGCTCATCGTCGTCGACATCACCCCGGGCATCGACACGTCCGCGGGTCCCGCCGCCCTGCGCGAGTTCTACGCGGGCCCCACCGACTTCGCGAGCCGCGACGAGCTCGTCGACCGCGCGATCACCTTCGGCTTCGGCGGCGCACGTCCCGACACCGAGCGCGGCGTCTTCCACAACACGCGTGTCCGGGCCGACGGGCGCGTCGAATGGAAGCACCACTTCGCGCACCTCGCCGCCCAGTCCCTCGCCGCGCACGCCCCCGGCGACGCGGCCGCGCCGTCGCTGCTGAGCGCCTCGGGATGGGACGACCTCACCCGCACCACGACGCCGATCACGCTGGTCCGCGCCCTGCACGGTTTCGTGAGCGCCGCGGACGCCGAGGAGTTCGCCCGCCGCCTCCCCGACGCCCGCGTGGTCGTCCTCGACGCGACGCACAACGTGCAGGAGACCGCGCCGGCGCCGCTCGCCGACCTGATCGCCTCCGCTGAGGCCTCGACGGGTTTGTGACGCTCCGTTCCACAGGCGCGCCGACCGCCCCGACTCATCCCTAGGCTCGTCCCACCGGCACACAGCACCTGCCGCACCGAGAGGAAACACCCGACAATGTCCCGACGTACCCGGCGATTCGCACTGATCTCCGCGATCGCAGCGAGCGCGATCATCCTCAGCGCCTGCTCGGGCGCCACCGAGCCCGAGACCACGGCCCCCGTCGGAGAGCCCGACCCCGATGCCACGCTCCAGGTCGGTCTCGTGCTCGAGCCCACCAACCTCGACATCCGCCACACGAGCGGCGCCGCGATCGAGCAGATCCTCATAGACAACATCTACGAGGGCCTCGTGAGCCGCACGGAGGACAACGAGATCGAGCCTCGTCTCGCCTCTGACTACGAGGTGTCGGACGACGGGCTGACCTACACGTTCACCTTGAACGACGACATCACGTTCCACAGCGGCACCGCGCTGACGTCGGCCGACGTGGTCTCCTCGTACGAGGCCGTCCGCACCGACACGACGCTGCAGGGCAACGCCGACTTCTCGTCGGTCGCGTCGATCACGGCTCCCGACCCCACCACGGTGCAGATCGTGCTCACCGAGCCGAACCAGAACTTCCTGTTCGCGCTGACCGGCCCAGCCGGTCTCGTGTTCCAGACCGGCGACACGACCGATCTCAAGACCGCGGAGAACGGCACCGGTCCCTTCACGCTCACGCGCTGGAGCAAGGGCAGCACGATCACGTTCGCGCGCAACGACGCGTACTGGGGCGAGCCCGCCGGCGTCGCCCAGGTCGAGTTCCAGTACATCCCCGACTTCACGGCCGGAGTCAACACGGCACTCGACGGCGGCGTGCAGGTGCTCACCGCCGTCGATCCGAACCTCGCCTCGCAGCTGGAGGACTCCGGGGACTTCACCCTGACCACGGGGCGCACGACCGACAAGGCGACGCTCGCGTTCAACAACGCCAAGGCCCCTCTCGACGACGTGCGGGTGCGAGAGGCGCTCCGTCTCGCCATCGACCATGAGTCACTCGTGGAGGCCGTCGGAGCCGGCACCACGCTGTACGGCCCGATCCCGGAGCTGGACCCCGGATACGAGGACCTGTCCGACGTGATCTCGTACGACCCCGAGAAGGCGAAGGAGCTCCTGAAGGAGGCGGGCCAGGAGGATCTCGAGCTCACGCTCACGATCCCGAGCTTCTACGGCACCACGGTCCCGAAGGTCCTGATCTCCGACTTCAACAAGGTCGGAGTCACGCTCAAGGTCGACTCGGTCGAGTTCCCGACCTGGCTCGAGGACGTCTACACGAACCACGACTACGACCTGAGCTTCGTGCTGCACGTCGAGCCGCGCGACTTCGGCAACTTCGCGAACCCGGACTACTACTTCGGCTACGACAACACCGAGGTGCAGGACCTGTACACGCAGGCGCTGTCCGAGGTCGACCCCGACGCGTCGGCGAAGCTGCTCGCGCAGGCCGCTCGCATCGTGTCCGAGGACCACGCCGCCGACTGGCTCTACAACGGCGCCACGATCACGGCCGTCAGCCCGCTCGTGTCGGGGTTCCCGGAGGACTCGATCAACTCGCGCATCGACCTGGCCGGCGTCACCGTCGCCGCCGAGAACTGATCGCGGCGCACACGTCGTGATCCGCTACGCGCTCGTCCGAGGAGCCCTGCTCGTCGCAGGGCTCCTCGTGTCGAGCGTGCTGATCTTCCTCACCCTGCGCGTGTTCCCGGGCGACGTCGCCCAGCTGATCGCCGGCACCCAGGCGTCGCCCGCCGAGGTCGAGGCTCTCCGCGAATCGCTGGGGCTGAATCGTCCGCTGCCGGTGCAGTACGCCGAGTGGATCGGCGGGATCCTCCGTGGAGACCTCGGCACGTCCCTGCTGTCGGGGGCGTCCGTCGGCGAGGAGCTGGTCGAGAAGGCGCAGGTGACGGTCCCGCTCGGGGTCATGTCGCTGCTGATCGCCGTGCTGATCGCCGTGCCGTTCGGCATCCTCGCCGCTCTCCGCCGCGGTCGCCCGGGCGGCACCGCGCTGAGCGTCGGCGCACAGGCTCTCGCCGCCGTCCCCGTCGTCTGGGCCGGGATGATGCTGATCGTGGTGTTCTCCGTCTGGCTCGGGTGGCTGCCGCCGCAGGGATTCCCCCGCACCGGGTGGAGCACACCGGGGAGGGCGATCGAATCGCTGATCCTCCCCGCCCTCACGATCGGCGTCGTCGAGGGCGCCATGCTGCTGCGCTTCGTCCGCAGTGCCACGCTGCAGGCCGCCGGGCAGGACTTCGTCCGCACGGCCGCGGCGAAGGGTCTCACGCGCACACGCGCGCTCATCTCGCACGGCATCCCCGCTGTGGGACTGTCGATCGTCACGGTTCTGGGACTCCAGGTCGCAGGGATCATCGTGGGCTCGGTCGTGATCGAGCAGCTGTTCACCCTTCCGGGTATCGGACGGATGCTGGTGACCGACGTCGGCACGCGGGATCTCGTCAAGGTCCAGAGCGAGCTCCTGGTCCTCACCGGGTTCGTGCTGGTGATCGGCTTCCTCGTCGACCTGATCCATCGTGCGATCGACCCGCGGCAGAGGGAGGCCTGATGCCCGGCTGGCTCACCAGACTGTGGGGCGGCGCGACCGGCCGCTTCGGCCTGATCGTCATCGCGGTGATCGCCATCGCCGCACTCGTCTCGCTGTTCTGGACGCCCTTCGACCCTCAGGACTCCGACATCGCGTCGCGGTGGTCCCCGCCGAGCTGGCCGCATCTGCTCGGCACGGACGACACCGGACGGGACATCCTGAGCCTCCTGATGGCGGGGGCGCGCACGACCGTGTTCGTGAGCGTGGGGGCCGGTCTCGTGGCGACGGTCGTCGGGATCGCCCTCGCAGCGCTCGGCGCTCTGACGGCGCGCTGGCTCCGCGAGACGGTCGCCATTCTCGTCGACATCCTCATCGCCTTCCCCGTGCTCCTCATCGCCATGATGATCTCCTCGGTGTGGGGAGGCTCCCTCGGGGTCGTGATCTGGTCCGTGGGCATCGGCTTCGGCGTCAACATCGCCCGGGTCACGCGCCCCGAGCTGCGTCGCGTGCAGCAGAGCGACTTCGTGCTCGCGGCGCGCGCCTCCGGCCTCACGACGGGGCAGAGCCTCGTGAGGCACCTGCTGCCGAACGTGGCCCCGGTGTTCATCGTGCAGCTGTCGTGGTCGATGGCGGTCGCCGTACTGGCCGAGGCCGGGCTCTCCTACCTCGGGTTCGGCGCCTCGGTCGTCGATCCGAGCTGGGGGCTGCTGCTCGCCGATCTGCAGCGCTACATCGGCGTGCACCCGCTCTCGGTGATCTGGCCGGGACTCGCGATCACGATCACGGTGCTCGCCCTCAACGTGCTCGGCGACGCCCTCCGTGAGGCGACCGACCCGACGCTGCGTCATCGCGCAGCCCAGGTCCACGTCCCGGCGGTGGTCGCGTGAGCCTCGTGGTGGACGGCCTGGTGGTCGAGATCGACGGGCGGCGCGTCGTCGACGGCATCTCGTTCGAGGTCCCCGACGGAGCGCGGCTCGGGCTGATCGGCGAGTCCGGGTCCGGCAAGTCGCTCACGGCGCTCGCGATCCTCGGGCTGCTCCCCGAGGGAGCCGTCGCGCGGGGCAGCGTGCGCTGGCGCGGGACGGAGCTGATCGGGATGCCGGACCGCGACCTCGCGCGGCTGCGCGGCGACGAGATCGGCATCGTCTTCCAGGAGCCGCGCACCGCCCTCAACCCGATCCGCACCGTGGGTCGCCAGATCGCGGAATCCGTCCGCATCCATGAGGGGCTCGACCGTCGTGCCGCGCGACGACGCGCGATCGAGGAGGCGGCGCGCGTACGTCTCCCCGACCCCTCGTCGATCGTCGACCGGTACCCCCACCAGCTGTCGGGAGGACAGCGTCAGCGCGTCGCGATCGCCATGGCCCTCGCGTGCCGCCCGCAGCTCCTCATCGCCGACGAGCCGACGACCGCGCTCGACGTCACCATCCAGGCGGAGGTCCTGTCGCTGCTGCTGTCGCTCGTCGAGGAGAACGGGATGTCGCTCGTGTTCATCACGCACGACCTCGCGGTCCTGGCGCAGGTCGCGACGCACGGCGTCGTGCTCGAGGACGGGAGGGTCGTCGAGGCCGCTCCCGTGAGCACCCTGCTCAGCTCCCCGTCGTCGCCGGTGACGCAGGGGCTGCTGCACGACGCCACGGCCACGCTGTGGCGTCCGGATGGAGGCCGCGAATGAGCCTGATCGAGGCGCGCGGCCTCAGCCGCGAGTTCGTCGTGCCGAAGCGCGCGGCCTTCGAGCGCACGCGCCGGCAGACGGCGCTCGCACCCACGGACCTCGATGTCGAGGCCGGCACGTCGCTCGGCATCATCGGCGAGTCCGGATCGGGGAAGTCGACGCTCGTGCGGCTGCTGCTCGGCCTGGACCGCCCCTCCGCGGGCTCGGTCGCCGTGGACGGGCGGCCCGTCGATGCCGCGGCGTCGGCCCGGTCTCTGCACTGGCTGCGCCGTGAGACCGGCCTCGTGTTCCAGGATCCCTACGCCTCGCTCGACCCGCGCATGACGGCGGGACGCATCATCGGGGAACCGCTCTGGGCGCTCGGCATCGAGGGCGACCGACGGGCGCGGGTGCGAGAGGTGCTCGCTCAGGTCGGTCTCGAGCCCGACATGGCGGATCGCTATCCTCACGAGTTCTCCGGCGGGCAGCGCCAGCGCATCGCGCTCGCACGCGCCATCGTGCACCGTCCGCGCATCCTCGTGGGCGACGAGCCGCTCTCCGCTCTCGACGTCACGGTGCGCGCTCAGATCCTCGAGCTCCTGATCGAACTGCGCCGGACCATCGACCTCACACTGCTGCTCGTCTCCCATGACATCGGCGTGGTGCAGAACCTCTGCGACGCCGTCGTCGTGATGAAGGACGGTCACGTCGTCGAACGAGGGACCACCGACGACGTGCTGCTGCACCCGACGCACGACTACACCAAGGCGCTGCTCGCCGCGATCCCGGTGCTGCCGTCCTCTTCCGACTGACCGCTCCGGCCTGCGCTCAGCGCCCGGCGCCGAAGAAGCGACGCCTGCGGCTGGGGCGCAGCGCCTTGCGCATGTACACCGTCCCGAGATCACGGCCGAACTTGTGCCCGACGCGTCCCATGCGCCCCGCCTCCACGAAGCCGAGCCGCGCGTGCAGGCGGATCGACGCCTCCGCCTTCGTGTCGCTGATCACCGCCACCATCTCGCGGATGCCGAGCTGCTCGCACGCGTCGATCAGGGCCTGCAGCAGCACCCCGCCGAGGCCCTTCCCGCCCGCGCCCGGACCCAGGTAGATCGAGTCCTCGACCGTGTACCGGTAGGCGTTCTTGCCCGCCCAGGGCTGCGCGAGCGCATAGCCCAGCACCGCGCCGGACGGCGACACGGCCACGAGGAACGGCAGGCCGAGCCGACTGAGCAGCGCGAACTTGTCACGCCAGTACGGGATGCTGCTGCGGCGCTCGTCGAGCGTGACCACCGAGTTGCTCACGAAATGGTTGTAGATCTCGCGCACGTGCGGCAGATCTCCCGACCGGGCAGGACGAATCGAGTACGAGAACACCTCGGGCGAAGGTGCGGGGCGCAGATGGCGCGGCAGCACACGGCGGCGGTCACCGGGCTCGAACTGCATGCGCTCAGCTTAGGGCGCGCTCACCGAGGAACGGCACGCGTCACGCGGACGGCTGGTCACCGGCGACCCGCCAGTCGACCGGGTCGGCCCCGAGTCCCTCGAGCAGCGTGTTCGCCCGGGAGAACGGCCGCGACCCGAAGAACCCCCTGCTCGCCGACAGCGGCGACGGATGCGCGGACGCGATCACGGGCGTCTCGCCGAGCAGTGGCTGCAGGTTCGCGGCGTCCCTGCCCCACAGGATCGCGACGAGCGGCTTCTCGCGCGCGACGAGGGCGCGGATCGCGAGCTCGGTGACCTTCTCCCAGCCCCAGCCGCGGTGCGAGGCGGCCTCGCCCGGACGCACGGTCAGCACACGGTTCAGCAGCAGCACGCCCTGGTCGCTCCATGCCGTGAGGTCGCCGTGCGGGGCCGGCGGGATGCCGAGGTCGCTCTCGCGCTCGCGGTAGATGTTCCCGAGGCTCCGCGGCAGCGGACGCACGGCGGGATCGACCGCGAAGGACAGTCCGATCGGATGCCCCGGCGTCGGGTACGGGTCCTGGCCGGTGATGAGCACCTTGACGTCGGCGAGCGGGCGCTGGAAGGCGCGGAGCACGTTCTCCCCCGCGGGGAGGTAGCCGCGCCCCGCCTTCTGCTCGGCACGCAGTCGATCGCCGAGCGTCGAGATCGCGTCCTGCGCCGGCGCGAGCGCCTCGGCCCACCCCGGGTCGATCACACCGTCGGCGGCGAGCTCCGCGAGCGTGCGCGGTGGCATCGTCACTCGACCGCGCGGACGCGCAGCGGGCCCCGGGCGAGGAGGTGGTTCGCGGACTGCGCGACCGGCCGCATCGTGACGAGGTCGAGGTTGACGTGTCCGGGGGCGTCCAGCGCGTACGCGATCACGTCGGCGACGTCCTCCGCGAGCAGAGGCGCGTCGACACCGGAGTACACCGCCTCGGCCGCCGCTTTGTCGCCGCCGAGACGGTTGAGCGTGAACTCCTCGGTGTGCACGAGCCCCGGCGCGATCTCCGCGACGCGGATCGGCTCGCCGTTCAGCTCGAGGCGCAGCGCGTGCACGAGCATCGACTCCGCGGCCTTCGCCGCGTTGTATCCGGCACCTCCCGCGTAGGCGACCTGCGCGGCCGTCGAGGTCACGAACAGGGTGTCGGCGTGGCCGTCCGCGGCGGCGGCGCGGCGCAGCAGCGGCAGCAGTCCCGAGACGAGGCGCTGCGTGGCGAGCACGTTGGCGTCGAACATCCACTGCCAGTCCGCGATCGAGCCGTCCTCCACCCGGTCGGTGCCGCGCGCCCCGCCGGCCACCTGCACGAGAGCGTGCACGGGCCCCGTGGCATCGAGCTCCTCGACGAGCGCTGCGACCGCGGCCTCGTTCGTGAGGTCGCAGGCGATCGCCGAGGCGCCGGTCTCCGCGACGAGGGCCGCCAGCCGGTCTTCGCGTCGCGCGACGCCCACGACGTCCCACCCGCGGGAGCGCAGCGCACGCACCGTCGCTTTCCCGATCCCCGAGCTGGCACCTGTCACCACTGCACGCCTGTTCACCATGCCTCCACCGTACGATGTTCGGCTCTCGAACGCGGTCAGCGCGCGGCGTTGCGGAGGCGAGACTCCGCTCGCGCTCCGGTGCCCGTGTCCCGCGCCTCGGCGTGCGTGTGTTCGCCGCTGTCCTTCGAGGAGCTCTCGACGAGAAGGACGACGGCGACTCCGATGCCGCACAGCAGGAAGCCGATCAGAGTCTCGACCGTCAACGGTTCGTGCAGCAGCAGCGCGCCGGCCAACGAGGTCGTCGGCGCGATGAGGAACAGCAGCGCCTGGAGGGCGGTGATCCCTACCCTCCGGAGCAGCCACCAGTAGAGCCCATAGGCCGCGAGCGTGGGGAACACAGCGGTGAGCACGACGGCCGACCAGAACGATCCCGACGGCGGCGGAGTCAGGTTCCCGGTGATGGCGGCGATCACGAGCAGCAGCAGGGCGGTCACCGTCACGTGCACGGTGAGTGCCACGATGAGGGGCGTCCGGGTCTCGTACCGACGCTGCAGCAGCGTGCCGACGATGAGGCAGGCCATCGCGACAGCGGGCAGCGCGTACGCCATCGGGTGCGCTCCTGCCGACCCGAACTGGGAGCGCACGACGAGCAGCACCCCGAGCGCGCCGACAGCCAGACCTGCCCACTGCGATCCGCGGACCCGCAGTCCGAGCACCGGCCCGACGAGCACCGCGATGATGAGGGGCTGCACGGCGTCGATCAGCGCCACGGTGCCGGTGGCGATGCCCGCCGCGACCGCGCCGTAGACGGCGAGACAGTAGCCGAACTGGGCGAAGAGGCCGATCGAGGCCTGGATCCCGAGATCGCGGATGCTCGTGGCCTGCGCCCTGCGCGAGGCGACGACGAGGACGACGAGGGCCAGGGCGAGCGGCACGAAGCGCCACACGAGCAGAGTGAGCGGCGAGACGTCGACCGTCGCGAAGGCCGGGATGACGAAGCCCGAGCTCCAACTCACGATGAAAGCAGCGGCGGCCAGGATCGTGACGATCCTCGAAAGTATACCGATCTGTTTACTCATGCCTCGACTATACAGAACGGTATACTCGCTGTCATGACCCTGCCCACGCCGACCCTCGCTCCCCTGACACCCGGAGCGCGACGAGTGCTCGAGGCCGCCTCCCGGCTCTTCTACGAGCGCGGCATCCACGCCGTCGGCGTCGACACCATCGCCGAGGAGGCGGGCGTCACGAAGAAGACGCTCTACGACCGGTTCGGCTCGAAGGAGGCTCTCGTGGTCGCCTACCTGCAGCACCGCGACGCGAGGTGGCGGGAGCACCTCGCGACCCATCTCGCCGGCGCCCCCTCGACCGGCGTCGAACGGGTGCTGGCCGTCTTCGACGCCGCCCTCTCCTGGTCGGACGAGAACAGCCCCAAGGGCTGCAGCGCGATCAACGCCCGCGCGGAGGTCGGCGAGGGCAACGACGGTCATCCCGTGTTCCCCGAGGTCGCTCGGCAGAAGGCGTGGCTGCTCGACCTGTTCGCCGAGCTCTGTGCCGAGGCGGGCGTGCGCGACCCCGCCCGGATGGCCGAGGCGATGATGCTGCTCTACGAGGGCGCCATCGTCACGGTCGGCATGACGACCTTCGACGAGCCCTTCGCCGTCGCCCGACGGTGGGCTGCGACGCTCCTCGACGAGCGCTGACAGAGACCGGTCGGAGGCCGCGCTGCCGCATCCGGCTGTCCCGCCTCCGACCGCACCACCTCCGACCTCAGCGGGTCAGGCCCGCTCGACCGGCACCTGCAGCTCGGTCAGCCAGTCCGGGCCGGGTTCGTGGCCGTCCGCCTCGAGGTAGACCTCCCGGGTGTCGCCGACCACCCGGTAGCCGTCGGCGACGAGCTGCTGCATCAGCGTCGACCAGGATTCGCCGATACCGCTCATATCGCCCCGATGCTGCAGAGTCGCAGCCCTGGGCACCTCGGGGAGCTCCACGACGTCATACCCCTCCCCCGCGACGGGGTCATCCTCGGCCGAGTACGAGACGTGCACGGAGACGCCATCCTCGCCCTCTGCCCCGTACCAGAAGATCCCCGGCTCGAGGAGAGGTCGCCCCGCGGCCTCGAGCGCCCGGTCGAGCCCGTCGATGAGCGGCCCGATGACCGGGCTGACGTTCTCCGGTCCCATTCCCGGGGCCACGCCGTGGACGGCGTAGACCGTGACGGACGGCAGGGTCTTGTAGACGATGTCGGACATGATGGCTCCTTCGAGTTGCCGGAGGCGTCGCTCGATCCGGGCGATGCGCAGGCGGTCCGCGGCGATCGACGATTCGAGATCGCGACGACGCTCGACGAGCAGGGTCCGCAGCGCGGCATCCTGATCCTCGACGCCCGCCAGTCCCGCGATGCGCTCGAGTCCGACGCCGAGCTCCCGCAGCTCCACGATCCGCAGCAGCAGAGGCAGCTGGTCGATCGCGTAGGAGCGGTAGCCGGTGCGGACGTCCACCCGCGCGGGCGCGAGGAGACCGATCGCATCGTAGTGCCGCAGCATGCGCACGCTCACCCGTCCGAGGGCGGCGAATTCTCCGATGGTGTACATGATGGAGCCCACACTCGACCATGACACAGTGAGAGGGTCAAACCCCACCCATCGCCCAGATTCGACGGGAGCGCGCACATCCGGTGTTACGTCACATTTCCCCTCCGTTGTTGACAACCGCCGGAGTTCCGTACTGTCACTGCAAGGCATCCGCCGTTTCGACCTTCCGACCGTTCCAGGGGGAACAACATGTCCGCACCCGAGACCTGGCGTTTCGAGACCAAGCAGATCCACTCCGGCGCCGCGCCCGACCCCGTCACCAAGGCACGGGCGACGCCGATCTACCAGACCACGTCGTACGTGTTCGACAGCGCGGACCACGCGGCGAACCTCTTCGCGCTCGCGGAGTTCGGCAACATCTACACCCGCATCCAGAACCCCACCCAGGATGTCCTTGAGCAGCGCCTCGCGGCGCTCGAGGGCGGAACCGGTGCCCTGGTCCTGTCCAGCGGCCAGGCGGCCTCGACCTTCGCCGTGCTGAACATCGCGCAGGCCGGCGACCACTTCGTGTCCTCCAGCTCGATCTACGGCGGCACGTACAACCTCTTCAAGTACACGCTCGCGAAGCTCGGCATCGAGGTCACGTTCGTCGAGAACCAGGACGACCCCGAGGAGTGGCGTCGCGCCGTCCGCCCGAACACGAAGCTGTTCTTCGCCGAGACGATCGGCAACCCGCAGATCAACATCCTCGACATCCGCACGGTCGCCGACGTCGCGCACGAGGCCGGCGTGCCGCTCATCGTCGACAACACGATCGCGACCCCGTACCTCATCCGTCCGTTCGAGCACGGCGCCGACGTCGTCGTGCACTCGGTCACGAAGTTCCTCGGCGGTCACGGCACCACGATCGGCGGCGTCATCATCGACGGCGGCACGTTCGAGTGGTCCAAGAACGTCGAGAAGTTCCCCGGTCTGACCGAGCCCGATCCCTCGTACCACGGCGCGAGCTACACGACCGCCGTGGGCGATCCGCTCGCCTACATCATCAAGGCGCGCGTGCAGCTGCTCCGCGACCTCGGCTCGTCGATCGCGCCGCAGAGCGCATGGAACCTCATCCAGGGCATCGAGACGCTGTCCCTGCGCATCGAGCGCCACGTGCAGAACGCGCAGGAGATCGCCGAGTGGCTCGACGGCCGCGACGATGTCGCGAGCGTGAACTACTCCGGCCTCCCGTCGTCGCCCTGGTACGCGGCGGCCAACACCTACGCGCCGAAGGGCGTGGGAGCGGTGCTCTCGTTCGAGCTCAAGGGCGGCGTGGAGGCCGGTCGCGAGTTCGTCAACAGCCTGTCGCTGTTCAGCCACCTCGCGAACATCGGCGACGTTCGCTCGCTCGTGATCCACCCGGCATCGACCACGCACGCCCAGCTCACCCCCGAGCAGCAGCTCACGGCCGGCGTCACGCCCGGTCTCGTGCGACTGTCGGTGGGCATCGAGAACATCGACGACCTCAAGGCCGACCTCGACGAGGCCCTCGCGGCCGCGCGTCGGGTGTCGGAGGCCGCACGCGCCTGATCGCGCCCGCCCCGTCCGAAGCGCCCCGGGTTCCGCCCGGGGCGCTTCGTCGTCTCCGCAGCCGTCATCGCACGTCATGACGCTCGGCGGGCGCACAGGCGCCCCGTCGAGAATGGAAGGCCGCCCACGAGGAGCCCCGATGACCGTCGTCGCCCGCCCGCAGCCGTCCAGGACGCCCCCGTCCCGGTCGGCACGGCGCTCCGCGTCCGCCCGCCGCATCGCCGTGATCGCGCTCGGGCTGCTGCTCGTCGTCGCCGCGTCGTGGATCCCGGGGATCATCGGCACGGCGGCGTCCGTCATCCTCCCCGGGATCGGCATCGCCCTCATCGTGCTCGCGATCGTCGCGCTCGTGCGCGCGCGGCGCATCCTGCTGCTCCTCCTGGTGCCGGCACTCGTGTGGGGGCTCGCGATGCTCCCCTCGGCGCCGGGCCTCGCGGCGGCCGCTCACGCCGACGCCGGCACTCTGGAGATCGTGAGCCAGAACGTCCGTGCGCACTCGGGCGGTGCGACAGCCTCCGCGCAGGAGCTCTCCGCCACGGGGGCGGACGTGATCGCCCTGACCGAGCTGGACGGCGAGAGCCTCGCGGCCGCTCGCGACGCCCTCGCCGCCGACTACCCGCACTCCTGGGCCGTGGGCACCGTCGGGATCTGGAGCCGCTATCCGCTCGGCGACGCCGAAGCGTTGACGCTCGGGCTCGACTGGAAGCGCGCGATGCGGGTCACCGTGCAGACGCCTCAGGCGGAGGTCGCTGTGTACGTCATGCACGCGGCCTCCGTCAGGCCGGGACACCAGCAGGGCCGCGACACCATGCTGTCCGGCATCGCGGAAGCGGTCGCCGCCGACCCCGCGGAATCGGTGGTCGTCGTGGGCGACTTCAACGCGGCCTCCGCCGACCCGGCGCTCGATGCCCTGCGCGGCCGCCTCGACTGGGTGCGTCCGACCGACGGGACCCTGGGCTTCACCTGGCCCGTCGGACTGCCGCTCGTCCGGATCGATCACGTGTTCTCCCGCGGCCTGGACGTGCTGTCATCGACGACCGTCCGCGCCGGCAACAGCGACCATCTCGCGACGGTGACGAGCTTCGGACTCTGAGCGACGCTCCCGGGCGTCCGTAACGTTCGGCATCCGACCTGTGGGCCACGCGAGAATGGATGCATGGACTGGCAGACGACCTCGGAGGACACGGTGCCCTCGGCTCCCGTGACGGAGGCCGATGTGCGCCTGCTGCGCGCCCGGCCACCTGCGACCGGCGCGTGGCGCGACGGCGACGCGCTCGGCGGGCGACGGTTCGCCGCGTTCGGAGCGTTCGCGACCGAGAGCGGGGCCGAGCTTCCCGGCATCCGACTCGCCTTCGAGTCCTGGGGCGAGCTCAACGCCGCGGGGGACAACGCCATCCTGGTGCTGCACGCGCTCACGGGCGACAGCCACCTGCGCGGTGAGGCCGGCGCCGGACACCCCACCGCCGGCTGGTGGGAGGACATCGTCGGTCCCGGTGCTCCCCTCGACACGGACCGCTGGTTCGTCGTCGCGCCCAACATGCTCGGCGGATGCCAGGGCTCCACGGGTCCAGCCAGCATCGCGCCGAACGGGTACGAGTGGGCCTCGCGCTTCCCGTATCTCACGATCCGCGACCAGGTCGCGGCGCAGGTACGGCTCGCCGACGCCCTGGGAATCGACACCTGGGCAGCCGTGATCGGCGGCTCGATGGGCGGCATGCACGCCCTGGAGTGGGCCGTCGAGCACCCCGCCCGCGTCGAGCGCCTCGCCGTGCTGTCGTCGCCGCCGGTGACCACCGCCGACCAGATCGCCCTCAACACCGTGCAGCTCGAGACGATCCGCATGGATCCGCGGTTCCAGGGCGGCGAGTACTACGACCTGGCCGACGGCGACGGCCCCCATCGCGGGCTCGCGCTGGCCAGGCGCATGGCGCTGCTGAACTACCGCAGTCCGATCGAGCTGAACCAGCGGTTCCAGCGCTCGTGGCAGTCGGACGTCTCGCCGCTGGGCCACGGCGGGCGTTTCGCGGTGGAGTCGTACCTCGACTTCCACGGCAACAAGTTCACGCGGCGCTTCGACGCCAACAGCTACGTCACGCTCGTCGAGGCGATGAACTCGCACGATGTGGGCCGGGACCGCGGCGGTGTCGAGGAGGCGCTGCGGCGCGTCACGGCACGCACCCTCGTGCTCGGCATCGACAGCGACCGGCTCTTCCCCGTCGACGGCCAGCACCGCATCGCGCACGGCATCCCGCACACTCTCGACGGATCCGAGGCCGTGGTGCTCACGAGCGACTTCGGCCACGACGGGTTCCTCATCGAGACCGCCGCGGTCGGACACCACCTGCGTCGCCTGCTCGCGTCCTGACAGAGGGCTCAGCCCTCCACGAGCCGCCAGGGCAGGGATCCGGTCTCGAGCCGGAGCTCGTCCCAGACGAACGCCGTGCCCTGATCCGTCTCACGCACCGACGTCGCGAAAAGCCGTGCGATGCCTGCCGAGGCCAGCGCGGACTCGACCGAGACCGCATCCGTCAACTGGTGCAGAGTGATCCAGGTCGGCGGGAAGAGCGTCCACTCCCCCGCGGCGTGGCGTTCGAGGGCCTGCGCGGGAGTCACCCACGCGGTGTCGACGACCTCGCCCTCCGAGAGCGTCAGGTCCCCGTCCGGCGCCGCAGCGAGGAAGAACCACGTCCGGATGCGCACGGGCGCCTCGACCGGCGGCTGCCATCGCGACAGCACGACGGGGTCGTGGATCACGAGGCCGACCTCCTCCTCCGTCTCCCGGATACCGGCGCGTCCGGCGTCGGCCTCCTCGGTCGCGCCCGGACGTCGATCGGACTCCTCCACCTTCCCACCGGGGAACACCCAGGCGTCGGCGAAGGATCCGCGCCCGGGACGCCGCATCAGCAGCACCTCGACGCCCGCGGCGCCCGGTCTCAGCAGCACGACCGTTCCCGCGACGGGGAGGTCGGCGTCGGCGACGTCGCTCATCCCCTCACTCTACGGCGAGGTCGACGTCGCCCCGGCGGCCGACTCAGCCGACCAGGACACGACGACGCGCTTCGACGCGATACGACAGCAGCGCGATCAGCAGACCCGCGACCGCGAGCGCCGCGCCGGTCCACGACGGCGCCGTGAATCCCCAGCCGGCCGCGATCACGGCCCCGCCGAGGAACGCTCCGAGGCTGTTGCCGATGTTGAGGGCGGAGTGGTTCATCGCCGCGGCGATCGACTGGTTGTCGCCGGCGACGTCCATGAGACGCGTCTGGATGGTGGGGCTCAGGACCGAGGAGACGAACCCCACCACGAGCACCATGAGGGCGAGGGACACGATCCAGAACGACAGCGCCGCGAGCAGCGCGAACACCGCCGCCATCGTCGCGAGGCCGAACAGCAGGGTGCGTCGCAGGTCGAGATCCGCCAGGTGCCCGCCGACGAGGTTGCCGACGGTCATGCCGACTCCCATCAGCACGAGCACGATCGGCACGACCCAGTCGGGCGACCCGGCGACCTCGGTCACGAGCGGCGCGATGTAGCTGTACACCGCGAAGAAGCCGCCGAAGCCGATCGCTCCGACGCCGAGCGTGAACCACACCTGCGGGATCCGGAAGACACCGAGCTCCTGGCGCATGGTGCGTCCGGGCGACCCGGGATGCTCGGGCACGAAGAACACGATGCAGACGGTCGCGATCGTGAACACGAGCGCGACGACCGCGAAGGCCGCGCGCCAGCCCCACAGCTGCCCGAGGTACGTGCCGAGCGGCACCCCGACGACGTTCGCGACGGTGAGACCGGTGAGGATGAACGCGACGCCCTTCGCGCGGTTGCCCGGTCCCATGACGTCGGCGGCGATGAGAGCGCCGATGCCGAAGTACGCGCCGTGCGGCAGACCGGCGAGGAAGCGCGAGACGCCCACGAGCTCGAACGTCGGCAGCACGACGGTGAGGGCGTTGAAGACCGTGAGCGCGATCGCGAGGCAGATGATCACGCGGTGCCGGGGGAACCGCGCCACGAAGCCCGCGATGGTGGGCGCGCCGACGACGACGCCGAGCGCGTACAGCGAGATCAGCCAGCCGGCCTGGCTCAGCGCATCCTCGCGGCTGGAGGCCCAGAGCGTCGGGAGCAGTTCACCGGCGATGTTCGGGAGCAGCCCCATGACGACGAACTCGGTCATGCCGATGCCGAAGCTGCCTATGGCGAGAGAGAGGAGCGCCCACTTCGCCGCACCCCTCGATTCAGTCGAGGGATTCACCGGTTCAGCTTAGCGGTCTCCGGAGTCCTCGATCGCCGCCTCGAGCCGGGCGATCTTGGCGTCGAGCTCGCCGGAGTAGCCGGGGCGGATGTCGGCCTTGAGCACGAGGGACACCCGGGAACCGAAGGGCATGACGGCTTCGGTCGCCCTCTTCACGACGTCCATGACGGTGTCCCAGTCCGGACCCTCGATCTCGGTGAACATGCTCGTCGTGCGGTGCGGCAGCCCCGATTCGCGCACGACGCGGACGGCGGCGGCGACGGCGTCGTGCACGGAGGCGTCGCTGCGCTCGGAGCCGTCGGCGGGGACGCCGCTCGGTGCGACGGAGAAGGCGATCAGCATGGGGTCACTCCCTGTTCGTGGATGCGGTGGCGGGGACGCGGAGGAGCGCGCGGATGCCGACGGCGAGGAGCACGACCAGCAGCGCGTTGCGCAGGGTGAGGATGACGACGGGCAGCGCCTCGGCGCGCAGCAGGGCGTCGTAGTTCAGCGGGTAGACGAGGCAGGTGAGGGCGCACAGCGCCAGGACGAGGACCGCCGCCGCCGTCGCCCTGGTGCGGTCCATCACGAGCCACAGCAGCGCCGGCACGATCAGCCAGCTCTGGAACTGCGGCGAGCCGACCTTGTTGAAGGCGATCAGCGTGACGACGAGCGAGAGCGCGAGGGGCGGGAGCAGTCGGGACACGGAAGCTCCCCGCATCGCCTTCCGTGCGCCGACGGCCGTGAGTGCGAGTGCGACCAGAGCCATGAGCGGCGTCAGCACCGCGCCGATCGCGTCCGCGCCGGGCGCCGCGATCTGGAACGTGAGGATGTCGAAGCTGTACTCGATGCGCGCCGCGCCGGCGGTCGCGAGCCAGAGGAACGGAGTCGCCGCCACGGCCTCGATCTGCAGGCCGCGCCCGGTCTGCTCCGTGAGGAACCCGAGGATCTCGGCGTCGGCGCCGAGCAGGAAGAGGACGACGACGATCCCCGCCGTCACGGCGAGCGCGGTCAGGAGCATCCGCATGCGGGCGCGCACCGCCACGAGCGCGGCGACGAGGAGCGCTCCCGGCCAGATCTTGATCCATGCGCCGATCGTCAACAGCGCCGCGGCGACGGCCGGACGTCGCGACAGCCAGAGCCCGCCGACGATCGCGATCGGCACCGTGACCGCATCGATCCGGTACATCGCGATGGGGCCGAGCAGCAGGAGAGCCGCGATCCAGAACCACGCCGCCACGCGACGAGGGGCAGCCGGGCGACGCCCGAGGAGCACCGCGAAGGCGACCGCGTCGAGCGCGGTGACGAGAACGGCCCACGCGACGAGATAGGCGGCGGACGCCCCGAAGGCCGCGGCGAACGGCGCCGAGAGCATCGCGGCGGCCAGCATGGGCAGCAGCGCGAGCTGCGGGTAGACCCAGGTCTCGGTGACGCCCACGATCGGGCCCCCGGTGAGCGCGGCGGTCGACCAGGGCTCGTAGACGAGCACGACGTCGCCCATCGGCTGGCTCGGGTAGATCCAGCCGGTCACGGCGGTCACAACGTGGACGACGAGGAAGGAGCCCCAGAGCAGCAGGAGACGCACGGCGTGGTGGCGGGCGCTCACCGGAGCAGTCCCGCGACCGCATGCGGCAGGGATTCCGCGACATCGAGCGCGACGATCGGGTGCCCCGGAGCGTCGTCGTCCGCCCCCGCCGCGATCCGCGCGGCTGCGCCGTGCAGCCAGGCCCCCGCAGCCGCCGCCTCGTTCAGCCTCGCGTCGGGGTTCGCCGCGACCACGGCCCCCAGCACTCCCCCGAGCACGTCACCGGTTCCCGCGGTCGCGAGCCATCCCGTTCCCGCGTCGACCCGGATCACCGTGCCGTCCGGGTCGGCGATGATCGTCGCGGCGCCTTTCAGCAGCACGACGGCGCGCAGTCTGTCGGCGACGGAGGCTGCCGCGCGCCGCCGGTCGGGGTCGTCGGGAAGGTCGAGCTGCTGCCGGAGACGAGCGAACTCCCGCGCGTGCGGGGTGAGGATCAGCGGCGCGCCGCCGGCCGGGGCGTGCGCCGCGAGGTCGAGGGCACCTGCGTCCACGATCACCGGTACCGACCCGGCGAGGATCCCGCGCAGCTCCTCCTCGTCCGCGGGGGTGCGCCGCGCGGCATCCGTGCCGGAGCCGATCACCCAGGCGTCGACGCGCGCCCCGTCCGCGCTCGGGCTCACCACGGTCTCGGGACGACGGGCGATCACCGCCTCGCCGGCGCGGCTGCCTCCGATGTAGCGCACGAAGCCGGCACCGGAGCGCCATGCGGCCTCGACGCCGAGGATCGCGGCGCCGGGATACGCGTCCGATCCCGTCCGAAGGCCCACGACGCCGCGCGAGTACTTGTCGTCGTCGTCACGGGGCGCCCGCACGAACCGCGCGGTGTCGGCGCGGGACCAGTCGAGCGCATCGGAGGGCATGGGTCCACGTTAGCCCTCGCACGTGCGAGACGACGTGCACGCGCCCCCTGGTCCGTCGGCACCGTAGCGTGGACCCGTGAGCATCCTCTTCTCCCCGCTGACCATCCGATCCGTCACCGTCCGCAACCGGCTCTGGGTCTCGCCCATGTGCATGTACAGCGCCGTCGACGGCGTCGTGCAGGAGTGGCATCATACGCACCTCGCACAGTTCGCGGCGGGCGGCGCGGGTCTCATCGTGGCCGAGGCGACCGCCGTGGTGCCGGAGGGACGCATCTCGCCGCGCGACGCCGGTCTCTGGAACGACGAGCAGCGCGACGCATGGGCACCGATCGTCGCCGCGATCCACGCCCGCGGCGCGACTGCCGGTATCCAGCTCGCCCACGCGGGACGCAAGGCCTCGACGTGGTGGCCGTGGGCCGAGCAGCGCGGCAGCGTGCCCGCCTCGGAGGGCGGGTGGACGACGACTGCCCCCTCGGCCGTCGCGTTCGAGGGGTTCGAGGCCCCCGTCGCACTCGGCGCGGCCGGCATCGACGCCGTGGTCGACGGATTCGCCGCCGCCGCGCAGCGGGCGATCCACGCGGGCTTCGACGTGCTCGAGATCCACGGCGCCCACGGGTACCTGATGCACCAGTTCCTGTCCCCCCTCTCGAACGTCCGCGACGACGAGTACGGCGGCCCGCTCGAGAATCGCGCCCGGCTGCTGCTGCGCGTGGTCGACGCCGTGCGCTCCGCCGTCGGGGACGACGTCCCGCTGTTCGTCCGCATCTCGGCCACCGACCATGCCGAGGGCGGCTTCACCTCCGAGGAGGCCGCGCTCGTGGGCGCCTGGGCGACCGAGCACGGCGCCGACCTCGTCGACGTGTCCAGCGGCGGGCTCGTTGCCCACCAGCAGATCCGTGTGTTCCCCGGCTATCAGGTCCCGCTCGCCGAGAGGGTGCGCCAGGGCGGCCGCATCCCGGTCACGGCGGTCGGACTCATCACCGCCGCCGCGCAGGCCGAGCAGGTGCTGGAAGAGGGCGCCGCCGACGCGATCTTCGCCGGACGCGAATGGCTGCGCGACCCGCACTTCGCGCTGCGCGCTGCCCATGAGCTGGGCACCGAGGTGGCCTGGCCGCCGCAGTACGACCGCGCACGGTGGCGCTGACCGGCCCGCACAGATGACGAGGCCCTCCGGACGCGTCCGGAGGGCCTCGTCATCTGTTCTTCCTCAGTGCCCGCGCACGCGACGGGTGGCGTCCTGCACCTCGCCCACGAGCTCCTCCAGGATGTCCTCCAGGAAGAGCACCGCGGTCGTGCGGCCCTCGGCGTCGCGCACCTTCGCCAGGTGGCGACCGGCGCGGCGCATCACGGCCAGGGCGTCCTCGAGGTCCGTCTGCTCCTGCACCGGCACCATGTGATGGATGCGCTTGGCCGGCAGCGGCTCGAAGAGCCTGGCCTCGGCGTCGGGTCCGTCCGACGCGCGCAGGATGTCCTTGAGGTGCACGTAGCCGACCGGCACGTCCTCATCGTCGACGATCACGTAGCGCGAGAACCCGTACCGAGCGACCGCCTTCTCGATGTCGTCGGGCGTGGTGCTCTGCGGCAGCGTCACCAGCTCGCTGAGCGGGACCGCCACGTCGCGCGCCTTCTTGTCGGTGAACTCCACGGCCGCGGCCACCGCGCCCGCGGTGTCCATCAGCACGCCCTCACGACGCGACTGGTCGACGATCGTCGCGACCTCGCCGAGTGTGAACGTCGACGACGCCTCGTTCTTCGGCTCGACGCGGAACAGGCGCAGCACGCCGTTCGCAGCGGCGTTGAGCACCCAGATCACCGGCATGAAGGCCTTCGACACCCACACGAGGGGCGGGGCGAGGAGGAGAACGGCCCGGTCCGGGACGGAGAACGCGAGGTTCTTCGGCACCATCTCCCCGAACACGACGTGCAGGAACGACACGATCAGCAGCGCGATCGTGAACGACACCGTGTCGACCACGGCATCCGACCACCCGATCGCATGCAGCGGGGCGGCGAGAAGGTGGTGGATCGCCGGCTCCGACACGTTGAGGATCAGCAGCGAGCAGATGGTGATGCCCAGCTGCGAAGTCGCGAGCATGAGCGTGGCGTGCTCCATCGCGTACAGCGCGGTCTTGGCCGCGCGCGAGCCCTGCTCGGCACGCGGCTCGATCTGCGACCGGCGAGCGGAGATGACCGCGAACTCGGCGCCGACGAAGAACGCGTTCGCCACGAGCAGCACGACGAGCCAGGCGAGTCCTGCCCAATCGTTCATCGGTTCGCCTCGCCTTCGGCGATCTCGGGATTCGGGACGTAGCGGATGCGGTCGACCCGCCTCCCGTCCATCCTCACGACCTGCAGAGTGCCGGTGTCGAGCGGCACCTCATCGCCGACGCTCGGAACGCGCTCGAGCACGCTCATGACGAAGCCGCCGACCGTGTCGTACACGTCGCCCTCGGGCACGTCGACACCCGCGCGACGGCGCAGCTCGTCGGGCCGCAGCTCCCCGGGGAAGGTGATGCCGTCGCGGCCGACGATCACGCCGGCCCTGGTGCGGTCGTGCTCGTCGGACACCTCGCCGACGATCTCCTCCACGAGGTCCTCGAGCGTCACGAGCCCCGCGGTCCCGCCGTACTCGTCGACCACGACCGCGAGCTGGTAGCCGCGGGCGCGGAGCTCGGCGATCAGGCCGTCCACGTGCGCGGTCTCGGGCACCCGCAGCGGCTCGGTCGCGAGCGCGCCGGCCGGCACCTCGGCGCGGCGATCGCGCGGAACCGAGATCGCGGCCTTGAGGTGCACGACGCCCGTGATGTCGTCGAGGTCGTCGCCGTACACGGGGAAGCGGCTGTGCCCGGTGCGACGGGCGAGCTGCAGCACGTCGTCGGCCGAGTCGCTCGCGGCGATCGCGTGCATGCTCGGACGCGCCGTCATGACGTCGGCGGCCGAGAGCCGGGAGAAGGTCAGAGTGCGGTCGAGCAGCGTCGCGGTGTCCGCTTCGAGCACGCCGGCCATCGCAGAGCGCCGCACGAGGGACGACAGCTCTTCGGCCGTGCGGGCGCCGGACAGCTCCTCCTTGGGCTCGACGCCCAGGCTCCGCAGCACGCCGTTGGCCGAGCCGTTGAGCACGACGACGGCGGGCTTGAACACGGTCGTGAACGCGACCTGGAACGGCACGACGAGCTTGGCCGTCGCCAGCGGCAGAGCCAGAGCGAAGTTCTTCGGCACGAGCTCGCCGAGGATCATCGACAGCGCGGTCGCGACGAACATCGCCACCACGGTCGCCAGCGGGGCGATGACCGCCTCCGGGAAGTGCCAGGCGACGAGCGTGGGGCGCAGCATGTTCGAGAGCGCCGGCTCCATCGTGTATCCGGTGAGCAGGGTGGTCAGCGTGATCCCGAGCTGCGCCGACGACAGGTGCGTCGAGGTGTGCCGCAGGGCGCTGATCGTGAGCGAGAGCCGGGACTCCCCGCGGGCCTGGCGCGCCTCGACCTCAGCACGGTCGAGATTGACCAGAGCGAACTCGCTCGCGACGAACAGACCGGTGCCGACCGTGAGCAGGAGCCCCACGCCCAGCAGGATGAAGTCCATCAGAGCAACCCCTCACAGCGGAGAGGCGGGCGGTGGGGCGATGTACTGCAACTGGGAGGGTCGTCCATAGTGAGAAAATCATACGGGATCGCACCCCTCCCGAGGCCGTCACCAGCTGACCGGAAGCGCCTTGCCCTCCTCGTACCCGGCGGCCGACTGCAGCCCGACGAGCGCGCGTCCGTGGAACTCCGTCACCGAGGCGGCGCCCGCGTAGGTGAACGAGGAGCGGACGCCGGACGTGATCATGTCGAGCAGGTCCTCGACGCCCGGGCGCAGCGGGTCGAGGTAGATCTTCGACGAGGAGATCCCCTCGGCGAAGAGCTCCTTGCGCGCGCGCTCGTAGGCGTCGAGGCGACCGAAGCGCGCCTGCACCGCCTTCGTGGACGCCATGCCCCAGGACTCCTTGTAGAGGCGGCCGTCCGCATCGTGCTGCAGTTCGCCCGGCGCCTCGATCGTGCCGGCGAACCAGGAGCCGATCATGACGGACGCGGCTCCGGCGGCGAGCGCGAGCGCGACGTCGCGCGGGTAGCGCACTCCTCCGTCGGCCCACACGTGCGCGCCGAGCTCGCGTGCGGCCTGAGCGGTCTCGAGGACCGCGGAGAACTGCGGGCGTCCGACGGCGGTCATCATGCGGGTCGTGCACATCGCACCGGGCCCGACGCCCACCTTGAGGATCGAGGCGCCCGCGTCGACGAGGTCGCGCACACCGTCGGGCGTGACGATGTTGCCGGCCACCACGGGAATGCCGAGTCCGAGACCGGCCACCGTGCGCAGCGCGCTCAGCATCCCCTCCTGGTGGCCGTGGGCGGTGTCGACCACGAGGACGTCCACACCGGCCGCGGCGAGCGCCGTCGCCTTCGCTGCGACGTCGCCGTTGATGCCGACGGCCGCCGCGACGGCGAGGCGTCCGTCCGCGTCGAGCGCCGGCCGGTACAGCGTCGACCGCAGTGCGCTCCGGGCGCTGAGGGTGCCGACGAGGTGACCGTGGCGCACGATCGTGACCGTCTCGACCCCCGTCTCGGTGATCACGTCGAACGCATGCCGCTCGGAGCCGATGTCGTCCGCATCGAGAGCAGGGGTGCCCGTGTGCACCAGGTCGCCGAGCTGAGCGTCGGGCAGCGCGGTGGCGAGGCGCGTGGCCGGGAGGACCCCGAGGATGCGGTCGACGTCGTAGGGCGCGGCGCCGGTCGCGACCACGATGCCGTGCCCGGGGGCCGCGGGGAACAGCCGCAGCGCGTCCGCGACGGATGCCTCGGGCGGGAGGACGACCGGCGTGTCCCACAGCACCGGCTGCGCCTTCACGTCGCGGATCGCGGCGTCGAGGTCCTGCAGCGGCATGTCCTGCGGCAGCACGCCCAGGCCTCCGCGTCGCGCGAGGACCGCCGCCAGACGGGGCCCGGTGACCGAGTTCATGTTCGAGGCGACCAGGGGTAGCGTCGCCGGAGTCCCGTCCTGCGGGGCGAGGTCGACCTGGAGGCGGCTCGTGACCGCCGACCGGCGGGGCACGAGGAACACGTCCGAGTACGTCAGATCGACAGTGGGTGATGCGCCGATGAACTCCATGCCTCCACGGTACTCAGATCGCGGGACGAGGGTGTCGTGCCTGGACGATTGCGCGCCGAAACACGTTAGGCTTGATGGTCGAGAGTGTGCGGGCCCGGACGCATCCTGACGTCCTGATGCGCACACGTGGAATTCAGCGATGAAAGAGGGCGATCGAGCGTGTCGAACCAGGTGACCGGCGTCAGCGGCGACGGGGGGTTCGGAGCCAATTCCTGGCTCGTGGAAGAGCTCTACGAGCAGTTCAAGGTGAACCGCGACTCCGTCGACAAGGAGTGGTGGCCGATCCTCGAGAAGTACCACTCCGAGGCAGGAGCCGGCGCCACGCAGGCCGCACCGCCCGCTGAGGCCTCCGCTGCCCACCCCGTGACGGCGCCCATCCCCGTCATCGGAGCTCAGCCGGTGGCGCGCACCACCGCCAAGCCCGCGGTCGCCGCGCCCATCCCCGCGCAGGCCCCGAAGCCGGCCGCCAAGGAGGCGGAGGAGTCCGCCGAGGAGGACAAGGTCACGCCGCTGCGCGGCCTCCCCAAGACCCTCGCCGCCAACATGGACGAGTCGCTCACCGTCCCCACCGCGACCAGCGTCCGCACGGTCCCGGCGAAGCTGATGATCGACAACCGCATCGTCATCAACAACCACATGGCGCGCACCCGCGGCGGCAAGATCAGCTTCACCCACCTGATCGGCTGGGCGCTCATCCGCACGCTCGACGAGTTCCGCAGCCAGAACGTCTTCTACGCCGAGGTCGACGGCAAGCCGTCGGTGGTCGCCCCGGCGCACGTGAACCTCGGGATCGCGATCGACCTGCCCAAGCCCGACGGCACCCGCGCGCTCATGGTCCCGAGCATCAAGCGCGCCGACACCATGACGTTCTCCGAGTACCTCGTGGCCTACGAGGACCTCGTCACCCGAGCGCGGAACAACAAGCTCACGGCCGCCGACTTCCAGGGCACGACGGTCTCGCTCACCAACCCGGGCGGCATCGGCACCGTGCACTCCGTGCCGCGCCTCATGAAGGGCCAGGGCTGCATCATCGGCGCCGGCGCCCTCGAGTACCCCGCCGAGTTCCAGGGCGCGAGCGAGAAGACGCTCAACGAGCTCGCGATCGGCAAGACCATCACGCTCACCAGCACCTACGACCACCGCGTGATCCAGGGCGCCGGCTCGGGCGAGTTCCTCAAGAAGGTGCACGAGCTGCTGATCGGGCAGCGCGGCTTCTACGACGACATCTTCGCCGCGCTCCGCATCCCGTACGCGCCGATCCGCTGGAACCCCGACATCGCGGTCGACCTGGCCGAGCGCGTCGACAAGCAGTCCCGCGTGCAGGAGCTCATCAACTCCTACCGCGTGCGCGGTCACCTGATGGCGGACATCGACCCGCTCGAGTACCAGCAGCGCTCGCACCCCGACCTGGAGATCGAGAGCCACGGACTCACCTTCTGGGACCTCGACCGCGAGTTCGTCACCGGCGGCTTCGGCGGCCGGCGCATCGCGAAGCTCCGCGACATCCTGGGCGTCCTGCGCGACTCGTACTGCCGCACGCTCGGCATCGAGTACATGCACATCCAGGACCCGGAGCAGCGACGCTGGTTCCAGGAGAAGGTCGAGGTCAAGTACCAGAAGCCGGGCCACGACGAGCAGCTGCGCGTGCTGCGCAAGCTCAACGAGGCCGAGGCCTTCGAGACTTTCCTGCAGACGAAGTTCGTCGGCCAGAAGCGCTTCTCGCTCGAGGGCGGCGAGTCGCTCGTCCCCCTTCTCGACGAGATCCTGCAGGGTGCGGCGACCGCCGGACTCGAGGGCGCGGCCATCGGCATGGCTCACCGCGGACGCCTGAACGTGCTCACGAACATCGCAGGCAAGACCTACGGCCAGGTGTTCCAGGAGTTCGAGGGTCTGCAGACCCCGGGCAACCAGCGCGGCTCCGGCGACGTCAAGTACCACCTCGGCACGCAGGGCACCTTCATCGCCGATGACGGGTCGGAGCTTCCCGTCTACCTCGCCGCGAACCCCTCGCACCTCGAGACCGTCGACGGCGTGCTCGAGGGCATCGTCCGCGCCAAGCAGGACCGCAAGCCGATCGGCACGTTCACCTGGCTGCCGATCCTCGTGCACGGCGACGCCGCGTTCGCGGGCCAGGGCGTCGTGGTCGAGACCCTGCAGATGTCGCAGCTGCGCGGCTACCGCACCGGCGGCACGATCCACGTCGTCGTCAACAACCAGGTCGGCTTCACGACCCTCCCGAACGACTCGCGCACCTCGGTGTACGCCACCGACGTCGCCAAGACGATCCAAGCACCCGTCTTCCACGTGAACGGCGACGACCCCGAGGCGGTCATCCACGTCGCGCAGCTCGCGTTCGAGTACCGCGAGCGCTTCCACCGCGATGTCGTGATCGACCTCGTGTGCTACCGCCGCCGCGGTCACAACGAGGGCGACGACCCCTCGATGACGCAGCCGCTCATGACCGACCTGATCCAGGCGAAGCGCTCGGTGCGCAAGCTGTACACCGAGTCCCTCGTGGGTCGCGGTGACATCACCGAGGAGGAGTACGACGAGGCCAAGGCCGACTTCCAGAACCGTCTGGAGATCGCCTTCGCCGAGACGCACGCCGCCGAGACGGGGGCGACCCCGATCGCGCACGACCTCCCCGCGGTCGACGAGCAGCTCGGCGAGCCGGAGGTCACGGGCGTCCCGACCGAGGTCATCCAGCTCATCGGCGACGCGTTCGTGAACAAGCCCGAGGGCTTCACGGTGCACTCCAAGCTCCAGCAGCAGCTCGAGAAGCGTCTCGACATGAGCCGCAACGGCAACATCGACTGGGGCTTCGGCGAGCTCCTCGCCTTCGGGTCCCTGCTCGTCGAGGGCACCCCGGTGCGCCTCGCCGGTCAGGACTCGCGTCGCGGCACGTTCGTGCAGCGCCACGCGACCCTGCACGACCGGGCGAACGGCCAGGAGTGGCTGCCCCTGTCGAACCTGTCCGAGTCGCAGGGCCGCTTCTTCGTGTACGACTCGCTCCTGAGCGAGTACGCGGCGCTCGGCTTCGAGTACGGCTACTCGGTCGAGGCGCCCGAGGCCCTCGTGCTGTGGGAGGCCCAGTTCGGCGACTTCGTCAACGGCGCCCAGTCGGTCATCGACGAGTACATCTCCGCCGCCGAGCAGAAGTGGGGCCAGCAGTCGAGTGTGACCCTGCTGCTCCCCCACGGCTATGAGGGCCAGGGGCCCGACCACTCGTCGTCCCGCATCGAGCGCTTCCTGCAGCTGTGCGCGCAGGACAACATGATCGTCGCTCGCCCCTCGACGCCCGCGTCGTACTTCCACCTGCTGCGTCGCCAGGCATACGCCCGTCCGCGCAAGCCGCTCATCGTCTTCACCCCGAAGGCCATGCTGCGTCTGCGCGGGGCGACGAGCCCGGTCGAGGCGTTCACGCAGGGCCGCTTCGAGCCCGTCATCGATGACGACCGCGGTCTCGACCGCGCCGCCGTCAAGCGGGTCCTCGTCCACTCGGGCAAGGTCCACTGGGACCTGCGCTCCGAGCTCGAGAAGAACCCGAACCCCGCGGTCGCCCTCGTGCGCCTCGAGCAGCTGTACCCGACGCCGATCGACGCGCTGAAGGCCATCACCGACTCGTACCCGAACGCCGAGCTCGTATGGGTGCAGGAGGAGCCGGAGAACCAGGGCGCCTGGCCCTTCCTGGCCCTCGCGTTCGCGGACGTGCCCGGCGATCGTACCTTCCGTCCGATCGCGCGCGCGGCGTCTGCCTCGCCGGCGACCGGCTCGTCCAAGGTGCACGCGGCCGAGCAGGCGACCCTGATCCGCGAGGCGCTCACGCTCAGCTGAGACAGCGCGACACGACGAAGGGCCCCGATCATCGCGATCGGGGCCCTCCGTCGTGCGGGAGCAGCGCTCCGCGAGCTCAGTACCAGATGTCGAGCACGGGTGCGGGCAGGCTCACGAATGCGCGGTCGAGTGCGGCGATCGTGTCCGGAGCGGCCACGATCCGTCCGGCTCCGAAGAGGGATGCCGCGCGCACGCCCCCCACGTAGATCGAGGACAGGGCGGACACGTCGAGCTCGGCATCCGGGGTACCGCCCTCGACCGCCTCCACCTCGGCGGCTCCCGTCGCGTCGACGCGGAGCCGCCAGTCGCCCGTCGTGAATCCGAGCGGATCGGTCACGCGCAGCACGAGATCGACCGGCGCGGAGTAGCGCCGAGCCGTGAGGGCGGAGCGCACGTCGAGGATGCGCAGCCACCCGTGGTCGTGCACGGTCTGCGTGACGCCGCGCTGGTCGTGCACGAGCCACGGGAGGGCGTCGTCGAGCGGACGGAGGTCGGCCTCCACGCGGTCGACGAGGTCGTGCTGCAGGGCGAAGCGCCACAGCGCGGCCGACGCCTCCGCCGTCTCGGCCACGAGCAGGCGCACCCGCAGCGTGTGTCGCCACGCGGCGTCCCCCGTGCCCTCCGCCAGGGTGTACGCGATCGCGCCGCGGACCTCGCCCGCGGTGTCACGGTAACGGACGCCGCGCACGCGGTCGCGGTCCGTGTCGGCGGGGGCGAGCCCGGACATCTGCTCCCAGCGCGCCGTCCACCCCGGTATCTGTCCCGACCGGGAGCCCCGCGCCCGCTCGTGCACGGCGCCGAGCTCCGCCGCGAGGGTCTCCCGATCGATGTACTCGAGGCGACCGGGAGCGACCGGGGCCGTCCACCCGGCGCGGCGGGTGTCGACGGCGACGCGGGCGACGGGAACAGCCGCGCCGAAGCCGTAGCGCCCGTAGATCGTCGCCTCCGACACGGTGAGGCCGGCCATCGGGACCCCGGCGGAGGCCGCGGCGCGCAGCTCGCCCTCGAGGAGTGCGCGGGCGATGCCCCGACGGCGATGCGTCGCGGAGACCGTGACACCGCTGATGGCCCACATCGGGAGCTCTCCCCCGCCGGGAAGCGTCAGCGGCGTCACCCACGAGTCGACGGTCGCGACGGGGCGTCCGTCGGGTGCGGCCCCGTCGAACACGCCGATGTTGCGGCGGGACTCGAACGTCGGGGTGCCGAAGGCGAGCGCCTCCGCGGTCTGCTCGGGTCCGAGGAAGCCCCGGGACACGGCGCGCTGGAACGACTCGGACTCCGCGGCGTCGGTCGTGTCGATCACCCGGTAGTCGAGTCCGTCGGTCGACAGACGGTCGGCGGAGGCAGGGTCTGCGGGGATCTCGCGTGCGTCGATGAGCGTCATGAGACCACCCTACGGGTGCGTGCCGACGTCCTCCGTCGGGACGGCGGGTGGACTAGTGCTGCGCGGCCTGGACCTCGCGCAGTCGCGCGAACACCTGGTCGCGCAGCTCCTCCGGAGCCGTCTCCTTGCACGCGCGAGCCACGACCTCGGTGAGGGTCTTCGCGACGAGCGCCTCGTCCCGGCAGGACGGGCAGTTCTCGAGGTGCTCGCGGATCTCGGAATGCTCGGTCTTGCACACCTCGTTGCGGAGGTACTCCTCCAGATCCTGGCGGGCCTTGTCGCAGCCGCAGTCGCTCATTTCCTGCTCCTCGTGTCGGCCGCGGAGATTCCCCGCTCCGCGGCATAATCAGCCAGCAGCTCCCGCAGCATCCGCCTGCCTCGATGCAGGCGGCTCATCACGGTGCCGATGGGCGTCTTCATGATGTCGGCGATCTCCTGGTAGGCGAATCCCTCGACGTCGGCGAGGTACACCGCCAGCCGGAAGTCCTCCGGGACAGCCTGCAGCGCGTCCTTCACGACGGATGCGGGCATGTGGTCGATCGCCTCGGCCTCGGCCGATCGGCTGTGCGAGGCCGTGGTCGACTCCGCGCCGCCGAGCTGCCAGTCCTCAAGCTCGTCGATCGTCCCTTGGAACGGCTCGCGCTGCTTCTTGCGATAGATGTTGATGTACGTGTTGGTGAGGATCCGGTACAGCCACGCCTTGAGGTTCGTGCCCTGCGAGAACGTCGACCAGGAGCCGTACGCCTTCACGAAGGTCTCCTGCACGAGATCGGCGGCGTCGGCCGGGTTGCGGGTCATGCGCATGGCGGCGGCGTACAGCTGGTCCATGAACGGGAGTGCCTGCTCCTCGAACTCCCGTCGAGGGTCGCTGACCGTGCCTGCGGGTGCGGTGTCATCCATCACCGGCCAGTCTAGGCCGCCGAGGCGCACTGATTCGCGTTCCAGCGTGGCGAGCATGCTCTCTCTTTCGGTCTCGAGATCGCGCCGTTCGGTCGGGCGGCGACTCGTCTTTACTAAGGTGGGAACCGATGAGCGCTGACAGGTATTCCCCCGCACCGGTCCGCGGCGCCTACACGGCCCCGACCGCCACCGACGCCGTGCACGCCACCGTGACGATCCCGGGCTCGAAGTCGCTCACGAACCGCGAGCTCATCATCGCCGCGATCGCCGACGGCCCCGGTCGTCTCGTCGCGCCGCTGCACTCCGACGACTCCCGTCGCATGGTCG
The DNA here is from genome assembly GCF_044749125.1 of Microbacterium sp. NPDC089696. Lineage (NCBI taxonomy): Bacteria > Bacillati > Actinomycetota > Actinomycetes > Micrococcales > Microbacteriaceae > Microbacterium > Microbacterium sp. NPDC089696. The sequence continues at coordinate 1,553,007 of NZ_JBIVHF010000001.1, read as the reverse complement.
ACGCACTGCGCGCTCTGGGCGTGGGGATCGAGGAGGTCGAGGGCACCGGGGAGTTCGGTCCGGACCTCGTCGTGACACCCGCCAAGCTCGTCGGCGGCACCACGGTCGACTGCGGTCAGGCGGGCACCGTCATGCGCTTCATCGCCCCGCTCGCGGGCCTCGCCGCGCACGACGTGCACCTCACCGCGCACGAGACCGCGCTGCACCGTCCGATGGGCGGGCTCATCACGGCGCTCCGCGACCTCGGAGTCGACATCGACGACGAAGGCACCTGGGCCCTGCCGTTCACGATCCGCGGCCACGGTCGGATCATGGGCGGCCGCGTGGAGATCGACGCCTCGGCATCGAGCCAGTTCGTGTCGGGACTCCTCCTCGCCGCGCCGCGCTTCGACGTGGGGCTGCATCTCGTGCACACGGGAGAGCACCTGCCGAGCCTCCCGCACATCGACATGACGATCGAGGCGCTCAGCCGCCGCGGCATCCGCATCGAAAGACCCGCTCACGGTGAATGGCTCGTCGAGGCGGGAGTGCCCCGCGCCAAGGAGATCGCGATCGAGCCCGATCTGTCGAACGCCGCACCCTTCCTCGGTGCGGCGCTCGTCGCGGGAGGATCCGTCTCGGTCCCCGGCTGGCCCGTGCACTCGACGCAGCCCGGTGCGCTGCTGCCTGAGATCCTTCAGGCGCTGGGGGCGCACGTCGGCCGGCACAGCGGCACGCTCACCGTCAAGGCGGGCGCCGAGATCCGCGGCCTCGACATGGATCTGTCCGCGGCCAGCGAGCTCACCCCGACGCTCGTCGGCCTCGCCGCCTTCGCCTCGGGGCCGACGACCATCCGCGGCATCGGCCACATCCGCCTGCACGAGACCGACCGCATCGCGGCGCTGATCGCGAACCTGCGCGCGCTGGGCGGCGAGGCCGAGGAGCTGCCCGACGGTCTGCGGATCATCCCGCGCCCGCTGCACGGCGGGACCTGGAAGGCGTACCACGACCACCGCATGGCGACGACCGGCGCTCTGATCGGACTCCGGGTCCCCGGAGTCGAGATCGACGACATCGGCACCACCGCGAAGACGCTCCCCGAGTTCACGCTGCTGTGGGAGCGGATGCTGCGAGGCGCATCCGCGTGAGCTGGCTCGACGACGCCGACGACCTCGAGGACGACTACGAGGACTACGACGAGAGCAGCATCCGCAGCCGTCCGAACCCGAAGGCCAATCGTCCGCGCACCAAGCGCCGCCCCGCCCACGACGACGCCCGGATCGGCCGAGTCCTGGGCGTGGACCGCGGTCGCTATTCCGTGATGATCGACGAGGACGGACCCGACGAGCGCACGATCACCGCGGCCAGGGCGCGAGAGCTGCGCCGGACGCCGATCGTCACCGGCGACCGGGCACGCGTCGTCGGCGACACGTCGGGCGACGAGGGCACGCTGGGGCGCATCGTCGGCATCGTCGACCGCACCTCGCTCCTGCGGCGCAGCGCCGACGACACCGACCAGGTGGAACGCGTGATCGTCGCGAACGCCGACCAGATGCTCGTCGTGGTCGCGGCCGCCGATCCGGAGCCGCGCGCCCGTCTGGTCGATCGCTACCTCGTCGCGGCGCTGGACGCCGGCATCCGTCCCCTGCTCGTCGTGACCAAGACCGACCTCGCCGACCCCGCCGCCTTCCTCTCGCATTTCGACGGCCTGGACCTCCGTGTGTTCACGAGTGCTCGCGAGGAGATGCCGGTCGACGAGATCGGCGCCGCGCTCGTGGGGCACTCGACCGTGTTCGTCGGCCATTCCGGCGTGGGCAAATCGACCCTCGTGAACGCACTGGTGCCGACCGCGCTGCGCGCAACGGGCCACGTCAACCACGTCACCGGGCGCGGACGCCACACCTCCTCGTCGACCGTCTCGCTCAGATACGAGGGCCCCGAGGGGTCGGGGTGGGTCATCGACACCCCCGGAGTCCGCTCGTTCGGCCTCGGGCACGTCGACCCCGCGAACATCCTCGCCGCGTTCACCGAACTGGCCGCGATCGCCCAGAACTGCCCCCGCGGCTGCACGCATCTCGCCGATGCCCCCGATTGCGCCCTGATCGAGGCCGCGCAGCGCGGGGAGCTCGGCGAGACGGGCCTGGCCCGGCTGGATTCGCTGCAGCGGCTGCTCCAGACCTTCGCGGACAAGGCGGAGCAGACGCCCGGCCGATAGGCTGAAGGCGTGACTGTGCGCCTGGAACCCGGAACCGCTGCCCCCGACTTCGCCCTCCTCGACCAGGACGGCGACACCGTCCGTCTCGCGGATCTCCGCGGCGACAGGATCGTGCTGTACTTCTACCCCGCCGCGATGACTCCCGGATGCACGACGCAGGCCTGCGACTTCCGCGACAGCATCTCCTCGCTGCAGGGCGCCTGCTACCGCGTGATCGGCGTCTCGCGCGACGAGCCCGCGAAGCTGCGCGAGTTCCGCGAGCGCGACGGCCTCACCTTCACGCTGCTCAGCGACCCCGACCACGCCGTGCATCTCGCCTACGGCGCGTGGGGCGAGAAGATGAACTACGGCAAGGTCGTCGAGGGCGTGCTGCGCTCGACGTTCGTGATCGACGAGGACGGCGTCCTCACCCTCGCCCAGTACAACGTCAAGGCCACGGGACACGTCGCCCGGCTGCGCAAGCAGCTCGGCATCGACGCCTGAGGCGCACCGCTCCGGCGTCGCCTACTCCGACGGCTCGGAGTTCTCGGCGCGGGTCGCGGCGATCAGCAGGGCGAAGCACACCAGACCCGGTACGCCCGCGGCGAGCGTGAACACCCACTGCACGGGCTGGATCGTGAGCGAGGCGAAAGCCAGAGCGACCGCGAGCACCTGGAAGACGACGCCGCCCGAGCGCGCCCAGGAGCGCCCCATCCGCGTCCCGATCGCGAAGGCGACGAGAGCGACGGCACCGAGGAGCGTGAGCACGATGAGCGCGATCGCGGTCGGCAGCGATGCGGCATCCCCCGAGCCCAGTCCCACGATCTCGATGAGGGCGAACACGATCAGCGCGAGAGCCTCGAGGGCGAGGATCGCGGCGGCGGCGAGAGCCGGGATCGGTGAGCGCACGTTGTCTCCTGAGAATCGAATGAGAAGCGAAGAAACCCTTGATTTCGCCTGGTTCATGTAACAGAATAGACAGCGTCATGTGCTCCCACAGCGGCGTGGGGCGGGCTTCGTGCCCGCATCACAGAATGCGGGCAACCGTCCGTATCTCAACAGGGTAGCTGAACCCGAACTGCGACCCGAAATCCGAGTCATCGCGCTGCGAAGACTCACAAGTCCCACACCGAGGAGCCCCCTATGGATTGGCGCGACAAGGCCGCCTGTTTGACTGTCGACCCCGAGCTTTTCTTCCCTGTCGGGAACACCGGCCCGGCCGTCGACCAGATCGAGAAGGCGAAGACCGTCTGCGCCACCTGCACGGTGACCGAGATCTGCCTGCAGTACGCCCTCGAGACCAGCCAGGACTCGGGCGTGTGGGGCGGCCTCTCCGAGGACGAGCGTCGCGCTCTGAAGCGCCGCGCCGCACGCGCACGACGCGCCTCCTGACATCGACGCGAAAGCGGCCCGAGATCCGATCTCGGGCCGCTTTTCCGTGTCCGGTGATCCGGCGTCGTCAGGCGGTGAGCCAGCGCAGCGGGATGTCGATCACGACCTCCGTGCCCTCGCCCTCGCTCCCCCGCCACTCGATCGAGCCGCTCAGCTCGCCCTGGATGAGGGTACGGATGATCTGTGTTCCCAGCCCCTGACCGATGCGCCCCTCCGGCAGTCCATGCCCCGTGTCGCGCACGGTGACGCGGAGGTTCTCCTCGGTGCGGGCGGCGTCGATCGTGACGATGCCCTCCTGCCCGGCGAGGCCGTGCTCGACCGCGTTGGTCACGACCTCGGTCAGCGCGAGGGCGAGAGGGGTGGCGTACTCGCTCGGCAGAACGCCGAAGCGCCCGGTCGACTGCGTGCGGGCGCGCGTGTTCGGCGCGGACGCGACCTCGGCCACGAGCTTGAGCACCCGATGGAACACCTCGTCGAAGTCCACCTTCTGCGTCAGTCCCTGCGCGAGGGTGTCGTGCACGACCGCGATGGCGTCCACTCGTCGCATGGCCTGCGTCAAGGCGTCTCGGGCCTCGTCGGAGTGCGTGCGCCGCGCCTGGATCCGCAGCAGCGACGCCACGGTCTGCAGGTTGTTCTTGACGCGGTGGTGGATCTCGCGGATCGTCGCGTCCTTGGTGATCAGCTCCTGCTCCTGATGGCGGAGCTCCGAGACGTCGCGGCACAGGACGATCGCGCCGATCCGCGTGCCGTGGTCCTTGAGCGGGATCGCGCGGAGCGACACGGTGACGCCGCGCGCCTCGATGTCCGTGCGCCACGGAGCGCGGCCGGTGACCACCACGGGGAGGGATTCGTCGACCTGGCGCGACGGCGGGACCAGACGGGTCGTGACCTCGGCCAGCGACTCCCCCTCGAGCTCGTCGTCGAACCCCATGCGGTTGAACGCGGAGAGCGCGTTCGGGCTCGCGAACGTCGTGATGCCGTCGACGTCGATGCGGATGAGACCGTCCGAGGCGCGTGGCGCGCCGCGACGCGGAGACGTCGGCGCCGCGAGGTCGGGAAAGCTCCCGTCCGCGATCATGCGGAACAGGTCGTTCGCGCACTCGTCGAACGTGATCTGCTGACGCGACGGCGTGCGCGCCTCTCCGAGGTTGGTGTGTCGCGTCACGACGCCGATGACCGACGGGGCACGTTCCGCGCCGCCGCGCACGTTGACGATCGGGACGGCCCGCACCCGGGTCGGGGTCTCCTCGAACCAGTCCGGCGAGGAGGAGTCGACGATCTCGGCGGAGTCGAAGGCGCCCTGCACCTGCGTGCGCCACTGCGGGCGGACCCGCTCCCCCACGATGTCGCGGTAGAACAGGGTGGCCGCACCGCTCGGACGCGCATGCGCGACCGCGATGAACGTTCCGTCGTCGGTCTGCACCCACACGACGATGTCGGCGGAGGCCAAGTCGGCCAAGAGCTGGCCGTCACCGGCGAGTCGATGGAGCCATTCGACGTCGTTGTCGGTCAGGCGGCCCTGGGCATGGGCGAGATCAGTGAGGGTTGACACCCTTCCAGCCTAGAGCGCGGAGCCTCAGAGGATGGCCAGCGACGTCGAGCGCCACCGGCGATCGAGTCCCTCCAGGCGGATGGCGACGGCCCTGGTGCGGCCGGGGCCCGCGACGACGACGACCGCCTCGACGATGCCGTCCGCCGGCTCGGACACGCGGATCGTCAGGATGTCGAAGGTCGGCCGCGTCGGCGGCACGCCCCGTGCGCTGCGCGCCCGTGCCGAGAGGTTCGCCCGTGTCACGAGACTGCGATAGGCGTCCTCGCTGAACCACCGGGCGAGCTGGTCCACCTCCCTGATGCCGGCGAGGACCTCGAGGACTCCCCGCGTGAGACTGCGCAGCAGCGGCTGCGGGTCGGGCAGTTCGAGACGCGGCGTGGGCTGGGGGCCGAAGTACTCGTGAAGCGACATCTGAGGCTCTCTCCGTCCGGGGAACTGCCGTCAGTAGAGCACGCGGATCGGGCCCCGATCGGCGCTCCCCGACAAGTGTGTGGATAACTCGTATGCGCCGTCGGGGCGGTCGCCTACGGTGTCTCAGGTGCACTGGGATCGTCTGTTCGAAGACCTCGAAGGTCAGCTCGCCTCGGAGTGGGAGAGCGAGCGCGCGGCTCTGGATGCCGAGTCCGAGCGGCTCCGCATCTCCCGCCTCGATCTGCGCGATCGGCTGCGCGTGCTCAGCGCCTCCGGATCCGCCGCCGCGGTCGACCTCGCCGGCTGCGGGCGCCTCCGGGTGCGGCTGCAGGCGCTGGGAGCCGACTGGACGGCGATGGCGCTCACCGAGTCGGACGGGGCGCCGCGTGCCCGGGCGACCCGGATCGTGCCGCTGCACGCGATCCGCGGCATCGGAGTCGATCACGGACAGCTGCTCTCGAGCCTCGACGGCGGCGATCCGGATCATCGGATGCTGCGGGAGAGGATGACGCTCGGCTTCGTGCTGCGCGACCTCGCACGCCGACGGGCGCCGGTGCGCGTCTTCCGGATCGGGGAGTCAGAGCTGCACGGGACGATCGACCGGGCCGGAGCAGATCACCTCGACCTCGCGGTGCACGACGCCGGCGCTCCGCGGGCCGTCGGGTCGGTGCACGGATTCTGTGTCATCCCGTTCGCCGCTCTCAGCGGCGTGCAGATCGCCGGCGATCACACGCCCTGAGTCCGCGCGCTGCCCCAGAGCTCGGGGAAGCTTGCCTCGTTCGCCTGGCGCCACAGCGCCATCCGCCGTGCTTCCTCCGTCTGCGCGGCGAGGTACTCCGCCAGACTCGGCTCCTCGATCCGCCATCGTGGCGGCGAACCGAGGCGGGCGCCCTGCAGGCGCCCCTGGTACACCAGCTCGACGACCTCGTCGACCTCGATCCCGAGCATCTCGGCGACCTGCGCAGGCGCGAGGAATCGCACAGCGGGTGCCGACGGCTCAGACATGCCCCCATTCTCCCTCCGACCGGACGACGCGTCGCGAAGCGCCTCGCGGTGTGGATAACTCGCGAGGAGCACCGCCGAAATCTGTTTGCATGTCCCGCATGACCCTCTTCTCACGCCCTCGGCGCGCCTTCTGGGCCGACCTCCGCTTCGTCATCGGCCTCGTGCTGATCGCCGCCTCGATCACGGGCGTCTGGGTCGTGGTGTCGTCCGCCGGGACCACGACGTCCGTCTTCCAGACGACCCGCACGATCGTGCAGGGCGAGGTGCTCACGGCCGATGACCTGCGCACCGTCGAGGTGAACCTCGCCGTCCTCGCCGACGACTACCTCTCCCCCGCGACGCTCCGCGAGGGCGTGGTGGCCGCACGCACGCTGGGCGCGGGCGAGCTGGTCCCCCGGTCGTCCCTGGCCGATGCGGAGGCGCGCCGCACGACGACGATCGTGGTCTCGAGCAGCACCGGAGTACCGCAGGAGGTCGGCGCGGGCAGCGTGGTGGAGCTCTGGGAGACGCCCGCGCCGCCGGAGGATGCCGAAGCCATTGCCCCGCCGCGCGTGCTGGTCGGCGATGCGATCGTGCACGCGCTGGTCGAGGACGACGGAGTCCTCTCCGGCGGGCCGACGGGCGTGGAGCTCGTGATCGACCGCGGCGCCGTCACCGATGTGCTCGCGGCGATCGCCGCGGGTGCGGACCTGTCGATCGTCCCGGTCGGCTCTGCCCGATGACCACGGTGCTGATCGGACTTCCCGAGCCACGTGCCGGCGTCCTGGCCGCCGAACTGGAGCTCGAGGGCGTGACGGCCGTCGTCGCCCCTCTCGACGCACTGGTCGCCCGACTCGCGGATGCCGACGCCGTCGTCGTCCCGGCCCGACGCGAACTCCTGACGCCCGCCTTCATCCTGGCCTGCGACCGTGCATCCGTGCGAGTCGTCCCGGTGGGCGACCACGACAGCCGGATGCTCGCGCGGCACGGCCTCGCCGCGACGCTCACCGAGGGCGCGAGCGGCTGGGAGGTGCTCGAGGTCCTGCGGGAACCGGATCCGCCGTCGCCTCCGGCGTCCGCAGAGGACCATCGCATCATCGTCGTCTGGGGCCCGCACGGCGCACCGGGACGGTCGACTGTCGCGATCCAGCTGGCGGTCGAGCTCACCAGACGCGGACGTCGGACGGCCCTCGTCGATGCCGACACGGTCGCGCCGTCGATCGCCCTCCTGCTGGGACTGAGCGACGACTCCCCGGGGATCGCCGCAGCCTGCCGACGGGCGGAGATGGGCGCGCTCGACGAGGCGGAGCTCCTCCGGCTCTCGGCCACCGTGTCCACGAGCGCGGGAGCGCTCGCCGTCCTCAGCGGGATCAACCGCCCGTCGAGGTGGCCCGAGCTCTCGGCCGAGCGACTGCGCGCCGCACTGCGGGCGAGTCGCTCCTGGGTCGAGGACTGCGTGGTCGACGTGTCCGGTGCGGTCGACGCCGACGACGAGGTGACGTTCGACATCACCGGGCCTCGCCGACACGCGGCCACGACGTCGGCGCTGGCCGAGGCGGACGCCGTGATCGCCGTCGTGACCGCTGATCCCGTGGGGATCAGCCGATTCCTCCGCGATCACTCCGAGTTGCGCCGCCTCACCGGGAACGCTCCGCTGACGATTCTCATCAACAAGGTGAGACCGGGTCCGCTCGGCTTCGACGTCCGCGGTCAGATACGACGGACGCTCGAGCGGTTCGCGGGGGTCACAGACGTGTCGTTCCTGCCGCTCGACCACCGCGCCACGGACGCCGCGCTGTTGCACGCCCGGCCGCCCTCCGACGTCTCGCCGCGCTCGGCGTTCGTCGCCGCGGTGCGTCGTGTCGCCCTCAGGCTGACGCCCGGCGCCGAGCCGACTACTGCCGGTAGCTCGAGAGGAAGTTCCCGAGGCGCTCGACGGCCTCGGCGAGAACGCGGGGCTCCGGAAGCGTGACGATGCGCAGGTGATCGGGCGTCGCCCAGTTGAACCCGGTGCCCTGCACGAGCAGGATGTGCTCGGACACGAGCAGGTCGTAGACGAGCTTCGCGTCGTCCCTGATCTCGTGCACGTTCGGGTCCAGTCGCGGGAACGCGTACAGCGCTCCCTGGGGCTTGACGCAGGACACACCGGGGATCGCCTCGAGGCCCTCCCACGCGATGTCGCGCTGCTCGTGCAGACGCCCCGTGGGGGCGATGAGCGCGTCGATCGACTGCACGCCCCCGAGCGCGGCCTGCACCGCGTGCTGCGAGGGGACGTTCGGGCAGAGGCGCGTCGAGGCGAGGAGCGTGATGCCCTCCAGGAAACCCTTGGCGTGCGACTGCGGGCCGGTGATGACGAGCCAGCCCGAGCGGTATCCGGCGACGCGGTACGTCTTGGACAGGCCGTTGAACGTCAGGCAGAGCAGGTCGGGCGCGAGGGTCGCCGTGGGGATGTGCACGGCGTCGTCGAAGAGGATGCGGTCGTAGATCTCGTCCGACAGCAGCAGGAGCTCGTGCTCGCGCGCGATCTGGACCATGCCCTCAAGGATCTCCCTCGAGTACACGACGCCCGTCGGATTGTTCGGGTTGATGATCACCATCGCCTTGGTGCGCGGTGTGATCTTCGAGCGGATGTCCTCGAGGTCGGGCTGCCACTCATCGTCCTCGTCGCAGACGTAGTGCACGGGGGTGCCGCCGGCCAGGCTCGTCATGGCCGTCCACAGCGGGTAGTCGGGGGCCGGGATCAGAACCTCGTCGCCCTCGTCGAGCAGGGCCTGCATGGTCATCGTGATGAGCTCGGAGACTCCGTTGCCGAGGAAGACGTCCTCCGGATCGAAGCGCGGGAAGCCCTCGATCTGCTCATAGCGGCTCACGACCGCGCGTCGTGCCGAGACGATGCCCTTGCTGTCGCTGTAGCCGTGCGCGGTGGGGAGCGCCGCGAGCATGTCGTGCACGATCTGGTGAGGAGCCTCGAAGCCGAAGATGGCCGGGTTCCCGGTGTTGAGCTTGAGGATGCGGTGCCCCTCCGCCTCGAGCCGCGCCGCCTCGACGAGCGTGTTTCCACGGATCTCGTACAGGACGTTCTTGAGCTTCGACGACTGGTCGAAGTGGCGCGATGGTGTCATTGCGCAAGCCTACAGGGACGCGAAGAGGGCCAATCCTCGCGGACTGGCCCTCTCGGTGACGCGCCTTGCGGCGTGCGCTACTTCTTCTTCTTGGACTGCGCTCGACGCTGCTCACGGTTCCCGGCGGCCGGAGCCTCGGCATCCGTCCGCTGCCCGAACGCACCACGAGGGGCCTCCTGCGGAGCCTCCTCCTGCGAGGCGCTCTGCGCACGTGCGGCGGCCTGACGCAGACGGTCCGTGGCCGCCTGCTGCACCTGACCGCGCTCGTTGCGGACCTCGACCTCGCCGGCGTCGTTGGCCGCCGAGTACTCGAGCCGCTGCTCGCCGGCGCCGTCGGACAGCCCCTTGGCCTCGACCTCCGCCGTCTCGGAGTCGCCCGCGCGACGCACCTCGACCTCGAGGTTGTAGAGGTAGCCGACCGACTCCTCCTTGATCTGCCCCATCATCGACTGGAACATCGCATAGCCCTCACGCTGGTACTCGATGAGCGGGTCGCGCTGAGCCATGGCCCGGAGGCCGATGCCGTCCTTGAGGTAGTCCATCTCGTACAGGTGGTCGCGCCAGCGGCGGTCGAGGACCTGCAGCACGACGCGGCGCTCGAGCTCGCGGGTCGCGGCCTCGCCGAGAGACTCCTCACGCGTCTCGTACGCGATCTTCGCGTCGGACAGCAGCTCGCGCGCCAGGCCGTCGGCCGTGATGCCGCCCTTGCGGTCGGCCGCCTCGGACACGACCTCGTCGATCGTGACGCTCACCGGGTACAGGGTCTTGAGCTCGGTCCACAGGGCGTCGAAGTCCCAGCTCTCGTTGTGGCCCTCGCCGGTGTGGTCCCGCACGACGCCGCCGATGGCGTCCTCGATGAAGTGCTGGACACGGTCGGCGATGTCGTCGCCCTGGAGCATGTGGCGGCGGTCGGCGTAGATCGCCTCGCGCTGACGGTTGAGGACGTCGTCGTACTTGAGCACGTTCTTGCGCATCTCGGCGTTGCGCGCCTCGACCTGCGACTGCGCGCTGCGGATCGCGCGCGACACGAGGCCCGACTCGATCGGCACGTCGTCCGGGAAGTTCGTGCGCGACAGGATCGCCTCGGCCGCACCGGACTGGAACAGACGCATGAGGTCGTCGGTGAGGCTCAGGTAGAAGCGGCTCTCGCCCGGGTCTCCCTGACGACCGGAGCGTCCGCGCAGCTGGTTGTCGATGCGGCGGGACTCGTGGCGCTCGGTGCCGAGGACGTAGAGGCCACCGGCCTCCTGCACCTTCGTCGCCTCCTCGGCGACGACCGACTTCATGGCCTCGTACGCCTCGTCCCAGGCGACCTCGTACTCCTCGGGGGTCTCGACGGGGTCGAGGCCCTTGCTCTTGAGCTCCTGCACCGCGAGGAACTCGGCGTTGCCGCCGAGCATGATGTCGGTGCCTCGACCGGCCATGTTGGTCGCGACCGTGACCGCGCCCAGGCGGCCGGCACGGGCGACGATCTCCGCCTCACGGGCGTGGTTCTTCGCGTTGAGGACCTCGTGCTTGACGCCCTTCTTGGCGAGGAGGCGCGACAGGTACTCGCTCTTCTCGACGCTCACGGTTCCGACCAGCACGGGCTGACCTGCCGCGTGACGCTCGGCGATGTCCTCGACGACCTGCGCGAACTTCGCCGTCTCGTTCTTGTACACGAGGTCGGACTGGTCCTTGCGGATCATCGGACGGTTCGTGGGGATCGGGATCACGCCGAGCTTGTACGTCGACATGAACTCGGCGGCCTCGGTCTCGGCGGTACCGGTCATGCCGGCGAGCTTGTCGTAGAGACGGAAGTAGTTCTGCAGCGTGACGGTCGCGAGGGTCTGGTTCTCGGCCTTGACCGGCACGCCCTCCTTGGCCTCGATCGCCTGGTGGATGCCCTCGTTGTAGCGGCGCCCCACGAGGATGCGACCCGTGTGCTCGTCGACGATCATCACCTCGTCGTTCATCACGACGTAGTCGGTGTCCTTCTTGAACAGCGCGAGCGCCTTGATGGAGTTGTTGAGGAACGAGATGAGCGGCGTGTTCGCCGACTCGTACAGATTGTCGATGCCGAGGTAGTCCTCGACCTTCTCGATGCCGGGCTCGAGCACGCCGACCGTGCGCTTCTTCTCGTCGACCTCGTAGTCCTCGCCCGCCTCGAGCGTGCGGGCGATCTTCGCGAACTCGGCGAACCACCGGTTGGCCTCGCCCGAGGACGGCCCCGAGATGATGAGCGGCGTGCGCGCCTCGTCGATGAGGATCGAGTCGACCTCGTCGACGATCGCGAAGAAGTGCTCGCGCTGGACGAGGTCCTCCTTGCGCCACGCCATGTTGTCGCGGAGGTAGTCGAAGCCGAACTCGTTGTTCGTGCCGTACGTGATGTCGGCCGCGTACTGCTCGCGGCGGACGGCGGGAGTCTGACCGGACACGATGATGCCCGTCGTCATGCCGAGCGCGCGGAAGACACGGCCCATGAGCTCGGCCTGGTAGCTCGCGAGGAAGTCGTTCACCGTGATGATGTGCACGCCCTCGCCCGCGATCGCATTGAGGTACGCGGGGAACGTCGCGACGAGGGTCTTGCCCTCACCGGTCTTCATCTCGGCGATGTTGCCGAGGTGCAGGGCGGCGCCGCCCATGATCTGGACGTCGTAGGCGCGCATTCCCAGCGTGCGCTTGGCCGCTTCGCGGACGGCCGCGAACGCCTCGGGCATGAGCTGATCGAGGGTCTCGCCCTTCTCGAACCGGGCACGCAGCTCGGTGGTCTCGTTGCGCAGCTCCTCGTCCGTGAGCTTCGAGATGTCCTCTTCCAGCGCGTTGACGGCCTTCACCACCTGATTCAGGCGACGGATGACCCGTCCCTCGCCGGCGCGCAGCAGCTTCTCAAGAGGATTGGCCACAGATGTCATCTCCCTGTCGATGGGTCCGGCGGCGCCGTCGGTTCAGGCGTCGCGCCAGGCATACCTTGTCATGTTACCGGGCCGTGACCTGCGCGTCGGCTGCATGGCGCGCCGTCGCGCCGTTTCCCGGTATGCATATAGTGGTCCTCGACTCCAGGAGGTCCCATGTCCGTGCGACAGAGCCTGCTCGCGATCCTCGCCCAGGGACCGTGTTACGGCCATCAGCTGCGTCACGAGTTCGATCGACGCACGGGGTCGGTGTGGCCGCTCAACGTCGGGCAGATCTACAACACGCTCGAACGCCTCGAGCGCGACGGCTTCGTGCAGCGCGGAGCCGCGGACGCGCAGGGACACGTCTACTGGGAGATCACGGCGGCGGGGGCTGACGACGTCGACCGCTGGCTCCTCTCACCCGTCGCCCGCGGGGCGTCCACCCGCGACGAGCTCGCGATCAAGATCTCGGTCGCCGTCACGCTCCCTGGCACCGACGCCGCCACGGTCATCGACCGTCAGCGAGAGGAGAGCGAAGCGCGACTGCGGCGTCTCCGCGGACTCCGGGCCGACCGCGACGACGCGGACGCCGAAGGCCTGGCGTACTCGTTCGTGACCGACTCGCTGATCTTCGCCGCCGAGGCCGAGCTGCGCTGGCTCGATCACGTGAGCGCCCGCCTCACCCGGCATCCGCAGCATGCCCTCGCCCTCGAGCTCGACTCCGAGCGCCCCAAGCGCGGACGTCCCGCCCGGATCGCGAGCGCCGTCCTGATCTGATCCCCGTTCGCCTGGAGCGGATGCACAGCCGCACCGGGGTCCTGGGAAACTAGGATCTGAGGCATGGCTGGAATATGGGGCAGACGCAAGCGCGAGCAGGAAGAACTGGCCGCACAGGACGCCGATCTGGCGCGGCGGGCCGAGCAGGCACTGGTCGCCGCCGACGAGCGGATCCGGTCGACCTCCGACGAGCTGGTCTTCGCCCAGGCCGAGCTCGGCGATTCGCTCACCGGAGATCTGTCGAAGGCCCTCGACGCCGTGCGCACGCATCTGCGCGAGGCCTTCCAGCTCCACCAGCTGAACCACGACGAGATCCCCGACACCCCGGAGGAGCTCCGCACGCGCAACGCGCGCATCGTGCAGCTGTGCGACTGGGCGCAGGACCTCCTCGACGAGAAGACCTCCGACCTCGCCGAATCCGTCGCGAAGGTACGTCGCGCTCCCGAGGTCATCGCGCAGGTGCGCGCCGACGCCGCGGCGCTCAGCTCGCGGATTCCGCACACCAACGACACCGTCGCACGGCTCTCGGCTCGCTACGCGGACTCGGCCATGCATCAGATCACCGCGAGCGCTGCGGAGGCCGAGCAGCTCATCGCGTTCGCGACGCACGGCGCCGACGTCTCCGAGCGTCGCCGCGAGGCCAAGCAGAACGAGGAGGCGAACCTCGCGCTCGAGACGGCCACCGAGGCGACGCGGCGCGCCTCGGCACTGCTCGACGCGGTCGAGGACTTCGAGATCGAGGCGCTGCGTGCCGAATCCACCCTCGCCGAGGTCGTCGCCGACTCCCGCGGAGACCTCATCGCCGCACGCACGGCGCCGCAGGTCCCCGCTGTGGCCGCGGCGGTCACCGATCTGCAGAGCGCCCTGAGCGCGCTCTCTCCCGCGGGGTCGCCCGGAGACCCGTTCGCCGAGCTCTCGCAGCTGCGCGCGGCCAACACCGCGCTCGACGACGCGATCGCCACGGCTCGACACCGCGCCGAGCATCCGCTGCCCAGCCTCGCGCAGGTGCAGCACGCGATCGACGACGCGGACCGTCAGCTCGGCGTGGCCCGCGGACTGATCTCCGGACACCGCGGCTGGATCGGCGCGGACGCGCGCACTCGACTCGCCGAGGCGGAGCGTCTGCGGGTCGACCTCGCCGACCTGCTCCCCGCCGAGGAGACGCGCGACCAGGCTCTCGCGAGCGCGCGTCGCGTCGCGCACCTCGCCGCGGAGGCGTTGCAGCTCGCGCAGCGCGACATCGACTCCTCCCGCCCGCAGGATCAGGGTTGGGGCGGCGACGGATGGGGCGGCGGCGGCTGGGGCGGCGGTCGACGTGGCGGCGGCGGAGGCGACATCGCCTCCGGCATCCTCGGCGGCCTCGTGATCGGCAGCCTTCTCGACGGCATCTTCGACTGAGCCCAGGGCACGCGCTCCGGATCCGCCGACACGAGAACGGCCCGTCCCTCCGGGGACGGGCCGTTCTCGTGTCATCCGAAGATCAGGACGCGAGCGCCTCCGCGGGAGGAGCCTGCGTGTCCAGTGCGATCACACCGTAGTCCCAGCCCTTGCGTCGGTAGACGACGCTCGGGTGGTCGGTGCGCGCATCGACGAACAGGAAGAAGTCGTGCCCGACGAGCTCCATGCGGTCGACGGCCTCCTCGACCGTCATCCACTCGGCGTCGAAGCTCTTGGTGCGGATGACGACCGGCGAGTACGTCTCGTCCTCGTCGCTCTGCACCGGCACGCTTCCGGTGGCCACCGCCCGCAGGACGTCGGCGGACGCCGGCTGGACGTCGATCCCCTCGAGGGCTCCGCTGCCCTTCTCGAAGTGCGCTCCACGAGGATGCTGGCGTCCGTCGACGCGCTTCTCCTTGGCCCGGCGGAGCTGCTCGGACATCTTGTCGACCGCGAGGTCGAGGGCGACGAACTTGTCGCCGTCCGTGGCCTCGGCGCGGACGATCGGGCCCTTGCCCACGAGCGTCAGCTCCACGGTCTCCTCGGGCACCTGACCGTTGCGGTACACCCGATGGGTGACCTTGATGTCCAGTCGCTGCGCACGCGCGGCGAGCGTCTGGATCCTGGCGATCTTCTCCTCGACAACGGACCGGAAGCGATCGGTGATACCCACTCCGACGCCGACGATGCTCGTTTCCATTGCTGCCTCCTTGTCCCGGTCCTCCCGGCCAAGGGCGGACCGTGGTCGCCTTGTGACCCCCCACGGTAGTCCGCCTGCGACCGGATGTCACGGGTCATTTCCTCCGTGTCGTCGATGCACTTCCTCAGGGTTCGCTGTGATGCGGCGTGGCGGCGAGCACGACCGCGCAGAGCACC
Organism: Microbacterium sp. NPDC089696; assembly: GCF_044749125.1. Taxonomy (NCBI): domain Bacteria; kingdom Bacillati; phylum Actinomycetota; class Actinomycetes; order Micrococcales; family Microbacteriaceae; genus Microbacterium; species Microbacterium sp. NPDC089696. Next base: position 1,537,407 of record NZ_JBIVHF010000001.1, on the reverse strand, counting down.
CGGAATCCCGCGCGCTCGAGCGTCGCCGCGGCCTCGTCCACCGTCGCTCCCGTCGTCATGACGTCGTCGACGATGATCACCTCGCGCCGTCTCCCCGCCGTCCGGGCGCGCATGCTCCCCCGGACGTTCGCCGCTCGTCCGGCGGCATCGAGCCCCCGCTGATCCCGTCGAGCGCGGACCTCCGAGAGCACGCGCAGCGGACGGGCGCCGGCGCCGCGGATGAGGAGCTCGGGCACCCGATAGCCGCGACGGCGCATCGACCGCCGCGAGGTCGGCACCGGCACGAGCAGCGGCAGGCGTGCATGACGGCCGGGGAGCGCCGCGGCGAGCGCGGTACCGAGAGGGCGCGACAGCAGGGTCTCGCCGTCGTCCTTGAGACGGCGGATGCAGCGGGCTCTCACGCCGTCGAACGTCAGCGCGGCGCGCACGCGGAGTCCTCCGGGCGTGAGCGACTCTATCGGGCGGGGGCTCAGCTCGTCGCGGCAGTCGTCGCAGAGGAGGACCTCGGGCGCACCGCATCCCGCGCACTGCGCCGCGAGGAGGAGCCCGAGGATCTCGGCGCCGATGGCCCGCAGGGCAGGAAGGCCGTCGGGGAGTGCGGAGGCGTGACGCATCCCCGGATCATCCGCCGGGTGTCGGCATCGTGCGACGCCGCACACGGCGTTGCTCCACTGCATGTGCACAGGTCGACAGAACTCGCCGCGCGTGCAGGACGAGCCGCACCCACGGGTCAGTGGCCGGCGCGCGTCGCGAGCAGCAGCACTCCGTCGGTGGACTCGCTCCACGCCGATCCGCTTCGGGCGTAGACGGAGCCGTCGGAGGAGAGGATGCGGACCCCCGTGGTCGAGCGCGACCCCGCGATCGACACCGCGGCGCTCGGCGCGGCCTCGACCGTCCCCGTGCCGCCCACGACCTGGGTCAGCACGCTCCGGTCCTCCCCCGCCGTCAGCACGCCGAGTCGATCCTGCCCGAGCCAGACGAGTCCGATCGCGGCGGAGTCGAGCTGCACGACCTCCTCGGTCGGACCGAGCTCCGTCGGCGCCCCGGTCTCGTCACGGAGGATCGCCGAGACCGCGACCCATCGCTCACCGCCCACGACCACCACGGCCGCGATGCGCGCGCCGTCCGCGGAGACACGGATCGCCGACACCTGCGACGCCTCCGGCCATGCCGCGGCGATGTCGAGCGGCCGCACGTCCGTGCTGATCGCCTTCAGCGCCGACGGCGTCGACGACGGCACCGACCAGGTGTAGTCGAAGGGGTCCATCGACGGACGCACCAGCTGGGCCCGCGCGTCGAGCTCGTCGAAGTTGCCGTCCCCCGCCATCCAGACGTGCCCGTCCGCGAGCTGCACGGCGGCATGCGCCCCGCTCGTCGACACGTCCACTGCGGCAATCGGCTGCGTGAGAGCGAGGATCTCGTCGGTGACACCGGGGAGAGGCGTGATCTCACCGCCGACGAGATTGCCGAAGGTGCCGTCCTTGAGCACGAGGCTCCCCCCGTCGGGCGGATCCTCCACCACCTTGGTGACTCCGGCGTCCAGCGTGCGTCCGTCGACGGTGAAGCGCACCTGGCTGATCTGCAGTCGCGAGGCCTCGAAGGTCGCCTGCAGCTGCGTGCGCATGCGCGACAGCGTGACGGGATCGAGTCCGGTGGCGGCACGGTTCAGCGCGACCTCCGCGACCTGATCCGCGTCGATGGGCACCGCGTCGCGCGCCAGCTGCACGCCTGCGGGGAAGGCGCTCTGCACCGCAGGGTCGAGCCACGGGCTCGGAGCTCCCCCGATGAGCGACTGCGCGATGGTCGTCGCGACCGTGGCACGTCGAGGGAACCACCGGACGTCCGGGACGAGTCGCTCCCACGTCGCGTCGTAGTACTGCAGCGCGTAGTCGTCGTAGACGCGGGAGAACCGCGATTCGTCGAGCACGACGCCGTCCGGCGCCTCGGAGATGCGCCACTGCCCGTCGGACTTCACGACCACGAACGCGGAGTTCGACGCGCCGATCGCCTCGGAGTACGCGCCGGTCGCGTCGACGCTCGCGATCTGGTCGAACGTCACACGCACACCGGCCCTGTCACCGTCCGCGGCGGTGTCGTCGTCATCGTCCACGTCGGAGTCGAAGGACCGTGTCGACGCGCTCACGTCGATGGACACGCCGGTTCCCGGACGCCACGTCGCGGCGAGGTCCGGCGTGAGGAAGGTGCGGGCCGTGTCCCAGTTGTCGGCCGGCGTGATCGCGGCCTCCATGAAGCCCTCCACGATCGCGGCCGGACCCGCGCCGTCCGCCGGTCCCGAGGCGAGCGGGAGGAAGTCGGGGTCCTCGGGCGAGGCGCCCAACGGCAGACCTCGCTGGGCGTCTCCCGTCGTGGGCAGCCCCGTGCAGCCGGCGAGCAGCAGCGCGGCCACCGCGCCGAGCGCGACGGCGCGGAGAGTCCTGCGGAGGCGCACGGTCATTCGAGGCTCCCTCGGTCGAACAGCTCGGCCGGGAGGTCGGCGAGCTGGATGGGCTGCGTCGCGTCGCCGATCTCGCCGAGCGCGTCCTGCGGCTCCACGGGGATCGGGGACGGCCCGTCGAGTGCCTCCCCGCGCGGGATGGTCAGGACGAAGTTCGTGCCCACCCCCAGCTCCGACCACACCGCGAGGGTCCCGCCGTGCAGCGTCGCGTCGCCGAGCGCGATCGACAGGCCGAGACCGGTCCCGCCGATCGTGCGCTGGCGCGAGGGGTCCGCGCGCCAGAAGCGGTCGAACACGCGCTCGGCGTCCGCCGGGTCCATGCCGAGACCGAAGTCGTGGACTCCTGCCGCCACCGCATGCTGGTTGCTGTCGACCGTCACCACGACCGGTCGCCCCTCGCCGTGCTCGATCGCGTTGCCGATCAGGTTGCGCAGAACGCGGCGGACACGTCGCGGGTCCATGTCTACCGGCGAATAGCCGCCGGGCGCGACGAGGCGCAGTTCGCTGCCACGTCCGTCGGCGAGGGGGCGCATCTGCTCGATCACGTCTTCCGCGAGGTGCGCGAGACTCGTCGCCTCGAGCTCGAGCTGCACGGACCCCGCGTCGTACCGGCTGATCTCGAGGAGGTCGGACAACAGCGTCTCGAAGCGCTGCACCTGGGTGTGCAGGAGCTCCGTGGTGCGCGCGGTCGTCGGGTCGAACTCCTGCTTCTGATCGTTGAGCATGTCCGCCGCGAGCCGGATCGTCGTGAGCGGGGTGCGCAGCTCGTGCGACACGTCGGACACGAAGCGCTGCTGCACGAGCGAGAGCTCGCCGAGCTCCTTGATCTGCGCCTCGATGCTGTCGGCCATGGCGTTGAACGAGCGCCCGAGCACGGCGAGCTCGTCCTCCCCGTGCACGTCGATGCGCACGCCCAGGTCTCCCGCCGCGAGGCGCGCACTGGTATCGGCGGCCTCGACGATCGGCGTGGACACCGTGCGCAGCACGATGAACGAGATCGCCGCGACGATCGCCACGAGCCCGATGCCCGCGATCCACAGCGTGCGCTGGACGAACGTGAGGGTGTTGTCGGCGTCGGCGAAGTCGTAGGCGAAGTAGATCTCGAAGGGCCCGGCCTCGGGGACCTGGAGCTGCTGCCCCACGATCACCCCCGGCACGGAGCGCCCGCCGATCTCCAGCGACACCGACTGCCACGACTGCCAGTCGTCGAACTCCACGACCCTGTTGTGCAGGGCGTCGCTGATGTTGTTCATGCTGAGACCGGCCGTGAAGCCGTTCAGCGGGATGTCGACGTTCTTGTCGACGCGCACCCCCGCGAGTCCCTCGGCGGTCGAGTTGCGACCGAGGTCCTCCTGCACGCTGTCCCACAGCTCGGTGAGCGCGCCGGGGCTGTCGCCCAGGGCCGTCGCGTCGAGCGTCATCTGCGCCTGGTCGATCGACCGGCGCGCATCCTCCAGCGCCTCGTTCTTGCGCGACTCGAAGAGATCGCTCTGGATCACGAGCGCCATCGTCACGCACGTGATGAGGATCGCGGTCGACGTGAGCAGCAGCGTGATCGTGAGGGTGCGGAACCGCAGGGATCGCCGCCACAGTGTGCCGAGCACATCGGGCCAGCCACGCCAGTCGCGCAGGACAGCGATCGCCGTGGTGGTCGCTGTCGTCGCGGCCATGCTCGCCTAGCCCGGGCTCCCGGCCCGGTAGCCGACGCCGCGGACCGTCATGACGATCTTCGGGTTGTCGGGATCGAGCTCGACCTTGGCGCGCAGGCGCTGCACGTGCACGTTCACGAGACGCGTGTCGGCCTTGTAGTGGTAGCCCCACACCTGTTCGAGCAGCATCTCGCGCGAGAACACCTGCTGGGGCTTGGAGGCGAGCGCGACGAGGAGCTGGAACTCGAGCGGCGTGAGCGCGATCGGCGCCGTCCCGCGGCGGACCTCGTGCGCGTCGACGTCGACCGTGAGGTCGCCGACCCGGAGCTGCTCCCCCACGGTCGTCGGCGCCGGACGCAGACGGGTGCGGATGCGGGCGACGAGCTCCTTGGGATTGAAGGGCTTGACGATGTAGTCGTCGGCGCCGACCTCGAGCCCCCGCACGACGTCGGACGTGTCGCTGCGGGCTGTGAGCATGATGATGGGCACGCCCGATTCGGCGCGGATCCTGGTGCAGATCTCGATGCCGTCCATGCCGGGCAGCATGAGATCGAGGAGGACGAGGTCCGGACGCTGCGTGCGCCACTCCTCGACGGCCTTCGCACCGTCGGCGCAGAACACCGGTTCGAAGCCCTCGGTGCGCAGCACGATGCCGATCATCTCGGCGAGCGCTGTGTCGTCGTCGACCACGAGGATGCGTGAGGTCATAACTGTTACCTTATGGCACTGAGTACCACGGCCCCACGTCTGCACGCGCGAGGTGTGTTATGACACGATGGGAGCGCACGACGGAGGGAGTGCCGGTGACCGGCCAGACGTGGACCCCTGCCCCCAAGAGGGGCATCATCCCCCTGCATCCGATGACGTTCGGGATGCTGCTGGGGCGTTCGTTCTCGGCTCTGCGACACAACCCGAAGGTGCTGTTCGGCTTCGGCGTCGTCATCCAGCTCGCCGTCGTGGTGCTGAGCGCCGCCGTGATGGGCTTCGTGTTCGCGACCGCGTTCGCGCGTCTGGAGTCGCTCTCCGCCTCGTCCCCCGACTTCGAGGCGATCGTCGCGGGCACGATCGGGATGAGCATCGTGGCCGGGATCGCGGTCGGACTCGCCTCCGTCGCCTTCACCGCGCTGATGCAGGGCGTGGTCGCGGCCGAGATCGGCAACGCCGCGCTCGGCGTCAAGGCCTCGTTGGGCGCCCTGTGGAAGAAGATGATCCCCGCGTTCTGGCGGCTCGCGGGCTTCGCCTCGCTGTCGATCGTGTTCGTCTTCGGCGCGATGGTGATCGTCTTCCTCATCATCGCCGCGTTCGTCGCGGGCGGTCTGGGCGGCTCTCCCGAGGCCATCGGCGGCCTGGTGATCGTCGTCATCCTGCTCGTGCTCGCGACGATCCCCCTCGTCGTGTGGCTCTCGACGAAGCTCCTGCTCGTGCCGTCGATCCTCGTGCTCGAGCGGGCGCGCTTCCGCGAGGCGCTCGTGCGATCGTGGCGCCTGACGCGCGGCCGGTTCTGGGTCGCGTTCGGCGTCACCTTCCTCATCAGCGTCATCATGGGCTTCGCGATGCAGGTCGTGAACCTGCCCGTCACGCTGCTGAGCACGATGCTCGGCGGCGTGATCGCCCCGACCGGCTCGCCGGACCCGGCCTCGATCATGGGATTCGTCTTCGCCTTCCTCGCGCCGCAGATCCTCCTGCTCGTGCTGCAGGCCATCACGATCGTCGTGCAGAGCTCCGCGGGAACGCTCGTCTACCTGGACTCCCGGATGCGCTACGAGGGCCTCGACCAGGCGCTCATCAGCCATGTCGAGCGCCGCGACCTCGGCTGGACCGCTGATCAGCTCGAGGACCCTTTCGTCGTCGACCCGGCGAGGGCCGTCTCGAGCGCTCCGCCGCCCCGGCAGGTTCCCGAATGGGCGCTGGGCGCGGGCGGCCAGCCCTACCCCGGCTCGCCGTATCCGCAGTACCAGGACCCGAGTCAGCAGTACCCGGCACAGCAGCAGTACCCGCAGTACCAGAACCCGAGTCAGCAGTACCCGCCGTACCCGGCGCAGCACCAGTACCCGCAGTACCAGGACCCGAGTCAGCAGTACCCGCAGTACCCGGCACAGCAGCAGTACCCGGCACAGCCTCCTGCCGCACCCGCTCCCCCGGCCTACACGCCGCCGTCGACGGCATCCGTGCCCGAGGCCCCCGGCACTCCGAACACCCCGGGTCCCGGCGGCGCAGGCACGGCATGATCCGACCGATCGACGTGCTGATCCCCGACGGGGACGAGGCGAGGCGCTGGGCCGAGCAGGAGCTGTCGGACCCGCGGTACGCCGACGCGAAGCCCACCTGGTTCGATCTGCTCATGCGCGACATCGGTCGCTTCCTCGGCGATCTCTTCAGCTCGGACAACGGCGCGAACGTGGGACCGTCGGCGCTGGTCGTGGTGTGCGTGATCGTGGTCGCCGCGCTCGTCATCGCGCTCATCGTGTGGGGGCGTCCTCGACGCTCGCAGGCGGTGCGACGTCCGTCCGGCGGCCTGCTCGGCGCCGACGACGACCGCAGCGCCGCCGAGCTGCGGTCCGACGCCGAGCGCAGCGCCCGCGACGGAGACTGGGACGCGGCGACGATCCTCCGTTTCCGCGCCCTCGCCCGAGACCTCCTCGAGCGCGACCTCATCGACCCCGCGCCCGGCGCCACGGCTCAGGGCATCGCCCGGGAGGTCACGGCCGTGTTCCCCGCGGAGGGCTCCGCCGTGCGGGCCGCCGCCGTGTCCTTCGACGACGTGCGCTACCTCCGGCACCCCGCGACGGCGGAGAGCTACGCCGGGCTCGCCGCGACCGATGAGCGCCTGCGGGCGGCACGTCCCCGACTGGTGAACGCATGAGCACGACCGCGCAGGAGATCGAGGAGTCGACGGCCGCGGTCAGCCGTCCGGGCCGGAGGCTCCGCTCGCTGGGCGGCTGGGCCGTCGTCGGTGCTCTCGTGCTCGTCGGCGTCTTCGTGGCGACGCTCGTCGGGGTGCAGATGCCGAACGGCCGGGGATCGCTCGACCCCGAGGGCGTCGGCGATTCCGGCGGCATGGCGCTCGCCGAGATCCTGCGTGACCAGGGCGTCGACATCACTGTGGCGCGCACCACGACCGAGGCACGTGCCGCCCTGCGCGACGGCACGACCCTCGCCCTCGCCAATCCGTACACGCTGACGGACGACGGCATCCGCGATCTCATCGCGCCCGCCGAACGCGTCGTGTTCCTGTCGTCGGGCACGCATCTGCTCTCGCTCCTCGACATCGGCGAGAACGCGGCCGCCGACTCCGCCGCCGTCGGACCGTCGTGCGACGTGCGCGAGTTCGCCGACGTCGGCACGATCCGTCCCGACCGGGTCTTCCGCCCGGCGGCCGGCGTCGAGGGATGCTTCGGCACGGGCGACGCCGCCGCCGTGCTGATCGACGAGACCGACGGCCAGACCCGCGCGGTCGTCGAAGGAGCGCGGCTGTTCAGCAACGCCTACCTCGCGGAGAACGGGAACGCGGCTCTCGGGCTGGCGCTGCTCGGGCAGACCGACCGCCTGGTCTGGTACGTGCCGAGCTTCGAGGACACCGACATCGAGGCGCAGTCTCCCGACACCCTCGGCTCGCTCACCCCGGGCTGGGTCACGCCCGCGATCCTGCTGCTCCTGCTCACCGGACTCGCCGCCGCGCTGTGGCGCGGCCAGCGCTTCGGTCCGCTCGTGGCCGAGACGCTCCCGGTGACGGTGCGTGCGTCGGAGACCATGCACGGTCGCGCGCGCCTGACCGCGAAGTCCGGCGACGCCGCCCATGCCGCCGAGGCGATCCGCGACGGCACCCGCCGCCGTCTCGCCCGTCGTCTCGGTCTCGCGGTCCACGCCACCGCCGACGAGGTCGCGGACGCCGCCTCCGATCGGCTGCGCATCCCGCGCGGCACTCTGCAGTCCGTGCTCCAGGGGGCGCTGCCGGCCGACGATCCCGCACTCGTCGAGTACTCGCGACGCCTGCGGGAACTCGAGGACGCGGTCGATCAGGCGATTCACGAACTGCGGAGACCGGAATGAGCCCGGCTGCTCCGCCGACACCCCGACCAGACACACCGACCAGCGTTCGACCGGAAGCCGAGGACACCGCGTGACCACCGATCCCACCACCGACTCCCCCGCCGCCTCGACGGCCGCGGTCTCCGACGCCGACCTGCGACAGGCCATGCACCGTGTGCGGTCCGAGGTCGACAAGGCCGTGGTCGGCCAGGCGGGCACCGTGACGGGTCTGCTCGTCGCCGTGCTCGCGCGCGGACACGTGCTGCTCGAGGGCGTTCCCGGCGTCGCCAAGACCCTCGTCGTCCGGTCGTTCGCCCGCGCCCTCGGTCTCGACACCAAGCGCGTGCAGTTCACCCCCGACCTCATGCCGGGTGACGTCACCGGATCGCTCGTCTACGACGCCCGGACGGGAGAGTTCGACTTCCGCGCCGGTCCCGTCTTCACGAACATCCTCCTCGCCGACGAGATCAACCGCACGCCTCCGAAGACCCAGGCCGCGCTCCTCGAGGCCATGGAGGAGCGCCAGGTGTCGGCCGACGGCACCAGTCGCGCGCTGCCCGACCCGTTCCTCGTCGCGGCGACCCAGAACCCCATCGAGCACGAGGGTACGTACTCGCTGCCCGAGGCACAGCTCGACCGCTTCCTCATGAAGCTCGTCGTCGGGATGCCCGAACGCGACGCCGAGGTCTCGGTGCTGCGCCGACACGCGTCCGGCTTCTCACCGCGGGAGCTCACCGGCGTGCAGCCGGCCGTGACCGCGGACGAGATCCGCGCGGCACAGGACGCGGCGTCCCGCGTCGAGGTCACGGACGACGTGCTCGGCTACGTCGTGGACCTCGCCCGCGCAACGCGCCAGTCCCCCTCGGTCGAGCTCGGCGCCAGCCCACGCGCCTCGACCGCGCTACTCGCGGCCGCCAAGGCATGGGCCTGGCTGAACGCCTCGTCAGCCGTGACGCCCGACCACGTGCAGACGATGCTCGTGCCGGTATGGCGCCACCGCCTGTCGCTGCGGCCGGACGCGCAGATGGAGGGGGTCTCGGCGGATGCCGTGCTCACCTCGGTCGTGCAGCAGACCCGGGTGCCGATCTAGGTGTTCGTCACCGGTCGCCTCGCGCTCGCGGTCGCCGTCGGCGTCGTGCCCGTCGTCCTGTCCGGATTCGCGGGCTTCCCACCGTACGCGGCTCTGGGCCTCTGGATAGCACTGTGCGCGGTGCTCGTCGCGCTCGACGTGCTGCTCGCCCCCAGCCCGCGCACGGTCGTCGTCAGTCGACGCGTGCCGACGAGGACGCGCCTCGGCGAGCTCGTACCGGTCAGCGTGGCCCTGCAGAACCGAGGTGGCCGCACCCTGCACGCTCTGATCCGCGACGCCTGGCAGCCGACCGCCGGCGCCGGGACCGATCGTCAGCGGCTCGAGGTCCCGCCGGGAGAGCGTCGCCGCATCGAGATCCCTCTGCTCCCCCGCCGACGAGGCGAGCTCGTGAGCGAGTTCGTGATGATCCGCTCTCGCGGCCCGCTCGGACTCGCCGGGCGGCAGGCACGACACCCCGTGCGCGGCGCCATGCGGGTGCTGCCGGCGTTCTCCTCGAGGAAGCACCTGCCGTCGCGGCTCGCCCGTCTGCGGGAGCTCGACGGCAACACCAGCATCCAGGTGCGCGGCCAGGGGACCGAGTTCGACTCCCTGCGCGAGTACGTGCGCGGCGACGACGTGCGCTCGATCGACTGGCGCGCCACGGCGCGCGCCGGCACGACGATGCTGCGCACCTGGCGACCGGAGCGGGACCGCCACGTCGTGATCATCATCGACACCGGCCGCACGGCAGCCGCACGCGTGGGCGACGGCACGCGCGTCGACGCCGCGCTGGAGGCCTCGTTGCTGCTCGCGGCGCTCGCGTCCCGCGCCGGAGACCACGTGCACCTGCTGATGTACGACCGGGTCGTGCGTGCACGGGTCACCGGCGTCGAGGGCACGGCGCTCCTCCCCGCGCTCACGGATGCGATGGCCCCGGTGCATGCACGGCTCGTCGACACGGACTGGTCCGGCGCCTTCGCGGCAGTGCGGACTCTGACGACGCGCCCCTCGCTGATCGTCGTGCTCACGGCGCAGGACGCGGCCGAGTCCGCCCGTGGGTTCCTCGGGGCGTTCCCCGACGTCGGCCGGGCCACATCGATCCTCGTCGGATCGGTCACGGACGACGGCATCGTCGACCTCACCAGGCAGCGCGGTTCCCGCGAGGAGATCTACCTCGCCGCCGCCGCCGAGCGCACCATGCGCGACGCCGAGAACGTCGCCGATGCGATCCGCCGCGCCGGGGGCGAGGCGATCGCCGCCGACCCCGAGACGCTGCCGCCGCGCATCGCGGACCGCTATCTGGAGCTCAAGGCCGCCGGACGGCTCTGAGCTCCGCCGCGCGGGTCGCGGCGCTCAGCCGGCCAGGAGACGCGGCGTGCCCGCCTCGTACTCGACGAGGTCGCCCGTCTCGCCGCGTCGGTGCGCCCGTCCGCCGACCACGAGCATGTAGATGAGGAAGACCGCGAGCGCCGCGGCACCGATCCCGATCTTGACCGGCCAGGGCAGCGCCCAGCCCGTCACGAAGCCCTCGACGAGTCCGGCGAGGAACAGCGCGAACACCAGACCGATCGCCACCGTCGCGAGCGAGCGGCCCTCGCTCGCCAACGATTCCGCGCGGGACCGGTTCCCCGGCGCGACCCACGACCAGAAGAGGTGCAGGCCGCCGGCCGCCGCCACGAAGATGCACGTCATCTCGAGCATCCCGTGCGGGAGGATGTACAGCACCATGATGTCGGCCTTGTCGTGAGCAGCCATCACGGCCCCCGAGATGCCCAGCCCCATCGCGTTCTGCACGAGTGCGTAGACGGGCCAGATCCCGGTGACGCCGAACAGCACGCACTGCAGCGCGATCCAGGCGTTGTTGGTCCACACCATGCCCATGAAGACCGCGGCGGGGTTCTCGGTGTAGTATCCCGTGAAGCTCTCGTCCGCGTACTGCTCGAGGGCGGCGGGCGGTCCGAGCGTCGCGACCAGCGCGGGGTCGGAGGCGATCCAGGCCGCGGTGCCGACGGCGACCGCGATGAAGCCGAGCGCGACGACGAGGGTCGTCCACCGCAACCGGTACAGCGCGGCGGGCAGCTGCAGGGTGAAGAACCGCGCGGTCTGCGTCAGGACGCTGTCCGACGCGCCGGTGAGGCGCAGCCGGGCACGCACGAGCAGCGTCGACAGGTACGAGCCCTGCGGCGACTCGCCCACCGAGGTCTTCAGCTCCGCGAGATCCGCGGACGCGGCGCGATAGCGGACGATCAGCTCGTCGACGCCCGCCCCGTCGAGGCGCGCACGGCTCAGCTGCTCCAGCCGCTCCCATTCGGCGCGGCGTGCATCTGTCAGCGCATCGGCATCCACCTGATTTACTGTACTCATGTCTGCGCCGCTCGATACGTCCGACGAGGTGCTCTCCGGAGAGGCCGTCGCGATCGATGTGCAGCCCATCGGCTTCGTGCTCCGCGCGACGGGGGCGCTGATCGACATGCTCCTGGGCTTCGCGGTCTTCATCCTGTGGATCTTCCTGCGCATCTGGCTGTTCGACGCGGGCATCCTCGACGACGCCACCGACCGCATCGCCACCGTGAGCGCCCTCGTCGTGAGCTTCGTCGTTCTTCCCATCACGATGGAGGTCGCGCTCAAGGGTCGCAGCCTCGGCAAGCTCGCGGTGGGCGGACGCATCGTGCGCATCGACGGCGGCGCCACCGGATTCCGGCACGCGTTCATCCGCGCTCTGCTCGGCGTGCTCGAGATCTACATGACGCTGGGCAGCGTGGCGGTGCTCTCCGGCGTGTTCAGCGCGCGTTCGCAGCGTCTCGGCGACATGGTGGCCGGGACGTACAGCCAGCGTGTCCGCGCACCGAAGCTCGTGCCCTCCGTGCCGATGCTCCCTCCGTCGCTGCAGGGGTGGGCGCAGATCGCCGACGTGGCGCGCCTGCCCGACCGTCTCGCGCGACGCATCTCTCAGTTCCTGCAGAGCGCGCCGCACATGGTCCCCGCGGCACGGGCGCGCGTCGCCCACGATCTGCTCGCCGAGGCGTCGGCCTTCGTCTCCCCCGTTCCCCCCGTGCCCGCGGAACAGGTGCTGATGGGGGTCACGGTGCTCCGGCGCGAACGCGAGCGCCGCGCTCTCGAGAACGCCGATCGCCGCGCCGAGAAGCTCACCGGCCGCCGCGTCGGCGTCTGACGCGGCGGGCGCGGGGTCCCGTCAGAACCGGATCGCGTCGATCACCTTGACCCGCAGCGCGACCAGCGCCGGGATGAAGCCGGCGACCGCGCCGACGACGATCGATGCGGCGAGGCCCACGAAGGCGGCACGCATCGGGAACGGCGGGATGTCCTGGATGCCGTAGAACATCGAAGTCACGACCCAGTCGGAGCGCAGCACGGCGACGACGATCGCGATGCCGACCATGCCCGCGACCGTGGTCGCCACGAGACTCTCGAGGAACACCGAGACGAACACCCTCCCGGACGTCGCGCCGAACGCCCGGCGGACGCCGATCTCGCGCACGCGCTGCCGCATCGCGACGAGCTGGATGTTGATGAGACTGAGCGCCCCCAGCGCGAGGATGACCGCGGCGATCCCGCCGGTCACCATCTCGAACGTCGCCTGCGCGTCCGCCGCACCGGGCTGAGCGGCCCAGTCGGAGCGGTTGATCGAGATGGTCTGCCCCTCGGGGAGGCCGGCGCGGAGATCCATCGCCAGCACCGGCGCGACCTGGTCGACCTGATCGGGTCCCACCCAGATCTCGTACTGCGGCATCGCCCCCTCGGGGAGGGAGTCGACACGCGCCCGATAGGCGTCGTACAGGAGGTCGACGCGCAGCTCTTCGTCGCCGAAGCCCTGCCGCGGCACCACTCCGACGACCTGGTAGGTCCCTCCGGCCGGGCCGGACAGCGCGAGCGTCGGATGCGCGTCGAGCGGAGTGCGGCCGATGCGGTCCCACAGCGCCTCGGTGATGATGACGGGCGGTGCGAGAGCGTCGACGTCCGCGTCACGGAACTCCCGTCCCTCCAGGAGCTGCTCGCGATGGATTTGCGAATAGGCGGGGTCGAGCAGCCGGGCGTTCACGTCGACGATGCCGTCCGGCAGCTGCACGGGCACCATCACCCCGTACGCGATGCGCGCCGTATGGCTGAAATCGAACCGTGCGGTCGCCCGGGCGAACCGCTCGTCGAACGCGTCGACATCGATCGAACTCCCGTCGTCGGCGCTGATGTTGACCACGAGCGTCGCCGCCCTGCCGCCCCACCGGTCGGACTGCTCGGCCTGGAACTGTCGCTGGTACTCCGAGATCGCGACGACCCCGGTCAGGGCGGCGACGGACACCGCGATGCCGATGAGGCTGAGCAGGACGCGCAGCTTGTGGACGCGGATCTCGGCCCAGGCGTCGGTCAGGGCTCCGAGGAGGCCGGTCATGACGACACCTCCCGCGCGATCGGCGTCAGCGACGGCGGTCCCTCGGGCTCCGGGGCGTCGGCGCGCGACGGAGCGGTCGCCGCGGACGGCACCGGGGCGGCCAGGGTCGAGGCCTCGAACGCGCGGTCGAGGTCGGCCGGCACCAGCACGCCCGCATCCAGCCGGTAGTGCCGTCGGGCGCGGGCCGCGACGTGCAGGTCGTGCGTGATCGTCACGAGAGCGGCATCCGTCTCGGTGGCGACCTCGTCGAGCAGGGACATCACGGACGCCCCGGTGTCGATGTCGAGCGCGCCCGTCGGCTCGTCCGCGAGGATCAGCACCGGACGCCGCACGAGGGCCCGCGCGATGGCGACACGCTGCTGCTCGCCGCCGGACAGGCGATCGGCGATCTGCTCGACGCGGTGTCCGAGGCCGACGCGTTCGAGCATGTCGGTCGCGATCTGCCGACGGTTCCAGAAGAGACGGCCCTTGGCGTGGCCGAGCGGCATCATGACGTTGTCCAGCGCGGTGCGACCCGGCAGGAGGTTGAACTGCTGGAACACGAAGCCGACGTTGTCGCCGCGGAGTCGGTCGAGTCGGCCGGAGCGCATCCGACGCACCTCGCGCCCCTCGAACGAGACCGTGCCGGACGTCGGCGCGTCCAGCATCCCGAGGATGTTCAGGAGGGTCGACTTGCCCGAACCCGAGCGTCCGACGATCGAGACGTGATCTCCCGCCCCCACCTCGAGCGTGATGCCCCGGAGTATCTCCAGCTCGGAGTCGTCGGGCAGCAGCACGCTCTTCGTGACGTCGGCGAGCGCGACGAGCGTCACCAGCTCATCCCGCTGTCACACTGCTCCTGACCGGGGGCGATCTCGTAGCAGAACTCCTCGACCGGAGCGACGAAGCCTGGTACGAACTGCCGGATCGACTCGCCCTCCTCGAGTCCGGAGACGACCTCGACCATGGTGCCGTCGTTGACCCCGAGGGTCACCGGGCGCTCCTCCGGGTCGGCCCCGTCGCCCGCGTCGACCCACACGGTGCCCGTGCCCGCCCCGCCCTGCACGGCCGTGACGGGGACCACGAGGGCGTCGTCGACCTGGCCGAGTGCGAGATCCATGGTGGCCGGGAGGCCAGCGAACACGACCTGGTCGACGGGGATCGCGCAGCGCACGCTGGCGGTGCCCTCCGCACTGACCTGCACCCGCACGCCCGTGCAGGTGAACGGCGCGGGACCACCCGTGATCGTCACGGCCGCCTCTGTCGGCGCGTTCACGAGCCGGTACAGCTGCACGGGCTCGACGGTCGCGAGCAGGTGGTAGCGGGCGGGGGTGATCTTGTAGGTCTCCGTGCCCACGGACGTCGCCTGCCCCTTGACGAGCGCCAGTTCGGACACATCGCCCGCCTCGGGCGCGACGACGTCGATGTCCTTCTTCGGATCGTCCTGACGGATCGTGTAGAGCTTCTGCCCGGCGACCACCGAGGCCCCGTCGGCCACGTGCACGGCGAGGACCGTTCCCGTGATCTCGCCGCGAACGGAGTAGGCGTCGTCGCGGGCCACGTTGCCGCTGAGGGAGAGGGCGTTCACGACGGAACCGCGTTCGACGCCGATCACGGGATCGCTGATCGACGACTCGGGACTCACCACGGCCTCGGTCCGGTCCGGGAAGAACGCGAGTTTCACGAGCGCCGCAGCGCACGCCCCGAACACGATCACGAGGAGAAGGGGGAAGATCCAGCGTCGCCAGACGATCACGGCTGCCTTTCCGGCCGCGCCGCCCTGGCGCATCCGCGGTCAGCGTATCCGTCGGACGTCACGGCTCCGCGCCGTCGCGGCGGCGTGTTCCTGGCAGAACCCCGACAGTCGGGCGTGTCAGGCGCGGAGCGCCTCGTGACGCACGACGAGCCAGCCCGCCGGGACCGACAGGCGATCGGCGTGCGGCGCGCACAGGTCGTGCGCGTTCGGGTGATGCGCAGCGCCGAGCGGGCCCAGCGCCGCCATCTGGTCGCCGTAATCGTAGGTGAGCGTCGCCACGGCTTCTCGCGCGCAGCCGACCTTCGAGCAGAGTCGTCCGTCCATCCCCGCCAGGCTACGTCCGTCCGACGTCCGCGGGCGGATGCCGCGCCGCCGCGGTCGAGGGAGTTCGCCCTAGACTTTCGCTATGCCCCGTCGCGCTCACCCCTCCGCCGCCCCGCGCCGTGGTGCGCGCCATGGTCGGCACGGACGCCTGGGACGCAGTGAGGTCGTGCGCCCGCCCCTCGCCCCGATCGACGGACGCATCGACCGGTTCGACCTGACCGTCGGCACGGCCGTCGAGTTCCTCCGAGGGACGTGGCCGGAGCTCGAGGACGTCCGGTTCGAGATCGGCGCCATGCCGGCGTTCGAGGGCGGCGACGAGGTCCCGCGCTGGTATCTGGATCGGCAGAACCGACGGATCGTGCTCTTCCGGCTCCCGATCGAACGGCTACTGCCTCCCGGGCACGACGACGGTGCGCATCGACGCATGGCGATCGAGAGCGCCGTGTTCCGCGCAGCCGCCGAGTATGTGGGGCGCGAGCCCTGGGATCTGGGTCACGAGCACTGAGCCGCCCGCGACGCGATCACCTCGGATCGCAGGTCAGGGATAGACCCTGATGCTCTGCTGCGCTCCTGCGGCCGGCCAGACCGGCCATCCCGCGAGCGCCCCCGCCGCGGTCATCGTGACCGAGGCGTGTACGGGTCCGGACGCGGTCACCGCATAGACGGTCCGCGGGTCGACGCCGATCGCGGCCGAGGACCCGGCCGGGACGGTCACCGCCACGGGCTCGTCGCTCCCCTGCTCCACGACCAC
This sequence comes from Microbacterium sp. NPDC089696, assembly GCF_044749125.1. Lineage (NCBI taxonomy): Bacteria > Bacillati > Actinomycetota > Actinomycetes > Micrococcales > Microbacteriaceae > Microbacterium > Microbacterium sp. NPDC089696. The sequence continues at coordinate 1,520,987 of NZ_JBIVHF010000001.1, read as the reverse complement.
GACCTCGACCTCCCGATCCTCGTCGTTCGCGAACACCAGACGCGGCTCCGGGCCGTCGGGGACGGCCACGAGGACCTCGGAGTCGAACTCCGGCGCGGGCAGGAGCCAGGCGAAGTCGGTCTGCGGTCCGGAGCCGTCCTGCTCGCGCACTCCCGCCAGGACGGGGACGTCCGCGTCGACCTGCACCGTGTACTCCCCCGGCGGAACCGCCGACAGCGAGAGCTCGGTGGGCTCGTCGGCCGTGAGCGGGATCGGCAGCTCCACGACGGGGTCGGACTCCCCGATCGCACGCACGGTCACGACCGCCTGCGCATCGGCTCCGGGCGACATGAGCCGCACGACGGCCATCTCGCTGCCGTCGGCGGGGCTCTCGAACATCTGGACGCCCGGGATCACGGGATGCCGTTGCGCGGCCGTCACCGCGTCCTGCAGGTCGACGCCCGCGGGGTCGAGGGTGCGGGTGAGCGACGACTGCAGCACCGCGCGCACAGGGGAGCCCGTGGCCGTGACCTTCACGACCGGGATCTCGGAGCCGCTGGCGATCGAGGAGAGCGGGAGCGCGACCTGAGTGCCGGCCGGGACGATCACGGAGGTCGAGGCGCGCACGGTGCCGAACACCGACAGCGCGACCGTGGACGGCACCGCGCCCGGATTCGTGAGCACGATCAGGTCCTTCGACCCCGTCTCGACCGTGCCTCCGAGAAGCCAGGACTCGGTGCTCGCCGGTCGGCAGGGCGCGGCCGCGAAGCCGAACAGGTCCTCCTCGGACAGGTTCACCGACTCGGTCGCGCCGAGCATGGGGGCGGCGCGGCCGGTGACCTCGCCGACGAGGCGACGCACGTCGCCCGCACCCACGAGATCGTCGACCGCGAGCGAGGTCGACTCGGGAGCTCCCTCCGATCCGCCGGATGTGATGCGCGGCGTCGCCGCCGACACCATCTCCAGCGGGTTCGAGGAATCACGTCCGAGAGCGCGGAAGTCGCCGTTGCACACGAGCACGGTGTCTCCGGGCATCGGGGTCACGTCTGCGTACGCCGGCTCGTGGGCGACGGTGGGCCACGGTGCCGTGATCGCGACCACGGCACCGACGACGCAGGCGGCCGCGACCACGGCCCCGGTCAGCACGCGGGCGCTCGTGGCGGCGACGCGGAACGTGCGAGTGCCGGTCATCGGCTCTCCTCCTCGGAACGCTGATCGGATGCCGCGGACTCGGCCCCGGACTCGGGCTCAGGCGCCGCGGTGTCCGGTCTCTCGGGCTCGACCTCGGACTCGGGCTCTGCGGTGTCCGGTGTCTCAGGCTCGGACTCGGACTCGGGCTCGGACTCAGGCACGGGCTCGGGCTCAGGCTCTGCGGCGTCCTGTGTCTCGGACTCGGGCTCGGGCTCGACGTCCTCGGCGTGGCGCGGCAGCACGATGCGCTCCTCCGGTGCGAGTCCGACGATCCGGGAGGTGGCGCGAGCGGCGCGACGCGAGGCCCGCGTGGGGATCGACAGCAGCAGCGCGGCGAGCACGAGCACCAGTTGCCCCGTGACGACGAGACGGGATGTCGCGGCCTGCGCGACGGTCGGGGCCGGCCGCGGTTCGGCGTCGGCCTCGAGCCGGTAGAGGACCCCCCGGTCCGTCGTTCCGGCCTGCACGAAGCCCGCCCGCTGGTCGAGCGCGGTGACGGCCGCGGTGCGCAGCGTGCGCGCCCGGTCGGCCTCGTCGTCTCCGACCTGGGCGAGGAGCACGTACGAGATGCCCACCTGTCCCAACTCGGCGGCCGCGTCGAAGTCGCGTGCAGACAGGAGGTCGACCGAGAGCGTCGTGATGTCCTCGCCCTGGAGCGCGGTCGCCGTCGAGAGCATGGTCGTCTGGGCGCCGAGCGTCTCGCTGGCTCCCCAGGCGACCTCGGCGGCGAGACCGCCGTCGTTCTGCGGGGTGAGCACGAGCGTGCCGATCGGACGGTCCCCTCCGGCCTGCGCCGCGACGTACGCGGGCAGCGTCGACGCGGGGCCGTCGGTCAGGACGGTGCGCCCCAGGTGGAACGCGGCGATCGCCGGAACGGCGCACACGGCGATCGCGAGGCCGGCGACCGCGGCGCTGACGACGCGGACACGCGGGAGGGTGATCGCACTGTCGAGGGTCACGAGGGCGGCGCCGAGGACGCCGATCGCGGCGAGGCTGAGTCCCGTGCCGGGCCAGATCGCCACGGGCACGCCCTGGGCGAAGGCGACCGTGACGCCGACGGCGAGAAGCGCCGTGGCGAGCCCCGAGGCCGCGACCACGAGCAGGGTGATCCCGGCGCGCCACCGGGGCGACACGGCCGACACGAGCGCGAGCAGCGCGAGAGGCGCGAGAAGGAGCCCCGCCCACGAGGCGACGTCCGGGCCCACCACGGCCGTCCACCCGGCGACGTCCGGCGTCGGGAATCCGGAGATCAGGCCGAGGCGGCCGGCGGCGTCCGCGGAGGCCTGCGGTCCCGCCCAGAGGTATCCGGGATCGGCCAGGACAGAGAGGAGGCTGCCATGCCGCATCTGCCACACCACGAGCGGAGCGAACAGCGCGACCGCGGGGACGAGCACCCACAGGAGCCGCACGGCCCCGCGGACGCGAGCGCTGCCGAGGCTGATGCCGACCGCGACGACCCAGAGCAGCAGCAGCGCCGGCGCCAACGACGGCGCGCACGCGACCACGGCGGCGAACACCAGCGACGCGGCCCCGGCGGCGCCCCACGAGCGATGCGCGACGACCGCGGTGTGGAACAGCCACGGAAGGAGCAGGTGCACCAGCACGGCGGCAGGACGGCCGTCGACGAGCGCGGTGAGGAATGTCGGCGTCAGCGCCCAGACGATGCCGGCGAAGATGCGCAGCCCCGAACGGTCCGTGACGCGGGTCGCCGCGAACCAGCCGCCGAGGACGGCGAGCGGCAGCGCGAGGATCCACAGCAGTACGAGCGAGAAGGACGGGCCTGCGGGCCACAGCGTCCCCAGGACGGCGACGACCGCGGCGAAGGGGTCGGCCGGTCCGACCACGTTGACGCCGAGACCCCGGAGGCCCCAAGCGGCGTCCTCCCAGAGCGCGCCGACCGTGGTGCGCAGCGGCAGCAGAGCGCCGCCACCGAGCACCGGCCAGGCGAGGAGCGTGGTGAACGACGCGACGCTCACCACCAGGGCGGCGAGCACCGCCCACGCACCGCCGCCGGAGAAGAAGCGGATCTCGCTCACCGCGCCGTGCTCGCTGCCGTGTCCGTCGTCGAGCCGTCGTCGCAGATCCCCGCGGGAGATCCGCAGCGGGGCGATGCTCGACCAGCTGGAGGTCCGGAAGGCACGGATCCGCTCGCGCGACCGGGTGATCGCGGGGACACGGACCATCGCGGTCACGGCCGCACCCCACTCCGGCGCGACCGCCTCGGGGCGCTTGCCGATCAGGTGCGTGATCGATCGCCACAGTGCGAGCGGCAGAAGCGTGAGCCAGTGCAGCGGCACCGCGAACGCCGGCGCGTAGGCCAGGCGCCGATGGAGCTGGGCGAGCCGGGTGGCGAAGGCACGGCGGCCGCGACCGACGGGCAGCGCCGCGGGTCCGTCGGGAGAGACGGAGATGCGCGCGGACGGCGCGAGCACGACGCGTCCTCCGCCGAGCCGGGCGCGCACGCCGAGGTCCAGCCCCTCGTCGGCGCCCGCGAGCGCGGGGTCGGGGCGCAGCGCCTCACGGACCTCGGAGCGGATGAGCATGCCGCGGATGTCGGCACCGAGCACGTCGTCGCGTCCGTCGTGCTGCCCCTGGTCGAGTTCGCCGGCCGCGAGCTCGACCGAGCGTCCCAGACCGGTCATGCTGATGCCGAGCGACACGATCTCGCGGTCGTCGTCGGTCTGCACGAGTTTGGGCGCGGCGATCGCGGCCGAGGGCGAGCGCTCGAGCGTGCCGATGAGCCGCTCCAGGGCGCGAGGGTGCGGCGCGGTGTCGTGCGCCAGCAACCAGACGGCGCTCCCTGCGGCGACGCGGGGGCGGGCGAGCTCCACGGCATCGGCGAAGGACGTACCGCCGCGCGCCTCGATCACGCCCTCGACGAGCGAGCCGACGACCTCGCTCTCGCGAGCCGTGGTGGCGTCTCCGCACATCACGAGGGTGATGGCGACAGCGGGGGTGGACTGGGAGCGCAGGGCGTCCAGCGTGCGGAGCAGCTGCGCGCGGGCGGAGGAACCGGGGCGCGCCACGATGATGGCATGAACTCGGGCTGGCATGACGTGGTCAGCCTAAGCCGCGCGATACCGCCTCGGCGGCAGCCGCCGCGGCGTGGCCTCGAAGCCGGGCAGGACTCGGGGTCGTGGACGTCGTGTCAGCTCGCGCGACGCTTGAGCTTGCGGCGCTCACGCTCGGAGAGACCACCCCAGATGCCGAAGCGCTCATCGTTGTTGAGCGCGTACTCGAGGCATTCGCCGCGGACGTCGCACGAGGTGCAGATCCGCTTGGCGTCGCGCGTGGATCCGCCCTTCTCGGGGAAGAAGGCCTCCGGATCGGTCTGCGAGCACAGGGCGTCGGTCTGCCACGCCAGAGCGGTGTCGTCCTCGGACTCGACCTTTCGAACCCCGGGAACGCCGAGGTTGATCGGATCGACGAACCAGTTCTCCGGTACGTCCGAACGGTATCCCGTCATCTCGATCTCCAACCCTTGTTCCGCCCCCTCGGCGGGCCGTGCTCCACTAATTACACCCGTGTGATTCGCTCCGGTCAAGTCGCGGATCGTAAACCCTCAATCATGTCTTGAAGGTTCTTGGGCGTTCATCGGCGTGTCGCACGCCCCGGAGCGGGGTCAGCGCGTCGACGCGCGGGAACCCGGGGTCGCGATGAAGGCCTCCCCGCGCCCGGAGAGCACGATCCGGGACTCGTCGCCCCCGGCGAACGCGACGGTTCCGACCGCGACGTCCTGCGGGGTGCCGCCGGTCGCGGTCACGGCGACCTCCCCCGCGGTCGCGAGCACCATGGTCGGACCGGTGACGTCGACCTCGACCTCGTCTCCGCGGAGCTCCACCCGGCGCAGCGCGAAGTCCTCGATCGGAACGGAGTACTCGGTGATGGAGCCGTCCGGGTGCGGTCGGAGCACCGGCACCTCGCCCGGCTCCGTGTCGAGGACGGACAGGAGCTCGGACACGTCGATCCGCTTCGGGGTGAGGCCGCCACGCAGCACGTTGTCGCTGGCGGCCATGATCTCGACGCCGAGGCCCGAGATGTACGCGTGGAGGAGTCCGGCACGCAGGAAGATCCCCTCGCCGCGACGCAGCACGACGTGATTCATGAGGAGCGCCACGACGACGCCGGGGTCTCCGGGGTACGTCTCCGCGATCGCCGACACGGCACGGAGGGTCGTCGCCCACTCCCCCGAGGCCGACACCACGGCTGAGCGCACGGCCGCGATCACGTCGTCCACCTCGACCTGGGCGCTTCCGGACAGCAGCCAGCCGATGGCGTCGCGCAGCACGTCGCCGTCGCCGCGCAGGCGCCCGGCGAGCGCGGCCGGGCCGGGCCCCTCTCCGAGCACGCTCAGCAGGTCGAGCGTCGCGTCGATCGGCCGGAGACCGCTGAGCGACTCGAAGCGGTCGCTCAGCGCCACGATCAGCTCGGGCTTGTGGTTGTCGTCGCGGTAGTTCCGGGTGGGGTCGTCGGCGCCGAGACCGGACTCCCGCGCCCAGCCGTCCTTGGCCTGGGCGATCGTGGGGTGCACCTGGATGGACAGCGGGGAGGCCGCGGCGAGGAGCTTGAGCAGATACGGCAGGCGCCCGCCGGTGACGGCGTCGAGGGTGCCGCCGCTCGCCACGTCGGCCGGATCCCCCGGGTGATCGCCGAACCACACCTCCGCCTCGGGGACGGTCGACGGCTCCCTCCCCTCGAGCTCGGCCAGAAGGGTCTGCGACCCCCAGGCGTAGTCGCGCGGGACGTTCGTCAGGCTCAGCAGCATGTGACCAGGGTAGGGGTCGACGCGCGGCCGTCGCGACCCGGGACCGTCCGGCGCGCGTCGCACCCGGTGCGCGCTCGGGTGCGCGCGGTAGCCTGAACGCGATGGCGCAGTACACGAAGCATCCGGCGGCAGCCCCGCCCCAGGCCCCCGAGCGAGAGTCCACGGGGCATCTTCTGCTGCGCGGGTACATCATCCTCGTGCTGTTCGCTACGTTCGCGCACGCCGCGGTCTACAACCTCGTCGGGGAGTACGGCGCGGTCGCGGTGCTGCTCGGCTTCCTGATCGCGACCCTGGCGATCGGCATCCCGATGATCGCGCGACGCCGCCCGCAGCGATTCGCCTGGCGCCGCCTGCCGTGGGCGGCCACCGCCTACACGGCGCTCGCGCTGCTGTCGGTCATCTGGTCGCAGTGGCGCGGATCGACGCTGATCACGTGGGTGCTGCTGGCGACCGTGACGGTGAACGCGCTGTTCGTCGTGCACGTGCTGTCCTGGAACGAGATCGTGCGCGCACTCGCGTCGGCGTTCAAGTGGATCCTCGGCCTGTCGCTCGCGATCGAGCTCTGGGTCGCCCTGATCGTGCACGGGCCGATCCTCCCCAACTTCTTCGTCCGTCCGGAGGGCGAGGAGATCAACGCCCACTGGTACTGGGTGCGGGGCAATCTCTTCGACGGCGACCGCATTCAGGGCATCGTGGGCAACTCGAACCTGCTGGCGATCATCAGCCTCTTCGCGATCCTCACGTTCGGCGTCCGCTTCGCCGCACGGGCGCGCTGGCGCACGACCCTCGCCCTGTGGATGATCCTCGCGGCCTACTTCCTGCTGCGCGCCGGCTCCGCGACCGCGTACGCCTGCGCCGCCGCGACGGGGGTGGTGCTGGTCCTCGCCCTACTGATGCGACGCACGCGCACGCCCGGCGGTCGCACCCGGCTCTACGTCCTCTTCGTCGGCGGAGGCGCGGTGCTGGCCGCCGCCGTGTGGGTGCTCCGCGATCCGCTCCTGTCGATCCTGGGCCGCAGCGGTGACCTCACGGGGCGCTCCGACCGCATCTGGACGAAGGTCCTCGAGCGCGCGGCCGAGCATCCCGTGTTCGGCAACGGCTTCTCGAGTCCCTGGGTCCCCTTCGACCCGGCGTTCGACGGGTGGATCGTCGACCACGGCATCACGGTGTTCCACGCGCACAACATGTGGCTCGACGTGCTGATGCAGCTCGGGGTCGTCGGCGTCGTGCTGATGGCGCTCGCGTACCTGAGCCTGCTGTGGCGCTCGTGGTTCTTCGCGGTGGACCGCCCGCGCTGGGACCTCACGAGCGACCGGCCGTACTCGCCCGTCACGCTGCTGCCGAGTCTGTTCACGGTCGTCCTGCTCGTGCAAGGGCTCACCGAGTCCACCCCGATCATGCTGTGGGGCTGGATGCTGCTCGTGATGCTGACCTTCAAGATCAAGTCCGTCCCGCTGATCGGCATCGGCGAGCGCGACCGTGTGATCGAGCACGGTGAGAGAGCGCGGCGGGTTCCGTGACGTCCCCTCGGCGCCTCGTCGATCTCCTCGGCTCGGCGGAGTTCGCTCGTGCGTTCACGATCGCCGTCCTGAGCGCCGTCTTCGCGTCCTTCGCGATCGAGCGCATGACCTCGCAGGTCACGCTCGCGACGATCATCGCCGTGCTGTGCGCCGTGGGCGCCGCGATCCTCTGGGTGCGTCGAGAGGAGCTGTCACTGCTGCGGTTGGCGCCGTCCTCACTGCTCGCCTTCCTCGCGTGGGCGCTCGTCAGCCTCGTGTGGACCACCGACAAGTCCGACACCGTCTTCGGGTGGTTGGCGCTCTTCGGATTCGCGTTCCTCGCGATCACCGTCGGCCACATCCGCGACACGCTGCAGACGGTGCGGGCGCTGGGCGACACGCTCCGTGTGCTGCTGGTCCTCTCGCTCGGGATGGAGATCCTCTCCGGGGTCCTCCTCGACATGCCCTTCGGATTCCTGGGCATCCAGGGCAACCTGGCGGTGGGCGGTCCCGTGCAGGGCCTGTTCGGCAGCCGCAACATGCTCGGCTTCATCGCCGTGCTCGCTCTCATCACGTTCGTGATCGAATGGCGATCGCAGTCCGTCACCGCGCCGATCGCGATCCCCTCCGTGGCGCTCGCCGCCCTGCTCGCGTTCCTCTCCTCCTCCCCCACGGTCATCGTGCTCGCGGCCGCCGTGGGCATCGTCACCGTCGCTCTCACGATCGTGCGGCACACGCCGACCGAGCGCCGCAGCCTCGTGCAATGGGTGCTCGGCATCCTCGTGGCGCTCGCGCTGACCGCCGCGTTCGCCCTGCGGCATCCGATCATCGCTCTGCTCGACGCCGGATCGGACTTCTCCATCAGGGCGACCCTGTGGAACACCATGCTCGACTTCGTGTCGCTCAAGCCGATCACCGGATGGGGATGGTTCGGGCCGTGGGCGCGGGGCGAGTACCCCTTCACGTACATCAACTTCCTGCTCGACGACCACCATCAGAGCGGACTCAACGCCTACTTCGACGTGATGCTGCAGCTCGGGTGGGCCGGCCTCGTGCTGTTCCTCGCCCTCGGAGGCGCGGCGACGGTGAGGTCCTGGCTCGTCGCGAGCGTGCGCCGATCGGTGGTCTACGCGTGGACGCCGCTCATGCTCGTGACACTCGCGGTGGACTCGATGTTCGAGAGCTTCACCCTCGACGGCGCGGGATGGTTCCTGCTCGTGCTGTGCGCGCTGCGCGCCGGGCAGTCCCGGTCCTGGCGCGAGAACATCGACGCGGCGCACACGGGGGCGATCCCCACGCTCCGCCCGGAGCACTGAGCCCGGGACCCGACGGTCAGACCTGGGCGCGCAGCTTCTCCGCCCAGGCGATCGCGTCCCGCACGCCGTCGTCGACCGAGCGCTCGGCGCGCCAGTCGAGCAGCTCGTGCGCGAGATCGACGATCGCGTAGGCGCCCGCCTGATCCCCCGGTCGGCGTGGGGCCTCCACGACGGGCAGCGTCTCCCCCGTCACGCGCTCGACCGCCGACACGAGCTCCCGCACGGTCACGCCGTCGCCGCGGCCGAGGTTGATCGCTCGGAACGGGCTGTCGCCCGTCACGACGTCGTCGAACCGCTCGACGGCGGCGACATGCGCGAGAGCGAGGTCCCACACGTGGATGTAGTCGCGGAGGCCCGAGCCGTCGCGGGTGGCCCAGTCGGTCCCGGTGACCTCGAACGGGCGTCCGGCGGCGCGCGCCGTGAGGATCTTGCCGAGCGCGTGCGTGGGGACGGGGTTCTGCAGCCCGGTGCGCAGCCGCGGGTCCGCGCCGATCGGGTTGAAGTAGCGCAGCGCGATCGCGCGCAGATCGCCGGCCGCCGCCGCATCCTCGAGGATCTGCTCGACCATGGCCTTGGTCGTCGCGTAGGGACTCGAGGGCGCGAGGCGTCCGGTCTCGTCGACGCCGCCGCCGTCCTCCCCCGCGTACACCGAGGCGGAGGAGCTGAAGACGATGCGTGCGACACCCGCTTCGCGCAGACGCTGGAGCAGGAGGATCGTCTTGCCGACGTTCGCGTCGTAGTAGCCGAGAGGGTCCGCGACAGACTCCGGCACGACGGTGCGCGCGGCGCAGTGGATCACGGCGTCGATGTCGGGGTGCGCGGTGAGCAGGCGATCGAGGAGGTCGCGGTCGGCGATGTCGCCCTCGAAGAGCTCACGGCCCTCGCCGAAGCGACGCAGTCCCGCGGAGAGATCATCGAGCAGGACGACATCGTGCCCCGCTTCGATGCACGCCGTCGCGATCGTGGACCCGATGTATCCGGCGCCGCCGGTGATCAATACCTTCATCGGGGGTCAGTCTACAGACGGGCACCTCGGCGTTCCGGGGCGGACTCACCGGGATCACCGGGCTGCGGAGGGTAGGCTACTCTCTGCTCGTCGAGTTCCCGCGCCGCCGCCCGCCGGCGACCCGTGGCACCCAACATCGGAGATCCATCCCGTGGCATACGTCCTACAGAACGTCGTCTTCCCGCTCGATCGCGACCCCGACCTTCTGCCCCTGTACGCAGATCCCGAGACGTGGTCGGTGATCGAGGACGAGCCCGTCCGCGTGTCCAACCGCGCTCACCTCGGCAACATCCTCGGACGGCATCGCGCACGGGTCGTGGCCGGACGACGCGTGTCCCTCGGCACGTACTTCAACGCCTTCCCGGCGTCGTACTGGCAGCACTGGACGAGCGTGCGCGCGGTGCGCCTCACGGTGCGCACCAGCGGCCCAGCGACGATCCTCGTCTACCGCTCGAACGGCTCGGGCGTCCGTCAGCGCGTCGCGACGCGCGAGGTCACCGGCGACGCGGAGACCTCCTTCGACCTGGAGCTCACGCAGTACAGCGACGGCGGCTGGATCTGGTTCGACGTGGTCGCCGACGAGAAGCACGCCATCATCGAGGGCGCCGAGTGGACGACCGACCAGGAGCCCGCCCGGACCGGCAAGGCCTCGCTGGGGATCACGACCTACAACAAGCCCGACTACTGCGTCGAGACGCTGCGCGCGCTCGCGGCATCCCCCGATGCGCTGGAGTACGTGGACCGGATCTTCCTGATCGACCAGGGAACGCAGATCGTCGCGGAGCAGGACGGCTTCGACGATGTGGCCGAACGCCTCGGCGAGACCCTCCAGGTCATCCGACAGCCCAATCTCGGCGGCTCCGGCGGGTTCGCCCGTGCGATGCACGAGTCCCTGCAGCGCCCCGAGAGCGACTTCGTGCAGCTGCTCGACGACGACGTCCGGCTCGAGCCGGAGTCGCTGCGCCGCTCGATCGTGTTCGGACGCTACGCCACGTCCCCGGTGCTGGTGGGCGGTCACATGTTCGATCTGCTCGACCGCCCCAAGCTGCACGGCTGGGCCGAGGTCGTCGACGAGGCGCCGTTCATGTGGCGCAACCTCTATCAGGAGAAGATGCCGCACGACTTCGGCGTCGCGAACCTCCGCCAGTCGAGCCTGCTGCACATGCGGATGGACGCCGACTACAACGGCTGGTGGATGTGCCTGATCCCGCTCGACGCGATCCGCGAGGTCGGCCTCGCGCTCCCCGCGTTCATCAAATGGGACGACGCCGAGTTCTGCCTCCGCGCGGGCGAGGCCGGATTCCCGACCGTGTCGATGCCGGGCGTCGCGCTGTGGCACGTCTCCTGGGTCAACAAGGACGACACGATCGACTGGCAGGCGTACTTCCACGCCCGCAACCGCATCGTGGCGGGTCTGCTGCACTCGAACGCTCCGCGAGGCGGACGGCTCCTGGTGCACAGCCGCCGCGTCGACCTCAAGCACCTGATGATGATGCAGTACTACCCGGTGGCCCTGCGCGCGATGGCGCTGCGTGATGTGCTCGCCGGCCCCGGGCACATGCGCGAGAACCTCGCGACGGCGATGCCCGCCGCGCGCACCCTCGCCGGCGAGTTCCCCGAGACCGTCGTGCATCGCGACCCCTCCACGGTGCTGCACTCGCGCAACGGACGTCGCGTGTACAAGCAGCTGTCGAAGAACAACCTCGACAATCCGACCGGCCTCCGACTGCGCTGGTTCACGCTCTCGACGCTGATCGCGCACTGGCTGCACCGGCCGGCGCCGGAGAACGTGCAGCAGCCCGAGGTCGAGTTCGGCAAGGAGGACGCCCAGTGGTGGCGTCTCCCCGCCTTCGACAGCGCCCTCGTGAGCGCGGCCGACGGCTCCGGCAAGAACATCTACACGCGCGACCGCGCCAAGTACCGCCGCATGCTGCGCGAGACGACCCGTCTGCACGCGCAGCTGCGCCGACGCTGGCCCGAACTGCAGCGTGAGTATCGCGAGGCGCTGCCCGACCTCGTATCCCCCGCATCCTGGCAGAACATCTTCGAGGAGAAGGCATGACCGCGGCGCCCGCTGCATTCGATCCGGCAACGGCCACCATCGTCATCGTCACGTTCAACCGATCGCACCTGCTCACCGGTCTCCTGGAGAGCATCACGGCGATGGACCCGAAGCCGGGCCACGTCGTGATCGTCGACAACGCGTCGTCCGACGACACCACCGATGTCGTCGAGTCGTTCCGCCCGCGTCTGGGCACCGAGCTCGTCTACCGTCGGCTCGAGACGAACACCGGCGGATCGGGCGGCTTCAGCGAGGGCATGCGCACCGCGTACGAGCTCGGCTCCGAGTGGATCTGGATGATGGACGACGACGTCGAGGTCATCCCCGACGGTCTCGGCAAGATGGGTGCGTGGGCCCCGCGCTTCAAGAGCATCCAGGGCCGCCGCTACGACTACGACGGCAGCGAGTTCTACTGGCAGTACCGGATCGCGGAGCGCATGGGCATCCCGATCCCGTTCGCCCCCTCGGGCTTCGACGCGTCGGGCTTCAAGGAGATGAACAGCGGCTGCTTCGAGGGCATGTTCATCCACCGGTCCATCGTGAAGCAGATCGGTCTCCCCGATCCGCGCTTCTTCATCTACTGGGACGACCAGATGTACGGCTGGCTCGCCTCGCGCAAGACCACCGCCGTGATCGTCGACGAGTTCGTGCTCCGTCGCACGCGCGAGATCCGCCAATGGGACATGGGCATCCGCCATATGAACGCGTCGAGCAACGCCTACCGCTTCTACATCATGCGCAACCGCGCCTACATCAAGCAGTACTACCGGGTGCACGGCGCGTACAACCCGGTGCTGTTCGGCCTCGGGACGGCGATGACCTTCGCGAAGGAGCTCATCCGCCTCGTGTTCGTCGAGCGCACGGTGCGCGGCACCAGCAACCTGTTCCGCGGGCTCAAGGAGGGCGGCCGTCTGGGTCGCGACCGCTCCTGGCAGCCGATGGCGCCCCTGGAGGTCTGAGGCCGTGACGGACGAGCAGCAGCCCGAGCTCCGCTGGGCGCCCCTTCCCCCGAAGCGGAACAACCGCGGCCGCGTCTGGCTGATCGTCGGCCTGGCAGTCGCTGCCCTCGTGATCGTGGGCGTGCTGCTGTTCGTCCTGATCCCGCGAGGTGAGGACGACCCCGATCCGACGCCCTCTCCCTCCCCGTCGGCCACGGCGACACCCACGCCGACTCCCACTCCGACCCCGACGCCCACTGCGCCGCCGACCGACCCGCCGATCGTGACCGAGCCCCCTGTCATCGACCCGACGGTCGATGCGTTCCGTGCACAGGTGGGTGGATGGCTCGAGGACGGCGGCCGCGGGCTCGATCTGATCGCCGGCCTCACGGGTCCGGACGCGGCATCCGTCGTGCAGACCCTGCAGGAGGACTCCCAGCGGATGTCGGACGCCCAGGCACCCTCGTCGATCGCGACGCAGTGGCGTGACGGTGTCACCTCCTACATGTCCTCGCTCGCGAGCCTGCGCTCGACCGTCGACGCCGGCGGCGACACGGCGGCGACGCGGGCGGCGGCACAGTCCTCCCTGCAGAAGCTCAACGTGCTCCTCGGCCTCTGAGTCCGGCCCCGAGGCGGGCGGGCCGCCGCTCTCCCTCGACCGGCGCGGACGGCTCAGGCGTTGTAGTCGGCGTTGTAGCGGTCGAGGACGTCCGTGATCGGAGCGTCGAGCACGAGACCGCCCTTGTCGAGATACAGACCGCGCGTGCAGAAACGCCGCAGGTCCCGCTCGTTGTGGCTCACGAAGAACAGTGTGCGCCCCTCGGCGAGGAGCTCATCGATCCGCTTGTAGCACTTGTCGCGGAAGGCCTTGTCGCCCACCGCGAGCACCTCGTCGACGAGCAGGATCGGCTCGTCGAGCTGCGACACGACGGAGAACGCCAGGCGCACCTTCATGCCGTTCGACAGGTGCTTGTACGGGGTGTCCTCGAACCCGGCGAGCTCGGCGAACGCGATGATGTCGTCGTAGCGACGGGACACCTCGTCCCGCGACATCCCGTGCAGACCGGCGGTCAGTCTCACGTTCTCGCGCACGGTCAGATCGCCGACGAAGCCTCCGGTGATCTCGATCAGCGGTGCGACGCCGCCCGTCACCCGCACGTGTCCCTCGTCGGCGAGCAGCACGCCCGCGACGAGCCGCAGCAGCGTCGATTTGCCCTGGCCGTTGCGCCCGACGACGCCGATCGACTCGCCCTGCTGCACCGAGAAGGAGACGTCGCGCAGCGCCCAGAACTCTCCGGGCCGGGAGCGCCGCGACGCACCGGCGAACATGTCCTTGAAGCTGCGCCGCCCCCGCCGGTTGCGGCGGAAGTGCACTCCGAGCCCGCGGACGTCGATGGCTTCGGTCATCACAGCTCCTTCAGCACGGGACGCTCGAGGGCGCGGAACGCCCAGACGCCCAGCGCGAGGATCACGACCGTCATCGCGACGCTCACGATGAGCGTGAACGGATTCCACTGATCGGGGAAGAACGGCATCCGATAGAGCATGAAGATCCCGGCGAGCGGGTTGAAGGCGCCGAGCGTCTGCGCGAAGCCCGGCAGATCGGTCACGTTGTAGATGATCGGCGTCGCGTAGAACATCGCCCGCAGGATGAGGGCCGTGGTGCGCTCGAGGTCGACGTACAGCACGCACAGCGGCGCGATGAGCAGTCCGAGGCCGACGAGCAGCATGGTCTGCAGGAACATCGCCACCGGGAGCCACAGGATGCCCCAGCCGATCTGCACGGTCTGATCGGGGTGCGTCTCGACGATGAGGTTCACGACGATGAAGATCACGAGCACGGGAAGCGAGAACAGATACTCCATGCCCTTGCTGAGCACGATCCGGTTCACCCAGATCGACCGCGGGATCGCGGTGGAGCGCACGAGCCGGGAATCCTTCTTGAACGCGCGCGTGAAGTCCGACACCGACGAGTTGAACCACACCCACGGGAGCAGGGCGCTGATCAGGAAGATGATGTACGGCTCCTCGCCGACATCCCGGTGGAAGACCTGTGTGAAGACGAACCAGTAGATCGCGCTCATGACGAGCGGGTCCAGCACGGACCACAGATAGCCCAGGAAGCTCGTCGAGTAGCGGACCTTCAGATCGCGCGCCGAGAGCAGCCAGAGCGAATGCAGATAGCGCCGGGGCGTCCCGGGCGCCCCGACAGCAGCGTGACTCACGATGATGAGTCTAGGAGAGAGTGTTGTTCCACAGCGACAGCGCCGAGCCGATGGCCATGTGCATGTCGAGGTACTGGTACGTCCCCAGCCGTCCGCCGAAGTGCACGTCGCGCTCCCCCTTGGCGAGCTCGCGGTAGGCAAGCAGCCCGTCACGGTCGGTCGGGGTGTTCACGGGGTAGTACGGCTCGTCCTCGCGGTCCGCGAAGCGCGAGAACTCGCGCATGATGACGGTCTTGTCGGACTCGAAGACGTCCTTGCGCTCCGGGTGGAAGTGCTTGAACTCGTGGATGCGCGTGTAGGGCACGTCCATGTCGGGATAGTTCATGACGCTCGTGCCCTGGAAGTCGCCGACGTTCAGCACCTCCTGCTCGAAGTCCAGCGTGCGCCAGCTCAGCGCGCCCTCGGTGTAGTCGAAGTAGCGATCGACCGGGCCCGTGTAGACGATCGGCACCTGGCCGACCATCGCCTTCTTGTTCAGCGGCTGCGACTCGTCGAAGAAGTCGACGCCGAGCTTGACCTCGATGTTCGGGTGATCGGCCATCCGCTCGATCCACGCCGTGTAGCCGTCGGTGGGCAGGCCCTCCCACGTGTCGTTGAAGTAGCGGTTGTCGTACGTGTACCGCACCGGCAGGCGGCTGATGATGTCGCCGGACAGCTTGTGCGGGTCGGTCTGCCACTGCTTCGCGGTGTAGTCGCGGAAGAACGCCTCGAACAGGGGGCGGCCGACGAGGGCGATGCCCTTCTCCTCGAAGTTGGCGGCGGACTTCACGTCGAACTCGCCGGCCTGCTCGCGGACGAGAGCGCGCGCCTGGTCGGGTGTGTACGCCGACTGGAAGAACTGGTTGATCGTCCCGAGGTTCACCGGCATGGGGAACACGGTGCCCTTGTGGGTCGTGTACACGCGGTGCACGTAGTTCGTGAAGGACGTGAAGCGGTTGACGTACTCCCAGACCGTCGCGTTCGACGTGTGGAACAGGTGCGCGCCGTAGCGGTGGACCTCGATGCCGGTCTCCGGCTCCGCCTCGCTGTAGGCGTTGCCGCCGATGTGGTGCCGACGGTCGATGACCGTGACCTTGCGACCGGCGTCCGCCGCCCGCTCTGCGATGGTGAGACCGAAGAAGCCCGATCCGACAACGAGAAGATCCATGGGTCCATCGTATCCGGGAGCACCGGACGGACCTGAACGCGGGGTCTGAGAGAATCGATCCCATGCCCCATCCCCTCAGCGCCGCCGCGCAGCGCCTGTGGGCGCACAGTGCGGTGCGCTATCTGGTCGTCGGAGGCTTCTGCTTCCTCGTGGACGTGGGGCTGCTGTGGCTCGCGCACGAGGTGATCGGCATCCCGCTCGCGATCGCGACGCCGGTGTCCTTCCTCGCCTCGTTCGCGGTGACGTACACGTTGCAGCGCATCGTCGCGTTCACCTCGGACGCCAAGGTCGTGCCGAGCGTCGCCCGCTACACCGCGCTCGTGATCTTCAACACGCTCGCGACCACGGGGATCGTGTGGGCGGTGGACGCCCTCGGCGGCGGCTGGCTCGTCGGCAAGGTCGTCGCGGTCGTCGCTACGACCGTCTGGAACTTCTTCGCGTATCGTCATTGGGTGTTCGCCACCCCCCGATCCGGGAGCACCGATGTATAAGAACGCCGTGATCGCGGCCGTCGTCCCCGCCTACAAAGAAGAGCGGATGATCGCCACGGTCATCACGACGATGCCGGACTTCGTCGACCACATCGTGATCGTCGACGACTGCAGCCCCGACGGCACGAGCGACGTGGTCCGCGGCCTCGACGATCCGCGGGTCACGCTGATCCGCCACGAGGAGAACCAGGGCGTCGGCGGATCGATCATCACCGCGCATCGCGCCGCCATGGAGCTGGGCTCCGACGTCAACGTCGTCATGGCGGGCGACGCGCAGATGGACCCCGCGTACCTCCCCGACCTGCTCGACCGCGTGACCGACGGCGGCTTCGGATTCGCCAAGGCCAATCGGTTCTACTCCCCCGAGTCGTTCCGCGGCATGCCCGGGTACCGCGTGCTCGGCAACATCGTGCTGTCGTTCTTCACGAAGCTCTCCTCCGGCTACTGGAACCTCTTCGACCCGCAGAACGGCTACACCGCCGTGCGCACCGAGGTCCTGAGCCGCATCGCTCTGGAGCGCGTCGCCCGCCGCTACAGCTTCGAGAACGACCTGCTGATCCGCCTCAACATCGCCCAGGTCTCCGCCACCGACGTCCCGATCCCTGCCGTCTACGGCGAGGAGGTGTCGAGCATCCGGTTGAGCAAGGTGATCCCCGAGCTGCTGCACCGCCTCACCGTGGGCTACTGGTCGCGGATCTGGTACCGCTACGTGCTGTGGTCGTTCTCCCCCATCGCCCTCCTGCTCTTCGCCGGGCTGTTCTTCACCCTCGTGGGACTCGGGATCACGATCTGGGTGATGTTCCAGATCGCGGCGTCGGTCGTCGCGACCGCGGCCACCGTCATGCTCGCGGCGCTCCCGCTCATGATCGGATTCCAGATGCTCCTCGCGGCGCTGCAGCTCGACATCCAGGCGACGCCGGACGCTCCCGACCGCAAGCCCTTCGCGCCGGCGCGCTCACCGCTCGCGGACTGAGCCGGATCCCGACCGTCAGTCGCAGGCGACGATCTCGTACAGCTTCGCCTCGCCCTCGCTGTCGGCCAGACGGACCACGTCGCCGAGGTCCGACAACCCGGGGTACGAGTGATCGTCGTTGTGGATCTCGGCCGTGCCGAAGTCGAGCACCCAGCGCGTGTGCGTGCGCTCGAGAGCTGCGCACACCTCCGGGTCGTCGCCGACCCGGTTCAACCGCTCGGTGATCGTCGTCATGTCCGCCGACAGCTCCTGGAAGATGTGCGGGACGAGCGCCCGGCGGTTCGCCAGGGCGAAGCTCAACGAGGTTCCCGTCCACGGGCTGCCGACGATCACGTCGTCGGCGGGCACGGTCTCCGGCAGTCGGTCGATCAAGGTCCGCTCGTCGTTCGTGAGCAGCGGCGACCACTCCTCCTGCTGGTACATGACGGCCGTGTTGGCGGTCTCCTCCGCCAGCGCCGCACCGGTCTGCGTGGCGAGCAGGATGCCCACGCCGATGATCGCGCCCGACGAGGCGGGGACCCACCGCAGCGCGGGACGGTCGTCGGCGCGGAGGAGACGCGCGAGGACGGCGACGACGCCCACGACGCCCAGCGCGCCCAGCGGCACGAGGAACGTCGGGAGCAGGGCCACGATGCGGTAGACGTCCTGATACCAGGTGCCGGTGAGTCCGTACCGGAACCCGCTCATCGGGAACGCGATGCAGACCACGAACACCACGAGCATCCCCGCCGTCGACGCCACGAGCCACCACTGCACGCGCCACCGTCGCGCGATCACCACGGTGAGCACACCGAGGGCCGCGACCGCGGACACCACCCAGGCGGCCGGGCGCCACACGAATCCACCGGACACGATCTGCGTCAGCGCGTCCTGCAGGGTGGCGGACGGCGGCCAGAAGGCGAGCCCCGGGTTCGGCCGGGCGACGATGAAGACCGCCACCGCGACCAGGAAGACGCCGACGAGCGCGGCGAGAGCCCCGCGACGGCGGGCGGGAGCTCGGTGCTCCGTGCGCTCGCGACGGGCCCACAGCGCCACACCCGTGAATGCGATGAGGAAGCCGGGCAGCAGGAAGGCCATCAGCGTGCTGGGGTGTGCGAGCGCGACGGTGGGCACGAGCGCCACGAGGAGAGTCCAGCGCACAATCGGGTCGGGGCGCTCCCCCCTGCCGATGCCGGCCACCAGCACCGCCGCGGCGACGGCCGACGGCAGCAGCGCGATGGAGAGCACGTTCGGGTACAGGACGCCGAAGTCGAGCATGAGCAGCGGGAACGCGGCCATGCCGATCGACAGCGCTCCGGCTGTCACCGTGGCGCCGAGGTGCGCGCCGACGATCGTCCGCACGAGCCACAGGCACGAGATCGGCCAGACGACGGCGCCCAGGACGATGCTCACGACGTTGACCGAGGCCGCGACCCCGGCGCCGCTCAGCTCGGCCACGGTCGAGACGACGATGTGCCACAGATCCGGATAGAAGCCCGGGAGGAGCTGACGGGTGGGGGCGATGAAACCGTCGTCCATGATCTGGCGCACGGCGTTGAGGTGGTAGATGTTGTCGAACGTCTGCGAGATGTTCGACGGGGCCCCGAAGGCCGACATCAGTCGCCCCGCGGCGAGCACCGAGACGACGACGACCACGAGGAACGGGAGCGCTTCGCGCCACCAGCCGGCCCGGCCCGGCTCCTCGCGGGGCAGCCGGCCCCGCACGACGAGGCGCTCGACGAGCACCCGCACGGCGAACGCGGCGACGAGGAGGAGCACGCCGCCCACGGCCCAGCCGAGGACGGACCAGTGGAACGGGACGATCACGTTCACGAGTGCGGCGGCCGCGAGCATCGCGAGGGACAGCGGCGCGGCCGCCGCGAGGACGGTGAAGCCCCGCAGCCGCACCGCCAGTGCCGCGGCGGCACCGGGGAGGAGGACGACCGCGAGCGCGACGAGGACTGTCCCCGCCTGGTCGGTCCAGCCCATCAGGCGCGTCCGCCCCGTGCGGTGACGGGAGAGACCGGGGAGGCGGTGCGGCCGGATCCGACGATTTCCATTGATCCATCGTATCCGCGCCCGCTTGTCAGCCCCGCCCGCTCCCCTCGTCGAGCAGCGCACCGAGCATCGGCGCGAACCGCCGCACGTAGTCGAGGTTGAGGTGATCCGCGTCGTAGAACACCGCGACGCCGCCGATCGACGCGGGGCAGACCTCCTGGTCGCAGAAGTAGGCGTGCGCATCGAACGCGCGGATCCCCGGATCGGCCGCGGCGGCGGCCGCGGCGAGGTACGGATCGGCGGGCAGAGCCTCGTCGACGGGCACCGCGCAGGCGAGCGGGTCGCGCGCGTTCACGAGCAGGCAGTCGGGTGAGCGGACCTCGCCGTTGTAGGGCACTCCTCCCAGGGCGATCACCGGGATGCCGTCGGCCGACCAGGCGCGCCAGGTGCGGAGCAGGCCGTCCACGAACTGCTCCTGCTGCGGCCGGCCCGTGCCGTCGTCGACGAGCTCGACGCTGCCCGCGGAGGACGTGAACACGGCGTCGGGTCTCTCCTCGCGGACCGCCTCCTGCACGGCGGTGGACCAGTCCGTGCACCGTTCGCGCTCGGCGGCCGTCCACGGCGTGCGGAACCCGACGTACGGTGCGTCGAGGACGGGGCACCCGCCGCCGAACGTCGTCGTCACGATCCAGCCCCGCTCCCGGGCGAGATCGAACAGAGCGCCCTGCCACTGCTGGGCATGGGAATCTCCGACGAGCCAGACCCGCGGCGCGTCCGTCCCTCCGCCGAAGTCGCACACCACGGTGGCGGTGCGATCGCCGAACGGCAACAGGGCGGGGTCGGCCGCGCACTCCGGAGGCGTCGCGAAGTACGCGTTGCCCGACCCCATCACGACGTCGCGCGCCGGGCCGAAGGCATCGGCGCAGTCGGCGCCCGACTCCATCGCCTGCGGTCCGACGCACGCTTGGATCTCCACCGATTCCGGAGGCACGTCGGCGTCCGCCTGCGCCCGCCCCGCGGCGATCAGACCTCCGCCGAGCAAGGCGACGACCACCATGCCCGCGAGCATCGCGATCAGCGATCGGCGGGGACGCCCGTGCAGCAGGCGCCAGCGCTGGCCGGGTCGCTCGACGAGCCGGAAGGTCGCCCAGGCGAGCAGGAACGCGGCGCCGAGGATCCCGATCCGCATGATCGTCGACATCTCGGCGCCGACCGCGAACGGCACGAGCACGATGAGCGGCCAGTGCCAGAGGTACAGCGAGTACGAGACGTCGCCGATCCACTGCACGGGGCGCGTCGCCGTGATCACGGAGTGCCCGAGCCGCGCGTGCCCGACGCCCGCCACGATCACGGCCGCCGTCCCGAGCACCGGGACCAGAGCCGCCGCGCCCGGGAACGGCGTGTCGGAGTCGAACAGCGCCGCGGAGGCGACGATCGCGACGAGACCGGCGATCGCGACGAGGTCGGCGATGGACCGCGGCAGCCTTCTCGTGCCGAGAAGGGCGATGAGCCCGCCGACGCCGAACTCCCAGGCACGGGTCACGGTGACGAAGTACGCCTGCTCCGGCATGCTCGTCGTGAGGACGACGCTCGTGCCGAACGACGCCAGGACGACCACGCCCAGGACGACCGCGGCGGTGCGCGCGGGACGCGCCGAACGCCGGAGCGCCCACCACCACGCGCCGATCAGCAGCACCGGCCACACGAGATAGAACTGCTCCTCGACGGACAGCGACCAGTAATGCTGGGCGATCGTCGCCTGATCGTTGATCGCCGAGTAGTCGACGGACATCGCGCTGAGGAACCAGTTCTCGACGTAGCCGGCGCTCGCGATGATCTCCGACCCGGCACGCTCCCAGCGCGGATACGGCAGGAGGAGGATCGTCCCCACGGCACCGGCCGCGAGCACGAGGAGCGCGGCAGGGAGCAGACGGCGGATTCGCCGGGCGTAGAAGGCGGCCAGCGCGATGCGCCCGGTCTCGGCGTGCTCCCGAGCGAGGTGGCTCGTGATGAGGAACCCGGAGATCACGAAGAACACGTCGACGCCGACGTACCCGCCGGTGAGACGCGTGGGCCACAGATGATTGGCCACGACCGCGAGGATCGCGACGGCTCGGAGCGCCTGGACGTCCGGCCGGAACCGTGCCGCCCGGGGCGGGGTCGGCGGACGGTCCGTCGACGAGCGCTCGACCGTCGTCACGTCGTCACGCACCGTCCTCGGCGCGCTCAGCCCCGGCCGACGACCAGTCGCGGCACGCCGACCCAGCGCTCGGCGTCGGTCGCGGCGCGCCCGTCGACCAGGAGCGAGATGCCCGGCAACTGGGCGGGCTCGAGCTCGCGGTAGTCGGCGTGATCGGTCTGGAGGATCGCGACGTCGACGGCGTCGCCGAGATGGTAGGGCTCGAAGCCGAGGCGACGGAGCTCCTCGTCGGTGTACAGCGGATCGTGCACCGCGACCTCGGCGCCCCGCGCGCGCAGCGCCTCCACCGTCGGGAAGACCCCCGAGAAGGCCGTCTCCTTCACCCCGCCGCGGTAGGCGGCGCCGAGCACGACCGTGCGCAGTCCGCTGAGGGAGCCGAGCATTTCGGCGGCGCGCTCCACGAGACGCGCGGGCATGGACTCGTTGAGCTCGCGAGCGGTGCGCACGATGTCGGCGTCCGGATCGGTGGAGAGGTAGAGCTTCGGATACACCGGGATGCAGTGTCCGCCGACGGCGATGCCGGGCCGGTGGATGTGGCTGAACACCTGGGAGTTGCAGGCCTCGATGACCTCGTACACGTCGATGCCGTTGTCGGCGGCGTACAGCGCGAACTGGTTCGCGAGCCCGATGTTCACATCGCGGTAGGTCGTCTCGGCGAGCTTGGCCATCTCCGCCGCCTCGGCGCTGCCGAGGTCCCAGACGCCGTTCGCCCGGGCGAGGTCGGGACGCACGTCGAACTCGAGCACGGCGCCGTAGAACTCGCGCGCCCGGCGACCGCCCTCGTCCGACAACGCGCCGATGAGCTTGGGGTACTTGCGCAGATCGGCGAAGATGCGCCCGGAGTACACGCGCTCGGGCGAGAAGACGACGTGGAAGTCCTCCCCCTCCGTGAGTCCGGACAGACGTTCGATCGCCGGGGCGAACCGGCCGCGCGTGGTCCCGACGGGCAGCGTCGTCTCGTACGAGACGAGCGTGCCGGGCGTCAGGTGGGCGGCGAGCGACGCGGTCGCCTGATCCATCCAGCCGAACTCCGGCTCGGCGGTGACCTCGTCGACGAACAGCGGCACGACGACGACCACGGCGTCCGCGCCCGGGATCGCCTCGGCGTAATCGGTCGTGGCGCGCAGACGTCCCGCGGCGAGCGCGGCCGTGAGCTTCTCCTGCAGGTGCGCCTCCCCCGGGAACGGCTCGATCCCGGCGTTGATGGTCTCCACGGCGGCGGCGTTCACGTCGACGCCGATCACATCATGCCCGCGGTCCGCGAACTGCAGGGCGAGGGGGAGCCCGATCTTTCCCAGGGCCACGACGGCGATACGCATGAGGACCAGTTTATGGGGCGCGGGGAGTCCCTCGTCGCGCGCGGGTCAGCCGGTCGCGCCGAGGAGCACGTCGATCACGCGTCCGGCGGCGCGGCCGTCGCCGTAGGGCGCCGCATCCGTGTCCGCGGGTCGCGCGCGGCCGACACCGGCGGCGATCTCCTCCGCGGTCTGCGCGAGGACGTTCCAGCCCAGCTCGATCGTCTCGACCCATTCCGTCTCGGTGCGCACCGTCGTGCACGGGATGCGGAGCAGGAACGCCTCCTTCTGCAGACCTCCGGAGTCCGTGACGACCCCGCGGCTCGACAGGGCCGCGGCGATGAGGTCCGGGTACGCGAGCGGGGCGTGGGACACCAGCGAGCCCCGGGTGAGGGAGATCCCGTGCTCCGCGGCCTTCGCGACGACACGCGGGTGCGCGAGCAGGACGACGGGGTGCTCGAGCGAGGCGAGCGCGTCGACGATCTGCGCGAGACGCTCCGGGTCGTCGGTGTTCTCCGCGCGGTGGATCGTCGCGACGTGGTAGCCCCCCGCGTCGAGCCCCAGCTCGTCGAGGAGCGCGGGACGCGAATCCCCGATCCGATCGCGCACCTCGTACAGGACGTCGGTCATGACGTCGCCGACGAGCACCGTCCGCTCGGCGAGTCCCTCGTGCGCGAGGTGGTCGGCCGCGACCTGCGTCGGCGCGAGCAGCAGATCCGCGGCGTGATCGGTCATCACCCGGTTGTGCTCCTCGGGCATCCGTCGGTTGAAGCTGCGCAGCCCCGCCTCCAGGTGGGCGACCGGAAGGTGCATCTTCACGGCGCTCAGGGCCGCGGCGACCGTGGAGTTCGTGTCCCCGTACACCAGCACCCAGTCCGGCCGGTGCTCGTCGAAGACGGCGTCCAGCGCGGCGAGCATCGCGCCCGTCTGCACGCCGTGCGACCCGCTGCCCACGCCGAGGTGCACGTCGGGCTGCCCGATGCCGAGGTCCTCGAAGAACACGTCGGACAGCATCGGGTCGTAGTGCTGACCCGTGTGGACGATGACATGCTCGACACCGGCGGCTCGGGCGGCGTGGTGGATCGGGGCGAGCTTGACGAACTGAGGACGCGCACCGACGACGCTGATGATCTTCACGGGGAACCACTCTACGAGCAGATCGGGATCACGAATCCAGGAACGCCGCCAGCGCGGCGGCGGAGCGCGTCCCGTCGTGCACGTCCCGGATGAACGCCGGCCCCGCAGCGGCGAGCCTCGCGGAGGTGCCGCGGTCCGCCGAGATGCGCCTCAGGACGTCCTCCAGGTCCCGCCAGCGCGCCTCGACGATCGGGAGCTCGGCACCGGTGGTGTCGCGGATCGCCTGACGGGTGTCGTCCGAGACATGCGACACGACGAGCCTTCCGGAGGCCATCGCCTCGCACGCTGCGACCCCGTACGCGCCCGCGAGGAACTGGTCGAGGACGATGTCGGCCGATCCGTAGAGCTCGGGCATCCGTTCCGCCGGGATGCCGCGCACCTCGCGGTAGTCGACGACGCCCTCGTCGTGCAGCCTCCGCATGGTGTCGGCGATCTGGTCGCTGCCCTTCAGCCCCGCCCGCGTCGGCGCGTGCACGACCCGGATCGGCCCCTCGCCCTGCAGCGCGGGAGCCGCCGCGGCCGATGACCAGCGCTCGGGCTCGACGACCACGGGGATCCACGTCGCCCCGGGGACGAACGGGAGGAGGTCGGGGGTGGACACGAAGACCGGGACGTCCGCGGCGGCGGTGAGTCGAGCGTTCGCGGCCGCGATCCGCTCGAGGGCGTCGGTCTCCCCGTAGCGCCCGGGGGCGAAGGGCGAGTCCGGCTCGTCCCGGGCGTGCGCGCTGGGCAGTCTGATGTCGCTGCCGTGCCAGAGCAGCGCGACTCGGATCCCGGCGTCCTGGAGCTCGCGGACGGCCGCGAGGACGTCGCCGTCGACCTCGTGGAGGTGCCGACCGGACTCGATCACGACGTGGGTGAAGCGACGCCGGATGTTCTCGCCCTGCGCGCGCCGCCACCGCTGGTTGGCGATCAGCGCCGACGCGGGGATCACGTGGTCGGCGGTGAAGCCGAAGACGTCGTCACCGCCGCGGAACATCGTGCTCGCCGCCGCGACGTCGGGCAGCGTCTCCGCGGCCCGCGCCCACGCGTATCCCTGACCCGCGGAGTTCACCGGTCCGATCAGCAGACGCCGACGGGCGTCCGCGATCGGGGTGACGCCCGTCTCGCGGAACTGCCGCGCGAGTCCGGGCAGCACATGCCCCGCGATCGCCGCAGGCAGCGCGGCGACGGCGAGACGGTAGGCGCGTGCGCCGAGATCAGCGGGCATGCGTCGAGGAGTCGACGATCCGACGGACGGCGTCCGCCCAGACCTCGACCTGTCGCTCCGCCGAGAGCGCGTCGGCCGCGCGCATCGCGGACTGCTTGAATCCGTTCACGCGCTCGATCGTCAGCGCGTCGATCGCGGACGCGATCTCGGACTCGGCGAACCCCTCCGTCACGACCCCCAGGTCGTGCTCGCGGACCAGCCGCGCCATCTCGACCGACGGGCCGACGATGATGCCGAGTCGCGCCTGCACGTAGTCGAAGAACTTGTTGGGCAGCGCCATGACGTTGTTCGTGCTCACCGGCTGCAGGATGTGGATGCCGAGGTCGTACTCGTTGAGGGTCTCGATCAACACCGACTGCGCGACGGGGTCGTGCACCGTGATCCGGGGGCCGAGCTCCTCGGCGAGCGCGACGAACTCCGCCCTGTCCTTCTCGGGGTTCCACGTCAGGTACAGGTCGAAGCTCACGTCGGCGGGCGATGCGGCGACGGCGCGCATGATCTCGGCGAGGCTGCGCTCGTGGAAGGGATTGCCGCTGTGCACGAGACGGATCGTGGGACCGGCCTCCCGGAACGGCAGATCGCGGAGGTGGGTCGAGTTCGTCACGACGCCCGGCTCGAGCCCGAACTCGTGGTACTTCTTCGCGATCTCGCGGCCGACGGTCGTGGACGACGCCACCGGAGACACGAGCTCCCGCGTCATCCACGTCCAGTAGCGCTGGTGGCGCTTCCCCATCGGCGAGTCCTCGAACCCCATGTCGGGGAAGAACTCGTGCAGGTCGGCGTGCACGCGATCAGCCCCGAACAGCCGACAGGCGACGCCCACCGTCTCGGCGTCGTTCGCGATCACCGCGTCGAAGCGGCGTCCCGCGAGGCGGTGCATGGTCTCGATGACGCCCGGCGTCTGGAAGTACATGCGGCGGAACCACTCGGTGCGGTGGGCGACCTCGTCGAGCGCACGTGTGAGGAGTCCTCGCGGAGGCGTGTGGTCGCCCGTGATCTCGATGTGCGTGACGCCGGGGTGCGGCGACGGTCCGGGCGAGCAGGTCGTGACGTCGTACTCGTCGACGAAGCGTCGGACCTGCTTGATGACGCGCGGATCGCCGTCGATCGGCACGAAGGAGAGGATGAGGAGCGTGGCGCGTCCGGCGGTCGAGCGACCGTCGGACGTCACCACGTCGCCACCAGTCCGCCCCAGGAGAGACCGACACCGAAGCCGACGAGCATGACGCGCATGCCCGGCTTCAGCGCACCCGAGCGCTCGGCGTCCGCGAGCGCGATCGGGATGGTCGACGACACCGTGTTGCCGGACTCGGCGAGCGAGACGAAGAACCGCTCGGCCGGAACACCGAGCTTCTTGCGCAGGTGGTCGAGCATGAATGCGTTCGCCTGGTGGAAGACGAAGAGGTCGACGTCGTCGCGCTCGAGTCCGGCCTTGCCGAGGATCTCCTCGACGGTCTCCGGGACCACGCGCAGCGTGAAGTTGAAGATGTCCGGCCCGTCCATGTACAGGTCGTACCCGGACTGCACGAGCTCGCGCACGGCGGCGTCGGCCTTCGGCTGGAGCGCCGCCCCCGAGCGGAGCCCGCCGTTCGGGACGATCAGGCTCTTCCCCCCCGAGCCGTCGGTGCCGTAGGTGATCGCGGTGAGGGCGTCGGCGTCGCCGTCGGCCGTCACGATCGTCGCCGCGGCGCCGTCGCCGAAGATGGTGCGCACCGACTTGTCGGCCGGATTGATGAACTTCGTGTACGTGTCGGCCGTCACGAGCAGCACGGTCGCGGCCTGCCCGGACTCGATGAGGCCCTTGGCCAGACCGAGGCCGTAGATGTAGCCGGAGCAGCCGAGCGTGATGTCCGTCGCCCCCGCCGACGTGGGGATGCCGAGCGCGTCCTGCACGATGCAGGCCGTGGACGGCAGGAAGTAGTCGGGGCTCTGCGTGCACAGGATGACGTAGTCGACGTCCTCGGGTCGGATGCCGTCGCGCTCGAAGAGCTTGCGCGCCGCGGCGATCGCGAGATCCGAGGAGAACTCCTCGGGTCCGGAGATGTGACGGCGATCGATCCCCGTCTTGGCCGAGATCTTCTCGACGCTCCATTCCGGGAATTCGGCCGAGAGGTCCTCGTTCGTGAGGACGGCTTCGGGGAGGTAGTAGTCGACTGCGGAGATGCGGGCACCCATGGCGTCGAGTCTACCGACCGCCCGGCCTCACCTCGCGGTGTACCCGCCGTCGACGACCAGCACGGATCCGGTCACCCAGCGCGACACGGGCGAGAGCAGATACAGCGCGGCATGCGCCACGTCGTCGACGGTCCCCAGGCCGAGCGGATGCGCGGCGGTGATCTGCGCCCACCCGTCCGCACCGACGCCGGCCCTCAGGCGATCCGTCAGCGGCGTCTCGACGATCCCCGCCGCGATGCTGTTCACGCGGATGCGCTCGCGGGCGAGTTCCAGTCCGAGGGACTTGCCGAGCGACGCCACCGCCGCCTTGCTCGCGGCGTACGCGCTCACTCCGGCCTCACCGACGAGGCCGACCGCCGAGGAGAGCAGCACGATGCTCGCGTCCTCGGCCCGCACCCGCGGATGCCGGAACGCCTTCGCGAGCATGAGGGCGCTCGTGACGTTGATGTCGAGGAGCTCGGCCGTCTGCGCTGCCGTCGCGATGCGCAGCGGCGCCGTCACGTGGATGCCGGCGGCGTGCACGAGGCCGCTGAGCGGTCCCATCTCCGCCGCGACGTCGCGGAGCATGCCCGTCACGCCGGCGTGGTCCGCGAGGTCGTACTCGACCGACACGTGTCCGTCGCCGTCGAGCATCGCCCTGGTCTCCGCGAGCTCCGCCGGACGGCGGCCGATCAGGGCGACCCTGGCGCCCTGCCTGCTCGCGGCGACGGCGGTCGCTCGGCCGATCCCGGAGGTCGCCCCCGAGACGACGATCGCGCGACCGTCGAGGGCGAGGAACGAGGTGTCGTCAGGCACCGGCGAGTGCGCGCAGATCCTGAACGGTCTTCGCCTTGGCGAGCTCGTCGGCCTCGATCGTCACGCCGACCCGCTCATCGACCTCGGCGATGAAGCTGATGTTGGCGAGCGAGTCCCAGCCGATCTCGTCGAGGTCGTCGGTCAGCGAGACCTCTCCGACCTCGACTTCGAGGATCTCCGCCACGAGCTCAAGAAACGCCTTCTCATCCATGCGTCGATCATATCCGCTCCCCCGCGGACGCACGGGGTGGCCACGCCGCCCGGCGTGCGGCCGCGCCGCCCCGCTATAGGGTCGGAGCATGAGCGCTTCCGTCGTCACCGCCTCCGCCCTCGCCGCCGAGATGTCGTCCGTCCTCGTGGGCGACGACCGCGACGTGACGGGCCTCGCCCCGCTCGGGGAGGCCGGTTCCGCGCAGCTCACGTTCGTCGTCGATCCGGTCAAGTACGGCGAGGCGTTCGGCCGTGCCCTCGCCGCGGGCGCCGTCGTGCTCGTCCCGGCGGCGGCCGAGGTCGACGACGCGCGGGGCACCATGATCCCGGTCGAGAACCCGCGCGCGGCGTTCGCCCTGATCGTCGCCGCGCATTTCGCCCGTCGCCCCGAGCCCGGGATCGCCGACACGGCACGCGTGCACCCCACGGCCGAGATCCACCCGACGGCGCACATCGGCGAGTACACGGTGGTGCGGGCCGGGGCGCGTGTCGCAGAGCACTCCGAGGTGCGCGACCACGTCGTGATCGGCCATGACGTGGCGATCGGCGCGCACGCGCTCATCAAGAGCCACGCCGTCATCGGCGAGGAGGGCTTCGGCATGGAGAAGGACGAGCGCGGCGACAACATCCGCATCCCGCACCTCGGTTCCGTCGTGATCGACGATCACGTGGAGGTGGGGAACTTCACGACCGTGTGCTCGGGAACGATCTCGCCCACGCGCGTCGGCGACCACACGAAGATCGACGACCACGTCCACATCGCGCACAACTGCCGGATCGGTCGCAACGTCATCATCACCGCCTGCGCCGAGATCTCCGGGAGCGTGGTGATCGAGGACGAGACCTGGATCGGCCCGAACGCGTCCGTGATCCAGGGCGTCACGCTGGGCCGGCACTCCCTGCTCGGCATCGGCGCCGTGGCGCTGAAGTCCGTGCCCGCCGACGAGGTGCGCGTGGGCAACCCCGCCAAGCGACTCGGCGACAACCCGCGCTGAGCGCGGCTCAGTAGTTCTCGGCGGGGACCTTCTCGAACCACCAGAACGGGTGGGTGAGCACCTGGATCAGCGGCTCGCGGTCGACCCAGAGCGCGAAGTGCCCCTCGCGCCAGTGTCCGCTGCTGTCGCTCAGGTACTTCATGCTCGGCATCATGAAGCGCGGCTCGTAAGAGTGGTAGCGCACCGTGTCCGACCAGCGCTCGAGCAGCTCGGAGGCGAATTCGAAGCCGCCGAGTCGTGCGGGCTCGTGCAGGCTGAAGCCGCCGAGGGGGCGCCCCACGGCGGTCTCGAACACCGTGCGCTGCTTCTCGGCCCACTCGAGGTTGGTGCCGCCCATGACCTCGCCGATGCCGCCCTCGAGGTGCAGCTGGACCTCGTGCCCGAGCTCCTCCATCTCGCGGATCATCATGAGCGACGGCAGGCTCATGATGCTGTAGCCGCGGGCGTGGACGCGCAGGAAGATGCTCGAGGTGCAGCCGGCCTCCGCGTCGACGCGGGCGACGCGCATGGCCTGCTCGATGCTGTTGTCGATGTCGTGACGGAGCACCAGGTGCTTGGGCTGCGGATCGTCGAGGTACTTCTCGAAGCTCGTGACCGCGTATCCCGCGTCCAGATAGGCGTGCAGGGTCGCCGCGTAGTCCTTGAGGGCGAAGCCCATCTTTCCGGGCTCTGAGGGGGTCATCGATCCACCGTTCGTGTCTGTTCCGGTCCGCCGATCGGGGTCGCGGCAACCCCGCCCATGTTAGCCGCACGCGCGGGAGACACCGAGACGCGACGCTCTCAGTAGACTGGGCGCATGATTTCCCGCCGCCCGGAGACCGCTCCTCGAACGTGAACAGGAACAGAATCCCGCGGTGGGTGAACGCTCTGATCGACCGGATCGCCGACAGCCCCACGAGCCTCGTCGGCCGTCTCGCGGCCCGACGCTACGGCACCCCGATCCCCGGCAGCGTGGGGGTCACGGAGTTCGCTCCCGCGGACCGCCGGGTCCTCATCGCCCCCGTGAACTACTCGGGCCAGGGCTACGAGTGGGCGCGAGCTCTCGAGCGCGACCTCGACGGCGTCTCGGCGCGCAACATGGCGATCCACGTGCCCGGGGGCTTCGACTACGCCGCGGACCTCCTCGTGCCCGTGCCGACCTATCACAACGACACCGAATGGCAGGAGCGCCAGCTTCGCGCGGCCCTCGAGGCGACCCACGTCCTCATCGAGGCCGAGGAGCCGCCGTTCGGACGCCTGCTCGGGCGTTCCGTGGCCCGTCAGGCCGACGCCCTGGTGCGGGGCGGCGTCGACGTCGCGTTCCTCGCTCACGGCACCGATGTGCGGCTGCCCTCCCGGCACATGCGGGACAACCCCTGGTCGCACTACTCCGACCCGGGGATCTATGCCACACGCGACGAGACCCTCGCCGCACGCAACATCGCCCTGCTCGAGCGGAGCGGTCGCCCCGTGTTCGTCTCGACCCCCGACCTCCTCGACGATCTGCCCGACGCCGCCTGGTGCCCCGTCGTGGTCGACCTCGCCCGCTGGGACACGCCGCGCAGCGAGCGCGCCCCCGACGCTCCCCTCCGGGTGGCGCACGCCCCGTCCGTCTCGGTGATCAAGGGGACGCACCTCGTGCTCGACGAGCTCCGCGCACTCGAGGCCGAGGGCGTGATCGTGCTCGATCTCATCCAGGGCGTCCCCTCGGCGGCGATGCCCGCGCGTTTCGCCGCCGCCGACGTCGTCATCGACCAGCTCCGGATCGGCTCCTACGGCGTCGCCGCCTGCGAGGCGCTCGCCGCCGGCTGCGTCGTCGTCGGGCATCTCGCCGATCGCGTCCGGGCCCGTGTGGCCTCGGCGACCGGCTCGGAACCGCCCGTCGTCGAGGCCACGCCCGAGACCATCGGCAGCGTGCTGCGCGGGCTGGCCGCCCACGACGACCTCGATCCCCTGCGTGCCGCGGGCCGCGACTTCGTCGCAGCCGTCCACGACGGCCGACGCTCGGCCGCGGTGCTCGATCGGCTCTGGCTGGCGGCTCCGCCGTCGCAACGAGAGGACCCCACCCGGTGAACCCCCGTCTCGAAGCTCTCTGGAAGCTCCTCCCCAAGCCGGTGCAGGACGCCGTGGCATCCACAGCGGACCGTCTCCGCGGGGTGACGCCGCCCCCTCCGCCGCATCCCGATCCATCCCGGCCGATCCGGATGCTCGTGGGTCCGGTCAACTACGCCGGCCAGGGCTACCGGTGGTCGCGCGCCGCCGAGGCGGACGGCACCGTCTCCGCCGTGAACTACGTGCACGCCGAGAACAACCTCCTGCAGTACCCGGCCGACTACACGGTCACGTGGCGCACCACCGAGCACTCGCGCGCCTGGCAGCGGTCGATGGTCGAGACGATCGCCGCCGAGTACACGCACGTCCTCATCGAAGCCTGCTTCCCGATCGTCGGCGGGCTGTTCTCCGGCGACCTCCGCCGCCAGGTCGCCCTGCTCCAGGAGCGCGGCGTGCGGGTCGGGATCGTCGGCCACGGCACTGATGTGCGGCTGCCCTCGACGCACCTCACCTCGACGCCGTGGTCGCACTTCACGGACAGCGACGAATGGGTCGCGGCCGAGCTGGTCGAGAAGGCCGTGTCGGAGAACCTCCGGGCGATCGAGGACATCGCGGTGCCGACGTTCGTGTCGACCGCGGGCCTCCTCGTGGATCTGCCCCGCGCGCACTTCCTCGGGGTCGTGATCGATCCGGAGCGATGGGCGAACGACGCCCCGCTGCTGGAGCGGGAGCGCATCCGCGTGATCCACGCCCCCACCAACCCGCACGTCAAGGGCTCGCCGCTGATCATCCCCATCGCGCAGCGGCTGCACGACGAGGGTGTGATCGAGTTCGTGCAGCTGGATCGCGTCCCCAACGACGAGATGCCCGGCGTCATGGCCTCGGCGGACGTCATCCTCGACCAGTTCCGCGTCGGCGACTACGGGGTCGCGGCGTGCGAGGGCATGGCCGCCGGCCGCCTTGTGCTCGCGCACGTGACCGCGCAGGCGCGCGAGGAGGTCGAGCGTCACGCCGGCATGCCGCTCCCGGTGCCCGAGACCACCCCGGACACGCTCGAGGAGGTCCTGCGGGACATCGTCGCCCGCCGCGACGAGTACCGCGGGATCGCCGCGACCGGTCGGGAGTTCGTGCGTCGCCTGCACAACGGCGACTTCTCGCGACGCGTCCTGATGACGCATTTCCTCGCGGAGTGACCGTGCGGATCGCCATCGCCACGCGCATCTACCGGCCGGAGCCGTCGGCGGCATCGTCGTACCTGGGCGCCGTCGCCGACGAGGCCACGTCGCGAGGTCACGACGTGACGGTCGTCACGGTGCGCCCTCCCGCGGGCATCCCCGTCGGCAGCACCGTCGAGACCGTGCGGATGATGCCCGTGCTGCGCGACCGGAGCGGCTACGTCAAGGGGTATCTCCAGTATCTGAGCTTCGACGTCCCGCTGTTCTTCCGGCTGCTCGTGCTGCGACGCCCCGATGTCGTCCTCATGGAACCGCCGCCCACCACCGGGCTCGTCGTCCGAGTGGTCTGCGCGATCCGCCGCATCCCCTACGTGTACGACGCCGCGGACATCTGGTCGGACGCCGCCGAGCAGGCGACGGGGTCGCGCACCGTGATCCGCGTGCTGCGAATGATGGAGAGGTTCGCGATGCAGGGCGCGCGGAGCCTCGTGACCATCTCCCAGGGCGTGATGGACCGGGTGCGGGCGATGGGCGTGGACCGCCCGGTCACGGTGACCGGGTTCGGTGCGGACACGACGGCGTTCCTCTCGCCCGTGCGGACGGACACGCCGACCGACCGTGTTCTCCTCTACGCGGGCACGTACTCGCCGTGGCACGGGGCCGATGCCGCGGTCGACGCGTTCGCCGCGTTCTCGTCGACGCACCCCGGCTACCGGCTGCGCTTCATCGGCAACGGCAGCGAGCGCGACCTGCTCGAGCGCCGGGCACGCGAACTCGGGGTCGACGACGCCGTGGAGTTCGTCGAGACGATTCCGAGCGAGCAGCTGCTCCCCGAACTGCACCGCGCCGTCGCGACGATCGCGACGCTCCGGCCCGGCGGCGGGTACGAGTACGCGTTCACCACGAAGGCCTACTCGTCGATGGCGGCCGGCTGCCCCGTGGTCTTCGCCGGCCCCGGACCCACCGCGGCGTTCCTCGACCGGGCGAACGCCGAGGTCCGCGCCGGGGTCGTGTGCGACTACGACCCCGCGCAGATCGCCGAGGCCATGGCGGTGTTCGCCGACGATCCGCTCAGCGGAGAGCAGCGGGTCGCCCTCGCCGAGTGGACGGCCGCGGAGCACTCCCTCACCGCGGTCGCCTCCCGCGTCGTGGACGTGATCGAGGCCTCCGCGGCCGGAGAGCGGAGGAGCTGACATGCGGGCGTGGATCAATGCCGTGGCCGACCGGATCGTCCGGAACCGTTCGAAGCTCCCCCGCTGGGTGAACCGGATGCTGGACTCGGCCGCGCGTGACCCCGACGGACTCATCGGCCGTCTCGCGCATCGCGCTCTCGGCGGCGGCAGCGCCCCCGTCACGGAGGTGCCCGACGCCGCCGTCCGCGTGTTCATCGGACCCACGAATTACTCCGGACAGGGCTTCCGGTGGGCACGGGCTCTCGAACAGGCCGATCCGACCGTGCAGGCCCGGAACATGGAGATCGTCATCCCCGGCGGCTACTCCTTCGCGGCCGACACCTCGGTGCCCGTCGCGGCCACATCGTCGGCAACGTGGCAGGAGGGCGAGTGGGCCGCCGTCCAGCGGTTCTCGCACGTGCTCATCGAGGCCGAGCGTCCGCTCTTCGGCAGACTCTTCGATCGCGATATCGCCGCCGAGGTCGAGGCCCTGGACGCGGCCGGGGTCTCGGTCGCTTTCCTCAGCCACGGCACCGACATCCGCAATCCGCGCGAGCACGCGCGCCGCACCCCCTGGTCGCCGTACCCCGAGGATCCGCGCACGGAGGTCCTCCAGGCCGACGCCGACGAGAACCTCGCCCTCCTCACGCGACTGCGCCGTCCCACCTTCGTGTCGACCCCCGACCTGCTGGACGAGCTGCCGTGGGCGTCGTGGTGCCCCGTCGTGATCGACGTGCAGCGCTTCCGGACCGACCGCGCCGCCCTGTCCGGCGGCACCCCTCGCATCATCCACTCGTCGAGCTCCGCCGTGCAGAAGGGCAGCCACCTCATCGAGCCGGCCCTCGCGCCGCTCGTCGACGCCGGCCGTGTGGACTACCGGCTCGTGACCGGGGTCAGCTCGGACCGCATGCCGGATCTCCTCGCCGGAGCGGACATCGTGCTCGACCAGTTCCGTCTCGGGTCCTACGGCGTCGCCGCGTGCGAGGCGATGGCCGCAGGACGCGTCGTGATCGGCCACGTGCTGCCAGGGATCCGGGAGCGCATCGAGGCGGAGATCGGCATGCCGCTTCCGATCGTCGAGGCCGACCCCGACTCCCTCCACGACGTGGTCGCCGGTCTCCTCGCCGATCCCGACAGGGCGCGCGCCGCCGCCGCCGCCGGCCCGCGCTACGTCGAGGCCGTGCACTCGGGCGCCCGCAGCGCGGAGGTCCTGCTCTCCGAGTGGATCCGCAGCTCCGCCTGAGCGATCAGCCGTTCACGCGGAGGCGATGCCGACCGTGCCGCGCGCCCGGTCTCGTGCGTCCTTCCACCGGCGCATCCGCTTCTCGAGAGTGCGTTCGACGAACGTGTGCAGAGCCCACGCCGCGACGAGGTCGACGACGAACAGCACGGCGAACCACAGGAGGTTGCGCCATGAGGCTTCCTGGTAGCCGAAGATCCGCAGCGCGAGGTAGATGAACGTCGCGTGGACGAGGTAGAACGCGAACGACCACTCGCCCAGACGCACCTGCCAGCGCGATGCGAACCACAGGCGCTTGCCGCGCAGCGCGTGACTCGCGAGGGCGACGATCGCGAGTCCGCAGGCGATCGTGAAGAACTCGTTCGTGAGTCCACGGAGCACGACCGTGACCGGCCCGTCGCCGATCAGGCGTCCGGAGAACAGGAGCAATCCGATCACCGCGGCCATCGAGCCGATGCCGACGATCGGGTGGATGCGCGGACGCCAGCCCGAGCGCATCGCCCACGCGAGCGCCATCCCGAGCACGAACTCCGGCAGCCGCTGCACGGGCACGGGCACGACGGCGAGGCCGGTCTCGGGGAAGACGAGGACGACCACCCGGTACACGAACGCGTACAGCACGACCCCCGCCCCCAGGAGCAGCGCTCCGCGCTTGGCCATCGGGACCAGCACGCGGGAGATCCACGGGTGGAGCGCGTAGAAGAACGCCTCGCAGGTGAGGGTCCACGCCGCGGGGTTGCCCGAGAACAGGATCATGGGGTTCGACCACCACGCCTGCAGCACCACGACCGAGAGCAGCAGGATGCCGAGGTCGAACGGCTTCAGGAAGCTCCCCTCGGGGACCGCGAAGATCGTGTAGAAGACCGGGATCGCGAGCAGGAGCGCCGCCATGTGCGCGGGCCAGATCCGTGCGAAGCGCCGCCAGTAGAACGTCGACACGGGGAGGTTCGGCCGCGCCGACCAGGTCAGCACGAACCCGGACAGCACGAAGAAGAACGTGACGCCGAGGTAGCCGTTCAGGAGGACCGTGGTGATCGGCCCCGGCAGCGGCGCGAAGACGTGCATGTGGTACAGGAAGACCGCGAAAGCAGCCCACCACCGCAGTCCGGTCAGAGAGTCGAGTCGCTCGGTCGGCTGAGCGAGGGTCGATTCAGCGTGCACGCGTACTGCTTCCGGTCGGCGGGAGGGGCCTGCCCAGGATACCCGCCCGCGCCGGGCCGCCGTGCGAGGCACGGATAGGATCGATCACATGCCGCACCCCGACGTGGACGTGATCATCCCCGTGCACACGCCGAGCCGCCCGATCCGTCGCGCCGCCGCCTCG
This sequence comes from Microbacterium sp. NPDC089696, assembly GCF_044749125.1. Taxonomy (NCBI): domain Bacteria; kingdom Bacillati; phylum Actinomycetota; class Actinomycetes; order Micrococcales; family Microbacteriaceae; genus Microbacterium; species Microbacterium sp. NPDC089696. The sequence continues at coordinate 1,484,459 of NZ_JBIVHF010000001.1, read as the reverse complement.
GTGCTCGCGAACGAGGCGGATGTGCGCGTGACCGTCGTCGCGCACAACACGGATCCGGACGGGATCGCCGACCGCCTCGGCGACCTCGCGGAGCACCCCGCGGTGCGGCTCCTCCCGCTGCAGGACGGCATCCCCTCCCCGGCCGGGCCCATGAACCACGGGATCGCGGCCGCCGAGGCACCCTACTTCTCCGTGCTCGGCTCCGACGACGAGCTCGACCCCGGCGCGATCGACTCCTGGCTGGGGATCGCGCGCTCCACGGGCGCGACGACAGTGATCCCCCGCGTGCGGGTCGAGGAGAGGCTCGAGCCCACCCCTCCGACGCGTCGCGGCCGCACGCGCGACCTCGACCCCGAGCGCGATCGGCTCTCCTACCGGTGCATGCCCCTCGGACTGATCGACAGAACCCGGTTCCCGGACCTGCGCTTCACACCGGGACTCACGTCGGGCGAGGACCTGGAGTTCACCGCGGAGCTGTGGTTCACCGGGTCGCGCATCGCGTACGCGCGCACGGGGCCCGCCTACTTCGGTCACGACGATGCCGACGATCGGGTGACACGCGTCCTGCGCCCCCTCGCCGAGGACTTCGCGTTCCTCGACATCGTGGCGGCACGTCCGTGGTACTCGACGGCTCCGGTGTCGCTGCGCCGCGCGTTCGGCGTGAAGAACCTGCGCGTGCACCTGATGGACGCCGTCGTCGCCCGCCTCGACGCCCCCGGGGGCATCGAGGCGTATGCGGCGGACCTGCTGGCGATCGCCGACCGCATCGAGCGCATGTCCCCCGGCGCGACCGCGCTGCTCGCACGGGCGGACCGGAAGGTGCTCCGCGAGCTCGCCTCCGACGCCCCCTCGTCCGAGCGCATCCTCGCGCACGTCGGCGCCCGGTGGGGTGGAGGCTTCGATGCGCGGCTCACCGCGAATCCGCTGCTGTCCCTGCACCGGCAGGCGCCGTACCGCACGCTGCGGGACATGCTCCCGTAGGGGAGCCGCACGGCGCGCGATAGCATCGACTCGGTATGCACTCTCCACTCGTCGACGTCACGATCGCCGTCCACTCCGCCACCCGTCCGATCGCCCGCGCCGTCGCCTCCGTCGTGAACGGCACGAAGGCTCCGGTCCGCGTGACCGTGGTGGCGCACAACATCGACCCGGAGATCATCCGGACCAACCTCGGCGACTGGGCCGAGCACCCCGCGGTGCGGCTCCTGTCGCTGCGGGACGGCATCCCCTCCCCCGCCGGGCCCATGAACCTCGGGATGCAGGAGGCCACGGCGCCGTTCCACTCCCTGCTGGGCTCCGACGACGAGTTCGCCCCGGGCGCGATCGACTCCTGGCTGGCCCTCCAGCGCCGCACGGGCGCGCAGGCCGTGATCGGACGCATCCGACTCGTGACCGGCGGCCCCGACCCGTACCCGCCGGTGCGCTCCGGGACACGGACGACCGGTCTCCGTGCGGATCGCGATCGCCTGCACTACCGCAGCGCTCCCCTGGGACTCGTCGACAGGTCGCGCTTCGGCGATCTGCGGTTCGCCGAGGGACTCGCCTCCGGGGAGGACCTCGCGTACTCCGCGACCCTCTGGATCACCGCGGACAGCGTGGCCTACGACCTCTACGGGCCGCCGTACGTGGGTCACGACGACGTCGACGACCGCGTGACCTCGGCTCCGCGCAGCGTGGACGCCGACTTCGCCTTCCTGGACACGATCGAGCAGACGGACTGGTTCCCGAACGCATCGCGCTCCGATCTGCACGCGCTCGCGGTCAAGCTCGTCCGCATCCATTTCTTCGACGCCGTCGCCGCGCGCCTCGACGACCCCGGCATCGCCGCCGTCTCGTCCGACCTCCTGTCGGTGCTCGACCGCGTGTGCGGCTGGGCGCCGGGCGTGCTGTCCGTGCTGTCCTCCGCCGACCGCCGCGTGATCGACGCGCTGCGGGTCGGATCCCCCGATGCGCAGCGCGTCCGCGAGCTCCTCGGCCGACGCTGGATCTACCTGTCGCTCGGCGCCCAGCTCCCGCGGAACCCGTTGTTCGCCCTCCACCGGCAGGCCCCGCTGCGCACCCTGTTCGCCGGCGCACGATCGCAGCGACGGGGGCAGCTGTGACTTCCCCCGCCGTGGACGTGACGATCGCCGTCCACTCGGCCACCCGTCCGATCCGCCGCGCCGTCGCCTCTGTGCTCGACGGGACCGCGGCGCCCGTGCGCGTGATCGTCGTCGCGCACAACATCGACCCCGCGATCATCCGCGACAACCTCGGCGACCGCGCCGACGACGAGCGGGTCCTCCTGCTGGACCTTCAGGACGGCATCCGCTCGCCCGCCGGCCCCATGAACCTCGGCTTCGCGACGTCGACGGCGCCGTTCGTCGCTCTTCTGGGCTCCGACGACGAGTTCGCGCCGGGCGCCCTCGACTCCTGGCTCCGCGTGCAGCGCGAGACCGGGGCGAGCACCGTGATCCCGAAGATCGTGATCGTCGGCCGGCACAACAACCCCCTCCCGCCCGTGCGCGGCGGCCGCCGTTCCCGTCGCCTGGACGCCGCGCGCGACCGTCTCGCGTATCGCAGCGCGCCTCTCGGTCTCATCGACCGCGCGCGGTTCGGGCACCTCCGCTTCGCCGAGGGGCTCTCCTCCGGAGAGGACATCGCGCTCACCGCCGAGCTCTGGTTCCGCGGGCATCGGATCGCGGTGGACATCGACGGCCCGGCGTACGTCGGCCACGAGGACGAGAAGGATCGCGTGACCTTCACCCCGCGTCCGGTGGAGGACGACTTCGCGTTCCTCTCCGGCCTCGAGGACGCGGCATGGTTCCGCGAGCTGCGTCCGCGCGCGCGCACCGCCGTGGTCGTCAAGCTCCTGCGCATCCAGTTCCTCAGCGCGATCGGCGTGCGCGCGACGAGCACGGAGGAGCTCGTCGCCCACCAGGCGGCGCTGCGACGCGTCCTCGACCGACTCGAGGCGCTCGCGCCGCGCGCTCTCCGCCTGCTTTCACGCGTCGATCACCGCATCATCGCCGAGGCCTTCTCCCCCGCTCCGGACGTCGCCCGCATCGGGGTCCTCGCGAACGACCGCTGGAACCAGCGCTCGTTCGGCGCCCTGCTCACGCCGAATCCGCTGCTGTCGCTGCATCCGCAGGCGATGGCGCGGCTCTTCCGCGCGGCGAACCGCACCGACGCGATCGGGTGATCCTCCGGCGGCAGCCGGAGGATCACCCGATCGGGTCCCGGACCTACTTGCGGTCGAGCTCTCCCGCGAGTCCGGCGAGCACGACCTGCTCGGCGAAGGCCGGCAGCGAGGACGCGACCTCGAGGAAGGTGCCCTGCGCGGCGATCACGCCGTCGTCCATGTAGCAGATGCGGTCGTAGTCCTTGATGGTCGACAGTCGGTGCGCGACGGAGATCAGCGTCACCTCGCCCTGCAGAGAGCGGATGGCCTTCGTGACCTCGTCCTCGGTCTTGGTGTCGAGGGAGCTCGTCGCCTCGTCGAGCACGAGCACGAGCGGATCGGTGTACAGAGCGCGGGCGATGCCCAGGCGCTGCTGCTGGCCGCCCGACAGCGAGACGCCTCGCTCGCCGATGCGCTCGTCGATGCCGTTCGCCCGCGACCGCACCAGCGAACCGAGCTGTGCGCGCTCCAGCGCGTACTCGACCCGGTCGCGATCGATCTCGTCGGTCCAGGTCAGAGCCACGTTCTGCGCGATCGAGGCGTCGAAGAGCGCGACGCGCTGCGGCACGTAGCCCACGCGTCCGCGCCACTGGCGGAGCACGCTGGCGAGCGGCGCGCCGTCGATCGTGATCGCCCCGGAGGTCGACTGACTGAGACCCAGGAGCAGGTCGATCAGGGTCGACTTCCCGGCGCCGGAGGGCCCGACGATACCGAGCGAGCTGCCCAGCGGGATGTCGACCGACAGCCCGCGGATCACGTCCTCCTCCGCCTTCGGGTAGCGGAAGTGCACGTCCGAGAGCGTGAGACGACGCGGGTTCTCGGCGAGCTCCGCGGTGTCCGCGGGGGTCTGCGAGACCGCCATGTCCTTCTCGGCCGCGGTGAGGTCGCCGATCACATCGGTGGCGGAGGGGATGCTCGCGACACCCTGCACGATGCCGCCCTGGATGCCGGTGATCGCCGGGATCAGGCGGAAGCCGGTGGCGGCGAACAGCGCGACGGACGACAGCGCGGCGGTGAGACCGCCCTGGAGGAACGACGCGGTGCCGATGATCACGACGCCGCCGATCAGCGCCGCCTCGAACGCGAAGCTCGGGATGACCCCGAGGAACGACGAGTTGGCCCGGGCGCGCACCGAGTGGTGACGGCTGTCGGTGACGAGCTGGGCGACGTCGGCGAGACGGTTGCGCAGGCTGAGCTCCTTGAGCGCCTCCATCATCTCCGTCATGAGGATCGCGACGCGGTAGCTGTAGTTGCGATTGACGGTCGCCGCCTCCAGCGCGCGCTTCGTGACGACCTGGTGCACCACGAACGCGACGAGCGTCAGGTAGACCAGCGCGATGATCGCGGTGATGGGGTCGACGACGAGCAGCACGGCGATGATCAGCACGAACGTGAAGATCGAGCTCGGGACGCGCATGAGCGGCAGCAGGAAGCCCGACATCGTGTTGGCGATGCCGCCGTCGGCGATGCGGGTGATCTCGGCCACCGTGCGCTTCGAGCGCTCCTCCCAGCTGGAGTTGATGTACGCCTTGAACATCCGGTCGCCGATCTCCAGCTCGTAGCGGGCGAAGCGACGGGTCGCGAACCAGTGCAGGAGGATCGACAGGACGGACTTCAGGATGATGAGACCGCACGCGCCCAGCACGAACATCGGCGCCATCTCGGCCGTGACCTCGCCGATCACGGGCAGCGTGAGCGTCCCGCCCGCGAGTGCGGGTCCGATGATGACGGCGAGGAGCGACATCGCGATGACGTCGAGCGCCGTGATCAGCGTCGTGGCGATCATGTAGCCGACGAAGTACCGCTGCGCCCCCGTCGGGAGGAGCGGAAGGAGGTCCTTGAGGACCGGCCAGATGCGTTTCATGTTCTCGCGATCAGAAGCTGACGGACGTGCCGGAGGTCGCGGACGCGAGCGCGCCCTCGACCACCTCGAGCGTGCGCAGGCCCTGCTCCATCGTGACGACGTGGTTGGGCTTGCCGAGGACGGCGTCGCGGAACGACTCGTGCTCGACGCGCAGCGGCTCGCGCTTGGCGAAGGAGTAGCGGGTGATGTCGCCCTCCGAGACGCCGCGGAACGCGAGCATCGACTCCCACTCGAGCGGGATCGTGCCGTTCGCATAGAAAGTCAGGTCGCCGGTCGACGTGTCGGCGATGAACGTGCCGCGATCGCCGGTGACGACCGTGACGCGCTCCTTCATCGGGGACAGCCAGTTCACGAGGTGGTTCACGATGACGCCGTTCGCGAGGCGACCGGTGACCGTGATCATGTCCTCGAACTCGCGGCCGCTCTTGTGCGCGGTCTGCGCGAACACCGTGGTGTACTCGCTCTGCGCGACCCAGCTCGTGAGGTCGATGTCGTGCGAGGCGAGGTCCTTCGCGACGCCGACGTCGGCGATGCGCGCCGGGAAGGTGCTCTGTCGGCGCGTCGCGATCTGGTAGACGTCGCCGAGCTCCCCCGCCTCGAGGCGACGGCGCATCTCCTGCAGTGCGGGGTTGAACCGCTCGACGTGTCCGACCGCGCCGACGAGACCCTTGGACGCGAACGCGTCGGTCATCCGACGGCCCGCCTCCACGGTGTGCGCGATCGGCTTCTCGACCAGGGTGTGCACCCCGGCGTCGGCCAGCTTGAGCGCGGCGTCCTCGTGGAACGCGGTCGGCACCGCCACCACGGCGATGTCGATGCCCGCGGCGATGAGCGACTCGATGTCGGGGAGGATCTCCAGGTCGCCGGCGACCTTGTGCGGGTCGCCGCCCGGGTCGGCGATCGCGACGAGGTCGATGCCCTCGACGTCGCGCAGGACGCGGGCGTGGTTGCGTCCCATCATCCCGACGCCGAGCAGTCCGGCGCGCAGCGCAGCGGCCATCAGGCGCCCGCTCCCGCGACGGTGTTCACCGCGGCGACGATGCGCTCGAGGTCGTCCTGCGACAGCGACGGGTGCACGGGCAGCGAGACGACCTCACGGGCCGCGCGCTCGGTCTCGGGCAGGTCGAGGCCCGGCGCGAAGTGCGCGAGCGACGGCAGACGGTGGTTCGGGATCGGGTAGTAGACGCCCGCACCGACGTTGTGCTCGCTCTTGAGCGCGGCGACGAAGCCGTCGCGGTCCTCGGGCACGCGCACCGTGTACTGGTGGTAGACGTGCACGGCGCCGTCGGCGACGGGCGGCACGACCACGCCCTGCAGGTTCGCGTCGAGGAACGCCGCGTTCTGCTGGCGGGTCTTCGTCCACGCGTCGACCTTGGTGAGCTGCACGCGGCCGATCGCGGCGTGGATGTCGGTCATGCGGGCGTTGAACCCGATGACCTCGTTCTCGTACTGGCGCTCCATGCCCTGGTTGCGCAGCAGCCGGACACGACGGGCGATCTCGTCGGTCGCGGTCGTGACCATGCCGCCCTCGCCGCTCGTCATGTTCTTGGTCGGGTAGAGGCTGAACATCGCGAACTCGCCGAAGGAGCCCACGGGGCGTCCGTCGAGCGAGGCGCCGTGCGCCTGAGCCGCGTCCTCGTACAGGGCGACCCCGCGCTCGGCGGCCAGCGCCTCGAGCTCGCGCATGCGCGCCGGGTGGCCGTACAGGTGCACGGGCAGGATGCCCTTGGTCCTGGGCGTGATCGCGGCGGCGACGGCCTCGGGGTCGAGCGAGAACGTGTCGGGCTCGATGTCGACGAACACCGGGGTGCCGCCGGTCAGCGCGACCGAGTTGCCGGTCGCGGCGAACGTGAACGAGGGGACGATGACCTCGTCGCCCGCGCCGACGCCCGCGGCGAGCAGGCCCAGGTGCAGACCCGCCGTGCCCGAGTTGACGGCGACCGAGGGACGGCCGGGCACGAAGTGCGCCGAGAACTCCTGCTCGAACGTGGCGACCTCGGGCCCCTGTGCGACCATGCCGCTGCGGAGCACGCGGTCGACGGCCTCACGCTCCTCGTCGCCGATGATGGGCTTTGCGGGGGGAATGAACTCGCTCACACGGTCTCCTTGGTCAGTGTTCCGTCGGTCTCGATGTAGCGGTCGCCCGTCGTCGGGCAGACCCAGGTCTTGTCGTCGTCGCCCGGCGTCAGCGGCACGCCGGACTCGCCGACCCAGCCGATGCGACGCGCGGGGACCCCGGCGACGAGGGCGTAGGCCGGGACGTCCTTCACGACGACCGCGCCGGCGGCGACCGTCGCCCAGGCGCCGATCGTCACGGGGGCGACGCAGGTGGAGCGCGCGCCGATCGCGGCGCCGCGCTCGATGGTCACCCCGACGGGCTCCCAGTCGTGGGCGCTCTTGATCGTGCCGTCGGCGTTGATCGCGCGCGGGTAGGTGTCGTTGGTCAGCACGACCGCCGGACCGATGAACACGCCGTCGGCGAGCTTCGCGGGCTCGTACACGAGGGCGTAGTTCTGCACCTTGCAGTTGTCGCCCATCTCGACGCCCGTCCCGACGTAGGCTCCACGCCCGATGATGCAGTTCTCACCGAGGCGAGCTCCCTCCCGCACCTGGGCGAGATGCCAGATCGAGCTTCCGGAGCCGATCGTCGCCTCGGGGGACACATCTGCGGAATCGACGATTCGCACACCGGACGGTGAGCCCATACGGGTATCTCCTCGCAACAGGGAAGTGGGATTCACTCATCCTATCTGCTCGCTCTCACGATTCCTGAGAGGATAGACGGGTGACCACGCCACCCCTCCCCGATCCGCACACGTGGATCGTCGTCCCGCTGTACAACGAGGCCACCGTGATCGCGGGTGTGATCGAGGGGCTCCTCCCCTCCTTCCCGCACGTCGTCTGCATCGACGACGGCTCGACCGACGGATCCGCCGAGGCCGCCCGCCGCGCCGGGGCGATCGTGATCGAGCATCCGATCAACCTCGGTCAGGGAGCCGCGCTCCAGACCGGCATCGACTACGCCGTGTCGCGGCCGGAGTGCGAGTACATCGTGACCTTCGACGCCGACGGGCAGCACCGCGTCGAGGACGCGCGCGACATGGTCGCCGCCGCCCGCGCCGCCGGTGCGGCCATCGTGTTCGGCTCGCGGTTCCTCGACGATCGCACCAAGCCGGGCTGGATCAAGCGCGTGATCCTGAAGACGGCCGTGTGGGTCACCAACCTCACCACGAGCATCAAGCTGACCGATGCGCACAACGGTCTGCGCGTGATCCGCCGCGATGCCGCCGCCCAGGTGCAGCTCAAGCAGGATCGCATGGCGCACGCGACCGAGATCGTGCTGCAGCTCGGTCACACCGGGCTGCAGTGGATCGAGCATCCCGTCGAGCTCCTGTACACCGACTACTCGAAATCGAAGGGCCAATCGGTGCTCAACTCCGTCAACATCCTCGTCGACCTGGTCGTCCGGTGAACGCCATGTGGATCCAGATCCTGCTCATCGTCGGCGTCGTCGCCATCGGCGCCTTCTTCATGCGACGCACCGGCGCCGACAGCCACCTCGCGATCCGTCGCCTCCTGTTCGGGGTCTTCGTCCTCGCCGCGGTGCTGTCGATCCTGTTCCCGCAGTGGCTCACGTGGGTCGCCAACCTGATCGGCGTCGGCCGAGGCACCGATCTGCTGCTGTACGCGCTGATCCTGATGTTCCTCGTCTTCGTCTACACGCAGTCGCGGCGGAACGCCGCCCAACAGCGTCGGCTCACGCTCCTCGCGCGCAAGCTCGCCCTCCTGCAGGCCTCGGGCAGCGAGCCGGCCGACGCCGCGGAGAAGGCGCCGAGCGACGGCCCCGAGAGCGGCTCAGGCCGCTGACCCTCGCCGGTCGCCGGGGTCAGTCGCAGGCCGTGATCCGCCAGAGGCTGGCGTCGCCCTCGCGAGCGATCTCCTCGAATCCCGGCCGGCCGTCGAAGTCGGTCATACCCGGCATCAGGTACTCGCCGGGACGTGTCCCGCCGATGCCGAAGTCCAGCACGTACCCGGGAGCTCCGTACGCCGCGAGTGCCTCGCAGACGGCGGGGTCGTCCCCCGCGTCGCGCAGGTCCGCCGAGATCACGTCCCACGCGTCGGACTGCGGCGGCGACCACGTGCGTGGGATGATGTCCCGTTCGCCCAGCACGTAGGCGAACGCCGCACCGGTCGACGGGTTGGCGATGAGGACGGCGTCCTCCGGGAGGAGCTCGGGAAGGCGGACGAGGAGGTCGTACTCGTCCTGCGACAGATAGCTGTCGCCGTCCATCGCGTAGCGCGACTGCTCGTCGGTCTCCGAGGCAACGCGCAGCAGGACCACGGGTGCGATCGCCACCAGGGCGATGCCGACGATCGCCGTGACGGCGACGGCGACGGCGGTCATCCCCCGGCCGCGCCCGGCGGTGAGCGTCCAGCGCCGCGCGGACAGCCAGCGGATCAGCCCGTCGAGGCCGATGACGGCGAGCGGGATCACCACGATCGGCACGATCGAGGCGATGCGGAATGAGTCGCCGTACCAGGGACCGGTCAGCGCGCGCTTGACCACGGGGAGGTCGGTCCCGACCGCGACGACGTACAGCACGGACACGACCGCCCACGCCGCCGCGAACCACAGCAGACGCCGATCGCGGACGGCGATCACGAGGCCGACGACGAGCAGGGCGCTGATAAGCGGAGCGGCGGGCAGCAGCGAGTGGCTGTTGAGCAGCACGTCGAGAGCCGCACCGGGCACTCCGCGGTACGAGCGCCACAGCACGGGACCCGCGAGGTAGGCGAGCGCGGCCCATACCACCGCGAGGGCGACCCAGCCGGCGACGAGCAGGGCGACGATCGGAGGGCGCGGGCGACCGGAGCCGCCGAACAGCGCCGTTCCCGTGCCCCACAGCATCACGAGGAGACCCCAGACGAGGATCGTCGACGGCTGCGACAGGACCACGGCGATCAGGCCGAGGAGGATGACGAGGGCGGGGGCGCCGGCCACGGCGAGACGCCGCGACCCGCTCGTGCTCCCCCACGTGCGGCACAGCTGGACCGTCGCCCCGATGACGGCCGGCACGATCGCCAGCGAGAGGGCGTAGGGATAGAGGACGCCCCACTCGAACATGAGCTGCGGGAAGGCCATGAGCCCGGCGGAGAGCGCGGCGGCCAGCGCGACGATCCGTGCGCTGTCGCGGACGACCACGCGGGCGAGGAACGCGATGCCGAGAGGCCAGACGATGGCCGCGATCACGAGGGCCACCATGTTGACGGCCACGGGGATCAGATCGACGTCGAACGCGACCAGCGAGGCGACGGCATGCCAGGCCGCCGGGTAGAACGACGACGCCCCGATCAGCCCCGACAGATCGAGCGACGATGCGGAGCCGGTCTCGGCGATCCAGCGCAGGGCGTTGAGATGGAACACGGCGTCGTTCGTCTGCGAGATCGCGTCAGGACGGCCGACGTAGGTCATGAGGCGTGCGGCGTTCAGCCCACCGCCGACGAGCAGGCCGGCGGCCATGAGCATCTGGGCGGTGCGGGTCGACCGCGGAGCACGCTCCCGAGTCCCCTCCGGACGGGCGAGGCGTCCGAGCAGCCACGCCGGCACCGCGAGCACGAGCACTCCGAGGACGACGCTCAGGTGGTTCCAGGGCAGCGACACGAACGACAGTACGAGCGCCAGCAGGGCCAGCGTGCCGACGGAGATCGCCGGGGCGAGCGCCCACAGGGTCAGCCCGCGAACGCGCAGCAGCGCCCCGAGCAGCAGGCCGGGCGCGAACAGCACGACGACCGCGAGCCCGAACACGCCCGCCTGTGCGACCCAGTCGAGGATCATTCGTCCACCAGCGCGATCGCGCCCTCGATCTCCCCGTCGTAGATCACTTCGCCCTTGTTGATCACCACGCCTCGAGTGCAGAGCTCACGGACCATCTCCATGTCGTGGCTGACCACGACGAGGGTCTTCCGCTGTGCGATCAGCTCCTCGAACTTGAGTCGGCATTTCTCGCGGAACGGCGCATCGCCCACCGAGAGGATCTCGTCGACGAGGAGCACGTCGAGCTCGACGTGGATCGCGACGGAGAAGGCCAGGCGCATGAACATCCCCGAGGAGTAGTGCTTGACCTCCTGGTCGATGAACTGCTCGATCTCGCTGAACGCGACGATGTCGTCGTAGCGTTCCTCGACCTCCTTGCGCTGCATCCCGAGGATCGCGGCGTTCAGGAAGACGTTCTCGCGACCGGAGAGCTCCGGGTGGAAGCCGGCGCCGACCTCGATGAGCCCGGCCACCCGGCCGCGGGTGAGCACCTCGCCGTCGTCGGGCTCCATGACTCCGGAGATGAGCTTGAGGAGCGTGGACTTGCCCGAGCCGTTGAGGCCGAGGATCGCGACGGACTCCCCCTCGTTGATCACGAGATCGAGTCCTTTGAGGGCCTCGAAGGTGCTGCTGGTCTTCTGTCGGCGGATCCAGGAGACGACCGTGTCCTTGAACGACAGCGCGTGGTTGAGGGTGAACCTCTTGCGCACGCCGTCGACGATGATGCTGGGGCGGGTTGCCGTTGCAGTGCTCATAGGTCTTGCGCGAACCTTCCCTCGAGACGTCGGAAGACGAACTGTCCCAGAAGCAGAGTGGCGATGGCGATCAGGGCGGCCCACAGCGTGTTCCAGCCGAGGTTCGGCGGCACGGCCATCGTGGCCTCGGTGACCGGGCGCCAGAACGCGTAGTGGAAGAGCTCGACGCCCTGCGTGATGGGGTTGAGTAGGTAGAGTTCGACGATCCAGTCGGGCCAGCCGAGCTTCTCGACGGCATCCTGCACCATCGTCCAGGCGTACAGCACGGGCGAGGCCCAGGTCGCGAGGAGCAGGAGCAGCTCGACGATGTTCTCCGCGTCTCGGAAGCGCACGTTGATCGCGCCGAAGAAGAGCCCGAGGCCGAGGGCGAACAACGCCACGATGAGCATGCCGGCGAGCGCCGCGCCGACGCCGAGCAGCGTCACGCTGGGGATCCAGCCCAGGAACAGGCAGACGATCAGCAGCAGGGCCAGCTGCGGGAGGAAGTGGATGAACGCCACGAACACGGCCGACACCGCGAACAGCTGCCGCGGCAGGAACACCTTGCGCACGAGCGGGGCGTTGTTCACGATCGACGTCGTCGCGTTCTTGTACGCCTCGGAGAACAGGTTGATGATCACGATGCCCGAGAACAGGTACACCGGATAGTTCTGGATGTCGCGGTTGAGGCTCAGGAAGAGTCCCAGAACCACCCAGAACACGAGGAACTGCGCTCCGGGCCGCACGTACGACCACGTCCAGCCCAGCACCGAGTTGCGGTACCGGGTCGTGACGCCGGTGCGGACCAGCAGGTAGAGCAGATAGCGCCAGCGCACGACGTCGATGAGACCGCGGCTCTTGCCGGGGACTTCGAAGTCGGAACGCGGGACGACGGCGAAAAGATCTCGGGTATCTGTCACTGGCCCACTCATTCAGCTGCGGTGGCGGGGCGCCACGACGCACCTCAGTATCCTACGGCCCGCTGACCGATTCCCGAGGACACGCACGGCGCGCGCGTCACCCGAGCGCGGTGAAGCCGCCCCAGCCGGTGCCGATCACGCCGCTGGCGCCCCATCCGCCTCGGCCGTCTCCGCGGAACAGGTAGAGGTCTCCCCCGGTCGATCGGGCCAGGACGTCCTGGGTGCCGTTGCCGTCGAAGTCCCCCGGGCTGAAGATCGCCGTGAAGCCGCCCCATCCGTACCCGATCTGACGGGGGGTCCCCCACCCGCCCTGACCGTTCGTCGGGTACAGCCAGAGTGCGGCATCGCTGCTGCGCAGGATGAGATCGGCGTTGCCGTCACCGTCGAAATCGCCGGCGTTGAGCGCCATCGTGAACCCGGTCCACCCGAAGCCGATCTGCGTCGCCTGGCTCGCCCAGCCTCCTCGGCCGTCTCCGCGATAGTAGACGAGGTGTCCCGCGGAGTTCCGGGCGATCACGTCGGGATTGCGGTCGCCGTCGTAGTCGATGCCGCCGGTGATGAGCGACAACGACTGCCAGCCGGTGCCGATCAGCGTGGGCTGGCCGTACCCGCCTCCGGCGGCGCCGGGGATCAGGTAGAACTCGCCGCTCGCGGTGATCCTGCCGAGGTCGCGGTAGCCGTCTCCGTTGAAGTCGCCCATCGTGATCATGCGATCTCCCGCGGCCCAGCCGCTTCCGATCTGCTGCGAGCCGCGCCACGCGCCGGCGCCGTTGCCGCGGTAGAGGTTGAGGTTCCCCTGCGCCGTGAGCGCCACGACGTCGCGCGCCCCGTCGCGATCCACGTCTCCTGCTCCGGGGAGCAGCGCACGCGGCTTGGTCACGGCGGTTCCCGCTCCCGCGAGCGTCGGCATGATCTGCCAGCCGTTGCCGATCTTGCGTCCACCCATCATTCCGCCGACCGCGTTGCCGGGGTAGAGGTAGAGGTCGCCACCGGCGGTGCGCGCGGCGACGTCCACGACGCCGTCGCCCGTGAAGTCCCCGGCGGCGAAGATCGTCGTCATCCCGCCCCAGCCCTGACCGATCTGGGCCTGTCCGATCCAGCCGCCGCGGCCGTCGCTGTAGTAGGCCCAGAGGCGTCCGGCGGCGTCGCGGGCGATCACGTCGTTCTTCCCGTCGCGGTTCAGGTCGATGCCGGCGACGAGACTCGTCATCCCGGCCCAGCCCCACCCGACGCGGATGCCGGGGCGCAGACCGCCGCGGTCGTCACCCCGCCACAGCGTGAGATCGCCGTTCGTGCTCGTGGTGAGGACGTCGGGGATGCCGTCGCCGTCCATGTCGCCCGCCGCGGAGGCGTGCACCACCGCGCTCCAGTCCAGGCCGAGCGGCTGCGGGGCGCTGAACCCGGACCCGGTGCCTCGCATCACCGAGACGGACCCCTGTGTGCGGATGAGCGCATCGCGGTTGCCGCTGCCCCGGAGGTCGCCGACCATCATCACGGAGGCGTTGGCCGGGAGCCCGCTGGCGAGCTGCTTGCGGTCGCCCCACACGTTGACGGCGAAGGGGTAGCCCCACAGGCCGCCGCTTCCGTCGACTCCGAGCACGTACGACGACTGGTCGGTCGACGACAGCGTCGGGGTCATGAAGGTGGGCACCTGCGTGGAGCCGAACCAATCGGTGAAGTAGTTGTAGAAGTTGCGGTTGCCGTATGCCGAGCAGCCGTCGCCCTCGCCGTAGCCCGCTGCCATCGCGGCGGCGTTCGGCTGGTAGGGCGTGTAGTAGTACAGCGCCGACGTCGCCCGGTTCGCCACGTACACGGGAGCGGATCCGCACGCGATCTCCGGGTTGTAACGGATGTTCCAGGTCTTGCCGGGCGCGTAGTAGGTGAACCACTTGCCCTCCATGTAGATCTGCATCTGGCGCGCGGCGCCGTAGATCTGGTGGAAGAAGCCGACGTAGTTCGGATCGCATGGCACGCCGCCGTCCGGGCACCCCTGACCGAGTGCAGCCCAATAGCGGTTCGCGCTGGGCCAGGTGTGGGTGACGAGACCCTGCTCCTTCTGGAGCATGACGATGAGCACCTGCGGGTTGATGTTGCAGGACTGCGCGACACGGTAGATGATCCGGGCTGCCGACTCGTTCGCCGCCCCCGTGTATCCGCTGCAGTATGCATCGGCCGGACGGTTGACCGAAGTGATGGTGAAGTCCTTCAGGCACACGATCGGGCCGTACTTGTCCGCGCCGCCGAGACAGCGGGAGACCTTGCTGTTGAAGAAGGCCTGGATCTGCGCCTCGGTCATGGTGTTCTTCGCCGTGAGGACGGCGTCGCTGATGATGTTCCCCGGCGTGAACCCGGCCAGGCTGGTCTTCACCTCACGCGCGACGGGCACGCCGATCGCGGCTGTCGTCGCCGCGGTCGCGGACGCAGCAGGGACGGCGACACCGACCACGAGTGCCGAGACGGCGACGATCGTGGCGAGGATTCGGGGCATCCTCATGGTGTTTCGAGAGCGTGGGGCACGTCGAGACATGTGACCAGTGTGACGGAAGTTGCGGGATGATGCCACTGTTACCGAATTTCGACCACCGGCGTGTCGGCGTGTCGTCCAAGCCACAGCCGACGTTCAGGCGATCACAGGTCGGCGTGCAGACCCCAGACGCGCTCGGCCGCACCCTGCCACGAGAACGCGCGCGAACGGTCGGCCGCCAGCACGCTGAGGCGCCGTGCGCCCGCCCCGACGGCATCGGCCACGGCATCGGGCAGGTCCTCCTTCGACACGAGGGAGCCGCCGTCGACCACCACGTCGCGGTGCGCTCCGCTGTCGACCGCGACCACGGGGACGCCGAGCGCCATCGCCTCGAGGATGCGCCACGGCCAGGCGGCAAGGCCGCTCGTCGCGACGAGCGCGGAGGCGGCGGCGAGGACGGCCGCCCTGTCGTCCCGGGAGAGCGCGCCGCGGATGTGCGCCCGCGATTCGGGGAGACCGGCCGCCGCGGCGATCTCGGCGAGCCGCGGCTCCGTGCCCTCGGGCGCGTCCAGCACGACGGCGTCCGTTCCTGCGGCCACCGCCGCACGGAACCCGGACTCGAGGGTCGCCGGAGTCCCCGTCAGGACCACGTAACCGGTCGGGAGGGAGAGCGCGGCGCGGCGCGGCGCGGCGTCGAGCGGGACCGCGAACCCGGTGGGCGGCGCCCCGGGGATCACGCGGATGCGGTCGCGGAGCTTGGCGATGTCGACGAGGCGCTCCGCGATCGCGTGCGTCGGCACGACCACGGCGTCCGCGTGCTTCACGGCGCGCTTCAGCATCGATCTCTGCCAGGCCACGGCCGACTTCGGCAGCGCGTCAGGCGCCTCCCATGCGCGCAGGTCCCACACGGTCACCGTGGTCTGGTCGTTGTCGTGCACGCGATCGTGCCGGACGAGCGGGGCCATGAGCGACGCCGAGTGGATGAGTCCACCGCCGACGCCGGGTACGAGTCCGAGCTGCCAGGACGCCGCGAGCTCACGACGCGCGAGGGACAGTCGGCGTATCTCCGCGAGACCGGGCACCGAGTCCTCCGCACCGGCGGGCACGATCGCGGCCACATCGCAGCCGGAGGGGGTCGTCGTCACGAGACCGGCGGCGAGATCCAGCGCGGCCCAGGCGAGATCGGCGTCGACGACCTGCGTCAGTTGATCCAGAACAACACGCAGCCGAGCACCCATGCGACAAGAGTAGTGTCCGCAGCCGCTCCCGCCTCGGAGGCGGGACGGGGCTCGGCCGTTCGCGCCGTTCGTGCTTGAATGCTGAGGTGAGTGACGGACGCCTGCCGGTACGTCGCCGGTGGCTGCGGTGGACCATCGGCGTCATCCTGACGCTCCTCGTGCTCGCGATCGGCTGGGTCACGGTCCGCGGCATCGGCGCCGTGAACGACCTCCAGCAGGTGTCGACGTCGGCCGGACAGCTCAAGACGGCGATCGGCGAGGGCGACCTCGACCGGGCGACCGCGCTGTCGAACCGCATCGCCCACCACGCCGAGTCCGCGCACGGCCTCACCTCCGATCCGGTGTGGCACGCGTTCGGGATCGTGCCGTGGCTCGGTCCGAACTTCTCCGCGGTGAGCGACGTCGCGGCGATCGCGGACGACGTCGCGGCCGATGCGCTCGTGCCCGTGCTGGATGCCGCCGGCTCGCTGGATCTCGCGAGCCTGGGGCTCTCGGGCGGTGTGATCGACCTCACGCCGTTCGCGGAGATCGAGCCTCCGCTCGCCGATGCGAGCGCAACGCTGAGCGCGGCCGTGGACCGCGCTCTGCGCATCGACGCGGACGCCACGCTTCCGCCGCTCGCCGACGCGGTGAGGGAGATGCGCTCTGCCGTCACCCAGGCGTCGACGGTGGTCGGCGCGCTCCACGGCGCCTCGGCCCTGCTGCCCAGCATGCTCGGAGCCGAGGGCCCGCGGAACTACGTCGTCGCGATGCAGAACAACGCCGAGCTCCGGTCATCCGGCGGGATCATCGGCGCCATTGCTCTGCTGCACGCCGAGAACGGACGGATCTCGCTCGTCCAGCAGGCGTCGACGGCCGACTTCCCCCCGCTCACGGAGGCTCTCCCCCTCAGCGAGTCGACGGTCGCGCTGTTCGAGGACCGGCCTGGTCGCTATCTGCAGAACATCACGAACATCCCCGATTTCACGGAGGCCGCTCCCCTCATCGCGGCGCGCTGGCAACAGCGTTTCGGCACCGAGGTCGACGGCGTCATCGCGGTCGACGCCGTCATGACCGAGAACCTCCTCGCCGCCACGGGGCCGCTCGCGTTCGGGCCGTTCAGCGCGACCGAGGACAACATCGTCGACCTGCTGCTGTCCGAGATCTACACGACGATCCCCGACCCCGCGATCCAGGACCAGATCTTCGCGCAGGCCGCGAGCGCGCTGTTCGGCGCCGCCCTGACAGCCGCACCGCCGAAGGATCTCGTGGCCGCGCTCGCGACCTCCGCCGACGAGGACCGCATCCGCATCTGGAGCGCGCACGAGGACGAGGAGCGGATTCTCGCGGCGAGCGAGCTCGGCGGAGCCCTCCCCGCGGACGACGCCACGAGCCACGTGGGAGTGCTGTTCAACGACACCACGGGCGCGAAGATGGACTACTACACGGACGCGACGATCACGACATCGATCGGCCGCTGCGACGGCGAGCCCACGACGCAGGTGCGCGTCACCTGGACGAACGACGCCCCCGCGGACGCCGCGACCTCCCTGCCTGCCTACGTCACGGGCGACGGCACGTACGGCGTCCCCCCGGGCACCGTGCGCACGCTCATCACGGTGTACGGGCCCGAAGGCGCGACGCCGTCGTTCGTGGGGCACGAGGGCGGCCAGGAGGGCGAGGGCGCGCAGACCGCTCTCCTCGGCACGCGGTCGGCCGTCCAGCAGGAGGTCCTCCTCGCCCCGGGAGAGTCCACCACGATCACGGTCGAGTACCAGGGCGAGGGCGCGGGGAACCGGCTGACCGAGGTCGAGCACACCCCGATGATCCGCACGCCGAAGATCTCCCGCGAGGATCTCCGCTGCGGTTCGTGACTTTCCCGGTCCGATGATGTAGTCTCATCCTCACTGGGGAATATCTGGGTTCTGCAATCCTGTCGTGGGGACAGGGAGAACCCACGTCATCGGATGCAGGGGTGTATCCGGGGCGATTCCGCGTGAATTTCTGGGGAGAATCATGCTGAAGAAACTGGCTGCCATCAGCCTGACCGCTGGCGCACTCGTGCTCATGGCACCTGCTGTCGCCTCTGCTGCGACCGACTCCTACGCGGACACACCGCGCGTGTCGGTCGACGAGCCCGTCATCAACTCGTGCGGGGCATCGACCATCGCCTTCGGTGCGGGGTACTACGAGCCCTCCGAGGTTCTCGGGGTCTCGGTGTCCGGACTGAACGCCGCCGATGCGGCCGTGTCCGGCAACACCGCCGCGGCCGACGGAAGTCTCGTGGTGTCGTTCCGCCCGCCGGCCGACGGTGACGGCACGTACGCCATCACGTTCGACCGCTCGCAGGCGACCGGCGGCGCGACCACCGGTCGCACGGTTCCGGCCTCGCAGGTCTCCGCGGCGTCCTACACCGCACGCGTGACCGTGTCGGGCGGCTCGGTCGTCGGAGCGAGCTGCCACCATGACCCGGCCGCTGCCGGCACCGAGATGCCGCTCACGGGCGACGGCCTCGAGCTGGCGCTCACGGGCGGCAGCGTCTCGCCGTGGGTCGTCGGCGGTGGAGCTGCGGCTCTCGTCGCCGGAGGCGCCCTCGTCGCGACCGGCGTCATCCGCCGCAAGCGCGCCTAGATCAGGTCCCCGCATCGCGGGGATCGACCGGACGACGGTGATCCCTCCCCCTCCGATCACCGTCGTCTGGCGAATCCGGTGACGAACCGGAGAGCCCACGACCGCCCCCTTCACTCTCGATCGGCGGCCGTGGGCTTGTTCGCGCCCGCGTGCACCCTCGACGGCCTGGGCGCGGTCACCGGGATGGGGGTCCGGCGACTGCCGGGTCGGCGGTAGCAGCTCTGCCCTGTCAGGGCGTCGGAGTCGGCGTCTCCGTCGGCGGGTGCAGTGCCTGCTGGATCAGCGAGTGGATGTACCCGTAATCGGGAGCATGCTCGTCGATCCCGTTGTCCGGCGTGAGCTCGATCGTCGTCACGGTCTGCTCCTTCGCCTTCGTCATGAGGTCGAAGAACTCGGGCAGCTTGTCCTGCGGGAGGTCGGTGCTGATGAGCGCCGTGCCCGCCGCCGCGACCTCGTTGAAGCGCGTGAGGACCGTCTGCGGTGTGAACTGCGCGAGGATCGCCTCCTGCAGCTCACGCTGGCGCCTCATGCGGTCCCAGTCGCTCGTCGTGTACCGCGATCGCGCGTACCACTGCGCCGTGTCGCCGTCCATGTGCTGCTGCCCCGGCTCGATCCATCCGATCGCCCAGGCATCGACGTCGTGCGGGTCGGTGCCGTCCGGCGGGCCGCCCTTCGGAAGCCTCTCGGTGACGGTGATGTCGACCCCGCCCAGCGCGTCGACGAGATCGGCGAAGCCGTGCATGTCGACGAAGACGTAGTACGGGATCTCGATGCCGAGCACGCCTTCGGCGGCATCCTTGGTCGCCTCGATCCCGGGATCGGAGCCGTGCGCGACGGCGTCCGGGTACAGGGCCGCACCGTCGTCCTCACGGCAGACCTCCGCGGCGTTGCGCACGTGGTTCATCCAGCCGTTCCAGCCGCACGTGTTGGAGCTGTGCCCCTCGAATCCGTTCGGGTACAGCGCCTGCATGGGGCTGCCTTCGCTGAACGGCGCGTTCGGCAGTTCGCGCGGGATGCCGGTGATCGTCACGGCGCCTGTGGTCGCGTTCACCGAGACGACCGAGATGCTGTCGTAGCGCATCGAGTCGCGGCCCTCGCCGCTGTCCGCCCCGAGCAGCAGGATGTTGTAGTAGCCGTCGCTCGGCGGCAGGCTCGGTCCGCTCTGCCCGAAGATGCTGCTGATGGTCGAGCGCACGGAGCCGACGACGGTCGCGGCGTAGCCGGCGCCACCCCCCAGGAGTCCGAGGATGAGCAGCGCGACGAGCGGGATCGCGAACTTCGACGGGCCGGGGATGCGCACGAGACGCACCAGCCGCAGCACGTCGAACGTCAGCACGATCCAGAGCACGACGTAGCCGACGAGGAGAGCCTGCACGATCGTGAGGATCGCCGCGGACAGGAACCCGCCGCCGACGGTGAGCCACAACATCACGGGTCGGGCGAACAGCGCCAGGCCGGCCGCCACGATCACCAGGAACCAGGCGAGGAGCGTCGCCCCCAGCCCGAAGCGTCCGAGTCGGCGGTTTCCCGAGAGCACCTGCGCGGATCCGGGCACCAGCACGTTCATCAGCACGAGCCACCACCCGCGCTTGGTCATCATCCCGGCATCCGCGGTGTCGGGGTTGCGCATGGGCCGCGTCTCGATCAGCGGCCGCGCGCGTCCGCGCGGGGGCGCCAGGGTCACAGCGACCCCTTCAGCCGTTCGTTCTTCTCCTGGACCTGGGACTCGAGGTCGCGGGCGTAGGCCTCGACGCGGTCGGCCAGGGCCTCGTCGGACGTACCGAGGATGCGGGCGGCCAGCAGGCCGGCATTCCGCGCGCCGCCGATCGACACGGTCGCGACCGGGATGCCCGCAGGCATCTGCACGATCGACAGCAGCGAGTCCATACCGTCGAGGTACGCGAGAGGCACGGGGACGCCGATCACGGGCAGGGCGGTCATCGAGGCGACCATGCCCGGCAGATGCGCTGCTCCCCCGGCTCCCGCGATGATGACGCGGACGCCGCGGCCGCGCGCCTCCCGCGCGTAGAACATGAGCTTGTCGGGGGTGCGGTGGGCGGAGACGACCTCCACCTCGTGCGCGATTCCGAAGTCCGTGAGCGCCTGGGAGGCGTCGCTCATCACGCGCCAGTCCGAGTCGGATCCCATGATGACGCCGACGAGTGGAGCGGCGGAGGAGTGCAGAGGCTCAGTCACCCACTCAGGCTACGGTCTGCTGCTGGGAGAACCCCCGAACGGCGCGCGAAGTCCGGCGAGCGCGCTCAGTCGAAATGCGCGGCCGCCGCGCGGGCGACGTACACCGCGTCGTCGAGGTCGTCCCCCGAGACGTTGACGTGCCCGACCTTGCGCCCTGGACGCGGATCCTTGCCGTACGTGTGGATCTTGGCGGACGGATGCTCGGTCATGGCACCCGCGAACCGCGCCCCGATGGTGGAGTCCTGCGGTCCGCCCAGGATGTTGACCATGACGGACCACGGCGCCCGTGGCGACGGGTCGCCGAGCGGCAGGTCGGCGACCGCGCGCAGGTGCTGCTCGAACTGACCGGTCACGGCGCCGTCCTGACTCCAGTGACCGCTGTTGTGCGGACGCATCGCGAGCTCGTTCACGAGGATGCGCTCGTCGTCCGTCTCGAACAGCTCGACGGCCAGCATGCCCGTGACGCCGAGCCCCTCGGCGATCGCGCGTCCGATGCCCTCGGCGACCTGCACCAGGCGGTCGGCCGCAGCCGGAGCGGGGGCGATGACCTCGGCGCACACGCCGTCGCGCTGGACCGTCTCGACGACGGGGTACGCGACCATCTCGCCACCGGGGCGTCGGGCGACCTGCTGCGCGAGCTCGCGCACGAAGCCGACGAGCTCCTCGACGAGCAGCGCGTCGCCCTCGGGAAGGGCGTCGAGCCAGTCCTGGGCCTCGGCGGCGGACCGGACGACGCGAACGCCCTTGCCGTCGTATCCGCCCCGCGGGGTCTTCACGACGCCCGCACCGTCGTGGGCGTCGAGGAACGTCTGCAGCTCCTGAGCATCGCGCACGGGGGCCCAGTCGGGCTGCGGGACGCCGAGGTCGGCGAGGCGTGCCCGCATCACGAGCTTGTCCTGCGCGAACTGCAGCGCATCGGGTCCGGGGTGCACGGCGACACCGTCGGCGACGAGGGCACGGAGGATCTCCTGGGGCACGTGCTCGTGGTCGAACGTCACCACGTCGACGTCCCGGACGAAGGCTCGGACCGCCTCGAGGTCGCGGTAGTCGCCGACCGCGGTGGCCGCGAGCTGCGCCGCCATCCCCTCGTCCTCGGCGAGGACACGCAGCTCGAGTCCGAGCTCGACCGCCGGAGCGATCATCATCCTCGCCAGCTGACCTCCACCGATCACGCCCACGCGCAGCGCCATATGCCGTCTCCCATCGTCACGACCATTGTCCCGCATCGACGGGACGACCGGGGACACCGCGTCCCCGCCCCGCGGCGTCCGACTGCGGGGTCAGAACGCGGCCGTGCCGTCGTACCCCGACTGCGCATCGCGGTGGGCCAGGATCTGGCTGACCTCGATCTGGTCGGCGAGCGTCTCGTGCACGAGCGTGACGTTCGGGACGTTCGCGAGCCTCAGAGGAGCGTCGACGCCGTTCGAGAGCGTGATCGTCCCCGCCCCCCACAGCCGCTGCAGCGGTCCGCGGCGCACACCGATCGTGTACCCGCGAGCATGGGACATCTCCTGACGGCTGCGCGCGCCGATGCCGTGGTTCACGATCACCCTGCGCGTCGTCACCGTCACGGTGCGCGACCACCAGATCAGCCACGGGACGAGCACCAGCAGGACGACCAGGAGACCGGCCGCGCCCAGGAGCATCCAGTTCTCGAACGGCGCGGGGAGGTTGTCGAAGAAGTACGCCGTGGCACCGAACACCGCGATCAGCACGAGCGCCGACCAGAACAGGCGCCGCGCGTGACCTCGGAATCGCGCGATGAGCAACTCCTCCGTGGGCGTGCCGGGAGGTGGCATCGTCGGCCGTCCGCCGAGCGTCACGGGCTGGGTCACCCCTCCATTGTGCCTGGCCCGACCGACAACCCGCGCGCTCGGGCCGGGCGTGTCAGTCCAGGGCCGGCCGCACGTGCACGACGTCGCCCGCCGCGACCGCCTGCTCCCCGGCGTCGTCGTGGACCACGAGACGCCCGTCCTCGTCCAGCCGGACCGCCCGCCCCTCGAGCATCCGCTCCCCCGGCAGCGACACCCGCACGTCCTGGCCGATGGTCGCGCACCGTGCGGTGACGGTCGCGTGCAGTCCGCTCGCCACGGCGTCCCCGGTCGCCACGAGGCCGGCCACGAGACCGTCGAGGCCGAGGAGGTAGTCCGCGAGCAGACGATCGACGTCCGCCACGGCGCCGAGGACGGCGAACGACGTCGCTGTGGGAACGGGGAGCTCGGCGGTGGTCATCGCCGTGTTGACGCCGGTCCCCACGACCACGGCGTCGCCGGTCGCCTCGGCGAGGATGCCGCAGATCTTGCGTCCGTCGACCAGCACGTCGTTCGGCCACTTGACCACGACATCGGAACCGGGGAGCTGCGCGGCGACGGCGTCCGCCATGGCGACGCCCGCGGCCAACGGGACCCACCCTCGGGCGCGCGGATCGACGGGGAGTCGACGCAGGAGCACCGAGATCGCGAGCGATGCCCCGGGCGGCGCCGTCCACACGCGGTCGAGACGTCCTCGTCCGGCTGTCTGCGCGTCGGTGAGCAGGACCGAGAGATGCGGCCAGGCCTCAGGATCCGCGGCGAGCGCACGGAGCGCCGCGTTCGTCGATCCCACCTCGGGCAGCACCTCGACGCGCGTCGCGATGTCACGGGCGCGGGTCAGCTCCACGATCAGACCTCCTCGTCGTCGATCTCGTCGTCGTCGTCATCCTCGTCGGTGCGGATCGCCCCCACCTCGAGTGCCCGCCACTCGTCCCACTCCGACATGAGGCGATCGATCGCCGCGTGGAACTTCGCGGTGGCGACGCCCTGCGCGGTGTCGCCGAAGTAGTGCCGCACCCACATGCGCAGGCGGGCGGTCGCGGCCTCGTCGGCTCTGACGCGCTCGACCTCCGCGAGGATGTCGCCCGCCGACGCGGTCGTGAGCCATTCGCAGTCCGAGAGGTAGCCGGTCGTGTCGACGTCGGCTCTTTCATCGGCGGGTCGAGTGACCATGAGCGGCTTGCCCACCGCGAGGCGGTCGTAGACCATGGCGGAGATGTCGACGACGGCGACGTCCGCGGCGGCGAGCTGCCAGCCGAGCTCGGGTCCGTCGTCGTGCACGTGCTGCGCCGCGGGATCGGCGGCGTTGGCCGCGGCGATCGCGGCGATGATCCGCTTGTGCGCCGCGCCGTACTCCGCGTCGACCACTCCGCTGCGCGGGTGCGGTCGGTACAGGAGGCGGTGGGACGGCGACGCCAGCACCGCGGCCGCGAGCGCTTCGCCGTGCGTCGCGATGGATCCGTAGTGCGCGCTGGGCCGATCGCCCTCCCACGTCGGGGCGTAGAGCACGACCGTGCGGTCATCGGGCTCGTAGGGCAGCGCGCCGGAGTAGTGGTCGGCCTGCGGACGACCGATCTCGATCGTGCGGGCGTCGATGTCGTAGTCCCACAGCGTGCGCGAGAGCCGGTCGCGCGCGGCCTGCCCGGCCACCAGGGCGTAGTCGTACGCCTTGTACTGGTTGGTGGTCATGTACATCTTGTCGGACTCGCCGTGGTTGATGAACACGTGCCAACGACGGCCGTACCGGAACATCTGGAAGTTGCGGGTGTTCTGGTTCACGTACAGCACGACGCGGATGTCCTGCGTGGCGAGGAACCGCTCGAGGTCGCGCACCGTCGGCACGAACGCCACGGGCGGTGCGTCCTCGTCGAGCAGCTTGTCGGCACCGGTGGCCGAGCGCGAGAGCACGACGACGGGCCACTTCCTGGCGAGCTCGGCCAGCGGGCGGTACCACTGCCGCATCTGGTACATGTTCACGGCGCCGTCTGCGAAGTACACCGCGACCTTGTAGTGCCCCGGCAGATGGGGCTCGCGCTCGACCAGACGGCGACGCACCCGCTGCACCGCCCGCCGCGAGGCCAGCGCCCGCTTCAGCAGACGGTAGGCCTTCTTCGCATCGGACGCTGCACCCATCCCTCCAGGATACCGAGTGCCTGCGCCGCGGCAGCACGAGGGGCGTTGCCGCCCGTCCGGGAATCAGGGAACGTTCGTGCGGCCCGTGCCATGATCATGGTGTGCCAGACAACGACATCTCCGCTCCCGAGATCGGGGTGTCGTTCGTCATGCCCGTGCTGAACGAGCATGCCTACCTCGAGCACGCCGTCCGTTCGGTGCTCGCCCAGGAGCTGGCCGTCCCGGCGGAGCTCGTCCTCGCGCTGGGCCCGTCGAGCGACGGCACCACCGAGCTCGCGCAGCGTCTCGCCGCCGCGGACGAGCGGATCCGTCTCGTCGAGAACCCCGAGGCGCACATCCCCGTCGGGCTCAACGCCGCGATCCGCGCGAGCCGCTTCGCCACCGTGATCCGCGTCGACGCGCACTCCGAGCTGTCTCCGGGATACGCGGAACGCGCCCTCGCGACCCTGGAGCGCACGGGCGCCGCGAACGTCGGCGGCGTCATGCACGCCGACGGCCGCACACCCTTCCAGCGCGCCGTCGCCCGCCTGTACAACTCCCCCGTGGGGCTCGGCGGGGGCGCGTACCACGGCGGCACCCAGGAGGGGGAGGCCGAATCCGCCTACCTGGGCGTCATGCGCCGCGAGGTCCTCGACGAGGTGGGTCTCTTCGACGAGACGATCCGTCGCGGCGAGGACTGGGAGCTCAACCTCCGGATCCGTCGCGCCGGCCACCGCGTCTGGTTCGACCCGACGCTGTCCGTGACCTACTGGCCGCGGGAGAGCTGGATCCGCCTGGCGCGCCAGTTCCGCGCGACCGGCGCCTGGCGGGGCGAGCTCGTGCGCCGGTTCGGCCGACGCAACGGCATCCGGTTCTTCGCGCCGCCCGCGCTCGTCGTGCTCGTCGCCGCGGCGATCGTCCTCGGCGCCCTGCAGCTGACCGGCGTGGTCGGCGGCGCGACCTCGATCGTGCTGTCGGTGCTGCTGTACCTGCCGCTGCTCGCCTATGTGCTGCTCGTGCTGGCCGTCGCCTGCCTCCCCGGAGGCGGCGGACCGCGTCAGCGTCTGTGGACGGCGATCGTCATGCCCACCATGCACCTCTCGTGGGGCCTCGGGTTCCTCGGCGGCGTGCTGCGCGGCGCCGGGGACACCGTCGACGCGTCACGTCTCGGGACGCGGAACACGCCGCTGCCCTAGCGGGCACGATGCGCGTGGCGATCGCTCAGCGCGTCACGTACCCCTGGTCGAGGATGCGGTCGACGACGCGTTCGGCGGCGTGGCCGTCGTCCCTGGAGTTGAACTGAGCGCGCCATGCCGCGTACTTGTCCGCGTAGCGCGCGGCGACGCCGTCGTCCGCGAGCGCGGCGACCAGGTCGTCCTGAGTGCGCACGAGCGGTCCCGGCGCGCGCGCCTCGAGGTCGAAGTAGAAGCCGCGCAGCTGCCCTCGGTAGTGGTCCAGGTCGGGCACGAGGAAGTACATCGGCTTGCCGGTGACGCTGAAGTCGAACATGACGGAGGAGTAGTCCGTGATGAGGGCGTCGGCCGCGAGCAGCAGCTGTGCGGTCTCCGGATACCCCGTCACATCGATCACACGGGCGCCGGCCCGGTCCCGGCCCGTGTCGATGGTTCGCGAGTGGCCGCGCACGAGCACCACCGCGTCCGTCTGGCCGGCGAGTCGCTCGGCATCGACGAAGTCCACCATCTCGGCGCGATCGTCACGCCAGGTCGGGGCGTACAGGAGCACCCTCTCGTCCTCGCGGATGCCCAGTGCGGAGCGGATCGCGGAGGCGTTACCCGTCACGAGCGCATCGTTCCGCGGGTAGCCCTCGACCCAGATCGGTCGTCCGAAGAACGCGTACGCCTTGCGGAGGATCCGCTCGGAGTACGTGTTCTGCGCGAGCAGCACATCCCAGCGTCGCGACTCCTTGACGACCGCGGCCATGCGGCGCGGGTCGAATCCGGGGCGGTGCAGCGCCAGACGCTTGAGCGGCGTGCCGTGCCAGGTCTGCACGACCTTCTGCCCCTCCTTGCGTGCGAAGCGCCGTCGCAGCCAGTCGTTCACGACGAGCAGTCGCGCCGCCGCACGCGCACGCCACCACTCCGGGCTGCCCTCCACCACGGCGATCGCCCCCTCCGGGACGGGGACGGAGAGGTCCACGACACTCCAGTACCGCGTGACGCCCGGCGCCCGCGTGGAGAGGGCGCGATCGATGGCCTGCGGGTTGCAGCCGACGCTGCGCCCGTAGAAGCTCTCGAAGAACACCGCGTTCTCGGTCCCGCCCGTCTGGGCGACGTATCGTCCCTCGAGCGTGGACTGTCCCTCGACCGTCTCGTACACGGGATCGATCGGCGCCGCGACGATCGCGGTCCCCCGGTCGACGGCGATGCGGACTCCGGTGAGCACGTGCGGTTCGAGCGAGATCTCGTCGAGGGGCACGTCGGCGACGCGGATCTCGTACTCGCCGGCGGGGAGCGGGAGCTCCGGGCCTCCCCACCGCGCGGCACGGAGCGGGAAGATGGCCTTCCAGGTCTTGCCGCCGCCGGTGATCCGGCCCTCGACCCGCGCCCGCGGACCGATCAGGTCGGCCGCGGCCGGACGCTGGCCGGCCCCTGCGATGATCAGCGTCTCTGCCGCCTCATCGATCCGGGCCGTCGTCATGCTGCTCCCTTCGGCGCGGGGATGCCCCGCGCACGGATCGTGTCGTAGACGCGACGGGTGTTGCCGCCGTCGCGGAACGCGTGCATCTCCGCGCTGAGCGTAGCGGACCGCTCCGACCTCGACGCGAATCGCGCCGGGTCGTCGAGCAGAGCGGAGAGCCGCCCGACAGCCGTGTCCCAGTCCTCCGCGACGTCGTCGCCCGCGACGTCCGCGAACCGCCCGTAGAAGCCTCGGGTGCGCGCGTACTCCGCGGCGTCCGGCGCGAGGTACACGACCGGCATCGCGAGGAGACCCACGTCGTAGGCGAGTGAGGAGTAGTCCGTGACGAGCACGTCCACCGCCGGAAGCACGGGCGTGACGTCCGCGAGCAGCCCGGCGCCGAGCTGTCGCACACGTCGCGTCGGCAGCGGCGGAACGTAGCCACCGGCGCCCAGCGGGTGCGAACGGATCAGCAGCACGGCGTCGCGCTCCTCGAGCATGCGCACGATGCGCACCCAGTCGTCGGCGCTCGGCACGGCGGGATCGGGCGCACCGTCGCGCCAGGTGGGCGCGTAGAGGACGATCCGGGCCCCCGAGGGGAGTTCGTCGAGCGTGGCGCGGAGCACTTCGGCGGCGGCGTCCCGACGCGCGGCGGGCTCCCCCGCCGACAGGACGTCGACCCGAGGCTCGCCGGTGACGACGACGCGGTCGCCCCCGAGACCGAACGCGGATTCGAGGCGTCCGCGGGATCGATGCGAGGCGGCCGGCAGCACGCGGATGCGCTGCGCGGCGCCGCGATAGAGAACGCCCACGAGCCGACGCAGCAGCGGGGCTCCCGGGACCGCGGGCACCTGCGTCGTGGCGGGCGAGTCGAGCCCGATGCGCTTGAGCGGGATGCCGTGCCACAGCTGCACCACGAAGGCGCCGGCGATCGCGTAGCGGTTGACGTCGCCGAGGCCGTGCGTCACGACGATCACGCCGGCGCGCGCCGTGGTCCACCAGCCGCGGAGACCGCTCTTGGGGACGGTGCGGATGCCGAGGGCTGCCGCGTCGCGCTCCTCGCGCTCGGACGACGTCAGCCAGATCGTGTCGTGCCCCTGCGTCGCGGCGTGTCGCTGCAGCGCCAGGGCGCCGTCTCCGATGCCCGCGCCGCAGCCGAACACCCAGCGGTTCCCGCGCGGGACGAGTGCGGTGCCGAGGCGTCCGATGAGGGACAGGGGGATCCGGAGCAGCTTGGCCGCATTGCCGGAGCCGAAAGAGAAGGACGCCACCCCGCGAGCCTATCGCGCGGGTGGCGTCCTTCTCTGAACGGCGGCCTCGTCGTCAGCCGGCGAGTTCGCCGAGCGTCACGTCGACCTCGTACTCCTTGCCGCCACGGATGTACGTGACCTTCGCGTCGCTCCCGGCCGCGGCCGCGCGGACCTGTGCCGTGAGGTCGTTCGCGCTCGTGATCGGCACCCCGTTGAACTTCGTGACGATGTCGTCGGCCTTGAGCCCGGCAGCGGCCGCCGCTCCTCCGCCGGTCACGTCGGCGATGTACGCACCGGACACCGAGGCGTTCTCGACGCTCGCGGCATCACGGACGGATGCGCCGAGCAGACCGTGGGTCGCGGCACCGTCCGAGATGATCTCCTCGGAGACCCGCTTGGCGATGTCCGAGGGGATCGCGAAGCCGATCCCGATCGAGCCGGACTCCTCGGAGCTTCCCGCCCCGGCGATCGCGACGTTGATGCCGATGAGCTCGCCCTTGCTGTTGACGAGCGCGCCGCCCGAGTTGCCGTGGTTGATCGCGGCGTCGGTCTGGATCACGGCGATCGAGATGCTGTCCGAGCTCTGCTGCGAGCCGTTGCCCGGCAGGTCGAACTGGAAGGGGCCCTGACCCTCGCCCTCGTCCGGCGTCTGCTGCTCCTGCGGCGCGTCCTCCGCGGAGGAGTCGGGCAGGGCGGACGACTGGATCTGGATGCTGCGGTTCAGCGCGCTGACGATTCCGGTCGTGACCGAGTTCGAGAGTCCGAGAGGAGCTCCGAGCGCCACCGCGGTGTCGCCCACGTTGAGCTTCGACGAGTCGGCGAACGTGATGGGCGTGAGGTCCTTCGCATCGGTGAGCTTGATCACCGCGAGGTCGTAGATCGGGTCGGTGCCGACGACCGTCGCGGCGAAGATCCGTCCGTCGGAGGTGGTGACGCGGATCGTCGGGTCGGCCACCGCTCCGCCCAGCGTCACCACATGCGTGTTGGTGAGCACGTAGCCGTCGTCGCTGATGATGACCCCCGAGCCGCTGCCCGCCTGATCGGAGCCCGCGACCTCGATCGTGACCACCGAGGGGAGCGCGGCGGTCGCGACCGCCGTGGTCTCGTTGACCGAGCCCGGGTTGTTGACCGTGACCGTCTCGGGCCCCTGGGCGACACCCGTGGAGTTCTGGTTCGAGATGCCCGTGAGGATCGCACCGCCGCCGAAGCCCGCGACGCCGCCGACGAGCGCGGCCGCGACGACGATCGCCGCGAACTTCACACCGGCGCGCGGCTTCTGCTCCTTGGTCTTGACGGGGCCGCCGAACGGCTGGCCCGGCTGCGCGGCCGTGTGGATCCCGAAGGCGGCACCGGGAGACGTGGCTGCGGGTGCCACCGGATGGGTCGCGCCGGCCGGACCGGGGACGCCGAAAGGCTGCTGCGGCAGGGTGGGAGCGGTCGGCCCCGCCTGCGGAAGCTGCGCGGCCGGAGCCTCGAAGACGGGCGACGGGACGCCCGGGGTCGCTGCCGGTGCTGCCGGCGTCGACGTGAACGTCGAAGGCACCTCGTGCCCCTGACCGGGCGCGGCGCCGGTCTCAGCGGCGGCGGGGGTCGTCGAACGGTCGACGGTCTCTGCGGCCTCGGTGGACGGCACGGCGTCGTTCGACGCGGATGCCGAGTGGTCCTGGGTGCTGTCTTCGTTCATGGTGTGTGCTCCTTCAACAACGCCCCTTCAGAGTGCGCCCTGTATCTGTGCGTTTCGTATGTCGAGGATGAGTTTCCGCTATGGCCTTAGCCTGTTCTTCATGAGTGTCATCCCCGGCGCATGGCGGCGCACGGCTGCGGGAGCCGGACTCCTCGCCTCTGATGGAACCGTCGCGCCCACCATCTTCGCAGAGATGTCCGCTGCGGCGGCCCGGACCGGGGCGATCAACCTCGGCCAGGGCTTCCCCGACGAGGACGGCCCCGCCGAGGTGCTCGAGGCCGCGCGGTCCGCGATCGCGCACGGCGCGAACCAGTATCCGCCGGGGCGCGGCATCCCCGATCTGCTGGCGGCGATCAGCGAGCATCAGCGGCGGTTCTACGGACTCGAGGTCGATCCCGACCGAGAGGTGATCGTGACGGCCGGGGCCACCGAGGCACTGACCGCCGCACTGCTCGCGCTGATCGACGGCCCCGACGACGAGGTCGTCGTCTTCGAGCCCTACTACGACTCGTATGCGGCGGCCGTGGCCCTGGCGGGAGCACGGCTGCGCACCGTGCCGCTGCGCGCTCCGGACTTCCAGCCCGACCTCGACGCCCTCGCGGACGCCGTCACGGATCGCACGCGCATCATCCTCGTGAACGATCCGCACAATCCGACCGGCACGGTGTTCGACCGCGCCGTGCTCGACGAGGTCGTGCGCCTCGCCGTCCGTCACGATGCGATCATCGTGACGGACGAGGTGTACGAGCACCTGTCGTTCCACGCGCCGCACACGCCGATCGCGACGCTGCCCGGTGCCGCCGAGCGCACGCTCACGATCTCCTCGGCGGGCAAGACGTTCTCGACGACGGGATGGAAGATCGGCTGGGTGCACGGCCCCGCCGACCTCATCACCGCCGTGCTCACCGTCAAGCAGTACCTGACGTACGTGAACGGATCGCCGTTCCAGCCCGCCGTGGCTGTCGGTCTGCGGCTGGGCGACGAGTACTTCTCGGGTGCGTCCGCCGCGCTCGCGCACAAGCACGAGATCCTCGGAGAAGGACTGCGCGCCGCCGGCTTCACGGTCTTCGCTCCGCAGGGCGGGTACTTCACGGTCGCGGACGCGTCCGCACTCGGCGGGACGGACGCCGCGGACTTCTGCCGCACCCTTCCGGAGCGCGCGGGAGTCGTGGCGATCCCGCTCACGGCGTTCGTGTCGGCGCAGAACCGCGGGGACTACGCGGGGCTCGTGCGGTTTGCGGCGTGCAAGCGGGTCGAGGTGCTCGAGGAGGCCGCCGCGCGTCTCGCCGCGGGGTTCTGAGGCGTCGTCCGGGATCTCAGCGAGGTACGACCCGGTAGCGACGCACGCGCAGCGACGGATTGGTCGCGCGTGCGCGGTCGATCGCCGCGCCCTCGACCGCGGCGACCGCCATGCCCTCGGCGACGCCGACGCCTGCCAGCACGACGCCATGCGGGTCGACGATCTGCGAGTGCCCGACGCCGATCGGCGTCGGGTGGTCCGCCGCCACGACGTACGCCGTGTTCTCGATCGCGCGTGCCGCGAGCAGCGTCGTCCAGTGGTGCTCCTTGAGGGGACCGCGCACCCATTCCGCGGGGACGACGAGCGCGTCGGCGCCGGCATCCATCAGCGTGCGGGCCACCTCCGGGAACCGCAGGTCGTAGCAGGTCATCAGACCGAAGCGGATGCCGGCGACCTCGAAGGTCGCGGCCTCGCCGATCTCCCCCGCCTCCACCCAGTCGGACTCGGTCTGGCCGAACGCGTCGTACAGGTGCTGCTTGCGGTAGGTCGCGAGGATGCCGTCGCCGCGCACCGCCACGACCGTGTTGCGCACGTGCGCCGCATCCTCGGCCCGCTCCGCGAGACCCGCCACGATCACCAGACCGTGCTCCGCCGCGAGGGCGGTGAGGGTCGTGACGAACTCCCCGTCGAGCGATTCCGCGTTCTCCGCGAGGGTCTCGTCCATGGGGTCGACGAAGTAGCTGGAGTACTCGGGGAACACGACGAGCCGCGCTCCCCTCGCCGCAGCCTCGATCGTGAGCGCCGCGATGCGCTCGAGGTTCTCCTCACGCGAGGAGTTCGGCGCGAACTGGCAGACGGCGACGGGCACGGCGGAGCTCATGCCCTCATCCTCCCCCACGACACGCCCACGCGGCGTGCGTCCCGGCCTCGATTCGCGCACCTCCGACATGCGTGATAAGTTATTCCATGTGCCGCGGGGTGGAGCAGTTCGGTAGCTCGCCGGGCTCATAACCCGGAGGTCGCAGGTTCAAATCCTGTCCCCGCAACGAGAATGCGACACAAGAAAGGCCCCCGATCAGGAGAAATCCCGATCGGGGGCCTTTCGTTTCGCCACGACATGCGACTGCTGAGAGATGGATAACGCTTCGCAATCGCCGTGTGGCGATGCGTTATCCATCTCTCACCGAGGCGCGCCGGCACCGGTGCCCGACGTCAGCCCTCGCGCGGAGCGAAGCTCACGGAGCGCACGCCCAGACCCTCCGCCTCGTCGCGGGCGAGACGATGCTCGGCCTCCAGGTCGAGTCCGCGAGCGAGCAGGACGTACGCGATCGCCGAGGCGACGAGGCCGACGAACAGCGCGATGTCGATGCCGCCCATCGCCTGGGCGATCGGTCCCGTGAACCAGGTCGTGACGACGAAGGGGACCATCGCGACGATGCCGACCAGGTACGCGGTGATCCCCCGCCAGCCCCACGCGCCGTAGATGCCGTGCGGACGGAACATCTCGGCCACGGCGTAGCGTCCTCGCCGCACGAGGTAGTAGTCCACGAGGTTGACCGAGGTCCACGGCACGAGCACGTAGAGCAGCACGACGAGGAAGCTGCCGAACGAGTCGAGGAACGCTCCGGTCGAGAACGCCGCGCCCAGAAGTCCGGCCACCCCGACCACCGTGCAGGCGACGATACGTGTCATGCGCGTGGGCCGCACGGGTCGGAACGAGTCGACGACGGTGATGAGTTCGATGCTCGCGGCATAGATGTTGATCGTGATCACGGTGATGAGAGCCGGGAGCGCCGACCAGAGCAGGACGAGTCCGAGACCCGGGAGGATCGCGTCGGCCGCGGCCGCGATCGCCTCCACGGGGTCGGACTCGGCGAACAGCGACGCCACGAAGGCCCCGAGCACCATGAGCCATCCCGCGCCGACGATCACGCCCGAGGCGGTGTGGAACAGAGCCTTGCCCGGGCTCGTCTGCGGCGGCAGGTAGCGCGAGTAGTCCGATACATACGGCGCCCATCCGAGCGCGTAGGCGGCCGCGGCTGCGAACTGCACGAGGAAGGCCGGCCAGTTCACGTCGCCGAGGGAGAAGTCGGTGGGCGCCAACGGCAGCACGAAGAGCGAGACGACCGTGAAGACTCCGAAGGTCGCGAGGAACAGCCAGGTCAACCACTTCTGCACCCGATGGATCCAGTGATAGCCGACGATCGCGAGCGTCAGCGCGAGCGCGGTGATGAGCACGTACCACCATGCACCGGCATCCACCCCGGTCGTCGTCGACAGCACCTGGCCGGCGAGCAGCTGGTTGAAGATGTTGAACCCGACGATGCTCGCGACCACGACGAGGCAGACGATCGCGACGCCGCGGTAGCCGAACTGCGCGCGCGACTGGATCATCTGCGGCAGACCGAGCTGCGGCCCCTGCGCGGAGTGGAAGGCCGTGAACACCGTGCCGACGCAGACGCCGAGGACGATCGCGACCACGGAGACGAGGAAGTTCGCCCCCATCGCCACGCCGACCATGCCCGTCGCGAGCGTCGTGAGGTTCGCGTTGGACATGAACCAGAGCGAGAACAGGCTCGACGGCGTGCCGGTGCGCTCGGTGAGCGGCACCCAGTCGATGGACTTGATCTCGATGCCGCTCGTGACGGGCAGCGCGACCTCGGTCTGCGCGGCACCTGGTCCGGGAAGGTGGTCGGTCATGGGTGATCCTTCTGTGGGGGGGGGGGGATGATCGCGGTCGGGTCCGCGCGTCGGGAGTCGGGGACGAGATTCGGGAGTCAGGACTCGTGAGGTCGATAGAGCTCGGGTCGCCGGTCGGCGAACAGGTCGTTGTGAGGGCCGAGGGCCTTGTCGCCGGTGATGTCGAGGGATGCTGCGGCGACCCCCTCGCGCTCCTCCGCCACGACCCAGCCGGAGCCGTCGATGACGGCCGTGCCTCCCGTCCAGTCGACGCCGCGTTCGGAACCGCGCCGGTCGGCGATCACGGTGGGCAGTCGCGAGGATCGCGCCGAGGCCATGGCCTGGATCGTCTCGGGGGCGCGTTCGCCCTCCGGCCGCTCGACCAGCGGCCAGTTGACGGGAAGCGCGAGGATCTCGGCACCCGCCAGGGCGAGCGCGCGCGGGATCTCGGGGAACTCGTTGTCGTAGCAGATCGCCACCCCCAGGCGACCGATCGTCGTATCGACCAGCATGCCGGCATCCGCCCCCGGGGTGAACACGAGCTTCTCCTCCGCCCACAGGTGCGACTTCCGATACACCGCGAGGATGCCGTCGGCGGAGAGCACCGCGGCCGAGTTGTAGAGCTCGTCGCCCTCGCGTTCCGCGAAGCCGACCACCGCGACGGTCCGCGCCCCGAGACGGCTTCCGAGCGCGATGAGCCGCTCGTCGTCTCGCCGGATCGCGAGCGACGACGCCTCCGTCCGATCCGCGAACACGTACCCGCTGGTCGCGAGCTCCGGAAGCACGACGAGCCGAGGGACGTCGTCACCGAAGCCGTCGAGAGCAGCGCCGAGCCGTCGCAGGTTTCCGGCGAGGTCGCCGATCTCGACGACGGGACTGACGGCGACCGCCTCGAGGGCGCGGAGAGTCGGGACCACCATGCCAGCAACAGTAGGCCGTCGCGCGGAACCGGCCCATCGGGCAGATCCTGTGGATGACATCGGCTCGACCGATATCGAGCTCGGCGCGTCCCGACTGTGGACAGGGAGCCGCACGAACGCTCAGGAATGGAATGATCGCCTCATGGTGAACCCCGACGACCGTGTTCCGCGACGCCTCCGGGTCGGTCTCGTCGCGGTGGCGATCTACGTCGCCTTCGCCGCCGGAGGAGGCGCGCTCATCGACGCGCTCGGCGCCGCAGGCGCGGACCCCGTCGCCGAGCTCGCGCTCACGCACCTTCTTCCACTGCCGGTCGCGATCGTCCTCGGGCTCGTGTTCGTTCGTCGGGCGGGATGGTGGACGGACGTGTGGTCCGACCCGCCGGTCGGACGTTCGATGCCGCGACGCCTGTGGTGGTGGCTCGTCCCGGTCGTGATCGCCCTCCAGCCGCTCGCGCTGATGATCGGCGCCGACTGGTCCCGCCTCACCCTGGCGTACGTGGCCGTCGGAGCGATCGTCTACCTCGCCGTGGGACTCGGCGAGGAGCTCTACTTCCGCGGCATCCTGCTCGAATCCGTCCGCGCCCGGCACGGCGAGACGGCCACCCTGCTCGTCACGGCGCTCGCGTTCGGCGTGGCGCACTCGGTCGGCAGCCTGCTCGCCGGTGTCCCGCTCGCGACGATCGGCTTCCAGGTGGCCGTCACCGCCATGGACGGCGTGCTGTTCTACGCAGCCCTGCGCGTCGCGGGCACACTGTGGGTCCCGATCGTCCTGCACGGGCTGTCGGACTACGCACGGTGGCTCGCCGCACCCGGCGACGACGGCAGCGTCAGTCCGCTCACCGCCTCCACCCAGGTCGCGATGACCGTCCTGGCCGTCGCCGTCGTGTTCAGCGTGGTTCGGGAGGATCTCCGCGCCCGCCGCGTGAGAAGAGGGGCCTGACGACGAGACCGCGAGACACGGGTGCCACCGGACGAGCCGATGGCACCTCGCGGATCACCTCAGCAGGGTCTCGCCGATGAACCCTCCCTCACGACAGCCGGGCGGGATCGCGAACACCGCCGAGCCGATCGGCACGGTCCACTCGTTCAGCAGGTCGAGCTCGTCGAGTCGTCGCTGCATGGGGGTGAACTGCCGCTCGATGTCGGCCTGGAACGACACGAAGATCAGTCCCGACTCCGACACCTCGGCCCCGAGCGGACGTTCGTCGTAGTTGTAGGCGCGTCGGAAGATGCGCTCCGACCCGTCACCCCGCGCCCGGCGGATGTGCGCGAACTGGGGGATGACCGGGAACCCGATCGTCGTCGTCGCATTGAAGTCCGGTTCGTCGAACTCGTCGACCCCGGTCAGAGGCGCGCCGTTCGCGAGCGTGCGACCGACCGAGGCATCGCGTCCGCTGCGGTCCAGCCGGTCCCACTTGTCGAGGTCCATGCGGATGCGCCGCACGACGATGCCGGTCCCGCCCGCGAGCCACCCCTCCCGCGCCCACACGACCCCGTCGAAGTCCGCGGTCCCCGGTTCGGGGTTCGTGGTCCCGTCGACCTGGCCGAACAGGTTGCGCATGGTCGTGCCAGGGCGCTCGGTGCCGTACGCCCGGCGGAAGCCCTGCTGCGTCCAGCGCAGGTCCGCGAAGCCCCGGGCGTCCTTCAGGAGCATCCGCGTCGCGTGCGCGACCGTGAGCGGATCATCGCCCGCGATCTGCAGCAGGAGGTCCCCGTCGGAGAACTCCGGGCGCAGGCGGTCGACTCGGAACGCCGGGAGCGGAGCGAGCCAGGCCGGACTCTCTCCCCCGGCGCGTGCCACGAGCCCCGGACCGAACCCGAACGTGACCGTGAGGTTCGCGGGAGACAGCGCCAGCTCCGGCTCGGAGTCCGCGAGCGCGGGTCGCCCCTGTGTGAGCCGGGCGGCGTCGTCCGTGAGGAGGCGCAGCAGGCGCGCGAGCGCCTCGCGGTCGACATCGGCATGGAGGTCCAGCGCCGCGAACACGCCGTGCGCCTGCGCGGCGGTGTCGACGCCCGCCTGGTGCACGCCGAAGAACGGCACTCGGCCTTCTCCGTTCATGGGGGCGACAGCGGCGGGAGCGGCCTGCGGCCGGTTCAGTACGAGGTCCGCGCCGACCGCCGCGACGGCGCCGACGCCGGCGACAGCCCCTCCGAGGAGGAACTGCCGCCGGCTCGGGCCGCTGCGGCGGGTGCGGGCGCCCTCAGCGGGCGCGGGCATCAGTGACCCATGCCCTCGTGCTCATCGCCCGACTCGTAGTTCTCGTTCGCCCCCGAGTAGTCCTTCACCGGAGCGGTGAACTCGTACGTCGAGTCGTCGGAGAAGGTGAGCGTGAACGTGGTCTCCTCACCCGCGCGGAGGGGCGCCGCCATATCCATGAGCATGATGTGGTTCGCACCGGGCTCGAGCGCGAGCGTGCCGCCGGCGGGGATCACGAAGCCGCCCTCGATCTCGCGCATGACCATCTCGCCCGCCTCGTTCTCGACGGTCTCGTGGAGCTCGAGCATGCTCGACGCCTCCGAGTCGACGGAGACGACGGTCACGTCCTGGTCGCCGCTGTTGGAGAGCGTGCCGAACGCCGCCGACATCCCCTCCTCGGCCGACTTGACCCAGGCGTCGTCGATCGTGACGACGTCGCCGGCGACGACGGGTTCGGACTCGGCCGGTGCCGCCTGGGCCGCGCAGCCCGTGAGGGCCAGGAGGGAGACGGCGAGGACCCCGAGGAGGCGCGAGACGGGGGCGCTGGTGCTGTTCTGGGTGACGCTGGTGTTCATGATGATGCCTTTCACAGATCATCCGCCGCTGCGCCGGATTCCGGCGGGGCGGCAGCCGTCCGAGGACGGCGGAGGAATCGATAGAGGGCGAAGGCGGCGACGGCGAGTGCCGCTCCGCCTCCGGCGACGATCAGGGTCCGGAGGACCCCGTCCGTCTCATCGGCGATCTGATCCGAGGCCGCGGTGTCGGAGCTCTCCCGTTCGCCCGAGGGCTGCGCGCCCGCGAGGGCGAGCGGCTCGGCGTCCCCGACCGTGAAGGGGATGACCCCCGAGATCGGATGCCCGTCCTCCGACACGACCTGCCAGCGCACCTGGTAGCCCGCGACGGGCATGTCGGGTCGCAGCGCGGCGGTGACCGTGCTGCCCGAGACCGTGACGGGGCCGTCGGTCCAGTCGGTGCCGGACTCGTCGACCACGAGCACGACCGCACCGGCCGCCGACTCGTCGAGCACCAGGAGCTCACCCGAGAACGTCATCGAGACGCTGGTCGGAGCGACGGCCAGCTGCTCGCCGTCACCGGGTGTGCTGGCGAGCAACTGGTCGTGGGCGGACGCGGGGGTTGCGATCGCGAGGACCGCGGCGGCCGCCACGATCACCCCCGCGACGCCTCTGCGGAAGGGAGACATGAGAAGAGACCTCTCGTCGGACGTCGACGCGCGACGTCGTGACTGCGTTCGGATTCCGCGCATCGGGCGCGCGGCGAGCGCGCCGTCGCGGCGAATGCCGGCGGCGCGAGGGGATCAGATCGCAGAGGAGAGGGGCGGGGCACGCCCGCGGAGAGAGGCGAGGTGCGCCGACGTCGCAGCGGATACGCGTGCGGACAGGATCCGCAGGACACGGGCGCGCGGAAGCGATGGGCGGGCGAGCACCGCGTCGACGCGGCGACGCACCCAGCGGACCGCCTGTGCGGCGAGGTCCCGCAGCGTCAGGAGCAGTCGCTCCCCGCGATGCAGGACCACGACGGTCGCGAGAGCGGCGAGCAGGTGACCGATCCACATGCCGCCGTCGGCGACCACGGCCTCGGGGACGCCCGTACCCGAGGGCAGGACGAGAGGACCGCCGTGCACATGCGGGGTCACGACGCCCGAGGGGGTGACCGTGCCGAGCACGAAGAGCAGGTGGAACAGGAGCTGACTGAGTCCGACCGAGAGCGAGAGCCTGATCATCGACAGACGGCGACCGGCGAGCAACACGCACACCATGAGCGAGAGCACCCAGGGCACGACGATCCCGAGAGGACCGGGCATTTCACCGCCACCGGACACGTGTCCGGCCAATGCGACGAAGATCGCCACCGAGGAAGCAGCGACGCCGCGGACGACGGCAGGCTTCCGGGTGGAGGTCACGCTCCCAGTCTGCCATGCGACGCGCGACGCCTCGGTCGGCCGCGCAGACGACGAGAGGACGCCCCCGTGGGGACGCCCTCTCGTTCCGGGTCGTGCGGGGCTACTCCCCCGAGTCCTCGAGCTGGAGCAGCGTGTTCACGGCATCCGTGAGGCGCTTGTCCGCCTCGGCGAACTTCGTGAGGTCGCCGGACTTGAGCGCGGCGTCACGGTCGAGCAGCGCCTGCTGTGCGGCCGCCAGCGCCTCGGCCTGCGCGTCGGTCGGGGTGGTCGGCTCCGTCGGCACCTCGCCCGTGTCGGGATCGGGTGTCGGCTCGACCTGGTCGTCGCCGCCCGTGGCACCGGAGTCGCCGCCGAACAGCGTGTCGAGCGCCGCGGTCAGGGTGTCCTCGAAGGCGACCTTGTCGCCGAACGCGACGAGCACCTTCTGCAGACGCGGGAGCTTCGTCCCCTCGGACGACTGGACGTACACCGGCTGCACGTAGAGCAGACCGCCACCGACGGGGAGGGTCAACAGGTTGCCGTAGAGCACCTCCGACTCGCCCTGCTGGAGCAGGTTGAGCTGCGGCACCACCGAGGTGTCGGAGTTGTACGTGTTCTGCACCTGACCGGGACCCGGCACCGTGGTGTCCGTGTCGATCTCGAGCATCCGCAGCTGGCCGTAGCCCTCCGACTTGACGCCCGCTTCCGAGCCGGCGTCGGAGTCGACCGCCAGATACCCCATGAGCACGTCACGGTTGCCGCCGCTGCCCGATGCGCTCGGGATGAACGTCGAGAACATCGAGAAGCGCGGGGAGTCCTGACCGGGCATCTGCATGGTCAGGTAGTACGGCGGCTGGAGCACCGCGTCGCTGCGCGGGTCATTCGGCGTCTGCCAGCGGTTGTCCTGCTGGGCGAAGGAGCCGGCGGTGTTGATGTGGTAGATCCCGAGGATGTCGCGCTGGACCTTGAACAGGTCGGTCGGGTACCGCACGTGGCTCATGAGGTCCCCGGACATCTCGCTGACCGGCTTGAGCGTCGACGGGTAGATCTTCTGCCACGTCTGCAGCACGGGGTCCTGGTCGTCCCACGCGTACAGCGTCACGCTGCCGTCGTAGGCGTCGACCGTGGCCTTGACCGAGTTGCGGATGTAGTTGATCTCGTCGATCGCCAGCGTCGGCGACGGCACGTTGGAGTCCGCGATCGCATCCGACAGGCTGACGCTGGTCGAGTACGGGTACGAGGAGCTCGTGGTGTAGCCGTCGATGATCCAGACGATCCGGCCGTCCACCACGCTCGGGTACGGGTCGCTGTCGAGCTCGAGGTACGGGGCGACCTTCTGCACGCGCGTCTTGGGATCGCGGTCGTACAGGATCTGCGAGTCCGAGTTCACGAGGTTCGAGAACAGGATCTGCTCCGACTGGAACTTGAGCGCGTAGAGCAGCTTCGTGAACGTGTTGCCGATCTTCGGCCCGCCGTTCCCGTCGAACGTCGTCTTGGTCTCGCTCGAGCCGTCCTTGCCGCGCGGGTAGTCGATCTCGACCGGGTCGCTCCCCGAAGGTGCGCCGACGATCGAGTACTCCGGCGAGTTCTCGCCGAAGTAGACGCGCGGCTCGAAGTTCTCCTGGTCGGTGAGGAAGCCCGACGAGGGGATGCCGCGCTCGAGGAACACGGGCTCGCCGTCGCTCGTGCGCTGGTTTCCGGCGGCGGCGACGAGGCCGTAGCCGTGCGTGTACACCGCGGCGCGGTTGTTCCAGTTGGTGACGTCGACGCCGTTCATGTCGAGGTCGCGCACCGACACCACGGTGTCCTGCATCTGACCGTCGATCTCGTAGCGGTCGACGTCCATGTTCTCCTGGAACTGGTAGTAGCCGCGGTACTGCTCGAGCTGGCGGACCGTCGGGCTGATGACAGCCGGGTCGACGATGCGGATGGATGCCGTGGTCTCGGCGTCGGCGCGGAGCTGGCCGGCCTCGGCGTCGGTCTCGGCCTCGAACGGCGTGGTCTCGAGATCGGCGACCCCGTAGGCCTCCTTCGTGCCGTCGATGTTCTTCTGGTAGAACTCCGCCTGGTACGCGTTCTGGTTCGGGCGCACCTGGAAGGTCGTGACCGCCCACGGGTACCCGACACCGACCACGAGCGAGGCGATGACGAGCAGCGCGGTGGCGGCGAGGGGGAAGCGCCAGCGGCCGATGACCGCGGTGACGAAGAACAGGATCGCGACGATCGCGGCGATGATCGCCAGGATCGCGAGACCGGGGATCGTGGCGTTCACGCCGGTGTACGCCGGACCGACGATGCGGTCATCGGGCGACACGAGCGTCTTGTAACGGTCGAGCCAGAGGCTGGCCGCCTGCACCAGCAGGTAGAGGCCGGCGATCACGGCGAGCTGGATGCGCGCCGGCTTGGAGATGCGCAGCTCGCCCTGGCCGATCCGCACCGAGCCGTAGAGGTACGACACGAGAGCCGTGACGATCAGCGTGAGCAGGAGCACCGCCGACACGAAGGCGAGGAGGATCGAGTAGAACGGCATCGCGAACATGTAGAAGCCGGTGTCGATGCCGAACTGCGGGTCGACCGTGTCGGTCGCTACGCCGTTGAGCCACATCCAGACGGTCTTCCACTGGCTCGCGGCCGAGAACCCGGCGAACAGTCCGAAGAAGATCGGCATGCCCCACATCGCGAGGCGACGCAGCGGCTCGATGACCTCCTGGTAGCGGTCGAGCTGCGAGCTCAGCCGCACGTAGACGGGACGCAGTCGGTAGGCGAGCTGGATCGCCACGAACAGCGGCACCGCCATGCCCAGGAACCCGACGACGAACATGATCGCGGTCGCGATCCACTGCGTCGTGAGCACGCGCGAGAAGCCCAGCTGGTCGAACCAGAGGAACTCCGTGAAGAGCGAGGCGAAGACGAAGAAGGCCGCGATCAATGCGGCGATGATCGCCAGCGAGATGCCGAAGATTCTTCGCGAGGTTCGAGGAGTGGCCGGGTTCGGTGCAGAAGTCGAGGTCACCCCTCCATCCTAGGCACGCCTCACTGTGCCCCGGCTGTCATCCCGGTCACGGGGAGGTCACGACGCCGCGCAGGCGCCGCTCACCTCGCGGCGGCGGTCTCGCACGTCGGCAGGGCGGAGACGTCGCCGTCGTCCGCGATGACCTCGAGCGCGGCGAGCGACTCCTCGAGCGTCGACGTGCTCAGCACGGTCAGCCCGTCGGGGATGTGTCCGACCACCTCGTCGCAGTTGGACTGCGGCGCGAGGAAGTAGTCGGCGCCGGCGTCGCGGGCTCCGTAGAGCTTCTGACGGATGCCGCCGATCGGCCCCACCGTGCCCTCCGCGTCGATCGTGCCGGTGCCGGCGACGTTCTGACCGCCGTTGAGCTCGCCCGGGGTGAGGGTGTCGATGATCCCGAGGGCGAACATCATGCCGGCGCTCGGTCCTCCGACGTTGTCGAGCTGCAGCGTCACGTCGATCTCGAAGTCGTAGTCCGTGCGGAGCGTCACGCCGATCAGCCAGGTCGTCACGTCGCCCTCGGTGTGCTTCTCGGGGGTGACGTCGACGGTCGTCTCGGCGCCCGCGCGCAGGACGGTGAGCGCGACGGCTTCTCCCCCGGCGTCCTGGATCGCCTCGCGCAGCTGCGTGGCCGAGGTCACGGCGGTGCCGTCGACGGCGGTGATCACGTCCTCGGGCTCGAGCGCGCCCTGCGCCGGGGAGTCCTCGAGGACGTCGACCACCGCGACCTGCGCACCGGTGTCGTAGCCCAGCTCGTTGAGGGCGGCGGCCGTGGCCTCGTGCTGCGAGTCGACCATGAGCGTCGCGTTGCGCTCGTCGCGCTCCTCGCTCGTCTGTCCGGCGGGGAAGACCGAATCGAGGGGGACGACGGCGCGCGAGGAGTCCGCCCAGGCGAGGGCGAGCTCGAACCAGCTGGGGGTGCGCTCGCGGTTGCCCACCACCTGCACGGTCGTGAGGTCGAGCGTGCCCGCGGTGTCGTAGGTCTCCGCGCCCTCCACCTTGATCAGCGGCACCTGCTCGCCGTCCGCTCCGGCCGCGGAGCCGAGGGTGTCGTACACGGGCCCGGGCCGCTGGATCACATAGGGCGTCGGGAGGAAGGTGAGCACCACGAGCGCGATCAGCGCGACGACCAGCGCCCATACTCCCAGTCCGAGCTTCACAGACCGGGTTCGATCCACAGGGTTCCTCCGTCGTTCGCGGGCGGCGTACAGAGATGTGCCCACGTCGGGGACTCGCGGCCGTTCCTGTGACTAGCGTAGATGCCACGGCTTCAGACGTGCTGAGAGGCGATCGCGATGGCAGACAACGACCCGACCCCCGAGGACTTCGAGGAGTTCCTCCGACGAATGATGGCCGGCCAGGGCGCCGGTGATATCGACCCCGAGGCGCTGCGGAACGCCTTCGCCGGGATGGACGGCCTCCAGCTCGATCCGGCCATGATGCAGACGATCATGTCGCAGCTGCAGGGCGCGTTCGGCGGCGACGCATGGGAGAACGCGCTCCGCCAGGCCCTGCACATCGCGAACCGCGACGGTCTGGGCATCTCCGAGGGATCCCGAACCTCTCTCGCGGACTCGTTCGCGCTCGCCGACCTCTGGCTGGGCGAGGCGACCACGATCTCCGAGCTCGCGGAGGCGCCGAGGGCCATGACCCGCGGCGAGTGGGTCGAGGCGACGCTCCCGGTGTGGAAGGAGATCGCCGGCCCCGTGTCGACCAGCATCGCCGACGCTCTCACGAGCGCTCTCGACACCCAGGTGCCGGAGGACATGCGGGGCATCGTGCAGGGTGCGGGCAAGCTCATGCGCGGCCTCGGCGGCTCGGTCTTCGCGGCGCAGTTCGGGCAGGTGCTCGGCAACCTCTCGCTCGAGGTGGTCTCGGGCGGTGACGTCGGCATCCCCGTGCTCCCCGCCGGCACCGCGGCGGTGATCCCGCAGAACCTCGCCGCATTCGGCGACGGCCTGGAGATCCCCGAGGACCAGATCGCCCTGTACCTCTCGACGCGGGAGCTCGCCTACGCGCGCCTGTATCGGCACGCGAAGTGGCTGCATCTGCACGTCATGGCGCAGATCACCGACTTCGCGCGCGGGGTCACGGTCGACGTCGACGCCTTGGAGGACGTCGCGAGCCGCCTCGATCCCTCGAACCCCGAGGAGCTGCGTGCCGCGATCGAGGGCGGAGCGCTCCTGCCGACGCAGAGCGAGACCCAGCGCGAAGCGCTGGCCCGACTCGAGAACCTCGTCGCGACGA
The DNA here is from genome assembly GCF_044749125.1 of Microbacterium sp. NPDC089696. Lineage (NCBI taxonomy): Bacteria > Bacillati > Actinomycetota > Actinomycetes > Micrococcales > Microbacteriaceae > Microbacterium > Microbacterium sp. NPDC089696. The sequence goes on along the minus strand of NZ_JBIVHF010000001.1, from coordinate 1,439,771 downwards.
TCGACGGTTGGGTCGACGTCGTCACGGCTCAGGCGACCGCACGCCTGCCCGACGGGGCGCGGATCGCGGAGGCCGCGCGCCGCCGCCGCGCCGTCGGCGGTCCGGCGGAGGACGCGCTGGGCGCGCTCGTCGGCCTCAAGCTGCGGCCGCGCCGCCTGCGCGAGGCCTCGGCCATGTGGCAGGCCGTGACCGACGCGGTCGGCGCGTCCGGCCGCGATGCGCTGTGGGACTACCCCGACCTCATGCCGACCTCCGAGGACATCGACGACCCGACCGCGCTGGTCGCCCGTCTGCAGGCCGCGGCCCGTGGCGAGCAGCCCGTGACGGACGAGTTCGACGAGGCGCTGGCGCGTCTGCTCGACGGGGACGACTTCTCGGGTGGCGGCGACGGATCGCCGGATGCCCGGGACGGATCGGACGACGAGGACGAGGCTCCCGAGGGCGACCGCCCGGTGTAAGCGCGACGCCGCGCAGTCCGCCCTCCCCAGGGGTCGACCTCCCGGCAGTTGTCCACGGATCCGGGGTTCACGGCCCCGCGGCGCGCGCGGTCTCCGCACAATCGAGGGATGCCGCCGCTCACGCCCAAGATCCTCACCCGCCTCGATCCGTCCGTTCCGCTGCTGTGGCGCGACGGCGAGACGCTGCAGATCGGCATCGAGGGGACCCTGCGGATCCCCGCCACGGAGCCGTGGGTGGAGCGGCTGCTCACACGCCTGGCCGTGGGGTTCCGACGTGCGTCGTTCGATGTGATCGCCCACGCCGCCGGAGCACCCCGGGCGCAGGCGCGCGCGCTGCTCGCACGGCTCGAGCCACTGCTGCTCGACGATCCTCCGTCGCCGCGTGCCGCCTGGGTCGAGAGCATCGGCGTGCACGACGGCCGGTGCGCGCCGCGGCTCCGCGACGCCCTGCTGGACGAGGGCGTGGCTCCCGGCCTGCGCACGGATCCGGGGGACATCGGAGTGGTCCTCGTGGAGGGGGCCGCCGCCGCGATCGAGTTCGCGCGGTACCTGCGGGAGGACACCTCGCACCTGCCGGTGTCGCTGGAGCGCGGTCGCATCACGATCGGTCCTCTGGTCGTGCCCGGGGAATCTCCCTGCCTGGCCTGCCGCGACGCCGCGGCCACGGACGACGATCCGGCGTGGCCGCGCATGCACGCTCAGCTGATCGGACGCGCCTCCGGACCGGTCAGCGCTGCACGCATCGCGGATGCCGCGACCGTCGTGGCTCAACTGCTCGCCGAGGATCCCGCTGGCGGCACGGTCATCGTGATCAGCCGCGACGGGCGCCGCGTCCGGCACCCGGTGCCGTTTCACGCAGGATGCCGGTGCCGCGCGCCGTGGTCCCGATCTCCGCGAGGAACCGCGATGGAGCCCGCTCCCCGCGTCCGGCCGACCGCGACCAGGACAGCGACAGGGTACGCGCGGCTCGCGTGACGCCGACGTAGGCGAGTCGCCGTTCCTCGTCGATCGCCTCGAACCCGGTGGCGTAGGAGATCGGCAGGGCGCCCTCGGCCCACCCGGCCAGATGGACGTGCGGCCACTCGAGACCCTTCGCGGCGTGCAGGGTCGAGAGCGTGACGGTGCGCATGGTCGGCTCGTGCTGGTCCTTGGCGCGGGCCATGAGCGCATCGCTGAACGAGCGGAGCGTCTCCCCCGGGCCGGCCTCCTCGGCCAGACGGAGGATCGCCCGACGCGCCTCCCAGCCGTCGCGCTGCGCTCCCCCGGCAGCCGGCGGCTCCTCGGTGAGGCCGAGCTCGCGCAGCACGCGCTGCACGCCGGGGAGGAAGCCGTGCTCCGTCGGCGCGACCGCGGCGGCGCGCAGCGCGAGGATGGCCTGACGCACCTCCGGCATCGCGAAGAACCGGGTGCCGCCGAGCACCGAGGTCGCGATGCCCTGCGCGGCGAGCGCCTGCTGCAGAACGGCCGACTGGGCGTGGGCACGATAGAGCACCGCGACGTCCGCGGGTGAGGCGCCGGACTCGATGGCGGCCGCGACGGCGGCGGCGATCCCCTCGGCCTCCTCGCGCTCGCTGTCGTACGCCGTGACCGTGGGAGTGTCGGCGGAGAACGTCTCCCGTGCCGGAACGAGCTCGAGAGCACCGGGCCTGCCGTGCATCAGCGCGTTCGCAGCCGAGAGGATCGGCGCCTGCGAGCGGTAGTTCGTCTCCAGGCGCACGATCGTGGCGTCGGGGTGCCGTCGTTCGAACTCCAGGAGGAAGCGCTGCTCCGCACCGGCGAACGAGTAGATCGTCTGGCTCGCGTCGCCGACCACGCAGATGTCGCGCCGGTCGCCGAGCCACAGCTCGAGCAGGCGGTTCTGCAGCGGGGAGACGTCCTGGAACTCGTCGACCGTGAAGTGACGGTACTGCTCGTGCACCGACGCCGCGACCCGGGGCTCGGCTTCCAGCATCCCGGCGCACGCGAGCAGCACGTCCTCGAAGTCGAGCTGGTGCCGTTCGTCCTTGAGCGCCTCGTACCGCTGCTGCAGCTCCGCGAGCTGTGTCGCGTCCACCCCGCTCACGGCACGGCCGAGCGACGCGTGCTGCTCGACGGACAGCATCGAGACCTTGCGCCACTCGATCTCCGAGGCGATGTCCCGCAGGGTCGCCGTGCTCGGGCGCAGCCGCATGGCATCGGCCGCCTGTCCGAGCATCCGCACCTTGTTGTCGATGATCGACGGCGCGGGAGACCCCGCCAGAGTCGGCCAGAAGAAGTTGAGCTGGGCGAGCGCCGCGGCGTGGAAGGTGCGGGCGGCGACGCCCTCGACGCCGAGCGCGCGGAGCCGGCCGCGCAACTCACCAGCGGCCTTCGCGGTGAACGTCACCGCCATGACCCGAGACGGACTGTAGGCGCCGGTGTCCACGCCGTGGGCGATGCGGTGCGTGATGACCCTGGTCTTGCCGGTACCGGCTCCCGCGAGCACCGCGACGGGCCCGCGCAGCACGGATGCCGCCTCCCGCTGCCGTTCGTCGAGCGCGTCGAGTGCGCTCACGCGCCGTCCTCGAACCAGGAGACGATCAGAGCGCGGGCGATCGACGCCGCGCCGGGGAGCCCGACGGGGCCGTCGCCTGCGAGCGCGGTTCCGATCTCCGCGCGGGTGAACCACCGCACGTCGACGATCTCTTCGCCGTCCGGGCGCACGTCGTCCTCGTCCAGAGCGACGGCGCGGAAGCCCAGCATGAGCGAACGCGGGAAGGGCCAGGGCTGCGACGAGACGTAGCGCAGCGATGCGAGGCGCACACCCGACTCCTCGGCCAGCTCGCGATGGACGGTCGTCTCGAGAGACTCCCCCGCCTCCGTGAAACCGGCGAAGCACGAGTACATCCTGCCGCCCCAGTTGGCGTTCGCGCCGAGCAGCAGCCGCTCTCCGTCGGCGCTCTCGACGGCCACGATCACGGCCGGGTCGGTGCGCGGGAAGTGCTCGCGGCCGCAGATCAGGCATCGCCGCGACCAGCCTGCCTGCCGCAGCTCGGTGCCTCCGCCGCACGTCGGACAGAACGGCGCGTCGCGGAGCCAGCCGCCCAGAGCCAGCGCCTCGACGAGGATCTCCGCGTCGACCTCGCCGAGACGACCGCCGAGATCGCGGAGTCCCAGCCAGGTCTCGTCGGGTGCGGTGTCGACCGTGTCCGCCTCGGGAGGGAGTGATGCGAGCAGCACGGCGGCGCCAGCGGCATCCCGGCCGAGCAGAGCCCAGGTCGCCTCCCCCACCGAGTCCGCGGAGACGCGGAGGAGCGTCGGAGCCTCGAGGTCGTCTCCGCCGATGCGCACGCGTCCGTCGCGGACCGCGATCACCGTCGTCGTGGACTCCGCCCGCAGACGGTCGACCACCCCGCTCTCGGCGCGCAGGTCGGCCGCACGGTCGAAAGGCGCATGCCTCGTGGTCATCGACTCCCTCTCTCACGGGCGTGGCAGAGGCTGGACGCCCCCGCGCCCACCTACCCTGGGGGTATGGGACGCTCTCCATTCACTCTAGCCGCGGCGGTGACGGCCGCACTGCCCGGAGCGGAGGTGACGGGAGCCCGCCCGCTGACCACCGACGGCGACGGTCGCTTCGACTCCGCTGTGGCCTCTCTGGCCGACGGCAGGGAACTCGCGATCCGCGTCGCCGACGACGACGAGACCGCGCGGGAACTGGCCGCCGAGGCCCTCGCGCTCCGCGCGCTCACCGCGGGCGCTCGGGCCATGCTGCCCTTCGCCGCACCGGAGTACATCGGCGAGACGCGCCTCGGCGACGCCCGCGCCCTCGTGACCGGCCTGCTCCCCGGCTTCCAGATCGAGGCCGCCCTCGTGCCCGCCGGGCGCGGCGCGGCCGAGTCGATGGGCTCCGCGATCGCCGCTGTGCATGCGCTGCCGACCTCGGTCGTGCGCGGCGCCGGCCTGCTCACGCGCTCTGCTCAGGAGAGCCGCGACGAGCTGGCGCGACTCGTCGACACCGCCGCCGCGACCGGACGCGTACCCGCTCGACTCACCGTGCGGTGGCGGGAGGCCGTCGCCGACGACGACCTGTGGCGGTTCGAGTCCACGGTCGTCCTCGGCGGGCTGCAGGCCACGTCCTTCCTGTTCCGCGACGACGACGAGAAGGGTCCGGAGGTGACCGGCCTCGTCGGATGGCACGCGCTGTCGGTGGGAGACCCCGCGCTCGACCTGTCCTGGCTCTCGGCCGCCCCGGACGCCGCCGACGACGTCCACGCCTCGTACGCGCGCACGGTCGACCGCGTCCCCGACCCGGCGCTGGAGGTTCGAGCCCGGCTGCTGGCCGAGCTCGAGTTCGCCCGCTGGCTCGTGCACGGCGACTCGCTGCGCCGCCCCGACATCGTCGACGACGCGGCCGCACTGCTGGAGGCCCTGGCCGACGGGCTGCACGCCGACGATCTCACGGTGATCGGGTCTCGCGGCGAGGGCGTGGACTCCGCCCTGGACGCGCTCGACCGCGTTCCCGAATCCGCGACGCCCGGAGTCGACACGTCGATGCAGACCGACGCCTACAACCCGAACGAGCTGTGGCAGGACGAGTCGGAGGACCGCCCGGCCGACGCGAACCCGACCGGAGCCGCGACGGACGACGACGGCACGCACGATCTCACCGACGCCGCGAACGAGGCCGCGCATCGCATCGAGGCCGGCGCCCTGCAGACCGAGGACCTCTCGGGAGTACGGGCAGGGCTCGCCGACGCGCGTCGACCGTCGGCGGATCGCGACGCCGCCGGTCACGACGCCGAGGACGACGACACGCACTCCCCCGAGGACGAGGCTCAACGTGCTGCGCGCGCCGCGCTCCAGCGCTGGAGGAGCTCGGACTCCGAGTAGACGCGGTCGCCGCGGATCACCAGGTCGTCGGCCACGTAGTAGAGCGCGACGTCGATGTCCTCCAGCGGCACGCCGAACCGCCGATGGTAGGCGAGCCGGTACAGCGCGAGCTGCAGCATGCGCTGGTCCCGGTCCTTCGCCGTGCGCGGCGCCCGACCCGTCTTCCAGTCGACGATCTCGATGCGCCCGCCCCGATCCTCACGCCGGTACACCGCATCGAGCTTGCAGATCACGATGTGCCGCTCCCCGGGGTCCACGCCGTCGAGGCCACCGCCGAGCACGAAGTCGATCTCGATCTCGACCGCGATCGGGCGGCGTCCACCCCACTCACTCCGCTCGAACACGCCCTGGAGGACCGCGAGGTCGGCGGCGTCGGCCGGTGACACCTCCGCGGTCGCGTCGTCCGAGGACGGGACGATGTCCTCGTCGTCGAGCTCCCACAGCGCCTCGTCGACTCGCTGCCCCACCCCCACGAGTTCGCTGCGGCGTTCGACCCAGGCATGGAAGAGGGTGCCGAGCCGGGTCTGCCGGTACGGACGCTCCGGCATGGGGCGGACGATCGACGACAGGGCCTCGCCGAAGTCCGTGACGTAGTCCTTGAACCGCGAGGCGGGCACGCGCGTGGGCGGCGGAGCATCCGTCCCGCGGAGCCGCGCCGCGCGTTCGTCCAGCAGCCGCGTCAGCTCCGGTGTCGGCTCCTGGGAGTCCGCTCCGGCATCCCGCACCGCGCCCGCCGCGGCCTCGACGACCGGGCGTCGAGCTCCCAGCGGATCGATCGGCCAGGTGAGTGTCGTGCCTGGTCCGTCGTAGGGGTTGTCCTCGGGGTCCACCTCGGCGATCGGCCGCGCACCGCTCGCCTCGATCGCTTCGAGGAGGTACGGGCTCGGCGCCTTCGGCTGCTTCTGTCCGGCCCAGTGCGCACCCGTCAGGAGCAGATCCGTGCGTGCGCGCGTCACCGCGACGTACGCCAGACGCCGTTCCTCCTCCTGCTGGTACTCGCGATAGGCGTCTTTGAAGACGGTGAGCGCGCCCGGAGCGGTCCTGCTCCGGCTCGTGAGCGACGCGACCCCGGCCTTCAGCCGCTTCGCGGGGTCGGGTTCCTCGTCGGTCGGCGGGATCCAGGTGAACGTCGGCAGCGCAGCGCTGTCCCCGCGCAGGGCGAACGGCAGCACGCCGAAGCCGAACCATCCGGCGGTGTCGGTCGGCCGCGACGGGAGCTCCCCCTCGACCATCCGCACCACGGCGACGGCGTCCCATTCCAGTCCCTTGGATCCGTGGATCGTGAGGAGCTGGACCACGCCCGGCTCCGGCGGCTCCGGTCGGGGCATGAGCTCGTCGGTGCTCTCCGCCTTGTCGAGCCAGGCCAGCAGGCTGGAGATCGTGCCGCGCTCGTCGGCGGCGAGGAACGCGCGGACCTCGTCGGTGAACGCGCGCAGCTGCGTGGCCGCGACGCGCGCCGGCCCTCGCGTCTCGTTGGTCGCGAGCTCGATGTCGAGGCGCAGCTCCAGCTCGATCATCCGGAGCAGGTCCGGCAGCGGCAGCGACGACGAGCGCCGGAGTCGCTCCAGCATCTCGCCCGCCGAACGGATCCGCGCGCGCCCCTCCGGGGTGATCTCCGCCAGGAGGCGGTAGTCGTCGCTCAGCCCTCGCACCACATCCACGGCATCGACGATCGACAGCGCCTCGTCGGCGCCGCGCGAGGCCCTGATCCGCTGACGCAGCTCCTCGTCGAGGGGCAGCAGCCCGCTGTCGCGTCGGGAGAGCTCGGCGGCGAGCCCCTGCAACGCCGCCATGTCGGCCACTCCCACCGCGAAGCGCGGGCCCACCAGGAGACGGATCAGCGCGGAACCCGCGGTGGGGTCGTGCAGCACGCGCAGCGTCGACACGACGTCGACGACCTCGGGCGTGGAGAGCAGTCCGCCCAGGCCGAGGATCCGGTGCGGGATGCCCCGAGCGGCCAGTGCGGCGGCGAACGTCTGCATGTGCCGCTTGGAGCGGAACAGGATCGCCCCCGTATGCGGCTTCGCCGTGTCGTCATGCGCCGCGCGTCGATCCGCGAACCAGTCGGCGACCTCGCGCGCCTCGTCGTCGACGGTGAGCGGGAAGCGGATCTCGACCGCGCCCTCGCCCGCTCCCGGACGGGACTCGAGCGGCGGGACGTCGAGTCCGGCGCGACGCAGCGGCCCCAGCACCTCGTTGGCGATGTCGAGCACGCCACGGTCGTTGCGCCAGCTCGTCATGAGGCTGAAGCTCTCGACCGGCTCGTGCTCGGCGAAGGTGCGGGCGAAGGCGTGCAGGTTGTCGGCGCTGGCGCCCCGCCACCCGTAGATCGACTGATGCGGGTCGCCGACCGCCATCACGGCCGAGTCGCGGAACAGCTCCGCGAGGAAGCGCGTCTGGATCACCGAGGTGTCCTGGTACTCATCGAGGAGCACGACGCGATGCTGCTCCCGCAGCTCGTCGCGCACATCGGGCGAGGTCTCCACGATGTCGTACGCGCCGCTCACCTGGTCGGCGAAGTCGAGGACGCCCCGACGCTCCTTCTCGGCGATGTACTCGCGGACGAGCGTCGTCAGCGCGGGGAGTGCACGCAGATTGGCGGACACCCCGCCGACCTCGGCATGGCTCGCATAGGGCGCGAACGCCTCGGCCTGGCGCAGCGCGATCCGATCCGCGCGGTCGAGGTCGGCACGGTGGTCGAGAGAGTCGCCCGCGAGACGCTGCACGGCGTCGACGACGCCGTTGAGCGCGCGGTCGATCTCCTCCAGATCGGGGAGGTCCGCGCGCAGCACGACGTCGCGCGCGAGCATCCACGACGCCGCCTGACTGAGCATCGCGACGTCGGAGTCCCGACCGATGCGCGCCGCGTGCTCGCGCACGATGCCGTCGGCGAAGGCGTTGTAGGTCGACACCCGCGGCCGGATCAGGAGGTCCTCCACCGCAGGGGTCGTCGCCCCTCCGTGCGCCGTGCCGAATCGCTCGGCGATCTCGTCGAGCACCTGCGCGCGCACGACCTCGCGCTGACGTCCCGGCACCGCCTTCGCCACGCGTTCGAGCTCTCCCGATGCGACGATCTCCGGCAGATGCGGCAGCAGACCGCGACGGCCGTACTCGTCGATGAGCGCGAGTCTCGCGCCGATCCGCTCGGCGAGCTCGCCCGCCGCCTTGCGCGTGAAGGTGAGTCCGAGGATCTCGTCGCGGCGCACATGACCGTTCGCAACGAGCCAGACCACGCGCCCGGACATCGTCTCGGTCTTGCCGCTGCCCGCCCCCGCGACCACGAGCGCGGGGCGCGGCGGCGCCTCGATCACGCGCTGCTGCGCCTCGGTGGGCGGCGGGAGGCCGAGTGCGGCGGCCACGTCGAGCGCCGACACCCCGTTGCCGTCTCCGGTCCAGGCGGTCATGAGCTCACCGCCGCGACGGTGTGGATGCGGCAGGGCTGCACGCGCCATTGCGTGTCCGCGCAGTGCGCGTCGACGTGGGCCGTGAAGCTGGCCGCCGACATGCCCCGTGCGGCATCGGCGATGCGTCCGAGGAACCGGACGCGCTCCTCCCCTGCCAGTGTGTGCTGATGCGCGACGCGGAAGTCGCTGCCGGCGAGGGTCTTGGCGACGAGCACGAGTCGTGCTCCGGCGAGCGCCGCGGGATCGGCGCCCTCGACGAGCCCCTGCTGCACGGCCACCTGGTACGCGGCCAGCTGCGCATGGTCCGCGACCTTCTGCTCGCTCTCGGGCTCGTACTTGCCGGTCTTCAGGTCGACCACGACCACACGCTCGGCCTCAGGTGCGGCCATCCGCGTCCACCGCTGACCACGGGCCTTGGCATGCTCGCCCCCGCCCGGGGAGTACGCCTCGACCCGGTCGATGAAGCCGTGCACGATCGCCCGGTGCGGATGCGGCTCCGCCTCCCCCGACACACCGTGCACCTCGGGCGTCGACGCGTCGTCCTCCTCGGGGATGTCGACGGCGAACCGGAACTCGACCTCTCCGGCCAGCACGCGCCCTCCCTCGGCGGAGACCGCGGCGAGATAGCTGTGCAGCCGGTCGATGTAGAGGTCGGCGCGCCTCCGCTCCTTGCGGCCGATCCACGCCGTCTCGAAGTCGAGCTCGGGCCAATGCTCTGCCAGGACGGCGCGAAGCCGATCGAGGTCGCCGTCGGGGACCTTCTCCATCGCCTCGTGCACGATCGTGCCGATCCCGGCCGAGGGCGGCATCACCGAATCCCCGCCCAGAGCCGACACGGCCCAGTTGAGCTCGCACTCCTCGAAGGACTCCATGCGCGAGGGAGAGACCCGTGCGGCTTCCACGGCGAGGTCGTGCATGGGCGCCCCGGTCGTCGACGGCGTCACGCCGTACCAGTCGAGGGGATCCGCGCCGGGCACGCCCTCGCGCGCGAGCACCGCCAGCTGCCCTGCCGCGTGCTCCCTCGCCGCCGTCGCGGTCGAGGTCGTGAGCACACGCCGGTGCCGCGCGACGAGTCCGCGCAGGGTGAGCGGATGCTCGGCCGAGGCGTGCAGTTCGGGTGGCTCGGGCGTCGGGAGGAAGGCGAAGAACGGGCTCGGGGTCATGTCGTCGTCATCCACCGCGGTGATGAGCAGACGCGCCCGGGGCCGGGAGATCGCGCGGACGAACAGGCGGAGCTCGTCGTGCAGGGCCGCACGGCGACGGTCGAGTGTGCCCGGGGGCTCCTCCGCGACCCCGGTGCGCGCCGCATGCAGGGCGTCGGCGAGGCGCCAGCTCTGCAGCAGCCCGCCGCGCAGGCGCACGTTCGGCCAGATGCCGTCCTGCACGCCTGCGACCACGACCGCGTCGAACTCGGTGCCGAGCGCGGTCGCCGGGGTGAGCAGAGTCACGCGCCCCGGCCGCTCGGGGCTCGAGAGCGAGTCCTCGGGCACCTCGCTGTCGAGGACGTCGCGCACGAACGCCTCGGGCTTCTCGTTCGGCGTCCGCTCGACGAACCTCTTGGCCGCGCCGAACAGCGAGACGAGGGCGTCGAGCGCACGCGCCGTCTCCGCTCCGCCGGCCTGCAGCGAGGACTCGCGCCAGGCGACGTGCAGACGTCGTCCGTCGACGGCGCGCGCCTGATCCCAGACGCGCCAGAGGAGGTCGTGGATGGTCTCGCCCGCGGCCGCCGCGGCGGACACCTCGGCCACCGTCTGCGCGAAACGCGCCGCGATGCGGGCCTCGTGCGCGTCGATCAGCGTGAAGTGATCGGGAGACGTGAGCGCCTGCCGCAGGAGCTCACGGGCGGGGGTCGATCCGCCGAGATCGAGCTCGATGTGCCGCAGCCGTGCCCGCAGACGTCGCAGGCCGATCGCATCCATCCCGCCGAAGGGCGTGCGAAGCGCCTCCTCCCAGTCGTGCGGCGTGCGTTCCTCGGGCGGCATCAGCGCGAGTCTCACGACGTCGACGATGTCGCGCACCACCGATTCGCTGCCGAGCGGACGCTGGATCCCGGCGGCCCTGGTCGGGATCTCGCGCGCGGCGAGCTCGGTCTCGAGCTGGGCGACCTGGCGCGTGTCGTGCGCGATGACCGCCATCCGGTCCCACGGCACGTCCTCGGACAGATGCCACTCGCGCATGACGCCCGCGATGCGGTCGAGCTCCTCGTGCGGGGACGGCGCGAGGAAGGTGCGGACGGACGGCTCCCGGCCGTCGTCGGACGGGAGGGCCTGGGGTGCGCGGCGGTGATCCACGCGACCGGCCGCGCCGATCGCCTGCGTGACCGTGCGGGTGAGGGTCGTGAGGTCGGCGACCTGCCGATGCGGGGCGTCGAGCACATGCACCTCGCCGAGCGCGCCGGCGAGCTGTGCGAAGAGCTCGGGCGTCGCGCCGCGGAACGCGCCGGAGGAGATGTCGGGGTCGCCGAACGCGAGCACCGCGACGTCGCGTGCGCGCAACGCCTGCACGACGGCCACGCCGCCCCGGGTGAGCTCCTGCGCGTCGTCGATCAGCACGACGCGCAGGGCGGCGAGTGCTCCGAGCGTCGGAGCGTCGGCCGTGCGCAGGATCGCCGCCGCCTCGGCGAGCAGGTCCGCCGCGTCACGATGCGCTGCGCGGGCGCTGTCGAGCACGGCGCGGTACTCGACCAGGAAGTCGGCGACGGCCGTCCACGCCGGGTCGCCCTCGGCACGCAGCTCGGCGGGATGCGCACCCAGTTCGACGCACTCCGCCAGGAACGCGCGCAGTTCGGAGCGGAACCCCGTGGACCCGCGCACGGTGGGGCTCAGCGCCTCGGGCCAGGTGATCGCCGCGTCCTCGGCGTCGCCGGCGAGCAGATCGGCGATCAGGCGGTCCTGATCCGCGCCGGTGAGCAGCGCCGGAGGTTCGGCGCCAGCGCGCACCATGGCCCCGCGCACGATCTGGAACGCGAACGAGCCGAGGGAGCGGGCAAGTGGACCGGGTGTCGCCTGTCCGATCCGGACCCCGACACGGTCGCGCAGCGCGGTGGCAGCCTGTCTGCTCGGCGTCAGGACCAGGACCTGCTCCGGAGCGAGCCCGTCGACCTCGAGCAGCCGCACGACGCGTTCGATGAGCGTGTGCGTCTTCCCGGTGCCGGGCGCGCCGACGATGATGCCGGATGCCGTCGCCGCGGCGCCGATCACGGCGTTCTGCGCGGCGTCCTGGGTCATGTCCTCCACGCTACTGGCGCGCGCGGACATCGTCGTCGCGACCGCGCGTGCCCGCCTGTGCGCTCAGGGCGAAACCACGCCCCGACGCCGATCCGGCCCCGTCACCCCGGGGTAGAGTTGGGCGCACAGCAAGGTCGAAACGACAACGGGAGTACGCGTGGAAATCCGCATCGGCATCATCAACACCGGCCGCGAGCTCAGCTTCGAGACCGCCGCGAGCGCGGACGAGGTCCGCTCCCAGGTCTCGGCGGCGCTGGAGCAGAGCACGCCGCACCTGAGCTTCGCCGATGTCAAGGGCAACTCCTACCTGGTCCCGACCGCTCAGCTGGCCTACATCGAGCTCGGCACCGAGGAATCGCGCCGCGTCGGCTTCGTGGCCTGACCCGCCGTGTACATCCTCCTCGCGCTGATCGGCGCCTGCGCGCTCGGCATCGCCGCGCACTTCGTGCTGCCGGGTCGTGAGCTCCGCGGCGTCGCGCTCGCTCCGGCGATCGCGACAGCCCTGTCCGCGATCGCCTACACGGGCCTGCAGTGGCTCGGCGTCGGCGAGGACAGCGTGTGGCTGTGGCTCGCGAGCGTGCTCGGCGCCGTCGTGGTGGCCGCGGCCGTCACCGCGGTGATCGTGGCGGTCCGTCGCCGCACGGACGCCGAGGCCAAGGTCGCGCTCGGCATCTGACCGCGAGCCGGTTCCCCCGACCGGACTCGGTTCCTCTCAGGAGGCGAGTCCCATCGCGTCCATGCGGCGTGCGTGGGCGCCCATCAGCTCGGTGTACACGGGCTCGACGCGCTCCTCGGTCATCGCGGCGAGCTCCGGCTGGCGCAGCGCCGAGCGGCACACGAGGATCGTGTCGCCCACGAGCCGCCGCGCCCACATCGACAGCAGGGAGCGCCACTCCCCGTCGCCGTCGATCGTCTCCTGGATGATCGCGACGATCTCGTGCCTGGCGTCGTCCTCGCTGAGGATCGCGACCACGCGCTCCCCGACCTCGCCGTAGCTGGAAGCGAGGGCGAGGTAGAAGTCGTCGAGCATGCCTGCCGTGATGTACACCGAGAGCAGCGTCTCGCGCGGGCGCGCGCCGATCGTCTTGCGGCGGAACGCGTCGAGGTTCTCGCGGAACGGCAGCATCAGCTGCGTGGGGTCGTCCCCCCGCTCGGCGATGAGGTCGACGATGGCCTTGTGCTTCGTGAGCGCGGCCCCTGCCGCACGCGACAGCGACTCCTTCTCGGAGAGCTCGGGCGTCGCACGGATGAGGCGCGTGAGCGTCTCGAAGTAGCCGAGCTGCAGGTACGCCGCCTGCCCGAGGAAGCGGTCGAGCTCGGGGGCGACCTCCGCGAAGTCGACTCGGGTCGCCGTGCCCTGATCGCCGCGACTGCGCAGCGTCAGCGTGCGCCGGGGCGTCCTCCGCTTCCAGAACCAGTTGACCACGGGCTTCACAATACCCGGGCGGCGGCGCAGTTCCAGGCGCAAGCGCACCCTCGGGGTAGGCTGTTCCCGTCCCCGCCGTTGGAGCGGGGCCCGCGCCTGTGGCACAAGAGACGGCGTGGATCCGTGAACGTGGCGATCTCACCGGTCGCCGGACAGGCATCTGAACATTGACATCTTTCGCTGATCTCGGAATCGATCAGGACATCGTCGACGCACTCGCCGCGAAGGGCATCGTCGACGCCTTCCCCATCCAGGAGCAGACCATCCCGCTCGGGCTGCCCGGGCAGGACATCATCGGCCAGGCCAAGACCGGCACGGGCAAGACCTTCGGCTTCGGCATCCCCGTCGTCCAGCGCCTCGGACTCGACCCCGAGCCCGGCGTGAAGGCGCTCATCGTCGTCCCGACCCGCGAGCTCGCGGTGCAGGTCTACGAGGACATCGACCTGCTCACGAGCAACCGCTCCACGAGCGTCGTCGCGATCTACGGCGGCAAGGCCTACGAGGGACAGATCGACCAGCTCAAGGCCGGCGCGCAGATCGTGGTGGGCACCCCCGGTCGTCTGATCGACCTCGCGGGCCAGCGCCTGCTCGACCTGTCGAACGCGACCGAGGTCGTGCTCGACGAGGCCGACAAGATGCTCGACCTCGGCTTCCTCGCCGACATCGAGAAGATCTTCCAGAAGGTCCCGGCCGTCCGCCACACGCAGCTGTTCTCGGCGACCATGCCCGGACCGATCGTGGCGCTCGCCCGACGCTTCATGTCGAACCCGATCCACATCCGCGCCAACGACCCCGACGAGGGTCTGACGCAGGCGAACATCAAGCACCTCGTGTATCGCGCGCACTCGCTGGACAAGGACGAGGTCATCGCCCGTATCCTCCAGGCCGAGGGACGCGGCAAGACCGTGATCTTCACGCGCACCAAGCGCGCGGCGCAGCGACTGGTCGACGAGCTCGGCGACCGCGGCTTCAACGTCGGCGGCGTGCACGGCGACATGGGCCAGGATCAGCGCGAGCGCTCGATGGCGGCGTTCAAGGCGGGCAAGAAGGACGTGCTCGTCGCGACCGACGTCGCCGCGCGCGGCATCGACGTCGACGATGTGACGCACGTCATCAACCACACCATCCCGGACGAGGAGAAGACGTACCTCCACCGCGCCGGCCGCACGGGTCGCGCCGGCAAGACCGGCATCGCGGTGACGTTCGTCGACTGGGAGGACCTGCACAAATGGGCCCTCATCAACCGGGCACTGGAGTTCGGCCAGCCGGAGCCGCTGGAGACATACTCCTCGAGCCCGCACCTGTACGAGGACCTCGACATCCCGGCCGGCACCAAGGGTCGTCTCGTCACGGCGCCGAAGACCGAGAAGCCCGCCCGCCAGCCGCGACCCGAGCGCGCCGCCGATGCGGCCGCCGAGGGCACCGCGGAAGGCGGCACGCGTCGCCGTCGCCGCCGTCGCGGCGGTGCGAACCCGGTGGGCTCGACGTTCGCCGAGGGATCGACCGACTCGTCATCCGGTGAGGGGCAGTCCGCGCCCACAGCCGACCGCAGCGCCGAGGGCGCCGGCACGCACGACGGCGCCGGCAAGGAGCATCACGACGGCAAGCCGGCTCCCGCGCGCCGCCGTCGTCGTCGCCGCGGCGGCTCGGGTGCCGCGGGCACCACTCCGGTCGCCGGGGCCTGAGCGCCCGCGACCCGATCGACCTCCGTGGGGGCGGATGCTGCAGCAGCGGCATCCGCCCCCACTGTCGTCCCGTCCGCACCGGCCGCCACCGGCGACCGCGGTGGATACACCCACGTCACCATCACGACCGAGATGATCATGAGCAGGAACCACGAGCTGAGCTTGCTGAGCGAGACCGGTTGCCAGGCCACGACCTGATCGGGATACGCCCAGGCGCCCGCCCACGTGCCGATGTTCTCGGCGAGGTAGATGAACACCGCGACTCCCGCGAACACCGCGAGCAGCGGCAGGCGGATCGTGCGCCGCCAGACCCGGGCGTGCATGATCGTCGGCAGCCAAAGCAGCACGACGGCCACGAGCAGCACCCAGCGGGCGTCCCACCACCAGTGGTGCGTGAAGAAGTTGACGTAGATCGCGGCCGCGAGCACGGTCGTGAGCCAGCGCCAGGGGTAGCGCGTGAACCCGAGGTCGAAAAGCCGGTGCACCCGCACCATGTACGAGCCCACCGCCGCGTACATGAAGCCGCTGAACAGCGGCACGCCGCCGATGCGCAGGATGCCGTCCGCGGCATAGGCCCACGATCCGACGTCGGTCTTGAACAGCTCCATGGCCGTCCCGGTGAGGTGGAAGAGCACGATCACCCAGAGCTCGCGCCCCGACTCGAGCCGGAACACGAGCATCGCCACCTGGATCAGCACCGCGGTGATCGTCAGGGCGTCGTTGCGTGCGAGCACCGCGTCGTCCGGGTACCAGAGCCGCGCCGCGACGATCGCCACCAGGAGCGCGGCGCCGAACACGCACGCCCAGGCCTGCTTCAGCACGAAGACCGCGAACTCGACGAGTCCTGCCCTGAGCCCTCCGGCCGGGGAATCGCTCAGTACACGGTGGGCGATCGCGTCGATGCGCCGTTCCAGGGATGTCGCCCGTTGCATGCCGGGAAGAGTATCCGCCGTCGTCGACAGCCCGCCGTGAACTCGCCGAGAGGTCAGGGGTAGCGAGGCTCGACGCCCGTCGCGCGATCGATCAGTCGGGCCACCATGTCGTCCGCCGTCGTGTTCTCACCGGGGCGGTTGGGCTTGCCGCTGCCGTGATAATCGCTCGACCCCGTCACGATCAGATCGTGCTCCGCCGCCAGGCGGCGCAGCGTCCGCTTGCCGGACTCGGTGTTCTCGCGATGATCGATCTCGAATCCCCCGAGGCCCTCCGCGATCAGACGCTCGATGAACGGGATCGGCATCATCCGATCGCGTCCGCTCGTCACGGGGTGGGCGATGATCGCCACTCCCCCGGCGTCCGTGATCAGCCGCACGGCCGTGAGAGGGTCGGGCGCGTAGTGGGGCTCGTAGTACCCCTCGCGCGGATGCAGGATGCCGTCGAACGCCTCGGTGCGGTCGCGGACGATGCCCCGGGCCACGAGCGCGTCCGCGATGTGCGGACGGCCGACCGTCGCATCCGGCGTGGTCTGTGCGAGCACGTCGTCCCAGTGCAGATCGAAGTCGCGGCCGATGTTGCGCACGATGCGCTCCGCGCGGCCGATCCGGTCGCCGCGGATCCGTTCGGTCTCGGCCACGAGGCCGGGGTGCGCCGGGTCGAACAGGTAGCCGAGCACGTGCACGCTGCGCCACTCGTGCTTGGCGGAGAGCTCCATACCGGGCAGGAAGGTCATCCCGCGGCTCACGGCCTCCTCGCCCGCCGCGTCCCAGCCCGTGGTGCGGTCGTGGTCGGTGAGTGCGAGCGTGCGCACACCGTGCGCCTGCGCCTGCCGCACGACCTCCCGCGGGGACTCCGTCCCATCCGAGTGGTTGGAGTGCAGATGCAGGTCAGCGGGACCCGCGAATCGGTGCGAGCGAACGACGGCCATCCTCCGAGCGTACCGAGCGCGGCGGCCGACGGACGCGCACGCCCGCGGCAGGGTCTTCCCAGCGAGCACTCCTAGGCTGGAGGGGATGCTGAGACTTCTGGGGATCCTGTTCACCGTGCTGCTCGCGATCGGGACGGCGATCGTGGTGTGGCCGCAGTTCTTCCACCTCGAGCAGACCTTCCCGTTCGCGCAGATCGTCGCCGCGCGAGGGGTCGTGCTCGCCGCGTTCCTCGCCCTCGCGGTGGTGGCGCTGCTCCTGCTGACCGCCAGGTCGCTCCGCGGATTCGCCGCGTCGATCCTGCTCGTGGCGCTGCTCGGGGCAGGGGCCACGGCGGCGGTCGGCCTGACCCGCGGATTCGGCACGGCCGGTCTCCCCGCGGCGACCGACACCAGCATCCGCGTGCTCACCTGGAACACCGCGGGCGACGCCGTCTCCGCCGAGACGATCGCCCGGCAGGTGCTCGACCAGGGCGCCGACATCGTGGCGCTGCCCGAGACCACGGAGGCCGTCGGAGAGCAGGTCGCGGTGATGCTCCGCGAGCAGGGCCACCCGATGTGGGTGCACCATGTGCAGTTCAAGCCCGACGTCGTCGACGGTCCGAAGTCCTGGTTCACGACGGTGCTGGTGTCGCCCGAGCTCGGCGAGTACTCGGTGATCGAGTCGTCGGAGGACGGCACCAGCAACACGAGCTCGGTCCCGAGCGCGGTGCTCATGCCGGTCGGAGGCACGGGGCCGACGATCGTCGCGGTGCACGCCGTGGCCCCGCGCATGGAGGAGATGGAGGGCTGGCGCAGCGACCTGCGCTGGATCGCCGACCAGTGCCCCGAGGGCAACTTCGTGATCGCCGGCGACTTCAACGCGACCGTCGACCACATGGCGGGACTCGGCGTCGACGGCGGCGACATGGGCTATTGCCGCGACGTCGCCTCCCGCACGGGCAACGGGCTGAGCGGCACGTGGCCGAGCTCACTCCCCGCGCTGCTCAGCACGCCCATCGACCACGTCATGGCCTCGCCGAACTGGACCCCCACCGGGTCGGAGGTGATCGACGACGCGAGCGGCAGCGACCACCGCGCGCTCGTCGTGCAGCTGGAGCCGGCGGGCTGAGCGCCCCGGTGGCATCCCGCGTCCGGCTCTCAGGTGACAGACTGGAGGGATGAGCACCGCAGAACGCGACACGATCGCAGAGCCCGCCGTCGAGACCCCCGCGGAGAAGCCCGTCGAGAACGGGACCACCAACCGCAAGCAGCCGTTCCCGCGCGGATTCCTCGACACGATCTCCACGGGCTGGGCCGAGCGCCCCGAGCCCCTTCCGTCCGCGCGCGCACAGGCTCCGTACGCCGCGACCCGCCGCGCCGCCGTCTCCGCCGCCTTCCCGGGGCAGCGCCTCGTGATCCCCGCCGGCTCGCTCAAGCAGCGCAGCAACGACACGGACTATCCGTTCCGCGCGCACTCGGCCTTCGCCCACCTCACCGGCTGGGCGGCCGACTCCGAACCCGACTCGATCCTCGTGTTCGAGCCGACCGCCGACGGCCACGACGTGACCCTGTACTTCCGCGAGCGCGCCGACCGCACGACCACGGAGTTCTACGCCGACGCGACCGTGGGCGAGTTCTGGATCGGCCCCCGTCCCTCCCTCGCGGGCGTCGCCGCCGACCTGGGCATCGCGACCGCTCACCTCGACGACTTCGCCGCCGCGGACGACGAGCTGGTCCTCGAGGAGTCCGAGGACCTCACCCGCGTCGTCTCCGAGCTGCGCCTCGTCAAGGACGAGTACGAGATCGCCGAGATGCGCCGCGCCGTCGACATCACGGCGCAGGGCTTCGACGACATCATCCGCGCCCTTCCCGACGCGGTCTCGCACGCGCGCGGCGAGCGCGTCGTCGAGGGCGTCTTCCACCGTCGCGCGCGCGAGGACGGGAACGGCGAGGGCTACGACACGATCGCCGCCTCCGGCCCGCATGCGTGCTACCTGCACTGGACCCGCAACGACGGCACCGTCGTGCCGGGCGACCTGATCCTCGTCGACGCCGGCGTCGAGGCCGACAGCCTGTACACCGCCGACATCACCCGCACGCTCCCCGTGTCGGGCACCTTCACCGACGTGCAGCGCCGCGTGTACGAGACCGTGCGGGAGGCCGCGGACGCCGCGTTCGCCGCCGCGCGCATCGGCGTGCGCTTCCGCGAGGTGCACGAGGCGGCCATGAAGGTCATCGCCGCTCGCACGGCGGAGTGGGGTCTGCTCCCGGTGACCGCGGAGGAGGCGCTCGACGCGGATGCCGGCGGCCAGCACCGCCGCTATATGGTGCACGGGACGTCGCACCACCTCGGCATCGATGTGCACGACTGCGCGCAGGCCCGCCGGGAGATGTACTACGACGGCATCCTCGCCCCGGGCATGGTGTTCACGATCGAGCCCGGCCTGTACTTCCAGATCGACGACGTGACGGTGCCGGCCGAGTACCGCGGCATCGGCGTGCGCATCGAGGACGACATCCTCATGACCGAGGACGGCCCCGTGAACCTCTCGGCCGACATCCCGCGCACGGCCGACGAGATCGAGGCGTGGATCGCCCGGGTTCAGGGCTGAGCGCCACGCGTGCATGACGACGAGCTCGGGGTCTCCGACGACATCGCTGCGCGACTGATCGCGCAGCGCTTCCCCGAGCTCGCCGGCCTCCCCCTGCGGCGTCTGCGGACCGCGGGAACGGTGAACACGATCATCCGGATCGGCGACGGGCACGTCGCGCGCTTCCCGCTCCTGGAGGAATCCGAGGAGCAGCTGCGCACGGAGGCCGCGGCGATCGCCGAGTTCATCGACGTCGCACCGGTCCCGTCGCCCGCTCCGGTGGGCATCGCTCCGGCATCCTCCGATTTCGCCTCCGCGTGGGCAGTGCAGACGTGGATCGCGGGCGACGCCGTCGCGCCCGACTCGCACGAGTCGTCCGCGGAGTTCGCCCACGATGTCGTCGGCGTGATCTCCGCTCTCCGGACCGCCGACGTGCGCGGGCGGGCGTTCGACGGTCGCGGACGCGGCGGACGCCTGCGCGACCACGACGACTGGGTCGAGCACTGCCTGACCCGGAGCGCCCATCTCGTCGACGTCGATCGCACGCGGCGGCTGTGGCACGCTCTGCACGACCTCCCGTCCGCCGGTCCCGACGTCATGAGCCATCGCGATCTCACGCCGTTCAACCTCCTCGCCACGGGCGCACGTCTGACCGGGGTGCTCGACACCGGCGGCTTCGGACCGGCGGATCCGGCACTCGACCTCGTCGCGGCCTGGCACCTGTTCGACGCCGACCGCCGCGCGATCATCCGTGACGGGCTCGGCGCGGATGCCGTGATGTGGCATCGGGGCGCGGCCTGGGCGCTGCAGCAGGCGATGGGACTCGTCTGGTACTACGAGACGTCGAATCCGGCGATGAGCGCGCTCGGACTCTCGACCGTGCGCCGTCTGCGGGAGGACGAGGAACTGGCGCGGCTCGCCTGAAGCGTCAGGACCGCACGAACTCCGCGACGATCGGCGCGAGAGAAGCGCCGATCTCGTCGGCAGGACGCTTGCGTCCCTTAACCTCGAACGTGTGGCCACCGCCCTCGATCCACACGACGCGCGCGTCGCGGCAGGTGGCGACGACGCTCTCGAACTGATCGAGCGGCTGGATGAACGGGTCGTTCGAGCCCTCCACGAACAGCTGGGGCACCGCGATCGACGGCAGGTGCTCCGCGCGGGGCTTCTCCGGGCGACCGGGCGGGTGCAGCGGGTAGCCGAGGTAGGCGAGACCGTCGACCGCGAGCCCCTCGGCCACGGCCATCGACGCCATGCGTCCGCCGTAGGACTTGCCCGTCGCCCAGATGCGCGCGGACGGCGCCTGCTCTCGCGCGTGGGCCACCACCGCATTCCACGTCGCCACGGCGTGGGCGGCGGGTCCCGGCATCCGACGTCCCTGTTCGACGTACGGGAAGTTGAAACGCAGGGTCGAGTATCCGAGCGCACCGAGGGCGTCGGCGAATCCGGTGAGGAACGGGTGGTCCTTGCCCGTCCCCGCGCCGTGGGCGATCAGAACGACGTCGTCGCGCGATCCCTCGGTCCAGTCGCCGGACACGGTCGTCGCCCCGGCCGGCAGCTCGACCCGGATCTCGACCATCAGCGGCGCAGGTACGGGATCGCGAACGGGATCCGCATGACCTTGCCCGCCGATGCCCGCACCATGCCGACGATCACGAGCACGAGGTGCAGCACCGACAGCGCGAAGTAGATCGTGATGACGGTGCCGAACGGGTAGAAGCCCGTCACGGGCCCATTCGCGGAGAGCGCGAACAGCAGAACGAAGTGCGAGACGATCAGCACGACCGACAGCAGCAGATAGGTGAGGCCCCAGTTGAGCGCGACGCGCGCGTTCTCTCGGGCCACTCCGCCGAACCGGCGCGACGCTCCACCGCTCACGGCCATCGCGATCCCCGAGGCTAGTCCGCCGACGAAGGGGAACGGCACGAGAATCAGGAGGCCCAGCGCCCAGGGCAGGAGTCCACGGGGAGCAGGAGCAGGCGGATACACGCCGCCGGGATATCCGGGGGCGGGCGCCGGATACCCGGGGGCTGCCGCGGGATGCGTCGGAGCCGGAGCCTGATAGCCCGGCGCCTGCGCAGGGAAGCCGGGCGCGACGGACGGGGCGGACTGGCCGGGGGCCAGCGGCGGAGCGGGCGGCGCCGCAGGTTCAGGATGGACCGGCGGCTGCTGGGGATCCTGGCCGAACGGCTCGTTCGAGCTCATCAGGCACCCTCAGCGGGCTTCGGGGCGCCGGTCTGCGGCACGTCGTCGCCCGACTCGGGCTCGGCGACCGGATCGGCGGGGCGCGGCGGGATCTCCGGCTCGGTCGCCGGAGGCGTCTGGTCGGCGGGGGCCGCGGGCGGCTGCGCCTGGCCCTCTCCGCTGCCGGGCGTGATCCGCTCGCCGTATCGCGGCGGCTCGTCGAGGTTCACCGGCGGACGCACCGTGGCGGGCCGAACCGCGCCCAGCACCTGGCGCGCCTTCGCGAGTGACGCGGCCTGCACCCGGACCTCGTAGTGGTCGGCGGCGAACTGCGTCACGCTCGCGAAGTCCCGGCGACGGCGCACGATCGCGTACGTCACGAGACTCAGGATCATGCCGAGCGCGACGCCGATGAAGACGAATCCGACGAACAGCTGGATCGGGACCTCAGGGTTGCCGATCACGAGGATCGCCGCGAGGAAGAGACCGATCAGGACGCCGTTGATGGCTCCCGAGCGGGCGGCCGCGGCGTAGCCGAGCCGGCCGGTGATGCGCTCGACCGTGCGCACGCTCTGACCGATGATCGCGATGTCGCGCGCCGGCACCTCCTGCGCGATCAGCTTCGAGACCGTCTTCTGCGCACCCTCGTAGTCACGCGTCGAGGCGACGATCTCTCCCTCGTCGCGGCTGTCGGCTGGACGGTTCAGCATGCTCATCCCGCCATTGTTCCATGCCTCCCCCTGATCGGACCGGGAGCGGGCGGATCGGACACGGATGCCGCGTTCCCCGCCCGCCCCGCGGACTACGCTGGACGAGTGAGCACACAACGGGTATTCGCCGCGCGCCTGGCAGGGTGCGCCGTCTTCGACCCCGTGGGCGACCGGCTCGGCAAGGTCCGTGACGTCGTCATCGTGTATCGAAGTACCGCGGCCCCCCGCGTGATCGGCCTCGTGGTCGAGATCCCCGGGCGCCGTCAGGTGTTCCTGTCGATCGGACGCGTGACCTCCATCCGCGCCGGTCAGGTGATCAGCACGGGCCTCATCAACGTGCGCCGGTTCTCTCCGCGTGCGGGTGAGGTGCGCGTCCTCGCCGAACTCCTGGGCCGTCGCGTGAACCTCGTCGACGGCAGCGGCAACGCCGTGATCGAGGACGTCGCGATCGAGCCGAACCGCCTCGGTGAGTGGGCGATCAGCCAGCTCTTCCTCCGCCGCCCCAAGACGAGCGCCTCGCCTTTCGCCAAGGGCCCGACCACGTTCGCCGCATGGAGCGAGGTCGCCGAGGAGCGTGCGCCCGGTGAGGCCCAGTCCGCCGAGCAGCTCGTGGCGTCGTACTCCGAGCTGCACGCCGCCGACCTCGCGAACACTCTGCTCGACCTGCCGCAGCAGCGCATGATCGAGGTCGCCGAGGAGCTCTCCGACGACCGTCTCGCCGACGCGCTCGAGGAGATGCCCGAGGACGAGCAGGTGCACATCCTCGACCGTCTCGGCGACGAGCGCGCCGCGGACATCCTCGATCAGATGGAGCCGGACGACGCCGCCGACCTGCTGGCCCAGCTGCCGCCGAACCGCCTGGAGCAGCTGCTCGAGCTCATGGAGCCGGAGGAGGCGGAGGACGTGCGCATGCTGCTCCGCTACGGCCCCGACACGGCGGGCGGCCTCATGACGCCGGAGCCGATCATCCTCTCCGCCGACGCCACCGTCGCGGAGGCCCTCGCGCTGATCCGTCGTCACGAGCTGCACCCGGCCCTCGCCGCGGCCGTGTTCGTGACCCTGCCGCCGTTCGAGACCCCCACCGGGCGCCTTCTCGGCATGGTGCACTTCCAGCGGATGCTGCGCTATCCGCCGCACGAGCGCCTGGGTGCGATCGTCGACGACAGCCTCGAGCCGGTGCCCGTCACCGCCTCGGCCGCCGAGGTCGCCCGGATGCTCGCGAGCTACGACCTCGTCTCGCTCCCCGTGATCGACACGGCGCATCGACTGGTCGGCGCGATCAGCATCGACGACGTGCTCGACTACCTCCTGCCGGATGACTGGCGCACGCACGACAGCGACGAGCCCGTGCAGGCGACCGCCCCGGGTGCCGCCGCGTCCGGGTCCTCCGCCGCGCCGCGGAAGGAGGTGGGATGATGGCCCGCTCTCCTCGCCTCGACGCCCCCGGCCGCGGATCCTCCCGCCCTCGCGCGACCTCCCGCGACAGGTTCGGCCGCTTCACCGAGTGGGTCGCCCGCGCCATGGGGACCCCCGCGTTCCTGCTGATCCTCACCCTCTTCTGCGTGCTGTGGATCTGTTGGAACACTCTGCTCCCCGACGAGCTGCGCTTCGACGATGCCGCTCTCGGCTTCACGGCCCTCACGCTCATGCTGTCGTTGCAGGCCTCGTACGCCGCCCCGCTGATCCTCCTCGCGCAGAACCGGCAGGACGACCGCGACCGCGTGCAGATCGAGCAGGACCGCCAGCGCGCCGAGCGCAACCTCGCCGACACCGAGTACCTGGCCCGCGAGATCGTCGCCCTGCGCATGTCCCTCGAGGAGCGCAACTCCCAGGTCGTGACGCGCGACGTGCTGCGTCAGGAGCTGAAGGCGCTGCTGGCGGAGCTCGGCGATTCCGACGAGCACTCAGCGGCGCCTGTCGACGAGCGGCGGTCGAGCGGCCGCTCCACCCCATGACCCCGGGCTCGAGCGCCGCCGACGCCGTCCGCTCGGCCGTCTCGGCCGTCTCGGACCCCGAGCTGCGCCGCCCCATCGGCGATCTCGACATGGTCCGCGACATCTCGGTCGACGACGGCGTGGCGCATGTCGCCATCGTGCTGACGATCGTCGGGTGCCCCGCGGCGCAGCGCATCGAGTCCGACGTGCGTGCGGCGGCGGCCTCCGTGTCCGGCGTCGACGAGGTCGCGGTCGAGGTGGGGGTCATGACTCCCACCGAGCGCAAGGCACTGACCGAGAAGCTCCGCGACGGGCGCGCGCCGCGGCAGATGCCGTTCGGTCCCGACTCGCTGACGCGGGTGATCCTCGTGTCCAGCGGCAAGGGAGGCGTGGGCAAGTCCACGGTCACGGCGAACCTCGCGGTCGCGCTCGCCCAGCAGAGTCTCGCCGTGGGTCTCGTCGACGCCGACGTGCACGGCTTCTCGATCCCCGGGCTGCTGGGCATCCCCGCCGGTACGCAGCCGACACGCATCGACGACCTGATGCTGCCGCCTGTCGCACACGGTGTGAAGACCATCTCGATCGGCATGTTCCTGCGCGACGGGGAGGCCGTCGTCGCGTGGCGCGGACCGATGCTGCACCGCACCGTGCAGCAGTTCCTCACCGACGTGTTCTTCGGCGACCTCGACGTGCTGCTGATCGACATGCCGCCCGGCACGGGTGACATCGCGATCTCGATCGGACAGATCCTCCCGCACGCCGAGGTGCTCGTCGTGACGACCCCGCAGGCCGCGGCCGCGGACGTCGCGATCCGCAGCGGCCTCGTCGCGCGGCAGACGGGTCAGCGGGTGATCGGCGTGGTCGAGAACATGGGCCCGCTCACCCTGCCCGACGGCACCGTCGTCGACCTGTTCGGATCCGGAGGGGGCGCAGCCGTCGCCGAGGCTCTGTCCGAGACCGAGGAGGTCCCCCTGCTCGCGAGCATCCCGCTGAGCCCCGGGCTGCGCGCCGGCGGCGATGCGGGGGCGCCCATCGTGCTCACCGACCCGACGGACGCCGCGGCGTCGGCCGTCAGCGACCTCGCGCGCTCGCTGTCCCGCCGCGGACGCGGGCTGTCCGGTCGACCGCTGCCGATGACCCTGGGCTGAGAGGATCCCATGACCGTCACGATCGATGAGAGCCTCCTGCGTCGGATGGCACGCGATGCGGCCGTGTACGGGTTGACCCGCCCGTGGGCCATCGTGATGTGGGTGGCGCTGGCCGCCGGTCTCGCGCTGAGTTTCCTGACGCTCGGCACCGGGGCAGCCGATGATGCGAACTCCGCGGCGTGGCTTCCGCTTGCGACCATCGGCCTGGGAGCCGTCGCCGTGTTCGCCACCGTGGCGGGCGCTCGTCGCGCCGTGCGCACGGCGACGCCGCCGGGCACGGTCGTGTGGGCTCGTCTCGAAGCGGACACCCTGCAGATCGGCGCCGACCGCCGGGTGTCGGACATCCGCTACCGCGAGTTCGAGGGGATCAGGGTCGGCCGCGACGCCGTGATCCTGCGCATCCGGAACAGCTCGGCGATCACGGTCGTCCCCCGCGTGCTGCTCACGGACGATGACATCGCCCGGCTGCGCCTCAGCGTCGCCTGACGCGGAGCGCCCGGACCGCTCAGGTGGACTCGGGGTCGTACGGCGGCGGTGTCTCGCGCGAGAAGTCGGGCCGGACCACCCGCGAGTCCGGTTTGACGACGGCCGGCTCCGCCACGACCGGGGTCGGGGTCGCACGGGCGGGGGTGTTGTCGTCCTCGAACAGCGCGTCGCGGATGATGCGCCGAGGGTCGTACTGCCGAGGGTCGAGGCGGCGCCAGTCGACATCGTCCAGCTCCGGACCCATCTCGTCGCGCACACGCGTCTTGGTGTCGCGGAGGAACTCGCCCGCTCGGCGCGCGAGCTTCGCGACGCTCTCGGCGTAGCGCGGCAGCCGCTCCGGTCCGACGAGCAGCACAGCGATCAGACCGATCAGCAGCAGCTTCTCGAAGGTGATCCCGAACTGCATCTCTCCAGGCTACCGCCGCGCCTGCCCGCCCGCCGCACGCCGAGCGCATACCCTGGGAGAACACACCCGTCAGGCAGGAGATCCAGGGCATGAGCGAGAACGATGCGAACGCACGCTTCCTCCGCGAGTCCATCGTCGAGCCGTCCTCGATCGCCCGCGCCCGCGCCCACGCCGTCGAGCTCGGAGCGGCCCCGATCAGCGCGGCCCTCGGTTCGCAGATCGCGGTCCTCGCGGCGGCGACCGGCGCGCGCTCGATCGTGGAGATCGGGACCGGCGCCGGGGTCTCGGGCCTGTGGCTCCTCCGCGGGGCTCCGCAGGCCGTGCTGACCTCGATCGACAACGAGCCCGAGCATCTCGCCGCGGCGCGACAGGCCTTCGCGGATGCGCGCATCCCCGCGACCAAGGCGCGCTTCATCACCGGGCGTGCCTCCGACGTGCTGCCCCGCATGAACGAGGCGTCCTACGACATCGTGCTCGTCGACGCCGACCCCGAGAACGTCATCGAATACGTCGAGCACGGCCTGCGCCTGGTGCGCACCGGCGGGATGGTGCTCGTGCCCCGCGTCCTCGCAGGAGGCCGCGTGGCCGACCCGGTGCAGCGCGACGAGATCACGGCCGCCTATCGCTCCCTCGTCCAGGAGACGCAGGAGTCCGCGGCCGTGCTCGCGACCGTGTCGCCGGCCGCCGAGGGTCTTCTCCAGCTCCTCAGCGTCGGCACCGACTGACGCCCCTGGGTTCGTCCCGGATACGCGAAGAGGGCGACGGATCCGATCCGTCGCCCTCTTCGGGTCCGCGTGAGAGCGGGCCCGAGTCGATCAGGCCGGCGCCACGACGGCTGCCAGCACGTCGTGAAGCTCCTTCGCTTCGGCGTCGTTCACGGAGACGACCAGACGGCCGCCGCCTTCGAGCGGGACGCGCACGATGATGAGTCGCCCTTCTTTCACGGCCTCCATGGGTCCGTCTCCGGTCCTCGGCTTCATCGCTGCCATCGTGGGCTCCTTTTCCTCCGGTGGTATGCGACCAGTTTATCGGGTGTCACTCGAACCTGAGCGTCGCCCGTGAAGAAATGCATCAAGGATTAACATTCACGGGACCTGCCAGAACGTGTTCCCGAGCGCGTAGACGTGGTGGATCCACACCCATTGACCGAGCACGCACATCGCGAGGACCCCGACGCGCCATAGGCGCGAACGAGGTACCGCGACCGCTCCCCACAGCGGGCTGAGCGGCAGCAGCAGCCGGAAGGTGCTGGACTGCGGGAAGAACACCGCGAGGAGGTAGAGGAGGTAGCTCGCGCTCCAGAGCCGGAGGTCGGGGCCGAGCGCGCGCACCTGGGGGAGGAGCAGCAGAGCCGCCGCCATCCCCACGACGAGCAGGACGAGGACGACGGGTCCCCACTCCCCCGGAAGCCCCCACTGCGCGAACCAGAACGACGACGCCTGCACCCAGCCCTCGAACGGGACGAAGCCGTCCACGCCGCCGAGGATCCAATGCTGCCGCCATGCCAGCTCGGTCGAGAGATACGCCCCGGGATCGCCTGTCACGAGCGCGGCGATTCCCTGCCACGCGAATCCGCAGACCGTGGCGAGGGCGCCGAGCGCCAGGATGTGCACGACCTCCCGCCGGACGAGCGGGTCCTCCCGACGGTGCACCAGACGGAGGATGCCGTGGAGCCCGAGATACAGCGCGAAAGCGAGGATGCCGGGACGCGTGAACGCCATGACCGGGATCAGCACGTACAGCCAGGCATAGCGTCGTCGCACCGTCGCGTCGAGCGCGAGGAACAGCAGCAGCAGGAACAGGGTCTCGGCGTATCCGACCTGGAACATCGCGGCGAGAGGTCCGAACGCGAAGAACACGACCGCCCACATCGCCGCCGATCGTCCGATGCGGTCGCGCAGCAGTCGATGCAGTGCGAGGCATGCGAGGTACCCCGCCACGAGCGACACGAGCAGCGCGCCCATCCCCCACGAGCCGAACGCGAATCCGACGCCCTTGGCGACGAACGCGAACACCGGCATGAAGGCCCAGGCGTTCTCGGCGACGTCGCCCGCATCGGTGAGCGGCAGCTCCGACGGGTACCCGCGCTCGGCGACCAGCCAGTACCACTGCGCGTCCCAGCCGACGACGAAATCGGTGAGTCCGGGATCGGCGCCGAAACGCGAGAACGTCGTCGACTGCAGCGCGGCCACGATCAGGAGCGCGGTCGTGACGAGGCGGGCGGCGACGTACACGATCGCGATCCGCCCCGGGAGGGGGATGCCGGCCCAGCGACGGGCGGCTGTCAGCGCGAGCTGAGCCATGCGCGCAGTCCTCGCTCGACGGCGTCGATCTGCGCGACGGGCACGCGCTCCTCGTCGTGATGCGCGAGGTGCGGGTCGCCGGGACCGTAGTTCACGGCGGGGATGCCGAGCGCCGAGAAGCGCGCGACATCGGTCCAGCCGTACTTGGGCCGGGGCTCGGCGCCGACGGCGGCGACGAACTCCTGGGCGATCGGGGCGTCGAGCCCCGGACGGGCGCCCTCCGCCGCATCCGTGATCTCGACCTCGAACCCGGCGAGCAGGTTGCGGATGTGCGCCTCGGCGTCGGCGGCGCTCTTGCTGGGCGCGAAACGGTAGTTGACCTCGACCTCGCACGCGTCGGGGATCACGTTGCCCGCGACGCCGCCGGAGATGCGGACGGCGCTCATGCTCTCGCGGTACAGCAGCCCCTCGACCGGCACCTCGCGCGCCCGGTACTCGGCGAGGCGGGCGAGGATCGGCGCGGCGCGGTGGATGGCGTTCTCGCCGATCCAGGCGCGGGCCGCGTGCGCACGGACTCCCGAGGTGCGGACGATCGCGCGCATGGTGCCGTTGCAGCCGCCCTCGACCTCGCCGTTCGAGGGCTCCCCGAGGATCGCGAAGTCCGCCTGGAACAGGTCGGGCCGCACGGCGGCGAGGAGTGCGAGGCCGTTCTTCGACGCCTCGACCTCCTCGTTGTCGTACCACATCCACGTGATGTCGACCGCGGGATCGGCGAGTTCGGCCGCGAGCTTGAGCTGGACTGCGACGCCGCCCTTCATGTCCACGGTGCCGCGCCCCCAGAGATACGGCTCCCCGTCGATCTCGATGTCGCGTGTGGGGACGTTGGCGTTGATCGGCACGGTGTCGATGTGCCCCGCGATCGCGACGCGCTGCGTCCGACCGAGGTCGGTCCGCGCCACGATCGTGTTGCCGTGCCGGATGACCTCGAGGTGCGCGTACCCGGAGACGGCGTCCTCGACCAGGTCGGCGAGCGTCTTCTCCTCGCCCGACACGCTCGGGACGTCGCAGATCGCACGGGTCAGATCGAGGGAGGACGCGGTCAGATCGAGCACCATCCCCCCAGCCTACTTATCGCGTCACGTGCGCGTCGGCGCACAGGCGGGGACGCTAGCGTGGAGGCATGACTGAGGCGCGCACCGTGTGGGGTACCGGACTTTCGACCATCGCCGCGGACGGCACCGCGCTGGATGCGTGGTTCCCCGAGGTCTCCACGACCGCGCCGACCGCGGGCGATGCGGCAGCGGCGCTCCTCACCCTGGATGCGGTCGCCGGACCGGATGAGCGCCGGAACGTCACGGTCGAGGCCGTGCAACTGCACGTCGATCTCGACGCGGCCCCCGTCTCCACCGCCGACGCCTACCTCCGCCTGCACGCTCTGTCGCACCTCGTCGTACGCCCGAACGAGGTCAACCTCGACGGGATCTTCGCGCACCTGCCGATCGTCGCGTGGACCAACGCCGGCCCCGTGCACCCCGACGACGCCGCCCGCCTGCGTCCGCTCCTGCAGCGCGCCGGCATCCAGGTGCAGGGCCTCGACAAGTTCCCGCGCCTCACCGACTACGTGCAGCCGACCGGCGTGCGCATCGCCGACGCGTCGCGCGTGCGCCTCGGCGCCTACCTCTCGCCCGGCACGACGGTGATGCACGAGGGGTTCGTGAACTTCAACGCCGGCACGCTCGGCGCCTCGATGGTCGAGGGCCGCATCTCGCAGGGCGTCGTCGTCGGCGACGGCAGCGACATCGGCGGAGGGGCGTCGATCATGGGCACGCTGTCGGGCGGGGGGTCGCACCGGGTGTCGATCGGCGCCCGCACGCTGCTCGGCGCCAATGCGGGGATCGGCATCTCGCTGGGCGACGACTGCGTCGTCGAGGCCGGCCTCTACGTCACCGCCGGCACCAAGATCGTGCTCGCCGATGGACCCGCGACACCGGGTGGTGGACGCCCGACCGTCAAGGGCTCGGAGCTCTCGGGCGAGAACGGCCTCCTGTTCCGCCGCAACTCGCTCAGCGGAGCGGTCGAGGCCGTGCGCCGCGCGGGCGTCGGCGTGACCCTGAACGAGGCGCTCCACGCCTGAGCAGCGCTCCTGCCGCGTCATCCAGGCTCGGCCGGTCCCGCACTGATATGCTGAGTAAGTCATCCGGACGCCACGTCCGCTGATGTCGTCGTCGTAACGGGGTCTCCGAGGACCGAAACGAGCACGCGGAACGCTGCTCCCGTACCAGCCGCTGCTGGCCTTTCGCACGGCGAACCGATGCGCTGCCTGCGCCGTCGCCACCTCCACCCAAGAACCCTCGCGTGCGATCCGCCGTGCGCGCTGTCGGAGTTTTCCATGCCTTCCTTCCTCGATCTCGGCGTTCCCGCCGACCTCGCCGCCGTTCTCGCCGAGTCCGGCAAGACCGAGGCGTTCGCGATCCAGCGCGACACGCTTCCCGACTCCCTCGCCGGCCGCGACCTCCTCGGTCGCGGGCGCACCGGCAGCGGCAAGACGATCGCCTTCGCCCTGCCGCTCGTCGCGCGCCTCGCCGCCTCCGGACGCAAGCGCCGCGCCGGCCTGCCCCGCGGTCTGGTCCTCGCACCGACCCGTGAGCTCGCGACGCAGATCGCCGCGACCGTGGCACCGCTCGCCGCAGCCGCCGGCCTCAAGGTCACCACGGTCTTCGGCGGTGTCAGCCAGCGCCCGCAGGAGCAGGCTCTGAACGGCGGCGTCGACATCGTCGTCGCCTGCCCGGGGCGCCTCGAGGACCTCATGAAGCAGAAGGTCGTGCGCCTCAGCGACATCGAGGTCACCGTGCTCGACGAGGCCGACCACATGGCCGACCTCGGCTTCCTGCCCGGCGTCACCCGCATCCTCACCGCGACGCCGGCGGGCGGGCAGCGCCTGCTGTTCAGCGCCACGCTCGACCGCGGCATCGACACCCTCGCCCGCCGATTCCTCGTGAACCCCGTGAGCCACGAGGTCGACGAGGCCAGCGTGCCGGTCGGCGAGATGACGCACCGCGTGCTCGTCGTGGACTCCACCGAGAACAAGACCACCCTCGTGCGCGACCTCGCGTCGGGCACCGGCCGCCGCATCCTCTTCACCCGGACCAAGCACCAGGCCAAGAAGCTCGCGAAGCAGCTGACCGCGGCGGGCATCCCCGCGGTCGACCTCCACGGCAACCTGTCGCAGAACGCGCGCGAGCGCAACCTCGGCGCCTTCTCCTCCGACCCCGAGGACGGCGGCGTGCGCGTGCTCGTCGCGACCGATGTCGCGGCTCGCGGTGTGCACGTCGACAATGTCGACCTCGTGGTGCACGTCGACCCGCCCATGGAGCACAAGGCGTATCTGCACCGCTCCGGCCGCACGGCGCGCGCCGGCGCGGCGGGCACGGTCGTCACTGTCGTGCTCCCCGAGCAGCGCCGCGATGTGAAGGACCTCCTCCGCAAGGCAGCTATCAGCGCGCCCCTGGAAGACCTCACGGCCGCCGCGGTCACCGAGCTCGTCCCGGAGCGCGCCCCGCACGTGCGCCCCGCTCCCGTGCAGCAGCAGCAGCGACAGGCCCCGAAGCAGCGCCCGAACGGCGGCGAGAAGTCCTCGGCGACCACCCCGCCGTCGCGTCGCCGTCGTCGCCCCCGCTCCGGCGGCCAGGGCGGCCAGGGCGGCCAGCCGCAGGGCGGCTCGCGGCAGGGCGGCCAGGGCGGTCGCGGTCGCGGCTACCAGGGTCGCTGACCCGGATCCCGACAGACAGGAAGAGCGGATGCCGTGACGGCATCCGCTCTTCTCGTCTGCGGCGACGGCCGGTCAGCGCGTCTGGAAGGTGCGCTCCGCCGACCCCGTGTACAGCTGCTGCGGGCGGCCGATCTTGGTCTGCGGGTCGAGCTGCAGCTCGCGCCACTGGGCGAGCCAGCCGGGAAGACGGCCGATCGCGAACAGCACCGTGAACATGCGCGTGGGGAAGCCCATCGCCTTGTAGATCACGCCGGTGTAGAAGTCGACGTTCGGGTAGAGGCGACGCTCCTTGAAGTAGTCGTCCGCGAGGGCGATCTCCTCGAGCTCCTGCGCGAGGTCGAGAAGCGGGTCGGTGACGCCGAGCTCGGCGAGCACCTCGCCCGCGGCCTCCTTGACGAGCTTGGCGCGCGGGTCGTAGTTCTTGTACACGCGGTGCCCGAAGCCCATGAGCTTCACGCCCTCTTCCTTGTTCTTCACCCGCTCGACGAAGCGCGAGACGCTCTGACCCGAGTCGCGGATCTGTCCGAGCATCGTCAGCACGGCCTCGTTGGCGCCGCCGTGCAGCGGACCGGAGAGCGCCTGGATGCCGGCGGAGATCGACGCGAACTGGTTGGCGCCGGTCGAACCGACCAGACGCACGGTCGAGGTCGACGCGTTCTGCTCGTGGTCCTCGTGGAGGATGAGGAGCAGCTCGAGGGCCTTCGACATCACCGGGTTGATCTCGTACGGCTCGGAGTTGACGCCGAAGTTGAGCTTGAGGAAGTTCTCGACGAAGCCGAGCGAGTTGTCCGGGTAGAGGAACGCCTGGCCGACGCTCTTCTTGTGCGCGTATGCCGCGATGACCGGGAGCTTGGCCAGCATGCGGATCATGTTGAGCTCGACGTGCTCGGGGTCGTGCGGGTCGGTCTGGCCCTCGTAGTAGGTGGAGAGCGCCGCGACGGCCGACGACAGCACCGACATGGGGTGCGCGGTGTGGGGCAGCGCCGAGAAGAAGCGCTTGAGGTCCTCGTGCAGCAGCGTGTGACGGCGGATCTTCTCGTCGAACTCGGCGAGCTCGGCCGCCGAGGGCAGCTCGCCGTATATGAGGAGCCAGGCGACCTCGAGGTAGCTCGTGTTGCCCGCGAGCTGCTCGATCGGGTAGCCGCGGTAGCGCAGGATGCCCTTGTCTCCGTCGATGAAGGTGATCTCGGACTTCGTCGACGCCGTGTTGACGAATCCGTAGTCGAGCCCCGTATAGCCCGTCTGGCGGGTCAGGGTCGAGAAGTCGATGCTGTCGTGGCCGGCGGTGCCGCGTACGACCGGGAACTCGGCGGTGGTCTCACCGATGGTCAGCGTCGCCTTCGCCTGCTGGTCTGCCGCTGCGCTCACGCGTGGGCCTCCTCTTGGGTCTTCATCAAGCCGGATGTGGCGATGTCACGGCGTCGTGCGCCGGGTCGGATCGAGATCGTCGATACGCGACCGAATCGCCTTTACAGCCTAGTAGTCGCACCGGCCTACTGTGACAACCGACAAAACAATACGGATGTGCCGGGGAAAACCTACAGAGATGCGGAACGCAGGCGGCGCGCAGCCTCGAGCACGCGCTCGGTCGGCGCCGTCAGCGCGAGCCGCACGTGCTCTCCCGAGTGCGCCCCGTAGAAGGGTCCTGGCCCCGCCAGGATGCCGAGGTCGGCGAGCTTCGCCATGCTCACCCAGGCGTCCTCCCCCGCGGTCGCCCACAGGTAGAGGCCGGCCTCCGAGCCGTCGATGCGGAAGCCCGCCGACTCGAGCGCCGGACGGAGCGCATCGCGACGCTCGCGGTACAGCTCCTTCTGCGCGGCGACGTGGTCGTCGTCGCCGAGCGCGACCGCCATGGCGTGCTGCACCGGAGCCGGGGGCATGAGACCGAGGTGCTTGCGCGCCGTCAGCAACTCACCGACGATGCGTGCGCATCCCGCGAGGAACGCCGCGCGGTAGCCGGCGAGGTTCGACTGCTTGCTCAGCGAGTACACGCTCAGAAGGTTCGCCCTGCTGCCGCCGGTGACCCGCGGATCGAGGACGGAGGGCACCGGCTCGGACGCCCACGGCCCGTCCCACCCCAGTTCGGCGTAGCACTCGTCGCTCGCGAGGACGGCGCCGAGCTCGCGTGCGCGGTGCACGGCTGCGGCGAGCTCGTCGACGGTCCAGGTGCGCCCGTCGGGGTTGCCGGGGGTGTTGATCCAGATGAGTTTCGCGCCCTCGGGCCACTCGGCGGGGTCGTCGGCGGGCAGCGGGGTCGCGCCCACGACGCGCGCGCCGACCTCGTACGTCGGGTACGCCACGCGGGGGTGCACGACGATGTCGCCCTCCCTCAGTCCCAGCAGGGTCGGCAGCAGTGCGACGAGCTCCTTCGAGCCGATCGTGGGCAGCACGTTGTCGACCGTGAGGTCGGTGACGCCACGACGACGGGCGTACCAGTCGACGATCGCCTCGCGCAGCGACGGCGTGCCGACCGTCTGGGGGTAGGCGTGCGCGTCGGTCGCCTCGGAGAGCGCCCGACGGATCACCTCGGGCGTCGGGTCCACCGGCGAGCCGACGGACAGGTCGACGAGGCCCGCGGGGTGCTGCGCGGCGCGCTCACGGTAAGGGACGACCGCATCCCAGGGATAGTCGGCGAGGTCGTGGACGCTCACGGACTACTCGCCCTGGGGCGGGAGCGCCGAGATGATGGGGTGGTCGTGCGCGATCACGCCGACCTTGGCCGCACCGCCCGGCGAGCCGACCTCGTCGAAGAACTCGACGTTGGCCTTGTAGTAGTCCTGCCACTCCTCGGGGAGGTCGTCCTCGTAGTAGATGGCCTCCACGGGGCACACGGGCTCGCAGGCGCCGCAGTCCACGCACTCGTCGGGGTGGATGTACAGCGAGCGCTCACCCTCGTAGATGCAGTCAACGGGGCATTCGTCGATGCAGGCGCGATCCTTGACATCGACGCACGGAAGGGCGATCACATACGTCACCCCACCAGTCTACGACCCGAGACCCGTGCGCTCTCCGCCAGGCGGCCGTGGAGCGGCTCCGGGAACCTCGGTGATCGGCGCGGCGGCAGGCGACTGCGGATCGACGGCGCCGCTCGGCGCGACCTCCGGCGCCACGGTGCGCGCAGGCAGGCGAGACAGCGACGGCCACGCCACGACGAGCAGCACGAGACCAGCCACGAGGTAGATCCAGACCCGCCCGCTCAGCGAGTCCTGCACCACGATCGACCCGCCGGGACCGACGCCGGAGATGAGGATGAGCATCCCCACCATGCCGAGTCCTGCGGCGAGCGCCGCCCCGCGGTCGTGCGTGAGCGCGCGGATCGCGATGAGGATCGCGCCGCAGGCGACGGCCGCGATGATGAGCCCCGTGGGGACCGGTCCCCACGTCACGCTGTGGGCGATCGTTCCGGCGACGCCGAAGACACCGCCGACCAGGGCTGCTGCGACCCACGACAGCACTCGGGAGATCCATCCGCTACGCACGGAACGATCCTACGCGTGCGGCGCCGGCCATCGGACCGCGACCGTCAGCCGGCGAGGCCGAGGAGCCGGAGCAGCGCGGCCGTCGCCGCGGCCGCGACGACCACCACGAGGAAGGACTGACGGAGCCAGAGCAACCCTGCGGCGACGAGCAGTGCGGGGACGCGGGCGTCGACCACCACGGCCTGTCCGGCGCCCAGGGTCTGCACGGCCACGAGCGCGGCGAGCAGGGCGACCGTGAGCAGGTCGGAGATGCGCGCGGGCCGCGGGCGCTCGAGGACCTTCGGCGGCACGAGGTAGCCGACGGCCTTGAGCCCCAGGCAGAGCACCGCCGCGAGCAGGATCGCGCTCCACACGCTCATCGGACGACCTCCGGCTGGCGCGCGGCGTCGCGCCCGAGCCAGTCGAACCACCCGACGAGGATCGCGACGACGGCCGCCACGAGCACCGGCAGACCGGGAATGAGCACGGGCGTCAGGGCAGCGGCGACCACGGCGGCCGCGATGCCGACGGCGATCGCCTGACGCTGCGTGAGCCGTGGCCACAGCAGCGCGAGGAACGCGGCAGCGGCGGCGGCGTCCAGCCCCCAGGTCTTCGGGTCGCCGAGGACGTCCCCCACGAGGGCGCCGACGAGCGTCGTGGCGTTCCACCCCAGGAAGATGCCGATGCCGGTGACCCAGAAGCCGACGCGGCGGAGCCGCGGATCGCCCTGCGACACCGCCACGGCCGTGGACTCGTCGATCGTGAAGTGCGCCGCGAGCGCCCGCCGCGCTGGGGTGGTGCCGACGATCGGCGACATCCTCATGCCGTAGGCGACGTTGCGCACCCCGAGCAGGACCGCCGACGCGATCGCCGAGGGCAGCGCGGCGATGCCCCCCGCCGCGAACACCCCGACGAACGCGAACTGCGATCCGCCCGTGAACATCAGCAGGCTCAGGACGCAGGTCTGCCACACGTCGAGCCCCGAGGCCACGGCGAGCGCGCCGAAGGAGACGCCGTACGCACTGGTGGCGAGCACGACGCCCAGCGCCTCGCGCCACACCTCACGCTCTGCGGTCACGCCCGTGCCGTTCGATCTGCTGAACACATGGTCATGATTCTGAACAATCACGACCGCATAGTCAAGCGAACGATCGTTTGACATGATGAACGGATGGACGATCTCCGTACCCGCATCGCGCGCACGCTCCGACGCGAGCGCGAGGCCGCCTCACTCTCGGTGTCCGAGCTCGCCCGCCGAGCCGGGATCTCGAAGGCCACCGTCTCTCAGCTCGAGTCCGGGGTCGGCAACCCCAGCGTCGAGACGCTGTGGGCGCTCGGCGTCGCCCTCGGCATCCCGTTCGCGGTCCTCGTCGACCAGCAGCAGAACGCGCCGACCCTCATCCGCGCCGACGAGCTGGCCGGCGTGCCCTCGGCCGCCGCGGCCTACAGCGCGACCCTGCTCTCGGCGAGTCCCCCCGGCGCACGACGCGACCTCTACGTCATCACCGCGGAGCCCGGGGACCCGCGGCGCTCCGATCCGCACCACGCCGGCACCACCGAGCACGTGATCCTCGTCTGCGGACAGGCGCACATCGGCCCGGTCGACGCCCCCGTGCTGTTGAATCCCGGCGACTACCTGTCGTACCCCGGAGACGTGCCCCATGTATTCGACGCGACCGCGGTCGGCACCCGGGCGGTGCTCATCTCCGAACTGCGCTGAGCTCAGTCCGGGCCGCCCGCGGGCGCGGGGTCGGGGATCTCGTCGGGCTTGTACCGCGGAAGCCTCGACGCCGGGAGGATCGCGACGGCGCTGATGCCCGCGAGGATCAGGAGCCCGAGCCGCAGAGTCCCCAGACGCGACTGCTCGTTGACCTCGACGGCGGCGTCCACCTGCGCCGGCGTCGCATCCGTCTGCGCGAGCACCGCGCGCAGGTCGTCGTTGCTGATGAAGTTCACGTCGTCGAGGTCGACCTGCGCCACCAGCTGCGGCGGCAGCTCGGGGTGCTCCACCACGGCGCGCGCCACGCTGAGGCCCAACAGCGACACCAGCAGTGCCCCCGCGACCGCGGTGCCCACAGCCGACGCGAGGTTCTGGGTGGTGCCGCGCAGCGAGCCGACGTCGCCGGCGAGCTCCGACGGCGCCGCGGTCACGAGCACGTTGAAGACGAGCGTGACGAGGGCGCCCTGACCGATGCCGAACACCACGAGCCCCGCGATCGTGGGCAGGGTCTCCCAGTTGTTGTCGACCACGAACGACAGCCAGACCAGCGCCGCCGTGGTGAGCACGAACCCGGCGACGCCGATCACCCGGGGCGGGTACCGCCGGTAGAACCGTACGACCAGCGTGGCGGTGATGAACACCGTGAGGTTGAACGGCATCATCGCGAGCGACGTGTCGAACGGCGTGCGCCCCTGCACGATCTGGATGTAGAGCGGGATCGTGAAGTTCACGCAGGCCTCGAGGGCCACGACGATGAACATCGCGTACACCGCTGCGCGCTCCCGCGAGGAGTCGAGCACGCTGAGGTCGATCAGCGGGACCTTCCCCTCCG
This sequence comes from Microbacterium sp. NPDC089696, assembly GCF_044749125.1. NCBI lineage: Bacteria > Bacillati > Actinomycetota > Actinomycetes > Micrococcales > Microbacteriaceae > Microbacterium > Microbacterium sp. NPDC089696. The sequence continues at coordinate 1,401,402 of NZ_JBIVHF010000001.1, read as the reverse complement.
CCATCCGTCGCCGCGTCCACAGGAAGAAGAACTGGCCGAGCACGACGCCCACCACGATGAACACCGGCGCGGGCGAGAGACCCAGGACGCTGAACGGCGCGGCCTCGGTCGCCGCGACCGCGCCCCATCCGTTGAGGTTGTTGAATCCGAGCGTGAGCAGCACGATCGCGGCGCCGATCAGCACGGACGCGACCAGATCGATGCGGATGGAGGCGTCCCCCCGATCACTGCGCAGCGTGAAGCTGAAGGCGAAGACCACGACGGCGATCCCGAGGACGATGAAGAACATCGGGCGCCATCCGACGAGCGTCCCGAGCGTGCCGCCGATGAGGAAGGCCGTGACCCCCGAGATGGCGCGCGCCGAGCCGATCGCCCCGATCGCGGTGGCCTGCTGCGTCCCGCGGTAGTTCTCGGCGATGAGCGCCACGATGGACGGCACGATGATCGCCGCCGCCGCACCGGCCACCGCCTGCCCGGCGATCGCCCATCCCACGCTCGGCGACACGATCATGAGCACGGCCGACCCGGCGAAGAGCACGATCACGATGCGGAAGATCAGCACCCATCCGACTCTCTGCCCCAGTTTCGCGCCGGTCATCACGAGCGCCGCGACGGCGAGCCCGTACATCACGATCGTGGTGCTCGCGACGGTCGGCGGCACGCCGAACTCGCTCACGATGCCGCCGAGCGAGATGGGCAGAGCCGCGACGTTGAACGACATCAGCACCTGCGCGAGGAAGAGGCTGATGAGCGGGAGCCAGGACTTCCTGACCTCGGTCGGTGCCGTGTGTGCCATGAGGGTCTCCTCTGCGACGGGTGGTGCGTGTGCGTCAGACGCGGGCGGGTGCGGGCGCCGAGGCGAAGAGGTTCAGTCCGAGCGAACGGGACAGGTGGGCGATCGCGAGCTGCGCGCGCACGGAGTTGCCGGCGTCGTCCAGTCGCGGGGAGAAGCCGGCGACCGCGCCCTTGCCCGGAGACACGGCGACAATGCCGCCGGAGACGCCCGACTTGGCCGGAAGGCCGATCTCGAAGAGCCACTCCCCCGAGCGTTCGTACAGGCCCGTGGAGGCGGCGACGGCGAGGGTGTCGCGGCACACGTCGGCGGAGACGACGCGACGGCCGGAGACGGGGTTGACACCGCCGTCCGCCAGAGTCGCGCCCATCACGGCCAGATCGTGGGCGTCGACGAGTACGGCGCACTGACGCGTGTACACGTCGACGACCTCGTCCGGGTCGCCCTCCAGACGCCCGTAGCTGCGCAACAGCCTCGCGATGGCGCGATTGCGATCGTTCGTCTCGGCCTCCGAGGCGTAGACGGCCCCGTCCAGACGCAACGGACGACCGGCGAACTCCGACAGCCCCTCGCGCAGGCGCTCCCATTGCTCGACCGCGGTCGCGCCGGGTATCAGCGCTGTCGTCGCGATCGCGCCCGCGTTCACCATCGGGTTCCCGGGGTGTCCGCCGTTGAGCTCGAGAGCCATCACCGAGTTGAACGCGAGCCCGGTGTTGTTGACGCCGACGATCTCGCGCACGCGCTCGTGCCCGTGCGCCTCGATCGCGAGGGCGTACACGAAGAGCTTGGAGATCGACTGGATCGAGAACGAGTGCGCCGCGTCGCCTGCGTCGTGCACTCCCCCGTCCACCTCGATCAGCGCGAGCCCGAAGAGCTCGGGGTCGACCTCGGCGAGCACCGGGATGTAGTCGGCGACGGTACCGGCCCTCTCGTCGGCATAGCGCCGGTGCGCCTCGCGGACGAGGTCGTCGACGCGATCCCATCCGGGGAGTGCGCCCGTCGAGACGCTCTGGGGGACGTCCTGCACCGCCGTGGGATCCACGCATCCTCCTCCGGATCGACGACGCCCCAGCCGTCACCGCTCACCGTAGCGCCACGACGGCCCCCTGCCTAGAGGTCGGGGACCGGAAGGCAGGGGGCCGTCGTGGCGCTGTGCGCTCAGTACCAGTTCATGGCCTGCGAGTGACCCCAGGCGCTGCAGGGCGAGCCGTACACCGAGTCGATGTAGCCCAGGCCCCAGGCGATCTGGGTCGCCGCGTTGGTCTGCCAGTCGCTGCCGGCCGAGGCCATCTTGCTGCCGGGGAGCGCCTGCGGGATGCCGGTCGCGCCACCGGACCTGTTGTAGGCCTGGTAGTTCCAGCCGGACTCCTTGGTCCACAGCGAGTTCAGGCACGAGAACTGGTCGTCCCCCCATCCGTACTGGCTGGACATCATCTGTCGGGCGGTGGCCTTCGCCCCGTCGACGGTGTTGGCCTGTGCGAGAGCGGCGGCAGCGGCCGCGGCCTGCTCCTCCGCGACCTTGCGCTGCTGCGCCGCAGTGTATGCGGCCTGCAGCGCTGCCGTCTCGGCGACGACCTCGTCGGTGCCGGTGACCGTGTAGGCGGTCAGACTGGTGACCTCGCGCACGGACAGGTGGTCGCGCTCGCCGAGCTGATCGATCCAGGCGGTGAGGTCGCTCGTGTCGACCGCGGCCGGGGCGCCGGCGAGGTCGAGCCCGGAGGCGGCGACCTCGGTCGTGAGCGCGGTGGCCGTCGACATGGCGTCCTCGGCGAGGGAGATGGTGATCGCGGAGTCGTCGACGCTCTTGCCGGTCGGCTGCGGCGCCCCCGTCACGAAGGACGTGACGTCGGCGACGGCATCGGGGAGCTCGGCGCCCGCGGCCGGAGCCGAGACGAGGCCGACGGTGAGGGCGGCGCCGATGACGCCGGTGGCGACGGTGCCGAAGATCCACTTCGGGCGTCGCGAGGTGACCGCTGCACGCGCATCGGCCACGTCGGAGGCGCGCCGGAGCGCACGGGTGTTCTGCAACATGGGTAATCGACTTTCGGGTCGTCGTGCGCCCGTCACGGGACCCTCATCGGGAGGCGGCCCCAGGCGCAAGGTAACGATTCTGCAACATCGGACCTGGGTGCTTCATGAGAGAGGGCCCCGCCCCGTCGATCTCGACGGTGCGGGGCCCTCTCGTGCCGGAGATGCCGGCTCAGGCGTTGGCGTCCTGGCGCTTCATGCGCGCGGTCTCACGGGCGCGGGTGTTCGCGTCCAGGTTGACCTTGCGGATGCGGACGCTCTCGGGCGTGACCTCGACGCATTCGTCGTCGCGTGCGAACTCCAGGCTCTCCTCGAGGGTGAGCACACGCGGAGGCGTCATCGACTCGAAGGAGTCCGAGCTCGCCGCACGCATGTTGGTGAGCTTCTTCTCCTTGGTGATGTTCACGTCCATGTCGTCGGCGCGCGAGTTCTCGCCGATGACCATGCCCTCGTAGACCTCGGCGGTCGGCTGCACGAAGAACGACATGCGCTCCTGCAGGGCGATCATGGCGAACGGTGTGACGACGCCCTGACGGTCGGCGACGATCGAGCCGTTCTGGCGCGTCGTGATCGATCCGGCCCACGGCTCGTACCCGTGCGAGATCGCGTTCGCGATGCCCGTCCCGCGGGTCGTCGTGAGGAACTCGCTGCGGAAGCCGATGAGGCCGCGCGACGGGACGACGAACTCCATGCGCACCCAGCCGGTGCCGTGGTTCGTCATGTTGTCCATGCGGCCCTTGCGGCCGGCGAGGAGCTGCGTGATCGCGCCGAGGTGCTCCTCCGGCGTGTCGATCGTGAGGTGCTCGAACGGCTCGTAGGTCTTGCCGTCGATCTTCTTCGTGACCACCTGCGGCTTGCCGACGGTGAGCTCGAAGCCCTCGCGGCGCATGTTCTCGACGAGGATCGCGAGGGCGAGCTCGCCACGCCCCTGCACCTCCCACGCGTCGGGGCGGCCGATGTCGACGACCTTGAGCGACACGTTGCCGATGAGCTCCTTGTCGAGACGGTCCTTGACCATGCGCGCCGTGAGCTTGTGCCCCTTGACCTTGCCCATGAGCGGCGAGGTGTTGGTGCCGATCGTCATCGAGATCGCGGGGTCGTCGACCGTGATCGCGGGCAGCGGGCGGACGTCCTCGGGGTCGGCGATCGTCTCGCCGATCGTGATGTTCTCGAAGCCGGCGATCGCGACGATGTCGCCGGGGCCTGCGGACTCGGCAGGGTAGCGCTCGAGCGCGCGGGTCTTCAGGAGCTCGGTGATTCGGGCGTTGCTCGTCGTGCCGTCGGAGCGCACCCAGGCGACCGTCTGGCCCTTCTTGAGCGTGCCGTTGAAGACGCGGAGCAGCGCGAGGCGACCGAGGAAGGGGCTGGAGTCGAGGTTCGTGACCCAGGCCTGCAGCGGGGCCTCGTCGTCGTAGGACGGGGCGGGTACGTGCTCGAGGATCGCACCGAAGAGCGGCTCGAGGTCGTCGTTGTCGGGCAGCGACCCGTCGGCGGGACGGTTCAGCGAGGCGGCGCCGGCGCGGCCGGACGCGTAGACCACCGGCACGTCGAGCAGGGCGTCGACGTCGAGGTCGGGAACGTCGTCCACGAGGTCCGAGGCGAGACCCAGGAGCAGATCGTGTGCCTCCTCCTCGACCTCGGCGATGCGCGCGTCGGGACGGTCGGTCTTGTTGACCAGGAGGATGACGGGGAGCTTGGCCTCGAGCGCCTTGCGCAGGACGAAGCGCGTCTGCGGCAGCGGACCCTCGCTCGCGTCCACGAGCAGCACGACGCCGTCGACCATGGACAGGCCGCGCTCGACCTCGCCGCCGAAGTCGGCGTGACCAGGGGTGTCGATCACGTTGATCGTGATCTCCTCGCCGTTCGCGTGAGCGCCCTTGTAGGTGATCGCGGTGTTCTTCGCGAGGATCGTGATGCCCTTCTCACGTTCCAGGTCGTTGGAGTCCATCGCGCGCTCGTCGACGTGGGCGTGCTCGCCGAAGGAGCCCGTCTGACGCAGCATGGCGTCGACGAGCGTGGTCTTGCCGTGGTCGACGTGGGCGACGATTGCGACGTTGCGGAGGTCAGAGCGAAGGGCGTGCGCCATGCAAGTGTCCTAAAAGAGTGTGGGTTTTCGCCGGGAAGCCGACATTCCAGGTTACCGTACGCGCGCAGCTGGTTCCTGAGCGCGAGAAGTACGATCGGGAGAGTGACGGCCGCAGACCTCTCCCCCACCCCCTCGCGCTCCCGCCTGTGGTGGGAGATCGCGATCGTGCTGGCCCTCGGACTCGGCCAGTCGGCGGTGTACGCGATCGTCCAGCTCGCCTATCGCCTGACCGACTCGACGCCGCTCGCCGACCAGACCGCGACGCTCAACCCCTCGCGCAGCGATCGCGAGGTGTTCGACCTGATCTATCAGATCCTGTCGATCGGATTCTCGATCGTCCCGGTCCTGCTCGTGTGCTTCCTGCTCTGGCAGTCCCGCCGTCCGCACCTCGAACGGCTGGGGCTCGACGGCCGGAGGGTCGGATCGGATGCCGTGCGCGGCGTCCTGCTCGTGCTCGCGATCGGCATCCCCGGGCTCGGTCTGTACATCGCCGGCCGCGCACTGGGGCTGTTCGTCGCGGTGAACCCGGCCGGGCTCGACGCGCACTGGTGGACCGTGCCCGTGCTGCTGCTCGCCGCCGCCCGGGCCTCCATCCAGGAGGAGTTCGTGGTCCTCGGCTATCTCTTCGTCCGGCTCCGCCAGCTCGGGTGGGGGCCCTGGCCGATCATCGTCGCCACCTCGATCCTGCGCGCCAGCTATCACCTGTACCAGGGGCCCGGTGCGTTCGTCGGCAATCTCGCGATGGGGCTGCTGTTCGGCTGGCTGTTCCAGCGCACCGGACGGCTGATGCCGTTCCTGGTCGCGCACTTCCTGATCGACGCGACGGTGTTCGTCGGCTACCCCTGGGCCGCGGCGACGTGGCCGCAGCTGTTCGGCCTGCCCGGCTGAGCACCCGCTGGAGACTGAGTCTCGCGGTACCGTGCGGAACGGGAACGAGCCTGACGACACGCACGCGTGCGATCGGTCGCTGCGCGGAGGCCGGGCTACTGTGAGCAGTTCCATCGAAGACGATGAATCGGAGGGATTCACCATGAAGATCAGATCCAGGAGCAAGGTCGGGGCTGCTCTGGTGCTCGCGGCCGGGCTCAGCCTGGCGAGTGTCGCACCCGCGTCCGCGGCGGTCTACAGCGGATACAGCTCAGCCGCACAATGCAATGCGGATCGCACCGAGCATGTGCGTGGTGGCGGCAAGGCCTCGCCCTGCATCTACGGGACGTGGGGCTGGCAGTTCCAGACGTACAACTGATCGACAGTGGGGAGGCCGGCGTCGACGTCGGCCTCCCCACCAGTCGCGAAGTCGGCGGTCAGCCGACCGCGGTGATCGCCACGGACACCGCGGCCCAGACCACGAGGGCCGCGAGAGTGAGCAGCGCCCGACCGTCCCAGGACCGCCGGATCGGAGCATCCGCCCCGGGCGTCGACGTCCCGGCGCTCCACCGATCGCGGATGTCGGTGACCTGTCGGAGGCCCGCGGAGACCTTCGTCTCCTCGCCGTCGCGCATGCGGCTCCGCACCGGTCGCGCATGCGCCGCTCCGCCGTAGCAGGTGACCGTCGAGTCGTCGTCGAGGGAGAACACGAGCTGCCAGCGCAGGTCGATGTCGCGGACGCGATCCCAGCCGAACGACGTGCGGCGCAGCATGTTCTGCACGATCGCACCGCTGTCGTCCATGCGGATGTGGGAGACGAAGCTGAGCTCGTAGACCGCCCAGAGCGCGAGGAGCACCCACGGCGCCAGAAGCAGCGTCTGAGGTACGCCGACGCGGATCACGGCATCCCCGAGCAGGAACACGGCCAGCAGGCCGCAGAGGATCAGTGCGACCGGCCCGGAGGGCGAGCGGAACGTCCGCACGCCCTCCGGGGACGAGGAGCTCGTCACGACCCCTGGCCGCCCAGCGGGATGGAGACCCCGGGGATGGCCTTGAGAAGGCGGTCCGTGTACTCCTGCTGCGGGTTCGCGAAGATCTCGTCGACCGTGCCCTGCTCCACGAGCCTGCCGCGCTCCATGACGCAGACGAAGTCGCTCGACACGCGCACGACTGCGAGGTCGTGCGTGATGAACAGGTACGTGAGATCGAGCTCGGACTGCAGCTCGGCGAGCAGCTTCAGGATCTGATCCTGCACCAGCACGTCGAGAGCGGAGACCGCCTCGTCGAGCACGACGATGTCCGGCTTCAGCGCGAGCGCGCGGGCGATCGCCACACGCTGGCGCTGACCGCCCGAGAGCTCGTTCGGGTACCGCGTGACGAGCTCGCGCGGCAGCGACACCTGGTCGAGCAGCTCGAGCACGCGTTCGCGGCGCGAGGCCTGATCGCCGATCCGATGGATGTTGAGCGGCTCGGCGATCGTGCTGCCGATGTTGCGCAACGGGTCCATGGATCCGTACGGATCCTGGAACACCGGCTGCATCCGTCGACGCAGGCCGAACGCCTGGGCGTTCGACAGATGCGACACGTCCTGGCCGTCGATCTCGATGAGACCGGAGGTCGGCTCCTCGAGCTTCAGCACCATCTTCGCGACCGTCGACTTGCCCGAACCGGACTCGCCGACCAGCGCGAGCGTCTTGCCGCGCGGGATCGTGAACGACACGTCGTCCACCGCCCGGAACGGCTCGCTGCGGAAGTTGCCCTGACGGATGCGGTAGTCCTTCGTGAGTCCCTCCACCCGCACCGACGGCGTCCCCGTGAGGTCGTCCGTCGTGGCGACGCCGCGATCCTCGACGACCGCCTGGATGCGCTGCGACGCGATGCTCGGGGCGGCCCCGACCAGTCGCTTCGTGTACGGGTGCTGCGGGTCCTCGAGGATCGCCCGGCTCGGACCCGCCTCGACGATCTCACCGTTGTTCATCACGATGATCTTCTCGGCGCGCTCGGCCGCGAGGCCGAGGTCATGCGTGATGAGCAGTACGGCGGTGCCGCGGTCACGCGTCAGAGTCGCCATGTGATCGAGGATCACCCGCTGCACGGTCACGTCGAGCGCGCTGGTCGGCTCGTCGGCGATGAGCAGCTTCGGATCCGCGGCGAGGCCGATGCCGATGAGCGCTCGCTGACGCATACCGCCCGAGAACTGATGGGGGAACTGGTGCAGGCGCTTGTCGGCGTCCGCGAGTCCCGCCTGCTGCAGGACCTCGACGGCGCGCGCCTTCGTGTCGGCACGGCCGGTGGCGATGCCGTTCGCACGGACCGCCTCCTTGACCTGGAACCCGATCGACCAGACCGGGTTGAGGCTCGCCATCGGGTCCTGCGGCACGAAGCCGATGTCCTTGCCGCGGACGTCCTCGATCTCGTGACGATTGAGCTTGGTGAGCTCCCGTCGCTCGAGGGTGATGCTGCCGTCCGTGATCGTCCCCGTCCCGGGAAGGAGGTTGATGATCGCCGCCGCCGTCGTGGACTTGCCGGAACCCGACTCCCCCACGATCGCGACGGTCTGGCCGGCGTACACGTCGAAGCTGACGCCGTGCAGGACCTCGCGCATTCCCTCCTGTCCGCGGAAGGCGACCCGGAGGTCGCGCACGGACAGGATCGGCTCCGCGTTCTGGTGCGTGCGCTCGCTCATCGCTGTGCCCTCGCCTTCGGGTCGAGAGCGTCTCGGATGAGCTCGCCCAGCATGATGAAGGCGAGCACGGTGACCGTGAGCGCGATCGAGGGATAGATGAGCGACATCGGCGCGACCCGCAGCGACTGCTGCGCCTCGCTGATGTCCTTGCCCCAGGACATGATGTCCCCGCCGAGACCGACACCGAGGAAGGTGAGGGTCGCCTCGGCGACGATCGCGCCGGCCAGCGCCAGCGTCGCGAGCACGAGAAGCGGGGCGATCGCGTTCGGGATCACGTGCGAGAGCAGGGTGCGGAACCGCGACAGGCCGAGGGCCCGGGACGCGGTGACGAACTCCGCCTGCCGTACGCGGAGGATCTCGGCGCGCACGACTCGAGCGGTCGACGCCCAGGCGAAACCACCGATCGCGAGCGACAGGGTCAGCACGTTGCGGAAGTCCGAGTACACGGTCATGACGACCACGGCCGCCAGGACGTAGGGGATCGAGAAGAAGATGTCGCCGATGCGGGAGAGCACCGCGTCGATCCAGCCGCCGTAGTAGCCGGCCAACGCTCCCATGATCAGTCCGATCCCCGATCCGATGAGGGTCGACAGGAGGCCGACGCTCAGCGATGTGCGGGAACCCCAGACGATGCGGGCGTAGATATCGCATCCCTGGAAGGTGAAGCCGAGCGGGTGCCCGGCCGTCGGGCCCTCATTCGAGTTCGCGAGCTCGCACTGGTTGTTCGGCGGAGTCTGCGTGAACAGGGTCGGCCACACGGCCATGAGCAGGACGACGCCGATGATCACGAGCGAGATCCAGAACATCGGCCGACGGCGGAGGTCGTGCCATCCGTCGCGCCAGAGGCTCGCGGGCTTGCCGGAGACCCTGACCGCGTCGGTCTTGGCTGGCGTCTTCGTCACCGGGGCGACGAAGTGGTCGGGAATTTCAACTGACATAGCGAATCCTCGGGTCGAGCAGTCCGTAGAGAAGGTCCACGAACAGGTTGACGAGAACGTAGATGATCACGAACACCGTCACGAACGACACGATCGTCGGTCCTTCGTGCTGCAGTGTCGCGTGGAACAGGGTGTTACCCACGCCCGGGATGTTGAAGATGAACTCGGTCACGGTCGCGCCGACCAGCAGCACTCCGAAGTTGGTCGCCGAGTTCGTGATCACGGGGATGAGCGAGTTGCGCAGGACGTGCACCGGGATGACGCGGCCGCGTGGGAGCCCCTTGCTGTACGCCGTGCGCACCCAGTCCTGGTTGAGCGTGTCGAGGACCGAGCCCCGCATGAGCCTCATGCTCGTCGCGAACAGGCTCAGGCCCAGGACGATCGCCGGGAGCCACAGGTCGCCCCAGTCGTTCTGCCCGCCGACCGTGGCTCGGAACCAGCCGAGTTTGATCGCGAGGAAGTACTGCGCGAGGAACGCGACGACGAAGATCGGCATCGACAGGAAGATCAGCGAGACGACGAGCGCGCCGTTGTCGAACAGCTTGCCCTTGCGCAGCGCCGAGAACGTGCCCACGACGATCGCGAGCAGGAACTCGATGCCGATCGCCATGATGGCGAGGCGCCCCGTGATCGGGAGCGTGCGGGCGAGGACCTCGTTCACGGACTGGCCGGAGAACGTCGTCCCCATGTCGCCCTGGAACACACCGAGGATGTAGTAGTAGTACTGCACCAGGAACGGCTCGTCCAGGTGGTACTGAGCACGGATCGCCTCGAGGAGCGCCGGTGCCGGGGGCTTGTCGCCGAAGAGAGCCGCGATGGGGTCTCCGGGCATGAGGAAGACGAGTGCGAAGATCAGCAGCGTCGACCCGAAGAACACGGGGACCAGCTGCAGCAGTCGTCGGATGATGTACGAGAACATCCCTCTCCTTTCATGGAGGTGACGTTCCCATGGGACACAGCTACGAGGCGGCGACGTGGTTCGTCGCCGCCTCGCAGCTCAGTCGCCCATGGGGTGACTAGTTCGTCTTGGTGATCTCGTAGTAGAGCGGGACCGAGTTCCAGCCGAACACGACGTTGTCGACGTTCTCGCTGTAGCCACCGGACACGTTCTGGTACCAGAGCGGGACGGCCGGGAGGTCCTCGAGCAGGATCTCCTGAGCCTTCTGGTAGTCGCCGATCGCGTCAGCGGCATCGCTCGCCGATGCGCCCTTCGCGAGCAGGTCGTCGAACTCCGGGTTCGAGTAGTCGCCGTCGTTGGACGAGGCGCCCGTCGAGTACAGCGGGAACAGGAAGTTGTACAGACCCGGGTAGTCGGCCTGCCATCCGGAGCGGTTGGCCGTCTGGATCGTGCGGGTGCCGTTGGCGTCGCGCTCGTTGACCGTGGCACGCAGGGTGGCGAAGTCGACGAACGGAGCGCCCGACGCCTCGATGCCGAGCGTGTTCTTGATCGAGTTCGAGACCGCGTCGACCCATGCCTGGTGGGCGGAGTCCGAGTTGTAGGCGATCTGGAAGGTGCCCGACCACGGCGAGATCTTGTCGGCCTCGGCCCACAGCTTCTTCGCCTCGTCGGGGTTGTACTTCAGGACGTCGGCTCCCTCGAGGGAGTCGCTCCAGCCGTCGATCACCGGCGACGTGAAGTCGCTGGCGGGAGTGCGCGTGCCGTTGAAGATCTTGTCCGTGATCTCGTCACGGTTGATCGCCATCGACAGGGCGGCACGACGGAGCTTGCCCTCTTCGCCCGCGAAGTGGGCGACCTGCTCGCCGATCGTGAAGGACTGGAAGATCGCGGCGGGCTGGTTGACCGCGCGGTCGCCGAGCTCGTCCTCGTAGGTGGCGATCGAGGTGTCCGGGATCGCGTCGATCACGTCGAGCTCACCCGAGAGGAGGTCGGCGTAGGCCGCGTCCAGCGAGGTGTAGAACGTGATGGTGAGACCGCCGTTGGCGACCTCGCGGCTGCCCTGGTAGTCGTCGTTCTTGACCAGCGAGATGCTGACGTCGTGCTGCCATGCGCCGTCGCCGTCGAGCTTGTACGGGCCGTTGCCGATCGGGTTCTCACCGAACGCGGCCATGTCGTCGAAGGCGGCGTCGGGCAGCGGGTAGTAAGCCGAGTAGCCCAGGCGGGTCGCGAAGTCGGCGGCGACCGGGGTGGAGAGCTCGATCGTGAAGGTGAGGTCGTCGACCTTCTTCAGACCGGTGAGCTCGGCGTCGGCCTCGTCGCTGTAGCCGACGATGTCGCTGAACCAGGACTGGTTGAGCTGCTTGTTCGACAGGAGCGCGCCGTAGTTCCACGCCTTGATGAAGTTGTCGGCCAGCACATCGGTGCCGTCCGTGAACTTCTGGTCCTTCTTGAGCGTGACCGTCAGCTGGGTCGGGCTGTCGACGGCGATGTCCTCAGCCATGTCGTTGACGATCGCGCCGTCGCCGTCGTAGTAGGCGAGACCGGCGAAGATCGAGTCGAGGATCTTTCCGCCGCCCACCTCGTTGGTGTTGGTCGGGATCAGCGGGTTCTCCGGCTCGGAGCCGTTGGCGGTGATGACCGCGGTGGCGTCTCCGGTGGGCTTGTCGGAATCGGTGTTCCCCGAGCCTCCTGCGCAGCCCGCGAGCGCCAGGGCGCCGATCGCGAACAGCGCGACGCCCGCGAGGGCGATCTTGTTGCGCTTCACTTTTGTCCTCCTGTGGACTCAAACAACAGTCTGCGCACTCGCAGTGAGTGCGCAGGGATACCTGAGCCTAACCCCGGCTCGCGCGACAGCCGCACTCGGCTAATCAACCGTTACTGAGTGGTGATCATCTGTAACGCCCCCGAAACGTGGCGCGAGGAGCGAGCATGGTTGCCCGCACTCCGCGCTCCGGATAGATTGACCGGACCAACCGGAGGGAAGTCGAAGATGACGTTCAAGAAGAAGATCGCCAGTGTGGCCGCGGGGGCGGCCCTGGTCGCCGGACTCGTCGCGGGAGTGCCGCTCGCGGCGCAGGCCGCGTCGTGGATGGGGCCCTACGTCGACGGCAGCCACTGCCAGGCCGACCGTCGCCTCTTCATGCAGGAGGGCTACAGCGTGGGATCGTGCACGACGAGGAGCGGGCAGCCCGGCTTCTGGTTCTCGTACTCCTGAGCACGGGAACGGAGGAGGGTCGGATGCCGTACGGCATCCGACCCTCCTCGTGTTCTGACGCCGATCAGGCGAACGCCTCCACCGGCGGGCAGGCGCACACGAGGTTGCGGTCGCCGTAGGCCTGGTCGATGCGACGCACCGGCGGCCAGTACTTGCCCGCGACGAGCGCGTGCACGGGGTACGCGGCCTCCTCGCGCGTGTACGCGTGGGTCCACTCCCCCGCGATGAGCGACACCGCGGTGTGCGGGGCGTGCACGAGCGGGTTGTCCGCGGCGGGCCAGCGCCCCGCGGCGACGGCATCCGCCTCGGCCTTGATCATCACCATGGCCTCGATGAAGCGCTCGATCTCGCCGAGGTCCTCCGACTCGGTCGGCTCGACCATGAGCGTGCCGGCGACCGGGAACGACATGGTCGGCGCGTGGAAGCCGTAGTCGATCAGGCGCTTCGCGACATCGTCGACCGTGATCCCCGTGGCCTCCTTGAGCGGACGCAGGTCGAGGATGCACTCGTGCGCGACCCGACCGTTCTCCCCCGCGTAGAGCACCGGGTAGTGCTCGCCCAAACGCGACGCGATGTAGTTCGCCGAGAGCACGGCCGCGGCGGTCGCCCGACGCAGACCGTCGGCGCCCATCATGCGGACGTAGGCCCACGAGATCGGCAGGATGCCGGCGGAGCCGTAGGGCGCCGCCGAGATCGGACCTCCGTCGAAGACGAAGCCCCCCGCGTGCTCGGCGCGCTGCGCGAGCGGGTGCGACGGCAGGAACGGCGCGAGGTGCGCCTTCGCCGCGACGGGCCCCACGCCCGGTCCGCCGCCGCCGTGCGGGATCGCGAAGGTCTTGTGCAGGTTGAGGTGCGACACGTCGCCGCCGAGGTCGCCGAACCGCGCGTAGCCGAGCAGCGCGTTGAGGTTCGCCCCGTCGACGTACACCTGACCGCCGGCCTCGTGGACCGCGGTCGTGATCTCGACCACGTCCTGCTCGTACACGCCGTGCGTGGAGGGGTACGTGATCATGAGCGCCGACAGCGTCTCGGCGTGCACGTCGATCTTGGCGCGCAGGTCGGTCAGGTCGACGTTGCCGAGCTCGTCGCACGCCACGACCACGACCTTCATGCCGGCCAGGACCGCGGACGCGGCGTTCGTGCCGTGCGCGGACGACGGGATCAGGCACACCGTGCGCTGCTCGTCGCCGTTCGCCAGGTGATAGCCCCGGATCGCCAGGAGGCCGGCGAGCTCGCCCTGCGAGCCCGCGTTCGGCTGCAGCGACACCGCGTCGTACCCGGTGACCTCGGCGAGCCACGCCTCGAGCTGGTCGATCAGCTCGAGGTAGCCCTCGACGTCGGAGGCCGGAGCGAACGGGTGGATGCCGGCGAACTCGGGCCAGGTGATGGCCGCCATCTCGGTGGCCGCGTTGAGCTTCATGGTGCACGACCCCAGCGGGATCATGCCGCGGTCGAGCGCGTAGTCGCGGTCGGCGAGCGACTTCAGGTAGCGCATCATCGCGGTCTCGCTGCGGTGCGCGTGGAAGACCGGGTGCGTGAGGTACTCGTCCTCGCGGTGGAGTGCACCGGGGAGCGCCGTCCGGCCGCCGACGAAGGCGAACGCCCGCTGCTCCGGCCCGCCGAACACCTGGGCGACCTCGTGGAGATCGGCGATCGTGGTCGTCTCGTCGACGGAGACGCCGAGCGTGTCGGCATCCGCGGCACGGAGCAGGATGCCGCGTTCATGCGCCGCGGCGACGAGCTCGGCGGCCCGACCGGGAACCCGCACCTGCACGGTGTCGAAGAACGACTCGTGCACGACCTCCGCACCGGCCTCGACGAGCCAGTCGCGCAGCAGAGCCGCCTTCGCAGCCGCCTCGCTCGCGATCGCCTTGAGCCCGTCCGGACCGTGGTAGACCGCGTACATCGCCGCCATGACGGCGAGGAGCACCTGCGCGGTGCAGATGTTCGACGTGGCCTTCTCGCGGCGGATGTGCTGCTCGCGCGTCTGCAGCGACAGTCGGTAGGCCGGGCGTCCGTCCGCGTCGACCGAGACGCCGACCAGTCGGCCGGGGAGCTGGCGCTCGAGCCCGGCACGGACGGCCATGTAGCCCGCGTGCGGACCGCCGAAGCCCATCGGCACTCCGAAGCGCTGGGTCGTGCCGACCGCGACGTCCGCGCCGAGGCTGCCCGGCGAGGAGATGAGCGTGAGCGCGAGGAGGTCGGCCGCGACGACGGCCAGTCCGCCCGCGAGGTGCACGGCGTCGATCACGGCACTCGGATCCCACACCCGTCCCGAGGCACCCGGGTACTGCACGAAGACGCCGAACAGTTCCTCCGGCAGCGTCTCCCCTCCGGCGAGGTCGACGGTCACGAGATCGATGCCGACGGCCTCCGCGCGGGCGGCGAGGAGGGCTCGCGTCTGCGGGAACGCATCGGCGTCGACCGCGAACACGGTCGAGGCCGTCTTCGACGCACGGCGAGCGAGCAGCATCCCCTCGACCACGGCCGTGGACTCGTCGAGCATCGAGGCGTTGGCCGTCGAGAGCCCGGTGAGATCCGACACCATGGTCTGGAAGTTGATGAGCGCCTCCAGGCGCCCCTGCGAGATCTCCGGCTGGTACGGCGTGTACGCCGTGTACCAGGACGGGTTCTCCAGCACGTTCCGCTGGATCACGCTCGGGGTGATCGTGCCGTAGTACCCGAGGCCGATCATCGGCCGGTTCACCGTGTTGCGCGCCGCGAGCGCCCGCAGGTCCGCCAGGGCCTCGGTCTCGCTCGCCGCGGCCGGGATGACGCTCTCGGTGCGCGCTGGTGTGAAGATCGACGAGGGGACGGCCTCGCGCATGAGCGCGTCGACCGGGCTCATGTCCGCGCTGTCGGCGCCGAGGCCCAGCGCCTCGAGCATCCGGCGCTGCGCGGATTCGGTGGTTCCGATGTGACGATCGGCGAAAGAGACCACTGGTCGATCAGCCCTCCGTGTGCGCGACGTAGGCGTCGCGGTCAAGCAGTCCGTCGAGAGCGCCCTCGGCGACCTCGACCTTGATGAGCCATGCGTCCTCGAACGGCGAGGAGTTCAGCAGTGCGGGGTCGTCGACGACGGCCTGGTTGATCTCCGTGATCGTGCCGGAGACGGGCGCGTAGAGCTCGGAGACCGACTTGGTCGACTCCGCCTCGCCGAACACGTCGCCGCGCGCGAACTCGGCGCCCACCGCGGGGAGCTCGACGAACACGATGTCCCCGAGCGCGTCAGCCGCGAAGTCGGTGATGCCGACAGTCGCGACGGAGCCGTCGAGGGCGACCCACTCGTGCTCTTCGCTGTACTTGAGGGTGTTGAGGTCGGTCATTTGGTCCTCCGATAGAAAGGCAGGGCGGTCACGGTCGCGGGGATCTTCGTCCCCCGCACGTCAAGGAATACTGCGGTTCCCTCCTCAGCGGAAGAAGGGGTCACGTAGGCCATCGCGATCGGGTGGCCGAGGGTCGGGCTCAGTGCGCCGCTCGTGATCTCGCCGAGCACCGTGTCGTCTGCGGCGACGACGGTGTACCCGGCGCGTCCGGCACGACGTCCTTCGGCGACGAGTCCCACCAGCACGGGCGCACCGGGCGCGGGGTCGAGCGCGTCCTTGCCGACGAAGCTCTCCTTGGCCGTCACGACGACTCGGCCGAGACCCGCCTGCGCAGGTGCCGTGTTGAGGCCCAGCTCGTGCCCGTACAGCGGCATCCCGGCCTCGAGGCGCAGCGTGTCACGCGCGGCGAGCCCCGCCGGCACGAGGCCTCGGTCCTGACCGGCGGCGAGCACAGCGTCCCACAGCTCCGCGGCGTGCTCGGCCGGGACGAGCAGCTCGAAGCCGTCCTCGCCCGTGTATCCGGTGCGGGCCAGCAGCAGCGGTGCACCGGCGAACGACGCGGAGGCCCAGGCGTAGTACCTCTGCTCGGACCAGGGGATGCTCACGTCGGAGATCCCCGGCGTCGCGGCGAGGATCGCCTCGGCGTTCGGCCCCTGCACGGCGATCAGCGCGTAGTCGTCGGAGACGTCCGCCACCTCGACGTCGAACCCGGCCGTGCGGGTGGAGAGTGCCTCGCGCACGGCATCCCGGTTGCCGGCGTTGGAGATGATCAGGTAGTCGTCCTCCGCCAGGCGGTAGACGATCACGTCGTCGACGATGCCGCCGGCTTCCGCGAGCAGCAGCGAGTACTTGGCCTTGCCGACCGCGAGCGCCGACAGGCGTCCCGCCAGCGCGTGATCGAGATACGCGTCGGCCTCGGCACCCCGCACCGTGAACTCTGCCATGTGCGAGATGTCGAAGATGCCCGCCGCCTGACGCACCGCGTGGTGCTCGGCGAGGTCGGACGTGTAGCGAACAGGCATCTGCCATCCGCCGAAGTCGGTGAAGGACGCGCCGAGCGCCTCGTGGCGGTCTCGCAGCGGTGTGTAGCGGGGGTCGGACATGGAGTTCTCCCGGGCTGGGTCGGGCGGAGCGGCAACGATGCCGTTCCTCGGAACTCCCCCTCTGTCATGGGCCTGAGAGCTTCGCCCCCGGAGGGGCTTTCACCGTCGGCGGACGTGGGACTCTGCGCTCCACGTCTCTTTTCAGAGTGGCCGGGACCGCGCGGTACGCGTACCTGAGAGATTGGCGGGGAGGCTTGCTCCTTCGGTGCCCGGCTGCGTTCGCCGGGGCTCTCCCGCGTGGTCCATTCGGCCGATGTTCGGTTGTGCTCTCAGTGTAGCGGCTGCGCTCCGCGTCACAGCCCCGCGAGCTCGGCGCGCACCTCGTCGCGCAGGCGTCCCAGGTTCTCGGGCTCCGGCGCCGCCCCCAGCAGCGTCTTCGTGTACTCGTGCTGCGGATTCAGGATCACGTCGTCGGCCGGACCACGC
Source organism: Microbacterium sp. NPDC089696 (assembly GCF_044749125.1). Lineage (NCBI taxonomy): Bacteria > Bacillati > Actinomycetota > Actinomycetes > Micrococcales > Microbacteriaceae > Microbacterium > Microbacterium sp. NPDC089696. The sequence goes on along the minus strand of NZ_JBIVHF010000001.1, from coordinate 1,384,036 downwards.
TCGACCACGTCGCCCTTGTACAGCACCATGATCTCGTCGGAGAAGTGCCGGGCGGTCGCGAGGTCGTGCGTGATGTACAGCACACCGAGGTCGTCCTCGCGCTGCAGGTCGGCCAGCAGATTCAGCACGCCGAGCCTGATCGACACGTCGAGCATCGACACGGGCTCGTCCGCCACGATGAACCGCGCACCGGGAGCCAACGCGCGGGCGATCGCGACGCGCTGGCGCTGCCCGCCCGAGAGCTCGTGCGGGCGCCGCTCGGCGAAGCTCTCGGCGGGCGTGAGCCGCACGCGCTCGAGCAGCTCCAGCGCCCGCTCGCGCACCTGCGCGGTCGACAGCTTCGGGTGGTGCAGACGGATCGGCCGCTCGAGGTGGTGGAAGATCGTGTGGAAGGGGTTCAGCGAGGCGAACGGATCCTGGAACACCATCTGCACCTGCGAGCGGTACGCCTCCACGGCACGGCCGCTCATGCCGCTCTCCTGACCGTCGAGCAGGATCTGCCCGCTCGTCGGGGTCTCGAGCTTCATCAGCATCCGGGCGATCGTCGACTTGCCCGACCCGGACTCGCCCACGAGCGCGATCGTCTTGCCCGCCTCGATGGTGAAGGAGACGTCTTTCACGGCGTGCAGCGTCGAGGTCTTGAAGCCCGACCGCAGGTGGAAGTCCTTGACGAGGTTCCTCGCCTCGAGGGTGGGGGCGCTCATCGGATCTCCTCCTGGCTCACGCGGCTGCCGGTGCGGACGAAGTCGCCGCGCTCGCCCGTGAGACTCGGGAAGCTCGACAGCAGGCGCTTGGTGTACTCGTGCTGCGGGGTGCGGTAGATCTCCTCCGCCGTGCCCTGCTCGACGATCTCGCCCTGCAGCATCACCGCGATGCGATCGCTGATCTCGATGAGCATCGGGAGGTCGTGCGTGATGAAGATCACCGCGAAACCGAGGCGCTCGCGCAACCGCATGATCTCGCGGATGATGCCGCGCTGCACGACGACGTCGAGCGCGGTGGTGGGCTCGTCCATGACCATCACCTGCGGGTCCAGGGCGAGGGCCATCGCGATCATCATGCGCTGCCGCATGCCGCCCGACAGCTCGTGGGGGAAGCTCGTGAGACGCGAGGGGTCGACGCCGACGAGCGTGAGCAGCTCCTCAGCCCTGGCCTGCTTGTCCTTCTTGGACATGCCAGGACGGTGCGTGTCGAAGATGTCGAAGATCTGCGCCTTGACGTCGATCACCGGGTTGAGGGAGTTCATCGCCCCCTGGAACACCATCGAGATCTTGTCCCAGCGGAACGCGCGGAGCCCGTCGCCGTCGAGCGCGACCACGTCGATGTCGGTGCCGCTGCGGTCGTGGAACACGATCTCGCCGCCGGTCATCAGCGCCGGCGCCTTGAGCAGCCGGTTCATGCCGTACGCGAGGGTCGTCTTGCCGCAGCCCGACTCCCCCGCGAGCCCGAGGATCTCGCCGCGGTTCAAGGTCAGCGACACGTTGCGCACCGCCTTGACCGGCGGTTCGACCTCGTACTCGATGGACACGTTGCGAGCCGTCAGCACGGCCTCCGGAGCGCTCACGCGGCGACCCCCTTCGTCTTGGCGGCCTTGCGCACACGGCGCGCGGCGTCGGGCGCGTTGCGCAGCTTCGGGTTGATGACCTCGTCGATCGCGAAGTTGATGAGGGCGAGACCGGCGCCGAGGACGGCGATCATGACGCCCGGCGGCACGAACCACCACCACGCGCCGCGTCCGAGCGCCTGCCCGGACTGCGCGTCGTTGAGGATGCTGCCCCACGTGATCGAGGAGTTGGGGCCCAGCCCCAGGTACGACAGGCCGGCCTCGCCGAGGATCGCGAAGATGATCGCGAACAGGAACTGGGCCGTGAGCAGCGGCAGCAGGTTCGGCATGATCTCGACGAGGATCACGCGGAACGACCGCTCCCCCGCCACCTTCGACGCGTACACGTAGTCACGGGTCCGGAGCGAGCGCGTCTGCAGGCGCAGGACGTACGCGGCGCCGGCCCACGAGGTGATGCCGAGCACGAACGCCACGAGCTGCCAGCTGCGCTGCGGGACGAACGAGGCGATCACCATGACGAGCGGCAGGCCCGGGATCACGATCATGACGTTGGTGAGCAGCGCCAGCGCGTCCTCGCGCCACCCGCCGAGGTACCCGGCGAGGACGCCGAACACGAGCGAGAGGACGATCGCGATGCCACCAGCGACGAGGCCGACGAGCAGCGACCCCTGCGCGCCGATGGCGAGCTGCGCGAGCATGTCGTTGCCGAGCTTGGTCGTGCCGAGCCAGTGCTCGGCCGAGGGCGGCTGGAGGGCGGCGTTGTCGGTGCTGCGCGGGTTCTGCGTGAACATCGGCGCGATGATCGCGAACAGCACGATCGACAGCACGAGAATCAGGCCGACGATGAACTTCGGAGAACGGCTCGGCATCAGGCCGCGGCCCTTCTTGGGCTTCTGCGTCGCGAGCGTGACGGTCGTGGCCGGCTCGTCGGTCGGCTGCTCCTTGACGATCTGCATCGGGGTGAGCTTGGTGTCAGACATTCTGGCGCGCCCTCGGGTCGATGAATCCGTAGATCAGGTCCATGAAGAAGTTGGCGGCGAGCACCGTGATGGTGATGACGAGGAACAGACCCTGCATGAGCGCGTAGTCGTTGTTCGTCACCGCCTGGAACATGAGCTTGCCGATGCCCGGGTAGGTGAACACCTGCTCCATGACGATGGAGCCGGCGACCACGAAGCCGAGCGTGATCGAGAAGCCGGCGATCGACGGGATCGCGGCGTTCCTGGCCGCGTACGTCGTCATGATGCGGCGGGGACGCAGGCCCTTGGCCTCGGCCGTCAGCACGTAGTCCTCGGACATCGTCTGGACCATCATGTTGCGCATGCCGAACAGCCATCCGCCGACCGAGCTGATGACGATCGTGAAGGCCGGCAGGATCGCGTGCGACACGGCGTTGGAGAAGAACGCCCAGGTCGGCTCAGGGCCGTCCGGGAAGTCGAAGACGTCGTAGCCGCCGAAGATCGGGAACCATCCCAGGCCGACCGCGAAGACCGCGACGAGGATCAGCGCCATCCAGAAGTACGGGATCGACTGCAGCACGGTCGTGGCCGGGATGATGTGGTCGACCCAGGTGCCGCGCTTCCACCCGGCCCAGGCGCCGAGGACGACGCCGAGGATGAAGGAGATCACGGTCGCGGTGCCGACGAGGATGAGCGTCCAGGGAAGTGCCTGGCCGATCAGCTCGCTCACCGGGGTCGGGAACTTGGTGACGGAGACGCCCAGGTCGCCCTGGAACATCCGCCCCCAGTAGGAGAGGTACTGCTCCCAGAGGGAGGAGTCGTCTCCGCCGAGCAGCAGCTTGATGTTGCGGATGGTGGTCTCGGAGACCTCACCGCCCGCGCGCTGCATCTTGGCGATCATGATGTCGGCGGGATTGCCCGGCATCATGCGGGGAAGCAGGAAGTTGATCGAGATAGCGGCCCACAGCGTGAACGCGTAGAACCCTATCCTTCGTGCATAGAACTTCATGACGGTCTTCTTCGACTCCCTGCTTCCCCGGTGATGATGAGATTACTTGGCGGGCTGGAGGTGCGTCAGGATGTAGCCTGCCGCGATCGCTCCCCAGGACGGCGGGAACGCGTACATGTCGTCCTCGGTCGGCCAGCCGGTGTAGTCCTTCGTGTTGTAGAAGGTCTGGGTCGCGTTGATCACGAGCGGGATGTAGGGCAGGTCACGGACGATCTCCGTCTGGATCGTGCCGTACAGCTCCTTCTTGGTGGCCTCGTCGTTCGTGCTGATCGCAGCCTGCACCGCGGTGTCGACGACGGGGTTGTTGTAGCGGCTGAAGTTCCAGCGTCCCGTGGGGACCTCCGCGCCGACCGGACCGGTCGAGCCGACGGCCGTGCCGCCGAACCAGTCGCGGTAGATCTGGAACGGGTCGGCGACCGAGGTGCCGATCATGCCGCCCACGATGAGCTGGTAGTCACCGCTCTGGCGCGAGTCGGAGAACTCCTGCCACTGCACGGTCGAGGCGTTGATCTTGATGCCGGCGGCCTCCGCCTGCTCGGCGATCAGCTTCGCGGCGTCGTTGTAGTCCGTCCAGCCGTCGACCGAGGTGAGGGTGAGCTCGACCTTCTGCCCGCCCTTCTCGTAGATGCCGTCCGAGCCCTTGGTGTAGCCGGCGGCCTCGAGGATCGAACCTGCCTCGTCGGCGTTCGCCTCCTGGGGGCTGACCTCGTTGGCGGGGTCGGCGACCCACTTCTCGTCGCGCGGGAGCAGGGCGTACGTGGGCGAGATGTCGCCGGTGAGGCCGACGAACGCCTTGTCCTTGATCGTGCCGCGGTCGATCGCGGCGTTGAGCGCCTGGCGCACGGCGACGTCGGTCTGCGGACCGGTGCAGCCGAGCTCGGCGTTCGAGCAGGTGTAGAGCACGGTCGGGTCCTGGGGCGTGTTGACCCAGGAGATGGCGCCGTTGGCCGTGACGTCGTCCGGGTTCGGGATGAACATGCCGGTCCAGTCGAGCTTGCCTGCGGCGAGCAGGTCCTGCGCGGTCTGGTTGTTGTCGACGGCGATGTACTGGACCTTCTTGACGCCGAGCTCGTCCGCGTCGCGGAAGTTCTCGTTCGCGACGAGGGTGTACGACTCGCTGGTGGTCTTGTCGACGACGTAGGCGCCGGAGCCGACCGGATCCTCGTTCGCGAAGTTCGCGTAGTCGTCGACGTCCTTCCAGATGTGCTCCGGGAGGACGTAGGTCGAGCCGAGGCGCTGGAACTCGGTCGTGTACTGGGCGGTCGAGTAGGTGAGGACGACCGTCGTGTCGTCGGTCGCCTCGGCGGAGACCAGGCCGTTGCCCTCGGGGTTGTTGGCCTCGTAGTTGAACGAGAACGCGACGTCGGCGGCGGTCAGCGGCTCGCCGTCGCTCCACTTGAGGTCGGGCTTGATGGTGACGGTGATCACCGTGCCGTCCTCGTTGTACTCGTAGGAGTCGCCGATCAGCCCCTCGGGCTCGGAGTCGGAGGTCTTGTTGAAGAAGAACAGGGGCTCGTAGATCGGGCCCAGCGCGCCGTGGAGAACGGTGGGGGCGAACGGGTTGTAGTTCGCGGTGATGGGGGTCTGGCTACCGGCCCAGACACGGAGAGCGCGGTCGCCGTCGGCGCCGCCTCCCTCGCTGCCGCCGGCGCCACAGGCCGTGAGGCCCAGGGCGAGGACGGAAGCCCCCGCCACAGCGGTGAGCGCGATCTTGCGCTTTCCGTTACGGATCATTCTGTCAATTCCTCTCGGTGCTGCACTGCAGGAGGGATTCTCCGGGATGGAGACGGATCCCCGGGCGGGGGTCTCGGGCAAGCCCCCGTGGGGGTTTGTTAGGACAGTAACCTAACAAACCCGATTCGCGCGAACAAGGGTTCTCGGCGGCAGGACATAACGTTTCGGACTCGACGGCGCCGAGTCGTCACACGGTGGCACTAAGGGTCGAGGTGACACTAAGATCGATGCGGGAGGTTAAGGTGCACATGACTCGAAGTCGCGACATCGACGTGGCCGTGTCGACGGTCATCCTGACGCTGCGCCGCACCGGCGACGGCGACCCCGTGCTTGCCCTGCCGCTCGTGCGCCGGACGCGCGAGCCCTACGAGGGCCAGTGGGCACTCCCCGGCGGATGGCTCACGACCACGGAATCGCCCGTGGACGCCGCGGCACGGACGCTCGCCGAGACCACCGGCCTCACACCCAGCTACCTCGAGCAGCTCTACGCCTTCGGTGCCGTCGACCGCTCCCCCACGCGCGTCGTCTCGATCGTGTACTGGGCGTTGCTGCGTCAGGACGAGGTCGACGCGCAGAGCGCCGCCCACCGCGCCTCCGGCCTCGCTCCCGAGAACGTCAGCTGGTTCGACCTGACCGACCTCCCCTCCCTCGCCTTCGACCACGACAAGATCGTCGACTACGCCCTGTGGCGTCTGCGGAGCAAGGTCGGCTACAGCCGCGTCGCGCACGGCTTCCTCCCGGCCGAGTTCACCCTGGCCGAGCTGCGTGAGGCGTACCAGGCGATCCTCGGGCGCACTCTCGATCCGGCGAACTTCCGACGGCAGGTCGAGTCCGCCGGCGCGCTGCTGCCGACGGACCGCTTCCGCACCGGCAGCCACCGCCCCGCCCGCCTGTACCGATACGACACCGACCTCCAGCTGGCCGATCACGGCCCGCTCGGCCCCGAGGAAACGAGCATCCGATGAGCATCACCTTCGTCCCCACCCCGCCGGTCCCTCCGCTCGACGCCTCCGTCGACCACGCGATCCAGGCGATCGTGAGCGGCGCCTCGACCGACGAGACCTGCGCGACCGACCTCGCGGTCGGCCCCTGGGACTTCGACACGCGCCCCGGCTACGGCCCCGGGTCGTCGATGGGAGACGTGATCCCCACCGGGGCGCCGCGCCAGGGCGAGCTCCCCGCGGAGTACCGCGAGGCCGACGAGGACGAGCTCGACGAGCGGATCCGCGCCGCGAAGGCCGAACTGGGTGACCGCGTGGTCGTGCTCGGTCACTTCTACCAGCGCGAAGAGGTCGTGCGGCACGCCGACTACGTGGGCGACTCCTTCCAGCTCGCGACCGCCGCGAAGGGACGCACGGATGCCAAGGCGATCGTGTTCTGCGGCGTGCACTTCATGGCCGAGACCGCCGACCTGCTCTCCGGCCCCGAGCAAGCCGTGATCCTGCCGAACCTCGCGGCCGGGTGCTCGATGGCCGACATGGCCGACATCGATCAGGTGGAGGACTGCTGGGAGCAGCTCGCCGACGTGCTGGGCGACCTCGACGCGCAGGACGCGGACGGGCGCGTGCCCGTGATCCCGGTCACGTACATGAACTCCTCCGCCGCGATCAAGGGCTTCGTCGGCCGGCACGGCGGCATCGTGTGCACGTCGTCCAACGCCGAGACCGTGCTCGAATGGGCCTTCGAGCGCGGACGTCGGGTGCTGTTCTTCCCCGACCAGCACCTGGGTCGCAACACCGCCAAGGCCATGGGCGTGCCGCTCGAGCAGATGCCGATGTGGAATCCCCGTCGCGCGCTCGGCGGTTCGACCGCGGCCGAGCTCGAGGACTCCCGGGTGATCCTCTGGCACGGGTTCTGCTCCGTGCATCGTCGGTTCACGGTCGCGCAGATCGACCAGGCCCGTGCCGAGCACCCCGGCGTGCGCGTGATCGTGCACCCCGAGTGCCCGATGGAGGTCGTTGATGCGGCGGACGAGGCCGGCTCGACCGACTACATCCGCCGTGCCATCGCCGCCGCCGAGGAGCCGACGACCTTCGCCGTGGGCACCGAGATCAACCTCGTGCGTCGCCTCGCCGCGCAGTTCCCCCAGCACGAGATCTTCTGCCTCGACCCGGTCGTGTGCCCGTGCTCGACGATGTACCGCATCCACCCCGGCTACCTCGCGTGGGTGCTCGAGGAGCTCGTCGCCGGCCGCACGCCGAATCGCATCACGGTGACCGCCGATGTGGCCGACCCGGCGCGCGTCGCTCTCGAGCGGATGCTGGCGGCGAAGCCGCGCATGGCGGCGGGCGTGCGATGACCGTCGTCGTGGTCGGGTCCGGCATCGCCGGTCTCACCGCCGCGCTGCACGCGCACGAGAGCGGCCACCGCGTCGTGATCGCCACGAAGGGACGGCTCGGCGACGGATGCACTCCGCTCGCGCAGGGCGGCGTGGCCGGCGTGTACGGCCCCGACGACTCGGCGGAGCAGCACGCGGCCGACACGCTCGACGCGGGAGCGGGCCTGTCCGACCCGCGTGCGGTGGAGGCGCTGGTCGAGGATGCCGGTGCCCGGATCGCCGAGCTCATCGCGCGGGGCGTGGCGTTCGACCGCTCCCCCGACGGTCGGCTGCTGCTCGGCCGCGAGGCGGCGCACCGGCATGCGCGCATCGTCCATGCGGGCGGCGACGCCACGGGGGCGGCGATCTCCCGCGCTCTGATCGGGGCGGTGCGTGAGTCGGACATCGAGATCAGGGAAGGAGCGCTGCTCGTCGACCTCATGCTCTCCGGCGAGCGCGTGCGCGGTGTCCGACTGCTCGTAGACGGTGCCGTGTCCGACATCGATGCCGAGGCCGTGATCCTGGCCACCGGCGGAGCCGGGCAGCTCTACGCGCACACCACGAACCCCGCGGGCGCGACCGGAGACGGGATCGCCGCGGCCCTCCGCGCGGGTGCCGCGGTGTGCGACCTCGAGTTCGTGCAGTTCCACCCGACCGTGCTCGCGGTCGGCGACCCGTTCCTCGTCTCCGAGGCCGTGCGCGGCGAGGGCGCGACGCTGATCGACGACGACGGCCGCCGTTTCGTGTTCGACACCCACCCCGACGGCGAGCTCGCACCGCGCGACGTCGTCGCCCGCGCCCTCGCGCGCCGCGCGGCCGAGCAGGGCTCTCCGGTGCGCCTCGACGCGACCGCGCTCGGCGCCGAGGCGCTCGTGCGGCGATTCCCCACGATCGACGCCGTCACGCGGCAGCGAGGCCTCGACTGGGCGCACGAGCCGATCCCCGTGACGCCGGCCGCGCACTACCTCATGGGCGGGGTCGTCACGGACCTCGACGGACGCACGACGATCCCCGGCCTGTTCGCGGTCGGCGAGGTCGCACGCACCGGGGTGCACGGGGCGAACCGGCTCGCGTCGAACTCGCTCCTGGAGGGGGCCGTGTTCGGCGCCAGAGCGGCCGCGGCTCTGAACGAGTCCTGGCGACCGGTGGCCTCCCCGTCGCGCGTCGCCGCTCCCGACGTCGCCCCCGATCCCCGGCCTGCGCCGTTCGGCCGCGCGGCGCTGCAGCGGCTGATGTGGGACGACGTCGGGCTCCTCCGCACCGACGACGGCCTGCGGCGAGCGCTCGCGGCCCTGCGCGCCTGGATCGCGCGGACCCCGCCGCCGCAGACAGTCGCCGAGCACGAGGACGCCTCGCTCCTGCGGGTCGCGGAAGCCACGGCATCCGCAGCACTCGCGCGGGTCGAGCCGATCGGCGCCCACTACCGCGAACCCGCCCGCGACCTCGCCACCCCCGTCCTGGAGACCGTCTGATGCTCACCCCCGCTCTGATCACCCGCGTCGTCGGCGCCGCGCTCGAGGAGGACGCCCCGTGGGGCGACCTCACCAGTGCGACGCTGCTGCCCGCCGACTCGACCGCGACCGCCGACCTCGTCGCTCGCGAGCCGGGCGTCTTCAGCGGCGGCGACGTCTTCGCCGCCGCGTTCACCCTCACGGATCCGGGAGTCTCGGTGGACGTGCACGTCGGCGACGGCGACGAGTTCGCTCCGGGCGATGTCCTCGCCTCGGTGTCGGGCAGCGCCCGCAGCATCCTCACCGCCGAGCGCATCGCCCTGAACTTCACGCAGCGCATGAGCGGGATCGCGACGCTGACCGCGGCGTTCGTGCACGCGATCGACGGCACCGCGGCACGCATCGCCGACACGCGCAAGACGACACCGGGGCTGCGGGCCTTCGAACGTCATGCCGTCCGCTCCGGCGGCGGCCACAACCACCGCTCCTCGCTGTCGGACGCCGTCATGGCCAAGGACAACCACCTGGCCGTGCTGCAGCGCTCCGGACGGGATCTCGCGACCGCTCTCCGCGAGGCGTTCCGGCAGCTGCCCCACACCGCGCACGTCGTGGTCGAGGTCGACCGGGTCGACCAGATCGACGCCGTCCTCGCCGGTGGCGCCCACACCGTGCTGCTCGACAACTTCTCGCTCGAGGACCTCCGCGCGGGCGTCGCGCTGATCGGCGACCGCGCCCAGGTCGAGGCCTCGGGCGGAGTCGACCTCGACACCGTGGCGGGGATCGCGGCGACGGGTGTCGACGTGATCTCGGTCGGCGCCCTCACCCATTCGGCACGCGCCCTCGACCTGGGCCTGGACGTGCGGATCGACTGAGCGGATGCTGTACCTCGACCACGCCGCCACCGCGCCCCTCCGCCCCGAGGTGCGGGACGCCATGCTCCCGTACCTCACGGGTGTCTTCGGCAACCCGTCGAGCCACCACACGGTCGGCGAGGCCGCGGCGGAGGCGTTGGAAGACGCCAGGGCGCGGATCGCGCGGAGGCTGGGCTTCCGTGCGGGCGACGTGATCTTCACCGGCGGCGGCACCGAGTCCAACAACCTCGCGATCAAGGGGATCGTTCTCGCCGCCCTGGACCGACGTCGGCGCCATGTCGTGGTGTCGCCGATCGAGCACGAGTCCGTTCTCGAACCGGCGGAGTACCTGCGGCGCTTCCACGGTGTCGAGGTGACGACCCTGCCGGTCGACGCCGCCGGCCGCATCGCCGCGGACCACCTGCGCGCGGCGCTGCGCGACGACACCGCGCTCGTGTCGATCGGCCACGCGAACAACGAGATCGGCACGGTGCAGGACGTCCTCGCCCTGTCCGCGGTCACGAAGCACGCCGGTGTGCCGCTGCACGTGGACGCCGTGCAGTCGGCGGGGTGGCTGCCCCTGGATGCGCTCGGCGCGGATGCGCTCAGTCTCGCCGGGCACAAGATCGGCGCCCCGAAGGGCATCGGCGTCCTCGCGGTGCGCGGTCGCGTCCCGCTCGAGCCTCTCCTGCACGGCGGCGGGCAGGAACGCGGCCGACGGTCGGGCACCGAGAACGTCGCCGGGGCCGTGGCGTTCGCGACCGCGCTCGACCTCGCCGCCGACGAGCAGGATGCGGTGCAGGAGCGCGTCGGCGCGGCGACGGCGCGCTTCACGGCGGCGGTGCTCGCCACGGTGCCGAACGCCGCCGTCACGGGCGATCCGGTGCGGAGACTTCCCGGATGCGCGAGCTTCACCTTCGCAGGGGTGCACGGGGAGACCGTGCTGCTCGAGCTCGAACGCCGCGGGATCGTGTCGTCGAGCGGCTCGGCGTGCGCCGCCGACAGCGGGGAGCCCTCGCACGTGCTGCTCGCCTGCGGCGTCGACCCCGACGTGGCGCAGACCTCGGTGCGCTTCACGTTCGGACGCGAGGCACTGCCCGACGACGCGCCGGAGCGGCTCGCGGCGATCGTCGCCGACGCGGTGCGCGCGGCCTCCGGCATCTGACCACCGCTCCCCCGCCCGGCGCCGGCCCTAGACTCGACCGGGTGACCGCTTCCGACCCGATCGTGACCGTGATCGTCCCCGGCCGCGACATCGCCGCGTTCGCCCCCGCCGCCCTCGACTCGTTGCGTGCCCAGTCCGAGACCCGCTGGCGCGCGGTGCTCGTCGACGACGGATCGGCCGACGAGACCGGCGCCGTGTTCGCCGATGCCGCCCGGAACGACCCGCGATTCCGTGTGCTGGCTCACGAGGCGTCCCGCGGCCTCGGCGCCGCTCGCAACGCCGCGCTCGATCTCGTCGACACCCCGCTCCTGGGCTTCCTCGACGGCGACGATCAGCTGACCCCGCACGCGCTCGAGCGCCTGACCGGCACGCTCGCCGGGACGGGGAGCGATCTGGTGGCGGGCGCCTACGTGCGGTCGCGCTTCGACGGCTCGCGCTACGTGCCGGGTCGCGTGCAGCCGTGGGTCGCGGCGGCCACGGATCCGGAGCGTCACGGTACGACCCTCCTCGCGCACCCGGCGGCGAGCGCGAACATCGTCGCCTGGTCGAAGGTGAGCCGCACCGAGCTGTGGACCGGCCTGCGGTTCCCCGAGGGCGTCGCGTACGAGGACCAGGTCGTCGCGCAGCAGCTCTACACCCGGGCCCGGTCCTTCGACGTGATCCCCGACGTCGTGGTGCACTGGCGCGTGCGCGCCGACGGCACCTCGATCACGCAGGGCAAGGCCCGGCTGCCGGTGCTGCGCGATTACCTCGCGGCGTTGCGCGGCGGGATCCGCGTGCTGCGCGAGGCCGGCGCTCACGCCGCGGTGACAGCGCGCCTCGACCTGATCCTCGCGATGGACGTGCCGCCGCTGATCGACATCGCTCGCACGCATCCCGACCCCGCCTACGCGGCGGCCGTCGACGGGTTCGTCGCCGAGGTGCAGGCTCTGCCCGAGTTCGCCGACGTCTCCCCCGACCCCGCACTCGTCGCCGCGCTCGCGTGGTGACCCGACCCCCGAGGAACCCCGTGGACGACTATCTCGCAGGCCTGTTCTCGCTTCGCGGACGCACCGCCGTCGTCACCGGGGGCAGCTCCGGCATCGGTCGGGGCATCGCCACCGCGCTCGCCCGGGCCGGCGCGTCGACGGTGATCGTCGCGCGCGGTGAGGAACGCGTCTCGCAGACCGTGCGGGAGCTGCAGGATGCCGGGGCGACCGCCGCGGGCGTCGTGGGCGACCTCGGCTCGCGCGCGGGAATCCACGCCCTGGCCGAGGCGGCGACCGAGCCGTTCGGCGAGCCCGACATCCTCGTGAACTCCGCGGGGATCAACATCCGACCGCCGTACGCCGACATCACGGAGGAGGACTGGGACGCGACCATGACGGTGAACGCCCTGGCGCCCTTCTTGCTCGGGCAGCGCTACGGCGTCGGCATGGCCGAGCGCGGCTACGGACGGATCATTCACATCAGCTCGCAGCAGGCGCACCGGGCGTTCGTGTCGAGCGGTGTCTACGGCGCGTCGAAGGGCGCGGTCGAATCGCTGATGCGCTCGGAGGCCGAGGCGTGGGGCGGCACCGGCGTGACGAGCAACACGCTCGTGCCGGGCTTCGTGCTCACACCTCTGAACGCGCGTCTCCAGGAGGATCCGCAGAAGATCGCCGCCCTCGCCGCGCGGACCATGATCGGCCGGAACGGGCTGCCCGAGGACTTCGCCGCCGCGGCGGTCTTCCTCGCGAGTGCGGGATCGGCGTATGTCACCGGGCACTCGCTGTTCGTCGACGGCGGCCTCTCGGTGCACTGATCGGCGCGGCCGACGGGCCTCAGGCCTCGTTCGGGTACACCCGCTCGTCCTCGCGAGGAGCGTCCAGCAGCGGCACTCCCGCCGTGAGGGTGGCGACGGCGTCTTCACTGACCGAGCCCTCCGGGGCGCGATCCGCGCGGCGCTCGGACAGGGCAGCCTCCACGCCTCCCGTGACCGTCTCCTCGATCTCCGCCTCGGTGTCGAGCACGCGCGAGGCGGCGACCTGCTGCGCTGCGAGCTCCGCGTAGAGCCCGCCGAGGGCGAGCAGCTCGGCATGCGTGCCCGACTCCACGATCTGCCCGGCCTCCAGCACGTGGATCACATCGGCGCCCATGACGGTCGACAGCCGATGCGCGATCGTGAGCGTCGTGCGTCCCTTCGCGGCCTCGTCGAGCGCCTCCTGCACCACGCGCTCCGACACCGTGTCGAGAGCGGAGGTCGCCTCGTCGAGCAGCAGCACGGGCGGGTCCTTGAGCAGCACCCGGGCGATGGCGATGCGCTGCTTCTCTCCCCCGGAGAGGCGGTATCCGCGCTCGCCCACGATCGTGTCGTACCCCTCGTCGAACCCGGCGATGATGTGGTGGATGTTCGCAGCGGTGCACGCCGCGATCATCTCGGCCTCACTGGCGTCGGGCTTGGCGTAGAGCAGGTTCTCGCGGATGGTGGCGTGGAAGAGGTAGGTCTCCTGCGAGACGATGCCGACCTGGTCGATGATCGACTCCTGCGTCAGCGTGCGCACGTCCGCCCCGGCGAAGAGCACCGCACCGCCGTGCGCCTCGTAGAGCCGCGGCGCGAGGTACAGCACGGTCGTCTTGCCGGCACCGGACGGGCCGACGAACGCGACGTGCTGACCCGGCTCGGCCGCGAACGACACGCCCTGCAGCGTCGGTCGGGCGTCCGGCGCGGCATCCGGGTAGCGGAACACGACCTCGTCGAACTCGATGCGCCCTCGCGGACCGGGTGCGCGTGACACGTCGATCGCGTCGGGAGCGTCGCGGATCTCGGGGACGAGGTCGAGGTACTCGAAGATGCGGGCGAACAGCGCCGAGGAGGTCTGCAGGTCGAGCGAGACGCGCATCAGACCCATGAGGGGCTGCAGGAGGCGCGCCTGCACGGTCGTGAAGGCCACGATGGTCCCCGCGGTGATCGCGCCCGCGCCGCCGGCGATCAGGTACCCGGAGACGAGGTAGATCACCGCGGGGACGCTGGCCATGAGCACCTGGACCACGGCGAAGAAGCCCTGACCACTCATCGCTCGGCGCACCTGCAGCCTGACCTGATTGCGGTTCTCGGCCTGGTACCGCTCGGACTCGGTGCGCTGACGGTTGAAGGCCTTCGAGAGCAGCATGCCCGACACGCTCAGCGTCTCCTGTGTGATCGACGTGAGCTCCGACAGCGACTCCTGCGTCTCGCCGGCGATGCGCGCGCGGACCTGGCCCACGCGGCGCTGCACGATGATGAGGAACGGCATCAGCACGACGGCGATCAGGGTGAGTCGCCAGTCGATCAGGATCATCGCGACGAGCGAGGCGATCACGGTGACGACGTTGCCGAGGATGCTCGTGACGGTGTTCGTGAGGACGCCGGACACCCCGCCGACGTCGTTCTGCAGTCGCGACTGGATCACACCCGTCTTGGTGCGGGTGAAGAACCCCAGTTCCATCGCCTGCAGGTGCTCGAACAGCCGCACCCGCAGATCGCCGGTGACACTGTTGCCGACCGTGGAGGTGAGCCACGTCTGGGCGACGCCGAGCACCGCCGAGAAGAGGAAGAGCCCGATCATCGCGAGCACGAGCCACAGCAGCAGCTGCACCTGCGGGCCGCCGCCGTCGACCGGGAACAGCGCGTCGTCGAAGATGCGCTGCACGATGAGCGGCGGGATCACCGCGATGGCGGCGCCGACGACCACGAGCAGGCCGGTCCAGAAGATGCGCCAGCGGTAGGGACGGAACAGCGCGATGACCCGCGCGCCGAGGCCGTTGATGCGCGGAGCCTCGGCGTTCAGCTTGCGCTGTGCGGCCTCGTCGACCCCGCGGAAGCCTCCGCCGCGACCGCCGCCCATCCCACCCATGCTCATGTCGTCAGCGTAGTCAGCGGTGGCGACATCAGGGTGCGATCGCCGATCCTGACCGTCCGCTGTGAGCGGATTCGTCCGGATCCGGAATGAAATGTCCCATGTCGCCGTTACGCTGAATGGTCCCCGCGCACTTGCGCACCCTCCCTTCTTCTCCGCGCCTAGGAGGCCGCCGCATGTCTGCCGTCGACACCGGTTCCATCACCACGCCCCCTGCCGTCACCTCGGGAGGCATCGCGCGCAGCGACATGCGCGTGATCTGGCTGCTCCTCGTCGCCGCCTTCGTCGCGATCCTCAACGAGACGACGATGGGCATCGCGATCCCGCACCTGAACGCCGACCTCGGCATCCCTCCGGAGCTCGGTCAGTGGCTCACGAGCGCCTTCATGCTCACCATGGCCGTCGTGATCCCGACGACCGGGTTCATCCTGCAGCGCTTCACCACGCGTCAGGTGTTCATCGCCGCGATGACGGCGTTCTCGCTCGGCACGCTCGTCGCCCTGGTCGCCCCCGGCTTCACGGTGCTGCTGGTCGGTCGCGTGATCCAGGCCGCAGGTACCGGCATCATGATGCCGCTGCTCATGACGACGATCATGAACGTCGTGCCGCCGCAGTCGCGTGGACGCATGATGGGCCGCGTCGGACTCGTGATCTCGCTCGCCCCCGCGATCGGCCCGACGCTCGCGGGCGCCGTGCTCGAGACGCTCAACTGGCGTGCACTGTTCGCGATCGTCCTGCCGATCGCGCTCGTCTCGCTGGCGATGGGCGCCAAGTGGATGACGAACCTCGGTGAGACGCGCGTCGTCCCCCTCGACGTGCTCTCGATCCCGCTCGCCGCCCTGGGCTTCGGCGGCATCGTGTTCGGCCTCAGCCAGTTCGGCGGCCACGGCGGCTCCGGCGAGGCCGTGGGCATCTCCGCTCTCGTGGGCGGCGCGATCGCCCTCGCCCTGTTCGTATGGCGTCAGCTGGTGCTGCAGCGCGTCGACGACGCCCTGCTCGACCTGCGCGTGTTCCGTTCGGTGAACTTCACGTTCTCGGTCGTCATCATGACGATCCTCGCGCTCTCGATGTTCGGCACGCTCACCCTGCTGCCGCAGTACCTGCAGAACGTCGCGGGTCTGAACGCCCTCGAGTCCGGTCTCGTGCTGCTACCCGGTTCCGTGCTCATGGGTCTGCTCGGTCCGATCATGGGGCGGATCTACGACGCGAAGGGCACCCGCCCGCTGCTGATCCCCGGCACGATCCTCGTCTCCGCGGCGCTGTTCTTCTACTCGACGGTCGGCGAGCACACCGTGTTCTTGGTGCTCATCCTCGTGCAGGCCGCGATGTCGGTGGGGCTCGCGATGTCGTTCACCCCGCTGTTCTCGGCGTCCCTCGGTTCGCTCGACCGCTCGCTGTACTCGCACGGCTCCGCGGTGCTGAACACGCTGCAGCAGGTGGGCGGCGCCGCCGGTGTCGCACTGCTGACGGTGACGTACTCGTCGATCCTGCACGCGGGCGAGGACGAGGGACTGTCGACGGCGGTCGCCGGTGCACCTGGTGCGCGCATGGCGTTCCTCATCGCGGCGATCATCTCGCTCGCGGCGGTGGCGCTGAGCGCGTTCGTCCGCAAGCCGGCCGAGGAGCCGAGCGGCGCCCACGTCGGGCACTGACCTCGGCGGCGGCGGCGTGCTGCGCTCCTAGGGTGCCTTGGGCGCCGGGAAGTGGCACACGCCGCCGCTGCAGTATCCGGCGGCCTCTCCCTCGAGGAGGTTCAGGGTGCCGGGAAGCGTCGACAGCGCGCTCGGCGTGTCCTGCTCTGCGGGTTCCTGTGTCGTAGCCATCCTTCGATGGTACGCCTGTCGGCGACGCGTGTCGTCGATCACGCGTGCCAGCGCGCGGACAGCGGACTCCCGTACGGTGGACGGATGCTCACCCGATCCCTGGCCCGCGTGTACTGGGCCTTCAGCCGCTGGACCCTCACGGTCGAGGCCGTTCCGACGCGGCCGACCGTGCTGATCGGCGCCCCCCACACCTCCAACTGGGACTTCGTGCTCATGCTGGCGATCGCGTGGCGCCTCGGCGTCGACATCCGGTGGCTCGGCAAGAACAGCCTGTTCCGCGGATGGCGCGGTCCGATCATGCGACGCCTCGGCGGCATCCCCGTCGACCGCGCCGATCCCGCACGGGTGGTGGACGATGTCGTGGCGCAGGTCGAGGCCGGTGACGTCTTCGGACTCGTGATCACCCCCGACGGCACCCGGCGCAGCGGTTCGCACTGGAAGTCCGGCTTCTACCGCATCGCCCGAGCGACGGGGATGCCGGTGACGCTGGGCTACGTCGACCGCAACACCATGACGACCGGGCTCGGACCCACACTCGACCTGACCGGCGACGTGGTGGCGGACATGGACCGGATCCGCGCGTTCTACGCCGACAAGTCCGGTGTGCGCCCCGAGTTCCGCCGCGAGCCGAGGCTGCGCGAAGAATCGGATCAGACGCCCTTCTCCGTCTCCGATCGCGCGTAGTCGAGGTCGTCCTCGTCGAGGGTCTCGGCCATGCCGACGACCGCCCCGGTGATCTCGCGGACCTCGCCACGAGCGATCTCCCCGAGGTGCGGCGCGTGTTCGAAGACATCGAGCCGCGCCTCGTCGCTCAACTGCGACCACCACTCCCGGATCGGCGGGACCGTCACGAGCCCGCCTCCCGCAGACGGGAGTCAAGCCTCTGGACACGACGCAACGCGGCCGGGGAGACTGACCGCATGGACCCGGAAGAGCGCCCCCTGCATCCGATCGAGCGCGACGACCGCGTCGACGGCCGAGACGAGACGCCCAACGAGCGTGCCGATCGCAACTGGGACGAGCTGCTCCAGGAGCTGCGGGTGATGCAGACCGGCACGCAGATCCTCACGGGCTTCCTCCTCGCGGTCGCGTTCCAGCCCCGGTTCGAGGACCTGGACGCCTTCCAGCGCGACGTGTACGTGGTGCTCGTGGGCCTCGCCGCGCTCGCGACCATTCTGGCACTCGCCCCGGTCGGCATGCACCGTGCCCTGTTCGGCCGCCGCCGCAAGCCGCAGCTCGTACGGATCGCGGCCCGCATCGTCCGCATCGACCTCATCGTGATCGCGGCCCTCACGGTCGGCGTCACCACTCTCATCATCGACTTCACCGTGGGCAGGACGGCCGGGCTGGTCGCGCTCATCGCCTCGATCGTCGTGGTGCTGATCTTCTGGATGGCGCTGCCCACAATCGTCCGTCGGGCGAAGGAAGCGAAGCAGAGCTGAGGTCGATCGGTCTCAGCTCCGAGCCGGTGTGCGGTTCTCCGCACTAACCATCCAGGCGAACTGCTCCAGGCTCTCGAGCACCGCGTGCAGGATGTCCGCGGAGGTCGGGTCCTCCTCGTCGACCGCGTCGTGGACGTCGCGCATCGTCCCGATCGCGGCCTCCAGCCGTGCGGTGATGAGGTCGATGGTGTCTTCGGTCGACACCTCGCCCATCGGGAACGCCGGCAGCGACGTCGTCTCGGCGATCGTGTCGGTGCGTCCGTCGGGCACCGCGTGGAGCGCGCGCATGCGCTCGGCGACCGTGTCGCTGAACGTGCGGGCGGCCTCGATGATCTCATCGAGCTGGCGGTGCGTGTCGCGGAAGTTGCGGCCGACGACGTTCCAGTGCGCCTGCTTGCCCTGCAGCGACAGTTCGATCAGATCGACGAGCACGGTCTGCAGATTGGCCGCCAGCGTGGGCGACGCCGTGAACCCCTTCTCGGCGTTCTGGCGTCGGGTGGTCTTGGCTCCGCGCTTCGTGTTCGCGCCGCCGGTGGTCGTCTTCTTCTCAGCCATGATGTGTCCTCCTGAGCCGCGACGATAGTCGCTTCGCGCGCAGCGGCCCGAGGGGGTTGACAGTGATCGGGCGAAGGCCCGATCGTGGCGGGCGGAGGTACGGATGACACAGGAGAACCCGCAGATCGACATCGCGCCGCTCACGGCGGCGGACGCCGGAGAGGTGCTCACGCTGCAGCGCGCCGCGTTCGTCTCGGAGGCGCTCGTCTACGGCAGTCCCGACATGCCGCCGCTCACCCAGACGCTCCCGGAGGTCGAGGCGGAGCTACGGGCGGGTCAGGGTCTCGGTGCGCGGATCGACGGGCGGCTCGTCGGCGCGATCCGGTACCAGGAGAGCGAGGGGATGCTGCTGATCGGCCGCATCGCGATCGCACCGGATGCGCAGGGCGAGGGCATCGGGCGGACGCTGCTCGACGCGGCCGAGAGGCGTTCGTCCGCCGAGGTCGCCGAGCTGTTCACGGGAAGCCTCAGCGAGGCGAACATCCGGCTGTACGAGAAGCTCGGGTACTCGGAGAGCACACGCGTGCCCCAAAGCGACGGCACCGATCAGGTCTTCCTGCGCAAACCTCTGCATCCGGTGGGAGAACCCTCCGAACCGGGCGCGTCGGGTTGAACCTCGCACCGAGGTTCGGAATCGTGGCCCGGACACGTCGCGCTCGCCTCGTGTTCGCAACCGGAAGGAGACAGCACATGCTCACCCTCACCGACAACGCCACCGCCATCGTCAACACTCTCGTCAGCCGTCAGACCGACGCCGCCGACGCCGGGCTCCGGATCCACTCCACGCCCGCCCCCGGACCCGACGGCGGCGCTCGCCTGGCCGTCCTGGTCACCCCCGACCCCGAGCCGGCCGACCAGGTCGTGGAGGTGTCCGGCACGCGCCTGTTCCTCGACGAGACGGCCGCGGCTGCCCTCGACGACAAGATCCTCGACGCCGGCGTCGACGACGAGGGCTCCGTGTCCTTCGCCGTCCTCCCTCAGGCCTGACGCCCCGTCGTCTCGGATGCCGCGGCTCGGTGAGCCGCGGCATCCGTGCGTCCGGGCGCGGACCTCGCTCGCGTAGGTTGGAAGACGAGTCACGACCGATCGTCCCGTCCGAGAAGGAACGCCCCGCATGAAGATCGCCCTGCTGCGTCGCTACGTCGTCCTCGCGGAGATGCTCCACTTCCCCCGCGCCGCCGAGCAGCTCGGCATCCCGCTCGCCTCGCTCTACACCTCGCTCGACAAGCTCGAGGCCGAGGTCGGGCACACCCTGATCAACCGCGAGGGGACACCGCGCCTGACCAGCGTCGGAGAACTGTTCCTCGTCGAGGCGCAGGCCGCCGTCGCGGCCGCTCCCCCGCCCGCGCCCAAGAACGTCGCTCCCGCCGGCGGCAAGGCCAAGGCGTCGAAGGGCAAGGGTCGCGCGCCGATCGTCAAGGGCCAGCCGAAGCCTTACAAGAAGCGCCAGGGGCGCTGAGTCAGCGCTCGGTCACCTGGCCGCCCTCGACGATCCATCGCCGGTTCGTCTGCACCGCATCGAGCATCCGCCGGTCGTGCGTCACGAGAAGCAGTGTGCCGGTGTAGGTCTCGAGAGCCTGCTCCAGCTGTTCGATCGCCGGCAGGTCGAGATGGTTCGTGGGTTCGTCGAGCACGAGCAGATTCACGCCGCGGGCCTGCAGGAGCGCGAGTGCGGCGCGGGTCCGCTCGCCGGGTGACAGACCGCCGGCCGAGCGTGTGACGTGGTCGGCCTTGAGCCCGAACTTCGCGAGGAGCGTGCGCACGTCGGCGGACGACATCTCCGGCACGAGCGCCTCGAATGCGTCGGCGAGCACCGCGTCGCCGTCGAGGAGCGATCGGGCCTGATCGATCTCGCCGATCTGCACGCTGCTGCCGAGGCTCGCCGTGCCCTCGGTCGGGGCCTGGCGACCCAGGAGTGTGCGCAGGAGGCTCGACTTCCCGGCGCCGTTCGGGCCCGTGATGCCGATGCGATCCCCGGCGTCGACCTGCAACGTCACCGGACCGAGGGTGAACTCCCCCTGCCGCACCACCGCACCGCTCAACGTCGACACCACGCTGCTGGAGCGCGGCGCTGAGCCGATCGTGAACTCGAGACGCCACTCCTTCCGGGGCTCCTCGACCTCGTCGAGACGGGCGATCCTGCTCTCCATCTGGCGCACCTTCTGCGCCTGCTTCTCGCTCGACTCCATCGACGCCTTGCGCTGCAGCTTGTCGTTGTCGGGCGACTTCTTCATGGCGTTCCGCACGCCCTGACTCGACCACTCGCGCTGCGTGCGGGCGCGGGCGACGAGGTCGGCCTTCTTCTCGGCGAACTCGTCATACTTCTCACGGAGGTGGCGGCGCACGACCGCGCGTTCCTCGAGATAGGCGTCGTACCCGCCGCCGTAGATCCGGTGCGAGTTCTGTGCGAGGTCGAGCTCCAGTACGCGGGTGACGCTCCGAGCGAGGAACTCGCGGTCGTGGCTGACGAGCACGACGCCGCCGCGCAGTCCGCGCACGAACGATTCGAGGCGGTCGAGGCCGTCGAGATCGAGGTCGTTGGTGGGTTCGTCGAGGAACACGATGTCGAAGCGCGAGAGCAGCAGGGCGGCGAGGCCGACGCGCGCCGCCTGGCCGCCCGAGAGAGCCGTCATCCGGGCCTCCGCGGCGAACTCCGCGCCGCCGGGCAGACCGAGGTCGGCGAGCACGACCGGGATGCGGTCGTCGAGATCGGCGGCGCCGCTCGCGAGCCACCGGTCGAGGGCCTCCGAGTACGCATCAGCGGGATCGACGCCCTCGGGCGCGAGTGCGGGATCGGCGAGTGCCAAGGCTGCGGCATCCATGCGTCGCGTCGCCTCCGCGCACCCGGTGCGACGGGCTATGTACTGCGCGACGGTCTCGCCGTCGACGCGCTCGTGCTCCTGTGGGAGCCATCCGACGAAGGCGTCTGCCGGAGCGAGCGAGACGGTGCCGGACATCGGCGCGTCGACGCCCGCGAGCAGGCGCAGCAGCGTCGACTTCCCGGCGCCGTTCGCCCCGACCACGCCGAGCACGTCGCCCGGCGCGACGGTCAGGTCGAGCCCCTCGAACAGGATGCGGTGGCCGTGGCCCCCGGCGAGGTCGTGGGCGACGAGGGTGGCGGTCATCAGACCATCCTCTCAGCCACGCGACCTCTCGGGGATCAGCCGACGGCTTGGAAGAACATCGTGAACCAGAACACGAAGAACAGGCCCTGCGCGAGCGTGCCGAGGATGCCGATCACCATGGCCCACCGCACGAGTCCACGCCCCGTCTCCACGTTCCCGGGATGGTCGAGCTGGCGACGAGCGAACACCGAGAGGATGACTCCGGCGAGCGGCATGGCGAAGGCCGCGATGAAGGCGATGATCGCGAGGGTGTTGGTCCGCGGCGGCGCGGCGATCTGGGTCACGAGTTCACAGTAGCGCTCGCGACGCAGTGCTCAGAGCCGTACGACGTCGTGCGTCTCCAGTTCGAAGCGCTGGCCCGGATAGCGGAGCCCCGAGAAGTACATGTTCGTGTGCGCGACGATCTGCTCGCCCGAGATCGGCACGCCGTCCCACTCGGTGCCGACCGTGGTGTGCGCGTCGCTCACGAGGGTGACGTCGTAGCCCTCGGCCGCGGCGCGCTGCATGGTCGTGCGGACGCAGAAGTCCGACTGCGCACCGGCGATCACGAGACGCGTCGCACCCGATCGGTCGAGTACGTCGCGGAGGTCGGTGTCGGCGAAGGAGTCGCGGTAGTCCTTGCGGACCAGCGACTCCCCGTCGACGCGGTGCAGCGGTGCGGCGAGCTCCCAGTCCGGCGTACCGACGCCGACCGGGTCGTGATGCACCCACACCACGGGCGTTCCCGCCTCGCGGGCGCGTCGGACGAGGGCGTCCGCCCGTTCGAGCACGCCGTGCTCGTCGACGCAGCCGCGCGTCACCCCGGCCTGCATGTCGATCACGATGACGACGGTGCGCTCGGGGCGCTGCGAGAGGTCGGTCACGGCGTCAGTCCCAGTCCAGGTACTCCTCGATGATCACACCGGTCTCGATCGGGTGATGCATCGGGAAGAGGTGGTCGCCGGCGATCGTCTTGATGCTCGAGCGGTCGGGGACGCTCGCCTGCAGCGCCTCGGCGTTCGCAGGAGGCGTGTCCGTGTCCTCGGTGCCCTGCACGATCAACACGGGGATGGCCGGGGCGACCGGGATGTCGACGTCTTCGACGCCGAGCAGCAGCAGTCCGTTGGCGCGGTCGACGTGGGCGGCGACGAGGGCGCGGGCGATCGTGCCGCCGTAGCCGTGTCCGCCGATCCAGGTGTCCTCGATGCCGACGTGGTCGATCACGGCGACGGCATCCGCGACCCGCTCCTCCAGCGACGCCTCACCCGCGCGGTGGCCGATGCGCAGCACGTGGAAGCCCGCCTCCTCGGCGAGGTAGTGCGCGGCGACGCCCAGGACGTCCGCGGCGAGGCCCTGCTCCTGGATGAGCACCAGCTTGACCGGACCGTCGCCCTCGTCGGCGAAGGGGATGGCGCGGCCGTCGGGCTCGAAGATCTGGGTGTCGGTCATGCGCGTGCGGCTCCTCGGTCGTCTGCAGGGGTCGCTGTCCAGCGTATCGCGGCGGGGTTAGGTTCGCCTCACCGGGGTGAGCTCGTGGTGACCGCGCTCAGCCGTCATCCGCGTCCTCGGAAAGGTAGGTCGTGCCGTAGATGTCACAGCCCAGGATCGCCGCACGTCGGAGCAGGTCCGCCTCCAGGACGAATCCGCCTTGCGTGCTGTCCGAGTCACCCGACCACCAGATGATCGTCTCGCCGTCCTGGCGCAGCTCTGCGAGCGCGTCCGCGCACGGCTCCAAGAGATCGACGAGCTTGCGGAGCGCGGCGAAGCCCGTCTGGTCTTCGGAAGCCGGTTCACGCGTGATCGTCTCCGAGGCCCAGAAGGAGTGAGGGTAAGGGCGACGCCTCGATACGTCCGGCCGCCCCCTCCTGTGCATGACGACCTCGCCGCTCTCGCCCCAACGGTCCGGCTCGAGACCCAACAGCGCTGAGATCTCGCTGACGGTCCTGACGTCGCTGTGGACGATGAGCGAGGCACGGTTCCCCTGGATCACACGCGTCAGACTACGGGCATGCGGATCAGCGGGTCGACGCGGCGAGGAACCCGTCGAAGTCGCGGACGAAGCCCGCCAGCTGCTCGCCGGGCTCGACGCTGACCCCGGCCGTGCAGCTCCAGCCCACCGAGACGTCGCCACCCGGCACGAACCCGAGCGACGTCGCGATCTCTATCCGCCGACCATGTCGGGCGCTCAGAACCACTTCGCCCTCCAGCGATGCATACCGCCGTTCCCCCGACCATCCGCGCCAGCCGGCATCGAGCGAGCGGAAGTACTGCGCGAGTTCCCTCGGATCGTGGACGTAGCAGCCCAACGAAGCGTCGAGGCCCGGTCCTCGAAGTCGCACATCCAGCATTGCAAACCCGGAAGCGTCGAACCGCAGGTCCGAGAAAGTCAGCGACGCAATCGCGTCACCGAGGCTCACAGCATCGGTGGACATGGCTCTCCGTCCGTCAGTTGATGAAGCGGAACTTCTCCGTGTGTCGTTCTGCATCAGGGCTGCGGAAGATCTTCAAAGCTGTGCGCACCCGGACGCCACACCATCCATGCACCGTCGCTCCAACCCCTGATCTCAGCGATCTCGACGTTGACGTCCTCGACGCTCGGGTGGATCACGAAAGCACCCGTATCGAGTTCGATTCTGATCCCGTGGCCAGTCCGCTCGGTCGTCGCGATGACAGCTCCTGGTGTGAGCCGACGAATCGCATCCGCGTATCCGAGGTCGTCCTCGAGCCAGGTACGCCCTCCGAACTCCACCACCGGCCAGACATAGGAGTTCAACGTCACCGGCGCCCCCTGCGCCAATCCGTCGAAGCGGAACTGAACATAGTCGTTGAGGACGAACTCGACGGAGTACATCCGATCACCTATGAGCCTGGAGAGCAGATCATCGGGTACGTGTGGGACAACCATTGTGATGCCTAACTGTGTCGGAGCTCGACGACGTTCCGCTACCGAGCGCCGTCATGACCAGCGGGTCCGGTCGTCCTCGTCGGTTGGTTCGATGAGCATACCCTCGTGAGTCACGGTCGCCCCGAGAAGCCTGCCTCTCTTGTCGAAGAAGGCGACGTCGACGTCTCCCAATCCTGTCCACTGCTCGCGACTCGTGGCTTCAGGGAAGAACCCACCGAGGCTTTCAATCGCACGAACGATGTCGCGGTCGTACGCGTAGCTGCGCTTCACCGCGGTCGGGCGCCCCCTGCCGTAGTGACCGTAGCCGGGACCGACACCGATCGTTCTCACCGAATCGAGATGCGCCAAGAGCTCGAGCAGCGGGTGCAGCCTGTCTCCGTTGTTGAAGACGAAGTCGATGCGAGCGGTCTCCGGTCGCATCGCCTTCATCCACGCGAACTGTTCAGCAAGCGAAGGAGCGATCATCCCCCCAAGCTAGCGGCGGGGGGCGCGCCACAGATCGACGTCCTGGTGTGCCGCTGTCCTCGCCGCCACCGCGTCGACGACTCGGCGCTCCGCAGCACGTCGTCAGCGCTTCCCGCGAGCGCGGGCCGATAACGTGGGCGGATGCAGATCATCATCCACGCTCGCGGGGAGCACACGTGCTGTGGCCCCGAGGTCACGCGGTATCAGCGTGTGCGGTGGGTGTATCTCACAACCCCTGATGGGCAGTTCTTCCAGGTCGTTCACACGGTCGACGCACCGGTTGCGGAGGTGGAAGGCACGGTCGTCGACATCGAGTACATCCGGGCGGACGGCTCGCGCATCGGAGTCGAACGCATCCCCAGTGGCGCTGCATTCAGCGGCAACGATCCGCAGGACGACGCCGAGATCATCACTCTCTACACCGAGGAAGTGATCGATCAGTCCAGCGATGAGACGATGGAGTTCGTGGTGACGCTCGACGTCGACGATCAGTGCAGGCGCACGCGCACGCGCACGCCACCCTCGTCGGATGTCGCTTAGACCCGTCAGTTGTTGAAGCGGAACTCGACGACGTCACGTAATCAAGCAACCATTGTTTGCTCTGCACATTCGATGGGCAGAGTAAGAACTTCGAAGCTGCAATCGCGCGCGCCAGCGCCACGATCGCGAACACCCAGCTGCGTAAACCGGCATACTTCAGCCATGAGGACATCCCCAGGCGACGGGCAGTCAACCGAAGCAGACCAGGCAATGAAGCTGGCTGATCTCGAGCGAGTGTTTCTGAAGAAGCTCTCGCAGAGAATCGCGGGGAGTATCACCTCCTACAGACGTCGAAATCCGAAGGCTGACCCGCACGAAAAGGCACGTGACTTTCTTGAGAATCTGGACTGGCACCTTCCAGAGGACCTCGCGGAGCTTGGCTCGGCGGCGCGTGCGTTTCCCGACCTGGTCAGCGACTCGGTCGCTGAGCTTCTAGACGAATCATTGGACTTCGTCTCGGCCTATCTCTCGATCTGCGGCCATGTATTGGCGTTCGCGGGCTCTCGCTGGCTCCAGCAGGGGCGCCCGCGTCGGAAGGCGCAAGTCTTGGCCGGACTACTCCAACGGGCCATGACCGCGACCAACGAAACCTTTGCATTGCTCGAACGCGGGTTTCCGGACGGTGCTGAAGCCCGCATGCGAACCGTAGTCGAACTCGGCGTCATTGCGACCTTCATCGAGCGGAGCAGTACGGAGATCGCAAACCGATTCGAGGCAAGCCACCATGTGGAAATGTGGCGCCGGAAAGAGGACGGCCATATTCGCGGCCTCACTGCTGAGACGGCCCAATTAATTGATAAGCAGTATCAGCGCGTCATCCAGCGCCATGGGGCCTCCATGTCCAGACCATACGGCTGGGCGTCGCCCGCCTTCGACAACCGTCGCGTAACATACGCGGACATAAGCAGAGCATATGGGAATGTCGATTCAAGCTCGCGCTTCTCGAACGCCAGTCACCACGTTCACGCATCGCATAGCGGATCGATGAAGTCAGCCGCCGCGGACTCCTTGGGCGTCTATCTCCATGGTCCACGACCTGTGGGCTTTTACATGCCAGCGTATGAATGTATGGACAGCTTGCATCAGAGCGCCACGGCCTTCTTGAGAGCCGTCATGAGTTCGAGACAAAACGTAGAAATTGTTTACTGGACGGAGGTGCTCCGTTACACAATGAAGGAAGCGCAACTTCAGATCACACACGCTCAAGCCATGATCGACCCGGAATGGGCACGACGGTCCATGGCCAAGTTGCCCGAGCTGGACATAGATGACATCTTCCTCAGAATTTGACCTCAGGCGTCCGCCTTCGATCACACTGTCCCGCTCAGTTGTTGAAGCGGAACTCGACGACGTCGCCGTCCTGCATGACGTAGTCCTTGCCCTCGAGGCGGGCCTTGCCCTTGGCGCGCGCCTCGACGACCGAGCCGGTCTCGACGAGGTCGTCGAACGACACGATCTCCGCCTTGATGAAGCCCTTCTCGAAGTCGGTGTGGATGACTCCGGCGGCCTGCGGCGCCTTGGCGCCCTGCGGGATCGTCCACGCGCGGGCCTCCTTCGGCCCTGCGGTGAGGTACGTCTGCAGGCCGAGCGTGGCGAAGCCGATGCGGGCGAGCTGGTCGAGACCCGACTCGTCCTGGCCGGTCGAGGCGAGGAGCTCCGCGGCGTCCTCGGGGTCGAGGTCCTTGAGCTCGGACTCGATCTTCGCGTCGAGGAAGATCGCCTGGGCGGGGGCGACGAGCGCCGCGAGCTCCTCCTTGCGGGCGGAGTCGGTGAGCACTCCCTCGTCGACGTTGAAGACGAAGATCACGGGCTTGGAGGTCAGCAGGCCGAGCTCGCGGATCGGGGCGAGGTCGAGTCCGCTGGTGGAGAGCAGGATGCCGCGCTCCAACGCGTCCTTCGCGGCGACGGCGGTCTCGAGCACGAGGGGCTCGACCTTCTTGCCGCGGACCTCCTTCTCGTACCGCGTGATCGCCTTGTCGACGGTCTCGAGGTCGGCGAGCATGAGCTCGGCGTTGATGGTCTCCATGTCGGATGCCGGGTTGACGGCGCCGTCCACGTGCACCACGTCGTCGTCGGCGAAGCCGCGGACCACCTGCGCGATCGCATCCGCCTCCCGGATGTTGGCGAGGAACTTGTTGCCGAGGCCCTCGCCCTCGCTCGCGCCTCGCACGATGCCGGCGATGTCGACGAACGACACCGCAGCGGGCAGGACGCGCTCGCTGTGGAAGATCTCGGCGAGCTTGTCGAGCCGCGGATCCGGCAGGTTCACCACGCCGACGTTCGGCTCGATCGTCGCGAACGGGTAGTTCGCCGCGAGCACGTCGTTCTTGGTCAGAGCGTTGAAGAGGGTGGACTTGCCGACGTTGGGCAGGCCGACGATTCCGATAGTGAGAGCCACGGGGTACGAGTCTACCCGGCCGGCCCTGTCGGCCCGACAGCCAGAGCCCGTCGCGCAGGTAGGCGATGTCTCCCACGGAGGAGGATGCGCCGCGAAACGGCCTACGCCGGGGACATCACCTACCTCCGGGACAGGGCGTAGGCGACGCCGGTCCTCAGACCTTCACGCTGCGATAGGCCCGCGTCACGTACGGCAGGTCGATCGTCGCCCCCTCCGTGAGGCCGAGCTCGTCGAAGAGCGCGTCCATGTCGCGACGGATCCGCTGCTTCTCCTCCTCGGGCGCGGTGATGACGTAGCTGCGCGAGGAGGCCATCCGGTGCAGCAGATCGCGCGTGATCGGGCGCACCCACTCCCAGGTGTGCTCCTCCAGCGGACCCATCGGCGCCGCGACCACCGGTCCTCCGCCCGCGAGCATGATCTCGGCGTGGCTGCCGTGCATGATCTCCGTGAGCCTGCGCACCCAGTCGACGCGGTCGTCGCGGATGTTCCAGATGAGTCCGAGGACGCCGCCGTCGCGCAGCACGCGTCCGACCTCCTCGGAACCGCGCACGGGGTCGACCCAGTGCCAGGCCTGACCCAGCACGACGGCGTCGAGGCTCGCATCGGGAAGAGGCAGCTGCTCGGCCGTGCCGACGAACGTGGGCACTCCGGGGAGCGCCGCGCGCAGGGTCGCGAGCATCTCGGCATCCGGGTCGATCGCGACGACCTCGGCGTCCGGAGCCTTCGCGAGCACGCGTGTGAGCTTCCCCGTCCCCGCGCCGACATCGGCGACGCGGTGCGA
This sequence comes from Microbacterium sp. NPDC089696, assembly GCF_044749125.1. Classification (NCBI taxonomy): domain Bacteria; kingdom Bacillati; phylum Actinomycetota; class Actinomycetes; order Micrococcales; family Microbacteriaceae; genus Microbacterium; species Microbacterium sp. NPDC089696. Next base: position 1,355,116 of record NZ_JBIVHF010000001.1, on the reverse strand, counting down.
GTCCGCAGGCAGACGCTCGAGCATCCAGGCGACCGCATCGAACGGGTACTCGGGACGCCCGAGCTCGTAGTTGTGCGCCTCGGCGCCGAAGGATGTGGACAGTCCGTCGCTCATGTCGCCAGCCTACGGCGCGTCCTCCTCGCCTGTCGGGAGAGTCGGGGGAGAGTGAGATCGTGCCCCTGGACTTCACCGCTATCGACTTCGAGACGGCGAACTCCAGCCCCGCCTCCGCGTGCTCCGTCGGGCTCGTCCGGGTGCGCGACGGGAAGGTGGTCGCGACCGCAGGATGGCTCATCCGCCCGCCGGCAGGCCACGACGAATTCCAGGAGTGGAACATCAAGATCCACGGGATCCGTCCGCACGACGTGCGCTCGGCGGCGTCCTGGACCGAGCAGTTCGTCGATCTGTGCGACTTCGCCGGTTCCGACGTGCTGGTGGCGCACAACGCCGGATTCGACCTCAACGTTCTGCGCCGGGCTTCGGAGGCGACCGCGGTGAGCTGCCCTCCGTACCGCTCCCTGTGCAGCCTGCAGGTGGCCCGCAAGGTGTACGACCTCGACTCCTACCGGCTGCCCCGCGCAGCCGAGGCCGCCGGGTTCACCGGCTTCTCGCACCATGACGCGCTCGCCGACGCCCTCGCGTGCGCCCACATCGTGATGGACGCGGCGCGTCGACTCGCGGTCCCGGATGTGTTCGCCCTCGCGAGCGCTCTCCAGCTGCGCGTGACGGAGCCGGTCGTCGCCGCCCCCGAGCGCGCGGTCGCCTGACCCGGAGCCCGCTCCCCCGCGTCGCGCCGCGGAATGTCCGAGGCACCGGCCACGATGGACGCATGGATGCTCTCACGATCGTTCTCCTCCTGGTGGCGCTGCTCATCGGCGGCGCCGGGGGCTGGATGCTGCGCTCCGGCCGCGGTGCGGCAGAGCTCGCGCGCGCACAGGCCGAGCTCACCGCTGCGCGCGACGACCGCGACCGCCAGTACGACCTGTACCGGGATGCCGTGGAGCACGCCCGACACGAGCAACGCGTCGAGGCGCAGCGCGTGCAGCAGCAGAACGCCGTGCTGACGGCCCTCGCTCCGGTGCGAGAGAGTCTGCAGCAGATGCAGAGCAAGGTCGCGGCGATGGAGAACGACCGTCAGGAGCAGTTCGGATCGCTCACAGAGCAGCTGCGGCGCGCTCAGGAATCCGATGAGGCGCTGCGGGCCACCACGGAGTCCCTGGCGGGTGCCCTCCGCTCGACGGCGACGCGCGGCGTCTGGGGCGAGACCCAGCTGCGGCGTGTGGTCGAGGCCGCGGGGCTCACCCGTCACGTGGACTTCGACCTGCAGTCCACGATCGCCTCCGACCGCGGCCAGGGACGCCCCGACATGGTGATCCGCCTCGCGGGCGGGGCCTCGATCGCGGTCGACGCGAAGGTGCCGCTCGACGCCTACCTCGAGGCATCGGCGCTCCCTCTCGGCGACGCCCACGAGGCGCAGCGCCGCACGCTCATCCAGAGGCACGTGAAGGCCGTGCGTGCGCACGTCGACGCCCTCGCGAAGAAGGCGTACTGGTCGGGGCTCGAGGCCGGTCCGGAGTTCGTGATCTGCTTCCTGCCCAGCGAGTCACTGCTCGCCGCCGCGATCGACGAGGACCCGACGCTGCTCGACCACGCGTTCGCCCGCCGCGTGGCGCTCGCGTCCCCGGTGAACCTCTGGGCCGTGCTCAAGACCGTCGCCTACACGTGGACGCAGCAGGAGGTGTCGACCGAGGCCCGCGCCCTGCTGACGCTCGGCACGCAGCTCTACGACCGGCTCGGCGTGCTCGCCGGGCACGCCGACGATCTGCGCCGTGCGCTCGAACGCACCGTCGACAGCTACAACCGCTTCGCCGGCTCTCTCGAGAGCCGTGTGCTCGTGACGGCGCGGCAGTTCCCCGGCATCGACACATCCGGTCTCGACGCTGCTCCGTCGGCGATCACCGCGCAGTCACGACGCTTCACGGCCTCCGAGCTCGTGGGCGCGGACGGGGTGTCCGACGACGCCGATGAACGCCTTCGTGCGGATGTCGGCGACGTGCGCGGTCGGCTCGACTCCGACGACGCGGCGCACACCCGCTGACGTCGGCGATCGAGGACGAGCGTCAGGCGACGCCGGGAACGCCGCTGAGCAGCAGGATCACGAGGCCGCTGGTGACGACGAACGCGCCGACCATCCACCAGGAGCTGAGCTCGTGCCCTTCGTCGCGACGCTTGCGGAAGAGCACGTCCGCACGACGAGCCGGGTCGGTGACGACCACGGCGGGAGCAGGGGCTCCGGGAGCGGCCGCACCGGGCGCGGACACCTCGTCGAGGTTCACCCGAAGGATGCGACCGGTGTTCGTGGTGACGATCTTCGTCCGTGCGGGAGTTCCGCTCGTGTGCTGCGTTGCCATGTTCTCGCCCTCCTCAGCCTGCGGTGCCTGGCGGCTCCGTCGACGGCGACAAACCCAGCCTCAATTGTGCCATGAGGGTCGCCGGAAGCCCGGCATGGGCGTCGAACAGCGGATGACGGCTCGGTAACGATGCCCTGGAGGCGCGATCGACGCGGCGCTCAGAGCCACTTCGAGACGAGGTGCTCGGACGCGATGCGGCGCAGCGTTCCGGAGGCGCCGCGCAGCACCACGCTCTCGGTGTAGATGTACCCGCCCTCACGGCGCACACCGCCGACGAGTTGGCCGTCCGTGACGCCCGTCGCGACGAAGATCGTGTTGTCTCCGCGCACGAGGTCGTCGGCCTCGTACACCTTGTCCATGTCGAGGCCGGCGTCGATGCCCCGCTGGCGCTCGTCGTCGTCGCGCGGCCAGAGACGGCCCTGGATGTGACCGCCCAGCGCCTTGATCGCGCACGCGGTGACGATGCCCTCCGGGCTGCCGCCCACGCCGACGCACATGTCCGTGCGGGCCGCGTGGCGGGCCGCGTTGATCCCGCCGGCGACATCGCCGTCGCTCATGAGTCGAGTGCCCGCACCGGCGTCGCGGATCTCCTGGATGAGCTTCTCGTGACGCGGACGGTTGAGCACGGAGACGACGATCTCGTCGACAGGCTTTCCGAGCGCTCCCGCCAGCTTGCGGATGTTCTCCCCGATCGGGAGGCGGATGTCGACGACGCCGACGCCGGCAGGACCGGTGACGAGCTTGTCCATGTAGAACACGCTGGACGCGTCGAGCATAGATCCCCGGTCGGAGACCGCGATGACCGAGAGCGCGTTCTGGCGTCCGGCGGCGGTGAGCGAGGTCCCGTCGATCGGGTCCACCGCGATGTCGCACTCGGGGCCGACACCGGTGCCGACCTCCTCGCCGTTGAACAGCATCGGAGCGTTGTCCTTCTCGCCCTCGCCGATCACGACGCGCCCCTGGAACGCGACGGTGCCCAGGAAGGCCCGCATCGCGTCCACGGCGGCGCCGTCGGCGGCCTCCTTGGCTCCGCGGCCGATGAACGGCACCGCTCGGATGGCCGCGGCCTCGGTCGCACGCACCAGTTCCATTGCGAGATTACGGTCGGGACGCAGGGGGCTCAGATCGGCCGTCAGACTCACCATGCGGTCAGCATAGCCAGAGGAACGTCGGCGAACGCCCCCTTTTCGTCGAGCATGACGTGAAGGAATCGCGTTTCTTAACAGGAGCGCAGGAGGCGGGCCGGACCGGCGTCCGCCCGACAGCATCCTCCGGTGCTCACCGATAGAGTGACTGCTGTCCCGGCTTCCCCTACCGCAGGAGTTCTCATGCCCGTCGCCACCCCGGATCAGTACGCCGAAATGCTCGACCGCGCGAAGGCCGGCGGCTTCGCGTACCCGGCTTTCAACGTCTCGAGCTCGCAGACCATCAACTCCGTCCTCCAGGGCCTGACCGAAGCCGGTTCCGACGGCATCATCCAGGTCACGACGGGCGGCGCCGACTACTTCGCCGGTCACACCGTCAAGGCGCGCGCCACCGGCGCCCTCGCCTTCGCGCGCTACGCGACCGAGGTCGCCAAGAACTACCCCGTCACCGTCGCGCTGCACACCGACCACTGCCCGAAGGACGCGCTCGCGGGCTTCGTCGAGCCGCTCATCGCCGCCTCCGAGGAGGAGGTCAAGGCCGGCCGCAACCCGATCTTCCAGTCGCACATGTGGGACGGCTCGGCCGTGCCGCTCGCCGAGAACATCGAGATCGCGAAGGACCTGCTCCCCCGCATGAAGGCGATCAACGCGATCCTCGAGGTCGAGATCGGCGTCGTCGGCGGCGAGGAGGACGGCGTCGCGCACGAAGGCTCGAACGAGGCTCTCTACACGACCTTCGCCGACGTCGACCAGGCCGTGCAGGCGCTGGGACTCGGCGAGCAGGGCCGCTACATCGCCGCCCTCACGTTCGGCAACGTCCACGGCGTCTATAAGCCCGGAGGGGTGAAGCTGCGCCCGGAGCTCCTCGGCGAGATCCAGCAGCAGGTCGCCGCGAAGTACGACACCGGGGCGAAGCCCCTCGACCTCGTCTTCCACGGCGGCTCCGGCTCGACCGACGAGGAGATCGCCCTCGCGGTCGCGAACGGCGTCATCAAGATGAACATCGACACCGACACGCAGTACGCGTACACGCGCGCGATCGCCGACTACATGTTCAAGAACTACGACGGCGTCCTCAAGGTCGACGGCGAGGTCGGCAACAAGAAGCAGTACGACCCGCGCGCCTGGGGCAAGGTCGCGGAGACTGCCATGGCCGCCCGCGTCGTGGAGTCCACGCGCCAGCTCGGCTCCTACGGCCAGTCGAAGAGCTGATCCCCGCTCCTGAGGACGCGGATGCCCCCGGCCGATCGGCCGGGGGCATCTCTCGTCGGCGCGTGCGCGGCGCCGCCCGAGACGTCAGGACCCGGAGGTCCGCGCGATGTACTCCATGAAGGCGGGGTCCGCCATGAGGGGGATCGCGACGCAGATGGAGGTCGCGATCATCGTCACGACCGCGCCGACGATCGGCACCCACCAGGCGACGAGTCCGCGACGCAGGCGACGGATCGAGACCGTGGCGGTGAGCGACCAGCCGACGACGAGGACGATCGCCGCGACGGTCCCCCAGAGCCTGCCCTGCGCGTAGTTCGTGAACTCCCCCTCGACGCCGACCACGCGCATGACCTCGTTCATGGCGGTCGCGAAGTCCAGGTACGACAGTCCCGTCATGACGACGTTGATCAGCCCGTAGGCGAGCAGTCCGATCGTGATCACGCGATCCACCGGGTGCGAGCGCTTCACCGGCGGGGTCTCCGGTGCCGTCGCGACGGGCGGCGCGTCGACGAGGACGGGAGGGGCCTGGTCCAGCGGCGGCAGACCGGCCGCCTTCCGCTGCTCCTCGGGAGTCGCGAGCTCCCCGTACTGCGGACGCTGATCGGTCATGCCGCCATGCTATCCGCCGTGGCTCGGAGGGGCTCCCAGCCGGAGCGCCCCGACAAGACGATGACGGCCCCGGAGGCATGGGGAATCCTCGGGGCCGCGGACGACGAGCACTGGGGACACTCGCCGTCCAAGTGGACCGGGACACTGGGGACGTCCCACCACTCGTGGACGTCGTTCGCACAGACGTCCACATCACCGAGGATAGGAAAGCCTCCGCACTTCCACCAGAGGGATTTCTTCAGATGGTGAAACAACCTCAGATGGAGAAGTCCCCGCTGACGGCGCTGCCGTCCAGCGCATCCGCGCCGAGCTGCAGCGAGAGCCGTCTCGCCGTGCGCTGCAGGCTCGCGACGAGGTTCCGATCGACCACCGCGTGATCGGCGGGGAGGGAGATCGCCAGGGATGCCGTGACGTTCGGAGCGATGACCGGCACCGCGACGCACGTGTTGCCGACCGCGTACTCCTCGCGATCGATGGCGAACCCCGGCGAGTGCTCGAGCTGCGTGAGGAGGGTCCGTCGATCGCTGATCGTGCGCGGCGTGAGCTCCTCGAGGCGGTGCCGTGACAGGTAGTCGAGGCGCTCCTCGTCCGACAGATCGGTGAGGATCTGCTTGCCGAGCGCCGTCGCGTGCGCGCTCGCGTCGAGACCCACCCACAGCTCGATGCGGGGATTCCGCACGGCGTCCACGATGTCGACGAGGTGCATCTCGCCATCGTGGAAACGCGACAGATACGCCGTCGCCCCCACCTCGTCGGTGACCTCGCGCAGCGCCGAACGCACGCGGGCGAGGAACACCCCGCGCGAGTCGACCTCGTTCTGGAAGGCCGGGAATCGGGATCCGAGGACGAGTCCGTCCGGCTCGTTCGTCAGGTAGCCCTCGTGGATCAGCGTACGCACGAGGTTGTACGTCGTGCCGAGGGTGAGCCCGGTGATCGCCGCGAGCATCTTGACGGGCAGCGGTCGCGGGGAGTTGGCGACGATGTCCACCAGACGCAGCGCGCGCTGCACGGACCCGATGAGGGTCGGCTCCGCTTCCGCGGCGCTCACGGTGCTACGCGCTTCCGCCGGATGCGCGTCCCCCGAGCGCGCGAGCGTCGCGCTGCCCGGACGAGTCCTGACGCAGCTCCTTCGGCAGGGAGAACATGAGGTCCTCCTCGGCCGTCTTCACCTCTTCGACGTCGCGGTAGCCCGCGTCGCCGATCGCGTCGAGCACTTCGCGCACGAGCACCTCGGGCACGGAGGCGCCGCTGGTCACCCCGACGGTCTCGACGCCGTCGAGCCACTCCTGCTGGATCTCCTCGGCGTAGTCGACGCGGTAGGCCGCCTTGGCGCCGTACTCGAGGGCGACCTCGACGAGGCGCACGGAGTTCGACGAGTTGGACGACCCTACGACGATCACGAGGTCCGCGTTCGCGGCGACCTTCTTGATGGCGACCTGACGGTTCTGAGTGGCGTAGCAGATGTCGTCGGACGGCGGGTTCTGCAGATCGGGGAAGCGCGTGCGCAGGCGGTTGACCGTCTCCATGGTCTCGTCGACGGAGAGCGTCGTCTGCGACAGCCAGACGACCTTGGTGGGGTCCTTCACCTGCACGGTGTCGGCCTCCTCCGGGGAGTTCACCACCGTGACGTGGTTCGGAGCCTCGCCCGCGGTGCCCTCGACCTCTTCGTGGCCGTCGTGGCCGATCAGGAGGATCTCGAAGTCGTCCCGCGCGAACCGGACGGCCTCGCGGTGGACCTTCGTGACGAGCGGGCAGGTGGCGTCGATCGCATGCAGCCCTCGGTCCGAGGCCGCGTTGACGACGGCTGGCGAGACCCCGTGCGCGCTGAACACGACGTGCGCGCCCTCGGGCACCTCGTCGACCTCCTCCACGAAGATCGCGCCCTTCTCCTCGAGCTCGGTCACGACGTGGATGTTGTGCACGATCTGCTTGCGCACGTAGACGGGGGCGCCGTAGCGCTCGAGCGCCTTCTCGACGGCGACGACCGCGCGATCGACGCCGGCGCAGTATCCGCGCGGGGCGGCGAGCAGTACCCGCTTGTGTCCGACGACCGGGTTATCCTGAAGCCGCCCGGCCGCCGCACGCACTCGAGGGACACGCGGGGCAGGGAGATGAACGGCAGTCGAAGTCACACTCGAATTCTACCGCCGACTGCCTGAGCAGGACCGGGAAGGTGAACTGAGCGGATGACCGTCTTCGAAGCGACGACGCGATCAGGAGAGACCCCGCCCGCCGACGCCGTCGCCCCGCGCGACTCCTCGGCCGACGCGCCGACCTCCGTCGCGCGCCTCAACGCGACGATCCGCGACTTCGTGGCGCGCTGGAACACCGTGTGGGTCGAGGGCGAGATCACCTCGTGGAACGTCCGCGCCGGCAACGTCTTCGCGCGCCTCAAGGACACCCGATCCGACGCGCAGATCTCGATCCGGATCTGGTCGAGCGTGCGTCCGCGCATCCCGAACGACCTGGGCGTCGGCGATCACGTCGTCGCAGCGGTCAAGGCCGACTACTTCGTGAAGGCCGGCGACTTCAGCTTCGCCGTGTCGGCCATGAAGCACGTCGGCCTCGGCGACCAGCTCGAGCGGCTCGAGCGTCTGCGGGCGCAGCTGCGTCAGGAGGGGCTGTTCGACCCCGCCCGCAAGAAGCGTCTGCCGTTCCTCCCCCACGTGATCGGCCTCATCACGGGCGAGAGGTCGGACGCCGAGAAGGACGTGCACCGCAACGCGGAGCTGCGCTGGCCGCAGGTGCGCTTCCGCACCGAGTACGCCGCCGTGCAGGGCGACCGCTGCGTGCCCGACACGCTGGCCGCTCTCGCCCGGCTGGATGCCGATCCCGACGTCGACGTGATCGTGATCGCCCGCGGCGGCGGCGACCCGCAGACGCTGCTCGGCTTCAGCGACGAGCGTCTGGTGCGGGCCGTCGCCGCCGCGAGGACCCCAGTCGTGAGCGCGATCGGCCACGAGAACGACCACCCGCTGCTCGACGACGTCGCCGATCTCCGGGCCTCGACCCCCACCGATGCGGCCAAGCGGGTCGTCCCCGATGTGAGCGAGCAGCGCGCCCTCATCGCCCAGCTCCGTTCACGGGCGACCATGCGACTGACGCAGCGCGTCTCCCACGACATCGCTCAGCTCGAGCAACTGCGCTCACGTCCGGCGCTGCGTTCGCCCGACCCCATCATCGACGCGCGTTCGCAAGACGTGTGGCTGCTTCTGTCGCGCGGCCGCGACACCGTCACCCGACGGCTGGACGCAGCGGGCAGGGCCACGAGCGAGCTGCGCGCCTCGCTGCGGGCGCTGTCCCCCGCCGCGACGCTGGCCCGCGGGTACGCCATCGCGCACCTGGACGGAGGCGTGATCCTCCGAGACGCGGCCGACGCTCCGGCCGGCAGCGCACTCACGATCACGGTCGACCGCGGGTCCCTCGCAGCGCGCTCCGAAGGCGAGATCGCCGAGAGCGCCGGCCCTCGGCCGGAGTGAGGCGAGTCCTGCTCCCCGCAGGAGAGCCCTCGCGCAACGCGTAGGATGGAGGGCGTGAGTGCGCTGAACGACACCCCCGTTGACACGCTGTCGTTCGAGGCCGCGCGCGACGAGCTCGTGAAGGTGGTGTCGGAGCTCGAGCAGGGCGCGCCGACCCTCGAGCAGTCGCTCGCCCTGTGGGAGCGTGGAGAAGCGCTGGCCGCTCGCTGCGAGGAATGGCTCCTGGGCGCGAAGCGCCGCCTCGACGCCGCCCGCGCCGCGGCATCCGACTCCGATGCCGTGTCCGGCGAGGGCGAGTCGTGAGCAAGCGCCCTCCTGTCGTCGCGGAGCTCGGCCGTCCCGAGACCCCCGAGGAGACAGCGACGCGCAAGGCCGAGTTCAGCCGCGCGTACCGCTCCAGCCAGACCGTGCGCGGCCTCGTCGCCGCGCTCATCGCGACGCTCGCGATCGTCGCCGTGATCGTGTTCGCGGTGCCGCGCGGCGAGCCCGCGTCCCCCCGCACGATCGACGTCGCCCGCATCGCCGCCGATGTCGAGACGACGATGGACAGCCCGGTCATCGTCCCGATCGACGACGACTTCTGGCGCGTCAACGCCGCCGGCCTCACGAGCGGCGCGACCGTCGTGTGGGACGTCACTCTCGCCCCCGCGTCGGAGAACGAGCGCGGCTTCGTCAAGCTCGCTCAGGCCTTCGACGCCGACTCGTCCTGGGCCCCCCAGCGTCTCAACGGCATCGCGCCCACGGACACGAGGACGATCGGCGGCCTCGAGTGGGACGTCTACTCCCTCGGCGACGCCGGTGCGAAGCAGAACCTCACCTACGCGATCGGCACGCAGGCCGGCGACGACTACGTGCTCCTGTACGGCTCGCGCTCCGCCGATTCCACGGCCGAACTCGCCGAGTCGCTCGTCCCCCAGATCCGCGAACTCTCGGAGTCCTCATGACACAGACGCTCACACCCGCCGACGCCTGGAAGCAGATGCAGGAGGGAAACCAGCGCTTCGTCGACGACGCCCCCCGCCACCCGAACCAGGACGTCGCCCGACGACGCAACCTCGCCGAGGCACAGCATCCGGTCGCCACTCTGTTCGGATGCTCCGACTCACGCCTCGCCGCGGAGATCATCTTCGATCTCGGGCTCGGCGACCTGTTCGTGGTGCGCAACGCCGGACAGGTGATCGGCGAGTCCATCGTCGCGAGCCTCGAGTACGCGGTCGCCGTGCTCGAGGTCCCGCTGATCGTGGTGCTCGCCCACGACTCGTGCGGTGCGGTGCGCGCCGCCATCGACGGCACCGCGATCGACGCGGCTCCGCTCCCTCCGCACATCTGGAAGCTCATCGCCCCGATCGTCCCCGCCGCCCGCAAGGTTCTCGCCGAGAGCGGCGGCAGCACGGTCGACGAGATCGACGCCGAACTCGTGGGACGCGAACACCTGCGCAACACGGTGGGCGATCTGCTGCAGTCGTCCGAGATCATCTCGAACGCCGTGGCCGAGGGACGTCTGGGCATCGTGGGCGCCAACTACCGACTCGCCGAGGGCACCGCGGTGCCCGTCGTCACGGTCGGCATCGAGACCGACGGAATCGAGACCGAGGGGCAGAGCCCCGCAACCAAGGAAGGTTCGGAATGACCGACATCGACTACCGCATCGAGCACGACACCATGGGTGAGGTGCGGGTGCCCGTGAACGCGCTCTACGGGGCGCAGACGCAGCGCGCCGTGGAGAACTTCCCGATCTCGGGCAAGGGCCTCGAGTCGACGCAGATCGCGGCGCTCGCACGCATCAAGAAGGCCGCCGCACTCGCGAACAAGGAGCTCGGCACGCTCGACGGCGCGATCGCCGACGCGATCGCCCAGGCCGCCGACCAGGTCGCCTCCGGTGCGCACGACGGTGAGTTCCCGGTCGACACGTACCAGACCGGGTCCGGCACGTCCTCGAACATGAACATGAACGAGGTGCTCGCCACGCTCGCGACCCGCATCCTCGGCTCCACCGTGCACCCGAACGACCACGTGAACGCCTCGCAGTCGTCGAACGACGTGTTCCCGACCTCGGTGCACATCGCCGTCACGCAGGCGCTCATCGACACGCTCATCCCGGCGCTCGACCACCTCGCCGTCGCCCTCGAGGCCAAGGCCGAGCTGTGGAAGGACGCGGTCAAGTCCGGTCGTACGCACCTCATGGACGCGACCCCTGTCACGCTCGGCCAGGAGTTCGGCGGCTACGCACGCCAGATCCGCCTGGGCATCGAGCGCGTGCAGTCGGCGCTTCCCCGCGTCGCCGAGGTTCCTCTGGGCGGCACCGCCACCGGCACCGGCATCAACACGCCGCTCGGCTTCCCGCAGAAGGTCATCGCGCTGCTCGCGGCCGAGACCGAGCTGCCCATCACCGAGGCGAAGGACCACTTCGAGGCGCAGGCCAACCGCGACGGACTCGTCGAGGCCTCCGGCGCGCTGCGCACGATCGCGGTGTCGCTGACGAAGATCAACAACGACCTCCGCTGGATGGGCTCCGGCCCCAACACGGGTCTGGGCGAGCTGCACATCCCCGACCTGCAGCCCGGCTCGTCGATCATGCCGGGCAAGGTCAACCCGGTCGTCCCCGAGGCCGTGCTCATGGTGTGCGCACGCGTGATCGGCAACGACGCGACGGTCGCGTGGGCCGGCGCATCCGGTTCCTTCGAGCTCAACGTCGCGATCCCCGTCATGGGCACCGCTGTACTCGAGTCGATCCGCCTACTGGCGAACGCCTCGCGCGTGCTCGCCGACAAGACGGTCGACGGTCTGCAGGCCAACACCGAGCGCGCGGCCGCGTTCGCCGGCATGAGCCCGTCGATCGTGACGCCGCTCAACAAGCTCATCGGCTACGAGGCCGCGGCGAAGATCGCGAAGCACTCGGTCGCGAAGGGCATCACGGTGCGCGACGCGGTCATCGACCTCGGCTACGTCGAGCGCGGCGACCTCACCCTGGAGCAGCTGGACGAGAAGCTCGACCTGCTCTCCATGACGCACCCGGGCTGAACCGCGGTTCAGCCGGACAGACGGATGCCGCAGGGACGAGTTCCCTGCGGCATCCGTCGTCGAGGTCGGTTCTAGCTGAGCTCTCCGCCCTCCAGGAGTTCCGTCACGAGCGCGGCGATCGCGGAGCGCTCCGACCGAGTCAGGGTGACGTGGGCGAACAGGTCATGGCCCTTGAGGGTCTCGATGACGCTGGCGATGCCGTCGTGCCGACCGACGCGGAGGTTGTCGCGCTGGCCCACGTCGTGGGTGAGGATGACCCGCGAGTTCTGCCCCATCCGGCTGAGCACCGTGAGGAGCACGTTGCGCTCGAGGGACTGCGCCTCGTCGACGATCACGAACGCGTCGTGCAGCGAGCGTCCACGGATGTGCGTGAGGGGCAGAACCTCCAGCAGCCCCCGCTCGACGACCTCCTCCATGACGTTGCCGGAGACCACCGAGCCGAGCGTGTCGAACACCGCCTGGCCCCACGGCCCCATCTTCTCGCCCTGGTCGCCGGGGAGGTAGCCGAGCTCCTGGCCGCCGACCGCGAACAGCGGCCGGAACACGATGATCTTCTTCTGCTGCTGACGCTCGAGCACCGCCTCGAGACCCGCGCACAGTGCGAGGGCCGACTTTCCGGTTCCGGCACGACCGCCGAGCGACACGATGCCGACCTCGGGGTCGAGGAGCAGGTCGATCGCGATGCGCTGCTCGGCGGAGCGACCGTGCATCCCGAAGATGTCGCGATCCCCGCGCACCAGGCGGTACTCGCCGTCACCCGTCACACGCCCGAGCGCCGAACCGCGCTCGGAGTGGATGATGAGCCCGGTGTTGACCGGCAGCCCTCGTGCGTCCTCGCTGATGCCCACCTCGCTCTCGTACAGGTCGCTGATCTCGTCGCCCGACAGGTTCAGGGTCGTGATGCCGGTCCACCCGGAGTCGACGGCCTGCTCGGCCAGGTACTCCTCGGCGCGGAGGCCCAGCGACGCCGCCTTGACGCGCATCGGGAGATCCTTCGACACGATCGTGACGTCCTGCCCGTCCTGCGCGAGGTGCATCGCGACCGAGAGGATGCGGCTGTCGTTGTCGCTCAGGCGGATGCCGGCGGGGAGCACCGAGGTGTCGGCGTTGGCGAGCTCGACGCGGAGAGTGCCGCCCTCGCCGACCTCGACGGGGAAGTCGAGGCGCCCGTGCTCGATGCGCAGATCGTCGAGGTGCCGGAGCGCCTGGCGTGCGAAGTAGCCGATCTCCGGGTCATGGCGCTTGCCCTCGAGTTCGGTGATGACGACGACCGGGAGGACCACGGAGTGCTCGGCGAACCGGAACAGGGCCTGCGGATCGCTCAGCAGGACCGAGGTGTCCAGCACGTACGTGCGCAGGTCCTGATCGGGACTCGCGGACGTCGCCCGCCTCGTCGTCTTACGGGTGGACTGCTGCGCGGTGCTGGTGGACTGCTGCGCTGTACGTGAGGTCACGACCCACTCCCGACCCGGGGAATCCCGGCTATTTCGAACGAGTCGACCAGGGGGTCACGAGTCGCGAACCTGAGGCCGACTCGACGGGCGCCTTGCCCGATGCCTAGAAGTTACGACCAGCGACCGACATTTCGGCGGCTCGACACGCCCGCAATTCGTTACGTGTCGGTGAACACGCGCGGGCGTGCGTCATCCATCTCAGCGGCCGAAGCGGCGATCGCGGTCGGCGAAGTCGCGGATGGCGCGCAGGAAGTCGACCTGGCGGAGGTCCGGGCCCAGCGCCTCGACGAAGTAGAACTCGCTGTGCGCGCTCTGCCACAGCAGGAAGTCGCTGAGCCGCTGCTCGCCGCTCGTCCGGATCACGAGGTCGGGATCCGGCTGCCCGCCCGTGTACAGGTGCTCCCCGATCATCTCCGGCGTCAGGTGCGCGGCGAGGTCCTCGATCGTGCCCCCGGAGGCCTGATGGGCTGTCACGATGCTGCGCACCGCGTCGACGATCTCGTTGCGTCCGCCGTACCCGACGGCGAGGTTCACATGCAGCCCGGTGTGGTCCTTGGTGCGCTCCTGGGCGTCGTCGAGCACGCGGGCGAGCTCGGGCGGCAGGATGTCGGAGCGGCCCACGTGCTTGACCCGCCAGTTGCCCTCGCGCGACAGCGCCTCGGCGAGTTCGGCGATGATCTCGATGAGGTCGGCGAGCTCCGCCGAGTCCCGCTTGCGCAGGTTGTCGCTCGACAGGAGGTACAGCGATACGACGCGGATGCCCAGCTCGTCGCACCACCCGAGGAACTCCCGCATCTTGGCAGCTCCCGCCCGGTGCCCCTCGGCGGGGGTGTCGTAGCCGAGCTGCCGGGCCCAGCGCCGATTGCCGTCGATCATCATCGCGACGTGGTGCGGCATGGACGCCGGATCGAGGTGGCGGCGCAGCCTGCTGGTGTAGAGCCGGTACAGCGGCCCCCGCCCCTGACCCTCACGTGACATCACCTCCCTACGCTATCGCGCCGCGGCCGGGAACACCGAGGGCGGGCGCTCAGGATATGTACGCCTGGCGGAATGGCGCGACACCTAGAGTGAGCACGTGAGCACTCCCGAAGACTCCGCCCCCGACCTCCCGCAGCTGCCCCTTCTCAAAGAGGCAGCCGACGACGCGCACGTCGAGATCAAGCCGACCTGGCGCGGATGGATCCACGCCGGCACCTTCCCCGTCGCGATCGCCGCCGGCGTGCTTCTGATCGTCTTCTCGCAGGGCGGAGCGGCGAAGTGGGCGGCCGCCGTGTTCGCGGCGAGCTCGCTGCTGCTGTTCGGCAACTCCGCGGTGTATCACCGGTTCGACTGGGGCCCCAGGGTCAAGGTCGTCCTGAAGCGGATCGACCACGCCAACATCCTGCTGCTCATCGCCGGAACCTACACCCCGCTCGCCGTGCTCGCGCTGCCTCCCGAGAAGGGGATGCTGCTGCTGATCCTCGTGTGGAGCGGCGCGCTCCTCGGCATCCTGTTCCGCGTCTTCTGGATCAACGCCCCCCGTTGGCTGTACGTCGCGCTGTACCTGCTGCTGGGCTGGGCCGCCGTCATGTACATCGTGGACCTGCTGAACGCGAACGTCGCGATGATGGTGCTCGTGATCGTCGGCGGTCTGCTCTACACGGGCGGTGCGGTGGTGTACGCGCTCAAGAAGCCCAACCCGTGGCCGGGGCACTTCGGCTTCCACGAGATCTTCCACGTGTGCACGGTGCTCGCGTTCCTCTGCCACTGGACGGCGTGCCTGCTCATCGCGCTGCAGCCGCTGTCACCCTCGCTGGGCGCCTGACGCGCGACCTCTGACGCGGGACCTCCGACGCGAGGATCCCGGGATCAGCGCTTCTCGGGGTCGTCGTCGCCCTCTCGGACCTCGGGCAGGTCGGCGTCCGTCTCGGTCGCCTCGTCGGCGGCGCGGGCGGCCTCCTCCGCGTCCAGCTCCTCCCGGACCTCCTCGCGGTACCGCACACGACGGATGCGGCGGTTCATGTCGAGGATCAGCAGGATCACGGCGACGAGCAGCAGCACGACGACGGCGAAGCCGACGAAGCCGGGGGTGACCGCCTCGGGCGCCACCGTCATGGTCGGTGTCGGCATCGGGGTCTCGGTCAGAGCGAGCATGGAGTCTGCCTTTCCTGCGCAGGTCGCATAACCTGGAGATACCAGCCTAACGACCGGAAGACCCACCCCGTGACGACCGCAGAACAGCTCGACGACCGCTACGGCCGCACCCGCCGACGCCGGGGACCCTGGATCGTCCTCATCGCGATCGGCGTGCTCCTCGTCGGCGCCTTCGGGTGGATGACGGTGACGTCGCAGATGAACTCCGTCGACTCCGACGACCTGGGCTTCGAGCTCGTCGACGAGCACAGCGTCGACGTGCGCTTCCAGGTCACCGGCGCCTCGGGCCGAGACGTCGTGTGCGTGGTCGAGGCGCTCGACGAGGAGTTCGGCGTCGTGGGCTGGAAAGTCGTCGAGATCCCGGCATCCGACAACCATTCGCAGGCCCTCTCGGCGACCGTCCCGACCGTGTCCGAGGCGACGACAGGTTTGGTGAACAGCTGCTGGGTCGCCTAGACTCGGGGCAGACAGACGACGCCCCGGCACCGTGCCGGGGCGTCTTGGCATATCCCCGGCAGACATCGGCGGATACCGAAAGAAGGAGCTTCGTCATGTCTACCGACGCTCAGGTTCCCTTCCTCACGCAGGAAGCCTACGACCGGCTCGTCGCCGAGCTGGAGCACCTGTCCACGACCGGACGCGACGAGATCGCCAAGCGCATCGAGGCCGCCCGCGAGGAGGGCGACCTCAAGGAGAACGGCGGCTACCACGCCGCCAAGGACGAGCAGGGCAAGCAGGAGGCCCGTATCCGCACGCTGGAGGGCCTGCTGAAGACCGCCAAGGTCGGCGAGGCGCCCGCGAGCCGCGGCATCGTCGAGCCCGGCACGGTCGTCACGGCCGTCGTGGCGGGCGGCGAGGAGGTCTTCCTCCTCGGGAGCCGCGAGATCGCGGCCGGTAGCGACCTCGACGTGTACAGCGAGGCGAGCCCGCTCGGGCAGGCCATCCTCGGTCTCAAGGTCGGCGAGAAGTCGTCGTACGAGGCTCCCAACGGCCGCTCCATCGCGGTCGAGGTCGTGAAGGTCGAGACCTACACCGGCTGACCCGGTTACACGACGAAGGCCCTCTCCGCGCGGAGAGGGCCTTCGTCGTCTGCAGGATTTCTCAATCGGGGACGACGAGCGGGAGGAAGCCCTCCCGGCGGAGCGTGTCCAGCGTGAGCTCGGAGTGCTCGGGACCGCGCGTCTCGACGCTGAGCTCGAGGATGACGTCGTTGAGCTGCAGCCCGTGGCCGTGCCGCGTGTGCATCGCCTCGATGACGTTCGCGCCGGCCTCCGCGATGAGCTCGGAGACGCGGGCGAGCTGTCCGGGGCGATCGGGCAGCGGGATGCGGATCGTGAGGTAGCGGCCCGACGCGGCGAGTCCGTGGGAGACCACGCGCTGCAGGAGCAGCGGATCGATGTTGCCGCCGGAGAGCACGGCCATCGTGGTGCCGCTCCCCTGCACCTTGCCCGAGAGGATCGCCGCCACGCCCGCGGCGCCCGCGGGCTCGGCGACCACACGCGTCTGCTCCAGGAGGATGAGGATCGCGCGGGCGAGGTCGTCGTCCGACACGGTCACGACCTCGTCGACGAGATCCTTGATGATCTCGAACGGGATCGCGCCCGGACGTGCGACGAGGATGCCGTCGGCGATCGTCGGACGGGTCTCGATGTCCACCGGGCGCCCCGCGTCGAGCGACGGCGGTACGGCCGCGGCGTTCTCGGCCTGCACCCCGATGATCCGCACGGTGCGTCCGCGCTGCGCGGCACGAGCCTTGGCGGCGGCCGCGACGCCGGCGATGAGCCCGCCCCCGCCGATGCCGAGCACGATCGTGTCCACGTCGGGCGCGTCGTCGAGCAGCTCGAGCCCGAGAGTGCCCTGGCCGATCACGATGTCACGATGGTCGAACGGGTGGATGAGCACGGCACCCGTGCGCTCGGAGAACTCGGCGGCGAGGCGCAGCGAGGTCGCGACGGTCTCGCCCTCCAGGACGACCTCGGCACCATAGCCCCGCGTCGCGAGGAGCTTCGGCACGGGCACGCCGAGCGGCATGAAGATCGTGGCGGGGATGCCGAGCGCCTGGGCGGCGAGGGCGACGCCCTGCGCGTGGTTGCCTGCGGACGCGGCCACGACGCCGCGGGCGCGCTCCTCGGGGCTCAGCCGTGACAGTCGGAAGGCGGCGCCGCGGATCTTGAACGAGCCGGTGCGCTGCAGGTTCTCCATCTTCAGGAGCACCGGGGAGCCGAGCACGTCCGTCAACGCCCGTGAGGGCAGGGTCGGCGTGTGCATGATCACCTCAGCCAGACCCTGAGCAGCGCTCTCGAACTCGGCCAGGCTGGGGACTGCGCTCATCGATTCCTCCGTGTCCGCTGTCGCGGGACTGTGCTCCAGATCAGGTCGGCGGTCGGCTGGTCGCCGGTGCGCCACGAGCCCGTGCTGATGGTGACCGCGGCGACGTTGACGAACGCCGCGAGGGGCACTGCGAACAGGGCCCCGGGGATGCCGCCGACCATGGATCCGCCGGCGACGACGAGCACCACGGCGAGCGGGTGCACCTTCACCGCCGATCCCATCATGATCGGCTGCAGGATGTGTCCCTCGATCTGCTGGACCGCCAGGACGACGCCGAGCATGGCGAGCGCGATCCACGGACCGTTGTAGACGAGCGCGAGCACGACGGCGATCGCGCCCGTGACCACGGCGCCGACGATCGGCACGAACGAACCGAGGAAGACGAGGACCGCCACGGGGATCGCGAGGGGAACGCCGAGCAGCGCCGCGCCGACGCCGATGCCGACCGCGTCGATCGCGGCGACGAAGAGCTGAGTGCGCGCGTAGTTGACGAGGGTCGCGAAGCCGTTCGTGGCGGCGGCGTCGGCGGCGGGGCGAGCCGCACGCGGGAAGAGCCGCAGGGTCCAGCGCCAGATGCGGCCGCCGTCGGCGAGGAGGCAGATGAGGATGAAGAGAGCGAGCACGGCGCCGGTGACGACGTGCGCCGCGGTCGTGCCGACGGCGAGGGCGCCGTTGAAGAGCAGCTGGGCCTGCTCGTTGATGATCTGCAGCCCCTGATCGATGTACCCCTGGATCTGCTTCTCGCTGAGATGCAGCGGGCCGTCGATGAGGAACTGCCGGAACTGCTCGATCGCGTCGGCGCTGCGCTTCTGCACGTCGGAGAGCTGCTGACGGATCTGCCAGATGACGAGCCACATGAGCACCGACACGATCGCGATCGTGCCGACGATCGAGATCGCGACCGCGAGCCAGCGCGGGAACCTGTGCCGCAGCATCCACTGGAAGGCGGGCCACAGCAGCGCCGTGATGAGGATGCCGACCATGAGCGGGATGACGAGGAGTTTGAGCTGGATGACGATCCAGATGAATCCCGACACGACGGCCGCGATGAGGAGCAGTCGCCACGCGTACGCGGCGGTGATGCGGAGTCCGCGCGGGACCGCCTCGTCGGCCTCGGTCGTGACCGTGCGGTCCGTCGATGTCGCGCGCGGGCGGAAGAGATCCCTCAGCCGCGGACGCTGCTCTTCGCTCATCGCCCAAGTCTACGGCGCTCGGCTCCGCGCGCCCGACGGTGAGACGCAGGATGTCGGAGGCCGGGGATACGCTGGCGGCGTGACCGACACGCTCAGCTCCGCTCAGGCGCGCCGCATCGCGCTGGGCGCCCAGGGGTTCTCCCGCGCCCGCCCGGCCGTGCCCGCCGCGCGCCACATCCACCGCGTGATGGACCGGCTCGGCGTGCTCCAGATCGATTCGGTGAACGTCTTCGCCCGATCGCACTACATGCCGTTGTTCTCGCGTCTCGGCAGCTACGACCCCGCGCTGCTCGACCGCGTCTTCCTGTCGCGCACCACGCACTACGTCGAGTACCTCGCGCACGAGGCCACCTTCATCCCGATCGACGACTGGCCGCTCTGGCGGTTCCGCATGGATCGCTTCCGCGAGCGCTGGGCGAGCCCCGACTCGTGGCCGAGCCAGAACCCGCGAACGCTCGCCTGGGTGCAGGACGAGCTCCGGGCCCGCGGCCCCCTGCGACCCGCAGACCTGCGCGCCGACGCCCCGCGCGAGCGCGGGACGTGGTGGGACTGGGATGACGTGAAGCTCACGCTCGAGCACCTGTGGCGCACGGGCGACGTCGCGATCAGCGGCCGGACGGGCTTCGAGCGCACGTACGCGCTGGCGGAGGACGTCATCCCGGACGCGATCCGCTCGCGGGAGGTCCCACGGTCGGAGGCGATACGAGAGCTCGTGCGCCGCGCGGCGCGGTCGTCCGGCGTCGCGACGCAGTCCGATCTGGCCGACTACTACCGCATCCGCGACCGCGCAGCTGTGGCGCAATCGATCGCCGACCTGGTCGATGCCGGCGAACTCCTCCCCGTGCAGGTGCGGGGATGGGAGCGCGGCGGACGCCCCCTCAAGGCCTGGCGCCACCGCGACGCGGGACTCCCCCGCCGCATCGAGGCCGCGGCGCTCCTCACGCCGTTCGATCCGGTCGTGTGGTTCCGCGACCGGGCGCTCCGCGCCTTCGATCTCGACTACCGCATCGAGATCTACGTCCCCGCCGAGAAACGTCGTTTCGGGTACTACTCGCTCCCGGTGCTCGTGGGCGATCGGGTTGTGGCGCGCGTCGATCTGAAGGCCGACCGCGCATCGTCGACCCTGCAGGTGCAGTCGGCGTGGTGGGAGCCCCAGGCACGGCCGGTCGACGACGCCGGCCGGATCGCGGAGCAGCTCGCTCTCGCGGCATCCTGGCAAGGACTCGAGCATGTCTCGGTATCGGGGTGGGGCACGGCGGCCGATGCCCTGCACGACGTCCTCACCGCGCTGCCGAGCGCCTCGGTGCGTCGTCACGTCCATGCGCGGGAGCAGGTCGCATGAGCAGGCGCGTCGGATGGATCGTCGGCGGTGCGGTCGTCACGCTCCTCGCCGCCGGTGCGTTGCTGATGTGGCTGACGATGCCGGGAGACTCAGCCCCCGCGCGTACTCCGACGCCCTCCGCCGCGGCGACGCATGACGTGGCCGCGGATGCGCAGGCCGCGCTCGAGGCGCACCTGGAGGAGTGCACGGCCGCGGGCGCCCCGAGCGGCGTGCTGCCGGAAGCCTGCGGGATCCGCATCCCCTGGGGCGCGGAGTTCGCGAGTGTCACCGACGTGCGGTTCCGCATCGATCGGATGCCCGATCTCGCGCTCACCGGGGACGACGGCTTCACGGCCGACGGCGGAGTCCTCGTGGCGACCGGCACGGGTACGGGCCAGGACGGCACGGCGCGCACCGAGACCTATCGGACAGACACCTGGAGCGTGCGCGGAGGCATCGAGGACACGGACGACGGCATCGTCGTCTCCGTCTGGTGAGGCGAAACGGCTCGGGTCAGAACTGGACGCGCGGCGGCTCGGAGATCGCACCGCTGTCGGCGACCTCGAAGAACTCGCGCTCGGTGAATCCCAGTCCCTTGGCGAACAGGTTGTTCGGGAAGACCTTGATCTTGGTGTTGAGCTCGCGCACGCCGCCGTTGTAGAACCGGCGCGCGGCCTGGATCTTGTCCTCGGTGTCGACCAGCGCCTGCTGCACCTGGAGGAAGTTCTGGCTCGCCTGGAGCTGCGGGTACGCCTCGGCGACCGCGAAGAGGCTGCGCAGCGCCTGCTGCAGGTGGCCCTCGGCGATGCCCGCCTCGCCCGGCCCGTCGGCCGAGAGGGTCTCGGCACGCGCACGCGTGACGTTCTCGAAGACCGCCTTCTCATGCGAGGCGTAGCCCTTGACCGTCTCGATGAGGTTCGGGATGAGGTCGGCCCGTCGCTTGAGCTGCACCGTGATGCCGCTCCACGCCTCGTCGACGCGGACGTTCAGCTGCACCAGCGAGTTGTACGTCGCCCAGAGATAGATCCCCACCAGCAGGATCACGCCGACGACGATCAGTACCGGCACGAGCCATTCCATGAGAGGCCCACCCTTCCTCGTGTTTGTCCCATCCTATCGGCGCTGTCTGCGCGTCGACTGGGTGCGGCGCGGTCGGATCGCTCCGTGTCAGGCGCCGAGCACCCGGTCGAGATACGGGTTCGAGAACACCCGGTCCGGATCGAGTCGGTCCCGGAGCTCGACGAAGTCTCCGAAGCGCGGATAGCTCTCGCGCAGCTGATCCGCGGTGAGCGTGTGAAGCTTGCCCCAGTGGGGCCGACCGTCGTACTCGCGCATGATCTGCTCGACGGCTTCGAAGTACTCGGTCTGGTCGGCACGCCAGTAGCGGTGCACGGCGATGTAGCCGCTCTCGCGTCCGTGCGCGGTCGAGAGCCAGCGATCGTCCGCTGCCGCGAATCGCACCTCGATCGGGAACTCGATCCGCCACCCCCGCCGCTCGATCAGGGCGCGCACGGCGTGGAAGGCCGGCACGACGTTCTCCGCGGGGAGCGCGTACTCCATCTCGCGGAACCGCACGGTGCGACTCTGCGTGAGCACGCGGTGGGACAGGTCGGTGTACCGGCGATCCCCGGTCACCCGCACGGCCAGCCGACTGAACGGCGGCGTGATCGCGGGAACGACCTGCGCTGTCGCGCACACGGCGCGGTACAGCCCGTTCGAGAGGAGCGTTTCGTCGACCCACCGGCCGACGGCGGGCAGCGGCTCACGACGTGTCGACTCCGGCATCCGCGTCTGCCGCTTGGTGAGTGCCACGTCCGTATGCGGGAACCAGTAGAACTCGAAGTGATCCGATCCCGCGACCCTGGCGTCGAGGGTCGACAGAACATCGTCGAGCGGCGCCGGCTCGTCGACGGCCTGCAGCACGAACGCGGGCACGCATTGCAGGGTGACGTCGACGAGGATGCCGAGCGCACCGAGCCCCAGCGCCGCCGCCGGGAGCATCTCGGGGTTCCGCTGCTCGTCGATGCGGAGGAACTCCCCCGCCGCTGTCACGAGGGTGAGTCCCACGACCTGCGTCGCGAGGCCGCCGAAGCGCGCGCCCGTGCCGTGCGTTCCGGTGGAGATCGCTCCGGCGATCGACTGCCGGTCGATGTCGCCGAGGTTCTCCATGGCGAGCCCGTACGGAGCGAGCAGCCTGGGGATGCGATGCAGCCGCGTGCCGGCGAGCAGCGTCACACGTCCGGTCCCCGCATCCGCGGAGACCAGGCCCTGCAGGTCGTCGAGCTCGAGAAGGACACCCGGGGCGATCGCGATGCCGGTGAAGCTGTGTCCCGCGCCGACGGCCTTGACGCCGAGCCCGTGGGCCACCGCCGCCTGGACGGCTCGCTGCACCCCCTCGGCGCTCCGCGGACGCTCGACACGCAGCGGTTTGACCTGCGCCGAACGTCCCCAGTTCTGCCAGGTTCCGCCGATCCGCGTCACAGGAAGGCCTTGCCTTCGCCGCGATACGTCGGCAGTTCGTCGACGATCTCGTCCCCCGACACCACGTGGTAGCGCTCGATGCGCTCGGCCGGCTCCCCGCTCTTCGAGTGGCGGAACCACACACGGTCCCCGACCCCGAGCAGCGCGGCGTTCGGTCCCTGCAGCGGCGTCTGCACCTCTCCGGCGGCCTCACGGGGCAGGGTGCGCAGCCCCTCCGGCCAGGCCGGAAGCGGCTGGCGGGAGGCGAGCGGGGGTCCGGATGCGATCCAGCCCCCGCCGAGCACGGTCGCGATGTCGCGCGCGGGGCGCCGTACGACGTCGAACGCGAAGGCGGATGCCGGAGCGGGACGGAACGACCGGTAGCCGTCGAACAGGTGCCCGCCCAGCAGCCCGCTGCCCGCGCTCGCCTCGGTGAGCGATTCGTCGCTTCCCGTGAATTCGAGCGACCCGGTACCGCCGCCGTTCAGGAACTCCAGGTGCGCGACCTCCGAGAGCGCGGCCACGATCGCAGCGCGTCGCTCACGCAGCTCGGCGCGCGACCGGGCCTGGACGAGGCGGATGAGGGGCGCGTCCGGTCCGGCGGCGTCACCCTGCCCGGCGATCTGCGCCTCGTACATCTGCAGGCCGACGAGCCGGAAACCGGGACGTCGCAGGATCGTCCGCGCGAATGCCGCGACCTCGCCCGCGGTGAACAGCGCCGAGCGGCGTACGCCGATGTGCCCGAGCGCAGCGGATCGCAGGGAGGCGTCGGCGTCGATCGCCACCCGGATCTCGGGGCGACCACCGGGCGCCGCCACGCTGTCGACGACATCGAGGTGCGCGGGGTCGTCGACCATCAGGGTGATCCGCTGCGCCGCCTCCTCCGAGGCGAACAGCCGCGCGAGGCCGGCCCGGTCGACGGTCGGATACCCGAGCACGATGTCGTCGTGGGTCTCGGCGAGCCACAGAGCCTCGTCGAGGGTGAACGCGAGGATGCCGCGGTAACCGGGCAGCGCGAGGACGGCGTCGAGCACGGCCCGCACGCGCACCGACTTCGAGGCGACCCGGATGGGCAGGCCGCCGGCGCGCACGAGCAGGTCGAGGGCGTTGTGTCGCAGCGCCTCCCGATCGATCACGGCGACGGGGGCGGGCAGGTGTCCGGTGGCCGCGGACAGGCGCGGCCAATAGCGCGCAGGATCCTGCCAGGCGGGGGCGACGGCGCGGTCGGAAGCGGGGCTCAGGTCGGCGGTGAGGTCGAGCACTCCCCCACCATACGGCCTCGCCGTACTCGGAATCACCCCGCACGGGACCGAGTCGCACGAGGATCCTCGCAGTAGGCTGTCGGTCGCGCCCCCGTAGCCCAATGGCAGAGGCAGGCGACTTAAAATCGCTTCAGTCTGGGTTCGAGTCCCAGCGGGGGCACGTCATGTGCGCCGTGCAGGGCGGTCCCGCCCGATCGGCACCACGCTCGGCTTGCCGGTCACAGGATCGGGGACGACCACGCAGGGCAGGCCGAAGACCTCCTCGACGAGCTCGGCGGTCAGGATGTCGGCGGGTGCTCCTTCGGCGCGCACCGAGCCGTCCTTCATGGCGATCAGATGCGTGGCGTACCGCGCCGCGTGGTTGAGATCGTGCAGCACGGCGACGAGAGTGCTGCCCGATTCGTGCAGATCGGTGAAGAGCTCCAACAGCTCGATCTGGTGCGCGATGTCGAGGAACGTGGTCGGCTCGTCGAGGAGCAGGATCGACGTCTGCTGCGCGAGCGCCATGGCGACCCACACGCGCTGGCGCTGGCCTCCGGAGAGTTCGTCGACCAGTCGGCCCGACAGCTCCGCGATCCCGGTGGCCTGCATGGCGTCCTCGACCGCGCGATCGTCATCGTCCGACCAGGCCCGCAGGAGCGACTGATGCGGGTAGCGCCCCCTGGCCACGAGATCGGCGACGCGGATGCCGTCGGGGGCGGCGGAGGTCTGCGGGAGCAGCCCGACCCTCCTCGCCACCTCCTTCGCCCGGTACTGGTGGATGGAGCGCCCGTCGAGCAGCACCGTGCCCGCTGTCGGGACGAGGAGACGCGAGAGCGCACGGAGCAGCGTGGACTTGCCGCAGGCGTTCGGTCCGACGATGACCGTGAAGGATCCATCGGGGATCGCCACGGAGAGCTCCGAGGAGATGACCCGACGCTCGTAGCCGATCGTGACCTCGGAGGTGTGCAGGCGACTGGTGGCGGTGTCGGTCATCGACGGAGCCCCTCTCTGATGAGCAGCCAGGCGAAGTAGCCTCCGCCGAGCACGACCGTGACGAGCCCCACGGTGATGTCGATCCGCTGCCCGATGAAGTCGGAGGCGAGCAGCAGGAGCGCCCCCATGATTCCCGCGCTGGTCAGGTCGAGCCCCGGTGCACGCACCAGACGGCGCGCGACCTGCGGCGCCACGAGGGCGACGAACGCGATCGGACCGGCAGCGGCCGTGACGACGGCGGTCAGCGCGACGCCCAGCACCGTCACGACGAGACGGGTGCGTTCGACCCCGACTCCGAGCGCCTTCGCGGCGTCGTCGCCGAGCTCGAGCTGAGCGAACGGACGCCGCGCGGCAGCGACGAGCGGCAGGATGACGGCGAGCACCAGCGCGAACGGCACGAGCTGCGTCCACCCGAGCGCCGAGAACGAGCCGAAGCCCCAGGCGACCGCGGCTCGGGCCTCCTGGGCTCCCGAGCTGATCAGGAGGTAGCCGTTGATCCCGACGAGGAACGCCGAGACGCCGATCCCGACGATGATGAAGCGGAAGCCCTGGATGCCGCGGCGATACGCGAGGATGTAGACCACGAGGGCCGTCGCCACACCGCCCAGCACCGCCCCGGCGGCGATGAAGGAGTACGACACGCTGCCCACGACGAGCATCACGATGAGAGCGCCCGTGTACGAGCCGGCATCGAAGCCGATGACATCCGGACTGCCGAGGGGATTGCGGGTCAGCGATTGGAAGATCGCACCGCTCACGCCCAGCGCGGCACCGCCGAGGACGGCGAACAGCACCCGCGGCAGGCGCCAGTCCATCACGAGTTTGCGCACCGACTCTTCCCCGCCGCCGCCGAGCACGGAGACGACCTGCGACAGGTCCAGAGAGAAGGTGCCGATCGTGAGCGCGGCGACGCCCAGGAGCAGGACGAGCACCGCGAGCAGGCACCGGAAGAGGACGGTCCGTCGCTCCACCCGCCAGATCCCCGCGCCGATGCGGACGGCGATCAGGCGCGGTCGTTCGTCGGCCGAGACTGCGCTCACAGGCCGCTCACCTTCCTCCGACGCGCCAGCAGGACGAGGATCGGGGCTCCGACGACGGCGGTCACGATGCTCACCTGCAGTTCTCCCGATGGCAGCACCACGCGGCCGATGACGTCGGACAGCAGCAGCATGCTGGGGGCGACGAGTGCCGAGTAGACGATGATCCAGCGCTGATCGGGTCCCGTGAACCAGCGCACGGCATGCGGCACCATGAGGCCGATGAACGCGATCGGACCGGCCAGCGCCGTCGCACCGCCGGCCAGGACGGTCACGCCGACGACGGCCCACACCCGGGTGCGCACCAGCCCCGCACCGAGCGTGCGGCCGAGGTCGTCTCCCAGCGCGATCGCGTTGAGCGGCCGGGCGATGAGGAACGAGATCAGGAGCCCCACCGCGAGGAACGGCGCGATGATCGCGACGGCGGCCTCGTCACGGCCGCCCAGACTGCCCAGTCCCCAGAACCGGAGGGTGCTGAACACCTCCATGTTCTTCAGCATCACGATCGAGGTGACCCCGCTGAGGACGGCGCCGATCGCGACACCCGCCAGCGTCATGCGACCGGCCGACGGACCGCGCGGTCCCGTCGCGCCGATCAGGTACACGACCAGGGTGACGACGAGCGCACCGGCCAGGGCGAACCACACGTAGACGAGAGGTCCGCGGATCCCGAGCAGACCGACGCCGATCGTGACAGCGAACGTCGCGCCGGCGTTGACGCCGAGGATGCCGGGATCGGCGAGCGGATTGCGGGTGAAGGCCTGGATCAGGGCACCGCAGACGCCGAGCGCCGGGCCGACGACGAGTCCGACCACGGTGCGCGGGAGCCGGGAGTCGCGCACGATCGCCTGCACGTCGGATCCGTCCGCATCGAACAGCGCCGACAGGACCGTGTCCGGGGACAGAGCTTTCGCCCCCACCATCAGGCTGAGCAACACGGCAAGGCCGAGCACGAGCACCGCGACCGGGAGCCCGGCCCAGCGTGCCGCCGAGCCGGCGGACGCCGGGCCGCGGGATGTCGCACGACGCTCCGCGGCCCGGGGGGAGACCGTCGACACCTCAGTCGGCGACAGGGACCGCGCCGGCCAGCGCGTCGGCGAGGTCGTCGATGGTCGCCGGGATGCTCAGGACGCTGGGCGCCGTGGTCGCCCAGCCGAGGCGCTGGTCCTCGAAGAAGTAGTACGAGCCCGCGGCGATCGGCGACCACCGGGAGATCAGCGGGTCGCCCACCGTGTGTGCGACGTCCTCCGGCGTGTTGGCCCATCCGATGTGGAACTGCGACTCGATGTCGCCGACCTCCTCCAGACTGACCTCCGCGAAGAACTCGTCGGTGGTGCTCTCCAGGGCCGCGACGTCGGCCGATCCGGTGAAGCCCAGCTGCTCGATGAGCGGGACGCGGGGATCCCGCGGCAGGTACAGCCCGAGCGAGGTCTCGCCCTCGCCGAGGAACCATCCGTAGGTGAACACGACGCCCTGGAACTCCGGATGCGCCTCTGCGGCGGCAGAGATCGCAGCGTCCGCGTCGTCGAGCAGCTGCTGGGCCTCGTCCTCCTTGTCGAGCACGGATCCGATCGTGAGGGTCAGCTCGTCGCGATCCGACGCCCACATCGACTCCGCGAACGCGACCGTCGGGGCGATCTCGGTCAGTCGCTGGTACTCGGTCTCGCTGATGCCGGAATGGTTCGCGAGGATCACGTCGGGGGCGAGCGCGAGGATCTGCTCGAAGTCGTACTCGCCGGCATCCGTGAACGGGATGATCTCGGGCAGCTCTCCCCCGAGCGCCTCGACCTTGTCGGCGAACCACGGAAGGTAGGTGTCGACGTTCCCCCAGCTGAAGTCCTCGACGCCGACCGGGACCTCGCCCAGTGCCGCGACTACGTCCTGGGAGTACCAGCCCAGCGTGACGATGCGCTCCGGCTTCTCGGTGACGGTGGTCTCGCCGTAGGCGTGCTCGATCGTGAGCGGGTAGGCGTCGGAGCCCTGCCCGGCGCCGGCCGCCTCGTCGGCGTTCCCTGCGGCCGCGCAGGCCGTGAGCGACGAAGCAGTGAGGACGGCGGCGGCGAGCGCGACGAGGGCGCGCGTGAACGGGCGGGGCATGGTTCTCCTCGGGAAAGAGCACGGGTGACGAGGCACCAACATAGTAAAGGCTTACCTAATTTGCTATCGTCCGGAGGGGACGCCGATCATCTTCGATCGCCCCACGTGCGTCCGTTGAGGACTATTGAAAGCGATCATCTGCGGGAAGGACCATCCGACTGTGCCTGGACGGACATACGAGAAACTCGAGGCCCATCACGAGATCGTGCTCCCGGACGCGTACTTCGAACCGCATTCGCATGACGCGGATCAGCTCGCGTGGATCCCCGGCGGAGCGCGCATCCGCGCCGGTGACTCGCGCTGGCACCTGCACGGGGATCACTTCGCGTGGATCCCCGCACTGGCGGAACACGAGATGCACATGGTCGGCGCCGAGGAGATGTTCAGCCTCTACCTCGACCCCTCGCTCAGGCCCTCGCAGGAGAGGTGGACCCGCCCCTTGGTCCTCCCCGTCGATCCGGTGGCCGGACCCCTCGTGCGGAGCCTGTGCGCGAGCGACGTCCCGGGTGCCCGGCTGGAGGCGTCCCTGCTGCTCCTGCGCGAGATCCTCACCACGACGGAGGAGAGCTACGACGCCCTGGCCGTGCCCGTGGACGTCCGCGCGCGAGCGGTGGCGGAGGCGATCCTCGACGACCCGCAGGACGATCGGGATCTCGCGCAGTGGGCGCACGAGCTGGGGGTGAGCACGAAAACGCTGCATCGCGCGTTCCAGAACGATACCGGGCTGACCTTCACCGGCTGGCGCACGCGCGCACGCATCTACGGCTCCGAGCGCCTCCTCTCGGCCGGGCATTCGGTGCACGAGACGGCCGAGCTCACCGGATACGCGACCGCCACCGGCTTCATCAAGGCCTTCCGGCAGGTCTTCGGGAGCACCCCCGCGAGCTACATCAGGGCCAAGAGGCGCGCGTCCGGCGCGACGACGCGCCGGACGGCGATCTGAGACGGGTCACCGCCCGAACAGATCTCCGAGGCCCGGGATGCCGAGGTCGCCGAGCTTCTGGCCCCACTCGCCCGCCGTGTCGCCGAGACCGGACACCGTCTCTCCGGCCGTTCCCATGAACCCTTCAGCCGCACCGGCGAGGTCTTCGGCGCCGAGTCCGCTCGCGATCGCCTCGAGATCGACGCCTTGTGCCAACGCGTCGAAGTCGACGCCGAGTCCGGCCGCCTGTGCGAGCAGAGGCCCGGCGACCGCGCTACCGACGGCCCCGACGGCCACGACACCGAGCGCGCCCACCGCCGCTCCCCCGACGACGCCGGCGGCACCGAAGCCGCCGACGCGCGAGAGCAGACCGCGCATGCGGCCGGGGCGCGCGGCCTCGGTGCGACCGGCGGCGCGCGCGAGGTCGTCGGCCGAGGACGACGACGGCCGCTCCCGCGGATCGAGCTCGGCGTTCATCCGGTGCTGCACCTGCGTGCGCTGCTCCGGCGTGAGTCGCGCGAAGGCTTCGCGGTGGATCTCCTCGACACGGTGCGGATCCGCGGTCTGCAGGAGGTAGTCGTAGCGCGCGATCGCCGCGCGGTCCGTGTCCGTGCCCGCCGCGGCGCGATGCCGCGTACCCGGTGCGGGCGGCGGGGCGTACCGGTCGTGCGCGGACGGCGGCGCGTACCGGTCGTGCGCGGCAGGGCGGTCGGCGCGCTGGTCCCGGTCCCGGCGATCCCCTCCGTCGAGATCGAGCGCTTTCGCGGCCATTCCGAAGAGACGGTCGAGCTTTCCCATGATGGCGGCTCCTTCGTGTGAGGAGCGGACGGCCGGGGAGTCGGGTCGAGGGTCCGCGGCAGTCCGCGTCGGTGCGGACGCCCGGTCTCCTCCACCCTCGCGGGCCGGCGGGCCGGGACATGACGACATGTCCGTAGTGACGACCTCACCGCAGCTGGGAGTACTCCCCGTGCATCGCACACGCTATCCGGCGCGCCTATGAACCCGGTGCGAGCCCGCCGCGGGGAACGACGAACGCCCCGGCTCCGGGAGGAATCGGGGCGTTCGTGCGAGCGATGCCTACTTCGCGGCTGCCGTCTCGGCCGGAGCCTTGTCCGCCGACGCCGTGTCGGTGACCGGCTTCTTGGCCGCAGGCTTCTTCGCGGCCGGCTTCTTGGCGGCGGGCTTGACCGGGGCCTCGGCCTTGGCGGCGGGCGCAGCCGGAGCCGGGGCGTCGGCGGCCGGACGCGGACGTGCGGCGAACTCCTCGAACACGTACCGCGGGTTCTGCACGGTCTCGAGGTTCACGAGGTCGCGGCCCAGCCACAGGTTGTTCCACCAGCCCCACAGCACGCGGAACTTGCGCTCCCACGTCGGCATCGCGAGGCCGTGGTAGCCGCGGTGCGCGACCCAGGCGACGAACCCCTTGAGAGCGATCTTGCCGGACTGGAAGACGCCGTTGTACAGGCCGAGACCCGCGACAGCGCCCAGGTTCTTGTGGAAGTACTCCTTGGGGTCCTCACCGCGCAGGACCGCGACGAGGTTCTTCGCGAGGAGCTTCGCCTGACGCACGGCGTGCTGCGCGTTGGGCACGCAGAAGCCGCCGACGCCGCCTCCGGAGAGGTCGGGGACGGCCGAGACGTCACCGGCGGCCCAGGCACCCTCGACGAAGGCCTCGGGCGTGCCGACGCGGAGGTCGGCGCGGGTCTGGATGCGCCCGCGCTCCTCGATCGGGAGGTCGCCTCCGCGGACGACGGTGGGGTTGGCCATGACGCCCGCGGTCCAGACGATGAGGTCGGTCGGGATGACCTCGCCGGTCGAGAGCTCGACGTCGCCGCCGACGGCGCTCGTGAGCTGCGTGTCGAGGTGCACGTTGGCGCCGCGCTTCGCGAGGTCCTTGAGGACCCACTCGCTCGTCTGCAGCGAGACCTCGGGCATGATGCGGCCCATCGCCTCGATGAGGTGGAAGTGCGTGTCCTCGAAGCTGATCTGCGGGTACTTGCCCACCAGCGACGAGGCGAGCGAGCGGAGCTCGGCGAAGACCTCGATGCCGGCGAAGCCGCCGCCGACGACGACGACGGTCAGCAGACGGTCGCGCTCGGGACCGGCGGGCAGCGACGCGGCCTTGTCGAAGTTCGACATCAGGCGGTCGCGGATCGCGACGGCCTCCTCGATCGTCTTGAGACCGATCGCGTTGTCGGCGATGCCCGGGATCGGGAACGTGCGCGACACGGCGCCCGCCGTGACGACGATCTGGTCGTAGGCGAACTCGTACGGCTCGCCGAGCGGAGGCGTGATCGTCGCGACCTTCTCGGCGTGGTTGATGCCCGTGACCTTCGCCGTGAGCACGTGGGTGCTCTTGAGGTGGCGGCGGTGCGCGACGACCGAGTGGCGCGCCTCGATCGAGCCTGCGGCCACCTCGGGGAGGAACGGCTGGTACGTCATGTACGGCAGCGGATCGACCATGGTGACGTCTGCTTCACCCTTGCGAAGGTGCTTCTCCAGCTTCCACGCGGTGTAGAAGCCTGCGTAGCCTCCACCGACGATCAGAATCTTGGGCACAGTGCTGTTCTGAGGCACAGGGGGACAACTCCTCGGGAGTCAGGAATGTGGCGTGCGAGAGCGCGCCGATCGGATGCGCCGAGCGGCTGCGGTGACGCCAAGCGCTATCAGGATACCAGGGACTGTGAGTGCGATGAGCGGCAGGGTACCGTAGCGCAGCGACTCGGCACTGGGAAGCAGCGGTGAACCGGGATCGGACGGCGCGTCGGCGGCGGGCAGCGGCGGGATCTCGACCGGGGTCGCGGTCGGCTCGGGCTGCGGGGCGGATTGGGCCCGTCGATACAGGCGCACCCACTCGGCCAGGTCCCCCATCGGGTTCGCGTCGACCTTCGGGACGTCGGCCGTCACAGCCGCCTGCGCGTCGATCAGACCGTAGCCGTAGAGCGGATCGGGGGTTCCCGACATCCCCTCGACCGGGATCGCGGTCCGGATGATGCGGTTGATGACGTTGGCCGCATCGAGGTCGGGGTGCGCCGAGCGGATGAGCGCGGCGATGCCGGCGACGATCGGCGCGGCGCCGCTGGTGCCGCGCCAGGACACGATCTTGCCGTCGGCCGAGACCCCGAGCAGCCCTTCGCTCGGGGCCGAGATGCCGATCGTGATGCCCTGCGTCGACGCCTCGATGCTCGCCGTGCCGGTCTGGTCCACTCCCCCGACGGTGAGCACGCCGGGAATCGTGGCCGGTGCGCCGATCATGTCGGTGCCGCTGCCGCGATTGCCCGCGGCCACCACGACGACCGCGTCGTGCTCGAAGGCATAGAGGAACGCGTCGTCCCAGCTCCGGTCCCAGTCCAGTGTGTTCGTGGTGAACGACAGGTTGATGATGTCGGCGCCGTTGTCCACGGCCCATCGCATGGCCTTCGCGACCTGCTCCGTGAAGGGCACGGCCGCGGCCGCGCCGAAGCCGACCGAGATCGACAGGAGGTTCGCCTCCGGTGCGACGCCGATCATGCCGGTGCCGTCGGCGGCGCCGCGTCCGGCCGCGAGCGACGCGACCCAGGAGCCGTGATTGCCGTCCACCGCGCCGAGCGGGGTGCGACCGTCGGCGGTGCCGGTGCCCGAGACGTCGGTCCCGCCGATCACGGCCTCGTCGAACACGCCGGGGACCTTGCCGATCCCGGTGTCGATCACGGCGATGGTGACCCCCTCGCCGCGGGTCGTCTGCCAGGCCTCGCGGATGCGGGCTCCGTCGAGCCAGTACTCGGCGGCGCGGGTGGGATCCTGCGGGTCGTCCGGCACGGGCGGCGCTGTGGCGGCTCCCAGCAGCAGCACGGATGCCACGACCGTCGCCGCGGCGACGGTGGTGCGCAGCACCCGCACGGGGCTCATGACGAGGTCGCCTCGACGTCGCGCAGCGCCGCTCCCGGCTCGTCGCACCGGCAGACCTCGGGCGACCACGTGGAGCGCGCGAGCGCGCGGTCTCCGATGGGGTTCACCCCGGGGCCGGCCGCGAGGGCGTGACCGGCGAGCGCGTGCAGGCACTTGACGCGGGTGGGCATTCCCCCCGCGGAGATCCCATCGATCTCGGAGACGTCGCCGAACTGCGCGCGGTCGGCGAGGTACGCCTCGTGCGCCGCACGGTAGGCCGCGCGGACGTCGTCGTCCTCCTCGAGGAGCGCCGCGAGCTCGGGCATGACCTGCGTGGCCTCGAGGGTCGACATCGCCGCGGTCGCGCCGGGGTGGGTCAGATAGTAGAACGTCGGGAACGGCGTGCCGTCGGGGAGACGGGGCGTCGTCGCGACCACGGTCGGGTTGCCGCAGGCGCAGCGCGCCGCGATGCCGACGACGCCGCGCGCCGGGCGACCCAGCTGGGCGGACACCACGGCGAGCTCGGCGGACGTGGGGGCGGGATAGGGCGGCGTGGTCACCCCCCAAGCGTACGGGAGCGCCCGGCGCCGATGCTCCGAGAACGCCCGCGCGGCGGTCAGCGCGGAGCGACGGCCGTGTCGCTCAGGCCGGCGGACGTCAGGGAGCGCAGCAGCTGCGGCATCCAATCCGTCGGCGTCTCCTCGAGCGTGTCGCTCACCGGACCCTGCTCCTGAGGGAGGGCGGCCGGGTCGAGGTCGTTGTCGACGAGGAACACGACCTCGCCGGGCTTGACGTAGTAGAGGCGCTCGCGCGCCTGCGTGGTGATGTACGCCGGGTCGTCCCAGCGCGCGCGCTCCTTCTCGAGCGCGGTGATCTGCTCCTCGGAGACCTGGATCGACTGCTCGAGCGCCGCGATCTTCTGGCGCTGGTCGATGTAGGTCCCGAGCGTGGGCACGAGCACCCAGGCGCCGAGGACCACGAGCGAGAGCATGATGACGGAGAACGCCGAGAGCCGGATGCCGGACGCCCATTCCCGCACGTCGACGCGGCGCTCGGTCGCGCTGCCGCGCGGACGCGTGGATCGCTGTCTCTCAGCGGACTCGGCCGCACGCGTCCCGCGCGGAGACGCCGAAGGAGGAGCCGGTCGTCGTGCCACGGCTCCTCCTCCGGGTTCAGACCTCGAGGGTCTGGTGAATCGTCGTCAGCTGCGCTCAGCCCTGGTAGCGGGGGAACGCGGAGCGGCCGGCGAACACCGCGGCGTCGCCCAGCTCCTCCTCGATGCGCAGAAGCTGATTGTACTTCGCGACGCGCTCGCTGCGGGCAGGCGCACCCGCCTTGATCTGACCCGCGTTCGTCGCGACGACGAGGTCGGCGATCGTGGTGTCCTCGGTCTCGCCCGAACGGTGCGACAGCATCGCCGTGTAGCCCGAGCGCTGCGCGAGGCTGACCGCGTCGAACGTCTCGGTGAGCGTGCCGATCTGGTTCACCTTGACGAGCAGCGAGTTCGCGACGCCGCGCTTGATGCCGTCGGCCAGGCGGGCCGGGTTGGTGACGAACAGGTCGTCGCCGACGAGCTGCACCTTCGAGCCCAGTGCGTCGGTGAGGAGCTTCCAGTTGTCCCAGTCGTCCTCGGCGAGCGCATCCTCGATCGTGACGATCGGGAAGTCGTTGACGAGTCCCTGGTAGTACTCGATCAGCTCGGGGCCGGTCCAGTCCTTGTTGTCGAGGCGGTACACGCCGTCGGAGAAGAACTCGGTCGCGGCGACGTCGAGGCCGAGGGCGATGTCGGTGCCGGGCGTGAAGCCCGCCTTCTCGATGGCCTTGACGAGGAAGTCGAGGCCCTCGCGGTTGCTGGGCAGGTCGGGGGCGAAGCCGCCCTCGTCGCCGAGGCCGGTCGCGTAGCCGGCGGCCTTCAGCTCGCTGCGCAGCACGTGGTAGGTCTCGACACCCCAGCGGAGCGACTCCGAGTAGGTCTCGGCGCCGATCGGGGCGAGGAAGAACTCCTGCATGTCGATGCCGTTGTCGGCGTGCTCGCCGCCGTTGATCACGTTGAAGAGCGGGACGGGCAGCACGTGCGCGTTGGGTCCGCCGAGGTAGCGGAACAGCGGCAGGTCGGCCGAGTCGGCCGCGGCCTTCGCCACCGCGAGGCTCACGCCGAGGATGGCGTTCGCACCGGTGCGCTGCTTGTTCTCGGTGCCGTCGGTCTCGATGAGGATCTCGTCGACGATGCGCTGCTCGCTCGCCTCGACGCCCTCGAGGGCCGGGCCGAGCTCGTCGATGACCGCCTCGACGGCCTTCAGGACGCCCTTGCCTGCGTAGCGGCTCTTGTCGCCGTCGCGGAGCTCGTACGCCTCGAACGCACCGGTGGATGCACCGGAGGGGACGGCGGCCCGCTGGACGACGCCGTCATCGAGGAGCACCTCCACCTCGACGGTCGGGTTTCCGCGCGAGTCGAGAATCTCGCGTGCGCCTACAGCCTCGATCAGTGCCACTGATGTGCTCCTTGTTCAGAGAGAAGGGTGTGTGGAGCGTCGTCGATCCGCGCCCAGTCTAGCCCGCCGAGGTCCGCCGCCCGAGGTCGGATCGTCCGCTCACACCACGACGGCGATCGCGACGCCGTCCCATCCCTTGACCCCCACGGTCTGCAGCGCGGTCGCGTCGAAGCGCGGGTCCTCCCCCAGCATCCGCAGTCCCTCGCGCGTGCCGACGACCTTCGGGTCCGTCGAGTCCTCGCGCACGATCTCCCCCTCGCGGCCGATGTTGTCGAGCACGATCACCGTGCCGGGATGACCGAGCTTCGCGGCCCAGTCGAGGTAGATCGTGTTGGACTCCTTGTCGGCGTCGATGAACACGAGGTCGAAGCCGCCCACGAGCGTCGGGAGCACGTCGGCGCCCCGGCCGATGCGGATGTCGACCCGCTCGCCGACGCCGGCCGCGTCGATGCTCGTCCGTGCGACGGCGGCGTTGTCGGCCTCGGCCTCCACCGTCACGACGCGCCCCTCGGGCCCCACGGCCCGCGCGAGCCAGATCGTGGAGTATCCGCCCAGGGTGCCGATCTCGAGCACGCGGCGTGCACCGCTGATGCGGGCGAGCAGGTTCAGCAGCTTGCCTCCGACGGGCGCGACCTCGATCTCCGGCAGGCCGGCCTCGCGCTGTGCGGCCAGCGCCGCCTCGAGGTCGGGGTCGTGCCCGACCAGCACGTCGGCGAGGTAGGCGTCGGCGTTCGACCAGGAGGCGGGTGTGGAGTCCATGCCCTCAGCCAACCCCGCGCGCCCGCCGGGGTCAAGAGGCCGGAACGCGCTCCGACGCAGCCACGGGTTCGGGACGTGGGCGGAAGGCCCCCGTGAGCAGCAGCACCATGATCACCGCGCCCGTGACGATCCAACCGGCGACACCGAGCGGCCCGGCGAGCGCCATGTCGGGCTGCGTCGCCGACACGAGCACGACCAGTGACGCGGAGGCGTTGAGCGACCCGTGGGCGACGACCGCCGGCCAGACGGACTCCGAGCGCAGGCGCAGCCATCCGAGCAGTACGCCCCACAGCACGCAGCCCGCGACCATGAGGAGCACGCCCGTCGCGTCGGTGCGGCCGAAGTTGTAGCCGAGCAGGATCACGGGCGAGTGCCACAGTCCCCAGATCACGCCGCTGACGAGCAGCGTGGGCCAGATGCCGAGCGGGCGGAGCGCGGGAAGCAGCCACCCGCGCCAGCCGAGCTCCTCGCCCAGAGCCGGGATGCTGTTGACGAGCGCGGCGAGCGGGATCATGGCGAACTGCGAGAGCACGAGCAGGCCGATCGGGGGCAGCGGCGTGCCGGCCGGAACCGCGGCCTCGATCTGGGCGGCGTATGCGGAGAACGCGAGATCGAGCCGGATGAACCCGAGCCCGGCGGCGACGAGGACGCTGAGCACCACGACCACCGGCGGCACGAGCCATCCCACGACCAGGAGTCCGATCACGCGTCTCGCCGGCCGCAAGGGCCAGAGACCGAGGAATCGGAGCCGTTCGCTGCGGGGAGGCGAGCGCAGCGCGAAGGTCACGATCAGCGTCGCCACGGTCGGCGTGAGCATCATCACGACGAGGACGAGCCACGACAGCGGCTCGGCCAGCCCCGCACCGAGCCAGAGCGGGAGCGCGACGAGCCAGGCGAGCCCGCAGGCCAGCAGCACGAACGCGATCACCGCCGACCACGGCACGCGTCGCGACGCGAAGGCCTCGCCGCTCACGACCGCGCCTCCCTCGGCTCCTGGTGCGCGTCGACGTAGGTCTGCAGCAGCGCTGCGGCCTCCTCCGCACCGTCGATCGTGACGAGGAAGGGACGGCGGTCGCGGCGGGTGACCTCGATCGCGGGCCCGCGGCGCATCACGATGCCGGTGCGTCCGTCGACGGCGATCCGCCATCCCCAGCCTCCGAACTCGCCGAACGGCGAGACGTCGACCGCGCGGACAGCCGTGATGTCGGCGACCGGGATCTCCATGCGGGGTCGACCGAGCAGTGCCCGAGCGGAGAACCCCTCGGGTGTCACGCCCACGCGGTACGACATGGTCGCGGCGAGCGCCGCAGCGACCACCACGACGACCCCCACGACGATCCACGCGCCGGTGACACCGGCGGTCAGCATGTACACGGCCAGGGCGACGAGGCCGAGCATCACGACACCGAGGAAGACGAGCGCGCCCCGCGGCATCGTGACGGTCGCGAGCCACACCACCCGCTCTCCCTGCTCGACGTGGACGGCCCGGCGCGGCGCGAGGGTTCTGCCCTCTTCGGCGCGGATGCGCGGCTGCACGAGCCAGGCGAGCGCACCGATGCCGAGCAGAGCGGCGAACGACAGCGCGAGAACCCCGCCCACGCCCGGGGGCTCCGCGGTCTGGTCGCGCTGGATCATCAGCGATCCCAGGCTCATGACGACCGCGAAAGCGGCCATCCCGGCGGACATCGCGCCCATCAGACGCGCGGCGCCTCCCCAGTGCGCTCCCACGGCGACGAGCGTCGTCACGGACATGAGCACCGGGACGCCGAGTCCGACGCCGATCACCAGCCAGAGGTAGGTGGCGGCGGGGCCGAACCCGTCGGCGCCGTCGATCCCCCAGTGCGTGGCGACGGGCTCGGGGAACGACGGCAGCCAGGTCACGATCACGCTCGCCGCGACGCCGGTGACGAGCAGCGGCACGACGAGGGCGACGAGGACGAAGACGAGGCGCGCGCGTCGCAGTCGCGCGGAGTCGGATGCGGAGCCGTCGGTCATGGCGTGGCCTCCTCGGAAGCGGTGGTGTCTGCGGATGGGTCGGCGCCCCGCGGCGGGGCGGACGGGTCGTCGCGGTGGGAGCGGACGATTCCCGCGAGGGTGTGGGCGGAGACCCCGAGGGCTGCGGCGCGTCGCACGAGGCCGTCGATCTCCTGCGCGAGCTCTGCCAAGGGGGCGGCCGAGGCGGAGATCACGGCACCGCGGCCGCGTCGGAGGTCGATGAGGCCCTCGTCGCGCAGGCGCTGATAGGCGTGCAGCACGGTGTGCTGGTTGATCAGCAGAGCCGCGGCGACGTCTCTCGCGGCGGGGAGGCGGTCTCCGGGGACGAGTGCCCCGGAGAGGAGGTCGGCCCGGATCGAGGCGGCCACTTGGTCGTACAGAGGCTGGGAGCTGTCGGGGTCGACTCTGATGAGCATCCTCGCCTCCTCTCCTGAATCCCGTCTGCATTAGTAATTCTAGGAGAACTAGAACAACTGTGACAACCTCCAGAAGAATTCCGTCGCGGATCGCTCTCGGCCGACACTGACCTCATGCGCATGACACCCCGCCGTCTCGCGATCGGCATGAGCCTGTGGATCCCCAACCTGTTCAGCGGCATCCGCATCCGGCGCTTCAGCGACGACTGGACGCACGCGACCGTCGAGCTGCACGTCAACGTCTTCACGCGCAACTACGTCAAGACGGCCTTCGGCGGATCGATGTCGGCCATGACCGACCCCTACTTCTTCATGCTCGTGATGCATCAGCTCGGGCGCGACCACGTCGTCTGGGACACCCGCGGCGAGATCGAGTTCCTCAAGCCGGGACGCGGCGTGCTCACGGCGGAGTTCGACGTCTCACAAGAGAAGGCCGAGGAGCTGCGCGAGCGCGCCCGCGGAGGCGCCAAGGTCCTCGAGTGGTTCGAGACCGAGATCACCGACGCGCAGGGCGACGTCGTCGCGCGCGTGCGCCGCGAGGTCTACGTGCGCGAGAAGAAGCGCGTCACCGCGGCGCGCGGCTGACCGGCTCGACGTCGACGGTCGACACCGCTCGTTCACCCCCGCGTGCCACGATGACGGGATGCCCCTCGCCCGCCGCCTGAGA
This sequence comes from Microbacterium sp. NPDC089696, assembly GCF_044749125.1. NCBI lineage: Bacteria > Bacillati > Actinomycetota > Actinomycetes > Micrococcales > Microbacteriaceae > Microbacterium > Microbacterium sp. NPDC089696. The sequence goes on along the minus strand of NZ_JBIVHF010000001.1, from coordinate 1,315,858 downwards.
CTCGCCGACGCCGTCGCGATCGGTCTCGGATCGATGATCGGCGCCGGCGTCTTCGCGGTGTGGGCGCCGGCGATCGGCGTCGCGGGCAGCGGCATCCTCGTCGCCCTCGCGATCGCGGCGGTCGTCGCGTACTGCAATGCGACCTCCTCGGCGCAGCTCGCCGCCGCGCACCCCGTCGCCGGCGGGACCTACGCGTACGCGCGCGCCGAGATCGGCCCGTGGTGGGGATTCGTCGCAGGGTGGAGCTTCGTGATCGGCAAGATCGCGAGCTGCGCGGCCATGGCCATGACGTTCGCCGCCTACGCCGCACCCGAGGGCTGGCGCATCCCGGTGGCCGTGATCGCGGTCGCGGCGCTCACGGTGGTGAACTGCGTCGGCATCACCCGCACGGCTCTGCTCACCCGCATCCTCGTGACCCTCTCGCTGCTCGGCCTCGCCGTCGTCGTCGCCCTCGGCCTGGGCGGGGCGTCGACCGCCGCTCCCCCGCCGCTCGCCGAGGCCACGGCGTACGGAGTGCTGCAGGGCGCGGGACTCCTGTTCTTCGCGTTCGCCGGCTACGCACGCATCGCGACCATGGGCGAGGAGGTCGTCGATCCGGCGCGCACCATCCCTCGCGCCGTCGTCCTCGCCCTCGGCGGCGCCGTGATCGTCTACACGCTCGTCGCGGTCACGGTCGTGCTGACCCTCGGCGGCGATGCCGTGGCGAGCCCCGCGCCCCTCGCCGATGTGCTCGACGCATCGGGGTGGACCGCGCTCGGACCTGTCGTGCGCATCACCGCCGCGACAGCCTCCCTCGGCGCCCTGCTCGCGCTCCTGACGGGGATCGGGAGGACCACGCTCGCGATGGCGAGGGAGTCCGACCTGCCACCCGCGCTCGCGCGCGTCGACGAGAGGTGGCAGGTGCCGCAGCGTGCCGAGATCGCGATCGGTCTCGTCGTGATCGGCATCGTGCTCGTCGCCGACCTGCGCGACGCGATCGGCTTCTCCTCGTTCGGCGTGCTGCTGTACTACCTCATCGCGAACGCGGCGGCCTTCCGCCAGGTCGGGTCCGCGCGCCGCTATCCCCGCGTGCTCCAGGTGGTGGGCGCGCTCGGGTGCCTGCTGCTCGTGAACACCCTGCCCGCGCTCGCCTCTCTCATCGGCACGGCGGTCGTCGTGGCCGGCGTGATCTACCGTGCGGTGCGGCTGCGCCTCAGCGCGTCGCGGAAGCGCGCCGCGCGCTGAGCGCGATCTCCGCCGCACGGAGCACGGACGGCAGCAGGGCCTCGGCCGTGCGCCGGTAGCCGAGCGGACTCGGGTGGAACCGGTCGAGGCTGAACATCGCATCGGGGTCGTCGAGGAACATCGGGCCGACGGCTCGACGCAGATCGACGGGCACGGCTCCCGCCTCGCGCGCGGTCTCGGTCTGCGCCTCCGCGAGCCGACGGGACAGACTCGAGATGAGCCGGCGGAGCGGCTGCGGCACGGGTCGCAGCGCGCCGAGATCGGGACACGTCCCCACGACCACCTCCGCCCCACGGGTTCGCAGCTCGTCGATCGCCTGACGGAGATGCCGGGTCGAGGTCGACACCGGCAGCCGGTGCGTCACGTCGTTGCCGCCGACCACGATCACGGCGACGTCCGGCGCGTACCCCGAGGGCAGGAGCGCGAGCTGACCGTCGAGGTCGGGCGACTCCGAGCCCACCACCGCGCCGGTCCGCAGCCGCACCGGCCGATGCAGCCGTCGGCCGAGCCCTTTCGCGAGGCGGCCGCCCAGGGTCTCCTTGCGTCGCTCCGCGCCGAGTCCGGCCGCGAGCGAGTCGCCGAGCACGAGCAGCTCGACGGGCTCGCCGTCGAGGGCGCGCCGCCAGACCCGATCGGCGTCGAGGGAGTCCTCGCCGAGCGGTTTGCCGATGCGGCGTCGGGCGATCGCGGACTGGCGGGTCAGCACGGCCCGGATGCCGAAGACCGCCGTTGCGGCGGCGGCGCCGATCCCGGCGAGGACGGCGAGGTGCGGGCGACGCATGGTGTGATTCGACCCCACCGTCGTGAACGCCGCGTGAACGAGTCTGCGAGGCATCGGAGGCGCTCCCGTCGCACTTCGCGCCGCCCGGACGCGGATCCGACGGCACGAAGTGCGACCGGAGCTGAGACGGGTCCCGCTCAGGACAGCGGCTTGAGCTCCAGCCTCGCCGTGCCCGTCGACACCGTCGCGAACTCGGTGTACCCGTCTGCGGCCGAGCGCTCGAGCAGTGCCTTGAGGTTCTTGGTCCGGCGTTCCAGTCGCACGCGCGCGCCCTCGGCGACCAGGGCGGCCTTGTGCGTCACGAGCTCTGCGACCGGGACGTCGGCGTCGTGCACGAGCACGACGCCGCGCTCCGCCGCGTCCGCCCCGGTCGTCACGAGGTCCACCAGGCGCTCGAAACCGAGCGAGAAGCCCACCGCGGCGACCTCCTGTCCGAGGAAGCGGCCGATCATGCCGTCGTAGCGTCCCCCGCCGCCGAGCGAGTAGCCGACCGAGGGGTGCGCGAGCTCGAAGATCGTGCCCGTGTAATAGCCCATGCCCCGCACGAGGAACGGGTCGAACACGAGCGGGATGTCGGCCGCGCCGCGACCCGCCGCGACCGCCTCGCCCACGCCGACGAGGTGGCCCACGATCTCGTCCGGTGCCCCGTCGGGGAGCGCCTTGCGGATCTGCCGCTCGCCGTACGCGTTGTACTCCATGGTCTGCGGGCGCCGGAGGAAGTCCTCGAACGCGTCGACGGCGGATGCCGCGGCGCCGCGCTCACGGAGCTCCGTCGCGACCCCGTCCGGGCCGATCTTGTCGAGCTTGTCGATCGTGATGAGCACGCCAGGACGCTCGCCCGCCGTGAACCCGAAGCTGTCGAGCATCCACTCCAGCGCGCGCCGGTCGTTGATCCGCACGGTCGCACCCTCGAGCCCCAGCGCGTCGACGGCATCGAGCGAGGCGACCATGAGCTCGGCCTCCGCACGGGCGGAGTCGTCGCCGATGATGTCGATGTCGCACTGCACGAACTGCCGGTACCGGCCCTTCTGCGGACGCTCGGCGCGCCAGACCGGACCGATCTGGATCGCACGGAAGACACCGGGCAGCTGGCCCCGGTTGCTCGCGTAGAAGCGCGCCAGGGGCACGGTCAGGTCGTACCGCAGGCCGAGGTCGGCGAGCGCGGCCTGGTCGTCGGCGGCGGCGCGGATCGCCTCGGCGTCGAGCCCTCGGCGCAGCACGTTGTAGGCGAGCTTCTCGTTGTCGCCGCCGATCCCGGCATGCAGACGCGAGTACTCCTCGAGCGCCGGCGTCTCGATCTCGTCGAAGCCGTGCGCGCGATAGCGCTCTCGGATGACGGAGAGCACGCGCTCACGGCGGGCCTTGTCGGCGGGGAGGATGTCGCGCATGCCGCGCGGCGGGTTCACAGTAGCCACGCCCCCATCCTTCCAGGTCCGAGGCGGGTGCCGTGGCTCAGCCCGCGGCCTCGGCGGCGCGCACCCCGGCCTCGAGCGCGCGCAGACGCTCCCGCAACGCGCGCTCGGCATCCCAGCCGTGCTCCCGGGCCACCTGGACGAGTCCGAGCAGGGCGTCGCCGAGCTCGGCCTCGGAGGCCGGTGCGTCCTCCGCCGGAGCGACGACGACCCCGGCGCCCGCAGCGCGTCCGGACATCTTCTGCGCGAGGGCGAGCGCCGGCATCCCCCGGGGGATCCCGTCGAGCACGCTGTCCCTCGTGCGCTTCTCGGCCGCCTTCGCGGCGTTCCAGTGCACGAGGACCTCTTCCGGTGTGGTCGCGACCTCCCCGGAGAACACGTGCGGATGACGGCGCACCATCTTCTCGGTGAGCGTCTGGGCCACATCGTCGATGTCGAAGGGGTCGTCGGGGTCCTGTGCCGCGATGGCCGCGTGGAACAGCACCTGCCACAGCAGATCGCCCAGCTCCTCGCGGAGGTCGGCGCGCGTACCGGCCTCGACGGCGTCGATCACCTCGTGCGACTCCTCGATGAGGTAGGGCACGAGGTCCCGGTGGGTGATGCGCTGCGACCACACGCACCGCTCGCGCACGGCGCGCATGGTGTCGGCCGCTGCACGGAGCGGGTCTGTGCGGGAGTCCTCTGTCACAGCTCCTCCTGGGTTCGGATCGACTCTCTCATGTCTCGCGCCGTCATGCGTGCAGGGCGCCCCTTCCGAGCGGGATACTCTCGAACGGTGACCCCCGCACAGAGTTTCCCCGAGCCCACCGACACCTCGGCCATCCGCATCATCGGACGCTTCGAGGCGGGCCGCGGCATTCCGGACGCGATGCGCTCCGACGTGAGAATGCTCGGCGCGCTCCTCGGCCAGGTGCTGCGCGAAGCGGGCGGCGACGAGCTGTTCGCCGACGTCGAGCGCCTGCGCCTCGCCACCATCCAGGCCTACGACGAGGAGACGTCCGACGCGTTCGACCGCGCCGCGTCGATCGCCGAGTCGTTCAGCATCGAGCGTGCGGACGAGGTCGCCCGCGCGTTCACGTGCTACTTCCATCTCGTCAACCTCGCGGAGGAGCATCAGCGCGTGCGGGTGCTCCGCGAGCGGGCGGGTCAGCCGGGCCGTGAGGACGCCGCCGACACCGTGGCGTCGGCGTACGCCCGGCTCAAGACCGAGGTCGGCGACGACGAGGCACGACGCCGCCTCGAGGGACTGCGCTTCCACCCCGTGTTCACGGCGCACCCGACCGAGGCGCGCCGCCGCGCGGTGTCGTCGAGCATCCGTCGTCTGTCCGAGCTGCTGACGCAGCACGACTCCGCGAGCGAGGGCGGCGCCGAGCAGCACCGCGCCCGCCGCCGGATGCTCGAGGAGATCGACACGCTGTGGCGCACCGCGCCGCTGCGCGCGCAGAAGCCGTCTCCGACCGATGAGGTCCGCACGGTCATGAGCGTGTTCGACGAGACGCTCTTCACGACCGTCCCGCACGTCTACCGTCGCATCGACGACGCGCTGCGCGGCGAGGAGTCCGGCGCGAGCGCCCCGGTCGTCCCCGCATTCGTCCGCATCGGCTCCTGGGTCGGCGGCGACCGCGACGGCAACCCCTTCGTCACGGCCTCCGTCACGCGCGAGGCCTCGCAGATCGCCTCAGACCACGTGCTGCGCGGTCTGGAGCGCGCGCTCGAGCGCATCGGCCGCACGCTCACGCTGGATGCCGAGGACACGCCGCCCAGCGCCGAGGTCCAGGCCCTCTGGGAGCGCTTCGCCGCCGCGGAGCCACGCGTCGCGGAGGAGCTCGGCGCCCGGTCGCCCGGCGAGCCGCACCGTCGCGTCGTGATCGCCCTCGCGCACCGGGTCGCCGCCACCCGTCGGGGCGACGACGAGCGCTACGCGGCGCCCGAGGAACTGCTCGCCGACCTCCGCGCGGTGCAGTCCTCCCTGGTGGCCGCCGGCGCGAAGCGTCACGCGTTCGGTGGAGTGCAGCACCTCATCTGGCAGGTCGAGACGTACGGCTTCCACCTCACCGAACTCGAGGTGCGTCAGCACTCGCAGGTGCACCGCAACGCCCTCGCCGAGCTCACGAGCGGCGAGCCGATCAGCGCCCAGACCGAGGAGGTGCTCGAGGTCTTCCGCGCGATCGCCGAGATCCAGCGCGACCGCGGTCTTCGGGCGGCCGGGCGCTACGTGGTGTCGTTCACGCAGTCGGCCGCCGACCTCGCGAACGTCTACGAGCTCGCGCGCCACGCGCTCGGGGACGACGCTCCCGTGCTCGACGTGGTGCCGCTGTTCGAGACCTTCGCCGACCTGCAGGCCGCTCCCGCGATCCTCGCCGAGGCCGTGCGGTTCCCGGAGTTCCGCGCCCGCATGGCCGCGACGGGCAACCGCCTCGAGGTCATGCTCGGCTACTCCGACTCGTCGAAGGACGTCGGCCCCGTCGCCGCGAACCTCGCCCTGTACGAGGCGCAGGAGAAGATCGCCCAGTGGGCGCAGGAGTCCGACATCGAGCTCACGCTCTTCCACGGCCGTGGCGGCGCCCTCGGGCGCGGCGGCGGACCCGCGAACTCCGCGATCCTCGCGCAGCCGCCGCACTCGGTCGACGGCCGCTTCAAGCTCACCGAGCAGGGCGAGGTCATCTTCGCCCGGTACGGCGAGCCGGCCATCGCGATGCGTCACATCGACCAGGTCGCCGCGGCGACGCTGCTGGCCTCCTCCCCGTCCGTCGAGCAGCGCACGAGCGACGCCGCGCACCGCTTCGCCGACATCGCCGCGATCATGGACGCGTCCTCGCGCGAGCGCTTCTTCGCACTCGTGAAGGCCGAGGGCTTCGCCCCCTGGTTCGCCACGGTGACGCCCATGGAGGAGATCGGCCTGCTCGCGCTGGGCTCGCGCCCGGCGCGCCGCGGCCTGTCCGTGGAATCCCTCGAGGACCTGCGGGCGATCCCGTGGGTGTTCGCGTGGACCCAGGCGCGCATCAACCTCGCCGGCTGGTTCGGTCTCGGCACGGCACTGGCCGCCGTCGGCGACGAGCAGCGTCTGATCGAGGCCTACCGCGAGTGGCCCTTGCTTCGCACCATGATCGACAACGTCGCCATGAGCCTCGCGAAGACCGACGAGCGCATCGCCCGCGAGTACCTCGCGCTGGGCGACCGCGACGATCTGGCCGCCCTCGTCCTCGACGAGCTCGCCGTCACGCGCGAGTGGGTCATCCGCCTCACCGGCGGCGCCGGCCTGCTCGAGAACAAGCCGATCCTGCAGCGCGCCGTGCAGCTGCGCACGCCCTACGTCGACGCGCTGTCGCTCCTGCAGCTCCGCGCTCTCCGCGCTCTCCGCGATCCGGCCGAGGCGACGGGATCGGGGTCCGAGGACGAACAGCGCCGCCTGCTGCTCCTCTCGGTCAGCGGCGTCGCCGCCGGCCTGCAGAACACCGGATGATGGGTCGTCGCGTGCACGCGGGATGCTGCATACCGGCATCCCGCTAGAGTGAGACCCGCCCGATCCGGCGACCACTCACGCGACACGATCGCACGTCCTCATCCCCCGTCAGAAAGCTCTCTCGCGTGACCTCTTCGACCTCCGCCGACTTCCACCCCCTCGCCGACTCCGTGCAGCCCGTGTTCGACACCGTGCTCACCCGCAGCGCGCACGAACCCGAGTTCCAGCAGGCCGTGCACGAGGTGCTGCACTCGATCGCCCCCGTGCTCGAGCAGCACCCGGAGTACGTCGACGGCGGCATCCTCGACCGCATCGTGGAGCCGGAACGGCAGATCCTCTTCCGGGTGCCGTGGGTCGACGACGCGGGCCGGCTGCAGGTCAACCGCGGCTACCGCATCCAGTTCTCCTCGGTGCTCGGCCCGTACAAGGGCGGCCTGCGGTTCCACCCCTCGGTGAACCTCTCGATCATCAAGTTCCTCGGCTTCGAGCAGATCTTCAAGAACGCGCTGACCGGCCAGGGCATCGGCGGCGGCAAGGGCGGCTCGGACTTCGACCCGCACGGCAGGTCCGATGCCGAGGTCATGCGCTTCTGCCAGTCGTTCATGAGCGAGCTGTACCGCCACCTCGGCGAGCACACCGACGTCCCCGCGGGCGACATCGGCGTCGGCGGACGCGAGATCGGCTACCTGTTCGGGCAGTACCGCAAGATCACCAACCGCCACGAGTCCGGCATGTTCACGGGCAAGGGCACCGGATGGGGCGGCGCGGAGGTGCGCACGGAGGCCACCGGCTACGGCGCCGTCTTCTTCGCGCAGGAGATGCTCGCCGTGCACGGCGACTCCCTCGACGGCAAGCGCGTCGGCGTCTCCGGCTCGGGCAACGTCGCGATCTACGCGATCCAGAAGGCCACCCAGCTCGGCGCGACCGCGGTCACCGCATCCGACTCCTCGGGCTACGTCGTCGACGACGCCGGGATCGACGTCGACCTGCTGCGTCAGATCAAGGAGGTCGAGCGCGGCCGCATCGTCGAGTACGCGAACCGTCGGCCCGGTGCCCGCTTCGTCGAGGGCGGCAGCGTGTGGGAGGTCCCCGTGGACATCGCCGTGCCCTCGGCCACGCAGAACGAGGTCAGCCTCGCCGACGCGGAGGCGCTGATCGCCAACGGCGTCCGCGCGGTCTCCGAGGGCGCCAACATGCCGTGCGTCCCCGCGGCCGTCGACGCGTTCCAGGCCGCCGGGGTGCTGTTCGCCCCGGGGAAGGCCGCCAACGCGGGCGGCGTCGCGACCTCGGCGCTCGAGATGAGCCAGAACGCCTCGCGCCAGCGGTGGACGTTCGACGCCAGCGAGAACAAGCTCCGCGAGATCATGGCCGACATCCACAGCGCCGCCTTCGACGCGGCGGAGCGCTACGACGTCGCGGGCGACTACGTGGCCGGCGCGAACATCGCGGGCTTCGAGCGCGTGGCCGCCGCGATGCTCGCGCAGGGCGTCATCTGACCCCGACCCGTCGGCGGAGAACCGAAGAGCCGCCTCCCCTCGCGGGTGAGGCGGCTCTTCCGTATCCGGGCCCTCAGCTCTCGTCGACCGGGACCTTCACGACCTTGTTGTAGCCCGTGACGGCCTGGTTCTCGTCGAACGCGACGACCTTCTTGCGGAAGCCCTTCGTGATCACCGCGAGGTAGATCAGTCCGAGGATCGTCCAGGTGATGCCGCCGATCAGGGCGTCCGGATGCAGGTTGACCCAGAGGAGACCGGTCAGCAGCGTGCCGATCGCGGGCATCACGATGTACGAGAAGATCTCGCGCGGCGTATGGCGCATGCCCTTGCGGATCGCGAACCAGGCGATCACCGAGATGTTGACGAACGTGAACGCGATGAGCGCGCCGTAGTTGATCCACGCGGCGATGAGCTCGAGCGTGAACGGGATCGCGAGCAGCGAGATCGCCCCCACCAGCACGATGTTGAACGTCGGCGTGTGGGTGCGGCGGTTGATGTAGCCGAAGGCGCGCTGCGGCAGCACGTTGTTGCGGCCCATCACGAGCAGCATGCGCGACACCGAGGCGTGCGAGGCGAGGCCGGACGCGAGGGTGGCGCAGAAGCCCGCCGCCGTGAGCACCGCCATGAAGACGTTGCCGCCGACGAGGTCGCCGATGATCGGCAGGGTCGAGTCCTCGACGAACTGCATGTCGCCGCCCGGGGCGAACTCGTTCCAGTCCGGGAACCGCAGCTGCGACACGTACGAGGCGACGAGGAAGATGCCTCCACCGAGGATCACCGTGAGCAGGATCGCCTTCGGCATGATCTTCGGATCCTTCGCCTCCTCGGCGTACATCGTGACGGCGTCGAAGCCGATGAACGAGAAGCACACGATGGTGGCGCCGGTCAGGACCGCGCCCATCGTGACGTCGTCGTGCAGGAAGGCCCCGACCGACAGGATGGTCGCCGCGCCGTCCCCGCGCATCAGCTGCGCGACCACGAGCACCACGAACACGACCATGACGATGATCGAGAAGACGAGCAGGATCATGTTGAGGTTCGAGGTGCCGCGCATCGTCATGTAGATGATGCTGGTGACGAGGATGCAGTACAGCACGACCCAGATCCAGGCCGGGACGTCGGGGAACATGGCCTCGAGGTAGCTCTTGATGATGAGGCAGTTCACCATCGGGAGCAGCACGTAGTCGATCAGCGAGGTCCAGCCCACCATGAAGCCGAGGTTCGGGTGGATGGACTCGCGCACGTAGGTGTAGGCGGAGCCGGCGCTCGGGATCGCGCTCGCGATCTTGCCGTAGCTGATGGCCGTGAATACCATCACGACCAGTGCGACGAGGTACGCGGCGGGAACGACGTTGTTCGTGTCGCGCGCGACCATGCCGAAGGTGTCGAACACCACGGTCGGCGTCATGTAGCCGAGCCCGAGGCCGACGATCGCCCAGAGGCCGAGGTTGCGTCGGAGCGATCCCCCGCCGTGCGCGAGCGGCTTCGTCTTCTCTGCCATGTGGACTCCTTCGGGGACATCGCAGGGGCCGGACTTCGGGTCGTCCGACGCTGAGGATCAGTATGTACCCCGGCTATTCGTCAGCGGAAGAGCGAATCCGATTCGAATTGCGCATTCAACATGACGTCGCCCCGCGCGATTCGAAGGGGCGAGCCGTCACCATCCCTCGGACAGCACCCGGTCGAGCATCGCGAGCACGTGGTCGGCACTCGACGTCGTGAGGCACAGCGGCGGCTTCACCTTGAGCACGTTCGAGCGCTCGGAGGTCGTCAGCACGATCACGCCGAGTTCCCGCATCCGCTCGCAGATCGCGGCCGCCTCGGCCGCCGCGGGCTCCAGCGTCTCGCGGTCGCGCACGAGCTCGACGCCGAGATACAGCCCGACGCCGTGCACGGGGCCGATGAGCGGATGCCGTCGCGCGAGCGCCCGGAATCCCTCGGCCAGGTGCGCACCGACCTCGCGGGCGTTGCGCTGCAGGTCGTCCGCGACCATGGCGTCGAGCACGGCGATCCCGACGCGGCAGCTGAGCGTGCTGCCGCCGGCCGAGGAGAAGAACTGTCCCTGCGCGCTCAGCGCGTCGGCGATGCGCTTCGTGGTGATGACGCCGCCGATCGGGAAGCCGTTCCCCATGGGCTTGGCGATCGTGACGATGTCGGGCACGACCCCGGACTGCTCGAAGCCCCAGAACGTCGATCCCACACGCCCGAACCCGACCTGCACCTCGTCGGCGATGCACAGCCCGCCCCGCGCGCGGACGCGTTCGTAGGCTCCGGAGAGGTAGCCCTCGGGCAGCAGCACACCGCCCGCGTTGCCGAGCACGGATTCGCACAGGAAGGCCGCCGGGTCCCTGCCGTCGACGGCCAGACGATCGAGGTCGGTGTCGAGGTCGGCGAGGTAGGCGCCCGCCGTCCCCTCGCCGCGATACGTGCCGCGGAACCGGTTCGGCACGTCGGCGACGTGCACCCAGTCCGGTCGCGTGCCGACCGCGTCGGGGTTGTCGTACGCGCTCGTCGTGACGGCGTCGCTCGCCTGGGTCCAGCCGTGATACGCCTCGCGGAGGGCGACGACCGTCGTGCGGCCCGTCGCCGCCTGCGCCAGACGGATCGCCAGATCGACCGCCTCGGACCCGCTGTTGACGAGCAGCACCGTGTCGAGCCCGCTCCCGTCGGGCATGAGCGCGAGCAGCCGTTCGCTGTACTCCGCGAGGTCGCGGAACAGGAAGCGCGAGTTCGTGCCGAGCAGCCGCAGCTGCGCGTTCGCGGCGTCGGCGACCGCCGGATGGGCGTGGCCGAGGCCGGCGACGTTGTTCACCATGTCGATGCGGCTGCAGCCGGTGGTGTCGACGAGATGGTGCCGCCAGCCCCGTTCGATCTGCGGCGGATGCTCGTAGTAGCGCTCCTGCGCGGCCGCGAAGATGCGCTCGCGGCGCTGCAGCTCGTCCGCCGACTCATCGCGCTGGGTGCGCGAGTCGATCCCGAGCAGCGGCGCGGGATCGGCCGTGAGACGCGCCCACGCCGCCACGTCGTCGGGCGTGACGAGTCTGGCCGACGCGGGGTCGGGCGCGAGCAGCGGCGACGCCTCGACGGGCGGCATCGGCACGGGCGCGTCCGCACGCCGAACGCCGACGACCACCACCCGGGTGTCGAAGGACGCGGCGAGTCGTCCGATCGCGTCGCCGATGTCGACGGGCCCGCCGCGCAGCGCGTCGACGTCGGCGCCGCGGATCTCCACGATCCATCCGTCGCCGCGCGCGAGGAGGACGCGGCCGCCCGAGACCGTCAGGTCTCCGGCGATCGGTGCGGTGAGTCGCATCGAGGGCCCCGGCGCGATGTGCAGCTCGGTCTCGACGGGCCAGGTCTCGGCCGCATCGGCGGTGTCGATCGCGGTGCGCGTGAGCCGGTACACCCCGTAGGGCATGACCGCGGCTCGGGCGCCGGCGGCATGCGCCTGGGCGATCAGCTCGGCCTCGATGTCGGGGGCCAGCCATCTTCCGGCATCCAGTCCGGCGGCCTCGACGCCGGGATCCAGCACCGTGACGCGTGCATCGAGGTCGGGAATCAGCGACGAGAGGTCGGGGAGCCCAGGTGCCGCGAACGAGGGCGCCTCGACGCCGAGCCGGGCGCGCACGTGCTCGACGGCCTCGATCAGCGGCACCGCGGTGGCCGCGTCGAAGATCGCCTGCTCCCCCGCGACCCGTTCGGCCGCGTAGTCGTTGCCGCCGTCGATCTCCAGTTGCCGCCACCCGCTCGCCACCAGCAGCGCGGCCCGCAGCACGATGAGCGGCCACACCGCGTCGATCTCCGCCCCGTCGAGCGGCACGGCGTCGTGGAACGCTGCGATCGTGTCGAGGACCCGCAGCGGGCGATCGGGTTCATGGTGCAGCATCGACGAGGCGCAGACCGCGAGCTCGGCGACGCGCCAGCCCGACCCGAGGTCGCCGAGGTCGATCACCACCCGGGGGTGCAGTCGCGAATCGTCCCCACGGACCCCCATGACGTTGTCGTCGGTGAGGTCGCCGTGGATCGGCTGCGCCGGGAGCCGATCGGCCACCGCGGCGAGCGCCGTCTCCGCCTCGTCGGCGGCCGCACGCACGCGTGCGCGGAGCCGCGAGTCGGCGATCGACGGGGAGAGCAGCCGCACCTGCTCGGCGGCGACCCGCATGTCCCACATCTGCTCGCGGTCGAGCCCCGGATGCCGGAGCCCCGCCAGCGCGGTGACGGAGGCCGCGGCGAGCGCTCCGAACTCCGCCAGGACGACGGGTGCCAGATAGCCGGCATCGACGAGCGGCTCCCCCGCGGCGAACTCGCTGCGCCGCACGGCGAAACCTCCCCAGCGCTGCGTGAGAGCGCCGTCGAGCCCGGGGATCACGGCGGGCACAACGACCCCGGCCGCGCGGTAGGCGTCGAGCGCATGATGCTGGGCATCGCGTTCATCGTCGCCGGTCACCGGATTGTCCACCCGGAGCACGCTGCGGGCGCCGTCGGCCTCGACGAGCACGAAGTTGCGGTCCTGGTTGCTGCCGAGCTCGGTCGCGGTGACCTCGATGCCGTAGCGCTCGAGGGCGATCGACACGGCGTCGGCCGTCGTCACCGCGGGGCGGACGAGCCCGGCGCCGGCGCTCACTCGCGACCCGCCGGTCCGTCGACGCGGACGTCGGCGGCGTGACGGGCGAGCGAGGTGCCGTAGCGCTCGGTGAGCTGCACCATGAGGTCGGGGGTGTCGCGGTCGACGCCGAACACGTGGCCGGGGAAGTCGAGGTCGGGCTGTGCGGCCGCGATCTCGTCGGACCGATCGGGAGACAGCAGCTGCACGGGGTCGCCCACGGCGACCCAGCCGATCGGCACGACGGTGCCCGCGGGGAGCACGGCGCGACGATGCACGATCGCGTTGACGCGCACCTCGCAGCGGTCCCCGACCAGCGCGCCGTTGAAGATCCGCGCGCCCGAGGCGAAGAAGACCTCCTCCCCGACCGTCGCGCCGGCGATACTGGCCAAGGTGCCGATCAGGGTATGCGCTCCGACGTGCACCGCGTTCGCGGCGGTGGCGCGGATGAGCGCGTTCTCCATCACGATGACGTGCGCTCCCAGGGTGATCGGCCCGCCCTCGGCGGTGATCACGGCTCCGTGCAGCACCTGGCAGCCCGGCCCGATCTCGACGTCTCCCGAGACGACGGCGGTGGGGGCGATGACGGCGGTGTCATGGACGCGGGGTCGAGCCCCGAGGTGCTCGTACAACATGACGTCAGCGTAGCGCCGCGGGCCTCCGGGGCGAGAGAGCTACTTCCTGGCGCCCGCTCGCCGCACCATCCCGATCACGATCGTCGCGAGGAACAGGACGATGCCCAGGACCGCGAGCCACAGGAGTCCTTTGACCACGAAGCCGAAGACAGCGAGGCCGGCCCAGACGATGAGGAGGATGATCAGCAGTGCCCACATGCTCCCATCATCCCGCGTGCGCAATCGGTCCGCACCCCGTTGACGAGCCGTTCGCCTCCCGCTAGCGCCGCTGCTACGCTGGCGCCCATGGCCGGCCTCTGACTCGATCCCTCCCCTGCCGTTCGGCGGCGTTCCCGCGCGCCTCGGCATCCCGATCGAAAGGCTTTCCCCTGCACACCACCGACCTCCTCCCCCTGTCCGGCCGAACCGCTCTCGTCACCGGCGTCTCCCGGCGGCGGGGCATCGGCTACGCCACGGCGTCGATGCTCGCCTCCCTCGGCGCGAACGTCGTGATCCACCACTACCGACCGCACGACCTCGACCAGCCGTGGGGCGGCGACGACCTCGACGCGGTGCGCTCCGGCCTCAGCGGCTCCCTGGCCCCCGGTGCCGTCCTGTCCGACCATCATGCGGACCTGAGAGACCCGGCGGCGATCGATCCGCTGCTCGACGCCGCGTGCGCGCTGACCGGTCGCCTCGACGTCCTCGTCTGCAACCAGGCGCTGACGGGCGGGGACGGGTCGATCTTCGACATGACGCCCGATCGCCTCGACGCGCACTGGCAGACCAACGCGCGGGCGTCGCTGCTGCTCACGGCGGGGCTCGCTCGGCGGCGTCGACGGGAGCTCGGCGGGGTCGACGCCGACGTCGCGCGGCCCGGGGATCGCGTCGCCGACCTCGGCCCGTTCGACGCTCCCACCGGACACGTGATCTGGATGACCTCCGGTCAGGGCCACGGCGCCATGGTCGGCGAGATCGCCTACGCCACGAGCAAGGCCGCGCTCGCGGGCATCACCCGCTCCGTCGCGCGCGAGCTGCTCGACGTGGGGATCGTGCTGAACACCGTGAACCCCGGTCCCGTCAACACCGGATACCTCGACCCCGACACCACGGACCGGGACCTCTCGGGCGTGGCGGACTGGATCACAGCGCAGCCCTTCGGACGCGTCGGGATGCCGGACGACCCCGCCCGCCTGATCGGCTGGCTGTGCACACCGGCCGGATCGTGGGTCGTCGGCCAGGTGCTCACCTCCGACGGCGGCTTCTCCCTCTGAGCCCGGCCCTGCTCCTGTCCGACCCGGGCACGACTGCGGATGCCGGGGGCGACACGCCGCGGCATCCGCTCGGCCGACGGCGTGTCGGCCGCCGTCTCCGAAGCTGTGCTCGGAGCCGGATGCGGCTCAGGACCGGATGCTGCGCACGACCACCCGTTGATGCACAGGTGGCCGAGTCCTACCCTGGCCGCATGGGCGTCACGAGTCTGTTCCCCATCCTGCGCACGCCGGACCTGGCACGCCTGAGCCGGTTCTACGAGACGGCCTTCGCTGCGACGGTCACGTACCGCTACGCGCACGAGGGTGCGGACGTGTATGTCGCGCTGGCGGTCGGAGGCGGAGCGCTCGGGATCGGTCTCGACTCCGACGTCACACCCGGAGACCCGATCGCGGTCTGGTTGTACGTCGACGACGCGGATGTCGCCTACACGGTGGCCCTCGCCGCGGGAGCGGACTCGGTCGCGGAACCCGAGAACCTCCCGTGGGGCGAGCGCGTCGCTCAAGTGCGCGACCCCGACGGCAATCTCCTGTACTTAGCGACGCCCCCGGCGGAGTGACCACCCGGGCCCGGCAACCTCACTCGGCGGGGACGGGCTCCGGGAAGATGGCGGTGAACAGCTGGCCTACCCACTCGAGCAGTTCGGCGTCGGGCAGCGGTTCCAGGCCGACACCGACGGCCGCCGGGATCGTCGGCATCGGTACGACCAGCGCCTCGCCGCTCGCGACGAGTTTGGCCTTGGGGTACAGGCGCTGGAGGCGCACCTTGATCGAGTCCTCCAGGTGCGCCGGGGCGATGCGCAGGTTCGAGCCCATCACGACGACGTCGGCGAGTCCGGCCCGGGCGGCGCGGCGACGGAGGCGGGCGACCGCGACCAGTCCCTCCACTTCTTCGGGCGGCGTGCCGTAGCGGTCGGTGAGCTCCTCGATCACGAGGTCGATCGCGTCGTCCTTGGCCGTCGCCGCCGACGCGGCGGAGAGCTTCTGATACGCCTCGAGGCGCAGGCGCTCGCTGTCGATGTAGTGCTCGGGGATGCGCGCGTCGAGCGGCAGCTCGAGCCGAAGCTCCTGCCCGGACTCGACCTCGTCGCCGCGGAACGTCGCGACGGCCTCGCCGATCATCCGCAGGTAGAGGTCGAAGCCCACGCCCGCGATGTGTCCGGCCTGTTCGCCGCCGAGCAGGTTGCCCGCGCCGCGCAGCTCGAGGTCCTTCAGCGCGACCTGCATGCCCGAGCCGAGGTCGTTGTTGACCGCGATGGTCTGGAGCCGATCCGCGGCCGTTTCGCTGAGCGGCTTCATCTCGTCGTACAGGAAGTAGGCGTACGCCCGCTCGCGCCCACGACCGACGCGACCGCGCAGCTGGTGCAGCTGGCTGAGGCCGTACTTGTCGGCGCGGTCGATGATGATCGTGTTCGCGTTGGAGATGTCGAGACCGGTCTCGATGATGGTCGTCGAGACGAGCACGTCGAACTTGCGCTCCCAGAAGTCGTCGACGACCTGCTCGAGAGCGTGCTCTCCCATCTGCCCGTGGGCGACGGCGATGCGCGCCTCGGGCACGAGCTCGGCGAGCTGCGCCGCGACCCGCTGGATCGACTGCACGCGGTTGTGCACGAAGAACACCTGGCCCTCGCGCAGGATCTCGCGGCGGATCGCGGCGGCGATCTGCTTGTCGCTGCGGGGCCCCACGAAGGAGAGGATCGGATGCCGGTCCTCCGGCGGGGTCGCCAGGGTCGACATCTCGCGGATGCCGGTGACGGCCATCTCGAGCGTGCGCGGGATGGGCGTCGCGCTCATCGCGAGGATGTCGACGTTCGTCTTCATCTTCTTCAGGGCGTCCTTGTGCTCGACGCCGAACCGCTGCTCCTCATCGATGATCATGAGGCCCAGGTCCTTGAACATGACCTGATCGGTGAGGATGCGGTGCGTGCCGATGACCATGTCGACCGTGCCGTCGAGGAGCCCGGCGAGCGTCAGCCGCGCCTCCTTGTCGGTCTGGAAGCGGGAGAGCGGGCGCACCTTGACGGGGAACCCGGCGAAGCGCTCGGCGAAGGTCTCGAGGTGCTGCTTGACGAGCAGGGTCGTCGGCACGAGCATCGCGACCTGCTTGCCGTCCTGGATGGCCTTGAAGGCCGCGCGCACGGCGACCTCGGTCTTGCCGAACCCGACGTCGCCCGACAGCAGACGGTCCATGGGGATGGGCCGCTCCATGTCGGCCTTGATCTCGTCGATCGTCTGCAGCTGGTCGTGGGTCTCGGCGAAGGGGAACGCCTCCTCCAGTTCGCGCTGCCACGGCGTGTCCGGTCCGAAGGCGTGACCCTTCGCGGCCATGCGCGCCGAGTAGAGCTTGACGAGCTCGACCGCGATGTCGCGCACGGCCTTGCGGGCCTTGCCCTTGGCCTGCGCCCAGTCGCTGCCGCCCATCTTCGACAGCGTGGGCCCCTCGCCGCCGACGTACTTAGACAGGAGGTCGAGCTGGTCGGTCGGTACGAAGAGCTTGTCGCCCGGATAGCCGCGCTTCGACGGCGCGTACTCGAGCACGAGATAGTCGCGCGTGGACTTGGTCGCGTTGCGCCCGCCCGTCGACACCTCGCGCTTCGTCATCTCGACGAAGCGCCCGATGCCGTGGGTGTTGTGCACGACGAAGTCGCCCTGCTTGAGCTGCAGCGGGTCGACGACGTTCTTGCGCCGCGAGGCGAGCTTCTTGACGACGCGCTGGTCGCCGCCGATCGTGCGGCCGTAGAACTCGTTGTCGGTGAGGACGGCGAGCTTGGCGTCGGCGACCTGGAACCCGGACTCGACGGTGCCCGTGACGAGCGTCGCGACACCGGCATCCGGCATCCCGTCCACGGTCTCGACGACGCGGGCGGCGATCCCCCGGTCGGAGAGCACGTCGCGGGCACGGTCGACGAGTCCGGAGCCCGCGGCGATCACGACCACGCGCCACCCCGCGGAGACCTTGGCGTCGACGAAGGAGATCGCGCCGTCGACGTTGCCGTGGAACGAGGGGATCACGGAGGCGTCGATCGTCTCGGCGTCCTCCCCTCCCATCGCGAACGGGCTGAGCCGCCACCAGACGCCGCCGCGGTCGCGGACGATCTCGCGCAGGCGGGCGATCGTCAGGAAGTCGCCGGCGCCGAGGTCGATCGGGGCGGAGGCGCCCGACGTCGCGGCGCTCCAGGCGGCGTCGAGGAACTCGCGGTTCGTCTCGCCGAGGGTGATCGCGCGGGCGCTGGAGCGCTCGGGGTCGACGACCGCCGTCGCGCTGCCCTCGGGCAGGTACTCGGCGAGGGACTTGAGGGGTCCTGCGACCGCCGGAAGCAGGGACTCCATGCCCTCTACGGGGATGCCCTCCGCCATCTTCTCCAGCATCTGCGAGATCGCGGGGAAACCGCCGATCAGCGCACGGGCACGGTCGCGCACATCGGGCGTCAGGAGCAGCTCGCGGCTGGGCGGCAGGTCGACGAGGGCGACGTCACCCGGCAGCGAGCGCTGGTCGGCGACCGAGAACGCGCGGATCTGATCGACCTCGTCGCCGAAGAACTCGACGCGGTACGGGTGCTCGGACGTCGGCGGGAACACGTCGAGGATGCCGCCGCGCACTGCGAACTCGCCGCGGCGCGACACCATGTCGACGCGGGAGTACGCCCGCTCGACGAGGTGCTCGGCGACGCGGTCGAGCTCGTGTCCGCGGGTGCCGACCGAGAGCTCGAGCGGCACGATGTCGCCGAGGTTGCCCGCGATCGGCTGCAGCGCCGCCCGCACCGAGGCGACGACGACCAGAGGCCGCTCTCCCGACCACTCGGCGATGCGGCGGAGCGTCTGCAGGCGCTGGCCGACTGTGTCGGGGCTCGGGCTCAGGCGCTCGTGCGGGAGGGTCTCCCACGCGGGGAAGGTCGCGACCTCGGCATCCGGCAGATAGGCGGCGAGCGCCTGCGAGAGGCTCTCGGCGCGGCGCCCGGTCGGCACGACCGTGAGGAGCGCGGCGGGATGACCGGCGGCGCGCCGCTTCTCGAGGAGCCCGGCGAGCGCGGGCGCATCGAGCCCGTCGACGAGCCCGAGGTCGGCGTCGGTCTGCGCCCAGGTGAGGGCGTCACGATACAGAGACGCCTCTTCCAAGGCGCGCAGAATCCCCGGAACAGTCACCGGACAAGCCTAGCCGCGGCATCCGACATCGGGACCGCGTGTGCATAGGATGCTCGGATGGAACCGGTCGCCCTCACCACCGATCGCCTCGTGCTGCGCGCTCCCGGCGAGTCCGACGTCGACGCGATCACCGAGGCGTGCCAGGATCCGGACATCCAGCGCTGGACCACCGTCCCGAGTCCCTATGCGCGGACGGACGCCGAGGAGTTCGTGCGGCTGGTGGCCGGATGGTGGGCCGACGGCAGCGAGACCGTGTGGACCGTGCGGCTCGACGGGGCCCTCGTCGGCATGATCGGCCTGCACCGCATCGTGCCCCACGACACGGGAGGCAGCGCCGAGATCGGATTCTGGATGACTCCGGCCTCGCGCGGCCACGGGTACGTCGTCGAGGCGGCGACCGCGGTGATCGACTGGGGCTTCCGGCAGCTCGGACTGGCCCGGATCGAATGGCGTGCAGTCGCCGGCAACGTCCCCTCGGCGAGGGCTGCCCGCGCACTGGGCTTTCGCTATGAAGGACTCCTCCGCCAGGCCTTCGCAAGCGGCGACCGCCGTGAGGACAGTTGGATCGCGGGTCTCCTCCGCGACGACGATCGCACGCCGGTGGACTGGGCCGTGCTGGACGCCTGACTTCTCCGGACGCTCCCCGAGGTAGGCGATGATGCGGAGGTAGGCGAATCCGTGCGGATCCGTCCTACCCCGACGGCATCCCCTCCCCTGGCGAGCTCCCGATCGTCCCCCTGGCCCCGTGTCCGACCTCGATGGCAGGATGGGCGCATGCCGGAGATGCCGGAGGTCCAAGGCCTGACGACGTTCCTCGCCGACCGCGTGGTGGGACGCACGATCACGCGCACGAGCGTCGGCGCGATCGCCGCTCTGAAGACGTACGACCCGCCGAACACCGCGTTGCACGGCGCCGCGATCACGGCGGCCTCACGACGGGGCAAGTTCGTCGTGCTGTCGGCGGGAGACGATCTGCACCTGGTGTTCCACCTCGCGAAGGCCGGGTGGCTGCGCTGGTACGAACTCCTGCCGACCACGCTGATCAAACCGGGCAAGTCGCCCATCGCCCTCCGCGTGGCCTTCGATGACGACAGCGGCTTCGACCTGACCGAGGCCGGCACGAAGAAGTCGCTCGCGGTGTACGTCGTGCGCGACCCCGATGACGTCCCCGGCATCGCCCGGCTCGGCCCCGACCCGCTCGACGAGGAGTTCACCCGCGAGGCGTTCGGCGCCGTCCTCGACGGGCGGCGGATGCAGATCAAAGGGCTCCTGCGCGACCAGGGTGTGATCGCGGGCATCGGGAACGCGTACTCCGACGAGATCCTGCACGCCGCGAAGATGTCGCCGTACGCGATCGCCGGCACGCTCGACTCCGACGAGATCGACCGCCTCTACGCCGCGATGCAGGCCACCCTCGCCGAGGCGATCACAGAGGCCTCGGGCAAGCCGCCGGCCGACCTCAAAGACGCCAAGAGGCGCGGGATGCAGGTGCACGCGCGCCGCGGCGAGACCTGCCCGGTGTGCGGCGACACCGTGCGCAGCGTGTTCTTCGCCGACCGGTCGCTCGAGTACTGCCCGACGTGCCAGACCGGCGGCAAGATCCTCGCGGATCGACGGCTCTCCCGCCTGCTGAAATGACGTCGACCTCGAGGTGTATTACGCGGAATGAAACGTGTCCAGGTGCGTTGAGTACACTCAGAGCATCAACGTGCTCCGGGGTCGGTGGGAATCCGAACCGGCGGTGACAGTCCGCGAGCGTCTCGATTCGTCGAGATGCCGATCCGGTGGAAATCCGGGACCGACGGTGATGCGAGGTTCAGCCTCGCTAGTCCGGAAGGGAGGCAGCACGGTGGGCCGCCGCATGCGCGTTCCGCCCTCTCCTCCCCTGCGACCCCTGGAGTCCAGAGAGGACCACGGATGGCAGTGAACGAGGCGGAACGCCGGGCGATGACCCGGGCGCTCGAACTCGCGACCCTCGGCCCGCGCGGGATCAACCCGCAGGTCGGCGCGGTCATCCTCTCCCCCGACGGCGACGTCCTGGCGGAGGGCTGGCATCACGGCGCCGGAACCCCGCACGCCGAGGTCGACGCGCTCGCGAAGCTCGCCCCCGGCGCGGCCCGCGGGGCGACCGCCGTCGTCACGCTCGAGCCCTGCAACCACACCGGACGTACGGGTCCGTGCGCCGTCGCGCTGATCGAGGCCGGCGTCGCCCGCGTCGTCTACGCCCTCGACGATCCGGGCGCCGTCGAGGGCGGTGGAGCCGAGCGTCTCCGCGCCGCGGGCGTGAGCGTCGAGGCCGGCGAGCAGGCCGGCGCCGCGCATCGGGTGATCGACGGCTGGCTCACGACGCAGCGCCTCGGTCGCCCGCACGTCACCGTAAAGTGGGCGCAGAGCCTCGACGGCCGCGCCGCGGCATCCGACGGATCCAGCCAATGGATCACGGGACCCGACGCACGAGCCGATGTGCACCGCCGCCGATCCGAGGCCGACGCGATCGTCGTCGGCACCGGGACGCTGCTCTCCGACGACCCCTCCCTGACCGCCCGCGACGGCGACCGGCTCTATCCCGCGCAGCCGATACCGGTCGTGATCGGATCCCGGCCCGTCCCTGCCGATGCGGCTGTGCGGAAGCACCCGCACGCTCCCCTCGCTTATGACACCCGCGATCTGCACGCCGTGCTCGCGGATCTGCGGGAGCGCGGCGTCCAGAGCGTGTTCGTCGAGGGCGGTCCCACGCTCGCGAGCGCGTTCCTCGCCGAGGGTCTCGTCGACCGGGTGCTCGCGTACGTCGCTCCCGTGCTGCTGGGCGGTCCGCGTCTCGCGCTCACCGACATCGGAGTCCCCTCGATCGAGGACGCCCGACGCCTCACGATCGACGAGTGGGTGCCGCTCGGCGCCGACCTGCTCGCGATCGCGCATCCCCTGGCTGTTCAAGAGGCCGTGACCTCGCAGGAAGAAGGAAACCACTGATGTTCACCGGAATCATCGAGGAGATCGGCGAGATCACCCGAGTCGAACCCTCGGGCGACGGCTGGCGTCTCACGGTGCGCGCGCCGAAGGCGGCGGCGGATGCCGTGCACGGCGAGTCGATCGCCGTCTCCGGCGTGTGCCTCACCGTGGTCGGCTCCACCCCCGACACCTTCGACGCAGACGTCATGAAGCAGACCCTCGACGTCTCAGCCCTCGGCGGCGCGACCGTCGGCACCCGCGTGAACATCGAGAAGGCGATGCCCGTGGGCGCGCGGCTCGGCGGACACATCGTGCAGGGCCACGTCGACGGGGTCGGCGCTGTGATCGAGGTCCGCCCCGGCGCGGAGTGGAGCGTGCTGCGCGTCGAGATCCCGCACGACCTCGCACCGCTCGTGGTCGACAAGGGCTCGATCTCCATCGACGGGACCTCGCTCACCGTGAGCGCCGTGAGCCCCGCCGACGTCGATCGACACTGGCTCGAGGTGTCGCTCATCCCCGAGACGCTCGCCGCGACCACCCTCGGCAAGCGCGCGGTCGGCGACCGCGTCAACCTCGAGACCGACATCCTCGCCCGCCACGTCGAGCGGCTGCTCGCGTTCCGGGCAGCACCGGAAGGAGGCTCGCGATGAGCCTGTCCACCATCACCGAGGCGATCGAGGCGCTGCGCGCCGGACGGCCCGTGCTCGTCGCGGACGACGAGAACCGCGAGAACGAGGGCGACGTCGTGCTCTCGGCCGAGCTCGCGACCCCGGAGTGGGTGGCGTGGACCGTGCGCTGGTCGTCGGGTTTCATCTGCGCGCCGATGCCCGCCGACCTCGCGGACTCGCTCAACCTGCCGCCCATGGT
Source organism: Microbacterium sp. NPDC089696 (assembly GCF_044749125.1). Lineage (NCBI taxonomy): Bacteria > Bacillati > Actinomycetota > Actinomycetes > Micrococcales > Microbacteriaceae > Microbacterium > Microbacterium sp. NPDC089696. The sequence goes on along the minus strand of NZ_JBIVHF010000001.1, from coordinate 1,293,035 downwards.
CGCGGCCAGCGAGGACGCTCGCTCGACCGCGTACACCGTGAGCGTGGATGCCGCCGAGGGCGTCACGACGGGCATCAGCGCGCACGACCGCGCGCACACCCTCAACGTCCTCGCGAACCCGGATTCGACCGCCACGAGCATCATCCGGCCAGGGCACGTCCTCCCGTTGCGCGCGGTGGACGGGGGCGTGCGCGAACGCAGCGGCCACACCGAGGCCGCTGTCGAGCTCATGAAGCTCGCGGGTCTCCGGCCGGTCGGCGCGATCGCCGAGGTCGTCGCGGAGGACGGGAGCATGATGCGCCTGCCCGGACTCATCGAGCTCGGCGCGAGAGACGGCGTGCCGGTCATCACGATCGAGCAGCTCATCGCGCACCTCAACGAGATCGATCCTGCGGGCGCGACGCCGGGCAGCGCCAGTCGTCGCGTGAGCCTGCGCGCCGACGCGACGGTGCCGACCACCCACGGCTCGTTCCGGTTCCTCGCCTACAAGGACCGGGTGACGGGCACCGACCACATCGCCGTCGTGTCGGGCGAACCGGCCGAGACGGCGCTGGTGCGCGTGCATTCCGAGTGCCTGACCGGCGAGGCCTTCGGGTCGCTCAAGTGCGAGTGCGGCCCGCAGCTGGACGCCGCGCTCGACGCGATCGAACAGGAGGGCGGCGTCGTGATCTACATGCGCGGCCACGAAGGTCGGGGCATCGGCCTCATCAACAAGCTCCGCGCCTACAGCCTGCAGGAAGAAGGGCTCGACACCGTCGACGCGAACCTCGCGCTCGGCCTCCCCGCCGACGCCCGGGACTACGCCGCCGCGGCCGGCATCCTCGCCGACCTGGGGATCGCGAAGGTCCGTCTGCTCACCAACAACACCGACAAGGTGAACCAGCTGCGTGCGCTCGGCCTCGACGTGATCGAGCAGGTCCCGCTGATCGTGGGCGTCGGACCCAACAACCACCAGTACCTCGAGACCAAGCGTGACCGGATGGGTCACATCATCGGTGAGGCGGAGCTCGCCGAGGCTCTCGCCGAAGGAAAGAAGGACGACGCATGAGCGGCGCAGGAGCAGCACCCCGCACGGAGAAGATCGACGGCACCGGACTCGACGTCGTGGTGATCGCCGGCACGTGGCACGACGTCATCACGAACGGACTGATCGCCGGCGCGCAGCGCGTGCTCGACGCATCCGGCGCCGCCTACCGCGTCGTGCGGGTGCCCGGGTCGTTCGAGCTCGCGGTGGCGGCGCAGGCGGCCTTCGCGGGCGGTGCCGACGCGGTCGTCGCGCTCGGCGTCATCATCCGCGGGGGTACCCCGCACTTCGAGTACGTCTCGGCCGCGACGACCGACGGACTCACCCGCGTGTCGCTCGACGCCGGCAAGCCGGTCGGCTTCGGCGTGCTGACGCTCGACGACGAGAAGCAGGGACTCGACCGCGCAGGGCTCGAGGGCTCGCACGAGGACAAGGGCGCGGAGGCGGCGGACGCGGCGCTGCGCACGGCGCTCGTGGTCAAGGATCTGCGCGGCTGAGGACGGCGCATCCGCAGGATCCGCGCACGGCTGCAGGACCAGCAGCGGCGTATAGATCCTGCACGCGTGCCGCGGTCCTGCAGACGGCCCACGCGCCGCCGATATTCCGGTGAGGCGAGCCTGCCCTTGGTGGCGCCTCAGCGTCTGCGGATCATACGGTGAGGGGCATGGAGACCCTGCGCCACATCGTGCTCTTCGTCCACCTCATCGGCTTCGCCGTGCTCTTCGGGGCGTGGGCGGTGCAGGCGTTCGGCGGCAAGCGCGAGTTCACGCGGCTGATGAGCATCGGCATGACGATCGCCGCGATCGCGGGTCTCGCCCTCGCGGCGCCGTGGGGCCTGCCCGCGGGCGCCGAGCCGAACTACGTGAAGATCGGCGTGAAGCTCGTCGTGCTGCTCGTGATCGGCGCGCTGCTCGGCATCGGGACGGCGCGGCAGAAGCGCGGCGCCGGCGTCCCCGTCGCCATGTTCTGGCTCGTCGGCATCCTCACGGCGGCGAACGCGGCCATCGCCGTGATCTGGCGCTGACCCGACTCAGTCCTTGAAGAGCGTGCGCACGCGCGGGATGACGCGCTCGTAGGTCTCCCGTACCGCGGCGTACGCGCTGACGAGGGCGGGATCGGGCTGCACCTCGACGCCTATCCGCACCATCGCATCCACCGCGTCCTCCCAGGACGCATGGATGCCGGTGCCCACTGCGGCGCAGATCGCCGCCCCCATGCCGGCTGCGTCGTGCACCTGCGGCGTGTGCACCGGGACGTCGTAGACCGCCGCGAGGATGCGCAGCATGAGCGTCGATCCGCTCCCGCCACCGGTCACGACCAGGCTCCGACGCTCACGGCCGAGAACACGACGCGCCCGCGCATCCCCCGCTTCGGTCTCGAGCGCCAGCGCCTCGAGGATCGCGCGGTACACATGGAACCGTCCCTGCGTCCCGTCGAAACCCACCAGCGCGCCGCGACGCCACGGCTCGTCGGTCGGTGCGAGCCAGTCCAGCGCAGCCACCAGCCCCCCGGCGCCGACGGGGACGTCCTCCGCACCGCGGTTGAGCTCGTCCTCCGACACGCCTCCGGCCGCCCCGGACACGAGGTCGCGGAACCAGCTCACGGTCCACATGCCGCGCCGCACGCCCGAGCTCTCGTACAGGTAGCCGCCGGGCTCCGACGAGAAGTTCGTCCAGACGTCGGGGTGCGGCCGGAGCGGCCGATCCCCCGGGGTCATCGTGGCGACGTAGGTCCCGAGCGACAGCAGCCCCTCCCCCTCGCCGCGCAGTCCGGCGCCCAGAGCCTCGACGGCCTTGTCGTTCGACGTCGCGATCACGGGGATGCCGGCGGGGAGGCCGAGCAGTGCCGCGACCTCGGCCGAGAGGGCGCCGAGCGGTTCGCCCGGTGCGACGAGCTCGAACAGCATCCCGGGGTCCATGCCGGTGCGGGCATACTCCGCGGCATCCGTGCTCCACGTCCACCGCGCCGTGTCGATCGGCCAGGTGCCCTGCACGTTCCCCGCCGCGTCCTTCCGCGCTCCGGTCAGCCGGTGCCCGAGGTAGCCGGACGAGGTCGTGACGTACACGGCGTCGTCGCTCTCGCGCTCGTAGGCCCGCGGCAGTCGCTCGTCCATCCAGCTCATGACCGGCTGGGCGAGCGAGCCGTCGGCGCGCAGCACGGCTCGGCAGAAGCGGATCGTGCACAGTCCGATGCCGCGGATCTCGGCCGGATCGCCGGCGAAGTCCGCCATCGCTGCGCGCGTCGCGGCGACGATCGAGTCCCAGAGGTCGTCGTCCGGGTGCTCCCACCGGCCGGGCGCCGGCGACGAGTACGGGCGCAGCGCGACACGGGCGCTCGCATGCACGGTCCCGTCACCGTCGACGATCAGGACCTTCGTGCTCTGCGAGCCGTTGTCGATCGCGACGACGTATCCCGCCGCCGGTGCACTCACGCCGTCGTCGCCGTTCCGGCCGCGCCGGCCGCCACCTCGTCGAGCGGGTAGATCGTGCCGCGATTCATGACACCGTGCGGGTCGAGGCCGTCCTTGAGGATGCGCAGCAGGCGGTAGGCGCTGCCGTGCTCCTCGTGCGTCCACGGGGTGCGGTACTTGCCGATGCCGTGGTGGTGGACCATCGAGCCGCCGAGGCGCAGCGCCTCTTCGACCACGATCGCGTTGAGCGGCTCGTGGTACTCCGTGATCTCCTCGCGCGGCTCGCACGTGATGTCGTAGTCGTATACGAAGTAGAGGTTGGTGCCGGTCTGATAGCTGTGCGAGGAGTGAGCCCCGAGCATCCTGAGGTCCGCCGCCCGCGGGAACTCCGTGCGCGCCCGATGCATGACCGACTCGAACAGCTCCTCGACGCCCGACCAGTCGATCGACACCTCGGTCGTGTAGCCGAGACGTGCCTTCTCGAGCATCTCGCGCTTCTCGGCGTCGATCTTGTCCTGACCCCAGTTGAGGTTGTCGAACCAGTTCTCGATCAGAGCGGGGTCGACCTTCTCGTGCGGGATGTCGGCGAAGATCTCCTCGACGCCGGCAGCGGTGGCGTCGGCCACGCCCTTCGGCCCCTCCGCTACGACCACGACGACCGCCTTGCCGTCGGCGAAGTGCGAGAAGTGCTGCGCGGCATCCTCCTCCGAATAGGCGCGGGCGACGGACGGGCGGTAGCCCGCGACGATGATGTCACGGAGCCCCGCGACCCCCGCCGGAAGCGAGTCGACGAGGTACCCGAGGAAGCGGTTGTTCTGGGGCTGGTAGGTGAACACCTTGACGGTGACCTCGGTGATGACCGCGAGCGCCCCCTCGTTGCCGATCAGGATGTGGCGGATGTCGGGACCGGCCGCACGACGCGGCACGTTCTTGATGCGCACGATCTCCCCGTCGGGCAGCACGGCCTCGAGCCCGATCACCATGTCCTCGATGCCGCCGTACAGGGTCGAGAACTGTCCGATCGAGCGGGTCGCGACGAGTCCGCCCATCTGCGCGAGCGGCTTCGACTGGGGCGAGTGGCCGGTCGTCAGCCCCTGTGCCCGCAGCGTGTCCTCGAGCACCTGCAGGGGCACGCCGCACTGCGCCGTCACCATCATGTCGACGGGGTCGATCTCGAGGATCGCGTCCATGCGCGAGCCGTCGAGCACGATCGAGTCGTCGACGATCGTCTCGAGGCCGCCCTCGGTGGCGGTGCGTCCGGTGCGGGGCACGACGTTGATCAGGTTCTCGTCGGCGAAGGCGAGGATCGCCGAGACGTCGGCCGTCGAGTGCGCGTAGGCGATCGCCGCGGGGATCGGACCGTCGTAGATGCCGTGCACCGAGGTGTACTTCTTGAAGCGGTCGACGCTCGCCTCGCGCAGCGCCTGCGCCTCGGTCTCGACCTGGTCGGCGCCGAGGATCTCCTGCAGCCGGGTGACGATCTCCTCGCGTGAGAGAGCGGATCGTGAAGTGACCATGGGAAAGATGTCCTGTTCGTTGAGGGTGTCGGTGCGCCGAGGTCAGCGCACCAGGTAGCCGCCGTCGACGGACAGCACGTGCCCGTTGACGAAGTCGGAGGCGGGGCTCGCGAGGAAGACGGTCGCGCCCATGAGGTCGGCGACGTCTCCCCACCGCCCCGCCGGGGTGTGGTCGACGATGCGACGGTTCGCCTCCGCGTCGGCGCGCGTCTCGGACGTGATCGGGGTCGCGAAGTATCCGGGGGCGATCGCGTTGACCTGGATGCCGTGGCCGCCGAGCTCGTCGGCGTACGCCTTGGTGAGTCCGGCGATCCCGTGCTTGGTCGCCGCATACGCGGGCGACCCCAGCCCGCCGAGGAACGAGAACAGCGAGGCGATGTTGATGATCTTGCCCGAGCCCTGCGGGATCATCCGCTTCGCCGTCTCGTGCGACATCTCGAACGCGGCCGTGAGGTTGACCGCGACCATCGGATCCCACTGCGCGCGCCCGAACTCGGTCACGTCGGCGATGCGGCTGATGCCGGCCGAGTTGACGAGCACGTCGACGCCCCCGAACGCCTCGACGCACGCGTCGACGACCCGGGCCGGCGCGCCCTCGGCGGTGATGTCGATCCGCAGCTCGCGGTAGCCGACGCCCGCCTCGGCGAGCAGCGCGGCGGTCTCGCCCGCGTCGTCGAACAGCGTCGGGACGAAAACGTCCGCCCCCGCCTTGGCGAGCGCGAGCGTGAACGCCTGGCCGAGGCCGGTGTTCCCTCCCGTGACGATGGCCCGCTTGCCCCGCAGGGAGAAGTGGTCGAGGGAGAAATCGGTGATGTGCACGGATGATCCTTCAGGAGTGGGTGTCGGCGAACGGGTCGGCGATGCCGATGTAGGTCGTCTCGAGGTACTCGTCGATGCCCTCGAAGCCGCCCTCGCGACCGATACCGGACTGCTTGACGCCGCCGAACGGGGCGGCCGGGTTCGAGACGAGTCCCGTGTTGAGGCCGAACATGCCCGTCTCGAGGCGCTCGGCGAGACGCAGCGCGCGGTTCAGGTCGCGGGTGTACGCGAAGCACACCAGTCCGTACTCGCTGGCGTTCGCCAGGCGCACGGCCTCGTCCTCGTCGCGGAACACGGTGATGGGCGCGACCGGGCCGAAGATCTCCTCCTGCAGGATGCGGGCGTCCTGCGGCACGTCCACGAGCACGGTCGCCGGGTAGAAGTACCCGCGCCCCTGCGGGATGCTGCCGCCGAGGGCCACTCGTGCCCCGTCTTCGAGGGCACCGGACACGAGGTCGGCGACCTTGCTCCTGGTCGACTCGTCGACGAGTGGGCCGAGCGTGGATTCGGGCTCCGTGCCTCGGGCGTTGACGTATCCCGCCATGCGGTCGACGAGGCGCGAGGTGAACTCCTCGGCCACGCTCTCGTGCACGAGGAAGCGGTTCGCCGCGACGCAGGCCTCGCCGCCGTTGCGGAGCTTCGCGAGCAGGGCGCCCTCGACCGCGGCGTCGACGTCGGCGTCCTCGAACACGAGGAACGGGGCGTTGCCGCCGAGCTCCATCGAGACCCGGAGCACTTGATGCGCCGCGTCCGCGATGAGGCGGCGGCCCACTTCGGTCGAGCCCGTGAACGACAGTTTGCGCAGACGCGGGTCGGCGATGAGCGGACCCGTCACCGCACCGGCACGGCTCGTGGGGATGACGTTCACGACGCCGTCGGGCACGCCGGCCTCGCGGAGCACCTCGGCGAACAGGAGCGCCGTCAGCGGCGTGAGCGCGGCGGGCTTGAGCACCGAGGTGCACCCGGCGGCGAGCGCCGGGGCGATCTTGCGCGTCGCCATCGCGAGCGGGAAGTTCCACGGCGTGATGAGCAGGCTGGGGCCGACCGGTCGCTTCGCGACGAGCAGGCGGTTCTTGCCGTCCGGCGCGGTCGCGTAGCGCCCCGAGATGCGCGGCGCCTCCTCCGAGAACCAGCGCAGGAACTCGGCGCCGTACGCGACCTCGGCACGCGACTCGGCGAGCGGCTTGCCCATCTCGAGCGTCATGACGAGCGCGAAGTCCTCGGCGCGGGCGGTGACGAGCTCGAACGCCCGGCGGAGGATCTCGCCGCGCTCGCGCGGGGCGGTGGCGGCCCAGGCGGACTGGGCTGCGGCGGCGGCGTCGAGCGCGGCCATGCCGTCCTCCGGCGTCGCGTCCGCCACGTGGGCGAGCACCTCGCCGGTCGACGGGTCGTGCACCTCGAAGGTCCGCCCGGAGCTCGCCGGGCGCCACTCCCCGCCGATCAGCAGACCGGTGGGGACGGAGGCGATCACCTCGGTCTCGCGTGCCGCGGTCATGCGGGCACCTCCCGACGGAGGTCGCGGCCGAGCAGGTCCTCGTACAGCCGGACCGGCGTCATCTCCCCGGCGCGGTCGCCGTAGCTCGCGCGGGCGCGACGGAAGATCTGCTCGACGAGGGACGACAGCTCGACCGGCATCCCCACCGAGCGCGCGAGATCGACGGACAGGCCGAGGTCCTTGCAGGCCAGCGCGATCGCGAAGCCCTCGTCGTAGTCGCCGTGGTCGAGGATCGAAAGCACGTCGCGCGAGACGAAGGTGCTGTTCGCGGGGCTCGCGATGAGCGCATCGCGCAGCACGCCGAGGTCGACGCCGGCGGCCACGCCGACCGACAGCACCTCGGCCGTCGCGACCAGATGCGAGAACCACAGTTGGTTGATCATGAGCTTCACGGCATAGCCGGCGCCGTGTCCGCCGACGTGCAGGATCCGCTCCGGGTCTCCCATCGCCTCGAAGACGGGGCGCAGGCGCTCCACATCGTCGGCGTCGCCGCCCACGAAGATCTGGAGCATCCCGTTCGCGGCACCGACCGACATCCCGCTCACGGGAGCGTCGAGCAGGTGCAGCCCGCGGCCGGCTGTCGCGGCGCGCACGCCGTCGAGCACCCTCGGCACGGAGGTCGACATGTCGATCCAGGTGCCGCCGTCGGGAAGTCCCGCGACGAGACCGTCCTGCCCGGAGGCCACGGCTTCGACGTGCTGGGGCGTCGGCAGCATCGTGATGACGAGATCGCTGGCGGCGGCGACCTCGCGCGGCGTCTCGGCCCAGAGGGCGCCGCCCGCGATCAGATCGGCGGCTGACTCACGGCGCAGGTCGGTCACGACCAGCGGGAAGCCGGCGGCCTGCAGGTTGCGGGTCATGCCTGACCCCATGTTGCCGAGTCCGATGAACCCGACGGTGGGTCGGGTGCCGACCGGCGCGGGGTCGAGGACGGGGGTGGGAGAGCTCATCGGCGGTGCGTGTCCTTCGGAGATCAGGCGGATGCGGTGGAGGGGGCGTAGAAGGGGTTGTGCGGGGCGTGCCGTGCCTCGAGGACCTCGTCGAGGTCTGGCAGCGCGGCCGCGCCGTTCGCGAGAGCCGTGCGGGTGGCCTCGCGGTTGTTGCGGTACACGGTGTCGGCGTCGTCGGCCGCGGGGTTGACCCACACGGCGGCGATGAGGGCGTGCGTGTCGGCGGCCTCGCGCGGGATCACACCGTCGGCCACGGCGTCGGCGACGCCCGCGGCGACGCCCGCCTGGGCGGGACCCCAGATGAGAAGGCCGTGCTCGTCGTCCGCCGGAGCGGCCTTCGTGACGAACAGCGTGAGCGGCTTGACCGGGAGCGACGGCCGGAGCACCGCCACGAACGGCACGTGCCCCTGGCTGGGGCCGGCGAGGGCCGTGGCCCACGCCGTCCCCGCCGGACCCTCGCGGTGGCCGAGCACGGTGTTGATGTGCGCCGCGTTGACGCCGTCGCCGGCGAAGCTCTCGCCGAGCTGGAGGGTCGAGGTCATCGGTCGTTCTCCGTTCGCGAAGTCTGCACCGTGAGATGAGAGTTCGAGGTCATCAGATGAGTCCCTGCTCCTCGAGCCAGTCGATCGCGATGTCCTCGGGGTCCTCGCCGTCGACGTCGGCCTTGGCGTTGAGCTCCTGCATGACCTCGGTGGTCAGCAGCGGGCTCAGCTCGGCCAGCACGTCGGCGATCGCCGGGTACTCGTCGAGCGTGCTCTGCTTGAGCGTGAAGCCGCCCTGGTAGCTCGGGAAGAACTCCTGGTCGTCCTCCATCACCACGAGGTCGAGCGCGGGGATCCGGCCGTCGGTCTGGAAGACCTCGCCGAAGTTGCAGTCGTCGCCCTTCTGGGTCGCCGTGTAGATGACGCCGGTGTCGAGCATCGTGACGTTCGAGTCCGGGGCGTCGAAGCCGTAGGCCGCCTTGAGTCCGGGCCATCCGTCGTCGCGCGTCGAGAACTCGCTCTCGATGCAGAACGTCTGGTCGGCGCTGGGCAGGCCGGCGACGTCGCTCAGCGTCTTGACGCCCAGCTCGTCTGCCTCGCTCTTGCGGACCGCGAACGCGTAGGTGTTGTTGAAGGGCGCGGGGTCGAGCCAGGCGATGTCGTTCGCGGCATCCGCCTCCTTGACGGCGTCGAACTGCGCCTCGGCGCCCTTCACCGGCGTCGTGTTGCCGTTGTAGGTGATCCACGAGGTGCCGGTGTACTCCCAGTAGCCGAGGAACTGGTCGTTCTCGAGCGCCTGACGCACGTTGGCCGAGCCGACGAGCTTCGTGTTCGCCTCGACGTCGGCGCCGTGCGCGTTGAGCAGCTCGGCGGTCATGTAGGCGAGGATGTACTGCTCCGAGAAGTCCTTCGAGCCGATCTCACCGCTGAGGCCGGCGAGCTCGTCGCCCTGGGCGCCCGCTCCCCCGCCGGAGCCGGAGGAGCAGCCGGTGAGGAGCAGCGCGCCGGCGGCGACGGCGGCGAACGAAGCGGTGGCGATGGTGCGTGTGTTCATTGCAGGTTCCTTTCGGGAAGGGATGCGGTGCGTGTGCGGGTGTGGATGCGGTGCGGATGCGGTGAGTGCGCTAGAGGCCCTTGGGGCGCACGATGTCCTCGACGACACCGGCGGCCCAGTCGATGAGCACGGCGATCGAGGCGACGAGGACCGCTCCGACGACGAGCACGGGATAGCGCTGCAGTTTGAGGCCGTTGATGATCATGTCGCCGAGACCGCCGGCGTTGATGAACGTCGCGACGGTGGCCACGCCGACCGCGAAGACGAGCGCGGTGCGGAGCCCCGCGAGGATCACGGGCGAGGCGAGCGGCAGCTCGACCCGCCGCAGCACCTGCGACGGGGTCATGCCCATGCCTCGCGCGGATTCGCGGATGCTGGCGTCGACCTGCGCGAGGCCGGCGATCGTGTTCTGCAGCACGGGGAGGAAGGAGTAGATCACGAGGGCGAGCAGCGCGGTGGTGAAGCCGGTCTGCCACACGATCGCGAGCAGGATCACGACGCCGATCGCGGGTGTCGCCTGACCGATGTTCGCGATGCCGATCACGACGCCGCGGAACACCTTCGAGCGCGAGCGGCTCACCGCGATGCCGGCGGGGATCGCCAGCACCGCCACCAGCACCGAGGCGATGATCGACAGCACGAGGTGCTCGCCGATGCGGGCGGTGATGTAGTCGGCGTTCAGCGTGCGCTGCTCGATCGAGTCGAGCTCGAGGCTCGACACCCACACGTAGGTGAGCACCAGCACGACCGCCACGACGATGAGCGGCATGAGGCGACGCAGCAGCACGGGCATGCCGCGTCGGGGAGCGGTCTGCGTCCGCAGCATCGTGGTCGCCGACGGCACGACCTGAGGGCCGGTCACGGTCACGCCTCCTCGACGCGGCGCGCGGGGCCCTCGGTGCCCAGCGCCGCCGAGATGGCCGCCTGGTCGATCGAGCCGACCACGGCGCCGGCCCGCGTGACGTTGACGCGCGGGGCGCCGGTCAGCACGAGGGTGTCGAGTGCTTCGCGCAGCGAGGCGTGCTCGTCGACCGTGGCGCCGGGGGCTGCGGCATCGGCGGATCCGATGCGGGCCTCAGTCACGGGAATCAGCGCGAGCCGCTTGAGCGCGGCGCCCTCGCCGATGAACGAGCGCACGTAGTCGTTCGCGGGTTCTGCGAGGATGCGCGCCGGGGTGTCGAACTGCTCGATCTGGCTGCGGTCGCTCAGCACCGCGATGCGGTCGCCCATGCGGATGGCCTCTTCGAAGTCGTGCGTCACGAAGATGATGGTCTTGCCGATGTCGGCCTGCAGGCGCAGGAACTCGGCCTGCAGCTTCTCACGCGTGATCGGGTCGGTCGCGCCGAAGGGCTCGTCCATGAGCATGACGGGCGGGTCGGCGGCGAGCGCCCTGGCCACCCCGACACGCTGCTGCTGTCCCCCGGAGAGCTGTCGGGGATAGCGCTGTGCGAACGTGCCGGGGTCGAGCTGCACGGTGCGGAGCAGTTCGTCGACGCGCTCGGCGATGCGGGACTTCGACCACCCGAGCAGTTTGGGCACGACCGCGATGTTCTCGGCGATGGTGAAGTGCGGGAACAGGCCGATCTGCTGGATGACGTAGCCGATGTGGCGACGCAGCTCGTTGCCGTCGAGCGACAGGACGTCGTCGCCGTTGATGCGGATCGATCCCGATGTCGGCTCGATGATGCGGTTGATCATCTTCATCGTCGTGGTCTTGCCGCATCCGCTGGGGCCGACGAACATGATGAGCTCGCCGGGCTCGACGCGCATCGAGAAGTCCTCGACGGCGGGCGTCTGCTGGCCCGGGTACTGCTTCGTGATGTGGTCGAGGACGATGTCGACGCCGCCCTGCTGCGCTGCGAGGGAGGTGAGAACGCCGGTGTTCGTGGTGATGTCAGGCACGGAGACCCCTTGAGGTGGTGAGACGGGAGACGAGCACGAGGATGCCGTCGAGGACGAGTGCGAGGATGATCACGGCGACGGTGCCCGTGAGCGCGTAGTTGAGCGCGTTCTTCGAGCCGAGCGAGCTCAGGCCCTTGAAGATGTACTCGCCGAGGCCGGGGCCGGCGACGTAGGCGGCGATCGCCGCGATGCCGACCGTGAGCTGCGCGGCGACGCGGATGCCGGTCATGATGACCGGCCACGCGATCGGGAGCTGCACCGTGAAGAGGATGCGAGCGGGGCCGAGACCCATGCCCCGAGCCGACTCCAGCACCGAGACGGGCACCTCGCGGAGGCCGACGACCGTGTTCCGCACGACCGGCAGCAGCGAGTAGAAGACGAGGGCCACCACGGTGGGCAGCCAGCCGAGACCGAGGACGGGGCTGAGCAGCGCGAGAAGGGCCAGCGACGGGATCGTGATCGCCACGGCGGCGGCGGTGAGCACGGTGGTGCGGGCGATGCGGCGGTTGCGGACCAGGATGCCGAGGCCGATGCCGATGATCGCCGCGAGGACGACCGAGACGAGGACGACGACGAGGTGATCGCGGGTGAGCTCGAGGACGTCGTCCGCGCGACGTGTGAGGAAGGCCATGAGGTCTTCCCAGTTGAATCCGGTCAAGAGGGCTCCTGTCTCGTCGTTGAGGCCGGTACCGGGGATGAATCTCACGGTAGCCCGTGTGGCCATTTCGTCAAAGTGGGTTGTGTATATGGCAACGGATCGAGCTAGACTCCCTCGCGTGACCACCACGACGCGCGGCCCGCGCCGCAATTCCTCCGGCCTCGGCCGCGACATCGAGATCCTCGAACTGCTCGGCGGCGACGAGGCGCTGCGCTCCGGAGGACTCGGCGTCTCGCAGGTCGCGCAGCTCACCGGGCGCGACAAGGCGGTGGTGTCGCGGACGCTCGCGACGCTCGCCGAGACCGGACTCGTCGAGCGCGACGAGGAGTCGCTGCGCTACCTGCTCGGCCCGCGGCTCTACGCTCTCGCCGCGCACACGGCGACATCGACGCTCGTGCACGCCTCACGCGGCATCCTGCGCCGGCTCGTGCAGTCCACGCGCGAGACCAGCCACCTGTGCGTGCTGCGCGGAGGCAACGTGCTGACGCTGCTGAGCGAGCTGAGCCCGCACGACGTGCGCACGACCGGCTGGGCGGGGACGACCACCGCCGCGTGGCGCACTCCCTCGGGCCGTGCGCTGCTCAGCGACTGGGACGAGGAGTCGCTCGCGCGCTGGTATGACGATCACGGGCAGGACCAGCCGCTGGTCGGGCGCTTCGACCAGGCCGATCCCTCGGGGTTCCCCGTGCTCGACTCTCCCCCGCCTGGCAACTCCCCCGTGACGGATCTGACGAGCCTGCACATCGAGCTGGCCCGTATCCGCGAGCAGGGCTACGCGCTGTCGGACGAGGAGCTGGAGTTCGGCGTCGTGGCGGCCTCCGCCCCGATCGTCGACTTCACGGGCCGCATCGTCGCGGCGGTCAACGTGAGCGCCCCGAAGGCGCGGATCGGTCCGCGCCTCGACGCGCTGGGGTCGCTCGTCTCGCGCGCGGCGCGGGAGCTCTCAGCGCGCCTCGGGTCGGCCTGAGCGTCGTCGCGCTCCGGCGTCGGCTCTCACCCGTCGACGGCCGCGTCCCAGACCGCCCGCGTCGGTGCGCTCACGCTCGCGGCGCGGATCCGCTGCCAGTTGCGTCCGCCCCGTCCGAACGCCGCCTGCACGTCCGCCGGCACCACCGCGTCGGCGACGGGCTCCGCCAGCCACCGACAGGCCCGCACGTGCACGAGGTCAACGGCGTCCGCCGCCTCGTCGGCGTCGTAGGCCCAGGGGCCGACGATCCGTCCGAGATAGGTCAGGCCGTCGGCGTCCCTCGTCCAGACGAAGGAGCCGATCGGCGCCTTCGCGAACCTCTCGATGCGCCATGCGAGTCGGATGCCGGCCTGCGCGTCCGCCGTGGTGAGCGCCTCCTGCAGGGAATCCGGCGCGGGGTGCAGCCGGCCGCCGATCCCGCAGATGCCGAGCGTCAGCGCCCGCTCCGGGCCGGCCCCGTGCGGAACCGCGTCGTCTCGCGACCTCATCGGCGCGCGGTAGACGGGGGTCTCCTCGCTCACGCGACCGGCACCAGGGTCGCGTCGACACGGGATTCGTCGATCGTCACGGTCATCATGGTGCAGACGGGCTGACGGCGGCGGTCCGTGGGCGAGCCGGGGTTGAGCAGCCGCATCCCGGAGGGCGCGACGCTGTCCCAGGGGATGTGCGAGTGGCCGAAGACGAGGAGATCCACGCCGGGGAACGCCTCGTCCATACGCTGCTCCCGGCGGGTCGCCGCACCCGTCTCGTGGACGGCCGCGATCCGCACGTCCTCGACCGTGAACCTCGCGACCTCGGGCAGCCGTTCACGCAGCTCAGGGCCGTCGTTGTTGCCGTGCACACCGTGGAACACGCGAGAGCGCGACTCGATGAGATCGAGGGTCTCGAGGTCGACCCAATCCCCCGCGTGCACCACGACGTCGGCGTCGTCGATCGCGCGCAGCACGGCGTCCGGCAGACGACGAGCGCGCTTCGGCACATGGGTGTCGGCGAGCAGCAGCATCCGTGTCGTCATGTCACCTCCAACGGGCGGTTCTCCTCCGACTCTACGCACGCCGGCAGCGCCCCTCGGCGTCATCCGCGCTCAGCGAACTCCCAGGTAGGCGTAAGATCGCCCGAGTGCTCCGGTATACCGGCGCACGGGACTAAGGAGCAGCATGAGTGCGACCACAGCGCCCGCGAATCCGCGATCACGCGTCATCACCGCCAGCCTCGTCGGCACGACGATCGAGTTCTACGACTTCTACGCGTACGCGACCGCCGCCGTCCTCGTCTTCCCCGTGCTCTTCTTCCCCACGGGCAACGACACGACCTCGCTGCTCTCCTCCTTCGCGGTCTTCGGCGCCGCCATGGTCGCCCGCCCCATCGGCGCGGTGGTCTTCGGACACTTCGGCGACAAGTTCGGCCGCAAGGCGACGCTCGTCGCGTCGTTGCTGACCATGGGCATCGCGACGTTCGTGATCGGCCTGCTGCCGACGTTCCAGCAGATCGGGCGGTGGGCAGCCCTGCTGCTGCTCATCCTGCGTCTGTTCCAGGGCTTCGCGCTCGGCGGGGAGTGGTCGGGCGCAGCGCTCGTCGCGACCGAGAACGCCCCGAAGGGCAAGCGCGCCTGGTACGGCACCTTCCCGCAACTGGGCGCCCCGCTCGGCTTCATCATCGCGAACTTCCTGTTCCTCGCGATCAACTGGCTGCTGCCGCACTCCGAGAACCCCGCACTCAAGTCCGAGGCGTTCCTGTCGTGGGGTTGGCGCATCCCGTTCCTGTTCTCGGCCGTCATGGTCATCATCGGCCTGTGGGTGCGCCTCAAGCTCGTCGAGTCCGACACGTTCAAGAAGGCCGAGGAGAGCGGCGCGATCCGCAAGCTGCCGCTCGCGACCGTGTTCCGCCACCACTGGAAGCAGCTGATCCTCGGCACGTTCATCATGCTGGCGACGTACGTGCTGTTCTACCTGATGACGAACTTCACCCTCGCCTACGGCACGAAGCCCGCCTCGCTCGAGACGGCCTCCGCCGCCGCTCAGGCTGCCGCAGAGGCCGCCGGCAAGGACTTCGACGCCTCGGCGTTCGCGGCGCAGTTCTATCCCGGACTGGGCTTCGGGTACACGGACTTCGTGCTCATGCAGATCGTCGGTGTCGTGTTCTTCGGCATCTTCACGCTGCTGTCCGGCCCGATCGCGGACTCGATCGGTCGTCGCAAGCTGCTGCTCTGGGTCACGGGTCTCATCATCGTGTTCGGTCTCACGTTCAACGCTTTCCTGCTGCCGGCGATGGACCCGAAGTTCACGGGCGCGCTCGCGCAGGCGTTCCTCGTGTTCGGCTTCATGCTCATGGGGGCGACGTTCGGTCCGATGGGCGCGCTGCTGCCCGAACTCTTCCCCACGAACGTGCGCTACACGGGGTCGGCGATCTCGTACAACGTGTCGTCGATCCTCGGCGCCGCGGTCGCACCGCTGATCGCCGTGTGGCTGTGGGAGCTCGGCGACGGCGCACCGTGGCTCGTGGGTCTGTATCTCTCGGTCATGGGCGTGCTGACGTTCATCGCGCTCTTCCTGTCGAAGGAGACCAAGGACACCGACTACGAGTCCGACCTCGGGGTCGCTGCCGCCGTCGAGCTCTGAGAGGTCTCGTCCGCTCAGCGCTCGGCGAGGAAGCGTTCGATCGCGGCGACGGTGGTCGCGTTGCTCCGATGCAGGATGCCGCGGATGCCGCTGGCGGCTGCTCCGTCGACCGCGAGCTGGTGGTCGTCGATGAAGAACACGTCCTCCGGCTCGGCGCCGAGCGCCTCCAGCGTGCGGAGATAGGCCTGCGGCTCGGGCTTGGCGACGCCGAGCTCATGGCTGTAGCAGATGGGGTCGAAGATCGACGCGAAGCCGAAGCGTCGCTCCTCCTCCTCGCGCGCGCCGTCGGCGGAGTTCGAGAGGATCGCCGTCCGCGCCCTGCCGTGCAGCGAGCGCGAGTACTCGATCAGCTCGTGGTTCGCGGTGCCGCAGTACGCGTCCCAGAAGTCCGCACGGATGGCGGTCCGCTGCGCGTCGTCGAGATCGAGCGCCACGGCGAGCCCCGCCCAGAACGCTCCCTCGGTGCCGACCGTGAGGTCGATGCGGGGCAGGTCCGCGGCATCGATGCGCGCGTCCAGCTCGTCCCGCGCGAGTCCGCTGACCGCGCGCACGCGCTCCCACCACTGCTCCTGCCAGGTGTCGTCGTCGACGACCTCCAGCACGCCCCCGATGTCGAACAGGATCCACGTCGTCTTCTCCGGCATCCGCACACCCTACGTGAGCGAGCCGATGATGTGTCGGTCGCCGCGTGCGCTCGGGAAGGAGATGTGCGCTCCGCAAGGAGCCCGACTCCGGATCACTCCTTCGGAAGCGCCGTTTTCCTTCGCGAGAGTCGTCAATCCTTGTTGACATACGGCCGTGCGTCAACAAAGATTGACGGGACAGACGCAGGAGGTTGCCATGACCCTGAAGACCGCTCACGCTCTCGACGATCGCGGCGAGCCGATCGCCGAACTGCACCGGCTCGCCGCCCTGCGCAGCGAGATCGCCCGCGCCGAGGAGACGCAGGTGCGCCGCGCGCGCAACCTCGGCTACTCCTGGCAGGCGATCGCGGGGGCGCTCGGCGTGACCAAGCAGGCCGCGCACCGACGCTTCGGACGCCGCTGACGCCCACCCGGGCACATACAGCCCAGCCATAGAAACCGACCGGACACGAAGTACGGTCGAAGTACCCCTTTCAGAACGAGGTCCCGCATGTCCAGCACGGCGACGTCACGCCGACGCGGACGGGGCGCACCGCAGGACGGTCCGCGCGCCACCTTCCGCCAGCTCCTCCCCTTCCTGTTCGAGCACAAGCGCACGCTCATCGTCGTCGCGGTGCTCAGCGTGTTCGGCGCCGCGACCTCGCTCGTGCAGCCGCTGCTCGTGGGTCAGGTCATCGAGGCCGTGCAGTCCGAGACCGGTATCGGCGTCCTCGTCTGGCTCCTGATCGGCTTCGTGATCGTGTCATCGGTCATCTCCGGGTACCAGCACTACCTCCTGCAGCGCACCGGCACGGCGGTCGTGTACTCGAGCCGTCGCAAGCTCATCGCCCGCATCCTCCATCTGCCCGTCAGCGAGTTCGACGCTCGTCGCACGGGCGACCTCGTCTCGCGGGTGGGCACCGACACGACCCTGCTGTACGCCGTGCTCACGCAGGGGCTCGCGGATGCCGTCGGCAGCGCGATCCTGTTCCTCGGCGCGCTCATCGCGATGCTCGTGATCGACCCCGTGCTGCTCCTGCTGATCGTGATCGTGATCGGCGTCTCCGTCGTCGTCGTCACCGTGCTGAGCGGGCGCATCCGCACGGCCTCGACCGCCCAGCAGGAGAAGGTCGGCGAACTGGCGTCCGGCGTGGAGCGCGCGGTCGGCTCGATCCGCACCGTGCGGGCCTCGGGTGCGACCGAGCGCGAGACCGAGGCGGTGTCGACGCTCGCCTCTGACGCCTACGGCATCGGCGTGCGGATCGCGAAGATCTCGTCGCTCGTCGTGCCGATCGCCGGCGTGGCCCTGCAGCTCTCGCTGCTCGTGGTGCTGGGCGTCGGCGGATTCCGCGTCGCGGCGGGCGACCTCACGATCGCCTCGCTCATCACCTTCATCATGTTCCTGTTCATGCTCGTGATGCCCCTCGCGACGACGTTCGGCGCGATCACCTCGGTGAACCAGGCGCTGGGCGCGCTGGGACGCATCCAGGAGATCCTGAACCTGCCGACCGAGACGCAGGAGGATGCCGCGACAGCGGCGGCCCTCCCCCGCGACGACAGCGACCCCGATGCGCCGGCGATCGAGTTCCGCGACGTGCGCTTCCACTACCCCGAGAACGTCGTGGCCGCTCGCGCCGCCGCCGAGAAGGAGGCGCGCACGCTGCTCGCCGACGCACACCTCGACCCGAGCGAGGATGTGGCGGACAAGGCCGACGAGGCCGACCGCGAGGTTCTTCGCGGCGTCTCCTTCGCCGTGCCGCAGGGCTCGCGCGTGGCGCTCGTCGGCCCGAGCGGCGCCGGCAAGAGCACGATCCTCTCGCTGATCGAGCGCTTCTACGACCCCACGGGCGGGTCCATCCGCGTCCAGGGTCACGATGCGCGCACCTACCCCCGAGACGAGTTGCGAGCGCGCTTCGGCTACGTCGAGCAGGACGCTCCGACCCTCGCCGGCACGCTCGCCGACAACCTGCGCCTCGCCTCGCCCGACGCCACCGACGATGCGTGCCAGCAGGTGCTGCGCGCGGTGAACCTCGGCGACGTCCTGGAGCGCAGTCCCCTCGGACTGCAGGCCCCCGTGGGCGAGGACGGCGTCATGCTCTCCGGCGGAGAGCGCCAGCGTCTGGCCATCGCCCGCGCACTGCTGACGGATGCGCCGATCCTGCTGCTCGACGAATCGACGTCGTCGCTCGACGGCGTGAACGAGCAGCGGATGCGCGAGGCCATCGACGCCGTGTCGACCGACCGCACGCTCGTCGTGATCGCGCACCGGCTCTCGACCGTCGTCGACAGCGATCTCATCGTGGTGCTGCAGGACGGCGCGGTCGTGGGGCAGGGCACGCATGTCGAGCTCGTCGAGTCGACTCCGCTGTACCGCGACCTCGCGCGGCACCAGCTGCTGGCATAGGCGTACACACCAACGCGAAGGCGGGATGCCGGAGACCACTCAGCCATGGGTTCGTCTCTGACTTCCCGCCTTCGCGGGTCTGGGGGCTCCCCCGCCCTCGCGGGCGGGAGCTGTAGGACGCCGGCTCCCCCGAACCGGCGCCCGGTCTGTCACGCCTTGTCGAGGCGGTAGCGCAGCGACGACAGCTCGGCGCGGAGCGCGGCCGGCACCTTGTCGCCGAAGGTGTCGTAGAACTCCTCGGTGAGGTCGGCCTCGGTCTTCCACGCCTCGGGGTCGACCGAGAACAGCTCCTCGAGGTCTTCCTGCGGCACGTCGATGCCGTCGAGGTTGAGGTCGGACACGATCGGCAGGCGACCGATGGCGCTGTCCACGGTCGACACCTCACCCGTGATGCGGCGGATGATCCAATCGACGACCCGCGAGTTGTCGCCGAAGCCGGGCCACAGGAAACGGCCGTCGGCTCCGCGGCGGAACCAGTTCACCTGGAAGATCCGCGGCGCGCGGTCGAAGCGCAGCCCCCGCCCGACCTTCAGCCAGTGCCCGAAGTAGTCGGCCATGTTGTAGCCGCAGAACGGGAGCATCGCGAACGGGTCGCGGCGCAGCTCGCCGACCGTGCCCTCGGCGGCGGCCGTCCGCTCCGAGGAGATGTTCGAGCCGAGGAACACGCCGTGCGTCCAGTCGGTGGCCTCGACGACGAGCGGCACGTTGGTCGCCCGACGTCCGCCGAACAGGATCACGTCGAGCGGGACGGCATCCTCCCAGTCCTCCGAGATCTGCGGGCACTGCGCGGCCGAGACCGTGAAGCGCGAGTTCGGGTGCGCGGCGGGGCGGCCGGAGTCCGGCGTCCAGGCGTTGCCCTCCCAGTCGATCAGCTCGGCCGGGGCATCGTCGGTCAGACCCTCCCACCACACGTCGCCGTCGGGACGCAGGGCCACATTCGTGAAGATCGTGTTGCCCCACAGCGTCTCTACCGCGGTGACGTTGGTGGACTCGCCGGTGCCGGGCGCGACGCCGAAGAAGCCGGCCTCGGGGTTGATGGCCCACAGTCGTCCGTCCTCACCCGGGCGGATCCAGGCGATGTCGTCGCCGAGGGTCTCGACGCGCCATCCGGGGATGGTCGGACGCAGCATGGCGAGGTTCGTCTTGCCGCATGCCGAGGGGAACGCGGCGGCGACGTGGAAGGCCCGACCGTTCGGATCGATCACGCGGATGAGCAGCATGTGCTCGGCGAGCCACCCCTCGTCGCGGGCGATCACCGAGGCGATGCGCAGCGCGAAGCACTTCTTGGCGAGGATCGCGTTGCCGCCGTAGCCGGAGCCGAACGAGTACACCTCGAGCGTCTCGGGGAAGTGCACGATGTACTTGTCGTCGTTGCACGGCCATTCGACGTCGGCTTCGCCGTCGGCGAGCGGGGCGCCGACCGAGTGGACGGTCTTCACCCAGGGGGCGCCCTCCGCGATCTGACGCGTGACGGCGTCGCCGACGCGGGTCATGATGCCGATCGAGGCGACCGCGTAGGCGCTGTCGGTGACCTGCACGCCGATGTGCGAGAGCGGACCGCCGACGGGGCCCATCGAGAACGGGACGACGAACATCGTGCGCCCGCGCATCGATCCCTCGAAGATCTCGGTCATCTTCTCGCGCATCTGCGAAGGGTCGGCCCAGTTGTTGGTGGGGCCCGCGTCCTCCTCGCTCTCGGAGGCGATGAACGTGCGGCCCTCGGTGCGGGCGACGTCGCTGGGGTGCGAGCGGGCGAGGTACGAACCGGGACGCCATTCGGGGTTGAGCTTGATGAGCTTGCCCTCGTCGACGAGGCCGCGCAGCAGCCAGTCGTTCTCGGCGCGCGAGCCGTCGACCCAGTGGATGCGGTCCGGCTGCGTGAGCGCGGCGATCTCGTCGACCCATGCCGCCAGCTCCGTCATGTCCGGGGTGTCATACGTCGGAGCCGTTCCGAAGGTGCGCACGGGTGCGACGGATGCGGCACGAGGGGTGAAGACTTCGGCGATCGCCATGACATCTGCTCCTTGGAAGTAGGGGGCGTTGCACCTATCTTCTTCCGGATTCCTCGTCACTTTTCGTCGATTCGCGCGATAAGAAATGCGATTCTTTCGCTAAGATCAAGGAATGGCTTCCTCCGGCATCCATCTCACGACTCTCGGTCATCGCATCAGGCATCACCGTCTGGCGAACGGCCACACGCTCGACGAGCTCGGAGCTCTGGTCGGCGTCGCCGGCTCCCAGCTCAGCCTCATCGAGAACGGCAAGCGCGAGCCCAAGCTCTCGCTCCTGCAGGCCATCGCGCAGGCGACGGGGACCGAGGTGACCGACCTCATCTCGGGTGAACCGCCGAACCGCCGCGCCGCGCTGGAGATCGAACTGGAACGCGCGCAGGAGAGCCCGGTGTTCCGACAGCTCGGGGTGGCACCCGTGCGCGTCACGAAGGGCATGAGCGACGAGACGATCGAGTCGGTGCTCGGTCTGCACCGCGAACTGCAGCGCCGCGAGCGCGAGGCGATCGCCACCCCCGAGGAGGCGCGACGCGCCAACACCGAGCTCCGGCTGCGGATGCGCGCGCAGAACAATTACCTCGGTGACATCGAGAAGCTCGCGGAGAAGCAGCTCAAGGCCGCCGGTCACGTGCAGGGCGCGCTGACCCACCGCACCGTGAGCATCATGGCGGAGAAGCTCGGCTTCGAGCTCATCTACGCCAACGACCTGCCCCATTCGACGCGCTCGGTGACCGACCTCGAGAACGGGCGCATCTACCTGCCGCCGGCGTCGATCCCCGGCGGGCACGGCCTGCGGTCGATGGCGCTGCAGGCCATGGCCCACCGCCTGCTCGGCCACACGCCGCCCACCGACTACGCGGACTTCCTGCAGCAGCGGCTCGAGATCAACTACTTCGCCGCGTGCTGTCTGATGCCGGAGACCGCGGCGGTGGCGTTCCTGCACCAGGCCAAGAAGGACCGCAACCTCGCGGTGGAGGACTTCCGCGACGGCTTCGGCGTGACGCACGAGGCCGCGGGCATGCGGATGACCAACCTCATGACGCAGCACCTCGGCATGTCGCTGCACTTCCTCCGCGTCGACGAGACCGGCGCCATCACGCGCGTGTACGAGAACGACGACCTGCCGCTGCCGATGGACGTCACCGGAGCGGTCGAGGGCCAGCGCGTGTGCCGCAAGTTCCAGGCGCGGAGCGCCTTCACGCAGCAGAACCGCACCACGGAGCACCATCAGTACACGGACACGCCCTCCGGCACGTTCTGGTGCTCGACGCAGACCGGCTCGTCGACCGAGGGCGAGTTCTCGGTCACGGTCGGCGTGCCCTTCGACGACGCGCGCTGGTGGCGCGGACGCGAGACCTCCGACCGCGCGGTGTCGACATGCCCCGACGAGGCGTGCTGCCGCCGACCGTCCGCCGAGCTCACCGAGCGCTGGAAGGGCAGGGCGTGGCCGAGCGCGCGCGTGCACACGCACATGTTCTCGCCGCTCCCCCGCGGCGCCTTCCCCGGGGTCGACGACAACGAGGTGTACGCCTTCCTCGGGCGGCACGCGAGCGAGTAGCGGCGCTCCCTCAGCGTCCGAGGAACCGCGTGAAGCGCGCGAGCGCCTCCTGCACGGCATCCGCGTCCACGTCGACGTCGGGCTCGAACAGCTCGGCCGGGGTGCCGAGCGCAGCGGCGCTGTGCGTCCAGCATCCGACCACGCGTCCCTCGGCGACGATCGTCGCGCGCACCATGCCGTTCTTGCCGGGGCCGACCGCGGCGAGATGCTCGGGTGCGCAGACGCCCGTGCGGTCGGCGTAGGAGATGTAGTACTCGTCGAACGCGCCGAGCGCATGCACGGACGGTGCCGCTGCCGCGCGCCGGGGTCGGCGGACGGCGGTGAAGACGCCCTCCTCGATCTCGACGACCCGCCCGGAGGCGCGCTCCCTCGCCTCGCGGGAGAGTCCGAGAGTGAGACCCGACCACCACGCGAAGTCCGCGACCGTCGCGGGTCCGTGCCCGTCGACGTAGCGGACGAAGAGCTCGGCGAGCGGATCCGCCGGATGCTCGTGCTCGCGGATGTGCTCCTCGACCAGCACGAAGCGCTGCTCGCGGCTCACCCCCTCACGCGCGACGACCGGCCCCTGGCATACGAGTCCGCGCAGCGTCAGCTCGCTGAGCAGGTGGATGCCGCGCTGCCCCGTCGGGTCGATCCCCGCGCCTTGGAAGGCGAGGAACATCTCGGCGCGGGTCAGTCCGCCGTCGCGCAGCCGCGGCACGACGGAGTCCCTGGCCGCCCCCACCATGTGCTCGTCGATGCCCAGGTCGCGGCGGCGTCCGGCTGCCTGCTGACGCTGCCGCTCACCCGTGACGGACAGCACCCAGCCGAGATCCCGAGCGGGGATCGTGTGCAGCGTCCCGCGCATCGTCCAGGCGCGCACGAGGTCGCCGCGGTCGAACGCCCGGTCCACGGCGGAGAGCGTCGGCTCTCCGCCGGTGCGGGAGGCGAGCACCCACCGCCCGGCCGTGAAGTCCTGACTCTGCACGGCGAGCATGTGTGCCGCGGCATCCAACAGCGTGCGCGCCGGCGCAGAGAGGCGATGGGCGCGCAGGCGCTCCGACAGCAGTGTCGCGGACGTCATGCCCCCATCATGCCGCGCGTGGCCGACACCCACCGAGGTTCAGCCGTGCAGAGTCACCTCGCGGCGCTCGGGGAGGACCACGGGGTGGGAGCCCGCCATGACCTCGAGGACGCGGATCACCTGGCACGAGTAGCCGTATTCGTTGTCGTACCAGACGTACAGCACGACGTCGCGGTCGTTCGCGATGGTCGCGAGGCCGTCGACGATGCCGGCGCGGTGCGAGCCGACGAAGTCCGTGGAGACGACCTCCGGGCTCTCGACGTAGTCGATCTGCTGGCGCAGCCGCGAGTGCAGCGACACACGCCGCAGGTAGTCGTTCAGCTCGTCCTTCACGGCGGCGCGGTCGAGCGTGAGATGTAGCACCGCCAGCGACACGTCGGGCGTGGGCACGCGGATCGCCGATCCGGTGAGCTTGCCCTCGAGCTCGGGCAGGGCACGGGCGACCGCCTTCGCCGCGCCGGTCTCGGTGATGACCATGTTGAGCACCGCCGAGCGTCCGCGGCGATCGCCGCTGTGGAAGTTGTCGATGAGGTTCTGGTCGTTCGTGAAGGAGTGCACGGTCTCGACGTGTCCGCGCACGATCCCGTAAGCCTCGTCGACGGCCTTGAGCACCGGCGTGATGGCGTTGGTGGTGCAGGACGCCGCCGTCACGATGCGGTCGTCGGGGGTGATCGTGCGGTCGTTGATGCCGTGCACGATGTTCTTCAGCGCGCCCTTGCCCGGCGCGGTGAGCAGCACGCGCGCGACGCCGGTCGACTCGAGGTGGCGGCTGAGCCCCACCTCGTCGCGCCAGCGGCCGGTGTTGTCGACGACGATCGCATCCTGGATCCCGTACGCCGTGTAGTCGATGGATGCCGGATCGTCGGAGTAGATGACCTGGATGCGCGTGCCGTTCGCGACGATCTGCTCGGCCTCCTCGTCGACCGTGACGGAGCCGGCGAAACGCCCGTGCACGGAGTCGCGCAGCAGCAGCGAGGCGCGCTTGACCAGATCGTTCGCGGAGCCTCGGCGCACGACGATGGCGCGCAGACGCAGACCGCTGCCCCCGCCCGTGTGCGCGATGAGGATGCGTGCGAGAAGTCGCCCGATGCGCCCGAACCCGTACAGCACCACGTCGGTCGGTGCGGCCGCGACGGCACCCACGGCCGGGGCGAGCTCGGCGGTGAGGTAGTCGTCGAGCGTCAGGCCGGAGGCCGCGTGCCCCTCGACCAGGCGCGCGACGTCGAGCGAGGACGCCCCGGGGGCGAGCCCGTGCACGGCCTCGATCACCGCGAGGGTGTCGTCGAGGGCGAGCTCCGCGTGGCCGAGCTGGGCGACCCGGTCGTGCATCTCGACGATGCCGGTCGCCGACAGCCCCACGAGGCGGTGTCCGTGCAGCGAGGTGACGACGTCGCGGTCGCGCTTGAGCGCCCCGATCAGCGGGATCATCCGCTCGGCGAGCTCCTCGCGTGCCGTCCAGTCGTCGTGCGGTGCGGTGGTGACGTTCATCTGCGTCCTTGCATGTATGAGCGCGCCGAGGTCGCCGGCGCGCGGGATTGCCGGGTGAGCTTCGGGGGATGATCCCAGGGTACGGGCACGGCGGGATGCGTGGAAATCGGGGTCGTTCACCTGCCGGACAGGGAATCCTGTCAGCATCCGACGGGTTCTTCCCGAAGCCCCTCCGCTGCGCCTCCCTTCTCGAAAGGCCCCCGATGACCGATCCCCGCCCTTCGGCCTGGCCGCCCCTGCTGCTCGCGATCGCGCTGGAGGTCGGCGCGACGCTGTCGCTGCGCGCCGCCGAGGGCTTCGCGCACCCGCTCTGGCTGATCGTCGTGGTGATCGGCTACACGTCGTCGCTGCTCCTGCTGTCGGTCGTGCTCGATCGCGGCATGCCGGTGGGCGTGGCCTACGGCATCTGGTCGGCGATCGGAGTGGTGCTCACCGCGGTGCTCGGCACCGTGCTGTTCGGCGAGCTCCTGGGCACGGTGCAGATCGTCGGCATCGGCGTGATCGTCGTCGGAGTCCTGCTGGTCGAACTCGGGTCCCACGCGCGAGCGGACCGTGACGTCGTGACGCCGACGGTGGCCGCCTCGTGACGTGGGTGCTGCTGGTGCTCGCGATCGCGAGCGAGGTCACGGCGACACTGAGCCTGCGCGCGTCGGAGGGCCTGCGCCGACGACGGTGTATCCCCGTGATCGTGGTCGGCTACGTGCTGGCGTTCAGCCTGCTCGGCGCGGTGCTCGCGATGGGGATGCCGGTCGGCGTGGCCTACGGCGTCTGGGCGGCGGCGGGCGTCGCGATCACGGCCGTGCTGGGCCGCGTGATCTTCAAGGACCACTTCTCGGTGGTCATGGCGATCGGCGTCGCGCTCATCGCGGTGGGCGTGGTGCTGATCGAACTCGGCGGAGCGCACTGAGGCGCTGCTCTCCGCCGTCACATCGCGAGGCACAGCACCGCGACACCCGCCGCCATGGCCCAGGACTCGACCGTGAGGAATCGGGCGGCGCGGCGATCGCGCGGTGGAGGCAGCACCCGGTCGGCGACGACGGTCCACAGCACGACGCCGATGACGCCGACCACCCCCACGATCGAGAGCACGCCGGAGAGCCCGGAGCCGTGGTGGCCCGTCGGCGCGACGGCCTGTCCGGTCGCGAGCCCCTCCCACAGGCAGACGGCCAGCACGAGGGACACGGCCGCACGATGCACGCAGGACGCGGCCGACGAGGTGCCGCGCACGCCGACCGTGCCGATCATGGCCGAGAGCAGCAGGACGACGCCGAGGACGACGCGCACGAGAGCCTGATCGCCGAACCCGGCGATCAGGACGAGGACGACCAGTCGTACGACGGCCATCTGCCGTGCCTGCCACGGGGACGCGGGTCCCGCCGCGACGGAGGCCGCACCCGCGACGACGCCGGCGAGCGCCAGCATCCAGGGCGCGGCGGGCAGGAGGGGATCCACATCGGCATCCTATGGTCGCTCCCCGACCCGAGGGTCACTCCGGAGCCGGGCGCTCCCCCTGGGCCGCGATCGCGAGCCGCAGGATGCCGTCGGCCTCGTGCAGCGCGTTCGCGGCCGACGCCGCTCCGGCGCCCGTGAGGAGCATGAGGATCGCGAGCTTGACCGATCCCTCCGCGGCGGCGAGCGCCGCAGCGGCCTCGTCGACCGAGGCGCCCGTGAGCTCCGTCACGGTGCGCACCGAGCGGGCGTGCAGCTTCTCGTTGGTCGCGAGCAGGTCGACCATGACGCCGTGGTAGGTCTTGCCGAGCTTGATCATCGACAGCGTCGTGAGCATGTTCACGACGAGCTTCTGGGCCGTGCCGGACTTGAGACGCGTCGAGCCGGAGATGAACTCGGGCCCCGTGACGACCTCGATCGCGATGTCGGCGACCTCGCCGATCTCGGAGCCCGCGTTCGAGGCGATCGCGACCGTGAGCGCGCCCGTTCCGCGAGCGAACGCGAGTCCGCCGACGACGTACGGGGTGCGGCCCGAGGCCGAGATGCCGACGACCGTGTCCTCGGCGGAGAGGCCGAGCCCGCGCAACGACGCCTCCGCCGCATGGTCGTCGTCCTCCGCGTTCTCGACCGCGGAGCGGATGGCCGTCTCGCCGCCCGCGATGAGGCCGATCACCATCGACGGGTCCGTGCCGAAGGTCGGCGGGCACTCGCTCGCGTCGAGGACCCCGACCCGCCCCGCGGTGCCGGCGCCGATGTAGATCAGGCGTCCTCCGCGGCGGAAGCGCGCGGTGATGCCGTCGACGGCGGCGGCGATCTCGACGGAACGCTCGGCCACGGCCTCCGCCACGCGACGGTCCTCCGCGTTCATGCGTCGCACGAGCTCGGCGGTGGGCAGCAGGTCGAGGTCGCCCCGCTCGGTCGTCGAGGCCTCGGTCCCCAGGGACGAGAGCACCTCGAGCAGGTCATGGAGACGGTTGTCGTCATTCGGCACGGTGGACGAACCTTTCGTGGGGGAGATCGGCGCGGTCGGCGAGGAGGAGGGCGCCGTCGAGGGCGTCTCCCGCCGCGGTGACCGGAGTGCGTCCGGCGGCGCGCAGCCCGTCTTCGAGCCGCGCACGGAACCAGGCGTGATCGGTGAGTCCGCCGTGCAGGGCGATGTCGGGCGAGCGGGTCGAGGCGGCGGTCGCGGTGGCGACGAGCAGCCGCACCGCGTCCTGCGAGATCTCGACGGCCCGCGGATCGCCCTCGGCCGCCGCGTCGAGCACGAACGGGGCGAGGGAGGCGAGCCGACGCGCGAGGGGTCCGTCCTGGGCGAGCCAGCGCTGCACGTCGTCGATCGTCCCCACCGGCGCTCCGAGGCTCTCGGTGAGCACGGTGCGCGGTCCGAGCCCGGCGGAGGCGCGCAGCACGGAGCGCAGCGCCTCGCGGCCGAGCCACGAGCCGCTGCCGAAGTCGCCGACCTCGGGGCCCCAGCCGTCGACGAGCCGGATGCCGTCGCCGTCGACGCCGAGCGCCGCGGCTCCCGTGCCGGCGATGAGGAGCACGCCCGCTCCCCCGTCGAGCGCGCCCGCGTGGGCCGAGACGACGTCGGAGGTCACGGCGACCGGGGCGTCGAGCGCGCCTCGGAGCTGCGCGGCGAGAGCGGATGCGGCATCCGGGGCCGCCCACGCGCCGGCGGCGCCGATCGCGACGGCCGTGTAGGGGCCCGCGACCTCAGCGGTGAAGGGGAGGATCGCGGCGAGCGCGGCGTCGACTCCCCCGGTGGCGGCGAGCCCGGGAGCGCCGACGCCGTGGAAGGCCGGGCGCCGCACGGGGTCCGCTGCGACGACCCGGCATCGCGACTTGCCGAGATCGACGGCGATGACACGGCGATCGGACCTCATGTAAATAGTCTACCCATTCTCGGCATTGCGTGAAAGAATTGTTCAGATCATTCAGGCAGGAGACGCATGAGCATCCAGACCACGATCGCGGCCGCCGCGGAGACGCTGCCGCCGTCGCTCGCCCGGATCGCGCGCGTGATCGCCGACCGGCCGCGCGTCGTGATCGACAGCACGATCACGGAACTCGCCACGACCTGCGGCACCTCGGTCGCCTCCGTGATCCGCTTCTGCCGGTCGGTCGGCGTGAACGGCTATGCGGCTCTGCGCATGGCGCTCGCGGCCGAGCTCGGACGCGAGTCCGCGCAGTTCGGCGAGTCATCGGGCTTCGGATCGGAGATCTCCCCCGCGGACTCGCTGCGCGAAGCCGCGTCCAAGGTCGCCGCCCTCGAGCTGCTCGCGATCGAGGAGACGATCGCCGGGCTCGACGACGCGGTTCTCGACGCCGCCGTCTCGGCGATCGACGCCTCCCCGCGCATCCTCCTCTTCGGCATCGGCGCGAGCGCGCTCGTCGCGGCCGACTTCGCGCAGAAGCTGCTCCGCATCGGCCGGACGGCCGTCGTCCTCGGCGACGCCCACGTGGCGAGCGCCGTCGCGGCGCTCGGCGGCCCGGGCACCGTCGCTGTCGGGATCTCGCACTCCGGCACGACGATCGAGACGCAGCGGTTCCTCGAGGCGGCTCGAGAGGCCGACGTCACGACGATCGCGATCACGGGCGCGGTCGACTCCCCCGTCGCCGACGCAGCGGTGCACGTCCTCACGACCCGCGCCCGCGAGCCCCGACTGCGTGCCGGCGCCATGGTGAGCCGGATCGCCCAGCTCGCTCTCGTCGACTGCCTGTTCGTGGGCGTCGCGCAGCGCCGTCACAGTGATGCGGTCGACGCGCTGCAGCGCACGGCGGAGGCGACCCAGGCGCTCCGCGCGGAGTGACCGGCGACTACTCGGCCGCGTGGCGTCGGTCGGCGCCCACCGATCCCGCGGTGCGCAGGAACACGATGATCCAGCTGAAGATCAGCACCGCCGCGATGAGCTCGACCGCCGTGAGGTTGTAGTAGCCCACCGCGAAGAACGCCGCGAGCAGCACGATCACGAGAACGTAGGCCCAACCGAACGCGACGAAGACTCGGGGGATGCTGCGCAGGAACCACGGCAGCCCGACGACGACCACGGCGAAGACCACCGCCATGCCCGTCGCCACGGTGTTGTGCACCAGGAAGAACTCGTCGACGGGGAACAGGCCGACGCACGCGAGGAAGATGCCCAGCAGGATGAGGCCGCCGCGCACGAGGGAGCGCCCTCGCCGGTCGACCGGGTCGTCCACCGGCAGCCCCGCGGTCGCGTACCGGGCGATCGTCGTCACCATGACGCCCGCGATGACGAGGGTCGCGTTGAAGGCGAGCGAGGCGCTGTTCGAGCTCATCCCCAGCGCCGAGAGGTTGTCGCGCCACCAGTGCACGTCGCTGGAGGCGAGCATGCTCGCGAAGGCGCCGACCACGAGGAACACGGCCAGCACGAGCGACAGCACCATGGGCGTGAGCGCCACCGCGCTGAGGAAGCACACATAGGCCGTGAGCGCGAACGCGACGGCGATCAGCACCGCACCGGGGAAGGCGTACACCGGAGCATCCGTGAAGCTGCGCTCCAGCAGCTCCGCGATCCCGATCCAGCCCAGGTAGGCGATCGCGGCGTGCGCGAAGGCGATCGCGGCGACGTCGTACCAGCGCAGACGATCGCCCGGCACGGTGAATCCGTCGCGGAGGCCGTCGGGGCTCGGCTCGTCCGGCCGCACGACGAGGCGCCCGACGGCGAAGGCGAGCGCCGCCGTGATCGCGCCGCCGATCGCCGCGAAGGCACCGATCGACCCGGTGCCGCTGATCGGGAGCTCGCGGCCCCAGAACACGGGAAGGCCGATCGCGAAGCCCACCACGAGGACCACGGAGCCGACGATCAGCGCGGTGGCCTCGAACACGGCGTGGGCCGTCTCGGGGCCGCGGAGCTGTCGCAGCACCGCCAGGATCCGGTCGCCGAGCGCTCGCATGGCTTCCCCCTCTCGTGGACATCCTAGGAGCTGCGTCCCTCGACTCCCGGTCGGGGTCCCGACGGTAGCCTGGTCGGGTGACCGAGACCATCTCCGCCCGCGCCGTCCTGCTCGACATGGACGGCACCCTCGTCGACTCGACCGCGGTCGTGGAGCGCCTGTGGCTCTCCTGGGCCGAGCCGCACGGCCTCGACCCCGCCACGGTGCTGGGAGTGATCCACGGTCGCCAGGGTCACCAGAGCATGGCGATCATGCTCCCCGAGCGCGACCACTCGATCAATCTCGTCGAGAACGAGCGGATGCTCGCGACCGAGGCGAGCGATGTCGACGGCGTCGTCGAGATCCGTGGCGCCGGCGCCTTCCTCGAGGCTCTCGACGGCCTCCCGCACGCGATCGTGACCTCGGCGAACGTGCCGCTCATGAACGCGCGCATGGCCGAGGCGGGTCTCGTGGTCCCGGAGCTCGCGGTCACGGCGGAGAGCGTCTCGGCGTCCAAGCCCGACCCGGAGGGTTTCCTGCTCGGCGCGACGCTCCTCGGAGTCGACCCCGCCGACTGCGTCGTGTTCGAGGACTCCGGCGCCGGCATCCAGGCGGCGCACGCCGCCGGGATGCGCGTGATCGGGATCGGCCCGCACGCGCGGACACACGCGCCCGAGTACGCCGTCGACGATCTCACGCAGGTGTCCGTCGTGCGCACGGCGGACGGCATCGAGCTGCGGATCGGCTGACCTCTCGAGGGCGAGCCGCCTTCATTCCGATACTCCGAAATTCCCTCTGATCTGGCCGATATCTGGTCCTGATCTCCCCCTCGAATGTCCGAGGCCCCTGGTGGAGTGGGGTCATGACAGCACTGACGAACGCGAGCGCCGAGCACATCGGCTCTCTCCGCGCGGTCACCGAGACGCTCGTCGAGGTGGAGCGGACGATCGGATCGCTGCTGGCCGCACGTGACGGTCTGCTCGCGGTCGGCTCTCGGCTCGCGATCGACATCGCCCGCAGTGGCGACGACCGCGACGGAGGCGACATGGCGACCCGTGCGGTCGCCGCAGAGTTCGGAGCCGCGCTGCGCATCAGTGATCGCACGGTCGAGCGCCGCATGGCCGACGCCGACCTCGTCGTGACCCTGTTCCCACGCCTCTGGCGCGCCCAGGGCGACGGCACACTGAGCGCCGCGCACGTGCGCGCGATCGTCGATGCGGGTCTGCATCTGCGTGAAGACGCCGATCGCGACGCGTTCGCCCGTGAGATGGTCGAGACCGCGCGCACCGAGTCGCCGAACCGTGTGGCGCGACTCGCGCGCCGGGCCGCCGAGCGCTATCAACGCCGCACGATCGAGGAGCGGCACCGTGAGGCCCGAGCGGAGCGCACGGTGTGGGTCAAGGATCGCGCCGATGGCATGGCGGAGCTCGGTCTGCTCGGGCCCGCCGTCCTCGTGCACGGCGCATTCGCGCGACTGACGGACATGGCGAAGACCGTGAGCGACGCCACGGCCGTTCATGACACGGCGTCTCCGCATGACAGCACCTCCCCCGACTCCTCCGACTCCAGCACCTCCACCGACTCCGGTACCGCCCCCGACTCCGCTGACCCCAGCGACACCGCTCGTGATTCCCGCGATGCCGCCCGCACGCTCACCCAGACACGGTGTGACCTCGCGCTCGACCTGCTCCTCTCCGGCGCTCCGGTCGGGCATGACTCCCCCGCCCGGATGCTCTCGGAGATCCGCGGCACGGTGTCGGTCACCGTGCCGGCGCTCACGCTCCTGGGCGAGAGCACCGCACCCGCCGAGATCGACGGACGCGCGCCGATCGACGCCGCGACGGCGAAGCGCCTCGCGGGCACGGCTCCGGGCTGGGACCGCGTGCTCACGCATCCCGTGACGGGCGCGCTCCTCGCGGTCGACCGCTATCGACCGTCGGCCGAGATGAAGCGGCACCTCCTCGCGCGCGATCAGCACTGCCGGTTCCCGACCTGCGGCCGCCCCGCACGCGAGGGCGACCTCGACCACACCCACGACCACGCGCTCGGCGGCGAGACCACGGTCGACAATCTCGCGGCGCTGTGCCGTCGACATCATTCCCTCAAGCACCACACACCGTGGCACGTCGAGAATCTCGGCGATGGAGTGCTGGTGTGGACCAGCCCCACCGGCGGCACGTATGTCGACGCGCCCCCGCGGCCGACCACGGTCACGACGCGAGATCCCGTACCGCCGCCGTTCTGACGGTCACCTCGCACGGTGGACGGGACCGAGAACCCTCCAGGCTCTCGTCAGACGAGAGTCAGATCCTCCTTCAGACGAGAGTCAGATCCTCGAAGATCAGCGTCGTGCGCGTGGAGCGGATCGACGGGATCGCCTGGATGTCCTCCAGCACGATCCGACGCAGGTCGCGGGCGTCGCTCGCGCGCACGAGCAGAATCACGTCGAAGTCGCCGCCCACTAGTGCCATGTGCTCGATCTCCGGGATCGCCCGCAGCCGCGCGCTCACGTCCTGCCACGTCGCCTGCTCGATCGCCAACGTGACGTAGGCGCTCGCGTGGTGGCCGAGGAGCACGGGATCCGTGCGCACGGTGTAGCCGGTGATCACCCCGGCCTCGGTCATTCGCTTGATGCGCGCATGCGCGCCGGCCCGGGAGATGTGCACGGCCGCGGCGATCGCCGTCATCGACGAGCGCGCATCCTTCCGCAGCTCCTCGAGGATCGCGCGATCGACATCGTCCAACGAGACCATGGCACCCCTTCGTCCTGTCCACGAATTCTGACACTTCGTCGTCGACTTCGGCAACCACAGCACAGTCGTCCAGGAATCGCGTCGATCGCTTGGACGAGTGAGCGTCCCCAGGCATGCTGTCCCCATCAGGTTCGGCAAGGAGGGCGGACGGATGTCACACGAGGAGCTTCTGCCGCGAGACGTCGCAGTGCAGCTGATCGATCCGACCGGGACCACGGTCGACGACGAGAGGTACGCGCGCCCCGGCACGGATGCGCTGCTCGCCGCCTACCGGGGTCTCGTCGAGGGGCGTCGCATCAACGACCAGGCCGGCGCGCTCGTGCGGCAGGGTCGACTCGCCGTCTACCCCTCCTCACACGGCCAGGAGGCGTGCCAGGTCGGCGTCGCCCTCGCGCTCGGTGAGAACGACTGGCTGTTCCCCACGTATCGCGATTCCGTGGCCGTGATCGCCCGCGGAGTCGACCCCGCCGAGGCCATGGTGCTGCTCACGGGCGACTGGCACTCCGGCTACGACGTCCATGCGAACCGCGTCGCCCCTCAGGCCACCCCGCTCGCGACGCAGCTCCTGCACGCGGTCGGCTTCGCGTACGCCGCCCGCCGACGCGGTGAGGACACGGTCGTCGTGGCCCTGTGCGGCGACGGGGCGACGAGCGAGGGCGACTTCCACGAGGCCCTGAACTTCGCGGCGGTGTTCCACGTGCCCGTCGTGTTCTTCGTCCAGAACAACGAGTTCGCGATCTCCGTGCCCCTCAGCCGCCAGACCGCCGCCCCGTCGCTGGCGCACAAGGCGATCGGCTACGGGATGCCCGGGGAGCGCGTCGACGGCAACGACGTCGCCGCCGTGCTCGCCGTCCTCGGCGAGGCCGTCGACCGGGCCCGCTCGGGTGGCGGCCCCGCACTCATCGAGGCGCACACCTACCGGATGCAGGCGCACACGAACGCCGACGACGACACGCGCTACCGCGAGCGCGACGAGGTCAAGGCCTGGGTGGATCGCGACCCGCTCACCCGCCTCCGCGCGCATCTCACCGGGACGGGCGCGCTGACGCCCGAGCTCGAAGCCGAGTACGCGGCCGGCGCCGAGAGCGTCGCCGCCGCGATGCGCGAGGCGCTGAACGCCGACTCCGATCTCGACCCCGAAGACCTCTTCCGCTACGTGACCAGAACTCGCTCGCCGCAGCTGCGGGAGCAGTGGGAGCTCCTCCGCGACGAGATCGACCGAGACGCCGCGCACGCCGCGCCCGAGACCGCAGGAGGCGTCCGATGACCATCGCCCACGACGACGTCCGGCTCGATGCGAGCTCCACCACCGTGCAGACGCTCAGCATGGCCGCGGCCCTGAACCTCGCGCTCGCCGACGCGATCACCGCCGACCCCGACGTCGTGGTGTTCGGCGAGGACGTCGGCGCGCTCGGCGGAGTGTTCCGCATCACCGACGGGCTCACCGAGCGGTTCGGCGAGGACCGCTGCTTCGACACGCCCCTCGCGGAGTCCGGGATCGTCGGCACAGCCGTCGGCATGGCGATGAACGGCATGCGCCCCGTCGTCGAGCTGCAGTTCGACGCCTTCGCCCTCCCCGCCTTCGAGCAGATCGTCAGCCACGTCGCGAAACTCGGCAACCGGACGCGCGGCGGTGTGCGCATGCCCCTCGTGATCCGCATCCCGTTCGGCGGCGGCATCGGCGGCGTCGAGCACCACTGCGACTCCTCCGAGGCCTACTACGCGCACACCCCCGGCCTCACGGTCGTGAGCCCTTCGACTCCTCAGGACGCCTATTCGCTGCTGCGCGCCGCGATCGCCTCCCCCGACCCCGTCGTCTTCCTCGAGCCGAAGAAGCTCTACTGGGGCAAGGGAGAGGTCGACACCGCGGTGACCGTCGACATCGGGTCGGCCCACATCGCCCGCGACGGCTCCGACGTGACGCTCCTCGCGTACGGCGCCTCCGTGCCGCTCGCCCTCGACGCCGCCGAGGCCGCCGCCGCTGAGGGACGCAGCGTGCAGGTCGTCGACATCCGCTCGCTCACCCCGTTCGACGACGAGACCGTCACGGCCGCGGTGCGCTCCACCGGGCGCGCGGTCGTGATCGCGGAGGCTCCGGGCTTCGCGAGCGTCGCCTCCGAGATCCAGGCGCGGGTGTTCGAGCGCTGCTTCGAGTACCTCGAGGCGCCGGTGCGCCGTGTGACCGGCTTCGACACGCCCTTCGCTCCCCCGAAGCTCGAGCACTGGTACCTGCCCGACGTCGACCGCGTCCTCGACGCGATCGACAGCCTGCACTGGGAGGACGGCGCATGACCTCCCTCACCGCTCGCGTCTTCCGCCTCCCCGACCTCGGCGAAGGCCTCACCGAGGCGGGACTCGTGCAGTGGCTCGTCGCCGTCGGCGACACGATCACCACGGATCAGCCGATCGCCGAGGTCGAGACCGCCAAGAGCATCGTCGAGCTCCCGTCCCCCTTCGCAGGCATCGTCACCGCGCTTCATGGCGAGGCGGGCGACACGATCGACGTCGGCGCTCCCGTGCTCGAGGTCCGCGACGAGCACGCCGACACAGCGACCGGAGCGGATGCCGTCGACGAACCTGCCCCCGCATCCGGCGAGGTCGAGCACGAGGCCTACCGCACGGAGGAACGCGCCGGCTCGGGGAACGTCCTGATCGGATACGGCACGAGCGAACGGGGGCGGTCTGGTCGCCGCCGACCCGCGCGCGGCGCCGCGGACACGCCCCCCGCGACCCGGGGCAGCGGCAGCGGACCGGTCGCCGTGCACTCTCCGCTCGTGCGGCGCCTCGCCCGCGAGCTGGGCCTCGACGTGCGCACGATCGCCCCGACCGGCCACGACGGCGCCGTCACGCGCGCAGACGTCCTCGCGGCCGCGGTCGACAGCGCGGTCGACGGCGCCCGCACCCACGCCGCGACGCCCGCGCTCGGCCACCCCGCGGAGAACACGTCCACCGGCGCCGGGAGCACGTCCGGGGGCACCGAGATCGACGGCCTCGTCGTGCGCTCCCGGGAGCGCCTGTCCCCGCTGCGCAAGGCTGTGAGCGCGAAGCTCGCCCGCAGCCGCTCCGAGATCCCCGAGGCGACCGTCTGGGTCGACGTCGACGCCACCGAGCTCTGGGAGGTGCGCTCGCGCATGGCCTCGCCTGACGGTCGAGCACCGTCGATCACGGCGCTCCTGGCCCGGTTCGTGCTCATCGCCCTCGCCGAGCACCCCGTGCTGGCCGCACGTCTCGGCGACGACGCCGGCGAGCTGATCTCCTTCGACGGCGTCAACCTCGGCGTCGCGGTCGACACCGATCGCGGGC
This sequence comes from Microbacterium sp. NPDC089696, assembly GCF_044749125.1. NCBI lineage: Bacteria > Bacillati > Actinomycetota > Actinomycetes > Micrococcales > Microbacteriaceae > Microbacterium > Microbacterium sp. NPDC089696. Next base: position 1,256,592 of record NZ_JBIVHF010000001.1, on the reverse strand, counting down.
TGCTCGTCCCGGTGATCCCCCGTGCCCACGACCTCAGCATCGACGCGCTCGACACGGCGTTGCGCGAGCTCGCCGACACCGCGCGCGGCGGGTCGCTCCCGCCCGAGCGTCTGCGCGGATCGACGTTCACCCTGAACAACTACGGGGGGCTCGGCGTCGACGGCTCGGCCGCGATCATCAACCACCCGGACGTCGCGATACTCGGCATCGGGCGGATCATCGAGCGCCCGTGGGTGGTCGACGGCGAGATCGTCGCCCGTCGGATCGTGCAGCTCTCGTTGGTGTTCGACCACCGTGTCTGCGACGGCGGCTACGCGGCGAGCTTCCTCCGGCGCGTGACGGGACTGATCGAGCACCCGCTGCGGGCGTTCGGGAGGGTATGACCGGGTCGATCCGGCCACCGGTCACGCCGACCGTTCCGCCTCAGCCGAAGCGGGGCGCCATCCGCCGCGTCGCGTCCTCGACGGTGATGCCGATGATCACGGTCCCCTGGTCGGCCGCGTCGCCCTCGGTGTCGAAGCGGTACACCCTCCCGTCACGGGTGGCGACCGCGTAGTAGTCCTCGCCCGAGGAGGCGACGTCGACGATCGTGCCACCGGGGAAGGCGGTGATCGCGTCGGCGACCGGGGCTCCCACCCTGATGTCGCCGCGTGCCGGGAGCGCAGCGCCGTCCTGAGACGTCTCCGGGGCGGCCGAGCGTCGAGTCCCGACGGTGATGTACCAGACGGTGTCGGCGCCCTCGGCGCTCTGAATCAGGATCGATCCCGTCCCCTCCGCTTTCGAGACGATCCACGGCCCGCCCTCGAAGGACGGTGCGGCGGGGGTGCCACCGGCGGCGGCCACCGCGACGTCGACCGTGTCGCCCAGCAGGATCGGGCCCACGCCGTCGCCGGAGACCTGCCACTCGGACCACGGCCGGGAGGCGTCGGTCACCGGCTCCTCATCGCCGACCGGCGGGTTCTCGGTGAGGTCGGCGATCAGATCGGCACGGGCCTGCACTGCCCGCTCCTGGAGGATGTCGGCGACGGCCTGCGCGTCGTAGGCGGCGTCGCCCACGAACGGCTGCCGCAGCGCGACGAGGACGTTGCCGACCGCCGCGAACCCCTGGAACAGTCGCAGATCGTATCCGGCCGCGTCGTCGATGAGCGTCCCGGCGAACGCACGCACGCCGTCGACCTCGTCCAGGACCACGCTGTCGAACGTCGCCGGCGCTTCCTTCGTGAACCGCGCGCAGTCCGTCGCGGCCTGCACCAGCTGGTCCATCCTGGCCGCCGCCTGCTCGGGGTCCGCGAACTGCAGCGCCATCAGATTCCCGCCGCCGGACTCGGGATCCGTGGGTGTGGTCCATTCGATCACGCGCGCCCCGACGGTGCCGAGCGACTGCTCGACGTACAGCGCGTCGCAGATCGCCGGAGTCGACGCCGTTCCGCCCCCGTCGGAGATCTGGTGGAGCGTGGCCGACGGCGCGGAGACGTCGGTGGCGCCGGGCAGCAGCGCGGTGATCTCGTCGGTCGTGAGCAGGAGCGAGTCCAGCTCGTCCCCCACGAAGGTCAGTGGACCGTCGTACGGGGTCGGATCCGGAGCCGGCGCCGGTGCGGATGCCGATGGGCGGGGATCCGGCTCCGGCACGCACCCGGCGAGCGCGGCCATCACCCCCGTGACGATGACGACGACGGCGACTCCCGAGCGTGCTCTTCTCCGGCGATCCACGACGCTCCTCCGATCATGCGCGTCGGCGATCGACGCCCCCTCCTCGGAAGTCTAGGAACGGATCCTCCGGCGCTCCGCGAGGTGCCGCATGTCGAGATGAGAATGTGACGGATCGCATGCCTGATGCGGCATGTCTCGACCGGATCCCGGCATCGAGGGGTGACCCGCCACTCGTCATGCGCTACGCTCGGCGATTACTGACCGATCATTCGGTCAGGAAATGCGTGAGACCCCTGGTCTCGCGCCGTCCCGAATCGCAGAACAACGGAGTTCGCATGTCGTCAGCAGTCTCGGAACCGACCTCGACACGGCGGATGCCCGCGGAGGAGCGCCGCGTGCTCGCCGGCACTCTCGTCGGCACCTCGATCGAATGGTACGACTTCTTCATCTACGCGCAGGCCGCGGGCCTCGTGCTCGCCCCGCTCTTCCTCGCACCGATCGCCGAGTCCAACCCCGGCCTCGCCCAGGTCCTCTCCTTCGCCACGATCGGCATCTCGTTCCTGTTCCGCCCCCTCGGGGCGATCATCGCCGGACATCTGGGCGACAAGCTCGGACGCAAGAAGATGCTCGTGTTCACGCTCATCCTCATGGGACTCTCCACCTCGCTGATCGGCGTGCTCCCCACCTACGCGGCGATCGGCGTCGCGGCGCCGATCCTGCTCATCGCGCTGCGTATCCTGCAGGGCTTCTCGGCGGGAGGCGAGTGGGGCGGAGCGGCGCTGATGGCGGTCGAGCACGCCCCGCGCGGGCGGCGCGGACTGTTCGGCGCCTTCCCCCAGATCGGCGTCCCGGTCGGCATGATCCTGGCGACCGCGACGCTGTGGGTGCTCACGACCTCGATGTCGCCCGAGGCCTTCCTCGCCTGGGGCTGGCGCATCCCGTTCCTGCTGTCGATCGTCCTGATCGGCGTCGGCTACCTCATCCGCCGCGCCGTCGACGAGAGCCCGATCTTCGAAGAGCTCCAGCGCCGGCGCAAGGAGGCGTCCGCTCCCCTCGGACAGCTCTTCCGCAGGAACACGAAGCAGGTCGTCCTCACGGCCCTGATCTTCATCGCCAACAACGCGGCCGGCTACCTCCTCATCGCGTTCTTCGCGACCTACGCCGTCACGGGCCTCGGCATGGAGCGCCCTCCCGTGCTCCTCGCGACCACGCTCGCGTCGTTCGGCTGGCTGGTGTTCACGCTGTGGGGCGGGCATCTGTCCGACCGACTGGGCCGGGTGCGCACGTTCCAGATCGGGTACGTCGCCCTCGCCGTGTGGGCCATCCCGATGTGGTTCCTGATCGACACCGCGAACATCGTCTGGTACTTCGTCGCGCTGTTCGTGATGACGTTCGCCCTCGGGCTCTCCTACGGCCCGCAGGCCGCCCTCTACGCGGAGATGTTCCCCGCGAACGTGCGGTACTCCGGCGTCTCGATCGGCTACGCGCTGGGCGCCATCCTCGGCGGGGCGTTCGCGCCGATGATCGCCGAGGCGCTGCTGAACCAGTTCCATGCCGCCTGGACGATCGGGGTCTACATCGCCGTCGCGGCGGTCGTGTCGCTGATCGCCGTGTCGCTCGTGAAGGAGACGAAGGGCGTCGACCTGCTCGCACCGTCCACCCCTGTGTCATAATTACCATACGATCGTTCAGTAAATCGGGCGATCGCTCCGAGCACGGTTCCGCTCGACGACGACGCAGTCAGGAGATCCGCATGGCAGAGGCCTATCTCGTCGGAGGGGCGCGCACGCCCGTCGGTCGCTACGGCGGAGCGCTCGCGTCCGTCCGTCCCGACGACCTGGCCGCGCTCGTGGTCGGCGAGGCCGTCCGCCGGGCGGGCATCGACCCGACCTCCACGGAGATCGACGAGGTCATCCTCGGAGCCGCCAATCAGGCAGGCGAGGACAATCGGAACGTCGCACGGATGGCCGTGCTCCTGGCCGGGCTCCCGGACACCGTTCCGGGGATCACCGTGAACCGGCTGTGCGCCTCCGGGATGTCCGCCGTCACGATGGCGGCGCAGGCCGTCCGCGCGGGAGACGCCGATCTGATCGTCGCGGGCGGCGTCGAGTCGATGACGCGGGCGCCCTGGGTGCAGGCCAAGCCCGACAAGGCCTGGGGCAAGCCGGGGGCCGCCTTCGACACGTCGATCGGCTGGCGCTTCCCGAACCCGCGGCTCCTCGCCCGGGACAAGGCGACGTTCACGATGCCCGAGACCGCGGAGGAGGTCGCCCGACTCGACGGCATCACGCGTGAGGAGGCCGACGCCTTCGCCCTCCGGTCGCAGCAGCGCGCCGCCGCCGCCATCGCCGCCGGGCATTTCGAGAGCGAGATCGTGGACGTGCCGGTCGGGGCCGACCTCGTACGCGTCGACGAAGGACCCCGCCCCGAGACCTCGCTCGAGGGTCTCGCGCGTCTGCGACCGGTCGTCGCGGGAGGCAGCGTGGTCACGGCCGGGAACTCCAGCGCCCTGAACGACGGAGCGTCCGCTCTCCTCGTCGCGAGCGCCGAGGCCGTGGAGCGCCACGGTCTGACACCCCGCGCGCGGATCGTCGTCGGCACGAGCGCGGGCCTCGCACCCGAGGTCATGGGCCTCGGTCCCGTGCCGGCGACGGAGAAGGCGCTGCGTCGATCCGGACTGTCGCTCGACGACATCGGTGCGATCGAACTGAACGAGGCGTTCGCGACGCAGTCGATCGCCTGCATCCGCCGGCTCGGTCTCGACGACGCCGTCGTGAACGCCGACGGCGGCGCGATCGCGCTCGGGCACCCGCTGGGGTCGTCCGGATCGCGCCTGCTCGTGACGCTGCTGGGGCGGATGGAGCGCGAGGACTCCCGGTACGGACTCGCGACCATGTGCGTGGGCGTCGGCCAGGGGGCAGCCGTGATCCTGGAGAAGGTGTGACGGTGACCGACCCCGCCGACGCTCCGCTGCTCGTCGAGCACGCGGATGACCGCGTGATCGCGACCCTCCACCGACCCGACAAGCGCAACGCGATCGATCAGGCCATGATCGACGCCCTGCACGCGCTGTGCGAGGACCTGGAGCGGGAGCCCCGCACACTGATCCTCGTCGGCTCCGGCGGAGTGTTCGCCGCGGGAGCCGACATCGCCGAGCTGCGGGAGCGCCGTGCCGCGGATGCCCGGCGCGGGATCAACGCCCACGCGTTCGTGCGCATCGCCGAGCTCCCGATGCCCGTGATCGCCGCGATCGACGGCTATGCGCTCGGCGGCGGCGCCGAGCTCGCCTACGCGGCGGACATCCGCATCGGAACCCCCGACGTCGTCATCGGCAACCCCGAGACCGGGCTGGGCATCCTCGCCGCCGCGGGTGCGAGCTGGCGTCTCAAGGAGATCGTCGGCGACGCCCGCGCGATCGAGCTCCTGCTCACCGGTCGCTCGGTGACGGCCGAGGAGGCTCTGCGCATCGGCCTCGTGTCGTCGCTGCACGAGCAGGCGGATCTCCTCCCCGCAGCCCACGCGATCGCCGACCGCATCAGCCGGAACGACCCGACCGCCACGATCGCCACCAAGCGCGTGTTCCGCGCGCCTCGCGCTCAGCATCCCGACGTCGACCTCGCCGCGCAGGCCGAGCTCTTCGAGAGTCCGGAGAAGTTCCGCCGGATGACCGACTTCCTGGAACGGAGGGACCGCGCATGATCCCGGGCACCACCACCACGGGCACCACCGACCCGGGCACGACCACCCCGGACGCCCCCGCGCACGTCGGCGTGCTCGGCGGAGGACGCATGGGCGCGGGGATCGCGCACGCGTTCCTGCTCGCCGGCTCCCGGGTGACGGTCGTCGAGCGCGACGAGGATGCCGCGGTCGCGGCGTCCGCCCGCGTGCTCGACTCGGTCGCGGCATCGATCGCCCGCGGCACGGCCTCCGAGGCGGAGGACGCCTACCGCGCGCGCTTCTCGTCGACCGAGGACCGCGCCGCGCTCGCATCGTGCGCGCTCGTCGTGGAAGCCGTCCCGGAGGACCTCGGTCTCAAGGTCGAGGCGCTCACGGGCATCGAGACGCACGTCGCGCCGGATGCCGCGATCGCGTCGAACACCTCCTCGATCTCGATCGACGAACTGGCGGCGACCCTCTCGCACCCGGCGCGCTTCCTCGGGATGCACTTCTTCAACCCCGTTCCGGCCTCCGCGCTCGTCGAGATCGTCCGCGGAGCCGGCACCGCGCCCGCGCTCGTGGACGCCGCACGCTCCTGGGTCCGGGCACTCGGCAAGACACCCGTCGTCGTCGCGGATGCACCCGGCTTCGCCTCCTCACGACTCGGCGTCACGCTGGGGCTCGAAGCCATCCGCATGGTCGAGGAGGGGGTCGCCTCCCCCGACGACATCGACGCGGCCATGACCCTCGGCTACAAGCATCCGATCGGCCCGCTCCGTCTCACCGACATCGTCGGCCTCGACGTGCGGCTCGGGATCGCCGAGTATCTCGCGGAGCACCTCGGCGCGCGCTTCGAGCCGCCCGCGCTGCTGCGGCGACTCGTCGCGGAGGGACATCTGGGGCGCAAGAGCGGCCGCGGCTTCTACGAATGGAAGGACGAGAGATGACCGACATCCTGCCCAGCTACGTGCAGGGATCCTGGTGGACCCCCGCCGAGGCCGCCCGGCACACCGAGGTGCGCGATGCGTCGACCGGCGACGTGGTCGCCCGTGTCTCGACGGAGGGGCTCGACCTCGGTGCCGCCCTCGCCTACGCGCGGAGCACCGGGCAGGACTCCCTCGACGAGCTCACGTTCCATCAGCGCGCCGTGCGCCTCAAGCAGCTCGCCCTCGCCCTGACCGAGCGCAAGGCGGAGCTGTACGAGATCTCGAGCCGCACCGGCGCGACGACCCAGGACTCGTGGGTCGACATCGACGGCGGCATCGGCGTGCTCTTCGCGTACTCGAGCAAGGGACGCCGTGAGCTGCCCAACGCGAAGGTGTACGTCGACGGCCCCGTCGAGAACCTCTCGCGCGACGGCTCGTTCATCGGCCGCCACATCTACACCCGCCTGCGCGGCGCGGCGGTGCAGATCAACGCCTTCAACTTCCCGGTGTGGGGGTCTCTGGAGAAGTTCGCCCCGGCGTTCCTCGCCGGCGTGCCCACGATCGTGAAGCCCGCGACGCCCACGGGCTACCTCGCCGAGGCCATGGTGCGGATCATGGTCGAATCGGGGCTGCTCCCCGCGGGCTCCCTGCAGCTCGTCTCGGGCAGCGTCCCCACACTGTTCGACGAGCTGCGGCTGGGCGACCTCGTCGCCTTCACCGGTTCGGCGTCGACCGCCGAACGGCTCCGCGCGCACGACGCCGTGCAGACCGGCGGTGTGCGGTTCACGAGCGAGACCGACTCGATCAACGCCTCGGTCCTCGGCACGGATGCCGTGAGCGGCACCCCCGAGTTCGACGCCTACGTGCGACAGCTCGTCGCCGAGATGACGAGCAAGGCCGGGCAGAAGTGCACCGCGATCCGTCGCGCGATCGTGCCGGTCGACCTCGTCGACGACGTGATCGAGGCCGTGCGCGCGCGGCTGTCCGAGCGCGTGGTCGTCGGCGACCCGCGTGCGGAGGGCGTCACGATGGGCCCGCTCGCCTCCACCGAGCAGCGCGACGAGGTGCTGCGTCAGGTCGAGCGGCTGCGCGCCGGCGGCGGTGAGCTGGTCATCGGCTCGACCGACGCCCCCTCTGTGCGCCTCGCCGACGGCGCCGAGGGAGCGGCCGGCGACGGCGCGTTCGTCTCGCCCCTCCTCCTGCGCTTCGACGACCCCGAGAGCCCCGCCGTCAACGAGATCGAGGCCTTCGGGCCGGTGTCGAGCGTGATCGGCTACCGCTCCCTCGACGAGGCGAGCGCCCTGGTCGCCCGGGGAGGCGGATCCCTCGTGACGAGCGTCGCGACGCACGACCCCGAGGTCGCCGTGGCACTCGCGTCGGGCATCGCGGCGTACAACGGACGCGTGCTGTTCCTCGACCGCGACGACGCGCGCAGCTCGACCGGTCACGGCTCGCCGCTGCCGAACCTCGTGCACGGCGGACCCGGTCGCGCCGGCGGCGGCGAGGAGCTGGGCGGCATCCGGGCGGTGCTCCACCACATGCAGCGCACCGCCGTGCAGGGCTCCCCCGCCATGATGACGGCGCTCACGGGCGTCTGGCATCAGGGAGCGGCGGCCCGCCCGTTCACGGAGGACGACGGCGTGCATCCGTTCCGGAAGTCGCTCGCCGAGCTGCGCATCGGCGACCAGGTCGCGAGCGGATCGCGTACCGTGACGCTGGAGGACATCGAGACGTTCGCGGCGTTCACGGGCGACACCTTCTACGCGCACATGGACGAGACGTCTGCCGCCGCGAACCCGTTCTTCCCCGGTCGGGTGGCGCACGGCTACCTGCTCGTGTCGTGGGCGGCCGGGCTCTTCGTCGACCCCGCTCCCGGTCCCGTGCTCGCGAACTCAGGGCTCGAGAACCTGCGGTTCGTGACCCCGGTGTCGCCGGGAGACGAGATCCGCGTGGAGCTGACGGCCAAGCAGATCACGCCGCGCGAGACCGACGAGTACGGCGAGGTGCGCTGGGATGCCGTGCTGAAGAACCAGGACGACGAGATCGTCGCGACGTACGACGTGCTGACGCTCGTCGCGAAGGAGCGGGAGGCGGCGTAGGGCGGGGTCCGCGGGTCAGGCCCGCCGGCGCAGTCCGTCGAGTGCGATCGCGACCACGTCGTCCGCGAGCCGGTCGGCGCCTTCGCGGCCGCCCGGCCGATACCACTCGACGAGCGAGTTGATCATGCCGAACGTCAGACGTGCGGCGACACTCGCGTCGATGTCCTCGCGCACGGCGCCCTCCGCCTGAGCCGCCGACACCAGCGCCGTGATCCGGCGGTCGAACGTGCGCCGACGCGCGAGCGCGGTGCGCTCCACCTCGGTGTTCCCGCGCACGCGCAGCAGCAGGGTCACGGCGGGCAGCTGATCCACCAGCACGTGCACGGCTCCGCGCAGCACGTGCTCGAGCCGGTCGGTCGCCCGCACCTCGTCGCCGGCCCCCGCGGTCACCGGATCGTCGACCACAGCCTCGAGTCCGCTCAGGGCGGCGTCAAGCGCGAGGTCGAGCATCTCCTCCTTCGAGGCGAAGTGGTGGTAGATCGCCGACTTCGACAGGCCGAGCCGCTCGGCGAGCATCCCGATCGACGTGGCGTCGTAGCCGTGCTCGTTGAACGCCGCGATCGCCACGGCGAGGATCCCCTGCTGGTCGTACCCCGGGCGACCACGTCGCGCGCTCTGCATCTCGGACATCACGCCTCAGTCTCGCACCCGATCCGCCCGCAGCCCGGCAAGGCTCAACGGAGGTCGTAGACGCGCTTGTACTTGCCCTCGCTCCGCGGCAGGGTCCCGGGCTCCTCGAGCCGCACGGCCACGGTCGATCCGACGAACACCTTGATGCGCTGCGCGAGCACCGCGGCCGCGCTCTCGCACGTCTCGACGGAGAGGTCGGGATGCCTCTCGATGCGCACCGTCAGCGCATCCATCCGCCCCTCCTTCGTGAGCTCGAGGATGAAATGCGGCGTGAGCTGCTCGATGCCGAGCACGAGCTCCTCGATCTGCGTGGGGAAGAGGTTCACGCCGCGCACGATGATCATGTCGTCGTTGCGGCCGGTGACCTTCTCCATGCGCCGCATCGCGGGGCGCGCCGTGCCGGGCAGCAGCCGCGTGAGGTCGCGCGTGCGATAGCGGATCACGGGGAACGCCTCCTTCGTGAGCGAGGTGAACACGAGTTCGCCGAGCTCGCCGTCGGGCAGCGGAGCGCCGGACTCGGCGTCGATCACCTCGGGGAGGAAATGATCCTCCCAGATGTGCGGTCCGTCCTTGCCCTCCAGGCACTCGCTGCCGACGCCCGGCCCCATGACCTCGCTCAGCCCGTAGATGTCGAGCGCATCGATGCCCATCCGCTGCTCCAGCTCGTGCCGCATCTCGTTCGTCCACGGCTCGGCGCCCAGGACCGCGACCTTGAGCGAGGTCGACCGCGGGTCGATTCCCTGCGCCGCCATGGCGTCGGCGATCGTGAGCAGGTAGCTGGGAGTGCAGAGGATCGCATCGGGCTCGAAGTCCCTGATCAGCTGGACCTGACGCGCGGTCTGCCCGCCCGACACGGGGATCACGGTCGCCCCCAGCGCCTCGATGCCCGCGTGGGCGCCGAGCCCGCCGGTGAACAGGCCGTAGCCGTAGGCGTTGTGGACCTTCATCCCGGCGCGGATCCCGGCGGCGCGCAGCGACCGCGCCACGAGGGTGCCCCACCGGTCGAGGTCGCCGCGGGTGTAGCCGACGACCGTCGGGCGCCCCGTCGTGCCGCTCGAGGCGTGGATGCGGGCGACCTCGTCCATCGGCACCGCGAACATGCCGAAGGGGTAGGTCTCGCGCAGGTCGGCCTTGGTGGTGAACGGCAGCCTCGCGACGTCGGCGAGAGTGCGGATGTCGTCGGGGTGCACGCCCGCCTCGTCGAACTTCCGGGTGTAGAGCGGCACGTTCGCGTAGGCGTGACGCACCGTCTGCTGCAGGCGCGCGAGCTGCAGCTCCTCGAGCTCCGGGCGACCCAGCCGCTCTTCGGCGTCGAGCTGGTCGGCCGCGGGAGGGCGGACGGACGCTGCGGCGGCAGCGGTGGCGGTGGAGTGTTCGGTCATCGTCGACATGAGTGCTCCGGTCGTTCGGGTCAGTGGGTCTGCGAGGTCGTCCGTGAGCGGCCGCGGAACTCGGCGACCGTGTCGCCCTGTTCGTCGACGACCGTCACGTCGTAGAGGCCGGAGCGCCCCGATCGGGAGCGGCGAACCGCGGTCGCGGTCAGTGTCTGACCCGCCACCGTCGACTTGAGGAAGGAGATGTCGGCGCCGGCGGCGACCGTGACCCGGTCGTCCTCGTTGCAGGCGATCGCGAAGGCCGTGTCGGCGAGCGCGAAGACGAATCCGCCGTGCGTGATGGCGAAGCCGTTCGTCATGTCGTCGCGCACGAGCATCGTGACGACCGCATGGCCGGGATCGTCACGCTCCACCACGAGACCGAGGGATGCCGAGGCGCGATCGCGCTGCATCATGGCCCGGTTGGGCTGAGCGTCCATCTGCTGCATCGTCGCGTCTGCCATCGTCGACCTCCTCGTCGCGGGGGACGCCGTCGCTGCGGCATCCGACCCGACCATACTAACTGAACGATCGGTTAGTAAAGAGGGGTCATCCGCCGAGGATCGCGCGCGCCGCCTCCCGAGCGTCGTCCGCCGTCGTCGCCGATCGCGCGGCCTCGGCCGCACGACGGCACTGGTCTGCCGTGACCCGCCGCAGCGCCGCGCCGACCCGCCCCAGGGCTCGGGGCGTCATCGACAACGACGTGGCGCCGAGGCCCACCAGCACGGGCGCGAGCGCGGGATCGCCGGCCGCCTCGCCGCAGATGCCCACGGGCTTCGCCGCGGCACGGCCGGCCTCCCCTACCGTGCCGATGAGACGCAGCACAGCCGGCTGCCACGGGTCGTTCAGGTCGCCGAGGGCGCCGAGCAGACGGTCGGCGGCCATCGTGTACTGGGCCAGATCGTTCGTGCCGACGCTGACGAAGTCGACGACCTCGAACATCTCGGCGGCGAGGAGCGCCGCAGACGGCGTCTCGATCATGACGCCGGCACGAGAGAGCCCGACCTCATGGCAGCGTTCGACGAACTCCCGCGACTCCTCGAGAGTCGCGACCATCGGCGCCATGACGTCGACGACCGCGGATTCGGCCGCGGCCGCCTCGGCGACCGCCCGCAGCTGGTCGTCGAGCAGCTGCGGCGTGCGGCGGGCGAGGCGCAGGCCCCGCACCCCGAGCGCCGGGTTCTCCTCGGGTTCCGGGTCGGTGAAGGGCAGGGGCTTGTCGCTGCCCGCATCGAGCGTGCGCACCACGACCCGCCGCCCGGCGAAGGGCGCGAGCACGGCACGATAGGCGGTCACCTGCTCGGCGAGGGTCGGAGCGTCGACGCGGTCGAGGAAGCAGAACTCCGTGCGGAAGAGACCGATGCCCTCGGCCCGCGCGTCGGCGGCGGTGTGCGCGTCTGCGGCTCGCCCCACATTCGCGAGCAGCGGGAGCTCGTGTCCGTCCGAGAGCGTGCCGGCGCCGTGGAAGGCGACGACCTCGGTCGCGGCCCGCGTCCTCTCGACACGGACGGGGTCGGGATCGACCTCGATCGTGCCGCGATCCCCGTCGACGAGCACGGTCGTCCCCTCGGGGATGCTCCCCGCTCCGGCGGCCGCGACGACCGCCGGGAGGCCCAGTGCACGCGCGATGATCGCCGTGTGGGAGGTCGGTCCGCCCTCCTCGGTCACGAGGGCGACGCACCGCCCTCCCTCCAGCGCGGCGGTATCGGCGGGGGCGAGGTCGCGGGCGACCAGCACGAACGGCTCGTCGCGCTCCGGCACACCGGGCATCTCGACCTCGAGGATCTCGGCGATGATGCGGTCGCGCACGTCGAGGACGTCGGCGACCCGTTCGGCCATCCGACCGCCGAGGGCGGACAGCGTCGCAGCGTGGGTCGAGCCGGTCTCCCAGACCGCTCTCGTCGCGCTGACGCCCCGGGACCGTACGAGAGAGGTCGCATCGGAGACGAGCTCCGGGTCCGTCGCCAGCAGTCGCGAAGCGTCGAGGATCGCCTTCGCCTCGCCCGTGGCCGCCTCGGTGCGCCGTCGGAGGTGATCGGCGACGGCGACGGCGGCCCACTCGATCGCCGAGATCTCGGCGTCCCGATCCGCGGGCGCGATCGTGACGGAGGCGTCGGGCTCCGGCAGCGCGGGGGCGACGCGGACGACGGGCCCGGCGGCCTGACCCGCGCTCACTCCGCGCCCGCGCAGCACCGCGCCGGCGGTGGGCGGTGTCGACGACGGTGCGGCGACCGGCTCTGATCCGCTCGCGACGACCGGCTGCGCGGACGCCGGCTCCGTGCCCTCGCCGAATCCGTCGTCGAACAGCGCGGCAAGACGATCGAGGGTCGCGGCGGCCCCGTCTCCGCTCGCCGCGAGCTCCATCGCGTCGCCCTGGCGCGCTCCGAGCACCAGCAGGCGCGTCAGGCTCGCGGCGGAGGCCTCCGGCCCGTCGGGGAGCCGGCGCACGCGCACGTCGGTGCCGGCCGACGCCTCGGCGATCAGCGCCGCGGGGCGCGCATGGATGCCGAGAGGGTTGCGCACCCGCACGACGCGGACGAGCGCGTCGCCGGGCGGAGCGTCGGTGACTGGAGCGTCGGCGACTGGAGCGTCGGCGAGTGGCACGCTCGGCGGAGCGGGCTCGTCCTCGCCGAGCTGACCGGTCTTCGCGGCGAGCGCACCCGCTGCCTCCTGCGCGACGGCTTCGAGTCCTGCGCCCCCCGCCGCGGAGACCACGGCCGAGAGCAGACCCTCCACGAACGGGGCGGGCGCGAGGCGCACGGGCACGTCGCTCGCGCGGAGGTCGAGGGCGAGCTCGGCGCTCAGCACCGCGGAACCCAGGTCCATCAGCACGAGCACCCCGTCGCAGTCCACCGCGAGCTCGTCGATCGCCGCGGCCACCGCGACCGCGTCCGTGCCGAGGACGGGCGTGCCGTCGGCATCCGTCCCCGCCCCGGCGGCCACCCGCACCTGCGCCCCGCCTCCGGGGACCATCTGCAGGGCGAGCTCGAGCGCCGCCTCCCCGAGCCCGGCGCTGTGGGAGACGGCGACTATTCCGATCATCAGGACGAGCCGGCGATCGCGTCGGCCAGCGTCTCGAACAGCAGCGTGACCGAGGCTGCACCGGGGTCCAGGTGACCCGCGCTGCGCTCCCCCAGGTAGCTCGCGCGCCCCTTGCGCGCCACGAGCGGCAGGGTCGCATCGCGACCGAGGGCGGCGGCGGCCGCTGCCGCTCTGCTCGCATCGGCCGGGCCGGCGCCGCGCGCGACCGCGGCATCCATGGCGTCGACCGCCGGTGCCATCGCGTCGAACATCGTCTTGTCCCCGGCCTCGGCCTTGCCCCGGGCGACGATGCCCTCGAGACCTGCGCGCAGCGCGGCCGCGAGACCTGCGGCGTCGAGCTCGGTCACGGCCCCTGCGGTCATGCCCATGCGCAGGAACAGGGTCCCGTAGAGAGGGCCGCTCGCCCCGCCCACCGAACTCACGAGGGTCATGCCCACGCCCTTGAGCAGATCCTCGACGGTCCCCGGTGCTGCGGCGTCGAGCTTGTCGACCACGGCCGCCATGCCGCGCGACATGTTCGCGCCGTGGTCGGCGTCGCCGATCGCCGAGTCGAGCTCCGTGAGCCACTCCTTCTTCTCGCTGACCGCGTCGCGGAAGCGCGTGATCCAGTCGACGAGCGTCGCGGTGCCGATCGTGTCCGTCATCCGCTCACACCCCCCAGCGCAGGCCGGGAGTGCTGACCGGGGCGTCCCAGAGACGCAGGATCTCCTCGTCGGCCGCGAGCACGGTGACCGAGCATCCGGCCATGTCGAGCGAGGTGATGTAGTTGCCCACGAGGTTCCGCACGATCTCCACGCCCGCCTTCTCGAGCAGCGCGGCGACCTCGGCGTACATGAGGTAGAGCTCGATCTGCGGCGTCGCCCCCATGCCGTTGACCATGACGATCGCGGGGCCGGTGCGGTCGAGGTCGGCGACGATCGGCTCGACCAGCTGACGGGCGATCTCGGATGCCGGCGCGAGGGGTTCGCGGTGGCGGCCCGGTTCGCCGTGGATGCCGATGCCGATCTCCATCTGGTCGTCGGGGAGGTCGAACGTGGGCTTGCCGGCGGCGGGCACCGTGCAGCTCGTGAGCGCCATGCCCATCGACCGGCCCTGACCGTTGATGCGCTGGGCGAGGGCGACGACGGACGCGAGGTCCTGCCCCTCCTCCGCCGCGGCGCCGACGATCTTCTCGAGGAGCACCGTGAGACCGACGCCGCGACGCCCGGCGGTGTACAGCGAGTCCTGCACGGCCACGTCGTCGTCGACCACGACGGTCCCGACCTCGATGCCCTCCATGGACGCGAGTTCGGCCGCCATCTCGAAGTTCAGCACGTCGCCGGTGTAGTTCTTGACGATGTGCAGCACGCCCGCGCCCCGGTCCACGGCCTTGGTCGCAGCCTGCACGCGATCCGGCGTCGGCGAGGTGAAGATCTCCCCCGCCACGGCCGCGTCGAGCATCCCCGCGCCCACGAAGCCGCCGTGCAGCGGCTCGTGGCCCGAGCCGCCGCCGGACACCACGGCGACCTTGCCCTGCGCCTTGGGCGTCGCGCGCGTGATGACGTGCGTCTCGAGGTCGACCGAGAGTTCGGGATGCGCGAGGGCCACCCCTCTCAGCGATTCGACGAGCACGTCTTCCGGAGCGTTGATGAGCTTCTTCATGGTGGATCTCCCTTGATCTCGGCCGCGCGGCTCTCCGAAGAAATCGGAAAGATATTCGTCAATGTCGAATATGCTCGGGCTCTGCCGTCTTGTCAAGGGAGAGGAGACCGGTCCCATGATTCAGGGAGTGCACGACCTCGGCGCCGATGTCTCGCAGGAGAGGACACAAGCCCCATGATTCAATCCATCGATCGCGCGGCGCGAGTGCTGGAGCTGCTGCAGGGAGCCCGTCACCTCGGCATCACCGACCTCTCCGCCGCGCTCTCCCTGCCGCCGTCCACGGTGCACGGCATCGTCAAGTCCCTGCGCGCGCACGGCCTCGTCGCGAAGGAGCGCGGCGGACAGCGCTACATGCTCGGCCCGACCCTCCTGCGCCTCAGCAACGTGTACCTCGACACGCTCGATGTGCGCGCCCGGGCCATGCGCTGGACCCAGGAGCTCGCCCGCCGAACGAACCTCCCGGTGCGCCTGGGCGCCCCGCATTTCCACGAGGTGCTCGTGATCCATCACGACCTGCGCCCCGACGACAGCAGACAGATGCTCGAGACCGGTGTCGCGATCCCCGCGCACGCCTCCGCGATGGGCAAGGTGCTCCTCGCCTACGACGCCGGATTCCAGCGGACCGTGTTCGAGCAGCCGCTGCGCAGCCTCACGGGCGACACCATCACGGACGTCGCGCGTCTGACGCTCGAGCTGCCGGCGATCCTCGACCGCGCGACCGCCGCCGAGGTCGACGAGGCCGTGCTCGGCGAGTCGTCGGTCGCCGCGCCCGTCGCCGACGCCTCGAACGAGATCGTCGCGGCGGTGGCGGTCGTGATGCCGACCTCGCAGGCACCCGCCACGGATGCCGTCCTCGACGCGCTGCGCGAGACCGCACGCAACATCTCGCGGGAGCTCGGCGCGACCGTCTGGCCGCCCGCGCCCGCTCCTGCGCCCGAGGAGGACTGACTCGGGAGCCTCTTCCGCCGGCAGAGTGCCGTCAGCCGCGCAGGGCCAGTGCGAAGGGCAGCACGGCCGTCGCGCCGGCGCGTCGGAGCGTGCGGGCGGCGATCGTGAGGGTCCAGCGACTGTCGGCGAGGTCGTCGACCAGGAGCACCGGCCCCGCAGGCACGTCGAGGCCGTCGGCGCCGAAGCGATCCCACAGCCCTGCGAGCCGGAACACGCTGTTGCCGCCGGGCTGCCCGGTCGGCCCCCCGTTCACCGGCGCGAGCGCGCCGAGGTACGGGAGCCGCCCGACTTCGGCGATGCCCCGGGCGAGCGAATCGACCAGCAGCGGCCGTGACCGCGACGGCATCGCGATCACGGCCACCGGGCGCTCGTCCCATCCCCATCCGGCGAGCACCCGCACGCACGCCCCGAGGATCTCGGGCGACACGGCCGCGTCCGCCCCGCCGACAGCGAAGATCCCTCGCAGCGTCCCGCCCCAGCCGAGATCCGTCAGTCGCGCGAGCGCACGACCCTCGCCCGCCTGCTCCTCGACGGGGATGCGCCCCTTGACGGGCACGTCGAGGCGGTCGGCACCCGTCGGCCAGGCACGGCGAGGCTCGATCGGCACCCCTACGCGATCGAGCGACTCGCCCGCCTGGGCGCTCGCATCCGCACCGATCTCCTGCGGGAACCAGACGCCCGCGCACCGGTCGCACCGGCCGCAGGGCGCTGCCGTGTCGTCGTCGAGCGTGCGCTGCAGGAACGCCATGCGGCATCCCTCGGTCTCCTCGTAGTCGATCATGTGCTGCTGCTCGGCCCGGCGCTCCGCGGCGATGCGCTCGTAGCGCTCGGCGTCGTAGACCCAGGGCGCACCCGTCGCGATCCATCCGCCCTGCACGCGACGCACGGCCCCGTCGACGTCGAGCACCTTGAGCAGCAGTTCGAGGGGCGTCCGACGGATGTCGACCATGGCCTCGAGCGCGGGCGTCGAGATCGGCACGTCGCCCAGGGCGGTGATCACCCGTTCGGCACGCTCCCGGTCGGGCATCGACGCGGTCGCGAAGTAGTGCCAGATGTCGCGGTCCTCCACACCGGGGAGCAGCAGCACATCGGCGTTCTCGCTCGCGCGCCCCGCACGACCGACCTGCTGGTAGTAGGCGACGGGCGAGGACGGAGCGCCGAGATGAACGACGAAT
This sequence comes from Microbacterium sp. NPDC089696, assembly GCF_044749125.1. Classification (NCBI taxonomy): domain Bacteria; kingdom Bacillati; phylum Actinomycetota; class Actinomycetes; order Micrococcales; family Microbacteriaceae; genus Microbacterium; species Microbacterium sp. NPDC089696. The sequence goes on along the minus strand of NZ_JBIVHF010000001.1, from coordinate 1,239,451 downwards.
CCCAGGTCGGGCTTGTCGAAGCCCATGCCGAGCGCACTCGTGGCGACGAGGGCCTTGACCTCGTTGCGCTTGAGCATCCCCTCCGACTCGGCGCGTTCGTCGGCATCCGTCTGCCCCGTGTACGCCCGCACCTCGTGCCCGTGCTCGCGCAGGAGCCGCGCCGTGTCGACCGCCGCCGAGACCGTGAGCGTGTAGATGATCCCCGAACCGGGCAGGTCGTCGAGGTGGCTGAGCAGCCACGCGAGACGGCTGGCCGAGTTCGGCAGCCGGAGCACACCGAGCCGCAGCGATGTGCGGGCGAGCGGCCCGCGGATCGTCAGGACGTCCGGCGCACCCGACCCTCCGACACCCAGCTGCTCGACGACATCGGCCACGACTCTGCTGTTGGCGGTCGCCGTGGTCGCGAGCACGGGCACATCGGCCGGCATCTCGCCGATCAGGTCGCGCAGCCGGCGGTAGTCGGGTCGGAAGTCGTGACCCCAGTCGCTGATGCAGTGCGCCTCGTCGACGACGAGCATCCCGATCCGCCGCACGAGCGCCGGCAGCTGCTCCTCGCGGAACGCGGGGTTGTTGAGCCGCTCGGGAGAGACGAGCAGCACGTCGACCTCGTCGCGGTCGAGCTGCGCGAGCACGTCGGACCATTCGTGCGCGTTGGTCGAGTTGATCGCCACCGCACGGACGCCGGCTCGCTCCGCTGCGGCGATCTGGTCGCGCATGAGAGCGAGTAGGGGCGACACGAGCACCGTCGGACCGGCGCCCCGACGGCGCAGCAGCAGGGTCGCGACGAAGTACACCGCCGACTTGCCCCATCCGGTGCGCTGCACCACGAGAGCGCGCCGACGGTTCTCGACCAGCGCCTCGATCGCCTCGTACTGCCCCTCGTGGAAGTCCGCGTCCGCGCGCCCGACGAGCTCCCGCAGGGCGCCGAGGGCGGCGGAACGGAGGTCGACGTCGGAGGAGGTCATGGCTCCACTCTGCCCGAGGTCCCCGACATCCGCCGCGAGTCGATCCACAGGTAGCGTGGACGCGTGATCACCCGCGAGCTCGCCACCTCACTGCGCGACGCCGGTCTGCTGTGGCACCCGGCGGAGGGCGACCGGTTCCAGCTCGACCTCCCCGAGGAGATCGAGCTCGAGGCGGAGGCCGACGTGTTCACCGTGAGCGCCATGACCATCGAGGCCCGGCAGACGCCCTCGGGTACCGACCTCGCGTTCAACGGCACGACCGAGTGGGCGCTCGACGCCGTGACGCTCGCCGACGCCGTGTGGCTCCCCCGCGAGGACCAGCTGCGCGACCTCCTGCGCGGCACGTTCCGCTCTCTCACGCGCGTCGCCGACGCCTTCGTGGTCGAGGTCGTCATCGCGGGCGACGCGCTGCGCTTCGAGCATCCCGATCCGTCCGAGGCCTACGGACGGGCGCTGCTCGAGCTCGTCTCCCGATCGCACTGACGCGCCGCGCAGGCGGGGTCGTCTTGCGTGCCGCATCCCGCCGTGTCAGAATTACCTAACGAGCGGTCAGTAAAGATTGCCGCTCCGTGAGGAGTCGATGATGACCGCACCCGCAGACCTGTCCCTCGCCGGCGCCGTGCCGAGCGAGGAGGAGCGCCTGTTCGACGAGCTCATCGCGAACGAGCAGCGCATCGAGCCCCGCGACTGGATGCCCGACGCGTACCGCAAGACGCTGATCCGTCAGATCTCCCAGCACGCCCACTCCGAGATCATCGGGATGCAGCCCGAGGGCAACTGGATCACGCGCGCGCCCAGCCTCAAGCGCAAGGCGATCCTCATGGCGAAGGTGCAGGACGAAGCCGGCCACGGGCTCTACCTCTACTCCGCCGCGCAGACCCTCGGCATCACCCGCGACGAGATGATGGACCAGCTCATCACGGGCAAGGCCAAGTACTCCTCGATCTTCAACTACCCCACCCCGACCTGGGCCGACATGGGCGCGATCGGCTGGCTCGTCGACGGCGCCGCGATCTGCAACCAGGTGCCGCTCTGCCGCGCCTCCTACGGCCCGTACGGACGCGCCATGGTGCGGGTGTGCAAGGAGGAGTCCTTCCACCAGCGTCAGGGATTCGAGATCCTGCTCACGCTCATGCAGGGCACCGAGGAGCAGCGACGGATGGCGCAGGATGCCGTGGACCGCTGGTACTGGCCCAGCCTCGCGATGTTCGGCCCGCCCGACGACCAGTCCCCCAACTCCGCGCAGTCGATGAAGTGGAAGATCAAGCGCTTCTCGAACGACGACCTCCGCCAGCGCTTCGTGTCGATGCTCGTGCCCCAGGCCGAGATCCTCGGGGTCACGCTGCCCGACCCCGACCTCCGCTGGAACGAGGACACCGGGCAGTACGACATCGGCGAGATCGACTGGGACGAGTTCTTCCAGGTGCTCCGCGGGAACGGCCCGTGCAACGCGGAACGGCTCGAGCGCCGCCGCACGGCGCACGAGGACGGCGCGTGGGTGCGCGAGGCCGCGGCCGAGTACGCCCGCAAGCAGCGCGTCTCGGCGACGGCGGTGGCGTGATGGCGACGCCCGGCGCCGACGAGCGCGAGCCCTGGCCCCTGTGGGAGATCTTCGTCCGCGCGAACCGCGGCCTGAGCCATGTGCACGTCGGCTCGCTGCACGCGCCGGACGCCGACATGGCGATCCGCAACGGGCGCGACCTCTACACGCGGCGCGGCGAGGGCGTGTCGATCTGGGCCGTGCCTGCCGAGGCCATCACGACCAGCGACCCCGACGCGAAGGGCGCCTACTTCGAGAGTCCTGCGGGCAAGAACTACCGCCACGCCGTGTACTACACGGCCTCCGAGGGCGTGCCGCACCTGTGAACGCGCACGAAGACCTGCACGGCGACGTCAGCGTCGACGAGCTCTCGTTGAGCGCCGAGCTCGCCGGGGGAACGGCCGTCGCGGGATCCGCCGACATCGCGGAGTACGCCCTGTGGTTCGGCGACGATGCGCTCGTCCTGTCGCAGCAGCTCGGCGAGTGGATCTCCCGCGCGCCGGAGCTGGAGGAGGACGTCGCGCTCGGCAACATCGCGCTCGACCTCCTCGGACACGCGCGGTCCTTCCTCCGCTACGCGGGCTCGTACGACGGGCGCAGCGAGGACGACCTGGCCTACTTCCGTGACGAACCGGAGTTCCGCAGCTCGTGGCTGGTGGAGCAGCCGAACGGCGACTTCGCGCAGACCATCGCGCGACAGCTGATCGCCTCGACGTACATGCTCGAGCTCTACACGGCGCTGCGTGCGAGCAGCGACGAGACGCTCGCAGCGATCGCCGAGAAGTCGCGCAAGGAGGTCGACTACCACCGAGATCACGCCGTGCAGTGGGTGCTCCGTCTCGCCGGTGGCACCGAGGAGTCGCGACGCCGCATGATCCGCGCGCTCGTCGACGTGTGGCCCTACGTCGACGAACTGTTCCGCGATGAGGAGCTCATCGACCGGCTCGGCGACGCCGCCGTGCGTCCGTCGTCGCTGCGGGCAGGGTTCGACGCCGTGATCGACGCGGTCTTCGCGGAGGCCGAGCTCACGGTGCCCGACGTCAGCGCCTCCTCGGCGGGCGGACGCCACGGCGCCCATGCGACACCGCTCGGTCATGTGCTCGCCGAGATGCAGGTGCTCGCGCGACGGCATCCGGGGGCGACGTGGTGACCCGGACGGCGACCGAGGAGGCCTGGAGCATCGCGGCCTCCGTGCCGGATCCCGAGGTGCCGGTGCTCACGATCGAGGACCTCGGCGTGCTGCGAGCCGTCCGTGTCGACGGCGCCGCCGTACACGTCGACATCACCCCGACCTACAGCGGCTGCCCCGCGATGGACACGATCCGCGACGACGTCGTGCTCGCGCTCACCGCCGCCGGGTACTCCCCCGTGGACGTGTCGCTCGTGCTGTCCCCCGCCTGGACCACGGACTGGATGTCGGATGCCGGCAAGCAGAAGCTCGAGCGCTTCGGCATCGCCCCGCCCACCGGCCGCGCGGCCGTGGGTGCAGGTCCGATCCGCCTCGCGCTCAGCGTCCGGTGCCCGCAGTGCGGCTCGCTGGACACCCGCGAGGTCTCCCGCTTCGGATCGACGTCCTGCAAGGCGCTGTACGAGTGCCGCGCGTGCCTCGAGCCCTTCGACCACTTCAAGGTCCACTGATGCAGGAGAGAGCGCACTGACATGGCCCGGGCCCGCTTCCACACTCTCGCCGTCGAGAGCGTGCGTCCGCTCACCGACGACGCGGTCGAGGTGACGTTCACCGTCCCCGCCGCCCTGGCGGACGATTACGACCACCTCCCGGGGCAGTACGTCGCCCTGCGCACCACGCTCGACGGCACCGAGGTGCGCCGCTCGTACTCGCTGTGCCGCGCCCCCGAGAAGCGCACGGGCGGCCGGGACACCCGCCTCAGTGTGGCCGTCAAGCGCGACGAGGGCGGACTGTTCTCGACCTGGGCGCAGACCGGCCTGCAGCCGGGGTTCGAGATCGACGTCATGAGCCCCCAGGGCACGTTCACCTCGGCCCTGCCCGACCTCGACCGCCGCCACGTCGTCGGTATCGCGGCCGGCTCCGGCATCACGCCCCTCATGGCGCTCGCGCACACCGTGCTCTCGCAGTCCGACACCGCGCGCTTCACGCTCCTGTACACGAACCGCTCGACGCTCGACGTGATGTTCCTCGAGGACCTCGCCGACCTCAAGGACCGCTACCCCACCCGGCTCACGCTTCATCACGTGCTGTCGCGCGAGCAGCGCACGGCTCCCGTGCTGTCGGGCCGCCTCGACGAGGAGAAGCTGCGCACGATCCTGCGGATGCTGATCGACCCGGCCGACGTCGACGAGTGGTTCCTGTGCGGCCCCCTCGCACTCGTCGACCTGTGCCGCGAGGCGCTCGCCGACGTGGGCGTCGGGCGCGAGCACATCCGCTTCGAGCTCTTCACGACCGGCGACGAGCCCGCGCGCGCCGCTCGCCCCGTCGAGGTGCGGGCGGGTGAGCGCACCGTGCGGATCGAGGTGAACCTCGACGGCGTCTCCTCGACGGTCGAGAGCCCCGTCGACGCGCACGAGTCGGTGCTCAACGCCGCCCTGCGGGTGCGCCCCGACGCGCCGTTCGCGTGCGCGGGCGGCGTGTGCGGCACGTGTCGCGCCCGCGTCATCGAGGGCAGCGTCACGATGACCGAGAACTACGCGCTGGAGCCCGACGAGCTCGAGCGCGGTTACGTCCTGACCTGTCAGTCCCACCCGACGAGCGACCGCCTCGTGGTCGACTACGACGTCTGAGAAGGAGCGAGACGTGATCGATCTCACGATCCACGACGACGTCGCGACCGTCGTGCTGGACGCCCCCGCGAAGCTGAACGCCCTCGACGAGCAGGCGCTGCACGACCTCGGCCGGGCCTATGACGAGGCCGACGCCGCAGGGGTGCGCGCTCTCGTGCTGCGCGGCGAGGGGCGCGCGTTCTGCGCCGGCCGCGACATCTCGGGCGTCGACCCGCGCGACGACGACGTGATGGGCTACCTGGGCGGACTCGTGACGCCGCTCCTGCAGCGCATGGCGCGCTTCCCCGCGCCGACGTTCGCGGTCGCGCACGGCGCCTGCCTGGGCGTCGGCCTCGGGCTGCTCATCGCGACGGACGTCGTGTACGTCGCGGAGTCCGCGAAGATCGGCTCGCCGTTCGCCGCTCTGGGCGCGACGCTCGACTCGGGCGGGCACTCGTACTTCGTCGATCGGCTCGGTCCGCATCGCACGCTCGACCTCGTCTACACCGGACGCCTCATGACGGGTTCGGAGGCGGTCGCGGCCGGACTCTTCTCGCGAGTGTTCGCCGACGACGAGGTGGCGCAGGCGACGACGGATGCCGCGACCGCGGCCGCCCGCGGCGCCACGGCGGCGTTCCTCGCGAGCAAGCAGCTCGTGGCCCGCATCCGCGATGAGCGGCTCGCGCTGTGGGAGTCGGTCGAGGCCGAGAACGCCGCGCAGGCCGCGCTGTGCGACACGGACGACTATCGCGAGGGGTTCGCGGCCTTCCAGGAGAAGCGCCGTCCGGAGTTCCGCGGACGCTGACCCGACGGGTCGCTCCCCGGAGACCGCAAGGGGCTGGTCGGATGTCGGATGTCCGGGGCAGACTGCATCCATGATGATCGCCGACGTCGTCGCCGCGACCGACACGGTCGCCGCGACGTCCTCCCGCCTCGCGAAGATCGACGCGCTCGCGCAGCTGCTCTCGCGGGCGGACGCCGTCGACATCCCCGTCCTCGTGGGGCTGCTGCTCGCGAGCCCTCGACAGGGACGACTCGGGGTCGGATGGCGCGGGCTCACGTCGCTCGAGGTGTCGCATGCAGACACCTCCGCGATCGTCCTCGCCGAGGTGGATGCCGCGTTCGACGCGCTCGTCGCCACGACCGGCTCGGGTTCGGCGGCGGCGCGCACCGGGGTGCTGACGGCTCTCGCGTTGCGCGCGACCGTCGCCGAGTGGGACTTCCTGACCCGGGCGATGCTCGGCGAGCTGCGCACCGGCGCCCTCGCTGGCGTGCTGGTCGACGCGATCGCGAAGGCCTCCGACCGCCCGGTGGCAGCCGTCCGTCGCGCCGCGATGCTCTCGGGCGACCTGGGTGAGACCGCCGTGGTCGCGCTCACCGGCACGGAGGAAGAGCTCGACGCGATCGGCCTCGCGGTCGGGCGCCCCGTGCTGCCCATGCTCGCGGGTACCGCCGCCACTCCCACGGCCGCCCTCGAGACCACGGGTCGCGCCTCGGTCGAGTACAAGCTCGACGGCGCGCGCATCCAGGTGCACCGGCACGGCGACGAGGTGGGCGTCTACACCCGCAGCCTCGCCGACATCACGCACCGCGTGCCGGAGATCGTCGAGATCGTGCGCGGCCTCCCGGTGCGCGACGTGATCCTCGACGGCGAGACGCTGGCGCTCGACGAAGACGGAGGGCCTCGTCCGTTCCAGGAGACGATGTCGCGGTTCGGCGCCGATGTGAGCCGCGATCTCGCGCTTCGTCCCTGGTTCTTCGACATCCTCCATGTCGACGGTCGCGACCTGATCGACGATCCCCTGTCGGTGCGGCTGGCCGAGCTCGAGCGCGTCGCTGACGAGTGGCGGATGCCGGGGGTCGTGACCGACGACGCCGAGGCCGCCGAGCAGCTGTCGCGCGAGGCTCTCGCCGCCGGGCATGAAGGCGTGCTCGTGAAGGGCATCGACTCGACCTACACGGCCGGCCGCCGCGGGAAGTCCTGGATCAAGGTCAAGCCGGTGCTCACCTACGACCTCGTCGTCCTGGCCGCCGAGTGGGGCTCTGGGCGTCGGCAGGGCTGGCTGTCGAATCTCCACCTCGGTGCGCGCGACCCCGACGGCGAGTTCGGCGAACGGGGCGGCCTCGTGATGGTCGGCAAGACCTTCAAGGGACTCACCGACGATCTGCTGCGCTGGCAGACCGAGCAGTTCCCCGCGTTCGAGTCACGGCGCACCCAGAGCACGGTGTTCCTCGAGCCTCGGTTCGTCGTGGAGATCGCGATCGACGGCGTGCAGAAGTCGCCGCGCTACCCCGGCGGTCTGGCGCTGAGGTTCGCCCGCGTCAAGGCGTACCGCGAGGACAAGACGCCCGCCGACGCCGACACGATCCAGACGCTCCGGGCGCTGCTGCGCGGCTGACCCGGCGGCACGGCACGATCAGGCCGTGGGCGGCAGCCCGAGGTCCTCCTCGCGGACCGTGCCCTGGAACGACCACGGGAAGTTGATCCAGAGGTCCGTGTCCTTCCAGGCGTAGTCCGGCTGGATGATGGTCGAGGGCTTGGTGTAGATCGTGACCGAGCGCACATCGGCGCCCTTGTCCTTCAGCAGCTGCACGGCGAGTGCGAGCGTGCGGCCGGAGTCCGCGACGTCGTCGACGAGGAGCACCCGGCGACCGTCGAGGTAGGCCATGTCGAGTTCGGGCGGCAGCACCTCGGGGGCGTCGAGCACCGTGCCGATGCCCGTGTAGAACTCGACGTTGATCGCGCCGCAGTTCTTCGCACCGAGACCGTAGGCGATCGCGCCGGCCGGCAGCAGCCCGCCGCGGGCGATCGCCACGACGACCTCGGGCTCGAAGCCGCTCTCGAGGATCGCGCGCGCGAGGTCGCGCGTCGCCGAACCGAAACCGTCCCAGGTGAGCGTCTCGCGCTCGATCGTGTCATCCGTCACCGCTCCATTGTCCCGCACCGCGGCACCGCATCCGTCACCGTCCCGAGCGGTAGGATCGACTGGTCCGGCACGACAGCCGGTGCTTGAAAAAGAGGCACGAAGCCCCGCGAGGACGCGGCGGCGAGACACATACGGAAGATCACCCTCCGTCCCTGTCTCGAAAGGCAACCGCATGTCCACCGTGTCCGCGCACGTCGCACTCACCCTCGCTCAGCACATCGACGCCGTCTTCGGCGTGATGGGCAACGGAAACGCCTACTTCCTCGACGCGATCGAGACGCAGACGGATGCCGTCTTCACCGCCGTCCGCCACGAGCAGGGGGCCGTCGTCGCCGCCGATGCTCACTTCCGCGCCTCGGGTCGCATCGCCGCGGGCACCTCGACCTACGGCGCCGGCTTCACGAACACGCTCACCGCTCTCGCAGAGGCCGTGCAGGCTCACGTGCCGCTCGTCCTCGTGGTGGGCGACGAGCCGACCTCGGGGCCACGCCCCTGGGATGTCGACCAGATCGCCCTCGCCTCGGCCGTCGGCGCCCGCACCTATACGGTCGGGCGCGCGGACGCCGCGGCGACGACCGTGATCGCGATCGAGCACGCCCTGACCTATCGTGTCCCGGTCGTGCTGGCGATCCCCTACGACGTCGCGTCGCTCGAGGCCGGCCCGGTCGCCGAGGCGCCGGACCCCCGCATCCCCGCACCGCTCGCCCCGCGCGGAGCGTTCGCCGAGGGGATGCTCGACGAGATCGCCGCGGCGCTCCGGTCCGCCGAGCGCCCGTTCCTCCTCGCCGGACGCGGCGCCTGGCTCGGCGGGGCGGGAACGGCCCTCGGCGAGCTCGCCGGCCTCACGGGGGCGCTCACCGCGTCGTCCGCGCTCGGTCGCGGGGTCTTCCCCGCCGCGCAGTTCGACCTCGGCGTGACGGGCGGTTTCGGTGCCGACGGCGCCATGGAGCTCGTGCGCGAGGCCGACGTCGCCGTGGTGTTCGGCGCCTCGCTCAACCAGTTCACGATGCGCTTCGGTGAGCTCTTCGCCCCCGGCACCCGTGTGTTCCAGGTCGACATCGCCCCGGCGGCGACCCACCCGCACGTGGGCGGTTTCGTGCGCGCGGACGCCCGTCTCGCGGCGGAGGGGCTCGTGTCCCGGCTGCGGGAGAACGGGGAGAACGCCAGCCCGTGGCGCGAGAGCGTCGACGTGGCGGCTGCCCGGACGTACGAGGCTGGTGACGACCTCGCCCCGGACGGCCGCCTCGACCCCCGCTCGGCCGCGCGCCGCCTGGGCGACCTGCTCCCCGAAGACCGCGTCGTCGTCTCGGACGGCGGCCATTTCATCGGCTGGGCGAACATGTACTGGCCGGTCGCGGCGCCGGACCGCATGATGATGGTCGGCACCGCGTTCCAGTCGATCGGACAGGGGTGGCCGAGCGTCGTGGGCGCGGCCCTCGCCCGCCGCGACTCCACGATCGTGCTGACCTCGGGCGACGGCGGCGGACTCATGGCGATCGCCGACCTCGAGTCCGCTGTGCGCGCGGCGGCCGGACGCGGCATCGCCGTGATCTGGAACGACGCGGCCTACGGCGCCGAGGTCAACCTCTACGGGCTCAAGGGGCTCGCGGAGGCGCCCATGCGGATTCCCGAGGTGGACTTCGCGGCGTTCGGCGCGGCCGTCGGCGCGGAGGGCGTCGTCGTGCGGACCCTCGACGACCTCGAACGGGTCGCGACCTGGGCACAGGAGGATGCCGCGACACGGCGCTTCCTCCTGCTCGACCTGCGCATCTCGGGCGACGTGATCGCGCCGTACCAGCAGGAGATCATCCGCGTGAACTCGTGATCGGGGCGGGTGGACGAGCGGGCCACTTCCGGCCAGTGGCTCGCCGCCCGGTCGCTAGGCTCACGTCATGACCCCCGCTCCGGACGTCCTGCGCTACAGCGCTTTCGCCGCGACCTCCGACGGCGGCAACCCCGCGGGCGTCGTGCTCGACGGAGGCGGGCTCTCGGACGAGCGGATGCAGGAGATCGCCGCGGAGGTCGGCTTCTCCGAGACCGCGTTCCTGGTGGGCCGGGCGGCGGATGCCGCCGTCGCGCGCTACCGCGTGCGCTACTGGTCGCCCGCGGCCGAGGTTCCGTTCTGCGGGCACGCGACCGTCGCGACGGCCGTCGCCCTGGCGGAGCGGGACGGCACCGGAGTCGTCGTGTTCGACACGAACGCCGGCCCCGTGACCCTGCGCTCGACGGTGTCCGGCGACGGAGCGGTCAGCGTCTCGTTCACGAGCGTCGAGCCCGAGGTCCGCGCGATCGACGATGCCGTGCTCGACCGCTTGCTCGCGCTGATCGGCGTCGGCCGCGACGAGCTCGATCCGCGGTTCCCCGCGGCGGAGGCGTTCGCAGGGAACCGGCACCCCGTCGTGACGATCGCCGACCGGGAGCTCTTCGACCAGTTCCGCTTCGCGCCCTCCGAGGTCGCCGCGTTGATGCGCGAGCAGGGGTGGTTCGGGACCGCCACGATCCTGCACATCCCGGGCGACGGCGACGACGTCGACGCACGCAACCTCTTCCCCGTCGGCCGCATCACCGAGGACCCGGCGACCGGCTCGGCCGCGGCCTCCACGGGCGCCTACCTCCGCGAGCACGGCTTCGCAGGGCGCACCATCCGCATCCACCAGGGCGCTCACGTCCGTCGCCCGAGTCTGCTCACGGTCACCATCCCCGAGGCCGGCGGCATCGAGGTGTCCGGCGGGGCGTTCCGCATCGAGTGATGCGCTCCGATCGCAATTCCTTCGGCCATGCGCAACTTCTGCGGCCACGGCGAGCGCTCATGGCCGCAGAAGTTGACGCTTACCGCAGAAGGTGACGAGCAGCGCCCGCTCTCAGGACTGCGCGCTGTAGTCCGGGAGCTCCTGCAGGGTCCAGGTGTTGCCGTCGGGGTCGTCGAACCACACGAAGCGGCCCCAGCCGAGGTCTTCCACGCCGCGGGCCTCCACGCCGACGGCCGTCAGCTGCGCCTTCGCCTCCTCGGCGTTGGGGACGACGACCTGGATCGTCTTCTGCTGTCCGGGCTCGAGCGGGATGTCGAGTCCAGTGCCGAACGCGATCGAGCAGGCGGAGCCCGGGGGCGTCATCTGGACGAAGCGCAGACCCTCGTAGGGCACCTGATCGTGGTCGGGGTTGAAGCCGATCTTCGTGTAGAACTCCTTCGAGCGGTCGACATCGGTCACCGGCACGAAGATGAGCTCGATCTTCCAGGACATGGTCACACCCTCCTGGCGGGCGTCGGCGCCCGCACGGCACTCACGGTACGCCGGACCACCGACATCGCACCAGAGTCGGGCATGCCCGGCGGACCGGACCATCAGACCGCCGGCAGCAGCGCCCCCGCGACGAAGTCCTCGAGCTCGTCGACCGCGTCGAGCGGCAGGACCGCCGCCACGTACTGGTCCGGCCGCACCACGACCACCACGCCGTCGCGCGACAGCTCCCGCGCGGCGAAGATGTCCGTGTCCGTCCACTTCGACGGCCCGGCGGCGTAGACCTTCTCCCAGTCGGTGAGCCCGAGCGGACCGGTCTTCGGCTGGAACAGCGCCGGGGCGGTCGTGACCTCGAGCCCCTCATACGGCTGCTGGTACACGGCCTTCACGTCGAACACGGCGTCCGCGTCGGCATCCGCGGGCGTGAACCGCGCGAAGACGGGAGCCGCCGCCGACGCCCAGGCGGCGAGCGCCGAGCCGTCGCGGTCTCCGAAGGCGTACACGCGCCAGCGTCCGTCGGCCTTCGCATGGTGGCCCAGATGCACGACGTTGCCGTCGCCCACGCGCACCACCTCGGCGGACTTGAACCGCTTGCCGATCGGGAATCCGGCAGCGAGGTCCTGGTGCGCGTCCGTGCCGGTGATCATCGACGCCGTGTACTGGGTCATGAATCCCGAGGGGAACTCCGCCGTCGCGAGGTAGTACGTCGCGAGCTCGCCGGGATCGGTGATCTCGGAGGGCTTGCGCGCCATGAGGGTCGACCACTCGCGGTCGAAGTCGATCAGCTGCTGGGCGACCGGCCGCCGCTCGGCCCCGTACGTCGCGAGCAGCGCCTCGGGCGCCCGGCCGGTCAGCACCGACCCGAGCTTCCAGCCGAGGTTGAAGCCGTCCTGCATCGACACGTTCATGCCCTGCCCGGCCTTGGCGCTGTGGGTGTGGCAGGCGTCGCCCGTGAGGAACACCCGCGGCATGCGTCCGGAGTCGTCCGCCACGTCGTCGAAGCCGTCGGTGACGCGATGGCCGACCTCGTACACGCTGTGCCAGGCGACCTGCTTCACGTCGATCGAGTACGGGTGCAGGATCGCGTTGGCCTTGCGGATGACCTCCTCGATCGGGGTCTGCCGCACGCGGTGGTCGTCGTCGGCCGCGACCTCGCCGAGGTCGATGTACATGCGGCTGAGGTATCCGCCCTCGCGGGGGATGTGCAGGATGTTCCCGGCCTCGGAGTTGATCGCGCATTTGGTGCGCCAGTCCGGGAAGTCCGTGTTCACGAGCACGTCCATGACGCCCCAGGCGTGTGCCGCGCTCGCCCCGACGTGAATCCGGCCGATCGCCTGACGCACCCCGCTGCGCGCGCCGTCGCATCCGGCGACGTACTTCGCGCGGATGGTCCGCTCCTCGCCCGCGCGCTCCCCCGCGACGTATCGCACGCCCACCTCGACCGGGTACTCGCCGTCGTCGTGCACCGTGAGCCCGGTGAACTCGACGCCGTAGTCCGGAGCGATGCGGCCGGGGCCGTGCGCGGCCGCCTCCGCGAAGTAGTCGAGCACACGCGCCTGGTTCACGATGAGGTGCGGGAACTCGCAGATGTCGTACGCGTAGTCCGCTGTGCGCGAGGTCCGGATGATCTCGTCGGGCTGCTCGGGGTTCGGGCCCCAGAAGTTCATCCAGCCGATGTTGTACGCCTCGGCGACGATGCGCTCCGCGAACCCGAACGCCTGGAAGGTCTCGACGCTGCGCGGCTGGATGCCGTCGGCCTGCCCGAGCACCAGACGTCCGTCGCGCCTCTCGATGATGCGCGTCGTCACCCCCGGGTACTGCGACATCTGCGCGGCGAGCAGCATGCCGGCGGGGCCGGAGCCCACGATCAGCACGTCGACCTCATCGGGGAGGTCGTCTGCTCGCTCGGCGACCTGCGCGGGGAGCACCCGCGGGTCTCCCGACACGTAGCCGTGGTGGTGGAACTGCATCGTCGTCGATCCCTTCCGGATGTGACTATTCTCTCGCGGGCGGCGAGGGCGGGGCTCAGGCGCGGGCGAGGCCGTGGATCGGGCTCACGGACTGCTCCGCCTCGTGGTCCGGGCCGAGCGGGATGCCCGAGCGGTCGCGCAGCAGCAGCGTCGCGATGAGTCCGAGCACGGTCATCCCCGCGAGGTACCAGGTGACGGCCTGCGTCGATCCGGTCGACTGCACGATCGCGGTCGCGATGGTCGGGGCGAACGCGCCGCCCGCGATCGCGCCGATCGCATAGGAGATCGAGACACCCGAGAAGCGGATGCTGGCCGGGAAGAGCTCCGTGTACAGCGCCGCCTGCGGGCCGTAGGTGAAGCCGAGGCCGATCGTGAGGATCGCGAGACCCGCGAACAGGAGGCCGATCTCGCCCGTGTTGACGAGAGGGAACAGCGTGAACACGCCCACGAGCTGCATCGCCCAGCCGATGATGTACGTCGTGCGGCGTCCGATGCGGTCGGACACCCAGCCTGCCAGCAGCGTCGTCAGCAGCCAGGTGACCGCGGATCCGGCGACCGCCCACAGCACGGGGCCGCGCTCGAGTCCGATGGGACCCTCGGGGTTCGTGGCGTACCCCTGGATGTATCCGCCCGTCGTCATGTACCCGACGGCGTTGTTGCCCGCGAACACGAACGCGGCGATGATCACGAGGAGCAGGTGCTTCTTGAACAGCTGCACGATCGGCATCCGCGCGCGCTCCTTGCGCTCGGCGAGCTCGGCGAAGACGGGACTCTCCTCGACGCGGCGACGCACGTAGTAGCCGACGAGGATCAGGACGACGCTGAGCAGGAACGGCACGCGCCAGCCCCAGGCGAGGAACTGGTCGCCGGGGGCGATCGCGGTCATGAGGGCCATGACGCCCGACGCGAGCAGCAGCCCGAGCGGGACGCCGATCTGCGGCGAGGCTCCGAAGATGCCGCGCTTGGTGCGCGGGGCGTGCTCGACGGCCATCAGCACCGCCCCGCCCCACTCGCCGCCGGCGGAGATGCCCTGGATGATGCGCAGCAGCACGAGCAGCACCGGCGCGGTGATCCCGATGGTCTGGTACGTCGGCAGGATGCCGATGAGTGCGGTCGCTGCGCCCATGAGGATCAGGGTCCACATGAGCACGGTCTTGCGGCCGAGCTTGTCGCCGTAGTGGCCGGCGAGGAACGCTCCGAGCGGTCGGAACAGGAAGCTCACGCCGACCGTGGCGAAGGCGATCAGCGCGCTGTTGGCGCCGAGCGGCTCGAAGTACAGCTGGCCGAACACGAGGCCGACGGCGGTGGCGTAGATGAAGAAGTCGTACCACTCGACGGTGGTCCCGACGACGGTGGCGAAGACGACGCGGCGGCGATCGGTCGCGGAGGCGATGGTGCCGGTGGGGGTGAACCCCGCCTGTGGCTGCCCGCTCATGGGTATCTCCTTTGATGGTGACGGCACTGTCACGGCATCCGCTCTTCGGGGTTTCGAGGAGTGCTTGCCGGGGTGGACACGATGATATACGATTTCGAATACGACGCACAAGCGTCCTTTACGACACCGCAGACGAGCGCGAGGAGGCGCCCCGTGACGGCACCCATGACCCGCCCCGGCAAGATCATCGCGATCCACCTGAGCTACGCCTCCCGGGCCGACCAGCGCGGACGACGTCCCGCCGCGCCCTCCTACTTCTTCAAGCCGGCCAGCTCCCTCGGCGTGTCCGGCGGCACGGTCGAGCGCCCCGTCGGCACCGAGCTCCTCGCCTTCGAGGGGGAGATCGCGCTCGTGATCGGCACCCCCGCGCGACGCGTCGCACTCGCCGACGCCTGGGAGCACGTCGCCGCCGTGACCGCCTCGAACGACCTGGGGCTCTACGACCTGCGCGCGAACGACAAGGGCTCGAACGTCCGCTCCAAGGGCGGCGACGGGTACACGCCGGTCGGCCCCGAGCTGATCGACGCCCGCGCGGTCGACCCCGCAGCCCTCCGCGTGCGCGCCTGGGTCAACGGCGAGCTCCGCCAGGACGACACGACGGCCGGCCTCATCTTCCCGCTCGCCCAGCTGGTCGCGGATCTGTCGCAGCACTTCACGCTGGAGACGGGCGACGTGATCCTCACCGGAACGCCGGCGGGCTCCTCGGTGATCTCCCCCGGCGACGTCGTCGAGATCGAGGTCGACGCGCCGGATGCTCCCGGAGCCCCCACCTCCGGTCGCCTCGTGACCACGGTGACGCAGGGCGAGGTGCCCTTCGACCCCGAGGTCGGCTCGCTCCCCGCGGTCGACGACCTCCAGCGCACCGAGGCCTGGGGATCCCGCGAGGAGGCGGGACTGGCCGCACCTGAGCCGGCCCTCTCCCCCGCGCTCCGCGCCAAGCTGCGGGAGGCGCCCACCGCCGGCCTGTCGGCGCAGCTGCGCAAGCGCGGACACCACGGATGCTTCGTCGACGGCGTCGCCGCGAACATCCCCGGCGTGAAGGTCGTCGGCACGGCCAGGACTCTGCGGTTCGTGCCGTTCCGTGAAGACCTGTTCGCATCGCACGGCGGCGGCTACAACGCCCAGAAGCGCGTGTTCGACACGGTCGGCGAGGGCGAGGTCATCGTGATCGAGGCCCGCGGCGACGCGACGAGCGGCACCCTGGGAGACGTCATGGCTCTACGTGCGCAGACGCTCGGCGCGGCCGGGGTCGTCACCGACGGCGGTGTGCGCGACTACGACGCCGTCGCGGCGCTCGGCTTCCCCGTGTTCTCGCAGGGGGCGCACCCGTCCGTGCTCGGCCGCCGTCACGTCCCGTGGGAGGTCGACGTGACGATCGCCTGCGGCGGCGCCACCGTGCAGCCGGGCGACATCGTCGTGGGCGACGGCGACGGCGTGATCGTCATCCCGCCGGCCCTCGCCGAGGAGGTCGCCGACGCGGCGATCGCCCAGGAGCACGAGGACGCCTGGGTCGCCGAGCAGGTCGCCGCGGGGCATCCGGTCGACGGGCTCTTCCCGATGAACGCCGAGTGGCGCGCGCGATACGAGGCCCGCTCGTGAGCACGACGGCGACGAGCAAGTCCGAGGTCGCGTACGAGTGGATCCGCTCCCGCATCACGGGTCATATGTTCAGCCCCGGCTACCGACTGGTCCTCGGCTCGATCGCCGACGACCTGCAGATGAGCGTGGTGCCGGTGCGCGAGGCCATCCGCCGACTCGAGGCAGAGGGTCTCGTGACCTTCGAGCGCAACGTCGGCGCCCGCGTGACCCTCGTCGACGAGAGCGAGTACGCCCACACCATGCAGACGCTCGGGATCGTGGAGGGATCCGCGACCGCGCTCTCCGCTCCGCTGCTCGACGACGCGGCGCTCGACGAGGCCACGCGCATCAACGACCGCATGGCGCGGATGCTCGACCACCTCGACGCGCACGCCTTCACCGAGCTGAACCGGCAGTTCCACTCGGTGCTGTTCGAGCCGTGTCCGAACCCGCATCTGCTCGACCTCGTGCACCGCGGCTGGTCGCGTCTGTCCGGCATCCGCGACTCGACCTTCGCGTCCGTGCCCGGGCGCGCACAGCATTCCGTCGAGGAGCACTCGCAGATCATCGAACTCATCCGCATCGGCGCCGATCCGCTCGAGATCGAGCTCGCCGCCCGCAACCACCGCTGGCGCACGAGGGACGCGTTCCTCGACGCCCTGCACACCCGCACTCACCAGACCGGAGGGCTCTCATGACCGATTCCCGCATCCCCGCAGACCTGCCCGACCACATCCGCCACTACATCGACGGCGCGTTCGTCGACTCGGTCGACGGCGACACGTTCGACGTGCTCGACCCGGTCACGAACGAGACCTACACCACGGCGTCTGCGGGCAAGAAGGCCGACATCGACCTCGCGGTCGCCGCCGCGAAGCGCGCCTTCCACGAGGGACCGTGGCCGCGGATGCTGCCCCGCGAGCGCTCGCACGTGCTGCACCGGATCGCCGACATCGTCGAGTCGCGCGACGCCCGCCTCGCGGAGCTCGAGTCGTACGACTCCGGTCTGCCCATCACGCAGGCGCTGGGCCAGGCCCGCCGCGCCGCCGAGAACTTCCGTTTCTTCGCCGACCTCATCGTGGCGCAGGCAGACGACGCCTTCAAGGTGCCCGGCAAGCAGATGAACTACGTGAACCGCAAGCCGATCGGCGTCGCGGGGCTCATCACGCCGTGGAACACCCCGTTCATGCTCGAGTCGTGGAAGCTCGGTCCCGCGCTGGCGACGGGCAACACCGTCGTGCTCAAGCCCGCCGAGTTCACGCCGCTCTCCGCCTCGCTGTGGGCCGGGATCTTCGAGGAGGCAGGGCTCCCGCAGGGCGTGTTCAACCTCGTCAACGGCCTGGGCGAGGACGCCGGAGACGCCCTCGTGAAGCATCCGGACGTTCCGCTCATCTCGTTCACGGGCGAGAGCCGCACGGGGCAGATCATCTTCGGCAACGCCGCTCCCTTCCTCAAGGGACTGTCGATGGAGCTCGGCGGCAAGTCGCCCGCCGTCGTGTTCGCCGACGCCGACATCGAGGCGGCCGTGGACGCCACGATCTTCGGGGTGTTCTCCCTCAACGGCGAGCGCTGCACGGCGGGCTCCCGCATCCTCGTCGAGCGGTCGATCTACGAGGAGTTCGTGGAGCGGTACGCGGCGCAGGCACAGCGCGTGAAGGTCGGCTACCCGCACGACCCCGCCACCGAGGTGGGGGCGCTCGTGCACCCCGAGCACTACGAGAAGGTCATGTCGTACGTCGAGATCGGCAAGACCGAGGGACGACTGGTCGCCGGCGGCGGCCGCCCCGACGGGTTCGACGAGGGCAATTTCGTCGCTCCGACGGTGTTCGCCGACGTCTCCCCCGACGCGCGGATCTTCCAGGAGGAGATCTTCGGGCCGGTGGTCGCGATCACGCCGTTCGACTCCGACGAGGAGGCGCTGGCCCTCGCGAACGACACGAAGTACGGTCTCGCGGCGTACATCTGGACCAACGACCTGAAGCGCGCGCACAACTTCTCGCAGGCGGTCGAGGCCGGCATGGTGTGGCTGAACAGCAACAACGTGCGCGACCTGCGCACCCCGTTCGGCGGCGTCAAGGCCTCGGGTCTCGGTCACGAGGGCGGCTACCGCTCGATCGACTTCTACACCGACCAGCAGAGCGTGCACATCACGCTCGGCGGCGCGCACAACCCCACCTTCGGCAAGAACTGACCAGAGAACCACAGCAAGGACGCTGACATGACCGACCGCCAAGAGATGACCCTGACCTCCGCCGGGTACTACGTGAGCCAGGAGGCGCCGATCCGCACCGATAACCCGATCGCGACGCCGTCGAGCACCCCGCCCGACGTGCTCCGATGCGCGTACATGGAGCTCGTCGTCACGGATCTCGCGGCGTCGCGCGTGTTCTACGTCGACGTGCTGGGCCTGTACGTGACCGAGGAGGACGACGAGGCGATCTACCTCCGCTCGACCGAGGAGTTCATCCACCACAACCTCGTGCTGCGGAAGGGCCCGGTGGCCGCCGTGGCCGCGTTCTCGTACCGTGTGCGTGCTGCAGAAGACCTCGACCGCGCCGTGGAGTTCTACACCGAGCTCGGCTGCGACGTCCGGCGCGATCCGGCCGGTTTCGTGAAGGGCGTGGGCGACTCGGTCCGCGTGGTCGACCCCCTCGGCTTCCCGATCGAGTTCTTCCATCGATCCGACCACGTCGAGCGGATGTCGTGGCGCTACGACCTGCACATCCCCGGCGAGCTCGTGCGTCTCGACCACTTCAACCAGGTGACGCCCGACGTGCCGCGAGCCGTGAAGTTCATGCAGGACCTCGGCTTCCGCGTCACCGAGGACATCCAGGACGAGGAGGGCACGGTGTACGCCGCGTGGATGCGCCGCAAGCCCACCGTGCACGACACGGCCATGACCGGCGGCGACGGCCCCCGCATGCACCACGTGTGCTTCGCGACGCACGAGAAGCACAACATCCTCGCGATCTGCGACAAGCTCGGGGCGCTGCGCAGGTCCGACGCGATCGAGCGCGGACCGGGTCGCCACGGCGTGAGCAACGCGTTCTACCTGTACCTGCGCGACCCCGACGGGCACCGCGTCGAGGTCTACACGCAGGACTACTACACGGGCGACCCCGACAACCCCGTCATCACGTGGGACGTGCACGACAACCAGCGCCGCGACTGGTGGGGCAACCCCGTCGTGCCGTCGTGGTACACCGACGCCTCGCTCGTGCTCGACCTCGACGGCAACCCGCAGCCGGTCGTCGCACGCACCGACAGCTCGGAGATGGCCGTGACCATCGGCGCCGACGGGTTCTCGTACACCCGCGCCGAGGACGGCGAGAAGAAGCTCGGCAACCAGCTATGAGCCTGTCCGCAGACACCATCGCGGACATCGCCGCCGAACTGGCCGAGGCCGATCGCACGCACGGCGTGATCCCGCGCATCACGGCACGATATCCGGATGCGACGATCGAGGACTCGTATGCGATCCAGGGCGTCTGGCGCGACGCGCAGGTCGCCGCGGGGCGTCGCCTCGTGGGCCGGAAGATCGGTCTCACCTCGAAGGCGATGCAGCAGGCGACCGGCATCACCGAGCCCGACTACGGCGTGATGTTCGACGACACCGTGTACGAGTCCGGGGCGGAGATCCCCACCGCGCACTTCTCGAACGTGCGCATCGAGGTCGAGCTCGCGTTCGTGCTCGCGCGACCGCTCGAGGGACCCGACTGCACGCTCGACGACGCGCTCGCGGCGATCGACTACGCGATCCCGGCTCTCGAGGTGCTGAACTCGCACATCGAGCTCGAGGGCCGCACGATCGTCGACACCATCAGCGACAACGCGGCGTACGGAGCCATGGTGCTCGGCACCGAGCGGCGTCGACCCGACGAGATCGATCTGCGCTGGGTGCCCGGCGTGCTGTCGCGCAACGGCGAGATCGAGGAGACCGGGGTCGCGGCGGGCGTGCTCGGCCACCCGGCGACCGGCGTCGCCTGGCTCGCGAACAAGTTCCACCAGCACGGCGCGCGTCTGGAGGCCGGGGAGATCATCCTGGCAGGATCGTTCACACGCCCGATGTGGGTGTCGCGCGGCGATGAGGTGCTGTGCGACTACGGACCGATGGGAACCATCACATGCCGCTTCGTCTAGACCCGTCGTTCCGCGAACGACTCGCGGCATCGGCTCGCCCGCTGATCGGGATGTGGGCGTGCTCCGGCAGTCCGCTCGTGACCGAGGTCGCCGCGGGATCCGGTCTCGACTGGCTGCTCATCGACATGGAGCACTCCGCCAACACGCTCGAGTCGACGCTCGTGCAGCTGCAGGTCGTCGCCGCGTACCCGATCACCCCGGTCGTGCGGGTGCCGTCGAACGACGCCGTCGCGATCAAGCAGGTCCTGGATCTCGGTGCGCAGAACATCATCGTGCCGATGGTGTCGTCGGCTGACGAGGCGCGCGCGGCCGTCGCCGCGACCCGCTATCCCCCCGAGGGAGTGCGCGGCGTGGGCAGCGCCCTCGCCCGCAGCGCGCGCTGGAACCGCGTCGACGGCTACCTGCGCGACTCCGCGGCGCACACCTCGCTGACGGTGCAGATCGAGACCGCGGCAGGGGTCGCCGCTGCTTCCGAGATCGCCGCGGTCGACGGGGTGGATGCCGTCTTCGTCGGACCCTCCGACCTGTCGGCGTCGATGGGCCTGCTCGGACAGCAGACCCACCCCGACGTGGTCGCCGCGGTCGAGAGCGTGTTCGCGGCTGCGACGGCGGCGGGGAAGCCCGTCGGCGTGAACGCCTTCGACCCGGCCGTCACCGACGACTACATCGCGAGCGGCGCGGACTTCGTGGCGGTGGGGGCCGACGTCGCCCTGCTCGCCCGCGCCTCCGAGGCACTCGCGGCGCGCTTCGTCCCGGCATCCGAGGGATCCGACCGCGCCAGCTACTGACCGCGATGCCGTGAGATGCGCGGCGCGGTGGCAGGATGGCGGGATGCACACGACCGACGTCCGGCGATGATCCGCGCTCTGGCCGCGCTGCAGGACCGCGGTTTCCGCTGGTTCTTCCTCGCGCGCGCGATCACGCTCATCACCGGGTCGATGTCGTCGATCGCACTGGCGTTCGCGGTGCTCGAGATCGACAACGAGCCGCAGTCGCTGTCTCTGGTGCTCGCCGCGTTCACCGTCAGCAACATCGTGTTCCTCCTGATCGGCGGGGTCGTCGCCGACCGCGTGCCGCGCGCCCTCATCATCCAGTCCTGCTACGTGATCGACATCCTCTCGATCGGCACGATGGCGGCCCTGATGTTCACGGGAACGGCCACGGTGCCGCTGCTGGCGCTTCTGTCGGTCGCGAACGGCGCCTCCACCGCCTTCGTGCTGCCCGCGATGCAGGGCATCATCCCGCAGCTCACCACGGCCGAGCATCTGCAGCAGGCGAACGCGATGCTGTCGTTCGTGCGCTCGGCCACCACGATCGGCGGTCCCGTGATCGCCGGCATCCTCGTGTCGACCGCCGGCCCCGCCTGGGCGATGGTCGTGCAGGCGATCGGCTGGGCCGCGGCGATCCCGATCCTCGCGCTCGTGCGCCTGCCCCCGCCCGATCATGCCGGCGGGACGACGTTCTTCCACGACCTCCGCGTCGGCTGGGGCGAGTTCTGGAGCCGCACCTGGCTGTGGGTCATCGTGCTGGCATTCATGGTCATGAACGCGATCCACATCGGCGCATGGGGCGTCGTCGGCCCCTACGTCGCGAAGAACGACGAACGGCTCGGCATCGCCGGGTGGGGGTGGGTCGTGAGCGCCGAAGGCGTCGGCATCCTGCTGATGACGCTGGTGCTGCTGTGGTTCCCGCTGCGCAAGCCGCTGAGGTACGGGATGCTCGGCATGGCGTTGTTCGCGCTGCCTCTCACGATGCTCGGCGTGCACCCGGTCGTCGTCGTGCTCGCGATCGCGGCGTTCCTGGCCGGCGCGGGAGCGGAGGTGTTCAGCACGGGATGGAACCTCGCCATGATGGAGAACGTGCCGGTCGACAGGCTCTCGCGGGTGTCGAGCTACGACATGCTCGGCAGCTACGTGGTGATGCCGATCGGGACCCTGCTCTACGGCTGGCTCATCACGCACGCCGACGTGCAGACCGTGCTCGTCACCTCGGGCGTCCTTTACGCGAGCATCGCGATCGTCACGCTCCTCGTGCCGAGCGTGTGGCGCATGGGTCGCCCCGCGGGCGCCCTCTCGGCGCGGTGACGGTCTCGGAACGCGGGGTTGGCGGATTCATAGCAATCCGGGTGAGACTGTGGGCATGACCTTCGCCGCGCTCCAGCCCCTCGCCGACCGTGCCGCACTGTTCACCGCTCTTCGCCAGGACTCCCTCGCGCGTGAGCTGGAGACGCTCGGCGACAATCGCTGGGACGCGGACATGGCGGCCGGCACCCTGGTGTTCTCGTCGAACGCCGATCCCGAGCGCCGCCTCGTCGCCCGCGCCCACCTGGTCGCGACGATCGCCCCCGGGCCCCGCTCGCTGCTGTGGGCGTGGGCCCACCCGCAGGGCGACCCCGCGGGCGTCGCCGGCCAGCTGCGCGACTACGGCGCCGAACACGGCATCCGCGAGCTGAGCGAGCCCGAGCTCCCGTTCCCCAGCGACGCCTCCGGCGACGAGAGCTGGATCACCGCGGCCGCGCATACCGTGGGCGCCGTGGCCGTCGAGCTGACGGGCCGCGCTCCGTACTACGTCGCACCGGTCGGCGGCGGCACGGTCGCCGTGTTCGTGCTCGACCTGCCCCTCGCGCCTCTCACTGTGGCGGACGCCGCCATCGTGCTCCCCCGTGTGCTCTCCTCGCTCGCGCTGCCCGACGCGCGCACGTCGGTGTGGGACGCCGCACGCCTCGCCGGATGGAACCTCACCTGGACGGACGAGTCGTTCTCGGGCGCGACGGTCGCCGATGCCTCCGGATCCGCCACCTTCCGCTTCGACGACCAGGCCCGCATCGCGAACATCGAGAGCAGCCTGCACCCCCAGGGCTAGCATGAGCGCATGAGCGCCCTCGACCTCATCCCCGCCGGCCGCACGTTCTCCCCCGAGGAGATCACCGTCTACGCGGATCCGGGGTCGCGCACGCTCGACGAGGCCATCGCCGAGGCGGACGTGCTCGTGAGCTGTCCGCATGCGGGAGCGCGCATCCCCGAGGAGCTCGTGCCCTTCCTGTCGCCCGCCCTCACGCGCCGGCTGCAGTACGACTTCACGGACGTCGCGACCGACGCGGTGGTGCGGGAGTGGGCCCGCACGGACCCGCGTATCGTCGCGGTGCTCAACCCGCACCCGCGTCTCGTCCGCGATCCCAACCGCGCTCGCCCCGCCGACATCGCCGGCGACCTGAGCGCTGCGATCGAGCGCACCCGCGAGGCAGGCGCCTGGCAGAAGGTCGATCTGACCGGAGTCGACGCGATCCGTCCGGTGACCTTCTCGTTCTTCCCGATCCTCGAGGTCCCGTCCGACGATGAGGAGCGCGTCCGCCTCGTCGACACGTTCGTCGAGGTGGGCGAGCGCGGGCTCGGCGTCTACGAGCGCACGCGGGACGAGCTGACCGGGCGCTTCGTGGAGGCCAAGCTGCGCAGCGGCGGACGCTTCACACGCCTGTCGTTCCACGACACCATGAACACCACCACCACGCGCGAGGGCGCGGTGAACGTGACCAGGGCCGAGGCGGACCGCCTCCCCGCCGTCGTGGCGCTCTCGAACCGCGGCGACACCCGCGGCGACGAGCGCGACCCCGCCGATCCGCCGACCATGGACCCGGAACGCCTCCGTGCGCTCGCCGAGGCGCACCGCGCCGGCTTCCGCGTCGACGACCCGCGGTCGGTCGCCCTGAACACCCCGTACCTCGGCAGTCAGGAGATCCTCGCCGCCGGCCGCCGCTTCCGCGAGCTCGCTCCCCGGGCGGCGGAGGCGGCACTGGAGCTGGACGCCGTGCAGGCCGAGTTCCTCCGGGAGTTCCTGCTCGGCGATGCGGCGGTCGAGGAGCTGCATCGACCCGGAACCGACTGGATCGTCGAGGACGCAGACCACGTCCGCTCGATCGCCCAGGCCTGCCGGCGCTCCTGGGATCTCTACCGCGGGCTCTGAGCCTGCGCCGCGGCGCTCAGCCGCCCCAGATCACGCCGAACAGCGCGCCGAACCCGATCGTGGTGGCCGCGAGCACGAGCGTCGGCACGAAGAACGAATGGTCGACGAGCTTGGTCCCGAGCTTCGTCGTGCCCGAGGTGTCGAAGTTCGCGGCGGCGATCTGCGAGCCGTTCGTCGGCAGCAGGTAGATGCCGGCGAACGCGCCGGCCCACATGCCGCTGAGGAGCCCCAGCGGGATGCCGGCCGCGAGGCCGATCGGCACGATGGTCCTCGTCGCGGTCGACTGACTCGTCGTGAGCACGCAGACGAGGAAGACGCCGAGCGCGAAGATCCAGGGGGCGGCGCTCACCCACCCGCCGACGCTGCTCGAGATGAGGTCGGCGTGCGCACCGAGGAACGTGTCCGTGAGCCACGCGAGACCGAACAGGGCGATCGCCGACACCATGCCGGCCTTGAACACCGTCATGGTCGGGATCTCCGCGACCTTGGGCCGGGATACGAGCAGGATCAGCGTCCCGACGAGGAACATCACGATCTCGATGATCGGCGTCATCGCGACGGGGTCGCCGGCGCCGTCGAGGGGGCGGATGCCCTTGAAGAGGCCGAACACCACGATCGCGGCGACGCCGAGGAGGAAGATGATCGCGGCGTTGCGGCCGGCGGGCGTCACGGTCACGTCGGCCTTGATCTCGGCGGCGTCGGCGCGGGGCGGGGCGAGCTCTCCTCGGGCGATGCGAGCCTGCACCTCGGGATCGTCGGCGAGGTCCTTGCCGAGCCGGTTGACCACGAAGCTCGAGACGACGATGCCGACCACGGCCGCCGGGATCGTCACCTTGAGGATGTCGATGAGCTCGAAATCCCACGGCGCCGTGTCGGTCAGGGTCACCATCGCCGCCATCGCCGCCGACACCGGACTGCAGGCGAGGGCCACGCCGGTCGCGACCACCGAGAGCGACAGCGGGCGGGACGGGCGGATGCCGTTGCGGTACGACAGGTCCTGGATGACGGGCAGCAGCGGATAGAGGATGTTCGACGTACCGGCGCCGACCGAGAAGAGGAACGACACGAGCGGAGCGACGAGGGTGATCTGCTTGGGGTTGCGCGCGATGAGCTTCGCGGCGACGGACACCATCCAGTCGATGCCGCCCGCCGACTGCATCATCGAGGCGGCGAGCACCACGGACAGCACGATCAGCAGCGCGTCGACGGGCGGGGAGCCCGGGGCGAGACCGAACACGAACACGAGGATCGCGACGCCGGTGCCTCCCCACAGGCCGAGTCCCACGCCGCTGGAGCGCGTTCCCATGACGATGCAGCCGAGGACCACGAGCAGCTCGATGACGAACAGTGCGATGTCCACAGGGGTTCCTCTCGCCGGTTTTCTGCCGCCAGCGTAGTGGGGGATCGCCTCGTCTGTCAGGAGATCTGCGCGGAGACGAGCTCGTCGAGCCGCGCGAGTCTGGCGGCCCTGTCCCCCGTGACCTCGATGACGACGGCATGGTCGCCCACCGCATCCGGGTCGTCGATCAGCTCGAGGAGCCTGCCGTCCATCGCCTCCCGCAGACGCGGGTCCTCGTCGTCGCCGACGACGATCGCCGTCGTCAGGGGCAGCACGACGAGGAGGTCCACCTGCGCGAACGCCTCCCGGCTGCGGGCGTACGCGCGCCGGAGCGTCTCGCCGTCGAACGAGAGGCGGCCGAGGTCGTCGAGGGCGTGCAGGTACGCGAGGAAGTCGACGGGTCCGCGCTCGGCGAGGACGTGCGTCGCCGAGCGCTCGAGGAGACGATCGGCAGACAGGCGCAGCTGCGCACCGAAGGATGCGGCGGTCGGGGCGTCGTCGTGCTCGTCGAGCAGCTCGAACGGGTCGGGCAGGACCGTGAACTCGGGATGCCGTGCGGCGAAGTCCGCGATGAGGGTGCTCTTGCCGCTCGCGTGGGTCCCCGAGACGACGATCTGCATGAGCCGACCCTATCGGGGTCGTGCCGCGGGTACGGGTGTGGGATTCTGGGCGCATGAAGAACGGAATCGTCCGGTTCGCCGCGCTCTACGTGTTCACCGTCGTCGTCCTGCTGGTGATCGGCTGGCTGTCCCCCGGGGTCTCCGTCGGGTTCAACGCGCTGTGGGCCTCGGTGATCCTCACCCTCGCCTCGCTGTTCCTCAAGCCTCTGCTCACCAGGGTGTTCCGCGCGGCCGCCGCGAAGTCCGCGGGCTCCCGCACCCGGGTCGGCGAGAAGGTCGTCCAGTACGTGCTCGTGTACCTCGTCGAGCTCATCATCTGGATCGCCGTCGTCTGGCTCAGCGGCGTCCGCGCCTCCGGCTTCTGGAGCTACGTGCTCCCGCCGCTGTTCCTGCTGCTCGGATGGGTGATCTACGACCGGGTCGACGACCGGCTCCGCGCGAAGGCCGGAGAGATCTACGACACCGTGCAGGCGAGGGTCTCGGGGTTGCGCGCCCCCGGTGCACCGCAGGCCACGGCGCCCACGACGGGCTCACGGGCGACCGCCGAGGCCCGCGAGGAGCTGCACGACGGGCTCACCGCCGAGCAGCGCCGGATGCTCGACGAACTCGGCTGACACGCGCGTCGCAGAAACGCAGCGGTGTCGCAGGAATTCAGCGAATCCCTGCGACACCGGCGATGTTCTGCGGACCGAGCGCTTGTCAGACCAGGCGCTCCGCCGCCTCGACCACGTTCGTCATGAGCAGCGCGACGGTCATCGGACCGACGCCTCCGGGGTTGGGCGACACCCAGCCCGCCACCTCGGCCACGTCGGGGTGGACGTCGCCGAACACGAGGCTCTTGCCCGTCTCGGGGTCGCTCTCGCGCGTGACGCCCACGTCGAGCACGGCCGCGCCGGGCTTCACGTCCTCGGCGCGGATGAGGTGCTTGACGCCCGCGGCGGCGACGATCACGTCGGCCTCCCGCAGGTAGCGCGGCATGTCGACCGTGCCCGTGTGCGTCAGCGTGACCGTCGCGTTCAGGTCGCGCCGCGTGAGCAGCAGCCCGATCGAGCGGCCGATCGTCACGCCACGGCCGACGACGACCACGTGCTTGCCCTTCAGGTCGTAGTCGTTGCGCAGCAGCAGCTCGATCACACCGCGCGGCGTGCACGGCAGCGGGGTGTGGATCGGGGCGTTGACGTTGAGCACGAGCCGGCCGAGGTTCGTCGGGTGCAGGCCGTCGGCGTCCTTCGCGGGGTCGATCCGCTCGAGGATCGCATCCGTGTCGATGTGCTTCGGCAGCGGCAGCTGCACGATGTAGCCGTGGCAGCTGTCGTCGGCGTTGAGCTCGTCGATCAGGGCCTCGACGTCGGCCTGCGTGGCGTCGGCCGGCAGCTCGCGCTGGATCGAGTTCATCCCGATCGCCTCGGACTGCCGGTGCTTCATCCCCACGTACAGCTGGGATGCCGGGTCGGCGCCGACCAGCACGGTCGCGATGCCGGGCACGATGCCCTTCGCCTTCAGTGCGGCGACGCGCTCGGAGAGCTCCGCCTTGATCTCGGCCGAGGCCGCCTTGCCGTCGAGGACGACCGCGGTCACTGCTGCAGGTCCGGGTAGAGCGGGAAGGCCGCGGCGAGCGCGTCGACACGAGCACGGAGGGCCTCGACGTCGGCGCCGGGGATCAGTGCGAGCGCGATCACGTCGGCGACCTCGGTGAACTCCGCGTCGCCGAAGCCGCGGGTCGCGAGCGCCGGGGTGCCGATGCGCAGACCCGAGGTGACCATCGGCGGACGCGGGTCGTTCGGCACCGCGTTGCGGTTCACGGTGATGTGGATGTCGTGCAGCAGGTCCTCGGCCTGCTTGCCGTCGATCTCGGCGTCTCGCAGGTCGACGAGCACGAGGTGCACGTCGGTGCCGCCGGAGCGCACGCCGATGCCGGCGTCCTTCACGTCCTGCTGGGAGAGGCGCTCGGCGAGGATCGACGCGCCGCGCAGCACGCGCCCCTGGCGCTCGGCGAACTCGGGGGTGCCCGCGAGCTTGAACGCGGTCGCCTTCGCGGCGATCACGTGCATGAGCGGACCGCCCTGCTGGCCCGGGAACACCGCCGTGTTGATCTTCTTCGCGATGTCGGCGTCGTTCGTGAGGATGAAGCCCGAGCGCGGACCGCCGATGGTCTTGTGCACGGTCGACGACACGACGTGCGCATGCGGCACGGGGTTCGGGTGCAGGCCGGCGGCGACGAGTCCGGCGAAGTGCGCCATGTC
This sequence comes from Microbacterium sp. NPDC089696, assembly GCF_044749125.1. Lineage (NCBI taxonomy): Bacteria > Bacillati > Actinomycetota > Actinomycetes > Micrococcales > Microbacteriaceae > Microbacterium > Microbacterium sp. NPDC089696. The sequence continues at coordinate 1,210,759 of NZ_JBIVHF010000001.1, read as the reverse complement.
GACCCAGAGCAGCGCGCCCACCTCGTCGGCGATCGCCCGGAACGCCTCGAAGTCCAGCGTGCGGGGGTAGGCGGACCAGCCCGCGATGATGACCTTCGGCTTGTGCTCGATCGCGAGGCGACGCACCTCGTCCATGTCGATGACCGAGGTCTCGGGGTTCACGCCGTAGGCGACGATGTCGTACAGACGGCCGGAGAAGTTGATCTTCATGCCGTGCGTGAGGTGGCCGCCCTGGTCGAGCGACAGACCGAGCAGCGTGTCGCCGGGGCGCGCGATCGCGTGCAGCACGGCGGCGTTCGCGGAGGCTCCGGAGTGCGGCTGGACGTTCGCGAACTCCGCTCCGAACAGGTCCTTGGCCCGCTGGATCGCGAGCTCCTCGGCGACGTCGACCTCTTCGCAGCCGCCGTAGTAGCGACGACCGGGGTAGCCCTCGGCGTACTTGTTCGTGAGCACGGACCCCTGCGACTGCAGAACGGAGACCGGCACGAAGTTCTCGGAGGCGATCATCTCGAGGAAGGTCTGCTGACGCTTGAGCTCGCGATCGAGGACCTGAGCGATCTCGGGGTCGACCTCGGCGAGCGGGGCGTTGAAGTAACGGTCGGTCATGGTGACATGCTCCTCTGACAACGGAATCGAAGGGTGTTCCTATCGGCCCAGGCGCGCGGTCGAAGTCCGTGGTCAGTCGCTCCCCGGTGGTAGTCCACCCAGACGCCAGTCGCGACGGTTCGAGCATAGCGGGATTTCCCTGGTGTGCCGACCTGCTCTCGGGATAGGTTTTGTTCATGGTCCTTCCCCATTCCCTCCCCCTGGTCCCCCTGCCCTCCTCCGCCAGCGTCGGCGTCGGACGGCTGCCGATCACCGAGAGCACGCGGGTCATCGGCGACTCCCCTGCGACGACGCAGCTGAAGGATGCCGTGGCGCAGCGCACCGGCATCCGTCTGACCGCCTCCGACGTCGCCGCGCCCGGGGCGATCGCGCTCCGGGTCGACGGGACGGCCGCGCCCGCCGAGGGCTACCGGCTGACGGTGGCCGACGGCGTCGAGATCGTCGGCGGCGACGAAGCCGGCCTCTTCTACGGTGTGCAGACGCTGCGGCAGCTGCTCTCCGAGGACGGCGGCGCCTGGAGCCTGCCGCACGTCGAGATCGTCGACGCCCCGCGCTTCCCGCGTCGCGGCGTCATGCTCGACGTCACCCGTCATTTCTTCGACGTGACCGAGGTGAAGCGCTTCATCGACGAGACCAGCGCGCTGAAGTTCAACCACCTGCATCTGCACCTGAGCGACGACCAGGGCTGGCGCATCCACATCGACTCCTGGCCGAAGCTCACCGAGCTGTCCTCGGCGTCGGCGGCGGACGGCGACCGGGGCGGCTACTACACCCAGGACGACTACCGCGAGATCGTGGCCTACGCGACCGCGCACCACATGATCGTGATCCCCGAGATCGACCTTCCCGGCCACACGCACGCGATCGGCGTCGCCTACCCCGACCTCGTCGAGGAGCCCGTGCTCAACGACGGCCTCGTCTCGCAGGCACAGGAGCTCGGACAGCCGCTCCCGGTCAAGGGCGAGCCGTACCTGGGGTGGGGCGTAGGGCACTCCAGTGTCCGCATCCACGAGGAGCGCACCTACGACTTCGTGCGCGACGTCGTCCGCGAGCTCGCCGAGATCACACCGGGGCCGTACATCCACATCGGTGGCGACGAGTCGCTCGGCACGCCGCAGGCCGACTTCGACCTCTTCGCCGAGAAGGCCACGGCGATCGTCGTGGAGGCGGGCAAGATCCCCGTCGCGTGGCACGAGATGGGCTCGGCGGCGGACATCGCCACGGGCACCGTCGGACAGTACTGGGGGAAGACGACGCCGGAGGGCTCGCACGCCGAGGAGGCAGAGCACTTCGTCGCTCGCGGCGGCGCCCTGATCATGTCGGCCGCGGACGCCGCGTACCTCGACATGAAGTACACGCCCGACTTCCCGCTCGGGTTGACGTGGGCCGCGGTGATCGACGTGCAGCGCGCGTACTCGTGGGAGCCCACGGCGATCCTCGACGTGCCCGCCGACGCGATCCTCGGCGTCGAGGCACCGCTGTGGAGCGAGACGACCCGCACCTACGCGGACGTCGAGAACCTGGTCTTCCCGCGCGCAGGAGCGCTCGCCGAGGTGGCGTGGTCGCCGCAGGAGGCACCCGGACGCTCGTGGGAGTCGTTCCGCGAGCGCCTCGCGACGCTGGCGCCGCAGTGGCGACAGCGCGGCGTGAACTTCTACCCGGCCCCCGAGATCCCCTGGGCTGCTCAGTGACGGTCGACGACGCGACCTCCGGGTCCCTCGTCATCCACTCCGCTCGTGTCGTCGACGACGGGCGCGTGACCGATGACGCGTGGATCCGCGCCGAGGACGGGGCGATCGTCGCGAGCGGAACGGGCTCGAGCTGGACGGCCGCCGACCGCGTGATCGACGCCGTCGCCATCGCGGGGCCCGGCGCTCTGCTCACCCCGGGGTTCGTCGACATCCACGGGCACGGCGGCGCCGGGGCGTCGTTCGACGACGGCGTCGACGCGATCCGGACCGCCCGCGCTCTGCATCGGGTGCACGGGACCACCCGGGCCGTCGTGTCGCTCGTCACCGCGCCGCTCGACGACCTCGCGCGCCGTGTCACCGAGATCGCCGATCTCATGACGTCGGACGCTGACATCCTCGGATCGCATCTCGAAGGCCCCTTCCTCGACCCGGGACACCACGGCGCGCACGAGCCGAGCCTGCTCCGCGCTCCGCATGCCGACGATGTCGAGCGCCTGCTCGCGGCAGGGCGAGGCACCGTGCGCCAGGTCACGATCGCCCCGGAGCTCTCCGGCGGGCTCGACGCGATCCGCCTGATCGTCGAGGCGGGCGCGGCCGCGGCGGTCGGCCACACGGACGCGGACGCCTCTACGGCGGTGGCGGCGTTCGACGCGGGAGCGTCGATCCTCACGCACGCGTTCAACGCGATGCCCGGCATCCACCACCGTGCGCCCGGCCCCGTGCTCGCCGCTGCCGCAGACCGGCGCGTGGTGCTCGAGGGCATCGCCGACGACGTGCACCTGGACCCGCACGTCGTGAAGCTGCTCTTCGACGCAGCGCCGGAGCGCGTCGCCCTCATCACCGATGCGATGGCCGCGGCCGGCAGCGCCGACGGGCACTACGACCTGGGCGCCGTGAGCGTGACGGTCCGCGAGGGCGTGGCCCGCGCGGACGACACCGGGTCGATCGCCGGGTCGACGCTCACGCAGGACGTGGCCCTGCAGCGCGCCGTGGCGGCGGGGGTGCCTCTGCCCGAGGCGGTGCGCGCGCTCACCGCGACGCCTGCGCAGGCGGTCGGGCTCGGCTCTCGGCTGGGCCGGCTCGCGAACGGCTTCGTGGCGGATGCCGTGCTGCTGGACGCGGAGCTGCGCGTCGCGCGCGTGTGGGTGGGCGAGCGCCCCTGACCCGCCCCGTGCGGCGACGCGCAGCTCTGCGATCTCCGGTCCTTCTCGTGCGGGTGGGGGGCCGCCGTTCCCCAGAATGGCGACCCCCGCACTATGCCCCCCGCTCAGAGCCGGCGGGCCGAGAACTCCTCCCCCGAGGCGCTCGACCCGCCATTCACCGGTGCTCATGCCCCTCGGCACCAGCGCCTGGTCGTCCGCCCCCCGGTGGACTCCCATGGCTTTCTCTATGGGATGAGACGACCGCATCCCCGATTCATTACGCGACTTCCCAGAAAATCTTCGAGATTCTTCGGCGACCACGCTCCGGACCCCTGTGATCAGGGATTTCCCCTGCGATATATCGATTCGGTTGAGTTGCCGATCGGGGTGGCATCCCTGAGAGATCGGAGAGAGAATGGTCCAGGCGCGTGATGAGGGACGGTCTCACGCGTCTCTTCATGTGGGGACGCATCCGCTCCCCGTTACAGATGGATGACATGAGACACGACAACACCTCGAACGACGAAGCGATCGCAGACGCCGATCTCGTTCTGCGCACCCGCTCGGGCGATGCCGCAGCCTTCGGAGAACTCTGGAGACGGCACTACCCCTCCGGCATGTCCGTCGCACGCTCCATCACGTCGTCGATCGATCCGGACGATCTCGTCCAGGAGTCGTACACGCGCATCTACCAGGCCATCATCAAGGGCGGCGGACCCAACGGATCGTTCCGCGCCTATCTCTTCACGAGCATCCGCAACACCGCTGCGGCGTGGGGCCGCTCCCGTCGCGAGTCCGCGATCGACGAGCTCGACACCGTGGCCGACCCCGACAGCACCGAGCAGGCGGCCAACGAGGCGCTCGACCGCAGCCTCACCGCCCAGGCGTTCCGCAGTCTCCCGTCACGATGGCAGGAGGTGCTCTGGTACACCGAGATCGAGCAGATGAAGCCCGCCGAGACCGGAGCCCTGCTCGGGATGAAGGCCGGAGCCGTGTCGCAGCTCGCCTTCCGCGCGCGCGAGGGCCTGCGCGAGGCCTGGATCCAGGCGCACCTCCGCAGCGCCGAGCCCGGCTCGGACTGCCAGTGGACCATCGAGCACCTCGGCGCGTACTCGCGCGGCAATCTCAGCACGCGTGACCACAAGCGTCTCGAGTCCCACCTGGCGGACTGCGCCCGCTGCATGATCGTCGCCGCCGAGGCGAAGGACGTCTCGAAGCGCCTCGCGCTCGTGCTGCTGCCCCTCGTGCTGGGAGTCAGCGGCGCCGCGGGCTACTTCGCCACGCTCCAGGGCGGCGGAGCGCCCCTCGTCGCTCTCGCCGCGATGCCGTCGACCGTCACTCAGGGCGCCGTGCTCGTCGGCGGCACGTCGACTGCCGTCGCCGGCGGTGGCGCCGGTGCGGCCGGCGGAGCAGGCGGCGCCGGCGGAGCAGGCGGCGGTGCGGGTGCCACCGGCGGTGGCGTCTTCGGCGGTGTGGGCGCCCTCGTCGGCGCCGGGTCGGCCGCCCTCGTCGTGGCCGGAGTGGTGGCGGCAGCGACCATCCTCCCCGGACTCGCCGGGGCCACGCCCACGGCCTCTCTCCCGAGCGCGGGTGACAGCGACTCCTCGTCGATCAGCTCCGACGTCGGACCCGACGCGTCCATGTCGGCGGACAAGCCCGTCACCACGGTGCCCCCGGTGACCGCCCCGGTGGCGCCCCCGGCCGAGACGCCCGAACCCGCCGAGGACGCGGCTCCGGCCGTCACGGCGCCCGCGAGCACCGCTCCGGCGGCGCCCGTTCCCCCGGTCGGACCGATCGACCCCACCGATCCGGGGACGGACCCCGGAACCGATCCGGGCACGGACCCCGGAACCGATCCGGGCACGGAGCCCGGAACCGAGCCGGGGCTGCCGACCGGCGCCCCGACGTTCTCGGCGGCGACGGCCTGGCTCATCATCGGCGGTGACGACCTCGTCACGACCGAGTACGTCATCCCGGTCTCCGGGGTCGCGGACGCCACGGTCGGTGCGCGCGTCTCCGGACGCTCCGGCATCGCGGGAGGGACCGTGCTCACGCCCTCCGACGCCGATCCCCGGGTCGGCTACGGCAGCATCACCCTCCGTCCCACCCTGCAGCAGCTCTGCGAGAACGCCTCGGTGGAGTTCTTCTACGTCGCCGGCGACCAGACCGGGACATCGACCACGACCACGCTCCGCGCGCTCTACGACCTCGACCCGGGCCCGCTGTGCCTGCTGGCCCCGGGCGGCGTCCCTGCCGAGGAGCTGCCCACCGAGGACCTGCCCGCCGAGGAGGCTCCCGCCGAGACCGCACCCGTCGCCGAGACCGCACCCGCCCTCGAGGCCGCGCCCGTCGCCGAGACCGCTCCGGTCACCGAAGCGGCCCCGGTCGTCGACGAAGCCCCCGCCCCGGCCGAGGAGACGGCTCCGGTCATCGAGCCCGAACCCGCGCCCGAGGCGGCACCGGCTCCCGAGGTCGTCGCCGAAGCCGTCATCGAAGCCGTCGACCCGGCGGCCACGACGCCGCGCTGAGCCCGCTCGGCCGCAGACGGGGACCCGCTCCGCGACGAATAGACTGGATCCCATGCCCGAGGATCCCTCCCCCGTACCCGGCGTGCAGCGCCCGACCATCACCGCTCTCGACGTCGTCCGCTCCATCGTCCTCGTGATCGCCGTCGGGACGCTCGCCCTCTGGGGCTTCGCGACCTGGCCCCTGCCGTGGAACATCGTGCTCGGCATCGGAGCCCCGGTGATCGTGATCCTCCTCTGGGCTCTCTTCCTCTCGCCCCGTCCCGTCCTGCAGCTGCACCCGTTCCTCCGGGCGGCCGTGGAGCTCCTCATCTACGTCAGCGTGACCATCACCTGGTGGCTCATGGACCAGCCGATCATCGGCGTCGCGTTCGCGGTCGTGGCGGTCGGCGCGGGCGTCGTGAGCGGACGGCGACGCATCGCATGACCGCTCTCTCCGAACTGACCTCCGCCCTCGGCGCTCTCGTCGACACCGACCCCGATTCCCTCGAGGCGGCGCGCGCCGACCAGTCCGGCCATGCCGCACCGGGTCGGCCGATCGCCGTCGTGCACGCGGAGACCGTCGAGCACGTCCAGACCGTCATGCGCATCGCGACCGCGACCCGCACACCCGTGGTCGTCCGCGGCGCCGGCACGGGCCTCGCGGGGGCGGCGAACGGCGGCGAGGGCGAGATCGTGCTGTCGACCCGTCGCATGACCGCGATCCACGAGGTGCGCGCCGACGATCTCCTCGCCGTGGTCGAACCCGGCATCCTCAACGCCGACCTCAACGAGGCGCTCGCGGCGCACGGACTGTGGTGGGCGCCCGACCCCGCCAGTCGCGCGATCTCGACCGTGGGCGGGAACATCGCCACCGGCGCCGGCGGGCTCCTGTGCGCGAAGTACGGCGTCGTGCGCGACGCGGTCCTCGGCGTCGACCTCGTGCTCGCCGACGGACGACTCCTGCACCTCGGGCACCGCAGTGTGAAGGGCGTCACCGGTCTCGACCTCACGTCGCTCGTGATCGGCTCCGAGGGCACGCTCGGCGTCGTCGTGGGCGCCACCCTCAAGCTGCGCCGCCTCGTGGAGGGGACGACGTGCACCATCACGGCCACCTTCCCCGACGTGCGCTCGGCCGCGGCGGCCTCCGCCGCGGTCACGGCCTCCGGCACCCAGCCGGCGATCATGGAGCTCATGGACGCCGCGAGCCTCGCCGCCGTCGCAGCGATGCTCGAGCTCCCCGCTCCCGCCCCGGGCAGCGCGCAGCTGACCATCCAGACCGACGGCCCGGCCGCGGTCCCGGAGGCCGCGGTGATCGCCGAGATCCTCACGGCCCACGGCGGCGAGACGCTGGTGTCGTCCGATCGCGAGGAGGGCGAGCGCCTGCTGGCCATCCGCCGCGCCATGCATCCCGCGATGTCGGCCCTCGGCACCACGCTGATCGAGGACGTCTCGGTGCCGCGCAGCGCGATGCCGGCGATGTTCGACGAGATCGCGCGCATCGAGACAGCGTTCGACATGACGATCCCGACCGTCGCGCACGCGGGGGACGGCAACCTGCACCCGAACTTCATCTTCGAGGGCGCCGAACCGCCCGCCCACGTCTGGGCGGCCGCGGACGAGCTGTTCCGCGCCGCGATCGCCCTGGGCGGCACGCTCACGGGCGAGCACGGCATCGGCACGCTGAAGAGCCGCTGGCTGGCCGATGAGCTGGGCGAGGACCAGTGGGAGCTGCAGCGGCAGGTCACGCGGGTGTTCGACCCCCTCGGCATCCTCAACCCCGGCAAGGTGTTCGCGGCGGATGCCTGACATCCACGTCAGCGCCGCGATCATCGTCGACGACGACGGGCTTGTGCTCGTGGTGCGCAAGCACGGCACCACGCGGTTCATGCAGCCCGGCGGCAAGCCCGAGACCGGCGAGACCCCGGCTCAGACGTTGATCCGCGAGTTGCACGAGGAGCTCGGACTGGTGCTCGACGAGGGCGACCTGCGGCCGCTGGGGCGGTTCATGTCGGCCGCCGCCAACGAGCCGGGGCATCGCGTGGTCGCCGACGCTTTCACCGTGTCGATCGCGCACGCGGACGTCGCGGTGCAGGCCGAGCTCGCGGAGCTGCGCTGGATCACTCCGGCGGACGCCGAGACGCTGCCGCTCGCGCCCCTCAGCGTGGAGCACCTGCTCCCGCTCGCCTGGGCGCGCGGGAGCTGAGCGGATCCCGACCGCGTCTCCCCGGGGTCAGATGCCCTGCCAGGACGGCTTGTTCGCGAACGTGTAGCGGTAGTAGTCGGCGAGCTTCAGACGCGAGGCCGCGGCCTCGTCCACCACGACGGTCGCGTGCGGGTGCAGCTGGATCGCGGAGCCGGGGAGGATCGCCGAGAGCGGCCCCTCGACGGCATCGGCGACGGCCTGCGCCTTGCCCTCGCCGAACGCGAGGAGCACGAGGTGACGCGCGCGCAGGATCGTGCCGAGGCCCTGCGTGATGCAGTGTCTCGGCACATCGTCGATCGAGTCGAAGAAGCGCGCGTTGTCCTCGCGCGTCTGCTCCGTCAGCGTCTTGACGCGCGTGCGCGACGCGAACGACGACCCCGGCTCGTTGAACCCGATGTGACCGTCCGTGCCGATGCCGAGGATCTGCAGGTCGACGCCGCCGGCCGCCTCGATCGCCTTCTCGTAGTCGTCGCCGGCATGCTGGATGGTGGCCTCGGCGCCGTTCGGCACGTGGATGCGGCGGGGATCGAGGCCGAGCGGTGCGACGACCTCGCGCGTGATGACCGAGCGGTAGCTCTCGGGGTGCGCGGGATCGAGGCCCACGTACTCGTCGAGGGCGAATCCACGGACCTGCGAGACGTCGCGTCCGGCCAGCTGCGTCCGCAGAGCCTCGTACACCGGCAGGGGCGTCGAGCCCGTCGCGAGGCCGAGCACCGCGTCGGGACGTCCGTCGACGAGATCGACGATCTCGGCGGCGACCAGTGCGCCCGCCGCGGCGGCGTTCTCGACGATGACGACTTCAGCCATGGGTGACGATCTCCTTGGTCGGGGTGGCGGCGCCGACGAGTGCGGCGCCGAAGGCGGCGGCGGGCGAACCGGCCGGAAGCAGTTCGATCCGGTCGTCCAGGTTGAGCGACCTCATGAATGCGGAGGACTCCGCACCGGCGTGCAGCGCGGCGCGCACGCCGTCTTCGAGCCGGTCGCCGAGTGCGGTCAGGCCGCCTCCGATGATCACTCGTTCGACGTCGGCGGAGAGCACCAGGGCGCGCACGGCCGCCGCGGCACCGTGGAACAGGTCGGCGCGCAGCGCGAGAGCGTGCTCGTCCCCCGCCTCCGCGGCATCGAGGATGTCACGCACCGGCAGCGAGCCGGGACGATCCCACGCCCGGGCGAGGGCTCCCCCGCCGCAGAACGTCTCGATGCATCCGCGCTGACCGCAGCCGCAGAGACGGCCCGCGGGGTCGACCGAGAGATGTCCGACCTCGCCGGCGGTCCCGCGCGAGCCGCGCCAGATCTCGCCGTCGACGACGATCCCCGCCGCGACTCCGGTGCCGAGGTTCAGGTAGGCCATCGAGCCTTCGATGCCCCGCAGCGCGGCCGCGCCGAGGGCCGCGGCCTTGACGTCGTTCTCCACGCGCACCGGGATCCCGAGGCGTGCGGCGGCGCGATCCGCGAGGTCCAGCGACGCGACTCCGAGGTTCACGGCGTGCAGCACGCGGCCGGTCACCGCGTCGACGAGTCCGGGGATGCCGACGCCCACCGACTCGATCGCGGAGAGATCCGTGCCGGCTTCGGCCGCGAGAGCCGTCACGGCCTCGACGACGCTGTCGACGACGGCGTCCTCGCCCCACCCCGTGGGACGGCGCAGGCGCGCGAGGAGGTCGCCGGAGGAGGAGACGGCGACGGCGTCGATCTTCGTGCCGCCGACGTCCAGGCCCACCCGTATCGGCCGACCGGAGGGGTCGGCCACGATGGCGTGCGTCATCGGGTGGAGCTCCTGTCCGCGGTCGGGTCGATCGCGCCGGTCACGAGACGCCCAGCTGGCCGGACAGCACCATCACGGCCGCACCGCGGAGGACGATGTCGTCCTGCAGCGTGCGCCGGATGACGACGTCCTCGAAGACGCCCTCGAGAGTGCGTGCGTGCAGAGTCTCGACCGCGGCGTCGAGGAGAACGCCGTCGAGCAGGTCTCCCGGCCCGGACAGCACGACCTCCGAGAGGTCGAGCGCCGCCACGATCGGGGCGATCGCGATGGCCATGCGGGTGCCGGCGTCGCGCAGGATGTCGTCGCGGGAGTCGGGTTCGGCCTCGATCGCGGGACGCAGCCGCGACTCGTTCAGCCACGCCTCGAGGCAGCCGTCCTTGCCGCACGCGCAGCGCGGTCCGCCGTCGGTGCCGACCACGACGTGGCCGATCTCGCCCGCCGCGAAACGACTGCCGAGCAGGGGCTGGCTGCCCGTGATCAGACCGGCGCCGACGCCGCGTCCGATCTTGATCAGCATGAAGTCGGCCTTCGCCTCGCCGAACGTGTACTCGGCCAGCACGGCCGCGTTCGCGTCGTTCCGCACGAGCACGGGGAGGTCGAGGTCGATGCCGAGCTTGGCCTCGAGCGGCAGGTTCGACCAGCCGAGGTTGGGCGAGCTGAGCACGACGCCGTCCGGACGCACCACACCGGGCGTTCCGATGCCCACGCCGAGCACGGGCTGCGTCGCCACCGCGGCGAGCGCCCGCGCGAGCTCGAGGAGCGCCGCGTACGCCGCGTCTCCGTCGGCGGTCTCGGGTCGGGCGACCTCGCGCCGCTCGATCACGTCGCCGTCGAGGCTCAGCAGCGCCCCGACGAACGCCTGCGGGCCGGAGAGGTCGATGCCGATGATCTGGTGGCCGACGCGGTCGATGTCGATGAGGATCGGCGGCTTACCGGGTCCGACCGTCTCGCGGACGCCCATCTCGACGACGATGCCGTCGGCGATGAACTCCGCGACGAGGTCGGAGATCGTGACCCGGGTCAGTCCCGTCTCGCGGGAGAGATCGGCGCGGCTCATCGCCCCCGAGTGGTACAGCGTCTGGAGCACGAGGGCACGGTTGTGGCCGCGGGCGTGCTCGGGGAGCACTTTGGTGCGGGAGCGCAGGTGGCGCGCCGGCCCGAAGGCGTGCGCGCTCGCGGCGACGTGCTCCGACGTCATCGACGGACGCGTTTCATCCGATACGGACATGTTTGTTAGTAGACCTTACGAACAAAAATTGTGCAACCCCTGCCCTGCGCGTGGCCGGGAGGGTTACCGAAACGTTACATGAGGGGACGCGTGATCAGTCGAGCGACTCCGCCCGCTCCACGAGACGGGCCACGAGCCCCTCGACGATCTGCTCCCTGGCCTCTCGCGTGAGCGGCTTCCCCGGCACTCCCGGGCGACGCTGAGCCGGCGTCGGACCGTCGAGAGGACGATACCGCACTCCCTTCTCGGCCAGGCGTCGGAGATGCGTCGGGAGCCGTCGGCCGAAGTCGTCGAACGGACGCGGGTCGCCTCCCTCCCACAGCCTCTCGGCGACCGCGGCCAGACGCGGGAACATCGCGAAGTCGACGCGATCGCGGGTCGGCAGATGCTCGGTCCAGACGTTCGCCTGACCGCCGAGGGCGCCCTCCTCGACGCGGAGGGTGTACACGTGCTCGATCGGCAGCGGCGGCCCGACCCTGATCGGCTCCTCGACGGAGTCCGACTGCGGGTAGTCCAGGTACACCTCGAGGTCGGGACAGGCGATCACCGGGATGCCGCGCCGCAGCGCCTCCCTCATCGCCACGGGACCGCGCCAGGCGAGGATCTCCACCCCGTCGGGGACGTCGCCTTCGAGCACTTCGTCCCAGGCGAGAGCCGTCCGTCCGCGCGACCGGACGTGCGCCACGAAATGCGCCGTGAACCACGGCTGCACGTCATGCGGCGTCTCGAGCTCCAGCTCGCGCATCCGCTCCCGCGCCGCCGCGCTCTGCGCCCATTCCGTGACCGGGACCTCGTCACCCCCGATGCCGATCCAGGGCGAGTCGAACAGGTCGCACAGCGCGTCGATCGCGGCGCGGCCGAACGCGAGGGACGCCTCGGTCGGGGCCAGGGTGCGCGGGTTGACGCCGAACCTCTCCCAGGGTGCGCTCACGGGATCTCCGACGTCCGGGTTCCCCAGCTCGGGGTACGCCGCGAGGCCCGCCTGGATGTGCCCCGGCAGCTCCACCTCGGGCACCACCGTCACGAAGCGCTCGGCGGCGTAGGCCACGAGCTCGCGCAGCTCGGCATCCGTGTAGTGCCCCTCGTGCACCCCCGGCTCGACGGTCGCGAGCGGTCCGTGTCCCCGCTGGGTCGACTCGCGCCGCCCGCCCACCATGGTGAGCCGCGGGTAGCCGGGCACCTCGAAGCGCCACCCCTGGTCGTCGGTGAGGTGCAGGTGCAGCACGTTCAGATGATGGTCGGCGAGCAGGTCGACCAGACGACGCAGGTCGGCCACCGGGCGGAAGTGGCGGGCGACGTCGAGCATGGTGCCGCGCCAGGCGTAGGCCGGGGCACCCGTCCAGGTGCCCGCGGGGATGCGGGCGCGCGACGCTCCGGCCCGGCGCAGCTGGAGCAGCGCGGTCGCCCCGCGGAAGACTCCGGCGGCGGAGGCGCCGTGCACCGCGATGCCCTCGGCCGTCACCGTGATGCGGAACGCCTCCGCGGCGACCCGCCCGTGGGCGATCGGCGCGTCGGCCAGGGACTCGTCGACGCGCAGCGTGATCGCGGGTCCGTCGCCGGGCGCGGAGACGCGCAGCCGATCCGCGCTCGCCGAGAGGGCCTCCGAGGCGACGACGGGCGTGGTCTCGGTCCAGGCGAACGGCTCCGCAGCGGCGTCGATCACCGTGTGCGCGAGGGGCACGGTGGCACGGTGCGCCGGTGGCGGCATGCGCAGCGCCCGACCGGGCGTGGCCCCCGTGGCCTCTCCGTCCACGATCACGGGCACGCCCCCGACGAGCACCTCGACGATGCCCACCGGTGGCTCGTGCGGGGCCTCGAAGGTGGCTCCCGCGGCGACGGTCGCCGGATCGAAGAGCACGATGTCGGCGGTGGCTCCCTCCCGGATCACGCCGCGCGGGGCGTCGCCCCGATCGAGACCGAGGCGCGCCGCCGGCGTCCCGGACAGGTGTCGCACGGCCTCCTCGAGGGTCAGCACGCCGAGCTCGCGGACGTAGTGCCCGAGGTAGCGCGGGAACGTCCCGCGCCCGCGCGGGTGCGGCCGGGCGCCGATGAGGATGCCGTCGCTCCCGCCGCTGTGGCTCGGGTGACGCATGATCTCGCGCACGTTCTCCTCGTCGCCGATGTGCATGAGGATGCCGGTCGCGCCCGCATCACGGACGATCGTGTCGAGCACGACGTCGACCGCCCGCTCCCCCGTGGTCTCGGCGATCTCCGCGATGGTGCGTCCCACGAGGTCGCCCAGTGCCGCGTCCCCGGTCCCGGCGATCTGGATGGCCGACCAGTCCGCCCGCTCGCCGTGGAACCCGTCGCACCCGATCTCCTCGAGCTCCACGCGCACGGCCTCCCGGCCGTCGGCGTCGAGCGCCGCGATCGTGCCGAGGAGGTCGCCCGTCTCCGCGAGGCGGCTGGGCAGCAGGGCCGCGAGGGTCGTCGCCCCCGGCAGGTACGGGTACGTGTCGAGCGTGACCTCGACGCCGTCGGCGAGGGCCTCGTCGACGAGCGCGAGCAGTTCGGACGCGCGGCCGCGGTTCGGCGCGAAGTTCATGGTGGCGTGCGTGAGGTGGATCGCGCAGCCGGTGCGACGCCCGATGTCCAACGCCTCCCGGTATGCGTCGAGCGCGGCCCCGCCGTAGCTGCGGGTATGCGGGGACCAGTAGCCACCGCGCTCCGCGACCACCCGGCACAGCGCCTCGAGCTCGGCGGTGTCGGCGTACATGCCCGGCGTGTAGGTGAGGCCGCTCGACATGCCGAAGGCGCCCTCGTCCAGGGCCTCGCCGAGCAGAGCGCACATCGCGTCGATCTCGGCCGCGGTGGCGGGACGGTTCTCGTGACCGACGACGATCATCCGCAGATTGCCCTGCGGCACCAGAGCCGCCGTGTTGGCGACTCCGGTCTCGTCGAACGCGCGCAGCAGGTCGTCCATGCGCCGCCACGGGACGGACGCGGGTGCGCCGTTCCATCCGGCGATCTGGGCGGGGACGACGCCGGCCGCGCGATCGTCGAGCGGCGCGTAGCCGAGCCCGTCCTGGCCCACGACCTCGGTCGTGACCCCCTGGCGGATCTTCGCGGTGTGCGCGGCTCCGGTCAGGATCGCGAGCTCGCTGTGCGCGTGCATGTCGATGAACCCCGGGGCGAGCACGAGGCCGGTCGCGTCGACCTCCACCGCGGACTCGGGAAGCTCGGGGGCCGACGTGCCGGCGCGCACGACGGCCGCGACGCGGGCTCCCTCCACGAAGACGTCGGCCGTGAATCGCGACCCACCGGTGCCGTCCACGACCGTGGCGCGGCGGTAGACCCGCACGGACCTCTCGCCGCTCAGAAGCACGTCGCCACCGCCCCGATCACGCGCGGGTCCGCGGCGTCGGGGTCGTCGATGATCGCGACCACCTTCCACTTGTCGAACGCCGTGCAGGGGTGGGAGAGCCCGAGCCGCACGACGTCCCCCGGAGCGACCGAGGCCTCGGCGTCGAGACGGAGGAACGCGTGCTGGTCGTTGAGCGCGGTGACGGCTCCGGCCACCGACTGCGGAGTCGGGAGGTCGATGTCGAAGGGCACGTCCCGACGGCCGGCGTCCAGCAGGGCGAGACCCGGCTCCGGCTGCGAGACGACCCGACTCCAGGCGTGCATCGCCGAGCGGAGCGGCGCGGTGCCGATGAGCGGGCCGAACGGCGACATGCGCGTGTAGAACCCGTCGTCGTGGATCTGGAACGCGCCGGACCGGAGCACCACGTCGGCGTCGACGCCGTGCGGGGCGAGCACCGCGGCCGCGCGGTCGGGGAACGAGCTCCCGCCGGCGCTGAGCACCGGGCGGAGGCCCTCCGGATAGGTCAGGCGCGCATGCAGCTCGACGAGCGTCCCGAGATAGGCGTCGACCGCGGCGACGGAGGACTCGCTGCGATCGGGGCCGAACGGGCCCTCGTACCCGGTCACGCCGGCGAGGCGCAGTCCGGGAGCGGCCGAGATCGCCGTCGCGATCCGCTCGCCCTCCTCGATCGTGCGCGCACCCGTGCGTCCTCCCGCGCCGCCGAGCTCGACCAGGACGTCGAGCTCGCGCGGGGCAGAGGCGAGAGCGGAGGCGAGGATCTCGACGGTCGTGAGCGAATCCGCCCAGCACAGGACGCGCAGGCCGGCGTCCTCGGCGAGGAGGTCGCCGAGCCGAGACGCGGCCGCACGATCGGTCACCGCGTTGGCGATCAGCACGGTCCGCACTCCCGCCTGCACGGCGACCTCGGCCTGCCAGGACGTGGCGACGGAGATGCCCCAGGCTCCGGCGTCGAGGAGACGCTGCCACAGGGCCGGCGCCATCGTGGTCTTGCCGTGCGGGGCGAGCAGGACGCCCTGCGCCCGCGCCCAGCCGAACACGGTCGCCTCGTTGTGCGCGAGCGCGTCCTCGTGCACGGTCAGCACGGGCGTGACGAGATCGGAGAGGTGCAGCCCCGCGTCGGGGACCTCCGACAGCGCGAGGCCGGCCGCGTGCGCCGGGAACCCCTTCGTCCACGAGCCGAGTACGGGATCCGGAATTTGTAGAGGCATCTAACAAGGCTACTAGGCTGGACGCATGACTTCGAAGACCCGCGTCTCCACCGACGCCGCCCCCGCTCCCGCCCACACCTTCTCCCAGGGCGTCCGCAAGGGTCCGTTCGTGCAGGTCTCGGGCCAGGGCCCGGTCGACCCGGTCACCAACGAGTACCTGTTCCCGGGCGACGTCGCGGCGCAGACGACCCGCACTCTCGAGAACGTCAAGGCGATCGTCGAGGCCTCGGGCGCGACCTTCGACGACGTCGTGATGCTGCGCGTCTACCTCACCAAGCGCGAGGACTTCCCGATCATGAACGACGCGTACGGTGCCTTCGTGACGGCCCACACCACGAGCGGGGTCCTGCCGTCTCGCACGACCGTGTTCACGGGGCTGCCCCGTGAGGAGATGCTCGTCGAGATCGACGGCATCGCCATCGTCGACTGAGCGCCGGCCCGGTAGCCCCCTTTCCTGACCGTTGCCTCCCCGTTACCTCCCATCACGTACCATGGGATGTGATAAGGCCACGTGAGAACCGGGGGGTGAAGTTCGTGACCGATGTGATCTCAGCGCAGGATGCGAAGACCGAGAAGCTGACCGAGGCGGACACCGCCCTCGACGGCCAGGATTCCGGGGGCGACCAGCCACTCGCCTGGGCCCCGATCGAACCGGCTCCCAAGAAGAAGCGCCTCGGGCTCTGGATCGGACTCGGTGTGGGCGCCGTCCTGATCGGCGCGGGCGCCGCCTCCGCGATCCTCATCGCGCCGGGCACCACGGTCGCCGGCATCCCGGTCGGTTGGCTCACGCCCGGTGCCGCCGCCGATGCGATCTCCGCGCACGTGTCCGAGACCGAGGTCACACTGACCGGGACCGGCGACGACGTCGTCCTCACGGGCGCCGACCTCGGAGCCACCGTGGATGCAGCGGCTCTCGCCGACCAGGCGTTCGCCGCGCACCCGATGTGGAACCTCGGCTCCTGGATGGGCGAGCCGATCTCCGGCGACATCGCCCTCGACCCGGCGACCGCCGACTCCGCGCTCCGCACCGCCGTCCCCGCGAGCTTCGACGACCCGGTGGACGCCGGAGTCGTGTTCGACGCGACGACCGCGAGCTTCGTCATCACTCCGTCCGAGACCGGCACGGGCGTCGACCTCGACGCTCTGGGTGCGGCCTTCGCCGAGGCCATCGCCGACGGCGGCAAGAGCCTCGAGTTCCCGGGCGGCCCCGCCGAGGCGACGCCGTCGGTGACCGACGAGGACGCGACGACCCTCGCGACATCCCTCAACACCATGCTCGGCACGATCGGCTTCTACATCGGGGACGAGCGCACGGTTCCGATCGACCCCGTCACGGCCTCGACCTGGTTCTCGATCCAGGACAGCGAGGACGGGCTCCAGATCGTGGCCGACCAGACCGCGATCCAGACCACCGTCGACGCACTCCCGGCGGCGGTCGACCGCGCCCCCGTGAACGCCACCAACATCGTCGACTCCGCCGGCAACGTCCTGCGCACCGAGTCCGCCGGAGCCAACGGCCGAGCGATGGGCGACACCTCGGGCCTCGCCTCCGACGTCGCGAAGCAGCTCGAGGCCGGCGAGGGCGTGTTTCCGATCAGCGTGACCGAGACCCCCTTCGAGTCGGTCAACCTGCTGCGCACGATCGACGTGAACCTCAGCTCGCAGACCGCGACGCTGTACGAGAACGGCGCAGTGGTGCGTTCGTGGAAGATCTCCTCGGGCAAGGCCGCGACCCCGACCGACACGGGCAACTTCAAGGTGTACGCGCACGTGCGCTCGCAGACCATGAAGAGCCGCGAGCCGGACGGATCGATCACCGAGACGCCCAACGTCCCCTGGGTCACGTACTTCAACGGCGACGAGGCCTTCCACGGCACCTACTGGCACAGCAACTTCGGAAACCGGATGAGCCACGGCTGCGTGAACATGCCGATCGACGTCGCACGGTTCGTGTACGAGTGGGCTCCCGTGGGCCTCGAGGTCTCGGTGCACAACTGACCGATCGGTCATCGACCCCGCGTCGCCGCGCTCTCGTGCTCGGCGGCGCCGGGTCGGCGGGCAACGCCTGGGTGATCGGCGTGGTCGCCGGGTTGCGCGACGGCGGAGTCGACGCGACCGACGTCGACCTCGTGGTCGGCACATCGGCCGGCTCCACCGCCGCCGCGCAGCTCGCGACCGGCGACCCCGCGGCGCTGCTCGCGGAGATCCTCGACGCTCATGCGGGGTCAGCCCCGCCCCCGGGCCGAAGGGGCGCCCCGCCGGTGGATCACCGGGCGCGCACCGCGGCGATCATCGCGGGGTCACGGAATCTCCCCGATATGCGCAGGCGCCTGGGCGCGGAGGCGATGGCGCTCGAGGGCTCGACCGACATGACGGTCCGGGATCGCTGGCGATCGATCGTCGCCTCACGGCTGCCTTCCCCCGCGGAGTGGCCCGCGCAGCGGTTCGTGGTGACCGCAGTCGACGCCCGTACCGGCGAGCCGGTGCTGTTCGACAGCGACAGCGGGGTCGCGCTCGTCGACGCCGTGGCGGCGAGCTGCTCCAGCGGCACGGCCTACGCGATCGGCGAGGGGTTCTACCTCGACGGCGGCTACCGCGCGAACTCGGACAACGCCGACCTCGCAGAGGGGTACGAGCGTGTGCTCGTGCTCTCGCCCTTCGGCGGCCGTGCGCGGATCCCGCGGGAGTGGGGCGCGCATCTGGAGGACCACGTCGCCGCACTGCGCGTCGCCGGGAGTCGCGTCGCTACCGTGCTCCCCGACGCCGAGGCCGTCGCGGCCTTCGGCGAGAACGTCATGGATCCGGCGTCCCGGACGCCGGCGGCTCGTGCAGGATTCGCCCAGGGGCGCGCGCTCGCCTCGACCGTGCGCGCCCTGTGGACGTGAACGGAACGGCGGAGGGCCGGATGCGCGCAGCATCCGGCCCTCCTGTCACGCGTGTCAGCTCAGCGCGTCGACGATGCCGTTGAGCGTCGCGGACGGGCGCATGATCGCCGCGACGAGCGCGTCGTCCGGGCGGTAGTAGCCGCCGATCTCGACCGCGGAGCCCTGCACCGCGTTCAGCTCGGAGACGATCTTCTCCTCGTTCTCGGCGAGCGACGCCGCGACCGGGGCGAAGGCCGCAGCGAGCTCGGCGTCCTTCGTCTGGTTCGCGAGCTCCTGCGCCCAGTACAGGCCCAGGTAGAAGTGGCTGCCACGGTTGTCGATCGTGCCGAGCGCGCGCCCCGGCGAGCGGTCCTCCTCGAGGAACGTACCGGTCGCGGCGTCCAGCGTCTCGGCCAGCACGCGGGCCTTCTCGTTGCCGGTGCGGTCGGCGAAGTGCTCGAGCGAGGCCGCCAGCGCGAAGAACTCGCCCAGCGAGTCCCAGCGCAGGTAGTTCTGCTCCACGAGCTGCTGCACGTGCTTGGGCGCGGAGCCGCCGGCACCGGTCTCGAACAGGCCGCCGCCCGCGAGCAGCGGCACGATCGAGAGCATCTTGGCGCTCGTGCCGACCTCGAGGATCGGGAACAGGTCGGTGAGGTAATCGCGCAGCACGTTGCCCGTCACCGAGATGGTGTCGAGGCCGTGGCGCATGCGCGCGAGCGTGTAGCGCGTGGCCTCCTCCGGAGCGAGGATCGTGATGGTCAGGCCCTTGGTGTCGAGCGTCGCGAGGCCCTGGTGCACCTTCGCGATGATCTGCGCGTCGTGCGAGCGGTTCGCGTCGAGCCAGAACACCGCGGGGGCGCCGGTCGCGCGTGCTCGTCCGACCGCGAGCTTGACCCAGTCCATCACCGGGATGTGCTTGGTCTGCGTCGCACGCCAGATGTCGCCGGCGCCGACCTCGTGCTCGATGAGCACGGTCCCCTCGCCGTCGAGCACCTGCACGGTGCCCGCCGCCGCGATCTCGAACGTCTTGTCGTGGCTGCCGTACTCCTCGGCCGCCTGCGCCATGAGGCCGACGTTCGGGACGGTGCCGATGGTCGCGGGGTCGAGCGGACCGTTCGCGATGACGTCGTCGATCACGGCCTGGTAGACGCTCGCGTACGAGGAGTCGGGGATCACCGCGAGCGTGTCGGCCTCGCCGCCGTCCTTGCCCCAGAGCTTGCCGCCGTTGCGGACGAGCGCGGGCATGGAGGCGTCGACGATCACGTCGCTCGGGACGTGCAGGTTGGTGATGCCCTTGTCCGAGTTCACGTACGAGAGGCGCGGCCCCTCGGCGATGGCCTTGGCGAACGCCGCGGCGATCTCGTCGCCGCCCGCGATGCCCTCGAGGCCCGCGAGGATCGATCCGAGACCGTCGTTCGCGTTGAGCCCGGCCGCGGCGAGCTGGTCGCCGTACTGCGCGAACACATCGCGGAAGAACGCCTTCACGACGTGACCGAAGATGATCGGGTCGCTGACCTTCATCATCGTGGCCTTGAGGTGCACGGAGTACAGGACGTCGTCGGACTTCGCCGTCTCCAGAGTCTCGGCGAGGAATGCGTCGAGGTGCGAGGCCGAGAGGAACGTCGCGTCGATGATCTCGCGCGGCAGGACCTTGAGCCCCTCCTTGAGCACCGTGACCGTGCCGTCCTCGGCGGTGTGGCGGAAGCTCAGCACGTCGTCGTGGGCCGCGACCCACGAGCGCTCGTTGTGCTTGAAGTCGTCGTGGCCGAGCGTGGCGACGCGCGTCTTGGAGCCCTCGGCGAAGGGCTTGTTGCGGTGCGGGTGCTTCTTGGCGTAGTTCTTCACCGCGAGAGGGGCCCGACGGTCGCTGTTGCCCTCGCGCAGCACGGGGTTGACCGCGGATCCCTTGATGCGGTCGTACCGCGCGCGGACGTCCTTCTCCTCGAGCGAGGAGGGCTCGTCCGGGAAGTCCGGGATGTCGTAGCCCTGCGCCTGCAGTTCGGCGATGGCGCCCTTGAGCTGCGGGATCGACGCCGAGATGTTCGGCAGCTTGATGATGTTCGCCTCGGGCAGCGTGGCGAGTCCGCCGAGCTCCGCGAGCGCGTCGCCCACCTGCTGCTCGGGGGCGAGCTTCTGCGGGAAGGCCGCGAGGATGCGTCCGGCGAGCGAGATGTCGCGGGTCTCGACCTCGATACCCGCCTGGCCCGTGAAGGCCTGGATGATCGGGAGGAAGGAAGCCGTGGCGAGAGCCGGGGCCTCGTCGGTGTAGGTGTAGATGATGGCGTCGTCGGTCACCGGGAGGTTCTCCGTTCGCGAGGGCAGAATTGTCTCGATACCAAGATACCTGAGGGCTGCGTCGGCCTGAGAAATCGTCCCGACCCTGGGTGCGCGGTGCCTGGAGGGGTTAGCCTGAGATCATGTCCGAACTGCGCATGGTCGAACTCTCCGCCGCGACGATCGTCGCCGTGAACAACCTGTCGCTCAAGCCCGGACAGGAGCAGTTCCTCGCTCCGGTGTCCTACGGCATCGCCGCGACCGTCATCAACCCCCAGACCTCGTGGCAGCGGGTCGTACTCGACGGCGACAACGTCGTCGGGTTCGTGAGCGCCAACTTCGACTCCGAGGCGCCGGAGGAGCACTTCCGCTCCGTGCTGTGGCGCGTCAACGTCGATGCCGAGGGTCAGGGCAAGGGCGTCGGCCGCTTCGCGGTCGAGAGCCTTCTCGAGGAGGCCCGCGCCCGCGGCGTCGACCACGTCAACGTCATCTACGAAGCGGGTGAAGACGGCCCCGAGGCCTTCTT
This sequence comes from Microbacterium sp. NPDC089696, assembly GCF_044749125.1. NCBI lineage: Bacteria > Bacillati > Actinomycetota > Actinomycetes > Micrococcales > Microbacteriaceae > Microbacterium > Microbacterium sp. NPDC089696. The sequence continues at coordinate 1,189,420 of NZ_JBIVHF010000001.1, read as the reverse complement.
CCTCCGCGTCGGCTTCACGCCGGTCGGCGAGACCGAGTACTCCGAGGTCATCGCCGAGATCCGCGTCACGTCATAGAGCCGGCGGCGGGGTCTCGAATCCCCTCCCCCATCGAGGCCTCGTCGCCCTGACAGTGACGACGTCGGCCGCGCACGGCGCGCGCCCGGTCACGAATTTGTTGCGAGGCACCACAAAAGTGTTGCGCTCGACCGGGACGCGTGCCTATCATCGCTGTCGAGGCGCTTTCGAAGCGCTTCGACGAATACCCGATGAGCGACGACGGAGTCCCGATGACGACGATCCATGAGGTGGCGGAGGCCGCCGGCGTGTCGATCAGCACGGTGTCCTACGCTCTCAGCGGCAAGCGCCCGGTCTCCGAGAAGACGCGAGTGCGGATCGAGGACGCTGCACGCACGCTCGGCTACGAGCCCGATGCGGGCGCCCGGATGCTGGCGGGCCGTCGCACGCACATCTTCGCCCTCACGGAGCCGCTGCGCGCCGACACCCACGCCCCCACCCATATGGCGTTCGTGCTGGCGACCGCCGTCGCGGCACGGCGACGTGGCTACGACATCCTGCTCCTCACCGATGAGCAGACCTCGGACGGCATGAACCGCGTCGCCGCGAGCAGGCTCGCCGATGCGATCCTCGTGCTGGACGTCGCCCCCGACGACGAGCGCGCGGACATCGCCCGATCCGTGCGCACGCCCACGGTCTTCATCGGCATCCCGAACGACCCCGAGGGACTCACGTGCGTGGACCTCGACTTCGAGACCGCCGGACGCATGGCCGTCGATCGGATCGCGGACGCCGGGCACACCTCCGTCACGCTCCTGGGCCAGACCGAGGTGTCGTACGCCAAGTCGAACTTCCCTCGCCGGCTGCTTCTGGGGGTCGAGGAACGCGCGGCCGATCGCGGGGTGGCGCTCACGACCGTGACGACCGGCGCCGCCGTCACCGACCTCGGGTCCGTGCGCTCGGCCGTCGGAGAGGCGCTCGATCGCGGCGACCGTGCGTTCCTCGTCCATGCCGTGGGCGACGTGCACGAGGCGTTGCTCGAGACGCTGGACGCCCGCGGGCTCCGCGTCGGCGACGACGTGTCCGTGATCTCCGCCGCCGCGTCGTTCGACACCACGACGCTGCCGGTGCCGATCGACACGATCCCGCTCGTGCCCCAGCAGTCCTGCGAGCTGGCGGTCGATCTCGCCGTCGCGCACCTGGACTCCCCCCGCCCCGCTCCTCGGCTCCACCTGATCCCGCCCGAGTACCGCGCCGCCGGTTCGGTCCTCCCCGCACGGGAGTAGCCGACCGCCCTCGCTCTTCCGTTCGCGTTTTGTCGAAACGCTTCGACAATCTGAACGTCCCACAACTGAACACGACCCAGAGATGTGTCCCGGCCCGAGGGCCACCGAGAAAGGAGTGCCGACGATGGCACGCAACATCCGCAGGACCAAGACGCTGGCCGCCCTGGCCGCGCTGACGGCGACCGGCATCGCCCTCAGCGGCTGCACCGCCGGATCAGGAGACGAGGGCGGCGACGGCCAGACCCTGAAGCTCTGGCACTACGAGGGCGCGGACAGCGCGATGGGCAAGGCGTGGGCCGAGGCCATCGAGATCTTCGAGGAGGAGACCGGTGCGACGGTCGAGTTCGAGGAGAAGTCGTTCGAGCAGATCCAGAAGACCGCGAGCCAGGTGCTCGACACCGACGCCGCGCCCGACCTCATGGAGTTCAACAAGGGCAACGCGACCGCCGGCTTCCTGGCCTCGACCGGCCTGATCGCCGACATCTCCGACGCGGTCGACGAGTACGGCTGGGACGAGAAGCTCGCCCCCTCGCTGCAGACCACCGCCAAGTACTCCGAGGACGGCGTCATGGGCGGCGACACGTGGTTCGGCATCCCGAACTACGGCGAGTTCGTCGGCGTGTACTACAACCAGGACGCCTTCGCCGCAGCGGGGCTCGAGATCCCGACCACCTACGACGAGTTCGTCGACGTGCTCGACGCGTTCGTCGCGCAGGGCGTGACCCCGCTGGCCGAGGCCGGCGCCGAGTACCCGCTCGGACAGCTCTGGTACCAGCTCGCGCTGATGGAGGGAGACCGCAGCTTCGTCGACGCCTACCAGCTGTACGACGGCGAGGTCGACTGGCAGGGACCGGAGATCAGCTCCGCGACCGAGACCCTCAAGGAGTACGTCGACAAGGGCTACATCGCCTCCGACGTGTCGTCGGTCAAGGCCGAGGACGCGGGCGTCTCGTTCATCAACGGCACGTCGCCGATCTTCGTGTCGGGCTCGTGGTGGTTCGGCCGTTTCGTCAGCGAGGCGACCGGCTTCGACTGGACCATGAACGCCTTCCCGGGCGCCGACCTCTCGCTCGGCTCCTCCGGCAACCTGTGGGTCGTTCCCGAGAACGCCGCGAACAAGGACCTCGCCTACCAGTTCATCGACATCACGATGCGTCCCGAGATCCAGGCCATCATCGGCAACAACGGCGGTCTGCCCGTCGCCGCCGACACGGCGGACATCACGGACGAGAAGAGCGCCGCTCTGATCGAGACGTTCAACGGCGTGCTCGACGCCGACGGTCTGTCGTTCTACCCGGACTGGCCCGCCCCCGGCTTCTACGACGTGATCGTGCAGGAGCTGCAGGGCCTCATCACCGGCACGCAGGACGCGAAGACGACCGACGCCAACCTCGGCGAGCAGTACGACGAGGGCACAGCGGAATTCCGTTGATCCACCCGCGGGGGCGGCGTCCGCGTCGCCCCCGCATCCTCCTGGAGAAGAACATGTCACTCGCCACGCGCCCCGGCCGCACCAAGCTGCCGCCCGAACAGCCGTCGATCCCGCAGCGCAGCGGGGGCACCGGCGCCTACTGGACCTATCTGCTGCCCGGCTTCGTGCTCCTGCTCGTCGTCGTCATCGTCCCGCTGATCTGGAACGTGTACCTCACCTTCACCAAGTGGAAGGGCGTGCGCACGCCGGAGTTCATCGGGCTCGAGAACTGGCAGAAGATCCTCACCGACAGCGACTTCTGGACGTCGTTCGGCAACTCGGTGTGGATGATCATCGCGATGGTCGTCGTCCCGACGGTCGTCGGCCTGATCGTCGCCGCTCTGCTCTTCGACGTCGTCGGCCGCAAGTTCGGCGGCAAGGTCGGCAGCTTCCTGCGGGCGACCTACTACCTGCCGCAGATCCTCCCGATCGCGGTCGCCGGCATCGTGATCGGATGGATCGTGCGACCGGGAGGCGACGGCGCCCTCAACCAGATCCTCGGAGCCTTCGGCGTCCCGGCGTACGACTGGCTCGGCCAGATGCCCTCCGCGCTCATCGTGCTCATGGTCGTCATGGTGTGGGTGCAGCTCGGCTACCCCGTGGTCGTCTTCATGGCGGCGCTCCAGCGCGTCGATCCGGAGCTGTACGAGGCCGCGGAGCTCGACGGCGCGAACTGGTTCCAGCGCTTCTCGGCGATCACGATGAGCATCATCCGTCCCGAGATCTTCGTCGTGACCCTCACCTGCACGATCGCCGCCCTCAAGGTCTTCGGCCCCGTGTACATCATCACGCGCGGCGGGCCAGCCGGCTCGACGCTCGTCCCCGCGTACTACGCCTATCAGGAGTTCTTCACGAAGCGGAACGTCGGCTACGGCGCCACCATCGCGACCGTGCTCACGATCGTCGTGGTCATCGTGTCGATCATCTTCATCCGGGTGCAGAACTCGCTCGAGCGCAAGGAAAGGGCGGGTCTGTGATGCACGCCACCACCGCCATCGTCACCGGCAGGCCCGCGAAGGCCCGCGTCCGCGGCGGCATGACCAAGAAGCGTCCCGTCGACTGGCTGCTGCTCGCGCTCGTCGTGATCGGCGCACTGCTCGTGATCGCGCCGTTCTATCTCGTGCTCGTGAACTCGTTCAAGTCGCCCGTCGACTATGCGACCTCGGGTCCGCTCGCGTTCCCCGAGACGCTCGACTTCGGCGGGATCATCAAGTTCTGGGAGAGGGTGAACTTCCCCGAGAAGGTCTGGAACTCGATCTTCATCTCCGGGATCGTCGCCGTGCTCGCGGTCGTGATCTCGATGCTCAACGCCTTCGCGATCGGCATCGGCCGCGTGCGGGGCCGCTCGTGGATCGTGCTGCTCTTCCTGCTCGCGAACCTCCTCCCCCAGGAGGCGCTGCTCTACCCGCTGTACTACATGTTCAAGTCGGTCGGCCTGTACGACAACGTGTGGTCGGTGATCATCGTGTTCACGGTGATCCAGGCGGCCTTCGGCACCTACCTGCTGTCGTCCGTCTACGGGACCTTCCCGAAGGAGGTGCTCGAAGCCGCATCCCTCGACGGCGCGAACCGCTGGCAGATCCTGTGGCGCGTCGTGTTCCCGATCAGCTGCCCGACCCTGTCGGTGCTTCTCATCTTCTTCTTCATCTGGACATGGAACGAGTTCCTCATCCCGCTGACGTTCCTCGCGTCCAACGCGAACCAGACGGTCCCCGTCGCGATCAGCGTGCTGCAGGGCGACCGCCTGATGGACGTCACCACCACGAGCGCGTCCGCCCTGCTGGGCATCATCCCCACGCTCATCTTCTTCCTCATCTTCCAGCGCACGCTGACACGCGGCATCACGGCAGGAGCAGTCAAGTAATGAAGTTCACCGACGGGTTCTGGCAACTGCGACCAGGCGTCACGGCGCTGTATGCGCAGGAGGCCTACGACATCGCCGAGATCACGACCCCCGACGGTCCCGGCATCGTCGTGACCGCCCCGACCATGGTCATCACCAAGCGCGGCGACACGCTCAACCGCCCCGTGCTGACCACGACCCTCTCCTCCCCCGCGGAGGGCGTGATCCGCGTGCGCATCGCCCACCACGAGGGTGCGCGCTGGCACGGCGGGTTCGCGCTCCCCGGCGCGGGCTCGGGGTCGGCCCGCGCCTCGTTCACCGAGGACGGAGGCGTGCTGGATGCCGGAGGGCTGACCGCCCGCATCGCACCGGGCGCCCCCTGGGACCTCTCTTTCGAGGTCGACGGACGCCGCGTCACCGGCAGCGGCCACAAGGCGCAGGGATACATCCGCCTCGCGTCCGACGCGCAGGTCGACGCCGGCATCGTCGACAACGCCCGCCAGGGCGGCTCCCCGGCCAGCGCGACGGCCTTCGTGCACGAGCAGCTCGACCTGGGCGTGGGCGAGCTCGTGTACGGCCTCGGCGAGCGCTTCGGCCCGCTCGTGAAGAACGGGCAGTCCGTCGACATCTGGAACGCCGACGGCGGCACCTCGAGCGAGCAGGCCTACAAGAGCATCCCCTTCCACCTCTCGAACCGCGGCTACGGCGTGCTCGTGAACGATCCCGGCCATGTCTCGTACGAGATCGGCTCCGAGTCCGTCGAACGCGTGCAGTTCTCGGTCACCGGAGAAGTGCTCGAGTACTTCGTGATCGCCGGCCCCACGCCGAAGGACGTGCTGACGCGGTACACGGCCCTCACGGGGCGGCCGCCTGTCGTGCCCGCATGGTCGTACGGGCTGTGGCTGTCGACGAGCTTCACGACCGACTACGACGAGCAGACCGTGAACTCCTTCATCGACGAGATGGCGGCCAGGGAGCTGCCGGTCTCGGTGTTCCACTTCGACTGCTTCTGGATGCGCGAGTTCAACTGGTGCGACTTCGAATGGGACCCGCGCACGTTCCCCGACCCCCAGGGGATGCTGTCGCGCCTGCACGACAAGGATCTGCGCGTGTGCGTGTGGATCAACCCGTACATCGGGCAGCGCTCCCCGCTCTTCCGCGAGGCCGCCGACCAGGGCTTCCTCGTGCGTCGCGCGGACGGCTCCGTCTGGCAGTGGGACCTGTGGCAGGCCGGCATGGGACTCGTCGACTTCACGAACCCGGAGGCGACCGCCTGGTACCAGGGGAAGCTGCGCGCGCTGCTCGACCAGGGCGTCGACTGCTTCAAGACCGACTTCGGCGAGCGCATCCCCACCGAGGTGGTGTGGGCCGATGGCTCCGATCCCGTACGGATGCACAATCTGTACACAGACCTCTACAATCGGGCCGTGCACGATGTGCTGACCGAGGCCCGAGGCGCCGACGACGCCGTGCTGTTCGCGCGCTCGGCCACCGCCGGCGGACAGAGCATGCCCGTGCACTGGGGTGGCGACTCGACCTCGACCTACGCGTCGATGGCCGAGACCCTGCGCGGCGGGCTCTCGCTCGCGCTCAGCGGGTTCGCATTCTGGAGCCACGACATCGGGGGCTTCGAGGGCACCCCCGACGCGGGCGTCTTCAAGCGCTGGACGGCGTTCGGCCTGCTCGGTTCGCACTCGCGCTTCCACGGCTCGAGCTCGTACCGCGTGCCGTGGGCGTTCGACGAGGAGGCGGTCGACGTCACGCGTCGGTTCACCCACCTCAAGATGCAGATCATGCCGTACTTGTACCAGCAGGGTCTCGAGGCGGCGCGCACCGGCATCCCGCTCATGCGGCCGATGGCGCTGGAGTTCCCCGACGACCCCGCGGCGGGGTACCTGGATCGGCAGTACATGCTCGGCGGCGACCTGCTCGTCGCACCGGTGTTCACGGCGGACGGCTCGGTCGAGTTCTATCTGCCGGAGGGCGAGTGGACCTCGCTGCTCACGGGAGAGACCGTGGTCGGTGGCGGATGGCGGCGCGAGACGCACGGCTTCGACTCGCTGCCGCTGTATGTGCGCCCCGGCACGGCGCTGCCCTGGGGCGCCCGCACCGACCGACCGGACTACGACTACCACGAGGGGCTGCGCATCCGCGTGTTCCCCGGCGGCACGGGTGCGGCATCCGTGACCGTCACGACCCCCGACGGCGTGGCGCAGCGCTACGACATCGACCTCTCGGAGGTGACCGCATGAGCGCACTCGGACCGGCCGACGACTATCGCGGCTCGGGGCTCGTCCTGCCGGAGGGCTTCACCTTCGGGTCGGCGACCGCGTCCTACCAGATCGAGGGCGCGGCGGCGGAGGACGGCCGCACGCCGTCGATCTGGGACACGTTCAGCCGCACCCCCGGCAAGGTCTGGAACGGCGACACCGGGGACGTCGCGTGCGACCACTACCACCGCACCGAGGAGGACCTCGACCTCATGGTCGATCTGGGCCTGCAGGCGTACCGGTTCTCGATCGCGTGGCCGCGCATCGTCCCCACCGCATCCGGCGACGTGAACCGCGCCGGCGTGGACTTCTACTCGCGGCTCGTCGACGGACTGCTCGAACGCGGCATCCGTCCGGTCGCGACGCTCTACCACTGGGACCTGCCGCAGTACCTGGAGGATGCCGGGGGCTGGACCTCCCGCGCCACGACCGACGCCTTCGAACGCTACGCCGAGATCATGGGCACAGCTCTCGGCGACCGGGTGCACACGTGGACGACGCTGAACGAGCCCTGGTGCTCGGCGTACCTCGGCTACGGCCAGGGAGGCCATGCTCCGGGGCGCCACGAACCGGCATCCGCCCTGTCGGCCGTACACCACCTCAACCTCGCGCACGGACGTGCCGTCCAGGCGCTGCGCGCCACGTCGACCGGCGACCCCGACTACTCGGTCACGCTGAACTTCCACGTGCTGCGCGGCCAGGGCGACGGTGCGGCGGAGGCCATGCGCCGCATCGATGCGCTCGCGAACCGCGCCTTCACGGGTCCGATGCTGCGCGGCGAGTACCCCGCCGACCTGCTCGCCGACACCGCCGCGATCACCGACTGGTCCTTCGTCCACGACGGCGACCTCGAGACCGTGCATCAGCCGATCGACGTGCTCGGAGTGAACTACTACTCCACCGCGACCGTGCGGCTGTGGGACGGCGTCTCGGAGAAGCAGCAGAACGACGGGCACAAGGGAGCCGATGGCGGGACCGCGTGGCCCGGCAGCGATCAGCTCGTCGAGTTCGTCGAGCAGCCGGGACCGTACACCGCGATGGGGTGGAACATCGCCCCCGAGGGCCTGGAGGAGCTGCTCGTCTCGCTCTCGGAGCAGTTTCCCGAGCAGGCGCTCATGGTGACCGAGAACGGCGCGGCGTTCGACGACGAGGTCGCCGAGGACGGCAGCGTGCCCGATCCCGAGCGCACCGACTACCTGCGCCGGCACTTCACCGCCGCGTACCGGGCGATCCACCGGGGCGTCGATCTGCGGGGGTACTTCGTGTGGTCGCTGCTCGACAACTTCGAGTGGGGCTACGGCTACGCCAAGCGCTTCGGCATCGTGCGCGTCGACTTCGACACCCTCGAGCGCACCGTGAAGGACTCCGGGCACTGGTACCGGAACCTCGTGCGCACCCGGACCATCGAGGGCTGAGCGGGCAGGCCGGGCGTCGGCGTCAGTCGTTCTTCGGGCGCTTGCGCTCGGTCCAGGCGGCGAGCGCCGACGCCGCGGCCCCCGCTGCGCGGTCGATGGCGTCGGCTGAACGGCTGAGCATGTCCTGCGCGGCGTCCTGCCAGGTCGCCGTCGCGGGAGCCTCGCCCGCCTGCACCCGGGCCGCGTGCTCCGCCGCCTCGAACGCGCGCTCCAGTTCGGCCACGGCGTCACGGTACGCCGCGTACTCCGCCGGAGTGGCGCTGGCCGTCGCGGCGTAGCGCGCATCGACCGCGTGACCGGCGGCGCGCAGGTACGCCGCGGTGGCCGGCTGCTTCACATCCGACATCGCAGGGTAGGCGATCTGCAGCGCGGCATCCGTCTCGTACCGCATCCAGCGTGCCGTGATCGCCTCGTGCTCGGCCTGCAGGCGCTCGAGCGGACGAGGAGCGGATGCCGCGGGGATCGCCGCCCTCGCCGCGCTCACCCGCACCTGCTTGGCGCGGACGTCGGCGACAGCGGCCTTCGCGTCGTTCTCCTTCTCGCGCAGCATCCGCTTGGCGCCGGCGACCTGCTCGGGCGTCGCCCGCCGGGCGCTGCGTTCGGCGACGATGCGCGCGTACTCGGCCCGTGCGAGCTTCGCCGCCATGCGCCGTTCCACCGCGTGCTGCTGGGCCTGCCGCAGCTCGTGCCGTGCCGCGTCGTAGGCGAGTCGTCGGCCGCTCTTCATGCTGCGCCTCCGCATCGTGATCGCGCCCGCCGTGACCCCGCCCGCAGCCACGGGCGCGAGCCACCACCACTCGGCGACGAGCAGCAGCGGGTCCATGCTTCGATGCTACCCAGTACCCGCGTGAGGCGCCTGTGCGCCCTCTCCCCTCCCCCTCCCTGTCCCCTCCCCCCTGTCCTCCTCTCCCCTGTCCCCTCCCCCTCCCACCTTCTCCCTTCCCTTCCCGAACTTCTGCGGCCCCGCGCAACTTCTGCGGCCATGAGGGCACCGGGTGGCCGCAGAAGTTCACCTCCGCCGCGAAACTTATCCGACGACCTCCTCTCCACCACAGTGATCGTCGAGCGGTTCTGCACCGATCACGGCACTCGGGTCTCCACGGCGGCGCTCACGCCCCCATCCTGGACCGATGCACCTCACCGAATGGATCACATCCCGCGGCGGCATCGCCCACCGTGCGGATGCCGCAGAGCACGGTTTCTCGCCGCATCACGTCCGTGCGGCGATTCGCAGCGGTGCGGTGCGGCGAGTGCGGGCGCAGTGGGTGGCCCTCGACTCCGCTCCGAAGGATCTCGTCACGGCGGCATCGGCATCCGGACGCCTGAGCTGCGTCTCGCTGGCCCGGCATCGCGGATGGTGGGTGCCCCCCGATGCTGAGCCCGCCGTTCACCTGCAGGTGGGGCCGAATGCGCGTCGCGTGCGCGATGACACCGTCCTGCATTGGGGCGAGCCGCTGGTCGATCGCGGGTCTCGGGTGCTCACCGCGTCAGTGGAAGACGCGCTCGCGCACATGGCCACCTGCTACTCGCGCGAGGATGCACGGGCGATGTGGGAGTCCGCGATACGGGTCGAGTCCCTCGATCTCGAGGCGCTTCGCCTGGTGCGATGGCGCGATCCCCGAGCGCGTGCCCTCGCCGACGAAGTCGACGGGAAATCGGATTCCGGTCTGGAGACGATCGTGGTGGTGAGGCTGAGCGGGTGGGGCCTCCCCGTACGCCAGCAGGTCCGCCTCGCGGGCCACCGGGTCGACCTCGTGATCGGTTCTCACCTCGTCATCCAGATCGACGGTTTCGCCCATCACTCGTCGGCCGCTCAGCGCACTTCCGACGTCGCCCACGACGCCGAGCTCCGATTGCGCGGCTACACGGTACTCCGGATCACCTACGCACAGATCGTGCACCGGTGGGAGGAGGTCGAGCGCATCATCGTCGCTGCGGTGGCCCGCGGACTCCATCTCGCTCCGTCCGCACGGCGCTAGCTCCCGCAGTTCTGCGGCCCTACGCAACTTCTGCGGCCACAGCGCCAGGCTGTGGCCGCAGAAGTTGCCGCTGGCCGCAGAAGTTGAGCGAACGCGCGGGGTGAACCGCCTAGACGAGCGTCTCCTGCCACGCGGCGTGCAGCTGTGCGAACTTGCCCGTGCCGCCGATCAGCGCGTCCGGGCTGTCGTCCTCGATGATCTCGCCGTGCTCCATGACCAGCACACGGTCGGCGATCGCGACCGTCGAGAGACGGTGCGCGATGATGATCGCGGTGCGGTCCTTGAGCAGCGTCTGCAGGGCGTCCTGGATGAGGCGCTCCGAGGGGATGTCGAGCGATGCGGTCGCCTCGTCGAGGATCAGCACCGCCGGGTCGGCGAGGAACGCGCGCGCGAACGAGATCAGCTGCCGCTGTCCCGCCGACACCCGACCGCCGCGCTTGTTGACGTCGGTGCCGTACCCGTCGGGCAGCGCCTCGATGAAGGCATCCGCTCCCACCGCCCGCGCCGCCGCACGGATCTCGTCGAGCGAGGCGTCCGGCTTTCCCAGGGCGATGTTGTCGGCGACGGTCCCGCTGAACAGGTACGCCTCCTGCGTGACCATGACGATCGCGCGGCGGAGATCCTTCGGGTGCAGGTCGCGCAGGTCGACGCCGTCGAGGGTGACGGTGCCGAGCGACGGGTCGTAGAAGCGCGAGATGAGCTTCGCGAGCGTCGATTTTCCGGCACCGGTCGTCCCCACGAGCGCGATGGTCTGCCCCGCAGGAATGTCGAGCGAGAAGTTCGGGAGGATCGTCTTCTCGCCGTTGTACCCGAAGGTGACCTCATCGAAGCGGATGTGGCCGCGAGACTCCCACAGGTCGACGGGCTTAGCGGGGTCCGGCACCGTCGGCACCTCCTCGAGCACGCCCGAGACCTTCTCGAGCGCGGCCGTGGCCGACTGGTACGAGTTGAGGAACATCGCGATCTCCTGCATGGGAGCGAAGAAGTTCCGCACGTACAGCACGGCGGACAGCAGCACGCCGACCGTGAGGGCGTCGGTCGAGACACGGATGCCGCCCCACAGGACGACGATGCCGAGCACGAGCGCGGCGACCCCCATGAGCCCGGGCTCGAACGTGCCGAACAGCAGCATCGAGCGGCGGTTGACGTCGCGGTAGTCGCCCGCGATCTCCTGGAACGCCTTGTCGTTGCGGGGCTCCTTGCGGAACGCCTTGACCGCACGGATGCCCGTCATCGTCTCGACGAACTGCACGATCACCTTCGCGCTGATCACGCGCGACTCGCGGTACACGAGCTGCGAGCGCGAGTAGAACCAGCGCATCAGGAAGAACAGCGGCACGCCGCCGATGGCGAGGATGAGTCCGGACTGCCAGTCCCACAGGCACAGCGCGATGAACGTGAACAGGCCGAACAGCACGCCGGACACGAGCTCGTTGAGTCCGCCGTCGAGCAGTTCGCGGATCGAGTCGAGGTCGCTGGTCTGACGCGAGATGATGCGACCGGACGTGTACGACTCGTGGAACTCGAGGCTCAGCCGCTGCGTGTGCAGGAAGATCCGCTTGCGCAGGTCGAGCAGGATCGCCTGCGTCAGCTTCGCGGCGATGATCACGTACCAGGCGATCATGGTCGCGGCGACGGCGCCGGCGAGCAGGTAGACCCCGCCGATCATGAACGTCGGCATCCAGTCGGCGCGTTCGAGCACGGCCGGCAGGGCGCGGTCGAGGCCGATGCTGATGAGGATCGGCCCCGACACCTGCAGTGCCGTGGAGATCACGAGCACGACCGCCGCGAGCGCGATCTGCGGCTTCAGCGGCCGGACGAGCGAGCCCAGCAGACGCAGGGAGCGGCGACGGATCGCGCGGCTCTCCTCGCGGGTGTAGCGGGAACGGTCTTCGTCCTGCGTTCCGGTGATGGCGGAGCTCATCGCTGCACCTCCTTCTCGATGGTGATGTCTTCGTCGGCCGCGTCCTCGCGGATGCCCTCGCGCACAGCCTCGTCGATCTCGTCCTGCTCGTCGCGGATGACGGGGATCGCGCCGGTGCGCGCCGCCTCCTCGGCCTCCAGGCTGGAGATGACGTGCCGGTAGTGCCTGCTCGTCTTCAGGAGCTCGGAGTGCGTGCCGACCGCGGTCACCCGCCCGGACTCGAGCAGGGCGACCCGATCCGCCAGCGCGACGGTCGAGGGACGGTGCGCGACGATCATCGCCGTGGTGTCGGCGAGCACGTGCCGCAGGGCCTCCTCGACGAGCGCTTCGGTGTCGACGTCGAGCGCCGACAGCGGGTCGTCGAGCACGAGCACCTTCGGGTTCGCCGCCACCGCTCGGGCGAGGGCGAGTCGCTGGCGCTGTCCGCCGGACAGGCTGAGCCCCTCTTCGCCGATGATCGTCTCGACGCCCTCGGGGAGCGAATCCACGAACGCGGCCTGGGCGACGTCGAGCGCCTCGCGGAGCACGCGCTCGGCCTCGTCGCTGTGCACGTCGAGGTCGGCGCGGCCGAGGAGCACGTTCTCCCGCACGGATGCCGAGAACAGCGTCGCGTCCTCGAACGCCATGGCGATGTGCTGGCGCAGCTCTGCGAGAGGCAGGTCGCGCACGTCCACGCCGTCGAGCGTCACCCGTCCGCCGGTCACGTCGTACAGTCGCGTCGGCAGCGTGGTGAGCGTGGTCTTGCCGCTTCCCGTCAGACCCACGAGAGCCATGGTCTCGCCCGGCCGCAGCACGAGGTCGATGCCGTCGAGCAGGTCACGCTCGTGCGCGCCCGCGTCCTGGTAGCGGAAGTGCGCGCCCTCGAACGCGAGCTCGCCGCGCGGGTTCTCGATGTGCACCGGGTTCTCCGGGTCGGTGATGGTGTTCGTCTCGGAGAAGATGTCGAACACGCGGTCGGTCGCGGTGCGCGCGTCGAGCATGAACGAGAAGAGGAAGCCGATCGACTCGATCGGCCAGCGCAGCACCGTGGCCATCGCGAAGAAGGCGAACAGCTCGGGGAGCTCGATCGCGCCCTGCGAGATGAGCCAGATGCCCGACATGAGGCTCAGACCGAACGCGATCTGCGGCATGAGGTCGAGCCAGAACCAGATCGACGCGATCGCGCCGGCCTTGCTCATCTCGGTCTCGCGCAGCGTCTCGGCCTGACGGCTGAACCGGCTCAGCGCATGCGTACCGCGGCCGAAGGCCTTGAGCACCCGGATGCCGTGCACGCTCTCCTCGACGCTGGTCGCGAGGTCGCCGGCCTGGTCCTGGCTGCGGCGCGTGAGCGCGCCGTAGCGCTTCTCGAACAGGTAGCCGCGGATCCACAGCGGGATCGCGGTGACGATGAAGATCGTGCCGAGCAACCAGTGCCAGCGGAACAGCAGCACCGCGCCGATCACGATCGTCAGGACGTTGACGACGAGCAGCACGAGGCCGAACGCGAGCCAGCGGCGGATCAGGCCGATGTCCTGCATCATGCGGCTCAGGAGCTGGCCCGACTGCCAGCGGTCGTGGAACGCCACGGGCAGGGTCTGCAGGCGGGAGTACAGCTCGGTGCGCATCGAGTACTCGACCTGGGTCGAGGGGTTGAGCACGAACTGACGGCGCAGCCACACCATGAGAGCCTCGCCGAGGGCGAGACCGAACACGGCGAGCGCGCCCCACACGATCGCGTCGACCGCGCCGGTCTGGACCGGTCCGCGGATGATCTGCTCGAGGACGATCGGGATCATCAGGGCGATGACCGCGGCGGCGAGCGCGCTGAGCGCACCGCCCGCGAGCCGCCAGATGACGGGCTTCACGAACGGCTTGAGGCGCCAGAGCGCGGCCGGGGTGGAGAGGGTGGACGACGGGGAGCTGTTCGACGATGAAGGCGAGGAAGACATGTCTCTCAGATGAGTTTCGTATGGAAAGCGGTTGCTGAACGGGTCGGACGCGCGACAGGACTCTCCGGGAGTCCGGCATCCGATGCGAGAGTGCGCGGGGCTCGTGTCCGAGCGGGGCGTGGGCTCTAGTGGAGCGGACGCGCCGGGGTCGAGCCGAGAGCGGCGATCTGCACGATGGCGATCGATGTCATGGTGTCCTCCTCAGGGGCTCGGCGGTGTCGTCCGGTCGGCGCGACAGCCCACCAGCCTATTCCTGTGAACAGGCTGAACGCAAGACTCATTCCCGATCCGCGCCATCGAGTCCTCAGAACAGCGCGGTCGCCTCCCGCGCCAGCAGGCTCTCCTTGACGTCGAGACCCCAGGCGAAGCCCCCCAGCGTCCCGTCGGACCGCAGCACGCGGTGGCAGGGCACGAACAGCGCGGGGGCGTTGCGCGCGCAGATCGACGCCGCCGCTCGCACGGCCCGTGGGTTGTCGAGGCGCGCGGCGAACGACGTGTACGTGAGCGGGCTTCCCGGGGTGATCTCCCGCAGCGCCGCCCACCCCGCGTGCTGCAGGGCGGTGCCGGTCTGCTTCACGGCGACCGCGTCGATCGCCGTGACGTCTCCTCCGTAGTACGCGAGCGCGACGGCCGCGGCATCCGTCTCGCCGTCGACCACGTCATCGGGACGGTATGCAGCCGCGAGGCGTTCGAGGATCGCGACCGGGTCGGCCGTCCAGCCCGACGACAGCACGCGCTGCCGCTCGTCGACGAGGATCGTGAAAGGTCCGTCAGGAGTGTCGATGGTCTGGATGAGAGCGGTCATGATGTCTCCTTCGTGACGATGGCGGAAGCGGTGGGACGAGGGCCGCGCACGGGAGCGGCACGCCAGAGGTGAGCGCTGAGGTAGCTGCGCCACGGTGCCGCGCGCTCGGCCCACGCCGTGAGCGGTACCGGCTCCGCGGGGAGCCCCGACGCGGCCGCTCCCGCACGGAGCGCGACATCGCCGGGCAGCAGGATGTCGGGGTCGCCCAGCACGCGCATGCGCACGTAGTCGGCCGTCCACGGTCCGATGCCCGGCATCGCGAGGAGCGCCGCGCGCTGCTCGCCGCCGTCGTCGCCCACCGTCAGACGCAGCGAGCCGTCGGCCAGAGCACCCGCGGCTCCCACGACCGCGCGGATCCGGGCGGCCGGACCGCGCAGGACCTCCGCGCCGTGCTCGGCGATCGCCGCCATCGTGGGGAACAGCATCCCCCCGTCGATGCGCTCGCCGAGAGCATCCGTGAGCGCGGTCAAGGCGGTGCGCGCCGCGACCACCGTGATCTGCTGTCCGATCATCGCGCGGATCAGCATCTCGTGAGGATCGGCGGCGCCCGGAACACGGATGCCGGGGGTGCGCGCGACGAGAGGGGCCAGCTCCGGATGCGCGCTCAGCGCCTGATCGATCGCGAGCGGGTCGGCATCCAGGTCGAAGATGCGACGCACGGTCGAGACGAGCGGGGCCAGGTCGCCGAGCTGCGTCACCCGCGCGCGCAGATGCAGCCGCTCACCCGCGTCCTGGCTCACCTCGAACCAGGCCGGGCCGCCGCTCATGCGCAGGTGACGGGCGAACGAGGTCGCCGCGGTCTCCTCGACGCCGGACACGGCCCGCGCCGCCATCCACTGGAACACGCCCGAAGCGTCGAGCGGTCCGCGGTACGGCAGCACGAGGTCGATCGCCCCCGGCGCTGCGGACGCGGGCAGACGACGGCGTGCGCGGAGCTCCCCCGGGGTCAGGCCGAAGACCTCGCGGATCGTCTCGTTGCACTGGCGGATGCTCGCGAAGCCGGCCGAGAACGCCACATCGGAGATCGCCAGATCGGTGCCGACGAGCAGCATGCGCGCCGTGTGCGCGCGGTGGGCGCGTGCGAGCGCGAGAGGCCCGGCCCCGAGCTCGGCCGACAGCAGCCGGGTGAGGTGTCGCGTCGAATAGCCGAGACGCATCGCGAGGCCCGAGACCCCCTCGCGCTCGACGACGCCCGAGGAGATCAGGCGCATCGCGCGTGCGGCGACGTCGCTGCGCAGATCCCATGCCGGAGACCCCGGGGCCGCCTCGGGGAGGCAGCGCTTGCAGGCACGGTAGCCGGCCTCGTGCGCTGCGGCGCTCGTCGGGTAGAACGTCACGTTCTCGGGCTTGGGCGTGCGTGCGGGGCAGCTCGGGCGGCAGTAGATGCGCGTCGACCGGACCGCCGTGACGAACTGTCCGTCGAACCGCGTATCGCGCGCGCTGATCGCGCGATACCGCTCGTCGAAGTCGATCACCGGGAAGCTCATGACTCCACTCTGTCACGCACCGCCGACACCGGCTGGCGGAAATCGGACATGGCTGTGGAGAGCCGGAGCACCTCCGTCGGCACCCCCTCTGCGTGTCGAGGCCCCACCTCGGAGACGTCTCTGAGATGGGGCCTCGGCACCGACTCAGTGGAAGAAGTGACGCTCCCCCGTGAAGAACATCGTGACGCCGGCCTTGCGGGCCGCGTCCACGACCTCCTCGTCGCGGACGGAGCCGCCGGGCTGCACGATCGCGGTGATGCCCGCGTCGATCAGCACCTGCGCACCGTCGGCGAACGGGAAGAAGGCGTCGGATGCCGCGACCGAGCCGGCCGCGCGGTCGCCCGCGCGCTCGACGGCCAGACGGCACGAGTCGACGCGGTTGACCTGCCCCATGCCGACGCCGACGGTGGCGTTGTCCTTCGCGAGGACGATCGCGTTCGACTTCACGGCGCGGCAGGCCTTCCACGCGAAGATGAGGTTCTCCATCTCCTCGTCGCTCGGACGCTCCCCGGAGACGAGCTCCCAGTTCTTCGCGACCGAGACGATGTCGTCGGGGAAGCGGTCGGCGTCCTGCAGCAGCAGGCCGCCCGAGACCAGACGGACGTCCATACGCTCCTGCTGCCAGTCCTCGGGCAGCTGCAGGAGACGGAGGTTCTTCTTCGCCTTGAACACCTCGAGCGCGGCGGGCTCGAACGACGGGGCGACGATGACCTCGGTGAAGATGTCCTTGAGGTTCTCGGCCATCTTGAGCGTCACCGTGCCGTTCGCGGCGATCACGCCGCCGTACGCCGACACCGGGTCGCACTCGTGCGCGCGCAGGTGGGCGCTGGCGATCGGGTCGAGGGCGTTCGGGGCGGTCGTGGCGATGCCGCACGGGTTGGCGTGCTTGATGATCGCGACGGCCGGCTTGACCATGTCGTACGCGGCACGGAGCGCGGCATCCGCGTCGACGTAGTTGTTGTACGACATCTCCTTGCCCTGCAGCTGCGTGGCCTGCGCGATGCCGTGCCCGCCGGAGCGGGTGTAGATCGCGCCGCGCTGGTGCGAGTTCTCGCCGTACCGCAGGGTCGCGAGGCGCTCGGCCTGGATCGTGAGGTGCGCGGGGAGGTCCTCCCCGTCGGTGAGCGTGCCCTCCGCGAACCACGACGCCACGGCGGTGTCGTACGCGGCGGTGTGTGCGAAGGCCCGGGCCGCGAGCTCGCGGCGCTGGGCCAGGGCGGTGCCGCCGGCCTCGATCGCGCTGATGATCCCGGGGTAGGACTGCGGCGACACCACGATCGCGACGTTCGCGTGGTTCTTGGCTGCCGCGCGCACCATGGCGGGTCCGCCGATGTCGATCTGCTCGACGACGTCGTCGCCCTCGGCGCCGGAGGCGACGGTCTCGACGAACGGATACAGGTTGACGACGACGAGCTCGAACGGCTCGATGCCGAGCTCGGCGAGCTGGCGCTCGTGGTCCTCGAGGCGCAGGTCGGCGAGCACGGCGCCGTGCACGTTCGGGTGCAGGGTCTTCACCCGGCCGTCGAGCATCTCGGCGACGCCGGTGACGGTCGCGACGTCGGTCACGTCGTAGCCGGCCTCGCGGATCGCGGCGGCGGTCGAGCCGGTCGACACGATCTCGACCTCGGCGTCGGCGAGCGCCTTCGCGAGCACCAGCAGGTCGGTCTTGTCACTCACGGAGACGAGCGCACGGCGGATCCGGACGGTGTCGCGGTCGCGGTAGAGCGAGTGGTCGTGGCGGGGGCCGGCCATGGAAGGACTCCTTCGAGCGAGAGAGGTGCGTGGATGGGAAGGGGACTGTCAGGTTAGGGAGAGCTCGCCGGTCGCGATGCGACGCACCACGTCGATGAGGAGGCGGCGTTCGACGGGCTTGATGCGCTCGTGCAGGCTGTGCTCGGTGTCGCCGTCGAGGATCGGCACGCGCTCCTGCGCGAGGATCGGACCGGTGTCGACGCCGTCGTCGACGACGATGACGCTCGCGCCGGTCTCCGGGACCCCGGCGGCGAGCGCGTCCCGCACACCGTGCGCGCCGGGGAACTCGGGCAGGTACGCGGGGTGAGTGTTGATGAGGCGCGGCGAGTGGGCCGCGACGAGCGACGGCGGCAGCAGGCGCATCAGACCGCTCAGCACGACGAGGTCGGCGTTCCACACGGCCAGTTGGCGGCCGAGCTCCTCCCCCCAGGCCTCGCGGGTCTCGTGCTCGTGCCACGGGACGGTGAAGCTGGGGATGCCGAACTCCTCGGCGTGCGCGAGGCCATCGGCCTGACGGTCGGCTCCGACGACCACGACCCTTGCCGGGAAATCGGGATGACGAGCGGCCTCGAGGAGGGCGCGAAGATTCGAGCCGGTGCCCGAGATGAGAACGGCGACCGTGAGCACGCGCCCAGTCTACCCGCGGCCGGACGGGCGTCCCGACCCGATGTCAGTCGATCGGATCCGCGGGGTCGCGACGCGGCAGACGGAAGCCCTCGGTGCTCCCGAGCGGAGAGGTCTCGAAGTCGGGGCGGTCGAGCCGGTCGTCGAACACGCGGTCCGACTCCGCCATCTCGGCCCGCCAGCGGTCGGTGCGCTCCTCCGCGAGCTCGTCGCGGTGCCGGGGCGACAGGAGCAGGATGGCGGCTCCGATCAGCACCTCGACACCGAGGGCGAGGGCGAACGGGAGCGGCGCCGGTCCGGTCTCCGCGAGCCGTCCGGGCCCGATCGAGCCCGAGGCGAGCACGCCGGCCACCGCGGCGACTCCCGCGGTCAGGGCGCCGATGCCTGCTGCGATCGCGACCCGCGGTGCCGCGCCGAGAGGAGTGCCCTCCCACACGAGGCGCGAGCGCACGACCCAGCCGGCGAACGCTCCGGCGCCGATCGGGAGGATCACCACGATCAACATCCAGATCGAGGTGTTCTCGGGGAGGAGGCCGAACAACGGGATCCCCGGGACGACGCCGAGCTGCGTTCCCGCGGGCGACACCGCGGTCCCCACGCCGACCGCGAAACCGGGGCCGGCGAGCCAGGAGACCGCCCACACGATCACGGTCGGGAGATAGGCGAGCTGACCGAGCGTGACGACGGTCGCACCGAGCGCGTCGACCCTCGTGGCCTGGAAGAGCGCGACGACCTCTCCCCCGCGGGTGAAGGTCATGAGCGCGACGGAGAGCGCGCCGACGGCGGTCACCGCGGTGACGGCGATCGCTGCGCCTCGGACGGCAGCGGCGGGCACCGGACCCCAGTCGCCCCACGAGTCGACGAGATCGTGGACCCGGTCGACCAGGCCGCCGTCGCCGTCCTCCCAGACCGCCCGGACGGCTCCGGACACGGCTCCGAGCAGATAGACGACCGGCGGCAGCATAATCGCGAGCGCGAGCGGCGTGTGCGCGGCGTCGAGTCGGGAGGTGAGCGCGACGACGACGGCGATCACCAGCATCGTCGCCGTCCCGGCGATGACCCCGAGCGGCCAGGCGCCGGCGCGGGCCGCCCGTGTCCCCGAGCGCGCGGCGAACAGCAGCGTGAACACCAGCAGCGCGAGCGGCGTGACCGAGAGCGTGAACGCGGCGGCCTCGGGGGCGACGCCCACGGCGCGGATCATGTCTGTCGACAGGTCGATGCCGAGCGGCGCCCCGTGGCCGAACTGCCAGAGCGTCCCGGTGATCGGCCAGAGCGCACCCCAGTCGGCGGCGCCGCCGAAGGCCAGCGTCCACAGCAGCGTCAGCGGAGCCAGCAGCACGGCGAGGCCGACCGCGGCCGCGATGGCGGCGTCGACGGCGGCGAGGATCGCGACGAGGAGGCGTTGCATAGCGTTTCGAGACTACGACGAGAAGGGCCGCCTCGCCCGCGGGCGCGCGCGAGGCGGCCGACACGATATCGTCTCCCACGGAGGTTTCCCGATGTCAACTGCCCCGTCCCCCACCCGCTCCACCGCACCGGTCAACGCCCTGGACCGCTTCTTCGAGATCAGCAAGCGCGGATCCACGATCGGCACCGAGATCCGAGGGGGCGTCGTGACGTTCGTCACGATGGCGTACATCGTGATCCTCAACCCGATCATCCTGTCGACGCCCGATGTCGACGGCAACACCCTCGCCGGCACGGCCGTCGCCGCCGCGACCGCTCTGACCGCCGGCGTCATGACGATCCTGTTCGGCCTGGTCACCCGGCTGCCGTTCGCGTTCGCCGCAGGCCTCGGCATCAACGCCTTCCTCGCCTTCTCGGTCGTCGGGTCCGTGACCTGGCCCGAGGCGATGGCGCTCGTCATGATCAACGGCGTCATCATCGTCCTGCTCGCCGCGACCGGTCTGCGCAAGATGATCTTCGACGCCGTGCCGGTGCAGCTCAAGCTCGCCATCACGGTCGGCATCGGCCTGTTCATCGCCTTCATCGGCTTCGTCAACGCGGGCTTCGTGACCGCGACGGGCAACCCCTCGCCTCCCGTCGACCTCGGCATCGGCGGCTCGGTGGCCTCGGTCCCGACCGTGCTGTTCGTCATCACCCTGCTGCTCGGCGGCGTGCTCACGGCGCTGCGCATCAAGGGCGCGATCCTCATCGCGCTGGTCGGCGGCACCGTGCTCGGGGGCATCGCGAACCTCATCTGGCCGTTCGGTCTGGACTTCGGGTTCACAGGCGCGATCGTCGGGCTCCCCGACCTCAGCCTCGTCGGACAGGTCGACTTCGGCTTCGATCTGTCCAAGGTGAGCGTCGTCGCCCTCGTCATGTTCGTCTTCACCCTGTTGTTCTCGAACTTCTTCGACGCCATGGGCACCATGACCGGCCTCGCCAAGGAGGCCGACCTCGCCGATGAGAAGGGCGACTTCCCGCGCATCAAGTCCGCGCTGGTCGTCGAGGGTCTCGGCGCGATCGCCGGAGGTGGCACGTCGTCGTCGTCCGCGACCGTGTTCGTCGAGTCGGGCGCCGGCATCGGAGAGGGTGCGCGCACCGGATTCGCGACCGTCATCACCGGGGCGATGTTCCTGCTGGCGATGTTCTTCACGCCGCTCACGTCGCTCGTGCCGGGGGCCGTCGCCGCCGCCGCACTGGTGCTCGTCGGCGCGCTGATGCTCGCTCAGATCAAGAACATCGACCTGAGCGACTTCCGGGTCCTGCTCCCGGTGTTCCTGACGGCGACGGTCATGCCGATGACGTACTCGATCGCCAACGGCATCGGTGCGGGCTTCGTGAGCTGGATCGTCGTGAACGCCCTGTCCGGTCGCGCGAAGACCATCCACCCGCTGCTCTGGGTCGTCGGTGTGGGCTTCGTGATCTTCTTCGCCCGCGGTCCGATCGAAGCGCTCTTCGGCGTCGGGATCTGACCCGCACACGCACGCACGGGAGGGGCGGATGCTGCGGCATCCGCCCCTCCTTCGTGTCCGCGACCGGCCTGGAGCCCCGAGACCGGGGATGCCGACGGCGGGCGTCGCTGGGCATGAGAAAGGCCCCGGGGTGGAGCCCGGGGCCTTCTCGTACAGCTTAGCGCGTCAGAGCGCTTCGATGATCTCGCGCATCAGGGCGGCGGTCTCGGACGGCGTCTTGCCGACCTTGACGCCGGCGGCCTCGAGGGCCTCCTTCTTGGCCTGCGCGGTGCCGGCGGAGCCCGAGACGATGGCGCCGGCGTGGCCCATGGTCTTGCCCTCGGGAGCCGTGAAGCCCGCGACGTAGCCGACGACCGGCTTGGTGACGTGCGCCTTGATGTAGTCGGCCGCACGCTCCTCGGCGTCGCCGCCGATCTCGCCGATCATGACGATCGCCTTGGTCTCGGGGTCGGCCTCGAACGCGGCGAGAGCGTCGATGTGCGTGGTGCCGATGACCGGGTCGCCGCCGATGCCGATGGCGGTCGAGAAGCCCAGGTCCCGCAGCTCGAACATCATCTGGTAGGTCAGGGTCCCCGACTTCGACACGAGGCCGATCGGGCCCTTGCCGGTGATGTTCGCGGGCGTGATGCCGACGAGCGCCTCACCGGGGGTGATGATGCCGGGGCAGTTCGGCCCGATGATGCGGGTCTTGTTGCCCTTGCTCTGGGCGTAGGCCCACGCCTCGGCCGAGTCGCCCACCGGGACGCCCTCGGTGATGACGACGAGCAGCGGGATCTCGGCGTCGATGGCCTCGATCATCGCGTCCTTCGTGAAGGCACCGGGCACGAAGGCGATCGACACGTCGGCGCCGGTCTCCTTCATGGCCTCGGCGACCGAGCCGAACACGGGCAGTTCGACGGCGGAGCCGTCCTTGTCGGTGTGCGAGACCGTGGTGCCGGCCTTGCGGGCGTTGACGCCGCCGACGACCTGGGTGCCGGCCTTGAGCATCAGTGCGGTGTGCTTGGTGCCCTCACCGCCGGTGATGCCCTGGACGATGACCTTGGAGTCCTTGTTGAGGTAGATCGACATTCTTCTCGTCCTTCAGTCTCAGGCGTTGGCGAGCTCGGCGGCCTTGTCGGCGCCCTCGTCCATGGTGGCGGCCAGGGTCACGAGCGGGTGCGCGTACTCCGCGAGGATCGCGCGTCCCTCCTCGACGCGGTTGCCGTCGAGACGCACGACGAGCGGCTTGGAGGCCGCGGAGCCGAGGGTCTCGAGGGCGCCCTTGATGCCGTTCGCGACGGCGTCGCAGGCGGTGATGCCGCCGAAGACGTTCACGAAGACGCTCTTGACCTGCGGGTCGCCGAGGATGACGTCGAGGCCGTTGGCCATGACCTCCGCCGAGGCGCCGCCGCCGATGTCGAGGAAGTTCGCGGGCTTGACGCCGTTGTGGTTCTCGCCGGCGTAGGCGACGACGTCGAGCGTCGACATGACGAGCCCCGCGCCGTTGCCGATGATGCCGACCTCGCCGTCGAGCTTCACGTAGTTGAGGCCCGACTTCTTGGCCTTGGCCTCGAGCGGGTCCGCGGCGTCCTTGTCCTCGAGCGCCTCGTGCTCCGGGTGACGGATCTCGGAGGCGTTGTCGTCGAGCGTGACCTTGCCGTCGAGGGCGATGATGTCGCCCTCCTCGGTGCGGACGAGCGGGTTGACCTCGACGAGCGTCGCGTCCTCGCCCTTGTAGACGTCGAAGAGCTTCACGAACACGTCGGAGACCTTCTCGACGAGGTCCTCCGGGAAGTTCGCGGCGCGGGCGATCTCGACAGCCTTCGCCTTGTCGATGCCGGTGAGCGGGTTGACCTCGACGCGCGCAAGCGCCTCGGGGCGCTCGACGGCGAGCTCCTCGATCTCCATGCCGCCCTCGACGGAGCACAGCGACAGGTACGAGCGGTTGGCGCGGTCGAGCAGCACGGAGAAGTAGAACTCCTCGGCGATGCGCGCGCCCTGCGCGACCATGACGCGCTTGACGACGTGGCCCTTGATGTCGAGGCCGAGGATGGCCTTCGCCGCCTCGTACGCCTCGTCGGGGGTCTTGGCGACCTTGACGCCGCCCGCCTTGCCGCGGCCGCCGGTCTTCACCTGGGCCTTGACGACGACGACGCCGCCGATCTTCTCGGCCGCCGCCCTCACCTCTTCGGGGGTGTCCGCGACGATGCCGGCGAGGACCGGCACTCCGTACTTCTCGAAAACGTCTCGTGCCTGGTACTCGTACAGATCCACTGTGGTTCCTTCACTGGGCTGCTGTCTGGTAATTCTCTCGATGTCGAGACATCGACCAGTCCCCCAGCCTACTACCTCGGCCTGGACGTCTCGGAGCGTCAGAACCACTGGCGCGAGGCCGCCGAGGTTCTAGGCTTTCGTCATGCGAGACTTCCCCGATTCGCGCGACGCCGTCGTCGCCGCCGCTCTCGAGCTGTTCCAGACCCAGGGCTTCGATCAGACCTCGGTCGAGCAGATCGCCAAGGCCGCCGGCGTCTCCCGGTCGACCTTCTTCCGCCAGTTCGGCGGCAAGGAGGACGTGGTGTTCGCCGACCACGAGGTGATGCTCGACCAGTTGCGGGGGTTCCTCGCGGAGGGTCACGACGACCCGTGGGGCGCGGTGTGCGCGGCATCCGAGTCCGTGTTCGCGCACTTCGCCCGCGATCCCGAGCTCGCCCGACGCCGCTACCAGGTGGTCCGCCAGGTGCCGGTGCTGCGGGAGCGCGAGATCATCACGGTGTTCCGCTACGAGCGGCTCTTCGACGAGTACCTGCGCAGCGCCCTGCCCGGCGTGGATCCGCTGGATGCCGTCGGCTTCGCCGCCCTCGTCACCGCGGTGCACAACCACGTGCTGCGACAGCTGCTCCGGGGCCGCAAGAAGGTGCCACTCTCGACGCTGCAGACCGCGCTCGGCGATGTGCGGCGTCGCTACGGCGTGCCCGCGGAGGCCGAGACGGGCGCACCGGACGACGTCGTGGTCGCCGTGTTCCCGCGGTCGATGCCCGTCGCGGAGATCACGCGGCGGCTGCGCTCCCAGCTCGACTGAGCCGCCCCGAGAGGGCTTCGTCGGCGGGTCCGCCACACTCTCCGCCGTGAAACCGAGTTTCGAGGAGTACGATACTCAGGTCCACGAAGGAGTCCCCATGAGCACCGAACCCTCCCCGCTCCCCGGCGAGAGCGTCTCGTCGTACGACATCACCGGACGCCAGGACAGCGACTACTACGCCGTCTTCGCCGACATCCCCGCCGCGGATCGCGAGGCGTGGGACCGCGCCAAGGCGTACATCGACGAGGTCGGCCCGCAGATGGCCGAGGCCTGGAACCGCGCGGAGTACCCGCTCGACGCCGCTCGACGCATGGGTGAGATGGACCTCGTGGTCGACGGCATCGAGCACCCCTCGCTCACGCACTTCTCCCCGCTGGCCGCGGGACTCGTCAACATGGAGATCTCGCGCGGCGACGGATCGCTCGGCACCGTCCTGGCCGTGCAGGGCGGCCTCGCGTTGCGCACCCTCGCGCTGTTCGGCTCGCCCGCGCAGCAGGAGCGCTGGCTCACCGGACTCGCCGACGGCTCGGTGCTCGGATCGTTCGCCCTCACCGAGCCCGACCACGGCTCCGACTCCGTGTCGCTCGAGACCGTGGCCCGCCGCGACGGCGAGGAGTGGGTGCTCCGCGGCGCGAAGAAGTGGATCGGGAACGGCGCCTCCGGCGGCATCACGTTCGTGTGGGCACGGGTCGACGACGAGTCCGCGGCCGAGCACGGCGCCGTGCGCTGCTTCCTCGTCGAGCAGGAGGCCCCCGGGTACACGGGCACCGTCATCCCCGGCAAGGCGTCACTGCGCGCGATCCACCAAGCGCACATCCGCCTCGACGACGTGCGCGTGCCGCTCGACGCCGTGCTCCCCGGCACGAAGAGCTTCAAGGACGCCTCGACCGTGCTGTACGCCACCCGCTCGGGTGTCGCGTGGTCGGCGCTGGGCCACGCGACCGCCTGCTACGAGGCCGCCCTCGCCTACGCCACCCAGCGCGTGCAGTTCGGCAAGCCGCTCGCGAAGTTCCAGATGGTGCAGGAGCGGCTCACCCACATGCTGGAGGAGCTCACGGCCATGCAGCTGTACTGCCGCCGCCTCGCCGACCTCGAGACCGCGGGAGAGCTGCGCCCGACGCAGGCCTCGCTCGCCAAGTTCCACAACACGCGCGCCGCGCGTCGTGTCGCCGGCATCGCCCGCGATCTGCTCGGCGGCAACGGCATCCTGCTCGAGAACGGCGTGATGCAGCACATGGCCGACATCGAGGCGATCCACACCTACGAGGGCACCGAGAGCGTTCAGGCGCTGCTGCTCGGCCGCGACATCACCGGGATGAGCGCGTTCGTCTAAGCACGTGGCGTCGCGTCACCGGCCCCGGCCGCGCGCGTGCCGCTCACGGCTCGCTGTCGATCCCGCGAAGGTCTGCACGACGAGCACGAGGAGCAGTGCCGCGACCGGCACGACCCAGCCTCCGACCGCGGCGTGCAGCAGGCCGAGACCGATCGGGCCGACTCCCGCGATCAGGTAGCCGACGCCCTGCGCCATGGTCGACAGGTGGGCCGTGTGCGCGGCGTCCGGTGCGCGCAGCACGATGTACGTCAGCGACAGCGAGATCGTCGCGCCCTGACCGAATCCGAGCATCGTCATCCACAACCACGCCGCCGCACCGGCGGGAGCGAGGAGCAGACCGAGCAGACCGGCTGCGCACAGCACGCCGGCGATCAGCACGGGCAGCCACCCGGGACGGATACCGCGCATGACCACGGGCACGAGCAGCGCGGCTGCGATCCCGGGAAGGCTCGAGTACGACAGCAGCAGCCCTGCGTCGGATGCCGATACCCCGGCGTCCTGAAGCATGCTCGGGATCCAGGTGAGGGCCGCGTAGTAGCTCAAGCTCTGCAGCCCCATGAATGCGGTGACGGCCCACGCGACCGGATCACGCAGCAGCCGCGACAGCCGCGGCTCGTCGAGCGGTTCGACGATCGCATCGTCCGGACGACCGCCGCGGGACGGTCCCGGCCCCTTGAGGGCGCGTGGCAGCCACGCCAGGAGCGCGAGCACCGCGGGGATCGCCCAGACCCCGAGGGCGCCGCGCCACGAGCCGTCGAGGGCGGTCAGGAGCGGCACCGTGAACGCCGCGGCCGCGGCCGCGCCGAGGAACAGCGACGTCGAGTAGAGCCCCATCATGAGTCCGACACGGTGTGCGAAATCCTGCTTGATCACGGCCGGCATGCACACGTTCGCCACTGCGATTCCTGCGCCCACGAGAACGGTGCCGCCGAAGAGCGCGGCGGCGGAGGGGAGCAGGCGGATGCCGATCCCCACGGCCACGACGATCATCGTGGCGGCGAGCAGACGGTGCAGCCCAATCGCGCGGGTGAGCGCCGGTGTGAGGAACGCGAAAGCGCCGAACGCGAAGACCGGGATCGTCGTGAGGAGACCGGCCACCGCAGGGGGCATGGCAAGATCGTGCTCGATCTCGACGAGCACGGGACCGACCGACACCACGCCCATCCTCAGGTTCAGCGCGATCAGCAGCAGCGCCACCCCGACGTACAGCCCCAGGAACGTCGCGCCGCGTCGGTCCGACGGCATCTCTACGGGGATGGGGGCTGTGTCGGGAGATCCGTGCGTCATGGTCATGCCTCGATTCCAGCATCGGCCCGTAGCGGAGTGAAACACGTAGACTGCGCTGACATGTCGAATACCCGCCAGCCGTCGCGCGTCGTCGATCTGCACCTCGTCGACTTCGACTCGATCGCGGATCTGCCGACCGAGGGCGCCTACCGCTTCGCGCACGCCGAGACCTCGCCGCGCCACGCCCACCCCCTCGGACATCTCGTGCACGCCGCCTCCGGGGTGCTGTCGCTGCTCACCGACGAGGGCGCCTGGATCGCGCCGTCGACCCGGTTCGCCTGGGTGCCCGCCGGGGCGGAGCACCGGCATCGAGCGCACGGACGCACGGACATGCGGATCGTGCATCTGGACGACGCCCTGGCGGAGGCGCTGCCCACCGGCCCCGCCGTACTCGTCGCCACACGGCTCGCCCGGGAAGCCTTCCTCGCCATGACGTCAGGGCAGCCACGGAGCGCGAACGCACTGGAGCATCTGCGCCGAGTGCTCGTCGACGAGGTCGTCACCGCGCCGGAGCAGCCTCTGCACCTCCCGGAGCCCCACGACGCCCGACTGAGGCGTGCGGCGCGTGTGGTCGAGGACGATCTCTCCACCCCGCTGACGCTCCGCGAGGTCGCCGCACGCATCCACGCGACCGAGAGGACCCTGAGCCGCCTGTTCCCGCTCGAGACCGGCATGGGCTACCGGCAATGGCGTCTTCAGCTTCGCGTGCACAGAGCACTCGTGCTGCTCGCGGAGGGGGCGAGTGTGACCGACACGGCAGCCGCCTGCGGCTGGGCGACGACCAGCCTGTTCATCCAGCAGTTCACACCGCTCGTCGGCACCACGCCCGGACGTTACCGTCTCTCCCAGGTCACCGGGTGACCGTGGGGGCGCGCCTCAGTCGCAGCCGCAGCCGCCGGCGGGCGTCTTCACCATGAAGCACACGTCGCATACGCCGTAGTCGCGCTCGACCGGCTTCGGCGCGGCCGCGACACGCGGTGCCGCCGGCGTGCGCGGGGTCGAGGTCCGCTTCGCCTTGACGGGTGCGATCGGGCGGAACTCGCTGGGATGCGTGACGTAGAAGTACGGCGCGCGCCCCTCGCTCTCCCGCAGCCGCAGCGCCGTGGAGCCGACGACGACGAGCTCGTCCTCGGTGAAGCCGTTCGTGTAGGTCCTGCCGATGTGGAGGCTCGCGCCGGCGCCGCGGCGGATCGCCTCGATGTACCGACCGCGGTCGATGTAGGAGGAGATTCCGACCGCATCCATGATCGCCGTGATGAACTCATGGTTCTCCTCGGCGATGCGGTGCGCTCGCAGCGCCTCACGCAGGGAGCGGTACGGACGGGAGGTTCCGGTGGGGGTCGGGCCCTGGACTTCGTTCATCCCTTCCAGGATCTCACGATCCGACGTGGAAGACTGGCCGCATGGTGCGCGCGACGATCATCGGCTCCGGCCCGAACGGCCTCGCAGCGGGGGTCGCCCTCGCCCGAGCGGGATACGAGGTCCGCGTGCTCGAGGCCGCGGAGACGATCGGCGGCGGCGTCCGGAGCCTCGAGAGCACCCTGCCGGGCTTCGTCCACGACGTGTGCTCGGCCGTGCATCCGGCGGCTCTGTCCTCACCCTTCTTCCGCGCCTTCGGGCTCGCCGAGCGGATCGAGTGGATCACTCCCGAGATCTCGTACGCCCACCCGCTCGACGACGGACGCGCCGGGGTCGCCTGGCACGACATCGAGCGCACGGCCGCAGGACTGGGCGTCGACGGACGAGCCTGGCTGGGCCTGCTGCGCCCGCTGAGCCGGCACATCGAGGGCGTCGTCGACTTCACCGGCAACCAGATGCTGCGGATCCCCCGCGAGCCCGTCACCGCCCTGCGCTTCGCGCTGCGGATGCTGGATCAGGGGACGCCGCTCGCGACGCGGACCTTCCGCACGGACGAGGCGGCCGGGCTGATCTCGGGCGTCCTCGCGCACGCTCCCGCCCGGATGCCGTCGCTCGCCGCGAGCGCGGCCGGTCTCCTTCTCGCCGCGCAGGGCCACGCGGGCGGTTGGGCCTACCCGCGCGGGGGCGCGCAGCGCATCGCCGACAGCATGGTCGCCGACATCGAAGCGCACGGCGGCACGGTCGAGACCGGCGCGCACGTCACCGATCTCGGCGTCCTCGACTGGGGAGACCCCGACGCCGGAGACCTGCTCCTGCTCAACACCTCCCCCCGGCTCACGCTCACGCACCCCGACATCCCCTCGCGGTACGCGAGGGCCATCCAGGGCTACCGGTACGGCGCGGCGGCCGCCAAGGTCGACTTCGCCCTCGACGGGCCCGTCCCCTGGTCCAACGCCGACGTCGCGCAGGCGCCGACCGTGCACCTCGGCGGCTCCGCGGCGGAGGTGCGGGCGAGCGAGAACGCCGTGGCCCGTGGCACCGTGACCGAGCACCCCTATGTGCTCACGGTGCAGCCCTCGGTGTTCGATCCGACCCGCGCCCCCGAGGGCAAGGCCGTCCTGTGGGCGTACATCCACGTGCCGGCGAGCTCCGACCTCGACGCGACCGAGCTCGTCACCAGGCAGGTCGAGAGGTTCGCCCCCGGGTTCCGCGACCGGATCCTCGCGCACCACGCCGTGCCGGCGTCGGCCCGTCACGCGCTCAACCCCGCCGAGATCGGCGGCGACATCCTCGGCGGTGCGTTCACGATCGCCCAGGCCCTGCGCCGCCCGGTGCTGAGCACCGCCCCGTGGCGCACTCCGATGAAAGGCGTGTACCTCGCGTCGGCGTCGACACCGCCGGGACCGGGCGTGAACGGCATGGCCGGCTGGCACGCGGCCCGCACCGCGCTGCGGGACGCCGGGGAGCGCGTCGACCTCGACGACCTGTTCCGACCCCCTTCTGCCGTCGCCTCCTGACGGCCAGGATGGGGTCATGCGCTACGAGATCCCCTCCCCCATGCTCGCCAAGGCCGCGGCATCGGTCCCCGATCCCGCGAAGACCCCCGGAGGCCTGCTGTTCGAACCGAAGTGGGACGGGTTCCGCGGGCTGATCGCCTGGGACGGCGAGACCGTCGAGATCGGCTCGCGCGGGGCGAAGCCGCTGACCCGCTACTTCCCGGAGCTCGTCGAGGCGATACCCCGGTTGCTCCCCGAACCGTGCCTGCTCGACGGTGAGATCGTCGTCGCGACCGGCCCGACCGGCGCGCAGCGCCTCGACTGGGAGGCGCTCAGCCAGCGCATCCACCCTGCCGCCTCCCGGGTCGCGAAGCTCGCGGACGAGACCCCGGCGATGTTCATCGCGTTCGACCTGCTCGCACACGGCGATGACGACCTGCGGGATACGCCGTTCTCGGAGCGGCGCGCCCGCCTCGAAGAGCTCCTGGACGGCGTCGACCACCCGCTGCACATCACCCGCACGACCCGCGACCGCGACGCCGCCGTGCGCTGGCTCGCCGAGTTCGAGGGCGCGGGGCTCGACGGCGTGGTCGCCAAACCGCTGGACCAGCCGTACGCCCCCGGCAAGCGCACTCTCATCAAGGTCAAGCACGCGCGCACGGCCGACGTCGTGGCCCTCGGCTACCGCATCCACAAGTCCGGTTCAGGCGTGGGCTCGCTGCTCGTCGGGCTCTACGACGGCGACGGCGTGCTGCGTCAGGTGGGCGGCGTGGCCGCGTGGAGCGACGAACGCCGGCAGGAGCTCGTCGACGAGCTGGCGCCGCTCGTCGAGCGCGACGACACCGGCGCGGCGATCACGGGCGAGGGCGAGCGCTCGCGGTTCAGCGGCGGGAAGGACGTGTCGTTCGTTCGTCTGCGCCCCGAGCTCGTGCTCGAGGTGCGCTACGACCAGTTGGAGGGTGCGCGGTTCCGACACACCGTGCAGTTCGAGCGCTGGCGTCACGACCGCGAGGCTCGCTCGTGCACGTACGAGCATCTCGAGACCGTCGCGGGCTACGACCTCGCCGACGTGATCGGCTGAGCCTCAGCCGTCGATCGGGTCGCCGTTCTCGTCCCAGTGCGCCGCGACCTTCTTGCTCGGCTGCACGCGCGGCGGCTCCCCGGGCATCTTCGGGAACTCGGGTGGGAACGACAGTTCGCCCAGACCGTCGGACACATCGCGCTCCCACCACTCGAGCAGCACGTCGATGCGCCCGGGACCGGTCTGCGCCTCCGCCCAGGGGTCGCCGACCGTCTGCAGCCTCGCAGGGATGCTGCGCACCGTGAACGCGGCCGGGTCGAGCCCGTCGAGCTCCTCCCAGTGCACGGGGGTCGAGACCGTCGCCGTGGGCAGCGCCCGCGGACTGTAGGCGCCCGCCATCGTGCGGTCGCGGTTCGCCTGGTTGAAGTCGATGAAGATGCGCTCGCCGCGCTCCTCCTTCCACCAGTTCATCGTCACTTGCTCGGGCATCCGTCGCTCCAGCTCGCGACCGGCGGCGATCACCGCATGGCGCACGTCGAGGAACTCGTGGGTCGGCTCGATCGGCGCGAACACGTGCAGACCGCGGTTGCCGCTCGTCTTCGCGAACGCCTCGAGGCCCGCCTCGCGCAGCACCTCGCGCAGCGCGTGCGCCGCCGTGACGGCATCCGCGAACGTGGTTCCCGGCTGCGGGTCGAGGTCGATACGCAGCTCGACCGGGTTGTCGGGATCGGTCGCCAGGGACGCCCACGGGTGGAAGACGATCGTGTTCATCTGCGCGGCCCACACGATCGCGCTCGGGCGGTTCAGCACGATCTGCGGATGCCGTCGCCCGCTGTTGTACGTGACGGTCACGGCGTCCACGAAGTCGGGCGTGCCCTTCGGCGGGTTCTTCGAGAAGAAGCCGTCGGGCTTCGACCCCGCCGCGCCCACGCCATCGCGGAAGCGCTCCAACGAGACGGGACGGTTCCCGTTCGCCGCGAGGAACGGCACGCTCACGACCTGGAAGTACTCCGCGAGCTCGGCCTTCGTGATGCCCTCATCGGGCCAGACGAGCTTGTTCGGACTCGAGAGCACGACCTCGCGATCGCCATCGGGGTCGGCGACGGACAGGGTCACGCGTTCGGAGGCCATGCTCCGACCCTAGGGCGCGGGTGCGACGGACGGTAGCCCCGCCACCGCCGGCGGGCGTCAGTCGCCGAGGTCGACCGCGAGAACGAGCACCGGGGCGAGAGCCTCACGTTCCACCACGAGCGTCGGACCGGCCGAGTCGATGATCACTCCGGCCATCTCGGAGTGACCGGCGAGGAGCTTCGCGAGCTGCTCGGGATCGAAGGGCAGCGGACGGTCGTTGCGTCCGAGGGCGATGACCTCGAGCGGATGCGTGAACAGCTGCAGGAAGCGCCGCCCGTCGGTGGTCTGCGCCTCGGCGATGCCGGGCTGGCCCGTTCCCGTGCCCTCGTTCACCGCGACCCACATGCGCTTGGTCGCGAGGGCCTCACCGACCCTGGTCGCGGTGTCCTGCCCACGAGGTGCCGCGAGGATCGTCTTGACCGTCATCTCGACGTCAGCCTGCTCCAGGGTCTTCTCGAGCAGCTCCGTCGGGAACACCACGCGGTGCGGCGCCGAGGCGTTGTCGACGATCAGACCCGCGAAGTCCCCCACGACGACCTGCTGGAGCACCGAGGTGACGGGCTGGGCGACGGCCGACGTCGCGGTCGGGTCCTTCTCGAGCTGCACGGAATCCCGGACCGCCGCGGCCGAGCTGAACGCGAGCATGAACTGGCGCTCGCCGTCGCGCACGACGGCGACCGAGAGCGGCTTGCCCTCACTGATCTGCGCGCGCGCATCGCCGTTGACACGGATGTAGAGGTGCCCCTGCAGCGCCTGGCGGAGCACGCCCAGGAGCTGCTCGTTGGAGGCGCCCTGCTCGATCTCCGCGAGGGCCTCGCGGAGCAGCACGTTGTCCTTCATGCCGGGGACCGTCTCGGTCTGCTCGGGCGGAAGCGGCGCCGC
This sequence comes from Microbacterium sp. NPDC089696, assembly GCF_044749125.1. Taxonomy (NCBI): domain Bacteria; kingdom Bacillati; phylum Actinomycetota; class Actinomycetes; order Micrococcales; family Microbacteriaceae; genus Microbacterium; species Microbacterium sp. NPDC089696. The sequence continues at coordinate 1,156,135 of NZ_JBIVHF010000001.1, read as the reverse complement.
GAGCGGAAGTCGCCGCTCCGGTGCCGCCTCGACGACGGGTGCGGCCGACACGGGAGCCACGGGTGCACCGAACGACGTGCCCGCGGACGGGACGGGCTCTTCCGCCGGGAGCGAGACCGCGGGTCCGGCCTGGGCTCCGACACCACGGAATGCCTGCACCGAGATGCCGATGGCCGGCGCGGTCTCGACCGTCTCCGCGGACTCGACGGGACCGTCGGACTCGACCGTCGCCTCGGCGGATGCGGTCGTGTCCGTCTCGTCCGGCTCGGCGACGACGTCGTCGGCGGACTTCTTGCGGCGGGAGAACAGGGCCATATCAGCCAGCCTAACCCGCAGAACCTCTAGATCTTCTCGATCGGAGCGACCTTGATGAGCAGCTTCTTCTGACCGGCCGAGTCGAACCGCACGTGCGCGATGCGCTTCGCGCCCTCACCCGTCACCGCGTCGACGCGGCCCTCGCCGAAGTCGGAGTGCCGGATGCGGTCGCCCGCGGAGAGTTCGAGGTCGCCGTTGTCGCGCATCTTGGCGGTCACGCGGTTCGGGAACTTGTCCATCGCGGTCGACAGGGGCTTGAGCGCATCGCGGCCGGGAAGCGGCTTGACGCCGAAGCGGTCGTTCGAGCCGCTTCCGCCGAAGCCTCCGGCGCGACGGGCGTTCAGTGCTCGCGACTGCATGCCGCCTCGGGAGTTCACATCGCCCGGCGACTGGCGCCAGTCGATGAGGCCGGCGGGGATCTCCTGCAGGAAGCGGCTGGGCATCGCGACCGACACCTCGCCGAACTGCGCGCGGGTCATCGCGAGCGACAGGTGCAGACGCTTGCGCGCCCGGGTGATCCCGACGTAGAACAGTCGACGCTCCTCCTGCGGACCGCCCGGCTCCCCCGCCGAGATGCGGTGCGGGATGAGGTCCTCCTCGACGCCGGTCACGAACACCGCGTCGTACTCGAGGCCCTTGGCCGTGTGCATGGTCATGAGGGAGACGGTGCCCGACTCGTCGTCGAGGTCGTCGGCATCGGAGACCAGGGCCACCTCGGTGAGGAAGTCGACGATCGTGCCCTCGGGGTTGTTGCGCGCGAAGTCCCGTGCGACGGCGACGAACTCGTCGAGGTTCTCGACGCGCGCCTCATCCTGCGGATCGCGGCTCGCACGGAGGGAGTCCAGGTAGCCGCTCTTCGAGAGCAGCACGCCGAGTCCGTCGGCGACCGAGGTGGGTGGGGGCACCTCGCCGGACGCCGGGAGCATGATCTCGGTGGCCTCGGCGAGCGTGGCGTCGAGCTGCGCGATAGCGGCCTGGATCTTCGGTCCGACGCCGAGCTGTCCCGGCACCGAGAGCGCCTGGCGGAAGGTGATGCCGTGCTCCTCGGCGAAGCGCGCGATCGCGGTCTCTGTCACGTCGCCGATGCCGCGACGGGGCTTGTTGAGGATGCGGCGCACCGCCATCTCGTCGGCGGGGTTCGCCACGGCGACGAGGTACGCGAGGGCGTCCTTGATCTCGGCGCGCTCGTAGAACTTCGTGCCGCCCATGATCTTGTACGGCACGGCCGAGCGGATGAAGATCTCCTCCAGCGCACGGGACTGCGAGTTCGTGCGGTAGAAGACCGCCATCTCGGCGTAGGGCATACCCGCGCGACGCAGCTGCTCGACCTCGTCGGCCACGAACTGGGCCTCGTCGTGCTGCGAGTAGCCGGTGAACCCGATGATCTTGTCACCGTCGCCCTTGTCGCTCCAGAGCTTCTTGTCCTTGCGATCGAAGTTGTTGCCGATCACGGAGTTCGCCGCCGACAGGATGTTCTGCGTCGACCGGTAGTTCTGCTCGAGGAGCACGACGCGCGCGCCCGGGAAATCGCGCTCGAACTCGCTGATGTTGCGGATGTCGGCGCCGCGGAAGGCGTAGATCGACTGGTCGGAGTCGCCGACGACGGTGAGCGACGCCCCTTCGAGCTCGGGAGTCGTCTCCGGTTCGAAGATCATCATGCCGTTCGAGGCATACGGGTCGGGAGCGTCGCCCGACACGGGCCTCGTCAGCTCGTGGATCAGCGCGTACTGGGCGTGGTTCGTGTCCTGGTACTCGTCGACGAGGATGTGGCGGAAGCGGCGGCGATAGGTGTCGGCGACCTGCGGGAACGCCCGGAACAGATAGACCGTCTGCCCGATCAGGTCGTCGAAATCGAAGGCGTTGGCCTTCTGCAGCTGGCGCTGATAGTCGGTGAAGAGCTCGACGAAGATCCGCTCGGCGGGGTCGCTCATGTTCGCCTGGCGCGCGTAGGCCTCGGCATCCGACAGCTCGTTCTTGAGCTTCGAGATGCGCGACTGCACCGAGGCCGGGGTCAGACCGTAGGCGTCCGCCTCGTGCTCCTTGACGAGGCGCTTGATGAGCGCACGCGAATCGCCGGAGTCGTAGATCGTGAACGACTTCGTGAAGCCGAACTGCTGCGCCTCGCGGCGGAGGATCCGGACGCAGGCGGAGTGGAACGTCGAGATCCACATCCCTCGCGCCGCGTCGCCGATGATCCCCTCGACGCGCTCGCGCATCTCGCCCGCGGCCTTGTTCGTGAAGGTGATCGCGAGGATCTGGCTTGGCCACGCCTCGCGCGACCGCAGCAGCGAGGCGATGCGCCGCGTGAGCACGCTGGTCTTGCCCGATCCTGCGCCGGCGACGATGAGCAGCGCCGGACCGCGATAGGTCACGGCCTCGAGCTGCTGCGGGTTGAGACCGGCGAGGAGGTCGTCCTGCCCCTCGGCCCCCGAGGAGCGCGGGCCGACGGATCCGGGAACGATGAGCGGGGCTTCTGTCATGACCTTAAGAGTCTAGGCCGAGGCACCGACACCGCAGTCCGTCGGAGACGGCGAGCGGGCGGGACGCGTGTGCGCCCCGCCCGCTCGCCGTCATGCCGTCACGCGGTCTGACGGCGGCGACGGATCGCTGCCGCACCCGCCACGAGCAGCGCGATCGCCAGCAGGATGCCGACCACGGGGGTCTCCGCACCCGTGACGGCGAGCGCGCCGCCCGCCGTGATGCGGAGGTCCGCCCACCCGACGAGCTGACCGGACGCGGTGTAGACGGCGATCCGGTGCGCACCGAGCGGCGCGTCGGTCGGGATCGTGACGGTGTACGTGCCGCCGGCGGACGCCGCTCCGCTCGCGAGGAGCACCGGGTCGGAGTACATCCACACCGCGATGCCCTCGCCGGCGCGGTCGGCACCGAGCGAGATCGTGACGCGATCGCCGCGACCAGCGACGCTCGGATTCACCGTGACGCCGTTCCGGTTGTCGTCCGTCAGCGCCGATCCCGGCAGGGGCGGGGTCTGCCCCGGGCTCTCTCCCCCGGGGTTCTCGCCTCCGGGGTTCTCGCCTCCGGGGTTCTCGCCGGCGGTCGCGGGCAGCGTGCCGGCGCGCAGCGCCTCGCTGGCGTAGCCGTCGGCGAACCACCACACGGGGCGCTGGCCGTCCACCGCGAGCGAGGCCGGCGCGGTGGCGAAGCCCTCATTGTTGATGTCGGGCATCCCGGCGGGACGGGCGAAGTGCGCGATCCCGGGCTCGTCCGTCCCGTTCAGCGTGATCTGCGCCGAGCGGCCCTGGCAGCCGTCGTCGCACACGGCCCACAGAACGCCGAGCACGCTGTCGTAGTCGAGCGCCATGACGCCGGCGAGTCCCGGGGCGATCTCCGACACGAGCGTCGCCGAGCCGTCGGCGCCGAGCGCGAAGCCGTAGACGTGGCCGTTGTCCTCGACCGCCACGAAGAACAGGCCGTCGCCGTGACCCGCGTAGTCGGTGGAGTCGTAGGCGGCGCCGGTGTTCCGGTCGAAGAGCTTGCCGTCGAGCGCCGAGTCCGGCACCCACTGCACCGCCTCCATGCCGAGGTTCGCGCCGACAGCGGGGAGCAGGGACGTGAGGTCCCATTCCTGCTGCGCGACGAGATCGCCCGCAGCGGCCTCGGGGTCGACCTTGAGGACCGTGTTGAGGTTGACGCCCTTGGCGCTGTTGTCGCGCTCCGACGCCACGTAGACGAAGCCGTCCCCGTCGACCGTGATGCCCTCGGTGTCGGGGCCGGCGGCCGAGGGGTTCGACGCGTCCTTCTGGAAGCGCACGCGCTTGCCCGACTCCCATCCGGAGATCGTCGAGAACGAGCCGTCGGCGTGCGCCTCGAGCTTCCAGATGCGTCCCTCGCCGTTGTCGACGGCCCAGAGGAAGGCGCCGTCGGCGGTCTCCTGGATGTCGAGGCCCGAGCTGTCCTCCAGGAACGTGGGGGCGGTGTCGAGCACGCGGACGTCCGCCGATCCGGGCCACGGCGAGACCGCGATCTCGCCGACGCACACGTTGGGCGCACCCTTGGTCGACTCCTCCGTCACGGCGAACGCGCCGGTGGTGTCGGGGCAGCGGCCCCAGGTCGTGGCCGCGTGGCCCGCACCCCACGTCGTGGAGTCGACGAGCAGGTCGCCGTCGAAGACGCGCACGGTGTCGCCGCCGCCGAGGCCGAAGCCGAGATCGGCACCCTCGATCACGAGGTAGCCGCCGGCGGCGATCGTCGTGCCGGCCGGGATCGTGTGGACGTGGGTGTCGTCGTCGTCCTTCACCACGATGCCCGAGACGTCGAGGGCGGTCGTGGTCGGGTTGACGAGCTCGATCCAGTCGCCGGGGGTCCCGCCGTCGGACTCGACCTCGTTGATGCGCACGGGGTTGCCGCACGCGTTGCGCAGGCCCTTGGTGGAGACCGCGATGTCGACGAAGTCGCCGGTGCCGTCCGCGCACCGGGCGAGGACACCGGCGGCGTGGGCGGCGTAGACGTGCTCGTCGACCGTGTTGCCGTTCGCGTCGCGCAACGTGACGGTGTCGCCGTTGCCGAGGCCGAAGACGAAGTTCACGTTCTGGTCGAACACGAAGTACGCGCCGGGGGCGAGGATGCTGCCGTCCGTGAGCGGGGTGGTCTCGGCGGCGTGGCCGACCGGGTCGTCATCCATGACCGACCATCCGGCCATGTCGACCGGCGTGCTGCCGACGTTGACGACCTCGACCCAGTCGCCGGGCGTCCCGCCGTCCGACTCGATCTCGTTGATGACCACGTCGGGCATGACGCAGGAGTTCGCAGCACCGCGGGTCTCGTAGGCGAGCATGAACGCTCCCTTGCCGTCGGGGCAGCGTGCGAGCGTCGCGGCGGCGAAGTCCCCGTCGATCGCTGCGTGCCCCGTCCACGGGAGCGTGTCGTCGATCATCGTGCCGGCGGCGTCGTACAGACGGATGCGGTCGGCACTGCCGATGCCGATCGGTTCGCGGAACGGCGTCTCGACGCCGCCGACCATCCCGACCGAGGCTTCGTCGACGACGAGGAACTCCCCGGGTTCGATCTCCGTGCCGGAGAGGAACTGCCAGCGGTGATCGTCGGAGTTGTCGCGGATCTCGTATCCCGAGATGTCGAGCGGCTGGTCGCCCGGGTTGTAGAACTCGACCCAGTCGGACGGCTGCGAGTCGACCTCGTTGATGACGATCGATCCGCCGACGGGGTCGTCGGCGGCGAAGATGTTCGCCGCGCCCCGGGTCGACTCCGAGGTCGCGCCCCACTCCACGCCCCCGTCGACGTCGCGCACTCCCCAGGTCTGTGGCGCGTGCCCGGTCCAGGTCGTCTCGTCGACGATGACGCCGTTCGGGTCGAACAGGCGCACCTGGTCGTCCTTGCCGAGTCCGAAATCGAAGTCGCCCACGCCGGCCTCGAGCTGATCGATGACGAGGTAGGCGCCGGCCTCCACGACGGTGCCTTCGGGGAACACGTAGGAGCTGTCGTCCTTGTTGTCCTTCACGACGAAGCCGCCGAGGTCCACGGGGGCCGCGGACGTGTTGAGGAACTCGATCCAGTCGCCGGGGGTTCCCCCGTCGGACTCGACCTCGTTGATGCGGATGCCGGGTTCGGCACCGGCGGCGGCGAGAGGGACGGCGAGCAGGGCGGCCGCGCTGAGGGCGCAGACCGTCGTGATCGCCGCAGCGGAGCGCAGGCGGGACATGGATCTCCTGAGGGGATGCAGACGGGTGTTCCCCCAGACCACCGACTGCGCGTGGCCGCGCGGCGTCGACCGGGTGGACGGCGGGTGAACACGCAGTGTCCGTTCCCACGCCACGCGGGCCTCCCGTCGGTCAGGCGATGCGCGTCCCCGGAGGGAGCCTCTTCGCAGGGGTCCGCGTGCGCGCCCACGCCCCGGCGAACAGCCCGCCCGCGAGCACGACCTGCACCCCCAGGCCGACGAACCAGCTCGGCACCGTGGAGTCGATGATCTCCCGGGGCGTCGGGTATTCGTAGAAGTCCGCCCCGCACTCGTCCCAGTTCTGTATGACCGGGTTCCGCTGCGCCGAGCGCACGCCGAGCTTGATCTGGCCGAACATGTCGACCGGGTACCCCTCGGCCGAGTACTCCGTGGGGGTCGCGTCGGCCAGCACCACGAACGGGTTCGCGGCGAGCGCCCACCACACGAGGTCGAAGCGTGGCACATCGTACGAGGTCGTTCCCGTCACCGCCTCGCAATCCACCTCGCCGGTGCGCTCGTCGTAGGCGTGCATGTCCTGCGACACTTCGGTGCGGATCGCCATCCCGCCCAGACCGAAGGCGATGACGGTGCCGAGCACGAGCCCCGCGACGACGAGGTAGGTGGCTGCGACCGAGAACAGGGGGCGCGCGATGAGTCCGCTCAGCGCGACGCCGATCGCGGCGACGATCACGATCTCGGCGATGAGCACGAGGAGCGAGACGGCGAGCACGAGCGGGCTCGCTCCCCCGCCGAGCAGCGCGATCGCGAGGAACGGCAGCGCGACGAGGAGGAACGCTCCACCGGTCGCCACCGCCGCGAGGAGCTTGCCGAGCATGATGTCGCCGGTGGACGCCGCGGTGACCTGCACGGCAGCGAGGGTCGCCGCGTCGCGGTCGCCGTTGATCGCGTTGCCGCTCAGCGTCGGCGACACCAGGACGACGAGGAGCAGCACCATGTTGACGACGATGGAGAACACGCCGGCGCCGATGAACTCGCCCCAGGCGTACACGGCGAAGGACAGCAGCGTGACGCCGATGAGGATGACGGCGAACACACCGAGCAGCACGTACCAGCCGACGCTGCGCAGGCGCTGCGTCAGTTCGAGCCGCGCGATGATGCCGATGTTCGTGAGGCTCATGCTCCGGCCTCCTCGGCCGGTCGGGATGCGATCGGAGGGGCGGGCCGGCCCGGAGGAGCGGACGGCGCCGGGGGCGCTGCCGCGGTCGGAGGGCGGTGGAGCGCGAGGAACGTGTGCTCGAGCGCGCTCTGCGCCGGGGCGAACTCCGCAACGCGCAGACCGGCCGACACGAGCGTCCGCAGACCCTCCGCCGCGCTGTCCTCGGTCGCGAACGGCACGAGGACTTCGCCGCGGTCGGCGCCGACCGTCTCGTGCGGGATGCCGAGGGCGGAGACGATCTGCCAGACGTCTGCGGACTGGCGTGCCTGGTCGGCTCCGACGATGCGGACGCGCCAGGCGCGGGCCGTCGCCTGCGCGGCGCGCGCGTCGACGACCGCGCCTGCGACGAGGAACACAGCGTCGTCGACGACCTCCTCGAGCTCCGAAAGAATGTGGCTGGAGATCAGCACGGTGCGCCCCTCGGCGGCCAGGCGGCGCAGCAGCAGACGCAGCTGCACCCGCGCCTCGGGGTCGAGACCGGAGGCCGGCTCGTCGAGCATCAGCACCCGGGGGTCGTGCACGAGCGCACGGGCGAGGCCCAGCTTCTGCTTCTGCCCGCGGGACAGGACCTTGGCCGGCGCATCGGCCAGCTCGACGAGGCCGACGAGCGCGAGCAGCTCCTCGGCACGCGCCCGGGCCTCGCTCGTGGTCATCCCGTACAGTCGTCCGGTCGTGGAGATGGTCTCGCGTGCCGTGAGCGACGGCCAGGCGCCGAGCGCATCGGGCATCCAACCGAGGAGCCGCCGTGCGGCGAGTGGATCCTGCACCGGATCGACGCCCTCGATGCTGATTCGTCCGCCGTCCGGCGCGAGCAGCGACGACAGCATCAGCAGCAGGGTGGTCTTCCCGGCGCCGTTGGGGCCGACGAGCCCCGTGACGCGACCGGGTACCGCGCGCAGGGTGGCGCCGCGCACCGCCTGGACGGACCCGAAGGAGCGGCTGACGTTGTCGACGACGATTCCGGTCATGCGGCCAGTGTGCCATCTCGTCGAGACCGTCGCGGGGAGGCCGGGCACGGGCGGTGCGGAGTCTCAGGGGCGTCGGTCCTAGACTGCTGCGGATGGATGCCGACCGCCTGATCGCCTGGGACGAGGAGCTTCGCCGAGCGCACACCCGGCTCCGTGCGGCGCTCGACGCTACGCGTGAGGCCCTCGAGGACGGGAACGCCGGACCGGATGCCGCGGCAGAGCTCACGCTGTTCTGCATCGGCTTCTGCTCGGCGCTGGACGGGCATCACCGCAGTGAGGACCACCTGCTGTTCCCGGCGCTCCGCGCGGAGCATCCGGAGTTGAACGCGGTGATCGACAAGCTCATGCAGGACCATTCGATGCTCACGCACCTGCTCGCAGGTCTGCGCGAAGCCGCCGGAGCCGACCGCGAGACGATCGAGCGTCATCTCGACGGCGTCGGCGCGATCATGGAGTCGCACTTCCGGTTCGAGGAGCGCGAGATCCTCGAACCGCTGCGGCGGCTGCACCTCGAGCATCCGGTCGCCGACGTCCTCGGACCGCTCTGACCGCCGCCGGTCAGGAACGGAAGAAGGCCACGCCCAGATCGGGATGGTCCACGAAGACCCCGTCGACGCCGGAGCGGGCGATCACGCCCCACTCGGCCTCGTAGTCGCCGTACGCCTCCTTGCCGCCGGCTCCGCGGAACTCCGCCGTGAGGAAGCGGTTCTCCGGCCGGCAGGTCCACGTGAACACCTGGAGTCCCCGGGCGTGCGCGTCGGCGACGATCGTGTTGCCCCGTGCCAGCAGCATCTTCTTGTCGACGCTGATGCCGTCGACGGAGCCGACGAGGTCGTCGAGGCCCTTCGGCTCCACCGTGGCCTTATACGTCCGGGCGCGGGTGCCGTGCGCCGCGAACTGATCGTACGGACGCCCGCCCGCCTCGATCAGGTAGATGTAGGAGGCCGATATCCCGCGCTCGCGGAGCTGGCCGAGCACCGTGGACTCGAACGACTCGATCACGAGCGGCAGCTCGCCGTCGGCCCAGCCGGACGCCCGCAGGTCGCGTTCGATGAGCGGGGCGAGCGATATCCCGATCCCCTCGAAGTAGGTCGCGTGCTTGACCTCGAGGACGACGCCGATCTCGCGGCCGTGCTCGACCGAGCCCTCGCGCACGATGTCGAGCACGTCGACGAGACGCAGGATCGCCTGCGCTCCGTCGAAGCTCGCGCTCGACAGCCGCACCTCGGGCAGGCGTTCGCGGCTGCGCAGGATCGACAGCTCGTCCCAGGTGAAGTCCTCGGTGAACCAGCCGGTCAGCGCTTCGCCGTCGACGCGCTTGGTCGTCCTGCGGTCCGCGAACTCCGGGTGGGCCGCGACGTCGGTCGTGCCCGAGATCTCGTTCTCGTGGCGGACGACGAGCACGCCGTCCTTCGTCGCCACGACGTCGGGCTCGACGGCATCCACCCCCATCGCGAGCGCGAGCTCGTACGAGGAGCGGGTGTGCTCCGGCCGGTATCCGGGCGCACCGCGGTGGCCGATGACGAGGGGGGATTTCCTTGGCACGCTCACAGCGTAAGACACCCGCGCGACACGCCAGGGCGGGTATCGTTGAGGAAAGCGACCTACAACCCCCTTTGGAGTGAGGCCCACGATGAGCAATTTCGCTTTCAACAATCCGGCGTTCCAGCAGCAGGATCCGCGGAATGTCGCGACCTACCCCGGTGCGCCTCAGGGCGCTCAGGGGGCACAGGCCGCATCGTTCCAGCACGGGACCATGGACGCCGCCGCGAACGCGCAGCTGGAGGGCATGTACGCCGCTCCCCCGGCCGGTTCGCTCGAGACCGACCGCATGTCGGTCGAGGACACGGTCTGGAAGACGGCCGGTCTGTTCGGCATCCTGCTCGTCACCGCGGCCGTCGGCTGGGTCTGGACGCTCGGCGGCCTCAGCGCTCCGCGCTACGACCCGTACAACGCCGCGGCCGTCAACATGCTCCCGTGGATCATCGGTGCGCTGGGCGGCTTCGTCCTCGCCATGGTCGTCGCGTTCACGTCGCGCAAGAAGGTGCGTCCCGCGCTGATCTTCGCCTACGCGGCCTTCGAGGGTCTCTTCATCGGCGGCATCTCGGCGTTCTTCGAGGTCCGCTGGCCGGGCATCGTCACGCAGGCCACGCTCGCGACCATCGCCGTCGTGGGTGTCACGCTCGCGCTGTTCGCGAGCGGCAAGATCCGCGCCTCGAAGAAGGCCACGAAGGTCTTCATGATCGCGCTGATCGGCTACGGCGTGTTCTCGCTCCTGAACCTGGTCCTGATGTGGACCGGAGTCAACCAGAACATGTTCGGCCTCTTCAGCCAGCCGATCTTCGGCATCCCGCTCGGTCTCATCATCGGCGTCCTCGTGGTCATCATGGCCGCCTACTCGCTGGTGCTCGACTTCGACCAGATCCAGCAGGGCGTCCGCAACGGCGCTCCCCGCAAGTACGGCTGGCTCGGCGCCTTCGGCATCATGGTCACGGTCGTCTGGCTCTACGTCGAGATCCTGCGCATCATCGCGATCGCCCGCGGCAACAACTGACCGCAGTGGTCGAGAGGCCCGTCTCCCTCCGGGGAGGCGGGCTTTTGCCATATCCGGCACCGGCGGCGCAAGGGGTTGGCCCGACGCCGAGTCTGTCGTCATCCTGGAACTCATGAAGCCCCGGCACCCCGGGGCTCCGACCGATCGGAGCTGACCATGAGTTTTCTCGGCTTTCTTCTTCTCGGCCTCATCGCCGGGGCCATCGCCAAGCTGATCCTTCCGGGGAAGCAGGGCGGCGGATGGTTCGTGACCCTGCTGCTCGGAGTCGTCGGAGCGCTGCTCGGCGGTTGGCTCGGTTCCGCCCTCTTCAGCGTCGACATGGGCGGGTTCTTCGACATCCGCTCGTGGCTCCTCGCGATCGGCGGATCGATCATCGTCCTGCTGATCTACGGCCTGATCGTCGGACGCGGCAGCAAGTCGCGCGCCTGACCTGAGCCGCACGCGCGGCGGCACAGCAGAGAGCCCCCTCGGATCAGCCGAGGGGGCTCTCATGTGCTCAGGCCTCCGCGGCCTTCGCCTCGAGCAGCGCCCGCTCCCGGTCGTTCCCGGCGAGAGATGCGGCCGTGGCGAACTCGCTGCGGGCCTCGTCCACCCGCCCCAGTCTCAGGAGCAGCTCGCCGCGCGTCGCAGGCAGCAGGTGGTACCCGCGCAGCGCCCCCGAGGCGGAGAGCCCGTCGACGATCCGCAGCGCGGATGCCGGGCCCGTCGCCATCGCAACCGCCGCGGCTCGGTTCAGCTCGACCACGGGCGACGGCGCGAGACGTCCGAGAGCCTCGTAGAGGAGCACGATGCGATCCCAGTCGGTCTCCTCGACGGAGGGGGCGACCGCGTGGCACTCGGCGATCGCCGCCTGCAGCCCGTAGGCACCGCGGCCCGAGCCCCGGGCATCGGCGGTCGCCAGAGCGTCGCGGCCCCGCGCGATGCGGCTCCGATCCCACCGTCGGCGGTCCTGGTCGGCGAGCAGCACCGGGTCGCCGTGCGCGTCCACCCGCGCGGGGAACCGCGCGGCGGTGAGCTCCTCGAGCGCCAGCAGACTGTGCACCTCGCGCTCCGTCGGCATGAGCGCCGCGAGCACGCGTGTGAGCCGGATCGCCTCGACGCTGAGCTCGGGCCGCATCCAGTCGGCACCGCTCGACGCCGCGTGGCCCTCGTTGAAGATCAGGTACAGCACGCCGAGCACTGCGCCGAGACGTGCGGCGTGCTCCTCGCGCGGCGGCATCTCGAACGGCACGTGCGCAGCCGCGAGGGTCTTCTTCGCCCGCACGATGCGCTGCTGCACGGTCGCGGTGGGCACGAGGAACGCCCGCGCGATCTCCTCGCTCGACAGACCGCCGACCACCCGCAGCGTGAGCGCCACCTGCGCCTCGCGCGACAGCACGGGGTGGCACGAGATGAAGATCAGGCGGAGCACGTCGTCGTCGACGGCATCCGGGTCCCAGGGCAGCGCGTCCGCGGCTTCGTCCTGCTCGCGCTCCAGATCGTGCGCGAGCACCGCGATCCGGTCGTCGAGTCTCTCGCGCCGCCGCCATCCGTCGACGGCCTTGCGCTTCGCGACGGCGGTGAGCCACGCGGCGCCGTTGCGGGGTACGCCGTCCTCGGGCCACTGCTGCAGCGCATCCACGAGAGCCTCCTGTGCGAGGTCCTCCGCGAGCCCGAAGTCGCCGACCATGCGGGTGAGCGTCGCGACGATCTTCGCCGACTCGATGCGCCACACGGCGGCGACGGCGCGCTCCGCTGCTCCCCTGTCGGGAACGGAGCGCGCCGTCTCGCTGTCGTGTGAGTCGGTCATCTCACTGCTGGGCGCGCTGCGCCTGCTCCTCGCGCCAGCCCTCTTCCTTCTGGATCCACTCGTTGTCGGCGGGGAAGTCCGAGGCGTCAGTGACGCGGCGCACCTCGAGGAAGGACCCCTTGCCGAGAGGGGCTCGGCTCGCCCATTCGGCGGCCTCCTCGCGACTCGACACCTCGAGAATCCAGAAGCCGTTGAACAGCTCCTTGGTCTCGCCGTAGGGGCCGTCGGTGATGAGCGGCGTCTCGGCGCTGAAGTCGACGACGAAGCCTTCGGCCGCATCGGTCAGCCCCTCGCCCGCCGCGAGCACGCCGGCCTTGATCATCGACTCGTTGTACTTGCCCATCGCCTCGATGACCTGCTCGAAGGGCATGTCCTTGTACGCCTCGACGGCCTCGTCGGTCGCGCGCATGATCAGCATGTACTTCATGGTGTCTCTCCTGTTCGGTGGGGCCGTGATTCGACCCTCTCATTGAAGACGTCGAACGGGAACGACGCGGATCGACATCGCCCGTGAACTTTTTCGAGAATGTTTCCGAGAGCTCAGCCGAGCGCATCGACGGCGGTGCGGATCGCGTCGGCGGAGGCGCGCAGGAGGCCGAGTTCGCGTTCGTTCATGGGCGTCTCGCCCAGCGGCATCGCACCCGCGGCGCCCACCACCGACGGCACCGACAGCGCGACGCCGTGGATGCCGTACTCGCCGTCGAGCACGGTCGCGACGGGCAGCACCGCGCGTTCGTCGCGCAGCACGGCCTCGGCGATGCGGGCACAGCTCACGCCGATCGCCAGGTTCGTCGCGCCCTTGCCCTGGATCACGGCGTAGGCCGCGTCGCGCACCTCGATCGCGATCCGGTCGAGCTCCTCGACGGTGAACCGCTCGTCGCCCGGCCAGTCGAGGATCGGCACCGAGCCGATCGTCGCGTTCGACCACAGCGGGAATTCCGTGTCGCCGTGCTCGCCCACGATGTCGGCGTGCACGCTCGCCGTGCTGACCTGCGCACGGTGGGCCAGGCGCCACCGCAGTCGCGACGTGTCGAGCACCGTGCCCGAGCCGAAGACCCGGTGAGGCGGAAGCCCCGTGACGCGCTGCGCCACGACCGTCATGACGTCAGCGGGATTCGTGACGATCAGGAACACGGCCGACGGCGCCCGCTGGACCAGCTGCGGCAGCAGACGCTCCAGCAGTCGGGCGTTCGTGCTCGCCAACTCCATGCGGGTCTGACCGGGCTGCTGCTTGGCGCCGGCCGTGACGACCACCACGTCGCTGCCGTCGACCGCCGACAGATCCGAGCCTCCGCTCACCGCGGCGGCCGTGAACTGCGTGCCGTGCGCGAGGTCGAGCACCTCGGCATCCACCTTCGCGGTCGCGATATCGTACAGCGCGACTTCGGCCGCACTCCCCCGGATGAGCGCGGCGTAGGCGACGCTCACCCCCACGCTTCCCGCACCGATCACCGTGAGTTTCGTCCTGGCCGAGGTCATGAGGCCATCCTGCCCGAAGACATGCGAACGGGCACAGACCCTGAGGTCCGTGCCCGTTCGTTCATGGTGAGGGAGGAGCAGCGCTCACTCCCACTCGATGGTCCCCGGCGGCTTGGAGGTCACGTCGAGCACGACGCGGTTGACGTCGCGGACGCTGTTCGTGATGCGGTTCGAGATCCTCGACAGCACGTCGTAGGGCAGACGCGTCCAGTCGGCGGTCATGGCGTCCTCGCTGGATACGGGGCGCAGCACGATCGGATGGCCGTACGTGCGGCCGTCGCCCTGGACGCCGACCGAGCGGACGTCGGCGAGCAGCACGACGGGGCACTGCCAGATCTCCTGGTCGAGGCCGGCCTTGGTGAGCTCCTCGCGGGCGATGGCGTCGGCCTCGCGCAGGATCTCCAGGCGGTCCTTCGTGACCTCGCCGATGATGCGGATGCCGAGGCCGGGGCCGGGGAACGGCTGGCGGCCGACGATCGCCTCGGGGATGCCGAGCTCGCGGCCGATCGCACGCACCTCGTCCTTGAACAGGGCGCGCAGCGGCTCGATGAGCTCGAAGTCGAGGTCGTCGGGGAGTCCGCCCACGTTGTGGTGCGACTTGATGTTCGCGGTGCCGGCGCCGCCGCCGGACTCGACGACGTCGGGGTAGAGCGTGCCCTGCACGAGGAACTTGACCGGGGCGCCGCCGTCGGCCTTGGCCTCGGCGACGAGGTCGAGCTGCACCTTCTCGAACGCGCGGATGAACTCGCGGCCGATGATCTTGCGCTTCTCCTCGGGGTCGGTGACCCCCTCGAGATGGCCGAGGAACGTGTCCGCCGCGTCGACCGTGATGAGGCGCACACCGGTGGACTCGACGTAGTCCTTCTCGACCTGCTCGCGCTCGCCCTTGCGGAGGAGGCCGTGGTCGACGAACACCGCCGTGAGCTGATCGCCGATCGCCTTGTGCACGAGGGCCGTGGAGACGGCGGAGTCGACGCCGCCGGACAGCGCGGAGATGACGCGCGCGTCGCCGACCTGCTCGCGGATGCGCTCGACCTGCTCGGCGATCACGTTGCCGCTGTTCCAGTCGGACGCGAGACCCGCACCCTTGTGGAGGAAGTTCTCCAGCACGCGCTGACCGTGGTCGGAGTGCTTGACCTCGGGGTGCCACTGCACGCCGTAGAAGCGGCGCTCCTCGTCGGCGAAGGCGGCGACCTTGGTGGCGCTCGTCGTCGCGAGGACCTCGAAGCCCTCCGGCGCGCTGGCGACCTGGTCGCCGTGGCTCATCCACACGTTCTGCTCGGCCGGCTGGCCGCCGAGCAGCGTGCCGCCGTCGCCCGAGACGACCGCGTCGGTCGCACCGTACTCGCGCAGGCCCGTGTTCGCGACCTCGCCGCCGAGCGTCTGCGCCATGTACTGGAAGCCGTAGCAGATGCCGAGGGTCGGCACGCCGAGCTCGAACACCGCCGGGTCGAGGCGCGGGGCGCCCTCCTCGTACACCGACGAGGGTCCGCCGGAGAGGATGATCGCGACCGGGTTCTTCTCGGCGATCTCGGCGGCCGTGGCCGTGTGCGGCACGATCTCGCTGTAGACGCCGGCCTCGCGCACGCGGCGGGCGATCAGCTGCGCGTACTGCGCGCCGAAGTCGACGACGAGGGCGGGGCGCTGCTGGGTCTCGGACTGTTCGGTCAACGGACACCTTCCGGGGCGGGGGCGGAGGCCTCAGCGGCCTCTCTGGTGGCGAGGTAGGTCTTCACTTCACGCGCCACGACGGCTTCCATGAAGAACGACAGGAGCGGGATCACACCGCCGAGGGCGAGCAGGATGAAGCGCGGGAAACGCCAGCGCATCAGGCTCCACATGCGGAAGCAGGCGAAGAGGTAGACGACGTAGAACCAGCCGTGCGCGACCAGGATGAAGAGCGAGAGGTTGAACCCGTCGCCCAGCGAGGTCATCTCGCACGAGTTCGTCATCGGCGCGAACAGCGACCACCACTGGCAGTCCGGCCCGGCGAGGACGCCGGCGAACCAGAGCGCTCCCCCGGATCCGCCGAGGAAGAGTTCGAGGTGGATCGGCGTGTACTTGAGCACCATCTCGGTCAGCAGCAGGAGCAGCATGACTCCGGTGATGATCGACGCGATCTGGTAGAACTTCAGCGCACCACGGATCGCCGGAAAGCTGGCGACTTTCGGTTCGGGCATGCGTCCAGTCTAGTCGGCGCGGCCGAGCCCCCGATCCGGCCTCAGGGCGCGGGCGGACGGGCCACGAGCAGCTCGCCCTCGCCGGTCGCCGTCAGGGCTCCGGCGTCATGCGGGACGAGCACGGTCGACCCCGCGGACACCCGCTCCTCCCCCAGCACGAGATCGCCGCGACTCACCACGACGATCGAGAATCCGGCGTCGACCACGGCATCGCCGCCGACCGGGATCCGTTCGAGCCGGAAGTACCGGTCGGCCGCTGCCGGGAACACCGAGCCGGATGCCGGGGCCGTGCGCACGAGCTCGTAGACCTCGTCCGTCGCGCGTCCGCGCGTGTTCACCGCGGCGAGCGCGAGGTCGAACCCGAGACCGAGGTGCCCGAGCGCCGGACCGTCGATCGCGAAGCCCTGCCACTCCAGGAGGATCGAGAGGTCTTCCGGCTGCTGCAGTTCGAGGAGCAGGACGCCGGCGCCGATCGCGTGCAGCTCCCCCGGAGGGACCCACACGACGTCCCCCGCGGCCACCTCGATCTCGTGCAGGAGTCCGAGGAGCGCCGAGACATCCTGCCGCTCGACCAGATCCGCGAGCTCCGCGGCATCCACGTCCTCCCGCAGCCCGACGTGCACCGTGCCGCCCTGAAGGATGTACCAGGCCTCTGCCTTGCCGTGCGCCCGTCCGAGGTGCGTCGCCGCGAACTCGTCGTGCGGATGCGCGTGCACGGGGAGTCGCTGTCCGGCGTCGAGCAGCTTCACGAGCAGGCGGGTGTCGTCGCCCCAGCGTCGCACGTGCTCGTCGCCGAGCCAGGCCACCGGGTCGGCGGCCACCGCATCGCGCAGGAGGCGGCCGTCGGGCAGCCGCGTCAGACCGAGCGCGGACTCGCCGTTGATGGTCGTGACCGACCCGATCCAGTCCTCCGGCTCGCGCGGGGCGTCGCCGATCTCGCCGCGGAACGCGCTGATGCGCGCCCCTCCGCGGTAGAAGCGCTCGGGCGGGCGGTTCGAGGGCAGGGCCAGCGGCCTCATGCGGACTCCTTCTGTCGAACGGTGGACGGTGCGACGACAGCGGGGCGGACGGACCCGGCCAGGAAACCTCCCACGAACGAGTCGCCGAGGCCGATCGTGGTCGGCATGTCGACGTCGAGCGCGTGCGCGGCGATCCCCGTCGCGCCGTCGACCGCGGCCTCGACCGCTGCGACGACCGCCGCGCCCCCGGCATGGCGGGGAAGGGACGCCGTCTCGGCGACGTCGGCGGCGGTGAGCCGGTCGCCCACGCGGTACCGGGTCGCGGCGACGCGCACCGCGCTCTCCAGCGCGACTCGGTGGCGCGCGGCATCCGGCCCGACCGCGATCGCCCAGTAGCGCGTGTGCACGACCAGGGCCGGCGCCGGGACGACCTCTCGCACCTCGGCGAGGGCGCGGATGACGTCCGCGGGGTCGAGCAGGTTCACGGAGCGACCGAGGTACTCCTGCAGCTCGTCCTCGTTCATTCCGTACACGTCGATCCGCTCGAGCAGCCGCTGCCGCGCGGTCTCCGCGAAGGAGCGCGTGTAGAACCCCGCGTCCTCGTAGTAGACCAGCGCGTCGTCCGGCAGTGCGCGCATGGCTTCCCGCAGCGTCGCGAGACGCTGCTCCAGCAGATCGTGGTCCTGCATCGTGTTGAAGCCCGAGACGAGGAACGCCTCGGCCCGCGTGAGCTCGGCCGCGAGATCGTCGGCGAGCAGCATGGTCCTGTTCGGCGGGTCGTTCGCGAAGATGAGCCGGTTCGGTGCGGGCGACAGGACGTCGCCGTCGGTGAGGCGGATCCGCGCCCCCACCGGGTACTGCACGATCAGGTGCGGGTCGAGCGTGTCCTCCGTCGCCGAGCACACGTACGAGAGGGATGCCGGGAGCAGCCGTCGCACGGTGTCGTCGATGCTCACGAGATGCTGCGTGCTGGGGACTCCGAGCGCATCGAGCACGAGCCCCGCCCGCACCCCTGTCCCGCCCAGCGTGACCGCACGTTCGAAGTGCGCGGCGAACGCCTCCACCACCTCGGAGGAGGCGACGAACCGCTCACCCCCCGCCCCCGAGGCGACGAACGCCACGATCGCGACGAGCAGCGACCGCTCGTCGACGATCGGCGCCGTGGTCGTGAGCTCGTGCCGCCGCACCCCGTGCTCGTGCGCCAGCCGGTCGAGCACCGCCGAGTCCCACTGCAGCTCGTAGTCGACGGTGCCGCCGAGTCCGAGTACGAGCGTCCTGTCCACGTCGCCGATCATCCTCCGAGACCGCCGCTCAGTACAGCGACGCCTTGCCGTCGGCCCCGAACAGGCGGATCTTCTCGGCCGCCGTGACCTTCATGGCGGCGATCGGCTCGGGCTGGATCGCGTTCGGCTCGCGCAGACGCTCGTCCGTGCCGAGGACCTCGCGCATCCGGTTGTGGTACGAGACCTTGATGTCGCTCGAGATGTTGATCTTGTTGACGCCCAGCTCCACCGCGCGACTCAGCTCGGAGTCCGGGTTCGAGGAGCCGCCGTGCAGCACGAGCGGGATCCTGACAGCCGCCTTGATCTGCTCCAGCAGGTCGTGGCGCAGCTCGGGGTTCTTGTCGCTCGGGTACAGACCGTGCGAGGTGCCGATCGCGATCGCGAGGCTGTCGACGCCGGTCTCCTGCACGAAGCGCACGGCGTCGTCCGGGTTCGTGTAGATGATCTCCGCGGCACCCGACTCGCCGTAGCTGTCGTTCGCCCCGATCGTGCCGAGCTCGCCCTCCACCTGGATGCCCACGGCGTGCGCGGCCTCGACGACCTTGCGCGTCAGCGCGACGTTCTCGTCGAAGGGCAGCAGGGAGGCGTCGATCATGACCGACGTGAACCCGGCCTTGATCGCCTGGATGATCTGCTCGTACGTGCCGCCGTGGTCCCAGTGGATCGCGACCGGGACGCTGGCGCGGTGGGCCCGCGAATGCATCGCCGCGATGAGGTCGGTCGTGATGTGCGAGACCTCGTCGGGGTGGATCGCGATGATGACGGGGGCGTCCAGTTCCTCGCTGATGTCGATGACGCCGTTGAACATCGCCCAGTCGCTGATGTTGAACGCGGGGATGGCGAAGTTGTTCTCGTTGGCGACGTCGAGGATGGATTTGCCGGTGTAGAGCACGTGATTCTCCTGTTTCGTGATGGTGTGAAGTCGTGGGCGGACGGTCAGCTCTTCACGGACCCGGCCGTGAGGCCGCTGATGAAGTACCTCTGGAAGAAGAGGAAGAGGATGAGCACCGGGATCGAGCCGAGCACGCTCATGGCCATGATCTGGTTCCAGTCGTAGGAGTGCTGTCCCATGAGGAGCTGGATGCCGATGGGCACCGTGCGCATGTCGATCGAGCGCGTCAGCGTGAGCGCGAACAGGTACTCGTTCCAGGCGATCATGAAGGTGTAGATGCCGACCGAGACGATGCCGGGCACCGAGATCGGCACGAGGATGCGCCAGAGCGCCGTCATGGACCCGGCGCCGTCGACGCGGACGGCCTCGTCCAGCTCCTTCGGGAGCGTGTTGAAGTACCCGGTCATCATGATGATCGCGTACGGCAGCGTGAACACCATGTAGGTGAGGATCAGGCCCAGGTAGGAGTTGTACAGCCCGAGCGCGACCATCAGCCCGAAGTACGGGATCAGCAGGGTGATCGGCGGCACGGCCTGCACGCTGACGATCACGACGTTGAGGATGCGCTTGCCGCGGAACTCGAAACGGCTGAAGGCGTAGGCCGCCTGGATCGCCACGAGCAGCGTGAGGATCGTCACGGAGCCGGCGACCACGTAGCTGTTCAGGAAGAACCGCATGGTCTCGGGGTTCGTGAAGATCGCGACGTACGCGTCGAACGAGAACGTGTCGGTGATCAGGCGCGGCGGGAGCTCGAAGATCTGCGTGTTCGACTTGAACGAGCTCGACAGCATCCAGAGCACGGGACCGGCGGCGAACACGGCTCCCAGGATCAGCGCGACGATCAGTCCGGACTTCGCGACCAGGGCGGAGCGCGTGCGCCGGCGCCGGGTGTCGACGGTGAGAGCCATGATCAGTCCCTCGCTTTCTGGTGACGGACGTAGAACACGGCGAGCACCATCGACATCAGGAGCACGAGCACCGCGGAGGTGGCGGCGAGCGAGAAGTCGTACTTGGCGAACGCGAGCTTGTAGGTGAAGGTGCTGAGCACCTCGGTGACGTCGATGGGACCGCCGCCCGTGGTCATCCAGATCAGGGCGAACTGCTGCGAGGTCCAGATCAGGTCGAGCAGCACGAGACTGATGATGATCGGACGCAGTTGCGGGATCGTGACGTTCCAGAACCGCTGCACGGCGTTCGCGCCGTCGACGCGGGCCGCCTCGTGCAGGTCGGCCGGCACACCCTGGAGACCGGCGAGCAGGCTGACCATGAAGAACGGGTACCCGGCCCAGATGTTGATGAAGATGATGGTGCCGAGCGCGAGCTGCGGTGACGCGAGCCATTCGATGTCGGTGTTGAGCAGGAAGTTGACCACGCCGTTGGGGGCGAGGAGCATGCGCCACAGGACGGCGATCACGGCGACCGTGAACAGCCACGGGAGGACGTACAGCGCGCGGAAGATCGAGCGCGAGAACCGGCCCAGCAGCGGGCTGTTGAGCATCATCGCGAAGGCCAGGCCGAGCACGAGGTGCGCCGCGACGCTCGTGACTGTGAAGAGGATCGTGTTCCCCGTGGCCTTCCAGAAGCCGGGATCGGAGAGAATCTCGACGTAGTTGGCGACGCCCACGAACTCGGGCGACTTGTTCAGGATCACGTTGTCCTGGAACGAGTAGCCGATCACCATCACGATGGGGACGATCATCAGCACGAACAGCAGGATGACCGTGGGCGACAGGAACGCGTACGACTCGGTGGTCTTGCGCAGCTGTCGGCGGCGCCGCGAGGGTGCGACGCCCGTGACGATCACCTCGGTGTCGTCGGACAGTTTCAGGCTCATGGGAACCGGTGCTCCTTGGTTGGTCGGGTGCCGCGTCGCATCGGGTTCACGACGCGGCACCCCGTTCATGCGGGAGTCGGATGGAGGGTCAGAACTCCTTCATCCAGGACTCCTGCGCCTTCTTCAGGGCGTCGTCGATCGACTGCTGGCCGTCGAACGCGGACTGCAGCTGCTCGCCGAGCTGACGCATGAGGTCCTCCGCCACGGGCAGGCCCGTGAACTCGTTGGCCGGGTATCCCGCCTGGTAGATCTCGAACGCGGTCTTGAAGAGCTCGTCGTCGTTCACGAAGTCCGGCACGGACTCGGAGTTGCCGGGGAACGCCTTCGCCATGGTGGACAGCTCGGAGTTCGTGTCCTGGCTCATCAGGAACTCGACCAGCTTGAACGCCGCGTCCTTGTGCTCGGAGTTCTCGGCGACGCCGATGCCCCACGACGCGTACGGGATGCCCCGCTCGCCGTCGTAGCCGTCCTCTGCGGGGATCGCGGAGATCGAGAACTGCAGGTCGGGGTTCGACTCGCGGATCAGGTTGATGTGGGCGAGGGAGTCGATCATCATGCCGACGCGGCCGTTGGTGAACTCCTCGACCTTGTCCTGCTCCTTCATGGTGAACGAGCCGGAGGCGATCACGCCGTCGTCCCACAGGCCGCCGATGTAGTCGATCGCCGAGGTCACGTCGTCGTTCGTGAGGTCGGGCTGGCCGTCCTTCAGCATGGAGCCGCCGGAGGCCCAGACCCACGACATGACGTCGTTCTGCACGCCGTTCGGGGCCTCGAGCGAGAGCGGGAGCACCCACCCGGACACGTCGCCCCCGAGCGCCGTGACCTTGGCCGCAGCATCCGCGAACTCCGTACGGGTCGTCGGCGGGGCGGTGACCCCTGCGTCGGCGAGCAGCGTGTCGTTCGTGAACATCGGGTACACGAAGTTCACGACCGGGATCATGTACGTGCTGCCGTCGACCTGGATCTGGCTGGCGAGTTCGCTGTCGTCGTAGTCGTTCTCCTTCATGAGCTCCGTGAGGTCGGCGATCACGCCCTGCGAGGCGAAGTCGTTGACCCAGGCGCCGTCGAGGCCGACGACGTCGGGCATGGTGCCGGAGGCCGCGCCCGCGAACAGCTGCTCCTTCGTCGATGCGTACGGTCCGCTGACGAGGTCCACCGTGATGCCCGGGTTCGCGTCCTCGAACTTGTCGATCAGTGCGCGGAACTCGCCGTCGGGGAGTTCGGGCTCCCACCACTGCGCGAACTCGATCGTGACATCGCCGCCGTCGGCTCCGTCGTCTCCGCTGTCGCCTGCCGCGCATCCCGCCACGGCCAGGACCGTCAGGGCTGCTGTCGCTGCGCCGGCGAGCTTCAGGGTGCGTCGCCCACGTCCCACTGTGATCATCACTTCTCCTCTTCGAGATCGTGCCGCATCACGCGCTTCAATGCTTGTTCATGCGGTTTTGAGCAATGTTATGCAGAGATACGCAAGTCCGCAACACCTTTCTCCACCCGTTACCTGGTCGATATCCGCGAGGATTCGCGATTCGATGGAGTTAAAGCGGTGTCTGACATGCCGTTTTCTGCGGCAATGTGCTGGTTTTCATTCGATCTGTGCTAGAGATGTCTGCATGGACGCCACCGGATCCTCTCCCAAGCGACGCCTGCCGGCCGGCCGGAAGGCCGATCTCGCGGCCTACGTCGAACAGACCGGTCAGGTCACGGTCGGAGATCTCGCCGAGCACTTCTCGGTCTCGATCGACACGATCCGCCGCGACCTGGACCAGCTCGATCGCGAAGGCGTGCTCGTGCGCACGCACGGCGGCGCGGTCAGTGCGACGAGCGGCGCACTCAAGGACAAGGCGCTCGATGTGCGCATGCGGGTGCAGACCGAGGAGAAGGAGCGGATCGCGAGGATCGCCGCCGGACTCGTCGACGACGGCTCGGTCATCATGCTCAACGCCGGGACGACGACCCTCGCCGTCGCCCGCGCGCTGCGCAACCACCACGACCTCACGATCGCCACGAACAACCTGCGCATCCCCGGCGAGCTCTCACCGACGGTCTTCCGCGACCTGTACGTCTTCGGGGGCGCGGTGCGCTCGATCACGCAGGCGACGACCGGCCCGGTCGCCTTCACCATGACGGCGGGCGGGCCGGAGGTCGATATCCGCTGCGACCTGGCTCTCATCGCGGTCGGCGCCGTCGACGAGGCGGGGTACTCGACGTCCAATCTGGGCGACGCCGCGATGATGTCCGAGATGATCGAGCGGGCCGAGCGCACCGCGATCCTCGCCGACTCCACCAAGCTCGGTCGACGGTTCTTCGCACAGATCGCGCTCCTGGAACGCGCCGACTACCTCATCACGGACACCCCTCCGGCGCCGCACATGGCGGCCGCTCTGGCGCAGGCCGAGGTCGAAGTCCTCACACCCTGACCTACCACGACGGTGCGGGGTCGACACCGCACGCACGACGGAGGCCGCCGGGATCACTCCCGACGGCCTCCGCCTGCGTCACTCTGCTCCCCGGGTCAGAACCACCCGGAGATGAGGTCCCAGAGCCAGTCGAGGATGTCCCCGATGATGCCTCCGATGCCGCCGGCGCGGTTGACCGTGACGGTGGCCGTCGCGGTATCGCCGTCGGCCTGCGAGACCGCGACCGTGTACTTGCCCGGCTGCGCGTTCTTCGGGACCGTCACCGACGTGGAGAAGGTGCCGTCGGCCTTGACCTGGACGGTGCCGACCTGGACCGGCTTGCCCTTCTTCGGCTCGAGCGTGATCGTGAGGGTCTCCCCCGGCTCGAAGTCCGCGCCGGTGACGCGGAGCTTCTTCCCGGCGGCGACCTTCTTGTCGACCTCGATCGTGCCCGCGAACTCCTCGGGCTCCTCCTCCGTGATCGTGAAGGGCACCTGCACCGTGGTCCCGGTGGAGGGCACCGTCACCGTGAGCGGCTGCTCCCCCGACACACCGGCCGGGACCGTGAACGTGAGCGTCGCGCGCCCGGCCTCGTCTGTCGTGTCGACGATGGCCGGGTCGATCGTCCCCGCCGCGAGCTGCGTGCCGCCCAGCGAGAGCGTCACCTCACCCGGCGCCGCCTCGCCCGCGCTGAACGCCAGCGAGGAGAGCGCCACGGTGACCTGGTCGCCGGCGGAGTAGCCGTCGGCGTCCGGCGCGCTGACCGTGACGCCCACCGCGCGCTGGGCGAGGTCGGGGGTCGCGGTCTTGTTCGCGTCGAACCAGTCCACCATCGACTGCAGGTCGATCTTGCCCGTGTCGCGCTTTCCCGTGCCCTCGCGGAAGGTGAAGAAGTTGTCTCCACCCGCGGCGAGGAACGAGTTCGCCGCGACCGTGTAGCTCGCGGAGGCATCGATCGGCGTGCCGTTCAGCGTGATCGACGTGATGCGGGAGCCCTGCGCGGCCGTCGGGTCGTACGTGTAGACGAGCCCCTCCGACAGACCGAGCTTGAGGAACGGGCGCGCCGCTCCTGCCGGCTGCCACTGCTCCTCCAGCACACCCTTCAGCTGGGCGCCCGTCAGCGTCAGCGTCACGAGCGTGTTGGCGAACGGCTGCACCGTCGCCGCCTCGCGGTACGTGACGTTGCCGTCCGGGTCGTTCGCGTTCGACGACGCGTACGTGAGGTTGGCGCGGATGCCGCCGGGGTTCATGATCGCGATGTCCGCGCCCGTGGACCACTTCTGCACGTCCGCCACGAAGTTGCCGATCGTCGACTCGCCGCCGCGGTTCTCCGAGCCGTTGCTCTGGCGAGCACGGTTGAAGTCGGCGGTGATGTCGCCCACCTTGACGGCGCCGAGCACGTCGGCCTCGGCCTTCGCCTTGGCGACGATGTCGGCGACCTCCGGCACGGCCGGGTACAGGGCCTGGCCGTTGGCGGTGAGGGGCTTGATCTCGTTGGTGATCGAGAGCAGCTCCTTCGTCTTCGGGTCGACCTGGATGTTCATCAGGCCCAGGTTCTCGCCGTACTGGCCGGCCGAGATGACCGGACGTCCGTCGATCACGTGGTTGTACGCCAGGTGCGTGTGCGCCGAGACGATCGCGTTCACGTCGTCGTCGACGCCGTAGACGACCTCGCCCAGGGGCGAGTCCGGCGTGATGCTCGACAGCTCGACGCTCGCCGCACCCTCGTGCACGAGGAGGATGATGACATCCGCCTCCCCGTTCGACGCGTCGCCGTCCTTGAGGTCGGCGGCCACGGCGTTCACCGAGTCCGCGATGCTGCGCACCTCGAGGTCGGCGATGCCCTCCGGAGAGACCAGCGAGTCGAGGTCCTCCGTGACGGCGCCGATGAACCCGACCTTGACGCCGTCGAGCTCCTTGACCCAGGCCGGGGCGAGGGCGGGCTCACCCGTCTCGGTGACGAACACGTTCGACGAGATGTACTCCCAGTCCGCGCGGTCCTGCACGCGATCGCGCAGATCCGCCCAGCCCTGATCGAACTCGTGGTTACCGGCGGCGCTCACGTCGAGACCGGCCGCGTTCAGCGCGTCGATCGTCGGGTTGTCGTCGTTGATGAACGAGGTGAAGGTCGACGCGCCGATCAGGTCGCCGACGCCGGCGAAGATCGTGTTCGGGTTCTCCTCGCGGAACTGCTGGACGGCACCGGCGACGACCGCGGCACCCGCTGCGGCGCCGTCGGCCTCGATGCGACCGTGGAAGTCGTTCATCGTGACGACGTCGATGCTCACCGGCGGGATCTCCGAGGAGACGCCGACGATGATCGGGTCGTGATCGCTGGAGCGGAACGGGGTGCCCGCCTCCGTGGCGCCGAACGCGTAGCCGCGGTCGCTCCACTCGGGGGAGTTGATGCTCCACACCCCGGCGCCCGTGATCGACGCCGCGAGCGACGGCGACGCGAGCACGTGGTCGAGCGAGCCGAGCTCGCCGTCGAACGTGTAGGTGTGCTGTCCCGGGGCCTTCTCAGGGGCGACGTCGCTCCAGCCCGCGCTGGTGAAGACGTCGATCGGGTCTTCCTTCGCGTACGCGTTGAAGTCGCCGATCAGGAGGATGTCGCTGCTGCCGGTCTCCTCCTCGATCGTCGCGGTGAAGTCCTTGAGGGAGTTCGCCTGCGCGACGCGGTCCGCGTTGAAGAAGCCCTGGCCGTCGGCGGGCTCGACGCCGGCCCCCTCGGGCGGGGACTTCGACTTGAAGTGATTCGCGACCACGGAGACGATGCGGCCGTCGATGTCGAACGCCTGGGCGATCGGCTCGCGCGCGTTTGACCAGACGCTCTCGTCGGTGACGGTGAGGCTGTCGCCGACCGTCTTCACGTCATCCTTCTTGTAGATGATCGCGCTCGTGATGAAGTCGGTCGTCGTCGCGTCGTCCAGCGCGTCCGGCGTGCGGACGTAGTCCCACACGTCGTCGCCGAGGGCGTCGTTGAGACCGTCGACGAGGTCGGCGAGCGCCGAATCGAGCGAGCCGCCGAGCTTGATCGAGTTCTCGATCTCCATGAGCGACACGATCTCGGCGTCGAGGCCGTTGATCGCCGCGACGATCTTCGACTTCTGGATCTCGAACTGGGCCGCGTTGGCCGCGCCGCGCGCGTTGGAGTTCTGGCTCTTCAGCGTCGTGAAGTAGTTGAAGACGTTGAAGGACGCGACCTGCACGTCTCCCCCGACCTCCGGCGCCGACTCGACGCGGGGGTTGCTCGCCTCGAAGCCGACCTTCGCGGCGTCCGGGGACGCGCTGTCGATCGGCACGACCGGCTGCAGACGCCAGTCGTCGAAGCCGTAGGAGAGGACGTAGCCGTTGTCGCGGAAGTCGACCGTGTCGCCGTTGCGGACGACGAGATCCTTCGTGAAGTACGGCTGGTCGTTCGGGTGACCGTTGTTCGTGACCTGGATCGACCAGCCGTCGTCGAGCAGCAGGCGGTTCGCACGGTTCCCCGCGGCGATCGCCGCCGCCTCGTCACCGGGACGCGCGGTCTCGGTGCTCTTGACGTTGAGGTCGTCGCCGGCGTTCAGCCACAGCGTGCCGAAGTTGTACAGCTGGTGGCTGGACGCGACGCGGTAGATGCCGGAGGGGGCGACGAGCATGCTCTCGTACTGCTCCCGGTCGGCGCCGACCACGGTGTCGGGCAGCGGGGTGACCGCCGGCACGCCGACGCCCGCCTGCACGACGGAGACGCCCGCGAGCGAGGCGGGGTTGATCTGCGTCTGACCGAAGTACTCGCTGACCGAGCCGGTCACCGAGACGAGGTCGCCGATCGCGAGGGTCGGGGCGAGCGCGTTGAGGAAGACGAACACGCCGTCGGAGGCGCCCGGCGTCGCGTCGGTCTCGCCGCCGGAGCCCTGGGTCTGGATCACGATGCCCTTGTAGCCGCCGGTGCGGTAGTCGGCTGTGACGACGCCCTCGACCGTGACGGTCTGCCCGTTGAGCGGCGAGACGTCGGTGGTGCCCTGCACCTCGGCGATCGAGACCTTCGCAGGGTCGGTGCCCGGGTCGGTGCCCGCGGAGTTCTGCGGCGTGATGGTCGCCGAGAGAGTGAAGTCGGCACTGTTGTCGTCGGTGTCGACGCCGTTCGTGCGGTTCAGCGACCTGACGTCGGTGTTGCCGGCGGGAGCCGTGGCCGTCTTGGTCTCGAACGTGTTCGAGGATCCGTAGCCGAGCACGTCGATCACACCGTCGACGCCCGTGACGGACCCCGGGGTGAGGTTCACGGCTGCGGTGCCGTTCACGAGGGCGAGGGTGCCCGTGGTCCCGCTCGGGTTGAGGTTGCCCGTGGCGTCGGGGGTCGGGAGCGCGGCGCCGTTCGCGCCGTTGCTGCCGCCCTGCACCAGGTAGTACCCGCCGGCGGGGATGCTGCCGCTGAGGGGCGCCACGCCGTTGAAGTTGCCCGTGCCAGTCGCGGACCGGTACTGCAGCGAGAGCCCGTCGAGGGCCACCGCGGCATCCGTGGGGTTGTAGAGCTCGACGAACTTGTTCGTGTAGGCGGCTCCTGCGCTGCCGCCCGAGAGGTACGCCTCGTTGATGACGACCCCCGTTCCTGCGACATCGGCGACGGCGGGGGCGGCGATCAGGGCGCTGGCTCCCAGGGCGGCGACGCAGGTCCCGGCGAGGACGCCGAGACGCCTCCGGCTTCTGCGATCCGATCCGGGAACCTCGCGGTTCGCGGCATCAAAGTCGGGCATCATCGGTATTGTCTCCTCGGTTTCCTCTGGCGACGGCTCTCATGGAGCCACTACAGCGCGCATTCACAGCCGGCGCACATGATGCGAGCCTAAGGAGCCTCTCCGACATCATCAACGGAGTTTTCTCATTGGTCACCCAGCGCTAACCGAACGGCCGGAGTGCACCCCTGACGAAGGTGGAACGAGGAGCGGGGCGACGCTCAGATGCGCGCGGGCGCCTGCACGGATGCGCGGGATCCGGTCATGCGGACGCCGCGGACGCCGCGTCCTCGAACTCCTCGACCTCGCGTTCCCACGCGTCCTTCGCGAGCCGGTACCAGAGATAGAACGCGAAACCCGCGAAGATGGCCCACTCGACCGCGTAGAAGATGTTGAGCCAGTTGACGGGCGACTGCTCCTCGGGAGCCGGCGAGGAGATGTCGGCGAGACCGACCGATGCCGAGGCGGATGCGAGATACGGACGGTACACGTCGAGCTCCGCGATGTCGTGCCAGTGGCTCAGCAGCGCGGCCGGCGACATCCGGTCCATCCGCTCCGGATCGTCCTTCGGCGGGACGGAGGGACCCTCGTCCGAGATGATGCGGCCCGTGACGTCGACCATCGAGCCGTCGGCCTGCGCCGCGAGCTCCTCGACCGCGGCGTCGGCCGCCGCGCGGTCGGCCGTCCAGCCGATCGCCACCGCGATGGACGTGCGCTCGGCCACCCGCAGCTGGCCGGTGACCCAGTACCCCTCGACGTCGTCGTTGAAACGGCTCGACACCACGACGAAGTCCTCGGGCACCCACGACCCCGAGGTCTCGACGCGCTGTCCGACGAGCGGCTCGGGGAGGTACTGCCCCGGCTCGACGACGTCCGTCAGCGGACGCACCTGCTCGGTCGCCCCGGGCGGAGGCGGATCGGTCTCGATCGCCCGCTCGAGCTGCCACTGGCCGAGCCACGCGAACACTCCGGCGACGACCAGGCACAGCACGAGCATCGCGATCCAGCGCCCGCGGAGCATGACCTCGCGCAGGGTCGGCGGGAACAGAGCGGGGGACGACACGGTGATGCGGGGTTCAGGCCTCGTACGGCGCGAGGACGACCTCGACGCGCTGGAACTCCTTGAGATCGGAGTATCCGGTGGTCGCCATCGACTTGCGCAGCGCGCCGATCAGGTTCGCCGTGCCGTCCGCGACGGGAGCCGGGCCGTAGAGGATCTCCTCGAGCGTGCCGATCCCGCCGACCTCGACGCGGCGTCCGCGTGGGAGCTTCGGGTGGTGCGCCTCGGGCCCCCAGTGGAACCCGCGTCCGGGGGCGTCGGTCGCCCGCGCCAGTGCGACGCCGAGCATGACGGCGTCCGCGCCCATCGCGAGCGCCTTGACGATGTCGCCGGACGTGCCGACCCCGCCGTCCGCGATGACGTGCACGTAGCGTCCGCCCGACTCGTCGAGGTAGTCGCGGCGCGCGGCCGCGACGTCGGACACCGCGGTCGCCATCGGCGCGTGGATGCCGAGCGTGGCGCGAGTCGTGGAGGCGGCCCCGCCTCCGAAGCCTACGAGCACGCCGGCGGCGCCCGTGCGCATGAGGTGCAGGGCCGCGGTGTACGTGGCCGCGCCGCCCACGATCACGGGAACGTCGAGGTCGTAGATGAACTTCTTGAGGTTCAGGGGCTCGTCGACGCTCGACACGTGCTCGGCCGACACCGTCGTGCCGCGGATGACGAACAGGTCGACACCGGCCGCCGCGACCGTGTCGTAGAACTCCTGGGTGCGCTGCGGCGTCAGCGAGCCCGCGACCGTCACTCCGGCGTCGCGGATCTCGGCGAGACGCCGCGTGATGAGCTCGGGCTTGATGGGCTCCGAGTACAGCTGCTGCATGCGCACGGTCGCGCCGTCGGCGTCGAGGCCGGCGATCTCCGCGAGCAGGGGCTCGGGGTCCTCGTAGCGGGTCCAGAGACCCTCGAGGTCGAGCACTCCGAGGCCGCCGAGCTGACCGAGCATGATCGCCGTCTGCGGGCTCACGACCGAGTCCATGGGAGCGCCGAGCACCGGGATGTCGAATCCGAAGGCGTCGATCGTCCAAGCCGTCGACACGTCCTCGGGGTTGCGGGTGCGTCGCGACGGCACCACCGCGATGTCGTCGAACGTGTATGCGCGACGCGCGCGCTTGCCTCGGCCGAGCTCGATCTCCATGGTCACCCCTCCAGCCTACCGGGCATGCGCGGGACGCCCGACGGCCGGCGGAGCCACCCGGATTCAGCGCGCACGGAGCACCCGCTTCTCGTCCCAGACGGGCTCGTCCGATTCGTAGACCTCGCCGTCCGACCCGAACACCAGGAACCTGTCGAAGCCGCGCGCGAACCACCGGTCGTGCGTGACCGCGAGCACGGTGCCCTCGAATCGGGTGAGCGCCACCTCCAGCGCCTCCGCGGACTCCAGATCGAGGTTGTCGGTGGGTTCGTCGAGCAGCAGCAGCGTCGCGCCGGAGAGTTCGAGCAGCAGCACCTGGAACCGCGCCTGCTGTCCGCCGGACAACGACTCGAAGGTCTGCTGCGCCTGGCGCACGAGACCGTAGCGGTCGAGCGCCGAGCTCGCGGCATCCCGGGGCAGGCCCGCACGCCGCTCGTCGCCGCGGTGCAG
Source organism: Microbacterium sp. NPDC089696 (assembly GCF_044749125.1). NCBI lineage: Bacteria > Bacillati > Actinomycetota > Actinomycetes > Micrococcales > Microbacteriaceae > Microbacterium > Microbacterium sp. NPDC089696. Next base: position 1,125,263 of record NZ_JBIVHF010000001.1, on the reverse strand, counting down.
GATCTCCAGCAGTGTGCGTCCCACGAACTCGGGATGGGCGTGCGTCTGCGCGAACAGGCCGGGCACGACCCGCGCGCCGAGAACCGCCGATCCGCTGTGCGCGACCGGATGGAGCCGCTCCCCCGTGGAGGTCGCATGCCCGAGGCTCGGGTCGGGATCGCTGCCCCCGCGGGCGAGCAGCCGGAGGAAGTGCGACTTGCCCGAGCCGTTCGACCCGAGCACCGCCACGCGGTCGCCGTACCAGACCTCCGCGTCGAACGGACGCATGAGACCGGTGAGCTCGAGACTCTCGGCGACCACCGCGCGCTTGCCCGTTCGTGCTCCGCGCAGACGCATGTCGAAGTCCTGTGCCGGGGGACGCTCCTGCGGGGGACCCGCCTCCTCGAACCGACGCAACCGGGTCTGCGCGGCCTGATAACGCGAGGCGAACCCGTCGTTCGCCGAGGCCTTGACCTTGAGCGTGGCGACGAGCAGGAGCAGCTTCTCGTGCTGCTCGTCCCACCGACGACGCAGCTCGTCGAGCCTGTCCATCCGGTCGCTGCGCGCCTGGTGGTACGTGGCGAAACCGCCGCCGTGCACCCAGGCGGTGGCACCCGCTCCTCCCGGCTCGAGCGTGACCAGGCGGTCGGCCGCACGTGCCAGGAGCTCGCGGTCGTGCGAGACCAGGAGCACGGTCTTCGGCGTCTGCCGCAGCTGCCCCTCGAGCCAGCGCTTGGTCGGCACGTCGAGGTAGTTGTCCGGCTCGTCGAGCAGGAGCACCTCGTCGGGCCCGCGCAGCAGCGCTTCGAGCGCCAGCCGCTTCTGCTCCCCGCCGGACAGCGAGGTGAGCTCCCGATAGCGTGCGCGTTCGAAGGGCACCCCCAGCGCCGCGACCGTGCACTGGTCCCACACGGTCTCGTGCTCGTAGCCGCCGGCATCCGCGTACTCGGCGATCGCGGAGGCGTAGGCCATCTGCGTCTCGTGCTCGTCACGGTCGATCAACGCGTTCTCCGCCGCGTCGAGCGCCTCTGCGGCCTGCCGGATCCGGGCGGGGGCGACCCGGACGAGCAGCTCGTGCACGGTCTGCCCGGCCTCGCCGTGTCCGACGAACTGGTCCATGACGCCGAGTCCGCCGTCGATCGTCACGACGCCGGCATCGGGCGCCAGCTCGCCGCGGATGATCCGCAACAGCGTGGTCTTGCCCGCGCCGTTCGGTCCGATGAGGGCGCTCGTGGAGCCGGAGCCGACGCGGAACGTCGCCTCGTCGAGCAGCGGTCTGCCGTCGGGGAGGGTCAGCGAGACCCCCGTGACATCGATGTATCCCACCTGCGTGGCCGTCCTTCCGCCCGCGTGGCGAGCCGACCAGGCTATCAGGAACGCGGGGGCTGGACGATCAGACGCCGGTGGCGACGACCTGGATGGCCTCGGTGCGCGGCGCCGTCGGGAGGAACATCCGGAACTCGGTGCCGACGCCCTCCTTGCTCGTGACATCCATGGTGCCGCCGTGCGCGAGCACGATGGCACGGGTGATGGTGAGGCCGAGACCGACGCCGGGCACCGCGTTGCGGGTCGCGGTCGACGCGCGGAAGAAGCGGGTGAACAGCATCCCCTGTTCGTCTTCGGGGATGCCGAGGCCGGTGTCGCGCACCGCGAGCTCGATGCCGCCGTCGATCTCGCGCACGACCGCGGTGACGCGCCCTCCGAACGGCGTGAACTTGATCGCGTTCGACAGGAGATTGTCGAGCGCCTGCCCCAGTCGACCGGGGTCGGCCGTCATCCGCACCGGGGACCCCGGCGTCTCGGCGACGAGCTCTATGCCCTCGCGGTGCGCGTGCGGCTGCGAGGAGGCGACCGCGTCCCGCACCAGCGCCGCGAGATCGGCGTCGGTGCGGTCGAGGGGGAACCGCCCGGACTCGACCTGCGCGGTGAACAGCAGGTCGCCGACGAGGTTCAGCAGACGCTGGGCGTTGCGCTCGATGATGCCGACGAACTCCTGCTGCTCACCCGTGAGGGGCTGGGCGGGGTCGCTCTGGAGGAGGTCGAGGAATCCGATGATCGCGCTGAGCGGGGTGCGGAGCTCGTGCGAGATCATGCCGACGAACTCGTCCTTCATGCGCGCGACCTCGACGGCGCGCGTCTCGTCCGTGATCACCAGCAGGTAGCCGTGACGCGATCCGTCGGCGTCCTGGTAGGGGGACACCGTCACGCGGGCGGGCACAGCCGATCCGCCGGCCGTGCGCACGTCGATGTCGGCCACGACGGAGCGGCCGCTGTCCGCCTCGTCGAACAGCGCACGCAGCCCGGGGTGGAGCCGATCCGCAGGAGAGACGGCGCTCTGGTCCGCGAACTGGTCGAGCATCTCGGCGTCGAAGAAGCGGTCGACGCGGACGTCGTCGAGCGCCTCCCGGACCCTCATGCCGAGCAGCCTGACGGCACCGGGGTTCCACGCGGTGATCGTCCCGCAGTTGTCGGTCGCGATCACCGCCTGACCCGTGATCGAGTTCCACAGGCTCGTGAAGGACTCCGAGAGGGCGCGGTACTGCTGCTCGCTGTCTTTCAGCTGCGCGAGCGTCTGCTCGTTCGCGACCAGCGCCGCGGTGCGCTCGATCGTCCGCGCCTCGGCCTGCGAGGTACGGAGTCGGTGAAGCCGCGACAGCTCGTTCACGATCGCGCCCACCACCGCGAACACGATGGGCCCGATGACGCCGCGCAGCCAGTCGACCGCGTCCTCGGGCGGGTCGACCAGGTTCGGCATGAGGAGCGCGATCGAGGTGAAGACGCCGACGATGAACACCTGGCGGATGCCGGGCGCCGCCGCGATCCAGATCACGGGGAGCAGCACGAGCGAGGAGAACAGCGAGGCGGCGCCGCCGGTGCCGGTGCGGAGGGCGCCGATGCCGAGCAGGTCGACGATCGGGATGAGCATCACGGCCCACCCGTCGAACACGCCCCGCGCGGCGAACACCGCGGCGAGGAGGGTGACGGCGGCGACCGCGATCACGCCGGCCGCGACCGCGGCGGGGTTGGTCATCGGGATACCCGGCACCGCGGCGACGAGCAGCGCGGCGACGCCGACCGCGATCGCCGTGGGCCCCTGCTTCATGAGCGGGGTCGGGTTGTCGAAGAAGCGTCGCCATCCTCGCGTGGCGGAGACGTCGATGCGGTCGGGGTTCATCCCGCGCGTCCCTGCAGGATCCGGCGCAGGTCCGCGCCGACGATCGGCTTCGGCAGCGCGGCGTCGGCCTCGGGGTAGTCGGCGACGTCGAGCACCGAGCTGACGATCACGAAGCAGTCGGGGAAACGCGCGCGCACGAGGCGGGTGCACTCCGCCCCGGCGATGCCGGGCAGCAGGAGATCGATCACCGCGACCGCCGGCGCAATCCGCGGGAACGCCCCGATCGCGGTCTCCGCGTCGGGAGCCGCGAGAACGTCGAAACCCGCACGCTCCAGGTGACGCCGCAGCAGTGCGGTCTGATCCGCGCTGTCCTCGACCACGAGGGCCAGCGGCCGGCCGCTCATCGCAGCAGCAGCTCTCGCACGACGACGATGACCACGACGACGGCCAGCGACAGGAGCGCCTGCGGGATCAGTCTCTTCTCGCGCCGGGCGTCCGCCGCGATCTCCGCCTCCTCCTCGCTCCGTGAAGGTGCTTCGGTCATGACTCGACCCGTCCGATCTTCTCGGTCTTGATCCAGGCGGCGTCGGCGCGGCGCCACTCCTTGATGTACGAATCCACGGTGATGGCGCACAGCATCGATCCGTAGCCGCACACGTACAGCAGGAGGCCCGCGAAGAAGCGCCCGGCCGGTAGCGGCTCGACGGCCCGCGCGAGCCAGATGCCGAGCATCGAGATCGGCCCCCAGAGGTAGAAGATCACGGCCCACACGAACAGGGTGTGGTCGGTCACGGGGAGTCCGAGCGCACGCAGCGCACTCTCGAACAGCCAGGGGAACAGCGCGAACGCCATGAGGATCAGGGCGCCGAGCCCCGGGAACATGAGCGCTTCACGCCAGGACTGCCGTCCGATCCGCGGATCGAGCTGCACCGAGTAGAGCATCGAGAACAGGTAGATGCAGGCGGCGGCGATCCACATGAACCGGAACACGAACTCCGCGATGTCGCTGTGCAGGAGGAGCAGCGCGAGGAGCCCGGCCGCCGCGAGCAGCATGAACGCGGGCAGGAGCAGGATCGTGAACCACGCGAGGCCGAACGCGAAGCTGCCGAGGTTGTGCTCGCGGCTCGGGCGGAACCACAGCTTCTTGTAGATCGAGGTCAGCTGCACGTTGCCGCGCGCCCAGCGCAGCCGCTGCTTCCACAGCGCGTCGATCGTGCGGGGTTCCTCGGCGAGGACGACCGCGTGCGGCTCGAACACCATGCGTCGACCGTGCAGCTGCCCCTCGAACGTCGTCATGGTGTCCTCGGCGAGCGTGCCCGTCGGGATGCGTCCGCCGATGGCCTCGAGGTTCGCACGTGAGTGCAGCTGCGCGCCGCCGGCGAGGCACGCGATCGCACCGCCCACGTTCTGCGTGCGCCGCGCGGAGAGCTGGCCGATCACGTACTCGATCGCGATGAAGCGGGTGAGGTAGTTGCGGTCGCGGCTGCCCTCGGCGATGTAGGCGGTGACCGCGCCGACCTCGTCGTCGGCGAGGTGGCGGCTCAGCTTGCGGAGCGAGTCGCGCGCGAAGATCACGTCCGCGTCCATGATGAGCACGGCCTCGGTCCACTCGTCCGCGAGCACGACGTCGAGGCCGTGGTTGAGCGTGTGCGCCTTGCCCTGACCGCCCTGCTCGCGGCGCAGGTGCACGACGCGGCCCGGGTGCGCTGCCGCCTTCGCCGCCACGACGTCGGGGGTGTCGTCGGTCGACGCGTCGTCGATCACGAAGACGCGCAGGCGATCAGCGGGGTACTCCAGCTGCAGCAGCCGCTCGATCGCGGGACCGATCACGCGGCCCTCGTTCCAGGCCGGGATCAGCACGGCGATGTGCGGGTGGTACGGCGCCGCCTTCGGGTAGTGGTTGCGGAACGCGTGCACGGGGAGTGCGAGGAACTGCAGACCGGTGTTGATGACGGGCAGCGTGCCGACGAGCACGCACAGGAGCAGGATGACGACGACCGTCGTCTCGAGCCAGGTGAGTTCGGGCATCAGGCGTCCTCGTGGAGCAGCGCGGCGACGCGCTCGTAGCGGCCGACGTCGGCGGCCTCGTGGCTGTCGGTGGAGGCGACGATCGTCGCGCCCGAGGCGCGCAGGGCATCGAGCGACGGCCGACCGGGGCATCCCCACTTCTCGTTGACCTCGACGTGCGTGTCGGTCTCGGCGGCGGCGCGAGCCCAGGCGTCGATGCGTTCGCGGCCGAGATCGTCTTCGGACAGTCCGATCTTCGGCAGGATCGAGAAGCAGTGCGCGAGCTGGTTGCCCGGATGCTGGCGCATGGCCGCGATGAGGGCGGTCACGAGCTGGTCGAGCACATCGGGCGCGGCCCATCCGCCGGCGATGCGCTCGCGGACCGCGGTCGGGCCGAGCGGACCGTCGACACCGGGGAACTGGTGGTCGGCGATGAGGATGCGATCGATGCCCGTCGGCAGGGCGGGGATGTCGAGCCCGCCCCCCACATCGAGGATCTTCGCCTCGACCCCGGTCAGCACCGTGAGCCCGGCGGGCACCCGCAGCGCACGCACGGCGGCGAGGTACTCGGGGACCCAGGCGGTGTCCCGGCGCACGTGGTCGACGAGGCGCAGCGTGGTGAGCCCTCGACGTTCGGCGGCCGCGACGTTCTCCTCGAGCGTGGAGACGGCGTCGTCGGAGAACGTGGAGTGCACGTGGTGATCGCCGCGCAGTGCGGGATGGCTCACAGCTCCTCCTGATGTCCGGCGTGCGCCGACACGAGCACCTCGTCGATCTCGACGATCACGTCCTCGAGGAACCGCACGGAGGCGATCTCGCGGAACGGGACGTCGGCGGGCAGCGCGGCGCCGAGGAAGAGGTCGGCCACGAGCGACGGGATGTCCACGCCGGCGGCGATCGTCAGGGGGAGCGCTCCCGGGAACCGGGGGTTGACCTCGAGCAGCATCGCACGTCCGGCACGGTCGCGACGGAGCTGCACGTTCGCCACGCCGACCAGGCCGATCGCCTCCGCGATCACGGTGGCCGTCTCCACCAGCTCGGGATCGTGCAGGGTGCGCCCCGCGATCGCGACCCCGGAGTCGACGCGTGCCCGGGTGCGGGGGACGGCCGCGACGACGTGTCCGGCCGCATCGGCGATCACATCGACCGAGTACTCCTCACCGGGGAGGAAGTCCTGCACGATCAGCCCCTCGTCGACGGGCAGCGCCTCGAGCGCCGCCCGGTCCGGAACGAGGCGGATGCCGCGGCTGCCCGCCCCCTGCCGGGGCTTGGCGAACACCGGGAACTCCCAGCCCTCGGCGAGCGCGTCCGGGCCGGCGAGACGCGTCCGGGGGCTGCGGCCGGTGGATGCGCAGCGCTCGGCCAGCAGCATCTTGTCGAGCGCCGTGGACAACGTGTCCTCCGAGGGGGCCGCCAGCACGGCCGGGGCCAGTTCCTCGCGGCGGCCGGCGAGCGCGACGAGCTCCACGTCGACCGTCGAGATGACGAGGTCGAGAGCGTCCTCGCGCACCATGCGCGCGATCTCGGACACGAAGTCGTCTGCGCGTCCCGGCGGCACGAGGCGCCGTCGCTCGGCCGGCACGAGATAGATGCCGCTCGCCCAGCCGTCCATGTCGGCGGCGAAGACCGTGAGGTCGGGTCGGCGCAGGAGCGAACGGATCACCGCGACCCCCGCCGGGCCTCCCGCACCGGTCACGAGTACGCGTGCGGCCATCAGCGCTCCAACTTCGTCAGTTCCTGGACGCCGATGAACTCGGCGGTCTCCCGCACGACCTCGAGCGGCTCCACCGCTGCGCCTCCCCCGAACCGCGACCAGTACCGCGCCGTCGCGGTCACGAAGGCGGGGTCGAGGTAGTCGCGGGTCGCCGTCTGCGAGGCGAAGCACGCGAGCAGCTGCAGCTTCTCGGCGAGGTAGTCGTCGATGCGCACGAACCGCGTGGGACGGAAGTCGATGGTCGACGAGGGGCTCTGGTAGCAGGCGACCGTGCCCACCCGCCGCGTGGCGACCAGAGTGGCCTCGTTCGCGGCCCGATGGTCCTGATGCCGGTCGTGCTCGGAGTGCGTGTACACGACGGTCGGCTGGATCTCGGCGACGACCTCCTCGATCAGACGCACCGTCGCGCCCCCACCGGAGATCTCGGTGTCGACGAGGTCTTTGAGGAACAGGCGGGCACCGAGACGCTCGGCCGACGCGAGGGACTCGTGCTGGCGGCTGTCGGCGTCTCCCCCGCGGGCGCCGCGGGAGAGCGTGAGGATGGTGATCGAGTCCCCCGCGCGCGCATGAGCGGCGAGGACCCCGCCCACGCCGATCTCGACGTCGTCCGGGTGGGCGCCGATCGCGAGCACGACCTGCTTTGGCTTCGCGGCCTCGCGGCGGGCACGGCCCTCGGCGGCCAGGCGTGTCACGGCCTCGATGAGGCGCGCGTTGTCGAGGGGCTTGGTGAGGAACTCGTCGGCCTGCGCGCGGAGCGCCGACACCGCGTACTCCACCGACACGTGCGCGGTCATGACGACCACGGGCACGAGCGGGTTCCGGCGACGCAGCTCCGCGAGGAGCTCGAGTCCGTCGAGGCCGGGCATCTCGATGTCCGTCACCACGACGTCGGCGGCGAACGTCTCGAGACGCTCGACGGCCGAGAGCCCGTCGCCGGCGGTCACGACCTCGCAGCCGGCTCGACGCTCGAGCACGGTGCGGACGAGCAGAGCGACGTCGGGGTCGTCGTCGACGACGAGTACGCGGGGTGCACCGTCAGACATGTGATCTGCTCTCCATGGGGAAGTCCCCCTGCCGGTCGGGGTGGTCCGGCGCCGATCTCCGAGGGTCCTCCCTCCCCGGAGCTCGAGGGGAAGTCGAGCGGGTATTGCTAAATACTGGCACACCGAACCCCGGGGAGGCGTCACCGCGTCACCCCGATCCTCCGTACGGGTCAGGAAGCCGCGCGCGCCGCCTTCTTCTCCTGCTGGTACACCCGGATCGCCTCGTAGCGCTCCGCCGACCGCGACCGGCGCTTGTGCGCCTCATCCTCGCGGTTCTTGGGCGGAGCCGACGTCACCAGACCGTCGATCAGAGCGCGGGTCGCTCGGGCGATCTCCTCGACCGCCAGATCGAACGTCTCCCGGTTCGCGCGGGACGGCGAGGTCGTGCCCGCGATCTTCCGCACGAACTGCAGCGCCGCGTCGTGGCACTCGTCGTCGGTCGCGGCGGGCTCGAGGTTGTTCAGGGGCACGATGTTGCGGCACATACGGGCACGCTACGCCGCAGCCACGACGTGCGGAAGGGGACGGACGCCCGCGGCATCCGTCCCCTTCCGTCGGTTCTCAACGCTTGTAGTTCGGCGCCTCGACCACGATCTGCACATCGTGCGGGTGCGACTCCTTGAGGCCGGCGGCCGTGATGCGCACGAAGCGACCGCGCGTCTTGAGCTCCTCGATCGTGCGGGCTCCGACGTAGAACATCGACTGACGGAGGCCGCCCACGAGCTGGTACGCCACGGCGGACACGGGGCCACGGTACGGGACCTGGCCTTCGATCCCCTCGGGGATGAGCTTGTCGTCGCTGGGCACGTCGGCCTGGAAGTAGCGGTCCTTCGAGTAGGAGGTCTGCTTGCCGCGGGTCTGCATCGCACCGAGCGAGCCCATGCCGCGGTACTGCTTGAACTGCTTGCCCGACTGGAAGACGATCTCGCCCGGAGACTCGTCGGTGCCGGCGAGCAGCGACCCGAGCATGACGGCGTCCGCACCGGCGACGAGGGCCTTCGCGATGTCGCCCGAGTACTGCAGACCGCCGTCCGCGATGACCGGGACTCCGGCCGGGCGCGCCGCGAGCGACGCCTCGTAGACCGCGGTGACCTGGGGCACTCCCACTCCGGCGACCACGCGGGTGGTGCAGATCGAGCCGGGTCCCACGCCCACCTTGACGGCGTCGACGCCCGCGTCGACGAGCGCCTGTGCGCCCTCGCGCGTCGCGACGTTGCCGCCGATCACGTCGATGTGGGCGAAGCTCTCATCGGCCTTGAGGCGCGTGACGAGGTCGATCACGCCCTGCGACTGGCCGTTCGCGGTGTCGACCACGAGCACGTCGACACCGGCGTCGCGCAACGCCTCGGCGCGCTCCCACGCGTCGCCGAAGAAGCCGATGGCCGCGCCGACCCGGAGGCGCCCCTGGTCGTCCTTCGTGGCGAGGGGGTACTTCTCGCTCTTGTCGAAGTCCTTGATCGTGATGAGCCCCGCGAGCTTTCCGTCGTCGTCGATGAGCGGCAGCTTCTCGACGCGGTGCTTCGCGAACAGTGCGATGACCTCGCCCGCGGCGACGCCCACGCGAGCCGTGACGAGGCCCTCGCTGGTCATGACGTCCTTCACGAAGGTCGTCTGGCGCTCGAAGCCCGAGACGAAGCGCATGTCGCGGTTGGTGACGATGCCGACGAGGCGGCCGTCCGGGTCGACGACGGGCAGACCGGAGATGCGGTACTTGGCGCAGAGTGCGTCGACCTCCTCGACCGTGGCGTCGGGGGTCGTGGTGATCGGGTCGGTGATCATGCCGGACTCGCTGCGCTTGACGCGGTCGACGTGCGCGGCCTGATCGGCGATCGAGAGGTTGCGGTGCAGGATGCCGATGCCGCCCTCGCGGGCCATCGCGATCGCCATGCGCGACTCGGTCACGGTGTCCATGGCGCTCGAGAGCAGCGGAGTCGCGACCGAGATCCGGCGAGTGATCCGCGACGAGGTGTCCGCCTCGCTGGGGATGACGTCGGTGTGCCCCGGGAGGAGCAGCACATCGTCGTACGTGAGTCCGACGAAGCCGAAGGGGTCGTGCTGATCCATGGATGCTCCTCCTGGGCGCTGACTGGCGAGAGTGGTACCAATTCTAAGCGTCGAGAGGCTGAGGAAATTCCCGGTGACGGCGAGGGCTCGCGGGGCCACGTCGCGGACGGCGTGCGGCGGGCGGGCAACTTCGTGATGAGATCGTGCCCGCCGTGAGCAGATCGTGCCTTGGTCGAAACAGAGCCGACACATTACGCTCATACCGTCGTACATCAAGGCCGATGAACAACCCTGTCTTGGTCTGTGTACTGGACTGGGAGGTTCTGTGAGTCCGACGATCTCGGCGAAACGCAGCGGAACGCGATGGATGATCATCCTGCTCGCGCCGCTTCTCGCCCTCGCATTCCTGTGGCTGCAGCCACCCGCGTCGGCCTCCGCGGAGGAGACCGACGACGGCCAGGAGATCACCGATTTCTACTTCGCCGGAGTGATCACCTTCGAGGACCAGCCCGTCGAAGGCGTCGTCATGACGATCGAGGGCAAGGGCTTCGAGGGAGAGACCGAGACGGATGCCGAGGGCAAGTGGCGCCTGTACGTCCCCGAGAAGGAGAAGTACACGCTCACGGTCGATGAGGACACCCTCCCCGACGGCGTGATCGTCGATGCGGCGCAGCTGCCCGAGGGCACGCAGCCGATCGCGGGGACGACGGCGTCCTTCGAGGTCGAGTTCGGCCTCACGGGCACGAAGATCACGAACCTCTTCCTCGGCGAGGGCGAGCGTGTCACGGTGTCGTTCATCGACCAGCTCCTCTCCCGGCTCGTGGGCGGTCTGAACTTCGGCCTCCTGCTCGCGCTGGCGTCAATGGGCGCCGCGCTCATCTACGGCACCACCCGCCTGTCGAACTTCGCGCACGCCGAGATGGTGACCTGGGGCGGTCTCGTCGCCCTCGTCACGACGAGCTTCTGGCACCTGCCGCTGTGGCTCGGCATCGCCGCGGCGGTGATCGGAGGCGGTCTGTTCGGCTGGGCGATGGATGCCGGGCTCTGGCGTCCGCTGCGACGACGCGGTCTGGGCGTCGTCCAGCTCATGATCGTCAGCATCGGCCTCTCGCTCGCGCTGCGCTACCTCTTCCAGTACTTCATCGGGGGCGGCACGAGGCAGCTCCCGGGCGCGAGCCCCACCCCGATCCAGTTCGGACCGATCTCGCTCTCCTACATCGACATGATCGCGATGAGCGTCAGCATCGTCGTGATCCTCGGCGTCGCGTGGTTCCTGACCCGCACCCGCGTCGGCAAGGCCACGCGTGCGATCTCCGACAACCCGCAGCTCGCGGCGGCCTCCGGCATCGACGTCGACAGGGTCATCCGCATCGTCTGGATCCTCGCCGGTGTCCTGGCCGCGATCTCCGGCATCCTGTGGGCCTACTTCCGCCCCGGCGTGAAGTGGGACATGGGCATGCAGATGCTGCTGCTCATCTTCGCCGCCATCACGCTCGGCGGACTCGGCACCGCGTTCGGCGCCCTGGTCGGCTCGCTCATCGTCGGCATCGCCGTCGAGATCTCGACGCTGTGGATCCCCTCGGACCTCAAGTACGCAAGCGCGCTCGTGGTCCTCATCGTCATCCTCCTGGTGCGGCCGCAGGGTCTGCTCGGACGCAAGGAAAGGTTGGGCTGACGATGGACTTCGGAAGCATCTTCTCCAACACCGCGGTCTACCTGTTCAGCCCGGTCACGATCGCCTACGCGCTCGCGGCGACCGGCCTCGCCGTGCACTTCGGGTACGCGGGCCTGCTGAACTTCGGCATGGCGGCGTTCATGGCGGTCGGCGGCTACGGCTACGCGATCTCCGTGCTGTCGTTCGGCCTCCCCTGGTGGGTGGGCATGCTCATCGGTCTGGGCGGTGGTGCGCTGTTCGCGGTGCTGCTCGGCATCCCGACCCTGCGGCTCCGCGCCGACTACCTCGCCATCGCGACCATCGCGGCGGGCGAGATCGTGCGCCTGCTCTTCACGACGCAGCTGTTCGACGAGTTCACGAACTCGGCCGACGGCCTCGCGCAGTACAACGGCGGATTCCGCGACGCGAACCCGTTCCCCCCGGGCACCTACGGGTTCGGGCCGTGGACGTACACGGCCAACGACCTGTGGAACCGCGTGTTCGGTGTGATCGTGCTCGCACTGGCCGTGTTCGTCGTGTGGGCGCTCATGCGCAGCCCCTGGGGTCGCGTGCTCAAGGGCATCCGCGAGGACGAGGACGCCGTGCGCTCGCTCGGCAAGAACGTCTTCGCCTACAAGATGCAGGCCCTCGTGGTCGGCGGCATCATCGGCGCGGCGGGCGGCATCGTCTTCGTCCTCCCCTCCGCCGTGGTCCCCGGCAGCTACACGACCTCGCTGACGTTCTTCCTGTGGACCGTGCTGCTGCTCGGCGGCGCTGCGACCGTGTTCGGCCCGACGCTCGGCGCGATCCTCTTCTGGGTCGTCTTCGCGTTCCTCGCCAACCTGCTCCCGGCGATGGCGAAGGCCGATCTCCTGCCCATGTCCGACAGCCAGGCCTCGACGCTCGTCTTCATCTTCGTCGGCATCGCGCTCATGCTGCTCGTGATCTTCCGCCCGCAGGGCATCCTCGGAGACAAGAGGGAGATGACCTTTGTCAAATGAACTGACCCCCGAGGAGGGCGCCGCCACGGCCCCCTCCACCGGGAGCATCCGTCGTCCGAAGACCACGGGCCTCACGAAGGGCCCCGCGGCCCCCGGAGTCGCCAAGGTCGACCCCATCCTCGTCGTGGATGCCGTGCAGCGGCGCTTCGGCGGCCTCACGGCCGTGGACGTCGACCACGTCGAGATCCCCCGCGGGGCCATCACCGCGCTGATCGGCCCGAACGGCGCCGGCAAGACCACCCTGTTCAACCTGCTGTGCGGGTTCGACAAGCCCAACAGCGGCTCCTGGTCGTTCGACGGCAAGAACCTGTCCGGCGTGCCGTCCTTCAAGGTCGCGCGCATGGGCCAGGTGCGCACGTTCCAGCTGACGAAGTCGCTGTCGCTGCTCACGGTGCTCGAGAACATGAAGCTCGGCGCACCCAATCAGCGCGGTGAGGGCTTCTGGTCGAGCCTCTTCCCGTTCCTGTGGCGGAAGCAGGATCAGGAAATCGAGGTGAAGGCTCGCGAGCTCCTCACCCGGTTCAAGCTCGACGCCAAGGAGAAGGACTTCGCCGCGGCGTTGTCCGGCGGTCAGCGCAAGCTCCTCGAGATGGCGCGGGCGCTCATGAGCGATCCGACGCTCGTCATGCTCGACGAGCCGATGGCCGGCGTCAACCCCGCACTCACGCAGTCGCTGCTCGACCACATCCTCGACCTCAAGGAGCAGGGCATGACCGTCCTGTTCGTCGAGCACGACATGCACATGGTCCGGCACATCGCGGACTGGGTCGTCGTGATGGCCGAGGGCAAGGTCGTCGCCGAAGGACCGCCCGAGGAGGTCATGGAGGATCAGGCCGTCGTGGACGCGTACCTCGGTGCGCACCAGGACGTCGACCTCGGCGCCGTCACGGGACGCATCCCCGTGCTCGCCGACACCGCAGCGGTCAAGCTGCGCGAGCAGATCGAGGCCGAGGCCGACGCCGAACTGGCCGCCGAGGAGACCGAGGAGGGACGCGCATGAGCGAGACGACACCCGTGAACGACACGACGCCCGGGAACGACGACGTCGTCGTCGAGCTGAAGGGCGTGCACGCGGGGTACCTTCCCGGCGTGAACATCCTCAACGGCGCGAACCTCGTCGCCCGGCAGGGCGAGCTGATCGGCATCATCGGGCCGAACGGGGCCGGCAAGTCGACGCTGCTCAAGTCGATCTTCGGCCTGGTCAACGTGCGCTCCGGCGAGATCACCGTGAACGGCGAGAGCATCGTGGGCCTGAAGGCCGACAAGCTCGTCAAGCGCGGCGTCGCGTTCGTTCCACAGACGAACAACGTGTTCCCGTCGCTGTCGATCGAGGAGAACCTCCAGATGGGGCTCTACCAGAACCCCAAGGCGTACGCCGAGCGTCTGGAGTTCGTCACCGGGATCTTCGCCGAGCTCGGCAAGCGTCTGAAGCAGCGCGCCGGCTCCCTGTCGGGCGGCGAGCGCCAGATGGTGGCGATGTCGCGCGCGCTCATGATGGACCCCTCGGTGCTGCTCCTCGACGAGCCCTCCGCCGGCCTCTCCCCCGTACGTCAGGACGACGCTTTCATCCGCGTCTCCGACATCAACAAGGCGGGCGTGACGACGATCATGGTCGAGCAGAACGCGCGACGCTGCCTGCAGATCTGCGATCGCGGCTACGTGCTCGACCAGGGCAAGGACGCGTACGAGGGCACGGGGCGCGACCTGCTCAACGACCCCAAGGTCATCGGCCTGTACCTCGGCACCCTCGGGACCGACGCGGCCTGACCGACGCGCACAGAGGGGGCGGATGCTGCGGCATCCGCCCCCTCTGTCGTGCCTGCCGCCTTCTAAGCGGCCCCCACCCCGTGCACGACGAAGGCCCCGGATGCGGCATCCGGGGCCTTCGCGCGATCAGTCAGCGTGTGCCGGCTGGATCAGTTGGTGCGCTCGATGGTGTTCTCGGCGTTGTACTTGTAGATGCCGATCGTGGCGCCCTGCGGGTCGCCGGCCTCGTCGAACGTGACCTCGCCGGAGTAGCCGTCGTAGTCGGCCGTTCCACCGTCGTTGATGATCTTGGCGCAGTCCGCGAACGTGGTGCACTTCTCACCGTCGCCCGAGCCGCCCGAGATCTCCTGCATCTTGGCCGCGATGTCCTTGCCCTCGGTCGAACCGGCCGCGAGCGACGCCAGCGCCACGAGCACGACGGCGTCGTAGGCCTCGGCCGCGTAGGTGAAGTCCTTGACCTCGGGGTTGCCCTCGCCGGTCCAGTAGGCCTGCAGGCGGTCGGTGAAGTCGTCCTCGAGCGCGGGACCGGCCTTGGTGCCCTGTGCGCCCTCGAGCGACACGGGGATGTCGGAGCCGTAGTCGGACAGGTTGCCGTCCACCATGTAGAACTTGTCGGCCGAGATGCCGGCGTTCACGAGCAGCGGCGCGATCGTCTTGAACTGGTCGAACGACACGATCGCGACGGCGTCGGGGTTCTGGGCCTTGATCGACTCGACCTGCGCGTCGAACTGCGCGTCGCCGACGTTGAACGAGACCGACTCGACGACCTGGCCGCCGGTGCCCTCGAACGTCGTGGTGATGGCGTCGTTCAGGCCGGTGCCGTACGCGTCGTTCTGGTAGATGATGCCCAGCGTCTTCGCGCCGTCCTCGGCGATCAGGTTGCCGAGGACCTCGCCCTGGAGCAGGTCGCTCGGGGCGGTGCGGAAGTACAGGCCGTCGTCGTCCCACGCGGTGAAGTCGGGTGACGTGTTCGACGCCGAGATCTGCAGGATGCCGGCGCTGACGTTGCCGTCGAGGATCAGCTTCGAGACACCCGAGGCCGCGGCTCCGACGATCGCCGTGACACCGGCGCCCTGGAGCTTGGTGATGGAGGTCTCGTAGGCCTTGGTGTCGGTGTCGCCCTCGTCCTCGGCGGTGAGGTCGATGGTGAGGCCGGCCTTGGCGTCGTTGATCTCCTGGACCGCGAGGCCCACGCCCGACTCCATGGGCGGACCGAGGAAGGCCAGCGAGCCGGTCTGCGGCAGAAGCGAGCCGAGCTTGAGGGTGAGGTCGGCTGCGGGCTTGTCGCCGCCTCCGGTCGACTCGTCCGACGGCGTGCTGCTGCAGCCCGAGACGACCAGCGCGGAGGCGCTGACGAGCGCGATCCCCGCGATGATCTTGGCGCTGCGCGAGCGCGTGAATACGGTCATGATGCTCCCTTGCGTGACTGGCCGCGGATTCGAACCGCGGTCGGATGCTTACACATTAGGTGCAGAAGGTCTCGATCAGGAGTCAGCAACATTTCGGTGCGTTAACGATCCTTCGCCCGCGCGCAGACCCGGGATCGCGGGGATCAGACGGCCGCGACGATCGCCCGTCGTCCGCGTCGGGCCGCGAGCAGCAGATCGGTCACGAACACGGCGATCGCGACCCAGACGAGCACGAATCCGATCCACCGTTCGAGGGGCATCGGCTCACCCAGGACGACGGCGCCGATGAGGAACTGCATGATCGGGGTGATGAACTGGATCATGCCGATCACCGTCAGATGGATGCGACGCGCTCCGGCCGCGAACAGGAGGAGCGGGACCGCCGTGGCGACGCCGGCGAACGCGAGGAGGGCGGCGTGCCACGGGCCGTTGGCACCCATCGTGATCCCCTCCGGGGTGGTCGCGACGAGGACGAGCTGGACCACCGCGATCGGGATGAGCCAGAAGGACTCGAGCGTCAGCCCGCTCACGGCGTCGACCGCAGGACCGATCTTCTTCTTGATGAGTCCGTAGAGCCCGAAGGACGCGGTGAGCGACAGCGCGATCCACGGGAAGGAGCCGTAGAGCACGACGATCACGACCACGGCGACCGCCGCGATGCCGATCGCCGTCCACTGGAGGCGGCGGATCCGCTCCTTGAGGACGAAGACGCCGAGGAGCACGGTGGTGATCGGATTGATGAAGTACCCGAGGCTGGTCTCCAGGACGTGCCCCGTCAGGGTGCCGATGAGGAAGACCTGCCAGTTCACGTAGATCAGCAGGCCGGCGAGCGCCGTCCATCCGAGAAGGCGCGGCTGACGGATGATGACGCGGAACGCCGCCCATCCGCGCATGACCGTGAGCAGGATCACGCAGAACACGAGCGACAGCAGGACGCGCCAGGCGACGACCTCCCACGGCCCTGTGGGCGTCAGCAGCAGGAAGTACAGCGGCAGCACGCCCCAGAGCAGATACGCGCCGCCCGCGTAAGCGACCCCGGCGGTCTGGGTGCTTCGGGGGGCGGGGCTCGTCAGGGTCACCGCACAACCCTAATGCCGGACGCGATCAAGCCCTCGCCGCCGTCATGCCGCGTGCGGACCTTGGCAGGATTCGCGCGCGATATGGCGGAATGCCGATTTTGAGCACCGCCTCGGATACCCCTATCGCTCGCCCCACGAACGTCTTATAGTGAGCGTGTCCGACACCTACTGGGGATGGTAGACGGAAGCGATGAGCGAGTTCGAGTACGTGCTCGCGCTGGAACTGGGGACGAGCCGCATCGCAGCGGCGACTGCCCGTCTCGCGCCGAGCGGAGAGATCACAGACAGCACCTGCCCACTGGGGCGGCAGGACCGCGGCGTCGAGGCGCTCGCCGCGCTGAGCGACGACGGGGCGCTGGTCTTCGGGGCCGCAGCGGAGGACACCGCGGCACGGGCACCCGAGCGCGCTCTCCGTGGCTTCACCGCGCACGTGGGCGATGAGATCCCCCTGGTGGCGGGCGACCGCGCGATCACCGCGGCGGATCTCACGGCCGAGTTCGTCGACTGGGCGCGCGACATCGTGGCGACGCGGGAGGACCACGCCCCCGCGTCCCTGGTCGTCGCGCATCCGGCCTCATGGACCGCGCATCGCACCGAGGCACTGCGCGCCGCCCTGTCGCGCCGCGAGATCACGGACGTCGAGTTCGTCTCCGCTGCGGAGGCCGTCACCATCGTGCACGACGAACAGCAGACTCTCGCGAGCGGCGAGGCGATCGCGGTGTTCGATCTCGGTGGCACCGCGTTCGAGGCGACGGTGGTGCGCAAGACCGCCGGCGGCCCGTTCCGATCGATCGGGGCCACGGTCGCCCTGGTCGACCAGGGCGGATCGTCGTTCGACGACGCCGTGCTCGCCCACGCCCTGACCGTCGCGCAGGCGGAGGGGCATATCTCGACCCCCGGATCCGATGCCGACCGCGCTCTCGCCCGGCTGCGCCGTTCGTGCATCGCCGCGAAGCACGCCCTGTCGATCGACGGAGAGGCGACCATCTCCGTGCCCCTCGACGACGGCAAGAGCGGCGAAGCGACCGTGCGGATCACGCGCTCCGAGTTCGAGGCCATGATCGAGCCCTCGCTCGATGCCGCCCTGGGCGCTCTCGAGCGGGCGATCACGGACTCCGGCCGATCAACGGACCGGGTCTCGGCGATTCTGCTCACCGGAGGTTCGTCGCGCATCCCGTTGATCGCGCAGCTCCTGTCGGAGCGGTTCGATCGACCGCTCGCCGTGGTCGTGGACGACGCGGGGGCCCGCGGAGCAGCGCGTCGCGGGATCCTCGACCTCGCCGCACGAGCGCCACGGGACACGATCGCCGATGTCGCACCGCACGGCGCCGGTGTCGCCGCGACCGCTCCTCGACGGCACCGGCCGCTGCGGATGCCGCGTCGGACGGCGGTCGCCCTGTCCGTCGTGGCGGCGGCCATGGTGGTCACCGCCGGCGCCGCCGCCACCGCCTTCGCCGCAGGCCTCTCGCCCACTTCGGCGGACAAGGTCACCGCAGACGGCTCGCGGACCGCGACCGGCCCCGCAGGATTCGGACTCGCCGCACTGCTCACGGTGCCGCTCGGCGACGGCGGCTCCGCCGGGTCCGTGGAACCCGTCGTGGTGCCGGTCGAGGTGGACCCACCCGCCGCGGAGCAGGACGACGACGTTCCCGTAGCTCGTCGTGCGGCTCGATCGCCGATCGCGGACAGCGGCCGCTCGACCCCGCCGGCGCAGAGCACCACGGACCCCGTGCGCACGACCCCCTCGGGCACCACGCCCCTCGCACCGGTCACGACACCGCGGCCCGTGACCCCGCCGCCTGTCGTCCAGCCCTCGGTCGATCAGCCGCCCGCCGAGCAGCCGCCCGCGGAGGAACCGCCGGCCGAGGAACCGCCCGCCGAACAGCCTCCGGCTGAACAGCCCGCTCCTCCGGCTCCGGACCCCGACCCCGCGGCACCGAGCCCGGAACTCTAGGACGGCACCCCGTGAGCGCCCGTCTCCACGCTGCAGACAGACCGTCGTGGTCGCAGCCGTCGATGCTGTGGGAGAGGCGCCTGGGACCGATGCTCGACTCCCTGTCCGAGCGGTCGGTCGGGCCGCGCGCCGTCCTGGTCGGGGCTGCCGGGTCGGGGAAGACGGCGACGCTGCATCGCGTGCGCACGCAGCTGGCGCGCGAGGGCCGCCGCGTCCATGTCGCGGGCTCCGGCGACGGGGACGTCGACGGACTGCCGCGGGACACGGTGCTGCTCGTCGACGATCTCCATGCCTGTGCTCCCGAGGTCCTGGCAGCGGTGCGGGAACGCGCAGCCGACCCCGACGCCGCGATGATCGTGGCGCTGCGTCCGTGGCCGACGACCGCCGCGGTCCGCGAGATCACCCGATCGCTCGAGGCGAGTCTTCCGGCGGTGCTGCTCGGAGACCTCGGACCCGCCGACGTGGACCGGTATCTGGATGCCGCGGGTCGGACGCTCCCCGGAGCCTGTCGGCGGCACATCCTCGAGATCACCGCGGGCGTCACCTGGCTCGTGGCCGCCGCGTTGGCGGAGCACGCCCGCGACGACTGCGACGACGACGAGCACCACTCGGAACTGTCCAGGGCGCTCGACGCGCGCGTGTCGCACCGGCTCGACGACGCGGACGAACGGGTGCGGCGCGTGATCGAGCGGCTGTCGGTCGTCCCGCCGGGACATGCGCTCACCGGCGCCGCCGCGCCCGAGGCCGACGTGCGCGAGGGGCATGCCCTCGGCCTCCTTCTGCGCAACGGCGACCTGCTCCCCCTCGTGCGGCGCTGCGTGCGATCGGCTCTCCCCGCGGCGAGGATCGCCGAGCTCGGCGCGACCGTCGCCGTCGAGGTTCTCCGCTCCTCCCCCGAAGACCCGGTGCTCGAAGGGCTGCTCGCGTCGACTCGCGACGACGCCGCCCGAGACGCCGTGATCCGCCATGCCGACGGACTCCGCGACAGCCACCCGGATCGTGCCGTCGCGCTCTACCGACGGGTCGTGGACGGTTCGCGTCCGGATCCGGCCCTTCCCGGACTCGCGGAGGCGCTCTGGGCGGCCGGGGATCTCGATGCCGCGATCGCCGTCGTGGATGCCGTCCCGGCCCCGGCCGGCGAGCGACGACTCGTGGACCTCGCCGGAGGCGTGTGGTCGGCGCGCGGCATGATGCGACGCGCGGCGGCGATCCACCGGACCTCGCCGCCCGCGGGCGCGGCGGTCTCCGCGGGCGCGACGATCGCCGCGATCGGCGTCGGCGCCCCTCTCGGAGTCGCACCCCTCGGGACCGACGACATCGCTGCGGGTCTGCCGACCACCGCGGAGGTCTCGGCCGATCTGCTCCGACGGGGGCTGTCCGCCTCGATCAGCTCCGCCCCCGCGGGCACCGCACCCGACAGCGCACTGGCCGACCTCGTGCGGGCAGCCGAGATGTACACGAGCTCGCGGAGCACGGGACCGGTCCCGGAGCTCCCGGCCGTCATCGCCGCCGCTGTCGCTCTGGATCTCGGAGCTCCGCGCACGGCCCGATCGATCATCGACGACGCCATCGGCGGCGGGCACGGGGGCCTGTGGGCCCGACCACGGCTGCTGCTCTGGCGGGCATGGATCGCCGTGCAGCGTGCGCGGCCGAACCACGCCAGGGAGGCGCTCGACGCGGCCCGCGAGATCGCTCCGCGCCTCTCCGCCCGCGACGCGTTCCTCGCCGGCGCCGTCGAGCTCGCGATCGCCCGCCGGTACGACGATGCCTCGGGGTTGGAGACCGTGTGGCGTCGAGCCCGCGTCGCGCTGCTGCGCATCGATGCGGACCTCTACCTCCTGCATCCGCTCGCCGAGTACCTCGGTGCGGCGGCGAGACTGGGTGAGACGGAGCAGTCCCGTCGGCATCTCGAGGAGGCGCTCGCGATCGTCGCCGACCTCGGAGATCCCGCCCTCTGGATCACGCACCTGCGGTGGGCGGGCGTGCAGCAGGGCATCCTTCTCGGCGATCCCGGTGTCGTCGCGCCGCACGCGAAGGCGCTCGTCGCCGCCTCGGCCGACAGCCACGTGGCGGCCGTCATGGCGAAGGCCGGTCGGGTGTGGACCTCCGTGCTCGCGGGACACGTCGACGCCGATGCCGTGGAGGCCGCGGCCGAGGGTCTCGCCTCCGTCGGTCTGCGATGGGACGGTGCCCGCCTCGCCGGTCACGGGGCCGGCCGCGCCGATGACCGCAAGGTCGCCTCCCGCCTTCTCGCGTGCGCGCGGGAGCTGCATCCGACCGACGGACAGCGTCGGGTCGCCGAGCCCGGGCCGACCCGCGACGCCGCACAGCCCGTGCCGGAGGAGCTGCTGAGCGAACGCGAGCTCGAAGTGGCCAGGCTCGTGCTGCAGGGCAAGACCTACGCCGAGATCGGCGAGGCGATCTTCATCTCTCCGCGCACCGCGGAGCACCACATCGCACACATCCGGCATCGACTCGGTGCGACGTCCCGGTCGGACGTGATCGCCAAGCTGCGTCAGCTGATCCTCGACGACCGCGACCACCCGACCGCACCCCCCACACTCCCCCTTCGGGCATCGGGGTGAACCCCGATGCCTTCGACAGGGGATGCGAATACGCTCCGAGACAGGATCCGGGGACGCCGGCGGACACTCCTCCGGCGGGATCCACACCACTCAGTCAGATCGGCAAGGGGGAACTGCTCATGACGACACCGATCGAGGCGATAGCCGACGCGCTGCTCGCCTTCATCCTCACGCTCCTGCGCGACCCCGATGCGGCCGCCGAGTTCGCGGCCGATCCGGCAGGCGGCCTCGCGGACCAGAACCTCGAGACGGCCTGCATGCGGGATCTCGCTGCGGTGCGTCCCGTGATCGTGGACCGACCGGATGTCGTGGCTCGGACCCAGCCGGATCCCGCACCGCCGCGCACCGACGGCGACACCGAGGTCACCCGCGAGATCATCCGCATGGTGCAGCAGTTCTCGACCACGACCATCGACGCGCGCTCGACGATCGTCGACAACTCGGTCAACCAGAGCATCTGGACGGGCGGCGGCGACGTCACCCAGATCTTCGATCAGGAGGCCATCATCGCGTCGGGAGACGGCTCCGTCGCCGCCGGCCACGACGGGACGATCGTCGACAGCGACGTGGACGTCACGATCGGCGACATCGCCATCGGCAACGAGACCACCGAGGGCAGCTTCAACGGCACGGGGACCCCGCCGGTCGAACCGGCTCCGGCTCCCGTCGAGCCGCCGACCCCGGTCGTGCCCGCCGACGTCGCCGAACCGGCGGATGTGCTGGAAGCCGACATGACCGCCGACGTGGACTCCTACGACGCCGACGCGGCCAGCGCGGCGGCCGCGGAGCAGCCCGTCGTCGACGACGCGATCGAGGAGGAGTGAGATCAGCGCCGTGACCGATCGCGACCCCGATCAGACCCGGGGAGCCCCCGAGCGCCCGTCGACGTCACAGGGCTCGGGGGCGCCCGTGCTGGTGCGGCTCACTCCGCCGTTCGAGGTGCGCCTCGCGCAGTTCTTCTGGATCGTGAGCTTCGCCGCCGGTGCCTTCGCGGCGATCTACCTGTTCATCCTGCGCAGCGAGCTGCTCCCCCTCATCGAGGAGGTCGCCCGTTCCGTGACCGCGGGGCGCAGCGACGAGACCTACGAGTCCGCCGCCGACATCATCTTCTGGATCGTGTTCGGGACGCTCGTCGGCATCCTGCTGACGCAGATCACGCTGCTCGTCTCGTTCGCCGCGCGTCGCCCCCAGGTCCGGTGGTGGCAGTTCGCGACGTTCGCGGCGCAGGTCGCGCTGGTCGCCCTGTCACCGGAGTGGGTCGCGCTGGGAGAACACGGCCCGCAGTTTCACACGGTGATCACGGCGCAGGCGGCGCTCGTCCTCCTCGCGCTGCTCAGCAGCATCCTTCCCCGAGCCATCGCCTGGTCCGCTCGACGCGTCGACGTGCGCCGGAGCGGACCACAGGGCGGCGCTCGCGCCGATCTCTGACGCGACGCCCTCCAGGCTGCGCACCACCACCCGGGCCACGGACCGCGTGGCGGCATCGGCGAGGGGGGATTCCGTGAGTCGTCGCCAGTGGGCGATCCTGTCGTTCACGGCGGAGCCGAGCGTCGACGCATCGGCCCCGGCGGACTCACCGAGACGACGATGCGCATCCGTGCCCTCTCCGCCGACGATCCGTGCGGCCTCCTCCGCGTCGCCGTCTTCCAGAGGCAGGCGCCGCGACCCGGCATCGGCGAGCAGCTCGAGTTCGCGCAGCGCATGGGCGGCGAGCCGGAAGCGCTCGATCCCCGCCCGCACGGCGGCAGCGTCGTCCAGCGGACGCTCGCGCAGCAGTCGCTCGACCTGGAGCACGATCCCGCGGGCTTTGAGGGTCTCCGCGCGCGACTGCAGCTGCGTCCCGACCAGGTCCTGGATCTCGACGAGGCCGCTCTGCGCGATGAGCTCCGATGCGAGCTCGGACGAGCTCCGCGCCCCACCTCGGATCACCGTCACGGCCATGCGCACGCCGAAGATCCCGAACCGCGCGAGGAGGTCGCGGCGGACGGTCGCGCTCAGTCCCGTGACCGACGAGTCCCGCACGAAGCGATCCGCCGAGACGAGCAGGCGCTCACGGTCGGCCCTCTCGAGCCCCGCGAGTTCACGGAAGGCGATGTACTCGCTCTCACGCAGGGTACGGGCCCCCTCCGCGAGGAGCCCGGCGACCGGGACGACACCGAGCGTGAGTGACGCGAGATCCTGGTCGAGCTGGAACCTCCGCGCGATCTTGCGCGCCGACAGCAGCGAGTCGATCCGGCCCGAGCCGACCTCGTCGGAGCGCGAGAGCACGCCGACCGCGCACACCGTGCGGACCTGGCCGACCGAGGCGTCCTGGAAGGCCCGGAGGAACTTCACGTCCGAACCGTGCAGGTGCCGGAGGAGGTAGACGACGGCGTCGGCCTCGGGTGGAGCCTCGTCCGGGGTGAGGAAGCGGGCGGCGCGGGCGGACGTGTCCTCGGAGAGCGAGGCGATCCCGGGGGTGTCGATCAGGGTGACGCCGGTCAGCGACTGCAGCGGCCACCCCACGTCGATCCACTCGACCTGCTCGGCCGTGAGCCCGTCGAGGTCGAGGACGAGCCTGCCGCGCTCCCGATGGATCGGCATGCGCCTGGGCGTGCCCGACCGCGGGTGCAGAGTGATCGTCGGCGTCGCGGAGTAGCGGTACCACGTCACGACCCTCGTGCACTCGCCCGTGTCCGTCGGAGCGATCTGCTCGCCCAGCATCGCGTTGAGCAGGGTCGACTTGCCCGCTTTCACCATGCCGGCGAGAGCCAGGCGCAGCGGCTCGCGGAAGCGGGAGTCGAGCTCGTCGATCGTGCGCAGGGCTGCGACGTCCTTCGCGTAGCTCGCGCGGGTGACACGCAGGAGGTCCTCGACGATCTCGCGAACACCCGCAGTCATCGCGACTCCCCGCCGCCGGGCACCGGAGCCTCCGCGAGTGCGTGCACGGGCGCTGCGGCGGGATCGAGGGACGCCGCGGGGTCGTGTTCGAGCGGCGGGATTGTGCGGCGCAGCGTCTCGAGCTGCTCGATCCTCGTCTGGAGGGCGAGCACGCGCGCGTCCCGATTCGACGTGTACACGGTCGCGGCCTGTTTCGCGGCGTTCAGCGCCTCCGACAGGGAACGGTGCAACTCCTCCGCCATCGTCCCGAAGTGATCTCGTGCGGTGCGCTGCACCAGGCGCAGTCGGTCCTTGAGCTGCTTCCCGACCTGGAAGATCACCTCGTCGATGTGCCGCCGCACGATCGCCTTCGCCTCCTGCTGACGACGTCCGAGTCGAGCGCTCATGTCCTCGCGGTACGCCCGCCGCCCCACGAGGACTCCCGCGAGCAACGACAGGGGGTTGATCAGCGACATGCCGATGAGCCCGGTGACCAGGCCCACCATGAGCACCCCGCCGTACGAGCCGCGCACACCGATGTAGATCTTCTCGCCTGCGCTGAGCTGTCCCGAGTCGATCCCCGAGATCTCGTCGACCGCGTCGAGCACGCCCGTGGTGTCGCCGACCTCGATCGTCGGGAGCTCCGCTTCG
Source organism: Microbacterium sp. NPDC089696 (assembly GCF_044749125.1). Taxonomy (NCBI): domain Bacteria; kingdom Bacillati; phylum Actinomycetota; class Actinomycetes; order Micrococcales; family Microbacteriaceae; genus Microbacterium; species Microbacterium sp. NPDC089696. Next base: position 1,100,442 of record NZ_JBIVHF010000001.1, on the reverse strand, counting down.
CCTTTGCTGAAGAGGTCGGCGACCTCCTCGGACAGCCACGTCGACCGTTCGTCCGTCCAGACGAACGTCTCGGCGACGGCGGCTGCGACCCGCTGGTCGAGCCACTCGGCGATCTGGTCCCAGATGGGCCCAGGGTCGCCCTCGTCGATGGACGCCTCGGCCTCCCGCATGACACGACGGAGGCGGTCGCGGAGGTCGTGCTCCATGTCGGCGACGAGATCGGCGATGCCGTCGGTCAGCATGACCTGCCATCGCGCGGAGCGTCCGCGGAACTCATCGGCCTGTGCCTTCGCGTCCTCGAGCTCCGCGATCATGCGCGGCGTGTCCTCGGGGTTGAGAAGGGCGTTCATCTCCGTGCGCAGCGAGACGGCGAGCTGATCGACGACGGACAGCAGGTCGTGGACAGCACCCCGGTGGTGGATGAGCTCGGCCCGTCCGAGCACCTCGCGCCGCAGGTGGGCCACGAGGCCCGGGAACCCGGATTCGTCGTTCAACGACCGGTCCTGCGTCTCGGCGGCGATCAGGCGCAGGTCGCTCGAGACGGCGAACACCGGGACGTCGCCGATGTCGCGCAGATGCCGGCGGTCGATCGCCTCGACCTCCCGCCATTCGGGGTACAGATCCGTCTTCGCGATGACCGCCGCGACGTTCGGGGAGATGCGCATGGCGTGCCGCAGGAACTGTACTTCGGGCGCCGTGTACTCCTGGGAGGCATCCGAGACCATGAGGACCGCGTGGGCGGAGGCGATCGCCGCCAGGGTCGTCAACGCGTTGGCCGACTCGAAGCCGCCGACGCCGGGCGAGTCGACCAGCTGCAGGCCTCCCTTGAGGATCTCTCTCGGCAGCAGCACCTCCGCCGACAGGATCCCCCGTTCGTTGTCGGGGTTGCCGTTCACGGAGATGTAGTCGGACAGCGATTCGAGCGCGATCTCGCGCCGCGTCACCGCGCCCTCGCCGGGTGACGACTCGTCACGCCGTTCCAGGACCCAGGCGGAGGGCTCCGCCGCGTATCCCACGACGGTCGGCACCGTCGTGGCGACGTCGTCGTCGACGGTGCAAGCCGGCGCATTCACGAGGGCGTTGATGAGCTTGCTCTTGCCCTGCTTGAACTCGCCGACGACCACGACCCGGATACCGGGATCCTGGAGGCGTCTGCTGGTCTGCTCGAGACGGGCCGCGAGATCGGTGCGTCCTGCGGACGCTGCGATCCTCGCGACGTCCCGGACCGCTTCGACGACCGCGCTCTCGTCCGCGTCGGATGTGTCCGTCACCGCGCCCCCTCGTGTTCCTCGTCCCCGCGGGAGGGTGGTGCACCACCCTCGCGCGTCCCCAGTGATCGGCGGTCAGACGGCGAAGTCCGCCCCCGGCGATCCCCCATCGACGTCGGTCGTGACCCCCGGCTCATCTCCCCAGATGACGTCGGGGTCCATCTCCCAGTCGGAGGAGATCACGTTCTCGATCTCGGCCGTGAAGATGTTCGACCCGCCGAGGTCTCCATCGATGACCGAGTCCGTCCAGAATCCCGCGTCGAAGTCCGCCGGCTCGGCCGGCGGATCCGGCTCCATCGGTCCGTCGTGCATCATGTCCTCACGACCTTCGTGTCGGGTGCTTCGCAGTGTACTGGTCTGCCCGACTGCCTTCCAGAGGCAGCCGGGCAGAGGGGGTCAGAACGCGATGTCGTTCAGATCGCCCGACGGGTTGACGACGGTCACGTCCGAGACGTCGACGTCGAGGGATCCGTCGGTCATCGAGTTGTCCTGGAACGAGTCGGTGGCCGACCAGGTCTCGGAGTCGTCGAACATGGAGTTGTCCTGGAACGAGTCGTTCACCGACCAGGAGTTGTCCGTCGTCGAGTTGTCGGAGTTGTCCGTCATCGAGTTGTCGGAGTTGTCCGTCGTCGAGTTGTCCTGGAAGGAGTCGTTGATCGACCAGTTCTCCGAGAAGTCCTGGTTGAACGAATCCGTGTAGGTCTCGTTGCCGATCGACACGTCGCCCATCGTGATGTCGGTGTCGACGTGGGTGAGCGTGCCGTCGTTCCCTGCCGCCACCGATCCGTCTCCCGACGCGGTGATGTTGGTGTTCGCGAACGTCTGGTTGACGTCTCCTCCGCCCGACGGCGTTCCGTATCCGAGCCCGGCCAGCCCGGTCGCGCCCGCGGACGCGGCTCCGGCCGAGGTGGAGATGTTCTGGTTCACGGACTGGTCGCTCAGGGTCGTGCGGGCGTCGATCGTGAAGTTGCCTCCTCCGCCGGCTCCTGCGCCGCCGCCGCCGATGGTCACGTCGTTGAGACCGGAGTTGAACTGGCGCGTGCCGATGCTGATCGAGTGATCGTTCAGCGTCGTGTTGCCCGAGTCGTTCACGGAGTTGTCCTGGAACGAGTCGTTGATGGAGTTGTCCGAGTTGTCGGAGTTGTCCGAGTTGTCCGAGTTATCGGAGTTGTCCGAATTGTCGGAGTTGTCGGAGTTGTCCGTGGTCGAGTTGTCCGAGTTGTCGGAGTTGTCCGAGTTGTCGGAGTTGTCCGAGTTGTCGGAGTTGTCTGAGTTGTCTGAGTTGTCGGAGTTGTCCGAGTTGTCGGAGTTGTCCGAGTTGTCCGAGCTGTCGGACCACGAGTTGTCGGAGTTGTCCGTGGTCGAGTTGTCCGAGTTGTCCGAGTTGTCGGTCCACGAGTTGTCGGTGTTGTCCGTGTTCCCGTTGGCGACGTTGTCGAGGCCCAGATTCCACTGAGCACCGAGCATGTTGTCGTTGTCCTGCGCAGCCATGATGTTCCCCTGTTCGTGAGCGCCTGGTGGCGAGTGCTACGAGTCTGCGCTTCGACGGCGAGCGGGACATCGGGAGGCGACCCTGCGCTTCGCCGGGATCCGATAGGGGGTCCGCGGGGTGCCCGTCCCTCCGGATAGGGGATCGAGTCCGAAGAATCACGGGGACACACGGAAGGGCCCGGATGCCGAAGCATCCGGGCCCTTCCGAAGACGGCGTCTCAGCGGACGACGACCGCGAGCACGTCGCGGGCCGACAGCACGAGGAACTCGTCTGCGCCGAACTTCACCTCGGTGCCGCCGTACTTGCTGTAGAGCACACGGTCGCCCACGGCGACGTCGAGCGGGACACGGTTGCCGTTGTCGTCGATGCGGCCGGGACCGACGGCCACGACCTCGCCCTCCTGGGGCTTCTCCTTGGCGGTGTCGGGGATGACCAGGCCACTCGCGGTGGTCTGCTCGGCCTCGACCTGCTTGATGACGATGCGGTCCTCGAGCGGCTTGATGGAAACCGACACGGTCTACCTCTTCTTTCTTGACGCTGACACGAAAGACTCGTTCGCACTCTCAACCCGAGAGTGCTAAAAGCAGTCTAGGCCGTCGGCTGGCACTCATGCAATGCGAGTGCCAGCCGACCGGGAAGACCCTCCGAGGTCACCCGCCTAAGCTGAGGAGGTGGAGATGACCGAGCTGCGCGCCCTGCTCACGCCCGAGGGACTCGAGCTGCTGGATGCGCTCGGTCCGGTGGACGGCGTCGCCGACGTGGCCCGGACGGTGTCGCGTCTGCGCGCGGCCGGCCACTCCCCCGATCTCGTCTCCGCCGTGGTGGGGCAGGCGCATCTCCGCGCGAAGGCGAAAGCGAAGTTCGGCGAGTTCGCGGCGCGGATGCTGTTCACCCGCGCCGGGCTCGAGCAGGCGACCCGCCTCGGCGTCGCCGCACGACACGCCCAGCGCCTGCGTCGCGCGGGGATCACGCGCGTCGCCGATCTCGGGTGCGGCATCGGCGGTGACGCGCTGGCCTTCGCCGGCGCGGGCGTCGACGTCCTCGGCGTGGACGCCGACGAGGTCACTGCAGCCATCGCGGCGTACAACCTCGCGCCGTTCGGTGACGCCGCGGAGGTGCGGCACGGGGTCGCGCAGGATCACCTCCCCGATCCCGCCGACGGCCAGGCCGTCTGGATGGACCCGGCACGACGGACCGCGGGGCACGGCGAGACGAGGCGCGTCTCCTCCGACGACTACTCCCCTCCGCTGGACTGGGCATTCGACGTCGCCGCCCGACAGCCGACCGGCATCAAGCTCGGACCGGGCCACGACCGCGACGCCCTCCCTGTCGACGCGGAGGCGCAGTGGGTGAGCGCCGACGGCAGCGTCGTCGAGCTCGTCCTGTGGACGGGTGCGCTGGCCCGTGACGGCGTTCGTCGCGCGGCGCTCGTGATCCGCGGCGACCGCTCACACGAGCTCACGGCCGGAGCCGACGCCGAGGACGAGCCGACGCGCGACCTCGGCGCGTTCCTGCACGAGCCCGACGGATCCGTCATCCGCGCGCGCCTGATCGGCGACGTCGCCCGCAGCCTCGAGGCCGGCATGCTCGACGAGCGCATCGCCTACCTGACCTCCGACACCGCCCTGACGAGCCCGTTCGTGCAGTCGTTCCGGGTGCGCGACACCATGGCTGCGAACCCCAAGGCGATCAACGCCGTGCTCCGGTCCCACGGGATCGGCACGCTGGAGATCAAGAAGCGCGGCATGGACATCGATCCCGCAGCCTTCCGGAGGAAGCTCACGCTGCGGGGAGACGCGAGCGCGACCCTGTTCCTCACGCGCGTCGGCGATCAGCGCCGTGCGATCCTCGCCGACCGGGTGCCCGCAGCCGGCTGACCTCAGCCGCCCGACTCGGACGAGGGGACCTCGACCAGGATCGGGTCGCCGTGCTCGCCGCCGAGCTCGACGTACGAGACGCCGACGTCCGACGGCTCGCCCTGCTGGATCGTGAGATACGGACTCCCCCAGTTCGTGAAGCGGATGTGCAGGGTCCACAGCACCGGGGTCCCGTCGTCCGCGGGCTCGATGCTCACGGCGCGGAGGCCGCCTCCACCGTCGACATCGACCGACTGGCAGGCTCCGACATCGCTCACGGCGTCGACGATCATGCAGCGCACGATCCCCCCGCTCTGCGTCCCGTCCGCCGGACGTTCGGCGAGCCACACGGGCTGGTCGTGGAAGTACCCCACGATCGTCGGCACCGGCAGGAAGCCGTCGTCGAGCAGCGCCTCGGCCCGATCGCGCTCCTCCCCGTCGAACTGCGCCAGCATCGACGCGTCCCGAGACCAGCGCTGGATCCACGCGAGCGGTTCGCCTGCGGTCGTGTACCCGACCATCGCCGAGAACGTCGTGCCGTACTCGTCGGCGGGGTCGTCGGGATCAGCGGCCGGGACCGACAGCGACACGCTCAGGCCCATCGTGCCGATCGTGTCGAGCTGCCCGCACTGCTCCTGCGACGCCTTGTCCACATCGAGCACGATGCAGGCGATCTCTCCGTCACGACGCGTGGCGTACCAGACGACGGCCTCGCCGTCCTCGGCGACCAGGCGCACCGACCCGTCGTCGTACTTCGACGTGGTCTGCAGTTCGACCCGCCGCTCCTGCTGCCCCGCCGTCAGCGCGGGAGCGTCGCCGATGTCCCCGAACACCGCCCATCCCGCACCGACGCCGAGCAGGAGGAGAGCGAGAGCGGCCACGATCACGGCTTTGAGATGGGTGCGCAACGCCCCGCGCAGCGGAGGACGCACGGCTGAGGACGGATCCGACGCGGACTCGTCCGGAGCCGTCTGCATCGCGGGCGCGGTCGACGTCGACGGCTCCTGCTCGTGCATGACGGGAGTCGCCAACGACGCCGCGACGGGCGCGGAGGCCGCCGGGTCCGTCGCCGGCTCGGTCTCGGACGACGCCGTGGCTCCGCGCCGACGGTCGAGCTCCTCGAGGCGCCGAGCCTCGGCATCCGTGAGCCCGCCGCCTCGTCCGTAGGCCTTCGCCTGCAGAGCGCGGAGCTCGCCGATGTCGTCGTCGTCCATCGTCAGACGAGCCTCTCGAACTGCATCCCCGCCCACACCAGCCAGCCCAGGCTGTATACCGTGGCGCACAGACCGAGCACGAGCGCCCATCGCGCCATGCTGCGGCTCTCGACCGGACGTCGCAGCGACATCACCGCCGCGATCACCGCCACCACCGCGACGGGAACGGCCCAGCCGACGAAGAACGACGCCCCGAGAGCCACGATCGCCGCCATCAGCGCCCAGGGCGCCAGACGGGTCTCGTCGACGACGATCCCCGCGGTCGTGGGCTGCCAGTCGGCCCCGGAGACGGCATCCTCATCGGGGCCGCTCACGACAACCGGCTCGACGCTCACCGGGCCCGTGGGGAGCTTGGTGTATCCGTCGCGCCGGGCACCGGGAAGGCGGGCGGTGCCGGCGGGACGCTCGACCTCGCCGCTCGGTCCTTCGATGCTCGTGCGCGGCAGCGACGAGCCCGCCGCCGGCTCCGGGGCACGATCGGGGTGCGAGAGGTCGCTCATCACCGGACCGTCACGTTCTCGCCGACCTGGATCTCGGTGACCGGCAGGGTCGAGTCCGCGCCGAAAGCCAGGGTCGAGGGCGCCCGCCCCGACGAGATCAGCTCGGCGGCCAGAGCCGCGATCATCGCGCCGTTGTCGGTGCACAGCGACAGCGGCGGGATGCGCACCGTGACACCGGCCGCCTCCGCGCGGGCGAGCGCGACCTCCCGCAGCCGGCGGTTCGCGATCACGCCGCCACCGAGCAGGAGCCGGGGGACCCCGAGGTCGGCGCACGCGGCGAGCGCCTTGGTCACCAGCACGTCGACGACGGCTTCCCGGAAGCTCGCCGCCACATCGGCGACCGGCACCTCGACACCGTCGGCCTCGCAGCGCTCGACCCAGCGCGCGACGGCGGTCTTGAGCCCGGAGAACGAGAAGTCGTACCGGTGCTTCGCCATGTCGGATGCACGGGACAGCCCGCGGGGGAAGCGGATCGCCTCGGGGTCGCCGTCGAGCGCCGCGCGGTCGATCTCGGGCCCGCCGGGGTACGGCAGCGAGAGCAGGCGCGCGACCTTGTCGAAGGCCTCCCCCGCCGCGTCGTCCATGGTCTCGCCGAGCATCTCGACGTCGGTGGTGAGGTCGCGCACGTGGAGGAGCGAGGTGTGCCCTCCCGACACCAGCAGCGCGATGGTCGGATACTCGAGCGGCTCGGAGTCCGGCGTGAGGATGTCGGCGGCGATGTGCCCGACGAGGTGGTTGACGGCGTACAGCGGCTTGTCGAGAGCGACGGCGAGTCCCTTCGCGGCCCCGACCCCGACCATGAGCGCGCCCGCGAGCCCCGGACCGCTCGTCACGGCGACCGCATCGAGCTCGTCCAGACGCACGCCGGCCTCCGCGAGCGCCGCGTCGATCGAAGGCTGCAACGCCTCGAGGTGCGCACGTGCCGCCACCTCGGGCACCACGCCGCCGTAGCGGGCGTGCTCGTCCATGCTCGACGCGATCGTGTTGGACAGCAGCGTGCGGCCACGGACGATCCCGATACCGGTCTCGTCGCAGCTCGTCTCGATGCCCAGCACCAGAGGCTCGGTCATGCGGTCGCCTCCCTCGCGTCATCCCGGTCCGCGCCGCGACGGTGCTGCAGCACGAGCCGCATCACGATCGCATCCACGTCGTCGGGCTGGTAGTAGCGAGGACGTCGGCCGATCTCCTCGAACCCCTCCGACCGGTAGAGGCCCTCGGCGCCGGGATTGTCGGCGCGCACCTCGAGGAAGACCTCGCGTGCGCCGCGCTCGAGGGCCGTGTCGAGCAGTGCACGCAGCAGGGCTCGACCGCGGCCGGCGCCTCGGTGCTCGGTGTCGAACGCGATGGTCTGGATGTCGGCGTCCCCCGCGCCCTCGAGCGCGCGCACCCCGCCGTAGCCGATGATCGCGCCGTCGTGCTCGTCGACCAGGTAACGGCCGTGCGGGCTGCCGAGCTCGAGGGCCATGGCCTGCGGGCTCCAGGCGTCGGTCGGGAACGAGCGATGCTCTATCGCCATGATGGCGTCGAGGTCGTCCGGCGTGGCGGTGCGGAGGGTCACAGTCCGACCTTCTTCGGTGCGCCGGGGACCGTCACGTCGGGGTGCCGGAGGTACAGCGGCTCGTCGCCGGCGAGCACGCGTCCGGCCGCGAGCGCTCGCGCGCCCACGCGGGCGAGATCCGCGGCTGAGAGCACGGTCGTCTCGATCCCCCTGGTCCCCGCGAGCGCCTCGTCGAGACGTGCGCGGGCCACCAGCACGGTCTCCGCGACGATGTGCGGGAGGCCGTCGTCGTCGAGGCCCTCGAAGACCGTGAGAGCGACCTCACGGCGGCGGGCGTCCGTGACGACGGCGAAACGGTCGTCGACGCCGTCGGCCTCGATCGCGGCGAGCGCGATGGCCAGGTGGCTGGGGACGGGGACCACGGGGATGCCACGGCCCAGCGCGAACGTGCGGGCCGTCGCGATGCCGATGCGGAGACCCGTGAACGGCCCAGGGCCCATCCCGGACACGACGTGCGTGACGGTGCCGTCGCCGAAGCCGTCGACCACATCGCGCAGCAGGTCTCCGATCACCTCGGCGTGGCCCAGCGGATCGTCGGTCGACGCCTCGGCGCGCAGCGAGCCGTCCGGGGCGACGGTCGCGACGGCGGTGCCCAGAGAGGTGTCGACGGCGAGGATCACCCTTCCAGGGTAGTCGGCGCCGGGTCCGTGGGCGCTGAGCGCCGTTCGAGCGTGATCGTGACGTGACGAGGGGCGTCGGCGTCGAGCTCGGAGGGGTCGAGGTCCCGGTCGACTCCCACCGGTCGTTCGAGCTCGACGTCCCACCACGACTCGGCCAGCTCCTCCGCCATGCCGCGCCCCCACTCGATCACGACGACGGAACGGTCGAGATCGAGGTCGAGGTCCTCCAGCTCGGCGCCGGAGCCCAACCGGTAGGCGTCGACGTGCACGAGCGGAGCACGTCCGACGAGCGAGGGGTGGGTGCGGGCGATCACGAACGTCGGACTCTGCACGGGTCCGCGCACGCCCAGCCCCTCGGCGAGACCGCGCGTGAACGTCGTCTTGCCCGCGCCGAGAGGCCCCGTGAGGATCAGCAGATCCCCTGGTCCGAGCTGCTCGCCGATGCGGAAGCCCAGCTGTTCCATCGCCTCCGACGTGGCGATCTCGTGCTCTCCGAGGAACGCCGGATCGACGGTCATGCCGACCGCCGCGGAACCCGGGCGCCGATGCGCGTGACGATCTCGTAGTTGATGGTCGACGCCGCGTTGGCCCACTCCGCGGCCCCCGGCACGCCGAGCGTCGGGTCTCCGAACAGGATCACCTCGTCGCCGATGGACACCGGGGCGTCGCCGACGTCGACCACGAACTGGTCCATCGCGATCCGTCCGACGTTCGTGTAGCGGCGTCCGTTGATCGAGACCGGAAGCCGTCCGGAGGCATGACGGGGCACGCCGTCGGCGTATCCGAGAGGCACGAGCACGAGCGTCGTGTCGTGCGGCGTGCGGTAGTCGTATCCATAGGAGACCCCCGACCCGGCAGGCACCCGGCGCACGGCGGCGACCGCCCCGCGCAGAGTCATGGCCGGACGCAGCCCCAGCTCGGCGGAGGACCGGTCCTCGAACGGCGACAGGCCGTAGATGCCGACGCCGATGCGCACGGCGTCGAGGCGCATCTCCGGGAGGTCGATGGCCGCGGCGGTGGCGGCGATGTGCCGGATCTCCGGGTGGATGCCGAAGGACGCCGCTGTGGCGACCGCCTCCTCGAAGCGGGCGAGGGCCGCACGGTCGTCCTGCGGCGAGGTGTTCGACAGGTGGCTGAACAGGCCGATGATCCGCAGTCGGCCGATGCGCTCGAGCCGTGCGGCCTCCGCGAGGACGCGCCGCCAGTCCGCCGGGGCGATGCCGTTGCGCGACAGACCCGTCTCGAACTTGAGGTGCACGCCCACCGGGCGGTCGACGGACGCGGCGGCCGCGGCGGCTTCGAGCTGGTCGAACGACGAGATGCCGAGCTCGATCCCGTGCTCCGCGGCCTGCTCGAAGCGCTCCCCCGGCGCGTGCAGCCACGCCATGATCGGCGCGGTGACGCCCTGGCGCCGCAGCTCCAGCGCCTCGGGGATCTCGGCGACGCCCAGCCGCGTCGCCCCGCCGGCGAGCGCCGCCACGGCCGACGCCGCCGCACCGTGCCCGTAGGCGTTGGCCTTGACGACCGCGATGACCTCGACCCCCGTGAGACGACGGAAGTGGCGGACGTTGTCGCTGATCGCATCGAGGTCGATGCGCGCCTCGCGGAACGGAACGGTCACAGCGGGTCTCCTTCGGCGACGACGAACGCGGCCGCGAAGCCGGCGTCGTGGGTGAGGGTCAGGTGCAGGCGGCTGATCCCGCGCTCGGCGACGACCGCGGCGGTCGAGCCGGACAGGACGAAGTGCGGCCGACCGGACGGCTCCGAGGCGATCTCGATCTCGGTCCAGTGCACCCCGTCCGACCCGCCCAGGGTCTTGATGAGCGCTTCCTTCGCGGCGAACCGCGCGGCGAGGGACGGCAGTCGCAGCGGACGCTCCGCGGGGGCGAAAAGGCGCTCTCGCAGCCGCGGTGTGCGCTCGAGGGTCCGCTCGAACCGCGGGATGTCGACGAGGTCGATGCCGGTCCCGATGATCACCCGTCCAGCCTAGTCGCGCCGCCCCGCACCGCCCCGGCATCCGCCCCTCCCCGTTCACCGGTGAACGACGAATGCATGCCGAAACGACGGATGCAGGTCGGGCCCCGCGGTCTCGGCCTGCATCCGTCGTTCGGGCGTTCAGATGCGCGCGCCACTTCTCCTCCACAATCGTCGTTTCGCCGGATCCGCTCGCGTTCGCAGGTATTCCGCCCTCGCTGCTGACCGGATGTCGGAGGATCGCAGGATGCTCGACCCCGCACACATCCTCAATCGTCTGGGCGGCATCGCTCGCGGCACAGTCCTGCAGAGATACGGATGCTCACGCGACCGCATCCGACGCGCGGTCAAAGCGGGAGAGATTCTGCGCGTGCGTCCCGGAGTCTTCGCAGTGCCTGCGGCCGATCCGAGGATCGTCGACGCTGCTGCGCACGGAGGCGCTCTCACGTGTGCCGCCGCGCTGAGAGCTCACGGAGTATGGGTGCTTCCCGACGAGGACGTCGCCGTTCACGTCTGGCTCGGCGGGTCGGGACGCATTCACCCTCACCCCGACTGCGCGTGCGTCGTGCACTACTCCCCAGGCACCGCACGCCCCGGTGTCGCTCCGCTCGCCGCCGCCCTCGTGCACGTGTATCGCTGCCTCGGCACGGAGGCCTTCTTCGCCGCATACGAGTCGGCATGGAACGAGAGACGGCTCTCCGCGGATGACCGGAAACGCATTCGGCGTCAGCTCCCCGCATCCGCCGGATGGCTCCTCGACCTCGCCCGCCCCGACGCCCAGAGCGGCCTCGAGTCATTGCTGAGACTGCGTCTGCACCTGCTCGGCATCCGCCTCGACTGCCAGGTCTTCATAGATGGAGTGGGTCGCGTGGACTTCGTGATCGGGTCTCGTCTGATCATCGAGGTCGACGGCCGCCTGAACCACGCCGGTGCAGAACGTCGCCATCATGACCTGGCCCGAGACGCCGCCGCTTCCGCGCGCGGATACGAGACACTGCGCTTCGACTACGCGATGGTCGTCCACGACTGGGATGCCGTGGTGCGGGCGATCCTGCCGGCGCTCGCGCGTGCGCGGGCATGACGCTCACCTGCAGGCCGAAACGACGGATGCATGCCGGGACCAGGTGTCTCGGCATGCATCCGTCGTTCGAACATGCGAATGAGCGGCGGTCCGCTCGACGCGGGCTACTCGACGGTGACGGACTTCGCGAGGTTGCGCGGCTGGTCGACGTCGAGACCCTTGGCCGTGGCGAGCGCCATGGCGAAGATCTGCAGCGGCACGACTGCCAGGAGCGGCTCGAACATCGCACCGGCGAGCGGGATGCGGATGACCTCGTCGGCGAACGGCAGCACGGCCGCGTCGCCCTCCTCGGCCACCACGATCACGCGAGCGCCGCGGGCGCGGATCTCCTGGATGTTCGAGACGACCTTCGAGTGCACGAGGGCGGAGTGACGCGGAGACGGGACGAGGACGAACACGGGCTGGCCCGGCTCGATCAGGGCGATCGGACCGTGCTTGAGCTCGCCGGCAGCGAACCCCTCGGCGTGGATGTAGGAGATCTCCTTGAGCTTGAGCGCACCCTCGAGCGCGATCGGGTAGCCCACGTGACGCCCGAGGAACAGGACCGAGCGGGTGTCGGCCATCCAGCTCGCGAGCTGCGCGACGTGCTCCTGCTCGGTCTCGAGAACCTTGGCGACCTTGTCGGGCAGGCTCGTGAGCTCCGCGACGTCGGCCGTGGCGTCCTGCACGGTGCCGCGCACCCGTCCCATGTGCAGGCCGAGGAGCAGGAGCGCCGTGATCTGCGCCGAGAAGGCCTTGGTCGACGCGACCGCGACCTCGGGGCCGGCGTGCGTGTAGACGACCGCGTCGGACTCCCGCGGGATCGTGGCGCCCTGCGTGTTGCAGACAGACAGGGTGCGGGCGCCGCGCTCGCGCGCGTACTTGACGGCCATGAGCGTGTCCATGGTCTCGCCGGACTGGCTGATCGACACGACCAGAGTGTCGTCGCCGATCACCGGGTCGCGGTAGCGGAACTCGTGCGCGAGCTCGACGTCGACGGGCACGCGAGCCCATTGCTCGATCGCGTACTTGCCGACGAGCGCGGCGTACGAGGCTGTACCGCACGCCGTGATGATGACGCGGTTGATGCCCGTGAACAGGTCGTCGAGACCGTCGAGCTCGGGGATGACCACCTGGTCGCCCTGGATGCGTCCGCGGATCGTGTTCGCGACGGCCTCGGGCTGCTCCGCGACCTCCTTCGCCATGAAGCTCGGCCATCCGCCCTTCTCGGCGGCGGCGGCGTCCCAGGACACGTCGAAGGGCTCGGCCTCGACCGGCGTGCCGGCGAAGTCGGTGACCGTGACGGCGTCCGGAGTGATCGAGACGATCTGGTCCTGACCGATCGCGAGGGCCTTGCGGGTGTGCTCGACGAAGGCAGCGACGTCGGAGCCGAGGAAGTTCTCGCCCTCGCCGAGTCCGATCACGAGCGGCGAGTTGCGGCGGGCGCCGACCACGAGGCCCGGGTGGTCCTGGTGCATCGCGAGCAGCGTGAACGCGCCCTCGAGGCGGTTCACGACGCTGCGGAACGCGAGCTGCAGGTCGCCGCCGTTGCCGCGGTACTCCCGGCCGAGCAGAGCCGCCGCGACCTCGGTGTCGGTCTCGCTGCGGAAGGCCACGCCGTCGGCGATCAGCTCGTCGCGCAGGGTCGCGAAGTTCTCGATGATGCCGTTGTGGATGAGCGCGAGACGGTCGTCGTCCGCGAGGTGCGGGTGCGCGTTGACGTCGGTGGGGCCGCCGTGGGTCGCCCACCGCGTGTGCCCGATGCCGGTGTTGCCGTCGGCGAGGGCCGCGTCGGCGAGGGAGTCGCGCAGCACGGCGAGCTTGCCCGCCTTCTTGCGCATGCCGAGCGAGCCGTCACCGTCGATGACGGCGACGCCCGCCGAGTCATAGCCGCGGTACTCGAGACGGGCGAGACCTGCGAGCAGGATGTCCTGGCTGGGCCGCGGGCCCACGTATCCGACGATTCCACACATGGGACTAAGAGTAAGCGGGGAATTTTGCGAAGGTTCCGAACGAACTCCCCGCCGCCCGTAGACGCCCGGGATCCCGGGACTCAGAGCTTGCGCAGGAGCACGCTCTCGACGTTGTGATCGGCGCCCTTGTTGAGCACGAGCCGAGCGCGGTGCTTGGTCGGCATCACGTTCTCGACGAGGTTCGGCATGTTGATGTCGTTCCAGTAGCCGAGGGCGGTCGTGATCGCCTCCTCGTCCGTCAGGTGCGCGAACACGTTGAAGTACGACGACGGGTTCGAGAAGGCGCCCTGACGGAGAGCGAGGAACCGATCGACGTACCACTTCTCGATGTGGGAGGTGTCGGCGTCGACGAAGATCGAGAAGTCGAACAGGTCGCTGACCGCGACGTCGTTCGGCGCGGGCGGCGGCTGGAGCACGTTGAGCCCCTCGACGATCACGACGTCGGGCCGCCGGACGACCACATGCGCGTCGGGGACGATGTCGTAGCGCATGTGCGAGTAGAACGGCGCCCGCACCTCCGCGGCCCCGCTCTTCACCTCTGTGAGGAACTCGATCAGCGCACGGCGGTCGTAGGACTCCGGGAACCCCTTGCGCTCCATGAGTCCGCGACGCTCGAGCTCGGCGTTGGGATACAGGAACCCGTCGGTCGTGACGAGTTCGACGCGCGGAGTCCCCGGCCAGCGCCCCATCAGCTCGCGCAGCAGGCGCGCGATCGTCGATTTACCCACGGCCACCGATCCGGCGACGCCCACCACGAACGGGGTCGTGGTGTCGGACTCCTGCAGGAAGTCGCTCGTCGCGGCCCCGAGACGCTTGGTCGCCGTCGCGTACAGGCTCAGCAGGCGACTGAGCGGCAGATAGACCTCGCGGACCTCGGTGAGATCGAGCCGGTCGCCGATGCCGCGGAGCTCGACGACCTCCGTCTCGGTGAGGGGCTGGTCGAGTCCTGCCGCGAGCCGCGCCCACTCGTCACGCCCGATCTCCCGATACGGGGACAGGGGCGGCGCGGGGTCGACGGTGGTCACCGCACCATCGTATCGGGGGAGGCGGCGGCGCTTCGCAGCGACGGTAGTCTCTATCCGTGCGCCTGGGAGTCCTCGACATCGGTTCCAACACCGTCCACATGCTGGCCGCCGACGTGCGGGCCGGAGGGCGTCCGCTCGCGACGACGAGCGACCGCACGGTCCTGCGCCTGATGCGCTATCTGACGGACGACGGGTCGATCTCGGAGGAGGGCGTGCGCGCGCTCGAGACCGCGGTCGCCCGTGCGCGCCGGGTCGCCGCCGAGGAGCGGGTCGACGAGCTGCTCGCGACCGCGACGAGTGCCGTGCGCGACGCCCGCAACGGCGCCGACGTCATCGCGCGCATCGAGGCCGCACTCGGACAGCCGCTGCAGGTGCTCGACGGCGAGACCGAGGCGGAGCTGACCTTCCTCGCCGTGCGCCGGTGGTTCGGCTGGTCAGCCGGGCAGATCCTGCTCCTGGACATCGGCGGCGGTTCTCTCGAGATCGCGGCGGGCGGCGAGGAGCTGCCCGACGCCGCCGCCTCCGTTCCTCTGGGTGCTGGCCGCATGACGGTGCAGTTCCTGCCCCACGATCCTCCCGGCGAGGACGACGTCGAGCGTCTGCGCGCGCACGCGCGGACGACCCTCGCGACCGTCCTGCCTCGTTTCGAGACGCTCCCCCGGCCCGATCACGTCGTCGGCTCCTCCAAGGCCATCCGCTCGCTCGCGCGTCTCGTCGGCTACCCGGTGCCCGGATGGTCGGGTTCGGAGCGGATGCTGCTGCCGCGCACCGCCCTCGGATCGTGGATCCCCCGGCTCGCTCGCCTCCCGGCGTCCGCTCGCCAGGAGCTGCCGGGGATCACGGCCGACCGCACGTTCCAGATCGTCGCGGCCGCCGTGTCCCTCCACACCGCGATGAGCGCTCTGGAGGTCGACGAGCTCGAGGTCTCGCCGTGGGCACTGCGCGAGGGCGTGCTGCTGCGGTACATCGAGCAGCTGGGCCAGCGGGGCTGACCCAGCCGCCCGACGGACGGTCTCGGAGTCCGAGTGCGCGGCGTCAAAGCGCCAGGCGCTCGCGGACCACGTCGGAGAGGCGCTCGGCGTAGGCCTGCGCGGACGCGGCATCCGCGGCCTCGACCATCACGCGCACGAGCGGCTCGGTGCCGGACTTGCGCAGCAGCACACGACCGGTGTCGCCGAGTTCGGCCTCGACGGAGCGCACGGCGTCCTGCACGACGTCGTCGCCGTCCACCGCGTCCTTGTCGACGCCGCGCACGTTGATGAGCACCTGCGGATACACCGTCATGACAGCCGCGAGCTCGGCGATCGACTTCTGCTGGCGCGCCATCTCGGCCACCAGGTGCAGGCCCGTGAGGAGGCCGTCGCCGGTCGTGGCGAACTCGCTCATGATGACGTGGCCGGACTGCTCGCCGCCCAGGGCGTAGCCGCCCTCGTTCATGTCCTCGAGCACGTAGCGGTCGCCGACGGCTGTCTGGCGCACCGTGATCCCGTGCTCGCGCATGGCGACGTGCAGTCCCAGATTGCTCATGACCGTCGCGACGAGCGTGTCGTCGGTGAGGTGACCGCGGTCCTTCATCGACACGGCCAGGATCGCCATGATCTGGTCGCCGTCGATGACGTTGCCCTGGGCGTCGACCGCGAGGCAGCGGTCGGCGTCGCCGTCGTGCGCGATGCCGATGTCCGCGCCGAGACGCACGACGGCCTCTGCGAGGTTGTCGAGGTGCGTGGAGCCGACGCCGTCGTTGATGTTCCAGCCGTCGGGGTCTGCTCCGATCACCGTCACCTCGGCCCCCGCATCGCGGAAGGTCTCGGGCGACACGCCGGACGCCGCGCCGTGGGCGCAGTCGAGCACGACCTTGAGGCCGTTCAGGCGGTTCGGGAGCGAGCCGAGCAGGTGCACGACGTAGCGGTCCTCGGCATCCGAGAAGCGGATGATGCGACCGACGCCCGCACCGGTCGGACGAAGCTTCTCGCCCGCCATCGCGGCCTCGATGCGCTCCTCGACGATGTCGGGGAGCTTGACGCCGCCGCGCGCGAAGATCTTGATGCCGTTGTCGGGCGCGGCGTTGTGCGAGGCGGAGATCATGACGCCGAAGTCGGCGTCACGATCGGCCACGAGGAACGCGAGTGCGGGAGTCGGGATGACCCCGGCCTCGAGCACGTCGACACCGGAGGACGCGAGGCCGGCCGCGACGGCCGCCTCGAGGAAGTGGCCGGAGACGCGCGGGTCTCGGGCCACGACTGCGGTGAGGCGCTTGCCCTCGGCGATGCGGGCCTCCGCAGTACGGCCCTGGCCCAGGACGACAGCAGTCGCCTGGGCCAGGGTGAGCGCCAGGTCGGCGGTGAGGATGCCATTGGCGAGTCCTCGCACACCGTCCGTGCCAAAGATCGGCATCGGAGCGGTCGACCTTAACGCTTCGAGTACTGAGGCGCCTTACGGGCCTTCTTGAGTCCGGCCTTCTTGCGCTCCTTGACGCGAGCGTCGCGCGACAGGAAGCCGGCCTTCTTCAGGGTCGGACGGTTGTTCTCCGCGTCGATGCCGTTGAGGGCACGCGCGATGCCGAGACGCAGCGCGCCGGCCTGACCCGAGGGGCCACCGCCGGAGATGCGCGCGATGACGTCGTAGCCGCCGGCGAGGTTGAGCACCGTGAACGGGTCGTTGATCAGCTGCTGGTGCAGCTTGTTCGGGAAGTAGTCCTCGATCGAACGGCCGTTGACCGTGATCGTGCCCGAGCCGGGGACGAGGCGCACGCGGGCGATGGCCTGCTTGCGACGGCCGACTGCGGCACCCGGGACGCTGAGGACGGGGCGGGGGGCCGCCTCGACAGCGTCGGTCTCGGGAGTCGAGGTCGAGAAGTTCTGGAGGTTTTCGGTGGAGTCCTGGATGTCAGCCACGAGTATGTCCTTAGTCTGTACGGCGCTTACTGGGCGACCTGGTCGAGGGTGTACGGCTGGGGCTGCTGCGCGGCGTGGGGGTGCTCGCCACCCGTGTACACCTTGAGCTTCGACAGCTGCTGACGGCCGAGGCTGTTCTTGGGGAGCATGCCACGGATGGCCTTCTCCACAGCGCGGACCGGGTTCTTCTCGAGGAGCTCGGCGTAGTTGACGGCCTTGAGACCACCCGGGTAGCCCGAGTGACGGTAGGCGATCTTCTTCTGGAGCTTCTGACCGGTGAGCGCGACCTTGTCGGCGTTCACGATGATGACGAAGTCACCCGAGTCGATGTGGTTGGCGAAGGTCGGCTTGTGCTTGCCGCGCAGGAGCGCTGCGGCGTGCGAGGCCAGACGGCCGAGAACGACGTCGGTGGCGTCGATGACGACCCAGTCGCGCTGGACTTCGCCAGCCTTGGGAGTGAAAGTGCGCGTCACGATAGTGCTGCTTTCTTGTTCGAACGGAGAGGTTCGTGAATCCCACTCCGGGGTGGTTCCCTGTGGTCCGAGGTCAGAGCTTCGGGGAACACGCCAGTGGAGGGCTCACGTTCGCGGCACCCGGCAGTCGAGTACCAAAGAGACAGCTTACGTCATCCGGCGCGATCCCCCAAACCGGGACGTGCCACCGCTCAGTCGAGCCGCGCGGTCACGAGGATCGGCCGGTGGTCGCTCGACCTCTGCGGCAGAGTCGTGACCCGCTCGATCTCGAAGCCCGCCGAGGTCGCGAAGTCGTAGTGCCCGCGGAAGACGCGGTAGCGCGTATAGGTGTGGTCGTCGCTGAGCGTCAGCGCGTAGCCGTGCTCTCGGACCGCGTGGCCGAGGTTCTCCTTGAACACCGGGTAGTTGTAGTCCCCCACCATGATCTGCGGGAGCCCTTCGCCCAGGGTCGCGAGCTCCGTGAGCGCGGCGCGGATCTGATGGCGGCGCAGCGAGTTGAGGGCGGTCAGGGGCGCCGCGTGGAACGACGCCGCGATGAACTCGCGCCCGGCGTCGATGTCGTGCAGCCGCGCGCCCAGCACCCGCTCGTGCGCGGGCTTGGCGATCCGGTCGTGCAGCGACTTCTTGAGCTCGATCGTCCGGATCCCCTGCAGACGGAACTGGCTCTCCCGGTAGAACATGGCGAGCCCGAGCCGATTCCCCTGCGTCGCGTCGGCGAGTGCGAGATCACCGATACGTGGAGGGAGATCCGACACGTCGCACTCCTGCAGACACAGGAGGTCGGGATCGTGCTCGGCGGCGAGCGCCGCGAGCTCCCCCGCGGCACGGTGCTTCTGCAGGTTGTACGAGATGACCTTCATAGCGCTCCCCACGCTACTCCCCGCCGCTGTGACCCGGCTCCGGATCAGTCGTCGTACCCCCAGCGGATGCCGAGCACCCCCGGACCGAAGCCGTGGCGGGCGACGTGCACCGTGCCTTCGTGGACGGCCCGCATGGTCGAGACGTACTCCTCCTCCGTCTCCAGGTACTCCTCGCACCAGCTCGGGATCGCGTCCGCGGGGAACCGCACCCAGATCAAGGTCTCCCGCGCGGGACGCGAGGTCGCGTGCCAGGCGTACTGACGCGGTGGATACCCGGGCGGGAAGGTCTCGGCGAATTCGAACAGCGCCGTCCCGCCGGTGGTGATCGGACGGTCGAGCGCGATCACCACCCCGGACAGCAGACGGCCCGGATGCAGGTACTCGCGGTCGATCCGTCCGCCCACGACGTCCGAGATGACCGACATGGCGTCGGTCTCGGCCGGCGCGACGTCGATCAGCGGGATCTCGTCGATCGAGCCGCGCGTGGCCTGGACGAGCGACCGCATCACGATGCGCTCGACCGCCCCGTCCGCACCGACGAAGACCGTGAGATGGGTGGAGAGGTCGCGCAACGACTCCTGCGGTGCTGCGTGCAGGGCCGTCAGCGTCTCCTCGGTCTCTCGCTGCTCGCGCTCCTCGTCGAACGGAAGGCGCGGCGGAGCGACGGGGCCGAGTCGCGGCGAGGGGCCGAGCAGGCTCGTGAGGTGTCCTCGGTCCAATGCGAGGCGGTCCTCGATGCCCTCCACGACGCTCAAGGACTGCGGCCCCTCGGGCTGGCGGTCGCCCGAGCGCCAGTAGCTGAGCGTGGCCGTCGAGATGGGATTTCCGTCGTCCATCAGGAGGCTCCGCAGACGGGCGAGGGTCATGCCCCGTTCGGAGATCGCCGCACGGAACGCCGCCGCGAACGCGCCGCGCTGCTCGTCCATCCGGTCCATCACAGTTCCCTCGTCGTCGTGTGAACAAGCCCCGAGTACGTTCAGTGTATGGTCCGCGGTACCCCCTCTCGCGACCACAGTCGTCGGTACGGTTCCTGGGGAGGACGCCGCGGCAGCATCCCGCGCCGTGGCCGCCCGCTGGGGTAGTGGGCGGCCACGCGCGTAGGTCGTCGGTCAGTCCGCGGAGGAATCGCGGCGCGCGCGCGTCTGCGCGGCTCTCGACGCGAGGAGGTCGTCGGCCGGATAGCCGACCTCGGTCAGCGTCAGCCCGCGGGCGGCGAGCACCTTGAACTCACTCGTGCGCGTGAGCGCATCGCGCAGCACCACCAGATCGTCGACGTCGAGGCGCCCCTCTCCCACGGCCGCGCACGCGCCGACGAGCGCCCGCACCATGCTGTGGCAGAACGCGTCGGCCTTGACCTCCGCCACGAGGACGCCCTCGGCATCGCGGTGCCACCGGTAGTCGAGGAGCGTGCGGATCGTCGTCGCCTCCTCGCGCGGCTTGCAGTACGCCGCGAAGTCGTGGAGTCCGATGAGCGTCCGCGCGGCGGCATCCATCGCCTCGGCGTCCAGCGTGCCCCGATGCGTGGTCGTGTCGAGCCGTCGCAGCGGGTCGTAGCCCGACGCCTCATCGGCGAGACGGTAGCGGTACCGCCGCCACACCGCCGAGAAGCGAGCGTCGAAGCCCTCGGGCGCGATCGACGAGCGCGTGACCGTCACGTCGGGATAGGCCCCGAGCACGCCGCGCATGCGTCCGGCGACGGATCCGGCGGGGTCGTGCGCCGCGCGTCCGTGGCGGGACTCGATGCGCGCCCACTGCTCGTCGTCGAGGTCGACGTGCGCCACCTGCCCCCGGGCGTGCACCCCGGCATCCGTCCGTCCGGCGACGACGAACTGCACGTCGGAGCCCACGATGCGTGCGAGCGCGGCCTCCAGAGTCCCCTGCACGGTGCGGAGGGTGGGCTGCTTCGCCCACCCGCGGAAGTGGGTGCCGTCGTAGGCGATGTCGAGCCGGATGCGCACGACTCCAGCCTACGGGTGCGGTCAGACGCCGCCGTCGATCGAGCGGATGGCGCCGGCCGGCTCGTCCGGGACCATGACCTCGGTGTCGCGGTTGAGGCTCTCGCCGCGGAAGAACCGCTTCGACCGGGGGAACAGGTACCAGAGGAACATCAGGACGAGGCCGAACGCGAGCGAGCCGATGCCGATCACGAACGTGCCGCCGATGCCGAACAGCACCGTGTATCCGTAGTCCACGTCCCACATGTCGATCGCCGACTGCACGAACGCGTAGGTGAGCATGATCCCGCCGAGCAGCGGGAACAGCCCCTTGAAGAAGAAGTCGCGGGCGGAACGGGTCAGATCCTTGCGGAAGTACCAGACGCAGGCGAAGCCGGTGATCGCGTAGTAGAAGGCGATCGCGAGCCCGAGGGAGAGGATCGAGTCCTGCAGGATGTTGTCGCTGATGAGCGTCATGCCCACGTAGTACGCCGAGGCGACGACACCCATCACGATCGTGGAGAACGACGGCGTCTTGTAGGTCGGGTGGACGTCCTTGAACTTGGCGGGCAGCGCCCGGTACACGCCCATCGCGAGCGTGCCGCGCGCGGTCGGCAGGATCGTGGTCTGCGTCGACGAGATCGCCGAGATGATCACGGAGACCACCAGCACCCATCCGAACGGACCGAGGAGGCCGTCCTTGATGGCGAGGAAGAAGTCGTCGGCGTTCGCCTCGTTGCCGAGACCCGTGCCGTCCTCCCCCAGACCCGCGTACATCATCGCGGCGATCGTGACGGCGACGTAGGTGAAGAGCAGGATGACGGTCGTGAGCAGCGCCGCGCGTCCCGGGATGCGCTTGGGGTCCTTGGTCTCCTCGTTGAGCGCCAGGCACGTGTCCCAGCCCCAGTAGATGAAGAGCGCGAGCAGGATCGCCTCGATGAAGCCGGAGTAGTCCGTGAAGGCGAAGGGGTTCAGCCAGGCGATGTCGAAGGGGGTCGGGTTCGGGGCGGTGCCGCTGAAGAACTGCCAGAGCGCCGCGACGACGAAGATCGACAGCGCGAGGTACTGGATGCCGAGCAGGATGTTCTGGATGCGCTCGCCGATCTCCACGCCGCGCCAGCTGACCCACGTCATGGCCGCGATGAAGAACACGGCGACGAGGATGATGCGCCAGTCGTTGTTCTCGAGGTCGAGGCCGATCAGCGACCAGAAGTAGACCGAGGCGATCTGCGCGAGGTTCGCGAGCACGACCATGCCCGCGACCGCGACGCCCCATCCGCCCATCCAACCGACCCAGGGTCCGAACGCCTTGGTGCCCCAGGTGAAGGTCGTGCCGCAGTCGGGCACCGCGTTGTTGAGCTCGCGGTAGGCGAAGGCGATCAGGAGCATCGGGATGAAGGCGATGATGAAGGCGATCGGCGCCTGTGCGCCCACCGCGAGCACGACGAATCCGAGCGTCGCCACGAGCGAGTACACCGGGGCGGTCGAGGCGAGACCGATGACGGTCGATCCCCAGAGTCCCAGTGAGCCCGTCGCGAGGCCCTTGCCGTCAGGTCGTTCCAGATGGATGGGCGTCGTTGCTGCCATGCTCAGAACATACGACTTCCACGCATCTCGCGTCAATCGTTTTCTTGGACCGATGAATTCCGCACCTGCAAGGGGTCGGCGTCGACGGAATCCGTCGTATCAGCCGCGATCCAGCATCTCGTCCGCGTGATCGGCGACCCATTCGACGAGCGGCAGCATCCGCTCCATGAGGTCGCGCCCCAGCGGCGTGAGGCTGTACTCGACGTGCGGCGGCACCGTGGGGAACGACTCCCGGTGCACGAGCCCGTCATCGGAGAGGGTGCGCAGGGTCGAGGCCAGCATCTTCTCGCTGATGCCGCCGACCTCTCGACGCAGCTCTCCCCATCGGCGCGTGCCGTCGGAGAGGCTCGACAGGACGAGCACTCCCCACTTGCTCATCACGTGGTCGAGGATGACTCGCGTGCTGCATCCGGGCTCGAAGACCTGCGGCGTGGATTCCTTTATCTGCGCAAAACTCACCGTCACGTATGTACCTTACTTCAAAGTGGGTACCTGCAGTTCGGAATGTTCGGATGCGGCCTCGCGGTTGTGGGGGATGTCACCAACGAAAGGACACGCCATGACCATCCTCGTCACCGGAGCGACCGGCCAGCTCGGACGCCTCGTCATCCAGAGCCTCATCGAGCGGGGCGTCGACCCGCAGTCCATCGTCGCCGGCGCCCGCGACGTCGCGAAGGCCGAGGGTCTCGGCGTGCGCATCGCCCGCCTGGACTACACGGACCCCGCCTCGATCGCCTCAGCGCTCGAGGGCGTGGACTCCGTGCTCCTGATCTCCGGATCCGAGGTCGGCCAGCGGGCCGCGCAGCACGCCGCCGTCATCGACGCCGCGAAGTCCGCCGGCGTCGCCAAGTTCGTCTACACGAGTGCACCGAAGGCGACGACGAGCGACCTCGTCCTCGCGCCCGAGCACAAGGCGACGGAGGAGGCGATCGCCGCGTCCGGCCTCCCCGCCGTGATCCTGCGCAACAACTGGTACACCGAGAACTACGCCGCCGACGCCGCACGCGCAGCCGAGACGGGCGTTCTCGCCTCCGGCGCCGGCGACGGACGCGTCGCGTCCGCCAGCCGCAAGGACTTCGCCGACGCCGCCGCCGTCGTGCTGATCGAGGACGGCCACGTCGGTCGGACCTACGAGCTCGGCGGCGACGTCGCCTGGACCTACGAGGACCTCGCCGCGGCGATCGCCGAGATCTCGGGCCGCGACGTCGAGTACCGCCGCCTCGCGTTCGACGAGCAGCTCGCCGCCCTGCAGGCCGCCGGCCTCGACGAGGGCACGGCCGGGTTCGTCGCCGCCCTGGACGCCGGCATCGCGGGTGGCGCGCTCGCCGACACCGACGGCACGCTCGCGCGGCTCATCGGCCGTCCGACCACTCCGCTCGTCGAGGGACTGCGCGCCGCCGCCTGACCCGGAGACAGGAGGAGGCGCCGACCCCGATCGGGTTCGGCGCCTCCCGCCATGGATGCGCCGTCAGTCCGACGACGCCTCACGCGGGTGGACGTAGGCGATCGTCAGCACGACCGCCGCGGCGACGAGCCCCTCCGTTGCGAGAGCGTCGACCACGGAGGCCCGAGCGGCTCGCAGCGTCTCGACCGCGCCCACGGCGTAGTCGATTCCCAGCGACGCCTCGACTTCGACGCCGCCGTCGCCGATCGCCACGGCGACCAGCGGCTCGTCGGCTCCTCGCACGCCGAGCGCGATCGCACCTTCTCCCACCAGGTTCGACAGCAGGGACCCCGCACGATAGACGGTGCGGACGCCGGTCGTGCCGAGGATCGCCGCCTCGACTCGGGCGGCGATCAGTGTCGGTGACGTCGCGGTCATGATGCCTCCCCGGGCCGGCGGCCCACCCTCTGGATGTCGCGCACGGTGATGTCGACAGCAGTGACGACGAGATCGGTATGGCGCCGCACCCTGTCGGCGACCTCGGCACGAAGACGCTCCACGGCGGTCGGGATCGACGTCCCGTAGAACGCATTGACGTCGATCGCGATGCGAATCGGCACGCCCGGTGTCGCCACGTCGCCCTCGAGCGAGGAATGCCCGATCAGGAGGCCCGCCACCGCGTTCTCCGCAGACCGGATGAGCCCGCGCACGGCGCCCTCCGTGATGCCGAAGTCGTCCACCGGGTCGGACGCGGCGAGCGGAATGCGGCGTCCGGCGCGCGCATCCAGAGCGATTCCGCTGAGGATGCGATCGACCCAGCCGTCCTCGACCTCCGGCATCGCCGCGGAATCGGCGTCGATCAGTTCGCCGCCCAGCCCCTGGAGGCGCTCGAGCGCGTCGAGAGCGAGCTGGCACCCTGGCGACGCTTCGATCGACGGGTTCCGCGGAACGCGTCCTGCCTCCAGGTAATCGGTGAGGTCGTCGAGTGTGTATCCGTCGAGATCGCTCGGCTCGAGGCCGAGGTGCTGAACGTCCGGAGTACCCTGGTCGTCGTTCATCGCCACGCCTCCATCCGCACGATCATGGACTTCCGCGCCCGGGCGAGCAGCCCGCGCACCGTCGACACCGACATCTCGAGCTCCTCGGCGATCTCGTCGTACGAGTATCCGCCCATCTCCCGCAGCACCCAGCACTCGCGCTGGGCTGCGGGGAGCTCGCGCAGCGCGGCGCCGAGCGCCGCGATGCCCTGACGGGCCTCGACGACCCGAGCGGGCGAGTCCGTCGTCGGCGCCGCCTGCTCCACCTCGTCGACGTCGACCGTCGGCCGGAGCGCCCGGATGCGGTCGATCGCCTTGCGGCTCACGATCCGCATCAGCCAGCTCTTCACCCGGCTCGGGTCGTCGAGCTCCGAGAACCGCTGCCAGGCGGTGACGAACGTCTCCTGGACGATGTCGTCGACGTCCGACGATGCGTTGAGCATGCGCCTCGTGTATGCGCGCATCATCGGCGTGTACCTCCGGACCAGCACGGCGAAGGCGTCGACGTCGCCGTCCATCGCCCGCCCCGCGACGATCCTGTCGTCAGCCTGCTCGAGAGCAGAGCGAAACCGTTCCCCGACCACGTGGGAACCTCCCCTTCCCAGTCCTGCGAGTGGTTCGGAGCGCGACGGACGTCGGATGGGCCGCCTCGCCCTGCGACGACGGTCGTCGCCGTCGACGTCGAACCACTCACGGGAGTTCCTCCGTCGCCTAGTCCACCCGGCTGTCGACCGGCTCCGCGTCGATCTCGTCCGCCTCCGCATCGTCGGCGGGGATGTGGACGTCGTCGATCGTCACATTGACCTCGACGGCCGCCTTGCCCACGAACTCGCTCATCGCGAGGGAGATGGCCGCGCGGACGTCCGCGGCCACACGCGGGAGGGATGCCGGGTACTCGGCGACGATCGTGACGTCGACCGCGACCTGCGTCTCGCCGACCTCCACGCGGATCCCCTGTGCGAGGTCCGTGGAGTTCAACGCGTCGCGGATCACACCCATGGCACGCGCCGCGCCGCCGCCGAGAGCGTGCACTCCGGGGACCTCGCGAGCGGCGATGCCGGCGATCTTCGCGACCACGCCGTCCTCGATGATCGTCGTCCCGGTCGACACGGTGCCCGCTCCGGTCGAGACCTGGACCTCGGGCCGTGCGCCGGTGTTCGCGTTCGCCATGATGTGCTCCTTCGTCAGTCGAGACTCCGTGTGGAGTGATCGCCGGATGGGCGACACCACTAGGACGGATGCTACGAGCGATTCGTCACAGAATCACCGAGAACTTCTTTCACAGTGCACTCCAAGGTGAAGAGTGCAAACTTGCACTTCATGAGCGACAGTGCAGAAACCTTGAGGGAGCAGCGCAAGCGCGAGACCTCCCGCGCCCTCACCGACGCAGCACGCCGACTGACCGCCGAGCAGGGATTCGCGGGCTTCACGATCGAGGAGCTGTGCGCCGAGGTCGGCGTCTCCCGACGCACGTTCTTCAACTACTTCGAGAGCAAGGAGAACGCCGTCTTCGGCTTCGCCGCCGCGGAGCCGCGACAGGAGGAGCTGGAGCAGACGTTCGAGACGGCGACCGGCGACCTGCTCGACGACTTCGTCGCGCTCACGATCGCCCGGTTCGAGCTCTTCAACCCGATCGACGACGCGCGAGCGCTGCTCGCCGTGATCGAGCAGGAGCCGAAGCTCATCAAAGCGGCATTCGAGCAGCTCGCGAAGAACGAACGCCGCGATCGCGACCTCATCCTGCGTCGCATAGGCACCGACGACGATGCCGAGATGCGCGCGGAGGTCCTCGTGTACACGGTCGCCGCGCTCATGCGGTTGAGCATGGACCAGCTCCTGAACCACCACTCCACCGACGCCTTCGGCGACCTCGTGCTGCGCCGGCTCGAGGCCACCCGCACCCTGTTCACCCCTTCGCAGAAAGCCGACTGATGTCCGCCACCGCCACCGCCACCGCCACCAAGGATGCACCCTTCCTCCTCACGAAGCGGCGCATCTGGATCATCTTCAGCGCCCTCATCGCGGGCATGCTGCTCTCGAGCCTCGATCAGACGATCGTGTCGACCGCCATGCCGACCATCGTCGGGCAGCTCGGCGGCGTCGACCACCAGGTCTGGATCACCACCGCCTACTTGCTCGCGACCACGATCGTGATGCCGATCTACGGCAAGTTCGGCGACGTCCTGGGACGCCGCAACCTGTTCCTCGTCGCGATCGCGCTGTTCACGCTCGCCTCGGTGGGCTGCGCGTTCGCGACCGACTTCTGGACGTTCGTGGTGTTCCGCGCTCTGCAGGGCCTCGGTGGCGGCGGGCTCATGATCCTGTCGCAGGCGATCATCGCCGACATCGTCCCCGCCAAGGAACGCGGCAAGTACATGGGGCCGCTCGGTGCTGTGTTCGGCCTCTCGGCCGTGGCCGGTCCACTCCTCGGCGGCTTCTTCGTCGATCACATGACGTGGCAGTGGGCCTTCTACATCAACATCCCCGTCGGCATCGCGGCATTCATCATCGCGCTCGTGGCGCTGAAGCTCCCGAGCAAGAAGGCCGAGAAGCCGATCGACGTGTTCGGTGTGATCTTCCTGTCGATCGCGACGACCTGCCTGATCTTCTTCACGGACTTCGGCGGTGACGCGGAGTTCGGCTGGGACTCGCTCGCGACCTGGGCGTGGGGTGCCGGCCTCGTCGTCGCCGCGACCGCCTTCGTGATCACCGAGGCGCGCGTGCAGGACCCGATCATCCCGCTCAGCCTGTTCCGCAACCCGATCTTCATCAACGCGACGGCGATCGGCCTCGTGCTCGGCATCGGCATGTTCGCGGCGATCGGCTTCGTCCCGACCTTCCTGCAGATGTCCTCGGGGACCTCGGCCGCGGCATCCGGTCTGCTGATGATCCCGATGATGGTCGGGCTCATGGGCACCTCGATCTTCTCGGGCATCGCGATCTCCAAGACCGGGAAGTACAAGGTCTACCCGATCCTCGGCACGATCATCACGGGGCTCTCCATGATCGCGTTCACGACGCTGTCGGCCTCTACGCCGATCTGGCTGATCTGCGTGTTCCTGTTCTTCTTCGGCGCGGGTCTCGGTCTCATCATGCAGGTCGTCGTCCTCGTGGTGCAGAACGCGGTGCCCGCCGACGAGATCGGCACGGCGACGAGCACGAACAACTACTTCCGCGAGGTCGGCGCCTCGCTCGGCACCGCGGTGTTCGGCACGATCTTCACGACGCGCCTGACCGAGAACCTGCTCGGGGTGTTCGCCGACGCGGGGGCCTCTCCCGGCGACGCCTCGCAGGCCGCATCGACGATCGACCCCGCGACGCTCAATGCCCTCCCCGACGAGGTGCGCGACGGAATCGTCACGGCGTACGCGGATGCTCTCGCACCGGTGTTCTGGTACCTCGTTCCGTTCATCGCGATCGCCCTCGTCCTGTCGCTGTTCCTCCGGCAGATCCCGCTGTCCGACACCGCAGGCCTGGTCGCACGCGGCGAGGCGATCAGCGGTGAGGAGGCGGAGCGCCTGGAGGCGGAGCAGCGCGGACTCCCCATGGCGTCGCCCCACGGCGACTCCGAACAGTCGCGCAGCCGCTGAGCACGGCACAAGGGCCCGGGACTCCGCGGAGTTCCGGGCCCTTCTGCCGTCACGCCTCGAACATCGGTGACGGCATCGCGAAGCGGGCGGTCCTGGTGTCGATGCCTCTCATCGTGGCGAGGATGTCCGCTTTGAGGTCGCGGACACGGTGCGCCGGAAGCCGCCCCTTGTCGCGCTGATCGTTCCACGGCGAGCAGTCCGGAAACTCCTCGCGGTCGGGCCACCTCGGAACGAGGTGGGCGTGCAGGTGGGGATCCCGGTTGCCGAGGATGGAGACGTTGACGCGACGTGCGCCGGTCGCCAGCCTGATCGCCTTCATCGCGATCTGGATGTCGCGGAGGAACCCCATCATCGAGTCCATCGGCAGCGACTCCAGGGAATCGGCGTGCTGCGGGAACGCGAGGATGCATCGCCCAGGGAACCGGTCGTCGTTGTACAGACCCAGCTTCCCGTGAGTCGACGTCGCGATCGGCTCCCAGAGCTCGAAGCCGCACGTCATGCAGGGTGTGTCGGTCTCGAGGGCACTCGTCAGCGAAGACATCTCTAGATCACCATGTACTCGCGGGAGAAGGAGTCGAAGGGTTCCGCGTGGAAGATCCCGCACAGGTCCGCGTGAAGCTGTTTGCCCAGTGTACGCATGGCGCCGAAGTCGGCGGACTCCTTTCTGGCGTCGCCGCGGAAGTCCGCCTCGATCGCTGCCCGCCAATCGGCGCTCCCCGAGCTCTCGATGAACCGGCTCGCCGCGATCGCAATGCGCTCGCACTTCTCCTTCACGGTGTCGTCGCCGTCTCTCGCGATCCGGGCGAGCAGATCGAGCAGGCGCTCCAGTGCCGGCGTCGAGTATTGATCGAGCAGGTAGTCAACTGGATCGTCGCAGGCCGCGACACCGCTGTGCAGAAGGTAGAGAGGTGCGATCGACGCCACGTAGCAGAGCTTGCGCGGGATCAGCAGTTTCAGATACCGCAGCGCCTTCGGGTTCTTCTGCGTGGCTTTCGCCTGATAGTCCACAGCGATCGTGCGCCAGTACCGGATGATGTCGTTCAGCAGGTACCGCGGGATCCGGTCCGATCCGTCCTTCGCCTTCACGTACGCGTCGAGGACCCCTCGGAGGGCTTGAGCATGGAGCGCTGGGCGCGCCAGCGATACGGATTCCTCGAGGAACAGGATGCGGCGAGTCGTCGTGTGGTTGGTGTCTTCCTGGAGACCGATGGGCGTCACGAGATCGTCGACGGAGATCGTCTCGCCGAAGAGCCGGCTGCTGCCCGGTTCACTGAGGGTGACGCCGTCGACGAGCTGCGACCTGAGGGTCTCGATGAGCGGCGCCGCGTCGAACGAGCGGGCTTCCGAGGTCACGACGAGCCAGTCGAGGTCGGACTGCGGGGTGAGTTCGAAGCGGGCGAGCGATCCGAACGCGACGATGTCGTGCCCGTCCGGCAGTCTTCCGTCGTCTTCGAGCGTCCGGCGCGCCGCGACGATCGCCGTGCGCGATCTCCGCATCGCTTCCTCGAGCGACGTCCGGACGGATCCGCTCACTCCCAGATCGTGGAAGACCGAATCGCGCCAGACCGCCCGGCCATCCTCCGCAAGCTCCAACCCCAACAGCCTCACCCCCACCGGATTCGGTTCAGGGTAGCTCTCGGAGAGGTCGGTGCGACCGACCTGTGAACGGAATACCGGTATCGAGCGCCGTCCGACCGAACGGCATGCAGAAGGGCCTGCGACTCCGCGGAGATGCAGGCCCTTCTGTCGTCCCGTCGCGCGTCAGGGCAGGTCGGACAGATCGAGGTCCGCGTCGCCGTCGCTCGTCTGCCCCTCCCCGGGCGTGGCGTCGTCGGGCTCCGGCGTCTCGTCGTTCGTGACGAAGTCCGCGTCGACGCCCGTCGCGTCGATGCCGGAGTCGTCGCTCGCGGGCTGTTGGGGGTCGGACATGATCACTCCCGTCGTCGGTGTGCAGGTCCTCCATGGTCGATCGCTCGGCGCGGGACGGCGATCCCCTTGACAGTCCCGTCAGAGGATGCCGGTGAGCACTCCCCCGTCGGCGCGCAGCGCCGCACCGTTCGTCGCCGAGGCCCGCGGGCTGGCGAGGTAGGCCACCAGATCCGCGACCTCCGCGGGCGCGAGGAACCGTCCGAGGAGCGTCGTCGCGTTCTGACCGATGATCGCGTCGCGCATCGCCTCGGCGGGCACCGACCGCTGAGCCGCGACGGCCTCGACGCTCGCGGCGACGCCCTCGGAATAGGTGGGACCGCCGAGCACGGTGTTCACGGTCACCGCGGTGCCCCGGGTGAGCTTCGCGAGACCGTTGCCGAGCGCCATCATCGCGGCCTTGGTCGTGCCGTAGTGCACCATGTCGCGCGGCACGTTGACCCCGGACTCGCTG
Source organism: Microbacterium sp. NPDC089696 (assembly GCF_044749125.1). Lineage (NCBI taxonomy): Bacteria > Bacillati > Actinomycetota > Actinomycetes > Micrococcales > Microbacteriaceae > Microbacterium > Microbacterium sp. NPDC089696. The sequence continues at coordinate 1,069,763 of NZ_JBIVHF010000001.1, read as the reverse complement.
CTGACGAACACGATGCGCCCCCATCCGCGCTCGAGCATGCCGGGCAGGGCGTGGCGTGAGAGCCGGACGCCGCTCAGCACGTTGACCTCGAAGTACCGCATCCACTCCTCGTCGTCGACGGCCGCGAACTCGGCCAGGCCGAAGAGGCCGACGTTGTTCACCAGGATGTCGACGTCTCCGAGAGCGGCCGTCAGCCGGTCGACCTGGTCGACGTGCGCGAAGTCCGCGGCGATCCCCGACACCTCGACCTCCGGGTATGCCCGTCGCAGCCGCGACACCGCCTCATCGACCCGCTCCGGATCGCGCCCGTTGAGCGTCACGCTCACTCCTTCGGCCGCCAGCGCCGACGCCACGGCATGCCCGATCCCCTGGGTGGATCCGCTGACGAACGCGGTCTTCCCGTGCAGCCCGAGGTCCATGTCCACTCCCGTCCTCGACGCCTGACGCGCCGAAATCACTTGCTTGAGCAAGTCAAGGTACGCCGAATGACTTGCCTGCGCAAGTCAGCTACGCTGAACGCATGACCGAACCGGACGATGCCCTCAGCCCGGAGGAGCTCGAGATCTGGGCGTCCGTCGCCTCCCTGCTGGAGCGGCTGCCCGCGGCGCTCGACGCGCAGCTGCAGCGCGACAGCGGCCTCACGCACTTCGAGCAGGGCATCCTTCAGGCCCTCGACCTCGCCCCCGAACGCACCCTGCGGCTCAGCGTCATCGCCGCCTACGCCAGCTGCACCCTGTCGCGCCTCTCGCGCGCGATCACCCGCCTGGAGGCGCGCGGGTGGGTCCGTCGGGAGATCGACCCCGATGACGGCCGGTTCACACGGGGCATCCTCACCTCGGCGGGGCACGACGCGGTCGCCGCCTCGACGCCCGGGCATCAGGCGCTCGTGCGTCGGCTCGTCTTCGACACGCTCACGGAAGCGCAGGCGCGGCAGCTCGGAACCGTCAGCCGTCGTATCGCGAGCGCGATCGGCCCCGGCGAGCCCTGGAGTCCCCCGCGCACCTGACGGCGTCCTCCTCGGTCACTCGTGCTCGGGCAGCACAGGCGTCGACCAGCCGGGATCGCGTCCCATCTGCGTGGCGCGGGAGACGGATGCCGCACCGAACCGCTCTCGCACCGCATCCAGTACGGTGTCCAGCCGCTCACCGCCCTCCTCGTCGTCGAAGTCGAGCTCCGGCGGCGCATCCGCGGCGCTGCTCAGGTGCGACAGGGAGACGCCGATCAGGGTGATCCCGCGATCGGCGATCTCGACCAGCGCTGCGGCCAGCAGCGCCCTGGCCAGCGCGAGCAGCACGGTGGTGCGGCCGGTCGGCGTACGCAGCGTGCGCGAGCGCGTGGCCTTGGTGAAGTCTCCGAAGCGCAACCGCAGCACGACGGTGCGACAGACCCGATCGCGGTCGCGGAGGCGGCGGGAGAGACCGTCGACGATCTGCGTGAGGACGAGGTCGAGTTCCTCGGGTGCGCGTGGCCGTGCACCGAGCGCGCGCTGCGATCCGATCGAGCTGCGTCGCCGCGCGGTGTCGACGGGACGAGGGTCGCGCAAGCGAGCCAGCGCATGCAGGTGCGCGCCGGCCGCACGTCCGAGCAGACGCTCCGCCGTGGCCCCCTCGAGCTCGGCGAGCTCCCCGACCGTGCGGATGCCGAGGCCGTGCAGCTTCTCGGCCGTCTTCGCGCCGACGCCCCACAGCCTCTCGACCGGCAGCGGAAGGAGGAAGGTCTGCTCCTCGGCCGGTTCGACCACGAGCAGGCCGTCGGGCTTGCTCACCGCGCTCGCGACCTTGGCGAGGAACTTCGTGCGGGCGACGCCGACCGAGATCGCGAGGCCGACCTCGGTGCGCACCCGCTCGCGCAGCCGGACAGCGATCTCCTCGGGCGTGCCGGCGATGCGGCGCAGACCGCCGACCTCGAGGAACGCCTCGTCGATCGAGAGGCCCTCGACGAGCGGGGTCGTGTCGCGGAAGATCGCGAAGACGTCCGCGCTGGCCCGCGAGTAGACGTCCATGCGCGGCGGCACGACCACCGCGTCGGGGCACAGGTCTCGCGCCTGGCGTCCCCCCATCGCGGTGCGGACGCCCCGGGCCTTCGCCTCGTAGCTCGCGGCGAGCACGACTCCCCCGCCGACGATCACCGGACGCCCGCGCAGGCCGGGCGCGTCACGCTGCTCGACGGAGGCGTAGAACGCGTCGAGATCGGCGTGCAGCACGGTGGCCTCCTCGCGCATGACACCTCCCGCCGGCTTCCGATAGGGACGAATCGTCGCACGCACCACCGACACGCACGTGGCCGCCCCGAGTCGATCGGGACGGCCACGTTCGGGAGAGGAGCGCTACTGCTGCTGCACGCGGCGACGGATCACGAGGATCCCTCCGGCGACGAGTGCCGCGAGCGCGGTCCAGAGGGCCGCGCCGAAGAGCACACCGCCCGTCTGCGCGAGCTCGTCGGTCGCCGCACCGCCCTGCGCCGCGGTCACGGTCACGGCCGACCGCAGCTGCGAGCCGTCGGGCAGGAACACGACAAGGGTGTGGGCGCCCGCCGGGATCGCCGCGGGGATCGTGACGGTCGTGGCGAACTCGCCGCTCGCCGACGCGGTCACCGATCCGAGCGACACGGGCGTGGAGTGCAGTTCGATCCGCAGGACGACACCCGCGCCGAAGCCGCTGCCGCTGATCTTCAGCGTGCCGCCGGCGACCACGTTCTGCGCGCCGATCACGACGGAGGGCTTGTCGGCACCGGGCTCCTCGCCCGTGGCCGTCACCGTCACCGGTGCACTGGTCGCCTCGGCGGGGGCGTACCCGTCGAGCGAGCCGCTGACCCGCACCGAGAGCGCGTGACCGGCGAGATCGGCCGGGATGGTGAACTCCGCCGACGTCGCGCCCTCGATGGACTCGCCGTCGAGGAGCCACTGGAACGCGAACGCCGTGCCGGTCGTCCAGTCGCCGGGGGTCGCCGTGACCGTCGCGCCCGCCGCGGCGGTGCCGGTGATCGAGGGTGTGCCGATGATCAGCTCACCGGGCTGGGCGGCCGCCTGGCACGCCTCGCCGCACACGACGAACTCCGCCTGCAGGCCCTTGTGGTCGCTGGTCCACAGCGTCTCCGGGGTGAAGATCTCCTCGGACGACACCGGAAGCCCACGGGCACCGCGGACGATGTCGCCCACCGGTCCGACGATGCGGGTGCTTGTGAGGCTGAGACGCTCGTCCGGGGCGAAGAAGATGTAGTCGATGCGGTCGCGCTCGTCGGCCTCCGGCGCCCAGGCCAGCTGCGAGACGCTCACGTTCGGGGTGTCGGCCGGCCAGGTGAAGCCCGGGTGCGTGACCGGATCGGGGTACTTCGCCCGGTACGCGTCGACGAGGCCGCCGTCGTGGAGGATGCTGGTGGTCTGCCACGGAGCCACGACGCCGTTGTGGTCGTAGAGGTTCGCGGTGCTCTCGGTCCAGTCGAGCGCCGACGGCTCGTTCATGTCGGCGCCCATCATCGTGAGGCGCCCGTCCGCACGCTCGGCGGCCATGTCGGCGGTCAGCGCGGTGGCGGCGGCCGGACGCCCCGAGGCGTCGTTCGCGGCGAGGATCCGCTCGACGTCGGTGGCCGGAGCGCTCAGCTTGTTCCATCCGCGCCACTCGGCCGGGAACCCGGGAGCGAGCACGTCGCCCGCGTAGCCGCGGGGGAGGTAGGTGGCGTAATAGCGGTACTCGAGGTGCCCGCCGTACGCCGCGATCTGGGTGTCGCCGACCTGGACGATGGCCTTCATCCAGCCGCCCTGCGTACCCGGCACGGTGACGACGTCGGTGTCGACGATCGGGTACCGCGAGATCACCGCGGCACTGCCGCCCGTGGAGTGGAAGTCGAATCCGAGGTCGCGCGCGATCGCGGCCGCACCGTTCTGCGCCTCCTCCACGAAGATCAGGTCGGCCCCGATCTCGTCGAGCATGACGGCATCGGTGCTCTTGCCCCACAGATTGAGCTGCATGACAGACAGGGCGATCGGCTTCGTCGGGTCGACCTCCGGACCCTCGTAGGGCGGGGCGGTGATCGTGAAGGTGGCCGGCTCGCTCACACGCGTATACCCGTCGTTGTAGAGGTATTCGACCCGGTAGGAGCCCGCAGGGAGCGGGTTGCCGCCGCGGTCCTGGGTCGGGAGCGTGAGGGATCCGGAGGCCCCGGGCGCATAGGCCCAGGCCATCCCGCACGCGTCGCACGGCTCGGGCTTCGACGCCGGGTAGATCGCCACCCAGTTCTTGGTGCTCGGGGTGTCGGTGGCGAAGTCGACCGTGAGCGCGTCGCCGACCGCCAGTTCGGTGCTCGCGAGCGTGACCTGGGAGTCGGCGGCGGCGGATGCCGGGGCCGCGAGCATCAGTGGCGATGCGATGAGCGCTCCCGCGGCGACGATCGCCGTGAGCAGCGGGACTCGCCGGCGCCGGCGTGTCCCGGAGACGGGGGACGAAGACATGTCTGCGTGTTCCTTCCTGAGGATGACGGCGCATGCCCTCAGGGCGGCGTCGTCGAAGGCTCGGATGACCTTCTGACCGCGACAGAACCGCCGCAAGGTGACGACAGGGTGAACACGACCGGACCGGATGGGGGCGGAGACGCGAATCGAACCGTTTCTCGGAGCCTTCTCTGCACAGCTGTTCAGATCGGCGCTCGGGAGGCGTCGAAGGCGCGGCCATGAGGCGGCGACCCCGGAATGCAGAAAAGCCCCGGATCATCCGGGGCTTCGTCCTGTAGCAGGAGCGGGGCTTGAACCCGCGACCTCACGATTAGGTCATGGCTGATATCAGGAGTTACCGCGGGGTGTCTCAGCGTGCGTTTTCCGCGCGCCGACTGCTCTGGCGATATCAGGAGGCGTGCTGAGAACTCATCAAATGTGCGGGGTAAGTGCGGGGCGTCCAGGCGAGGGCGCTGGATTGACACCATCCCGCGTGGCGACCTTCATAGAAGGCTGCCGAGGTCCTCCTCGGGCAGCTCGCGGATGAACCGTTGTGCTTCGCTCACGGGAATGATCTTCTTCGCGCCCGAGTACTTCGCGGTGAGGTCGCCCCGGTCGATGTGCTTGTACAGCTGCCGATCCGAGATCCCCATGGCGATCGCCAACTCCGGGACGGAGTATGCGAGACGGTCCTGGGCGAAGTTGTCACGCAGCGGCTCGAGCTCTTCTCGGATGATCGCTCGGATGGTGTCCTCGATGCTCATGCTTCGGACACTACGGAGCGCCGAACAGCAAAGGCAAGTGGAGAATTTTCTGAGCGGCGCATCTGCGACCTGATCGCGCAAATGTGATGCGGGGCGTTGTGTGATCGAAACGCCTAGGCGTCCGTTGCTACCAGTCCTTGATGACAGCGCACGCTGTCACGAACGGGACGTCGGGCATGTCCATCGGTGCTTTCGCGACGTCGATGATGCGGAACCCAGCGGGCTGGTAGAGGCGGTCGAAGACTTCCTGTCGAGCGTCGACGACGACGAACCGACCCGCTACGTAGCTGCGGGCGCGCTTGATGACTTCTTTCGCTTCGTCCAGGATCGTCGACCCGGGGAGCTGTGCTGACGAGTAGCTGTCAGACCTGGCGAGCTCGGCGATGCTGTACGCGCCGGTCTGGTCGAGTGAGATGTCACCCATGAGCTTCTTCTTGGCGGACCCCGTCGCGTTGCTCAAGTTCAACGCCGTCATGCCGACAGTGAAGAAGCCCGCAACGTCGATGCTGTCCTGAGTCGGTGTGATAATCACATACGTGCGACTATGACCGTGCGCCTCGTAACGATGAACGGATGACCTCGCGAAGGTCTGCAGATGAGGAGACCGCTCGCACTCGAATCCCGCGAGACTTTCTTGCACCCGCTCGGCTAGGAGCTGGTACTTCTCCTGCTCGACGTCTGCGAGAGCGAAGACGTCGTACTGGATTCGCTCGGATGCTCCGTCGGTCAACGCTCTGACGAGTGGGCACGAACGAGACGCTCAAGCGCGCTCAGCCGGCTGTCGGCCGAGTCGGACTCGCGGAGGCGCGACGAAAACCCGGGGGACGCCACCGGGGCGCTCCCACGCGCAGTCATCTCGGCAAGCTGGCGGGCACCGGCTTCCGAAAGAACGTAGGCGCTACCGAGGGCTTCTGAAGCCATGTCGATCTCCGTCTCGATCATGATGGGTCGAGGATGTGACGTTCCCCGGCCGAGTCATTTCCAGAAACGAGTTCGGAAACGACTTGCACTACGGTACCACTAGCGCGCTGGTAGTGGGCTCAGGCTTTCCGCATGACTTTCTTCGTCGCTATCTTGCTGGGTTTGTCGTTCGTCTAGTTCACGACGCCGATGGACTGCAGGTGCTTGTTGACCTTCTCCCACGTCTCGAACGGGAGCACCGCGCCGTTCTCGTCGTGGACGTTGCCGAGGGTCTTGAGCACGGTGTCGGAGTTGCCGAACTCGTGGCGGTCGACGGTCACGTTCACTCGGCCCACATCGGGCACATCGTAGGTAGCCATGCTCGACACGCTAGCGGCTGCCTCTGACACGCGAAAAGGCCCCGCCAGGTGCATGTACACCTGGACGGGGCCTTCGCGGATCAGCGGCCGAACTGGGAACGGATCGCCTGCGGGCTCGGGAACGCGCGGCGGAGCCGGCCGTCGACGAGCTTCGCGAGACCGTCCTCACCGATCTCGAGCCGCCCGGTGATCTCCATCCCATCGCCGCCGAAACCGTCACGCAGCATCGACCACTGGTCGCTGGTGAACACCGGCTCGGGCTTGCCCGACTGGTTCACCGCGATCCCACCGTGTGGCAGCCACCCGCCCTGGTCGTACAGCTTCGGCACGACACCGCCCGAAGCCATCGCCAGGTGCACGTGGTTGTGATGCATCCTCTTGACGTTGTCGGACCAGCCCGCGAAGGGCTTGCCGTTCAGGAGCTGCCGGTTCCCGGCCGGGGTGTAGATCAGCTCGGACGCGTTCGGGAACAGACGTGCGACCTGGTTGAAGATGTCCATGTTCGCGGGAACGAGGTCGATTGCTCGACCCTGCGTGTGGTAGCTGCCCTTGACTCCCCCGACCCCGGCGTTCGCGCCCGGGGACCGGTAGTTCGACGTCATGACCGCGCCGGGCACGGCGCTGCGGACGATGTTCCACATTGCCTCCCAGCCCATGCCCTTCGACCCCTGCGCTTTCGGCGCGGCGGCCGCGAACAGGTCGGAGGTGGCGTTCATGAGCGCTCGAGGGACGGCGCCGGCGAGGTTCGAGAACAGGTTCGGTCCGCCCATGACGGGTGTGAGGAACTTGTCCACGATGTGCGTCTTGATCGCCTGTCCGGGGTTGCTGATGAACTCCCACGCCACGGACGCGGCGTTCGCGATCGTGTCCCAGACGTCGCCGAAGAAGTTCCCGGGTCCGTCACCGAACGGGAGCCGGCCGTTGCGGGCGGCCGCGTTGAGCGCGTCAACACCCGCAGCGCCGCCGACGAGGCGGGTGAACTCCGGGCGCATGATCGCCTCACCACCGGAGAGCGCGAGGCGCCCGGCCGTCGGGGAGAAGAACTGGTGGACATCGCGGCCCGGCGTGTAGCCAGGCATGACACCACCGGACGCGAACGCGATCTCCGCCGCGGGCTTGAGCTTCATGTCCTTGAGCCCGAGGGTGTCGACGATCGAGTTCCAGAACTTCAACAGCCCGTTATTCCAGACGGTCGACAAGACAAAATTGATTGGCACGGCTGCGGCTTTCTTGATCCCGTCCCACGTCTTCTCGATCGCCGCCTTCGCGACCTCGAAGCCCTTCGCGATCTGGTCGATACCGACCTTGAACGGAGTGAAGATGTGCGCGTCGATCCACAGCCAGGCGGCGTTGATCGACTTCGAGATCCCATCCCACACCGGCTTCACGATGTTGTTGTACAGCCAGGAGAAGACGGTCCCGAGAGCCTGAACCGCGGTCCCGATGAACCCGAACACGGGCGACAGGACGTTGGCCCACAGCCACTGGAACAAGACAGCCCATCCGTCGAATACCGGCTTGACGACGTTGAGCCACAGCCAGTTGAAGACGGCGCCGATGGCCTCGAACGCGGGCTTGATTGCGTTCTGCCAGAGCCAGGTGGCGGCAGCGCCGACCGCGGCGAACGCGGGCTGCAGGGCGTTGACCCAGAACCAGTTCGCGAGCGCACCGACGAGGCGGAACGCGTTCACGATCAGGTCGAAGTGGAACTTGAACATGCCCGCCACGAACCCGACAACCGCGGCGATCCCGTCGAACACCGGCTTGAGGATGGTCTCGTAGACCCAGACTGCGATATCGCCGATGGCCTTGAACACCGGTTGAATGACGTTCTGCCAAGCGTCGGTGAAAAATCCGGCGACGTTGGCCCAGGCTTCACCAAGAAATCGGGTGAACTCTGCCCAGATGGTCTTGCCGAGCTCGGTCTCCGAGAAGAACCACACGAGTCCCGCGACGAGCGCAGTGATCGCGGTGATGATGATCCCGATCGGGTTCGCCTTGAGCGCTGCGTTGAACACGCGCGTGGCGACCGCGGCGACCTTCTGCGCGGTCGTGACGACGCCCATGGCGACCGCGTAGACCTTCGCGGAGCCGCCGGCGACGAGCATCGCGCCCTGCGCGCCGTACGTCGCTGCGATGAGGCCGAGCTGCACCGAGCGGAAGAGGGACACCGCCCCGATGACGCTAGCGATCACGCCTGCAGCGATGCCGAGCCCGGAGATCCAGTCCGCGTTCGCGGCGACGAACTCCACGACAGACGTCACGACGCCGATCAGAATCGGTGCCAGGAACGACACTGCAGCAGACAGCGCCTGGACGAGTCCCACGACGATCGGAAGCGCGGTGACGAGGGCCGTGGTCAGTAGCGGGACGACAGCGTTCATGAGCGAGACGAGGGCAGGCAGAACCGGCACGAGAGCACTGCCGATCGCTGTACCGATGTCCGAGAACGCCTGCATCACCGTGGGGAGGATCGGCTTGAGAGCCTGGAACAGGATCGCGACTGGGGACAGGACCATCCACAGCTTGGCGATCGGGCTGAAGTCGATCTGCCCCTGGACCAGTCGCATGAACCAGTCGAACGCGGGAGCGAGGACCTGCCCGACCTTCTCGCCCGCCTTGGCGGCCATGCCTTCGAGCGGGCCCAGCGCCGAGGTGATGGTCTGAAGGGTGGGAGCGATCTGAGGGAACACCCCTCCCAGCAGTCCGGCGCCGATGCGGCCGAGCGAGGCGAGGAAGTTCGAGAACGAGCCTCCGACCGTGCCGCCCATCTCGGACGCAACCGTGCCCGCCGCGGCGGTCGCCGCAGAGGCGAACATCTCGAAGTTCACTTTGCCTTCTGAGGCGAGCTTGAACACCTCTCCGGCGGTGACGCCCATCACCTTCCCCAACTCCTGATAGATGGGAAGGCCCTTGTCGGCGAGCTGTCCGATCACGTCGTTCTGGACGCCGTTCGCCTGGGTCATCGCCTTCGAGAAGATCGAACCCATGTCGCCGAGACCGGTCCCGGCAGCTGCCGCCGTGTTCGCCACGATCCCGAGGACCTTCTCAAGATCCCGGCCGGGCTTGATGCCGGAAGCGACGGCCTGAGCGGCCACGGTCGCGGCGTCGCCGAGGCCGAACGCCGTGCCCTTCACCGAAGACAGCGCGTTCTGCATGATCGTCTCGACCGTCCCGGCATCATTCCCGAGGCCGGTGAGCTTCGCGCGCGCCGTGTCGATCGCGTCGAGGCGCTGGAATCCCTTCACGAGGGCGGTTCCGAGACCTGCGGCGAGCACGCCACCGAGGGCGACGGTGGACACCTTGAGGGCTTTGCCCGCGGACGCAGCGAGACGCTCTCCGAGAGACTTACCAGCGGCGTCGCCAGCCGCGGGGACGCCGCCGAGAATCTTCGCGGTATCCCGCGCGATCCCGGGGGCACGCACGGTCAACGCGACGTACGCGTTTGCTACTTCGACTCCAGTAGCCATGTCAGTTCCCCCTCTCAGTCGGCCATGCGCCGGCGACGATCATTGCGGTGAGCCCGTCGCGGGCTTCCTGGATCACGTTGGCTCCGGTGTCGCTGTCCTGCCGGATCTGGTGCACGACCCCCAGGAAGATGCCGAGGCTCTGTGCGAGCACGACGCACGCCGCTTCGGGTTCGAGGTGTCCGATGCGCCGGACGATCGTCTCGCCGATGACGAAGCTCTCTGGGTTCTGGAACAGGTCGGAGTCCTGGGGGAGGTCGAGGAGGTCGGCGACGATGCGGCCGCCGAGGTCATCGCCGGGATTGCTGAGGGGGCGCTGTCTGCGCTTCATGGGGTCATTCCTTCCGTTTTGAGTTGTCGTCTTGCAGGGTCAATCGCGCGTCGCGGGTGGAGCACCGCCCGATGACCTGACCGTTGATGTCGACGGTGCAGCGGTAGTGGCGCATGTGTTCGCGGTACTCCTCGCCGAACTTGTTGTGGAGCGTGTAGCCGAGAAAGTTGTGCGTCCCGTCACGCTCGAGAGCGTCGGCCACATACGGCCAGTTGTGTCCCAGATCCCGCGCCCGCTGCACGAACCCGGACCCCGCGGCCTTCTCGACGCGCTTCATACGGGGCATCAGGACACCCCGCCCGGATTCCAACGGCGGTTCGCCGCCCGCTGGTGGCGCACGGACTTCGGCTTCTCTGCTTCGTCCGGAAGGCGGATCGCTTCGGCGACGCGCGCCATCGCGGCGTACTGCAGTCGGAGCTCGGACACGAATGGGGAGATGCGCACCTGCCCCTTGGAGCCGGTGTCGACGTACCCGCGATCGGCTAGTTCGGCCTCGAGCTTCTCGACGTGCTGCGCCTGCCGGCCAAGGATGCCGAGCAGCACGAGCTCACGCTCATCCCACTCCATCCCCTCGGGCAGAGCGTCCTCGATCGTCTGCCTCGGGTCGAACTCGGGCGGGTCGCCTGTAACGGCTATATCTGTCACCGCCTCAGGGACGGCGTGAAGCTTGGCGGACATGAAATCTCCTCATGAGGGGTCGAAAAAGCGCCCAGGACGGCTGTCAGGGGCGCAGGAACTTGGATTGAAGGGCATTGCAAGAACAATCAGAGACAGCTCCTCCCCGATGGGCGGCGGGCCCGGCCGGGGAGGGGTGAGCCCCTGGGTCTCGGCGGCAGCTACTGGGTGTCGCGGCGGAGTCCTGGGTGTTGCATGCGTGGGTGTGCGGCGTGGTTGGTGCGTGGCTTCTGCGCTCGGGCGGCTGAGGCTTCACGCTGTGTCTTGCGGTTGTGGTGCCATCGGCACAGCCACTGAAGATTTGAGAGGTCGTGGTTGTCGCCTCGGGTGATGTGGTCGCAGTCGGTGCCTGGTGCGGTGCAGCGTGTGCCGTTGGCGTCGGTGTGCTCGCACTGTCCGTTGGCGCGGTTGCGGACGGACGTGCGTCGTCGGTGCCAGTCGCTGGGTAGGCGTGAGCCTCGGTCGCTGCTGGACCAGTGATGCTCCGTGTGGTCGGGGCAGTAGCGGGTCGTGGTGATGCGGTTCTCGCAGCCCGGCTTCGGGCAGGCTCTTGGCGCTCGCGGCATGGTGGAGTCTCCGTGTTCGGTCGTGGGGTACGCGGTGTGTGCGTACCCGTTAGTGGGTCCGGGCGGGGCGGACAGATCAGAACACCCCGCCCGGGATGTGACGATGCCCCCGTGCTGCTCAGGCACAGGGGCATCGTGTGAGGGTGCCGTCCGACGACCCCGTACGGACGGCACCCGGTCCGTTAGCCGGCGGCTTCGCGCTTCAGTCGCAGCTCCTCGGCGACGTTCGCGATCGCGAGCGCCTGCAGTATCTGAATCTGGCTGACATGCGGCGTGTGCGGACGGTCGAGGCTCGCCTCGAGGCGTTCGATGATCTCGGCGTTGGTTGCCATGGTGTTCCTCCTCTCGGTTCTCAGTCGTCTCGGATGTCACGGAAGGCGCCGGGCTTTCGAGGTGGCTGCCGTCGCGACGGGGCGATGATGACCCTGCGTCCGATGACGCCAGCGAACGCCCGCGTCAGGTTGAGCTTGCGATCGAACTCTGCCTTGCTCATGCGGACCTCGGCGAAGGGGTCATCGACTGGCTGGTGCTGATCGCTCATAGCCATGCCAGGTAGTCGTCGTGCGCGGCGATGCGGCGCTGTCGCTCCTCGCGCGGGTCGTCGAGGTTGATGCGGGCCACGGCGGCACTGGCACGCGTGTACAGCTCAGCCATCACCGTTGGTGTCGGCACCCACGGTGTCGCGGTCGTCACGATGCGCAGCAGCGCGGTCGGACGGTCGACGTCGCCCGGCCACCAGCTCTGCTCTCCCGAGAGCGGCAGGAGGGAGGCCGGCGCGGTACTGGAGTCGGGGTGACGGTCGTTGCGCGCGAGCTTCTCCGCGAAGAACGGGTGCACGGCCAGAGCGTCCTTGTACAGCCCCGTGGTGGTGAGGCGGTCCCAGAAGTTCAGGTCTCTCGGCATGATCTCGAACTGCACGGTGCGGATCTCGTCGTAGTCGCCGACGAGGGCGGCGAGGTTGCGCCAGGCGTCGACCGCGGCGGTTCCGTTCGCGATCGCCTCGCCGGACGTGACCGCGCCGTCGAGAGCAGGCACGACGCTCTGCACGCGCTTCACGAGCTTCTGCAGCTCGTCGTCGAGGATCATGTAGGGCTCGTCCTGGTCGGCCGGTAGCGACATGTCGCGCGTGGTTTCCGCGGCGCGGACAACCTCGTCGACGAGCAGCGCGACCGCGCGATCGTTCTCCTGTGCCCGGTCGATCGCCGCGAGTTCCTCCGTGACTTCCTCGGGGATCGGTTCCCCGTCACGGATCGCGGCGTGCACCTTCCCGAAGACAGCGCCGCGCGCGTTCTTCACATCGAAACGAGGTGGGAGCGACACCGAAAGGCGATTGGCGAGCACTCGTTTCGCATCGTCGTAGCCGGGGATCGAGTTGAACACGCGGTCGCGAATGGTTGGGGTCGTCATGGCGTCTGTCCTTTCAGTTCTTCGGTCCGAAGCGGCGTTCCGCCTCGGCGATTCCGACGTCGACGCCGGCTTCGGGCTGGGTCCGGAAACGGGACGGGATGTCGCCGGTCGGCTTCGGGGTGCTGTTGTCGCGGACCCACGCAGCGACCTTCGCGGTGTTCACGCCGCCGCCGTCGATCAGGGTGTTGACGTCAAGTTCGAGGACGGCGCGGGTGTTCGCGCGTCGCCCGGTCAGTGCGGTGGTGAGGGCGGCGCGTGCCGCGGCCTCGGGGGTGTCGGTGCTCATGGGGTCTCCCTAGGGTGCTTCGGTTCGGTGATGTCGGTCGGTGGAATGTTGTAGCCCTGCTCGCGCAGTTGGACGTAGTAGGCATTGATCGCTGCGGCGTATGCCTCCGGGTCGTCCCAGGCGTCGGACAGAGCCGCGAAGTTCGCGGGTGGGGGTGCACCTTTCACGCTGCGTCCTCTCTCGTCTCGCATCCGGTGCACCAGCCTGATATTGGGTCGAAGGCGTGCACGTGAGGGCGGGTGGGTGTCTTCGGTGGCTTCCACGCTTCGCGGGCTCGTCGAGCGTCTCCACACGCTCCGCACGGGCTGCCGTTCGTGCCATTGGGGTGCCTTGAGCAGAATCGGGAAGGGGGTGTGAGCTCGTCAGGCTGGTTGACGGGCATGCCCGTCAGGTCTCCCCCCTTAGATTCACTTCCCTTCTCTTCATGACGGGATATCCCGTCAACCTGCCCGTCAGGTTGCCCGTCAACTTGCCCGTCAGGTTGCCCGTCAGGTTGATTGACGGGATATCCCGTCAGGTTGTGGTTGAGGGTGCGTCGAGCCACCCGCCCCTTCTGGTGCTGGTCGGCGGACACGATGCCCGCAGTTTCGAGAGCATGTAGAGCGTTCTGTACGTCGCGTTGGGCCATGCCAGCGAGGTCTCGAGTGAGCGTGCTCCGGGATGGCCAGCATTCGCCTCTTTCGTTCGCGTACTGCGCCAGAGCAACGAGAACGCGGTTGACGGCGTGGCTGCCGATGGCTTTCGTGCTGGGGCAGTCCTGGGCGAGGGCCCAGCGTGTGAGATCGGCCCGGAAGTCACCTCCGGTTCCCATCGCTCACCTCCTGTCGATGTTGAGTTGGAAGCAGTGACCCCCACCGGCCGGGGTGGGGGTCACTGGGTCTTTCAGGGCTCAAGCGAGCCGAGGCGTTCGTCGACCTCGGGACGTCGCACGAGGCGACGCTCGTGCCGTTCGAGGTGCTCGGCGAGGTCGAGCGCCTGGCGGGCGAGCGCACGCAGTTCGTCTGCGCTACCGAACGACGCGGACACGAACCCTGACGGTGCCGACATCGTTTCGTCCGCCTCGAGCCGCTGGGTGTACTTGAAGCCTCCGCGGCGCACGATGTAGTCGACGACGTTCCATGCGGGCTTCGGGTCCGCTTCCTCCGCCCACGCCGGCCGGTTCTCCGCGGTGCGCGTTTCACGCAGGTCCTCGGCTTTCCGCCACTGGCAATACTCGTCGATCGGCAGGTACTCAAACCCGCCGTCCGGCTTCGGTCGCCGACCCCACATGCCGGCGCTCACGATCAGCACCCCGGTCCTGCCGACGAGGAGTTCGTTGGGCGTCCTCTTGAAGTGCTCGCGCTGGAACCTGCTGAGCTTCAGCGGCTTGAACTCCTCCCACGTCCCGGAGATCTCCTCACCGGACTGGTTGTAGTACTGGACGAAGCTCGTGCGCTCGGGCCCGTCGCCGTTGATCGCATCGAACGCCACGTGGTCCTCGTAGAACGGTTCGTGCGGCTTGAGCTCGTAGTACTCGTCGGGCTTCATCGTCGCGTACTCGGCGACGACCTTAGCGATCGCGTCTTGCAGCGTCGTGCTTGGGGTCGCTAGAGTGTTCATATCAGTTCCTTTTCGTGGAGATTCGGTTCTGGTCTTCGCCCTCGAGCTGGTTGCCGCCAGCGACGAGGGCCTTTTTCTTGCCCACCCGGGCAATGTTCTTGATCGAGGATGTCTTGAGCGCCTTCTCGTAGGTCTCTATGTCGTGGCCGACCCGTGCGTTAAACAGACCGACGATCTCGGCCTTGGTGCGCTCGTAGCCCGACTTCCGGAGTCCGGCGCGAACCATCTTGCGCAGCTTCGTCTCAGGGGCAAAGAGCTCTTGGCTCTCAAACAACTCCCTGCCGAACTGGATGAGTTCGTCGGCCCGAGCTTCCGTGTTGCCCCGGGTCTGATCGGATGAGGCGACGCTCACCCCGCCTCCGAGAGTGAGTCGAGCCATGCAAAGACATCCTCCCTGCGGTATCGAACAGAACGACCGATGCGCAGAACCTTCGGGCCAGTTCCGTCCGCGCGACGCCGAGCGAGAGCGGGAAGCGAGACCTGAGTGAACTCAGACACCTGCGCCGCTGTGCAGATCGCAGGCAGATCCGTCAGTTCAACGCGTGACGCGGTAGTGATTGGCGTAGCCACTGGAAATCCTCTCCCTTGAAATCAATTTGATTCCTTCTGCGATCAGTATGACCGCAAGACTCCTAGAGATCAAGTCGTATCTCTCAGCGATCAAAAAGATCTGCAAGAATGAGGGTATGGACGAACTACATCTCGGACCGACCGGCCACACGGTGGCAGCTCAGATCGCGGCGATTCGAGAAGCCAGACAGATGACCTTCGCATCGCTATCAGCTGAGCTGGATCGTCTGGGCCATCCGATTCCGACGCTCGGGCTGCGCAGGATCGAGTCTCGAGCTCGTCGTGTCAACGTCGACGACTTGGTCGCTATCGCCGTCGCGTTGAACGTCTCCCCGCAGACGCTGCTCATGTCGCAGAACGATGATGGAGCGCTCCCAACGGCACTTCCGAAGTCCTTCGACTCCTCGGAGGCGCGCGCATGGATGAGGGGTGACCTGAACCTCACTCTCGAATCACGCCATGACTACTGGCTCGAGCGACGAGGAGAGATCGAAACTGCGCTGATAGAGGCCGATCGACTCGCAGCAAGTAGCGATGTGAAGGCGGCAGGGTGGGCGCGAAGACGGGTTATCCAGCTGCGCACAGATCGGGCACAAACCCTGGAGCGCATCGAAGCAATCGAGGAACTCATTCGTACAGGCGGCGAAAGTGGCTAGGCCGCGGACTCCGCTAAGTAGCTTCGGCGCCGTCTCGACGGCGCAGGTTGCGCCCGGGAAATGGAGGGCGCGCACCAGGTACCGGTTCGACGACGGGAAACTGCGGCAAGTCGAGCGGTTCGCGCCGTCGAAGGCGAAAGCCGAGGCCGCACTCAAGCTGGCGCTCACGACCATTCAGGCGTCAACGGCCGTCGAAGTGAAGCGGGAGACGCGCCTGCAGGATCTCGGCGAGCGATTCCTACTCGCGAAGGCTGGGCGTGCGCCGCGCACGGTCGAGACATACGAGCGCGCAGTGCGCAAGATCATCGGACCGAGGATCGGCGACCTGGCCGTGTCGGAGGCGACGCCTGATCGGCTGCAGCGGTTCATCGACACGATCGCGCAGGAGGTGGGCGTGGGCACGGCGAAGACCGTCCGCTCGGTGCTCTCAGGAATGATGGGGCTCGCGACGCGCGCGGACGCCGTGCGCCACAACCCCGTCCGTGAGCTGACGCCACTTGAGCAGAAGGCGGTCGGCGCGACGCCCGTCCCCCTAGACGAGCTCGCCAGCATCCTGGAGCAGCTACGCGGCGACCAGCGCGCGCAGGACCTCGACCTCGTCGACCTCGTCGAGTTCGTCGCCGGAACGGGTGTGCGGATCAGCGAGGCGTGCGCGCTCGCTTGGGAGGACGTCGACCTCGGCGCCGGGACCGCGACCGTGCGCGCGAATGCCGTCCGTGCGACCGGCCGCGGGGTCATTCGGCAGGAGCACACGAAGACTGAAGCAGGCACCCGCCGTATCCGCGTCCCAGGAGGCGTGCTCGGCATCCTCGGGGACCGGCGCGTACGCGGAGGCCCCAACCCTCACGGGCTCGTGTTCCCGACCGTGCTCGGCAACCTTCGAGACCCGCGCAACACGGCACGGGACTGGGCACTCGCCCGCGGCCGGCTCGGCATCGGCGAGTACACGTTCCACAGCTTCCGGAAGACCGTAGCCACGGCGCTCGACCAGGCGGGCCTCACGCCCCGCGACATCGCGGAGTACCTTGGGCACGCCGACCCGTCGCTCACCATGGGCACGTACATGTCAAAGACGGTCGGCGGCACCCGCGCGGCGGATGCACTCGATGCCGTGCTCGGCCTCTGAATCCGCGGGGTTTGTGCGGGGTGGACTGACCCAGAATGCAGAAAGCCCCGGACGAATCCGGGGCTGAACTGGAGTTTCTGTAGCAGGAGCGGGGCTTGAACCCGCGACCTCACGATTATGAGTCGTGCGCTCTCACCAACTGAGCTACCCTGCCGCACCGCATCCGCCGTGCTTCTGCGGATGTTGCGAGCCCCGAGTCAGGATTGAACTGACGACCCCTTCCTTACCATGGAAGTGCTCTGCCACTGAGCTATCGGGGCGTGCTGCCCCTCGCGGGGCAACCACACGAGAATACCATCACCATGGCGTCCTCATGAAATCGAGAGAGTCAGTACGAGTACCGACCGGCGTTCTCCCGCAGCCACGGGAGCGGGTCGATGGTCGACCCGTTGATGATGATCTCGAAGTGCAGGTGCGCGCCGTACGAACGACCGGTGTTGCCGGTGTGTCCGACGATGTCGCCGACCTTCACGGTCTGGCCCGCCTTGACCTGCAGGGAGCCGTACTGCATGTGCGAGTAGTGGCTCGTGATGACCTGTCCGTCGATGACGTGGTCGATGTACACGGTGACGCCGTAGGCGCCGCCCTGCTCCGTCGCGATGCGCACCACGCCGTCGGCGATGGCCTGGATCGGAGCCCCCTCGCCGGGGACGAAGTCGATGCCCTCGTGCAGACGGCCCCAGCGCATGCCGTAGCCCGAGCTCATGCCGACGCCGACCTTGAACGGCCACTGGATCGCCGCCTCGGGGTCGTTCGTGAAGACCTCGTTGGAGTAGTTGATGCCCTCTTCCGAGGCGACCTCGATGAGCGACATGGTCGAGAAGCTGTCGGAGCGCGCGAGCGACTCGTTCTGCACGTCCGAGGAGGTCACGAAGGCCTGGATCTCGTCCTTGCCGTCGACGGCCGCCGATCCGGACGCGACGAGCGACGTGGCGGAGAGCGACGTCGCCCCCTGCACGGCGGCGACGGCCTCGGCGGGGAGCGTCATCCCGACGGCGAGGAGTCCGGCCAGGCTCATGACGCCGACGGTCGCGCCGGCGGCGAAGAACTTGCGGACCGGCGGGCGTCGACGCGCGACGTGCGCCGTGGCGGAGGTCTCGGGCTGCGCGGTGGCGGACTCGTCCGCGGCGCCGTCGGAGCCGGCGGCCGTCGGAGTCGGTGCGGTCTCGGACGCAACGGTGCGGAAGGCGCGGGAAGCGGTCTCGAACGCGTCGGTCGCACCGGCGATGCGCGTCGGCTCGGCCTCGGGGATCGCAGCGGTCTCGGGGATCGCGTCCGGCTCGGGGGCAGTGCGGGTCTCGACGGGCTCGGAGACGGCGACCGCCTCGACGGGCTCGACGTCTTCGATCGGCGCGTCATCCGTGGCCGCGTCCACCGGATCGGCGGACGTGGTCGCG
Source organism: Microbacterium sp. NPDC089696 (assembly GCF_044749125.1). NCBI lineage: Bacteria > Bacillati > Actinomycetota > Actinomycetes > Micrococcales > Microbacteriaceae > Microbacterium > Microbacterium sp. NPDC089696. Next base: position 1,051,213 of record NZ_JBIVHF010000001.1, on the reverse strand, counting down.
CCGGTGGCGGCGGCGACGGCGGTCGCTGCGACGAACACCTCGGCGGTGTTCAGTCGCTGACGGGCGGCACGGCGCGAAAGCGGGGCTGCGGAGACGGGGGTCGTGTCTTCGGAGTCGGCTGCCTTGGCCTCTGCCGCGGGCGCCTCGACAGGCGCAGTGCGGAGTCGGCTGGACCGGCGCGTGGGCGCAGAGGCAGCCTGGGGGTTCTCGAAGGGCAAAACGAATTCTCTCGGGTCAGACGTCACGCCGGGGGGCGTAGAGGACTTCATCGTTCGGGCCGATGAAAGTAACGATCGGATAAACACTAGCCTGCGGAGGCTGGGAATGCCATGAATCGCTCACGATTCCTCCTCCACGATACCCCGAAGTCGATCGTGGACCTGGGTGCCACCCGCGATGAGCATCGGTCTCGCCGAATCGGTGTCGATCAGCGAGACCTGGCCTCCGGCCTCGGCGACGAGCAGCGCTCCGGCGGCCAGATCCCACGGCTTGAGGCCGCGCTCGAAGTAGCCGTCGAGACGCCCGGCGGCGACGAAGGCGAGATCGAGCGCGGCGGACCCCGAGCGGCGGAGGTCACGGGCCATCGTCATCACCCGCCGCACGGTGGCGAGGTCCCCGTCGTGCGTCGACGGGTCGTAGCCGAACCCGGTCGCGAGGAGCGCCCCCGCCGCGGTCTCCGCCGTGACCGACAGGCGCACGTCGCCCAGATACGCACCGTGCCCACGGGCGGCGTGGAACAGATCTCCGCCGGCGGGCCCGTAGACGGCTCCGGCGAGCGCCTCCCACTCCCCCGGTACGACGCTCCCTCGCACCGCGGCGATGCTCACGGCGTACGACGGGATGCCGTAGGCGTAGTTCACGGTCCCGTCGATCGGGTCGACGACCCAGGTGATGCCGGTCGCGCCCTCGTCGGGTGCGGACTCCTCTCCGAGGAACCCGTCGTCTGGCCGCGCCGCGAGCAGCCGGGCCCGGATGAGCGCCTCGACCTCGCGGTCCGCCTCGGTGACGATGTCCGCGATGGACGACTTCGTCGCAGCGAGGTGCACGCCTTCGGCGCGACGACGACGCGCCAGCTCTCCTGCCTCCTGAGCGACCTCGACCGCGAGGTCGCTCAGCCCGAGCTCGAGGCTCACTGCGGAGGAAGGGGCGGGGCCGGCGGGTACGTGCCCGGCGCATCCGGAGCCGGAGGGGCGGACGGCGGTGCGCTCGCCGTCGGCGCGGGTGCCGGGGGGACGGGAGGCGGCGGGGTCGGGGCCGCACCGGCCTGAGGGTACGGCGCCACCGGGAACGGCTGCGGAGCGGCGACGGCGAGCTGCGGCTGCACGGGCGGCAGCGCCGACGGCTGCCCCGTGTAATACGCGTTCCAGTCCGGCGACCCGTCGGGGAGCGCGGGGAGCGGCGTCACGCCGTCGGCGTAGGTGGGCCATGCGGGAGCGGTCGCGACGCCGCGCGGGGCGCCCGCGGGCTTCTTGGGGGCGAACAGCGCGTTGAGCAACGGGATCAGCGCGGTGCCGACCGCCGCCAGGATCGTGAGCGCCACGACGATGCGCCAGTACAGCTCGCGGTACTCGAACGTGTGTGGGAACGTGAGGAAGAACACCAGCATCCCGACGAGCCCGGCGAGGAAGACGAGCGTCGCGATGTAGATGACCCGCGTGAACGTCGTGCGGTGCCGCTCCGCTGCGGGGGTGAACAGGCGCACGTGCAGGAGAGCGAGCTGCAGGATTCCGATCACGAGGAGCAGCTGGAAGAATCTCTCCGCTCCCGTGAAGAACATTCCGTCCTCCGGCAGCCAGATCTTCACGGCCCCGACGAGCAGCGCCACGATCCAGCTCACCATGCTCGACAGCGCGAGCCAGTCCGGGCGGTTCGGCGCGAGGCCCGCCTCGAGGATCGCGATGCCCGCGAAGGCCGCGAGCAGCAGGATCGTGAGGAAGGCGCGACCGATCAGACCGTCCTGGTCTCCGATCAGCACCCACACGACGCACACGAGCGCGGCGGCGATGAGAGCGCCGATCGCGATCCAGATCGCCCCTCGGATGAGGAGGGACATGTTCTTCTTCTCGACCAGCGGCTGCGGCTGCTGGGCGATCTCCGGCTGGGACATCGCGATCCTCTCGTTGAGCGGCGTTGCGTTCATCCTTGCACGGGGGCCGCGCGAACCGTGGTGCACGACCGCGATCCGCCGCCGAGACGTGGGCGGATCGCGGGGATGCGTGAAGTGGGGAGGAGAGGTCAGCGCGAACGGCTCTGCGCAGCGAATGCCGCGATGCGAGCCTGTGCGTCCGGTGTCGCCATCGCGGCGCCGATCGACCGGGCCTCCTCGCTGAGTTGCTCGACGAAGCTGCGCTCGGGCTGCGAGCGGACGAGCCTCTTGGCCTGGCCGTAGGCTGCGGCCGCGCCGTCGAGCCAGAACCGCGCTACCTCCTCGGCCCTGGCGCGCACGAGCTGCGCTTCGGTCACGGCATCCTCACCGGCGACCGCCTCGGCCACCAGACCCCACTCGACGGCCTCCTCGGCCGTGAGCATCCGGTCCTGCAGCACGAGCTGCAGCGCGCGGCGCTGGCCCACGGCGCGCGCCAGCTGCGCCGACACGGACAGGTCGGGGGTGAGACCGATGTTCGCGTACAGGCTGCCGAGCTTCGATCGCCCGCCGATCACGGCGTAGTCGCTGCTCAGCAGGATGCCGAGTCCGCCTCCGGCGGTCGTCCCGTGCGCTGCGGCGACGACGGGGACCGCGGATTCGGTGAGCGCGCGGATGCCTGTGTTGATGACCTCGGCGAGCGCGGCGATGTCCGTCTCGGAGCCGCCCGTGGTCGCCATCTCGATCACGTCTCCCCCGGCGCAGAAGGCCGGGCCCACCGCATCGATCAGCACGGCGCTCACGTCGTCCCTCGTCGTCGCCTCGACCGTGGCGTCGCGCCACGCGTGCGCGAGTTCGGCGTTGAAGGCGTTCAACCGTTCCGGACGGTTCAGCGTGAGCCGCGCCAGCCCCTCGTCGACGGTGAACAGGATGACATCGCTCATGGCTTCTCCTTCGAGCACAGGACGTATGCCCCCCAGGCTAATCGCGATCAGGATGAGGCCCACACGCGCGCCGCGAACGCCTCCATGCGCCGACGCGTGCCGTCGAGGCGGAAGTCGACCTGGCCTGACGCACGCACCTCGTTCGGGGCGAGCGGGTGAGCGAGACGCACGTTCTCATGGCATGACAGATCGGCGCAGATGTAGGTTCCCACGGAGTCGCCGCGTGCTCCGGCCTCTCCGGTCCGCCGCGCCGAGAAGAGGGAGACCTGGTTGCCCGGCTGCATGGTGTGGCAGATGTTGCACATCCCCGAACGCGCGCGTCCGGGATCGGTGGACCGCAGCACGATCCCGGTTATCCCGTCGTCGCGCTGGATCAGGAGGTATCCGCGTCGTCCGGCGCTCGGGTCGCGCCACGCGAAGAAGTCCAGGTAGTCCCAGTCGATCAGCACGAAGTCGTGCGGCATCTCCATGACCCGGAGCTCGTCGGCATCGGCGTTGACGAAGGACGCACGGACCTCTGCCTCGGTGAGCGCTCGCATCCGCCCAGTCTAGGCAGGTGCACTCCGCGGAGGACCCGTCTCAGACCGGAAGGAGCTCCGCTCGGCGCAGGGCGCGCAGGAGCACGCGTGGCGGATGCGGCCGGTCCAGGAGCGACGGACGCACGATCGCCGCGATGCCGGCCACCGTCGCGCGCAGGTCGGCTCCGTCACGACGCAGCAGTCCGATCGTGGCGAGCGCGTCGATGCGGGGCCGTTGCCGGGCGGCGCTGAACGGTCGACGGGCCCGCGTCGCCTCGATGACGGCCGTCTCGGTCAGCGGATCGCCGTCGCGCAGCTCGTTCTCGACGACGAGCGCGAGGATCGCCCGCTGACGAGCGCAGAGGTCGACCCCGCGGCGATCTCCCCGCACGAGTTCCTCGTCGATGCTGAGGTCGAGCACGGCACGGCGTCGCAGGCGAGCGTCGTCGTCCGCTGTCCGCCCCGGCCGGTCGTCGCCCTGCGTGCTGATCGTCGTCATACCTGAGAGACGCGAGCGGCCCCGCTTCATTACGCGACGCGCCGAATCGGCTTCAGGTCGCCCGGGCCACCCGCTCGCGGATCAGGAAGCCGAAGCCGAACGCGATGAAGAACATGAGCACGCCGTAGACCGCAGCGGGGAGGCTCAATTCGACGGAGCCGAGCACCGACTGGGCGATCACGATCGCGAGGGTCGCGTTGTGGATGCCGATCTCGAACGAGGTCGCGATCGACTGGCGGCGCCCGACGCGCAGCAGCCGCGGCACCAGGAAGCCGATCGCGAGACTGATCAGGCAGAAGAGCACCGTGATGAGCGCGAGCCTCGTGAAGTTCTCGACGAGCAGCGCCCAGTTCGAGGCGACGGCTCCGGCGATCACGACCACGAGGATGACGACCGAGGCGATGCGCACCGGCCGGTCCATCCCCGCGGCGAACCGCGGCCAGAGGCGGCGGATGAGCATGCCCAGCGCGACGGGCAGCAGCACGATCGCGAACACCTCGAGAGCCTTCGACCACTGGAGTCCGAGCTGGTCGTCGAAGGGCTGGAAGTACGCGATCGCGAGATTCGTGATGATCGGGAGGGTGACCACCGCGATCACCGAGTTCACGGCCGTGAGGGAGATGTTGAGAGCGATGTCGCCGCGGAACAGGTGGCTGTACAGATTGGCGGTGGTCCCGCCCGGGGAGGCGGCGAGCATCATCATGCCGACCGCGAGCACGGGTGGCAGCTGGAAGAGCAGCACGAGTCCGAAGCAGAGAGCCGGCAGCAGAACGAGCTGGCAGAGCAGGGCGATGATCACCGCCTTCGGCTGCTTGAGCACCCGGGCGAAGTCGGCGAGGGTGAGGCTGAGCCCGAGGCCCAGCATGATGATGCCCAGGGCGACGGGCAGTCCGATGGTGGTCAACGCTGATCCCATGGCACTCAGTGTGGCGGATGCGGGTCCTCGGTGTCACGCATCAGCGAGAGCGGTCCGCCGATCACGGGGTGATGACGACGGGCGCGTCGTCATCCAGTCCGTCCCACAACTCCACCCGACTCCACGCGATCGGCGCATCCGCGAAGATCGGCTCGATGATCTCCCACATGCGCTCGGGGTCCTCGCCGATGAAGTACAGCTGATACTCCCCCCGACCGATCGCGTTGCCGTCGATCCAACCGGCACCCGCCTCCTGGAGAGCCGCGTCTGCGGCGAGCTCGGTCTGCAGCATGTCGTCCATGAGCCCGAGGTCGAACTCCTCATCGCGGCCGCGGAACAGCACGAGAACGGTCCCGTCGGCGGCCTCGCCCTCCAGCGCGGCCGCGTCGTCGGTCGCCGGCCCGAGCTCGACCGGATAGTGCTCCGCGACCTCCTGCGTCGGGATCGACGCCGCCACGCAGCCGCTCGTGAGGATCACGACGCCGATCACGAGGGCGGCGAGACGCAGTGGGCGCAGGATCATGCTCGCATGCTACCGATACTTCGGACGCGTCGCGGTGCGCGTCAGTCGGCGGCGCGCTGCATGGCCTGATCGGCCTCGGAGACGATGTCGTGCATGGCTGCGGCGGCTGCCTCCGCGTCTCCGCTCGCGACGGCGAAGGCGACGTCGCGGTGCCACTGCACGGCGCTCTGGTTCGCGACGTGCGGCATGAGATCGTGGCGCGTGCGTCCGCGGAGCACAGCCTCGACGGTGTCGCCGAGCGCGACGAGCATGGAGTTGCCCGAGGCCTCGAGCAGCAGGCGGTGGAAGTTCACGTCCGCCGCGAGATAGCGCTCGTGATCGGCGTCGTGATCCTCCTGCCCCATCTCGACGACGAGCGCCACGAGGTCGACCTTCTGCGCCGCGGTCGCGTGCGCGGCGGCGAGCCGCGCGGCCAGCGGTTCTATCGCCGACCGCAGCTGACTGAGCTCCCGGAGCTGCTCGTCGCGGCCGGGACCGTCGAGCCTCCACGCGATGACCTCGGGTGCGTACACGTTCCACTCCGCGCGCGGCCGCACCTCCACCCCCGACTTGCGCCGCACCCAGACGAGACCGAACGACTCGAGCACGCGCACGGCCTCGCGCGCGGCGGAGCGTGAGACACCGCGCTGCTCCGCGATCTCGACCGTCAGCATCCGCGCGCCCGGCGCATGCACGCCGTCGACGATCGCACGGCCGAGCTCGTCCACGAGGGAGTCGTGCACGGGGCTGCCGATACGGGGAGCGCTCATAGGTCGAGTATGCCCCGCCGGACCTCGTCACGCCGAGCCTGATCAATAGGACATCTCAGATATGTTGCGCATGTCGTAGCACTCATGCTTATTATGTACGACATAAGGCCGTTTCATCGCCCGGATCAAGGAAGCTCATGGCATCGCTCATCCCGACCACCAGCACGCTCGCGGCAGCCGCAGCCGAGACAGCTGCCCCCACCCAGCCCGCAGCCCAGCTCATCGCCGCCGCCGTCATCGGCATCGCGATCATCATCGTGCTCATCACGTGGGTCAAACTGCACCCCTTCCTCTCGCTCACCGTGGGTGCGCTCGCGACCGGCGCGATCGCCGGCATGGACATCGCCGCCTCGGTCACGAGCTTCTCGACCGGCTTCGGCTCGACCATGGGCGGCGTCGGCATCCTCATCGCGCTCGGCGCGATCTACGGCAAGCTCCTCGCCGACTCCGGGGGCGCCGACCGCATCGTCGACACGCTCGTGTCACGCGCCAGCGCCCGCTCGCTTCCCTGGGTCATGGGCCTCATCGGCGCCGTCATCGGCCTGCCCATGTTCTTCGAGGTCGGCCTCGTGCTGCTCGTGCCGGTGATCATCCTCGTCGCGCGCCGCTCGGGTCAGTCGCTCATGCGCATCGCGATCCCCACGCTCGCCGGCCTCTCGGCCATGCACGGTCTCGTGCCGCCGCACCCCGGTCCCCTCGCGGCGATCGACGCCCTCGGCGCCAACCTCGGCCTCACGCTCGCGTTCGGCGTGATCGTCGCGATCCCCGCCGTCATCATCTCCGGACCGCTGTTCGCCCGGTTCGCGGCCCGCTGGGTCGACGTCCCCGTTCCCGACCTGTTCGTCACCGCGGAGGACTCGGGCGAGGAGTCGAAACGCCGCCCCTCGTTCGGCGCCACGCTCTTCAGCATCCTGCTGCCCGTGTTCCTCATGCTCGCGAAGGCGATCGCTGACATCGGCGCCGCCGGATCCGACGCTCCGTGGAAGGTCGCCCTCGACTTCCTCGGAACGCCTGTGATCGCGCTCCTGATCGCCGTGATCGCCGGCTTCTTCATCCTCGGACGCGGCGCCGGGTTCGACCGTCAGCGTGTCAACGACATCGTCGGGTCGTCCCTCGGCCCGATCGCCGGCATCCTGCTCATCGTCGGCGCGGGCGGCGGTTTCAAGCAGGTGCTCGTCGACACCGGCATCGGCGGTGTGATCGCCGAGTTCGTGTCGGGCTCCTCCGTGTCGGTGCTCGTCCTCGCGTGGCTCGTCGCGGTCATGATCCGCATCGCCACGGGCTCGGCGACCGTCGCGACCATCACGGCCGCCGGCATCCTGCAGCCCCTCACCGAGACGCTGGACTCCCCCATGGTCGCTCTGCTGGTGCTCGCGATCGGGTCGGGATCGGTGTTCCTGTCGCACGTCAACGACGCCGGGTTCTGGCTCATCAAGGAGTACTTCGGCCTCAGCATCCCGCAGACGCTCAAGTCGTGGACCGTGCTGGAGTGCCTCATCTCGGTCACGGGCCTCGGCGGGGTCCTCGTCCTGAGCATCTTCGTCTGAGCCCGCGATGATGACTTCACAGGCACCCGTGCTCGTGTTCATGGGCGTGGCGGGGACCGGCAAGTCCACGGTCGCAGCGATGCTCGCCGGCCGCCTCGGCTGGACGTTCGAGGAGGGCGACGACCTGCACCCCGAAGCGAACGTCGCGAAGATGGCGTCTGGCCACCCGCTCGACGACGACGACCGCTGGCCGTGGTTGGATCGCATCGCCGAGTGGATCGACGAGCGGATCGCCGCCGGCGAGCCGGGCATCATCACCTGCTCGGCCCTGAAGCGCAGCTACCGTGACGTCCTCCGCCGCGACGCCGTCACGTTCGTGCACTTCACGGGCGACCGCGAACTCATCCTCGAGCGGATGATGCGCCGCCAGGGCCACTTCATGCCCACGGCGCTGCTCGACTCGCAGTTCGCCACCCTGCAGCCGTTGGATGCCGACGAGAAGGCGATCGAGGTCGGCATCGACGCGACTCCGCAGGAGCAGACGGCGGAGATCGCCACCCGGCTGCGCCTGCACGCCGACTACTGAGTCCTCTGCACGCGAGAAGGGCGGGACCGTGACCCGGTCCCGCCCTTCTCGTCGCTGAACGCTCAGCCGTTGAAGGCGTCCTTGACGTTCTCGCCGGCCTTCTTGACGCTGGCCTTGGCCTGGTCAGCCTTGCCCTCGGCCTCGAGCTTCTCGTTGTCGGTCACCTTGCCGACGGTCTCCTTCGCCTTGCCGGCGATGTCCTGAGCGGCGTTCTTGATCTTGTCGTCGAGTCCCATGATGATTCCCTTCGTTGTGGTGATTCCTGACGGCGAGATGGTCTCTCGCCGTCTTATCGCCGGGCTGTGAGCCGCCGACGATAAGACTGTGAGTGTCGGCCGTGCGCGATCACGACAGACGGCGCTGGTCGTGAGCGAGCCGTGCGCGGAGACTGGTGTGCAGGGAGACGTATGTCGACGTCTCCCGTCCTGTGAGCGTGGCGAGGTTGGTCAGCAGCCGGTCGACGAGGTCGACGAGCTCGCGCGGATCGGTGTTCTGCCGTGGCGTGACCGCGACGTGCAGCACCGGCTCCCGTCCGATGTCGTCGGCCGTGACGCTGGTCGACAGGATCTCGTCGCGCGATGCGAGCGAGTTCTTGACGGCATCCGATACGAACGACTCCGTCACGGTGACGCGGCCGAGCGGGTTCTGCGACCCGGAGGAGCGGAAGGCGGTCCTCGAGCGACGGCCGGCCACGCTCGTGAGCGCGAGGACGAGCAGCACGATCATGACCACGATGGCGGCGACGGCCCCGATCGCGACCCACGAGGCGCTGCTGCCTGCGATGGTGGTCGCGGCGATCGCCTGATCGAGCCAGGACTCGGAGTGCTTTCCGGCATCGGTCCAGATCTCGGTCGCGGTGGGCCAGCTCATGATCGCGATGCCCGCGGCACCCAGCGCGAGGAAGAGGAACCCGATGATGAGCAGCAGGACGCGGTTGAGGGCGCGGTTCGTGTGGTTCACAGCTCGTCATCCTCCGGGGTCGGGCGTTCGATGCGCACGCGGGTACGGACGCTGCGGGTGAGGCGGTAGGTCCCGAGCTCGGTCTCGGCCGCGGTCTGCACCGCCGCCTTGTCGACCGGGACGCCGACGCCGGGTCGCACGGTGACATCGACGCTGCGGTGGCCGACCCCGACCGTGATCTCGTCGCGGCCGAGTCCCGTCTCCGCGGCGAGGTGCTGCGCGAGGGCGCTGGCGATCACACCGTTGTCGACGACCACGGCGCGCTCGCCCGCGTCGAGGGTGTGTCGGGACAGCCTGCCCGGGGTCACTGCCAGCCAGACGAAGACCAGGCCGATGACCGCGAGCACGACGCTCCCGGCGATCACGAGTCCCGCGGGCTGAGCCGTCGGGAGGCCGACAAGCCACCCGGCCGCCGCGGCCGGGCCGAGCAGGAGCGCGGGCTGCGCGAGGAGGCTCAGCACGATCTCGAGACCGATGTAGGCCAGTGCGAGGATGAGGAGGAGGACCGCGACGAACATCGCGACGGTGCGCGGTGAGTGGGTCTCGCGTCGGATGACGCGACGGAGTGCCGGGGTGGTCATCGCACTCGCCTCCGTTCGGGGATGGTCGCGCCCGTGATGGTCAGCGCGATACGGCTGACCTCGCGCCCCAGGATGCCGGTGAGGCGTTGCTGCAGCTGTTCCTGCAGCTCCCTGGCGCGGTCGAGGACGGGCGTGGTCTGGGAGATCGCGACGGTGTCGTCGAGATCCGGGATGGGGAGCGGGGTGGAGATGCGGAGGGAGACGCCCGCACCCCGCTCGACGACGTCGGCCTTCACGTCACTGAGGGAGACGCCGATCAGCGACGCGGACGCCTGCTCCACGACGGTTCGGTAGACGCGTTCCCGGACGGTGACACGGCCGCGAGGCGCCTCCCCGCCGGCGGCGGGCACGGACGGTCCGCCGCCGGCGATGACGTTCTGGTCGACGTTCATCAGGAGGTTCGCCGCCCCGTGAAGACGTCGGCGAGGCTGCGGACGTCGAGCTTGCCGGATGCGATGCGCCCCACAAGGGCTCCGATCCCCGCCAGCACGGCCACGAGGAGGAATCCCCAGAAGCCGAACGCCAGTGCGGCGAGCGCCAGGAGGGCGCCGATCAGGGCGCCGGTGGTGGTGGGGGTCATGAGACGCGCGACTCCTCGTGGTCGGAGCTGTCGTCACCGGGGACGTGCACGTCGTTGACCTCGACGTTGACCTCGACGACCTCAAGGCCGACGAGGCGCGTGATCGCCCCCGCGACAGCGGCGCGGACGTTGTTCGCGACCTCCTGGATGGGGGCCGGGTACTCCACCACGATGGTGATGTCGGCGGCGGCCTGTGTCTCGCCGACCTCGACCTTCACGCCCTGTGCGAGGTCGGTCGCGTTGATCACGTCGCGGATCGCGCCGAAGGCCCGCGCTCCACCTCCACCGAGCGCGAACACGCCGGGGATCTCGCGGGCCGCGATCCCGGCCACCTTGGCGACGACGCCGTCGGCGATCGTCGTGGTGCCTGCGGCATTCACGTCCGACGGGACTCGCGACGTCGAGAACGACGACGAGCGGTCGACGCGCCCCGCGGGCTTCGCCGCCGCGGCGGTGTCGGCCGCCTCCTTCTCGGCGGGGCTGGTGCTGTTCTTCTGATCCTGCGTTGCCATGACGAGTCCTATCTGTATCGACGACCGGCCGATCCCTCAGGGGTGTCGCCGGGAGCGATCGTGTCGCTCATGGATAGGACGGAAGCCGTGGGCGATTCGTCACAAAGAAGTCGTGCGAGATCTCGCAGGGACCTCATGGGCGTCGTCGCCGGCGCCGTCGTCCGGTTCGACTTTCGCGGGCTTCTCCGGCCGGATCTCGCTGACCACCACCCCGCTGACGATCAGGCCCGCACCGACGACGATCCCGACCGTGAACGGGTCGCCGGCCGCGGCGCCCACGATGCCGCCCCAGACGGGCTCCCCGGCGTAGATCACGGTGGCCTTGGTCGGAGAGACCGTGCGCTGCGCCCAGTTCATCGTCAGTTGGATGACGCAACTCGCGATCCCCAGCCCGACCGCGGGGAGCAGCCACCACCACGAGAACGCCGGGACGGCCTCTCCCGTCACCGGCATCATCAGCAGCGAGAGGCCGCCGCCGACGAGGAGCTGGACGACGGTGACGCGTCCGACGTCGATCTTCCGGGCGAACGCGCCGATGAGGATGATCTCGCCGGCGATCGCGATCGTGCTCAGCAGGGTGAGGACCTCTCCCTCTCCGAGCCCGAAGCGCAGGGCGTCAGGACCTGCGAGCACGAGGAGCCCGACGAAGGCCAGGGCGACACCCACGAGGACCATCCGGCGGGGAGCGCGACGCAGGAAGACCCACTGCAGGAGCGGCACCAGGGGGACGTAGAGAGCGGTGATGAAGGCCGACGTGCTGCTGTTGATGCTCTGCAGCCCCGCGGTCTGCAGGCCGTAGCCGAGGAAGATGGTGACCCCGATCGCCGAGCCGGCCCCGATCTCCGCCCAGCTCAGCGCCCGAAGCCGACGCCAGAAGATCAGCACGCTGAGGAGGCCGGCGACGACGAACCGGACGCCGACGAAGAACAGTGGCCCGCTGTGCGACATCGCGAGGTGGACGATGAGGAACGTCGCACCCCAGAGGGCTGTGACGGCGATGAGAGCGAGTTCCGCGCGGGCGAGGCGGACGCGCGCGACGGCGCGCAGAGGGTGCAGCATTCTGCACATGCTAATGTGCAGAATCATGCACATGCAACCCGAGGTTGGTGACCGATCGGACGTGCTCGCGCATGTCGGGAGGAATCTCCGCCGCCTCCGCCGAGAGCTCGGCCTCAGCCAGGTCGACCTTGCGGAGCGGGCGGGAATGAGCCGCAGGTCGGTCGTCAGCATCGAGGCCGGCGAGGCGAACCCCGGCCTGACATCACTCGACCACCTCGCCGCCGCCCTGGGCACCACCTTCGTGCGACTGGTGTCCGCCACCGACGACGCCACGGAATCCCCCGACGTCGTCGCCTGGCGCGGCGCGGCACCCGAAAGCCACGCCGTCGTGCACGCCTCGGTCCCCGCCCGCGAACGCGCCGAGCTCTGGACGTGGACCCTCGGCCCCGGCGACCGATACGACGCACAGCCCGACGCCCCCGGATGGCACGAGATGCTGCTCGTGACCGCCGGACGCCTGCGACTCGAACTCGCCGACGGCACTCTCGAACTCGCCAGCGGAGAGCACACGACCTTCTCCAGCGCGCAGCACTACTCCTACGTCAACGCGGATGCCGGGACCACGGCGTTCACCCGGATCGTCGTGCACTGAACGCCGGACGCCCTTCACGCACTCCCGAGTCGGACGATGCGTGGGGCGCTGCCGTTCGCGCGCGAGAGGTCCGCGTGATCCGCAATGCGCAACCCCCTTCGGTCGAGGTACGCAGCGGCCTATCGTGCTTCCATGGTGGACACGGACGCGCGGGTGCATATCGAGATCGATGGTCGAGACTTCGTCCTCGGGGATGATCGGGATCTCGCCGAGGTGATGGCGCATATCGAAGCGGCGGCAGCGTCCCCTCCCGCGTTCGTCCATCTGTCGACCGGGGATCAGATGGTGGCTGTGCTCATTCACTCGCACTCGAGGGTCGTCATCACGACCGGCGATGCCTCCCCGGGCACAGCGACCCCCGAGGTGTGGGCCAACCTGCCCGACTGGGGGCTCTGACGTCCTGCAACTACGCGGCGGACGCCCCTTCGGGGAGTTCGAGAACCTCGTCCACGAGCTGAATGCCGCCGGTCGAGTTCGCCGACTGCATGAGCTCTTCGACCCACTTCATGTTCAGCTCTGGCTGCTCCGGCTCGTCGAACGTGAACCGAAGGGGGATCGAGGGATGGATCCAGATCGTGGAGCGGCCGCGGGGGTCGCCCTCCGGATGGGTCCACGACAGGGTGAAGCTCTCGTTGCGGCGGAGTTTGGTCGCGATGACGACTTTGAGGTGGGCGAGCGCTCTGTCATCGATGCGGACGGGGTCGCCTGAGATCCCGTAGTGGAGAGTCGCCATGGGGCAACAGTAGCCGCATTCTGGACGATGTCTAACTAAGTGAGATTGTTCGCGTGCAGCGGGTGCTCGGATGTCGCTGTCGTCGATGGCTCGCTCGGCTAGGCGATGATGCTTGGGGTCGCGGGTGATCCGACGTACCATTCAGGGACGCACTCGGCCGGACCCGTTCAGGCCGAGTGCGACGACGGTCGATTCAGCCGGGTAGGGGGATCCGCGAGCGTCTCTGGGGTGGGACGTTTCCAAGCTGCTCGTCCGGAAAAGTGATCCGGCCCCCCGCTCTGGGGATGGAGGGGCCGGATCACTACTGCGTGGGATCGTTTCGAGGTTCAGTCTGGGGAACTGTCATCTCTGAGGGACCCTGACCTCACCCGACGGGGGATCGGGCTGATTGAGCGCAACATTACTAGGCTGGCTAGAGAAGAGGAAGGGCGGCCTTCCTTGGCCTATCGCGTCGCATCGACCGGGGAAGGCCTCCGCCCAGCCACGGGAATCGGGCGCAGCCGACTAGCTCAGGACCAGCTCGCCGCGAGCGTTCAGTTGCTCCATCATGCTCTCGACCCGCTTCGGATCCACTCGGGGCGGAGGTTCGGCGTCGAACTCGATGACGAGGGGGATGCTCGGATGAATCCACGCGGACAGGCGTCCTCCGCCCGAACTGCCGGGGAGCCAGGTCATCATGAAGCTCTCATGCCGTCGGAGCTTCGTGGCCATGAGGATCTTCAGATGCGCGAGCGTGTCATCGTCGATCGTGATCGCCGGTCGCGAACTGTTGTACTCGAGGGTGCCCACGTCAGAGTCCAGGGTCGAAGTTCGTGACGACATAGGTGCCGGTGTCCTCGTCATCGTGATCAGCCGCGCGGGGATACAGCCGGTGCGCTCGCATCTGGGCCGCTTCTTCGGAGAAGTCCGGATCCGTCCCCTCGGATGCTTGCGGACCGACGAGGATATCGTTCCCCACGCCGGCGAGAAGATCGGCGCAGTCCTTCTCACCATCCACCAGAACGGGGATCTGCAGCGCTTCGGTCTCCCCCTCCCTCGCGATGGCCGCCGCAAGTTGCACGAGCGCATCGGCGACATCGTCCGTGGTGACCAGCTGCTGACCTGCATAGGAGACGAGCTTCATACCACTAGCGTGCCAGTCCAGCAGACACAGACTTCAGGGGTTGATATCCCATCCGAGGTGCGATAGTCAACGCCCCAGGCAGCCTTTCGTGAATGCGGCATGCTGGTGAGACGCTTAGTGCGCCCACGCAGCAATCCCCCGCATTGCCGCCATCTCGGTGTCGTGGCCACGGAAGGACACCACTTGGGGCGACTCAGTTACGAAGGCAGCCAGAAGGTCGAGATCGAAGACCGCGCCCTCACACACCTGCAGATCGTCATCACGGCGAAACTCCGCCGAGGAGAGCCCTTCGCGCTTTCGTGGAAGGACGACATCAGCACGGGCGGCGGACGCAGCACTGTGTGGGTCAACCCGCACAGTGCACTCGTGTTCAAGTACCACGGCGGTCGGCAGCCGACCATCAACCGCGCATGGATCGACGCGCTCACGCAGACCGCGAACGCACCCTCCGGGCTCTACCTCGTCCCCGAGCCAGCGGCGCCCCGAGGAGACACGCAGGGCGACGTCGGCGACTGACGAATACCTGACTGCGATGCAGGAAGACGCGAACGGCGGGTCATGAGCGCTTGCCGGCGTCGGGTCCGTGCTCGGCCTCGAACGCACGCAGTTTCCGGCGGGCACTCACCAACGAGAAGGCGCCCATCACCACGACGATCGCGAACAGTCCCGCCAACACCCAGAAGATCACGTCGCCACCGTCGAAGAGACCTCGCGCCAGCCACCAGGCTGCATTGGCCCCGAACACGACGGTCATGACGATCGAGTAGTTCCTCGCGCGCTCGAGCGTCATGCGCTGCTGAATCAGCGATGGCTCTCGCTCGGGCAGGGACTCGGTCATGCGCACAGCCTAGCGACGGTTATCGGCGCTGACTTCCGCGAGGTATCCCCGCTGCATGCACACCGGCTGCAGCTCGATCTGAGGACAGTCGTGAATACGAAAAGCCCCCGACCGGCGAGAAGAACGCCTGGTCAGGGGCTAAATCGAAGTGGTGGCGAGTGAGGGATTCGAACCCCCGAATGCAGTGCAGTCTGATATGCCGTGCCGTCTACTGGGGGCTACTCCCGCCTACTCTTCCGCGTGATTCCCGCAGTGAGTAGCGTCCATTAGCTTCCGTTAGCTCGGGAAAACATCCACTAAGTGTCCACAATCGCTCGTCTAGAAGAACTGTGGGGCCATGAGGCGAGATGCGGCGACGATGGCCGCGATGGCTCCGATCACGATCGCGACGGCAGCGATGAGGTACACAGCCCAGGTTCCCCGCTTCTGCGTCACTGCAGCGATGCCGAAGACCACTGCGCCGGCGGCCGTCGCGATAGCGACGCCCGAGAATACTCGCTCAGCGACGAGGATCACGACCAGCGTCGCGACCGCCCATGCGAGAGCGTGAACGTGGAGCTCGGTTTTCGTGTCGCTCATGCGCCGATCGTATCTCTATCGAGCGTGGCGCTCGGGAAGAGCCTCAATGTACTCGTCGAGATCGGACCTCTTGAACTTGATCCGCTTGCCCTCACCGTACGCCGTCAAGTGACCTTGGTTCTTCAGTAGGTCGAGCTCGCGCACGGACATGCTCAGGTAGTAGGCGGCCAGCTCCCGAGTCATCAGCGCGGGAGCGAACTCGATTCGCATGTTCTCCATGCTCAGATGATCGCACCCTGTTTGCCGAGCGACCGTTCGGAGGCTCGAAGCGCGGCATGCTCTCGCACGAGCCGTGCGGTCACCGGGTGCGCGGCGATGCCTTCCGCGGAGCGTGCCGCTCGGTGGAGGAGCTGATAGAACCGCGCCTCGCCGAAGCCGAACCGGCGCCGGATCGCCTGCGTCTTGGACGGTGTGTGGCTCGGCCACTGGGACTGGAACGCGAGGATCTCTTCGGGCGACATGCTCCCGATCCTGCTCCGAACCACCGACAGTCGAAGGCGTATGATCGACGTCTCGGCCGGAGGAAGGACACGGCCATGCCCCCAAGAGGTCTCTCTGCCGAGGTGATGCTGAGCATCGAACTCGACGCGATCTGCTCCCGCAACCGGTACACGTCTGACCCCGCGCCCGTGATCGCCGAGCTCGCCGCGGCCGCCAGCACGCGGACAGACATTCTCGCGGAGTCGGTGGGCACATGGGTGGGCTTCTTCGGCGGCGACGAGTATGTGGGCGTGCTCGCCGCGGCGCTGCGCGAGGTGCCCGGCGTCGAGCGATGGATCACCGTCGGGGAACATCGTCGCTCGATACCGCACCATCGCACGCCGGCACCGAAGCCCGGGCACGGCATGTAGCAGGAACGACAGAATCCCCCTCCCCCGCCCGGAGGCGAGAGAGGGGGATTCAGGGTCAGAGCGAGCGTTGCACCGTCAGCGTGGCGTAGCCCTCGCGAGGGAATGTCAAGGGCGTGCCGCTCCCTCGAGTTACTCGGAGCACGACACGGTAGGTACCCACAGCCAGTTCACCGGTGAGGGTGTGCGCGACGAGCCCGTTGGTCGCGTCGACCATTTCCGTTTCGAGCGGAATCGGCACCCGTGTGCCCCGAAGCTCGGCCACGAGCGCCACCTGTGCGCCGGTGAGATCCGCGTTCGCGCGCCACTGGATGGTCTCGCGATCTCCTGCCTTGACGACGTTCATGCGTCCTCCAACGTTCGGACCGCGATCAGCGGTGTGAGGGTTCTCGCCGGAGTCGGCACCGGCTCGAGCGTGCGGATCTCCGGGAACGGTGCCACTTCATCCCCGACGTTGCCCTGACCAGACACCGTGAGCGCCGGCAGGGTGAGCACTCCGACGCCGATACTCCCGGGAGGCGACACGACGCCGCTCCCCTCGGCGCGCAGTGCGGGCAAGGTGAGGGCCGCCGCGCCGGCGTACGCCGGCGGCGAGCTTGTGCCGCTCCCGCCGGCGGTAAGAGCGGGGAGGAGCAAGCTACCGTTCCCGATCACGCCGGGTGCGGGGTCGACGACAGTGCCGATGCCGACGGCAGTCAGCGCGGGGAGAGTCAGCGCACCCGTGGCGACGAAGACCGGTGGGACACCCTCGCCGAGCCCGACCGCCTGCAGGGCGGGCAGCGTCAGCTCGCCAGTGCCCGTGTACTCAGGGGCAGCGCTTGAGCCGCCCCCTACCGCGGTGAGCGCCGGGAGCGTGAGCGCACCGATGCCGTTCGACACGGGGCGCGACGTCTCCCCAACGCCAGATGCGGTGAGGGCGGGGAACACGAGCGACCCGGACCCGGTCACGCCAGGAGGCGTCGAGGTGCCGGTGCCCGAGGCGGTGAGCGCGGGGAGCGTGAGTGCGGAGGTAGACCAGGAGACGGGCGTGACGACGGCGACACCGGAGACCTGGACCATGTCAGCGCCCTTGGCCATCGCGGTGTCATACGCGGTCTGGGTAGGGGTGATGTGCCCCCACACCTTCTTGCCCTGCGCGGCCGCGAGTTCGACGATGTTCCCGAGCCCGGTCCACGCGGTCGTGGCCGTGTAGTCCATGCCGAGGTAGTCCCAGAACGGGGTCTGGGCGGCGAGGTTGCCGTTGTCGTAGTCGCCCTGGTACCAGTACCCGGCGGTCGCGAAGCCCTCGGCCTTCGCCGCCGTCGCGAACGATGTCAGTCCGCCCGACCACTTCATGATCACCCGTGACGGGTCGACCGCGGCCTTCACCATGGCGAAGAACTCGGCCTGGTTCCCGTCGATGCTGTTCTTCGGGTCGATGACGAGCACGTGCGTGTTCCCGTACCCGGCGGCGATGAAGTCCGACCAGCGCATGAACGGCGCCGTGCCCTTGCCGGGCACGCTCATCTGGTACTGGTTGACCTGCGCCCACGTCATCGTGCGGACGTCCTGCGTGAGAGCCGGGTTCCCAGTGATCCCCGCGAGGGTGACGTCGTGCAGCGCGAACCACACACCATCCGAGGTGCGCTGCAGGGAGATCTCGAGCACACCGTACCCGCGCGCGGCGGCCGCGGCGTACGCGGCGAGCGAGTGCTCGATGTAGGACGCGGAGCCGCCGCGGTGCGCCCAAGTTGCGCCCTTGCAGGCGCGCATCTCGGCGACGGAGTTGAAGCCTCGGGGCACGACGACGTCGGCCTTGCCGCGGATGATCCACAGTGCGCTCTTCGGATCGGTCGGCGACCCGCCGGTCGACCAGGTGTTGGTGAGCGCGGCGAGTGCGGTGCTGTCGGCGAGGCGCTTCGAGAAGAGGGCCATGCCGGTGCGGGAGCCGGTCGTGGTGGAGTTCGGGGTGACGGGTGCCGGCGAGGAGCCGCCGGCGGTCTGAGCGACGAACTCCTGGACCCACCCGTTCCCGGGCGGGGTCGTCGGCACGACGGAGACGCCGGCGGTGAACTCGCCGGTGAACAGTGCGAGGGCGAGCGCAGGGAGGCCGCCTGCGGTCGTGGCGGGCAGGGACGCGTCGGCGTCGTAGCCGACTCCCCCGTCGTTGAGGTGGGCGAGGTCGGCGCCGCGGATGACGCGCATCTTCCCGATAATCCGTGACGTCGACGTGGAGAGGCCACTGAACGTGTACGACGTCGCCGTCTCCGCAGCGACCGAGGGGATCGGCTTGTAGAACATGCC
Organism: Microbacterium sp. NPDC089696; assembly: GCF_044749125.1. Taxonomy (NCBI): domain Bacteria; kingdom Bacillati; phylum Actinomycetota; class Actinomycetes; order Micrococcales; family Microbacteriaceae; genus Microbacterium; species Microbacterium sp. NPDC089696. The sequence goes on along the minus strand of NZ_JBIVHF010000001.1, from coordinate 1,032,220 downwards.
CTGCGAGCGGTCATTCGGGACCGTGCCGAGGCCACCGCGCGCCCACCCGGACGGGAGGACGATCTCGCCGTTTCGGACCGCCTGCGAGCGGATCGGGACCGCGAGCACGTCGCCATCCTGCAGGCCGGTCGGCTTCGGGAAGGTGATGCTCGCGGCCTGCTCAGCGACCGGGGCGGGGTCGATCGTCGCGACGATGAACGGGTTGTCTGCCACAATCGACCCCTCTCGGTCAGCCTGCGGGCATCGTCACCGTGAGCGAGGTCACGTTGATCGCCCCGCCCTCGATGATGTTGACGTTGCTGAGCTGCAGGTCGCCGCCCGCGCCGGACGCGGAGACCGCGCAGTCGAGCACCGTGGCCCCGGACGAGTCGACGATCCGCGCCCACCCGGCGGTCCCGGACGCGTCCGCGGACGTGTCGCCGGTGATCGGCGCTGCGGTCGCGACGCCGGCGGCCGCGTTACCGAACGCCGGATCGGTCATCGTCAGCGTGCCGAGCAACGTGCCCGTCGCCGCGGAGTTCGCGGACGCGGGCTGCTGTCCGGTGTAGACCTTGATCGTGCCGGCGCCGGTCCCGGCGTCGATCGCGTCGACGATCGCATCGGCCGCGATCGAGCGTGTGGCGCTGGGGAGGCGAACGACCACAGGTCAGCCCTCCCCGTTCTCGTCATCGCGGACCCAGGTGACGTCGACCGTATCGACCTTCTCGGGCGAGGAGGTCGGGGACGGGTCGTTCGGCAGAGTCGCGAGCACGAGGCGAAGCAGAGACGTGAGCGCGGCGATCGCGGCGGCCTGGATGACCGTCGACCATGCGACGTCGGCGAGCAGCGTCGCACCGATGAAGCCGGCGGCGAGTGCCTGGGCGAACGTCTTGACCGTGCGCTCGACGGCAGCGAGCCACCACGGCAGATCGACGCCTTCGGTCTCGGGGAGGCCGGCGAGCGACGTCGCGACGGACGCGAGGAAGCCGAGCGCCGCCGCGGATGCGGCGGTGAGCCAGGCGATGTCGGCGATGAGCGCGCCGCCGACGTACGGGAGCGCGATCGCGACGGCGGTGTAGAGGCCACGCAGTGCGGCAGCCTTCCACCAGGCGAGGTCGGTGAGCTTGGTCATGGTGTGGGTTCTCCTTCGGATGGATTGGTGGTGGGTTCCGGGGTGGGCGCGACCCGGCAGGGTCCGGGAAGGTCGCGGGTGGTGGCGTCGGTCATCGTGAAGCGCCATGTGCCGTCGTCGAGACACTCGATCGTGGCGATGCCGAGTCCGGTCGGTCCCGGTACTGTCGAGTCCTTGCCGGGCTGGCCGTCGTTGCCGGTGTCGCCCTTGTCGCCCTTCTCTGGCGCCGGGGCCACGCATAGTCCGACGACGAAGCACTGCTGAACGGCGGCGACGAGCTGGTCGACGGTTGGAGGAGGTGCATCCTTGCCGTCTTTGCCGTTGACGACCGTCGGACTCGTGGCCTCCGGTACGGGTTCGACGACAGGCTCCTCGCCGAGCTCGAGGACCTGCTCGCGCAGCGCCTCGATCGCCTCTCCGCGCTCGGCGGCTTCGGCGTCTCGTCGTTCGTCGGCAGCGGTCGCGGCGGCTTCCGCCTGCGCGGCGCGGTCCGCCTGCTGGAACGCGACGACACCGAGCACGATGACCCCGACGATTGCGACCGTGTTCACGAGGCCGAGGAGCATGGCGATGCCGATCTTGCGGCGCTTCGACTCAGTCATAGATCCCCTCCGGCCAGTCCTCGGGCGGCGGGTCGTCTCCGCGCTCGATATGAGACCGAAGCCGCGATGCGTAGCTGATGAGCCGGAGCTTCTGCTGCTCGGTCGCGGCGAGGCGCTTCTCCGCGGCAGTGCGCTCGGCGTCCTGCCGCTGGATCATCTGCCATCGGCGTGTGAGGAGCACGCCGGCCCACACGCCGGAGACGCCGATCAGCGCCGCGATGACCGTGACTAGCGGGCCGACCCACCATTCCATCGCCCCTCCTCATCCCGCGGATGCCCATGACGGATCACGCGGCCACGAACAGGTAGGCGTCGCTGTCGAGACAGGTGACCTTGACGGACGCGCGATTGGTTGCCACGGCGTCGAGCCGAACCAGCACCATCCCGCCGGCCTCGACACCACGCTTGAACTCGAAGTTCGCGCGCACCTTCCCGTCCCGGTCGAGCGTGAGTCGCTCGGTGTAGTGGGCGCTCGACTTGATCGGCTTGTCGTTGACGTTCTGCCAGAGCAGCATGACCTCGACGACGTCGCCGGGCGTTCCTTCGGCGTAGACGTGCACGGTGATCGAGTACGGCCCGATGCCGCCGACGATGTTCGTCGCGTTGTGTGGCGGTGCCTTCGGGGTCGTGTTGAGGTGGAAGTTCGCACCTGGTGCGAGCTGGCGGCCGCCGTTGCGGGCGGTGTGATCCTGGCGGCTGTACGACAGCACTTTGAGCTCCTTCGGCTTGGGTGAGACGGGGGCAGGCGTTGTACCTTCCCCGGCAGATGTCGCGTTGCGGTCCGCCATGTACTGGCGGGGGTTGATCGCAGATCCGCCACCGGGGCGGGTCTCGAAGTGGCAGTGCTTCCCGGTCGAGTTGCCGGTCGAGCCCATGAGCGCGACGATGTCGCCTTGCCGGACCGTCTGCCGGGTCCGCACCCACAGCTCGCGGTTGTGCAGCATCCGGTAGGTGTCGCCCTTGGTGAACGCGTTCGGTCCGTTCGAGCGGATACGCACTTCAAGCCCTGCGCCGCCGTTGTAACCGGCGAACGTCACGACGCCATCGGTGGGGGCGATGATCCGGTCGAAGTTCACGATGTCGATGCCCTCGTGCGGCTGCACGATCCCGGTGACCGGGTTCTTCCGGGCCGGGTTGTACTCGCTCGTGACGGTCGGGATGGTGGCCGACCCGTCAGGCCAGAGGACGGCGGGCATCAGCGGCTCCCCGGATCGAGGACGACGACGTTGCCGTCGCGGTCGAGGGATACCAAGTCGGCGCTGTCCTCTTCGTCGTGCGGGTAGAACGTGCGCAGCATGGGCGGTTCCATGCCTGCCGCGCGCAGCTCGAGCAGAGCCGCAGTGATCGCGCCGGTGCAGTGCGCGTTGTAGGCGATGTCCTGCTCGTCCGTGGCGTCGCCGGCATTGATACCGATCAGCTCCTCGGGAGCGGGAAGTCGGAGGGCACGCATCATGGCTCCTGTCGTGTGGTGGTGGCCGTGCCGCGCTTCGCGACCGGCGGTGGAATGATCCAGTGCTCGCAGACGCCGCAGAGGACGACCGCGACGGGCTGCTCCTGCCCCTCGGTGTCGGTCCAGGTGTCGGGGATCTCGATCTCGATGCCCTCGTTCTCGCACCCCTCGGTCTCGCAGGCGACGATCATCCCGACCCGCTTCCTGCCGTCATCTGCACGGCGATCCAGTCGAAGTTGGCGGCGACGAGACTCCCACCGGGCATGGTGAATAGCTGCACCTGGAACGAGGTTGTTGTCGGGTCCGCCGCGAGGCGTTCGACCAGCACGTTCGGATGGTTTCCTGGCGTGATGTTGACGCGCGGCGGTTGCGTGAACTTCCCCGCGGGGAGTGTGACGGTCACGGCTCCGGACGCTGACGAGGTACCACGTCCTGCAACCGTCACGTACGGCAACCCCGCCCGGTTTTTCAGCGTGGCGGGTGTGACGGCGCGTACCGTGTCGGTTCCGGCGTCGACCTCGGCCTGGGTGGCGATCTCGATGACGCCGGCGTCCGTGGTGGATGCGACGTCGGACGCGTCGATGACCTTCTCGCCGTCCTGGTAGATGTCGCCGGCGACGTCGAGGGCGCCGCGTTCCCAGATCTTCCCGACGCCTACGTTCTTCCCGTACAGGTCGAGCGTGACGGCGGCCGTGGCGACGGTGGTGTCGGCGACGTAGACGCCGAACTTGTCTGCGACTTCAACGCGAACATCCCAGGAGGTTGTCGTTCCGAAGATGTCGCCCCCGGAAATCACGAAGAACCCGTTGTGGGTAAGTCCGCCGGTGATGACGTTTCGGGGCGTCCACACGCCCGCGCCGTTGGCGCGGGTACGTGCACGGATCGTGATCGCGTTTCGCTCGGTCCCATTGAGGAGCGATGCCACCGAGGCGGCAATGTCGACGCGGAGGTACGCCCCGTCGTCCTGCAGGGCGCCTGCGGCGTTGCATCGCCGCGCCTGGTAGGACGTGACGGTCGGCGGGGTGTACGGCAGCACGTCGAGCGTGCCTGCCCATGCACCTTGCCGGCCGCGCGAGTCTGTGACGCGTGCGGTGACAGGCAGTGCTCCGCTCTGCGTGACGGAGACCTCGCCGCCGGTCTGGACGGTGGAGCCAAGCAGCGTGGCTTCGGCCGCGGCGATGGTCGAGGAGTAGACGCCCTCGCCGGCCACGGTGATCTTGAGTCGCGAGAGACCTGCGACCGGCTTGCCGACGGTAGATGCGACATCGGCGTTCTGATCGGCGTACGTGCAGGAGAGCACCGTAGGTGTCGCGGACGCCGGCGCTCGGAGCACGAAGCCAGTCACCGTGGCACCGATCACCGAGCCGCCGCTCTTTGTGACGGTTCGAACGGTTCCGGCGGCCTGCGCGTTGTTCGGGATCGCGTTGAGCATCGAGAGAGGTGGCGTCCACGGCACGGATGCTCCGACTCCAAGACCGATCGTTCCTGTCGCGGAGCCGAACTCGTAGGTGATGTCGTGCGTGAAGTCTGTGCTCTGACGATTGGTGTGGACGGTGATCCCGTGACCCGCATCGAATGCAGTGATCGCCGGGCCGGCGACCTCGGTGAACGATGCCTTGGAGGCGGTCGCGATGGGAACGGTGAGCGTGGTGATCGTTCCGGTGCCGGCGTCGCCGGTTCCCGTCACGAAGGAAGCTGTGATGTAGGTCGATGATCCGCTGCTGAAGGGCACCGCGTGAGACTCGATCCACTGCGGGCCGATCGCTCCACCGGCGGGAGCGTTGAAGTTCCGGGTTCCGGTCTTCGCGCTCCCGCCGATGTCGAGCTTGTACTGGGCCGCCGCGTTTCTCGACGTTGCACCCCACGACCCGCTGCGGTACCACTCGAGCGTTGCGGCGACCTGCACACCACCAGCAATCGACTGCACCTCGTACGTGAGGCGCATGATGTACGGCCCCGGGCCGGTCATCTCGACTTCGAAGACAGCCATGGGGCTCCTTTCAGAGTGGGCGGACGATGGTCCGCCCTGGGCCATAGCCCTCGAACCGGTGCGATGCGATGGACGATGCCTTCAGCCGGGTCTCGTCGGCGACGAACACTCCGCCTTCCCAGTACGAGACGATGACGCCCTGCTGGGCCATCTCGATCCGGGTGGGCTTGAGCCGAAGCTCCGCACTCGAGGCGGGATCACCAATGCCGAGGCCGTCAGCGCCGAACCGGTAGTAGGTCTGGTGCTGGGTGAGGCGGTCATCGAGCTCTTCGGCATGATCGCCGACGTTGCCGATGGCTTCGTCCTGACTGTCCTGCCTGCCGACGATGATGTTCACCGTCTCGTTGGCGGTGATATCGAGCGAGTCGCCGAACGCGGGCTCGACGTGGTTGACGCTGATCGACCCGGCCTTGATCGCGTTGGCGGTGACAGATTCGGCTTCGAGGTCGGGAGCGGTGATGCCGGTGATGACGACAGTCGCGATCTCCGAGGCGTCGCCGACGCGCCCGACCGTATCGAACGGGACGAGACGCACGTGGACGGTCGAACCGACCTCTCCACGGATGCTCGCTCCACCTGGTGCGACGAGTGGAGTGCCGACGCGTTCCCACGGACCAGCTTCCGACGGAGCGGTCTCCATCACCACGTGCGAGAAGCCACGAGGGTGCTCATCCTGCTCGAACTCGCCGTCCCAGCGCGCGGCGACGAGGCCGAGACTCGACGTGAGGACCGGGGCGGTCGGTGCCGGCAGGAGTCCGCTTGGGGTCGCCCCGGTGACCTCGATCGGGTCCGATGGGTCTCCCCAGACACCGATGTTCGATCGCGCGCGCACGCGCAGCGATGCGACGCTCGCTGACGGGATGCGGAGCGTTGCTGTTGTCCCGGACACGCGGGTCGTCGCGAGACCGTTGGCAACCTCGTACTCGTCGACGGTGACGAGCTCGTCGTCGACCGATAGTGCGACCTCGTCCCAGGTCACGACCACGGTGGAGATGCTGGTCCCGTCAGGCTCGAAAGCACCCACGTTCGACTGGACGGAGAGACCCGTCGGCGGCTTCGGGATGATGCTCGAGGGGACCGCCGGCGTGACCGCGATCTCGCCGGACCACTCTGACTCTCGGCCGTCGAAGGAGCGAGCGCGCACCTTCACGTAGCGGTCGACGCCGGGCTCCCACTCCGTCGTCGTGAACGACAGCGCCTGAGTAGTAGCGACGATCGACGGCTCAGAGCTCGCGGAGCGCGCGGCTACCTCGTACGCGACGACGTCGACACCTGACCCGTCGTCTGCCTGCACGACCTCGTCCCATGCGACCGTGACCGTGGACTGTGCGGTGCCGTCCTCTCGCCATGATCCGGCGTTGGACTCGACGTGCAGTCCGGTCGGCGCACCGGGTGCGGGGAACGTCGCGTCGGGAATAGGGAAGACCGCTCCCCCACCGCCGATGGCACCGCCGATCGACCCGGCGCCGGTCCGGCGAGCCTGCTTCGCCGCCTGGGTGAGCAGCTTGTCGCCGACGATGACGCGTGCCGTGACGGACGCGTCCTGCTTCTTGACCTGGATGCCGATGATGCGCTGCAGGCTCTTGCCGTGGCGCGTCTTTGAGGTGATGACGTCTCCGAGGTTGAAGTCCTCCCACGGCCGCGGCCCGTTGTCGGACGGTGTCCAGTCGAACGAGTACTCGCGCTTGACCGCGCGGCCGCCGACGAGCGCGGACTGCGCCAGGGTGGTCGCGGTCGCATGATCGGAGACGCCGGACTGCGTCAGGGTGGCCTCGAGGCGACCGAAGCGGCTCGACGCACCGGTGTTGTTGAGGTAGAGCCAGTAGTCCGCCTTCTCGGGAACGACCGTGAGGTGGGTGAACACGTCATCGAAGCTCGACTTCGTGGGCCGCGCGGTGAATACCGGGCCGCCGAACACGAGATTCTCCCGCACCTCGCCCGTCCCGGGCCGGAACAGCCGGAGCTTGGTGCCCTCGGTCCACCAGTCGCAGAGTCCTTGGTCGGTGATCGACTGCAGAACCGTGGAGAGCGGGGTGAGCAGCCTCCACGGCTGCTTGACCTTCTCGTCGGCCGTCCACGGGACACCCGCGGAGTCCGCGCTCGACGAGAAATCCCTTGAGATCATCGACCCCCAGCCCCGGTTCTGGGCCTCGAACATCATCCCGCCGATGATGGTTCCGGCGGATGCGGGGTGGCCGGATTCGGTCCACTCCCGCTCGCCGTTGACGGCTCCCTGCGCCCAATGCAGGTAGGTGCGCCCGAGCATCCACGTCACGAACCCCTGCGCCGTGAAGCGCACGGTGCCCTTCGGGTCTGCGTCATCCGAGTCATCGACCGACGCCATGAAGAGGCCGTTGCGTGGCTGCTTGAACGGCCCTCCGATCGAGTACTCGACGGCGACGACCTGCGGAGCGTCCATGCGTCCGGCGACCTTCTCGGATACGACGAACGACAGCGTGGAGGTCGCAGAGTCCACCCCTGTCGTGTCAATTGACACTGTCGGGAGGACTGCTCCCTTCGCGCCGGCGTCGGTCATCTTCCGCAGACGGATGTCGAACACGGTTCCTCCTAGATGATGTGCGCGGCTTTCCCTCGGACCTCGAGGACCGCGCCGGTGCGCGACGTCGTCGCAATCGTCAGTTCTGCGTGGCGGTCGGAAGGGTTCAGCACCGCGAGGACGGGGGTGATCTCGAAGACGCCGCGCGGGCCGCCGAAGTCCACGGCGCCCGACACCTCGACGCCGCCGGTCCATGTGTCCGTCGTGGTGACGAACGCCCGTCCTGTGGCGGACTCGAACCGGCAGTACGATCCGGCAGGGACGTCGGGGAGGGTGAGCCACGCACCGGAGTGATCGGTTATCTGGATGCCGGCCGCCTGGCCCTTTACTCGGACCATCGCGTCGCCGACCGGCGCTGAGATTCCGTCGAAGAGGGAGAGGGTGGTCGACGAGCCGCTGAGCGGCGCGCTCGGGGTGGTCGCGACCTGGTCGCGCCAGAACGCGCCGCTGAGCTCGACGACGAACGTCGCGTCGATGAGCTCGTTGCGTGCGAACACTCGGTCTGGTGTCGCCGACGCGAGACGCACCTGGACCTCGACTCCCTGTACGTCGTCTCGGGTGAGCACCAACTGCTGGGCCGTGAAGAGCGCCAGGAGCGATGCCCACCCGGACGGGGGCGTGTTGATCGTGAGCGGGTAGAGCGGCGATCGCATGGTGGTCGCGATCGCGAGCGTCCCGTCCCGACCGGTGGTGGCCACCTGACCCAGATCCATCTCCGCTCCGGAGTAGGGGACCGATCCTCTGCGGAGAATCCATCCCAGATCCGGATTGTCGAGCGGCACACCGTTGACTCGAATAACCATCAGGTCACCTGCCCTACGAGCTGCGCCGCCTCCCACGCCTCCTGCTGAAGATCGCGGGTGATCGGATTGTGGATGTGGAGCGAGACGCCGCCGCGCGACGTCGTGCCCTCCTCGGCCGTGAGCGTCGGCGACTCTCCGCGGAGACCGCTGAAGTCGATGGCGCTGACCATCGAGCGACGGACGCCTGCGGCCCCCTTCGTGATTCCGACCGCGATGCCCTGGACGAGCGGGAGGCCGATCTCACGATTGGTGCGACGCGATGGGGAGTGGATGTCACCTGCCGCCCGAGCGGCGTTCACCGCACGGTCGACGGCGGACGCAGCCGCGCGGGAAACGCCGCCGCTGTTGTCGCCGATGCCCCGCGCGATGCCCTGCATCATCGCGGCGCCGACGCCGTAGAACCAGCCGCCTGCGCCGGCGAGCGTGGCGCCGATCGCACCCTGCAGGCCACCGAACGCGCCGATGACACCGCCACGGCCCGCCTGAGCGCCCGCCTGCATGCCAGCCATCGTCGCCATACCCGTCGGGTAGAGCCACGAGCCGGCAGATGCCATCGCCGTCGAGAGCACACCGCCGAAGGCGGCCATGTCGGCAGTGATCGTCGGCTTGTAGCCGTCCATCCCTGCCTTCAGCCCGCCCATGATCGCGGTGCCATTCGGCGTGAGCCAGAACTCCGATCCGGACACGCCACGCTGGATCGTGTCCTTCATCGACTTGACCGACTGGTCCAGCTCGGGGAGACCGAGCCGGATGCCCTGCGCGAGCTGACGAGAGAACCCGCCGCCACCACCGCCGCTGGGCGTCGCGCTGTCGATGATCTTCTGCGCGTCATCTCGGAGCTGCCCGAGCTGGTCGAGGACTCGCTGCTGCGTGGAGGGATCGAGCTTGATGTAGTCGTAGAGCCAGTTCGAGCTATCCGAACCGTTCTTGAACGCATACTCGATGCGGTCGACCATTGTCTTCGCGTCGAAGTCCATGACCTCCGCGGACGTCATGTTGTCGGTCAGCAGGTCGCTGAGATAGCCGAGTTCCTTGAGGAGCGCAGCCTTCGTGTCGGCCGACATGGGCGCAGAGATCTCGTCCCACATGGATCGTGCCGCGCCGAGGCCGGCGCTCGAGAACTCCGTCTGGAGCTGGTCCTTCCAGATCTCGATGCCGGTCGAGCCCTTCCAATCGAGCTGGATGAGCTGTGCCTCGAGCGCGTTCTGCAGGCGAGATACGACGTCGGTTGGGGCGACGTTCTTGAACTCTTCCCACAGAGCCTGAGCGCTTTCACGACCCTCGGTGCGGAAGGCCTCTTCGATCTCGTCGACGATCGGCGTGAGATTCGCATACTTCACGTCTTCGAGGTAGCCCGAGAAGAAGATCGGGTTGTCCTTCGCGTACTGCTGGGCTCCCTTCACATACGCCTCGTAGTAGCCGATCGGATCGTCGAGGTACTTGTTCGGGTCCGGCGCGAATTTCGACTCGTTGTACTGCTTGATGCCCTGGAGCTCAGGGAAGAGCTTCCGCATGATCTCCGTGATTCCGGAAAGGATCTCGGAGAGAACCGGAGCGACTTCCTTGAGAATCGCGGCCACCCCGACGAGCGCCTCAGCAAGAAGCGGCGCGGCAGAGGAGACGAAATCGGCGAGCGGAGGACCAAGCGTCTCGGCGATCGAGATCACCGCTTCGGAGAGCTCCGGCAGGATCGGACGGATCGCGTCGATGATCCCTTGGATCGACGGCATGAGCTCAGCGAGCACCGACGCTGCGGCGGGCAGCAATGTCCCGGCGAGGTCTCCTAGCAGGCCGAGGAAGCTGCCGAAAGTCGCGGCGATCGTCGGCAGGTGCGGGAGGATGCCCTCGAGCGCACGGATCAGCCCGTCCGAGAGATCATCCAGGCCCGCGCCTACGGCTGGCTGATTCAGCGCATTCGCTGCGCCTTCGATCAGACCTCCGAAGAACTTGCCGGCAGAGCCGAGGAACTTCTCGATCGACGTGTCGAGCCCGAGGATCATGCGGCCGATTGCGCGCACCGCGCCACCGAAAGCGGTCATCGCAGTCGAGGCGCCGCGGAAGATCGCGGTGAGGCCGCGCTGGAAGTCCGCACCGTTCACGATGCGGTCCCATTCCTGCATCATGTCCGCGAAGCCCGCGAGCCCCTTCGAGCCTGCAGAGTCCGCGGCGGTCCACAGCCCCTTGAACACGCCGGCGATGCCGGTGGTTGCGTCCCAGAGGTCGTACATCGACTTGATGGCGTTCTCCATCCAGCCATCGAGACGACCGTCGGTGGAGACTGCTTCGAGCCAGGTGTCGAACGTGTTCGCCTGGCGGACGAACCACGTAGCGAGCCGAGGGGTGTACTTCGCGGCGACCTGCGAGAGCGAGGTCATCGCGCCGGCGAACGCCGGGGCTCCGGTGGAGAGGATGCGCCATCCCTCGGCGATGCCGGTGAAGATCGACTCGAGGCCGCCGTTGCCGAGTTCCTCGCCGAATGCCTTCGCGAGCTCGCCGGTGAACTGCCCGATGCCGGTCGACAGCTCATCGAACGAGGTGCGGAGCTGCGGCATGAGCCCGTTGACGAGGTCGAGGATCGGCTGACGTGCCTGGGTCCAGAACGCGTCGTTGATGATGCCGCCGAGCTCGGACATGTCGTCGGACAGCTCGCCCAGCTCGGTCTTCGCGTTCCGGAGTGCGACGACGAGCGCGGTCAGCGAGCCGACGCCGTTGAGGATGAGGCCCGGGACGACGAGGAACGCGGGGAGAATCGAGAAGAGTCCCTGACCGATGCCGACGAGCCCACTGGTGGCCGCGAAAATCGACGCGATGAGGGAGGTGATGCCGGTGGTCCAGTTGATGATGGACGGGAGGTTCTTGTCGAGGTTCTTCATCGACGTAGCGAGGTCGTCGATCCACTTCCACGACAGGCGGGCGCCGGAGAGCGCGGAGAGCGTGGTGAGCGCCGCGACGACGGATGCCTTCGACACCTTGACGAAGACCTCTACGGTGCGCGGTCGTGTGAGCCACGCGAGCCGTGCAGAAGCCCACGCGGTGAAGGGGTTTGCGTCGATGCGCGTCTCGCGGTTGCGCGCGACGTGGTCGATGTGGTCCTTGATGTCGTTCAGCCGGTGGCGCAGCATCTCCGCGTCCTCGGCGGACATGATGTCGTGCGCGAGCTTGCCGGAGACCGTGTGGAATTCGGCGCGGAGGGCGTCGAGTTCGCGGCGGACCTGGCGGTCCGCCATCGTGGGGGTGAGCGTGACCTCGATGCCACGCATGGCCTTGTCGACGTCGCGGCGCAGGCGGTCGATCGTGATTCGGTCCATCGTCAGGCCGACGGACGTGACGACGTCCTTGACTTTCTGCACGTCGGCTTCGGCCTTGAATCGGACGACGCCGTCGAGATCCTTCAGGCTGACGAGCTGCCGGCGGATGTCCTCGCGGATCTTGCCGCCGTCGAGCTTCGCCTTGTTGACCGTGACCGTCATGGTCGTCGTGCGCTCGATCATGTCGAGGCGGCGCTTCAGGTCGCGGCGGAAGTCGTTGGTGTTGGGGATGACGCGGATGGACAGCCGACCAGCGTTGCGTCCGGGGTTGATTCCAGCCATCCGCGTCACCCCTATTCCTTCATGAAGTTGTCGAGCGCTCCGGCCATGAGCTCTGCGAGCGTCTTCGGCTGGACCGTCGTTTCTGCTTTCTCAGCGCCCGGCCAGTCGATGAACATCTCCGGGTCTTTCTGCCCGGCGAGTCCCTGAATGAGCGAGACGATGAGGTTGTGGGTGCGGACGGCGACGATGGTCGCGGAGTCCCATCCCTGAAGCTCTGGCGAGCCTCCCCGTATCGCGAAGACTCGCGAGTGCGGGTTGAGCACGAGGTGCTCGGAGAGGTAGATGACGTGCCGGACGGACACTGCGCCCGTCCAGACGTCGTCGATGTTGAGCCCGCTGTAGAACTGGGCCAGGTCGGCGCGTAGTGCCCCGTGAGCGTCGAGTTCGTCGATCAGCTCGCGGAGCTGAGCGATTCCCCCAGTGCGTCTCGGTACTCCACGAAGATCGCCATGAAGTGGTCGTGGGTCTTGCCCTGCGACCAGGCGTCGTACTCGGCCGGGTTCTCGGCGATCGTCTCGGCCCACTCGTCGATGCGCGCGATGAACTCGTTGAGCTTCTGCAGCCGCTCGATGTCCTCGACGCGCGAGTTGTCGAACTCGAGCGGGCCTTCCGTGTCCTCGTCGAATGCGCCGGACTTCGCCGCGTCGAGGAGGAGGTTGTTGAAGTCGTTCCGGTGGCGCATGCGGAACGTGATGGCCGGCCGCAGCGTCGGGAGGTCGGCGAGCAGCTGCTCGCGAAGCTCCTTCTGCTCCTGCTCGCGCTCGAGCTGCTCGGAGGCCGACAGCTCCGGAGTCGTGGCTTCGTCGGGCTTGGGTGCGGCGGACGCCTTCTTCGAGGACGTCTTGGCCGCGGTCTTGGCCGCCGGAGAGCGGCGGTCCTGCGGGGTGGTGGGAGTCATGGCAGACCTCTTTCATGCGTTGCAGACCGATGAGGGAAACGTCCCCCTGGGCGGGTCTGCGGCACTGCACCCAGGGGGACGGGCTTGGGGTTACGGCGTGGGCGCGACGAGGCCAGACTTGAAGATCTGGAACACGCCGGCGCGGCCACCGATGGCCGGGATGGCTGCGTTCGATGCCGAGAGGATCGAGACGCTGAGGGGCAGCTCGAGGAACTGCGCGGTGTCGACGGACGGGGCGTCGCCGAGGGAGACCTCCGTGTTCGGAATCCAGAAGCCGACCGAACCGGTCGTGTCCTGGAAGAACAGGAAGAGCGCGCGCTGGATCGGCGCCGGCGTCGCGACGGTGTAGCCGCCCGTCGTCGAGTCGAAGTCACCGTTGAACGCGAGGTCGAGGGTGTCCTCGTCGAACTGCAGTGCAGCGACGGTCACACCCCAGGTCGTGGAGCCGGTGGTCGTGCGAACACCGTCGGCGAGGAAGGTGTCGAGCGACTCCTTCTCCCCGCCCTCCTTCGTGAAGGCGATGGTGTTCTGCTTGGACGTGTGGCCGAGGTTCTCCCACGGGGTGGGGCCGTCGGCCTGCAGGTTGAAGCCGGTGGACGGGTCCAGCGGACCCGTCGGGGGCTTGGTGTTGACCGGGGCGTGGAACACGGTGCCGTGCCCCGGGATAACGAGCTTGGTTGCGTCGACAGACACGTTTCCTCCTGATTGGTGTGCAGACCCACCCCGAGGGGCGCAGAAGGACTAGAACTTGCGAACGGCGAGTTGCCACGATGCGGTGAGCTGCACCGTGGCCTTGGATTCGATCTGCGCTTCCCCGCCGATCTGGGAGAACGCAGAAATCTCGTTGATGATGGATTCGACGCCGCCGACGCCAGGGATGACGCCTGCGGTGGGCGACTCGTCCCACCCGTGGACACCTGTGTACAGCGCGTCGGCGAGCTCGAACGCGGTTGAGGGGCCGTCGAACAGGCTGAGCGTGTACGTTACGGTCCACAGCCCGCGCCCGTTGCCGTCCTGGGCGGCGAACGAGGAATGGGTGACGAACGGCAGCTCGGCGAACGTGCCGACGTCGAGATCCGCCGCGACACCGATCGGCTCGGGAGTGATCTCGCGGGTGAGCTCTTGGAAGAGCTTCCCGGTGTCGAGGAGAAGGCCCATCAGCTCATCACCTGCAGCGCCTTGCCCATGATGTGCTGGCCGGGCACGAATCGCACCCTGCGAGCGTTCTTGAATCGGACCATGTGGCCGTGCTCGATCGACACGGCTGCCTCGTCGTCGGCGACGATGAGGCGGTCCTTGATCGGACCGACCTTCGATGGGAGGACGGAGGGGGCTTCGGTCGCGAACACCTTGTCGATGTAGTTACCGGTGAGGCGGTGAGCCGCGGCAACGCTACGGACGGCCCGGACGCCGCGCACGGCGACTCGGTCCATCTCTGCGCTCTCCCCGGCGATCTGCGCGGCCATGGAGCCGGCGCGCGGGTCGACGTAGGACATGCGTGCCTCCTACAGATCGCGGAGCCACTTGATGGTGACTCGGTGGTGTCCAGTGCGCGGCGAGACGGAGTGGCTCTGTGGAGCGCCGACGGTCTCGTACTCCGCGCCCTCGAACGTGACGTAGGAGTTGATGTCGCCGGGCCACTTCCGAGCTCGCACGATCGCGAGGTCGACGACCTGCAGACCGAGCGACTCGACCTCTTCAGAGGATGACCAGTCGCGGACGGGTTCGACCATGCACCGGACCGGGATGGGCGTGCCGTCGAGCTCGTAGTCGCGTCCGCCCCTCTCGGTGCGGACCATCTTCCGCTTCTGCACGTAGACGACGTGGGGAGCCTTGCGGCCGAGGAGCGACATCAGGGCCATCCCTTCTGTCGGCTCAGCAGAGCCGTTCCGGCCTTCCCTCCGCGCTTGGGGGCGACGCGGCCGGTGAGGTCGCGCTCGTCGATGTCGCTGAACCAGACGTATCCGGAGGCAGCGAGCGATTCGCGCTGGAAGCCGTACTGGCCTTCGTGCTCCTCCTTGTACCCCTCTTCGTTACCGAAGACGCGAGCCGCGATGCGGACCACGACGGCGTTGTAGAGCCGCAGGGTGAGGACACCGGATTCCAATCGAGCGAGGACGACGCTCCCCCATCGGCTCTTGATCGAGTCGACTACCTCGCCGAGCTTCCCCTCGAGGTACTCGTCTGAGAGGTCAGAGACATCGACGGTCGAGTGCTTCGGGATCTCGTCGGGCGAGACATCGGGGAGCGTCGTCACGTCGATCACTCCTCGAAGGACTCGATCGCGGCGGTGAGCTCGTCGTCGGTCAGCTTCTCGGCATCTTCGACGCCGAGGGCCGTGGCCTTCGCGACGAGCACGTCGTGGTCGGCGTTGCCGTCGTCGCCTGCTCCGTCGTTGCCGTCCGGCGTGCCGGCGGCGCGCTTGGCGCGGATGCGGGCGGCGATCTCCGTCTTCTTGCCGCTCTTCGCGACACCCGCCTTCTCGGCGAGATCGCGGAGGGCTTCGATGCCGAGGTCGGACAGATCGTCCTTCTCGGCGTCGGCGGCCTTGGGCGCGGGTGCGGCCGGTTCCGGGGTCTGACCACCGGAGGTGTCGGTCGACGCCGTGTCGTCCGCGGCGATGAGGTTGGGATTGGTCACCCAGTCGGGTGCGGGATCGCCGGGGCCGGCGGCGACCAGCACGCCGCCGACGACTCGGGCGACGTGACCGGTGAGGATTCGCTTCTTGTTGCTCATGGCAGACCTTCTCTCCTTCTCGGATGCGGGGCGGCCCTCGGGAGGACCGCCCCGCAGTGACCGGTTGGGTTACGCGACCTTCAGGGACGCGGTGTTGTCCGGCGTGCCCACGACGGGCAGGCCGATCGCGGAGACCAGCACGTTGTACCCCTCGGGGTCGTGCGTGTGGGTCGCGCCGGAGAAGAGTCCGGCTGCCTCGCCGCGGCTGATGCCGTTCTCGGGCGACAGCGACTCGGCGGTGACGCCGAGCTTGGTCGATCCGAACTCGGAGCCGGAGAGGAGGACGATCTTGTCCGCGGGGAAGAGCGTCTGCTCGACACCGGAACGGTTGATGATCGTCTGCTCGTTGACGCGGATCTCGCCGTAACCCCAGTCGCGGAGCACGGATCGGACGTCCTCTTCGCTGACGCGCGACGGGAGGTCGCTTCCGCGGCCGACGACGAGCTTGATGATCTCCTCGTTGGTCTGCAGCAGCGACAGGATCGCGCGCGACATGAGCACGGACGAGATGCCCTTGTTCATGATGGCGCGCATGCCGTCGAGATCAGCGATCGGGTCGGCGCCGTTCGCGGTCCACAGGGTGGGCGCGGTACCGGTCTGGGCGGCCTTGCGACCGAAGTCGACGATCACGTTGAGCTTGCGCTCAGCGATCGTGACCTTGCCGGTGACGAGAGCCTCAGCCTGAGCGAGCACGAAGCGGCTTCCGACGGCCTGGGCCGTCCGCTCTGCACGGCGCTCGAAGGCCGCGGCGATCGCGTCCTCCATGCCGTACATGACCAGCTCCTGGTGCTCGTCGACCGGGATGCGGATCGAGATCGGAGGGAGCTTGCCCTCGGCGGTCTGGCCGCCACCGAGCTCGCCGACCTCGGACTCGGTGTTGAAGCTGCGGAACGAAGCCGCGGCCGGGAGCACCGACTGTCCGATGTTGACGGAGTACGTGAGCGTCGGCGATGCCTCGAGGGGAAGCATCGCTGCCGTCGCGTACTGCTCGACGTGGAGGCGGAAGGCGGCGCGGGCGTACGCCGTGAGCTGCGCGGGCGTGCGGTGGTTCTTGCTGAACGCCATGGGTCAGTCCTCCACGTAGGTGACGGAGATGATGGTCTTCGCCGTCTTGACGGTCGTCCGCTGAGCGGCGATGGGGAGCTTCGACGGGTCGACGATGCCGTGCACGAGGCGGGCGAACGTCGGCTTGGCCGTCGAGGGGTCGTCACCGAGGGACACGCCCTCGTTGTCGTTGACGAAACCGGCGAGCGTGCGACGCGGGTCGGTGTCGTCAGCCCCGGCGGTCGCGCTGTACGGGCCATAGAGCCCGTTCGCGAGCAGGGCGACCCCGACCCCCGAGGGGATCACGTTCTTGTCCTGGCCGGGGATGTTGTAGTGCGTTCCCGAGGTGAACGCGGTCGGGTCGAGCTGTCCGGGTCGCGCAGCGTCTTCACCGTGCGACGACGTGCGCCAGCGGGTGTCCTGCTTCGAGCCGGTCGCACGAGACTTGATCTGGAAATCAGACATCGGTGCCTCCTTCTAGGCGGTGGTCTTGGGTTTCATGGCGTCGTATGCGGCCTGCTCCATGGACTTGACCGAACCGGTCGAGCCAGGTGCCGGGGGGATGCGCCCTGCGTGGTCGCTGTTGAAGCGATCTCCCCATGCCGCTCCCGACTGGGAGCCGTTGCCGTCCACCGAACCGAGGGACTGCGCGAACGTCTGGACCTTTGCGGCGTCCAGAGTTCCGTTCTCGCCGACGAACTTCGTCAGATCGGCGAACTCGATCGCACCCTCCACGCGGGAGGTTGCGGCTTCGAAGGTCTCGTTCGCGCCCTTGGTGAGCGCGATGAGGTAGCCCTTCACAGCGTCCGAGAGGTGCCCGGTGCCGGCCTCTGCGAGTGCTTCGGCCTTGCCCGCCGCCTTCGCGGCCTCGATGGCCTTCTGGTTGTCGTCCAGCGCGGCGACGCGTGCGGCTTCCGCGGCATCCGCGGCGCTCTGCAGCTCGTCGACCGTCCCGAACTTCTCGTAGGCGGAGGTCTTCTTCTTCTCTGCCTCAGCGATTTTCTGCTGGGTCTTCGACTGGTTCTTCCAGTACGCGGCCTGCTGGTCGGACGTCATCTGCTCGACGGGGGTGTCCTTGGGGAACCCGAGGTCTTCCGTTGCGGGCGGCGTCTGCGCACCGGGTGCGGGAGGGGTTGTTCCGGCTTCGGCGCCCGGAACGGGGTCGATGTAGCGGAGCTGCGGTCGGTGCCAGGTCGGAGCGAACTGGGGGCCGAGCACGCGGATGGGCTGGTGTGCGGACATGGTGAATGAGCCTCCGAATCGGAAGGTGGAACCCACCCCGAATCAGGGCAGGGGGTCATGGGGGTCAGCCGAGCTTGGACTCGGCGCGTGCGATGAGCGAGCGATACCAGGCGATCGCCTTCTCGAGATCGCGAACGGGGATCGGCGTCTCGCCGCGGCCCGTGATGTCGACGAGCTTCGTGCCGTTGTCCCGGGCGTCGAGGAGGATGTCGAGACCGCGCTGTGAGGTCGCGAGTTGCGACTCCCACATGTGGCGCTGAGCGTCAGGCGTCATCCGCTCGTACGGCGTGAACGTGTGGCGCTTGGATGCCCGGTTGACCTTCGCGAGACTCCGGAAAGAGTCGCCCTTCTGGGTCAGGATCGGTCCGAGCTCGCCGTGCTCGCGGACCTGCACGGTGATGCGCTTCAGGTCATCGGCGTAGTTGGAGCCGGCGGCCGCGTAGATCCGCGCGAGGTCTGCATCGTTCAGTCGCAGCCCGAGGTCACGGTCCTTGGTGAGCGGCGAGATGGTGCACTTGCACAGGTCGTGCAGGGGCATCAGCTCGGACTTCGAGTAGAAGCGTGAGGCCGCCACGATGCAGAGGCCGCACGTGCCGGTCTTGGAGAACTCTGGGTGGATCACGCGTCGATAGCCGATGACCTTCGCGGACGCGTCCATCACCTTCTGCGACTCATCGCGAGCCACAGCGGCGATATCGTCGTTCACGATCGACGTCAGACGCTCCTCGAACGTCTTCCACACCTCGTCGGGCACCCGATCGGGCCACGCGACCTTCTCCGTCTCCGGATTCCGGAACCGCTCACGGATCTTGTGCTCGAGCTGCCGTGCGGGCCGCTTATACACCTCGACGATCGGCGTCCCGCCGCGTTCGTACGTGTCCTCGATCGGCGGGAGCGCCTCGGGGACGGCGTCGATGAGCTCGAGCTGTCGAAGCATGAACGCTCGGGACAGGCGGCGAGCCCGTCGAGTGGCGGTGTCGACCTGGACTGCGGACGCCGCGGCCGCGGCGTTCACCATGTCAGGCCGACCCCACCACAGGAACGGGAGCCAGATCTGCAGGAGAGCTCTCAGCAGAGCCTCGACGATGTTCTCCTGCTGCGCGGCGTACGTCGCGACGAGGTGCTCGTACTTGAGATCCTCATTCGCCATCGTCCGCTCCTGTCGTATTCACCCCCGGCCGGGTCGCCGGCGCGAGCGCGAGGGCGTTGTTGAACGCCTCGTCGGCGCGGACGGTCTCGGCCTCCCGACGCTGCTGTGGCGTCATCTCGAACACCTCGGCGTCGATCCACGCCTGCGTCGCACCACCGGCCTTGAACTTCGGTGCCGCCTCGGCCTTCTCGGCCAGCGTCGCGGGGTTGACCTTGGCCCACTCGACCGCGATCTGCGTGAACTCGGAACGGGATTCCTGGCCCTCGATGAGCAGCGACTGCGACATCGCCTGCGCGAGAGACACACCGGAGACGCGGTTCATGCGGTTCACGGCATTGACGAGCGGCTGGTGGCTGATCTGCGACCCGAGCGCCGACTGGTTCGCGTTCGACGAGTCGAACAGGCTCATCGGCGTGCGGGTGATCGTGCAGAGATCCTTGAGCTCGCTCTTTCGCGCCTCGTAGATGGGGCGCACGTCCGTAGCTTCGGATTCCCACATCTTCGCTGCCGCGGGGAGCGTCCACAGCGCTGCGGGACCAGTTCGGAACACGTCGTCGTAGTCGATCGGTTCACCGGCCTTCGGGTGATCTTCCGGGTAGACGTCGTCGAGGTCAGCCATCACCGCGCGCTGGCGGAACGACTGCATGACGATGAGAGTCAGACCGTTCAGCGTGATCTCGTTGATGCGGTCGAGAGTGTCGAGGTGCTTCTCGTAGATGCCGTACCCGTCCGGCGTCGAGATCTGCGTGATGATCGCCTCGTCGATCGCGCCCGTGCGGACGGGATCAGACACCCATGTCCAGTCGGACGTGACCGTCCAGGACGTGCCGTCGGCGGGGAGCGTGGGCACGTTCGTCGACCGGTACGCGATGCGGTAGTAGCCGGGCCGGAACAGGGTGATCTCTTCGGTGCGGAGGATCGCGTTGTAGCCGACGGAGATCGCCGCGCGCGTGATCCACGGGAACCGCGAGTCCTGCTCGGCGATCGTCGTCCACTCGTTGCCGATCTGCCACAGCGCCTTCCCACGAGGGTCCGGCGCCGTGGTGATGTATGCGCGGCCGAAGTCGCCGACGTCGTTGAAGAGAGGCACCGACTGCATCGCCATGCGCGAGCGGTCCCAGATCGCCTGAGCGACCAGGTCGCCATTCTCGTCGCCGGCGGCGGACGTGCGGAACGCGACGACCTCCTGGCGGTCGGTGCGCGCGTCCCGCAGCGTCTCCGCGACGTGGAGCCGCGATCGCTTCATGAAGCGGAGGTACTGCTCGCTGGTCGCGGCATCCCATGAGTCCGTCGGCAGGAGTGCGTCGCCGTCGCGGTACGACCGCAGCTTCTCCATTCGCGGGAGGCCGTCGCCGAGGCGATTCGCCAGGCGCATGAGCCACCAGTCGTCAGAATCTGGGACGTTGGCTTCCGTGAGCACTATCCACCTCGCTTCCCCGGGATCACCGGACTCGGCGAACCGTGCCCGTCCGCTTCTTGAACTGCTTCCTGTACCGCGCGCGGCCTTCGACCGCGAGGCACATGCCGACCGCGGCGTCCATCTTCTTCATCGAGCCCTTGCGGTCCTTGCCAATGACGTCACCACCGGACCGCTTCCACCGGCTCGCGTTGAGCACGTGCCGGGTGAGTACCTTGTGGTTGCCGTGGAACAGCTCGCCGGACTTGATCGCGGTCTCGGTGCGCTCGACGACCTTCGCCATGACCGTGTGCTGCGCGGTCTCGAACGAGATCGGCTTCGCGTCGGTCGCCTTGACGAGCAGGTCGGGACCGTACTTCGTCTCCCAGCGGTCGACGTAGTCGCGCCACAGCGGCGGGTCGGCGAGGAACGCGACGACCTCGAACTTCTTGAACGTCTCGTCGAGCACCGTCTCGACCTCTTGGTGGTCGACCTTCCAGTGCTTCGCCTCTTTCGAGTCAGGGGCTTCCCAAATGCCGATCGGGAAGACGTATCCGTCGTCGATGCGGCATGCGATGAGCACCGTGGCGTCCGAGTTGAACGATCCGTCGAACCCGAGCGCGATCTTGTCGCCCCGCGAGGGCGGCCGGAAGCCGAGCTTGGTGCCCGCTTCCTTCGCCTCCGCGAGTCGCGCCTGCAGACCGATCCGGGACCACTCGAGCAGCTTGAGCCACGCGTGCTTGCCGGCGACGACCGCGTTGAAGAAGTACCGGATGGTGTCTTCCTCGGAGCGGCGCGGGTCGAACAGGTCGTCGAGCATGCCCTCGGGGTCGTTCCACGCGATCGCGTCGCCGAAGGACTCGTAGAACGCTTCGGTGAGCCGCTCGAGGTACTCTTCCTCGGTTTCGAGCCGCCGCCCGCCCCTCTTGGTCGGGTCGGGCACCTTGATCTTGTCGAGAGACTCGATGTCGGCCCACCGGTGATCGAACAGCAGACGCGGCCGCCGCGCCTTCTTGTCCTCGATCTGGTCAGCGAGGAAATACGTGTCCTCGGCGACCGATTCGGCGCCGGGCTCGTACATCGTCGTGGTCTCGATGAACCACGTGCCTTCCTTGCGGCGCTTCGACAGGTTGCGGACGACGGTGTCGTACATCGCGCGCAGCGTCGGCGTCTCGTACAGGTGGGTCTCGTCGAAGACCGCGAAGGTCTCGAGGCCACCGTCCTTCGACGCCGCGCCGGCGGTCGACGGCGTGATCGTCCCGCCGTTGTGTGGGATCAGCACGCGGGTCTTGCCCGCGTCGACCCCGTAGACGGCCTTGAGCGCGTAGAGCGGAGCGTTCTCGTCGGTCAGGTTGTAGTAGACGTTGTCGAAGACGTTGCCGGTCTGGCCCTCTTCGGTCGCCATGATCTTGATCGTCGGCGATTTGACGCCCATGCCCATCGGCTCGCCCTTGACGTACGTGTACGTCTGGCCGAGGAACTCGTAGGTCTCGCCGCCCTTCGCCCACCCGGCGAACCGGGCCGGCCCGAACGCCTCGAACAGCACGAGCGCCGCGGCGAGGCCCGACTTGTCGGTGCCCTTCGGGCGCGAGAAGAACGCGGAGTTGTAGAACCGCTTCCCGGCGGCGTCGTGCGCGTAGCAGTCGACGATGAAGCCGGAATACTCGTCGCCGTAGGTGATCGGCATGCCCTGAGCGCCACCGCGACCGTGGACGACGAACGTCTCAATCCACCACACGGCGATCCAGCCGAGCGACTTGTTCCTATCGTGCCCCGGGCTGCGAATCAGTCGCCGGGGCATCGGCTACTCCCCCGCGATTCGCTTGCGGCGGTCGTCGATGCTGGTGACGTTCGAGTTCTTCGCGTTGCCGACGGGATATTCCTCGGGCACCTCGATCTCGACGCGCAGACGCAGACGGTCCGCCGGCGTCGCTCCGAAGTTCGCGACCCGGATGCGGATCTCGGCCGCGCGCTCGGAGTTCTTCCCGCCGCTCTCCCACATCTGGTGGTGGAGCAGGGCGGTGTCGAGCATGTAGTCCCAGTCGGGAGCGGAGACCATCTTCGAGGCCTGGGGGGACTCGCGCCAGTTCTTCCACCAGCGCACGGTCGCGGGGTTCCACTGTTCGCGGAGGACGCGATCGGGGTCGATCTGCTTGTCCTCGGGGAGAACTGGGAGTACGTCGTCGGGAAGATCCCAGCCGCCGATGCGCCCGTCGGAGCGGATGATGTCGCGGACGGTGTTGTCGCGAGCTCGCGAGCGCCGTTCGGACGGCGCCGGTCCCTTGCCAGGCATGGTGTTCCCTCTCCCGAAACGGAAGCCGTGACCGAATCGGTCGACGGACGGTGATGATCGGCTCAGCCAATGAGCTTGAAGCGGTACAGGGCGGCGATGACCTCGGAGGTGAGGTCGCCGATCATGTACGCGAGCGGTTCGTGGTTGCCGATGAGGTACGGGCGAGCTCGGCTGTCCCAGCCCGGGATGCAGTCCATGAAGAAGAACGCGGCCGCGGCGTGCGTCGACTCGTGCGCGACCGTCCGCGTCGTGAGCTGCCCCGTCCAGAGGCGCATCACGACGATCGGCGTCCGATCGGGCCTCGGCCATGGGAACCCGCCGAATGCGACGCCGCCGGCTATGTCGTCGCCGGGGTCGTACTCGTGCCCGCGGTGCGCCTGGTGCGCTCGAGCCATCTGCTCGCGGTCGTCGTAGACGTGCACCCAGACCTGTCGGCGGACACCGCTTGCTCGAGTCGCGACACGGAAGCGGATGAAGCTCACTCGCCGTCCTCGCGGTGCCGGTCGTCCCAGCGCCACTTCGCCATGAGCCACGCGTCGTGGATCGAGTCGGTGACGAACCGCAGCGCCGCGACGATGACGATCAGCACAGCGAGGCCGATCGGGACGCCGGGGATCAGCAGCAGGCCCCACCAGCCCCACTCGTAGTAGAGCGATACCCCGACCCCGACGATCACGAACGAGCCGACACCGAGCACGCCGAACAAGACGTTGCCGACGATGTTGCCCACGCGCTCGATCATCCGGAACGGATTCCGCTTCGACATCGAATACCTCGCGATCGGGGTCGGACCATGACCCCCCAGACCCGCGCGCACCGCGAGAGGCAGAACGCTTGCGGGCGGGGAGAGGCCGGGGGCGGGGGGTGGGTGCCCGGGGGTGTCGTGTGGGTTGACGGTCGCGGGGTGTCCGGTCGTGTCTGCGGCGCGGGGTGTGTCGTGTCGCTTGACACATGCCGTGTGTACGGGGCGCGGGTGGCAGCTGGTGCGACGGTGTCGGGGTGTCGTGTCTGTCTGTCCGTGTGGGTATCCGTGCCGGCGTCTCTGCCGGCGTGGTGCCTAGTGCTGCGGGGTGACACGCGGATGTGTGATTGAGGGTTGACATTGGTAACGGTCGTTAGTAATGTCATGAGTGTCGGAAGTGAAACACCGACAACACCCGAAGACAGCAGCACCCGCACACGTGGGGCACACACCTAGGAGCAGGAACCATGAGCAGGTACGAAGTCGAAGCCATCCCGCAGACAGAGTCTCTGCCTGACCTTCCGGGCTTGGTGCACGGGATCAAGTCGGAAGGTCCGGTCTGGGAAGTCCAGTGCGACGACTGTCTGACCCTCTTCCGTGGCGAATGGCTTCTGATGGTCGCGAAGTCGGCGACGTTCAACGCCCGAGCGGGGATCGGCGGGCTTCGGCTCTGCGATGAGTGCTGGGCCGTGCGCGGGTGGCATGACAGCACCATGGAGGGCTGGACATACCGGGAACCGGTCGCCGCGATCCGTGGGGAGCGTTGACCATGGCTGTCACACCCTCGCAGAGCACGCGCGACCTTGCGGCATTGCTCGTCCAGTACGGAACCGCGCGCAAGACGACCAAGCGCGAAGCACTCTTCGCACACGGGGCAGAACTCGCAACCATCGCGTCTCTCATGCTCGCGAACGTCTCCCAGGCTGTCGACATCGCTACGGCTGAGATCCGGGGACAGCGAATGCCCGTCGCATACGAAGTCGTCGAGTGCGACTGTCGCGTCTACCCCCTGCACATGTGCGAGGGACACCGGGCGATGCAGACCGCCTGAACATCTCCCCCGTGCTACGCGTAGGCGTCACCGGATCACGACCGGAGCACGGGACACACCCCGGATAGGTGAAACAGTCCGGGCGATCGAAGGGAAGCACTGTGAGCGTCTATCGTGACGATTTCGCGGCATGGGCCGAATATGTCGCCGGCGAGCTCGCCCGGTTTTATGACCATACGGGCGGTATCACGTATCTATTCCAGAACACCCCGCGCGCGAACGCGTATCTTGCACGCGCCTCGGCGCGAGGGCTGACGACGGAACAGGCCGCGTTCTACGGCGCCGCGCACATGGTCCGTGGTTTGGTCACGTCCGAGTTCCGGCAGTGGTGGATTGAGCACTGGGGAACGGAACGAGTCACGTTCTCAGAGTGGCGCGAGCGTGCCGCAGAGGCGCGGGAGAACGTCGCGTGGGAGGAATCCGCAGAGCGTGCCCTAGACCAGCTCGACATGTTGCGTCGGCTCACCCTCGAGCGTGACGCGCTCATTCTCGACGCGGCGTCGAAGGGTGCCACCAAGGTAGCTATTGCGCGTTCCGTGGGCCTCTCGCGGCAGCAAGTGCACACGATCATTGCGAACGCGACCGTGCCGGACGTTGCGCCGTTCGACGCATGGTCGGCGGATGCTCCCGCAGCGGTGGAAGTAGTTGCAGAGTCTGAGGTCTGGGGAGAGGTGTTCTGATGTTCGGCGAAGCGGAGCCGCTCGCGGGCCTGTTGCAAGCGCCTGTTGCCTCTCCCGAGTACGACCGGAGATTGCACCCCCTCGCGGGTGTGAGGTGGCCGCAGGGAGAGAGGCGGACGACTCTCGACGGGGAGGTTGCGATGTTCGACGTGACCGATCCGGGCGAATTGCAGGACTGGTAGCCAGAGACGAAAGATGCCCCGGACCGACCTCCGATGGAGGGTGAAACAGGCCCGGGGCGCGGAACCACCCGAAGGGAAGGAACCATGGCCGATTCTACAGCGCATGGGACAATTGCAGGCATGACCGTCGAGTACATGGGGCCAGCCGAAGTTGCGGCGTATTTGCGGCGTGTGCACGGTGCGGAGATCGAAGGGCCGACGATCCGTCAGTACGCGGTGAAGGGTCGGATGCCGGACCCGGACGTGCGGATCGGGCCGAACGCGGGCTGGTCGGAGGCGACGATCGACGCGTGGTGGGCGGCTCGTCCTGGGCGTGGAGCTCGGACGGATCTTGCAGCATCCGATCGCGGCTGAGTTGCGTCTACGGGAGCAGTCCGGGATGCCGGCGCTTCTTTGCAGCTTTGCGTCGTGCTGACGCGGCGCGGCCGCCCTCGGAGCTGGACTTAGTTGCATGGTGGTGGGCGCAGAGGCTCGTGAGGTTGGAGTCCTCTTCGCCGCCGCCGTTTGCGTGCGACCGGATGTGATCGACGTCGGTGGCGGGTTCATTGCACCGGCGCTCGGTGTCGAACCGAATTGCAGTGCACCGGTAGCCGTCGCGCTTGAGGATGCGACGCCGCGTCTTCTCCCATCCGGGAGGGAGAGTCTCGCGCCGATTGCTCGTCGACCATGCCATGTAGGTCAGCCCCTATTGCGTCGTGCGCGGCGCGCCTCGACGCCGTCGATGATTGCGCACTCGTCCGCGGAGGCTCGAGAGTCCCAGATTGCTCCGCAGTCGCCGCACGGGTACTTGGCGGGCGCCGAAGTTGCAGGGTGGAACGTCGCTGCGAGCTTGTCGTTCGCGCCCATTGCGTCACGGCCTCTCGGGTGGGTTCGAAGGGAATTGCAGTTGCGACCCCGGCGAGTATCGAACTCGCGACCTTCCGCTCGACAGGCGGATGCTCTCCCACTGAGCTACAGGGCCATGACCCGCCGCAGCCGAACTGGCTCGGGTCTGTTCTGTTTTGCGCCCCGGTTCGGGTGCGCGGGTGGCCGCGTTGACTTGCGGCGCCCTTCAACCGAGCCGACCGGGAACGTAGGGGCGCTGGGGACGCGACGTTCGACCGAAAGTTGCCGGGAAGGGGTCTTAACGACAAAACCCCCGGTGTCATCCGAGGGTGTGAGGTATGGACGAGTCCAACCATAAAGACTCTATCAGGACTTCTTCCGGTTCTCCCGACGGTTCCATCGTGTCGATCCGGGTTTCTTGATCGGCAGGTCTCCCCATCGGACTGCGAGCGGCGGCCGACCGGTGCCTTCCCAGACGGGGTGCTCGAACGTGGCGATCTCGTCCTTGACGAGCCAGTCGTCGATCGTGGAGCGGCTCACGTTGAACAGCTTGGGAAGGTCGCTGACCCTGACCGCCGCGTCGGCGAGGTCGTTGGTCGAGATGAAGTCTCTCTTGCGGGGTGTCACTCGGGGAACCTCTCGTTGTAGATGTCTTTGCAGGTGCCGCAGACGGGGTACTTGGTGAAGTCGCGGGAGGGTCGCCACTTCTTCCCGCAGAGCGCGGTGATCTCTACACCCTCGAACATCGACCGTTCGATGTCCTTCTTGAGCGCATAGTGCGCCATGAGTTCGTGATCCCCGGCGTCGTTGATGACGGTGTCCGGCTTTTCGATCGTGTCAGCGGTCATCCTGCTTCTCTCGCTTTCTCTGTCGGTAGTTCTTGGTCCGCATGATGACGCATCGCCGACACGTTCGGCGTCCGCGGTACACGTGAGTGTTCTCGGGCGTGAACTCATGGCCGTGTTTGCAGTGCGTCTTCGCTAGCCCGCGGTGGTGACCGTTCTCGACCATGTCGCGCGAGTTCTGAGCGTGAGTGCCCCATGCGAGGTTCTCGAGCCTGTTGTCGTCGTGGATGTCGTTGAGGTGTCGAACCACTGGCAGATTTCCAGGGTTCGGGATGAACGCCTGTGCCATTGCACGGTGGAGTGAAAGCGTCCGCACGCTCCCATCACCCGGGTACACGTTGAAGCGCTTGTAACCACCGGAGCTGAGCGGAGTTTCAAGGATCGTGCCGGCCTTGGTCCCCTGGCTCGACGTGAGCCGTTTCACTCGGCCGAGGTTCGACACCGCGTAGCGATCGAGGCCGGGGATGAGTCGCCACTCCTCCCTCTCGTCAGGCATGGTTGTTCTCTCCTTCGGGGATGCGCCGGAACGGCACGATCGGTTTCAGGGTGAAGTCCCCGATGCCGCGCCCCGGGATCACCTCGACTTCGGGGCTGTGCTCGCGCCTGTCGTGTCACGACACTCGGCTGCGCCGCTCGTGTCGCTGTGCGGCGCGCGAGTATCTCCTCCAGCGTCGGGATCGCCGGCGGCTCGGGTGGCGGCATGAGCACATCCCGCGTCCGAGCGCCCTCGGCGGGTCCGACGACGCCGCGCACCTCGAGCGCCGCCATGACCCGTCCGGCCTCGGAGAGCCCGATCTTCATCTTGCGTTGCAGCATCGACGTGGAGCCGAACTGCGCGGAGCGGACGAGCTCTTCCGCTTCGTCCACGCGGTCGTCGAATGTCGTCATCGTTTCTCTCGTCCTTCGCTGTCGAGTGGGATCGCTGATCCTCCCCATCCGATGGGGCGATCGTCGATCAGGGCGTTGCATGCCGGGCACCGCCATGTCGAGCAGTCGGCGTACCGCTGCACGACGGTGACCTTGCCGCCGTCGTGGACATGTCCGCACCGAGTGCACTTCACGGGCCAGAACATGCCGGTCACGTCGTGGCGCGGGTTCCACAGGTCGTCGGAGGTGACCGCTCGGACGCCCCAACAGTGGTGGTACATCTGCCGGGGTTCCTGCTCCTCCCACGAGTGGCTCCCGTGGATGCGCCCGTCAGCGCACTGCTTCTCGTCAGCCATCGGCGGTGTCTCCCTTCTCCACGGCGATGCGTGTCTGGTAGCAGAGCGAGCACTGCTCGAGGTCATCCCGGCCGCGGCGCCATTCGTGTTCGTGCTCAGCGGCGACGACATCTCGGCCTTGCAGGAACCGGCCGACGAGGAGACCCCAGCACGGGTCGCACAGTGGCCTCGTCTCGTCGACGGTGATCACCCGCTCGTCCTTCTCGGTGCGGGTGTACTGGGTGCAGGCGACGCGAAGCTGCTTCCGCACTCGCGTCGCGGTGGTGCGCTGGATCAGTCCCCAGAACGTCGTGCCACGGATGTTGTCGATGGTCTCGGCTCGTTCGCCGCAACGCGCGCACTTCTTCTCGTTCACGTCTCGTCTCCCTGCTTTACCGGACCCCATGCCGATTCGGGGTGCCCGAGCTTCACCCGCCGCTGGTGCGTGGCGTAGTTCTTCCCGCGGGGCTCGACCATGAAGACCCCGATGTCGAGCAGGTGCCCGTACTGTATGTAGTCCTCGGCCCATTCCGGCTCCTCGGTTACGACGGATGCCCGCACCTCGGCATCATGAGCAGCCAGCCACTCGTAGAACTGCTTTCGCCGCTTCGCACGCACTCGATAGACATCGCTGCTGAACGTCTCGTCGTCGTCCCCGCACTCGAAGACGTTCGCGATTTCCTCGGTGGTCGGTGTGTACTCAGCCATCAGTAGCTCCTGAGAATCTCGGTGTTGTGGACGGTGAGGATCTTCCCGTCGCGAAGGACGCGGACGGTGACGTGCGCCTGCTCGCGGTGTGGCTTTGTGAGCGGCTCGACCTGGCGGAGCGCCCCGTCGACTCGGATGAAGTACGTGACGGCCGTGGGGACGGGTGCAGTGTCCGTCTGCCGGTAGCAGTTCGGACTGCAGGCGACGTCGGCGGGGTGGTCGTGGAACCACACCTCGTTCTCCGGGTGGATGAGAGTGCCGGCGCTCATCGCTCGTCCCTCCCGGAGATCTGTTCGCCCATGGGGCGTTCGAAAACGACCCCGTTGTCTTCGACTCGCCATGTCGCGCCCTCGACGCCCTGGTAGGCGTAGGCGGCGGTGATGAGTTCGGCGATCGCGCCGCCGTGCACGCGGGTGCCCTCGGAGAAGACTTCCCGGCTGAAGTGGCTGACGCTCATCCCGCTACCGCCTCTCCCGGGTTGGGGTTCTGCACTTCCAGCCACCACTCGTCGTCCCACTCGATGCGCACGGGATAGGTGCCGAGCGCGAGGCCATCGAATGTCTCGATGTCGGTGCGGTACTCGAAGACGTAGCTGAGTGCGCAGTCGTCGGTGTTGTGGACGATCCACTCGCGGTTGTCCCAGTTCCACCAGTGCTCAAGGCCGTGGCGGGTGCGCTCGGTCTCGTACTCGTGGTTCATGGTCTGGCACGCCCACCTCTCACACCGCTTCCCGACCATGCAGTCGGCCCCGTGCGTGCCTCCGAACTCGTACTCGTAGTCGTCGCTCTCCGCGTCGGGGAGGCGGGTGATCGTGACGGTGTGGCTCATCGGTTCTCTCCTGCAGTGGCGGGGCGACGCTTCACGGTGAGCACCTGCGTGCCGTTCCCGTACGCCTGCACGCCGTCGATGTAGCGGTCGCCCGCACAGATGACCATGAAGTCGTTGTCGACGATCCGTGATTCGAGTTCCTCACCCGTCTCCGGGTCGCTCACTGTGACGTTCACCGGCTCAGCCATTGGTTCTCTCCCTGCTCGTTGGTGGCGGCACTCAGGACAGCGCGGGCGATACCGGCGTACAACTGCTCCCACCATCCATCTGAGAAGTTCGCGTATGTGCGGAGCAGCGTGAGTCCATTGACTCGGCTGACCGCTTCCATCCCTGCCAGCACCTGCGCATCACTCGGCTGGGGGCGGGGCTTGTACTCGACGCTGCAGTTTCCGTCCCGGAGGGCACCAGCATGAGGTGCCCGATCACCGTGAGAGCACACCCACGGCGTCGGATCTGTATTCGTGTTCGGTGTGCTCTCACTCATGGCGGTTCTGTTCCTCTCGGTTCTCTCCCGGGGTGGCGGCGGGATAGAGTCCCACCTCGCGGTTGAACGTCTGACGGGCGTTGATGCGCTTCCACACGTCCGCGGTCCGGTTCAGGCATCCGGCACCGATCACGATGGAGATCGCCGGGTCGTCGAAGATGTGGAAGCGCTCCGGGTCTGTGAAGTTCGCGTCGTTGGTGCGCCAGCGTTCGAGCCACTCGACCTCGGCGGGCGTCGCCGCTCCGCCGACGCGCTCCATGAACTGAGCGACGTTCAGGTTCCCCATGCGTAGGTTCATCGGTTCTCTCCCGAGCTGGCGGGGGGCTGATTCGTCCAGGGCAGCACGAGCCCATCTCCCGGTCTGCGCGGCACGTAGTGGACGTGCAGGTGCGGGACGGTCTGAGAGGCGTCGGAGCCAGCGTTCACGATGAGGTTGAAGTCTTCGCCTCGCTCGGCCGCCCAGTACGCCGCCCACTCGAACACCGCCCCTGTCGCAGACGGAGCCTCCGCGGCGTGCTCGTAGTGGAACGCCGGAATGAACAGGCGATGTCCGGGCGTGACCGGGTTCAAGGGTTCGAAATGGTAGACCCCGGAAGCGCCGATCTGTTCGATTCCTTCGCCGCCGAGGACGACGTGCATGACCATCTTGCAGAACGGGCATCCCGCTTCGGCTGCATCGAGTGTGGAGTTCATCGGTTCTTCTCCTAGTTCTCTCCCTGTACGGCGCGGCGGAGGCGTGCGATGATGCGACGCCACAGACTCGGATGGTCTCGGACGGGTTCGCCACAGATGCGGCATCGCCAGTCCCAGTAGTCAGGGCCGCGCCACGGTGCATGCCACAGATCAGCCATGGTTCTCTCCCTGTACGGCGGATGCAGCACGCAGAGCGGCGTCCAGGGCGACACCCGCGAGGACGTTCGCGATCTCCTGGCCGTAGATCATCCGGTGCACGTCGAGCCCGTTTCGGGCCATCTCGGCGCGCACTGCGTTTCCCGCGGCGAACTGCTGCGCAGGCTTCGGGTAGATCGCATCTCGGAGGCGACGGAGGAGCCCCGCCGTGTACATGCGGTCGCTTGTGTCCGTCAGCGCGTGGGGTCCGTGAGATGCAACCGACGACAGGAGCATGTTCACCTCGTGCACGAGCCGCTTCGGCGCGTCGGACGGTTCGCCCTGCGGCTCCGGGTGTTCGTCGTGCAGCGTCGCCGTCGCGCTCTCGCAATCCGGGATGTCATCGAGAGCAGATGAGATCTCGCTGTAGGCGTGCTCATCCATCCGGTCGGAGACCTGATCGAGAACCTCACGTACGGCTTGGATCGCAGGTGCCTGCATCAGCCGCTCGGCGCTCGGCTCCGGTACCTCGGAAAGGGCGGTCGACTGCGCAGCTGCGACACCCATCGTGAACCCGGCGCTGAACAGCGTCGGGGTCGCTACCTCCGGATGGCTCGTGATCGCGCGGTACCTCATCCACGCTTCCTGCGTCTCATCGCGCCGTCGGGAGAAGCCCCACTGCTGCACTGCCCCGTCGTCGGTTGGGGTGATCCTCCCGATAATGACTGCGTTCCACGCCTTGTCTCGCCAGTCGGTTTGCCTGTTGTCGGTTGGATTGGTCGGGGTGTGCGCCTTCTCGAACACGGCCAGAGCAGCACGAGCGATGTGCCGCCACACGGGCTGACCTGGACCCGCGTGGTACATCGGCGGCTCCTCGGGGTATCGCGCAACGTAGTCGGCGTAGATCGCCTTCGCGGCTTCCTCGATCAGTCGTTCATCGGTCATCGTCTTGTCCGTTCTGTGGTTGTGTTCTTTCATGGGGATTCCTTCGGTGGCGCTCAGCGCTCAGGTGGACGGTGAGCCGCAGGGCTGGTGGACGAGCTGGTGGGACTGGTCGTCATTTGGTCCCGACGCGCTAATCGGTATCGGGACCGGTCTGATCGTCGCGATGATCGTGCTCGGGACAGAGAGGCGCTTCGCGAAGCGCGCTCGTGGCCTCGAGGTGTCGAACGCCGAAGCCGCGGTAGTCGCGAAGGCTCGGGTCGCTCTTCGACACCCGATCGCATGGGGCAGCGCGATTCACGACCTCAACCCAGATCGGACTCAACTGGATCGTCTTGTCCCTGTCGTGGGCGCGGTGCCAACTGGCGAGCCATCGCAGCGATTCCCCGGCGTGATTCACGCCCATCGCGCGGTGCAGTTGCTCGACGAGGTTGAGTCATCGGCAGATGCCGTGTTCGCGCAACAGGCCAAACACGAGACGCCGCACGATCTGCTCGCAGTCTCCGACGCTGTTCTCCACAACATCGATCGGCTTCTGCGAGAGCCGGGCGACCTGATGTGGTTGTGGGAGTGGCCCGAACCCGGCGGCTGGGCACGCCTGTCGCCGAAGATGAAGCGCGACGTCGAAGACGACCTCGACCTGCGTCAGTACATGGACGAATACGTCCGCAACCGTCGTCTGCTTGAGGCGCACCGAGAGGCCTTCATCCTGGTCGACGGAGCGTGGCGCGCCGACGAGTGGACCGCGACGGTTCTCAAGACTCGCGACGCACCCCGATCCTTCTGGAAGAGATGGCGCCGCTCGTTCGCCTACCGCCGTTCGGTGCGCGAGGCGATGGATGGAGCCGAGATGCTCGGGTACGAGATCGTGTCAGCCGTCGACAACATGGCCTACTGATCTGTGCTGTTGGCGATCGCTAACAGCACGTCGGCATGGCAGGGTTCGCCGTCGAGAGGGCACCAACAAGCGAGGTCTTTCCCGCGCAGGGGGTCGAGTAGGTGGGGGTCGTCGCCGAGCTTCCACCGGATCATCTGCTCGTAACGGCGGACGGCTTCGTGGCGTCCGAACTCTTCGACGGTGAACGGGTTTCCCCACCGGGACGGTCGTGCGACGACGACCGCCCCCTCGGGCTTCCGGTATCCGCGCCGGCGCGAGAGCTGCAGACGCTCAGGCATCAGTGACCGCCTTCCGTTTCGGAGTCATGAGCCAGTTCCCGAGCTGGTGGTAGAGCTTCAGCGCGGCGGCGTCGGTGAGTACCACGTCGGAGTCTTCGACCCTGAGCCGGAGGTACTCGGCGACGTCGGTGGAGTCCTCCGCTTCGGCGTGGCCGGGGACGCACCACGCGGGGATGCTCGCGAGCTCGATGTCCGTACTGAGGTCGGCGGGGTCCGGGAACTTCGTCGAGCTGCCGTAGACGAGAACCGTGCCGTCGGCTTCCTCGTTCTCGTCGGCGCCGATTAGCGGCCGCGACGAGTAGATGCTCATGACCCCAGCTCCGCAATGAGCGCCTCGGCCTTCACGACAGCGACAGCGTCCTCATCGCCGGCGGCGACAAGAGCGTCCCACCCGCGAGACCCTCCCCACTCCCCCTCGATCTGCACGATGTCAGACCTCGCTTGCTCGAGCACGGGGACGCACGCGGCGATGGCCGCACGGGCCGTCCGGAGCTCGCTGACGAGCGCGAGGATGACGGCCGGGTGTGCCGCGGCGATGTACTCGGCATTCGGACCGTGCCCATCCTCCGATGTCGCAACGACCTCGTGGCTGCCCGACTCATTCGGCTCCGCGGTCCCAATGAAGCGATGCGCCCAGTAGTTGATCTCCGGCTCGTCTTCGCCCATGCCGTCGAGCATCCACGGACCAGGCGTTGCGGCTTTGGCCTTGGCCTCGAGCGGGTCGAGGTCGATGCGTTCAGGCATCCGTCTTCTCCTTCCGTGCTGCCGCCTTCTCGCGGCGTTTCATGTCTGTCTCGATCGCCGCGAACGCGGGCGCGTACTGCTTCACCCAGGCCGTCCACGCGATGACGTATCCGCACCCTTCGGAGCCGCAAACGACGCGCAGCTCGTCACCGAAGTGGTCGGGCGCGGACCGCCATAGGTGCGTGTACCCGCAGTTCGGGCACTGCAGATACGGGATGGGTCGGAACTGCGCCTCGGAGTCCGGCCACCGTTTCAGGGCGACGCCCATGCGTTTCAGCATCACGACGGCCTGCGTGGCACCCGCCTCGGTTGACACCCACTCGTCGACGTCGAGCGCGACGGCGTCGTGCGCAAGCTGTATCGCTTCGTCGATCGTCGCCGTCGACCGGATCTGCCGGGCACCGAGCGACACCATGAGCTCGTCGGCCGCGATCCACGGGTCGGGCATGAGGATCGACTTCTCCATGGACGTGTCGACCCGCTCCCCAACCGCCTGAGCCGCCTTCTCGATCGACCGGAGGTGGGAGATCAGCCACGCGAGGCGGCCGAGCGCGTCGACCACGCGCCGGTAGCAGACGCCGCAGAGGTAGCCGTGCTGCGCCGACCGCGGCACACACCCTCGGCATTCGGCGTTCTCGCACGTAGCGTAGTGGGCCACGGGAACGCGCGTGCCGTCCGGGGTGATGCCCCGCCGCCGGCATGGGAAGGGGCGATCCGCTCTGTGGATCGCCCCCATGACATCGGTGTGCGTGGTGATGCACATGGTCTGGTCGTCAGCCATCGGTGGCCCTTCGTCGGAACGTCATCGACACCGCACTCAGGTACTCGTGCCCGGCGAAGTTCGACGCCTCCTGCCGGTCCGCGCCCATGAAGCGCGCGTCCTCGGGAAGCTCCGAGAGTGCGGCGATCATCGCCGCCGGGCTGTCCGGCGAGGTGACGGTGAGGATCTCGTGCTTGGTGACGGTCACCAGACCCCCTCCCTTTCGTCTTCGTCGTGGATGCCGAACCGTTCGACCTCGGCGCGCTCGTGCTCGGACAGCTCGGGGGCGGCCGGGTGCATGGGATTCAGTTCGTCCCGGATGGTGTACTCCCCGATGGGACGAAACCGGAGGCCCGCGGTCAGCGGACGGGACCAGAATGGGTCGTTGACTGCGGCCAACAGGTTCGATGGCTGGACCGTGAACGGTGCCTCGCGCGTGAACATCTCGACGTCGACGGCCTTCGGGATGTTGATGATGGTGCGATTCGGACCCTCATCGACGATGATCGTGATCCCCGCGTACTCGGCGCTCACTCGTCGACCTCCGCGCTGATCGTGACCTCGGCAGGGGTGAGCTCGTCGCCGGGCTGGAAGGTGATCTCGACGTACGGGAGCGCTTCGTCGAAGAAGTCCCCGGGGACGGTGATCTTCGCCTTGACGATGACGACGCAGGGTTCGACCTGCGCGTCGCGGCTCTTCGCGACCTTCGCGACGGTGAGGTCGGTGCTGTACTGGCCGGGCTTGAGGTGGAGGTAGACCACCTGCGAGCGTGCGGGCTTGGGGAAGCTCATGACTTTCCTTTCAGAATCCGGGTCAGGCCGGTCGTATGGTTCTTCGGGAGCTCGACGATCGGGTGACCCTCGAGGATGGATGCGCCGATCGCCGCCCAGACGGCGTCGGCTTCGTTGTCGTTCGACACGGCCGCCTCTGGGATGCGGCGTTCGGTCGCGAGGAGCACGTCGGACTTGTTCGCGTTGCCGCGTCCCGTGGCGAGCTTCTTCAGCGACGACGGGGCGAACACCCACGGTGCTTCGTGATGCTCGGTGAGGTCGTTCGCGGTGAGCCACCAGCCGCCGAACATGCGGTCCAGAGCCGAGCTCTTCGCTCCGAGCGACGGCCCCTCGATGGCCCAGATGTCGCCCTCCGCGGGGTCCGCCCAGGAGACGATCTGCGCGGCGATCCCGTGGACCCGGTCGAGGTAACCGTCGATGGTGCCGTCGTCGGGCTTCGTGGAGATCGTGCACCGATCCCACTCGCCATCCACGTACGCGGCGACGCCGCAGCCTGTGAGCGACCAGTCGATGCCGATAAATGCGGTCATGCTGATGTCCTTTCGAGCGGCCTCATGCCGCGAGTCCGTATCTGATCGGCGGGACGCCGGGGCGCGCGAGCATCTCGCGGAGTGCCCATGCGGCCTGCAGTGTGACGACGCCGTTCCCGCAGGCTTTGAGCTGCTCGGCCGCCATGCCGAGACCGTGCACGCCAGCGAACAGTTCACCTGATCGCAAACCGGTCATGCAGCACCGCCTTCCCAGCCGCCGAGTAGCGACGTCTGCAGCGGCTTCCGCACCCGAGCCAGGATCAGCGGCAGGTGTGCGGCTTCGAGCTCGATCAGGTCGACTTCCATGCCCTCAAGCAGCGCCGCCTCGCCGGTCGTGCCGGACCCGGCGAACAGGTCCAGGACGCGGCCGCCGGGACGGGTGACGAGGCGAACCAGCCACCGCATCAGGTCGAGTGGTTTCACCGTGGCGTGTGCGACGCCGTCGACCGTGGGGCGCTCAGAACCGGGCGCCTTCGCCTCGTACTTGAACGTGGGGAAGAACCGCGACGCACCACCTCGATCGCCGTAGAACGCCGGATCGCCGACGAGCCCGCGACGCGCACCGAATGCGACTCCCGCTCCGGTCGGTTCGCGCAGCGACGGCCCGGATGCCTTGCCCGCACCTCCGGTGTCCGGCGCCTGACGATCCAGCTCGGCCGCCTGCGACTGGTCGAGCAGCACGTTCGACGGGAACCTACCCTTAGAGCCGTCGTACTCGGTACGGTCCATGTCGCCGGCCATAGCGGAGCGCTTGCCGCCGTCCTTCGCACGTGGCGTCGAGCCTGGGCCATCGCTGAACGTCTGCACACGTGTCGCGTCGATGTTGATGGCCCCGGTGCCGTGCGCGAGCACGTTCGCTGCGACCGTGCCGGCGAACGGCTTCCGGGCGACGATGATCGGTTCGAACGCCGGCTTGAGTGCCGTGCCCCACCCCTGCCATGTCCGCGCGTCGTCGGTGACTGGGTCACCGGTTTCGGCGGCGAGCTTCGTGCCCTTCTCTGCAGAGAATCCGGCACGCCCACTCGCGTATCTCTCGTTGCGCATGTGCGACACCCGATCCCGGGCAGGGGCGCCCGGTTCACGAGTCGCGCCGGCGAGCTTGTCGATCTGCTTCGAGACGTCGAGCGACTTCGGGAATCCGGAGCCGTAGAGCCATGCGATCGAGTCGCGGATCTCGAACCCGGCATCCTCGATCGCGGTCGCGATGCGATGCCAGGTGCGGGTGCCGCCGAACGACAGCAGGTAACCTCCGGGCTTGAGCACCCGGAAGCACTCCCGCCACACCTCGACGTCGTAGGCGATGCCGGTCGAGTCCCAACCCTTCCCCATGAAGCCGAGCTCGTAGGGCGGGTCGGTGACGATCGAGTCGTACGACGCGTCGGGCAGGGTCGGGAGGATGTCGCGGTTCGAGCCGTGGAACAGTCGGAGGCCGGCGTCCTCGTAGTGCAGGGTCATCGTTCTCCTAGGACGAAGAAACCCCCGCGGTGGCGGGGGTTCGTCGGGTTCTGTTGGCTGGGAGCTTGAGGTAGTTCCGTGTCGAGGAGACCTGCCCTCGTGTCTTCCCGAGGCGGTCTGCGATCTGCGCGTCCGTGAGCCCCTGGTCGACGAGATCCTTGATCGCCTGCTGGTTCGGGTTGTTCGCGACGCCGGGCACGCGGCGTGCGTAGACACGGTTCGCGTTCCGCTTCACGATGGGTCGTGCCGCGGCTTCCGCGGCCCGCTCGGCCTCGACGATCTGCTCGGGCGTCATGCCGGCGTCGATCTGACGGCGGAACGTGAAGTCGCCGGCGTATCTGGTGTGCACGGTCCGGCAGGACACCTCGGCGGGGCAGTGGCCCCCACGGCATCCGTTCTTGAACCCTTCGGGTGTGCCGTGCGGGTAGTTCGCATCGGTGATGATGTCGGCGTTCATGCGACCTTCTTTCCGCCGCCACCGCGGCCCTGATTGTTCGCCGCGAGCCCCGCATCGCGGCGGTACTGTGCGACCTTCCAGTTCGGCACGTCGAGTCGTTGCGCGATTCGCGCGTCCGACAGTCCGGCCCGCACGAGGTGCTCGACGCGGTCTGCGGTTGTCTCACGCCAGGGCATGAGCTCGAGCGTCGCGGCGAAGATCAGTTCGGGCACCTTGACGCCCATGCCTTCGGCGACGTTCACGAGCCGCCCGTAGTCCCTGTCGGGAATGTCGATGACAACCCTCATGGCTGCCCCTCTCAATGGAAAAGCCCACTCACCCGTTCTGCTGGGTCAGTGGCCTGTGGATAGTGGTTGGTCTACGCGGTGGCTTTCCTCGCCGTGCAGTGCATGCACGTTCCGCCGGGGAGCCACCGGTGTTCACCGGTGCACTCGATCTGGTGCGATCCGTACTTCGCGGGGATCTGCGTCGGCTTGCTCTTCGCATCGGCCTCGGCTTTCTCGTACCGCTTCCGCGCTGTGCCGCACGCCCGGCACGGGTCGTCAGTGCCCTGGGGATGCTTTGAGCAGAAGGGGGAGAGTGGCGCGTCAGCGCCCTCCTCTCCGTTCCCTTCCTTTCCCCTCCCCTCCCCTCCTGGCGTGAGATCACCCAAACTCGCGTGAGTTTCGGTGAGTCCCACAGAGTCGAGGTGAGCGCAGACGGGGCACCGAGAGTTCCACCGGGTGTCGACGCGCTGATGATCGTTGAACCTCGGGATCACGAGATACCGCCTCCCACCGGGGAGTTCGATGCGCTCGACTCGTCCCGATGCGATGAGCATGTCGACGAGCGCGGCGCCGTCGACCGGGTCGGCCGGGAGCACCTTGAGCTTCAACCCCATCGGGTCATCCGACATGTGCCCTCGGTCGCACGAGTGGTTCCACATTCCGATGTAGAACAGGCGTGCTTCGAACGGCAGCGCGATCATGGCTCCGTCAGTCCAGAACTCCGGCTTGATCGTCCGGATTCTTGCCACGGCTGTGCCACCTCCTGTTCTGCATCTTGTTGTGGAGCGGATCGAGGTTGCGAATGCACCACGTCTCCCAAGCGCGTGAGTCGCGCGAGTCCCGCCCTTGGTGAAGGTCGAAGTACCGCACCTGCGGCCACCACGGCTGCGTCCGACGGTGTCGCGTCCATCTCGCGTAGGGATTCCACGTGACGCCCACGTAGAGCAATCGCATCTCGGCGTCGTAGAACCTGTAGATGAACTCACCGCCGGGGGACGAGGTTCCGAGCTTCGCCCACTCGGCGGTATCCGAAGGCAGGATGCCGCGAGTGATGAACACGGGCACTGTGCGAGCCATCACGACTCCCTTCTCAGTCGTCGTCGCATCGGCACGGCTTCACCAGCCAGCAGTCGGGGCAGACGACCTCTCGTGGTCCGAGGGTGGTCGGGTCCGGCTTCGGGACGCAGTCGACGTGGCGGAACTTCCCGTCCGTGTCGCGCTCGATCTCGTCGCCCTCGTGGATGCGGTATCCGCATGCCGCGGCACACGTGCCGTTGTACTGCGCAGGGAACGACATCAGCCGTGCTTCGCGATGATCGTGTTGTTGATGATCGTGGACGCGTTTTCTGCCGCTGGTGTCGACCATCCGCGCTCTTCGAGGCCGACCTTCAGACGGTCGAGCATGTCCGCTACGTCGTTCGAGGCTTCGATCTGCTTCACGAACTGCTCGGCGGTCACGATGTGGCTCCGATCTGTCGGTTGATATCGAGGACGACCTCGGGGCTGCGCACCGCGAGGTTCCGGAGGCCGAGGGCACCCGTGTACGGGATCGGCTCGTCGAGCGCCCGAGGGTTCTCGAACACGAGATGCTGATACCAGCCCTCGGGGGCTGGACCCATCGCCCACGGCGAGCAGTGGTGGCGGCATCCGTTCGGGTGCTCGTCGCAGTCGTGCTGTATCCGCCCGCACCCGCCGATCACAGATGCGCTGTGCACATCGACGAGATCGACGACGCCGATGATGTGGCCCATGAGGCTCCACTGTTCGCGGGGGTCGGGCGCGTCCAGATCCCAGAGATACCCGTGGGAGAACACCTCAGCGCCGAGAGCGACCGCCGCGCGATCTTGCGCGTCCCTCAGCGTCTGCGAACGCTCGTGTGAGTCCTTGTCGTACGTGAGGCCCGCGTGGATGG
This sequence comes from Microbacterium sp. NPDC089696, assembly GCF_044749125.1. Taxonomy (NCBI): domain Bacteria; kingdom Bacillati; phylum Actinomycetota; class Actinomycetes; order Micrococcales; family Microbacteriaceae; genus Microbacterium; species Microbacterium sp. NPDC089696. The sequence goes on along the minus strand of NZ_JBIVHF010000001.1, from coordinate 991,950 downwards.
CGACGGGGCCGCGGTAGCTGCCCGCGATGTTCCGAGGTCGGTTCTCGACGTCCTTGCCGCCATGGATGATCGCCCATGCCCATGGCTGGCGAACGGTGAGTATCCGCATCACGTGTCCTTCCGGTTGCGGTGGTCCGCGAGGCTGATGACGCCCGCGAGGTTCTCTGCTGGTGGTTCGGGGACAGTGGCGCCCCGGGAGTAGGCCTTGTCAGCCCATGCGTAGAGCTCGACCATGTTCCCCTGGAAGTAGCGGAGCAGCCGGCCGCCGCTGTTGGGCTTCGGCTTCGGCGATCCGTTCGCTTCCCATGCCCGTTGAGCGGCGCGCAGGATCTCGTCGGCCTGCTGTTCGTGTCGGAGGTTGGCGCACGATCCGGCCTGCGTCCCCTCCCCGGTGATCGGGTTCACGAGAGTCGACCGGAGGCTCAGTGCTCGGTGCTTGCAAGGGGCTCCCGCTGGCCGGAGCATCGTGCCCAGACACGGTGGGGTGCGCGTGAAGTCCATCCGGTACTTCGGGACGTCGTCATAGATCAGGCTTCGGAGGCCCGGGGTGAGCTCCTCGACGGTGCCGGTGCGGCCCATGAGTCGCAGCGCGCGGTACGCCCAGCTCTCACGCCGGAATTCCTTCACAACCTGCCGATCGGGTGCCGTCTCCCACAGGTGAATACCGGCGAGTGTGAACAGCCGCAGTGTCTCCGGGAGGTCCGGGTCGCTGAACACCGCCTCGCGGAGCTCTTTCGCCTGCAGGGTGCGCTTGATGTCGACCATGGATGCCCTTCTCCGGGGCATCCCCGGTCAGTCTTCGAGGAAGATGAGTCCCCAGTGGTGGAGGAACATCTCCTTGGTGGGGTCGCTCAGTCCTGATGAGAGCGACCATCCCTGCGGTGGGTTCGGTCCGTGGGCGAGACCGTGGCACCCGGTGTGGTTCCCCCACCCGCACAGCGCGACGATGTTCGCCGCTGTGTGCTTTCCGCCACGGGACCGGTACTTCCGGTGATGTAGCTCGAGGGGTGCGGCCTTGCCGCACCCCTCGCACCTGCCGGCGGCGCGCTCGTGCACGGCGGCGCGCACCTTCGGTGGGATCGCGCTCATGCCGGATCGGACGCGATGACCAGACCGGCGGCGTCGTAGGCTTCACGCCACGTCGCATACCCGCTCTCGCTCGTGCCCGGCAGGACGACGCCGCTCAGTCGGCGAGTCTCGACCCACCAGCGGCCGGTGACGGAGCCTCGGAAGACGGACGGCTTCACGAGTCGCCCCTGTATCCGACGAGCTCGGTGAGCGCGGTGATCTCTTCGTTCCGCAGCTCTCGGTGCCCGTTCTCGACCTTCGAGACGACACCTTGCGACCACTCGTGGCCGCGTTCGCCCATGGCCTTCCCGAGATCGCGCTGGCTCATGTTCGCGGCCTTTCGGGCGATCGCGAGCGGATGCTGCGACCGGGTGTCGTACGACCTCTCCGGGGCCGGCGGTTCGGGCTGATTCCCGTTCGGGAGGATGCCGAGGTTGCGAAGCGCACGCGAGATCGCGGACGTCTCTGCAGTTTCCTGCGGGAACTGGCGGGTGATCTCGTCTTCGTCGTTCTCGCCGCGGGTCGCGTGAGCGACGGAGTCGGGCTGTTCCGACTGCGCGTCTTTCCGGATGAACGCACGCACCGTGTAGACGTTGTACGGGATCGCCTCACCGTTGTCGACGATGACTCTGTCGATCTCGGGAAGGATGCTCCCGTTCGGGTACTTCTCCCAGAACGCCGCGATCCTGTCCCCAGCGGTGGCGACATCGTCAGGCGCCTCCGAGCGCGGCGGCCGGTTGATTCGCGACTTCCGCTCGTCGGCCGGGAACTCGATCTCGGGCAGATTGGTGTCGGTGGTCATGCATGTGCTCCTTCGAACTCGTCGATGTACTGGTTGACGTTCCAGACCGGGGCGCGGAGGATTCCGATCGGCCCGCCGGAGCGTGTCTTGTATCCGGGCCACTCCCCGGACTCGATGCCGCGCGCGTACCGCTCCCGGGCTTCCTTCGCCCGGCGACGAGCCATGAGCAGCTCGTCCTCCCCGAGCCGATGAACGCCGGTCAGGTAGGGGGCGTTGGACTCGACGACGACCCACAGGTACGGGATCGTCTCGCCGGTGATGAGGTGGTAGATGTGCTCGTAGTGCGCGAGCTGCACGTCATACCCGAGGCGGAAGACGGTCTTGGCGAACGCTTCCTCGGACGCGTCGTCGGATGTCGTCTTGAGGTCGAGGGCCATCCGCCCGAGCCAGTCCAGCCGGCCGCGCTCGTAGACCCCTGTGGCGGGGTCGGTCGCGAACATCGACACCTCGGGGGCGCCGGACTCGAGCAGTCGACGTGCGGTCGGGTCGGCGAGCACCGACTCGGCCATGAGGTTCACGACCCGGCCCTTCTCCCTCTTCACGGGGATCAACCCCTCGGCGCGCTTCTCGACCTCGAACGCCTTCGCCGCTTTCGTGCTGACCGCGCCATTCGACGCGAGCACGTTGTCGAGCTCCTTCCCCTCGAACTCGAACACCTCGTCGCCCGTCCCGTCGGGATAGATTGCGATGTCAGCGCCGACGCCGAGTACCTTCGTGTGCACCGCCGACCCCTGGTCGAATTCGGGCTTGGGTTCCTGCGGCTGGGAGATGTAGTGGTGGAAGTGCGCGGGCGACCGGAGGATCTTCTTCGCCCCGGTCGAGCTCAGTCCGGGGAGCGAGTGGTACAGCGGTTCGTCGAGGTCATAGACGATTCCGTCGTAAGCGACGTCAGTCACGTGAGTCCCAGCGCTTCCTTGATCTCGTCCCTGGTCGAGAGCTTCTTCTCTCCCCACTCCGGTGCTTCGATCTCGTAGATCGAGTCGAGAGCGTCCGTCGGCGTGATCCGGTTCTCCGATTCGATGCGGAGTAGGGCGAGCACATTCGCGATGCGCTGCTGCTCGACGAGCGCGAGCTGCGCCTCAAGCCTCGCTTCGTCGAGCAGGATCACCGCGGCCATGTACGGGGCGAACGCGGTCGGGTTGTCGGTGACGATCCCGCGTGCCGTCTCCTGCAGTCTGCGAGCTTCGGCGACGTGGTCGATTCGTTCGGGCATCAGCCCCTCACTTTCGCGATGATGCCGCCGACCAGGAGACCGACGGCGATGATGACGAGCACGGTGATGACGACCGGATCTCCGCCGGTGTCGCCGAGCGTGCAGGCGGCCTTGTCGGCGAACCCGCAATAGCCGTTCACGACGCGTCCTGCGGGAAGACCTTGCGACCGCCGGTGATGACGGATGCGTTCAGGCCGAGCTTCGGAGCTCTGAGATCGTTGACCGGTAGAAGGAAGACGACTTCCCCCTCGCCCGAGGCACCCATGATCGCGGCGTATCGCCGTTCCTTGCCCTCGGAGACCACGTCCCAGAGTTCCCCAGGCTGCGCGTCGCGCCAGGGCTTCCGCTCCGGATGAACTTCGAAGTAGGCGCGCGCGACGATCTCGGAGTCCGCCACCTGCGGATGCTCGAGGCATGCTTCCACGTCCTCGCGGCGGTGCGTGGTCGATGATCCGTTCCGCTCGCTCATGACGTTGATGACGTCGCGCCCGTAGGCGTAGACGACGTACTGGGGGTCCATCGGATACCGCCACCGCCCGAGCGCTGCATCGTTCTGCGCGACGAGGTTGTCGACGTACTCGCCGAGCGCCTGGCCGACCATCCCTCCGCCGGTGATCTTGGTCCCGCCCTTGCCGCGGATGATGACCTCACCGTTGTCGGCTCGAGAGATGCTGTATCCCTCGGAGGTTCGGAATGGCCCCGTGACGGTCATGATGCTTCCTTCCAGTAGATGTGGGGGCAGACCATCGACACCGTCGGGTTCGAGGTCAGGTTGACGATGTCTGCGCCGTGGCAGAGGGTGCATGGGGCGTCTGGAACGCGGACCATCTGTCGGCCTCCTCTCGGGTGAGTGCGGCGTGCTCGTCACGTTCCACGCGGTCGGCGACGGCCTGCATCTGCGCGCGTTGGCGCTCGACGGTCTCGTCGACCGCTTCGGTCGTGATGAGGGTCATGTGTGCGAACAGCGCCGTGCGCAGCGCGAGCGGATCGAGATGCGACTCGAGCACCCTGTACAGGTCGTCGGTGATCTTGAGCCGGTCGTCGCGAACCGCGCGCACCTCAGAATCGGTTAGCGCGGTGAGCAATTCCTGCCGCTCAGTCTTCGTACTGATCCGTCGGCCGGTCACGGCGCGCCCGCCAGGAGGTAGGTCGCGAGCATTGCGAGGGCCGCGAAGGGCACGAAGACGGCGAAGTTCGCGATCAGGTGCGATCGGGGTTCCGGTGCGACTGTCAGATCCGTCGAGTCTGCCGGCACGGAACGAGCGGAGACGGGAGGAGCAGGCGGCTCGGTGACGTCGTCGATCACGACGCACCCCCGGAACGATTGCCCTTCCCGACCGTCCTCCGGATGACGGTGACGATGAGGTAAATGCCGATCGAGACGGCGAGGACGGCGGCCACGGCGATGACCGCGGCGATGGCCCAGAGGATGAAGTCGAGAGGTGTCATTGTTCTTCCCAGGTGATGTGCGCGCCGGTGGGCACGGTGATGATGAGCTCGCTGGCGAGCAGGTAGGTGGTGACGTCGTTGCCGTGCCCGATGCGTGTGATGCGCTCCGGATGCTGGAGCGTCACTGACATGTCGCGCGAGACGACGGCGCGGAGGCGGTCCCCCACAACGGGTTGGGAGGCTGACCGCTCCCCCACCGATCCGATGCGAACCGGACGCTCACGGAACCGGTGCGCGGCGGGCTTCCGCGGCGGACTCACTCCCCGCCGCCCTGCATGTGCGCCGTGATCTGCGCGTGGGCCTGCAACTCCTCGGTCGCGAGGTCGACGCGCTCGGCGCCGCCCCACCGGATGCCCGTGCCTTTCAGCACGCCGATGTGCTTCTTCATCTGCGACACCCGCTTGTGGATGCTGTAGAACGCGACCAACGGCCAGCCCTGCACCGCGGCGCGCGACCGGTAGACGTGCTCGAGCTCGGCGGGCGTCTGCGGCCCGAGCTCGATAAGCAGGTCGACGACGACGTGCATGATCTTCTCGGTGTTCGTGCCCGACAGGCTGATCGCCGCGGTGTGCGACACGTCGGGATCGCCTGCGTGGGCGAGTGCTTCGAACTTCATGGCTTCTCTCCTTCGGCTTGCTGTTCGCCGGTGCCGCGGCAGTCGAGGCACGTGGCTTCGCGGTCGGGGTCTTTCGAGATGGAGTAGAACCCCCACCCGCGGCATGCCGGGCAGGGGCTCGTGGCGTGGGGGTTGACCCGTCGACTCACGATCGGAACGACCTGAGCGGGGGACGGCGGCCGAGCTTGACGATGTCCGCTTCGACGGTCGCGATCTCGTCGAGAGCACCTCGCGCGGGGTATCCGGACGACTTCGCGTCTCGGATCTCGTCGCACAGCGTGCGGTGACGAGCCTCGAGGCGGGCGTACTTCGCGGAGACCGAGTCGACTCGCACTTCGGCGGGGACGTGCCGGCCGCCCGTGGGCTGGTGACGGTATCGACCGGCGGCAGGACGCTCGAGCTTGACGCCGAGCATCCTCGCGAGGTCGTGCTTCGCCTTCCGGGTGTTCGTGTCTGCGGGCGACGCCGACGTCGTGTACACCTCCCCGTTCGGGAGCTCGATCTTCGCGTGACCGGATGCTGCGATGCCGCGGTAGATGCATCCGTGCCGAGACGCCCACTTCATGAGGTCTGCGATGGCCTTCGACGGGTAGTTCATGTGTTTCCTCTCGATGGATGGGAAAGGCCCGGGCGGTTTCACCTCGCCCGGGCCTGACTCCCCTTCGGTTGAGTGCGCGCACTCGGTGGCTCCGCAGAGCCGGTTCGACACCCCAGATGTCGATGTGGCGGCATCCCCATGCCGCCACGGTTCCCACATCCCCAGATGCGGGAGGTATCAGGATCGGGACGTGACCGCGAGCCGGTACCGACGCGCGTAGACGGCGCTGGCGGTGCGACCAGTCAGTCGCGCCGCTTCGGCCGGTGAGCTTGTTCGCAGGATCGCGTCCTCTTCGGACGTCCAACGCGGCTCGATGATCGGTCCACGATTCGCCTCGTAGTAGACGAGGTTCTTTGACGCGCCAGCGGCGCAACACGCGTCGCAGCGGCACGCCCACTGGCTGTAAGCGCTATACGTCCCGTGACGCGTGTCATCAGGCGCGAGCCCGGTCTCGCGCATCCGCTGGACGGCAGTGGCGTGACTCTCTCGATTCGCTCGGGTGCAGTCGACGCACCGGCAGCCACGCAGGTACGCGGAATGCGTTCCGCACGGCGCGAGAGCTGGCTTGTAGTGAGACTCGATGTTGAGCTCGTCCCGCCATCGAGAGATAGTGCGAGAAGAGACGTCGTAGAGCTCTGCGAGTTGTCGATCGCTCATCCCGCTCTCCGCTTCGACCCGGAACCGGTCGTGGTCGAGATCTCTGAACCGCATACGATCGCCTCTCTCTAAGTGCCCGTGCGCCGATCTGCGAGCGCACGCACGGGCCGTGTCCTACTGAAGTTGGACTGCCGCGATGACGATGGCAGTCACGATGATCGCGGTCACGATGAGCGTGAAGATCGCGACGCCGGGTGTGGGCGGCGTGCGCGGTTTGCCGATCTGACTCACGAGAGCGAGAGCGCCGAACGTCAGCCATGCGGCCGAGACCCAGAGCACGATCTGCAGGAGGAGCATGTCAGCCTCCCGTCGCGATCTGAACGATGCTGATGATCTGAAGGACCACCTGCACCGCACCGAACACGAACCACGCGGCCGCGGCGAGGAAGCCGACGACTGCGCCGAGGGGAGCGATCCAGAGCTTCTCGGTTGCGATGGCGAGAGCGCCGAGGCCGAGCGCGAACAGCGCGTAGATGAGCCAGGTGAGGCCGAACGTGACGATGAGCCAGATGACGCCCCAGACGATCGCTTCGGTCATCGTGCGATCCCTCCCGACTTGATGAACTTCTCGACGCGCTTCGGGGAGCGAGGCGCGAGGAGCGACTTGAACCCGGCGGGGATCGCGTCGCCGGCCGCGCGGCGCACCGGAGCGGTGACGAAAGAGCGCTCGGCGACGGGCGTACCGACCTTCGGCGGCTTCGGCTCGAACTTGATGCCCGCGCGCTTGCGGGCCTTGCGTGCTGCAGTGGACATGGGATCTCCTCGTGTTGTTTTGGTGGTGGAGTGCCCGCCGTGGACTGGCCCACGGTGTACTGCCTGGTTCGGGCGCCGGCGATATCTCGTCGCCGTTCGGAAATCTGTGGGCTTCCCTTCGATGAGTCACCCGCGACTGTCCAGTACCAGATGTGCGTCACGCCGCCGCGGTGAGCAGCTCGCCAGCGTGCACGGCGCGCGCCTCGATCCACAGGTCTCGCAGGATCTCTTTCGACACGCGTCGCAGGGCTCGTGCGTGCTGGTGCCCGGCAGACAAAGGCGTTCCAGCGAGCGCGGGCTTACCCGCGGGGCCGCAACGAACGCAGTCGACTGGGTGAACCGCGTCGACATACTGTTCCCGGGCGGCGTCGTAAACCTCGCGGTAGTGACCGCCGACAGCCTTCACGCAGGACTGGGCCATGAGGAACGCTCGCGACTTCGCCTTGTCGTTCCAGTTCGACTTCACGCCCTTGTGGCGGCGCTGCGCTGTCCCACCGATCACCGAGTAGCCGGCGTACGCCCACAGTTCCGAGACGGTGCGGGGTCGATCGTGCAGGTCGTTCCAGTACGGATTTCCGATGACCGCGAGAAGGCGTGCCGCCTGCTTCTCACCAATGCCACGCGAGCGCTTCACCCATCCGTAGAGCGGAGACTTGCGAACCTCCCGCTGCAAAGCCTTCGTGGCCTCGTGCTCGAGCGACTTCATCGTGTCGAGCATCGCCATAGCCGTCGCGACCTCCGGGGACCGGGCGTCAAGTCCGAGCCCACGGATCTCACCGTCACGGTCCGCTTCGTTGCGGGTGAGCGCGCGTACCCGGTTCTCCGTCGCAATCCTCAGCGACTCGATGTCGTCGAGAGAGTCGCTGAGGAGGCAGAGGTACCCGGAGTAGAGAAGGTGCCCCGTCGCGCTTTCCAACTGGTTATGCGGCTCTGGCATGGCGGCGGGGTGGTCGATGATCGTCATGAAACGAGTCCTTCCAAGAGGATCGGTGCGTGCGAGATTTGGGGTCAGGCAGGGATATGGCACCGAGGGTGTAAGTGCCCGCCGCGCGAGCCGAATGGGGGTCGATCACGTGCTGGCGGCGGGCAAGAGGTTCCCCGCCGCGACCCATGAATGGGTTTCGCTGGGACAATGGCGGCGGGGTGGCTCGTCAGGCGGCGATGGCTTTCTCGCCAATGTGCGGGTCGAGGCGTCCGAGCGTTCGCGCTCCGGATTTCCTCATGAGTTCCGCGAGTGCTTCGAACTGCTGAGCCTTGCCCAGCAGGTCGTTGGCCTGCGAGCGGCGTATCCTCGCGATGAAGATCAGATCGTCTGTCGTCGCATCCGCGAGCGCCTTGTAACCGGTCGGGAGCGCGATTTTCTGGGCCAGGAATCTCGGCCAGTACTCATCCCGGATGAGGCGCTGCTTCGTCGACAGGTTCTTCGCGGACGGTGTCACCTTCGATCGGAGGTACCCAGCCTCGGAAGCGACCCTGGACGAGATCAGCTCGTGCAGGTAGGTGGCGTACATGTCCGCCGGGATGCGTTCGATTACCTTCGCCGCGATATCGTCCGACTGGAACTCAGCCGGCGTCTCTTCGATGACGGCCCGGATGATCGAGCCAATGCTGTCCTGCTCCATGGTGGCGCTCCTTTCCAAGAGGTTCCCCGCCGCGTGTGTTGGTTGGGTGGTCGCCGACACTGTGGCGGCGGAGAGCCGTGAGGTCACGCGGTGGAGTTGTGGTTCTCGAACGAGAGATGGCGTGACCCTGGCGCGCAGCCGGGATTCGAACCCGGGCAACCCCTGACGGCTCTGCGCTTCTCGGTCCGTTCCTAACGAGTCGTCGGCGCACCTCTATGCGCCTCGTCGTCGTGTAGCGACAGGCACCACTTCCGTGATGAGGAATGCCTGCCCCCGTAGCTCCCGAGGATGTTGTGCACACCCACATGGGTGTGTCTTCCCTTCGATCCGCTTCTCGGCTCCTCGCCTTCGCGGTCTCCCCCAGCCACTGCGATCGGTACACGTGAACCACCACGTCACCGCGAACAGAACCCTGCTGGGATTCGTCTCTATTGAGTTCGCCCCGCTCATTTCTGCCGGTGGTCGACCGGGATATGCGGGGATGAAGTTGTGTACCGCGCACCCGTTTCCGGGTACGCCGAGTAGCGCTACCCCCAGCGACGGGAGTAGAGCCGGATCGGTTATCGGGGATCAGCCGTGCGTGTAGGAACCCGTCATCTCGAGTTCGTCCAGCGGTGTCCGATCGTCGGGGTCGGGGTTGTCTGCTCCGAAAGCCCAGAGGAAGAACCGGAAGACGGGGATGAGGATCGCGACCCAGCCGACGATCGCCGGCGGGAGCCAGAACCAGAGAGGCAGAGTGTCGGTCATGATGCGACAACCCTGTTCACTGGAGTGAGACGTTCCTTGTTCCACTCGTCCAGATCTGCTTCGAAGAACGCGTTGCGGCGTCCCTGCTTGAAGTACTTCGGTCCGTTGCCCTGGCTGATGAGGTTGTAGAGCGACTGAGCGCTCGCAAGCCCGCAGTAAGCGGCGGCGGCCTTGGTGTTGAGGACTGGGGAGCTCATGCCGCGTCCTCGCTCACCGTGACGATGTCGTCCAGGGACCAGCCGCTGCAGAGCTTGAGCTTGCTGAGCAGCGTCACGCCGACGGCACCTGTGTCGTAGGCGCGCGTGACGGTGGACACTGAGACCTTGAGCTGCTGGGCCATGGCGGTGGCGTTGAGCGTTCCTGCGAGGCGCCCCGACGTGTGCATCCATCCCCGCTCAGCCGCGATCTGGCTGAGCACCTGTGGCTCGATTCGCAACATTGCGCCTCCTTCATGGGGTTTGGTTTGAGGTGTTGCGTTCACGATACACACGATGTCTGGTGCGCGCAACAGAGACTTTGTTGACTTTTCGTTGCGCGCACGCAACAATGAAGGAATGACCGAGACGGATCAGGCTGCCCAGTGGGGCGAGTGGCTTCACCAGATGCTCGATGAGCGAGGTTGGCGTCAGGCAGATCTCGTGCGTGAGTCCAATGGGCTCATCAAGCGTGACCGTGCGAGCAAATGGGTAAACGGCAACGAGCGCCCTAGCCACCGTCTCGCGATTGTGGCTGCGAACACTCTTGGTGTCACTCAGGAGTCGGCGTTGACTGCGGCCGGCTACTCCCCGACCGTGGAGTCTCTGGTCGCAGATCGCGAGGCGCTGGTCGCAGAGTATGAAGTCCGGATGCGCCGTCTGCGCGAACTCGATCAGAAGGTGGACCTGAGTTCGGTCTCTTCGGCTGACCTGCTCGGCGAGCTCGCGCGACGTCTAAACGTTGCAGAGGAGCCAGATGTCCCCGCTCTCGACGAGAATGCGTCTCAGTGGGCGCTGGTGGCGCGTCCGCGCTCGAAGGACAGGGGAGAGGATCTGACGTGATTGAGAAGCTGTTCGATATGGCGGATGCGCTGGGCGTACGCATCGAGTACGCCGATCTCGCGCACCTTGACCGCGACGGCGACTACAACCCGATCACGAAGGTGATGCGCCTACAGCGCGGAATGTCTCGTCGACTCCTGCAGTGCACTCTGGCGCACGAGCTTTGTCATGCGATCTTCGGAGACCGCCCGTCGAAGTTCGGACCGGTCAATGCGAAGCAAGAGCGTCGCGCTGACGAATGGGCAGCTCTTCGCCTGATCGATCGCGACGCCTATCGCGATGCTGAGCGGATGCACGACGGGAACGTGACCCTGATGTGCCAGACGCTCGACGTCATTGAGGACATCCTGATCGCGTATCAGCGAGTGCTTCTACGAGTCGGTGACACCGTCTACGTTGCCCCGAAGATGGGCGCCGGACAGTGGCACCAGAAAGTCGACGTGCCAAATGCCTAGGCCTCCTCTGCCGCTCGAGACGTACGGGAAGATCAACCGGACGACTCACAACGGGAAGCCCGCCGCGCGCGCGTACTACCGCGACAGCGACGGCATCACACGCAAGATGCTGCGCACAGGGAAGACGCCGGCGGCCGCGGAGAACGCCTTGAAGGAAGCTCTCCGTGATCGCCTCGCGCCCGCGGGCGACGTCATCACCAGGGACTCGACGCTCGCCGAACTCGCTGCGGCCTGGAAGTCGGAGATGCTCGTCGACGAGAAGCTCTCAGACGGCACGAAGCGCACCTACCAGGACGCGCTGACGACCATCCTCCGCGGGCTCTCGGGGGTACGCATCGTCGAGGCGACGCCGGCGAAGCTGCACCGCTACATTCAGGCGGTCGCTCAGAAGACGCCAGGTGCGGCGCGCACGGCGCGCATTGTGTTGAAGCACATGATGGCGCACGCGGTGTACGCGGGGGCGCTGACATCGAACCCTGTCGAGGAGACAAAGGCGGTCACGCCGAGGGCGCCGAACGTGAAGGCGCTCCGTGCGGACGACATTGCGACGATCAGGGATCTGCTTGAGGCTTGGGACTCCGGCGTCGACAAGTACAAGCGTCCGCGGAACGGGAGCGTGCGCGACACGATGGACATGTACGCCGCCACCGGCGCCCGCACCTCCGAGGTGCTCGCACTCCGCTGGCCAGATTTCAGCTTCGCTACCGAGCCGCCGACGGTGACCCTGAACGGGACTGTCGTGCGCGGGTTGGACGGGAAGCTCGTTATCCAGACCCGGATGAAGACCGACAAGTCTCACCGCGAGCTCGAACTCCCGCCGTTCGTGATCCCGATGCTCACGGAGCGTGCGAAGACGGCCTACAGCGATCTCGTCTTTCCCTCCGCCGTGGGGACGCCGCGGTGGCCTGACAACCTTCGACGCGACTGGCGCGCGGCGCTCGACGGCAGCGCGTACGCGCGTGTGACGCCGGGTGCGTTTCGAAAGGCGGTCGCGACGCTGCTGTCCGAAGAAATGGGCGCCGAGGCGGCGCGGGATCAGCTCGGTCACACCGGGTTCGGGAACCTCAAGAACTACGTCGAGCGGGCATCGCGCGGACCGGCGTCGGCGAGTGCCGTGCAGAAGCTGGTGAGTAAGTAGCCACTAAACGGCCACGGACGCAAAAAAGCGCCCCGCCTGTCCGAGGACGGGTGGGGCGCTGTTCGTTGACCTGATGCGGCTGATCCGGTGGTGGCGAGTGAGGGATTCGAACCCCCGAATGCAGTGCAGTCTGATTTACAGTCAGATCCCTTTGGCCGCTTGGGTAACTCGCCAATGCGCGCCCGTCCGACTTCTTCAGCCAACCGGGGGCACGAGTCATAATCATACCCGCATGCGGCGGGCCGGAGAAATCGAGGCCTCAGCTGCCGTGCACGCCCTTCTCGGACTCCCGCAGCGACTCCGGCGTCCGCAGCAGTCCCCCCTCGGCACGCACGGTCGCGGCGGCCACGTCCATCGCCCGATCCAGCAGCTCCTGCCAGCCGTGTGCGGCGTCGGGCGTCCCGTCGACGAGTGCGGCCGACACGGCGGCGAGAGTCGCATCGCCGGCGCCGACGGTGTCGACGATCCGACCGGGCAGCGTCGAGATGGGTGCGCGCACGGTGCCGTCGTCCGTCTCGAGGATCGCGCCGTCCGGCCCGGCAGTGGCCAGCACGGCGCGTACCCCCAGACCGCGCAGGCGTGTGCGCAGGGCGTCGAGGTCTCCGTCGTAGAGCAGGGCCGCGTCGTCGGCGCCGACCTTCACGATGGCGGTGTCGGCGGCGAGACGTTCGAAGCCTCGGACGAACTCCGTCCGGTCGCCGAGCATTCCGGAGCGGGGGTTGGGGTCGATCGCCAGGCGCGCTCCCCTCACGGCGACGGCGAGGGCGTCGACCTCCGCCGGCACGTCGAACGGGAAGCAGCTGATGGCGACGAGCGACGCCTGTGCGATCGCCGTACGCGCCTCGTCGGAGTACCGGATGCTGCGCCGTTGCGCCGCCTCGTTGAAGAGGTACACGGGTTCGCCGTCGGCTCCGCGCTGCACGATGGCGCGTGACGACCCGCGTGGAGCCGGGGTCTCGATCAGACGCACCCCATGGTCGACGAGGTACTCCCGGATGTGATCGCCCGCCTCGTCGTCGCCGACCATCGCGATGAGCGCGGTGTCGACGCCCAGGCGGCGCAGACCGACCGCGACGTTGAGGGCCGCGCCGCCGACGAGTTCCCGGACGCCGGCAGCATCACGGATCTCGTCGATCAGGGCATCGCCGATGACGACCGCTGCGGGGGAATCAGTGCTCATTCAGCCGAGAGTACCGGTCCTCGGCATCTCCCCGCGGCGAATGACGCCTCGCAGCGGACTCGGCCTGTACGGTGGGGCCATGAACGGTCGTCTCGCCGCCGGAGCTGCGGCCCTCCTGCTGGTCGCCGTGCTCGCCGGCTGCGGGCAGGGCTCATCCGAGACCGGCGAGCCCCGCACGTCCCCCGATCCGTCGGCGACCTCCCCCTCGGAGGCGACGCCCTCCCCCACGCCGAGCCCGACGTCCGCGCAGACCGCGCTGCCGACGGACTGTCGCGCGATCCTCTCCGACGACGTCCTCGCCCAGCTCGACGGCATCCCGCTCAACGACGCGGCCTTCGGGCCGTCCGGCGTGGGCGACGACGGCACGCTCACCTGCATCTGGGGCGATCCGCGCGCCGACACGACCAACCTCGTCACCACGATCTCGCACGAGGACCGCGGACCGGCCCTCGACATGCTCAACGCTCTAGTCACGAACGAGGGCTTCACCTGCTTCACCCCCGACGGCGGCACGCGGTGCGAGAAGACGTTCCCGAATCCGCAGTACCCCGTCACCGACGGCCGCACCCTCTTCTGGCGCGACGACGTGCTCATCGACACGCGCTACTCGAACCTCGCGCCCACGGGCTACACCGCGAGCATCGTCGCGCACCTGTTCGACTGACCCCGTCCGGCCCGGACACCGCCCACCCGGGCACAACTGCGGATGCCGCGCGCGACGCGCCGCCCCGGGCATCCGATCCGCCGGCGTGTCGCCGTTCGCCTCCGAAGCTGTGCTCACGCAAGCCTCGCACGCCGTACACGCGCCTCGCACACGAAGAAGGCCCCGGGCTGATGCCCGGGGCCTTCTTACTCACTCAGCACGTGATCAGTTGTACGTGCCAGGCGTGATGTCGTCCGTCGAGAACGCGTCGAAGTCGACGTAGCCGAAGTCGCCGTCGGCGTACGCCCCGTCGGATGCGAAGATCCGGTTCGGGTAGCGCTCGCTCTTGGCCTCCTCGGTGGCCTCGACCGTGACGTCGCGGTACTTCGAGAGCCCGGTCCCCGCGGGGATGAGCTTTCCGATGATGACGTTCTCCTTGAGACCGACCAGCGGGTCGCGCTTGCCCTCCATGGCGGCCTGCGTGAGCACGCGGGTCGTCTCCTGGAAGGAAGCGGCCGACAGCCACGACTCCGTCGCGAGCGACGCCTTCGTGATACCCATCAGCTCCGGACGACCCGACGCGGGGCGCTTGCCCTCGGCCACGGCCTCGCGGTTGATCGACTGGTAGCGCTTGAGGTCGACCATCTCACCCGGCAGCAGGGTCGTGTCGGCGTGGTCGACGACGGTGACCTTGCGAAGCATCTGGCGGACGATGACCTCGATGTGCTTGTCGTGGATCGGCACACCCTGCGAGCGGTAGACGCCCTGGACGCCGCCGACGAGGTAACGCTGCACCTCGCGGGCACCCATGACGCGCATGACCTCCTTGGGGTCGAGCGTGCCGACCTGCAGGGGCTGACCGACGGTGACGTGCTGGCCGTCCTCGACGAGAAGCGTCGCACGCTTCAGCACCGGGTAGACGACGGGCTCGTCGCCGTTGTCGGGCGTGAGGATGACCTTCTTGGCCTTGTCCGTCTCATCGATCGTGATGCGACCGTCGGCCTCCGCGATGGGCGACGCACCCTTGGGGGTACGAGCCTCGAAGAGCTCCTGGACACGGGGCAGACCCTGGGTGATGTCATCCGCCGATGCCGAACCACCGGTGTGGAACGTACGCATCGTCAGCTGGGTACCGGGCTCACCGATCGACTGCGCGGCGATGATGCCGACGGCCTCGCCGATGTCCACCGTCTTGCCGGTGGCCAGCGAACGGCCGTAGCACTGCGCGCAGACACCGACGGCGGAGTCGCAGGTCAGCACCGAGCGCACCTTGATGGTCTCGACACCCGCCTCGACCAGCTTGTCGATGAGCACGTCGCCCACGTCGTCACCGGCAGCGGCGAGGACCTCGCCCTTGCTGTCGACGACGTCGGACGCCAGCGTACGAGCGAACACCGAGTTCTCGACGTTCGCGTCGCGCACGAGCTCACCCTGCGAGTTCGGAGCGGCGATCGGGAGCTCGAGGCCCTTCGACGTGCCGCAGTCCTCTTCGCGGATGATGACGTCCTGCGAGACGTCCACCAGACGACGGGTCAGGTAACCCGAGTCGGCGGTACGCAGAGCGGTGTCGGCGAGACCCTTACGGGTACCGTGCGTGGCGATGAAGTACTCCGCCACCGACAGACCCTCGCGGTACGAGGAGATGATCGGACGCGGGATGATCTCACCCTTGGGGTTGTTCACCAGGCCTCGCATACCCGCGATGTTGCGGATCTGCAGCCAGTTACCACGGGCGCCCGAGGACACCATGCGGTTGATGGTGTTGTCCTGCGGGAAGTGCGCCTTCATCGCGGCCTGCACCTCGTCGGTCGCCTCGGTCCAGATCTTGATGAGCTCCTGACGACGCTCGGCGTCGGTCGTGAGGCCCTTCTCGTACTGCGACTGGACCTTCGCGGCCTGCTTCTCGTAGCCGGCGACGATCTCCGCCTTGTTCGGCGGGGTGAGGATGTCGCTCAGGGCGACGGTCACACCTGAGCGCGTGGCCCAGTAGAAACCGGCGTCCTTGATGCGGTCCAGCGACGCAGCCGTCTCGACCTTGGGGTACTCCTCGGCCAGCTTGTTGACGATCTGCGACAGCTTGCCCTTGTCGGCGACCTCACGGACGAACGGGTAGCCCTTGGGCAGCGTGTCGTTGAAGATCGCCTGACCCAGCGAGGCGTCGACGAGGCCGTGGCGCTCGTAGCCCTCGGGGGCCTCGCCCTCGAGGAACGTGAGACCCGGGATGCGGATGCGGACCTTGGCCTGCAGGTCGAGGGTGCCCTCGTCCTTCGCCAGGATCGCCTCGCCGACCGAGCCGAACGCGCGACCCTCACCGGCTGCACCCTCCTTGACCGTGGTCAGGTGGTGCAGACCGATGATCATGTCCTGCGAAGGCAGGGTGACCGGACGGCCGTCGGACGGCTTGAGGATGTTGTTCGAGGCGAGCATCAGCACGCGGGCCTCGGCCTGCGCCTCGACCGACAGCGGCAGGTGCACGGCCATCTGGTCGCCGTCGAAGTCGGCGTTGAACGCCGCGCAGACGAGCGGGTGCAGCTGGATGGCCTTGCCCTCGACGAGCTGGGGCTCGAACGCCTGGATGCCGAGACGGTGCAGCGTGGGCGCACGGTTCAGCAGCACGGGACGCTCGCGGATGATCTCCTCGAGCACGTCCCAGACCTCGGGACGCGTGCGCTCGACGGCCCGCTTCGCGGCCTTGATGTTCTGCGAGTGACCGAGGTCGATCAGGCGCTTGATCACGAACGGCTTGAAGAGCTCGAGCGCCATCTGCTTGGGCAGACCGCACTGGTGCAGCTGGAGCTGCGGTCCGACGATGATGACCGAACGGCCCGAGTAGTCGACGCGCTTGCCGAGCAGGTTCTGGCGGAAACGACCCTGCTTTCCCTTCAGCATGTCGCTGAGGGACTTCAGGGCGCGGTTGCCGGTACCCGTGACGGGACGACCGCGGCGGCCGTTGTCGAACAGGGCGTCGACGGCCTCCTGCAGCATCCGCTTCTCATTGTTGACGATGATCTCGGGGGCGCCGAGGTCGATCAGACGACGAAGACGGTTGTTGCGGTTGATCACACGACGGTAGAGGTCGTTGAGGTCGGAGGTCGCGAAGCGGCCACCGTCGAGCTGCACCATCGGGCGGAGCTCCGGCGGGATCACCGGGACGACGTCGAGGACCATGGCGGCCGGGCTCATGCCGGTCTCCAGGAACGAGTTGACGACCTTGAGGCGCTTGATCGCACGGATCTTGCGCTGGCCCTTGCCCTCCGAGATCTGCAGGTGCAGGCTCTCGGCCTCGGCGGCCAGGTCGAACGACGCCAGACGACGCTGGATCGACTCGGCGCCCATGTAGGCCTCGAAGTACTGACCGAAGCGGTCCTGCAGCTCGTGGAAGACGTCGTCCTCCGGACGCAGTGCGCCGACCTCGAGCGTGCGGAAGTCCTCCCACACGCGCTCGAGCTTGGCGATCGCCTCGTCGGCACCCTTGCGGATGAGCGACATCTCCTTCTCGGCGGCGTCCTTGACCTTCTTCTTGGCGTCGGCCTTGGCACCCTCGGCCTCGAGAGCGGCGAGCTCCTCCTCCAGCTTCGCCAGGCGCTCCGCGATCTTCGAGTCGCGGCGGTCGCCGAGCGTCTTCAGCTCGAGACGGATGTTGTTCTCCTGCGTGCCGAGGTCGCGGTGACGAGCATCCTCGTCGACCGAGATGACCATGTAGGCCGCGAAGTAGATGACCTTCTCGAGGTCCTTCGGCGCCATGTCGAGCAGGTAGCCGAGACGCGAGGGCACACCCTTGAAGTACCAGATGTGGGTGACGGGAGCGGCGAGCTCGATGTGACCCATGCGCTCACGACGGACCGAGGACTTGGTGACCTCGACGCCGCAGCGCTCGCAGACGATGCCCTTGAAGCGGACGCGCTTGTACTTGCCGCAGGCACACTCCCAGTCGCGGGACGGGCCAAAGATCTGCTCTCCGAAGAGACCGTCCTTCTCCGGCTTGAGGGTGCGGTAGTTGATGGTTTCGGGCTTCTTGACCTCGCCGTAGGACCACGCGCGGATGTGGTCTGCGGTCGCCAGGCCGATGCGAAGCTCATCGAAAGTTGTGGACTCGAGCACTAGTTCTCCTGTGTCGGAATTCTGTTGAGAAATCGGGCTTCGGCGGGCTCAGCGGCGATGTGCGGCGCTGAGCCCGTCGAGGCGTTTAGATCTCGTCGATCGAGGCGGCCTCGAAGCGGCTGGAGATGTTGATTCCGAGCTCTTCCGCTGCGCGGAAGGCCTCGTCGTCGGTGTCACGCAGGTTGACAGCCGTGCCGTCGGCCGAGAGGACCTCGACGTTCAGGCAGAGGGACTGCATCTCCTTCATGAGCACCTTGAAGGACTCGGGGATGCCGGGCTCCTGGATGTTCTCGCCCTTGACGATGGCCTCGTACACCTTGACGCGGCCGAGGATGTCGTCGGACTTGATCGTGAGGAGCTCCTGGAGCGCGTATGCCGCACCGTAGGCCTCGAGGGCCCACACCTCCATCTCACCGAAGCGCTGTCCACCGAACTGCGCCTTACCACCGAGCGGCTGCTGGGTGATCATCGAGTACGGACCCGTCGAACGCGCGTGGATCTTGTCATCGACCAAGTGGTGGAGCTTCAGGATGTACATGTAGCCCACGGAGATCGGCGCCGGGAACGGCTCGCCGGAACGACCGTCGAACAGCTGCGTCTTGCCGCTGGAGTCGATCAGGCGCACGCCGTCGCGGGTCGGGGTCGTGGCGTCGAGGAGACCGGAGATCTCCTCCTCGCTCGCGCCGTCGAACACCGGGGTGGCGACCTTCGTGCCGGGGGCGGCCTCGAACGCGTCCTTCGGGAGCTTCGCAGCCCACTCCGGAGTGCCCTCGACCTTCCAGCCCTGCTTCGCGATCCACCCGAGGTGGGTCTCGAGCACCTGGCCGAAGTTCATTCGACCGGGGATGCCCAGCGGGTTCAGGACGATGTCGACCGGGGTGCCGTCCGCGAGGAACGGCATGTCCTCGATCGGGAGGATCTTCGCGATGACGCCCTTGTTGCCGTGACGACCGGCGAGCTTGTCACCCTCGGTGATCTTGCGCTTCTGGGCGATGTAGACCACGACGCGGCGGTTGACGCCCGAGCCGAGCTCGTCGTCGCCGTCCTCGGCGTTGAACTCCTTGACCGCGATGATCGTGCCCTGCTCGCCGTGGGGCACCTTCAGGGACGTGTCGCGGACCTCGCGGCTCTTCTCGTTGAAGATCGCGCGGAGCAGACGCTCCTCGGCCGACAGCTCGGTCTCGCCCTTCGGCGTGACCTTGCCGACGAGGATGTCGCCGGGGCGGACCTCGGCGCCGATGCGGATGATGCCGCGCTCGTCGAGGTCCTTCAGGAGCTCGGGGCTGACGTTGGGGAGGTCGCGCGTGATCTCCTCCTTGCCGAGCTTCGTGTCGCGGGCGTCGACCTCGTACTCCTCGATGTGGATCGAGGAGAGGGTGTCGTCCTTCACCAGGTCCTGGCTGAGGATGATGGCGTCCTCGAAGTTGTAGCCCTCCCACGTCATGAACGCGACGAGGAGGTTCTTCCCGAGTGCCAGCTCGCCGTTCTCGGTGGCGGGGCCATCGGCGATGACCTCTCCGACCTCGACGCGCTCACCGGCGCTGACGACGACCTTCTGGTTGTACGACGTGCCCTGGTTCGAGCGGTCGAACTTGCGCAGGTGGTACTCCTGCGTCCCGCCCTCGTCGAGCATGACGATGACGCGGTCGGCGGAGACCTCGGACACGACACCGGCCTTCTCGGCGGTGAGCACGTCACCTGCGTCGATGGCGGTGTAGCCCTCCATACCGGTTCCGACGAGCGGCGAGTCGCTGCGGAGCAGCGGCACGGCCTGACGCTGCATGTTGGCGCCCATGAGCGCGCGCTGCGCGTCGTCGTGCTCGAGGAACGGCACGAGCGAGGTCGCGACGGACACCATCTGGCGCGGCGAGACGTCGATGTAGCCGATCTCCTCCGGCAGGAAGAGGTCCACCTCACCGCTTCCGCCCTTCGGGCGAGCGAGGACGTGGCTCTCCTTGAAGCGACCCTTCGCATCGAGCGGCGCGTTGGCCTGCGCGATGTTGAAGTCGACCTCCTCGGATGCCGTCAGGTAGTCGATGTGCTCGGTGACGACGCCACCCTCGACCTTGCGGTACGGGGTCTCGATGAAACCGAACGAGTTGATGCGCGCGAACGTCGCGAGAGCACCGATCAGACCGATGTTCGGGCCTTCAGGCGTCTCGATCGGGCACATGCGGCCGTAGTGCGAGGGGTGGACGTCACGGACCTCGACGCCGGCGCGGTCACGGCTCAGACCACCCGGGCCGAGGGCCGAGAGGCGGCGCTTGTTGGTCAGACCCGCGAGCGGGTTGTTCTGGTCCATGAACTGCGACAGCTGCGACGTTCCGAAGAACTCCTTGATCGCGGCGACGACGGGGCGCACGTTGATCAGGGTCTGCGGCGTGATCGCCTCGATGTCCTGCGTGGTCATGCGCTCGCGGACGACGCGCTCCATGCGGGACAGACCGGTGCGGACCTGGTTCTGGATCAGCTCGCCGACCGCGCGGATGCGACGGTTGCCGAAGTTGTCGATGTCGTCGGTCGCGATGCGGATCTCGGACTGCTTGCCGCCGCGGATGCCGTCGAACGACTCGACACCGGCGTGGATGCGGACCAGGTACTTGATCGTGGCGACGATGTCGGCCACGGTGAGCACCGAGTCGGACAGCGGCGAGTCGAGACCGAGCTTGTGGTTGATCTTGTACCGGCCGACCTTCGCGAGGTCGTAGCGCTTCGGGTTGAAGTAGAAGTTGTCGAGGAGGGCGCGCGCGGCCTCGGCGGCCACCTGCTCGCCCGGGCGGAGCTTGCGGTAGATGTCGCGGAGCGCGTCTTCCTTGGTGACGATGGTGTCCTTCGCCAGCGTCTCCTCGATCGAGGGGAAGCCGGCGAACTCGGCGAGGATCTCCTCGCTGGTCATGCCGAGGGCCTTGAGGAACACGGTCACCGACTGCTTGCGCTTGCGGTCGATGCGGACGCCGACCTGGTCGCGCTTGTCGATCTCGAACTCGAGCCAGGCACCGCGGCTCGGGATGACGCGCGCCGACACGATGTCCTTGTCGGACGTCTTGTCGGGGGTCTTGTCGAAGTAGACACCCGGGGAGCGGACGAGCTGCGACACGACGACGCGCTCGGAGCCGTTGATGATGAACGTGCCCTTGTCGGTCTGGAGCGGGAAGTCGCCCATGAAGACCGTCTGGGTCTTGATCTCACCCGTGAGGTGGTTCATGAACTCGGCCTCGACGTACAGCGGGGCGGCGTACGTCTTGCCGCGCTCCTTGCACTCCTCGATCGAGTACTTCTCGGGCTCGAGGTAGGGGTTCGTGAACGAGAGCTGCATCGTCTCGCCGAGGTCCTCGATCGGGGAGATCTCCTCGAAGATCTCGCCGAGGCCGGAGACCTCGTTGACGTCGGTGCGACCGGCCTGCTTGGCCTCCTCGACACGCGCCTTCCAGGCGTCGTTGCCGACGAGCCAACCGAAGGACTCGGTCTGCAGGGCGAGAAGGTCGGGGACCGTCAGCGTGTCGGAGATCTTGGCGAACGAGAGGCGGGATGCTCCGCGTCCGTTCTTGGTGGTGGTGGATGTGGATGCGTTGCGAGCAGCAGCCAAGGGAATAACCTCCGTGAGCCCCGCAGGGCTTCTCGATTCCTTTGTCGTCAGGTGGAGTGCGCGCCCGAATGCTCAACGAGATGCCGACCACCATATGAGGGCACGGAGAAGCGAGCGCAACTACCAACTATAGACGCGATTGTGCGACATGGCAAGCTCAATCCTTGACCAATTCCGGAAGCTGCGGTAAAAGCGTCCGGGAGCAGTGCCGCGGGGCCGTCAGGCCCAGGTCCAGGTCACCAGGACGGACTCCGCGAGGCGCACGCGCTCGTCGGCGGGCACGGTGTCGCTGAAGGAGAACGTGACGACGAACGTCTGCTCGGCATCGCTCACGTAGTACTGCTCGACCGCGTAGGTCGTGCCGCTGTTCGACAGCTGGGCCGACAGGTGCGCCGACTCGGAGCCGGCGACCGTGACGCGGTCGTTCACCGTGACGTCCGTGGCGCCGACCGACTCGAGCTCGTCGACGCCGGCGCTCTCCACGACCTCGGGGGTCACGACGCCCGCGGGCGACTTCAGGGTGTTGAGGTTGTCGGCGAAGCCGTCGGTGTCCTGCAGGTTCGCGACCAGGGTGTCCGGGCTGAAGCCGGGAACCGACTCGGTCGGGACTCCCCATCCCTCGGGGGCGACGTACGTGTAGCCGCTGCCCGTGATGGTCTCTCCGGCCGCGGGCTCGACGTCGAGACCCGTCGACGGCGCGTCCGAGGGCTCGGAGCCCTGGGACTCCGAGGAGGTCGACGGCTCCGGGATCGCGGACGAGCATCCGGCGAGGAGCAGCGAGGCGACGACGGCGACGCCGGCGAGGGCGGGGAGAGGGGTGCGCATGGCCACAGCATATCGACATGCCGCGGCCATGCGACCGGCGGCCTCAGGACGCGATGTTCAACTCGTTGCCCGGGATCGAGGCGAGCAGACGCCGCGTGTACGGGTCGCGCGGATTCGTGAAGATCTCCTCCGACGACGCCGCCTCGACGAGGGAGCCGTCCTTCATCACGCACACGTAGTCGCTGATCAGTCGTACGACCGCGAGGTCGTGCGAGATGAACAGGTAACTGAGCCCGTACTCGCGCTGCAGGTCGCCGAGCAGCGTGAGGATCTGATCCTGCACGAGCACGTCCAGCGCCGACACCGGCTCGTCGCACACGATCAGGTCCGGCGAGAGCGCCAGTGCCCGGGCGATCGCCACGCGCTGACGCTGGCCTCCGGACAGCTCGGACGGATAGCGGCGCAGCATCGACTGCGGCAGCGCCACGTCCTCCAGGAGCTGGCGCACCCGCTTGCGTCGATCCGCTCCGCTCCCCCGGCGATAGAACTCCAGCGGCTCGGAGATCAGCCTCTCGATCGTGAACATCGGATTCAGGCTCGAGTACGGGTCCTGGAAGATCGGCTGCACCCGCTGGCGGAAATCCTTGGTCTCCGCGCGGCTCAGCGACGAGACGTCCTTGCCCTCGAAGCGGATCAGTCCGCTCGTCGGCTCGATCACCTTCAGCAGCATCCGTGCCGTCGTCGTCTTGCCCGAGCCGGACTCGCCCACGATCGCGACCGTCTCGCCGCGCGGGATCGCGAGCGACACGTCGTCCACCGCGACGAAGTCCTCCTTCTGTCCGCGCACCGGGTACACCTTCGTGAGGTTCTCGATCTCCACGATGTTGTCGGCGGCCGGCGCGGCCGTCGCGCCCTCGGCGACCGCATCCGTCGTGGGACGCTCCGCGACGAACGCCTCCGGGCGCAGCCGCGCGGCCGCGACCGACGGCGCCGCCTTCACGAGCGACTGCGTGTACGGATGCTGCGGAGCCTCGAGGATCTGCCGCGCGGGCCCCTGCTCCACGACCTTGCCACGGTGCATCACGACCACGCGCTCCGCACGCTCCGCCGCGAGGCCGAGGTCGTGCGTGATGAGCAGCACCGCGGTGCCGAGCTCCCGGGTCATGGCGCCGATCTGGTCGAGGATCGTCTGCTGCACCGTGACGTCGAGCGCACTCGTGGGTTCGTCCGCGATCAGCAGCCGCGGCTTGCACGCCAGGCCGATCGCGATCAGCGCACGCTGGCGCATGCCGCCGGAGAACTCGTGAGGGTACTGCTTGGCACGACGCCCGGGATCGGGGAGACCGGCCGCGGTGAGCGCCTCGACCACCTTCTCCCCCACGTTCTGCCGCGTGGCCAGTCCGTGCGCGAGCAGCGTCTCGGCGACCTGGGTGCCGATCTTCGCGACCGGGTTGAGGTTCGACATCGGGTCCTGCGGGACGAGCCCGATGTCACGTCCGCGAATCGTGCGCAGCTCGTTCTCCGGCGCGTGGGCGATCTCACGACCGTCGAGGCGGATGCTCCCCGAGGCGACGCGGCCGCCGCCCGCGAGGAGCCCGATGATCGCCATCGCCGTGGTCGACTTGCCCGAGCCGGACTCGCCGACGATCGCGACCGTCTCACCCTCCGCGATCTCGAGATCGACTCCCTCCACCGCGTGGACGACGCCGTCCATGGTGGCGAAGTCGACGGCGAGGCCCTCGACCGACAGCAGCGGTGCGCTCGGCATCCGGTTCTCCTTGTTCTCGTCCCTGACGCTGTCGACGTTCATCGCGCCCTCGTCCGGGGATCCATGGCTTCGCGCAGGGCCTCGCCGAACAGCGTGAAGCCGAGCGCGGTGACCGCGATGCAGATGCCGGGGAAGAACGCCAGCCAGGGCGCGATCGCCAGCTCGTTCTGCGCGTAGGTCAGCATGCGGCCCCACTCCGCGGTCTCGGGGCGTCCGCCGCCGAGTCCGAGGAACGACAGCGCCGCCGCATCGATCACGGCCGTCGCGAGCGTCAGCGTGCCCTGCACGATGACGGGGCCGATCGCGTTCGGCAGCACGTGCGACATCGTGATGCGTCCGCGCCCGAGGCCGAGCGTCTGCGCCGAGAGCACGTAGTCGCTCGAACGCTGCTGGAGCATCGACGCCCGCAGGAGCCGTGCGAAGATCGGCACCTGCGAGGCGCCGATCGCGATCATGACCGCGAACGGCGTCTGGCCGAGGATCGCCGCGATCGAGACCGCGAGCAGCAGGTTCGGCACCGACAGGATGATGTCGACCACGCGCATGATGATCGTGTCGACCCAGCCGCCGAACGTGCCGGCGACGAGGCCGAGCAGCATGCCGCCCACGAGGCCGAGCGCGGTGGAGATGATGCCGACGAGCAGCGAAGCCTGCGCGCCCCAGATCAGCTTCGACAGCACATCGCCGCCGAAGCGGTCGAGGCCGAGCGGGAACTCGGGCAGCTCCCCCGGTCCGGGGATGTGCGTCGGGGTGATCGACTTCGCTCCGGGGAGCGCGGTCTCGGGATACGGCGCGAGGATCGGAGCGAGGACGGCCACCAGCAGGAACGCGAGCACGATGCCGGCGCCGATCCACGCGGTCGGGTTGCGACGGAGCCGGCGGAACACGTCGCGCCAGAAACCGCCCGGTCCTGCCGTGAGGCCGGCCTGGGCGATCGAGACCGTGTCGACGAGCTCGCCGCCTGCGGCGGACGGGCCCTGTGCCGGGGGGAGCGAGACGCTCATGACGTCGCCTCCTTCTCAATGACGAGCGGGGACATCACTGCACCCTCACTCTCGGATCGATCACGCTGTACGACACGTCGACCGCCAGGTTGATGAGCGCGTACGCGATCGCGATGAAGATGATGAACCCCTGGAGCACGGGGAAGTCCCTCGTGAAGATCGCCCTCGCGAGGAAGGACCCGATGCCGGGGAATGCGAACACGGTCTCGGTGAGCACGGCGCCGGAGATCAGCAGACCGGTCTGCAGTCCGATGGTCGTGATCACGGGCAGCATCGCGTTGCGGAGGATGAACCTGTTGCGCAGGGTCGTCGCGCCGACGCCCTTCGCCCGACCCGTGCGCACGTAGTCGGCGTTCTGCACCTCGAGCACGCTGGCCCTGGTGATGCGCACGATGATCGCGAGCGGGATCGTCCCGAGTGCGAGCGCCGGCAGCACCAGGTGGAGGATCGCGTCCCAGGAGGCGTCGAACTCGCCCGTTATCAACCCGTCCCACACGTAGAACCCGGTGGGATGGGTCGCGTCTATGCGCGGGTTCTGCCGTCCGTCCGAGGGCAGCCAGCCGAGCTGCACCGCGAACACGTACTTGAGGATGAACGCCAGGAAGAACACCGGGATCGTGATGCCGATGAGACTCAGGACGACCGAGGCGTGGTCGCTGAACTTCCCGTGGCGCCGCGCGGCCCAGTAGCCGAGCGGGATGCCGACCCCCACCGCGAAGATGAGCGCCATGACGCTCAGCTCGATCGTCGCGGGGAAGCGTCGGAAGAACTCCTCCACCACGGGACGGTTCGTCTGGATCGACGTCCCGAAGTCGCCCTGGAGGAGGCGACCGACCCAGATGAAGTACTGCTCCAGGATCGGTCTGTCGAATCCGTAGAGCTCGTTGACCCTGGCGATGGCCTCCGGCGTCGCCTTCTCACCGAGAAGGGCGACGGCGGGACCGCCGGGCAGGGCCCTGACCCAGGCGAACAGCAGGATGCTGAGGCCGATCAGGGTGGGGATGAGGAACAGCAGTCGCCTGCCGATGGTGCGCAGCAAAGAGGTCTCCTAACCGACGGTCGTTGAGCGAGCGGAGCGAGACGAAACGCAGGTTCCGCAAGAATCCCTGCGTTTCGTCTCGTCGCTTCGCTCCTCGCTCAACGACCGATTGGCGGCGTCAGCCTGTTACTTGGTGAGGACGATGTCCGTGAAGACCTCGTCGTTCACCGGGCTGGCCGGGTAGCTCTTCACCCGCGGGTCGAACGCGAGGGTCGGCGCCGGGTGCGCGAGCGGCACGCCCGGGATGAACTGCGCGACCATCTCGTTGATGTCCTCGTACAGCGCGGTCTGGTCGTCCAGGTTCGAGACGCCGCGCGCCTCGGTCAGCTTCTGGAACAGCTCCGGGTTGTCGAAGCCCCACTCGGAGCTCTGCTGGCCGAAGAACACGCCGACGAAGTTGTCGGTGTCGTTGTAGTCGCCGGTCCAGCCGAGCAGGTGGATGCCGTGGTCCGAGGTGCCCGTGGTGCGGTCGAGGTACTCGACCCACTCCTCCGACACCGGCGTGGTCTGCACGCCGACCTCGGACAGCTGCGACGACAGCACCGTGAAGATCTGCTCGGGGTCCGGCATGTACGGACGCGAGACGTTGACCGGGTAGTTGAAGTCGAGCGCCAGCGGGTTGGCTTCGGTGTAGCCGGCCTCCGCGAGCAGCGCCTTCGCCTTCTCGGGGTCGTAGTCGTACGTCGTGACGTCGGGGTTGTAGCCGTTGACGACCTCGGGCACGAACTCGATGGCCTTCTGCGTGCCCTCCGGCAGCACCTGGCTGATCAGCGCGTCCTTGTCGATCGCGTACGAGAGCGCCTCACGGACCTTGGGGTCCTGCAGCGCGGGCACCGCCTGGTTGAAGGCGAGGTACAGGATCGTGAACGGCGGACGCGACACCATCGTGAAGCCGTCGTCCTCGAGCGCCTTGGTGTCGGCGGGACCGACGAGGTCGTAGCCGTCGATGGAGCCGGACTCGAGCGCCTGGCGACGGGCCGTCGGGTCGTCGATCGTGCGGAAGATGATCTCGTCGACCTGACCCGCATCGCCCCAGTAGTCGCCGTAGGCCTTGAGCGTGACCTGCTCGCCCGGCGCCCACTCCTCGAACTGGTAGGGGCCGGTGCCGACCGGGTGCCCCATGGCGTACTCGGAGAGCACGGGCGCCTCGGCGGAGCCGCTGACGTCGTCGGCCCCGAACTCGGCCATGGCCGAGGGGCTCTGCATGCCGAAGGCCGGGAGCGACAGCGAGGCGACGAAGCCGGCGAACGGCTTGTTGAGCTCGATCGTCACCGAGGTGTCGCCGTCGGGAGTGCAGGACTTGTACACGGCGTTGGCGGGGTCGGAGGCGTAGCCCTTGAAGAGCTTGTTGTAGTAGTAGCCGAACGCCTCGGACGCGGCGAGGCCGGTCCAGTTGTACCAGCGGTCGAAGTTCGCGCAGACGGCCTCGGCGTTGAACGGGGTGCCGTCGTGGAAGGTCACGCCCTCCTTGAGGGTGAAGGTGTGGCTCATGCCGTCCTCGGACGACTCCCACTTCTCGGCGAGGAGCGGCGCGGGGTCGGCCGTGCCGGGCTCGGTGCCGACCAGGCCCTCGAAGATCTGGCGGGAGACGCGGAACGTCTCGCCGTCCTGGGCGAAGGCGGGGTCGAGGCTCGCGGGGTCGGACGAGGCGGCGAACACGAAGGTGCCGTCGACGTCGCCGGACGCTCCGCCGTCGCCGTCGCCGCGCTCGCTGGCGACGCATCCGGACAGGACCAGCGCGGCCAGCGCTGTTCCGGTGACGGCGATGAGACCTCGCCGACGCGTGATCGAGTGGTGCATGTGTATGACCTTCCCTGTGGGGCGCTTCCTTGCGCGATCCGGGGCCTCTTCGCCGCCGGACACGGTGATCCCTCGACGCTACCCAGGTGATCCACAGATGCCAAATAGCGGCAGGTTGCAATCCGGTATCGACCGTCCTCGGCCCGCTGATGCCGTGCGCTCGCCGCATCCTACGTTCCGGTATTTCAGCCCCGTCGGCGATCCGGTAATGTCCACAACGTGCCCGACACGTCTCCCCTCGCCGTCTGCGTCGGCGAAGGCCTGGTCTCCCTCGTCCCCGCGACCGCCGCTCCACTGGAGGACAATCGCACGTTCCACCGCTCCCTCGCCGGCGCCGAGTGGAACACCGCGATCGCCCTGGCGTCGGCGGGTATCCGCAGCGCCGTGGTGTCGCGGGTCGGCGACGACGGCTTCGGGCGTTTCCTCACTGCCGAGCTGCGCCGCCTCGAGGTCGACGCGAGCGCGGTCGAGGTCGACGCCCTCGCCCCGACCGGACTGTACGTGAAGGAGCTGTCGACCGGGCCAGACGGCTCGATCGACGGCACGATGCACTACTACCGCACGGACTCCGCCGGCGCGGGCCTCTCGCCCGCCACGCTCACGGCGCCCGCGGCCTCCGCCCTCCTCGCCGAGGCCGCGCTCGTGCACACCTCCGGCATCACGCCCGCGCTCTCCGCCTCGGCGCGCGCCGCGCAGGACGCCCTGTTCGCGGACAGGACGGAGGGCCGGATGCGCAGCTTCGACGTCAACTGGCGCTCGGTGCTCTGGCGCGGCCAGGAGGACGAGGGCCGCCGTGTGCTCACGGGATACGCGCGCGGCGCCGACGTCGTGTTCTGCACGCGCCCCGATGCCGCGGCCGTGTTCGGGACCGATGACCCCGACCGTCTGCGGGCTCTGCTCCCCGAACCGCGCTTCCTGCTCGTCACCCATCCGCTGGGAGCCGTCGCCTTCGACGGCGAGGAGCGCCAGCAGAGCGACGCCCTGGACGTCCCCGTGGTGGAATCCATCGGCGCGGGCGACGCGTTCGCCGCCGGATTCCTCGCGGGCGTCCTCACCGGCCTGTCCCTGAGCGGCAGCCTCGCCCGAGCTCACCGGATCGCCACGAGGGCGCTGTCGAGCACCCGCGACCACATCGACTGAGCGTCAGCGGCGCGGGGCGCGGCGGCGAGCGGCCGCCGCGTCGTGCGTGAGCTGGAGCGGGATCGCCACGGGCTCGCCCCGCAGTTGCACGACGCGCACGAACAGGATGTCGACCAGCGCGAGCTGCGCGATCCTGCTCGACATCGCGGCCATGCGGAACGGCGACTCCTGCGCGTACGTCAGCAGCACGACGTCGGCCGCGAGGGCGAGCGACGAGTCCGGCACGCTGGTGACGGCCACGGCCAGAGCGCCGGCGTCTCGCGCGACCTCGGCCGCACGCACGACCTCCTGCGTCTCCCCGCCGTGCGAGAACGCGATCGCGACGTCCTCGCGGGTCCGCAGCGACGCCGCGGTGAGCGCGAGATGCGGGTCGGGGGAATGGGACACCGAGCAGCCGATCCGCGACAGCTTCTGCTGCAGGTCCTGCGCCGTGAGCGACGACGACGCCTGCCCGAACACGTCGACGTGTCTGGCCGCGACCACCGCGTGGGCGACTCTGTCGAGCGCGGCCGCGTCGAGCCCGAGCGCGGTCTTCTCGATCGCATCGATCTCCTGCGCCGCGAGCTTCGCCGCGATGGCCGGCGGCTCGTCCCCGGGGTCGATCGCCGTCGTGTCGAGGCTGAATCGGGCCTGCTGCGCCTGGGCGAGCGTGACCGTGCGGGCCACGGCCACGCGCAGCTCCCGGTAGCCGCTGAAGCCGAGGGACTGCGCGAAGCGCGCAACCGTCGACAGCGAGGTGTTGCACAGCCGGGCGAGGTCGTTGATGGCGAGGTCGACGACGAGCGTGGGGTCGCCGAGGATCGTCTCCGCGACCCGTGCCTCAGCGGCAGTCAGGCGGGGGATCGATCGGCGTACCAGCGCGAGAACGTCAGCGTCCACGGTGCCATCCTGCCTCAGTCGGCCCGACCTGCGCCCGTCGGTGGCGAAACGGATGCTCCGCGCAGACGTTCGCCCGCGATCTCGGCGCCGATGCGACTGGCCGCTCCGACCTGGACGACCGGCAGCGGAAGCTCGTGCTCCGGGGCCAGCCCGACGTTCACGACGACCGCCTCCGGATCCCGCAGAGCCGCCCTGCGCACGAGGTCGCGCTGCGCGGCGTCCGCATCGGGACGGTCGACGAGGATCACGGTCAGGCCCTCCGCCGACACGGCGGCGTCGAGCACGGCGTCCTGCTCCGCGACGGTGGCGCGCGCGACGTCGAGGCGCTCCCGGTGGTCGCCTCGTGCGAGCGCCTCCGCGACGTAGGCCGCGGCGCTGTCGACCGCGAGAGTGGAGCGCCGGCGGGCGTCGACGACCGCGAGGGCCGAGGCCTCCGCGACCGCGCCCGTGACGGCTCCGCCCACGATGGCGCGGGCGTCGAACTCCGCGGCCGCCGGCGAACCGGCGCCCCGCGCTCGCAGCGTCGCCGCCAGGGCCGCAACACGGGCGGCCGCCTCCTCGACGCGCTCCCGCGCGAGAGAGCCGTCCCGGAGCGCCGCGACGATGCCGTCGCGTGCCGCCCGGAAGTCCCGCTCGTCCTGGTCGGCGAGTGCGGCCTCGCCGGGGTTGGTGGGGTTCCCGATGCAGAGCAGGTCCGCGCCGGCC
The DNA here is from genome assembly GCF_044749125.1 of Microbacterium sp. NPDC089696. NCBI lineage: Bacteria > Bacillati > Actinomycetota > Actinomycetes > Micrococcales > Microbacteriaceae > Microbacterium > Microbacterium sp. NPDC089696. Next base: position 961,185 of record NZ_JBIVHF010000001.1, on the reverse strand, counting down.
GCGAGGGCCAGAGCGGCTCCCCCGCCGATTCCGACGGTCTCGCGGATCGCGGCCATGTCGAGCGCGTCCGTGATGATCACGCCGTCGAAGCCCCACTCGCGCAGCATCCCGAGCACGGCCGGGTTCAGCGTCGCGGGCGCCTCGCCCCACGCGGGGACGACGATGTGCGCGGTCATGATCGAGTCGACCCCGGCGGCGATCGCGGCGCGGAACGGTGCGAGGTGCACGCGTTCGAACTCCTCGATGTCGAGGGAGATCTCCGGCAGCGAGTGGTGCGAGTCGAGGTGCGTGTCGCCGTGGCCGGGGAAGTGCTTGACGCACGCGGCGACACCGCGGCCCTGGATGCCGGCGACCTCGGCGACCGTGTGGCGTGAGACCAGAGCCTCGTCGCTGCCGAAGGAGCGCACGCCGATCACCGGGTTGCGCGGATCCGTGTTCACGTCGGCGACGGGGCCGAGCACGACGTTCCCGCCGATCGCCGCCACACGTCGCGCGAGCTCCGCGCCGGTCGCCCGCGTGGCGTCCGCGTCGTCGAGGCGACCGAGCTGCGCCGCTCCGGGGAGCGTGGAGCCGGTCGCGGACTCGAGCCGCGTGACGCTGCCGCCCTCCTCGTCGATGCCGATCAGGGCATCGGGGTTCGCGGCGAGGATCGCGTCGCTCAGCGCGGCGAGTCCGTCGCCGATGTTCTGACCGAAGTACACGACTCCGGCCAGCCCGTCGCGGAGCTCGGCGAGCAGCCAGTCGGGCGCCTCGGTGCCGAAGAACCCGGGCCAGAGGACGCGATTCGCGAGCAGCTCGAGGTCGTCGCTCATCCCTTCACCGCTCCCGCCACCATGCCGGCCGAGAGACGGCGCTGCACGATCACGAAGAAGATCATGACCGGGACCGTGATGATCGTCGACGCGGCCATGATGCTGCCCCAGTCGTTCGCGTACAGGCCGAAGAACGACTTCAGTCCGATCGAGACCGTGTACTGGTCGGTCTGCGCGCCGAGGATCGTCATCGCGAAGATGAACTCGTTCCACGCCGTGATGAAGCTGAAGATGCTCGTCGCGACCAGACCGGGCATCACGAGCGGCAGCAGGATCGAGCGGAACATGCGCCACCAGCTCGCGCCGTCGATGTACGCGGCCTCCTCGAGCTCGACGGGCACCGCCGCGACGAACCCGCGCAGCATCCAGATGCCGAAGGCGAGCGACAGCGCCACGTACACGACCATGAGTCCGAGGATGCTGTTGAGCAGCCCGAGGCTCTTGACCTGCAGGAAGAGCGGGATCACGAGCGCCTCGAGGGGCACCATCTGCACGACGAGGATCATCATGAGGATCGTCGTGCGGAACTTGAACCGGAAGCGCGCGACGGCCACGGCCGCGAGAAGGCAGACGAGGGCGCTGACGAGCACGGTCACGAGCGCCACGATCGCGGAGTTCCGCAGATACGTGCCGAACCCTCCCTCGGTGAGCACGAACGCGAAGTTGTCGAAGCTGAACTCCTGCGGGAGCAGCGACTGCCCGCCCGACGACGCCTTCTTGTCGAGGGCGCTGGAGACCATCCAGTAGACGGGGAACAGGGTGAAGATCAGGACGGCGGCGACGCCGATCCCGACCCCGATGCGCGAGCGGAGCCTGGGGCGCGGGTTCACAGCTCGTCCTCCTTCATGAGGGATCGGATGTAGACGATCGTGATGCCGATCAGGAGCAGCGTGAGCAGCACGGCGAGCGCCGCGCCGAAGCCGTAGCGGTTCTGCCCGAAGGACTCCACGTACGACCACACGCCGAGGTTGAGCACCTGCCTGTTGCCGCCGCTGCCGCCGGGCATCAGGTAGACCTGCGCGAAGACCTTGAAGTCCCAGATCGTCGACAGGATGATCACGACCGAGAAGACGGGCTTGAGAGTCGGGAAGATGATCTTCCAGAATCGGCGCCACGCGCCGGCGCCGTCGAGCGCCGCGGCCTCGAGCATCTCCTTGGAGACGCCCAGCAGGCCCGCGAGCACCGTGATCGCCACGAACGGGAAGCCGTGGTGGACGACGTTGAGGAGCACGATGCCGTAGAACGACCACTGGTTCGTGAACCAGTTCACGGCGCCGTCGATCAGGCCGAGGTTCTGCAGCATCGTGTTGAAGATGCCGCGGTCGGCATCGAAGATGAACGTCCAGACGTAGGTGCCGGTCACGGCGGGCATCGCCCAGGCGACCATGATGCAGCTGGAGACGATGGTGCGCCACACCGGGCCGAGCCGCGCGAGCAGCAGGGCCACGAGCGTGCCGAGGGCGACGGTCGCGAACACCGCGACGGCGGCGAAGCCCACCGTGTTCGGCAGGACGACCGTCCAGAGCGTCGGGTTGGTGAGCGCCTCGACGTAGTTCTCGAGGCCGATCCAGTTGCTCTCCCCCGTGTTGATCTCACGCAGACCGTAGTCCTGCAGGGAGTAGATGACCACCTGGACGAGCGGCCACAGCATGAGCACCGCGAGGATGATCAGCCCGGGGGCGAGGAGGAGCCAGGGGCGGGCCGTGATCAGCGAGAGGCCTCGCTTGCGCGGCCGGCCGCCGGCCACGGAGGCGGAGGTGGACTCCGCCTTCGTGGCCGGCAGTGGCGCTTGCACCATCGACATGAGGTGATATTGCCTATCTGTCTTACTGGTTGAGCAGCTCGGTCATCTCGGCGGCGGCGTCCTTCGTCGCGGTCGCGACGTCCTTCTGCCCGCTGAGGATGGCCTGGATCATCGCGTTGGTCGTCTTCTTGGCCTGGACGGCTCCGAAGTTCGGGGTCACCGGCACGGATGCGCCGCCCTCGACCATCTGCTCCGCGAACGGCGCGACGAGCGGGTCGGTCGAGGCGAGCGCCTCTTCCATCGCCGACTGGACGCCGGGGAAGTAGCCGGTCTCGTCGGCCCACTTCTCGGCGAACTCGCCCGTGGTCATGAGCTGCACGAACTTCCACGCGAGGTCGGCGTTCTTCGTGGTGTTGAACACCGACAGGTGCGATCCGCCGAGCACGGACGGAGCGATGCCGCCGTCCTCGCCGGGGATGACCGCGGCGCCGATCTTGCCCTCGAGGTCGGGGTTCGCCTCGATGAGCGCCTTCGGGGTCCACGAGCCCGAAAGCATCATGGCGACGTTGCCCTGGGTGAACGCGTCACGCAGGTCGGTCTCCTTCCAGGTGGTCGCCCCCGCGGAGGAGAAGCCGTGCTCGGTCGCGAGTCCGGTGTAGAACTCGATGCCGGCCTGCGACTCGGTGCTGTCGAGCTCGCTGGTCCACTCGCCGCCCTTCTGCGTGGCGACCTCGCCACCGGCGCCCCAGACCCAGGGGTAGACCTGGAACTCGGCGTCGCCCGGGACCGGGAACGGCAGCATGTCGGGCTTGGCGGCCTTGATGGCGTCGCCCGCGGCGACGATGTCGTCCCACGTCTTCGGGGCGTCGAGGCCGAGCTCGTCGAACACGTCGGTGCGGTAGACGATCGAGCGGACGCCGGCGTACCACGGCATGCCGTAGAGCTCGTCGTCGTACGTGCCGGCGACCGCGAGGCCCTCGACGAGGTCGTCGCGGAGGCCCTTCTCGGCGTCGACGTAGGAGTCGAGCGGCTCGAGCGCGCCGGCGTCGGCGAACTCGGCGGTCCAGGTGGTGCCCGTCTCGGCCACGTCGGGCGTCGTCCCGCCCGCGATGGAGGTGACGAACCGGTCGTGGGCGTCGGCCCACTGGATCTCCTCGATCTTGACCGTGGCGCCGGTCTCCTTCTCGAACGCGTCCGAGACCTCGTCGTAGAAGGCGCTGGAGTCGGGGTTGGTGCCCTTCATGATCCAGACGGTGAGCTCCTGGCCCTCGCCGTCGACGGCACCGCCGTTGTCGCCGGCGCCACCGCCGGCACAGGCCGCCAGGCCCAGGGTGGCCGCGGCGCCGAGCGCCACGACCGGAAGAATGCGCTTGTGCATCAGGGATCTCCTCTTTGAACGTCCTGGCGGCATCGGGGTGCCTACCACGTAGGAAAAAGTATTCACGACTAACAAATTTCCTGCAAGTTATTCTCAGAAACGTCACGCAGCCGTAACATCAGGCGTCGTCAGGGTTCCCGGGTAGGCTCTGCCGCATGTCAGGCGCCCTCGACGATCAGAGACGATCCACCGTCGCGCGTCACGCGACTCTCCCGACACCCACAGCCTTCTCATCATTCCTCAAGATCCTGGGCATCTCTCTCAGCGTGCTTCTGGTCTCGGCGGTCGCTGTCGCCGGCTTCGTCGTGAGCGACCTCCTGACCCGCGTCGGCGACGGCGCCGTCACGCTCGAGGACTCCGTGGACGTCGCCCCTCCCTCCCTCGGCGCGTACCCGGCGGACAAGGCGTTCAGCATCCTCATCGTCGGCACCGACGAATGCGGCGACATCTCCACGCAACTCCTCGGCGAACGCTGCGAGGATCAGGACGGGGGCGTCCGCAACGACGTCAACCTGCTCGTGCACGTGTCGGCGGCGCCCCGCAACGTCACGGTGGTGTCCTTCCCCCGCGACCTGATGGTCGCCGTGCCCGAGTGCACGCGGGAGGACGGATCGACGGCCTCCTCGATGTCGAAGGCACCGCTCAACTCGGTCTTCGAGCACGCGGGCATCTCCTGCGTCGCGAAGACCGTGACCGACCTGAGCGACATCCCGATCGAGTTCGCCGCCAAGATCAGCTTCGACGGCGTGATCGCGATCACCGACGCGATCGGCGGCGTCGAGGTGTGCGTCGCGGGCGACGGCATCCGCGACTCGCAGGCCGGGATCGATCTCCCGGTGGGGACGCACACCGTGTCGGGCGCCTCCGCGCTCGCGTTCATCCGCACGCGACACGGCGTGGGAGACGAAAGCGATCTCGCGCGCATCTCGAACCAGCAGCAGTACATGTCGCGCCTGGCGAAGAAGATCCTCAGCGCCGAGACCCTCAGCGATCCGGCCGCGGTGCTGCGGCTCGCCGACACGGTGGCCGACAACATCGTCCCCAGCGACAAGCTGAGCAACCCGTTGACGCTCGGACAGCTCGCGCTCGCGCTCAAGGACGTCCGCTTCTCGGACTTCGTGTTCGTGCAGTACCCCAACCTCGACGACCCGGACAACCCGGGCGTCAAGGTCGTGCCGGACGAGCAGACGGCGGAGGCGCTGTGGTCGGCGCTCGCGGCGGGAGAGGCGATCTCGCTCTCCGGCGACGTCGCGACGCACGACGGCGTGGAGCTCACGACGCCCGCGCCCGACGACGTCGCCGCGACTCCGGACGCCACGGCGGCTCCGCGTGCCACGCTGCCCCCGGAGATCTCCGGTCAGAGCGTCGACCAGGAGACCTGCTCGGTGGGCAACCAGAGGCGCTGAGACGACCGGACGAGCGCGTAGTCTCGGAGCATGGGCAGGACGCGCGCGCGGGACACGGAGCAGCCGCAGGCTCGACTCGATCACGGCGGGATCGCCCGCATCGTCCCGTCCGAGTTCACGAGCGGCTTCGAGCTCATCGTCGACGACACCCCGCAGTCGCACGTCGACCTCGACGACCCGACGCACCTGCACTTCGAGTACATCGTGCGGATGGGCGCCGTGATCGACCAGCTCCCCGACGGTCCGCTCACGGCCGTGCATCTGGGAGCGGGCGCGCTGACGATCCCGCGCTACGTCGAGGCGACCCGTCCCGGCTCGCGCCAGCAGGTCATCGAGCTCGAGGCGCCTCTCGCCGCGCTCGTCCGCGAGCATCTGCCGCTCCCCCGCGGCGCCGCGATCCGGGTGCGCATCGGAGACGCGCGCGACGGGGTGGGTCGCCTGCCGGCTGCGCTGCACGGCAGCTGCGACCTGGTCGTGTCCGACGTCTACTCCGGAGCGCAGACGCCCGCACACCTGACGAGCGTCGAGTTCTACCGAGAGCTGCGCGAACTGCTCCGCCCCGACGGCGTGCTTCTCGTGAACGTCGCCGACGGTCCGGGACTGGCGTTCGCCCGCCGTCAGGTCGCGACGATCGCCGAGGTGCTGCCCGAGATCGGCGTGCTCGCCGACACCCAGGTGCTGAAGGGCCGACGCTTCGGGAACCTCGTGATCGCCGCGTCCGCCGCACCGCTGCCGACCGAGTGGCTCCCGCGGATGCTTGCGGCCGGCCCGCATCCCGCGAAGATCGCGCAGGGCACCGAGGTCGCCGCGTTCCTCCAGGGGGCGCGGGTCGTGACCGATGCGGATGCCGTCGCCTCGCCCCGTCCCGACGCGTCGCTGTTCCTGCGCTGACCCGGCCGACGGATCCGGATGTGCGGGTCCGGGGCGTGCCGCCCCGACGGCTCGACCCATCGAGGGCACACTTGTCGGGGGATGCTGCGGAAGGAGAGCAATGAATTTCATCCGAGGGTACGACCAGGAGAGCCTTCGCGAACTGGTCGATCTCGATGAATGCGCGGCACGCCTCGACGAGATCTCGCCTCAGCGCAGCCTGCCCGCGCTCCTGGAGCGGGTCTGGCTGTTGAAGGTCCTCGACCGCCTGGACGAGGCACTCGCCCTGGCCGACGACACCGTGCGCCAGGCGCGCATGGCGGGGACCCGCAAGGACGTGCTCCGCGCACGCGTGCTGCACGCCACCGTGCTGCAGCATCGTCGCGCTCACGCCGCCGCCGAGCAGGAGCTCGCGACCTGCGCCTCCGAGGCCGAGGGCCAGCGCTGGGTGTCGATCGCGGCGTTCGCGCATCATCACCACGGCCGGAACGCGTACGAGTCGGGCGACTACGACACGGCCCGCGAGAGCTTCAAGCAGTCGCTGTTCCTGCGCCGCGAGGCGGGAGCCGACGACCGCGAGCTGGAGACCGTGCTCCTCGCGATCGAGGCCGCAGAGCGCCGTCGCTCCTCGGAGCTGCTCGCGGGCTGAGTCGCGCGGATGTCGCCTGCGCCCCGATGTCGGCGGCATGGCTTAGCCTGAGCGCATGGCGGAACTGGAGCGAGTGCGCGTCTGGGGCGAGGCACTCATCACGATGCACCTCGACGACAGCTGGTCGTTCGGGTTCGACCATGCGAAGCGACGCGCGGGTCAGTGCGACTACTCGAAGAAGCGCATCACGGTGTCGCGGTACCTCGCCGCGCGCTTCGAGGACGACGAGATCCATCAGGTGCTGCTGCACGAGGTCGCGCACGCGCTGGCCGGCCATGCCGCCGCGCACGGCTCGACCTGGAAGCGCGTGGCCCGCGACCTGGGCTACGTCGGCGGCACCACGCACCGCGGAGAGACCGCGGTCGAGCTCGCACCGTGGGTCGGCACCTGCCCGGCGGGTCACGTCACGTACCGGCACCGCCGTCCGTCGAGGGCGACGTCGTGCGCGCGCTGCTCGCGCAGCTTCGACGCTCGATACGTGTTCGCCTGGGCGCGGCGGGAGATCAGCGCGGACGTGCGGCTCGCGGCGCAGATGTCGCGCTGACGGTCGAGCTCAGGAGCGGCGCTCGTCCGCGTCCGCGTCGTCGACGCGCTCGGACTCGACCGGTGCGGACTCGACCGGTGCGGACTCGACCGGTGCGGGATCGACCGGTGCGGGATCGCTCTCCGCGGGTCGTGCAGCGCGTCGGCGCAGAAGCGCGGCGACCGCCCGCCAGCCCACGAGCAGTAGACCCAGGGTGAGCGTCGCGACGATCACGAAGGCGACCTGTGCCGTGTCGCCCGACACGAGACGCAGCAGGATGCCGCCCACGACCGTCACCACCCAGACCACGACGCCCCACAGCAGCGACCAGGGTCGACGCGGACGCGCGGGCAGGAGTGCGGCCACCGCGTGTCCGAGCAGCAGCGCGACGAGGAACGGCCAGGCGGTGATGAGGAAGCCGCCGGCGTCTTCCTGGTGCGAGGCGCGGCCGATCACGGCGAACACGAGCACGAAGACGGCGTCGAGGATGAGAGCGGGGACGTATCTCATGCCCCGACCCTACGACGCGGCCGGGACTTCGCCCGCAGGACTCACCCGAAGGCGGTCGACACCTCAGTCGAAGGCGACGAACTCCCCGTCGCGCAGCACCGGGACCACGTCGATCGCGTCGAGCACCGCCGCGTCCGCAGCCGTGGTGGGCACGAGCCCTGCGGCGGACATGCGATCCGTCGCGGGCACTCCCTCCGCGATCTCGCGCGCCGACCCGCTGGCGCTGACCATGTGACGCAGAGCGCGACGCAGCGCGCGGAACCCTTCGGCCGCGACCGCGGCATCCGGGGCGGTGTGGTCGATGCCGCGGGTCGTGAGCGCGTCGATCACGGCGCCGGCTCCCAGCTGGTCCTCGACCGCGAACCGCAGCACCCCGGCGGAGTCGGCCTCCCCCGCGGCGATGACGGCGACCGAGGTGCGGGCCTGACGGCGCTCCTGCAGCGTCGTGACGGCAGCGGCGACGGCCGTCGCGTTGCGGAGTCCACCCACGAGCACGACCGCGTCCCGCGCGGCGGCGGCCACGGCCGCGCCGTTCCGCGACCATCCCTGCGCGTCGTCGAGGGCCACCGAGGAGCCGGATGCCACGGCGTCCGCGACCGTCGAGGAGAACCGCAGCACGTCGACGACCACGACGATGTCGGCGGGTGCCAGGCGGGCGAGTCCGTCGACTCCCCACTCGAGGCGCACCTGATACGTGGACTGATCGAAGGGAGTCGGCATCCGTCCAGCCTAGGACGCGACGGCACCCCCGCCCTCCGGAGAGGACGAGGGTGTCGAAAGATGACGGTCAGTCCGCGGCGAGCGCCTCCACCGGGGCGACGCGCGTGGCGAGCCGGGTCGGCGCGGCGGCGGCCACGAGCGTGAGCACGGCGGTCGCGGCGACGATGATCACCACGGGCAACCACGGCACGTGCGGGGCGACGAGTCCCGCGGGCTCGAAGTCGGGCAGCGTGGGGGTCGATCCGAGCAGCGACTGCGCCGCGATCCACCCGTACACGACCCCGAGGACGAGCCCGGTGAGCGTGGCCGCGACCGTGATGTGCGTCGCCTCGAGCAGCACCATGCGGCGGATCTGGGCGTTCGACAGCCCGATCGAGCGCAGCAGCCCCAGTTCACGACGCCGCTGCACGACGCCGATCGTGAGGAGGTTCACGAGACCGACGGCGGCGATCACGGCCGAGACCGCGACGAGGACCATCATGACTCCCGCGAAGGCGTCGAACGGCGTGAAGAACTCGTCGGGGATCGATCCTTCGGACTGCCCGATGAGCATCTGCTTGACCGACTCCAGGGCCACGGCGAACATCGTCACGAGCGTCACACCCATGACCACGCCGATCGCCATGCGCGACGAGCGCTCGGGGTAGCGCAAGGCGTTCTCGGCCGCGAGCCTCGCGGTGGCGCTCGAGCCGAACATCCGTCCCACGAGACGCAGCACCGGCGGCATGAACAGCACGGACCCGAGGGCGAGCCCCGTGAACGAGAGCAGACCGCCCACGAACGCGACGGCCACGCCGATCGGATGCATCAGCCCCACGGCGACACCGGCCGCGAGGAGCAGTGTGCCCGTCACGAGGAGGATCCACGAGCCGATATGCCGGCTCGTGCGCGACACCTCGTCGTGGGTGCGCTCGACCGACCCTCCGATGGCCTGCAGAGGCGTGACGGTGAGGACGCGGCGGGATCCGGCCCACGCCGCCGCCCACGTCGTCAGCGCGACGCCGACCGCCGGGAGCAGCACGAACGGCTGCGCGAGCGTGAAGTCGCCGGGCACGTTCGCGATCAGCGACGTCCCGATCTGCACGCCGATGGCCGCGATGCCGATGCCCGCGAGCAGCCCGAGCGCGGCGCCGATCACGCCGACGACGAGGCCCTGGCGTCCGACCTCCGCCCGCTGCGAGCGCGCCGTGGCCCCGATCAGGCGCATGAGCGCGATCTGCCTCGTGCGACCGGCGATGATCGTCGAGAAGGTGTTGGCCGTGACGATCGCCGCGACGTACATCGCCACGGCGGTCAGCAGAACCGACAGCAGGCCGACGACGACCGCGAGGGTGCCGCTGTCTCCGATGTAGGGATCGGCCTGCAGCACCGCGCCGAGGAACGCGGTGGTCTCGACCAGCACCACGCCGAACGCCGCCGACAGCGCGGCGACGAGCAGACTGGCACCCATGCCGCGGTCGCGCAGCCACGCGAGACGCGGGGCCGTGGCCACGCTCTCCGGCACGATCGTGCGCGTGAGCGGCTCGACGACGGCGCTCACGCCGCCACCTCCGCCGCGAGCATGTACGCCGAGATCTCCTCGGCGCTCTGCCGCGGGTGGTCGGCGACGATACGGCCGTCGCCGAGGAACAGGACGCGGTCGGCGTGACTCGCGGCGATCGCGTCGTGCGTGACCATCGCGATCGACTGGCCGTGCTCCCGACTCGCGGTCGCGAGGAGCTGCAGGACCTCGCGGCCGGTCTTCGAGTCGAGGTTCCCCGTGGGCTCGTCGGCGAACACGAGATCCGGCGCCGTGGCGAGCGCGCGGGCGATCGCGACACGCTGCTGCTGGCCGCCGGACAGCTGGTGCGGGCGGTGCTGCAGGCGCGCGCCGAGACCGAGGGTGTCGATCAGGCCGTCGATCCGCGCCTTCTCCAGGGCGCTGGGACGCCGACCGTCGAGCTCGAACGGCAGCATGATGTTGCCGAGCGCGGTGAGGGTGGGCACGAGATTGAACGCCTGGAAGATGAAGCCGACGCGGCGGCGGCGCAGGATCGTGAGGTCGAGGTCGCCGAGGCCGGTGATCTCGGTGTCGCCGATCCAGGCGCGGCCCCCGGTGGGGGTGTCGAGCCCGGCCATGATGTGCATGAGCGTGGACTTGCCGGACCCGGACGGGCCCATGATGGCGGTGAACTGCCCACGACGGATGCCGACGCTGATGTCGTCGAGCGCGTGGACCGTGCCCTCGCCGGAGCCGTAGGTCTTAGTGAGGTGCTGGACGCGGGCGGCGAGCCCGAGGTCGGTGGTCGTGATCTCCATGTCATCGACGCTATTTCCGCGGCGTGGTGCGGCGCGTCGGCCGCTCGACGCATCCGCGTACATCTCCAGGATGATCCGGAGGCGTCGGAGGAACGGTCAGGCGAGCCCGTGCTCGAACGCGAACACCACGAGCTGCACGCGGTCACGCAGGGACAGCTTGGTGAGGATACGACTGATGTGGGTCTTCACGGTGGCCTCGCTCAGGTACTCCCGTGCCGCGATCTCGGAGTTCGAGAGCCCGCGGGCGGCCAGGGCGAAGATCTCCTGCTCCCGGTCCGTGAGCGACGAGAACTGCGGGGGAACGGGCTTCGGAGTCTCGGCGAAGTGCTCGAACAGCTCGCGGGTCGCTGAAGCGGCGATCACGCTCGATCCGGAGTGCACCGTGCGGATGGCGGCGAGGAGGAACTCGGGATCGGCGTCCTTGAGCAGGAAACCGCTCGCCCCCTGCCGGATCGCCCGCGCGGCCGCCTCGTCGAGATCGAACGTCGTGAGCATCACGATGCGCGGTGGCTCGGGCTGCAGGAGGATCTCCGCGGTCGCGGTGAGGCCGTCCATCACCGGCATCCGGATGTCCATGAGCACGACGTCGGGCCGAACGGCACGGACGAGGTCGATCGCCTCGCGTCCGTCCCCCGCCTCGCCCACGACGTCGAGGTCGGGCTGCGAGGCGATGAGCATGCGGATGCCGGCGCGGAACAGCGCCTGGTCATCCACGAGTACGACCCTGATCATGCACTCTCTCCGATCGGGAGCGTCGCGCGCACGACGAACTGCGCACCCTGACGCTCCGCCTGAAGGCTACCGCCCACGAGCTGCGCCCGCTCTCGCATGCCGATCAGTCCGTGCCCGCCGACCGCGGCCGTCTGCTCCCGCGCCACCGTGTTGCGCACCTGGATGTCGACACGGTCGGGAAGCCACGCGAGGTGCACGTCGACCGCGCCGTCGCCGTGCCTGATCGCGTTCGTGAGCGCCTCCTGCAGGATGCGGTACACGGCGAGCTGGATCGCTCCCGGCGGTTCTCCGGGCGGGGTCGGGTCGATCGTGATGCGTGGCTCGATACCGGCCTGCCGCACCTGGGCGAACAGCGCCTCCAAGTCGGCGAGCGTCGGCTGCGGGCCGTCTCCCTGGCGATGGCGCAGCTGGGTGAGCAGCAGCCGCACATCGCTCAGTGCACCGCGGGCGGTCTGGGCGATCGTGCCGAGCGCCTCCGTCGCCACCTCCGGTTTCGCGGCGGCGGCGTACCGTGCGCCGTCGGCCTGGGCGATCACGACCGCGAGGGAGTGCGCGACGATGTCATGCATGTCGCGCGCGATGCGCACCCGCTCCTGCTCCTCGGCCGCCAGCGACTCCGCCTGCAGCTGGGCGGCTCTCGTGCGGCGCGAGCGCAGGATGACGCGCCACAGCAGGCCGCACACCCACGCGAACCCGAGCGCGAGCAGGGAGAGGACGAGCAGCAATGTGCCCGCGGTGATCTTGTCCCATCCGCTGCCGGTGCCGAAGGCCACGCCGTTCACGATGACCATGTAGGTCGCCGCGACGAATCCGCCGCCGATGGCGGAACCGAAACCCCACCACAGCACACGTCGGCTGCCCCAGGCTGCCGTCGCATACAGCACCATGAGGATCGCGACGTCGATCGGCAGTGGGCCGAATCCGGCGAGCATCTGCAGCACCGCGCCGACCCAAGCGGCGATCAGCGCGAGTCTGGGGGCCAGGCGGCCGATCGCCACGCCGCCGAACATGAGCAGGCTCGCGATCACGACGGCCGCAGCGGAGGGCCCGGAGATGTCGGTGTTGCCCGTCCCCGGCCCGTAGAACACGATCGACATCGGCGTGAAGACGATGAAGAGCAGCGACGCCCCGACGATGTCGAGGACGAGCGCGGTGCGGGAGAGCGGGCGGATCACTCCCCCACGCTACGCGGGGCCGAGGTCGGCTCGCATCCGCCGGAGGATGTATCCGAGCGGGCGGCGATCACGCACGAGCGATGATCTCGCCATGCGGCACGAGGAACCAGCCGTCGCCGTCGTCGGCCCAGAGCCTCCACGCCTCGCTGATCGCCCGCAGATCGGACGACGAGGCCATCCCGCCGTCGAGCAGCTGACGCGCGAGCGCGGATTCGAGGATGCGGTCGGCCCACATCCCGCCCCACCACGCGCGGTCCTCGGGGGTCGCGTAGCACCAGGTGGACGCCGTCGCCGTGACGTCCGCGAAGCCCGCGGCGCGCGCCCACGACAGAAGTCGGCGCCCCGCATCGGGCTCGCCGCCGTTCGCGCGGGCCGCCCGGCGGTAGAGGTCCAGCCACGCGTCGAGCTCGGGCAGCATCGGGAACCAGTGGAATGCGGCGTAGTCGGCGTCGCGCGCCGCGACCACGCCGCCCGGCACCGCGACGCGCCGCATCTCGCGCAGCGCCTGCACCGGGTCGCCGACGTGCTGCAGCACCTGGTGGGCGTGCACGACGTCGAAGGAGTCGTCGGCGAAGCTCAGCGCGTGGACGTCCTCGACGGAGAATGCGAGGTTCGTGAGGCCGAGCCCTGCGGCGAGATCACGCGAGAGCGAGAGCGCGGTGTCGTCGATCTCGGTCGCCGTCACCTGCGCGACGACGCCGGCGAAGTCGACCGTGATGCTGCCGGGACCGGCGCCCACATCGAGGAGTCGCGTGTCGGCCCGGAGGTGCGGGCGCAGGTACGCGGCGGAGTTCGCGATATCGCGGACACTGTGCGAACGGAGGACGGATTCGTGATGCCCGTGCGTGTAGGTGGCCATGCTCCACAGTGTGTCAGGAACGTGTCGTGCTCCGACTCCACGGGCCGTCGGCGGCGAGCGCCGCCCGCACGGCATCCGCCGAGGCGTCCGCCTCGAGTCCCGAGGTGTCGACCACCAGGGCCTCCGGCGCCGCCCCCACCCCGGCTCCGCTCGCCGCGAGCAGTTCCTCGAGTTCGACATCCGACGATCCCGCCACGTCATCACCCGCGAGGAGCGGACCTCCGCCCGCTCGGCGCTGCTCCGAGCGCGCACGCCTCGACGCCTCGTCGGCGTCCAGGCGCACCACGGCGACGTCGGCGTGCGGAAAGGCCGCCGTGACCTCGGCGGGCGCGATCGTGGCCGGCGCGACGACCACCAGCGCCTCGGCGCCGACCTCCGCGAACGACTCGTGCAGGGCGACGACACCGGCGAGCGCGAGACCCGGTGCGTCGGGCGCGAACGCGAGCTGTGCGGCATCCGCGAATCCGGTGCGCAGGCCTGCCGCCCAGCGCTCCGACGCGATGCGCCATCCGACGGTCGAGGCGCCCACGAGCCGCGGGCCGGTGATCCAGAGGACGCTGCCGCTCGCGCGGGAGACGCCGGTCAGCTCATGCTCCGCCGCTTGATCGGGGTCGTCAGAGCCCTCCACCTCGGCGATCACCCGGTCCGCGACCTCGTCGGCTGTGAGGTCGTCGGTCGGCACGCGTCGCCAATCCGTGTGCGCGTCCGCGGACTCCGCGGTGCCGGCGGCGAGCGCTCCGGTCACCTGCTCCTCGGCCCAGTCCCGCACAGCCAGACGCGACCGGCGCACGGACTCCGCCGCATCCAGCCACACCGAGGTCGCCGGGTAGCCGTGCGCGGGCGGCTCGAAGCGGGTCTCCGCGACGCCCGAGACCACCAGGGTCGCTGCTCCCGTCGCCGCGAAGCCCCGCGCCACGCGCGCCAGCACGCGCTCCTTCAGAGCCCAGCGATCGGGGTCCCCCTCAGGAGCCGGATAGCACATGCCGAGCTGGTCGATGTCGACGTACCCGGCGCGGATGCCGTCGGAGCGCAGACGCTGCGCGATGATCCAGGCGACGGCGCTCTTGCCGACGCCGGGGCCGCCCGCGAGCCTCAGGATCTCCACGTGCACACCGTACGGGGTCGGCGCGCTCAGCGCAGGTCGGCGACCGCGCGCCGGATGGACTCGCGGTCCGGCTTGCCCGAGGCGAGCACGTCGAGCTCGTCGACGAGGACCATCCGCGCGGGACGCGCGTGCTTGCCGAGCTCCTCGGCGACCGCGTCGCGCGCCTGCACGAGCTGGTCGGACTCGCTGCGGCGCAGAGCCTCCCCCCGCACGGCGACGATGACCGAGGCCTCGCCCCACCGCTCGTCGTCGACTCCGACCACCACCGCGCCGCTGAGACCGGGGATGCGCCGCACGATCCTCTCGACGCGATCCAGGGACACGTTGATCCCGCCCGAGACGATCACGTTGTCGGCGCGGCCGTGCACGCGCACGACCCCGTCCTCGACGAGACCGAGGTCGCCCGTGCGATACCAGCGGATGCCGTGCTCGTCGTGCGTGAAGTTCCGGGCGGTGAGCTCGCCGTCACCGAGATACCCGTCGGCCAGCATGGGCCCGGCGATCCGCAGCTCGCCGTCGACCGTCCGCACGGCCACGGATTCCAGCGGAACGCCGTCGTACACGCATCCGCCGCTCGTCTCGGTGGAGCCGTACGTGCGCACGAGCCGCACCCCGAGATCGGCCGCGCGCTCGCGCAGCGGCTCCGGCAGCGCCTGACCTCCGACGAGGATCGCCCGGTACGCCTGCAGCGCCGCGAGCACCGGAGCATCGCCGGCGGCGTCGAGCAGCGTCGACAGCTGTGCGGGCACGAGCGAGGTGTACAGCTCGGGGAGGCCGTCGCCCGGCATCGGCCGCAGCATCGACAGCGTCGCCTCGGCGAAGGACTCGGGAGAGAAGCGGCCGTCGAGGGCGACGGGGTCCGTGCCGGCGAGGATCGAGCGGACGACGACCTGAAGACCCGCGACGTACCCGCCGGGGAGCGCGAGCAGCCAGCGTCCCGAGCCGATGCGCTGCGCCGTCGCCTCGGCGCTCGCGCGCAGCGCCTCCCCGCTCAGCGCGACCCTCTTGGGGATGCCGCTGGAGCCCGAGGTCGCGATCACGACCGCGGTGCCGCGCGGAACCCAGTCCGGGGCGTCGCCGAGCATCCCGAAGCCCAGCGCAGGACCGCCCTCCAGCGCGCGGGCGAGGGCGTCGCGCAGCAGCGCGGGGTCGTCGGCGTCCATCGCGATCAGTCCGACCATGACCGCTCCGTCCTCTGCTCGTCCGTCCGAGGTTCCGGTGATTCCGGACTCAGTAGTGCCAGGGGAACGACGACCAGTCGGGGTCGCGCTTCTCGAGGAAGGAGTCGCGGCCCTCGACGGCCTCGTCCGTGCCGTAAGCCAGGCGCGTGGCCTCGCCCGCGAAGACCTGCTGTCCGACCAGACCGTCGTCCACGGCGTTGAACGCGAACTTCAGCATGCGGATCGCGGTCGGCGACTTGGTGAGCACCGTGCGCGCCATCGACAGGGCCTCGCGCTCGAGCTCGGCGTGCGGGACGACGCGGTTCACGGCACCGGCCTCGTAGGCGCGCTGCGCCGAGTACTCCTCGGCGAGGAAGAACACCTCCCGCGCGAACTTCTGCCCGGTCTGGCGCGCCATGTACGCGGAGCCGTATCCCGCGTCGAAGCTTCCGACGTCGGCATCCGTCTGCTTGAAGCGGGCCTCTTCCGCCGAGGCGATCGTGAGGTCGCACACGACGTGCAGGGAGTGCCCGCCCCCCGCGGCCCACCCGGGGACGACCGCGATCACGACCTTCGGCATGAACCGGATCAGGCGCTGCACCTCGAGGATGTGCAGTCGGCCGGCGCGCGCGTGCGTTTCGTCTCGCTCCGCTCGCTCAACGACCGAATCTTCGTCGTCGGAGTACTTGTAGCCATCGCGTCCGCGGATGCGCTGGTCGCCGCCCGAGCAGAAGGCCCAGCCGCCGTCCTTGGGGCTCGGCCCGTTGCCGGTGAGCAGCACGGCGCCGATGCGCGGGTCCTGACGCGCGATGTCGAGCGCGCGGTAGAGCTCGTCGACCGTGTGCGGGCGGAACGCGTTGCGCACCTCGGGGCGGTCGAACGCGATGCGGGCGACGCCGCCGTCGTGCGTGACGTGCGCCGTGATGTCGGTGTACTCCTCGGCGCCGGGCGCGAGCGTCCACTCGTCGGGGTCGAACAGGTCGGAGACGAATGCGCTGGTCACGGCATCCAGCCTATTCCCGCAGGCCCGACGGTCACGAGCGGGACGCTCGCGCCGTCTTGATCCACCCGTCGACGATGTCCCAGAGAGGGAACGCGACGAGGCAGAAACCCGTGATGATGGCGAGGATATTGAGCACGTCGGGTTCGACGACGTCGCCGCGGGCAGTGAACTCGAGGAACGCCGGGTTCACGAGTTCACCGCGGACCAGCAGCACCAGCGCCCACGCCGAGAAGGCCAAGGCGAGCACTGTATTGACGACCGCGAGCCCGACCGTCCAGCGCCCGCGGGCGTAGACGGCGATCGTCAGCAGCGTCTCGGCCGCGATGAGCGCGAACAGCACGGTGATGCCCCACGGCCACAGACCGGGGTGCAGCAACGGTATCGGCGCTCCTCCGGTCGGGAAGAACCCGAGCAGCGCGTCCCAGAACACCGCACCGACGCCGAGCACGAGGAACACGATCGAGGCGATCGCATCCGCGCGGCCGGCGCCGTTCTCGCTCGGCTCGGGCAACTGGTCAACGTCCCAGTCCGCAATCGTGGTCTCGCTGTTCGAGCGCTCCAGGATGACGAACACCAGGGTGGTCCAGAAGGCGATGTGCACGACGGCCCCGAGCGTCGCGACCACGGCGGAGCCGATCACCTCCCCGGTGTCAGCACCCGAGAGTACATGCCCGAGCGCGACGGCCACGAGCACGCAGGCAGGCACGATCCAGAGCAGCAGCTTCAGCAGCCGCCACCAGGTCAGGTAGTACCTCGGCCCGATGAGGTGCAGCGGACGATCGGCGTATCCGGCCGCCAGCAGCCCCGGGTCGCCGAGCTCGGTGAGGACCGCGCGCTCGGCGGACTCCGGGGTCTCGCCATGCTCGAGGCGGGCCTCGATCGCATCGGCGATGGAGGCCTCGAGCTCGGCGCGCACGTCGCCCTGCGCCTCGGGGCGCAGGCTGCGGATCGTCGCGCCGATGTAGCGCTCGGTGAGGGTGGCTGTGGTGGGCATGTCAGTTCTCCTCGGAGGTGAGGGAGGTGATGGCCGTCGTGAGGGCGCGCCATTCGTCGGTGAGGGTGTCGGCGAGCCGGATGCCGGCCTCCGATGTGCGATAGAACTTGCGGGGCCTGGCCTCGTCGGTGTTCCACTCGCTCGTGAGGTACTCCTGCTTCTCGAGTCGACGAAGCAACGGGTACAGCGTGTTGGCGTCGGTCGAGAACCCGCGCGCCTCGAGCTGCTCGAGCAGTCCGTAGCCGTATCCGGCGGTGCGCAGCAGCTGCAGGCAGGCCAGCACCACGGTGCCGCGGCGCAGTTCCTGCAGGTGCGTGTCGAGCGTCTCGTTCATGTCCGTCACATTACTGTGCGTCACACACTATCGTCAATGGCACAGATATGGATGACGCACTCTCGGGCGGTTGGACCGGGATCGATAGCGTGGACGCATGCCTCTCGACCTCCACCGCCTCGATCCGTTCGACGACGACGCCGTCGACGCCTGGTGGGAGGCGTACGCCGCCGCCGAGCGGGCAGACCGCGGCGCCGGAGCCACCGTCTGGACCCGCGACGAGACGCGCAGCGAGCTGCAGCAGGAGTCCGCTGTCGTCGACAGACGGGCCTACCTGATCCGAGACGCGGGCGCGGTCCTCGGATCCGCCAGCCTCGCCCTCCCCCTCAAGGACAACACCGGCATCGCCCACCTGGGCCTGAGCGTGCCTCCGGCGCACCGACGGCGCGGCGTCGGCACTCGCGCGCTCGCACTGCTGGAGCACGAGGCGCGGAGCGCCGGACGGACCACGACGCAGGCGTCGACGTCGTGGCCCCACGACCTCGGACCCGACGGGACGGGGTCACCCGGCCGCGAGTTCGCCCGCCGCCACGGCTACGCCCTCGCCCTGGGCGACGTGATGAGCCGCCTCGACCTCCCCGTCGACGAGAGTGCGCTTCGGGGGCACGAGGCGGCGGCTGCGGCATCCGGCCGCGCATACGAGATGAGATCCTGGGTCGGAGGCGTTCCCGACGAGGTGATCGAGCAGTGGGCGATCCTCGACGCGTCGCTCGAGACCGAGGCGCCGACCGGCGAGAAGGAGATCGAGGCGCAGACGCCCGACGTCGACAGCATCCGCGAGAGCGACGCCCTGATCGCACGGCAGCGGCGGCTCTCGTTCGGCACGATCGCCCTCGCTCCCGACGGCACGGCGGCCGCGTACTCTCAGCTCGTCGTGTCGACCGACGGCAACGCCTACCAGTGGGGCACGCTCGTGCGGACCGCGGATCGCGGTCACCGCCTCGGGCTGGCCGTCAAGATCGCCAATCTGCGGATGCTGCAGAGCACCGCACCCGAGGTTCGATCGGCGTACACGCACAATGCGGAGTCGAACTCCCACATGCTCGCCGTGAACGCCCTGCTCGGGTTCCGTCCGGTCGAACGACTGGGCGAGCTGCAGAAGCACCTGGACTGATCCTGCGGCACACGAGCACGCGTCCCGTGCCCGCCGCCCGCACAGAGCACAATGGGCACATGCTCCCGCCGCTCGCAGATCTGCTCGACTCGGCCAGGGTCGTCTCGCTCCCGATGCACATGCGCTTCCGGGGGGTGGACACCCGCGAGGCCCTGCTCTTGGAAGGACCCGAGGGATGGGCCGAGTTCTCTCCCTTCCTCGAGTACGAGGATGCCGAGGCGTCGACCTGGCTCGCCGCCGCGATCGACTTCGCCTGGCGCCCCCAGCCCGCACCCGTGCGAGATGTCGTCCGCGTCAACGCGACGGTCCCCGCCGTGGACGCGGCGCGCGTGCCGGAGGTGCTGTCGCGGTTCGCGGGATGCCGGACGGCGAAGGTCAAGGTCGCCGAGCCCGGTCAGTCCCTCGTCGACGACGTCGCCCGCGTCCGCGCCGTGCGCGAGGTCCTGGGACCGGAGGGGCGCATCCGGGTCGACGCGAACGGCCTGTGGAACGTCGACGAGGCCGAGCACGCCGTGCACGCGCTCGCGGAGTTCGACCTCGAGTACATCGAGCAACCGTGCGCCACCGTGCCGGAGCTCGCCGAACTGCGCACCCGCGTGAAGTACATGGGCATCCCGGTCGCGGCCGACGAGAGCGTGCGCAAGTCGTCCGATCCGCTCGCGGTCGCCCGTGCGAAGGCCGCCGACCTGCTCGTGATCAAGGCGCAGCCGCTGGGCGGCGTGACCCACGCCCTGCAGATCGTGACGGCCGCGGGCCTCCCCGTGGTGGTGTCCAGCGCGCTCGACACCGCGATCGGCCTCTCGCAGGGCGCCGCCCTCGCCGCGGCGCTGCCGACCCTGGAGTTCGACTGCGGCCTCGGCACGGCATCCCTGTTCCTCGACGACGTCGCCGATCGCCGTCCGGCCGACGGGGCGATCCCAGCCGAGCGCGCGGTACCGGACGCCGCGGCGCTCGACCGCCTCGCGGCGTCCCCCGACCGTCGCGACTGGTGGCTCGCCCGTCTCGAGCGCTGCCACGCGGTGCTCGCCGCGGGCTAGTCGCCGTCGGGAGCCCCGCTCACCTGCAGGCCGGAATCACGGATGCAGGCCGTGTGGCGTCAAGCCGGCATGCATCCGATGTCTCGGCATGCATCTGAGCGCGGCTCAGCGACCGTCGTTCAGACAAGCAGGAGCTGCACGAGGCGCCCGAGCTCCTCGCTGCCGGAGTGGCGGAGCCGGTCCGAGTCGTGGCCGGCCATCGCTCCGCGCACGGTCATGCCCTCCCAGATGATCATGAGCATGCGTGCGGCCGCGTCCGCGGGGATGCGGAGTTCGAGCGGGCTCACCTCGACGATGTCGGAGATGATCGTCGCGATGCTCGTGACCATCTCGCGCTCCTGGGCGAGGTAGGCGGCGCCGAACTGCGCGTCGCGCAGCGCGCGGATGCGGATCTCGCTCATCAGCATCACGCCGAGGCGGTCGTCGCTGCCGGCATCCATGATCTGCTGCACGAGCTCGATCGGGTCGCAGTCCTGGGCGAGCCCCCCGTCGGCGGCGATCTCGTCGACGCGGTCGCGCACGGCGTTGACCCGTTGCTCGGCCACGCTCCCGGCCAGCATGAGGAACAACTCGTCCTTGGACTCGAAGTTCGAGTAGAAGGCTCCTCGGGTGAAGCCTGCTCGGTCGCAGACCGCTTCGACCGAGGCGCCGTCGAGGCCGACCTCGGCGAAGACCTGGGCGGCGGCGTCGAGCAGGCGCGCTCGGGTGTTCTCTCGGCTGCGGGTTGCGGGCGTCGTCATCGAATCCTCCTGACCCTTCATTCTCACACCCCGTACACAGACTTCCGCGGGTGGATGACCCTACGATACAGATATGTATTGGATACACCTGTGTATCCAACCCGGATCTCCCAGAGGAGCCTCGTGTCCACTCTCCTGTCCTCCCTCGGCCGCTGGTCGTACCGGCACCCGTGGCGCGTGCTCGTCTCCTGGCTGCTCGCACTCGGACTCGCCGGCGCCGGCGCGCTCGTGCTCGGCGCGGGCACGGACAACTCCTTCTCCATTCCCGGCACCGAGTCGCAGGCAGGTCTCGAGCAGCTGAACCGCTCGTTCCCGCAGGTCAGCGGCACCAGCGCGCAGATCATCGTGGTCGCCGCGGACGGCGACTCGATCGCGGACGAGCCGTACCGCCAGGACATCGAGAAGACCGTGGACGGGCTCGCCGACCTCGACGACTCCGTCCTCTCGGCGACCTCCCCCTACGACGAGAACGTCAGCGGCATGATCAACGACGACGAGACCGCGGGCATCATCCGCCTGCAGTTCGACGGACAGTCGACCGACGTGTCCGCCGAGACGCAGGACGATCTGCGTGCGGTGGTCGCCGACCTGTCCGACGAACTGCCCGCGGGATCGCAGACCGCGCTCGGGGGCGACCTGTTCGCGACCTCGATCCCCGGCGTCACGCTCACCGAGGCGGTCGGCCTCCTCATCGCACTGCTCGTGCTCATCGTGACGTTCCGCTCGTTCGTCGTGGCCGGGCTCCCCCTTCTCACGGCCGTGCTCGGCGTCGGCATCTCGATGGCCGGCATCTTCGCCGCGACGGCGTTCGCAACCGTCTCGTCGACCACCCCGCTGCTCGCCCTCATGCTGGGCCTCGCGGTGGGCATCGACTATGCGCTGTTCATCATGGCGAGGCATCAGGACCAGGTCCGCGACGGCGTCCCGCCCGAGGAGTCCACGGCCCGTGCGGTCGGCACCGCCGGCTCGGCCGTCGTCTTCGCCGGCGTCACGGTGCTCATCGCCCTGATCGGCCTCGGCTTCGCCGGCATCCCGTTCCTCACGACCATGGGCGTGGCCGCGTCGGCCGCCGTGGCGGTCGCCGTCGCGATCGCCGTGACCCTCACCCCCGCCCTGCTCGGCTTCATGAAGGGACGTGTGGTCGGCCGCCCACGCCGCGAACGGAAGGCGAAGAAGGATGCTCCGGCTCCCGCGCCCCGTCGTCGGTTCAGCGACCGCTGGGTCAGCGGGGTCACGAAGCGCCCGATCCTCGTGTCGCTGGCCGTCGTGATCGGCCTCGGCATCGTCGCGGTCCCCGCGCTGAGCCTCAACCTCGCCCTGCCGAACGCCGGCGTGCTCCCCAAGGACAACGAAGCGCGGCAGAGCTACGACCTCGTCGCGGAGAAGTTCGGCGCCGGCTTCAACGGCCCCCTCATCCTCACCGGCACGATCGTCACGTCGACCGATCCGCTCACCCTCATGCAGGATCTCGGCGACGAGGTCGCGACCATCGACGGCGTCAAGGAGGTCGCGCTCTCGACCCCGAACGAGACGGCCGACACCGGCATCGTGCAGATCATCCCCGAGACGGCACCGGACGACCCCGCCACGGCCGATCTCGTGCGGGAGCTGCGCTCGCATCACGCCGAGTGGCTCGACGAGTACGGCATCGACCTCAAGGTCACGGGTTTCACCGCCGTCGGCATCGACATCTCCGACCAGCTCGGCCACGCGCTGCTCCCGTTCGGTATCTTCGTGATCGGCCTGTCGCTCATCCTCCTCACGATCGTGTTCCGCTCGCTCTGGGTGCCGGTCACGGCCGCGGCCGGATACCTGTTGTCGATCGTCGCCGGGTTCGGCATCGTCGGCGCGGTCTTCGAGTGGGGCTGGTTCGCCGACCTCCTGCACGTCGCGAAGGTCGGGCCGATCATCAGCTTCATGCCGATCATCCTCATGGGCGTGCTGTTCGGGCTCGCGATGGACTACCAGGTGTTCCTCGTCTCGCGCATGCGCGAGGACTTCGTGCACGACCCCGATGCCAAGAGCCCCGACCGGATGACCCGCCGCGGTGCCGCGCTCCGGGCCGTGCGCAGCGGCTTCACGGGATCGGCCAAGGTCGTGACCGCGGCCGGACTGATCATGTTCGCGGTGTTCGTCGCGTTCGTCCCCGAGGGCGACTCCTCGCTCAAGCCGATCGCCCTCGGGCTCGCGGCCGGCATCGCCATCGACGCGTTCCTCGTGCGCATGACGCTGATCCCGGCGCTCATGGCGATCCTCGGCGAACGCGCCTGGCAGATCCCCGCGTGGCTCGAGAGGATCCTCCCGAGCGTCGACATCGAGGGCGAGGCCGTGGAGCGCGAACGCCACCTCGCGGACTGGCCCGGCGACGATTCCGTCGTGGCGGCCGATGACCTCGCGATCGCGGATGCCGGAGTCGAGGGCGTCCACCTGCGGGTCGCACCCTCGGGTACGGCGGTGGTCACGGGGTCGTCCTCCGGGGCGCTGCGCGTGCTCGCCCTCGCGATCGCCGGACGCGTCACGCCGGACGACGGACGCCTGCGCGTCGCCGGCCATCTGCTCCCCGGACGCGCCGCCTGGGTGCGCGCCCACGTGGGTGCGGTCCTCGCGACGGATGCGGCGCCCCTCGCATCACAGCTGTCCGAGGCGCTGCGCGGCCGCCCGGCCGTCGTCGTGCTCGATGCGGTCGACCGGCTGAGCCGCGCCGAACGCGATCAGCTCGCCGCACGTCTGCGCGACGCCGATCCGTCGATCGCGCTCGTCGCGACCGCCGTCTCGCCGCAGCCCGCGCTCGACCTGTTCGAGTCCGCCGGACGCCCCGCTCCTGCCCTCATCGACATCGACACGCTCGCGGTCGCCCAGACCGCATCCACGACCACCGAGGTGAACGCATGACCCTCCCCATCGAGCGCGCCCGGTCGCGCAAGCCCATCACCTGGCTGACGATCCTCGGCATCCTGCTGCTGCCTGCGGCGGTCGGCGGCATCCTCGTCGCCGCGTTGCAGAACCCCACGGAGCGCCTCGACTCCATGACCGCGGCGATCGTCAACCTCGACGAGCCCGTCACGATCGACGGTCAGCTCACGCCTCTCGGCCGCCAGCTCGCCGCAGGTCTGGTCGACGGCTCCGACGACCTCGACTCGAACCTCACCTGGGTGATCTCCAACGAGGAGGATGCCGCCGACGGCCTCGCCGACGGCTCGTACCAGGCCGTCGTCACGATCCCCGAGGACTTCTCGGCCGCGGCGACCTCCGCGGGGCAGGCGATCTCCGACGGCGGCGGCGAGGCCGAGCAGGCCACGGTCCGCGTCACCACCCCCGACGACGGACTCGTCGCCGACGACCTCATCACGAGCCAGATCGCCGACGTCGCGGCCTCCAGCACCGGCACCATGCTGTCGGAGGCGACCATGAAGAACGTGCTCGTCGGATTCACGACCATCGGCGACCAGATCGGCGACGCCGCGGACGGTGCGACCCAGCTCGCCTCGGGAGCGCGGGATGCCGCGACCGGTGCCGCCGCGATCCCCGACGGCGCCACGCAACTGGCCTCCGGTGCGACGCAGCTCAGCTCGGGAGCGTCGTCGCTCGCCTCGGGCCTCGACACGCTCACCGCGAAGACACGCGAGGCCGCGGGCGGTGCGGCGACGATCGGGCAGGGACTGACGGCGGGAGCGCAGCAGCTGCAGGCGCAGGGGGTCATCCCCGCACAGGTGAGCGGCGGCGCGGCGGCTGTGGCGACGAGTGCCCGCGACCTCGCGAACCAGTGCCAGCCGCTGCTCTCCGGCGCGGAGTTCTGCAAGAAGCTCGAGACCCTCGCGCAGCAGGCGGAGGGCGCTTCCGCCGGGCTCACGCAGGTCAACACCCAGGTCACGTCGACCATCGCCGGCCAGCTCTCCCAGGCCGGCGCCGGGACCTCGCAACTGGCCGGCGGCCTCACGCAGCTCGCAGACGAGGGCCTCGTGCAGTCCGCGGCCGGCGCCCGTTCGCTCGCCTCCGGCGCCGACCAGCTCTCCTCCGGGGCGACCGAACTCGCGACCGGCGCGACCGACCTCACGACGGGACTCGACACCCTGGCCACCGGGACGAGCGATCTCGCCGGCGGCCTGCACACGGCATCCGAGTCCCTCCCCTCGTTCAGCGACGGGGAATCGACGTCGCTCGCTTCGGTGATCGCCGACCCGGTCGCGGCGAAGGGTTCCGGGAACACGATCTTCGGCCCCACCGCGATCCCGCTGCTCGCCGCCGTGGTGCTGTGGTTCGGTGCGATGGCGTCGTTCCTCGTGCTGCGCGCGCACACGACCCGCACGCTCACCTCGCGGCGCTCGTCGGCAGGGCTCGCACTGCGCTCGTTCGCCCCCGCCGCGGCGATCGGCGCAGCGCAGGGAGTGCTCGTGTCACTGATCGTCCAGATCGTCGCCGGCTACGACGCCGGAACCTGGTGGGCGTTCGCCGGCATGGCGGTGCTCGCGGGGGTCGCCTTCGCGGCCGTCAACCAGGCGCTGGTGGCCGTGTTCGGCGGGACCGGCCGATGGATCAGCGCGCTCGTGGGCGTGCTCGCGATCGCGACGGGACTCGTGTCCACCGTGCCAGGCTGGCTCGCCGATCTCGGGGCGGCCCTGCCGACGGCATCCGCGTTCTCCGGCCTCATCTCCGCGAGCGGCGGCGCGGCCGCGGCGCTCGTCGTGTGGGGCGTGCTGTCGCTCGTGGCGACGACCGTGGCCGTGACGCTGCGCCGCACGACATCTCCGAAGGCGGCCATCGCGACCGCCTGACCCGGCTGCCCCGAGCACGGTTTCGGAGCCGCAGCCCGACACGCCGCGTATCCCCGGGATGCGCGGCGTGTCTCGTGTGGGCTCCGAATCCGTGCCCGGATGTGACGCCCGCGGCGGGCTTCATGACGGGAGGATGCGGTGGCGGGTCCGTACGATCGGGGCATGCGCCGACCGTTCATGGACACGCCCGAGCAGCTCGCCTCCCTCGACGGGCAGCAGTACCTCGTGCTGCGCCCCACGACGGCCGTGGCCGAGGTGTACGAGCAGGCGCAGGATGCCGCGCTCCGACTCGCCCGCATCCCGCATCCGCACGCGGGGCACGTGACGCTTCGCGGCTTCTACGAACCGGAGCGGCGGAGAGAGCTGCGTGACCTGATCCGCGACTGGGCCGACCAGCAGCCACCGGTCGAGGTCGAGGTCGAGGCGGTCGACGCCTTCCCGACGCCCTGGCAGATCGTGATCCTGCGCCTCGCGCGCAGCGCCTCGCTCGTCGCCGCCTACTCGAGCCTCACCACGGCGCTGGACCGCACGGACTTCCGGCGCCTCGGCGAGCTGAGCCTGGAGGACTGGACGTTCCACCTGTCGGTCGTCTACGGCAAGACGCTGTCCACCGACGAGTGGGAGTCCTTCGCCCGAGCATCCGTCCGCGATCTGGACGACCGCCCGCTGGAGACCCTCACGGAGGCCGAGCTGGTCTGGTACGAGGACGGCGTCGAGCACGCCGAGGTCATTCCCCTCGGCGGCTGACCCGACAGGATCAGCTCAGGCCGGAGTAGGCGTGCAGCCCCTTGAAGAAGACGTTCACGATCGTGAAGTTGAAGATCACGGCCGAGAAGCCGACGATCGACAGCCACGCCGAGGGGTTGCCCCGCCAGCCGCGGGTGGCACGGGCGTGGATGTACCCGGCGTACAGGACCCAGATCACGAAGGTCCAGGTCTCCTTGACGTCGAAGCCCCAGAAACGGCTCCACGCGTAGTAGGCCCAGATCGATCCGGCGATGAGCGTGAAGGTCCAGAGGATGAAGCCGATGATCGTGAAGCGGTACGCCATGCTCTCGAGGCGGTCCGCGCCGGGGAACGTGCGCAGGAAGCCCGGGCCCGTCTTCTCAGCCCCTTCGGCGATCAGACGCTCGCGCCGCGCCTGCATGAGCTGAATGACCGACAGTGAGAACGCGAGCGCGAAGAACGCCGTGCCCAGCGAGGCGACGAAGACGTGGATCACGAGCCACACGCTCTTGAGCGGGTCCATGAGCGGCGAGACCTCGACGTAGAAGTTCGTCGCGGCGAGGCCCAGCAGGATCACGACCAGACCCGTGATGAACGTGCCGAGGAAGCGCAGGTCGAGCTTGACGAGCACGGCCAGGAACACGGCGACGATCAGCAGCGTGCCCATCATCGCGAACTCGTACAGGTTGGCCCACGGCACGCGGCCCGCGGCGAAACCTCGCGTCAGGGTGGCGGCGAGGTGGAACAGGAAAGCGAGAACCGTGAGCGACGTTCCGATACGCGCCATCACGAAGCGCTTCGGGGCGGCGCCGGATGCCGTCGCAGCAGCGCCCTTCGCCTCGGCACCGCCGACCGTGCCGCCGGACGCGCCCGCGCCGACGAGCTCGAACTCCCGCACGCTCGCCGCGTCGGCCGTGAGCTGCGAGCGCCGCGCGAGGTCGAAGGCGTAGGCCACGAAGGCCGCCGCATAGATCGCGATCGCCGTCCACAGCAGGACCGGCGAGATCACTTCGAGTTCGAACATGGTGTCAGTCTACTTTCGGGGTGTCGGATGCGGGGGCGTCGGGTCCGCCCTCGGATGCGGGCTCGACCGCGGCCGTGACGCCGGCCGCGTCGAGCAGACGGGCGTGACCGGCGACGAGGTCGTCGACCGCGAGCGCGAGGGTCGGGTCCTCGCCGCGTGCGAGTCCCGCGTACTCCAGCGCGACGGATGCCTCGCCGGGCGTGGCCTTGACCCACACGCGGCGGCGGGGCACGAACAGCGCGAGCATGAGGCCGCCCAGGGCGAGCAGTGCGAAGCCGAGCACCCACGGCCCGGAGGCGTCGCGGTGGATCTGCAGCGACGCGAAGCGCTTGACCGACTGCGAGGCGTCGGTCGCTCCCTCCGGCGACTCGTCCTCGAAGGTGACGGTGCCGAGTCCGTTCGGCAGGTCGGCGGTCTCTCCGGGGGCGAGCTCGATCGACTCGAGGTCGGTGCCGCGACCGGTGACCTTCGTCATCCCGTCGGTGTCGAGCACGTACACGGAGCGCGGCACCCCGTCGTCGATGCCGAGGTCGCCCGAGTACACGTCGAGCGTCAGCGTCGGGTTCGTCAGATCCGGGTAGGCGGAGAAGAACGCCCCGCTGGCGAGCACGCCCGTGGTCGGGTAGAAGAACCCGACCAGTCCGATCTGCTCGGCCAGCCCGTCGGGGATCTTGATCACGCCGAGGGAGGTCATGTTGTTGTCCTGGGGCAGGAACGGCGTGCTGTTCGTGAACACGACGTCGCCGTCGGCATCGCGCACCGTGATGGTCGGGGCGTAGCCGTTGCCGAGCAGGAAGACGTTGTCGTCGGCGACGCCGAGCGGCTCGTTCACCTTGACGGCGCCGGTGCGCTCCTCGCCGTGCTCGTTCACCGTGACGTTGGCGGAGAAGTTCCCGGCCTGCCCGGATCCCGCCTCGCCGAACGGCTGGTAGGTGACGTCGAACGTGTCGAGGCGCATCGAGTACGGAGCGAGGGCGTCGTCACCGACGAAGCGTCCGCGGTTCATGGAGTCGTAGTCGAGCAGGGTGTTCGCGAACGTCTCCCCCTCGACCAGCACGCGCTGACCCGTGTAGGCGAAGCCGCCGCCCACGCCGATCGTGACGAGCACGCCCACGAGAGCCAGGTGGAACAGCAGGTTGCCGGTCTCGCGCCAGTACCCGCGCTCGGCCGACACCGACGAGGACCGCTTGTCGTCGTAGCGCTCGACGCGGTATCCCAGCGCCTTGAGCTGCTTCTGCGCGATGTCGATCGTCGAGGCGGCGTCGGCGGCGGCATCCGTCGAGGTGCGCTCGACCGCTCGATGGTCCGCGAGCCTCTTGAGGCGCGCGGGAGTGCGCGGCGGCAGGGCGCGCAGCGCCTTGGCATGGTGCTTGATGCGCGGGATCACGCAGCCGACGAGCGAGGTGAACAGCAGCAGGTAGATCGCCGAGAACCACGGCGACAGGTACACGTCGAACATCTTCAGGCCGTCGAGCACGGGGAAGAGATCGGGGTTGTCGCGCTGCCACTGCGTCACGCCGTTCGGGTCGGCCATGCGCTGCGGGAAGATCGAGCCCGGGATCGCCGCGATCGCGAGCACGAGCAGCAGGATCAGCGCGGTGCGCATCGAGGTCAGTTGACGCCAGCCCCAACGCAGCCAGCCCACGAACCCGAGACGCGGCTGCGTGATCGAGTCGTCGCTGCCGTCGACGTGGTCGGACGGGCGGAGCGGGTCGCTGCTGGTGTCGCGGGTCGTGGTCTTCACGGAACGAGGGGTCCTCCGGTCGGGCGTCTCATCGTCAGAGCGGGGTCGTGACATTGCTCATCACCGCCGTCAGGCGCGACATGATGTCGGTCCACAGACCGGACACCATGAGGACGCCGAGGACGATCAGCAGTACGCCGCCGATGATGTTGACGATGCGGATGTGGCGGCGCAGGAACCCGACCGTCCGGCTGGCCCACCCGAAGCCGAGCGCCACCAGCAGGAACGGGATGCCGAGGCCCAGCGAGTACGCGAGACCGAGGAACCCTGCGCGCACCGGGTCGCCCGCGTTGAACGACAGGGCGATGATCGCGGCGAGCGTCGGACCCATGCACGGCGCCCAGCCGAGGCCGAGGGCGATGCCGAGCAGCGGAGCGCCGATCATGCCGTACTTCGAGTCGACGTGGAAGCGGAGCTCGCGCTGCGCGAAGCCGAAGATCCCGAGGAACACGAGGCCCATGAGGATGATGACGACGCCGAGTATCCGCGTGATGAGGTCGCCCCACACGAGGAAGAACACCCCGGCGGTGCCTCCGAGCACCGTGAAGGCGATGAACACGATGCTGAAGCCGAGGATGAAGAGCAGGACGCCGAGCAGCAGCCGACCGCGGGCCGGCGACGCGGCATCCGTCGTCGTGGTCGCGGCGCCCCGGGGAGCGACCGCTCCCCCGAGGAACCCGAGGTAGCCGGGCACGAGCGGCAGCACGCACGGCGAGAGGAACGAGACGAGACCCGCGAGCATGGCGACGGGGACTGCGAGCCACAGAGCGCCCGAGCCGATGATGGCTTCGGGGTTCACGGCGCCCCCGCCGGGCTCACGAGTCCTCCGCCAGCGCGTCCTTGACGAGCGTCGAGAGGATGGAGGTGCCGTCGATCGGGCCGATGATGCGCGCCGCGACGCGACCCTGCTTGTCGAGCACGAGCGTGGTGGGCGTCGCCTGGATCGGCACGGCCGACGCGAACGCGAGCTTCGCCTCGGCGGTGTCGACGTCGATGAGGCTCGGGTACGTGACGCCGAACTCGGCGGAGAACGCCTTCGCCGTGTCGGGCTGGTCGCGGGTGTTGATGCCGACGAACGCGACGTCGTCTCCGCCCTGCTCCTGCCAGACGGTCTCGAGGTCCTTGGCCTCGAGACGGCACGGCGCGCAGCCGGCGTACCAGAAGTTCACGACCGCGACCTTGCCGGCGATGTCCGCGCTGTCGAAGTCCTCCCCGTCCTCGGTGACGCCGCCGAAGACCACGGGCTCGCCGCGGTCGGCCACGGGGATCTCGACGATCGCGCCGTCGGCCGCCACGTAGCCGGTGTTGTCGCCGCTCAAGAACGAGTCGCTGACGGCGTCGGGGGCGCAGGCGCTCAAGCCGATGGCGAGCACCGCGGCGAGCGCGACACCGACCGCACGGCGAGAGCGCCGGATGCGGCAGGGGCGGCCGCTGCGGATCGGACTGTCCGTCGAGGCGAGTGGCACGATTCCCAGTTTACGCGCGGGTTCCTATGCATGGGCCGGACGGGAGCGGGCCGCGACTCCTCTAGAACCGGGCGAGCACGTCGTCGACCCCGGCGCGGAACCGCGGGCACGTCGCGATGTCGTGCGACCGGCAGTTCATCGCGTGCTCGGTCATCTCGCGTGAGCGCCGCATCTCCTCCATGCGCCGGTCGATGTCGTCGAGGTGCTGCTGCAACACCACATGACGGCCCCGAGCGCTGTCGTCCAGCAGCACCGCGATCTGCTCGAGCGTCATCCCGGCGGCCTTGCTGCGCTGGATCACGGCGATCCGCACGACCTCGTCCTCGCCGTAGCGACGCCGACCGCCGGTGTCGCGCGGCGGCGTCAGCAGACCGACGGACTCCCAATGACGAAGCACGTTGGTGGGCAGATCGAAGCGTTCGGCGACGTCGCCGACGGACCACGGATGCTCGGCGTTTGACTTCATGTCAACATGAAGTCACACACTGGTCGGGAACGCAACTCCCCGAGAGGAAACCCATGTACGACGCGATCGTGATCGGCGGCGGCCCCGCCGGACTCCAGGCGGCCCTGACGCTGGGCCGGATGCACCGGACGACCCTGCTGCTCGACTCCGGCCAGTACCGCAACGGCACCGTGCAGCACATGCACAACGTCATCACGAACGACGGCACCCCGCCCGCGGATTTCCGCGCCCGGGCTCGCGCCGAGCTCGCCGCCTATGCCGATGTCGAGATCCGCGACGTCGCCGCGCAGGCCGTCGCCGGTATCGAAGGCGACTTCGTGGTGTCGCTGCCGGGAGGCGCCTCGGCCTCCGCGCGCACCGTGATCCTCGCGACCGGGGTCGCCGACGACCTGCCCCCGGTCGACGGACTCTCGGAGCTGTGGGGCGTCGGCGCGTTCTCCTGCCCCTTCTGCGACGGGCACGAGCACGCCGGCAAGCCGATCGCCGTGCTCGGCGCCGCCGCCAGGGCCGAGCACCTCATCGCGATGCTCGGGCGCTTCGTCGGCGAGATCAGCGCCGTTCCCGTGGGCGAGCCGTACACCGAGGAGGAGATCGCCTCGCTCGAGGCCCGAGGAGCGCGAGCGAGCCGCGCGGTCGTCGACGCCGTGGCACGCGCGGGCGACGGCGTCGTGGTGCGCACCGCGGATGCCGAGCACGCGGTCGCCGGGATCTTCGTCGCATCGGGCACCATGCGTCAGCGCGCGTCATTCATCCCACAGCTCGGTCTGGGGATGCTCGACTCCGGCGCGATCGAGATCGACGACTTCGGACGGACGTCCGTGCCCGGGATCTACGCTGCGGGCGACCTCGCCCACCGGGCGTCTCTGCCCGGCCCGATGGCCGCCGTGATGATGGCGGCGACCGCCGGGCAGCTCGCGGCCGTCGGCGTCATCCAGGCCCTCATGGCCGCGGAGCACTGACGCGTTTCGTCTCGTCGCTGCGCTCCTCGCTCAACGACCGGTGACCCCGCGAGCGTCAGACCGCGCCGACGTCGACCGCGCCGCCGGTCGACGCCGGCTCGGCGTAGTCGACCTCACGCCACACGTCGCCCACGCGCTCGAACGAGGTGACGCTCGACAGCGCGCAGCGTCGTGTCCGGGGGTCGTGCCGCAGCGGCAGTCCGGCGACCCGCAGGTGCGTGATCCAGATCGGCGCCTGGTGCGACACCATCACCATGTCGCCCCCGTCTGCGGCATCCCAGGCCTCGCCCATGATTCCGAGCATGCGCTCCGCGATCGATGTGTACGGCTCACCCCAGCTCGGCACCGACGGCTGACGCAGATGCCACCAGTTCAGCGGGTTGAGCAGGGAGCGCCGCATCTGCGTGCCCTCGAAGACGTTGGCCGGTTCGATCAGCCGCACGTCGAGCTCGGGCGCCATGCCGAAGCGCTCCGTGAACGGCTCGGCCGACTCCTGCGTGCGCTCGAGAGGCGAGGCGTACAGCGCCGTGACCGGGCGGTCGAGCCCCGCGATGTGCTCCGCCGCGGCGGAGGCCATCTTCCGGCCCGCACGACTCAGGTGGTAGTCGGGAAGCCGCCCGTACAGCACCCGCGCGGGATTGTGCACCTCGCCGTGGCGCACGAGGTGCAGTCGAGATGCAGGCACGTCAGACCTTGCTGTAGCGCGACTCGCCGAAGCCGAGGATCAGGTAGCCGATGTACGGGAAGACGAACAGCAGGAAGAACGAGAACAGCCCGCCCTTGCCGAAGCGCTCGCCCAGCTTGATCGCGACGACGATCCCGAGGATCCACCCCACCACCGGAATGAGGTACAGCAGCGCCCACCAGCCGGACATCCCTGCGATCTTCACGAGGAACACGACGTTCACGATCGGGATGATCGCGAGGATTCCGGGGTACCCGGCCTTCGTGAACACCTTCCAGAGGCCGATCACGACGATCACGTAGAAGACGAGGGCGATGAGCCCGGTGGTGCCCGAGAAGATCGAGGCGTAGAGGTCGGAGATGCCGTTGGAGTCCATGGGAGCGCCCTTTCCGTCGAGCCGATCATACTGAGCGCGCGATCCCGCGCCGGGGAGGCGGCGCCCACCCCCGTAGAATGGGCGGGTTCACCATCTCCCAGATCAGGAGGAATCCTCCGTGCTTCGCACTCACTCCGCCGGCTCCCTGCGAGCCGAGCACATCGGTCAGACCGTCACCCTCACGGGGTGGGTGGATCGCCGTCGTGATCACGGAGGAGTCGCGTTCATCGATCTGCGGGATGCGTCGGGCATCGCCCAGGTCGTGATCCGCGACGAAGAGGTGGCCCACCCGCTGCGCAACGAGTTCGTGCTCCAGGTCACGGGCGAGGTCTCGCGCCGCCCGGAGGGCAACGCGAACCCGAACCTGCCCACGGGCGAGATCGAACTCATCGCGTCGGATGTCGTCGTGCTCAACGAGTCCGCTCCCCTGCCGTTCCAGGTGTCGACCGCGCTGGCCGAGACCGAGACCATCGGCGAGGAGGCGCGCCTCAAGTACCGCTACCTCGACCTTCGCCGTCCGCAGGCGGCCTCCGCCCTGCGTCTGCGGTCCGACGTGTACAAGTCGATCCGCGACGTGCTGCACACCGAGGACTTCACCGAGGTCGAGACGCCGACCCTCACCCGGTCGACCCCCGAGGGCGCCCGCGACTTCGTCGTGCCCGCACGCCTGCACCCGGGCAGCTGGTACGCCCTGCCGCAGTCGCCCCAGCTGTTCAAGCAGCTGCTCATGGTCGGCGGTGTGGAGAAGTACTTCCAGATCGCGCGCTGCTACCGCGACGAGGACTTCCGCGCCGACCGTCAGCCGGAGTTCACCCAGCTCGACATCGAGATGAGCTTCGTCGACCAGGAGGACGTCATCGCGCTCATGGAGCGCCTCGTCGTCGCGATGTGGAAGACGATCGGCGTCGAGGTGCAGACCCCGCTGCCGCGCATGACCTACGCCGAGGCGATGGCCAAGTACGGCTCCGACAAGCCCGACCTGCGCTTCGGCCTCGAGCTCGTCGAGGCCACCGAGTACTTCGCCGAGACCCCGTTCCGAGTCTTCCAGGCCGAATACGTCGGCGCGGTGCGGATGCCGGGCGGCGCGAGCCAGCCGCGCAAGCAGCTCGACGCGTGGCAGGACTGGGCCAAGCAGCGCGGCGCTCGCGGTCTCGCGTACGTCCTGTTCAACGAGGACGGCACACTGGGCGGCCCTGCCGCCAAGAACCTGTCCGAAGCCGAGCAGGCGGGCCTCGCCGAGCTCGTGGGCGCCGAGGCCGGCGACTGCGTGTTCTTCGCCGCGGGCTCCACGAAGGAGAGCCGAGCTCTGCTGGGCGCCGCGCGCGTCGAGATCGGCCGCCGCCTGGGCTACCTGAACCCCGATGAGTTCGCGTTCACGTGGGTCGTCGACGCCCCGATGTTCGAGCCGGCGGCGGACGCCGTGGCCTCGGGCGACGTCGCGGTCGGCGCCGGCGCGTGGACGGCCGTGCATCACGCGTTCACCGGCCCGAAGCCCGAGTTCGAGGCGACGTTCGACACCGACCCCGGCTCCGCCCTCGCCTACGCGTACGACATCGTATGCAACGGCTCGGAGCTCGGCGGCGGCTCGATCCGCATCCACCGCGAGGACATCCAGAAGCGCGTCTTCGAGGTCATGGGCATCAGCGACGAGGTCGCCGACGAGCAGTTCGGCTTCCTCCTCGAGGCGTTCAAGTTCGGCGCCCCGCCGCACGGCGGCATCGCACTCGGCATGGACCGCGTGCTGCAGCACCTGTCGAAGACGGAGTCGATCCGCGAGGTCATCGCATTCCCGAAGTCCGGCAACGGCTTCGACCCGCTGACCGCCGCGCCCGCGCCCATCACGGCCGCGCAGCGCGCCGAGGCCGGCGTCGACTTCGAGCCCGAGGACGACGAGGCCTGACGCGCGTCGCGGATTCGCACTCGGGTCGCAGAGGATTCTCGGATTCCTGCGACCCGAGTGCTTTTCTCCGACGTCAGCGCAGCGCGGCCATCGCAGGCACGATGTTCTCGTTCCACACGTCGACGCCGAGCTTCGCGATGAGCGCGACGACGACGAGCAGGAACACCACGCGGATGAACGTCGCCCCGCGCGAGATCGCCATGCGCGACCCGAGGTAGCTGCCCGCGACGTTCGCGACCGCGAGGATGCCGCCGAGCAGCCACAGCACGGCCCCGTGCGGGATGAACAGCAGCAGCGCACCCGTGTTCGTCGCGAGATTGACGATCTTGGCCTTGGCGCTCGCCTGCAGGAAGTCGTAGCCCAGTAGCGCGACGAGGGAGATCACGAGGAACGTCCCCGTCCCCGGGCCGATCAGGCCGTCGTAGAAGCCGATCACGAGTCCGGCGACCCCAGCGGTGATGTAGTGCTTGTGGCCTGAGAACCGCAGACGTGTCGCGGCGCCCATCTGCGGCCGGAAGGCCGTGAACAGCGCGACCGCGAGCAGCGCGACGACGATGATCGGCTTGAACGCGGCGGCGGGGAGCACGGTGGCGACCGCGGCCCCGCCGAAGGATCCGGCGAGGGCGACCCCCGCCATGGGGAGCGCGGTGCGGATGTCGGGTTTCGCCCGACGGTAGTACGTCACGCTGCTCGTGGCCGTGCCGAAGACCGACGCGAGCTTGTTCGTGGCGAGCGCCTGGATCGGCGAGATGCCGGGGATCAGCAGGAGCGCGGGGAGCTGCAGCAGTCCCCCGCCGCCCACGACCGCGTCGATCCAGCCGGCGGCGAACGCCGCGACGACGACGAGGATCAGCGTGCCCCAGGTGAGCTGCTCGAGCCCGAGCACACTGCCGATGTCCATCCCTCCAGGATGTCAGACCCCGTGACTCGGATCGGCCGGCCACCGGTGCGAGACTGGCCGCATGCTCGATGCCCTCCCCCTCCCGCACTCGTTCGACTCCCGCGTCGGCCCCGCACAGCTGCGCCGAGCCACGGAGGCGGATGCCGACGCCGTGATCGCGCTGCTCGCCGACGACCCGATCAGCGCCGCGCGCGGCGACCGGGCCTCCGAGACCGATGCTCCCGCCTACCGGGCCGCCCTCGGCGAGATCCTCGCCGAGCCGTCCAACGATCTGCTCGTCGTGGAGCTCGACGGCGCAGTCGTGGGCACGCTGCAGCTCACCTCGATCCCGGGCATGGCCCGGCGCGGCGCACGTCGTCTGCTCGTCGAAGCGGTTCGGGTCAGCAGCGCGCTGCGATCCTCGGGTATCGGTTCCGCGGTCATGACGTGGGTCGCCGACGACGCCGCCCCTGCGCTCGGCGCCGCGATGGTGCAGCTCACCTCGGACGCCGCCCGCGTCGACGCGCACCGCTTCTACGAGCGTCTCGGCTACGCCGGATCGCACGTCGGGTTCAAGCTCAGGGTCCCGCGCGAGGGTCGCTGACCGTTCACGACCGCGCGCCCGGTCAGACGGATGCCGCGAATCCTGCATCCCTGTGCGCAGTTGTCCTGGTGCCGCGCCCTGTCGCACCGGATCGGCCACGATCCGGACACCGTCCGTTCACCCACCCCCGCACGATCGGCAACTTCGGAGTCGTAGTTTCCTCTCGCAACCCGAATACCGGCACACAGCGCCGGACACCGAGAGGACACCCATGTCTCGCATCACCCGCCGCGCGCGCATCGGCGCCGTCATCGCCCTGGTCACCACGGCCGCCTTCGCCCTGACCGCGTGCTCCGGCGCGGCCGACGCCTCGGGCTCCGGCTCGAGCGACGGTTCCGTCGACGCCGCCACCGCCACTTCCGTCGAGGACTTCGGCACGTTCGCCGACCTCGAGGCCGCCGCCAAGGCCGAGGGCCAGCTCAACGTCATCGCCCTCCCGCGCGACTGGGCCAACTACGGCGAGATCATCGATCTCTTCATGGAGAAGTACCCGGAGATCACGGTCAACGAGGCGTCGCCTGACGTCTCCAGCGCCGAGGAGATCCAGGCCGCCGAGACCAACAAGGGTCTCGACACCGCCCCCGACGTGTTCGACCTCGGCCTGACCGTGGCGCTGCAGAACACCGACCACTTCGCCCCGTACCAGGTGCAGACGTGGGACGACATCCCCGACGCCCTCAAGGAGCCCACCGGCCTCTTCGTCGGCGACTACGGCGGGTACATGTCGATCGGCTACGACTCCTCGAAGTTCCCGGCCCCCGAATCGCTGCAGGACCTCCTCGGCGCCGACTACAAGGGCGCGGTCGCGATCAACGGCGACCCGACGC
Source organism: Microbacterium sp. NPDC089696 (assembly GCF_044749125.1). Classification (NCBI taxonomy): domain Bacteria; kingdom Bacillati; phylum Actinomycetota; class Actinomycetes; order Micrococcales; family Microbacteriaceae; genus Microbacterium; species Microbacterium sp. NPDC089696. The sequence continues at coordinate 923,593 of NZ_JBIVHF010000001.1, read as the reverse complement.
AGGCCGGTGCGGCCTTCGCCGCCGTGGGTCTCGCGACCGTCCAGTCCGACGGCACGCTCGACGACTACCAGCCCGGCATCGACTTCTTCTCGGAGCTCCAGAAGGCGGGCAACCTCCTCAAGGTCGACGTCACCACCGCGACGATCGCGAGCGGCGAGACGCCCGTCGTCTTCGACTGGGACTACCTCAACGCCACGCACGTCGCCGACAACAAGGACTGGAAGGTCGTCGTGTTCGACGGCACCGGTTACGCCGGCTACTACAACCAGGCCGTGAACGTCGACGCACCGCACCCGGCCGCCGCCCGCCTGTGGCAGGAGTTCCTCTACAGCGACGAGGTCCAGAACCTCTGGCTGGCCGGCGGCGCCCGTCCGGCCCGCATGGACGCCATGACCGAGGCCGGCACGATCGACGCCGACCTCGCCGCGGCTCTGCCCGAGGTCCCGGCCGAGACGGTCGTCCCGACCGAGGAGCAGTCGACGAACGCCGGCACCCTGCTCGGCGAGAAGTGGGCAGCGGCGGTCCAGTGACCACTGCCACCGCAGCGGGGGCGGATGCTTCGGCATCCGCCCCCGTCCCCTCCGCTCCGCACAGCGCGGGGCCCGTGACACCGTCTCGGGCCTCGCGCTCGGCGCCGTCCGCCGCCTGGCTGGGACTCGTCCCCTTCGCCGCGTACGTGCTGCTGTTCCTCGCCGTCCCGACCGTCCTCGCGATCGGATCCGGGTTCTTCACCAAGGACGGCGACTTCACCTGGACGAACGTGTCGGCGCTCGCCGACCCCGTCGTCCTCACGACCTTCGCCAACTCCGCGTGGCTCTCCCTCCTCACCGCCGTGGTGGGTGCCGTCGTCGGCGCCCTCGTCTGCTACGCGCTGCTCGGCATGAACCCCGAGGGCGCCGTGCGCTCGACCGTGGACGCCGCGGCCGGCGTGCTCGCGCAGTTCGGCGGCGTCATGCTCGCCTTCGCGTTCATCGCCACGATCGGCATCCAGGGCGTTCTGAAGCTCTTCCTGCAGGACACCTTCGGGATCAACATCTACGAGAACGGCACGTGGCTCTATGAGCTGCCCGGTCTGATCCTGCCGTACATCTACTTCCAGATCCCGCTCATGGTGATCACCTTCATGCCCGCGCTCGCCGCGCTCAAGCCGCAGTGGGCCGAGGCCAACCTCACCCTCGGCGGCACGCGCTCGAGCTTCTGGCTGCGCATCGGCATCCCCGTGCTCGCGCCGTCGTTCCTCGCGAGTCTGCTGCTGCTGTTCGCGAACGCGTTCTCGTCGTATGCGACCGCTGCCGCGCTCGCGAGCCAGGGATCGCAGATCGTCCCGCTGCAGATTCGCACCTCGCTCACGAGTGAGACCGTGCTCGGCCGCGAGAACCTCGCCGGTGCGCTCGCACTCGGCATGATCGTCATCGTCGGAGTCGTCATGGCCCTCTACTCCCTCATCCAGCGCCGGGCAGCGAGGTGGCAGTCGTGAACCGTCTCGCCCCCTCCGCGGTCACCCGCTGGGTCATCGGCGTCGTCGTCGGGGCGTTCGTCGCGATCCCGCTGATCTCGACGTTCCTCTACACGCTGCGTCAGACCGACGGCACGCTCGGCTTCGAGCGCTGGGCGTCCCTGTTCGACCCGGAGAAGTCCGCGGCGATCCGACCGATCTGGATGGGTCTCGGCAACTCGCTCGTGCTCGCGGTCGTGACCGTGGCGATCGTGCTGCTGCTCCTCGCGCCGACCATGATCCTGGTGAACCTCCGCTTCGGCAAGCTCAAGCCGGCGTTCGAGTTCGCGGTGCTGCTGCCGATCTCGATCCCCGCGATCGTGCTCGTGGTCGGGCTCGCGCCGATCTACCTGCAGATCGGGCGCTCGCTCGGCACCGGCACGTGGACCCTCGCCTTCGCCTACGGCATCACGGTGCTGCCGTTCGCCTACCGGTCGATCCAGGCGTCGATCGACGCCGCCGACCTGCGCACCCTCGCGGAGGCCGCGCGCTCGCTGGGTTCGAGCTGGCCGACCGTGGTGCTCAAGGTGCTGGCCCCGAACCTGCGTCAGGGCCTGCTGGCGGCGTCGCTCATCTCGATCGCCGTCGTGCTCGGCGAGTTCACGATCGCCTCGCTCCTGAACCGCCAGGTGTTCCAGACGGCCATGGTCGTCGTGCAGAAGCAGGACCCGTACGCGCCGGCGATCTTCACGCTGCTGGCCCTCGTGTTCGTCTTCGTCCTGCTCCTCCTCATCGGCCGCGTCGCGCGCGGCACCGGAAAGGCCCGCTCATGACCCTCCCCCAGACCGCCGACAACATCCTGCTCGCCGAGGCCGGCGAGGGGACCCGCGTCCAGCTGCAGAGCATCGTCAAGAGCTATGGCAGCAACACGGTGCTCCACGGTGTCGACCTCGACATCGCCCCGGGCGAGTTCGTCTCGCTGCTCGGCCCCTCGGGCTGCGGGAAGACGACTCTGCTCCGGGTGCTCGCGGGGCTCGAAGGCCTCGACAGCGGAGCCGTGCTCCTCGACGGCGGCGACGTGTCCCGCGTCCCCACCAACAAGCGCGACATCGGCATGGTGTTCCAGTCGTACTCCCTGTTCCCGCATCTGCGCGTGGTCGACAACACGGCGTTCGGTCTGCGGCGCCGAGGCGTCGGCAAGGCGGAGTCCACCAAGCGCGCCCTCGACGCCCTGGCGCTCGTCGGACTCGGCGACTTCGCCGACCGCTTCCCGCACCAGCTCTCGGGCGGTCAGCAGCAGCGTGTGGCTCTCGCCCGCGCTCTCGTGACCGAGCCCAAGGTGCTGCTGCTCGACGAGCCGCTCTCCGCCCTCGACGCCAAGGTCCGCGTGCAGCTGCGCGACGAGATCCGCCGCATCCAGCTGCGCCTCGGCATCACCACGGTGTTCGTGACGCACGACCAGGAGGAGGCCCTCGCGGTGTCCGACCGGATCGCGGTCATGAACTCCGGCCGCATCGAGCAGATCGGCACTCCGGAGGAGCTCTACACCACGCCGTCGACGGCCGGTGTCGCGGCTTTCGTCGGTCTGTCGAGCGTCGTCTCCGGCGTCGCCGACGGGGACCACGTGGTGGTGTGGGGCCAGCGTCTGCCGCTGCAGTCCCCGGCCGACGGTCCCGTCGACGTGTACCTGCGTCCGGAGAACGTGCACTTCGCGTCCGAGGCGGATGCCGCGACCGACGCGCTCGTGCAGGAGAGCACGTTCCTCGGCAGCATGCGACGCACGCTCGTGCGCACCGAGTCGGGCGAGCTCGTGCGTCTGCAGCACTCCCCCGGCATCCACCCTGCGTTCGGCGACCGTGTGCGCATCGCGGTCGCGCCGGAGCCCGTCGCGGTGCATCCGCGCGGCTGAGGTCCGCTCTATCCCTGAGCCAGTACTCCGGGATACCGTGATCCCCGAGGGGCGCCGCTCCCTCGAACCGAGAGAGAAAGGACGCCTCATGGCAGGCAAGTTCGAGCTGTACACCGACCGCTCCGGCGGGTACCGGTTCCGCCTCAAGGCCGGCAACGGCGAGGTCATCGCGACGAGCGAGAGCTACACCTCCAAGTCCGGCGCCCTGAACGGCATCGACTCGGTGCGCCGCAACGCCGCCGACGCGGAGGTCGTCGAGGTCGACTGACCCGACGCCGGTCCGGCATCGCCCCGAATCGACACCGAGGCCCACCGGCAACGCCGAAACCCACCAGTGCTGACGTCAGCACTGGTGGGTTTCGAGGTTCGTGGTGGGCCTCGACGACGAGATCGAGGGTCCCCGAGTTCAGAGCACGCGCGAGAGGAAGTCCTTCGTGCGCTGGTGCTGCGGGTTCGCGAGCACCTCCCGCGGGTCGCCCTCCTCGACGATGTGGCCGCCGTCCATGAAGATCAGGCGCGAGCCGACCTCGCGTGCGAAACCCATCTCGTGCGTCACGACGAGCATCGTCATGCCCTCGTCCGCGAGCGAGCGCATGACCTGCAGCACCTCGCCCACGAGTTCGGGGTCGAGCGCCGAGGTCGGCTCGTCGAACAGCATCATGTCGGGGTTCATGCAGAGCGCCCGCGCGATGGCCACGCGCTGCTGCTGGCCGCCCGAGAGGTGCCCCGGGAACGCGTCCGCCTTCTCGGCGAGTCCGACGCGGCCGAGCATCTCGTGCGCGATGCGCTCGGACTCCGCCTTGTTGCGCTTCTTCACGCGTCGCTGCGCGATCGTGAGGTTGTCGAGCACGCTGAGGTGCGGGAAGAGGTTGAAGCTCTGGAACACCATCCCGATGCGGGTGCGCACGCGGTCGATGTCGACGTCGGGGTCGGTGATATCGATCCCCTCGATCAGCACCTTGCCGTCGGTGGGCTCCTCGAGCAGGTTCACCGAGCGCAGCAGCGTCGACTTGCCGGATCCGGAGGGGCCGATCACGCAGACGACCTCGCCGGCGGTGACCGTGAGGTCGATGCCCTTGAGCACCTCGTTGTCGCCGAAGGACTTGACGAGCCGCTGCACGTCGATCACGGGCGCGTGGACGTCGATCAGGTCGGTGGTCATCGTGCACGTCCCATCCGACGCTCCAGCCACGCGCTGAAACGCGTGAGCGGGATCGTCACGATCAGGTAGAGGATCGCCGCCATGATGAGCGGCGTGCCGTTCGCGTTCTGCGTCGCCGCGTCACGCGCGAAGTTCGTGAGCTCCTTCGACCAGATGAACGTGCCGGCGACGAAGAGCAGCGAGGTGTCCTTCAGCAGCAGCACGAACTCGTTGGTGAGCGGCGGGATGATGATGCGGAAGCCCTGCGGCACCACGATCCAGAACGTCGTCTTCATGGGCGACATGCCGAGCGAGCGCGCGGCCTCGGTCTGCCCCTTCGGAACCGCCTGGATGCCGGCGCGGATGGTCTCCGCCATGTACGCCGAGGCGACGAGGATCAGACCGATGAGTCCCAGGACGACCGGCCCGCCGAGGCGGGTGCCCGGAACCCCGAGCGCGATCGGCAGGATGAACGCGATCGCGAAGATCGTGAGGATCGCGGGCAGCCCGCGGAACAGCTCGATCCACGCGGTCGCGATCCATCGGAACGGACCGATCTCCGACAGCTTCATCAGCGCGAGGAGCACGCCGAGGAGCAGTCCCCCGAGGAACGCCACGGCCGTGAACCACAGCGTGTTGACGAGTGCCGTGGTGAGGATGCCCGGAAGCATCTTCACCGCGACCTCGGGGTTGAAGAAGAGTTGGCCGATCCTCGTCCAGTCCGTGCTGATCGCGGCCCAGACAGCGATCGCGATCAGCACGACGTAGACGGTGTACCGATAGATCCTGCTCTTGGTGGTGCGCCTCAACGCCATTGTCAAGGTCCTCCCGATCCCTTGCCTGCTCCCGGATCAGTTCGCGGTGAAGTAGGTGTCGTAGATCTTCTGGTAGTCGCCGCTGTCGCGCAGCTCGGTGAGCGCACCGTTGACCGCCTTGAGCAGCTCGGTCTTCTCACCCTTCGCGAAGGCGAAGCCGTAGGACTCGTCGGTGTTGTACTCCTCGACGATCTTGTACGCGCTGTCGGCCTTCTCGTGCTCGAGGTTCACCGGCTGGTCCTGAAGGATCGCGTCGATCTGACCGGCCTGCATCGCGGGCCACAGCTCGCCGTCCGAGGGGTACTGCACGATCTCGGCGCCGGTCGCGTTGGCATTCGCGTAGGCCTCGCCCGTGGTTCCCTGCTGCACGCCGACGTTCTTGCCGCTGAGGTCGTCGATCGACTCGATGCCGGAGTCGGTGCGGACGAGCAGCGACTGCAGCGAGTCGTAGTAGGGGTCCGAGAAGTCGATGTTCGCCTTGCGCTCGTCGGTGATCGTCATGGCCGAGGCGCCGATGTCGCACGTGCCGGCGGCGAGCGTCGTGCCGGACTGCAGCGCGTCGAAGCCGACGTCCTGCACCGAGAGCTTGAGGTCGAGCTTCTTGGCGATCGCGTCGAGCATGTCGATGTCGAAGCCCGTGTACCCGGTGCCGTTGTCACCGCCCTCGAACTCGAACGGCGGGTAGGGGATGTCGGAGCAGACCGTCAGCGTCCCCGGCTCGACCAGGCCGTAGGGGTCTTCCGCCGCGCCGTCGCCGCCGCCGGATCCACCGGTGCTGCCCGCACAGCCTGCGAGGGCGAGGGTGGCGGTCGCCGCGAGGGCGATCCCGGCGATGATGTTGCGACGCTGCATGTCAGCTCCTGAGGGGACGAGGGCCTGGCGCCCACGGACGGGTAGGAGAACATCTAAACACGCGCCACCCGGCTGATCGGAACGATGAGGGGTCTCCGGCGGTTACGTTTGTGTTGCGAACCGTGACAGGTCGCCGCGCTCAGATCTCGACGTCGACCGCGACGCGGCCCGACACCACGGAGCGGACGTACGCGACGACCTCCTCGTGCGCGGGGTGCACCTGATACTGCTCGAGCTCCTCGATCGAGGCGAAGTCGGCGACGAGCGTCACATCCCAGTTGCTGTCGGGATAGGCGTCGTTCGCGCCCGCCCAGATCGACCGGATCTGCGGCACCACGCCGTCGAGGGCGTTCAGCCGGCGCGCGACCTCGGCAGCCTGCTCGGCCCGGACCACGGGGTCTTCCGCGGCGATCTTCCACGACACGACATGACGGATGCTCACTCGGACACAGCCTCCTCGAGGGCCTGACGCAGCCGATCGGGCGAGACGCGCCAGTGCGCGTGCAGCTCGCCGTCGATCAGCACCACGGGGATCTTCTCCCACCACCGTTCGTACAGCGCGGGGTCGTCCTGGATGGACGCCTCGACGATCTCGATGCGCTCGGCCGCGGCGTCCGGCAGTTCGGCGACGACGGCGTCGACGATCTCCGACGCGACGTCGCAGAGGTGGCAGTCGGGCTTGCCGATCAGCGTGAGGGTGGTCACGCCGACGGCACCTCGACCTCGCGCCCCTGCGCGATCCACTCGCCCGTGCCGCCCTCGACGTTCGTGGCGTCGTAGCCGCGGGCCTCGAGCGCCTCGACGACGCGCGCCGAGCGGCCTCCGGCCTGGCAGATCACGTCGAACGACTCGGCCGGGAGCTCCTCCAGGCGGTTGCCGATCTCGGACATCGGGATGTTCACGGCGCCGGGGACGTGCCCGGCCGCGAACTCGTGCGCCTCGCGCACATCGATGAGCGGCGTGTTCGCGCGCTCGGCGAGCTCGGTGACGGTGATCGACTTCATGGAATGCTCCTCGACGACGGGGAAGACCGGGGGCAGAGACACGAAGCGCCCGTCCGGAGACAGGCGCTCAGTGTCGGGCCGCTTACTTCTTGTTGCGGCGCTGGTGGCGAGTCTTACGAAGCAGCTTGCGGTGCTTCTTCTTCGCCATGCGCTTGCGGCGCTTCTTGATGACAGAACCCACGGAAACCTCACTAAGTCAGGGGCTGGGCGTCGCACGGTGACGGACACCCGGGTACGGGCACGGAAAAATGCCTCGGATCAGTCTAGCAAACCGAACGGCCCGTCCTGTCACCTCGACGCGGACCGCCCGGAGACGGCGTCACCCCACGTCGGAGACCGGACGCTGCAGCGCGTCGGCCACAGCGGACTCCGGCACGCGGAAACTCCGTCCGAAGCGGATGGCTGGCAGCTCCCCAGCGTGCACCATCCGATACACGGTCATCTTGGACACGCGCATCAACTCGGCGACCTCGGCCACCGTCAGGAACCGGACATCAGGAACCTCGGGCATCCCACGTACCCCTTTCTACGATGTGCACACTCTATGTGCTTGCTGGGACGCGTGTAAACCCGTGTGACTCGTGTGATCTCAGCGACGCGTCCGGGCGAGGCGCTCCCCCGCATCGCGCAGTGCCTGCCGTTCGACCTTGCGCGCGTCGCGCAGCGCCTTCTCCGCTTCGCGGACGGCCTTCTGCGCGTCCCTGAGCCGCCGGTCGCCCGCGACCTCGGCCGGATCGAGCTCGATCCACTCGGTGGTCTGCTCGTGCACGGCACCGCGGTCGAGCCCGGCCATGTACGAGGTGACCCCGTCGAGCACGCGCTCGATCGCGAAACGGAACGGATCGGCGGGCGAGGTGAAGACCCCGTGGTCGATCGCGCTGCGGAGCGCGGGGAACTCCTCCGGGGTGATCACGCGGTCGTACAGCTCGGCCTCCCGGACGGCGACCTGGTCGGGCGAGAGACCGCTGCCGCGCGACTGCTCGGTGTAGCCGGCCTGGACAATGCCGCACCAGCGCGCCGACCCCGTGACGGCGAGGGCGACGGCGACGCGCTCCTCCGCCGTGAGCGGGGTGCCGTCGAGGGCCTCGAGTGCGGCGTCGAGCCAGGCCGAGCTGTTCGGGGTGATCGGGGAGCCGGTGATCGGCAGCGACAGCATCCACGGATGCCGTTGATACAGCAGCACCTGTTCGGTGTACAGCGCGAGGAGCTTCGCCCGCCACCCCTCGAGCACGCGCGTCGACTCGGGCGGGACACCCGTGGCGTGCTCCTGCATGAGGAGCAGCAGATCGTCCTTCGCACTCACGTAGCGGTACAGCGACATGGGGGTGAATCCCAGAGCGGAGGCGACCGCCGCCATGGAGACCGCGCCGATCCCCTCGGCGTCGGCGAGATCGACCGCCGCCTCGACGATCCGCTCGACGCTCATCTCGCGCTTGGGTCCGCGCTGCGGGTTCGCCGCCACCCCCCAGGCGAGCGCGATGCCGCGGGGCAGCTCCGGAGGCTCGTTCTCGATCATCTCCTCATTCTACTTCTGCGTATTAGATAAACAGTGTGTTATGGTCATACACAATTGCGTTGGACATACACAGTTTACGTCGCACACACATCGGCACCAGGAGAGGAACGAGCCCATGACCACAGCCGTCGAAGTGCGCGGCCTGCACAAGACGTTCGGCACGAGGGCCGTCGTCGCCGGACTCGACTTCGAGGTCGAGCGCGGCGAGGTCTTCGCCCTGCTCGGCCCGAACGGCGCGGGCAAGACGACCACGATCAACGTCCTGACCACTCTGCTCGACGCCGACTCCGGCACCGCGCGGGTGGCAGGGTTCGACACCCGCACCCAGCGCGTCGAGGTGCAGCGGCGCATCAGCCTCACAGGCCAGGCGGCCGCGGTCGACGACGCGCTCACGGCGATCGAGAACGTGGTGATGTTCGCGCGACTCGCGGGCCTCGGCCGCGCCGCCGCCGCGCATCGGGCGACCGAGCTCCTCACCCGGTTCGACCTGACGGATGCCGCGAACCGCCCCGTCCGCACGTACTCGGGCGGCATGCGGCGCCGACTCGACCTCGCATTGAGCTTCGTCGTCGCGCCCGAGGTGCTCTTCCTCGACGAGCCGACGACCGGCCTCGACACCCGCAGCCGTCGTGACCTCTGGGACATCATCCGCTCGCTCGCCGCCGCGGGCACGACGGTGTTCCTCACGACGCAGTACCTCGAGGAAGCGGACCAGCTCGCCGATCGCATCGCCGTGCTGCACGACGGGCGCATCGCCGCGATCGGGTCCCCCGCGGAGCTGAAGGCGCGGATCGGCGGCGACACCGTCGAACTGCACGATGCCCGCGGGGACCTCGTGCGGGAGATCGCCACGGACGGCAGCATCGCGGGGCTCCGGCGAGCACTCGAACGACTCGCCGAGCACGAGCATCCCGACGCGGTCGTCACGCTGCGCCGACCCACCCTCGACGACGTCTTCCTCGCGGTCACCGACACGACACCCCTCAAGGAGCACGCATGAACGCCGCGCTCACGGCATCCGTCCCGTCCCCCGTCGCCGCCCGCCCGCGTCTGCGGGGGTTCAGCGCCGAGGCGGTCTTCGTCGGCCGCAGCCTTCGCCGTTCGCTGCGCGACGGCGAATCGCTGCTCATGGCGATCCTGCTGCCGGTCATGCTCATGCTCATGTTCACGTGGGTGTTCGGCGGAGCGATCGATCCGTCGGGCGGCTACGTCGACTACGTCGTCCCGGGGATCATCCTCACGTGCGCCGGCTTCGGGGCGTCGTCGACGGCGCTGTACGTCGCGAGCGACATGCAGAACGGCATCATCGACCGCTTCCGCACCATGCCCATCCGGGCGAGTGCGGTGCTCACGGGCCACGTCGTGGCGAGCCTCGTGCGCAACCTCGTCGCGACGACGATCGTCATCGGGGTCGGAGTGCTCGTCGGCTTCCGCCCCGAGGCATCGATCGGCGGGTGGATCGCGCTGGCCGGTCTCATCGCGCTGTACATCCTCGCGATCACCTACCTCTTCGCGGCGATCGGCCTTGCGGCCGGCAGCCCCGAGGGAGCGAACGGATACGGGTTCATCCTGCTGTTCCTCCCCTACCTGTCGAGCGCCTTCGTTCCGGTCGCGAGCATGCCCGGGTGGTTGCAGCCGGTCGCCGCGCACCAGCCGATCACGCCGATCGTCGACACCATCCGCGGCCTGCTCGCCGGCACCGCGCTCGACGCGCAGCCCTGGTGGGCCATCGGGTGGTGCCTGGTGATCCTCGTCATCGCCGTGGCGTGGGGCTCCTGGCTGTTCCGTCGCAAGGCCGCCCGGCGCTGACGCCGCGCGTCAGGCCGCTCGGCCGCATTCCGATTCAGCGGAGCCATAGGAGTCGCGCCGGATCCGCTCAGGCTCCTCTGCCAGGGTCGGAGGACGACTCGGCACGGCACCGTTCGAGTCCACGCGGATCTGGGGATCCGCGCGATCGCCCCCGACGACATGCCCCCCGTTCGTCGGGGGCGATGTCGTGCGGCGTCAGCCGCCGAGACGCTTGAGCGCCGAGGTCACCACATGACGGGCGGATGCCGCGGCCCGGCCGACGACCTCAGCCGCGTGCGCCGCGCCGTCGGGCAGCGGCTGACCCGAGAAGTCGACGTGGGGCGCGGAGTCCCCGTAGGCGTCGACGAGGAACGGCACCAGCCAGTCGTCCACGACCTCGAGCGGCTCGACCGCGAGGCTGTAGAAGCGACGCTGACCGTCTTCCCGCACACTGACCAGTTCGGCCTCGCGCAGCACCTTGAGGTGCTTCGACACGGTCGGCTGACTGATGCCCAGGTCGGCCACGATCTGGCTCACGCTCGTGCCGGCTTCGCCGTCCGCGGTGCGACGCAGGAGGAGCTGGAGGATGTCGCGCCTCGTGCCGTCCGCGATCACGTCGAAGATGTCGGTCATGAGTTCAGGGTAGTCGCCCCCCGCACGGAGTACCATGACGAAGGCTCGGCGAACGGCGTCGTGCGGCCGCGGGGCGCGGTCGAGGAACGAAGGGGGACGTGATGTCGGGCATCGTTTCGGCGTCGTCTCCCCGCCAGCGCCTCGAGGGCGCGGCATCCTGGGGCAAGCACATCATCACCTCGTCGCCGTCGCGCTTCGCGATCGTGATCTTCGCTCTGCTCATCCTCGTCTTCACGGTGCTGCTCTCCCTGCCGATCTCGTCGGCGTCGCACACCGTCACCCCTCTCGCCGACGCCCTCTTCACGGCGGTGTCGACGATCTGCGTGACCGGGCTCTCGACGGTCGACATGGCCACCTACTGGTCGCCGTTCGGCCACGTGCTGATCTTCGTCGGCGTCAACATCGGCGCGCTCGGCGTGCTCACCCTCGCCTCGCTCATGGGGATGCTGATCTCGAAGCGCCTCGGCCTGCGGGCGAAGCTCATGGCCGCGGGCGACACGAACCCGTTGCGCGCACACGGCGGCGTGGTGAACGAGAGCCAGACCGTGCGCCTCGGCGAGGTCGGTCAGCTGCTGACGACCGTCGCGGTCTCGGCGCTCATCATCGAGGGCGCGCTCGCCGTGCTCCTCTACCCGGCGCTCGTGATGGCCGGGGTCAACCCGATCGCCGCCCTCTGGGAGGCGCCGTACTTCGCGGCCATGGCCTTCACGAACACGGGTTTCGCCCCCAATGCGGGCGGCGTGGCGGTGTTCGCCGACGACTACCTCGTGCTGAGTCTGCTCATGGTCGGCGTGTTCCTCGGAAGCATCGGCTTCCCCGTGATCTACACGCTCGCGAAGCACGTGTGGCACGTCAAGAAGTGGTCGCTGCACACCAAGCTCACGCTCGTCACGACCGTGCTCCTCTTCGTGATCGGCGCCGCGGTCTTCCTGATCCTCGAGTACGACAACCCGAAGACCTTCGGGTCGATGGATGCCGCCGACACGACGTTCCAGGCGTTCTTCCTCTCCGCCATGACCCGCTCGGGCGGGTTCAGCGTGATCGAGATCGACGACATGAACGGGTCGTCGCTGCTCGCGGCGAGCATGCTCATGTTCGTGGGCGGCGGATCGGCGTCGACGGCCGGCGGCATCAAGGTGACGACCCTCGCGGTGCTCGCGATCGCGGTGTGGTCGGAGGCGAAGGGGCGCCAGTCGGTCGAGGCGTTCGGCCGCCGCATCCCCAGCGACGTGCAGCGCGTCGCGCTCAGCGTCGTCGCGTGGGGCGCGACCATCGTGGCGCTGTCGACGATCATCATCGCCCAGATCACGAAGGACGACATCAGCCATGTGCTGTTCGACGTGATCTCCGCGTTCGCCACCGTGGGCCTCTCGTCCGGCCTCACGGCGGAGCTCCCCGACGCGGGGGCGTACGTGCTCGCGGCCACCATCTTCATGGGGCGCGTTGGTACAGTGACTCTCGCCGCGGCCGTCGCGGCGACATCGCGAACGCAGTACTACTCACTGCCCGTGGAAAGGCCGATCGTTGGTTGAAGTCCTCCGGGGCGACGCTCCCGTCCTCGTCATCGGTCTCGGCCGGTTCGGCGCCGCCTGCGCCGGCGAGCTCGACCGCCTCGATCGCGAGGTCCTCGCGATCGACGACAACCTCGAGCTCGTGCAGAAGTGGTCCGACCGAGTGACGCACACGGTCCAGGCCGATGCGAAGAACATCGACGCGCTGCGCCAGATCGGCGCTCAGGACTTCCAGGTCGCGGTCGTGGCCGTCGGGTCCTCGATCGAGGCGTCCGTGTTGATCACCGCCAACCTCGTCGACCTCAAGGTGCCGCAGATCTGGGCCAAGGCCGTGTCGCAGTCGCACGGCAAGATCCTCGCCCGGGTCGGCGCGAACCACGTCATCTACCCCGAGCGCGAGGCCGGAGAGCGCGTCGCGCACCTGGTGTCGGGGCGGATGCTCGACTTCATCCGCTTCGACGACGACTTCGTGCTGGCCAAGATGTATCCGCCGAAGTTCATCCGCGGCGTCGGCCTCAACGAGTCGGGCGTGCGCAGCAAGTACAAGGTCACGGTCGTCGGCGTGAAGAGCCCGGGCAAGCCGTTCCGCTACGCCGAGGCGAACACGATCGTCACGAACCACGACCTCATCATCGTCTCGGGCACCAACAGCGACATCGAGCGCTTCGCCTCGCTCGACCGCTGATCCTCGACGCGCCCGCGGGCGGTCAGGCGTCGATGTCGAGGACGATCTCGACGGTGTCGTCGACCCCGACGCCCTCGCGATCCTGCAGGGCCTTCTTGATCGGCACGATGTACCCGCCGTCCTTGGGCCACAGCGCCGTGGTCACGGTCGTGGAGCCGATCGTGACGGATGCCGGGATCATCCCCCAGCCGTAGGTGACGAGAGACGAGACCTCGTGGATCATGCGGGCCTCCGCCTCGGGCACGGTCACGAAATGGAACGGCGCGGGACCGCGCCAGTACCAGATCTCACCCGAGACGCTCAGCCGCATGCGTCACTTCCCCGCCGCGAGTTCCCTGTTGCGGGCGAGCGCGGCGGCCGACGCCTCGGCGAACGTGTCGGCCAGGTGCGCGTCCTGCAGCACGGCGATCGCCCGCTCCGTCGTGCCCTTCGGGCTGGTCACGCGTCGCCGCATCTCGGCCGGCGTCTCGCCCGAGGCCTCGAGCAGCGCCGTCGATCCGATGAAGGTCTGCTCCGCCATGACGCGGGCGTCCGTCTCGCTGAACCCCAGCGAGACGCCGACCTTCGTCCACTCCTCGATCAGCAGGAAGACGTAGGCGGGCCCGGATCCCGAGATGGTCGACAGCGCGTCGATCTGCGACTCAGGCACCTCGATCACGACGCCGACGGTCTCGAACAGGCGACGGACGAGCGCGAGGTCCTCCGGGCTCGACGCAGCTCCCGCCGCGAGCCCGGTGACGCCCTTGCGGATCGTCGACGGGGTGTTCGGCATCGACCGGATCACGCGGGCCTCGGCACCGAGCCCGTCGGCGAAGGTCGCGAGCGTGACGCCGGCGGCGAGGCTCACCACGATCGCGTCCTCGGCGAGCACCGGGGCGATCTCGCGCAGCAGATCGGGGACCATGGCGGGCTTCACGCCGACGAGCACGATGCGCGCGCCGCGGGCGGCCTCGAGGTTGCCCTCCGGGCGCTCGGACAGGGCGATGCTCGTGACACCGTCGAGGTCGGCGAACGTCTCGGCCTTCTCCGGTGTGCGGTTCGTCGCGGTGATCCCGCCGTCGACGCGGATGCCGGACGCGACGACCCCGCGGAGGATCGCTCCTCCCATCGAACCGGCACCGAGGAACGCGAGGGCGGGAAGAGAGTCAGCCATGTCGTCATCCTACGGCGGGCGCACCCCGGTTCCCCGGAGAGGCCGTCCTAGACTCGACCCATGAGTGCATCAGGCGGCAGCAAGGCGATCATCGCGGCGTTCCTGGCGAACCTGGGGATCGCCCTGGCGAAGTTCCTGGCGTGGGCGCTCTCGGGGTCCGCGTCGATGCTCGCGGAGGCCATCCACTCGGTCGCCGACTCCGGCAACCAGCTGCTCCTCATGCTCGGGGGACGCAAGGCGCGGCGCGAGGCCGACCGCGCGCACCCCTTCGGCTACGGTCGCGAGCGCTACGTGTACGCCTTCGTCGTGTCGATCATCCTCTTCTCGCTCGGCGGCCTGTTCGCGATCTACGAGGGCATCGAGAAGCTCACGCACCCTCACGAGCTCGACAAGACCTGGTGGTGGCTGCCCGTGGTCGTGCTCGTCTTCGCGATCGGTCTCGAGTCGTTCTCGCTGCGCACGGCCGTGAAGGAGAGCAACCGCGTCCGGGACAAGGGGCAGTCCTGGGTCTCGTTCGTGCGCCGTGCGAAGGCCCCGGAGCTCCCCGTGGTGCTGCTCGAGGACGTGGGGGCCCTGACCGGTCTGACGTTCGCCCTGCTCGGCGTCGGGCTCACGATCATCACCGGCAACCCGGTGTTCGATGCCCTCGGCACGCTGATGATCGGCATCCTGCTCGTGATCATCGCGATCGTGCTCGGCGTCGAGACCAAGAGTCTGCTCGTGGGCGAGGGCGCGACCGCCGCCGACCACGACCGCATCGTCGACGCGATCAACGCGGGCGACGAGATCGAGAAGATCATCCACATGAAGACCCTGTACCTCGGGCCGGATGAGCTCATGGTCGCGGCGAAGATCGCACTCAGCGCCGACAAGCCGCTGCGCGAGGCGGCCGACGACATCGACGCGATCGAGGCCCGCATCCGCGAGGCCCTGCCGATCGCCCGCGTGATCTACATCGAGCCCGACGTCTACCGTCCCTCGATCGATCCGGAGCCGTCGACCGACGTCTTCGTCCTGAAGTCCTCCGACTGACCCCGACACTTTCTGCGGCCATGGAGAACTTCTGCGGCCCCTGACCGGACGCGCGGCCGCAGAAGTTCGACGGCACCGCCGAAGTCGGCTCGGATGCGTGTCAGCGGCGCTGCTCGAAGAAGCTGCGGAGCAGAGCCGTCGACGCGTCCGCCTCGACTCCCCCGACGACCTCGGCCCGATAGGGCAGACGCCGGTCGCGGAGCACGTCGTACATCGACCCCGCGGCACCGGCCTTGTCGTCCCAGGCGCCGAAGACGACCCGGGCGATCCGCGCCTGCAGGATGGCCCCCGCGCACATGATGCACGGTTCGAGGGTCACCACGAGAGTGTGCCCCTCGAGGTTCCACGACCCGAGGGATGCGGCGGCACGGCGCAGCGCCTCGATCTCGGCGTGACCCGTCGGGTCGTGCGTCTCCTCACGGGTGTTGCGCCCCTCGGCGACGACACGACCGTCGGCGTCGAGCACGACCGCTCCGACGGGGATCTCGTCGACCCGTGCCGCCTCTGCCGCGAGCTCGAGCGCGCGGCGCATGGCGGAGCGGTCGGAGGTGGGCATGCGATGAGCCTACGACAGCACCGCCTCCGCGCTTCCGATGTCGTGCGCAGGCGCGCGGCGCATTAGCCTGTATCCATGCGTGTCCACGTCGCCGACCACCCTCTCGTCACCCACAAGCTCTCCGTGCTGCGCGACCATCGCACGCCGTCGCCGGTGTTCCGACAGCTGACCGAGGAGCTCGTGACGCTGCTCGCGTACGAGGCGACGCGCACCGTGAAGGTCAGCCCGATCGAGATCACGACCCCGGTCACGACGACCATGGGCGTGAAGATCTCCGAGCCGCGGCCCATCGTCGTGCCCATCCTGCGCGCCGGTCTGGGCATGCTCGAAGGTCTCGTGAAGCTGCTTCCGACCGCCGAGGTCGGGTTCCTCGGCATGGTCCGCGACGAGGAGACCTTCGAGCCGACGACCTACGCCGAGCGTCTCCCCGAGGATCTCAGCGACCGCCAGTGCTTCGCGATCGACCCGATGCTCGCCACCGGCGGCTCCCTCGCCGCCGCGATTCAGTTCCTGTTCGACCGCGGAGCCAAGGACGTCACGGCGATCTGCCTGCTCGGCACTCCCGAGGGCGTCGCCGCGATCGAAGCCATGGTCGGCGACCGCGACGTCACCCTCGTGCTCGGCGCGCTGGACGAGCGTCTGAACGAGAAGGGGTACATCGTGCCCGGTCTCGGCGACGCCGGCGACCGGTTGTACGGCACGGTCTGACGCGGCACGCTTCACACGGTGAGGCGGTACGCTCGCTCGTCGCCGTAGTGCACGAACCCCGCACGGCGGAGGATCGGAGCCGACGTCGTCACGCGGCCTTTCACGAGCGCCGTGGTCGCGCCCCTCTCGGCGCTCGCGCGAAGGCGCTCGGCCAGCACGGCGCGATACGCCCCTCGACCGCGTGCGTGCGCCAGCGTCGCCGCGCCCCAGAGTCGGGCGAAACCGTCGACGATCGTGCAGCCGCCGGTGCCGACGGGCTCGCAGTCGATCCTGGCGAGCACACGGAGCCCTCCTCCGGCGTCGAGGGCGGCCGTGACCTCGTCGAGTTCGGTGCGCAGTCCCTCGTCGTCGAGGGCGGTCTGCTCCCACACCGGTACGTTCACGCTGTCGACCTCACGCACCTGTTCGAGGGTGCGCACGATCTCGGCGGTGACCCCGGGCGGCACCTCGATGGCCGGGTGGTCGACCGCTCGCGCGAACACCGCGACCGTGTCGATGTGGTCGGCGCCGCGGCGTCGGAGTTCGTCCTCGAGGTCCGGGGAATCGGAGGCGTTGGTCCAGAACGTGAACCGGCTCTCGCCCCACGCCCGCGTCCGCTCCAGCGCGTGGTCGATGATCGCGCCCGGGTCGGAGCTCGAGTCCACCTGCGACCCGCGGACGCCGCCGCCGAAGCGTGCGGGATAGCGGACGAGCTGCAGATGCTTCTTCTGATGCTCGCTGCCCCGTGGGAACCACGCCCACGCGGCCGAGGCCCGCAGGATCTCCGCGCGGGTGTGTGCGATCTCGTCCATTCCGGCGGTCACTCCTCGGCCGCGCCCACGAGTCGCGCGAACGCACTCAACCGCGAGACGCCCTCGGGGGTGCGCGGCAGGTCGTCGAGCAGCGCAGGAGAGTGGATGAGGTAGGCGGCGACCTGGGCGCGCGAGATGGCCACGTTGAGACGGTTCTGCATGAGCAGGAACTCGGGCCCCCGCGGGGCGTCACGCCCGCTCGACGCGGCGAGCGAGGTGATCGACACCACCGCCTCCTTGCCCTGGAAGTTGTCGACCGTGCCGACCGGGACCTCCGGGTACCCGGCCTGCGCGAGAGCATCGAGCACGAGCTGCCTCTGGGCGTTGTACGGCGTGACGACGATGATGTCGGTCTGCTCCAGCGGCCTCGTCGTCGCGGCATCGTCGTTGTCGACGAAGGTCCGTCCGAGGAGGTCGCGCACGAGGTCCACGACCTGCTGCGCCTCCTCCGGCGATTGCGTGGCGTTGCCGCGGTGACGGAGGGGCACGACGTGGAGGCCGGGGTCGACGCCCTCCAGTGCGCGCTTCTCGGTGCCTGGGGCCGAGGCGAGACGCCCCGCGTAGGAGAGCGCGGACACCGACGCGGCGACCGCGGGATGCATCCGCCAGGACTTCTCGAGGAAGTACCCGTACTCGGGACGCACGACGGCGTCGCCGTCCATGACCCACCCGAGCGCCGACGTGTCGACGGGTTCCGGATGCGCGCCCTGACTCACCTGGGGCAACTGCTGCGGGTCTCCCAGCAGGAGGAGGCGCTGCGCTCCGGCCGCCACCGCGATGGTCGACGCGAGCGAGAACTGTCCTGCCTCGTCCACCACGAGGAGGTCGAGTCCCGCCCGATCCACGCGCGCCGTGTTGCTGAAGTCCCACGCCGTGCCTCCGACGACGACGCCGCGCCCCTCGTTCTCGGACAGGAAAGCCGCCATGCCGCTCTTCGGGATGACCGTGTACGACGGCTCGGAGGATGAATCCTTGGGCGCCTTGCCGACCTGTCCCGCCGGGACTCCGTCGGCCACCACACGGTCGAGGAGGTGCTCGATGATCGCGTGCGACTGCGCGACGACGCCGACCCGGAATCCGTGCTCGTTCACGAGCCGCGCGATGACCTGCGAGCCTGTGTAGGTCTTGCCCGTGCCGGGAGGCCCCTGCACGGCGACGTAGCTGCGGTCGAGATCGAGGATCCCGCGAACGATCGCGTCGATCGTGTCGACGCCCTGCTCCGGCAGCGGTGCTCCCGAGACCGTGCGCGGTGGCAGCCGGCGGAGGATGTCCGTGGCGGCGTCGCGCGGGTGGGACGGGGCCGCGGCGTGGACGGCGTCGGCCCACTCGTCGATCGCTCCCTGCAGCGACACGACCCGCGGTGGCGCGGCCGGTGTGAGCGCGAGCGGCAGCTCGTCCCAGGTCTGGCCCTGGATCGCCGTCTCCGTGAGGAGGTACCCGTCGTCGAGCACCCCGGTGATCGTCACGGTGTGCGGCACGTGCACGGCTCGCGACGGGATCTCGGTGTCGAACGGAGCCGGCACCTCGTACAGGGCGAACGGCTGCGCCCCCTCTCCGAGGGTCGTGCCGGGCGACACCTCGCCGCGGATCTCGATGTCCCTGGACTGCACGCGACGCCCCTCGGCCACGCTCCAGTCGCGCACGACCGTCGACGAGGAGCGATCGACCTTGACGACATCGCGTGTGCTGTCCCACATCGTCACGGGTTCACGCAGACGCTGGAAATGCGCCACCCAGAAGCTCTTCGCCTCGCGCGGGAAGTAATCGATCGCCGCGGCGGCGATACGGAAGAGCTGCCCGTCGCCGCCGTCGGCCACGTCGCGCTCGGCGTCCGCCAGCAGAGCGACCGAGCGCGGGGACGGCTCGTAGATGACCTCGTCCGGCTCGTCCGGCGGCGCGGGATACACCCCTTCACGACGGGCGATCTCGATGAGCCAGTCCCTCAGCCGACGCGTCGAGACGCAGTCGTAGCGGTTGTAGTCCGCGAGGTCGGCGAGCACCGCATCCGCCTCGACCTGCTCCCCCGCCGCGGCCAGTTCGCGCGCGGCGACGTACTGCACGATCGAGTCGTCGCCCTTCTGCACGTCGCTCGTGCGCACCTCGTCGCCCATGTACAGCGGCTCGAGCTTCTTGATGGAGTACGAGCGCGACCCCACGCGCACCGTCCGGAGGACGAGCGGATACAGGTCGACGAACACGCCTTCGCGCAGCAGCCGGTCGACCTCCCCCTCACGCACACCGTACCTCGCGGCCATCGCCACGAGATGCGACGTCTCGTAGGGCGCGTAGTGGTAGATGTGCATTCCGGGGTGCGCGGATCGGCGTACCCCGACGAAGTCGAGGAAGCGCTCGAACGCCTCTTTCTCGGCGGAGAAGTCGTGCGCCCAGAGCGCGGAGTACTGATCGCCGTTGTCGACCCACCCGAACAGGTAGTCGAGTCCCCACTGCGCCTGCCCGTCGGGCGCGGCCTCGGTGTACAGCGGGTCGCCTTCGAAGTCGAAGAAGATGTCGCCCAGACTCGGCACCGGAAGCGTGTGGATCGCGGCGGCGTAGTGCACATCGAACGTCGGCACGCCCTCGGCGTCGGCGCGCAGCTGCAGCCGCGCCTGGTCTCGGAGGGTCTCGAAGGTGTCGACGTTCATGCCCTCGGGCGGCGTGGTCGCCTGGGCGAGGGCGTCGATCGTCTCGATGCCGGCACTGCGCAGCCGGGCACGCTGCACCGGTCGCATCCGCGCGACCATGAGGAGATCGCGATGCGCGATGACCTGTTCCTCGCACGTCGCGCATCGCCCGCACGCGACGACCTCGAGATCGCCGCGGTCGTCGCCCCACGCGAGCGCCGCGCCGGGATCGGGGTCGTCGATACGGCGGTCGGCGATCAGTGCCCGCAGCCTCGCCCGACGCACCCGGAACAGCGGCAGCAGATCGTCGACGCGATGCGTGCTGAGTGTGCCGTCGCCCAGGATCAGGTCGACCTCGTCGGATCGCGCGATGCCGAGCCGATCGAGCTGGTCGACGTAGGCCGCGAGCTGCATGAGCGCGGTCACGCGGGCGGTGCGCGCGAGCTTCGAGTCCTGGACCCGCCAGCGGTCGTCGTCGTCGCGGGCGAGGAAGTCCGCGAATCCGACGAACTCCTCGGTGGAGAACGCCGCCTGGAACAGGATCCGCGCGTCGGATCCGAGCGCGCGGACCGTCTCGTCGACCGCGGCGGCGAGCGCTTCGGCATCCACCGACGACACCTTCTCGACCCGGTGCACCGCGCCGTCGCCGAACTCCTCGATGTAGCGCTCGAGCACGTTCTGCTCGTGCACGTCGCCGAGTCGCGCCGCACGAGCGAGCGTCGCATCCTCCGGCTCCTCGACCGCGGGCACCCGACCCAGCTTCGCGTCGATCGCCCGACACCACGCGAACTCGCATTCGGCGGCCGCCTTGAGGTCGCTGGCGCTCCAGATGACGCGCTGCGCCTGGGTGTCGATCCGCACGATTCTCCCGTTCCTTCGGATGCTTCGACCCTAGCCGCGGCATCCGACACGGGCGTCGGATCAGGGGTGGCGTGTCAGCGCCACCAGGTGTCGTCGGGGGTCACCGGGAGGTTGCGCTTGTGCTGGGTCGCGAGGTACCTCGACTCGATGCGACCGGCGACGTCGGGATCGACGGGGCGCCCCTCGAGGAAGTCGTCGATCTCCTCGTACGTGAGGCCGAGCTCGTCCTCGTCCGCTCGCCCAGGCTGACCGTCGAGCAGATCCGCCGTGGGCACCTTGAAGGCGAGCCGATCCGGTGCATCGAGGTGCAGCAGCAACGAACGCCCCTGACGCTTGCTGAGTCCCGAGAGAGGGAGGATGTCGGCGGCGCCGTCGCCGAACTTCGTGTAGAAGCCGGTCACTGCTTCGGCCGCGTGGTCCGTGCCGATCACGAGCAGGCCGTCGTGGCCCGCGAGCGCGTACTGCGTCACCATGCGCACGCGCGCCTTGATGTTGCCGCGATTGAAGTCGCTGATGTCGCTCGTGACGGCGAACTCGATGTCCTCCTCCACGCCGTCGACGCCGTTCTGGATGTTCACCTCGACGGACGAGTCCGGGGCGATGAACGTCAGCGCCTGCTCGGCGTCCGCGGCGTCGTGCTGCACGCGGTAGGGCAGGCGGACCGCGAGGAACGACGCCTCACCGCCCTCGGCGCGCACGCGCTCGACGGCGAGCTGGGCGAGACGCCCCGCGAGCGTGGAGTCCTGTCCGCCCGAGATGCCCAGCACGAAGCCCTTCGCCCCCGTGGTGCGCAGATAGTCGACGAGGAACTGCACGCGGCGCTCCACCTCGGCCGCCGGGTCGATCTCGGGCTTCACGCCGAGAGCGTCAGAGATCTGGTTCTGCAGGGACACGTGATCCTCCGGTCTACTCGCTCCTCAGTATCCTCCCCCAGTGTTACATCGGGATGACGCGGACCGCGTGCTGCCCGACCGGTCGCGGATGCGAGGATGGACGGGTGAGACTTCTCGTCGCCGCCATGGCATCCGAACTCGAGGCATTCCCCGACCACCTGGACGGGTTCGATCAGCTCGTCACCGGCGAGGGGAAGATGCAGGCGACCTACGCGCTGACCCGTGCGCTGTCCGCGACGGCGTACGACGAGGTGGTGGTGGTCGGCACGGCCGGCGGCATCGACCCGACGCTCGACGCGGTCGTGCACGAGATCGGGAGTGCGCTGCAGCACGATGTGTTCGACCTCGACGGCGTCCCCGGGCAGCATGTGTCCCTTCCGGCGCGTGTGTCGACGGGGCGCGAGGGCGTGCTGATCGCCACGGGTGACAGCTTCGTCGGGGATGCCGGGATCACGGCGGTCATCCGCCCCTCCGGCGCGGGTCTGGTCGACATGGAGACGTACGCGTACATCTGGGTCGCGCAGCAGTTCGGCGTGCCGATCCGCGCCTTCCGTGCGATCTCCGACCGTGCCGAGGACGGCGCCCTGGTCGACTTCCGCGCGGCGATCGCGCGGTGCAGCGTGCTCCTGCGTGAGACCGTCCGCCGGGAGTACGGCGTCTGACGCTCCGGCTGTCGCCGATCCGCGTCAGCGCGTCTCGATGACGCTCGGCCCGTTCGGCGTGGCCCGGACGGAGAGCTGGGCGGGGATCTGCTCCTGCATCGCCTCGACGTGACTGATCACGCCGACCGTGCGTCCGCCCTGGCGCAGCTCGTCGAGCGTGCGCATCGCGATGTCGAGCGTGTCGCCGTCGAGGGATCCGAACCCCTCGTCGATGAACAGCGTGTCGAGACGGATGCCGCCGGCCCGCGCCGTCACGACCTCGGCGAGTCCGAGAGCCAGGGCGAGAGAGCTGAGGAACGTCTCCCCGCCCGAGAGCGACTGCGCGGGGCGCGTCTGCCCCGTGTAGGCGTCGAACACCACGATCCCGAGACCCGAGGCCGCGCCGCGGGCGGCGAGCGCATCGGAGTGCCGCAACTGGTAGCGCCCGGAGGACATGTCGCCGAGCCGACGATTCGCCGCCTCCACGATCTCCTCGAGCTCGGCGGCGAGCACGAAGGTCTCGAGCGTCATCTTGCGCGTGTTCGCTCCTCGTCCCGCGATGGCGTCGGCGAGGCCGCGCAGCACCTCGAAGTCCGCCGCGCCCGCGGCCGAGCGCGCATGAGCGGCGCGGGCGTCGGCGAGGAGCCCGCTCAGTCGCTCGGCCGTTCCGGCGGCCCGCTCCGCCGCGGTCACGGCCTCGGCCCACCGGGTGCGCGCCTCGACGGATCGCGCCTCGACCGGTGCGAGGTCGATCGCCTCCTCGGGCAGCGTTCGCAGTTCGAGAGGCAGCAGGATCGCGCGCTCCGTCTCCCGCTGCACCGCATGCTGCGCGATGCGCTCGTCGAGTGCGTCCTGCACCGCCGTCGAGCGCAGCGCACGGTCGGCGGCGCCGGCATCGGGGAACGACGATGCGGCGAGCGCAGCCTCCTGCTCGGCCCCGGCCACGGTCGCCGTCTCGCTCCGCCGCAGGAGATCGGCGCTCGCGTCCAGGAGGCGCCTCGCGGCGGCGACCTCGGCGTCCGCGCGCGCGAGGCGCTCGGCGACGGAGACGTGGTCGCCTCGCGCCTCCGCGACGGCTCTCCGCGCCTCGCCCACGCGCTGGGCGAGCAGCGCCTCGGCCTCGCGGACGTCCGCGAGCGCGGCCGAGGCGGAGTCGCGGTCGGTCTGCAGCTGCTCGCTCCGGGTACGGAGCTCCGTCAGGTCGCCCTCGAGCGCACGGACGCGCTCGAGGGCGGTCACGGCGAGTGCGTGCGCCTGGGCGCTCTGCTCCTGTTCGACGGTCGCGGCGTCGACGTCGCGACCGTCGGCCCGCGTGCGCGCGGCGACGAGTTCGGCGTGCACGGCGGCGACGACCTCGGCGGCCTCGCGCTCGGCCGCCGTCTGCACGTCTCGACGCTCCTCCGCCTCGGCGACGTCGTCTGCTGACACGGGGTCGGCGTGCAGGGCCGGAGCAGGATGCTCCCGCGCCCCGCAGACCGGGCAGGCCTCGCCGTCCTGCAGTCCCGAGGCGAGCTCGCCCGCGAATCCGTCCAGGCGACGCCTCCGCAACGCCGCGAGCGCCGACTGCCGTTCGGCCAGGGTCGCGCTCGCCTCCGCGAGACGTCGCGCGGCCGTCTGCTCCTCGGCCTCGAGGCGCACGACCTCGGTCGCGGCGACGAGCCGGGCCGTCGCCGCAGCGGCCTCGGACGCCCGGACCTCGACGAGATCCGCCGTGCGTCGTTCCCTGTCGCGTTCACGGGTGAGCTCGTCCTGTCGCGCGGGCAGGCCGTCTCGTTCGACCTCGATCGCCGCGAGGCGGGCGGTCACGTCCGCGACGGCCTCCCCCGCCCGGACGAGCTCGCTCTCGACGGCCGGAAGTGCGCGTTCCAGCTCCTCAGCGCGCCGCCAGACGCCGGTCTCGCGGGTGCGTTCGCCGACCCAGTCGCCGACGTCCTCGGTCTCGATGCCCAGCGATTCCCAGGCTCGTCGCGCCTCGGCCTCTGCGTCGCGTGCGCTGTCGAGCGCTGCGGATGCGCGCGACGCCGCGGCGATGACCGTGCGGAGGCTCTCGGCCTGCCGCGCCTGCGCCAGCTCCTCCCTCGCCAGGGAGATGTCCGCCTCGACGGCGTCGAGGGCTGCGAGCGCGCTGCGAGCGCGATCCCTCTCCTGCTGGTCCCGTCGTTCCTGCTTGGCCTCGGCGAGTGCGGCGTCGGCCGCCGCGGACCGCTCCTCCGCCTCGGACTTCTCCGCGGATCGGCGCTCCGCCTGATACTCGGCGCGCGCACGGGACCGGTCGAGCACCTCCAGTCGCTCCTCGCTCGTGCGCGACGCATCGCCGATCGGCGCGGCCACCACCTCCGCGCCGTCCTGGGCGTCGTCTGTCGCGCCCTCGGGAGTGGTCGCGGCGACCAGCCGCTCGGCCTCGTCTAGCCGCGCCGAGACGGCGGCGAGTCCGGCGCTGAGGTCCTGTTCCGCGGCGCGACGTCGCTCGTCGAATCGCGCCTGCACGTCTTCGAACCGCTCGGTTCCGAACAGACGTCGCAGCAGAGCCTGGCGGTCACGGCTGCCGGCGAGCAGGAACTCGGAGAAGCGGTTCTGCGCCAGGAGGATCACCTGCAGGAACTGCTCGCGACTCAGCTGCAGGATCTCGTCGAGCTCGTACGCCGCTTCGCGCTCCTTCGCAGCCAGTCCGATCCACTCGCCGCCGATCATCGTGTCGAGCTGCACGGCGGACGCCTGGGTCGTCATGCCGCCGCCGCGACGCTTGGGCCGTTCGTATTCGGGAGAGCGTCGCACGCGGTAGCGTCCGGCCGGCGTGCTGAACTCCACCACGACCTCGGTCACGTCGTCGGGCTCGCAGTGGTCGCTGCGCAGACGCTTGTCCCCGCCCTCGTACCGCGGCACGCCGCCGTAGAGCCCGAAGCACACGGCGTCGAGGATGCTGGACTTGCCCGCGCCCGTGCGTCCCTCGATCAGGAAGATGCCGTCGTCCGCGAAGGCGTCGAAGTCGACGGTCTGGCGGGCGCGGAAGGGGCCGAAGCCCTCGACCTCGAGCCGGTGCAGCTGCATCAGATCAGCGCATCCGCGCGCACGCGGTCGTCGAGCACCTCGCGGATGAGCTCGCTCTCGCGCTCGCTCGGCCCGTGGCCGGAGCGCACGTGCTCGAGGAACGCCTCGATCCGCTCGGTGTCGGTGACCGCGCCCCGGAGACGATCGACGTAGGAGCGCTCGACCGCTCGTTCGGAGATCTCGGGCTGGTGCTGCACCATCGCGCAGAAGGGGTAGCTCTCCCGCAGGCGACGCATCGGCTCCGTCTGAGCGAGCGCGTCGGTGTACACCGCGCAGACCCAGTCGTCCGCGTGCGCGGCCACGTTCTCGACGGAGAGGATCTCGTCGAGAGTGCCCGTCAGCGTGACGAGACGGCGCGGCACAGGCAGCTCGAGCCACCGCACGTCCGCGAGGCCGTCGGCGTCGAGGTCGACGAGCCAGGAGCCGCGGGGCTTGCTCTGCTCGCCGAAGCTGTAGTGCAGGGGTGCACCCGAGTACCTCACTCGCTCACTCACCTGCTGGCGCCCGTGGATGTGACCGAGCGCGACGTAGTCCGGGCCGTCGAACACCGCGAGGGGCACGACGTCGAGTCCGCCCTGGCGCACCTCGCGCTCGAGACCGAGCGTGGCGTCGACTCCTGCGGCGAAGCAGTGCGCGATCGCGACCGAACGGCCGGGGTGCTCCGCCATGCCCGCGCGCACCAGGTCCATCGCGTGCGACAGGGTCTGCGCCTGCGTGCGCAGCTCGACGCCGCTCCAGTGCTGGCGGACGATCGCCGGCTCGAGGTACGGGATGCCGAAGAACCGCACCGGGCCGTGCTCGTCCTCGATCGTCACGGGGGCGCCGACCGCGAGCGGGTCGGTGAGCACATGGATGCCGTCGCGCAGCAGCCGCGCCTGGAAACCCAGCCGGGCGGCCGAGTCGTGGTTGCCGCTCGTGACGACGACCCGCGCTCCGGCGTCGCTCACGGAGACGAGCGCGTCGCTCAGCAGCGTGTACGCGGGTCCGGCCGGCGTCGCCGAGTCGAACACGTCTCCGGCGAGGATGACGACGTCGACCCCGTGCTCGCGCACCTGCGCCGTGAGCGCGTCGAGCACCTCGGCCAGCGCATCCATGGTCGAGTGACCGTGGAATGTGCGACCGATGTGCCAGTCGGAGGTGTGCAGGATCCGCATACTCACACGGTACGAACGACCACCGACATTCGTTCAGAGGCGTGCCGCCGAGCCGCGAGAGAGTCCGGGCGGCGACCGGGTCGGCCCGGGAGAGCGGGAGGTCCCCTGACCCACCCTCGTCACGACGGTCGGCACGCGGTGATGCGTGGTGCGCGGTGCGCGATCACCGGTGCGGCGTGCGGGGCTGCGCGATGCGTGTCCGGGCTGCCCTCCGCCCCACAGGTGCCGGACTTGCCCCTCCGGCTGGGGGTGTGCCCGCCCCGTCGTGACTACCGACTCCCGCTCTCCCCCTCCAGATCGTTCGTCCAGTTCGCCTGCTGGATCCGGTTGTCGAGCTCGCGGAGCTCGCGCGCGGTCTCGTCCGCCCGGGCCCTCAGCGACCCGACGGGCAGCGCGGTGAGCTGTCGCAGCTCGGAGCGCATCTGCCGGAAGCCCGGCACTCCGCCCCCGGACGCTGCTGCGGCGGCATCGGCCAGGAGCGAGTGCTGCAGCCGCAGCACGTCCCGCGCCGCGAGTGCATCGGTCATGGTGCCGTCGGCGCCGAGATCGAGGCGCGCGTTCGTGGCGTTGATGCGGCGGATCAGATCGCGCAGCTCCGCGAGAGCCTCCTCGGCCTCGACGAGCAGCGCCGAGGCGTCCTCGGCGGGCTCCTCACCCTCCTGGTACCGCGCGTTGGCGGTGATGCGGGCGCGCAGCTGCTCGATGCGGCGCTGCAGGTCGGCACGGGCGGTGAGGGCCTCGGCGAGTCTCATGCGCTCATCCTCGCAGGGAGTCCGCGTGTAACACAGCGTCACACGGTCGACGCGTCAGCGCGAGCGCAGCAGGGACGCGTGCTCGGGGTGCGCCGTGAACCAGTCGGCGACGTACCAGCACACCGCGTCGACCTTGCGATCCCCCCGGGACTCGATGTCGGCCACCGCCCCCTCCACGACGACGCCCGCGTAGCCGTGACCCCGGAAAGTCGGGATCGTGAAGGCGCGGGTGAGAGCGATGGTGGCGCCGTCGTCGCGGTAGTCGAGCACGCTCACGAGCTGTCCGTCGCGCATCAGCGTGTACCGCGACGCGTCCTTCTCGTCGGTCAGGAGGAATCCGGAGGCGAGGGTAGAAGAGGTCACCACTCCACGGTACGCCCGCTCTCGCGGAGGGTCGTCGTTTTGACACGCCCGGACTTCTTCGGTAATAATCCCCCCATGACTACCAACGCAAGCCCTCTGTCCGCCCAGGAGGCGAACGGGACTGCCGGGATGATGATGCCCGGTCGCGTTGGCATGTGTTGCCGAATGTGTCGCTGAACGAACAGCCACTCCGCCTGACCTGACCTGTCGCGATCTGCGAGGTCCGGGTCACCGAGCATCCACCCTTGCTCGCTTCTCCGGCTCGCCCGGTCATTCATGCAACGCATCCGAGCCCCTTCGGCTCACGTCCTGAGGACTTCATCATCATGTCGAACACCGCACTTCTCGAGCGTCCCTCCACCGCCGTCGCCGCGCCGACCGCCGCCGCTCCGCTCGCCGCCGATCTTCCCGCCGTCCGCTCGCCGCGCGGCTTCGCCCTCTACGTGGGCCTCGACGAGATCAAGGCCGCCGAAGCCGGCGTGAGCCTGCCGCTCCTCGTCGACGCGCTCCGCCGCACCCTCGCCGAGCTCGCGCCCGGGGCCGAGACGCACGCGACCGTCGCTCTCGCCCCGCACGGCTCGGGCGGACGCGACCTCGACGTCGTCCGCCTCGCCCTGCACGAGCCCGGAGCGATCGCCCGCACCAAGGCCGCGGCCGAGGAGGAGACCAACGACGAGGAGGGCGGCGTCGTCGTCGACATCTCCCGCAAGCGCGTCCTCATCGACGGCGAGTCCGCCGCGTTCACGTACAAGGAGTTCGAGCTGCTGCAGTACCTCGTGCTCCGCGAGGGCCGCACGATCGAGCGCAGTGAGCTCGTGTCCGCGCTGTGGCAGGCTCAGGACGACGAGACCCCCGGCGAGCGCACGATCGACGTGCACGTCCGTCGACTCCGCGCCAAGCTCGGCCGCTACGAGGACATCGTCCGCACCGTGCGCGGCATCGGCTACCGCTTCGACCGGCACGCCGACGTCGTGATCCGCTATGGTCACGGCACCCCCTCCCCCGACCGCTTCTGATCGTCGGACGCTCCGACCCGAGTGTCGGAAGCGCCACGTAGGGTGGGCGCATGACCCTCGCGCAGGATGCCGCCGCTGCTGAGGCGCGCGCGCACCCGCGTCTCGAGTCCGTGTACCGGCCGAGGCACGCCCTCGATCTCCGCCGCACTGTCGGGATGCTGCGGCGCGGCCCCGGCGATCCGACCATGGTGTTCGACGGGCCGGTGATCTGGCGCGCCGTGCGCACCGAACGGGGCCCCGCCACGCTCGCGCTCCGCGTCGTCGGAGACGAGGTCCGCATCAGCGCCTGGGGAGACGGCGCCGCCGAGGCCGTCGACCTCGTGCCCGCGCTGTGCGGTGCCGACGATGACGCCTCCGGATTCGACCCCTCGCTGCATCCGCTCATCGCCGAGGCCGCCCGGCGCGCACCGGGTGTGCGTCTCGCGCGCACCGGCGAGGTGTTCGACGCGCTCGCCTGCGCGATCCTCGAGCAGAAGGTCACGGGCCTCGAGGCCTTCCGCGCGTGGCGACTGCTGGTCACGAAGCACGGCCGCCGGGCTCCCGGACCGACACCTCGACCCATGTCCGTCGCCCCGACGGTCGACGAGTGGCGACGCATCCCCTCGTGGGAGTGGCATCGCGCCGGAGTGCAGCCCCCGCAGTCGAAGACGATCGTCAGGGTGGCCGCACGCGGTGAAGGCCTCACACGCGCCCTCCTCGCGGCGCCGACCGGGGACGACCGCGACCGCGTTCTCACGAGCCTGCCCGGTGTCGGGCTGTGGACCTCGGCCGAGACGCGCCTCCGCGCCCTGGGCGACCCCGACGCCGTGAGCGTGGGCGACTACCATCTGGCGCACGAGGTGGGCTACGCGCTCACCGGTCATCGCACCGACGACGCCGGGATGCTGCGGCTCCTGGCCCCGTGGGCGGGGCACCGCCAACGCGTGATCCGCCTGATCTTCGCGAGCGGCGTCAGCGAGCCGCGTCGTGGTCCGCGCCTCACACCGGCCGATCACCGCCGCCACTGACCATCGGCGACCGACGGAACGGCCCTAGGCTGGGGCCATGTCCCGCACCGCGCTCCGTCTCTCCGTCACGCTCGGCCTGCTCGTGATCGGCGTCGTGATCGGCCTGATCTTCCAGAACGTGTGGCTCGGTCTCCTGCTCGCGGCGATCGTGTGGCTCGGCTGGTTCCTCGGTTACGAGTCGCGGCGCGGCCGCAACGCCGGCGTGAACGACGAAGACCACGGCATCGAGCTGTAGTCCGACCTGCCGCCTCAGTAGTACACGGCAAGAGGCCCCGACGGCCCGTCCACCACCGTCACCGGGGTGTCGAAGACGCGGGTGAGCACGTCCTCGGTCATGATCTCCGCTGGGGTCCCGAACTCCACCACCTTCCCGTCCTTCATCGCGCAGATGCGGTCGGCGTAGTGCCCCGCGAAGTTGATGTCGTGCAGCACGATGACGATCGTCCGTCCGAGCTCCTCCGCCGCCCGGCGCAGGTGCTTCATCATCTGCACGGCGTGCTTCATGTCGAGGTTGTTGAGCGGCTCGTCGAGCAGCACGAACTCGGTGTCCTGCGCGAGCACCATCGCGACGTAGGCCCGCTGCCGCTGCCCACCGGAGAGCTCGTCGAGGAAGCGCTGCTCGAGCGCGGTCAGCCCGAGGAAGTCGATGGCCTCGGAGATCCTGTCCTCGTCGACCTGTGTGAGGCGACCTCCCGAATGGGGGTAGCGCCCGAAGCCGACGAGCTGGCGCACCGTGAGCCGCGTCACGAAGTGGTTCTCCTGTCGCAGGATCGAGACGATCCTCGCGACCTGCTTCGACGGCGCCCGGTGCACGTCGACCCCGGCCACCTCGACGGACCCCTCGTCCGGGGCGAGGAGACGGCCGATCATCGTCAGCAGGGTCGACTTGCCGGCACCGTTCGGTCCGATCAGCGCCACGACGCCCCCCGCCGGGAGATCGAGCGAGACGGGACCGATCGCGGTGTCGCTGCTGTACCGGTGGACGAGATCGCGGATGCGGATCACAGTCGCCCCTTTCGGAGGATGACGATGAGGAACACGACTCCACCGATGAGCTCGACGATGATCGTGACGGCGCTGACCAGGGTGAACACGTGCTTGAGGAGGAAGTAGGCCAGACCGAGCGCCACGTACCCCAGCAGGCAGGCGATCGGGAGCAGGAGCCGGTGGTCGTAGGTGTCGGCGATCGCGTATGCGAGGGTCGCGACGAGGAATCCGAGGAACGTCATCGGACCGAACAGGGAGGTGCTCATGGCCGAGAGCACCGCGACGAGCGTGAGCGTGAGCATCACCTGGCGCTTGTGGTTCAGACCGAGATTCGTGCTGATGTCGCGTCCGAGCGCGAGGAGGTCGAGACGCGTCGAGAGCATCCAGATCGCTCCTCCGGCGGCGGCGCACACCGGGATGACGAACCACAGGAAATCGGTGTTCGCGTTCGTGATGCTGCCGAACAGCCGCGCGGCGAGCACGTCGAACTCGTTGGGGTCGAGCATCTGCTGCAGGAAGGTCGACAGGGCTCCCATCCCGGTTCCGAGGATGATGCCGATCAACAGCATCACGTGGAGGTTGCCGAACCTCCCGGACAGCAGCCAGGAGTAGAGGAGCACGGCGAACAGCACCATGAGCGCCGACTGCAGCAGGAAGCGTGTGAACGGGTCGAGGCCCGAGAGGCCCGCGACGCCGAAGAAGAACACGATCGCGGTCTGGATCAGCACGTACAGCGACTCGAACCCCATGATCGACGGCGTGATGATGCGGTTGTTCGTGGTCGTCTGGAACGCGATTGTCGCGAACGCCTGGCAGAAGGTGACGACGGCGATCACCAGGACGCCGGAGACGCGCATGCGCGAGATCCGCAGCCACCGCTCGCTGAACGGCACATAGGGGTTGTCCCAGCAGAGCAGGAGCGCCGTGACGACGAGAGCGCCCAGGACCAGTCCCGCCAGCACGAGACGGTACCGCCGGCGGTGCGCCGGATCGGCGAAGGGCCCGGCGCGCCTGACCGTGGCGTGGATGGCGGGATCAGCGGACACGGGGCCTCCTCGTGCGCAGGAGCATGACGATGAACACAGCGGATCCCACGACGCCGAGCACCAAGGAGATGGGCACTTCGAACGGCATGATGATCGTGCGGCCGATGAGGTCGCAGACCGTCACGATCCAGATGCCGGTGAGGAACACCCACGGCAGGTTCGCGCGCAGATCGTCGCCCCGCACCATGGCGACGAGATTGGGGACGATGAGTCCGAGGAACGGCAGGGCCCCGATGATCACCGTGACGACGCCGGTCGTCATCGCCACGAGTCCCACCCCGAGCAGCACGACGCGCTCGTAGTGGAGGCCGACGTTCGTCGCGATGTCGCGACCCAGGCCCGCGACGGTGAAGCGGTCGGCGGCGATCCACACGACGATCGAGACGCCCAGCACGATCCAGAGCGGTTCGTAGCGGCCGACCTCGATGCCCGTGAAGCGCCCCAGGAACCAGCCGCCTATCACCTGCAGGAGGTTGAAGCGCAGCGCGAGGAACGTCGAGACGGCGCCGACCACCGCGCCGAACATGATGCCGACGATGGGCACGATCAGCGAGGATTTCAGTGTCACACGCCGCAGGAATGCGAAGAACACGAGAGTGCCGGCGAAGGCGAAGACGATCGCGATCACCATCTTCGCGACGATGCCGGACTCCGGCAGCAGGATGTAGGTGACGAGGAGCCCCAGGCCCGCCCATTCCGTCGTGCCCACCGTGGTCGGCTCGACGAACCTGTTCTGCGTCATGAGCTGCATCACGAGCCCGGCCATGGCCATGCTCGCCCCCGCCAGCACGAGCGAGGCGGTGCGCGGCACGCGCGTGATCCAGAGGAACTCGCCCCCGTCGCCGATCCCCGCCGTGATGTCGGCCACCCCCGTGAACAGAGACACGGCGATGAGGCCGACGGTGAGGACCCCGGCGAGGATCAGAGGCCAGGTGCGCGCCCATCGGGAACGCG
The DNA here is from genome assembly GCF_044749125.1 of Microbacterium sp. NPDC089696. Classification (NCBI taxonomy): domain Bacteria; kingdom Bacillati; phylum Actinomycetota; class Actinomycetes; order Micrococcales; family Microbacteriaceae; genus Microbacterium; species Microbacterium sp. NPDC089696. The sequence continues at coordinate 890,721 of NZ_JBIVHF010000001.1, read as the reverse complement.
GATGCGGCCGTGTCGCGACGCTCGCGAGAGCGTCGATGTTCGTGATGCGTCGGGACGGCGGCTCGGCGGGAGTCGTCGAAGTCACAGGTCTCTCCGGACAGGACGGTCGCCGCTGCCGCGTCCGGTCGGACGGGCAGCGGCGCGCGGGTGGCGTCAGCGGGTCAGGCGGACTCGAACAGCTCGGTGAGCCCGTTCAGGACCGCGATGTACGCGAACACGTCCTCCGTCAGGTAGTAGTCGGCCGGCATCACGGTGATGGCCTCGTTCTGCACGGCAGGGACGTTCGCGAGGGCCGCGGAGCCGGTGATGAGCTCGAGAGCGGGAATCACCGTCTGTCCCTCCTCCGACACCGCCGCGTCGCGGTCGAGCACGAGGAGGTAGTCGGCGTTCGCCTGGGCGAGCGCCTCGAGCGAGACGTTGTCGCCCGTGTGGTCGGACGAGCCCTCGGCGTCGAGCGCCGGGGTCATCCCGACCAGGTCGAAGAAGATGCTCGACCCACGGCCATCGGTCGGGTTGGAGTAGTTGATCTCTCCGCCCGAGGTGACGAGGCCCATGACGGTCTTCTCGGAGTCGTAGGCGCTCTTCGCCTCGTCGCGGGCAGCGTGGAACTCCTCCACGAGCGCCTCGGCCTCGTCCTTGCGGTTGAACACCTCGCCCATGAGCGTGACGCTCTCGACGACGAACTCGTCGGCGGACTGGTCCTCGGGACCCGTCATGTCGAGGAACGCGGCGTCAGGAGCAGCGTCCCGCACGCCCTTCGCGTTCTCCTCGCTGCTGAAGCGGTAGCCGTTGACGACGAGGTCGGGGTCGGCGGCGACGATCTGCTCGAAATCGGGCTCGGTGTGCAGGCCGATGTTGAGGATGTCCGACGAGTCCTTGAGGGGGTTCTCGGGGCTGAACAGATCCAGCGGAGCGACCGTGACGGGAAGGTCCCAGTCGGCCGCGAGCTGGAAGAAGCGGTTGTCGGTGATGGCCACGCTGTCGGCGCTCTCGATCGTCACCTCGTTGCCCGCCATGTCGGTCACCGTGACCGGGTAGTAGTCCTCGGATGCGGCGGGCCGCTCGGTCTCGGCCGGGTCGGACGTTGCGGCACAGCCGCCGAGGGCGAGGATGCCGACGAGGCCGATCCCGGTGGCGGCGACGGTTCTGGGCATGGACATGGAGAGACTCCTGTTCTGCGAAGCGGGTGCGCCTGCTCGGCGCGGAGAGACGGACTTAGGCATGCCTAAGACACGCGTTAAGTAGGTTAGCCTTACCTTATGAGGGAAATGAAATCGGGATTCTCGATCGAACGCCGTGGACTTGACCTGCGCTTCCGCACCGTGACGCTCGTCGAGCGGGAATGGCTCGCGCCGGACTTCGTGCGGGTGCGCCTGCGGGGCGACGACCTCCGGGGCTTCGACTCCCCCGGCGCCGACGACCACATGCGCCTGTTCTTCCCGACCGGACCGGTGTCGTCGATCGAGCAGATGCGGGAGGCGCCCAGCCGCGAGTACACGCCCCTCGCCTGGGGCGATGACTGGCTCGACGTCGAGTTCGCCGTGCATGGTGGCTCCGGGGTCGCCGCGCCGTGGGCGGCGACGGCGCCGTTCGGCTCGTCTATCGGCGTGGGCGGACCGCGCGGCTCGGCCGTCATCAGTGGAACACCCGGATCATGGCTCCTGGTCGGAGACGAGACCGCCATCCCCGCGATCCGGCGCTTCGCCGCGCTCGTCCCGGTCGGAGCCCCGGCCCGCATCGTGATCGAGACCGTCTCCGCCGGTCGGGAAGTCGACATCGACGCACCCGTGGACGTCGAGTGGCTGCACCGCGGCGACGCGCGGTCCGGCTCCGCGCTCATCGCCTTCCTGGAGGGTCTGCGCGAGGCGGATGCCGTGGGCGACGACCCCTTCGTCTTCATCGGCGCCGAGCAATCTGTCGTCAAGCCGGGCCGTGCTCTCCTCGACCGATGGAACGTCGACGCGGCGAAGGCCGTCGTCAAGGGCTACTGGAAGCGCGGTGAGGCGGAGTATCACGCACCGCACTGACGTGCCGGCAGCTCGCCTGGCAGACTGGCCGCATGGCGCTTCTCGATCACCTGGGCATCACCGTCGACGACCTCGAGCGCGGACGGAGCCAGTTCCACCCGATCCTCACGGCCCTCGGCTACGTCCCCGGAGGTGAGGACGACCACTCGATCTCGTGGAACAACGGCGACGAGACCGAGATCATCCTCTACACGTGGGACGAGGACTCCGCGCCGCATCGACACGGCCGCATCGGCTGGCAGCACATGGCCTTCGCCGTACCCTCGCGCGAGGAGGTCGAGCGCCTGCACGGCGTCGCGACGGATGCCGGGTGGACCGTGGTCCGCGAGCCGAAGGAGTACCCGCGCTACTCCGAGCGCTACTACGCCTCGTTCGTGGAGGACGCCGACGGGATTCGCATCGAGTTCATGTACAACCCGCCGCGAGAGAACTGAGGGAGCGGCTGGTCCTCCACATCCGGCCGCACGGAGGGGTTATCCCGGTTCGTGGAATCCCGGAATTCGCTACGGGAGGAGCGTGTCAGACTCCTCGGATCGGTGCGACGATCGGGGGATGGGGTTCATGAACGATGCGCAGACCTGGACGGTGATCGGTGTCATCAGCACCGCCCTGTTCAGCATGATCGGCATCGTGTCGATCCTCTTCGTACGGATCCTCCGCGCCGAGATCGGCAGCGTCCGCTTCGAGCTCAGCGGAGACATCAACAGCCTCCGAAGTGAAGTCCGCGGCGAGATCGGCGGCCTTCGCGGCGAGATGAACGGCCTGCGCGGCGAGATGAACGCCCGCTTCGACGCCGTCAACAGCCGCATCGACGCGATGGGCACCCGCATCGACGGACTCGATCGCGACGTGCAGGCGCTCGTCAAGCGCACCTTCGGGCTCGACCGCGAGTGAGCCGACTCGAACGGAGGCTTTCTTGACGCCCGGGCGTGTCGTGCCCTACTGTGACAAAGCTGTGCCGATCGGCGCAGCACACCAGCCGAGGAGACGACGGATGACCGCCCTGCGGAATCTTCCCAACGCAACGGTGTCGATGCTTCAGCAGAAGCACGATGACCGCAACGAGTCGTACCCTCCGGCGCGCGCCGTGTGACAGCATCCGCTCTCGCAACGCCCCGCACCGTCAGGTCCGGGGCGTTTTCCGTATGGGAGGACCCCTGACCTGTGGCTGGACATCACCACAAGGAAAGGAATCATGGAGAGGCTCTCCGCACGGCTGCTGTCGTGGGCATCGCTGATCGACGAGAGGACGCTCGATCAGGCGCACACCACGGCCCGCATGCCGTTCATCCACCCGCACCTGGCGCTCATGCCGGATGCGCACCTCGGCAATGGGGCGACGGTCGGCTCGGTCATCCCGACGCTCGGCGCGATCATTCCCGCGGCCGTCGGCGTCGACATCGGCTGCGGCATGATCGCCGTCCGCACGCAGTTCACGAGGGGTGACCTCGACGGTCGCGCACTCGGCGAGCTGCGGGAGCAGATCGAGCGCGCCATCCCGCTGTCGGCCGGTCGGTACAACCGCAAGGTCGTCGCGACGGCGGAGCCACGGATCGCCGCGCTCGAGCAGCTCGCCGAGAAGAACGGCTTCGACCCCGCGTCCTACGCCGGGAACTGGCGTCTGCAGCTGGGCACGCTCGGCTCGGGCAACCACTTCATCGAGGTGTCGGTCGACGAGCTCGACCGCGTGTGGCTGTTCCTGCACTCGGGGTCTCGAGGCGTGGGCAACAAGATCGCCGGCCACCACATCGGTGTCGCCCAGCGGCTTGCGAAGCAGTGGTGGATCGAGCTGCCGGACCCCGACCTGGCGTACCTCGTCGAGGGCACTCCGGAGTTCACCCGGTACATCCGGGAGCTGCGGTGGGCCCAGCACTTCGCCCTGCTGAACAGGGAGGAGATGATGGACCGCGTCATCCGGCAGGTGTCCGAGTTCCTCGGCACTCCGGTCGACGAGCGGGAGCGGATCAACTGCCACCACAACTTCACCGAATCGGAGAAGTACTACGGGAAGCAGGTGTGGGTGTCCCGTAAGGGAGCCATCCAGGCGGACGCCGGCCGGCCGGGTCTGATCCCCGGATCGATGGGCACCGCGTCGTACGTGGTGGAGGGCCTCGGCGACCCGCAGTCGCTGAACTCCTCACCGCACGGAGCGGGCCGGGAGTACTCGCGGTCGGCGGCTCGACGGACCTTCTCGCACGAGCAGCTGCGGGAAGCGATGACAGGCATCGAGTTCCGTGACACCGATGCGTTCATCGACGAGATCCCGCAGGCGTACAAGCCGATCGATCAGGTGATGGCGGATGCCGCGAGCCTCGTCTCGATCCGGCACACGCTGCGGCAGCTCGTCAACGTGAAGGGCGACTGAACGGAGGGGTGGGTGACGACTCGTCACCCACCCCTCCTCCCCACCCGTGGCCCGCTCGGAAGTTCTCCCCAGTTCGTGGAATCCCGGAATTCGCTACGGGAGGAGCGTGTCAGACTCCTCGGATCGGTGCGACGATCGGGGGATGGGGTTCATGAACGATGCGCAGACCTGGACGGTGATCGGTGTCATCAGCACCGCCCTGTTCAGCATGATCGGCATCGTGTCGATCCTGTTCGTACGGATCCTCCGTGCCGAGATCGGCGGCCTCCGCGGTGAGATGAACGCTCGGTTCGAGGCCGTGGACAGCAAGTTCGACGCCGTGAACAGCAGGTTCGACGCGGTCAACAGCAAGTTCGACGCCGTGAACAGCCGTATCGACGCGATCAGCACTCGCATCGACGGCCTCGACCGCGACGTGCAGGCGCTCGTCAAGCGCACTTTCGGACTCGACCGCGAGTGACCTCGCGCCGAGCACTCAGAGCACGGGCTCGACGGCGGCCTCGGCATCCGTCCGATCGGTGAACGCCGTCTTCGGCACGAACAGGAGCACCGCGGCGGCGACCAGCGCGGTGACGCCGCACACGACCCACACCGTCACGTAGCCCGCGAACGACCCCGCGGTGCCCTCGACCGCGCCGGTCGCACCGCCGAGCAGAGCGATGCCGAACACGCAGGAGGCGATCGCTCCACCGACGGTCTTGACCGAGTTCGTGAGGCCCGTCGCGACGCCGGTCTGCGTGGCCGGAGCCGCGGAGGCCGCCGCCGCCGGCAGGGCCGCGACCAGCGCTCCCGACCCGAGCCCGACCACCACCATGTTCACGATGACCTGCAGATACGTCGCGTGGAACGGCAGGAACATCAGGAAGCCGACGCCGACGAGCAGCGAGGCCCCCAGGAGCGTCAGGCGGGGCGTGAGGGCCCGCGCGATCACCGGGAACAGCAGCGCGCCCGCGATCATCGCGACGAGGTAGACCCCGATGATGAGCGACGTCGCGAACCCGGTGGTGCCCAGCCCGTAGCCGTACACACCGGGGTCGGTGCGGGCGAACGTCGATAGCGGCGCCTGCGCTCCCAGCACGCTCACGCCGAAGAGACCGGCCGTGAGGAACACCGGGCCGAGTGCGGGCGAGCGGAACATCCGCACGTCGATCAGCGGGTCGTCGCAGCGCAGCTCCCACAGCACGAACGGGATCACGAGCAGGATGCCGAGCGCCACGACCGCCCACGACCACGGGTTGACGAGTCCGCCCTCGAGGCGCAACAGGCTGAGACCGCCCGTGAAGCAGATGAGCGCGAGCGAGATGAGGATCACGCCGACCGTGTCGAACACGCCGCCGACCGGGTCGGGCGACTCCTTCACCCCGAACAGGATGACGAAGAAGCACACCACGATGAGCACGGCGGGGACGAGCAGAACGACCGTGAGCGGCAGCACGTCGATGAGCGCCCCGCCCGCGAGAGCCCCGATGATCGCCCCGGCCTCGAGCGCTGCGACGAGCAGTCCCGCGGCTTTCGCGGTGATCGTGGCACGCCCCTCCATGCGGCGGGATCGCGACCAGATGAGGGCGATCTCCAACGGCAGCCAGACGACGTAGAACCCCATGAGCGTCCACGCCACGAGGAAGACCCCGAACGAGTCGGTGAAGGGGAGCACGAGGGCGGCCGCGGCGGTGAGAGCCGTCGAGATCAGCAGCATCCGCTTGTGCCCGACCATGTCGCCCAGCTTCGCGAACGCGGGGACGACCAGCGCCGAGAGCATGAGCTGGGTGCCCTCGAGCCAGTTGACGTCGGCGTCGTGGATGCCGAGGTGGCGCGCGATGTCGCTGAGCATCGGCGTGTAGTACCCCTGCAGCACACCGCTCGTGAACTCGACGAAGGCGAGGAAGCCGACGACGGCGGCCAGGGTTCCCAGGGTTCGGGTGCGCGTCATCGCGGCTCCTCGGTGACAAGGCGGGCCCGGACGCGAACGCGTCCGGACAGGGGTGAGATCACCCTAGCCGTTCGAGGAGCGCCCGATGGAACCGCTCTCCCCTTTCGAGCGCAGCGATCTCGACGTTCTCGTCGACGCCGTGGATCGACGCCCGCTGCTCGTTCGACATGTCGAGCGGCGCGAAGCGGTACACGGCGGGCGAGAACCGGTGGAAGTGGCGCGAGTCGGTCGCGGCCATCATCACATAGGGCACGGCCGGGACCCCGGGGTGCGACACCGCCAGCGCATCGGCCAGGAGGGCGAACTGCTCGTTGTCGACCGGGGACTCCGGGGACGGCGCGCTCGCCTCGATCACCGTGACGGTCACGCGCGGATCTCGGATGCGGCGCCGCACCCGCAGCACGGTCTGCTGCGTCGTCTCGCCCAGCGCGATGCGGAGGTTCACGGTGGCCGACGCCTGGGAGGGGAGCACGTTGGCCGCGGTGCCGCCCGACTGCATGGTCGGAGCGACCGTGGTGCGAACGAGCGCCGCGGGCTCCCCGCCCAGCAGCGCGAACACCTGTCCGGTGAGCCACGGCGCCGCGCCGAGCGCACGCAGCAGGTGCCTGGCCGGGCCGGGGGTCCGTTCGGCGAGACGGGTCAGCATCCGGGCGATCGCGGTCGACGGGCGGGGACGGAACGTCGCGGGGCCGAGCCGGTCGACGGCCCGCGCGACCCGACGCACCGCCGTCAGCGCGGGTGGCGCCGAGGCGTGCCCGCCCTCGCCGCGCGCCGTGAGCGTGAGGGTCATGACGCCCTTCTCCCCCACGCCGATCATGGCGGCCCGCCCGGGGACGAACGGCAGCGGGGCGTCGACGACTGCGCCGCCCTCGTCCACCACCAGCCACGGCACGATGCCGCGCTCACGCAGCACCCGGGCGATCTCCTCCGCGGCACGGCCGTAGGTCTCCTCGTTGCCGCCGAACGACAGGTAGACATCACGCGCGGGCACGAAGCCGTCGGCGAGGAGGTTCTCCACCGCTTCGAGCACCACGATGAGCGGCCCCTTGTCGTCGAGCGCACCGCGCCCGTAGACGATGCCGTCGGCGATCACCCCGGCGAAGGGCGGGTGGGTCCAGGCGTCGGTCTCGTCGACCGGCACCACGTCGTAGTGCGCCATGAGGACCACCGGCGCGTCGGAGGCGGAACGCCCGCGCCAGTGGAACAGCAGCCCGAGATCCGTGTGGCGCTCGAGCTGCAGGTCGGCGTGCACGCGCGGGTAGAGCTCGGCGATCAGGGAGACGAAGTCCTCGAACGGTCCGGGGCCCCGCTGCTCCCGCTCGGCCGACACCGTGGGCAGCTGGATCATCCGGGAGAGCCGGTCGGCGATGCCGGGGCGGGGATCTGTCACGCGGCCATCGTATCGTCGGGAGTGCGCGCCGCGACGCGAGAGAATCGAGGGGTGAGCCGGTTCGCCCTGTCCCCGTCGCGCGGACCGCGATGGCCCGTCGCGACGCAGGCCGCAGTCGGCATAGCGGTGCCGATCGCTCTGATGACGATGCTGGGCCAGGCGCCGCTCGGCTACGTCGCGGCCTCCGGCGCGTTCACCGTGCTGTTCGCGGGCTCGGCCCCCGCCGTCGACCGCGTGCGTCTGCTTCCGTTCATCGCCGCGGGCCTGATCGCGGCCGGCGCGCTCGGGGTCGCCGTCGCGGGGTACCCCTGGCTGGTGAGCATCGGCGTCGTCGTCGTCTCGACCGTCAGCGCCGCGCTGTGCTTCGGCTTCCGCCTGGGGCCGCCGGGTCCGCTGTTCTTCGTGCTCGTCTTCGGCCTGTCGGCACACGTGGTCGCCGACTCGCCGATCGAGCCGCTCGCGTACCTCGCCGCGCTCGCGGGCGGATGCGTGTTCTCCCTGGCCGTGGCGGCCGCCCCGCTCGCGCTTCCGCGGGTCCGGGCCCGCGGACGTCGCCCGTTCGCCGACCTCTTCCCCGGTCCGGCGCTGAACGCCGATACGCGGATGCTGCTCCTCCGCGTCGCACTCGTCGCCGTCCTCGGCGTACTGCTGGGACTCGTGATCGACCCCACGCGCACGTACTGGATCGTGGGATCGGCGGTCGCGGTGATCGGCGTCGCCGCCGCGCGTCGGGCGGCCGTCGAGCGAGGCCTGCACCGCATGCTCGGCACCGTCGTGGGCGCCGGTGCCTACGCGCTGCTCGCCCTCCTGCATCCTGTCGGGCTGTGGCTCGCGGTCCTGCTGGGGGCGCTGCAGTTCACGATCGAGCTCGTGGTCGTGCGGCACTACGCCCTCGCGCTCGTGTTCATCACCCCGCTCGTGCTGCTCCTCACGGGCGCGGCGACGGGTGACATCGGCTCGCTGGACGTCGCACTCGAGCGGATCGTCGACACCGTGGTCGGCGCGGCGCTGGGCGCGGCATCCGGTCTGCTCCACCCGCGCGCGATGGCGAAGCGCTGACCCACGGGAACAGCGTGCGGGTCCCGACGGTTCTCCTCTGCGGAGGAAGGAGCGCCATGGAGCTGACCCTGGTCTCGTCGTCGTTCTGCGGCGCGTGCGCGCGCACGCGTGCCGTGCTCCGCGATGCGACGCGCTATCTGCCCGACGCCAGCCTGACCGAGATCGACGTCGCCGCCGACCCGGAGGCCGCCGAAGCGCTCGACATCCGCTTCACGCCGACCGTGATCATCCGCGACGGCTCCGGCGCCGAGGTGTTCCGCGCGGAGGGTGTGCCCACGGTGCCGCAGGTGCTCACCGCGGCGGTGAAGGCGCTGCCGGCCTGACCCTCTTGTGAGATGTCGGACCCCGGCGCACAATGAGCGTGCGACGGAGCGGACGGCGCTCCACATCACACACTCCGGGGGCATGACATGGCGAATCTGAATCCGTATCTCTCGTTCCGCACGGACGCGCGGCAGGCGATGGAGTTCTATCAGGGCGTCCTCGGCGGCGACCTCGAGATCAACGTCTTCGGGGAGTTCCCCGAGATGGTGCAGAGCCCTGACCAGAGCGACCTGGTCATGCACGCGCAGCTGACCACCCCCGACGGCCTCGTGCTCATGGCTTCGGACACGCCGGACGGGATGCCGTACGAGCGGCCCGCCGGCATCTCGGTCTCCTTGAGCGGCAACACCCAGGCGCGCACGCAGGAGGTCTGGGACCGGCTCGCCGACGGCGCGAGCATCACGATGCCGCTCGACACCCCGCCGTGGGGCGGGACCTTCGGCATGCTCGTCGATCGCTTCGGCATCGCCTGGATGCTGCACGGCGACCCCGAATGAGCCGAACCCGTCCGAGGGAGAACCCGACGACGACGTAGGGAAACCCCTCGACGGCCGTCGGGCTTCCTCGGTTCCGGGCGATGGTCGCGCGTTCGTACAGTGCGGGAGGCGGTGCTTCTCCGCGCCACCTCCCCACGAACCGAGGTCACCATGAAGGCTCTCCCCGCGCGCACGGGTTCCGCGCGCTCCACCACCGTCGACGTCGTCTGCTTCTTCACGATCGCGGTGGCACTGTGCTTCGCGTTCTCGGCGCCGATGGTGTTCCGGCTCGTGCCGTCGGAGTTCGACAACCTCATCACCCCGATCATGCAGACCACCCCGCTGATCGCCGCGATCATCCTGTGGCTCGTGCGTCGGCCGGGTACGTTCCGGCAGACCTTCGCGACGACCTGGCGGGGTCAGGTCCCCTGGATCCTCGCGGGCATGGGGATCATCACGGCGGTCGCCGCGGCGCAGACCGCGGTCGCGCTGGCGACGGGCATCGCGACGCTCAACCCGGTCGACCAGATCTTCGCGGCGAGCATCTGGATCCTCCCGGTGCTCGCGATGCAGTCGGTCCTCGCGATCGGCGAGGAGTTCGGCTGGCGCGGCTGGCTCGCCACGCGGGCCCGGTCGTGGGGCTTCTGGCCGCTCGCGGCCGTGAGCGGTCTCGTCTGGATCGTCTGGCACCTGCCGGTGCTCGCGGTGATCGGCGATCGCCCCCTGTTCGACATCATCGTCTACTTCGCGGGCATGCTCCCCTGGGCACCGCTCCTGCTCGCGCTGCGGTGGCGTTCGGGGAGCGTGTGGCCGGCCGTGCTCGCCCACGGCGCGATCAACAGCATCCGGGTGTACCTGCTCCAGTCCGTGCCGAGCGGCACCGACCACCTTCTCATCGAGGTGATCGGCTGGATCCTGACGCTCACAGCCGCGATCTGGCTCATGCGTCCGTCGCGCGCGAGTGCGCCGGCGCTCAGCGCAGAGCGTGCTCTTCGATGAAAGCGCGCAGCGTCTGCTCGTCCTCCGCCATCTCGGTGACGTGCTGCGGGGCGTCGAGCATCTCGCGCAGATCCGCGGCGTAGTCCAGCTCGACGCCGATCGCCTCGTGGATCGTCTCGGCGAACTTCTCGGGCTTGGCGGTCTCGAGCACCAGCATCGGGACGCCGGGCTCGAGATACTCGCGCGCGACCTTGACGCCGTCGGCGGTGTGCGGGTCGATCACCTCGCCCGAGGTCTCGTACACGGAGCGGATCGTCGCGAGCCGGTCGGCGTGCGTCGAGGTGCCGCTCACGATGCCGAACTCGTCGACGAAGCGGGCGAGGTCGTCCGTGAAGTCGAAGGACCCCTCGGTGTCGAGGTCGTTCCACGCCTGCACGACACGCGCCGCGTCGCGGCCGACGAGCTCGAAGATGAAGCGCTCCAGGTTCGAGGCCTTCGAGATGTCCATCGAGGGGCTCGACGTCGCCAGCGTCTGGGCAGCGCTCCGGGGACGGTAGACGCCCGTGCGGAAGAACTCGTCGAGGACGTTGTTCTCGTTCGCGGCGAGCACGAGCCGACGGATCGGCAGGCCCATCTCCTTGGCGAAGAACCCGGAGAGGATGTTGCCGAAGTTGCCCGACGGGACCGTGAAAGAGACCTCTGTCCAGCCTCCGGCGTCCGTGGCACGAAGCCACGCCCAGAAGTAGTAGACGACCTGGGCCGTGATGCGGGCGAGGTTGATGGAGTTGACCGCGCCCAGATGCTGCGCGCGCTTGAAGTCGAGGTCTCCCGCGAGCGCCTTCACGAGATTCTGGCAGTCGTCGAAGACGCCGTCGATCGCGATGTTGTGGATGTTGTCGTCGTCGAGGGAGAACATCTGCGCCCGCTGGAACGCGCTCATGCGGCCCTGCGGCGACAGCATGAAGACCGAGATGCGCTCCTTGCCGCGCAGCGCGTGCTCGGCGGCGGATCCGGTGTCGCCCGACGTGGCACCGACGATGTTGAGCACGGAGCCCTTGCGCTCGAGGGCGTACTCGACGACCTGGCCGAGGAACTGCATCGCCATGTCCTTGAACGCGAGCGTCGGGCCCTCGGAGAGGCCGACGAGCGTGAGCCCGCCGTCGATGTCGCGGAGCGGGACGACCGCGCCGGGGAACGGCTCGTAGGCGGCCGCGGTCATGCGGGCGAGGTCCTCGCGCGGGATGTCGGTCGCGAACAGGCCGAGCACCTCGGTCGCGAGCTGCGGGTAGGTCAGGGCGCGCCACCGTTCGAGCGTCTCGCCGTCGACGGTCGGCATGACCTCGGGCACAGCGAGGCCGCCGTCGGGGGCGAGGCCTTCCAGCAGCGTGTCGCAGTACGGCAGCGGCTGCATGCCGCCTCGGGTGGAGATGTACTGCACGGTCGCTCCTCGGATCGGAATCGGCGGGACCTCCATTCTCGCAGGTGTGCGGAGCGTGGTTTCACGGGCGCGATCTGCGCCCGAGACGATGCCAGAGGATCGCCCACTCCTCAGGGCGGAGATCGCGCGGAAGCCGTCGCGCCGGGGCCCCCGCGTCGCCGAGAGCGGCTCGTGCCCGGGGCGCCGTCGTCCGTGCGGCGACGGCGAGCATCGTCGCGAGGCTCGTGCCGCGCGCGCTGAACACCGCCCGCACGAACTCCTCGTAGGCCTTCCGGTCCCGCAGCGGTACGAGCGGCGCGGCACGCCGTGTGATCGAGAGCAGACCGCCGTCCACGCTCGGCTGCGGCACGAACGCCCACGCCGGAACGCGTCCGCACAGCTCCACCGTGAACCACGGCGCCGACTGGGCCGTCATCATGGTGCTGCCGCCGACGCCCGCGCGTTTCCGCGCCACCTCCCACTGCGTCAGGAGCACGGCGTGCCTCCAGTCCGACGTCGACAGCAGGCGACGCAGGATCGGCGTGGTGACGTGGAACGGGATGTTGCCGACGATCACGTCGGCATCGAGCGGATGACGCAGGGCGTCGGCAGCGATCACGCGGACGTGCGGGAGCGCCGCGTCGAGACGACGGGCCCGATGCTCGTCGATCTCGAGAGCGGTGAGCCGACGGCCGAGCCCGGCGAGAGCTCGCGTGAGAGCGCCGTCGCCCGCGCCGAGCTCGAGGATCGAACCGGGGGCGCGGTGGACGAGGGAGACGATCCGGTCGATCGTCGGGCGATGGGTGAGGAAGTTCTGGCCGAGTTCGTGGCGGCCGCCATGATGCGAGCGAGGCATGAGTGCGCTCCGGAGGAAGGATTCGGAGCACCTCGACGGAGGCGGGACGCGCGGAGGCGTCGAAAGGCCCGTCCGAGGTGCGATGAGATCTCGGAGGACGGCGCGCGGTGGCGTGCGGAGAGGCGAGCGCGCCGTCAGGCGCGGCGGTCGCGGAACACGAGGGTGCGCCCCATCACGGCGGGCGCGCTGATTATCATGCGGCCAGCCTACCGGGAGGGGCCGCCGCAGGAAATGCCGGTATAGCGCGTGAACGGCTCCCCGGCAATGGGATATCGCGCCTCGCACGGACGTTCTAACGTCGAGGCCACACAACAGAATCGGGAGGAATCATGGCTGCGAACACCCCCACCGCACATGACGAACAGAGCACCGGCGCTCACGAGGTCTCACCTCGGAACGCCGCCGCATCGGCGCCCGCTCCCGAGCCGCTCTACGAGCGCGTGGACCTCGACCGCTACGTCGTCCTGCACGACGGAGCCGTGGGATTCATCGAACACGTCCCACCGGTCTTCGTCTGCTACGTGGGCGAGTACTACCCGAACGCCGAGGAAGTGGCGCAGGTGCACGATTTCCATGATGCGATGAAGACGGTGCTGCACCGCGCTGCGGCGACTCGGCGCGCTCTGTGACCCGCGAGATCTGGCCGGGTTCGGCGTATCCCCTCGGCGCGACCTTCGACGGCCAGGGGACCAACTTCGCGCTGTTCAGCGAAGGGGCCGAGAAGGTCGAGCTCTGCCTCTTCGACGACGACGGCCAGGAGGAGCGGATCCCGCTCGACGAGGTGGACGCGTTCGTCTGGCACGCCTTCCTGCCCACGGTGCACCCCGGTCAGCTGTACGGCTACCGCGTGCACGGCCCGCACGACCCGGCCCAGGGACAGCGCTTCAACGCGAACAAGCTCGTCCTCGACCCCTACGCGAAGGCGGTGTCCGGCCGGCTCGACTGGGGCCAGTCGCTGTTCGGCTACGACTTCGGCGAGCCCGATTCGCGCAACGACGACGACTCCGCCGAGGCCATGGTCAAGGGCGTCGTCATCAACCCCTTCTTCGAATGGGCCGGCGACCGCCTCCCGAAGACGCCCTACGCGCAGAGCATCATCTATGAGGCGCACGTGAAGGGACTCACCGAGCAGCATCCCGAGATCCCCGAGGACCTGCGCGGCACCTACGCCGGCATCGCGCACCCCGCCGTCATCGACCACCTGACGCGGCTCGGCGTCACCGCGATCGAGCTCATGCCCGTGCACCAGTTCGTGCACGACTCGACCCTCGAGGAGAAGGGGCTGTCGAACTACTGGGGCTACAACACCCTGGCGTTCCTCGCTCCGCACAACGAGTACTCCTCGAGCGGCCAGCACGGGGAGCAGGTGCAGGAGTTCAAGGCCATGGTGCGGGCGCTGCACGCGGCCGGCATCGAGGTGATCCTCGATGTGGTCTACAACCACACGGCGGAGGGCAATCACCTCGGCCCGACGCTGTCCATGCGCGGCATCGACAACGAGGCGTACTACCGACTGGAGGAGGACCGGCGGTACTACACCGACTACACGGGCACCGGGAACAGTCTGAACGCCGGCAACCCGCACTCGCTGCAGCTCATCATGGACTCGCTGCGCTACTGGGTCACGGAGATGCACGTCGACGGATTCCGTTTCGACCTCGCCTCGACGCTCGCGCGGGAGTTCTACGACGTCGACCGACTCGCGGCGTTCTTCGAACTCGTGCAGCAGGATCCGGTGGTCTCGCAGGTGAAGCTCATCGCCGAGCCCTGGGACGTCGGCCCCGGCGGCTACCAGGTGGGCAACTTCCCGCCCCAGTGGACGGAATGGAACGGCAAGTACCGCGACACCGTGCGCGATTTCTGGCGCGGCGAGCCGCAGGCCCTCGGCGAGTTCGCCTCGCGTCTCACGGGTTCGGCCGACCTGTACGAGCATTCGGGCCGACGCCCCGTCGCGTCGATCAACTTCGTCACGGCGCACGACGGCTTCACCCTGCGCGATCTCGTCTCCTACGACGAGAAGCACAACGAGGACAACGGCGAGGACAACAACGACGGCGAATCGCACAACCGGTCCGCGAACAACGGCGTGGAAGGGCCGACGGACGACGAGGACGTGAACCGCGTGCGCGCTCGTCAGCAGCGGAACTTCCTCGCGACGCTGCTGCTCTCGCAGGGCGTGCCGATGATCTCGCACGGCGACGAGCTGGGTCGCACGCAGGGCGGCAACAACAACGGCTACGCGCAGGACAACGAGATCACCTGGGTGGACTGGGAGTCCGCGGACCAGCCGCTGATCGAGTTCACGGCGGCGGTCGCACGACTGCGGCGATCGCATCCGACGTTCCGGCGCAGCCGCTTCTTCGACGGCCGACCCGTGCGGTCGGAGGACGGCGAGCGGGTGCCCGACGTGGTGTGGCTGCGGCCCGACGGCGCGCGGATGGAGCCGGAGGACTGGGACAACGGCTTCGGCCTGGCCGTCGGGATGTTCCTGAACGGCCAGGGCATCCGCGAGAAGGACCGTCGAGGCCAGCCGGTGAGCGACGAGAACTTCCTCGTGTACTTCCACAGCGGCGCGGATGCCGTCGACGCGGTCATTCCGGACGCGAGGCACGGCGCCGCGTGGGACGTGGTGGTCGACACCTTCGGGGAACGCGCCGGCGAGCACGCCCTCCAGGCCGGGTCTCCCGTCAGGCTGGAGCCGACGTCCCTGCTCGTGCTGCGCGCCGCCGCCGAGGCCGAGGCGCCGGCGGACGTCTCGGTCGAGGCCTCGCTGCGCATGCAGACGCAACACACCGATCCCGCGCCGGCCCCGTCACCGGAGGTCCGCCGGTGACGCGTCGACCGCTCTCGACCTACCGACTGCAGATCCGAGCGGGCTTCACACTCGACGACGCCGCCGGGGTCAGCGGCTACCTCGCGGAACTCGGCGCATCCTGGGCCTACCTCTCGCCGTTGCTGGCCGCGACACCCGGATCGGACCACGGCTACGACGTCGTCGACCACTCGCACGTCGACGAGTCGCGCGGCGGCCGCGCGGGACTCGAGCGGTTCGCCGCCGCCGCGCGCGAGGCCGGACTCGGCATCCTCGTGGACATCGTGCCGAACCACGTCGGCGTCGGCAGCCCGCGGGACAATCCGTGGTGGTGGGATGTGCTGCGCCTCGGCCGCGCGTCGCGGCACGCGGTGGCCTTCGATGTCGACCGGCGTCTCGGCGACGGGCGCCTCCGGCTGCCGATCCTCGGCGCGGCGCTCTCGGAGGTACTGGCCGCGGGCGACATCGTCGTCGAGACCGCGGCCGCCGATGACGCACCCGACGGCACCCTGAGCTACTTCGAGCACGTGCTGCCGCTCGCTCCGGGCACGGGCGATCTCGCCCACGACCTGCCCGCGCTGCTCGAGGCCCAGCACTACGAGCTGCGGTTCTGGGAGGACCAGAACGCCGAGCTGAACTACCGCCGCTTCTTCGCCGTGCCCGAGCTCGCCGGCATCCGGGTGGAGCTCCCCGACGTGTTCGAGGAGTCGCACCGCGAGATCGTGCGATGGATCACCGAGGGTCTCGCCGACGGCCTGCGCGTGGATCACCCGGACGGTCTCGTCGATCCCGCGGGGTACCTCGAGGACCTCGCGGATGCCACGGGCGCCGCGTACACGCTGGTCGAGAAGATCCTGGAACCGGGCGAGGAACTGCCCTCGTGGTGGCGCACCGACGGCACGACCGGGTACGACGCCCTCGCCGAGATCGACCGCGTCCTCGTCGACGGCGCCGGTGTCGCGCAGCTCGATGACCTCGACGCACGCCTGCGGGAGGAGTCCGACCTGCCCGCCCTCGAGGCGTGGCACGACCTCACCGTCTCCACGAAGCGGATGGTCGCCGAGACGATCCTCCAGTCCGAGGTGCACCGCCTCGTGCGGTCGCTGCCGCACGGCGTGGTGGCGGCCAAGTACGCGCTGGTCGAGATCATCGCCGGATTCCCGGTGTACCGCTCCTATCTCCCCGCCGGGAGCGAGCACCTGCAGCAGGCCATCGAGGCGGCGGCCGCCCGCAGACCCGACCTCGCCGCAGCGATCGGAGAACTGACCCCCCTGCTGCTCGACACCGAGCTCGAGGTGTCGGAGCGCTTCCCGCAGGTGAGCGGCGCGGTCATGGCGAAGGGAGTCGAGGACACCGCGTTCTACCGCTTCACCCGGCTGGGGACGCTGACCGAGGTCGGCGCCGATCCGTCGATCGCCTCGCTGACGGTCGACGAGTTCCACGACGCGCAGCGCACCCGGCTCGCGTCATGGCCGCACTCGATGACCACTCTGTCGACGCACGACACCAAGCGCTCGGAGGACGTCAGGGCGCGCCTGTCGGTGCTCGCCGAGATGCCGGAGCGCTGGGCGGAGGTGCTGACCGAGCTGCGCGCTGTCGCGTCGACCGGCCACGGCCCGCTCGACGCCCTGCTCTGGCAGGCCGCGGTCGGCGCGTGGCCGATCTCGACCGAGCGACTGCGCGACTACGGTCTGAAGGCGGCGCGGGAAGCGGCGGAGCGCACCACCTGGCAGCATCCCGACGCGGAGTTCGAGAAGGGCGTCACCGCTGTCGCCGAGGCGGCGAACGGCGCTGGTCGCGGCATCGTGGAAGGCTTCGTGGGCGAGATCGTCGCCCACGGACGGAGCAACTCCCTCTCCGCGAAGCTGCTGCAGCTCGCGGCGCCCGGTGTGCCGGACGTCTATCAGGGCACCGAGCTGTGGGACCACTCGCTCGTCGATCCCGACAACCGTCGACCCGTCGACTTCGAGCAACGGATGCGGATGCTGCGTGCGCTCGACGCGGATGCAGCGCGCGGCGCGCTCCCTCCCATCGACGATTCGGGGCGGGCGAAGCTGCTCGTGGTCTCGCGCACGCTGCGCCTGCGTCGGGATCACCCCGAACTCTTCGAGCGGTATCGCGCGGGAGTGGCAGCGGGTGCGGCATCCGAGCATGCGATCGCGATGGACCGGGGCGGGGTGACGGCCGTGGCGACACGGCTCCCCGTGGGACTGGAGCGATCGGGAGGCTGGGGAGACACCGTGCTGCTGAGGTCCGAGCTGCCCGCGACCGACGTGTTCACGGGGCGGCGGATCCCGTCAGGTGCCGTCCGCCTGGCCGAGCTGCTGGACACGTACCCGGTCGCCCTGCTGGTGGACGAGCGATGATCGATGTCTGGGCTCCGCTCGCCGAGCGCGTGCGACTGCGGCGCCTCGCACCCGGCGGCGCGATGATCGGCGAGGAGGATCTCGCCCGCGACGGCGATCGCGGCGGATGGTGGGCGCTCGACGAGACGCTCGTGGAGGGCGAGCGGTACGGCTTCCTCCTCGATGACAGCGACGACCTGCGTCCCGACCCCCGCTCGCGGCGCCAGCCGGGCGGCGTGCACGGGCCGTCCGCCGTCTTCGACACCGACATGTTCGAGTGGGCCGACGAGTCCTGGACAGGACGTCAGCTCGCCGGCGCCGTGATCTACGAACTGCACGTCGGGACCTTCACGCCGGAGGGCACGCTCGACGCACTGATCGGCCGCCTCGACCACCTGGTCGATCTCGGCGTCACGCACGTCGAACTGCTCCCCGTGAACTCCTTCAACGGCCGGTACAACTGGGGATACGACGGCGTGCTGTGGTACGCCGTGCACGAGGCCTACGGCGGACCCGCGGCCTATCAGCGGTTCGTGGAGGCCGCCCACGGGCACGGCCTCGCCGTGGTGCAGGACGTCGTCTACAACCACCTCGGACCGAGCGGCAACTACCTGCCGGAGTTCGGGCCGTACCTGCGCGACGGCCGGGGCAACACGTGGGGCGCCTCGGTGAACCTCGACGAGCGCGCGGTGCGCGACCACATCGTCGACAACGCTCTGATGTGGCTGCGCGACTTCCACGTCGACGGCCTGCGCCTCGACGCCGTGCACGCCCTCCATGACGATGGACCGGTGCACATCCTGCAGGAGCTGTCCGAGCGGGTCGACGCGCTCTCGGCGCACCTCGGCCGCCCGCTGACCCTGATCGCGGAATCGGACCTGAACGACCCGACGCTGATCCTCCCCCGTGAGGCGGGCGGATACGGCCTCGCGGCCCAGTGGTCGGACGACTGGCATCACGCGGTGCACGTCGCGCTGACCGGCGAGACCGCCGGATACTACGAGGACTTCGCCGCCGCGGATGCCGTCGCGAAGGTCTCGCAGAGCGGCTTCTTCCACGACGGCACGTACTCGTCGTTCCGGGAGCGCACGCACGGGGCGCCGATCCCGCCGGCCGTTCCCGCGTGGCGCCTCGTGACCTTCGCGCAGGACCACGACCAGATCGGCAACCGCGCCGCCGGCGACCGGCTGTCGCAGACTCTCTCCCCCGGACGCCTGGCCGTGGCGGCCGTGCTGACCCTCACCGCACCCGGCACGCCGATGCTGTTCATGGGCGAGGAGTGGGGCGCGTCGACGCCCTGGCAGTTCTTCACCTCGCATCCCGAACCCGAGCTCGGCCGCGCGACCGCCGAGGGGCGCATCGGGGAGTTCGCCAAGATGGGCTGGGATCCGGCGCGGGTTCCCGATCCGCAGGATCCCGGGACGTTCGAGCGCTCGCACCTGCGCTGGAGCGAGCTCGAGGAACCGGCCCACGCTCGCCTCCTGTCGCTGTATCGGCGTCTGACCGCCCTCCGGCGGGATCGACCGGAACTCACGGACCCCGACATGACGCACACGGTCGCCGCCGTCGAGCACGCGGATGCCGCGCCGGAGGCTCGCGCGTTCCGCATCGATCGCGGTTCGGTGGCGGTGCTGGTGAATCTCACTGCCGAGGAGATCGAGTTCGACGTACGAGCGGAAGACCGCGTGCTGCTCGAGACCACGTCCGCGCGCGTGCACGACACCCGGATCGCCGTCGCACCCGAGTCGGCGGTGGTCGTCGGTCCACCGCGGTGAGCACGAGAATCAAGGATTTCGTTAATTCAGGGATTTCTGTACTGTTAAGCGCGTGACCCTCACCGCCTCCCTCACGCACACCGCCGCCGTCGCCCGACTCGGACACGCGCTGTCCGACCCGACGAGGGCCGCGATCCTCCTCGCCCTGCGCGACGACAGCGCTTATCCGTCGGACCTCGCCGACGACCTCGGCGTCTCGCGGCAGGTCATGTCGAACCACCTCGCATGCCTGCGCGGATGCGGCTTCGTCGAGAGCGTGCCCGACGGTCGCCGCAGCCGCTACCGACTCGCCGATCCGCACCTCGCGCCCGCTCTCGAGGAGCTTCTCCGCGTGACGCTGATCGTCGAACCGGACTGCTGCGCGGGCGAGGGGTGCTCCTGCCGATGACCGTGGTCACCGAAGCACGGCGCGCGACCCTGCACCGCCGCATCCGTCTGATCGTCGCCGTCACGATCGGCTACAACGTGGTCGAGGCCGTCATCGCGATCGCCGCCGGCTCGGTGGCCTCCTCCACCGCGCTGATCGGGTTCGGCCTCGATTCGACCATCGAGGTGCTCTCGGCCGCGGCGGTCGCCTGGCAGTTCACGCGCCGCGACCCCGAGCGCTGGGAGAAGCCCGCACTGCGCGTGATCGCTGTCGCGTTCTTCGCGTTGGCCGCATACGTCACCGCATCCTCGTCGCTCTCGCTGATGGGCGGCGAGCGCCCGGAGCACAGCAGCGTCGGGATCGTGCTCACCGCGATCAGTGTGGTCGTCATGCCGTTCCTGTCGCTCGCCGAGCGACGAGCAGGGCGCGAGATCGGATCCGCGACCGCCGTCGCCGACTCGAAGCAGACGCTGATCTGCACCTACCTGTCGGCCGCGGTCCTCGCCGGACTCGTCCTCAACAGCCTGCTCGGCTGGTGGTGGGCCGATGCGGTCGCCGGACTCGTGATCGCCGTCTTCGCGGTGCGCGAGGGCATCGAGGCCTGGAAGGGCGACGCGTGCGCGACGTCGGTCGGCATGATCTTCGAGGACGACCACGACCACGACCACGACCGCGACCACGACCACGACCACGACCACGACCGACGCTAGATCCAGCCGCGTTCCTCCGCGAGCAGCACCGCCTGCTGCCGGGTGGCGACCGACAGCTTCGTCAGCACGGCCGAGACGTGGTTGCGCACCGTGCCCGGTGCCAGCGACAGCGTGCGCGCGATCTGTCCGGTCGTCTCGCCGCGGCGTCCCGCCCGCAGCACGTCGAGCTCACGGTCGGTGAGCGGGGAGCGCTCGTCGCTCAGGGCGTCGGCCGCGATCTCCGGATCGACGTAGCGACCACCGGCGGCCACGCGGCGGATCACGTCGGCGACCTCGTCGGCGCCCCGCGACTTGGGCAGGAACCCCGAGACCCCCGACGCGAGCGCCCGACGCAGCACGCCGGGCCGAGCATGCCGCGTGACCACCACGCAGCGCGTCGCGATCACCCGATGCAGCCGCTGCGCGACCTCGACGCCGTCGAGTCCGGGCATCTCCAGGTCGAGCAGGCACACGTCCGGCTCCAGGCGCAGCGCCTCCGCGACCGCCTGCTCGCCGTCCTCGCACTCGGCGACGACCTCGATGTCGCCCTCGAGCCGCAGCAGCGCGGCCAGCGCCGAGCGGATCATGCCTTCGTCGTCGGCGAGCAGTACGCGGATCATCGGGGGTCCTCCGCCGGCACCGTCACGATCACCGCGAAGTCCTCTCCCTCGTCCTGCACCTCGATCGTGCCTCCGGCCTCGGCGATACGTCGCCGCACTCCGTCGAGCCCCGATCCGACGGCCTCGCGCTCCGCATCCGGATCGACGTCGTTCCACACCTCGTAGCGCCAGGCGCCGGCTTCCCTCTTCAGTGCGAGACGGGCCCGGACTCCGGCGCCGTGCCGCAGCACGTTCGTCGTGGTCTCGCGGATCACCGGCCCCAGGGCGGATGCCGGTGCCTCATCGGCATCCGGGGCGATGTCGGCCTCGACCTGGAGACCCGCCGCGCTCAGCAGGTCGCGCGCGTTGGCGACCTCGTCTCCGAGCGGCACGGATCGGAACCGGGTCGCGAGGTCGCGGGTGCCCTGACGCGCCTCATCGACGCTGCCGCGCGCGGCGCGCAGCTGCTCGAGTCCGGCGTCCGGATCCCGCGTCATCAGTCGCTCGGCGAGCTCGAGCTGGAGCGCGATGACCTGAAGGTGATGCCCCTGCAGATCGTGCACGTCGGTCGCCACCCGCAGCCGTTCCTGGGTCGCCGCGAGCCGCGCCTCCGAGGCACGCGCCCGATCGAGGGTCACCAGCACGTCCCACCACCACAGCGACGACACCGACATCGCGGGGATGAGGATCGCGTACAGCGAGGGCAGCCAGTCGGGGAAGCCGCCGGCCATCGCGCCGCGCGCGCCGTCGATGAACGCGAAGCCGACCATCACCAGAGTGACGAGCCCGACGACGCGCACCCGAACGCCCCGCTGCCAGTTGAGCAGCACCACCGATTGGGCTAGGGGCATCACCCCGAAGAGCCAGCTGTTCGCCGCGAGTCCGGCAGCGACGCCGTAGGCGACGGCGACGAGCAGCGGCACGGCGATGCGCGCCCACGGGAAGCCGGGTCCGTTCTCGACGCGGTGCCGGTAGGCCGACAGCAGCACCGTGGTCGACAGCAGCCAGATGATGCCGCCGATGCCGACCACGAGCATCGCGACCGGATCGACGGGGGTCGCGAGCGCACGGAGAGCCCACGCGAAGACCAGGAACACCTCGATGAAGACGACCGCCGACACCGTGTACCACCAGGTGGCTGTGATGCCGCGGGCGAGCGCACGCGCTCCGGGCGGCGGATCGCCGAGGGGACCGCCGACGGCGGAGGGGCTGCTCATTCCTCCCACGATAGGGGCGTGACACATGTCACGGGTGCGGCGGGTGAAGCGCCCGACAACCGGTGACGTCCCGACACTGCCGCGTGCCGGGCATCCGCAATGGACTGAGGTCATCGGGGCGGAGAGTCCGCTCCCCCACCCGTCAGGAGACAGTCCCATGAACCTCGTCGAGACGTTCCAGAACCTCGTCGCGCAGGTCCCCGAGCTCGTGCAGCCGCTCATCGTCGCCCTCGCCGGCGCGATCCCCTTCATCGAGGGCGAGGGCGCGGCGGCCATCGGCATCATCGGCGGCATCCACCCGGTCGTCGCGGCCATCGCCGCGATGGCGGGCAACTTCCTCTGCGTGGCGATCCTCGTGATCGCCGGTGCCGGCGCCCGCAAGGCGATCGTCGACCGCACGCGCAGCCGCGAGGCGGTCGCGGCCGGAGGCGGCTCGCTCGCAGACACGGATGTCGAGACCGACCGCGGCTCCGCACGCCGGGCGAAGTTCCAGCGCGCGTTCGAGCGATACGGCGTACCGGGAGTGAGCCTGCTCGGCCCGCTGCTCCTCCCGACGCACTTCACCGCGACCATGCTCGCCGCCTCGGGCGTCGGCAAGGGCCGCGTGCTCATCTGGCAGGCCGCCGCGATCGTCCTCTGGACGACGGCGATCACTCTGATCATCAGCGGCGCGGTGTCGGTCATCCACTGACCCCGCACCGCAGCCGTTCCCGTCGCAGTTGGTGCCGTCGGACTCCTTTTCCGACGGCACCGACTGCGACCAGAACTCATGGGGCGCAACCGTCCCCGGCACGAACTGCGATCCGAGCGTCCGGAGCGGACCTCAGCGTGCGGTGCGGGGCGCGAGCGTCGACAGGAGCTGCAGCTTCTCGTGGCTCTCGGTGCCCGGCACGGCCGTGTAGACGAGCAGCAGGTGGGACTGCACCGGGTCGACGAGCGTCTGGCAGGCGAGCTCGATCTCGCCGAGGTCCGGATGCAGGAAGCGCTTCGCCTCTCGGGGGCGGACGCCGACCTCCTGCCGCTCCCACACGGCCCGGAACTGCGTGCTCCGCTCGAGCAAGATCCGGCAGTAGTCGGCTGCCCGCGACCGCGGGCCGCGCAGCGAGACGAGTTCGCGTAGTCCCGAGGCCCAAAGCCGCTCGAGGAAGTCGTGATCGTCGGGGTGATACAGCGCCCGTGTGCCGGCATCCGTGAACCAACGGAACCCGAGACTGCGCTCCGGTCCCGTGATCGAGACGGTGTCTCCCGTGAGCGCGGCACCGAGCGGCGTCTGCCGCAGCGTCTCCCCCAACTCGGTCACGATCTCGGCGGGAGTGTCCTCGAGCCTGTCGAGGATCCGCAGCATGCCCGGGCTGATGTGCTCGGTGCCCGCTCCGCCCTGCGGCACTCGGTGCCCGGCGAGACGGAACAGGTGATCGCGCTCCTGGAGAGAGAGGTGCAGCCCCTGCGCGATCGACGACAGCATCTGCTCGGACGGCTGCGGCCCACTGCCCCTCTCGAGCCGGGCGAGATAGTCCGGCGACATGTGGCTGAGCGCCGCCACCTCCTCGCGACGGAGCCCGACCGTGCGGCGACGGCTGCCTCGAGGCAGCCCCACATCCTCCGGCTGCAGCACCTCGCGGCGGTGGCGCAGGAACTCGGCGAGTCCGTCGCGGTCGATCGGCATGTGTCCCCCTGGAGCGTCTGCTCGATCCTGACACGGCGCGGCGACGGCATCCACTGATCGTCATGTCCTGGATACCGCGGCGCCGCGGCGCGAGAGTGGACGACGACACCGAGGAGCACACCATGGCACGCCGCACCATCGACATCGACATCCCCTCCCTCGCCGGTCGCCGCGCGATCGTGACCGGTGGGAGCGACGGCATCGGGCTGCGCATCGCCGCGCGACTCGCTCGCGCCGGGGCGGAGGTGATCCTGCCGGTCCGGAATCCTGCCAAGGGGGATGCCGCGGCGCAGTCGATCCGCGCCGAGGCTCCGGCTGCGGCCGTCCGCACGCTGCCCATGGACCTCTCGTCGCTCGACTCGATCGCCGCCTTCGGCGACGCGTTGAGCTCGGAGGGGGCGCCGGTGCATCTCCTGATCAACAACGCCGGGGTCATGACGCCGCCGGAGCGTCAGACCACCGCCGACGGGTTCGAGCTGCAGTTCGGCACCAACCACCTGGGGCACTTCGCCCTCGTCGGGCATCTGCTTCCGGTGCTGCGCGACGGACGCGCACGTGTCGTCTCCCAGGTCAGCGTCGCCGCGAACGAGCGGTCGATCCGCTGGGACGACCTGAACGCCGAGCGGTCCTACCGCGCGATGGACTCGTACAGCCAGTCGAAGATCGCGTTCGGCCTGTTCGGGCTCGAGCTGGACCGCCGCAGCGCCGCCCTCGGCTGGGGGATCACGAGCATGCTCTCGCATCCGGGCGTGGCACCCACGAGCCTGCTGGCCGCGCGACCCGAGCTCGGGCGTGCGCAGGACACGCTCGGTGTCCGGTTCATCCGCTGGGGGTCGGCCCGGGGACTGCTGTTCGGCACCCCGGACACCGCTGCGCTGCCGGCACTGTACGCCGCGACCTCTCCGGCATCGCGACGCGGCGGTTTCTACGGACCGGGGGGCCCGGGCCACCTCGGCGGCGCGCCGGCCGAGCAGCGCCTGTACTCGCGGCTGCGGAGCGAGCAGGAGGCGCATCGTGTGTGGGAGATCTCGGAGCAGCTCACCGGGGTCGTGTACCCGCGCGGCTGAGGCGCGGGGATCAGGCGTCGACGAGAGGTGCGGTCGAGACCGGCCGGCGCCTGCGGGTCACGCCCATCCGCTCGAGCCTGGTGACGAGACGGGCCGACAGGAACGCCCCCGCCCACGATGCGACGACGCGGGCGAGCAGTGTCGCGCCGACGATCGCGGGTCCGAGGTGGTCGAGCGACATCACGGGCAGCGATACCGCGAACAGCGCGGCTCCGACGACGGCACCCGCCACCAGGCTGTCGGTACGGGGCGACCAGACTCGACGCTCCGCGACGGCCATCGCCAGGTCGAACAACGTCCCGGCCGCCAGCAGGGGCACCGCGAGGAGCCAGCCGATCGCCGTGAACGGACCGCACACGAGGGCCGTGAGCCCTGCCGTGAGCGTCGCGCCCCACCGGATGCCGGTGAAGCGGCGCGCCGTGAAGATCAGGAGCGTCTGAAGGGAGGCGACGAGAGCGTATGCGGGCGGGAACCACGCGGCGACGTGCGGGGTGAAGGGCGCGAGGCCGATCACGATCACGCCCTGCACGGCGGCGAAGGCCGCGACCTGCAGGTACGCCGTGGTGGTGGATGCTCCGTGACGGGGAGAGGCCGCGTCCGCGGAGTGGGTCATGTACCGATATTACGGTTCGTCGCGGCCCGCCTCCGCACGCAGGAGGCCCCCGAGGTCATCGGGGGCCTCCTGTCGTCAGGACCGGTTCCGGGTCAGCCCTGATGCTGCCGACGGCGGCGCATCACCAGCAGCAGTCCGCCGGCGCCCAGCAGACCGACTGCGAGGACTGCCAGACCCCACGCGATCGTGCCGCCCGTGACCGCCAGGTCCGGGCCTTCGGTGTCGGCGACGTCGGCGATCCGCGCGGTCGACGGTGCGGACGCCACCACGGAGCCGTCCGGCGCGGTGCTGCGCGCGCTCGCGGTGTTCACCAGTGCGTCACCGGTCAGATCGGCCGCCACGACCGTGTAGGTGGCCGCGCACACCGTGACCTGCCCTGGGAGCAGCGACTCGATCGACGGGCAGTCGACCACGAGGTCGGACCCGTGACCCGAGAACGCGTCCTCGCTCACCGTCACGTCGCGTGCCGTCGTGTTGCCGGTGTTGGTGATCGTGAAGGTGTAGCCGACGAGCTGCCCGACCGCGCCGACCTTCGTCACATCGGTCGTCTTCGTCAGCGTGAGCGCCGGATTCGCGGGTGCCGGGAGAGCCGCCGTCGACGCCGGCGACACGGGTGCGTCCGTTCCGAGCGGGCCCAGACCGGTCGCGGTCGCGGTGTTCGAGAGCTCGCCGGCGTCCACGTCCTCCTGTGTCACCGAGTACTCGAGCACGCAGATCAGCTGCGCCTGCGGAGCGAGCGGGTCGTCGTTCTCGCAGGAGACCTCCCCCAGGGTGCCGGTCCCGGTGAAGTCGCCTTCGACGACCGCCGGGTCGGTGACCGTGACGTTGCCCGTGTTCGTGATCACGAACGAGTAGGTGATCACGTCCCCGGCGACGATGTCCTCGGGATCGGCGGCGTCCGCCGACTTCACGAGAGCCAGCGCGGGCTGCCGGTCCACGGTCACGAGTGCGACCGAGTCCGCGGACGACACCGGGGTGCTTCCGACGGATGCCGTCGCGACGGCCGTGTTCGAGATCTCACCGGCATCCACATCGGCCTGCGTCAGCACGTACGAGACCTCGCAATCGACCTCGTCGCCCGGCGCGAGCGTCAGGCCGCAGTCCGGGGCGATGAGCGCCCCGGTGCCGGTGAACGCCGTCTCGGCGATCTCGAGCCCGGTGAGCGTGACGTTGCCCGCGTTGACGACGTGGAACGAGTAGACGATCTCGGCGCCCGCCTCGTCGGCCTCGTCCGGGGTCGCGGTCTTCTCGAGCTCGAGCACCGGGGCCTGCACGGCCGCGATGGTCACGGTCGACGGCGTCGCGAGCACGGTCGCATCCGCCGGGGACTCGCCCGTGGCGG
The DNA here is from genome assembly GCF_044749125.1 of Microbacterium sp. NPDC089696. Taxonomy (NCBI): domain Bacteria; kingdom Bacillati; phylum Actinomycetota; class Actinomycetes; order Micrococcales; family Microbacteriaceae; genus Microbacterium; species Microbacterium sp. NPDC089696. The sequence continues at coordinate 863,446 of NZ_JBIVHF010000001.1, read as the reverse complement.
CACCCGTGTTGGCGATGCTGCCGCGATCGAGGTCGGCCTGTGTGACCACGTACGTGGCGGTGCACGTGATCTGCGCCGCGGGAGCCAGCTCGTCGGCGGGGCAGTCGATCGCGCTGATCGGTCCGCTTCCGGTGAACAGGCGCTCGGTGGCCGTCACTCCGGTGAGGGTCACGTTGCCCGTGTTGGCCACGAGGAAGGAGTACTCCACCTCGTCGCCGACCGCGGCGTACGACTCGGCGTCGGCGGTCTTCACCACCGAGAGACCCGGCGCGGCAGTGGCCGTGACGGTCGCGGTCGACTCGGACGACTCGACGTCCGCGTCCGCGGTGTCGAGCGCCGTGGCCTGCGCGGTGTTGTCGAAGCCGCCGTTGTCCATGTCGGCCTGCGTCACGGTGTAGTCCGCCGTGCAGAGCACCTGCTGACCGGGCGCGAGAGTCGTGGTCGAGCAGTCGGCGACCGGCGCGGCGCCGGTGCCCTCGAACCCGGTCTCGACGATCGCGACGTCGTGCACGGTGACGTTGCCGAGATTCCGCACCGCGAACGTGTAGGTCACGGTCTCTCCCGCGGCGTTCACGAACGACGTGCTCGCCGTCTTCGTGAGCGTGAGGTTCGAGGCCGCGATCTGCGGCGTGCGCACCGACGACTCCTCCGAGGCGACGGGTCCGGCCGGGCCGGTGCCGTTCGCGACGGCGGTGTTCGTCAGGGAGGCGGCGTCGACGTCGGCCTGGGTGAGCGTGTACGTCGCCGTGCAGGTGAACTGTGCAGCGGGTGCCAGCTCGTCGGTCGGGCAGTCGATCGCCGACAGCGGGTCGGAACCCGTGAAGGAGACCTCGTCGACACTGATGCCCGTCACCGGGACGTTGCCGGTGTTCGTCACGACGAACGAATACGTGATCAGCTGACCGGCGTTGTAGGCCGTTGCTCCCGAGGGCGTCGCGGACTTGACGAGGTCGAGCGCGGCGATCTGGTCGACGTCCACCGTGGCGGTGGAGGCCGCCGAGGTCACCGGTGCGTTCGCGGGCGTGACCGCGGACGCGGTCGCGGTGTTCGACACCGAGCCGGCGGTGAGGTCGGCCTGCGTCACCGGGTAGGTCGCGGTGCACTCCGCGGATGCCCCGGGGGCGAGTGCGCCCGTCGGGCAGGTGATCGCCGAGAGCGACCCTGACCCCGAGAACGCGGTCTCCGCGATCGACAGGGTGCGCAGGGTCACGTTGCCCGTGTTCGTCACCGTGAACGTGTAGTCGATCACGTCGCCCACGGAGTCCACGGTCGTCGGAGCGGCCTCCTTCGCCAGCGCGAGAGCGCCGTTCTGCGTGGCCGTGACCGTCACGATGCCGGTGCTGTTGCTGAGCGCGGGACCGGTCGGCGGCGTCGCGGTGGCGGTCGCCTGGTCGGACACCGAGCCGTGGTCGAGATCGGCCTGGGTCGTGGTGTACGACGCGGTGAAGGTCGCCGACTGGCCGGCCGCGAGCGTGGTGGACCCTCCCGAGCAGGCGGCCGCCGGAGTCGATCGCGCGACGCACACCGGTGTCGGTGCGACGCTGGACGCCGCCGAGTTCACGAGGGCGTCGGCGACGCGGACGTTCGTCAGCGCGACCGCCGTGTTGTTGGTCACGGTGAACGTGTAGTTCACGATCTGCCCCACGGCATCCACCGTGGTGCGGTCGGCGGTCTTCGTGATCGCCGGCTGCGCACTCTGCGCCTGCAGACCCGTCAGCGAGGACTCGGCTGCGGACATGAGGGTGTCACCTGCGGTGACGCTCGTGCCGATGCTGTTCCATGCCGTGCCGCCCGCTGCGGTCGCGGGGGTCGAGACCGCGTACGTGGCGGCGAAGGATGCCGCGGGCGCGATGCTCCCGGTGTAGACGAACTTCAGCGCGGTGACCGTCGCGAGCGAGGCGGGAGCGGTCGTGGACCAGTCGTTCACGCAGCCGGCGTTGGACGCGAGGACCTCCGGGCGGCAGGGGTTGAGCGCTCGGGAGTACGCGAGGGTCACGTTCGCCGGAAGAGCCGCGACGCTCGTGAGCGCGACGGCGTAGGCGGAGTTGCGCGGTGCGGTCGACGAGGCACGCGTGTCGCCGACACGGGGCAGCAGGTCGTACATCACCGGGTTCTTCAGCACGCTCTGGCCGTTGTTCTTGAAGGTGACCACGTACGTCGCCGCACCGCCGTCCGCGCTCACGTGACCGGTGCCGCCGCCGCCGATCGCGGTGGGATCGAGATTCCCCTGCACGGTCTTGTCGACCACGAAGGCCGCGGTGTCGTTCACGACGGTCCGGCTGCTCGACCACCCGCAGTAGTTGTTCGCGACGGGGCTGCCGTTGTCACGCAGTCCGGCGGTCCCGAAGGGCTGGAGGGGCGGGTTCGACACGATGGTCGTGCTCGTCACACCGGTGGCGGAGTAGCACTTGGAGATCGGGGTGCCGAGACCGATCGTGATGTCGGCGGTGTACGTGCCGACGCAACCGGCTTCATAGGTCAGCACGGCCAGGGCGGACGCGGTCCGCACCGTGTACAGTCCTTCGGACTGCACGACGCCCGCGGGGATGACCCAGCGCACGAGCGTGCGTCCGGTGCCGTTGTAGTCCTGGATCGTGGTCGGGGTCACGACCGGTGAGGTGTAGGACGGGAGTGCGGCACCGGTCGTGTTCGTCGGGGTGAAGAGGAACGCCGAGGTCGCCGGGGCGACGGAGGCCGTGCCCGCGGGTGCGAGGTAGTCGATGTACACCGCGCCCGCAGGGGCCGTGGCGAACTCGATGCGCGTCTGGGTGTTGCCGCTGACGAGCCACGTGTTCGCCACGCACATGCTCGGACCCGAGGTGGTCGCAAGGGCGGGGAGGACGATGTTCCCGCCGTTCGCCGGGGGCAGCTCGACCTGGAGGCGGGCTGCGGGCTGCGTCGGAGCGGAGATGGGCGTCGTGAGATCGCTGGAGAGGTAGGGCGTGACGCTCGCGCGGTTGGTGAGCACGGCGGGGGCCGGGACTCCTTCTGCGGCGTACCCGGCGACCTTGAGCCGTACCGTCACGCTCGGGCTGTTCGATCCCTGGGCGGCGACCGGCTGCGTGCGGATCTCGGCCACGGCGCGCGTCGTCGGGACGACCCAGCCCCTGTTGGCCGTGTACGGCACGGTCGCGGTGGTCCCGTCGGTGTAGACCAGCGTCAGCAGCTCGGCGGACGTGGGCGTCCACCCCGTCGTCGTGACGAGGGTGGGGATGAAACCGGGGTTCTGGCAGTACGTGCCGACGGCGTTCGATGTGAAGTTGTTGTTCGAGCCGTTGTCCAGGCACGGCATCGGGTCGGTGAAAGCGTATGAGAGTCCGGCGTTCGCGGTCTGCGTGGGCGACGTGTACGCCAGGATCTCGTAGGAGGCCGTGCTGCCGGATCCGTCCCAGTCGCCCGCGTACACGTAGGCCGGCGCGCGCGCTCCGCCGTCGGCTGCCGCGTACTGGCCGACGTTGCTGAGCGTGGAGGAGCTGACCGCGGCCTTCGAGCTGGCGGTGGTGACGTCGATCACGCGAGCGCAGGCCGGCGTCGTCGTGCCCGATCCTGCGACTCCGTCGAGGTAGGTCCAGGATGCCGAGTAGGAGTTGCAGACCTGCGTGCCGGCGGGACTGGGGACGCCGTTCGTCGCCGCCGTGCCGGTGACCACGATGCTGAACGTGTTCGCCGGGTTGCCGGACACGAGGCCGGCGCAGGAGCCGCCGGTCGGGTCGGAGTAGGTGAGCCGGCGCGTCGCCTCGTCGTACGCGACGGTTCCGGTGACGGCCCGGTTGATCGAGTGCGACTGGTACTCGAAGCCGGCCGGAAGGGTCGACGTCATGCTGATCGCCGACGTTCCGACGCTGCCCGTGCTGCCGCCGCACAGGAACTGCATCGTGTACGTGAAGGGCTGACCGACGATGACCGTCGCCTGCGCCTGGTTCGTGACGCTCGCGCTGCGGCTGGCCGTGACGGTGTAGGTGACCGGCGCGGCTGAGCTCGTGTCGGAGTTCGAGCTCGTGAGAGTCGCGGTGAGCGTCGCCACGGTGTTGTCCGCCAGTTTGTAGTTCGGCGGGGTGACCGGGAACGTGCACTGACGCGACCCGGTGGGGAGGGTGCTCGTGAAGCTGTAGACGACCTGACCGGCGCTCACGCTGCGCGTGAGGTCGGGGCACGTGCTCGTGCCGAACCACGAGCCCACGTCCGTGACGCCGGGGGTCCCGGTGACCGCGGTCGTGGGGATCGTCACCTTCGCATCGGTGCAGCCGCCGTCGGTGCTGCAGCTGATGCCGACCGTGAACGTCGTGGCCGCGCCCGATGCCGCGGTCACGGTGCCCGGGGTCAGGGTGATGCTCGTCTCCGCCGCCATCGCGGGGGTCGCCGTGAGCGTCGAGGCCGCGACGAGCAGAACGGCGAGCATCCCCACCCAGCCGGTGCGGCGACGGATGCCGTCGACGGACAGATCGCGTGCCGTGCGTCGCTGCCGCCGGACGCGGCTGATACCTGATGCGGCCACGGCCGTATCCCCTCTCGATGCTGCCTGGAGACGCGGATGCGCGGCCTCCCCCGGCGAAACACTATCGACGGCAGAACATCGGGATATCGGTTTTCACCCCGGGTTCACCCTGAGAGGTTTCGGCTCGATAACGAGGAGATTCTTCAGTTCAACGAGATGGCGCGTCCGCCGGCTCTCACTCTGCGATCACCCCGCGGCGTCCTCGACGGCCGCCGCCAGCAGGTGCAGCTCGATCGTGACGGCGATCGCGTCCTCGCGGCTCGACACCCCGAGCTTGCGGTAGATGCTGCGGATCTGCGACTTCACCGTGTTCGACGACACGACGAGCACGGCGGCGATCTCCGCGATCGACCCCGTGCGCTGCAGCTGTTCGAGCACCGCGAGCTCTCGGCGGCTGAGCAGACCGCCCGGCTCGACATCGCGCAGGAGCGAGCGTATCGGCACGTCCTCGACGACGTGCACGAAGCCGCCCTCTTCCAGTGCGGCCACGACGCGGTCGAGGTCGGACGGCGGCAGCAGAGCCAGAGCGAGACGCTGCCCCGAGCGGTCGAGCAGCGAGCCCAGTCGCTGTACCACTCCGTCGCGCCGCGGCGTCGGCGACAGACGGAGCAGCACGGCCGCGTCGATCGCCGCCGCCTCGGCCGTCTGCCTGGTCGACGGATGCAGGGCGTCGACCGCCCGCAATTCGCTCAGCGCCGTGCCGGTCTGGCCGAGGGAGAGGGCGATGCGCGCCCGCTCGATGTGGGCGGTGACGGCCTCGGGAGCATCCCGCGCCAGCACCGCGCTCGCGCCGTCGGGGTTGCCGAGGGCCAGCTGCAGCAGGCTGCGGATGCGCGCGAGTCGCGCGCGGGCGCGCTGCGACCCCTCTCCCCCACGCAGCGCGACCATGTCGTCGATCACGGCGAGACCCCGGCCGGGATGCCCCGCCATGATCTCGATGAGAGCCTGCGTCTCGACGATCGTCGTCCAGTGCTCGTTCGAATGCCGGCCGACCGTCATCGCCCAGAGCTGCTCGATCTGCTCTCGCGCCGCATCCGGATCGAAGCGCTCGAGCGCGACGATCGCCTCCGCCACCCGATAGAAGACGCCCGAGTACCCGTTTCGCTGCCGATCCGTCCACGGCCCGGAGCGGGCGTACTCGAGGTGCTCACGGGCGGTCGGAAGGTCTCCGCGCAGGGTGTGCACGCCGCACAGCAGGGCGAGAGGACTCATGCCGCTCGAGGGCGGGGTCGGCGACGCCTCGGCGAGTCCCAGTTCGGCCGCGTGCACCGCCTCATCGGGATGCCCTCCGTAGTGGAACGACATTCCGAGCACGGCGAAGATGCGCGGCAGTTCCGTGATCTCGGCACGGTCGTCGTCGTCGAGGGCATGCGCCAGCTCCATCGCGCCCCGAGCCGCGCTCACCGAGAGTCCCGTGCGCCCGAGCAGCCGCAACGCGGCGGACTCGGACGCGCGGATGAGGAAGCGGTCGGCGAGCCGCAGATCGGTGCTCCGCGACGAGCGCGCGGCTCGCACGGCCATCACGAAGTAGCGCAGCGCCCGCAGGCGCTGGAACCGCGTCTGGTTGAGCAGGATGCCGAACTCCATCGCGAGCAGGGGCTCACGGCGCATCGCGGCAGCGGGGACGCGGTCCAGAAGCGCATGCGTACGATCGCGCACTTCGGGCGTCACGAGCTCGAACCACCCCGCGCGCACCGCATCCGTGGCCGCCGCCCAGTCCTGGGCCGCGACGGCGCGGTCGAGAGCGTCGAGCGACGGAGCGCTCACGGGAACGGCGGGCGCATCGCTCATGAGGCCTCCACGGCAGCGATCGAGAGGGACGTCAGGACTCGCGCGATGCTCCCCGGCCCGCCTCCGACCTGCATCCGCAGTGCGGTGACGGCGGACAATCCACATCCTAGAGCCGTGCGGTGGTGTCTCCGCGCGCCCGTCGATTCCTTCCGGGTCGGCACGGAGCGCTCAGCGCACGGCGCCGGCCGTCAGCCCTCCGACGAGCCACCGCTGGAAGAACACCGCCGCGGCGAACACGGGGATGACGCCGAGGAACGACGCGGCGGCGATCTTTCCGAAGTGCGGCGTGCGGTCCCCGTAGAAGAGCGAGAGCGCGACCGGGAACGTCTGCGAGTCGACGCTCTGCGTGAGGAACGTCGCCAGGAGGAACTCGTTGTAGTTGAGGATCGCCACGATGATCCCGATCGCCACGAGACTCGGCAGCAGCAGCGGCACGACGACCGACCACAGCATCCGGACCGATCCCGCGCCGTCGATCCTCGCGGCCTCCTCGATCTCGACCGGCAGTCGGCGGATGAACCCCTCGAGCAGCCAGACCGCCACCGGCACGTTCACGAGCGCGTACACGAGCGTGAGCCCGACGAGCGTGTTGTTGAGGCCGACGACTCGGAGCAGGGTGAGCAGCGGGACGACCGCGACGATCGGCGGAAGCAGCCAGGGACTCATGAGGGTCGCCGACAGCGTGCGACCTCCCGTCCGGTGGCGCACGATCGCCCAGGCCCCAGGCACGGCGAGCGCCAGGGAGAGCACCGCCCCGCCGACGGCAGCCAGCATCGAGTTGAGGATCGAGCGCGGGATGTCGGTCGCGATGACGTCGCCCCAGTTCGACCAGTGCGGGTCGGCGCTCCAGAGCACGCCGGCGACCGTCTCGTCGCGCCCCATGAGCGACACGGAGAACAGGTACGCGAGCGGCACGAGCGTGACGGCGAGCGCGACGAGCAGCGCCGTGCTCGCGACGGGCCGGGCGCGGACGCGACGCTCACTCATGACGGGCCTTCCGGGCGAGGGCGGCCACCACGAGGGTCACCGCCGTGACGATGAGGGCGAAGACGATGGTGATGGCCGAGGCGCGGCCGATGTCGAACTCCTTCAACGCCACCTGCTGGATGAGGTAGGTCGTGGTGGTGGAGGACTGCCCCGGGCCGCCAGAGGTCATCACGAACACGAGGTCGAACACCTTGAGCGCGATCACGAGACGGATGAAGAACGCCGCGACCACGGTGCCGGCGATCGCGGGCCACGTGATGTGCCGGAACAGCCCGATCCCGTGCGCGCCGTCGAGGGCCGCGGCTTCGCGGACGGCCGGGTCCTGCGTGAGCAGCGCGGCGTAGACGAGGATCACGATGAGCGGCGTCCACTGCCACACGTCCGCCAGGCCGATCGCCGGGAGTGCCCACGCCGTCGTCGACAGCGGGGCGAGGGAGACTCCGGGCAGCAGCGTCGCCAGCAGCCCGCCGCCGGGGTTGAACACGAGCTTCCACAGCGTGCCGACCACGACGGGCGGCGTGATGAGCGGCAGGAGGAGCAGGGTCCGGACGACCGCGCCCGAGCGCGTCGCCCTCTCCAGAGCCGCCGCGATCGCCACACCGAGGATCGTGCTCGCGACCGCGACGCCGAGCGCGTAGAACACGGTGCGGGCGAACGACGCCACGACGTCGCCGTCGGCGAGCACGCTCTCGAGGTTCGCGGTGCCGACCCACTCCTGGAACGGGCGTCCGAGCGTCGAGTCCGTGAAGGCCGCCGTGAGGATGAACAGCAGCGGGTAGACCCCGAGCACGATGATCGACAGGATCGTCGGCACCGTGAAGACCCGCGCCGCCGGCGACGCGCGCCGACCCGCCCGTCGCGGCACGGAGCCGGACGGGCGGGCGAGGCGGATGCGCGCGGCTGAGGCGTCAGCCAAGGATGTCTTCCCATTCGGCTTGCACGCGGTCGAGAGTCTCCTGTGCCGTGCCGCCGTCTCCTGCGATGAGCTTGGCCAACTCGTCGGTGAGGATCTGCGCGGCCTGGGAGGCGTTCTCGCCGGTCGGCCAGGCGAGGGAGCCGCTCAGCGTCGTGCGGTTGACGCGCTGCAGATCCGGGTAGGTCTCGCCGTAGGCGGTGCTCTCGAGCGACGACTCGCGGTTCGGGTCGATGCCGGTCTGCGGGTCGGCGACGATGAGCTCGGAGTTCACGTCGCTCGACGCGGCGTACTCGATGAAGGCCTTGGCGAGGTCGGTCTTCTGGGTGTTCGCGGCGATGACCCAGGTGAAGCCCGCGACGAGCGATGCCCGCGCTTCGGTGTTGTCGCCGCCGACCGGCAGCGTCGTCACGCCCCACTTGCCCGCGACCTTCGAGTCGGGGTTGGTCTCGGACCCGACGCCGAGGTCGGTCCAGTTCTCGATGAAGCCGACCTTGCCGTCGTACCAGGCGCCGTTGCCGACGCCGAAGTCGGTCTCGGCCGGGGTCGGGAAGGCGTAGGGCACGGCATCCACCAGCGCCTGTGCGGCGGCGACCGCTTCGGGCGAGTTGATGGTGGGCTTCCCGTCCTCGTCCACGAACTCGCCGCCGAAGCCGGCGAGGCGGTTCGCGAAGGCCGCGCCGAGGATGAGCGGCGACTTCTGTCCGAAGATCGCCGAGCCGTAGACGCCCTGGTCGCCCTCGTTCTCGGTGATCGTCTTCACGTCGGCGAGGTACTCGTCCCACGTGGCGGGCGGCTCGGTGATGCCGTTCCGCTCGAGGATCTCGGTGTTGTAGAACAGCACGTGCGTGTCGCCGTCGAACGGCAGCCCGTAGCGGCGGTCGCCCACGAGCGTGTACGGGTCGTTGATCGAGGGGATGAAGTCGTCGGTCTCGAGAGAGGGGGTCTCGTCGATCCAGTCCGTGAGGTCCTGGATCGAGCCTCCCTCGGCGAGATCGCCGATCGACACGTACCAGGGCGCCGCGACGTCGAACGTGTTCGCGCCGGACTGCTGGTCGAGCGCGAGCGTCGAGCCGATCTCGTCGTACGGCACGATCGTGAGGTTCACCTCGGCGCCGGTCTCCTCCTCGAAGTGCTCCTTGAGCCAGTTCCCTGCCCCCTCGTGCGAGGTGATGAGGAGCGCGTTGAGCGTCTGACCCGAGAAGTCGCCGTCCTCGCCGGACGCTCCGGACTGCGGGGCCTGGGCCGCGCAGCCGGCGATGGCGATCGACGCCGCCGTCACACCGGCGGCGCCGAGCAGGATGCGGCGAACGCGGCGGCTCGGAAGAAGGGACATGGATGCTCCTCAGGAGTCGGGTGGGGAAGCGGATCGGCGCTCACGCTAGGAGCCGGATGCGCTCCGTCGCGCGCCACGCGTAACAGTTCGACGCACCGCGACCGAATGCGTCATCGACCCGGTGGCGCGGTGGCTCCGATGGCTAGGGTCGCCGCGAGTCCACCCGTCAGAGGAGCACCGTGCCCGACCGCATCATCCTGAACGCCTTCGACATGACGTGCGTCACGCACCAGGCCCCCGGGCTCTGGCGGCATCCCGACAACCAGGCGGATCGCTACCACGACCTCGACTACTGGGTCGATCTCGCGAAGACCCTCGAGCGCGGACGGTTCGACGCCGTCTTCATCGCCGATGTGCTGGGCACCTACGACGTGTACCGCGACTCGGCCGCAGCCGCGCTCGGCGACGCCGCGCAGGTGCCGCTGGGCGACCCGGTCGTGCAGATCTCGGCCATGGCCCACGCGACCGAGCACCTCGGCTTCGGCGTCACCGTCGCGACCACGTACGAGCAGCCCTACGCGCTCGCGCGCCGCTTCTCGACCCTCGATCATTTCACGCGCGGCCGCGTCGGCTGGAACGTCGTCACGAGCTACCTCGACTCCGCGGCCCGCAACCTCGGGCTCGACGCCCAGATCGGCCACGACGACCGCTACGAGATCGCCGAGGAGTTCCTCGACGTGACGTACAAGCTGTGGGAGGGGTCGTGGGAGGACGACGCCGTGCGGCGCGATCGTGAGTCCGGGGTCTTCACCGATCCGGCGCGCGTGCACCCGATCGGCCACGAGGGGCGGCACTACCGCGTCCCCGGCATCCATCTGGCAGAGCCGAGCCCGCAGCGCACCCCCGTGATGTTCCAGGCCGGAGCGTCGCCGCGCGGCCGCCAGTTCGCCGCGACGCACGGCGAGGCGATCTTCATCAACGGGCTGCGTCCGGAGATCACGCGTCCGCTCACGGACGACATCCGAGACCGTGCTGAAGCGCTCGGCCGCCCCCGCGACTCGGTGCGGATCCTCACGCTCGTCACGGTCGTCGTCGCGCCGACCGACGAGGAGGCGCAGGCCAAGCTCGACGACTACCGGCGCCACGTCTCGCTCGAGGGCGCGCTCGCGCTGTACGGCGGCTGGTCGGGACTCGATCTCTCCCAGTTCGATCCCGACGTGCCCCTCGAGTACGTCGACACGGATGCCGCGCGGTCCGCGCTCTCGATCTTCACGAAGGCGGATCCCGAGCGGAAGTGGACGCCGCGCGACATCGCCCACTACGTCGGGATCGGCGGCATCGGCCCCGTGATCGTGGGCAGCCCCGAGACCGTCGCCGACGAGCTGGAGCGCTGGGTCGAGGTCGGCGGTGTCGACGGCTTCAACATCGCCTATGTCGTGACCCCTGGATCCTTCGAGGACATCGTGGAGCATCTCATCCCGGAGCTCCAGCGCCGCGGGCGGGTCTGGGACGAATACCCCGAGGGGACGCTGCGGGGTCGCCTCACGGGCGACGGCTCCCCCGTGATCGCCGACTGGCATCCCGCCCACCGGTACCGCGGCGCCTACGTCGGCGGACCCAGCGCCCTCGACGGCACGCTCGGGGGCCCGCTGGCGGATTCCGACCCCGACGCCGAGCTCGACGCACTCACCGACATCACGACCGACATCACCGAGAAGGAGGGCGCCCGATGAGCGTCACCGCAGACACCACGACGCGCAGCCGCTGGAGCGGAACGGCCGACGCGGCGGAGCGCGCGCACTGGCGCGCCGTCGCCGAGCGCGTGGCCGAGGAGCTCGGCCGCGACGCGCTGCAGCGCGACCGGGCGAACCAGGATCCGACGACCGAGCTCGACCTGCTGCGGGACACCGGGCTCGTGAACCTCCTGCAGCCGGCCGAGCTCGGGGGCGGAGGCGCGCACTGGGAGACCGCCTTCCTCGTCATCCGCATCCTGTCGCGCACCGACGCGTCGATCGCGCAGGTGCTGGCGTACCACTACATCAACTCCGGCAACATCGGCTTCGCCGCGGATCCGTCCGTGCAGGACGACTGGCACCGCCGCACGATCCAGGGTCGCTGGGTCTGGGGTGACTCCGTGAATCCGACCGACCCCGACCTCGAGCTCACGGCGGACGGCGACGGGTACCGGCTCACCGGCCTCAAGCGCTTCTCGACCGGGGCGTCGGCGGGCGACGTCGTTCTGGCGGCCGCGGCGGTGCGCGGCGGAGACCTCGACGGCACGGCGCAGCTCGTCGTGCTCGACCACGACCGCGAGGGCATCCGCTACCTCGGCGACTGGGATGCACTCGGGCAGCGCCTCTCGGCGAGCGGATCCGTCCGGTTCGAGAACGTGCGGGTCGAGGCGTCCGACGTGCTCGGCGAACTCGGCGACGAGCCGTACTCGACGCTCATCACCCCGGGCATCCAGCTCGCGTTCGGCAACCTCTACCTCGGCATCGCGGAGGGCGCTCTCGCCCGAGGTCTCGACATCACCCGGGCGCGACCGCGCGCCTGGTTCCTCAGCCAGGCCGACTCCTACCGCAACGACCCGTTCGTGCAGCGCGTCGTCGGCGAGTTCGCGTCGCGCATCGCCGCCGTCGAAGCCCTGGCGGACCGCGCCGGCCGGTTCTTCGACGAGGTCGTCGACGAGGGCGGCACCCTGACCGCCGAGCACCGCGGCGAGCTGGCGATCGAGATCGCGAAGCTCAAGGTCGTGTCGACAGAGGTGGGCATCGAGGTCGCCGATCGCATCTTCGAGGTGACCGGCTCCAGCTCGGCGAAGTCGGACGTCGGCCTCGACCTGTTCTGGCGCAACGTGCGCACGCACACGCTGCACGATCCGGTCGACTACAAAAAGCTCGAGGTCGGCGCGTGGACGCTGAACGGCGAGCTGCAGCCGATCTCGCTATACACCTGAGAGGCGTCGACATGTCAGACACGCAGAAGGAACGCCTGGCCCTCGCGCGCGAGCGCCTGCGTCCGCTGTTCGCGGAGATCGGCGAGGGGACGGTCGCGCGCGAGCAGAGCCGCTCGCTGCCGTTCGCCGAGGTCGAGGCTCTGCGCGCCGCGGGCTTCGGTCGGCTCCGCCTCCCCGTGGAGCACGGCGGCGACGGCCTCGAGTGGCCGTCGTTCGCCGAGCTGCTGATCGAGCTCGCCGCCGCGGACTCCAACCTGCCGCAGATCTTCCGCGGGCACATCGCCTACGTCGAGCACGTGCTCGCCTCTCCCCCGGGTGACCGTCGTTCTCTCTGGCTGCGTCGTCTCGCGGACGGCGAGCTCGTCGGCAACGCCTGGTCGGAGAACGGCGCGGCCGCCGTAGGAACCAATGCCACCCGGGTGTCGCGCCGAGCCGACGGCACCTGGCGCGTCGACGGCCGCAAGTTCTACACGACGGGGAGCATCTTCGCGGAGTGGATCGACGCGACCGTCGACCTCGACGGCACGACCGTCACGGCACTGATCCGCCGGAGCCAGGACGGCGTCTCCGTGTCGGACGACTGGGACGGCTTCGGGCAGCCCCTCACCGGAACGGGTACGGCCGTGTTCGACGACGCCTCGGTCGAGGAGCACGACGTCGAGCCCTTCACGGCGCGCTTCCCGTTCCAGACCGCGGTGTACCAGCTCACGCTGTTGTCGGTGCTCGCCGGCATCGCCGCGGCCATCGAGCGCGACACCGCCGCGCAGGTGCGCGCGCGGACCCGCGCGTACAGCCACGGCAGCGCCGACCGCGTCGCCGACGACCCGCAGGTCCTGCAGATCGTCGGAGAGCTCACGGCGACCAGCGCGACCGCCCGGGCTCTCGTGCTCGACGTGGCACGCGAGGTGCAGCACGCGGCCGACTCCCTCGGCACGCCGGAGGCGCAGAATGCCGTCGTCGCGGCGGAACTGCGCTCGGCCCACGCCCAGATCGTGCTGACCGATCTCGTCCCCCGCGCCGCCTCGCGCCTGTTCGACACGCTCGGCGCCTCGGCGGTGCGCTCCGGCACCGCGCTCGACCGGCACTGGCGCAACGCCCGCACGGTGTCGTCGCACAACCCGTGGATCTTCAAGGCCCGCCAGCTCGGCGACCACGCCGTCAACGGCCGCACCCCCGACTTCGTGTGGGCGGTCGGGGCGGCGAAGCCGGAGCCGGTCCCCTCGACGTGACGCCCCGCCTCAGTTCGCGAGAGACAGGGATGCCGAGAAGGCCAGCAGCGCGGAGGCCGTGAAGTCGATCGCCGGTTCGACGGTCTGCCAGGCGCCGACCTCGTCGAGGTACCGCGAGCCCTGACCGTCGAAGTCGGTCCACTCCGCCCCTCCGGGTGGCGCGGCAGCGCACGGGACCATGTCGTCGAAGCCGTTGAGCTCCTCCAGCTGCTCGGCGGCGTTCGGGCCGTTCACGACGGCCCCGCGCAGGGCCCCGGCGTCCGCGAGGTTGGCGACCTGGTGCTCCGGGCACTGCGGGTACGTCGACCCGACGCCGATCATGAAGCTCGTGCCCCAGGGGTTCGCCCCGAACAGCCAGCCCCTCTGCCGGTCGGCGAACGCCCGATAGTCGTCGTCACCCGTCGCCCGCTCGTAATACGCTGCCGTGGCGACGAGGCCGAAGGCGAACGGAACCGCGTCGAACTCGGTCTGGCTCACTCCCGCGCCGAACGGGTCATCCGCGGCGAGCACTGCGGCATCGTCGAGCGGACGGCGCAGGTCCGCGATGAGGGAGTCCGGGTCCGGAGCGCCCGCCGCGAGGAGGTCGCTGTGCGCCACGGCGCTGACGTCGCCGACGCCGAGCGTTCCCTTCACGTCCGACGCGATGTAGGCCGCCGCCCAGTCGCCGGCATCCGTCGCCCAGGCTTCCGCTCGATCGTCCCCGAGGGCGCGGCCCGCGAGAGCGAGCTCCACCGCGGCGAGCTCGAGGTCGTCCTGCCAGGAGTCCTCGGGATAGAACTCAGCCGGCAGCGCCGTCGCATTCTGCGCGGGATCCCGATCGGCGAGGTCGTACACGCGCGCGGCCTTCGTCAACCATGCCCGCGCCGTCTCGGCGTCGCCGTCCACCGCGGCTCGCTGCGCGGCGAGCGCGAAGGCCGCGGAGACCCGGCCCGCGACGGACGGCGCGATCGGCTCCCCCGGTCCACCCGCGAGGAAAACGGGCCGGTGGGAGATGAACCAGTCGGGATCGTCGGACGACTCGGGGGCTGAGACGTCGTCCTCCTCCGGCAGCCGCCACACGTCATGGTCGGAGCGCACGGACTCGTTGCCGCTGCCGATCCCGACCTGCAGGGCGAGGGTCTCGGTCGCCGGATCCCACATGCGGTCGAGCCAGTCGAGACCGAATCCGATCTCCGCCGACAGGTCCTCCGACGAGACCGCACCCTCCCGGTCGGCGACCATCATCGTGATCGCGGCGTACGCGGTCGTACCGGTGAACTTCAGAAAGTCACCCGCATCGAACCACCCGCCGCTGACATCGCGGGGCGGATCCCCGGACGGGACCAGGTCGCCCACCAGCAGGGCGCCCCCGTCTTCGAACGTCGGGGTCTCGTACACGCTCGCCTCCGTGTCGAGCAGATGCGACGGGTTGCGGTCCATGACCGCGGGGTCCACGTCGGCGCCGTCGCGCTGCGCGCGGAAGAACTCGAGGGTCATGGACGCCGGAGGACCGAGCACGTTCTCCACAGCGTCGGCGGCGAACTCGGGGGATTCGCCGCGAACTCCCCCGGTGAGCTCGATCCGGTAGGTCCCCGGCTCGTCGATCTCGCCCAGGTCGATCGGACGCACTCCGTCGAAGCGGTCGTTCCAGGCACCTCGATCGTCGCCGAGATCGCCTTCCGCGACTGTGGCGCCGTCCTGGTCGACCACCCGGAATCCGGCGTCGCCGAGCGAGCCGGCATCGCCCATCGCGAACGCGACGTTCTCCGCGCCGAGCACGTACCCGTTCTGATCGACCCGCACGAGGGCGGAGGGAGTGTCCTGCGGTGCGGTGGTCGCCGAGCATCCGGCGAGCGCTGCGAGGAGCGCTGCCGTCGTCAACGCAGGGATCGCGCGGGAGTGACGTAAACGTGGTCGCATCGCCATACGACGATTCTCCCCCGGCGACCGCGCTCGGAAGGTCATCGGGGCGGCTGCGCCCGGCCGCGCATCACACGGCGGCGCGCCCCGAGAGGATCGCCTCCTCGTCGAGACCCTCGCCACCGCGGAAGCGCGCGGCGGGATGCGTGTCGGCGACGCGCGGGCCGACGCCGTGCACGCGCTCACGCAGCGTCTCCCCCGTTACGTAGGCGTCGCGCAGGCGACCTCGGCGACGCAGCTCGGGCACCGCGTACTCGATGAAGTCCCGGGCCGTGTCGTAGGAGTGGTACTGCACGAGGTTGATGCCGTCGATGTCGTGCTCGTCGAGCCACGACTCGATCTCGTCGGCGACCTCGGCGGGCGAGCCGACCGCCATGAACGGCTTGCGGTGGAACCCGGAGAAGGTGGCCAGGAACTCGGCGATCGTCTGCTCCTGCGGCAGGAACGCTGCCGTGAGGTCGTCGCCGCGCCCCTCCCGGCGCAGGGCTTCACCGACCGTGATGTCACCCGGGTGCGCGGTCGGGTCGAACGGCAGGCTCGCGTGGGCGAGCACCCCGTCGATGCTCGCGTACCGGTCGTACTCGGCGAGCTTGGCCTCGGCCTCCTCGCGGGTGGGGGCGACGATCACCGTCGCACCCACGACGAACTTGATGTCGTCGCGCGCCCGTCCCTGCCGCTCGAGCTCATCGCGGATCTTCGCGATCGTGCCGCTCACCTGCTCGAACGAGCGCCCGCCGGTGAAGATCAGCTCGGCGTGACGGCCGGCGAACTCGATGCCGCGCGACGACTGCGTGGCCTGGATGAGGAAAGGCGTGCGCTGTCGCGACGGCGACGACAGGTGGGGACCCGCCACGGAGTACCGCGGCCCGCGGTGGTTGATGTACCGGATCTTCTCGGGGTCGGCGTACACGCCGCCCTCGCGATCCTCGACGATCGCGTCGTCGTCCCACGAGCCCTCCCACAGTTTGTAGAGCACCTCGAGGTATTCGTCGGCGATCTCGTAGCGGGTGTCGTGGTCGACCTCGCCCTCGAGACCGAAATTGCGGGCGGCGTTCGGCAGGTACGAGGTGACGATGTTCCAGCCCACCCGCCCCTTCGTGAGGTGGTCGAGGGTCGACATCCGCCGCGCGAACGAGAACGGCGGCTCGTAGGTGGTGGAGAACGTGATGCCGAAGCCCAGGTGCTGCGTGACCGCTGCCATCGCCGGCACCACGAGCATGGGGTCGTTGCTGGGGATCTGCAGGCCCTCGCGGATCGCGGTCTCCGGTCCGCCGCGGAAGACGTCGTAGGCGCCGATCACGTCGGCGAGGAACACCGCGTCGAACCCGCCGGCCTCGAGCAGCTGCGCGAGCTCGGTCCAGTACTCGATGTCGGTGAACGCGGTGCGCCGGTTGCCGGGGAGCCGCCACAGGCCGTGCGTGATGTGGCTCACGCAGTTCATCTCGAAGAGGTTGAGGATCAGTCTCTTGGGATCCGTCATGGCTGGGGCTCCTTCCGCGGCACGGGCGCGCCATCGCCGATCCTCCCGTGCACCGCCGCCCTCGCGGCATCCGATGACGCTGCATGAGGCGGGATGACGCCGTGTGACGTCGCACTGCTCCCCGTGACGCGCGGCGTGTGAACCGTGCTCCTGCTCGGAAGGATCTCATCCCATGCGGCCACCGTGCGCCGCGAGACCTCCCGACGAAAGGCACCCGAGCCCCATGAACGCATCCAGGACCCGTCGAGCGCTGACGGCGACCGCCGCCGCGGCCGTCGTCGCCCTCGCGCTGTCCGCCTGCAGCGGCGGCGCCGTCGCGCAGCCGGCCGCCGACGCCGAGCGCGTCGACGGCGGCACGATCGTCTACGCGCACCAGCAGGAGCCTCAGTGCCTGTTCGGCGGCTGGATCGAGCAGGCGTACATCTCCTACCAGTTCCTCGACAACCTGTTCTCCCTCACCGAGGACGGCGAGGTCGTGCCGTGGCTCGCCGAGGACTGGGCCGTGAGCGATGACGGCCGCACCTACACGCTGACTCTCAAGGACGGCGTCGAGTTCACCGACGGCACCCCGGTGGATGCCGAGGCCGTGGCCTACAACTTCGATTACTGGGTCGCCGGCGGCAACAGCACCGCGGCCGTGTGGCTCGGCGGCTACTACGAGTCGGCCGAGGCGGTCGACGACCTCACCGTCGCGGTGCACCTGGCGCGTCCCTATGCGCGCTTCGTCGAGAATCTCACGCAGGGGTACTTCGGCATCCAGTCGCAGGAGGCGCTCGAGACCCGCACCGACGAGGAGAACTGCGAGCAGCCCATCGGCTCGGGGGCGTTCGTCGTCGAGAAGTGGAACCGCGGCGAGAACGTCATCCTCACGCGCAACGACGACTACACGTCGTGGCCCGAGAACGCGAAGCACACCGGTCCCGCATACGTCGAGAAGGTCGACTGGCGCTTCGTCGCCGACGGCGTCACGCGCGTGTCGGCACTGCGCTCGGGCGAGGCCGACGCGATCTACGACATCCCGGCGATCGAATGGGACGGACTCGAGGGCGAGCAGTACGACCTGCAGAAGTACGTGACGCCCGGGCGTCCGCAGCAGGTGTCGTTCAACACGACGCGCGAGCCGTTCTCGGACGAGAACCTCCGCAAGGCCTTCGTCTACAGCCTCGACCGCGAGAGCATCGTCGAGACAATCGGGCACGGCGTGATCCCCTACGAGGGCAACGGCGGCGTGAGCCGAGCGACGCCGGGGTACAGCGAGAAGGCGGCCGACTGGTACGCCTACGACGCCGACGAGGCGAACCGTCTGCTCGACGAGGCCGGCTGGACCGAGCGCGACGACGACGGATACCGCACCAAGGACGGCAAGACCCTCGAGGTCGTGTTCCCGTACAACGCGGGCACGATCATCAACGCCGACGGCGCGTCGATCTTCCAGGCCGTGCAGGAGCAGGCGAAGGCCACCGGATTCAAGGTCGACCTGATCCCGGTGCCGCCGTCCGAGACCTGGGCGGGGACCTACGCCGGGCGCGACGCCTACGACATCTCGGCGGGCTACTGGACGTCGGTGAACGCCGGCATCCTCTACATCAACTGGCGCCCGAGCACCGAGGACGATCCGAACTTCTCGAACAGCGCCTTCTACGACGATCCCGCACTCGAGGCGATCATCCTCGCCGCGAACTCCGAGTCGGACGTCGACGCGCAGAACGCGCTGTACGGGCAGGCCCAGGAGTACATCGCCGACCACGCGCTCGCCTTCGGTCTGTACGACCGGCTGAGCACGCTCGGTGTGAACCCGCGACTGCGCGACGTCTGGCAGGAGCACGCACAGGGAGGACCGACGTTCTATGACGCCTACTTCGTCGAGTGAGGCGCTCGCGGTAGACCGGATCGGCTCCGGTCGACCGGAGGCCTCGCGACGCACGCTCCGACGTCTGCGCCGGGTGGCGTCGAGCGTCGGCGGCGCGCTGGTGGTGCTGTGGGGTGCCGCCACGGCCGCATTCCTGGCGCAGACCGCGCTCCCGGGCGATCGGGCGACCGCGATCCTCAACATCCGCACGGGTCAGGCCCAGGAGCGCACCCCGGCCGAGCTCGCCCCGATCGTCGACGCCTACGGACTCGACCACCCGCTGCTCGTGCAGTACCTGAACTACATCGGCGGGCTGCTGCGCGGCGATCTCGGCACCTCGTATCAGCAGTTCCGTCCGGTGTGGGATCTGATCGGCGAGCAGCTCGGATCGACGCTCGTGCTCACGGTCACCGGCATCCTGCTCGCCTGGGTGCTCATGGTCCTGTGGGTGACGCTCACGGCCGGACGCGGGCCTCGCGTGCGGGCTCTCGGCTCGGCCGTCGACACCGTGACGTCCGCACTGCCGCCGTACTGGCTCGGCATCCTCCTGCTCCTGGTCTTCGCCCTCACGCTGCGCTGGTTCCCGGTCATGGGCGGCAGCGGCGTGAACGGCATCGTGCTCCCCGCTCTCACCCTCGCGATCCCGCTCGCCGGGTTCATGGGCCAGTCGGTGCGGGCCGAATACGAGCGCGCACTCGATCAGCCGTTCGTGCTCAGCGCACGGATGCGGGGCATGGGCGATCTCGGCATCCGCCTGCGTCACGTGCTGCGGCACGGGTCGATTCCCGCCGTCACCCTCACCGGCTGGGCGCTCGGTGCGACCGTCTCCGGGGCCGTGATCGTCGAGCAGATCTACTCGCGGCCGGGCATCGGCAAGACCCTCGTGGCGGCGGTCGGAGCGCAGGACCTCCCCGTCGTGACCGGCATCGTCGTGTTCGTCGCGGTCCTCTACGTCGTCGCCAACCTGCTGGTCGACGTCGTCTACACACTGATCGACCCGAGGTTGAGGACGTCATGACCATCGCATCCGCCCCGTCCCTCGCCCCTGCTCCCGCGCAGCCGCGCGCTCGTCGCCGCGTACGGGTGAGCTGGTCGCTGGCCGTCTCGATCGTGCTCGCGGTGCTCTTCGCGATCGCCGCCGTCGCGCCGACCGTGCTGGCGACGCACAGTCCCACGGCGCAGGGCTTCGCCGACGCTCTGCAGGGGCCGTCGCTCGCCCACTGGTTCGGCACCGACGAGGCCGGGCGCGACCTGTACAGCCGCGTCGTGCACGGCACCAGGGAGTCCCTGCTCATCGGCATCGGCGCGGCCGGGATCGCCCTCGTCGCGGCGCTCGTGCTCGGCTCCCTCGCGGCGCTCGGCGACCGCGTGACGGCGACGATCGTGAACCGCGCGATCGAGGTCGTCTTCGCATTCCCGAACCTGCTGCTGGCCCTGCTGCTCGTCTCGATCCTCGGTCCGTCGCCGTGGACGCAGGTCGTCGCCGTCGGGGTGAGCACCGCGCCGGGGTACGCCCGGATGGTGCGCGGCCAGATCCTCTCGGCCAAGGACGCGGGGTACGTCGAGGCCGCCCGCGCGCTGGGCCACGGATGGTGGCGCATCCTCGGACGCCACATCCTGCCGAATGCGATCCGCCCCCTCGTCGCCGTGTTCACGATGGCGATCGGGCAGTCCATCGTCTGGGCCTCCGGGCTCTCGTTCCTCGGACTCGGCGTCGCGCCGCCCTCGTCGGAGTGGGGTGCGCTGCTGGATGCCGGACGCGTGAACATCCTGCAGGCGCCGTGGCTCACCTTCATCCCCGGCCTCGTCATCCTCGTGCTCGCGCTGACGGCCACGACGATCGGCAAGAGCATCCAGAACAGTCTCGAGAAGGGACGCTGACATGAGCGTCGCAGAACTGACCGCACCGTCTTCACCTCCGACCGGCTCCGATGAGCCGCGACTGACCGTGCGCGACCTGAACGTCGGCTTCGCGCGTGACGGCGAGACCCGCCGCGTCGTCCGCGACGTGTCGTTCACGCTCGCCGCCGGCCGCTGCGTCGCGATCGTCGGCGAGTCCGGATCGGGCAAGAGCGTCACGGCACGCACGCTCGCAGGGCTCACCGGTCAGGGCGCGGTCGTGGATGCCGAAGAGATCTCGCTCCACGGCGTCGACCTCACCGCGCAGACCGACCGCTCGTGGCGCCGCATCCGCGGACGGCGCATCGGCTTCATCCAGCAGGACGCCCTCGTGTCGCTCGACCCGCTGCGCCCCGTCGGGAAGGAGATCGAGGAGGCACTGCGGCTGCACGGCTGGCGCGACCGCACGGCACGGCGCCGGAAGGCGGTCGAGCTGCTCGCGAGCGTCGACGTGCCGCAGCCCGGGCTCCGCGCCCGGCAGCGACCGGGCGAGCTGTCTGGTGGCCTGCGCCAGCGTGCGCTCATCGCCTCGGCGATCGCCCTCGACCCCGAGGTGATCATCGCCGACGAGCCCACCACCGCGCTCGACGTCACGGTGCAGGCGCAGGTGCTGTCGTTGCTGGAGGACGCGAAGGTCCGCGGGGCGTCGATCATCCTCATCAGCCACGACCTGTCGGTGGTGGCGCAGCTCGCCGACGACATCCTCGTGATGCGCGGGGGCGAGGTCGTCGAGCAGGGATCCGCGGCGCAGGTGCTCCGCGATCCGCAGCATCCGTACACGCAGAGTCTCGTCGACGCCGTGCCGAGCGGGCACACCCGCGGCGAGCGCCTCGCTCCGCAGGAGAGCACGGTGCCGAACCTGCACCTCGCCCGGGAGAGCTCCGGAGAGCGCGGCGAACCCGTGCTCGAGGCTCGCGACCTCGTGAAGCGCTTCGTCTCTCCCGACGGGCGCCACAGCACCGCGGTGGACCACGTGTCGTTCACGCTGCACCGCGGCGAGACGCTCGGCATCGTCGGGGAGTCCGGGTCGGGCAAGAGCACGACCGCCCGCATCGCCCTCGCGCTGGAGCACGCCGACGAGGGCGAGGTGCGACTGCTGGGCCAGCCCTGGTCCGACGTCTCCGAGGCCAAGCGCCGCCCGCTGCGTCGCCGCATCGGCGTCGTCTACCAGGACCCGCTGAGCTCGTTCGACCCGCGCTGGAACACCGAGCGGATCCTGCTCGATGCGATCCCCGCCGATGCCGGGCTCACGAAGAGGGAGCGCGAGCAGCGCGTCGTCGACCTCCTCGCGCAGGTCGCGCTGCCCGCCTCCGTGCGCGAGCGCTTCCCGCTGCGGCTCTCGGGAGGACAGCGGCAGCGCATCGCGATCGCCCGGGCCCTCGCCACCTCTCCCGAGATCCTCGTGCTCGACGAGGCCGTGTCGGCGCTCGACGTGTCGGTGCAGGCGCAGGTGCTCGACCTGCTCGTCGACCTGCAGGACGAATACGGCCTCAGTTACCTCTTCATCTCGCACGACCTCGGCGTGATCCACCACCTCAGCGACCGCGTGCTCGTCATGAAGGACGGCGTCGTCGTCGAAGAGGGCGACGCCGAGCGGATCTTCCGCGACCCCGAGCACCCGTACACGCAGGAGCTGCTGCAGTCGCTGCCGAGGCTCGACGTCGGCGCGGGAGGCGAGGCCGGGGCGCAGCGCTGAGTACGGGTCGGAACATCCGTGCGCACCACCGCGTTCCGGGTCACATGAGCATGAGCGAACGAGCACCCCAGGCACTGACCGAGAAGATCGCGATCATCACGGGCGGTGGAAAGGGGATCGGACGCGGGATCGTCGATCGGTTCCTGGCCGCGGGGGCGCGTGTCGCCATCGCACAGCGCTCGCCGCTGGACGACCACCTGGCCGCGCACGACGACGTGCTCGCGATCGCCGCCGACCTCGCCGACCCGGACGTGCTGCCCGAGGTGGTGGCCCGCACGGTCGAGCGATTCGGCGGACTCGACGTCGTCGTCAACAACGCCGGCATCATGTTCGAGCGCGACCTCGACGACCTGACCCTCGATGACTGGCAGCGCATGATGGCGTTGAACGTCACGACCCCGGTTTTCCTCGCGAAGGCCGCACTTCCTCATCTCCGCGCGCGCGGAGGGGGCGCGATCGTCAACATCGGCTCGACCGAGGGCCTCTTCTCCAATCCGGGCCACATCGCGTACTCCGCCTCCAAGGGCGCGATCCACGGACTCACGCGCGCGATGGCCGTGGACCTCGGGGCGGACGGCATTCGCATCAACGCGATCGCCCCCGGATGGATCTCCTCCGACCTCAGCGACACCTATCTCGAGTCGTTCGGCGACGTCGAAACTGCGAACGCCCGTCTTCTGAACCTGCATCCTGCGGGACGCATCGGCCGACCGACCGACGTCGGAGACCTCGCGGTGTTCCTGGCCGGGGACGGCGCGGGGTTCCTGACGGGCGAGACCATCGTGCTCGACGGCGGCCGCACAGTGAAGCTCTCCTCTCCGGCGTAGGCGGGACCGTTCTCGATCCCGCGCCATCCGAACCGTGAGAGCGCTCGCGTCATCCGTGACCAATCAACGATGAAGTAGTCCGTGATCAAACCGTTGCATTCGTTACCTCGCCGTTATAGAGTGATCGCACGGTGAATGTTTGCTGTGGCATCCACCTCATGTGATTGCAGGACAACTCTTGGTGCAAGGGACAAGGGCCGGTCGGGAGCCTCTCCGACCGGCCCTTACTTGTTGCCGTACTCTTTTCCCATGACCGATCGCAAGCTCGCCCTCGAGGCCTGGGAGAGCCTGTTCCGCGCGCAGCACGAGCTGTTCACCGAGATGAACACCGACTTCGATCACTCCGACCTCGGACAGGCCGAGTACGACGTGCTCCTCACGGTCACCCGCTCCCCCGACATGTCGGCCCGTCTGCGCGACGTCACGGCCAACATGCTCATCAGTCAGCCGAGCGTCTCGCGCCTCGTCGACCGCATGGTCACCCGCGGCCTCGTGTCGAAGTGCCCCGACCCCGACGACGGACGCGGTGCGCTGATCCGGGCGACGGATGCCGGGGCGCGGGCGTTCCGCAGCGTCGCGACCGTGCACGGCCGTTCGATCGCCGCACGGATGTCGCGCCTCGACGACGAGGAGCTGCGCACGCTGCGCGATCTCGCGCAGAAGCTCCGCGACCGCTGACGCGACCGCATCCCGGTCTCCCGCATCCCCGCCTCGCCGCCCCGCTGCCCCGTCTGGCGGAGTTCTCCCCGTCGGGCGGAGTCACGCGCGGGAGCTCTCCGCCTGATAGGGAGTTCTCCGCCCGACCCCTCACCGACCACGAACCCTCCCCAGGGGAATCCTCCCCGCGACGGCATCCTCGGGTTTCTGGCAGGGTGGAACCGAGTCCCGGCATATCGCGCCGTGACCGCAGACCACCCCCTCGGGGGGAACCAGGGAGGTCATCCATGGAGATCGCCGGAATCGTCGGCATCTTGATCATCGTCGGCATCGCCGCTGTAGCCGTCATCGTCCTGCTGCTGATCCTGCTGCTCTTCGCGCGCAGCTGGATCAAGGTCGCCCGAGCCGACGAGGCCCTCGTCATCTCGGGTCGCAAGCAGAAGGTCGCTCGCGCCGTCATCGGCGCCGACGGCACGACCCGCGACGAGATGTCGGAGTCGCCCGTCACCGTGATCGTGAACGGCAAGTCGCTCGTCAACCCGATCACGCAGCGTCACGAGATCATCTCGCTGCGTTCGCGTCAGGTGTCGCTCAACGCGGAGGCCCAGTCGCTCGACAGCGTGACGCTGAACGTCGACGGCGTCGCGATCGTCAAGATCGGCTCCGACCCGATCCTCGTGCGCCGCGCCGCCGAGCGCTTCGCCTCGCAGGACAAGGCCATCGAGCAGTTCACCACCGAGCAGCTCGAGGGTGCGCTCCGCGGCATCGTGGCCACCCTCTCGGTCGTCGAGCTCATGCGCGAGCGCAAGAAGTTCTCCGACCAGATCGCCGCCGACGTCTCGCAGGAGCTCGCCGAGCAGGGCCTGATCCTCGACTCCTTCCAGATCAAGGGCATCACCGACAAGGTCGGCTACATCCAGTCGCTCGGTGCTCCGGAGATCCAGGCGAAGCGTCAGTCCGCGGAGATCTCGCAGACCAACGCCGACCGTGCGATCAACCAGAAGAACATCGCCAACCAGGAAGCCAACCTGGTCGAGCAGACCGCTCTCGACACGAACACCGCCAACGCCAACGCCGGCATCGGTCGTGCGCGCGCCGAGGCCGAGCAGGCCGAACAGCTCGCGCGTGCCCAGGCCGAGCAGGCCGTTCTGCAGCAGCAGGCCGAGAACCGGCAGGCTCAGCTCGACGCCGACGTCAAGCGCGTCGCCGACGCACAGCGGTACGAGGCCGAGACCCGCGCCCAGGCCGAGCTGTACACGCGTGAGCGCGCCGCAGAGGCCGCCGCGATCGAGCAGGTCAAGCAGGCCGAGGCCCGCACCCGCATCGCCGAGCAGCAGGCCCAGGCCGACAAGGCGAAGGCCGACGGTGAAGCCGCCGCGGCGATCGCCCGTGCCACCGGTGAGGCCGATGCGCTGCGCGCCCAGGCCGAGGCCGAGTCCGAGGCCCGCCGCCTGCGCGCCAACGCCGAGGCCGACGCTATCCGCGCCGAGGGAGAGGCCCGCGCCGCGGCCGTCGAGGCCGAGGCGAAGGCCATCGCGTCGAACCAGGACGCGTTCCTGTCGCAGCGCGTGCTGGAGACGCTGCCGTCGATCATGGCCGAGTTCGCGAAGGGCTACTCGACGATCGGCAGCGTGTCGATCATCGGCGGTTCCGGCGACGGAGCCTCCGACCTCGTCGGCGCCGACAGCGCCAAGGCTCTGAAGTCGGTGTTCGACAGCGTGAGCTCCGCCACGGGACTCGACCTGGCGTCGATCATCCAGGGCCAGGCCGTCGGCCGCGGCATCGGCGAGGGTGTCGCCGCGGCATCCGCTCCCGCCGCGAAGCGCCAGCCGAAGCCGACCACGCCTCCGCCGCCCGCCCCGCCGGCGGCTGCCGCGGAGTAGGCACGACAGCACAGCGGATGCCGCGGCCCGACCGGGTCGCGGCATCCGCTGTTCCGTGCTCGGGCCCGTGGCGCTCTTGGGGCCGACGCCGTCGGCGGACGAGACCCGGCAGACTGGAGGGATGACGTCCGTCGCCTTCGACCTCACCCGGATCGGCGCCGGCCTGTCGTTCGCGGCGGCGCTTCCGGAGGTGTCCACGGCGCTCGACTCCCGCACGTCCCTCGTCGTGAGCGCTCCGCCCGGGACGGGAAAGACGACGCTCGTTCCGCCGTTGCTCGCCGCACGGTCGACCGGCCGGGTGATCGTGACCCAGCCGCGGCGCGTCGCCGCCCGTGCCGCCGCGCGGCGCCTCGCCCAGCTCGATGGCTCGTCGCTCGGCGATCGAGTGGGGTTCACGGTCCGCGGCGAGCGCGCGGTCGGTCCGACGACCCGGGTCGAGTTCGTCACGGCGGGGGTGCTGCTCCGGCGGATGCTCGACGACCCCGGCCTCGACGGCGTGGATGCCGTGATCATCGACGAGGTTCACGAGCGCGCGCTGGAGACCGACCTTCTGATCGGCCTCCTCTCGGAGGTGCGGGAGCTGCGCGATGACCTCGTGCTCGTGGCGATGTCCGCGACGCTCGACGCCGCGCGGATCGCAGCCGTCCTCGGCGACGATGACGCCCCCGCGCCGATCGTCGACCACGAGGTCCCGGCGTTCCCGCTGACGGAGCGCTGGGCTCCGGGCGATGCGCCGCGCCTCGACGAACGCGGCGTGACGCGGGACTTCCTCGACCACGTCGCCCGTACCGCCGCCTCCGCCGCTCGTGATCTGACGCGGGATGACGCCGCAGCGGACGCGCTGGTCTTCGCCCCCGGTGCCCGCGAGGTCGCGGAGATCGCCCGACGCCTTCGGACCCTCGACACGTCGTTCGACGTCCGCGAGCTGCACGGCCAGCTTTCCGCGGCCGAGCAGGATGCCGTCATCCGCGGTCGTCGCCCGACCGACCCGCCGCGCATCATCGTGACGACGTCGCTCGCGGAGTCCTCGCTCACGGTCCCGGGGGTGCGACTCGTCGTGGACTCCTGTCTCTCCCGGCATCCGCAACGCGATGCGGCCCGCGGGATGTCCGGTCTCGTCACGACCGCAGCGCCCCGCTCCTCGTGCGTGCAACGCGCCGGACGCGCGACGCGTCAGGGTCCGGGCACGGTGATCCGCTGCGTCGACGAGCGCACGTTTGCGGCCGCTCCCGCGCGTCCGGCCCCCGAAATCGCGGTGGCGGACCTCACGGATGCCGCGCTGCTGCTCGCCTGCTGGGGCGCGCCGGGCGGTGCGGGGCTGCGGCTGATCGACCGCCCTCCCGCCGACAGTCTGGCCGAGGCGCTCACGGTGCTCCGCGGTCTCGGCGCGATCGACGACGAGAACCGCGCCACCGCCGAGGGGCGGGCGCTCTCCCGCATCCCGGCCGATCCGCGTCTCGCCCGCGCGCTCCGCGACGGCGCCCCGCTCGTGGGTGCGCGCCTCGCCGCCGAGGTCGTCGCGCTGCTGGGCGGAGACGTCCGGATCGCCGAGGCGGATGCGGCGCGAGCCCTCGTCGCCCTGCGCGACGGACGGACGCCGGAAGCACGGCGCTGGCGGTCGGATGCCGAACGCCTCGAGCGTCTGGTGGACGCGACGCCCGGCATCCGCTCCGACCTCGACGGCGTCGGCCTCGTCATCGCGCTGGCCTTCCCCGAACGGATCGCCCAGCGCGTCGAGCGCACGGCCGAGGGCGCGACGTTCCTGCTCGCCTCCGGCACGCGCGCGGGGATGCGCGGACCACTGGCGGCGACGGAGTGGATCGCGGTCGCCGACGTCACGCGGGCCTCGGGGCGCGCGGCCGCAGGTTCCGGAGCCGTGATCCGCGCCGCCGCCGCGCTCACCGAGACGCAGATGGAGCGCGCCGCGAACCACCTGCGGACCGACCGCGTCGAGGCGGAGTTCACCGCCGGGCGCGTGCAGGCGCGACGGGAGCGGCGGATCGGAGCGATCCTGTCGTCGTCCGCGCCGGTGCGCGCCTCGGTGGACGAGGGCCGGGATGCCGTGCTCCGGGCGCTCCGGCGCGACGGCCTCGGCGTGTTCACCTGGTCGGACTCCGCGGACGCCCTGCGGCGTCGACTCGCGCTGCTGCGGCGCGAGCTCGGGTCGCCGTGGCCGGACGTGTCGGAGGCCGGACTTCTCGATGCCCTCGACGCGTGGCTCGCGCCCGAGCTCGACGCCCTGGCGTCGGGCACCCCTGCGGCCCGGATCGACCTGACCTCCGCACTGCGGCGCCTGCTGCCGTGGCCGGAGGCCGCCCGCCTCGACGAGCTCGTACCCGAGCGGCTCGAGGTGCCGAGCGGGTCGCGCGTCCGCATCGACTACCCTGCAGTCGACGACGCCGCCCGCCCCGTGGTGGCCGTCAAGCTGCAGGAGTGCTTCGGCTGGGCAGAGACGCCGCGCCTGGTCGACGGGCGCGTGCCGGTGCTGTTCCATCTGCTGTCCCCCGCCGGTCGGCCGCTCGCCGTGACCGACGACCTCGCCTCCTTCTGGTCGGGCCCGTATGCGCAGGTGAGGGCGGAGATGCGCGGGCGCTACCCCAAGCATCCGTGGCCGGAGGATCCGTGGACCGCAGCACCGACCCGGCATACGAAGAACCGGGCGGGACGCTGATCCCACCCGGCGCACCCCCGCTCAGGCCGTGCGGCGGCGGAGGGTGAGCGACGCCAGCACGAGCGCGCCGACGCCGAACGCCGCGACGACGAGCAGCGGGCGGTAGACGTCCCATCCGTCGTCGCCGGCGGTCACCGCGTTGATCGTGTCGATCGCGTAACTGAGCGGCAGCCAGTCGGAGATCGCGTGCAGGACGTCGGGCATCTGGTCGCGCGGCATGAACAGTCCGCCGAGGATGATCTGCGGGAACACGAGCAGCGGCATGAACTGAACCGCCTGGAACTCGGTCTGCGCGAAGGCGCTCGCGAGCAGGCCGAGCGCCGTGCCGAGCAGCGCGTCGACGACGGCGACGAGGCCGAGCTGCCACAGCTCCCCGTCCACGGTCAGACCGCACACCCCGACCGCGAACGACACGGTGATCACGGCCTGCAGCAGCGCCATGAGTCCGAACGCGAGCGCGTATCCCAGGATGAAGTCGGCCTTGCCGAGCGGCGTCGTCATGAGTCGCTCCAGCGTGCCGGAGCGCCGTTCGCGCAGGGTCGTGATCGAGGTGATGAGGAACATGACGATGAACGGGAACAGGGCGAGGATGGCGCCGCCGTAGCGATCGAACACTCCGTCCTGATCGCTGAACAGCCACGCGAACAGGCCGACCAGCAGGCTCGGCGCGACGAGCATGAGCGCGATCGACCGTGGGTCGTGTCGCAGCTGACCGAGCACGCGTGCGGCCGTCGCGAACATCCGCCGGCCGTTCATCGTCCGGTCTCCCGGCGTGATCGCCGTGTCGTCGGGGGAGCCGTCGCCGCCTGCTCCGAGGCGTCGCGGTCGATCAGGGCGAGGAAGGCGGCATCCGGCTCGGTCGTCCCGGTGTCGTGCAGGAGATCGGTCGGCGTCGTGTCGGCGATGATCCGACCGGCGCGCATGAGCAGCAGGCGGTCGCAGCGCAGGGCCTCATCCATGACGTGACTCGAGACGATCATGGTCACGCCGCGTTCGGCGAGCCCGCGGAACAGATCCCACAGCTCCACGCGCAGCACCGGGTCGAGGCCCACGGTCGGCTCGTCGAGCACGATCAGCTCCGGCGACCCGACGAGCGCCGCGCCGAGCGAGATGCGCGTCTTCTGCCCGCCGCTCAGCGAGTCCACGAGCTGTCCCGCCTGACCACGCAACCCGACCTCGTCGATCACCCGGTCGACGTCGCCCTTCGGCGCCTTCAGCACCGAGGCGAAGTACGCGAGGTTCTGCCGCACCGTGAGATCGCCGTACACCGCCGCGCCCTGCGTTCCGTACGCGACGCGGTGTCTCAGTCCCGGTGATCCGCCCGGTTCGCCGAGCACCGTCACCGTGCCGCCGGTGATGCGTTGAACGCCCACGATCGACCTCATGAGCGTCGTCTTGCCGCACCCTGAGGGACCGAGCAGCCCGGTGATCTGGCCGCGCGGGATCGTGAGGTCGAGCCCGTCGAACACGGCGGTCCTGCCCCGCCGTACCCGCAGCCCGGCGACCTCCACCGCCGACGCACTCGTCATGCGACGACTATCCTCCCGACGCCGTCATTCGGTCAACAGGACGCGCGGTCAGTCCAGGAGGTGTCGGAGGTAGCGGGGCGGATCCTGCAGGAACGACCGCCAGTGGTTCACGAGCTCGAGATCCTGCCAGTCGGCCGGGCGGATGCCCCACTCGCCGACCTCGAGGATCTTCGCTCCCGGCAGCGCGGCGAGCACGGGCGAGTGCGTCGCGCACAGCACCTGACCGCCCTCGTCGACGATGCGCTGCAGCACGGCGATGAGCGCGAGCGTCGACTGGAACGACAGTGCCGCCTCGGGCTCGTCGAGGCAGTAGAACCCCGGCTCGTCGAAGCGGCTCTCGAGCAGGGCGAGGAAGGACTCCCCGTGGCTCATCTCGTGGAACGGCACGTCGGGCCCGCTCGTCGAGGGGTTGTCCTCGAGATACGTGTAGAACGAGTGCATGGTCTCGGCGCGCAGGAAGAACCCCCACCGGTTCGCGCCGATGCCGCGTTGCAGCCGCAGCCACTCCGAGAGCGGCGACTCCGTGGGCCGCGTACTGTGCCGCGCATTGCGCGACCCTCCCTCGGGCGACAGGCCGTAGGCACCCGCGATGCCCTCGACGATCGTGGACTTGCCGCTCCCGTTCTCCCCCACCAGGAACGTCACGCCCGGGGCGAGGTCGATCCCCTCCCGGAGAACCTGCGCGACCGCCGGGATGCTGGTCGGCCAGCGCCGCCCCGGTTCCGGCGCGTCCACGCTCGCCCGCACCGACACGATGGGCTGCTCGCGCTTGCGTCTGCTGCCCGGCGTCCAGATCGACTCCATGCCCTCGACGCTAGACGCCCGCTCCGACATCCGCCCGACACCGCTCACCTGCATGCCCGAGTCGCGCCTGCAGCGGACTCAGCACTCGATGACGTTGACCGCGAGACCGCCCTCGCTGGTCTCCTTGTACTTGGTCGACATGTCCATGCCCGTCTGGCGCATGGTCTCGACAACCGCGTCCAGGGACACGTAGTGACTGCCGTCGCCGCGGAGCGCGAGCCGTGCGGCCGTGACGGCGGTGGATGCGGCGATCGCGTTGCGCTCGATGCACGGGATCTGCACGAGACCGCCGATCGGGTCGCACGTGAGACCCAGGTGGTGCTCCATCGCGATCTCGGCCGCGTTCTCGATCTGTCGATTCGTGCCGCCCATCACCGCGGTCAGCCCGCCGGCGGCCATGGCGCATGCCGACCCGACCTCGGCCTGGCATCCGCCCTCGGCGCCCGAGATCGACGCGTTCGCCTTGAACAGCGACCCCAGCGCGGTGGCGGTGAGCAGGAAGCGCCGGATGCCGCGGCGACGGTTCGCCTCGGCGACCGCGTCGGGGTCCTCGATCGCGCCGACCGCGACGAGCGAGGCCTCGGCGCCGAAGCCGAGCAGGGCGCTCCCGACGAGTTCGCCGTAGGGCGTGACCGCGTTGCCCGCGCCGAGGCCCGAGTCGGCGAGGAAGCGCCACCAGTACATCGCGACCGCCGGGAGGATGCCGGCCGCACCGTTCGTCGGAGCGGTGACGACGCGTCCGCCGGCCGCGTTCTCCTCGTTCACGGCGAGCGCGAAAGCGCCCAGCCACTCCCCCGGGAGCTCCCGGTGGCCGTCGGCCTCCGTCTCCTCGAGTTGACCGCGGATCACGCTCGCACGGCGCTTCACCTTCAGGATCCCGGGGAGCACGCCGTCGGAGTGCAGCCCCGCGTCGACGCAGCCGGACATCGCGTCCCAGATGGCATCGAGTCCGGCCGCGACCTCGCCCTCCGGGCGCATCGCCGTCTCGTTGAGGCGCGCCAGCTCGGCGATCGACAGACCGTGCTCGTCGCACAGCGCGAGCAGCGAGGCCGCGTCCGCGTAGGAGTACGGGAGCGCCGCGGTCGCGAGCCTCGCGTCCTCGCCGTCGCGCCGGATGAACCCCCCACCCACCGAGTAGTAGGTCTCCTCCGCGACGACCGCTCCCTCGGCATCCGTCGCCGTGACGGTCATGGCGTTCGGATGGCCGGGCAGTCGCGTGCGCGGCGCGAAGACGATGTCGTCCTTCGTGAAGGGCACGTCGTGCGTACCGTCGATGCGCAGCGGGGCGCCCACCGGGTAGTCGGTCCACGCCGCGCGCACGTCGGCGGGATCGCAGGTCTCGGGTTCGAGTCCACGGAGTCCCGCGACCACGGCATCCGGTGTCCCGTGGCCGATGCCGGTCGCGCCGAGCGAGCCGTAGAGCGTGCACGAGACGCGGGCGACGCGATCGAGGACGCCTGTCGCGGTGAGGCGCCGAGCGAACTCGAGAGCCGCGCGCATCGGCCCGACCGTATGGGAGCTCGAGGGTCCCACTCCGATGGAGAAGAGGTCGAAAGCCGAGACGTACGCTGTCACCCGTCAAGCGTACGTCGTCGGCGGGCCCCCGTCGTCAAGCCCCTTCCCGACGGCGTGCCCGGGCGGGATCCTGAAGGCTCCACGACGCGAGAGGGATCATCATGTCGACCAACGCATCCGACCAGCAGCCCGCCCCCGACGCCGAGGCGCAGGCGCCCACGCCGACACCCTCGTCCGGAGACGCCGGCGAGGTCACCGCGAGTTCACCGGACACCGATGACGCCACGGCGGACACCGCCGACACCCCGGAGCAGGCGGAGTCTCCCGAGGGCGCCGACCCGTCGGAGGTGCCGAGCACCGAGCAGCTCGAGGAGCCCAGCACCGAGAAGGCTCCCGGGGAGGAACCCAAGGCCCCGACGCGCGATGACCCCGAGCCCGACCATCAGGCGGTCGGGATCGGGGTCATCGACGGTCCGCAGACGGACCAGGACGACTGAGGCGGCTCCTACCCCACCCCGTCGTCCACGCTCCGGTCGCAGGTCGTGCCGCTCCGAGGGCGCGGCGACGGCACGGACTGCGACCGGAACGGGTTCGGGCGGCTACTCGACGAGCTTGCCGGCGGTGTCGACCTCGCGCATGAGCTCGGCGATCTCCTCGGGCACGGGCGGGATCTCCTCGCGGGTCACACCCGTGAGCGGGCTCCATACGAGGTTCACGCGCAAGGTCGGGTCGGTGTCGGGGAAGTCGCTGCGGTTGTGGCACCCGCGGGTCTCGCGACGCTCCAGCGCGGCCTCCATCGTCGCGCGCGCCGCGATCACGGACGCCTTGAGGTCGAAGGCGTGCGCGAGATCCTGGAACCCCGCGATGTCGGGATGGATGCCGATGTCCTCCAGGCGTCCCTCGATCATGTCGAGGTCCGCGAGACCCGCGCGCAGGCCCTCCTCCGAGCGCACGACACCCGCGTGCTCGGTCATGGTGTTGCGGATCGCGCGCTGCAGGGCGCGGACGTTCTCGTGGCCGTCGGCCGCGAGCAGATCGTCGATCTCGGCGCGCGCCTGCGCGACGGCATCCGCCGAGCGGCGCTGGGCGTCGAGGCCGGCCGCGTGCGCCATGGCCGCCTGTCCGACGATGCGTCCGTAGACGAGCAGCTCGATGAGGGAGTTGCCGCCGAGACGGTTGGCGCCGTGTAGTCCGCTCGACGCCTCGCCGATCGCGTACAGGCCGTCGACGTCGGTCTGGTGGTCCTCCGGGCGCACCCATACGCCGCCCATCGAGTAGTGCGCCGTGGGGGCGATCTCGATGGGATCGGTCGTGATGTCGAGCATCTGCAGCTCCATCATCGTCTGGTAGACGCGCGGCAGGCGGGTCATGATCGTCTCGCGCGGCAGGTGCGAGACGTCGAGCCAGACGCCGCCGTTCGCAGTGCCTCGCCCCTCGGCGATCTCCGTGTATGCGGCGAGCGCGACGCGGTCCCGGGTCGACAGCTCCATGCGCTCGGGGTCGTACTTGTCCATGAACCGCTCGCCGAGCGCGTTGCGCAGGATGCCGCCCTCGCCGCGCGCCGCCTCGGAGATCAGCGTGCCCGCGGCGTTCTCGGGCTCGATGATGCCCGACGGGTGGAACTGGACGAGCTCGGGGTCGCGCAGCCGCGCCCCGGCCTCGACCGCGAGACGGAACGAGTCGCCCGTGTTCTCGTCACGCCGCGAGGAGGTGCGTCGCCAGATGCGGTTGTGGCCGCCGGCGGCGAGGATCACCGCGTCGGCGTGGATCAGGTAGCGGGTGCCGTCGGCCTGGTCGAAGCCGTACGCGCCGAACACGACGTTGTCGCGCACGAGGAGACGCGTGATGTAGACGTTGTCGAGGATCGGGACC
Source organism: Microbacterium sp. NPDC089696 (assembly GCF_044749125.1). NCBI lineage: Bacteria > Bacillati > Actinomycetota > Actinomycetes > Micrococcales > Microbacteriaceae > Microbacterium > Microbacterium sp. NPDC089696. The sequence goes on along the minus strand of NZ_JBIVHF010000001.1, from coordinate 829,218 downwards.
TCGAGCTGCTCGGCTTTGGCGACGAGCGTGCGCTGGATCTCGAGGCCGGTGTAGTCGCCGGCGAAGGCCGTGCGGCGGAACGTGTGCGCGCCGAAGAACCGCTGCGAGATGCGGCCGTCGTCCTCGCGGGCGAACTCCATGCCCCAGCGCTCGAGATCACGGATGCCGCGCTCCGCGCCCTGCGTCACGATCTCGACCGTGTGCGGGTTGGCGAGGAGGTAGCTCTCCTTGATGGTGTCGGCGGCGTGCTGCTGCCAGCTGTCCTCGGCGTCCATGGTGCCGAGGGCGGCGTTGATGCCGCCGGCGGCGAGCGAGGTGTGGGCATCCTGTCGGGGGCGCTTGCCGACGGCGAGGACGTCGATGCCGTGCTCGGCCACCTCGATCGCGGCCCGGAGGCCCGATCCGCCGGTCCCGATGACGAGGACCGTGGTGGAGATCTGACGTTCGCGTGTACTCATGCCCTCCACGCTAGTTAGGTGATCCTTATAGCGTCCAATGCATAGTTTCACTGGTTTCGATAGACTGCGAGCATGAACCTGGAGCAGCTGCGCAGCTTCGTCGAGGTGGCCCGACTGGGCCACTTCACACGAGCCTCGGAGCACCTCCATCTCGCCCAGCCCTCGTTGAGCCGGCAGATCTCCACGCTCGAGCGCGAGGTCGGCGTCGAGCTCTTCCATCGCGCCCGCGGACACATCGCCCTCACGGCCGCCGGCGAGGCGATGCTCCCCCGTGCACAGCGGATGCTCGCCGAGGCCGAGGCGATCCGCGAGGAGATGGGCGAACTCGCCGGACTCCGCCGGGGCCGCGTACGCCTCGGTGCCCCGCCGACGCTGTGCACCAGCCTCGTCGCGGAGGCTCTCAGCACGTTCCACTCCGCGCACCCGGGAGTCGACCTGCACCTCATCGAGAGCGGATCGCGACTCCTCGTCGACCAGCTCGGCGTCGGCGCGGTCGACATCGCGCTCATCACCGAGTCCGACGGCCCTCCCCCGTCAGGCTTCAGCCTGACCCGGATGCCGCTGCTCACGGAGGAGCTCGTGGTCGTCTCCGCCGCGTCCCGGCCGCCGATCGCGGTCACGCCGTCGATCGGTCTCGCGCACCTCGCCACGCTGCCGCTCATCGCGCTCGACGAGACCTACGAGCTGCGCGCCGCCACGGACGCCGCGTTCCGCGCCGCGGGCCTCACGCCGAACCACGTGCTGGAGGGGGCGGAGATGGACGCCCTCCTCCGCTTCGTCGAACGCGGCGTCGGCGTTGCCGTCGTCCCCGCGATGGTGCTGCTCGACCAGCCCGCGTTGCGGTCGGTGCGGCTGACCCACCCGACGCTGACCCGCGTGGTGAGCCTCGCGCACCGGGCCGACGTCAGCCCAGCCACCGCGGTGGCCGCCATGCGTGACGTGATCGTCGCGACGGCGGCCGAGGTCGCCCGACGCGACCCCGCCATCACGAGCCTCCTGGACTGAGGTCCGGTCTCAGTTCGCGAGCTCCTCCCGGAGCAGCGCTGCGCCCGCGCTCAGCGCACTGAGCTTCGCCAGGGCGGCGTCGCGGGGCAGCGGAGCCATGCCGCAGTTGGTGCTCGGCACGAGCTTGTCGGCATCCACGAACTCCAGCGCCTCACGCAGGACGTCGGCGACCTGCTCCGGAGTCTCGACCGTGTCGCTCGCGACGTCGATCGCCCCGAGCATGACCTTCTTGCCGCGGATCACCTCGATGAGGTCGAGCGGGACGTGGGAGTGCGCACGCTCGAGCGACACCGTGTCGATGATGGACTTCTGCAGCAGCGGGAACGACTCCTCGTACTGACGCCACTCCGGCCCGAGCGTCGCCTTCCAGTCGGTGTTCGCCTTGATGCCGTAGCCGTAGCAGATGTGCACGACGGTCTCGGCGCGCAGCCCCTCGGCCGCCCGCTCGAGCGTCGCGACCCCCCAGTCCTTGAGCTCGTCGAAGAAGACGTTGAACGCCGGCTCATCGAACTGGATGACGTCGACGCCCGCGGCCTCGAGCTCCCGCGCCTCCTGATTGAGGATCGTCGCGAACTCCCACGCCAGCTTCTCGCGGCTGCGGTAATGCCGGTCGGACAGAGTGTCGATCATGGTCATCGGCCCGGGCAGCGCCCACTTGATCGGCCGGTCGGTCTGCCGGCGGAGGAACTTCGCATCATCGACGAACACGGACTTCTCGCGGCTCACGGCCCCGACCACGGTCGGCACGCTCGCGTCGTACCGGTCGCGGATCCGCACCGTCTCGCGCTGATCGAAGTCCACGCCGCTGAGGTGCTCGATGAACGTCGTGACGAAGTGCTGACGGGTCTGCTCGCCGTCGCTGATGACGTCGATGCCGCGGCGGGTCTGCTCCTGGACGGCGCTGCGCAGAGCATCCTGCTTGCCCTCAGCCAGAGCGTCGCCCTCGAGCTTCCAAGGGGACCAGAGCGTCTCGGGCTGCGCGAGCCAGGAGGGCTTCGGGAGGCTGCCGACGATCGACGTGGGAAGGATCGTGTTCACGGTCGACGCGCTCACGCGGCCGCGACCGGGTAGGAGGCGGCCCACTGCGCCAGCACGTCGCGGTGCGGCTCGATGAAGTGCTCCGCCGTGTGCTTGCCCTGCGCGAGCGCGAGCTGGCTGCGCTCGACGCGGTCGTACCCGATCTCGGTCGTCGAGTAGTCGCTCTGATCGAGCGTCGGACGATAGACGCTCGCGGCGGCGGAGTTGGCGTTGTAGATCTCCGGGCGGTAGATCTTCTGGAACGTCTCCATCGTGCTGATGGTGCCGATGAGCTGCAGGTTCGAGTAGTCGCCCAGCAGATCGCCCTCGAAGTAGAACGCGAGCGGCGCGACGCTCCCCGGGGGCATGAAGTAGCGCACCTTCAGGCCCATCTTCCCGAAGTACGCGTCGGTGAGGGAGCCGTCGTCGTCCTGCACGTACTCGACGCCGAGGATCGGGTGATGGTTCTCGGTGCGGCGGTACTCCTTGCTCGTCGACACGCTGATGCAGATCACGGGCGACATCGTGAAGCGCTCGCGGTACGCCTCGGAGGCGAGGAAGTGGCGGAACAGCTTGCCGTGCAGTGAACCGAAGTCCTCGGGGAGCGTGAACCTCCCGGCGGCCTCGGTGGCGGCGGGCAGCAGCACGCTGAAATCGAAGTCGCGGACGTAGGACGAGAAGTTGTTACCCACGATGCCGTGGTGTCGCGCGCCCGTCGCGCGGTCGACGATCTGGATGTCGAGGACCTCGAGCAGCGGGAACCGCTTGTCCTCGCCGTCGGCGGTGAACTCGACGCCGGCCGAGATGATGTCGAGCTCGAGCGTGTAGCGGTCGCGGGTCGGGTTGTCCCAGTGCGCGAGGTCGTTGAAACGACGGTCGATCATCGTGAGGGCGTTGCGGAGGTTCTGCTGACGGTGCTCTCCGCGGGCGAGATTGGCGAAGTTCGTGGTGATGCGCGAGTCGTCGGACGGCGAGTAGTCCTCGTCGAAACGCGTGGTGGTGATGTGGAACGTGAAGTCGTTCGCCATGAGGGGCCCATCTGCTGGAAGTCGGTGATTCCATGGTGCGCGTCCCGCGCGCATATCGGGTAACTACCCCGAGCTATGCATGGATATAGCCTGTAGCTATGGCTCGGACATCCAGCGGCATCACGCTGCAGCAGCTGCACTACTTCGTCGAGGTCGCCGCGGAAGGGTCGATCAGCGCGGCCGCCGACCTGTTGTACGTGTCACAGCCCACGATGTCCGCCGCCATGAAGGACCTCGAGTCCCGCGCGGGGCGCACCCTCCTCCTCCGTTCGGCCCGTGGCGTCACTCTCACCGCCGACGGCGCGGAGTTCCTCGGATACGCGCGTCAGGTGACCGAGCAGGTCGAGCTCCTCGAACAGCGCTACCTCGGCCGACCGCCCTCGCGTCGTCTGCTCGGGGTCTCGGCGCAGCACTACTCGTTCGTGATCGACGCGTTCGTGCGGATGGTGAAGGCGAGCGGCGCCGCGGAGTACGAGTTCTCCCTGCGGGAGACCCGCACCTGGGACATCATCGAGGACGTCCGGACGCTGCGCAGCGAACTCGGCATCCTGTACCGCAACGACTTCAACCGCAGCGTCATCGACAAACTGCTCCGCGACTCGGGTCTCTCGTTCCGCCCGCTGTTCCTCGCCGATCCGCACATCTTCGTGTCGCGCACGAACCCCCTCGCCGTCCGCGATCGCGTGACCCTCGACGATCTCGCGGGCTTTCCCCGGCTCACGTTCGACCAGGGCGCGAACAACTCGTTCTACTTCGCCGAGGAGATCCTCTCCACCCTGTCGAGCGCGCAGGAGATCCGCGTCAGCGACCGCGCGACCATCTTCAACCTCATGATCGGCCTCCACGGCTACACGATCTCCACCGGCATCATCAGCGACGACCTCGACCCCGAGATCGTCGCGATCCCCCTCGACGTCGACGAGCGCATCGAGATCGGATGGATCGGGCACTCCGCCATCCCGCTCACCGAGCAGGCGCAGCGCTACCTCGAGGAGCTCCGAGCCGTCGTCGCCGGCTTCGGAGTGACGCTCCTCGGCTAGCCGCGCGCGAGGCGTCCGCCGCGCCACCGCAGCCGCACCGCCGCAGAGAGATTCCCTCAACGCGGCGTCACGCGTCGACAGCTTCCTTCTCCGACACCTTCGCCTGGGTCCGAGCCACGATGCGGCCGCGGATGGCGAGCGCCAGCACCACGGCCAGCAGCGCGTACAGCGTGATGGCGATCGGCCCCTGCACGAGCACGGCGAAGTCGCCGTTCGCACTCATGGCGGCATCGCGCAGGCTGGCTCGGCGAGCGCCCCGAGCACCATGCCGATGATGAGCTGGAAGAGTACGCCGCGCGACGGAGCGCGCGAGACGGCCAGCAGCACGATCGCCCGCTCGCGCAGGGCGAAGTCGACCGCCTGCTCGCCACCGGAACCATCCGACTGGGGGAACGCGGGACCGAACGGGCGACGACGTCGATGGACCGACCGGACGGCCTGCCGAAGGGGCTCGCCGACGTCACGCTGGCGCGCGTGATCGCCGCGCTCGATCCGGTCACCTCGCTGTCGGCATCCGAAGTGGCGGGGGCCTGCTCGCTCTCGCGCGCCACCACTCGCCGCTACCTCGACCACCTCGTCGCGACCGGCGTGATCGATCTGGCTCATCGCTACGGCAAGCGCGGACGACCGCAGGTCCTGTACCGTCTCGCACCCTCGCCCGACGCCTGACCGCCCACACCCTCACCCCCGCAGTTGAGAGATGGAGAACGTCTCGGAATGTGCCGCGTCCGCGGCGATCTCGATCTCTCGACGACACGTACCCGGGATGCAGAAATCCCCGCCGCAGATGCGACGGGGACTTCCGGTGATGTGCGCCCGAAGGGACTCGAACCCCTAACCTTCTGATCCGTAGTCAGATGCTCTATCCATTGAGCTACGGGCGCTCCTGGACCGCTCAGCGGGCCGTGGAACAGCTTATAACAGTCCTCAGGCGATTGCGAATCGAGGGCTCAGGAGGCGCGCTCGGCGGCCTTCTCCTGCTTCTTGCGGCGCTTGGCCTTGGCCCGCTGCAGCGACGACAGCGCCTGCAGGTCGACGAGGCGGAGAGCCTGCATGCGGGCGTCACGCATCCGCTCGTAGTCGGGGTCCTGGTCGGGGCGCATGCCCTCGACGCGCAGGCGGCGATCGAGGTTGTGACGCACGTCGGACCATGCGGCGCCGCGGGCCTCCTCCACGATCGACTTCAGCGCCTCGTCGTCCTGCATCATCTCGCGCAGCTTCGTCGCGACGCCGTGCGACTGCTTGGCGCGGCGGCGGAGGTTGCGCACGTCGCGGTCGCGGTAGTCGTGCGTGCCCGAGGGATCGGAGTGCCGACCCCGGGCGCGCTTGCGCAGCGCCGTGAGGTTCTCCTCGGCCTCCTCGGACTCCTCGGCCATGGCGCGCAGGGCCTCGCGCGCGTCGTCCATGTACTTCTGCATGTCGAACACGCCGCCCTCGGCGATCGTGCCGATGAGGATGTGATTCTTCACCGCGAGGCGCGCCGCAGCGGTCGCGATCGCGACGCCTTCCGCGATGGCCTCCGCCGTTCGTCCCACCGCTACCTCCTCCCTTCGAGCGTACCGGTTTCGCCCCCGGAAGCGGTCGGTCAGAATGGAGCGGATGCGGGTCGCGAGGACTCGTCCGGGGATCGGTGCCGCTCCCGATCAGCGGCCGGAGGAGCAACCATGACGCGTCTCGCGCTGACCGGGAGCACGACCGTGATCACGGGGGCCGCGAGCGGCATGGGCGCCGAGATCGCACGGCTCCTCGCCCCGCGCGGCGTGCATCTGGCGCTGCTGGATCACAACGCGGAGGCGCTTGCCGCCCTGGCGGCCGAGCTCGACGGGACCGTGACGACCCACGTCGTGGATCTCCGCGACGACGAGGCGGTGCTCGCGACCGCCCGCCTCGTGCAGGAGTCGCACCCGCGCATCAACGCTCTCCTCACGTGCGCGGGCTCCTCGATGCTCGGCACGCTCGATCAGCTGACCATGGAGGAGATGCGCTGGCTCGTCGACGTGAACCTCTGGGGCACGGTGTCCATCACCAAGGCACTGCTGCCCGCGCTCCGTGCCGCTCCCGCCGCGCACATCACCCACTTCGCGAGCGTGTACGCGATGGCCGCGCCGGCGGGCCGCATCCCGTACTCGATGAGCAAGTTCGCGGTGCGCGGGTTCTCGGAGGCGCTGCGGCACGAGCTCGAGGACTCCTCCGTCACGGTGGGTGCCGTGTACCCCGCCGGTGTGCGCACGGGGATCATCCTGCACGGACGGTACGCCGCCGCTCTCGACCCGGCGGTGGCCGCGCGGGCGGCGAAGGCGCAGGCAGCGATGTACCACACGGAACCGGCGGACGCCGCGGCGCAGATCATCCGGGCGACCGAGAGGCGTCGCGCGCGGACCATGGTCGGCCGCGAGGCGCGCCTGATCGACGTGCTCGTGCGGCTCAGCCCGTCGGGGTACTGGCGGGCGATGCGCCGGCCGCTGCGCGAGGCCGTCGACACGACCACGCCGCTCCGCTGACGCGCTCGGCCGGCGTGGGTCTCAGCGCACCGCGCCGACCCAGATGCCCGAGGCCCAGGCCTGCTGATCGGCGTTGCAGCCCACCGAGCCGGGGTAGCCGCGCACGACCGCCATGCAGTTCGCCAGGAACTCCGGGTCGCCGCCGAACAGCGAGTGGTAGGCGCCCGCCGAGGTCAGCGATCCCCACACCTGGAACTGGTAGATGTGCGCGAGCTCGTGCGCCATGGCCCACTCCAGCCGCTCGGAGCTCCAGCCGGCGATGTCGGCGCGGTACTTGATGTAGCCGTTGCTGTTGGCGCACGCCGGGGCGGTGCCGCCCGCGCACGACGACGACTCGTAGAGACCCACCCCCGCACCTCCGACCGTGTCGAGCGCGGCGCGTACCCGTGCGTAGCCCTCCGGTCCGCCGGACGACCAGCGCGGCCCGCCCGGCCCCGCGGACTGCTCGGCCTGCCACGCCGCCACGTCCTCCCCGATCTTCTGGGTCAGGGCCTGCACGGTGGCGGTCGCGGCGACCACGACAGCGGGATCGGCGTGCTCGGCGAGCACGGTCTGCTGCGCGGAGAGCGCGGAGGCGAGGGGCGCCGAGGTGTCGACCGCGTCGCCCGCGCCGCTGACCACCGCGCCGAAGGCGGTGATCTGGTCGAGGAACGCCGGGCGCACCTCGAGGACGGCGGCGCGGTCGGCGGTGTCGTGCTCGGCGACCTCGATCATCCCCTCGAGGTGATCGACGCGCATCTGCGTGCGGTTGACGGACTGCGTGAGCGTCTGCAGCTCGGCGATCACATCGGCGCGCTGGTGCTCGAGGGCGGCGGCCCGGGCGACGACGCCGACGCCCATCATGAGAGCGCCCACGACGACGACCGAGACGACGCGACGGATCACCATCGGCGACTCACGGCAGGAAACCCGTCGCGTCGGCGATCTGCGCGTCCTGTTCGGCGATGGTCGAGCGCAGCGCGGTGAGCTGGCCGGCGAGGAGATCGGCGCGGTCCTGAGCCTCGTCGAGACGCTCCTGCGCGCGGACGACCGCGGTCTCGGCCTCGGCCAGCGCATCGACCCGCTGCTGGTCCGCGACCACGACGAGAACGCCTCCGCCGACCACGAGCAGCCCTCCGGCGATCACCGCGATGACCCGCATATCGCTCCCCAGAACATGAACGTGCGTCCGGAACGATTCCGTAGGGCCAAATATAGCCAGGTGCCGGGGGCGCTACCAGCTCATGCGCGGGGCGCGGCGCTGCGGAACCTGCGCAGCCGCAGGCTGTTCACCACGACGAACACGCTGGAGAAGGCCATGGCCGCGCCGGCGAGCATCGGGTTGAGCAGTCCCAGTGCCGCGAGCGGGATCGCCGCGACGTTGTACGCGAGCGCCCAGAACAGGTTGCCCCGGATGGTGGCGAGGGTGCGTCGGGCGAGGCGGATCGCATCGACCGCTCCCCACAGATCGCCGCGTACGAGCGTCAGGTCGGAGGCCTCGATCGCGGCGTCCGTTCCCGTGCCCATGGCGATACCGAGATCGGACTGCGCCAGCGCGGCGGCGTCGTTGACCCCGTCGCCCACCATCGCGACGACGCGACGATCCTGCTGCAGCGCGACGACCTCCGTGGCCTTCTGCTCGGGGAGGACCCCGGCGCGCACGTGCTCCACGCCGATCTCGGCCGCGACGGTCAGGGCCGCGCGTTCGTTGTCGCCCGTCAGCAGCACCGGGGTCAGCCCGAGGCCGCGAAGAGCGGCGATCGCCGCGGGGCTGCTCGGCTTGATGCGATCGGCCACCACGAGGATGCCTCGCACGCGACCGTCCCAGGCCACCGCGACCGCCGTCCGCGCCTGCTCCTCGGCCGTCGCGAAGTCCGCGGCGAGCCGATCGTCGAGCGAGAGACCCCAGTCGCCGAGGAACGACGGCCGACCGACGACCACCCCTCGCCCCTCGACGACGCCCGACACGCCCCGGCCCTGCACGCTCTGGAAGTCCACGACGGGCAGGACGTCGCCGAACCGCTCGGTGGCGGCGCGCACCACGGCCTGCGCGATCGGATGCTCGGACGCGTCTTCGAGCGCCGCGGCGACGCGCAGCACCGCATCCTCGTCCTCGCCCTCGGCGGCGATCACGTCCACGAGCGTCATGCGCCCCGTGGTGACCGTGCCGGTCTTGTCGAGCACGATCGTGTCGACGCGGCGCGTGGACTCCAGCACCTCCGGCCCCTTGATGAGGACGCCGAGCTGCGCGCCGCGCCCCGTCCCGACGAGAAGGGCCATGGGCGTCGCAAGACCCAGCGCGCACGGGCACGCGATGATGAGCACCGCCACCGCCGCTGTGAAGGCCGCCGCCGCTCCGCCGCCGCTCAGCAGCCAGATCGTGAGCGTGAGCGCCGAGATCGCGAACACGATCGGCACGAACACCGCCGACAGCCGGTCGGCGAGACGCTGGGCCTCGGCCTTGCCCGACTGCGCCTCCTCCACGAGCTGCGCCATCCGCGCGAGCTGCGTGTCCGCACCGACGCGCGTGGCCCGCACGAGCAGCCGACCGCCGACGTTGACGGTCGCGCCCGTGACGGCGTCGCCCGGGCGCACCTCGACCGGAATCGACTCTCCCGTGAGCATGGAGGCGTCCACGGCGGACGCCCCCTCGACCACGACGCCGTCGGTCGCGACCTTCTCACCCGGGCGCACCGAGAACACGTCGCCGACGTCGAGCCGGGTGAGCGGCATCCGCTCCTCCACGCCGTCGCGCACGACGGACACGTCCTTGGCGCCGAGCTCGCCGAGAGCGCGCAGCGCGGCTCCGGCCCGGCGCTTGGAGCGCTGCTCGAGGAACCGTCCGAGCAGCAGGAACAGGGTGACGCCGGCCGCGACCTCGAGGTAGATGCTGCCGAGACCGTCGCCTCGTTCGATCGTGAAGCGGAACGGATGGGTCATGCCCCACATGCCCGCCGTCCCGAAGACCAGCGCGTACAGCGACCACAGGTACGCAGCCGTGACGCCGACGGAGATCAGCGTGTCCATCGTGACGGTGCGATGCCGCGCGTTGAGCACGGCTGCGCGGTGGAAGGGCCAGGCAGCCCAGACGACGACCGGCGTGGCGAGGGCCAGCGACGCCCACTGCCATCCCGGGAACTGGAGCGGCTCGATCATGGCGAGGAGGATGACCGGCACCGCGAGCACGCCGGCGACGACCAGGCGTCGCCGCAGCATCCGATAGGCGGGGTCCGGTGCATCGGATTCGACGTCTCGCGGCAGGGCGGCCGTGTATCCGCTGCGCACGACCTCGGAGATGAGGTCATCGGCGTCGACACCGGGGGCGACCTCGACGTGCGCCTTCTCGGTCGCGTAGTTCACCGAGGCCGACACGCCGTCCATCCCGTTGAGACGCTTCTCGATGCGCGCGGCGCACGACGCGCACGTCATCCCGCCGATCTCGAGGTCGTAGACCGCTCCGCTGGTCATGACCGGGGTCAGTCGCGCGTGGCGCGGTAGCCGGCCTCGTCGACCGCCGCCAGCACGGCGGCGTCGTCGGGGGCTCCGTCCGAGGTGACGACGAGGGCGCCGGAGGCGGCGCTCACGTCGATCGCGGTCACGCCGTCGATCTTCGAGACCTCGCTGCGCACGGATCCCTCGCAATGCCCGCAGGTCATCCCGGCCACGGTGTACGTCGTGATGGTCATGGCTGTTCCTTCCGTCGGCGACAGGTCCACTATACCCCCCTAGGGTATCCGGTGGGGCGCGAGTGAAGGATTCGGACCGGGCGGCCCGATCGGCGCCGAGTGGATCAGCCCGTCACGGCGCCGCCGCCGGAGGGGCGTCGACACCCAGCCGCCGAGCAGCGGATGCGACCGCGTTCATGGTGTGCTGCGGGATCAGAGCGCGCAGCGCCACGGCATCCTGCGCCTCGACGGCCTCGAGGATGATCCGATGCTCCTCGGCGGTCTCGATCAGGTCGTCGTGCTGGCCGAAGAGCCACCGCAGCCGCGTCGCGAACACGCTCACGAACTCGAAGATCGTGTCGTTCGCCGCCAGATGCGCAGCGACCTCGTGGAACAGGCTGGCCGCGATCCGCGCCTCCTCGACCTGACCCGCGTGCGCCGCCGCGAACTCCTGCTCGTAGACATCCCGGAGCCGGTCGAGGCCCTCGGGCGTGCGCCGCTGCGCCGCGAAGACGAAGATCGTCGTCTCGATCGCCTCGCGCACCTCGCCGAAGTCCTGGAGCTCCTTCAGGGTGAACTCGCGCACCACGGCCCACGTGCGCGGGCGCGCGATGACGACTCCCTCGGCGACCAGTGCGCGGATCGCCTCACGGACGGGAAGACGTGAGACGTCGAGCTCCGCCGCGATGTCCCGTTCGACGAGTCGGGAGCCGGGGGCACGCCGCCCCAGGACGATGTCGTCGCGCAGGATGCGCGTCACTCTCGCCGACTCGAGTTCGCCGGCCGCCCCCGCCTCCGCCATAACGGGATTGTCTCATCCCGGAACTCCGCGGGACAACTTTGGTATCCCAACGCCCGCAGCGATCCGGATCAGGGCAGTCGGTTCGCGATCGCGAGGTTGGCCCGCAGTTCGTCGGCGTTCTGACGCACGACGTACGCCGGACGGTCGCGCTCGACACGCCACGACTCGCTCAGCGGCCCGACGTTCACGGTGTCGAACCCCGCCGCGTCGTAGAGGCGCATGACGAAGTCCACGGCCTCCGCGTCGTCGCCCGCCGTCGCCAGGGCACGGCGGTCCGGCGTCCCGGCGGGAGAACCCGTGGTGGTGATGTCCGGAGCACCGATGTGGTTGAAGGCCTTCACGACGCGCGAGGTGGGCAGCGTGCGCTGCAGCAGCTCGGAGGTCGTCGTCTCGCCGCGATCGAGCTCGTCGATGTGCCCGTCGCGCTCGAAGTAGTAGTTGTTCGTGTCCAGGACGATCTTCCCCGCGAGCTCGTCCACCGGCAGATCGTCGATGCGTCCGAGCGGGATGGTCACGACGGCGACGTCCGCCGCGGCCGCCGCGTCGGAGGCTGTCGCCGCGCGGGCCCTCGGACCGAGGTCCTCGATGAGACCGGCGAGCGTCTCCGGACCGCGCGAGTTCGCGATCACGACGTCGTACCCGTCGGCGATCGCGACGCGCGCGATCTGACTGCCGATGTGTCCTGCTCCGATGATTCCGAGAGTGCTCATGAGGGTGCCAACACGGATGCCGCGCGGCTATTCCCCCGGCGGCGTCACGGCGTCACACGGAGCGCAGGAACCGCTGTTCGACCCGGCGATAGCCGAGACTCTCGTACAGCGCGATCGCCCCGGCATTGAACCCGAACACGTGCAGGCCGATCGACTCCGCGCCGACCTGTCGCGCCGCCTGCTCGGCGGCGAGCATGATCTCCCGCCCGTGTCCGCGCCGACGGTGCCCCTCGGCCACCTCGATGTCGAGCACGAAGACGTGGGGCCGTACGTCGCGCGTGCGCTCACCGAGCCACAGGATGCCGACCTCATCGCCGTCCGCATGCGCCGTGAACAGCATCTGACCGGACGAGTCCACGCCGTCCGGGAGCTCGAGCGTCATCTGCCGATGCGACTCCGTCGCCGCAGCCTCGGCGGAGTAGCGCCCGGATGCGACGAGATCGTCGGCGAACGCCGCCTCGGAGTAGGCCGCGAAGGTGCGGAAGCGCTCCGGCGTCATGCGTCGCAGTTGCACCCGCGGCGCCACGTCGCGGCCGGGCAGCGGCTCCAGCAGCATCTGCATCGACGCGAGCTCGAAGCCGCGCCCCTGCAGGAAGGCGTGACCGTCGGCATCCGTCGCGTAGAGCGCCATGCTCAGGCGGTGCACGCCCTGCCGGGTGACGAGTGCGGTCAGGGCGTCGAAGAGCTCGTCGCGCTGCCCCTCGTCGGGAGCGGTCGAGAACGCGAGGTCGACCACGAAGAGGATGCCGTCGTTCGCCGCGAGCCAGACCGTGCCGATCTCCCCGGGCGCCTCGGTGCCGTCGTCGACGATCGTGAGGATCAGAGAGGTCTCGGTCGCCGACCCGTCCGGAAGCAGTTCGGCGAGGAACGCGTCGGCGTGCGCGACGGCGTCGTCGCCGAGCAGCATCCGCGACCCCTGGCGCAGCCGGATGAGACGCTCCCTCGTGGCGATCAACCAGGCGTCGAAACGGCTCTCGTCGAGGGGTATCAGCTGCACAGGCATGACTCCATCCTGCACCCCGGCCTCGACACGACGCTCAGGACTTGTGCAGGGCGTCCTCCACCGCGACCCACGCGAGCATCGCGCACTTCACGCGTGCCACGTACCGGGAGACGCCGCCGAGCGCCGCGGCGTCTCCGAGCAGCTCCTCGTCCGGTTCGATCTTCCCGCGGGACCGCATCGCCTCACGGAATGCCGCGATCCGCACCTCGAGGTCCTCCACCGTCAGCCCTTCCGCGAGCTCGGCGAGCAGCGAGGCCGAGGCCTGCGAGATCGCGCAGCCGTGGCCCTCCCATGCGATCGCCTCGACGCTGCCGTCGGCGGCGCGGTGCACCTGCAGCGTGACCTCGTCGCCGCACGTCGGATTGACCTGGTGCGACTGCGCCGCGATCTCCTCGCGCAGGCCGAAGCCGTGCGGGGTGCGCGAGTGGTCGAGGATGAGCTCCTGGTACAGGTTCTGCAGGTCGCTCATGCGCCCCTCCCGAAGAATCGGATGGCTCCGGCGACGCCGTCGATCACGGCCTCCACCTCGGCCTCGGTCGTGTACACGTATGTGCTGGCCCTGGTCGACGAGGTGATGCCGAGTCGTCGGTGCAGCGGCTGCGCGCAGTGATGGCCGACCCGCACGGCGATGCCGAGATCGTCGAGGTACTGACCCACGTCGTGCGAGTGGATGCCGGCGACGTCGAAGCTGGCGAGTCCGACGCGCGGCAGGTCGATGTCCGCACCGAGCACCTGCACCCCGTCGATGGCGCCGAGCCCCTCGACGAGGCGACGGCCGAAGGCGGCCTCGTGCGCGGCGATGCGGTCCACGCCCACCGCGCCCAGGTAGTCGATCGCCGCGGCGAGCGCGACCGCCTGCGAGACGCGCTGCGTGCCCGCTTCGAAGCGCTGAGGCGGCGGCAGGTACTCGGCCTCGGTCGTCGTCACGGTCGTGATCATCGAGCCGCCGGTGAGGAACGGCGGCATGGCCTCGAGCAGGGCCCGGCGACCGTAGAGCGCCCCGATGCCCGTCGGTCCGAGCATCTTGTGTCCGGAGATCACCGCGAAGTCGACGTCGAGCGCATGGACGTCGAGCGGCAGGTGGGGCGCCGACTGGCAGGCGTCGAGAAGCACGAGCGACCCCGCGGCTCGGGCCATCCCGACGAGCTGGTCCACCGGGTTCACGACGCCGAGCACGTTGGACACGTGGGTGAATGCCACGAGCCGGGTGCGCTCGCCGATCAGCTCGGCGGCGACGTCGAGGCGCAGCGCGCCGTGGTCGTCGAGCGGGATCACCCGCAGGGTGGCGCCGGTGCGCGCCGCGAGCTCCTGCCACGGGATGAGGTTCGCGTGATGCTCCATCTCGGTCGTGACGATCTCGTCGCCCGGTCCGATCCGCAGCCCCGCGGCGGCATCCCCGCCGCGCCCGAGCGACGCGTTGGAGATCGAGTAGGCCACGAGGTTGATCGCCTCGGTCGCGTTGGAGGTCCAGACGATCTCGCTCTCGTCGGCCCCGATGAAGCGCGCGACCGTCGCCCGCGCCTCCTCGAAGACCTCTGTGGCCTCGGCGGCGAGGGTGTGCGCGCCGCGGTGCACGGCGGCGTTCAGCGTGGTCGCGAACTCACGCTCGGCATCGAGCACCGACAGCGGACGCTGGGAGGTGGCGCCCGAATCGAGGTACGACAGCGGATGACCGTTGACCTCGGCCTGGAGGATCGGGAAGTCCTCGCGGAGCCGCCGCACGTCGGCATCCGTCAGCGGCTCGAACACGTCGGCAGGGCGGAGAGGGCTCATCCTTCTAGCTTCTCATCCGGCGCACGTGTCGGGGTCGCGGGTCCAGCGGGTCTAGGCTCGCACCATGATCAGCGGCGACACCCTCGCGACGTTCGTCGTCGCGGCGTTCATCATGGTCGTGATCCCCGGCCCGACGGTGCTGTTCACGATCGGACGCGCGATGGCCCTCGGAAGGCTCGGCGGCTTCCTCAGCATCCTCGGCACGGCCCTCGGCTCCCTCGTGCTCGTGGCCGGCGTGGCGCTCGGGGTCGGCACGGTGATCGCGCAGTCGGCCGTGCTGTTCACGATCGTCAAGGTGCTCGGCGCCGGGTACCTCGTGTTCCTGGGCATCCAGGCGATCCGTCACCGGAAGGATGCCGCGGCGGTCGTCACCGGCTCCCCGCAGCGCCGTTCGGGAGCGCGCCTGCTCGGCGAGGGCTTCGTGGTCGGCATGACGAACCCCAAGTCGATCGCGTTCTTCCTCGCGATCCTCCCGCAGTTCGTCGACCTGCGGGCCGGGGCGGTGCCGATGCAGCTTCTGCTGCTGGGCGTGATCGTCGTGGCGATCGGCGTCTCGTGCGATGCGATCTGGGTGCTGCTCGCGAGCGCCGCCCGGCAGTGGTTCGGTCGCTCGCCGCGGCGGATCGAGGCGATGGGCGCGACCGGAGGCGGGCTCATGATCGCTCTCGGCGCGTTCCTGCTGTTCTGGAGCGAGAAGCCCGCGACCGCCTGAGCGTCACATCTGACGAAGGTGCTCGCGCAGACCAGGCAGGGCGAAGTCGAGTCGCCCGCGACCCGCGGGCTGCACGAGCCCCGCATCTATGAGTCGGGCCCGGTAGTTGCTGATGGTGTTTTTCCTGTCGCCGAGCCGACGACCGATGTCCGCCGACATCGAAGGCCCGTCGTCCTCGGACATGGCGCGGAGGAAGTCACGGTCCTTCGGCGAGGTGTGTACTCCTGTGTACTCAGTGTACTTGAGTGGTCTCATGCCGAGTTCGGCCTGTGGACGACGGCGTCATCACATGCGGGCGTAGCGGGCGCGGGCGATCGAGAAGATCCCGTACACCGCGAGTCCGGCTCCGACGAGCCAGAGGATCACGCGTCCGTACGGCAGGTCGGCGAGGCTGCGCAGTGCGGCATCCAACCCGCCGGACTTGTCGGGATCATGGGTCCACGCGGCGATCACGAACAGCACACCCGTGACGGAGACGGCGACGCCCTTCGCGAGATAGCCGGTGACTCCCAGCGCGACGATCGGCATCCGCCCTTTCCCCGAGGGCAGATCGAGCAGCTTCTCGAAACCGCGCGTGAATCCGCTGACGATGAACCCGATGCCCACCCCGACCACGGTCAGGCCGATCGCGATGAGCAGGATCACCCCTCCCGGCGCGGACAGGAGCACGGCGCTGAGCGTCTGCGAGGACTCCTCCGACTCGGCGTTCCCGCCGAAGGCGTAGACGGTCGCGAGTCCGGCGATCACGAGATAGGCGACCGCGATGCCGAGGAGCTTGATGCGCTGCCCCCACTTCTTGACCTCACCGCCCGTCGCGACGAAGGCGCTGACGATGTTCCACACGGCCAGGGCGATGAGCGCCGCGGCGATCACGGCCAGCACGAGACCGCCGACGGGAGTGGAGCGGATCTGCTCCATGGCGCCGTCCTGATCGGCGTCCCCGCCGGCACCCGAGGCGATCGAGACGGCGAGGGCTCCGATGATGATGTGCACCAGGCCCACCACCACGAAACCGGCACGGGCGATGCGGCGGAAGGCGTCGGATCCCCGGGCTTCGCGCGCGGCGGACTTCGCTGTCGTCATCCGTGCAGGATATCTCCGTGCGGCGATCCGCTGGAGGGCCTTGATTCCCGCGCCGTCATCGGTCCGCCTCCGTCGCGGGAACCGGGACGGCGACCGGGGCGATCCGGTCGTCGAGCTCGGCGTCGTAGAGGTCCTGCGCGGCGAGCACCTCCTCGACGTGCGACTCCGCCCACACCTGCAGCGCCCGCAGCGGTTCGTGCAGCGTTCGTCCGAGGGGCGTGAGGTCGTAACGCGCGTGACCGTCGGCGTGCGCCGCACGCACGACCATCCCGTCGCGCTCGAGCGCTCGGAGGGTGTCGGCGAGCACCTTCTTCGTCACGCCGTCGACCTCGCGGTGCAGCTCCCCGAACCGTCGGGGCTGCTCGTGCAGGAGCACCACGACCATCGCCGTCCACTTGTTCGCGATGCGCGCGAGGGAGGCCCGCGAGGGGCAGCTCGCGGAGAACACCGTCCACTCGCCGCTCATGCGGGTGCTCCTCCGGTGACGTTGAAGTAACCAGGCCCCGATCGGGACGCTGGACCATCAGGGTACCGATCGATCGACCGGTACCGGGCCAACGAAAGGGAGAGACATGTCGGCGATCGACGTCGTGGGACGATACGGAGCGGCCATGGCCGCGGGAGACATGGAGGCGCTCGCGGCGACCTTCGACGAGGATGCCGTGTGGCATCAGCCGGGCGCCAACGTGGTGTCGGGGGATCATCGCGGGCCGGCCGCGATCGTCGCCCACCTCGGACGGTTCATGCAGCTCAGCGGGGGCACCTTCGTGCTCGAGCCCGACACGGTCACGGCCAGCGGCGACCTCGTCGTCATGACCGTGCGGTTCCGTGCGCAGCGCTCGGGTCGCACCGACCTCGCTCAGCACGGCGTCGACGTCTTCCGCGTGGTGGGCGAGCGCATCGCCGAGGTGTGGCTCCTCAGCGAGGATCAGGCCGCCGAGGACGCCTTCTGGGGCACCGCCTGACCGTTCACACCCGCTCGACCGGCTGACGCAGGATCGTGCGCAGCCGGTCGGGCTCGACGCGACGCGGATCGCCGAGGTAGATCTCGTGGTGACGCCCCGTCATGCGCAGGCCGTTGTCGGGGACGAACCGTTCGTGCAGTTCGGCGAGCACCGGGGCCTCGTCGTCGTACGACCCGACATGCAGCGTCTGCACACTGAGTCCCTCGTCGAGCGTCGCGAGTCGCACCGACCGCAGTGCGGCGGGAGCCGGCTCGCGCTTCTTCGCGGCCTTCGCCTCGACGGCGTCGACGGCGTCCGCGAACATCTGCGTCGTGATGTGCTCGGGAACCATGATCATCATGGTCCAGAGCCACGCGGACTTGTCGCGCCGCGACGTGAACGACGCCATGTCCGGCGCGTGCCACAGGCCCTCGAGGGGCATCACCACCGTGTCGATGCCGAGCTGAGCCCGTGCGGCGAACTTCAGCGTGTAGGCGAGCGGGAACAGCGAGGACACGGCATCCGCGTACTCGGGTGCGATGTTCGGATCGCCCGCTCCGTCGACCATGAGGTACTGCAACGGCGGCACCTCGAGCACCCGGAACTGCCCGCGCTTCGCGCGGTACGAGTCGAACGTCTTCTTCGGGTCGATCGGCATGGCGGCTCCTCGGCGTCAGCGGGCCCGGTGCGCCCAGTGTCGCACGAGCCGGCGACACGGACCGGGGACCCGGGCGGGCGGAGAGATTCCGCCCGCCCGGACGATCAGGCCGGCTCGACCGCCATCCACAGCTCACACGTCGCGCGTGTGCCGGTGAACTCGAGATAGCGCAGGATCGACGGCCCGGGGCGCAGTCGCCACGGGTTCGACGGGAACCACTCGGTCGCGGTCGCGGCCCAGAGGTTCTGCAGCGTCTCGGGGAACGGCCCGCTCGACGCGAACACGGCCCAGGATCCCGCCTCGACCCGTATCGCGTCGAGGTCGGCCGGCGGCTCGGCATCCGGTCGGATCGAGACCCCGTGCAAGTAGGTGAGCATCGTGCCCTCAGGCGCATCCGGTGCGATGTCGCCGGTGACGGCGAGGATTCCTCGCGGCTCGGCGTCGTTGAGCGACTTCAGGCGGACGTTCTCCTCCGGGACGATCGAGGCGACGTGCGCCTGGATGTGCGGGTTGACGCCCTCGTGGAGGAGCGGCACCTCGACGGCATGGCCGATGAGGACGAGCTCGGGTGCGGTGATGATGGTGACGTCCATCGGGTTTCTTCCTTCGACGCTCAGGTGGAACCGGAGCGTCGCCTGTGTGCGGAGAGGGCCCCCATCTCGGCGCGCGTCGGCGACGCTGATGCCGTGCACGGCACGGAAGGCGCGGCCGAACGCCTCGACCGATCCGTATCCGTGGCGCACCGCGACGTCCAGGACGCTCGGCACCCCCGACACGAGCTCCGCGCCCGCGAGGGTCATGCGACGCCGACGGATGTATTCCGACAGCGGCATGCCCGCGAGCGCGGAGAACATCCGGCGCAGGTGATACTCGGTCGTGCCCTGACGTCGTGCGAAGTCGGCGACGTCGAACTCCTCGCCCGAGGCGGCCTCGATGCGGTCGATCAGGGCGTTCAGCGTTCCGATCATGAGGTCCTCCTTTCCCCACTATCGTGCGCCCCGCGCGGTGTCTCGCACCCGATCATCCGGGCCGGATGCGATCGGGGTGTCAGCCGTGCTCCGCAGGGTCGGCGAGCAGCGCGGCGAACGCGAACTCGGCGGCACCGATCAGCAGACGGTCCGCGCCGAGAGCCGCCGGGCGCAGCTCGAGTCCCCCGGCGCTCTCGGCCATCGCGAGCCCGGCCACGTCATCGACCAGTGCTTCTCCACGCAGCCCGGCGAGCGTCGCCAGGAAGCCGCCGAGCACCACGGCCCCGGGGTTGAGGACGTTCACCGCGTTCGCGAGCGCACTCACGAGCACGCGGGTCTGACGCGCGACCTCCTCGATCACCGCCGGCGACTCCGAGGCGGTGAGCTCGGCGTCGAGGGTGTCGTCATCGGCGTCCGTCAGACCCACGGCGTCGAGGAGCAGCCGTCGGCTCACCTCCGACTCCAGAACGCCGTCGTCGGTGCGGCGGTCGGCGTCGTCGGATATTCGCGGCCGGTTCTGACCGAACTCCCCCGCGTAGCCGCCGGCGCCCGTGACGGGGATGCCGTGGATGATGAGTCCGCCGCCGATGCCGGAGGCACCGCCGTTGAGGTACACGACGTCGTCGATGCCGCTCCCGGCGCCGTAGCGGTGCTCGGCGATGGCGCCGAGGGTGGCGTCGTTGTCGACGAACACCGGCAGTCCGGTCGCGCTGCGCACGCGCTCCGCCAGCGGCACGTCCGTCCAGTGCAGGTGCGGGGCGTTGCGCACGACGCCGTCGCTCGCCCGCACGAGGCCGGGAACCGCGATCCCCACCGATTCGACGCGCGCGTCGGTGAGGGCGCCCTCGCGCCACGCGGAGAGCCGTTCGACGATCACGGCGACGACGTCGTCGGGAGTCGGCACGGCGTCGTGCGCGATCCGCTCGCGCAGCAGGATGCTGCGATCGAGGCCGACCGCGGCGATCTCGGTCGCATCGATCTCGGGGTTGACCGCGATCGCGACGACGCGGGATGACGCCGTGACGACGGGCGAGGGACGACCGACACGTCCGGGGATGTCCGGCACGCTCTCCTCGACGAGACCACGGCGCACCAGCTCGGCGACGAGGTCGGCGATGGTCGAGCGGTTCAGCCCGGTGGTCTCGGTGAGCTCGGCGCGGGACTGCGCTCCGAGCTCATGGACGAGCCGCAGGAGGCGCGCGAGGTTGTGCGGGCGGGTGCCCGTGGCGGGACTCGTCGATGACGGCATCCCCTCACTGTAAAGGGTGGACGCCGCCGCTGTCATGAGATATGTTGTCTCACGCAACTTATTCGATGACCTGCGCAGGAGCGACGATGCCCACCCCCACCCGTGACGACAAGTTCTCCTTCGGTCTCTGGACCATCGGCTACAACGGAGCCGATCCGTTCGGCGGCCCGACCCGTCCGGCGCTCGACGTCGTGCACGCGGTCGAGAAGCTCGCCGAGCTCGGCGCCTACGGTCTGACGTTCCACGACGACGACCTGTTCGCGTTCGGATCCACCGACGCCGAACGTCAGCGGCAGATCGACCGTCTCACGGGCGCCCTCGCCGACACCGGCATCGTCGTGCCGATGGTCACGACCAACCTCTTCAGCGCCCCCGTGTTCAAGGACGGCGGCTTCACGTCGAACGACCGCGCCGTTCGTCGCTACGCCCTGCGCAAGGTGTTCCGCCAGCTCGACCTCGGTGCCGAGCTCGGAGCGAAGACCTTCGTCATGTGGGGCGGCCGCGAGGGCGCCGAGTACGACTCCGCCAAGGACGTCCGCGCCGCGCTCGAGCGTTACCGCGAGGGCGTGAACCTGCTCGGCGACTACGTGACCGACAAGGGCTACGACATCCGCTTCGCGATCGAGCCGAAGCCCAACGAGCCCCGTGGCGACATCCTTCTCCCCACGCTCGGCCACGCGATCGCGTTCATCGACTCGCTCGAGCGCCCCGAGCTCGTGGGCGTCAACCCCGAGGTCGGGCACGAGCAGATGGCCGGACTCAACTTCACCGCCGGCATCGCGCAGGCGCTGTTCCACGGCAAGCTCTTCCACATCGACCTGAACGGTCAGCGCGGGATCAAGTACGACCAGGACCTCGTGTTCGGGCACGGCGACCTGCACAACGCGTTCTCGCTCGTCGACCTGCTCGAGAACGGCGGCCCGGGCGGCGTCCCCGCCTACGACGGCCCCCGCCACTTCGACTACAAGCCGAGCCGCACCGAGGACGAGACCGGCGTCTGGGAGTCGGCCGCCGCGAACATGCGCACCTACCTGCTGCTCAAGGAGCGCGCGGCCGCCTTCCGCGCCGACCCCGAGGTGCAGGAGGCCCTGGCCGCCGCTCGTGTCGACGAGCTGTCGACGCCGACCTTCGCCCCGGGCGAGACCTACGACGACTTCCTCGCCGACCGGTCGGCCTACGAGGACTT
The DNA here is from genome assembly GCF_044749125.1 of Microbacterium sp. NPDC089696. Classification (NCBI taxonomy): domain Bacteria; kingdom Bacillati; phylum Actinomycetota; class Actinomycetes; order Micrococcales; family Microbacteriaceae; genus Microbacterium; species Microbacterium sp. NPDC089696. The sequence continues at coordinate 807,437 of NZ_JBIVHF010000001.1, read as the reverse complement.
CGACCCGAACGCCTACTTCGGCGGCAAGGGATCCGGGTTCGTCCGCCTGCAGCAGCTCGCGACCGAGCACCTGCTCGGCGCCCGCTGATCGTCATGCCCCTGGTGCTCGGGGTCGACTCGTCGACCCAGTCCTGCAAGGCGGTCGTCGTCGACACCGCGACCGGTGCGGTCGTCCGCTCCGGCCGCGGGGCTCACCCGGACGGGACGTCGGTCGACCCCGAGGCCTGGTGGCATGCGCTCGAGACCGCGATCGCGGAGGCCGGCTCCCTCGACGACGTCGCCGCGTGGTCGATCGGGGGCCAGCAGCACGGGCTCGTCGCGCTCGACGCGCAGGGCCGCGTGATCCGCGACGCGCTGCTCTGGAACGACACGCGCTCGGCGGGTGCGGCCGCCGACCTGATCGCGGAGTTCGGAGCCGAGGAGCTGTCGGCGCGCACGGGCCTCGTACCGGTCGCCTCGTTCACGATCACGAAGCTCCGGTGGCTGCGCGACCACGAACCCGAGAACGCCGCCCGGGTCGCCGCCGTCGCTCTGCCGCACGACTGGCTGACCTGGCGGCTGCGCGGCTTCGGCCCCGACAACCCCGTGCTCGACGAGCTCGTGACCGACCGGTCCGATGCCTCGGGCACCGGGTACTGGGATCCCGCGACGGGTGACTACGATCGCGAGCTGCTCGTCGCCGCCCTCGGTCACGACGCGGTGCTGCCGCGCGTGCTCGGACCGGAGGCCTGGGTGACGGATGCCGCGGGCCGGCGCGTCGGCGGCGGTGCCGGCGACAATGCGGGCGCGGCGCTCGGTCTCGGCGCCGAGCCGGGCGACGTCGTGGTGTCGATCGGCACCTCCGGCACGGTGTGCGCCATCAGCCGCGAGGCCGTGCACGACCCGTCCGGCACGGTCGCCGGCTTCGCCGACGCGTCCGGACACTTCCTCCCGCTGGTCGCGACGCTCAACGCAGCACGCGTGGTCGACGTCACGGCCGCGCTGCTCGGCGTCACGCACGAGGAGTTCAGCGCTCTCGCACTCGCGGCGGTTCCGGGTGCGGCAGGCCTCACGCTCCTGCCGTACTTCGAGGGCGAGCGCACCCCGAACCTCCCCGACGCGACGGCGACGCTGTCGGGCATGACGCTGGCCTCCACGACCCGAGAGAACCTCGCACGGGCCGCGGTCGAGGGGATGCTGCGCGGGCTCGGCGCCGGACTCGACGCTCTGCGGCGTCTCGGCATCCCGCTCGACCGCGCGCTGCTCATCGGCGGCGGCGCGCAGTCCGAGGCGGTCCGCCGCATCGCCCCCGAGGTGCTCGGTCTGCCCGTCGAGGTGCCGGAGCCGGGCGAGTACGTCGCGCTCGGCGCCGCGCGTCAGGCGTCCGCGATCCTGGACTGACGTTCCTCGCTCAACGACCGGTGCGTCGCCGGTCGTTGAGCGAGCGGAGCGAGACGAAACCCGTCGCAACGCCGAGCGTCAGCCGGCGAGCACCCGGGCGTCGCGCTGCGCGATGATGCTGAGCTCCGCCGCCATGAAGGCGTGGTCCTGGGTCATGGCGTGCTCCGTGCGGTCGAGGCAGTCGCGGATCAGCCGTCCGAAGAACGGGAAGCCCGTCCTCCCGGTGGCGTCGAACCGGTGCTGTCCCTCGTGGTTCACGAGCAGCACCTGTCCCCCGCCGTTGTCGGTCGTGATGTCGATGTACTTGCGCAGCTCGATGTACCCGTCGGTTCCGAGCAGTACGGTCCGGCCGTCGCCGAACACGTCGATGCCGTCGGGCGTGAACCAGTCGACACGCACGTAGCCGGTCGTCCCGTTGTCGAGCACGACGTGGGCGTCGCCGAAGTCCTGCAGGCCCGGGGTCTCCCGGTGCGCGTAGTTCGCCACGGTCGCGCTGACGATCTGACCGGAGCGGGCGCCGGTGTAGAACAGCATCTGCTCGAAGTTGTGGCTGCCGATGTCGCACAGGATGCCGCCGTACTGCTCGGGGTCGTAGAACCAGTCCGGACGGCTCTCGCCGATGCGGTGCGGGCCGAACGACACGACCTGCAGCACCTCGCCGATCGCCCCCTGCGCGATGAGCTGTCCCGCGAGGATCGCGGCCTCGGAGTGCACGCGCTCCCCGTAGTAGACGGCGAACTTCCCGCCCGTGCGGGCCACCGCGTGGCGGGCCGCAGCGAGGTCGTCGAGCGTCGTGAGGGCGGGCTTGTCGGCGAAGAAGTCCTTGCCCGCTTCGAGCACCCGCACTCCGAGCGGTCCGCGCAGGCCGGCGATCGACGCACTCGCCACGAGCCGCACCGCAGGATCGTCGAGCACCTCGTTCTCGCTCGCGGCCGCCCGGGACCCCGGATGCTTCGCGACGAAGTCCGCGAGTCGCTGCGGGTCCTCGTCCCAGACGAGCGACAGCGTCGCCCCCGCCGCGACGAGCTGCTCGACCATGCCGTGGATGTGCCCGTGGTCGAGCCCCACGGCGGCGAACACGAACTCGCCGGGTCCGACGACGGGCTCCGGCAGAGGGTCGAAGACGAACTCGCCGCTCATCGGGCGCTCCCCTCGATGGGACGGTCGATCGTGTCGCGGTCGGCGACGTCGTAGGCGCGCAGGCGTCCGCACATGCCGAACGCTCGCTCCCCGGTCGACGGCACGGCCTCGTGCACCCGCGCCTCCGAGAGGTGAGCGATCTGTCCGCGCGCGACGGCCGCCGTCAGCGCGAGCGACCGCTCCGCCTGGGCCAAGGGGCGTTCGCGCACGAGGTCGCCCCATGCCTGCGCGCGATCGCGCACGAGTGCTCCGGCCGCCGCGTGGAACGCCTCGAGCGGGGCACGGTCGCCGCGCTCCGCCGCATCCCGCAGCAGCTCGAAGCCCGCGACGGCGAGGTCGCGACGACGGGTGGCCCGTGCCGCCCGCCCGTCCTCCTCCCCGAGCGCAGCGGCATCGGCATAGGCCTCCGGATCCGCGACGATGTCGGCGGGGAAGGTCATCACCGCATCCCCGGCCTCGGGCAGCCCGGCGTTGCTCATGAGCACGACGACCTTCAGGTCGCCGCGATTCACGGCGCGGTGGATCGTGCCGGGCGTGAACCAGACCACCGACCCGGCCGACAGCGGCGTCTCACGGAAGCCGTCGGCGTCGATCGTCTGCAACGCGCCCTCCCCGGAGACCACGACGTACGCCTCGGTCGAGACGAGGTGCATGTGGGGGCTGCCGCCGCAGATGCCGTCGGGGGCGGCGTCGGTGTATATGTCGAGGTGCGACAGCGACGTGCCTCCGGGGAACGACGACGCGCTCACGATGCCGCCTCGATCAGCGAGGCCTTCTTCTCGAAGAAGTGCGGGGCATCGGCGACGAGCTGTCCCGCACGGTAGTACGGGTCGGAGGCCGCGATCGGCAGCGGCACGAACTCCCTCTCGAACCCCGCCTTGTAGATCGCGGTGACGACCTCGACCGCGTTGCGTCCGTCCTGGCCCGTGGAGCTGGGGGCGCGGCCGTCTCGGATGGCGGCGAGCACGTCGCCGATCTGTCCCTCGTGACCGAGATGCGCGAGCGGGGTGCGCTCCGCGACGAGCCTCGTGATGCGCTCGACCAGCTCGGCGTCGCCGCCCTCCGCGGGGAACCCGCTGGGCGCCGACAGCTCGGCCGAGACGCTGAACGGCTGCGACACCCGGGCGTGCGCTCCCTGGATCACGATCGCCTGCTCCTCGCCGTGGTGGACGACCGAGCTCGTCAGCTGCGCGAGTCCGCGCTCGTACCGGAAGATCGCGACCGAGAGGTCCTCGACCTCGGCGTTGTCGTGCTGGGCGTTCGCGAGCATCGCGGTGATCTCGCTCGGGCTCCCGAGCAGCCACAGCAGGAGGTCGATGTGGTGGATGGCGTGGTTGAGCGTGCAGCCGCCGCCCTCCTTCTCCCAGGTTCCGCGCCACCACAGGTCGTAGTACGGCAGGCCCCGCCACCACGCGGAGTCGACGCGCACGTGCGAGATCGAGCCGAGCAGTCCCGAGTCGACGATCCCCTTGAGGGTCGCGAGGTCGTCGCGGAAGCGGTTCTGCGCCACGACCGACAGCATCCGCCCGGACCGCTCCTGCGCGGCGAGCATCGCGTCGCACTCCTCCAGCGAGGGCGCCATGGGCTTCTCGACCAGCACGTGGACGCCGGCGTCGAGCGCGGCGATCGCGAGAGCGGCGTGCGTCGAGGGCGGCGTGGCGATGCTGACGATGTCGAGGCCGGCCGCGGCGATCATGGCGAGCGGGTCGTCGAACGCCTGCACCGTGTCGAGCGCGAAGGCCTCCGCCTTCTGCGCGGCCTTGCCGGGGATCACGTCCGCGAGGGCCACGATCTCGCACTCGTCGGGGAACGCGAGGTAGCCCCTGATGTGCGCGTCGGCGATGCCGCCCGTGCCGATGATTCCGATCCTGAGCATTCCGCTGCCTCCTCGATGAGGGAATTACTACGTATTACTAAGACGTAGTAGCTACTATCGGGGAGAACGGTCCACGCGTCAACCCCGACCATCGGTCCGCCGAGAGGATGCCATGGAGAAGCGCACCACGAGCCACGACGTCGCGCACCTCGCCGGGGTGTCGCAGTCGACCGTGTCGTTCGTGCTCACCGGGCGTCCCGGCATCTCGGAGGCCACGCGCGACAGGGTGCTGCGCGCGGCCGCCGAGCTGAACTACCGCCCCAACCTCGCGGCACGATCCATGCGCACCCGGCGCAGCGGCCGCCTCGCCGTGGTCGTGCCCATCGCCACCCTGCATCCGCTCACACTGCTGTCGGGGGCGATCGCGGCCGCGCGGGACGAGGGGTACGCCGTCGAGGTCGTGAGCCTCCCGGACGATCCGTCCGAGCGCGACGAGCGACTGGCCGAGCTCGTCGACGCCGGGGCGTACGAGGGCATCCTGTCGTTCAGTCCGCTGCCGCTGGTGACCGAGGACGCCGGGGCGGTCGTGCTCGCGGCGGGCGAGATGGACGACGAGATGCACATGAGCGGCGTTCTCGCCGACGCCCAGCCGATCGTCGAGATGATCGAGCACCTCGCCGCTCACGGACACCGGCGCTTCCTGCATGTCGCCGGCCCGCAGGACTTCCCCTCGGCGCGCGCCCGGCAGACGGCGTACCTGCAGACCGTCGACCGCCTCGGGGTCGAATCGCTCGGCGTCACCGGCGGCGCGTGGAGCGGGGAGGCCGGGGAGGATGCCGTCGCCGCGCTGCCCGACGACGCCACGCCGCTCGCCGTGATCGCCGCGAACGACGTCATCGCGGCCGGGGTGATCCGCGCCGCCACGCTCCGCGGATGGCGGATGCCCGAGGATCTCTCCGTGACCGGCTGGGACGACCTGCACCAGAGCGCCTTCCTCGTCCCCGCGCTCACGACCGTCGCGCAGGATCGGGAGCGTCTCGGCGGCTACGCGATGCTCCGGCTGATCGCCGCCGTGCGGGGCACGGATGCGCCCGCGCGACCGACCGATCTCCTCTCCGTCGTCTGGCGCGAATCGACCGCGTGATCGGCGGGCACTCGATACGGTGGAGTCCGGAGGCGACATGAAGATCCTGATCCCCGACACCATCGACCTGACGCTCACGGGCGACGTGGAGGCCGTGGTGTACGACGTGCGCTCCGAGATCCCCGTCGAGCACCGTGACGCCGAGGTGCTCGTCGTCTGGCACAACTCGGGCGCGCAGCTCGAGCAGGCGGCGCGCGACCTGCCCCGCCTCCGGCTCGTGCAGGCGCTCGCCTCGGGCGCCGACGTCGTGCTGCGCTCCGGCTTCGCCGAGACGGTGCGGATCTGCTCCGGGCGCTCGCTGCACGACGGCCCCGTCGCGGAGCACGCGCTCACCCTGATCCTCGCCGCGGTCCGTCGCCTCGACGTGCTGCGCGACGCCCAGGGCGACCACCGCTGGGATGACGGGTTCAACGTGGCCCAGACCGCCTCCGCCACGCGCGCGGACTACACGCTGGCGGGCGCCCGGGTCACGATCTGGGGCTTCGGTTCGATCGCGACGACGCTCGCCCCCGTGCTGCGGACGCTGGGCGCCGACGTCCAGGGCATCGCGCGCAGCGCCGGCGACCGTGCAGGGTTCCCCGTGCACGCGGATGCCGACGTCGCGGCCGTCCTCGCCGACACCGACGTGCTCGTGTCCCTGATCCCCGCGACGCCCGATACCGCCGACCTCTTCGACGCCCGGGTGTTCGACGCGCTGCGTCCCGGCGCCGCGTTCGTGAACGTGGGACGCGGAGCCACCGTCGACGAGGCTGCGCTGATCGCGGCCCTCGAGTCCGGGCGCCTGCGGGCGGCGGCGATCGACGTCGCGAAGGCGGAACCGCTGCCCTCCGACGACCCCCTGTGGGAGGCCCCGAATCTCCTCATCACGCCGCACGTCGCCGGGAACCGCCCGGTCGGAGCGAGTGCGCTGATCGACGACAACGTCGCGCGTCTCGCGGCGGGTGACGACCTGGTCAACCAGGTGCGTCCCTGACCCTCGGGTCTCGACCTCGCAACAGAACCTCCGAACGGAGGTTTTAGACGTCGATGCTCGCTATCATCGGAGCATGACCACTCCCTCGGCCGACGAACCCCGGAGCCCGGGGCGGTACGCGAAAGGGATAGCGCGTCGCCAGGAGATCCTCGACAAGGCGATCGAGGTCTTCGCGACGCGCGGATCGAAGCGCACCAGCCTGCGGGCGATCGCGCAGGAGGTCGGCGTGACCCATGCCGCACTCACGCACTACTTCGGCTCGCTCGAGGAGCTGCTCGTCGCGGTGTACCGCGAGTCCGAGCGCCGGTCCGACGTCGAGAAGCCGGAGCCGCCGGGCCTCAGCCCCGCGCGCATGATGCGGGTGTCGGCTGAGGAGAACCGGAACATCCCCGGCCTCGTGCAGCTCTACTCCACGCTCGTCGCCTCCGCGCTGGAGGAGGGCCACTCGGCGGCGAACGAGTTCGCGACGCAGCGCTTCTCCCGCCTCCGCATCGAGCTCGCCGGTCGCGTGCGCGAACTCCAGTCGACCGGCGACCTCCGCGCCGACCTGGACCCCGAGCTCGTGTCGGCGCTCGTGATCGCCGCCTCCGACGGCCTGCAGACGCAGTGGCTCCTCGACCCCTCGGTGGATCACGGCGCAGCGCTCGAGCTCCTCGACGACCTGCTCGCCGGCGCGGGCGCTTCCGCCTGAGCATCCGACGCAGAACGCGGGCCCGTCGACGTGATGTCGAAGGGCCCGCGGTTCTGAGGGGGTCGCGCGTCAGAGCGTCGCGACGAAGGGGTCGAAGCCCTCGGGCAGCAGCGGCACCGGTGCGACGGTGCTCTCCACCGTGACCGTCGCGCCGGACGCGGCAGACTCCTGCGCCGAGAGCAGGATGTCGAGCACGTGGAAGCCGAGCTCGCCGGAGGCGACGTGCGGACGCCCCTCGGCGATCGCCCGCACCATGTCGAGGGCGCCGAGGCCGCGGCCGACCTCGAGGTCGGCGTGCGCGATCTCGATCCACTCCTGCTCGAACGACATGCCATCGCGGATGACTCCGAGCGGCTTGACGTAGGCGATCCGACCGGTGAACGCGTTCGGATCGGGAAGCACGATCGTGCCCTCGGTGCCGTGGATCTCGACGATGCCGTGACGCTCCAGCGCCGAGTCGAAGCTCAGCAGGCTCTGCGCCTGAGCGCCCGCCTCGAACGCCGTGACGATCTGGATCGTCGACGGGACCTCGACGGGGAACGTCGTCCCCGCGTTCGGCCCCGTGTGGATCTCGCGCTCCTCGCGCGCCTTCGAGCCGACGGCCGCGACGTGGTCGACAGGGCCGAGGAGGCTCACGAGGGCCGAGAAGTAGTACGGCCCCATGTCGAGCAGCGGGCCGGCGCCCTCCGCGAAGAGGAACGCGGGGCTCGGGTGCCACAGGTCGGGGCCCTGCGTCTGGAAGACCGTCTGCGCGAACAGCGGGCGTCCGATGACACCGCTCTCGATCGCGCGGCGCGCGGCCTGGAACCCCGGGCCGAGCAGCGTGTCCGGAGCCGAGCCGACACGCAGGCCGGCGGCGTCCGCCTCGCGGAGCAGCTCCGCCGCGCCCGCGCGGTCGAGTCCGAGCGGCTTCTCGGTCCACACGTGCTTGCCTGCGGCGATCGCTGCGCGCGAGACCTCGATGTGCGCGGCCGGGATCGTGAGGTTCACGACCAGGTCCACGCCGGGGTGCGCGAGCACGTCCTCCGCGGAGCCGAACGCCGGCACGCCGTACTTCTCGGCCTGCGCCTGGGCGCGGTCGAGCAGCAGGTCGCCCACGATGAGCACCTCGGTGTCGGGGAACGACGTGAGGTTCTGCAGGTAGGTGTCGCTGATGACGCCGACGCCGATGATGCCGATGCCGACCGCGCTCATCGGGCGAAACCGCCCTCGACGAGGAACGCGTAGCTCGCGGCGATGTCGGCGAAGACGTCACCGGGGGCGTTGTCGTACTCGATGATCGCGTACTTCAGGGCGGATGCCGCGCGCAGCGAGTCGGCGAGGGGCACGTCGCCCGTGCCGGCGTGCCGCTGGTCGAGGCTGTCCGAACCGAACTCCGGCGCGCCGGGAGCGAAGGGGTTGCTCGCGGGAGCGACGCCGTCCTTGACGTGCGCGGCGACGAGGCGGTCTCCGAGACGCGACACGAGAGCCGTGACGTCCTGTCCGCCGACGAGGGCCCAGTAGAGGTCGAGCTCGACGACGACGCGCTCGTCGGTCAGCGCGACGAAGCGCTCGAACGCCGTCTGGTCGTCGAAGCTCTCCACGAACTCCTGCGCGTGGTTGTGATAGCCGACCTCGAGGCCGAAGCCGGCGGCGGTCTCGACCAGCGCGTTGAGGCGATCGGCGATGTCGGTGACGCCCTCGAGCGTGAACCACCGCTCGGGCGCGACGAACGGGTCGATGACGGTCTTCATCCCGACCTTCGCCGCCGCCTCGAAGACGACCTCGGGCGCGGGGGTGGGGATCGACCCGTCCGGGGTCCACAGCTCGTCCGAGAGCAGGGGGGCGTGTCCCGTCGGCGAGGCGAGCCCCGAGGCGTCGAGTGCGGCGCGGATCTCGTCGGGACGGCGGACGAAGTCGAACGCCTCCACATTGCGCAGGCCGATGGCGGCGAGCTTGTCGAGCGAGCCTCCCATGTCGGCGGAGAACTCCGCCGCGAGCGTGTACAGCTGGACCGATGCTTCTGGCAGGGCCACGGTGACCTTCCTTCGTATTCCTTCGGGGGGTGGGCAGCGCATTCTGCCCGCGGTCAGACTAGCAGAAACCTCCACGCGGAAGTTATGGTTTCCCCGGTCTTTCTCAGGTCGCTCATCGGTGCGCGGAACCGGTGGACAGCAGGGCACGCGAAGAGCATGCTGAACCCATGACGGCATTCCAGAGCACCCACGCGTTCAGCGGCTTCAGCGTCGACGACATCGACGCCGCCCGCACCTTCTACGGCGACGTGCTCGGCATGGACGTGAGGACCAACGCCATGGGCTTCCTCGACATCCGGCTGAGCGATGGAGCATCCATCCTCGTCTACGCCAAGCCGAATCACACGCCTGCGAGCTTCACGATCCTGAACTTCCCCGTCGAGGACGTCGACGCCGCGGTCGACGAGCTCAACGCGCGCGGCGTCGTCACGAAGATCTACGACGATCCGCAGCTCGGCACCGACGCCAAGGGCATCTCGCACGGGACGCCGGGACAGGGACCCGACATCGCGTGGTTCAAGGACCCCGCGGGCAACGTCCTCGCCGTGCTCGCCGAGGTCTAGCGCGCGGGTCTACGCGAGAAGCCGGTCGAATAGCGCATTCATCGCGGGGTCGACGCGCTGCAGCTCGGGGTGCGCGTCATGCCAGTCGATGATCTCGCGCGCGGAGGTGTGCAGCCCGATCGTCGGCGCGAAGTCGGGCACGAGCCGACGGATCTTCGTGTTGTCGAACACCACCGAGTGGGCCATGTCGCCCGTGAGCTGCCCGGCGCGCTCCGGCGCCTCCGCCTCGATCGCGGCGCTCGTGGCGTACCGGATCCGGGGTTCGGCACCCGCGGCGCGCCCCAGCATCCCGTAGATCTCGTTCCACGTGTAGACGAAGTCGCTCGTGATCTGGAAGGTGTCGCCGTACGCCAGCGGGTTGCCGAGCAGTCCGACGAAGCCGACCGCGAAGTCGCGGGAGTGCGTGAGCGTCCAGAGCGACGTGCCGTCGCCGTGCACGACGATCTCCTCGCCGCGGCGGATGCGATCGATCGCCGTCCACCCGCCGAAGGCCGGGATCGTCCACTCGTCGTAGGTGTGCGAGGGTCGTAGCACCGTCGCCGGGAAGCCGCGGTCGCGATACGCCGCCGCCAGCAGATCCTCACAGGCGATCTTGTCGCGCGAGTACTGCCAGAACGGGTTGCGCAGCGGCGTCGACTCCGTGATCGGCAGGTGCGCGACCGGCTTCTGGTAGGCGGACGCCGAGCTGATGAAGACGTACTGTCCCGTGCGCCCCTCGAACCGGTCGATGTCGCGCTGCACCTGTTCGGGCGTGAAGGCGATCATGTCGACCACGACGTCGAACTCGCGTCCGGCGAGCGCGGCGTCGACCGCGGCGGCATCCGCGGCGTCAGCGGTGAGGACCTCGATCCCCTCCGCGGGTTCCCGGTGCGAGCGCCCGCGGTTGAGCATCGTCACCTCCATGCCCCGTCGGGCCGCGAGCGCACTCGCCGCCGAGGAGATGATCCCCGTCCCTCCGATGAACAGCACACTGATCGCAGACATGTCGCGACTCTATCCCCGGTCGCCGACACCCCCGTACCATCGCGACTCGAGCAGCGCGGCGCCGATGGCCCCGCCGAAGTCCCCCGCCCGCGAGAACCTGATCTCCGGGTCAGCGGCGTACGTCTCGATCGACGCGAAGGCACGCCGGGTCGACCCACGCAGCAGATCGTCGAACTGCGCGACGCTGCCGCCCACCACGATGACGCTCGCGCGGAAGACCGTCTGGAGATCGGCGAGACCCTCACCGAGGCGTGCGCCGAACGAGTCGAAGACCGACAGCGCTCTCGGGTCTCCCCCCGCGCGCGCGGGTCACGAGGTCACCGAGCGCATCGGACGCGCCGGGCTCCCGCGCCTCCTCCGCGGCCGCCTGCAGAGCCGTACGAGACCCGCCTGTTCCCAGCACGCCGACCGACCGCAGTAACAACACTTGTGTTTGCCCAGTATCGAAAGCGAGCGCGAAGGTGAGAGTCCAGTCCATGTTTTGCGCGATCCGGACGTGGCTGTGACTCGCGCTCAGCACTTGAATTGACGGCATCGAATCCCCCGAGACCCGAGGAGTAGGGATGAACGTCGTCGTACAGACCAGCGCCTGCGTCGGAGCAGGACAATGCGCACTCGTGGCGCCCGAGGTGTTCGATCAGGACGACGACGGGATCGTCCTCCTCCTCGAGGCCGAGCCGCACGGTGCCGACGCCGAGGCGGCGACCCGCGCCGCACGGCTCTGCCCCGCCCGTGCGATCTCGCTGACCTGACGATCGTGTCCGGTACGAGCGAGCGGATCGTCATCGTCGGGACCTCGATCGGAGGCCTCACGACGGCGGAGACGCTGCGCCAGGAAGGATACGAGGGCGAGATCGTCGTGCTCGGCGAGGAGCAGCACCTCCCCTACACGCGCCCCCCGCTGTCGAAGCAGATCCTGTCCGGCGAATGGGACCCGGACGACGCCCGCATCCGCACCGCGCAGGAGCTCGCCGAACACCGCATCGACGTCCGCACGGGAACCTCCGCCATCGGTCTCGACGTCGCGGCACGCGTGCTGCACACCGATTCCGGGCCGCTCGCGTTCGACGAGCTGGTCATCGCGACCGGGACCGGCCCTCGCCCGCATCCGACCCTTCCGCACGCGCTGACGCTGCGCACCATGGACGACGCGCTCGAGCTGCGTGCACGTCTGGGCCGCGCGCGTCGCGTCGCGATCCTGGGATCAGGCATCCTCGGATCCGAGATCGCGAGCGCCGCACGCAAGAACGACGCGGACACGCTGCTGATCGGACGCTCCGGCACCCTGGGTTTCGGCGGTGTCGGCACACTCCTCACCGAAGGACTCGCGGCACTGCACCGGTCCAACGGCGTGGGCCTCGCCCTGCGCGCCGGCGTCATCGGCGCAGAGATCCGGGAGGAGACCACCCGGATCCACTTCGACGACGGCAGCCGCCACGACGCCGACCTCGTGGTCGCGATGATCGGCGGCACACCCCGCACGCAGTGGCTGCGCTCCTCAGTCCTCGATGTCGACGACGGCGTCGCGTGCGACAGCGAGGGGATCGCGGCGCCTGGCGTCTCGGCGGTCGGCGACGTCGCCGCGTGGGCGGACCCGGTGACCGGACGCCGGTCCCGCGTCGAGCACCAGAGCCATGCGATCGAGCAGGCCATCGCGGTCGGAACGCGACTCGCGCACGGCGGCGCCAGTCCGCATCCGGTCCCCCTGTTCTGGTCCGAGATCCACGGCACCCGCATCCACGCGTACGGCTGGTTCGATCCGCGGCGAGCACTGGAGGACGCGACTCCGCCCGAGGAGAGTCGCGGGCGTGTGCTCGCCCACCGCGACGCGCACGGCGACGTCCGCGGGATCGTCGGCTGGGACGCGACCCCGCGCTCGTTCCGCGCCGCCCGGTCCACCGTCGTCACCACCCCCGCCACCCACGTCCCGAGCCACTGAAGGAGGCCGATCGATGTCGATCCCCGCCGAATGCCCGTTCCACTCCCGTTCCCTGCCCGGCGACGGAACACCGCTGACCCCGTCGCCGCGTGTGGCCGAGTGGCGCGAGGAGGGCGCGTTCACTCCCCTCGACTTCCAGGACGGCCATCGCGGTCTGGTCGCCACCCGCTACGAGGAGGTCGTCGCGGTCCTGCAGGACCCGCGGTTCAGCATGCGCCCCAGCCGGATGCCGGTCGGCCCCGACTCCGAGGGCCACGCCGCCGCGCACGGCGAGGTCGCGGACGCCGAAGCCGTGCCGCTCGAGCTGCCCGGCGATCTCGACGAGGCCGGTCGGGCCTCCGACGCGCTGAACCTGCTCAACCTCGACGGCGACGAGCACTCGAAGTTGCGCCGCGCCGTGATGCCCCGGTTCTCGGTGCGGCAGGCGCGCGGACGCGAGCCCTGGATCCACGAGATGGTCGCGGAGCAGATCGCGCACCTGCGGGAGATCGGACCGGAGGTCGACCTCTGGCGCGACTACGGCATGCACATCTCGGCGCGTACCCACTGCCATGTGATCGGAATCCCCGACCACCACTACCCGACATTCGTCGCGCTGTTCGTCGAGGCCTCGACCGCGCAGCAGAAGTACGACTTCATCCGGATGCTTCTCGCGGAGCGGGCCGACTCCCCCGGCGACGACGTCATCACCGACCTGCTGGGAAACCCCGATCTCGACCGCATCGAGGTCGAGGCGCTGCTTCGGCTGCTGATGGGAGCCGGGCGCGACTCGGTCGCGTACCTCATCGCGACCGCATCCGTCGCCCTCCTGACCCACCCCGAGCAGCTCGCGATCCTGCGCTCCGACCCCGAGCTCGTGCGCCCGGCCGTCGAGGAGTTCATGCGCGCGGGCGCCATGTTCCTCACCCTCTTCGCGCGCACCGCGACCGAAGACGTCGAGATCGGCGGCACCGCGATCCCCGCCGGCACCTCCGTGTCTGTCTCGCCGGTCGGCGCGAACCGCGACCCCCGCCACTGGGGCGATGATGGTCCGGACGCCTTCGACGTCACGCGCGACGCGTTCGGTCATATCGGCTTCGGCTACGGCATCCACGGATGCATCGGGCAGCAGGTCGCGCGGGTCGAGATCCGTGAGGCGATCACCGCCCTGATCAGGGAGTTCCCGGCCATCGCGCTCGTGCACGCCGACCAGTCGACGCCACAGCCGTTCGCGCACCCGGTGGCCGTGTACGAGGCCGGCGGTGTGCTCGTGCGCCTCGACGGCGCCGTCTCCGGCACCCGCCGGACCGCGGACCACTAGTCTCGTCGCATGACCACCGACGGCGCCGGCGACGATCCCGTCGTCGTCGGCGCGAACTGGTATCGGTTCTCGTCGGGCGAGCACATCGTGAACACCCCGGTGATGAGCGTGTCCTTCGTGTGGATCGTGAGCGGCAGCGGCGAGATCCGCGTGAACGGCATGCCTTTCGTCGTCGAGGCGCAGCACGTCCTCCGCCTCCCCTGGCGCCACCACGTCGAGTACCGGGCGAGCGCGCGCACGCCGTTCCACATCGGCACCCTGCACGTCGTTCCGCGTCACGACCGTGACGCTCCCGTGGTCCCCCGCGTCGCCTTCCAGGTCGGCGACCCCCTGCTCGATGACCCGGCGCGTCACGGCGATCCCGGAGGGTTCCGCCCCTCGGCCTCCACGATCCGCAACGCGGTGGCCCGGAGGATCACGGAGTTCGGCACGATCGCGATCGAGCGCCTCGGCGAGGGCGGGTTCGCCGAGGACTACTTCCGAGCGCTGGCCCGTCTCGTGCTCGCCGAGAACGCCGCCTGGTCGGATGCGCACCCGCACGAGACGGTCCTGCCCGGATCGCTCGAGCTCATGATGACCTTCATCCGCCACCACATCGCCGAGCCGCTGACGGTCGCACGCGTCGCCGAGGCCGCACGCTGCAGCGAGACCACGGCACAGCGCCTCTTCGCGCGGCACCTCGGAGAGCCCATGCAGGCCTGGATCCGACGGCTGCGGCTGCACGAGGCGGCGACGCTGCTCCGCACGACCGGCCTGCGAGTGAGCGAGGTGTCGCAGCTCGTCGGCTATGAGGATCCGCTGTACTTCTCGCGCGCGTTCCGTCGCACGTTCGGCGTCGCCCCCAGCCGCTTCGCGAGCTCGACGCTGCGGCCCTGAGCGGCCGCCCCGCGATCGGGGGCACGGCTGATCGTCGCGTCCATGTTTCCGCGCTTTCTTGCCGGGCGCCGACGACCTCCCCCTCCGTAGATTCAGCCGAGACCGCGCGGCTGCGGAGCCGCGCCCGAGCGTGAGGGAGCGCAGCAGCATATGACCGTTCATCGACGCCCGTTCGGACGAACCGGATGGGACATCAGCGAGGTCGCCTTCGGCGCCTGGCAGCTCGGCGGCCAGTGGGGGCCCGTCGACGACGACGCCTCGATCCGCACCCTGCACGACGCGTTCGAGAGCGGCGTGAACTTCGTCGACACCGCCGAGATGTACGGCTCGGGTCACAGCGAGCAGGTCGTCGGCGAGGCGCTGCGGCGGTGGCGCGGCGAGCGCATCCGCGTCGCGACCAAAGCGCAGCCGCCCGAGTGGCCGCGCCCCTCAGTCGACGACCCCGACATCGCGGCGGCGTACCGCCCCGAGTACCTGCGCGCCCAAGCGGAGCAGTCGCTGCGGCGGCTCGGCGTCGAGCGCATCGACCTGTACCAGCTGCACTGCTGGATGCCGTCGGGGATGCACAACCGCGAATGGCTCGAGACCCTGCACGTGCTCCGCGACGAGGGGAAGATCGACCGGATCGGCGTCTCGTTGCGCGACTACCGCCCGGACGAGGGAGTGGAGCTCGCCGAGTCCGGCCTGGTCGACTCGATCCAGGTGATCCACAACGTCTTCGAACAACAGCCCGAGGACGCGCTCTATCCGGCGGCGGAGGCATCCGGCACGGCGATCATCGCCCGGGTCGTCCTGGACTCAGGGTCGCTCAGCGGCACGTGGACGCCGGATACCTACCAGGGCTGGGCTGAGGGCTCGGTGCTCAAGACGATGTTCCGCGACGATCGCTTCGCCGAGACGCTCGAGCGGGTTGCGGCGGTGCGCGAGATCACCGACCCGTTCTACGACGGTCTCGACGAGGCGGCTGTGCGGTTCGTCCTCGACAGTCCGGCGGTGAGTACCGCGATCGTCGGGATGAGCACCGCGCGACGGCTGGAGCGGAACCTGTCGTTCGCCGACGGCCGCGGGCTCGCCCCCGGGCTCCATGACGCCCTGGCCGGATCAGAGTGGCGGAGGAACTTCTACGTATGAGCACTGTCGGTACCGCCGCCGTCGAGCGGCTGAGCCCCGCCCAGATCGAGGAGCGCCTCGCCGCGGCATCCGTCGCTTACCTGCCTCTGGGATCGCTGGAGTTCCACGGCCCGCACCTGCCGATCGGACTCGACGCGCTCACCGCACAGGGCGTCTGCCTCGAAGCCGCGCGCCTGCAGGGCGGCATCGTGCTGCCCCCGTACTACCAGGCGGTCGGCGGCGAGCACTCCCGCTACCCGTGGACGCTCATGAGCGAGGCCCCCGACGCGATCGAAGTCCTGCTGGGCGAGACCCTGACCCGGTTGCAGGAGCTCGGCGTGCGGCGAGCGGTGATCCTCAGCGGACACTTCGCCGACGAGCAGCGCGACCTCGTGACGCGCGTCACCCACCGCTGGAACGCGGCAGAGCCGGAGATGACGGTCGTCGGGCGCACGCTCGGCCAGGCTCCGGAACCGCCGATCGCCCCGGATCACGCCGGCCGGTTCGAGTCGCTGCTGCTGTACGCGATCTCGCCCGAGCTGGTGCACGTCGAGACGCTCCCCGATCCCGAGCGTTTTCCCGCACCGACCGGCGAGGACCCGTACGGCCAGGACCGGCACCGCGACACGCATCCCCTGCACGGCGTGTTCGGCGCCGACCCTCGACGGCTCGACACCGAGAGCGCCGCAGGGCTCCTGGAGCACCTCGCGCGCTGGACGGCCTCGCTCGCCGGGTGACGGTATCCCGATCCACAGAGAGGAGCGCCCCGGTCGATCCGACCGGGGCGCTCCTCTCGTGTCAGCGGATCAGAAGTCGAAGTCGCCGATGTTGTCCTTGTCGAACACGTACGGGTCGCCGAGCAGCACCGTGGCGTCCGCGCCGACCGTGAACTCGCCGAGCTTGCCGGCCTCGAAGGTGTCGCCCTCCGCGCCCGTGATGTCACCCGAGATGAGTGCCGCCGACGCGTACGCGGCCAGGTAGCCGAGGTCCTCCGGGTTCCACAGCGCGAACGCCGTGACCGTGCCGTCCTCGACGTACTCGCGCATCTGGTTCGGCGTGCCGAGACCGGTCAGCGCGACCTTGCCCTTGTAGTCCGACGTCGACAGGTAGCGCGCCGCCGCCGAGATGCCGATCGTCGTGGGCGAGATGATGCCCTTGAGGTTCGGGTGGCTCTGCAGCAGGGCCGCGGTCTTGTCGAACGAGATCTGCTCGTCGTCATCGCCGTAGACGACATCGACCAGCTGGATGTTCGGGTGGTCGGACGCCAGCAGCTCCTTCATGATGTCGATCCAGGCGTTCTGGTTCGTGGCGTTGGCCGTCGCCGACACGATCGCGATCTCGCCGGCATCGCCGATCTGCTCGGCGATCAGGTCGATCTGCGCCTTGGCGATGCCCTCGGCGGTCGCCTGGTTCACGAACAGGTCGCGGCACTCGGGGTTCGTGTCGGAGTCGAACGTGACGACCTTGACCCCGGCGTCCCGCGCCTCGTCGAGGGCGTCGCAGATCGCCTTGGGGTCGTTGGCCGAGACGACGAGCGCGCCTACGCCCTGCTGGGTCGCGGTGTTGATGTAGCTCACCTGGGCGTCGGGCGTCGACTCCGCGGGACCGACCTCGGCGAACGTGCCGCCGAGCTCGTCGACCGCGGCCTTGCCACCCGCGCTCGACGTGTCGAAGTACGGGTTGCCGAGGCTCTTGGGCAGGAACGTGATGGCGAGGTTGTCGCTGCCACCGCCGTCACCGCCGCCGGACTCGCCACCCGAGCCACCCGTGTCCGCGCACCCCGCGAGGGCGAGCGTCGTGACGAGGACGGCCGCTGCCACGGCGGCCACACGCTTGCGTGCAAACTTCATTGTTCTTCCTTTCGTGCGGACGACCGAGACGGATGCCGTCGGCCGGGGACTCAGCTTCGTCATGAGGCTGTGGATGCTGAGACGCGAGGGGGACGGCCGGGACGCCGTCGGGCTCTTTGGAGCCAGGTGAGGATGCTGGCGCCGACCACCGACACGACGAGCAGGACGCCGGTGATGACGTTGATGACGTCGGACGTGGCGTTCGCGAGGCGCAGGGCGCTCGAGAGCACGCCGATCAGGAGCACCGCGGCGACAACTCCGTAGATCTGGCCGCGACCGCCGAACACCGAGACCCCGCCGAGGACGACGGCCGCGATGACCTGCAGTTCGAGCCCGGTGGCGTTGTCGCCGCGGGCGCTGCCGAATCGCAGGGTGAAGTAGATGCCGGCGAACGCCGAGACGAGTCCCGACAGTACGAACAGCAGGAACTTCGTGCGCTCGACGTGGATGCCGGAGAACCGCGCCGCGTCCTTCGACAGTCCGACCGCGTACACGCCGCGGCCGAACGGGGTGAAGTGCAGCAGGATCACGAACACGACGAGCAGGATCAGGAACGGCACCATGATGTAGGGAATCGTCGTGCCCGCGATCTTCGCCTTGGCGAGCGCCGTCCAGGTCTCCGGGAAGTCGGTCACAGCGGTGGTGCCGAGCACGCCGACCGCGAGCCCGCGGAACAGCGCGAGGGTGCCGATCGTCACCGCGAGCGACGGCAGCCCCACGGTGGTCACGAGGAAGCCGTTGAACGCGCCCCCGATCACGCCGACGAGGAGGGCGAGCAGCGCGGCGATCTCGAACGGGATGCCGGCCTGCACGCTCGCGCCGGTCACGACGCTCGCGAGACCCACCATGCTGCCGACCGACAGGTCGATCTCGCCCGTGATCATCACGAGCGTCATCGGCAGCGCGATCAGCAGGATCGGGGCGACGTCGAGGAGCAGGTAGTTGAGCGTGATGGGCTGCCCGAACCCGCGGACCGTCGTCATCGCGTAGAGGGTGACGATCACGAGGAGGGCGACGATCGCCATCTCCCGGCTGACGAGCACGCGCCGCCACAGCGGCTTGTCGAAGTCGCGCGAGACGCGGTTCGTGGAGGTCGTGGTCGCGGTGGTCATGACTGGTCCCTCGCTTCGATGAGTCGCTGCTTCTGTCTGACCGCGAGCCAGCGATCCAGCACGATCGCGCCGATGATGAGCACACCGACGACGGCGCGCTGCCAGAAGTCGGGGATGCCGAGGATCGGCAGCGCCCGGTTGATGGTCATCAGGAGCATGGCGCCGATCGCCGCGCCCCAGAGGGTGCCGACGCCGCCCGTGATGGCGACGCCGCCGATCACGGCCGCACCGACGGCATCCAGCTCCCACCCCGCACCCGCCTGCGAGCTGACGGTGCCGTAGCGCGCGACGTAGAAGACGCCGGCGAGACCCGCGAGCGCACCCGACAGGGTGAACGCGGTGAGGATGCGGCGGGTGACGCGCAGGCCGTAGAGCTCGGCGGCTGCGGGGTCGGAGCCGATCGCGTAGTACTCGCGGCCGCCGCGGGTGTTGCGCATGTACCAGGCGATCGCGACGAGCAGCACGATCGCGACGATCGCGAGCAGCGGGATGGTCAGGAGCTGCCCTGTGCCGATCCCGAGGAATTCCTTCGGGATGTCCGAGGCGTTCACCCGTGTCGACCCCGCCCACATGACGTTGATGCCGCGGTAGGCGTACAGGGTGCCGAGCGTGATCACCATCGCGGGCACCCGGGCGTAGGCCACCAGCACGCCGTTCACGAGCCCGAGCAGTGCGCCGAAGCCGACGGCGAGCAGCACGACCACCGGGATGGGCAGCGCGGGGACGTCGATGAACAGCCGTCCGGTCAGGTAGGCCGTGAGCCCCATCACCGACCCGACCGACAGGTCGACGTTGCGAGTGATGATGACGATGGCCTGGCCGATCGCCACGAGCGCGAGGATCGACGGGGTCAGCAGCAGGTCGCGCCACCCGTCGGCGGAGAAGAGGAAGCTCGGGTTCTTCGCGGTCGCGGCCGTGACGACGAGCGCGAGGGCGATGAGGATGCCGAACTCGCGGGCCTTGCCGAGGGCGCCGATGCGCTTGGTGACCCCGGAGACGGGGATGCGCGTAGTGGATGTGACGCTCACGAGTGCTGCTCCGATGCGTGGGTGGCGGCGAACATGACGTTCTCGCTGGTGGCTTCGGCCCGGTCGATCTCGGCCGTGATGCGGCCCTCGCGCATGACGAGCACGCGATCGGCCATCCCGAGGACCTCGGGGAGCTCGGAGGAGATCATGAGGATCCCCATGCCCTGCCCGGCGAGCTCGGAGAGGAGGCGATGGACCTCGGACTTCGTGCCGACGTCGATGCCCCGCGTGGGTTCGTCGATGATGAGGATGTCGGGACGCGTGGCGAGCCACTTCGCCAGCACGACCTTCTGCTGGTTGCCTCCGGAGAGGGTCGCCGCCACGGTGTCGAGCGCGTGCGACTTGACCTCGAGCCGGCTCGCCCACTCGCGGGCGGCCCGGTTCTCGGCGGCGCTCGTGATGAGCCCGAAGCGCGAGAGCTGTCGGCGGATCGCCATGGTGACGTTGCGCCCGACGCCCGACTCGATCACGAGCCCCTGCTTGCGCCGGTCCTCGGGGACTAGCGCGATCCCGGCCCGCATCGCCTCGGTCGGGCGACCTCGGCGGATCGGCGCGCCCTTCATGGTGACGCTGCCCTCCTGGTAGTCGTCGACGCCGAAGACGGCGCGGGCGACCTCGCTGCGACCGGCGCCGACGAGGCCGGCGAGCCCGACGATCTCACCGGACCGCACCGTGAAGCTGATGTCGTGGAAGACGCCAGGGCTCGTGAGTCCCTGCACCTCGAGCACCGGCTCCCCGATCGCGACCTCCTGCTTCGGGAAGAGCTCCGTGACGTCGCGGCCGACCATCTGCCGCACGAGTTCCGCGGGCGTGGTGTCGGCGATCGGCGTGGTGGAGATGTAGGAGCCGTCGCGCATGACGGTGACGGTGTCGCACAGCGCGAAGACCTCGTCGAAGCGGTGCGAGATGAAGATCAGACCTCGACCCTCGTCGCGCAGGCTGCGCGCGATCGTGAAGAGCCGCTCCACCTCGACGCCGGAGAGGGCAGCCGTCGGCTCGTCCATGATGAGGACCTTGGCGTCGAGCGACACCGCCTTAGCGATCTCGATGACCTGCTGGTCGGCGATCGACAGCCCCTCGGCGGGGCGGTCGGGGTCGATGGTCACTCCGAGACGGGTGAAGAGGCGCTCGACCTCGTGGCGCATGGCCTTGCGGTCGATGCGTCCGAAGCGTCCGGTGACCTGGCGCCCCATGAAGATGTTCTCGGTGACCGAGAGATCGGGGAAGAGCGTCGGCTCCTGGTAGATGACCGCGATCCCCGCGGCCTTCGACTGCGCGGTCGAGGTGAAGTCGACCTCCTCGCCGTCGAGGCGGAGGTCGCCTCCGTCGCGCCGGTAGAGACCGGCGACGATCTTCACGAGAGTCGACTTTCCCGCGCCGTTCTCGCCGATCAGGGCGTGGATGGAGCCTGACCGCAGACGCAGGCTGCCCGAGCGCAAGGCCACGACGGCGCCGAAGGCCTTGACGACTTTCGACAGCTCGAGCACGACGGGGGCGTCGTCCGGTGCAGTGGGAGCACTGTTCGCCACTCGTTCCTCCTCGTTGAGGTCGGGTATATGATCTGAATCGATTCAGGTTCGATTCATGGCTACTGTAGGCATCGAACACAATCGGGTCAAGTCACGGATCGAACACGACGAGACGTGAGCACGGGAGGATGCTGCGACGAGGCAGCAGGGAGGAATGACGAGCACATGCCGGTGAGCATCAAGGACGTCGCGGATGCCGCGGGCGTGTCCGTCGGCACGGTGTCCAACGTCCTCAACCGGCCCGAGACGGTCTCGATGGAATCGGCGCAGCGCGTGCAGCGGGCGATCGACGAACTCGGGTACGTGCGCAACGAGGCTGCACGGAAACTGCGCGGCGGCGTCTCGCACACGGTCGGCTTCGTGGTGCTCAACGGCCAGAACCCGTTCTTCAACGACGTCGTGCGGGGCGCGGAGGACGAGGCCTCCAAGCACGGCATCGCGATCCTCTACGGCAACACCGACGAGGACACCGCGCGCGAACGGCAGTACCTCGATCTGTTCGAGGAGCAGCAGGTGCGCGGCGTGCTCATCTCGCCGTACGGCGACATCCATCCGCGCCTCGAGCACCTCCGCGCCCGTGGCATCCGCGCCGTTCTCGTCGATCGCTTCGGCGGCGCGAGCCGGTTCAGTTCGGTGTCCGTCGACTCGGTCGCGGGAGGGCGCCTCGCCGTCGAGCATCTGATCGAGACCGGACGCCGCCGCATCGCGTTCGTGGGCGGCCCCATGGACATGCGGCAGGTCACCGACCGGATCGCCGGGGCGCGAGTCGCGATCGACAACGCCGGGCAGACGATCGACTTCGAGGTGGTGTCGACCTCGGCCATGACCGTCGACGAAGGGGCTGCCGTGGGCGCTCGACTGCTCCAGCGCCCACGGCGGGAATGGCCGGATGCGCTCTTCGCGGCCAACGACCTCGTCGCGCTGGGACTGCTGCAGTCGCTGATCGTCGACGGCCGCATGCTCGTCCCCGACGAGATCGCGCTGATCGGGTTCGACGACATCTCCTTCGCGTCGGCCGCCGCGGTGCCCATCTCCTCGATCCGCCAGCCCAGCGCCATGATCGGACGCACCGCGTTGCGCATCCTGCTCGAGGAGAGCGACGACGCCGAGCTCATCCCCCGCCAGACCGTCTTCCAGCCCGAACTCGTCGTGCGCCGTTCGACCGCGACGCACTGAGACCCACGACCGCCCGAGGAGAGAAATGACGCGCATCGCCTTCACCCTGCAGGTCCGTCCCGAGATGCTCGACGCGTACATCGAGCGGCACACCCCGGTCTGGCCGGAGATGCTCGCGGAGATCGCCGCCGCCGGGCGCAGGAACTACTCGATCTTCGTCGACCGCGAGAACGCGCGGCTGTTCGGCTATTACGAGACCGACGACGATGAGGCCGCTCGTGAGTACCTCGCCGCCTCTCCCGTGGCGGCGAGATGGGAGGCGTCGATGGCCGAGTTCTTCGTCGGCCTCGAGGGACGCGCCGACCAGGCCGCGACGACCCTCGTCGAAGTCTTCAACCTGGCGGGGCAACTCGCGGATGCGTCGCCGGAGAGCTCGACCGCCGACTGAACGAAGGTGCAATCAGCCTATAGACCTTCGTCTAGTAGGAAATGGACACACGTCTTAAGGCCCGAACGGTCGACGCTTGGTGATCGCGCACAAAGTCTGCGCAACCCCATGCGAGCGCATGCGAAGGTGAGATGTCTCCAACGACGGAGCGAATGCTTCCGGCCGCTCTGGGGATCGGCGATGCGGGATGGGGATCCGGCATCAGGACAGCGTCCGCTCGCCCCCCCATACGCAGCGAGATAACGCATCCCCCTCACGGCCCGAACCGTGAGGGGGATCGCTGTGTTCGGGGGCTATCACGGCGCAGCCCCCGAGAACAAGGAAATCCCCCGCCGGAGCGGGGGATCTTTCTGCGGAGACGAGGGGATTTGAACCCCTGGTCCCCGTGAGGGGACTCCACCTTAGCAGGGTGGTGCACTCGGCCGGACTATGCGACGTCTCCAGGCATCTGGCCCGTGAAGACCGGATGCACCTAGCCATCGTAACGGATCGCGGACCATGTCACGAACCGACCGAACGATCCGCGCTCAGGCGTCGAGAAGTCAGGCGTCGAGCAGCCGCGCGGTGGCCGTCGACATGTGCACGGCCATGGCGGAGGCCGCGGCATCCGCATCCCCGGCGCGCACTGCCGCGAGGACGGCCTCGTGCTCGGCGAGAGCCTGTTCGGCCTGTCCGCTGTCGTGCACCGCTCGGTCGGCGTAGACCTGCAGCAGCGAGCGCACGACGTGCACGTGATCGGTGAGGGTCTCGTTGCCGGCGGCTTCGGCGAGCACGTGGTGGAAGTCGAGGTCGGCCTTCGCGAAGGACGCGAGGTCGTCGGTGCTCTCGCGCATGCGGACGGCGCTCTGCTCGAGACGTGCGACGGTGGCGTCGTCGGCCCGGGCTGCGGCGAGTCGCGCGACGAAGATCTCCAGTCCCTCACGGAGTTCGAGGAGCTGCGCGGTGTTGCGCTCGCCGATCAGCAGACCCCAGCGCAGCGTCTGTGGAAGCAGCTCGCTCGCCGCTCCGCGCAGGTAGGTCCCGGACCCGGGGCGCACGTCCACGATCCCGAGGATCTCGAGCGCCGCAAGGGCTTCGCGCACGGCCGAGCGCCCGACACCGAGGGTCGCGGAGAGCTGACGCTCCGGAGGAAGTCGTGTCCCCGGAGGGAGAGAGCCACTCGTGAACAGGTCGAGCAGACGGCGCGCCACCTCCGACACGGGCGATCCGGCGGGCACCGCGGTGAGCGCGGCCGCGATGTCGTCGACCGGTTCACCGGGAAAAGCGGGCATGACTCACAACATACCGTCACGACGTCGGACGCCGACTTGAAATTGGTCAACCGGTTAGGCAATATAGAGGGCGCACTCACCCGAGCGCAGGAATCACCGTCGATTGAGGAGTCATCGTGGACACCCTGCACAACGAATCACCCGTCGCGAAGTCGGCGATCCGCAAGGTCGCCGTCAGACTCGTGCCGTTCGTGGCCCTGATGTTCTTCATCAACTACCTGGACCGCACCGCCATCGGCTTCGCCTCGCCCAACGGCATGAACGACGACCTCGCCCTGAGCGCGGCCCAGTTCGGCTTCGCCTCCGGCGTCTTCTTCATCGGCTACATCATTCTCGAAGTGCCGTCGAACCTCGCCCTGCACAAGTTCGGCGCCCGCCGCTGGCTCGCGCGCATCATGGTCACCTGGGGCATCGTCGCGCTGCTCTTCACGTGGGTGCAGAACTTCGAGCAGCTCGTCGCCCTGCGCTTCTTCCTCGGCGTCGCCGAGGCCGGCTTCTTCCCCGGCGCCATCCTCTTCCTCAGCCTGTGGGTGCCCTCGCAGTACCGCGGCCGCATCCTCATGCTCTTCTACCTGGCCCAGCCGCTCACCACGGTGATCGGGGCTCCGCTCGCCGGCGCGCTGATCCAGCAGCACGGCACGTTCTTCGGACTCGAGGGCTGGCGCTTCATGTTCATGGGCGTCGCGATCCCCGCGATCGTCGTCGGCATCATCGCCTGGTTCTACCTCAAGGACAAGCCGTCCGACGCCAAGTGGCTGACGCTCGAGGAGCAGACCTGGCTCACGAACGCGCTCGAGGCCGAGCGCAAGACCACCGCAGGCGGTCAGAAGCACGTCTCAGCGAAGTTCGCGTTCCGCAGCGGCCGGGTGTGGATGCTGTCGTTCATCTACTTCGGCTTCATCTACGGGCTGTACGCGCTGGGCTTTTTCCTCCCCACCATCATCGAGGGATTCCAGGAGCAGACCGGCGTCACCTACGACGTGCTGCAGAAGGGCCTCATCACGGCCATCCCGTACCTGCCTGCCGCAGTCGTCATGTACTTCTGGTCGCGGGATGCCGGCAAGCGCGGCCTCAAGACGTGGCACATCGCCGTCCCCGCCCTGGCGGGCGCCGTCTCGATCCCGCTCGCGCTGTACGCGGGGTCGCCGGCCGCGACGATCGCCGTCATCACGATCACGGCCTGCGCGATCTTCGCCGCCCTCCCGAACTTCTGGACGCTGCCGACGCAGTTCCTCACGGGCGTGGCCGCGGCGGCCGGCGTCGCGCTGATCAACACGATCGGCAACCTGGCCGGCTTCAGCGCCCCCTACATCACGGGCGCCGTGCACGACTGGACCGGCGGCTACCAGATCCCGATGATCATCGTCGGCGCGTTCATGCTTCTGTCGGCCGTCCTGATGATCGTCCTGGCTCGGCGAGGAGCGACGACCCCCGCCGCAGCGACCGCGAACCCCACCGAGGCCGTGAACTCATGACCCGTCTCTGGAACGAGCCGGCGGACTTCGCCGACGAGATGATCGACGGCTTCGTCGCCGCGAACGCCCGCTCTGTCCGTCGGGTGACCGGGGGCGTCGTGCGCAGCACCGTCGTCCCCGAGGGGCAGGTCGCTGTCGTCGTCGGCGGCGGCTCCGGCCACTATCCCGCGTTCGGCGGCCTGGTCGGTCAGGGACTCGCGCACGGCGCGGCGATGGGCAACCTGTTCGCGTCGCCCTCGACCCAGCAGGTGTACGCGATCGCGAAGACGGTCGACCGGGGCGCGGGGGTGTTCCTCTCCTACGGCAACTACGCCGGCGACGTGCTGAACTTCGACGCCGCGCAGGACCGCCTGAACGCCGAGGGCATCCGCACGCAGACCGTCACCGTGACGGACGACGTCGCCTCGGCGTCTCTCGCGGAGAAGCACAAGCGACGCGGGATCGCGGGTGACCTCACGGTGTTCCGCACCGCGGCCGCCGCAGCCGAGGCCGGCTACGACCTCGACGAGGTCACCCGGGTCGCGGCCCTCGCGAACGAGCGCACCCGCTCGTTCGGCGTCGCGTTCACCGGCTGCACCCTCCCCGGTGCCCCGGCGCCGCTGTTCACGGTCCCGGCCGGACGCATGGCGATCGGTCTCGGCATCCACGGGGAGCCGGGCATCGACGAGACCGACATCCCCACGGCAGACGGTCTGGCCGAACTTCTCGTCGACCGCCTGCTCGCCGAGATACCGGACGGCGTCGACGTCGCCGGCGCCCGGGTGGTGCCGATCCTCAACGGACTCGGAGCGCTGAAGTACGAGGAGATGTTCGTCGTCTACCGGCGCATCGCCCAGCTCCTCGAGGCCGCGGGGCTCGTGCTCGTCGACCCGCACGTGGGCGAGTACTGCACGAGCTTCGACATGGCCGGCACCTCGCTGACGCTGTTCTGGCTCGACGACGAACTCGAGCGACTGTGGGAGACCCCGGTCGACGCCCCCGCCTATCGCCGCGGATCCGTCGTCCCGGCCGCCCAGGCCGACGTCGTCGAGGTCGCGGCCGAGACCGACACCGAGATCACCCCCGGCGACGCGGCGTCGCAGGGGGTCGCGCAGACGGTGCGACAGGCGCTGCAGGTGCTCGTCGACACGGTCGACACCCACGTCGACGAGCTCGGACGCATCGACGCCATCGCCGGCGACGGCGACCACGGCATCGGCATGCAGCGCGGCTCCCATGCGGCACTGGATGCCGGCATCCGCGCGGTCGACGCCGGTGCCGGTGCGCAGACGGCGCTCGCCCGGGCGGCCGACGCCTGGTCCGACAGGGCCGGCGGCACCTCAGGGGCCCTCTGGGGCGTCATCCTCCGCGCGGTCGCCGCACGCCTCGGCGATGCCGGACGACCGGATGCTGCGGCGGTCGCCGCCGGCGTCGATGCCGCGGTGCGCGGTGTGCAGTCCTACGGCAAGGCCGAGGTCGGCGACAAGACCATGGTCGACGCCCTCGTACCGTTCACGACGACGCTGACCGACGCCGTCGACGGAGGAGCGACGCTCGTCGCCGCCTGGACGACCGCGGCCGACGCCGCGACCCGCGCGGCCGCCGCGACCGCCGACCTGCTGCCGAAGATGGGCCGTGCCCGCACCCACGGCGAGCACGCGGTGGGCACCCCCGACCCCGGCGCGACCTCCTTCGCGCTGATCGTCACCGCGCTCGGCGAACTCCTCGCCGACACCTCGAACGACAAGGACAACTCATGACCGACCAGCTCCGTCTCGTGATCGGCTGCGATGACGCCGGATACGACTACAAGGAGATCCTGAAGAAGGACCTCGAGAACAACCCCGGCGTCGCCTCCGTCGTGGACGTGGGCGTGGATGCCGACGGGCACACCGCCTACCCGCGCGTCGCGATCGCCGCGGCCGAGCTCGTCGCGAAAGGCGAGGCCGACCGGGCGCTGCTGATCTGCGGCACGGGTCTGGGTGTCGCGATCGCCGCGAACAAGGTCGCCGGCATCCGCGCCGTGACCGCGCACGACTCGTTCTCGGTCGAGCGGGCAGTGCTCTCGAACAACGCGCAGGTCCTCACCATGGGCCAGCGCGTGGTGGGCATCGAGCTCGCCCGACGCCTCGTGCGCGAGTGGCTCGGCTACCGCTTCGACACCACGAGCGCGTCCGCGGAGAAGGTCGCCGTGATCGACGAGTACGAGACCACCGGTCAGTGCTGAACGCAGGGCAGCGCTGATGAACACGGGGAGAAGCTGATGTCGCAGGTCACGGTCGGGGTGAGCCTGAAGACGTACTTCGGGCATGAGCGGGCGTCCGCCTGGTTCGACGAGGTCGCGACGCGCGTGCGCGCCCACGACGCCGTCTCCCGCGGCGCGGTCACCCTGTTCGTCACCCCGACCTACCTGCAGATCCTCCCCGCGCTCACCGCGTTCTCCGGGACCCCGGTGCGCGTCGGCGGACAGGACGTGTCGGGCGAGCCTGCCGGCGCGTTCACCGGCGAGGTGACCGCGGCCGAGCTCGCCGAGGTCGGCGCGACGATCGCCGAGATCGGGCACGCCGAACGCCGCCGCCTGTTCGGAGAGGACGAGGCGGAGACCGCGGCGAAGACCCGCGCCGCCCTCGCCGCCGGCCTCACTCCGCTGCTGTGCATCGGCGAGACCGAGCGTCAGGACCCGCGTGATGCCGCCGGCGTCGCGGTCGCCCAGCTGCGCTCCGCCCTCGACGACGCGCCCGCCGACGCCGTGATCGTCGCCTACGAGCCCGTGTGGGCGATCGGCGCTCCCGAGCCCGCCGGCCACGACCACATCCGCACCGTGGCCGCCGCCCTCCGAGACGCGATCGACGCCGACACCGCCCGCGCCGGGTCGACGATCATCTACGGCGGCGCCGCCGGCCCCGGCCTGCTCACCGCCCTCGGCGATGCGGTCGACGGTGTCTTCCTCGGCCGGTTCGCCCACGACGCCGACGCCCTCGTCACCGTGCTCGACGAAGCCGCCGCCCTGGCCGCGCACCGTGCAGGAGCGAGCGCATGATCGGGCTCGGCACCTACGCCTACTTCTGGCAGCACTCCGAGCGCGCCCCGGACCCCCTCAGCCTGATCGGCGCGTTCGAGGACACCGCCGCGCAGGGCGTCGGGCTCTTCCAGATCTGCGACTACGTGCCCCTCGACACCATGAGCGACGCCGAGCTGCGCGATGCCGCCTCCGCCGCCCGCGACCTCGGCCTCACGATCGAGCTCGGCACCAAGGGCATCCAGCCCGAGCACCTCTCCCGCTTCCTCGCCCTCGCCGAGATCTTCGACGCGCGGCTCGTGCGCAGCATGGTCTACAGCCCCGACTCCCGCCCCACGCTCGCCGAGGCCGAGACGTGGCTGCGCAGCAGCATCCGCTCCTTCGAGGACGCCGGGGTCACTCTCGCGCTCGAGACGTACGAGCAGCTCGCCACGGCCGAACTCACCGGGCTCGTCGAACGCGTCGGCAGCCGCCATCTCGGCATCTGCCTCGACCCCGCCAACGTCGTCGCCCGGCTCGAGCAGCCCGCCGCATGCGTGCTGCTGAGCGCCCCGCTCGTCGCGAACGTGCACGTCAAGGACTTCGCGTTCTCACGCCAGGACGGCTGGGTCGGATTCACCTACTCCGGCACCGCCATGGGCACGGGCCTGCACGACTACCCCCAGCTGCTCGCCGCCGTGCGCCCCCGCGAGCGCGGCATCAACGAGATCGTCGAGCACTGGCTGCCCTGGCAGGGCGACCCCGAGACCACCATCCGCACCGAGCGGGACTGGACCCGCACCACACTCGAATATCTGAGGAGCACATCATGAGCGACACTTCGACAAGCTCTGCGACCTACAAGATCGCCGTCATCGGCGCAGGCGGCAAGATGGGCATGCGCGTGTCCAACAACCTGGTGAAGACCGACCACACCGTCTGGTACGTCGAGAACTCCCCCGCCGGCCAGCAGCGCACGATCGAGGCCGGCCGCGAGCTGACCGACGCCGCGACCGCGGTCGCCGACGCCGACATCGTCGTGCTCGCCGTCCCCGACCTCGCCCTCGGCCCGGTCACCGCCGACCTCGTCCCGCAGCTGCGCGCCGGCGCGATCGTGCTGACGCTCGACCCGGCCGCCGCGTACGCGGGCCTGCTCACGACGCGCGACGACGTGATCCAGGCCGTCGCGCACCCGTGCCACCCGTCGATCTTCCTGCAGCGCGAGACGCCCGAGCAGTGGGCCGACACGTTCGGCGGCATCGCCGCCCCGCAGGACGCGATCGCCGCGATCGAGAGCGACGACGACGCCAAGAAGGCCATCGTCGAGGCCACCGTCCGCGCGATCTACGCACCGGTCATCGACGTGCACTGGGTCACGATCAAGCAGCTCGCGCAGCTCGAGCCGACCCTCGTCGAGACCGTCGCCTGCATGATCGGCGACCTCCTCAACGAGGCGCTGCAGGAGACCGTGAACACCATGGGCGTGCCCGAGGCCGCGGCCCGCAGCATCCTGTACGGGCACACCCAGGTCGCGCTCGCGAACGGCCTGCGCGGGGACAACCCGTTCTCGGACGCCTGCCTCATCGCCATGGACTACGGCCGTGAGAGCATCATCAAGGACGACTGGAAGAAGATCTTCCGCGACGACGAGCTCGACAAGAACCTCGCGCGCATGCTGCACCTCGACCACATCGAGCGCTGAGAGCACGGACCTCCGGAAGGACGAGGATGACCTGGAGCCGGATCGAGCGCGACGACCGCGCGCTCGGCGGGTGGACGTTCGAGCGCCGCGACGACGAGATCGCCGACCTGCGCCGCCACGGCCGCCGGGTGCTGAGGAGCATCCGCGCGGTCGTGCGCGACGCGGACTGGAACACGATCCCGCTCGTCGTGGAGGACGTGACCGCCGCCGACCGTTCGCTCACGCTCGCTCTGCGCACATCCTCGCCCTCGCTCTTCCGGGGGTCGCTTCGTCTCGACCTCGATGGCGACAACCTCGTCGCGACCGTCGATCTCGAGGCGCTCGCGGACATCGACACGAACCGCACCGGTCTCATCGTCCTGCAACCCCCGCAGGTCGCCGGGGCGGAGCTCCGCGTCGGCCATCCCGACGGCTCGATCGAGGAGTCCCGGTTCCCCGCGCGGATCAGCGCGCACCAGCCGGTGATCGACATCGTCGCGCTCGACTGGTCCGACGAGGATGCCGCGATCGGCCTCATCTTCGAGGGCGATGTCTTCGAGATGGAGGACCAGCGCAACTGGACCGACGCCTCCTACAAGACGTACAGCCGGCCCCTGTCGCTGCCCTTCCCCTACCGGATCGCCGCGGGCGAGCACGTGATCCAGCGACTCCGCGTCCGCGCCACGACGGGCGACGCGGATGCCGCGATCCTGGCGGATCCGGTCGAGATCGTCCTCGCCCCCGCCGGCGCCCTCCCGTCGTTCGGCGTCGCCGCCTCGACGGCCCCCGACCCCGCACCGACCGTCGAGCATGTCGGTGACGCCCTGATCGTGGAGGCCGACCTCGCGGGCGTCGACTGGCGCGCCGGGCTCGAACGCGCCGCAGCCTCCGGTCGGCCGCTGGACGTGCGCTTCGTCCTCGACCCGGACGCGCCGTCGAAGCTCGATGCGGCCGTCGCCGCCCTCGACCGCGTCGAGATCGTGCGGGTGACGGCCTTCCACCAGGTGAGCGACGCCCGACACGTGTCCGACCACGAGTCGATCGGTCTCCTCCGCAGCGCCCTCGACGCGCATGGACGCACCCCTCAGGTCATCGGCGGCAGCCGCTCGCACTTCACGGAGCTCAACCGCGAACTGCACCGGCTGCCCGACGATCTCGACGGTCTGACCGTCACCGTCACTCCCCTGTTCCACTCGGTCGACACCGAGCAGATCGTCGAATCCGTCGCGATCCAGCGCCTCGTCGCGCACGAGACCGTCGAGCGGGCGGCCGGCCGGCCCGTGCACATCGGTCCGATCGCCCTGCGCCCCCGCTTCAACGACGTCGCCACGACCCCGCAGCCGCTCTCGCCGCACGCTGACCTGCGCGACGGCTACGGCGCACAGTTCACGAGCATCGACGACCCGCGACAGGCCGCGCCCGAGCTCGCCGCGTGGACGATCGCGAGCGCCGCCGCGCTCGCCGTGCCCGGCGTGAGCTCGATCGCCTGGTTCGAGGAGTGGGGGCCTCGCGGCATCCGCTCCTCCGAGGGCGTCGCCCTCCCCGTCGCCGATGCCCTGCGATCCCTCACCGCCCTCGGCTCGCCCGATGCCGATCTCCTCAGCGGCGACAGCCCCGACGGGCTCATATGGGCGATCGGCGCCCGCACCGTCGACGGCATCCGCGTCCTCGTCGCGAGCATCGACGGCGAGCCCCGCACGGTCGACGTCGTGACGCCGCACGGCCGCGCGACCGTCGATCTCGCCCCCTTCACGTTCCTCGCCCTCCCGTTCACCGCCGAACCCAAGGAATCACCCGCATGATCGACCTCTGGAAAGACGCCCTCCGCACCTACGTCACCGAGCACGCGACGCAGATGACCCGAGAGCCCGAGGGCGTGCTCGAGCACCCCTACACGGTGCCGAGCTCTCCGGACTCCCCGTACTACTCGAATGCGCTGTGGGACTGGGACTCGTGGTTCATCAGCGTCGTGATGGGCCAGGTCGAGTTGGAGACGGAGGATGCCGGACGCTTCGGAGCGTACGAGGAGGGCACGATCCGCAACTTCCTCGACCACACCGACGAGGACGGCGTGATGCCTCTGCTGCTCAAGCCCGGCGGGCCGCTGCTGCACGGCGATCCCGGACGCGCCGCCGGGTTCTCGCAGAACATGCACAAGCCGATCATCGCCCAGCAAGCCGCCCTGCTCAGCCGCCGTCGCGGCAGCGCCGCGTGGATCGAGGACGGCATCCCGGTGATCCAGTCGTTCATCGAGCGCTACCTCGAGAGCCACATCCACGCCGAGACGGGCCTCGCCTACTGGCAGACCGACTTCGCGATCGGCGTCGACAACGACCCCTCGGTCTATTACCGACCCGACCGCAGCACCGCGTCGATCTACCTGAACTCGCTGCTGTACCGCGAGCTCCTCGCGTTCGGCTCGCTGCTCGAAGACCTCGACCGCCTGCCCGAGGCGAATCGCTGGCGCGGACGGGCGCAGGACCTTGCTGACGCCGTCAACACGCACCTGTGGGACGAGCGCGATGGCACCTACTACAGCGCCGACCTCCTCTTCCGGGAAGTCGACGCCGACGACTGGCTGCACGCGGGCGCTCCACGCTCCTGGTCGTCGCTGCTGCTGCGCGTCGACAACTGGTCGAGCTTCCTCCCCATGTGGGCGGGCATCGCCTCGCAAGAGCAGGCCGAGCGCATGCGCGAGCGTCTGCAGGACCGCCGCACGTTCCGCGCCACGTACGGCGTGCGCACGCTGTCGCGCCTCGAGAAGCCGTACAACCTGCGTGCGTCGAACAACCCCTCGAACTGGCTCGGACCGATCTGGGGCATCAGCAACTACCTGGTGTTCCGCGGCCTCGAGAAGTACGGCTTCGCCGAGGACGCCCGCGAGCTCGCGGAGCAGACCGTGGAGCTGTTCGGCCGCGACCTCGCCGCGACCGGATGCCTGCACGAGTTCTACAACCCCGACACCGGCGAGGCCATCATGACGAGGAACTTCCAGAACTGGAACTTCCTCGTGCTCAACATGATCGCCTACCTCGACGGGCGCCCCGTGGTCTCGGAGTTCTGACGGCCTGTCAGGCGGTGGAGTCTCGGGCGACGAGCTCCGGCTGGAACACGATGTGCTCGGCCGTGCGCCGAGGGTCGTCGCTGTGCTCCAGCAGCAGGCGCATGGCCGTCTCGCCCATGACGCCGCTCGGCTGACGGATCGATGAGAGCGGCACGGCGGCCGCCGCCGCGAAGTCGATGTCGTCGAAGCCGATCAGGGCGACGTCCTGAGGAACGCGGATGCCGTGGGTCAGGAGTCCCTGGAGCACGCCGAGCGCGACGAGGTCGTTGGCGCAGAACACCGCATCGGGCCGGGCCTCGGCCGCCATGACCGCGATCCGGTCGCCCGCGCCGCGGCCCGCATCCACGGTGGACGCCGGCGACGGCAGCACGTCGAGCACGGCATCCGCCACCTCGGCGACGGCACGTCGCGCGCCGCTGAGACGCTCGTCGACCTGCGTCATGTCGAGCGGACCGCCCACGAAGAGGATCCGGCGTCGACCCGTCTCGAGCAGATGACGAGCCGCGAGGTACCCGCCCATCTCGTCATCGACCGAGACGCTGCTGAAGGAGTCGTCGGCGCCCCGACGGTCGACGAGCACCGCAGGGATGCCGTGCTGCCGCATGACCCGCAGCCGCGGACCGGCCTCCTGGTACGGCGAGAGCAGGATGCCGCGGACGCGCTGCTGCTCGAACAGGTCGAGGTGCCGCGCCTCCTGCTCGCTGTCCTCGTCGCTGTTGGCGAGCACGACCGACAGCCCGTGCCGGGCGGCCTCGCGCTCCGCGCCGCGCGCGATCTCGGTGAAGAAGGGGTTGCGCACGTCGAGCACGACGAGGCCCACCATGAGGCTCCGCCCTGCTCTCAGTTGCCGGGCCGCGTCGTTGCGCACGTAGCCGAGCTCCGCGATCGCCTCGTGCACGCGTCGGACCGACTCGGCTTTGACGCGGTCGACGTGATTGAGCACGTTCGACACCGTGCCGACCGACACTCCCGCCCTGTCGGCGACGTCCCGGATGCTCGCAGCCACGACTACGCCCTCTGCGTGCTGGAGCGGATGACGAGCTGCGGTTCGAACATGCGGTGCGGCTCGGTGATCGACTGTCCGCCGATCGCGTCGAAGAGCAGATCCACGACCGAGACGCCGAAGTCCTCGTGGCGTCCCATGACGCTCGTGAGCGGGATCAGTGAGGCCTCGGCGAACTCGATGTCGTCGTAGCCGACGATCGCCGTCCGCCCCGGCACGTCGACGCCGCCGGCGACGAGCGCGTTCATGATGCCGAGCGCGAGGAGGTCGTTCGCGGCGAAGATGCCGTCCGGCATCATCTCCGCGGGGCGCGCGAGCAGTGCGGCGCCGATGCGTTTGCCACCGCGCACCGTGCGGTCGGGTTCGTCCATGACCTCGAGCGTTGCGGCGCCGAACTCGCGCACGACCTCGCCGGCCCCGGCGAGACGCCCCGATACCTGGGGGATGTCGAGCGGACCGCCCACGAACAGCAGCCGCCGTGACCCGACCTCGAGGAGGTGCGTCATGGCCTGTCGTCCGCCGGAGACCTCGTCGAGGGAGACGGAGGGCTGCTCGTCGGACTGGCCGCGCTGGCCGACGAGCACCGACGGGGTGCCGCGCCGCCGCACCTGGGCGAGGCGGTCCTCGACGGGCAGGTGCGACGACATGAGCAGACCCTGCACGCGGTACTGCTCGAAGGTCTCGATGTACGCGTTCTCGCGGTCGCGGTCGCGGTGCGAGTTCGCGAGGAACACGGTGAAGCCGAGTTCGCTCGCCCGCCGCTCCACGCTCTCGGCGATCTCAGCGAAGTACGGGTTGCTGACGTCGGGGGCGATGTACCCGATCGCGCTGCTCACCCCGAGGCGCAGCTGTCGTCCGGCGTTGCTGGGCACGAAGCCCAGCGAGTCGATCGCCGAGCGGATGCGCGCGGCCTTGTCGTCGGAGACGCGGTCGGGATGGTTCAGGTAGTTCGAGACCGTGCCGACCGCGACGTCCGCCAGCACGGCGACCTCGCGGATGCCGACTCGGGCCATGCGCGGCCTCCTCCGGCTCGGTGCTCGTCCCGTCACTTTACCGGCCGCGGGGTCGTCTCCCCGGAGCGGCGCACGGTCAGCCACGACGCTCCCACACCGGCTCGTCGGCGATCCGGTCGATCCGACGCACCTCGCCGGTCACGTCGATCGGGACCGTGAGTCCCTCGTCCGCCGCATCGGCCGCGACGCGCAGCAGCACTCGCCCCGGCTCGACGATGCGGTGCCCGGCGACACCCGTGAACGCGAGCGCCCCGACCGGGATGCGCACGGTCCACGTCTGCGCCTCTCCCGCGGCGAGCGCGACACGACGGAACGCGACGAGCTGCCGCAGCGGGCGCACGACCTGCGCATGCTCGTCGGTCGCGTACACCTGCAGCACTTCGGCGCCGTCGCGGTCGCCGGTGTTGCGCACCGTGACCTCGCACTCGAGGACCCCGTCGACCGGCACCTCCGTATGCGCAGCGCGGAACGCCTCGCGCGCGAACGTCGTATACCCGAGCCCGTGTCCGAACGGATGCCGGGGCGTGGGGTCTGCGCTGCTGACGCCCGTGAGCGCCCCGAGCCGCGGCGCGAGGTAACTGCCGGGCTGCGGCGTCTCCGGACGCGGCATCTGCACGGGGAGGCGACCCGCGGGCGAGGTGACGCCCGTCAACGCGTCGGCGAGTGCGGGCCCGCCCTCCTGCCCGGGGAAGAACGCCTGCACGACGGCGGCGCAGCGATCGGCCGTGTCGCCTAGCGCGTAGGGGCGGCCTGTGAGGAGCACGAGCACGACGGGGCGTCCGGTGTCGACGAGCGCCTGCAGCAGCTGCTCCTGCGCCCCGGGGAGGCCGAGGTCGTCGCGGTCGCAGCCCTCGCCCGAGGTACCGCGTCCGAACATGCCCGAGTCGTCGCCCAGCACCGCGACGACCACGTCCGACGCGAGCGCCGCGGCCACGGCCTCTGCGATCCCCGTCGTGTCGTCGTCGGCGACCCTGCAGCCCTCGGCGACGGCTATGTCGCCGCGCCACCGCTCGAGGAGGGCCTCGGCCACGGTCGGCGCGGAGAGGATCGGGTCGACCTCCGGATGCCGTGGCAGCACGTGCTTGACGAAGGAGTAGCAGCCGAACATCGCACCGAAGCGGTCGGCGTTGGGCCCGACGAGAGCGAGGCGCGGGGTCGTGTCGGCCGTGAGCGGGAGGGTGCCGTCGTTGCTCAGCAGCACGATCGAGGCATCGGCGATCTCCCGCGCGAGGGCCCTGTTCTCGGCGGAGTCGAGGTCGACCGCGGGGTCGCCTTCCTGTTCTGCGGGTCCGAGGAGTCCGAGCGCGTGCTTCTGCCGCAGCACCCGGCGCAGGGCGCGGTCGACGAGAGCCTCGTCGACCCGCCCGTCCTCGACCGCCGACACGAGCGGGTCGAGATAGTCGGTGCCCGTCGGCAGCTCGACGTCGATGCCGGCGCGCAGCGCGAGGGCCGCCGCCTCGCCCGCGTCGGCGGCGACGCCGTGCATGGTCTCGAGGAACCGGATCGCGAAGTAGTCGGCGACCACCGTTCCGTCGAAGCCCCAGCGGTCGCGCAGGATGCCGGTGAGGAGCTCGACCGACGCTCCTGCGGGCACACCGTCGAGGTCGGTGTAGGCGTTCATGACCGAGCGCGCACCGGCGCGGATCGCCTGCTCGAACGGCGGCAGGTACACGTCGGCGAGTTCGCGTGGGCCGACCGGGACGGGCGCGTGGTTGCGGCCGGCGCGCGATCCGGAGTAACCGGCGAAGTGCTTGAGGGTCGCCACGACGCCCGCCGACTCGAGCCCGCGCACGTAGGCGCTGCCGATGGCCCCGACCGTCACCGGATCCTCGGCGATGCACTCCTCGACACGGCCCCACCGCGCGTCGCGCACCACGTCGAGCACGGGACCGAGCCCCTGGTGCACGCCGAGCGCGCGCAGGTCCTCACCGATGCGACGTCCGAGCCGCTCCACGAGCTGAGGGTCGAACGCGGCGCCCCACGCGAGCGGGGTCGGGTAGACGGTCGCGCCCCACGCGAGCACGCCCGTCAGGCATTCCTCGTGGACGAGGGCACGGATGCCGACACGCTCCCCCAGCCGGTCCTGTCGGCGACGCAACTCGGCGACGCCCGAGGGCACGTCGATCGGGGTCGTCCCCCAATGGCGCGTGAACTGGCCGAGGCCGTCTGCCGCGTAGGCGTCGACGTGGAGGCCGTCGGCGATGAGCTGGTCCTGCATCGGGGCGGCGTTGTCGTCGCGGCGCGCCCCTGCCCAGAGGCCGACGAGCTGCACGACCTTCTGCCTGAGCGGCAGGTCGCGGATCAGGCCCTCGACGACGTCGTCGGGATCGATCACGGATTGTGACGTTTCAAAGAGCATGCGACCATCCTGACGCATCCTCCACGGATATGCTGCTTCAGGGCCGCATAACCCCCTACGAATTTCGTTTGACAGGCAACAAATCTCGCCCTAGCATTGCTTTTGAAACGTCTCAATAACGAGAGTTCACTTTCAAGGAGGAAATGTGTTCACAGCAGAACGGCGGCGCCTTCGCAAGCCGCTCCTCAGCGTTGCCGCTCTGGCCAGCGCCGGGGTACTCGTCCTTTCCGGTTGCGCGGGCGACGGCGGATCGGCATCCGGCGGCACCTTCGAGTTCCTGAAGAACGCCGAGAACACCACCACGCAGCCCGTGCTCGACGCCCTCGCAGCCGGCGCGTGCGAGGCCGAGAATGAGGCCATGCCGCTCGAGTTCAACTCGGCACCGCAGGCGGACCTCGACGCGCAGGTACAGCTCCTCGCGACGCAGGAGGATCTGCCCCCGATCTTCTCCGCCGGCGGCAACCCGTCCGAAGGCGCGAAGCTCGCCAAGGGCGGCTACCTCGTCGACTTCGACGAGAAGCTCACCGAGCTCGGCGTGCGCGACAAGATCGCCGAGGGAGCGGTCTCCACGATCAAGAAGCTGTACGGCGGCGAGTTCTCGTTCCTGCCGTTCCAGTACAACATCGAGGGCATCTGGTACAACAAGCAGATCTTCGCCGAGCAGGGCTGGGACGTCCCCGAGACCTGGGACGACCTCACCACGATCGCCGCCGAGGCGAAGACCGCCGGCTACACGCCCTTCACGGCATCCGGCGAGCAGGGCTGGCCCATCACCCGACTCATCAGCACCTACCTGTTCCGTTCGGTCGGCGACGACGCTCTCGAGAAGGTCGCCTCGGGTGACGCCAAGCTCACCGACCCCGAGTACGTGGCCGCCGCACAGGCGATCGCCGACCTCGGCGCCGCCGGCTACTTCGACAACAACGTCACCTCGCTCGACATCGACAGCTCCTACAACGAGTTCCTCACCGGCAAGGCCGCGATGATCTACATGGGCAGCTGGATCCTCGGCAACATCAACGGCGACGGCAACCAGATCGGCGCCGACAACGTCGGGTTCTTCAACTTCCCGGCCGTCGAGGGCGGCAAGGGCTCGCCCGACGCCTACCCGTCCAACGTCGGCCTCCCGGCGACCATGAGCGCAGCCGCCTACAACGACGGCACCGCGGACTGGCTCGGCTGCATCGCCGAGAACTACGGCAACGAAGCCCTGTCGCAGGGACAGATCACCGGCTTCATCGCCGACGAGGAGGCGGAGCTCCCCGCGATCTCGCAGACCGTCGCCGACGAGATCTCCACGAGCACCGACAGCGTGCTGTGGTTCGAGGCGCTGTTCAACGCGAAGGCCAGCCAGGCCTCGTCGACCAACGCCGCGCTGCTCGTCACGGGCGAGCTCTCGGCCGAGGAGTTCATGACCCTCGTCCAGGACGCGCTCGACAACGGCTGATCCCCGCACCGGCCCCGCGCTCTCACGCCGAGAGCGCGGGGCCGGCACTCTCTCGTCTCGCCCCCTCCACCCGAAAGGCCGCCACGCATGAAGTCCGTCCTCGGCGACCGGAAGACGATCCTGCTGCTGCTCCTGCCGGCGCTGATCATCTACACGCTCATCACCATCGTCCCCGTGCTCTGGTCGTTCGGCCTGACCTTCTTCACCGGCAGCATCCTGGAGGGATTCGAGTTCACCGGCATCGACAACTTCAGCCGGCTCTTCACCGACAAGTACGTCGCCGACGCGTTCTGGTTCACGATCCGCTACGCGCTCCTGACCACGCTGTTCCAGGTCGTGCTGGGCTTCGGCCTCGCACTGCTCTACCACTTCATCCTGCGCCGATCCTCGGTCATCGTCCGCACGCTCGTGTTCTTCCCGGTCGTGCTGCCCACGGTCGCGATCGGCATCCTGTACCAGAAGCTCTTCCAGTCGGCCCCGAACGACGGGCTCGTGAACGAGCTCCTCGTGAACGTCGGCCTCGCGAACGTCGATTGGCTGGGCGACGGCACGACCGCGTTCATCGTCATCGTGATCATGGACGTGTGGCGCTCGGCCGGCTTCTACGGCATCCTCGTGTTCTCCGGCCTTCTCGACATCCCCGACGAGATCATCGAGTCCGCGCGCCTCGACGGCGCGAAGCGGTTCAGCCTCTTCCGGTACATCATCCTGCCGATGTCGCTGCCGATCCTGTTCGCGTCGATGATCTTCAGCATCAACGGCACGATCAAGGTCTTCGACTCGGTGTTCGCCCTCACGAGCGGCGGCCCGGGCAACGCGACCACTCCGCTCACCATGTACATGTACCGCACGGCGTTCCAGTACAGCGACTTCGGCTACGGCTCGACGATCGCCCTCGTGCTCACGATCATGTGCCTCCTGATCACGCTCGTCATCTTCCGCTCGTCGCGCCGCGACAACACCGTCTGAGGAGCGCCCCATGACCACCACACTCGACACGACGGCCGTCCCCAGCGCCAAGGCGTTCGTCCCGCACCGGCGCAGCCCCGGCGCCGTCGCCCTAGGCATCCTGCGCAAGGTCCCGACCTGGCTGACGATCGCCGTCCTCATCATCGTGACCGCCTATCCGCTCATCTGGATGTTCGTGAACTCGTTGAAGTCGAACAGCGACTTCCTCAACAACCCCTCGTACTCACTGCCGGAGACCTGGCGCTGGGACAACTACGTCACGGCGTGGGAGACCGGCAACCTCGCCACCACGATCACGAACTCCCTGATCGTCACCGTCCCGTCGCTCGTGTTCATCGTGCTGCTCGGCACGGCCGCGGGGTACGCGCTCGAGATCATGGTGTTCAAGGGACGGGCCTCGGTGCTCCTGCTGTTCCTCGCGGGCATCATGATCCCGGGGCAGATGATCATCCTCCCGCTGTTCAACGCGTTCTCGAAGCTCGGGGTGAGCGGCTCCTACCTGCCGATGATCCTCATCTACATCGCCGGCGGACTCCCGCTGACGGTCTTCATGATGGCGACGTACTTCCGCGCCATCCCGCGGGAGATCTTCGAGGCCGCGACGATCGACGGCGCCTCCATGCTGCGCTCGTTCTTCGCGGTCGGCCTGCCCATGATGAAGAACGCGATCTTCACGGTGGCGATCGTGCAGTTCTTCCTCATCTGGAACGACCTGCTCATCGCGCTCGTGTTCGGCGGCAAGAAGAGCCTTAACACGATCCAGGTCGGGCTCCTGAACTTCTCGGGAGAGTACGGCGCTATCAACTACGGCCCCCTGTTCGCGGCGATCTGCGTGACCGTGATCGGCATCCTGATCCTGTACCTGTTCCTGAACCAGCGCATCATGAAGGGCCTCGCGGCCGGCGCGGTCAAGGGCTGAACCGGGGGCTGGGGAAAGAGAAGGGCGGTGGATGCCGAGCATCCACCGCCCTTCTTCCGTGCGGGACGGTTCCGCGCTCAGCGCCAGTCGTGCTCGGCGCGGAAGCCGAGCTCGTCGCGGATGCGGGTCGTCGAGAGCAGAGAGTCGAAGCCGTCGAGATCGTCGGCGATCGGCGCTCCCGGGAACCACCGCGCGGCGACCTCACGGGTGGGCGCGGCATTGCCGGATTCCGGGGCGGCGACGTTGTAGACCCGGAATCCCGGGGTCGCGGCGGCGAGCGCGCGTTCGACGGCCTGCGCTCCGTCGCGCGCGTCGACCCAGGAGCCGAGGAGGTCGCGTCGGTAGTCGGGCTCCCCCGCCGACTCGAACGTCGCGTAGGCATCGGGCGCCACGACGTTGGTGAAGCGGAGCGCCGTGATCGAGGCCTCGGGGTGCCAGCCGACGAGCTGCGCGGCCATCGCCTCCTCCACGACTTTGCCGAGTCCGTAGGTGTTGAACGCCCGGGTGTAGGTCTCGTCGACGGGGAGCGACGGCGGTGGCACCTCGAACGGGAAGCCCATCGCTGTGATGCTCGATGCCAGCACGACGGTGCGGATGCCGGCGCGCTGCGCCGCGAGGAGCACGTGAGAGGACACGAGCATGTTGTTCTCGAAGGTCGCAGCGTCGGGGATGAGCCCGTTGACGGGGATCGCCGCGAGGTGCACGAGCGCGTCGATGCCCGCGTGCCGCGCGGTCACGCCGAGGAGCGCGTCCAGAGTCTGCCCGTAATCGGTGAGGTCGACGCGCGTGAAGCCGGGACCGGCGTGGCCGGCGAGGTCGAAGCCGATCACCTCGGCGCCGTTCTCGCGGAGCCGCTCGACGGTCGCCCGACCGAGCGTTCCACTGCTTCCTGTCACTGCGATCACCATGGGAACCTCCGCGTCCGAGTCTGGCACGAGCATCGACCTCGTCGACGTTCATGCCCT
This sequence comes from Microbacterium sp. NPDC089696, assembly GCF_044749125.1. Lineage (NCBI taxonomy): Bacteria > Bacillati > Actinomycetota > Actinomycetes > Micrococcales > Microbacteriaceae > Microbacterium > Microbacterium sp. NPDC089696. The sequence goes on along the minus strand of NZ_JBIVHF010000001.1, from coordinate 765,280 downwards.
AGTATTGAAACGTCACAATCTTACCGTTGATCGCTATGACAGCGAGTGCGATGCGACTCTGAAACGTTTCGAACACTTGGGAGTGTCCAATGCCGGTCACCGTATCCGCACCGCGCTTCGAGCATCATCGCGAACCGCTCGGCATCGGCGAGTCCGCTCCCCGGCTGTCGTGGTTCGTCGAGGCAGCCCCGACGGAATGGGTCCAGGTCGCGTACCGCATCGAGGTCGACTCCGACGGCGACGTGCGGTCCTTCGACGTCGAGTCGGCCGACCAGGTGCTCGTCCCCTGGCCCGCCGCCCCGCTGAGCTCGCGCGCCCGTGCGTCGGTGCGCGTGCGGGTGCGCGGCGTCGACGGCGAGTGGAGCGCCCCCGGCCCCGCGGCCGACGTTGAGGCCGGCCTGCTGCACCCCGAGGACTGGTCCGCCGGCCCGGTGGGTGCGCTCTGGAACGAGAACCCGATGCGGGACGACCGCCGCGCATCCCTCGTTCGTCGAGACTTCGCCGTGCGCCCCGGACTCGTGCGCGCCCGGCTGTACGCGACCGCGCACGGCCTGTATCAGGCGGAGATCAACGGCGAGCGCGTGGGCGACGACGTGCTCTCCCCCGGGTGGACGGTCTACCGCGACCGTCTGCGCTACTACACCTACGACGTCACGGACCTGCTCGTCGAGGGCGAGAACGCGATCGGCGCCTGGCTCGGCGACGGCTGGTACCGCGGGCGCCTCGGGTGGCGCGGCGGCTTCCGCAACGTGTTCGGCGACGACCTGTCGTTCCTCGGCCAGCTCGAGCTGGTCTACACCGACGGATCGACGCAGACCGTCGCGACCGACACCCGCTGGAAGGCCGCGCCGAGTCCCATCCTGCGCTCCGGCATCTACGACGGAGAGACCTACGACGCCCGCGAGGAGCTACCGGGGTGGAGCAGCGCCGGCTACGACGACACCGCCTGGGGACGCGTGCAGCTGCGCCGCCGCGACCTCGGCACGCTCGTCGCCCCCACCGGCCCTCCGGTCCGCGTGACGGAGGAGGTAGCCCCCGTCGCCGTGCTGCGCACGCCCTCCGGCCGCCGCGTGCTCGACTTCGGACAGAACCTCGTGGGAGTCGTGCGCCTTCGCGCGACCGCCCCGGCCGGCGCCACCGTCACGTTGCGCACCGCCGAGGTCATGCAGGACGGCGAGATCTACACGCGCCCCCTGCGCGACGCCGCCTCGACCGACGTCTACACGTTCGCCGGTCGCGACGGCGGCGAGGAGTGGGAGCCGCGCTTCACGTTCCACGGCTTCCGCTACGTCGAGGTCGACGGGTGGCCGACGGATATCGACGCGGATGCCGCAGCCGGGGCTCTCATCGCCCGCGTGCAGCACACCGACATGGAGCGCACGGGGTGGTTCTCGTCGTCGAACCCGCAGCTCGACCGCCTGCACGAGAACGTCGTGTGGGGCATGCGCGGCAACTTCGTCGACCTTCCCACGGACTGCCCCCAGCGCGACGAGCGCCTCGGCTGGACCGGCGACATCCAGGTCTTCGCCCCCGCCGCCTCCTTCCTGTACGACTCCTCCGGCATGCTCGCGGGCTGGCTGCGCGACCTCGCGGCCGAACAGCTCCCCGACGGCACCGTGCCCTGGTACGTCCCCGTGATCCCCGCCGACACCATGTGGACCCCGCAACGGCCCGGTGCCGCCTGGGGCGACGCCGCGACGATCGTGCCGTGGACCCTGCATCGCCGCTTCGGCGACGCGGGCGTGCTGCGCGCGCAGTTCGACAGCGCTCGCGCCTGGGTCGACCTGCAGGCCGACATCGCCGGCCCCACGCGCCTCTGGGACACGGGCTACCAGCTCGGCGACTGGCTCGACCCGGCCGCGCCTCCGCAGGACCCGGCCGACGCGCTGACCGACCGCTACCTCGTCGCCTCGGCGTACTTCGCCCGCTCGGCTCGATTGGTCGCCGACATGGCGGAGACGCTCGGCGAGACGGCCGACGCCGCGCACTACACGACCGTCGCCGACGAGGCGAGGGCCGCGTTCATCGGCGCCTACGTGGGTGCGGACGGCGTCATGACGTCCGACGCGCAGACCGCCTACGCCCTCGCGCTCGAGTTCGATCTGCTGCCCGAGGAGCTGCGCCCGGCGGCCGCTGCACGGCTCGCGGAGCTCGTGCGCGCGGGCGGCAACCGCATCGCGACCGGCTTCGTCGGCACGCCTCTCGTGACCGACGCCCTGAGCGCGAACGGGCAGCTGGATGCCGCATACGCGCTGCTCCTCGAGGAGGAGTGCCCGTCATGGCTCTACCAGGTCGGCATGGGCGCCACCACGGTCTGGGAGCGCTGGGACTCGATGCGCCCCGACGGCTCCGTCAACCCCGGCAGCATGACCTCGTTCAACCACTACGCGCTCGGTGCAGTGGTCGACTGGATGCACCGCGTCGTCGCCGGCCTCGCACCCGCCGCGCCGGGATACCGGCGACTGAGCGTCGCCCCGCGACCCGGCGGCGGCCTGACCTCGGCCTCCGCTCGGCACCGCACACCGTTCGGCATCGCGGCCGTGTCGTGGGAGATCGTCGACGGCGTGCTGGAGGTCACCGCCGAGGTGCCCGTCGGAGTCACGGCGGTCCTCGACCTGCCCGGCCTCGCTCCTGAGGAGGTCGGCCACGGCACGCATCGTCGAACGGTCGTCCTCGCGGCGGAGGTCGCGGCATGACCCGCATCGCCTTCGTGCACACGGGCGCCGTCGTGATCGCACCGGTGGTCGAGCAGGCGCGACGCGCCCTGCCCGGCGCCACGTTCGTGAACTACCTCGACGACCGGATCGTCGCCGACCTCGGCGACGCCGCGCGCTCGGCATCCGTCCCCGACCGCCTCGGACACCTCGTGGAGGCCGCGCGCGACGGAGGGGCCGACATCGTGATGCTCACCTGTTCGTCGATCTCGGCGCACGCCGCGCCGCTCGCCGCACGCGCCGGGATCCCGGTGCTGCGGATCGATGAGGCGATGGCGGACCGTGCGGTCGCAACCGGCCGACGCATCGCGGTGATCGCGACGCTGCCCACGACCCTCGCCCCGACCGTCGCGCTCCTCCGGGAACGGGCCGGTCTCGCGGGCTCCGAGCCGGAGATCGTCGACGAGGTCGTGGACGGGGCGTTCGCCGCCGTCTCGACGGGCGACCGAGCCGCGCACGACCGTCTCGTGTCCGCCGCGATCGAACGCCTGGCCGCCGATGCAGACATCGTGGTGCTCGCGCAGGCGTCCATGGCCTCCGCCGCCGAGCGCGCCGACGTCGACGTGCCGGTGCTGACGAGCATCGCCTCGGGGATCGAGCGACTCGGCGAGGTCGTCGCCGCGCATGAAGGAGCTGACCGATGACCACCACCCGCCCCCGCATCCTCACCCCGCTGACCGCCGACTCCGCGCGATGGGCCGACGGGTTCTGGGGCGGCGTGCAGCAGCGCACGGCCTCGACGACCGTGCCGACCATGTGGCAGTCGCTGAGCGACCCGGCCGTGAGCGCCGGGCTCCGCAACTTCCGGATCGCCGCCGGACTCGAGGAGGGCACGCACGAAGGGCCGCCGTTCATGGACGGCGACGTCTACAAGTGGATGGAGGCGGGGATCGCCCAGCTCGAGATCGCGCCGGAGCCGTGGCTCGCCGACACGATCGAGGAGCTCGCGCAGCTCATCGCGCGTGTGCAGCGCGATGACGGCTACCTGCACACCCCGACCCTGATCGCGGCACGCGGCCCGGTCGCCGCGAGCGACCTCGCCGACCGGTTCCATTTCGAGACGTACAACCTCGGCCACCTCATCACGATGTGCGTGCGACACCACGCGGTCACCGAATCGACGCTGCTGCTCGACGTCGCCATCCGCACGGCCGGCTACCTCGAAGGGCTCGCGGCGAATCAGCCGCTCGAGCTGGCGCGCAGCGCGATCTGCCCCTCGCATTACATGGCGGTCGTGGAGCTCTACCGCGCGACCGACGACCGCCGATGGCTCGCCCTGGCGCAGGCGTTCCTCCGGGTGCGTGACGAGTTCGAGGGAGGGGACGACAACCAGGACCGTCTGCCCGTGCACGAGCAGGCGGTGGTGGCGGGTCACGCCGTGCGCGCGAACTACCTGTACGCGGGACTCGCCGACCTCGCGCTGGAGACCGGCGACGCGGACCTCGTCGCCGTGCTGACGCGGCTGTGGGACGACGTGGTCGACACCAAGCTCTACGTCACGGGCGGATGCGGCGCGCTTTACGACGGCGCCTCACCCGACGGGCACCCCTGGCAGGAGCAGATCAGCCGCGTGCACCAGGCCTACGGCCGCGCCTACCAGTTGCCGCACACGACGGCGCACGCCGAGTCCTGCGCGAACATCGGCATGATCCTGTGGGCCGAGCGGATGCTCGCGCTCACGGGCGAGGCGCGCTTCGCCGACGTGATCGAACAGGTCGCCGTGAACGCCCTTCTGGCGGGCATCAGCCTCGACGGGACGTCGTACTTCTACACGAATCCGCTGCGTCAGGTGCGCGATCTGCCGTTCGAGCTCCGTCGCGCGGGGGACACGGGCCTCCACCCCGTGCCCGTGCCGCCGAAGTCCGACGAGCGTCTGCGTGAGCGGTACCTGAGCTGCTTCTGCTGCCCGCCGAACACGGCCCGCACGCTGTCGCGACTGCACGAGCGTGCGGCGTCCGTCTCCGACGACGGTCTGTTCGTGCACCTGTACGGCGGCAGCGAGCTGCGGGGCGCCCTCGACGACGGACGGATGCTCGCGCTCCGCGAGCAGAGCGACTACCCGTGGAGCGGTCGCATCGTGCTCACCGTGACGGATGCCGCAGACGGCGGGCTACCTCTGCATCTGCGCGTCCCCGGCTGGTCGGCGGGCGCGACCCTGACGGTGAACGGCGAGGCGCATGAGGTCGGGGCGCCCGGAACGCACACGACCATCGCCCGTCCGTTGTCGGCCGGCGACGTGATCGCACTCGACCTGCCGATGCCCGTGCGCGTTCTGCGGGCGCATCGTCTGGCCGAAGAGGCGGCGAACCAGGTGGCGGTGCAGCGCGGCCCCGTCGTGTACTGCGTCGAGGAGGCGGACCTTCCCGACGACGTGCTGCTCGAGCAGGCGGCGCTGCGACGCGGCACGACGTTCGGCACCGAGGAGATCGAGATCGACGGGCAGCGCCTGCTCGCGCTGACGACGACCCTCGCGGTCATCCCCGGCACGAGCGACGACGCGCTGTACGCCGATATCGACGCCACCCCGCTCACCGACGTTCCGGCTCGCCTGGTGCCGTACTTCGCCTGGGGCAACCGCGGTCCCGGCGAGATGTCGGTCTGGCTCCCGATCGTGTGGTGACCCGATGAGCGATCACGTCACCGCCACCTACGTCATCGAGACGTCGCTGCCTCTCATGCAGGCGGCCGAGACCCTGGCCGGCGAGCAGTCGACCGGCACGTTCGTGCGGGTGGAGCGCGAGTCCGACGACCTCCGGGCGCGCTTCGCGGCACAGGTCGTCGAGCTCGAAGAGCTGCCGCTCACGGGCGACAGCGCCCTGCCCGGCACGGTCGGCGATCCCGCGCACCGGCGACGCGCACGCCTGCGGCTGCGGTTCCCGCTCGACAACTTCGGCCCGTCGATCCCGAACCTGCAGGCGGCGGTCGCGGGCAACCTCTTCGAGATCAAGGAGCTCGCGGCGGTGAAGCTCGTCGACCTCGACCTGCCCGCGGCGTTCGGCGAGCGCTACGGCGGACCCCGCTTCGGTCTCGTCGGCACTCGCGACCTCATGACACGTCCGGACGGCGCGCTGATCGGCACGATCGTCAAGCCCAGCATCGGCCTGTCCCCGTCGGACCTCGCCGAGGTGGTGGGCGAACTCGCCGCCGCCGGCGTCGACTTCATCAAGGACGACGAGCTGCAGGGCAACGGCCCCTCCGCCCCGCTCGCGGAGCGGGTCGCCGCCGTCATGCCGGTGCTGCGCCGTCACGCCGACCGCACGGGGCGCCTGCCCATGTACGCGTTCAACATCACCGACGACATCCACCTGCTCGAGAAGAACCACGACCTGGTCGTCGCGGCCGGAGGCTCGTGCGTGATGGTCTGCATCAACATGGTCGGGCTCGCCGGGCTCGCGCACGTGCGACGCTTCACCCAGGTCCCGATCCACGGTCATCGGGCCATGTTCGGCGCGATCAGCCGTTCGCCGCAGGTGGGCTTCTCGTTCGGCGCCTGGCAGAAGCTCGCGCGCCTGAGCGGCGCCGACCATCTGCACACGAACGGCATCTCGAACAAGTTCTACGAATCGGATGACGAGGTGCTGGCGTCGATCGCCGCGGTCCGCGCCCCGCTCGACGGCATCGGCGACACCGTCCCGGTGCTCTCGTCCGGGCAGTGGGGCGGCCTCGCGCACGCGACCTACCGCGCCGTCGGGTCGTCCGATCTGCTGGTGCTCGCCGGCGGCGGCATCCACGGGCATCCCGACGGCGCGCGAGCCGGCGTCGAGAGCATGCGCGCGGCGTGGGCCTCCGCCGAACGCGGCGAGAGCGTCGCACAGGCCCTGGTCGCCTCGCCCGAGCTGAGGCGCGCGACCGAGAGGTTCGGCGATGTCCGGCCCTGACCTCCTGGTCGGATACTACGGCGACGACGTCACCGGCAGCGTCGACGTGCTGCTGCAGTTCGCGCGCCGGGGGATGCGGGGATGCCTGTTCATCGGTCTGCCGTGCGTCGAGGAACTGCGCGATGCCGCGCGCACCCACGACGTCGTGGGGATCGCGGGTATCGCCCGCTCGCTCGCGCCGGAGCCGCTCGATGCCGAGGTGCGCCCGGCCCTGGAGGCGCTCCGCGCGCTCGCGCCACGGGTCGTGCAGTACAAGGCCTGCTCGACCGCCGACTCGTCCCCCGAGATCGGCAGCCTCGGTCGGGTGATCGAGATCGCGCGCGACGTCTTCGGGGTGGCACCCGTCCCGGTGCTGTTCGCGCAGCCGGACTTCGGCCGTTACACGGTGTTCGGCCACCATTTCGCGGCGGAAGGCGGGGTCGTGCACCGCCTCGACCGCCAACCGACGATGTCACGGCATCCGTCCACCCCGATGGGCGACTCCGACCTCGTCGCGCACCTCTCGCGGCAGACGCCGCTGCCGATCGCGAGCCTCCCGTGGACGCGGTACGCGTCGGCCGCCGCGGTGTCGCACGCGCTGGGCGATGAAGAGGCGGCGGCCGTCGTGCTGGATGCGCTCGACGACGCGCACCTGACTCTGCTCGGCGAGGCGCTGCTCGTGCGCGCCGACGGCCGGCATCCGCTCTTCGTGCTCGGATCCGGAGGGCTCAGCCGCGCGCTCGCCCTCGCAGGCCCGGCATCCGCACTCGCCGACGCCCCGGGCTCCCCCGGCCCGGTGATCGCGGTCTCGGGCAGCCGCTCCCCGCAGACGCGACGGCAGGTGGACGCCGCCCGTCGAGCCGGCTGGGCCGTGATGTCCCTGTCGGCGGACGATGCGACCAGGTCGGAGGCATTCGGGCTGCTGCGGGGCGGACGCAGCGTCGTGCTCACCTCCGACCGCGCGCCCGTCGTCGACGACGCGGCCGATCCGCTGGTGGCGATCGCGGAAACAGCGACCGCCGTGCTCGCCGATGCGCTGACCTCCGGTGCCACCGCGCGCGTGCTGATCTGCGGCGGCGACACCTCGAGCCGCGTCGTGCGTGGGCTCGGCGTGCGGCGCCTGTCGATCGTCGCGAACCCGCAGGACAACGTCGTGGTGCTGCGGGCCGGAGGCGAGGCGCCGTCTCTCGACGGCGTCGAGATGCTGCTGAAGGGCGGGCAGGTCGGCGACGACCACCTGTTCGAGACCTTCCGGCGGGGGCGGATCGCCTCCGATGGTTGACGCGCACCGCACTCGTGTCGTAAATTATGAAACGATTCATCCGTACAGAAAGCGAGTGACAATGTCCGTCCTCACCCCTGACCACCTCGCCGCGCTCGAGAAGCAGGGCATCGAGCTTCCCAGCTGGGCTTTCGGTAACTCCGGCACGCGCTTCAAGGTGTTCGGCACTCCCGGGACTCCCCGTGATCCGTGGGAGAAGATCGCGGATGCCGCGCAGGTCCACAAGCACACCGCGCTCGCCCCCTCCGTGGCGCTGCACATCCCGTGGGATCTCGTCGACTCGTTCTCCGACCTCCGTAAGCACGCCGAAGACCACGGTGTCGAGCTCGGCACGGTGAACTCCAACACGTTCCAGGACGACGACTACAAGTTCGGCGCGCTCACGCACGAGGACGCGGCGATCCGCCGCAAGGCGATCGACCACCACCTCGCCTGCATCGACGTCATGGACGCGACCGGCAGCCGCGACCTGAAGATCTGGCTCGCCGAGGGCTCGAACTACCCGGGCCAGGCCGACATGCGCGGCCGCCAGGACCGACTGCAGGCGTCCCTGCAGGAGATCTACGCGCGTCTCGGCGACGACCAGCGCCTCGTGCTCGAGTACAAGTTCTTCGAGCCGGCGTTTTACCACACCGACGTGCCGGACTGGGGAACGTCGTACGCACAGGTGGTGTCGCTCGGCGACAAGGCGTCGGTCTGCCTCGACACCGGCCACCACGCCCCCGGCACCAACATCGAGTTCATCGTCATGCAGCTGCTGCGCCTCGGCAAGCTCGGCTCCTTCGACTTCAACTCGCGCTTCTACGCCGACGACGACCTCATCGTGGGGGCAGCCGACCCGTTCCAGCTGTTCCGCATCCTGTTCGAGGTCGTGCGCGGCGGTGGCCTCAACAACCCCGACGTGGCGTTCATGCTCGATCAGTGCCACAACGTCGAGGACAAGATCCCCGGCCAGATCCGCTCGGTGCTCAACGTGCAGGAGATGACGGCGCGCGCGCTGCTCGTCGACCGCGACGCCCTCACCGCGGCGCAGAAGTCGGGCGACGTGCTCGCCGCCAACGCGGTCTTCATGGATGCGTTCTACACCGATGTGCGCCCCGCCCTCGCCGACTGGCGGGAGTCGCGCGGCCTCGCCGCCGACCCGATGAAGGCCTACGCCGAGTCGGGGTACCAGCAGAAGATCGCCGCCGAGCGCGTCGGCGGCGTCCAGGCCGGCTGGGGCGCCTGACCCCTCGATCCTCGAGACCCGTCGGGATGCGGGAGCCGATCCCCGCATCCCGACGACCCACCCCTCACCTCGCCGCTCGGAAAGGACGGATACCGTGGACGACCACGTGATCGACGGACCGCACGGTGCGCTCCGCGTGCGCACCTACGTCCCCGAGGCGCCCGCAGGCCCCGGCCTCGTCTGGGCGCACGGCGGCGGTTTCGCCGCCGGCGATCTGGACATGCCGGAAGCGGACTGGGTGGCCCGCGAACTGGCCGACCGCGGCATCGTCGTGGTCTCGGTCGACTACGCGCTCGCGCCCGTCCCTGGCTCATGGGCGCTGACTCCGGATGCGCGCGAACGCGCTGGCGCGCACTACCCGATCGCGTCGGACGAGGTGGAGGCCGCCTTCCGGTGGGCTGTGACCTCCGGTCTCGCGACCGGACCGTGGTCGATCGGCGGAGCGAGCGCCGGGGCGAACCTCGCCACGGGCGCGGCACTCCGTCTGAGCCACGGCACCGGCCCGGTGCCGGCACTCGCCGTGCTCGCCTATCCGACGCTGCACGCGGTACAGGGCGCTCCGAATGCCGCACTCCGCGCGGCGCTCGATGCGGACCCCGAGGCCGACAGGTCCGGTCCCGACCCGGTGCGCGCGATGTACGAGAACTACCTCGGCGGCTCTGTCGAGACCGCCGATTTGTACGCGGTTCCGGGGCTCGCAGCCTCCGACGTGCTCTCACGGTTCCCCGCGACGATCATGATCAACGGCGATGTCGACGAGCTGCGTGTCTCGGGCGAGACCTTCTCCGCCGCGCTGCGCGACGCGGGCGTCGCCACAGACATCTCCACCGAGCCCGGCGTACGCCACGGCCACCTCAATCAGCCCGACCTCCCCGGCGCGATCGCCTCCATCGAGCGTTTCGCCGCCCGCATCCTCTCCCTCTGAGGTCGCCGCCGCTTCGCTCGGGTCGCAGTTCGTGTCGCTGCACGCGGCACGAAGCGGCACCGACTGCGACCGGAACCGACGCGGTCAGCTCACGGCGACGAGCTCCTCGAAACGGACGCGGGCGGCGGCGTAGGCCTCGTGCGTGCGGGGGTCGGGCTGGAACTCCGCCTCGATCGACGCCGACGTTCCGCGCAGGGACTCGAACGACGAGATGCGCCCGGTCGCGATGCCCGCCAGCATCGCCGCGCCCTGCGCCGCGCCGTGTCCGCTCGTCGGCCGGAACACGGGGATGCCGAGGACGTCGGCCTTGATCTGCAGCCACGCGTCCGACGAGGCGCCGCCGCCCGTGCTGATGAGGCGATCGATCGTGAAGCCCGCCGAGCGCATGGCGTCGACGTCCCGCGCGAGCGCGAGCGCATTGCCCTCCATCGCCGCCAGCATGAGGTCGGTGCCGTCGGTCGTCAGGTCGATGCCCGCAAGGACGCCGCGGGCCGAGGCGTTCCAGGTCGGCGTGCGCTCCCCCGCGAGACTCGGCACCATGGTCACGCGACCGGGGCGAGGACGGGCGAGGATGCGGTCGGCCGAGCGGAGGTCGTGCGCGGAGTCGAGGCCGTTGACCCAGTCGATCGTCGCGCCGGCGGTGACCTGGGCCGTGATCAGCAGATCGACCTCGGGCACGCAGTGCCGGGAGTGGATGAAACCGGCGACCGCCGCGCCGCGCGGCACCGCGAGCATCGTCACGCTGGAGAACCCGGTCATGTCGACGAGCGGGTCGCCGGGGGCCAGCACTCCTGCTTCGAGCGCCGAGCCGATCGCGTCGATGCCTCCTGCGATCACCGGCGTCCCGACCGGGAGTCCTGTCTCCGCAGAGACCGCGGACGTCACCTCGCCGACCACGTCGCCAGGACGCACGAGCGCCGGCAGCAGCGAGAGTGCGGGGACTGCGGCGCGCAGCGCGGCGGGGAAGTCGCCCGCCTCCTCGTCGAAGCCCTGCATGAGAGAGGCGGTGGTCTCGTCGAGCACGGATGCTCCAGACAGCCGCCGCACGAGGAAGCCGTTGGTGGACAGCACCGCCTCGGCTCTGTCGAGCGAGTCCGCGCGATGCTCGGCCAGCCACAGCAGCTTCGCGGTGCCGAAGAACGGGTCGGCGCCGTTGCGCGAATCGGGCACGATCGCCGCGATCTCGGACGCCTCGTGCGCAGCACGGCGGTCGAGCCAGGTGAGCGCGGGCCCCGTCGGACGCCCGGCGGCATCCACCGCGACGAACGTCGGCGCCTGCGAGGTCACGGCCACCGCGAGCACGTCGAGATCGGACACGACTGCGGCGAGCGCGGTGCGCAACGCCTCCCACCACAGATTCGCGTCCTGTTCCGCACCCGCGCCATCTGTCTTCGTCGGATACGCCACCGAGCAGTCGGCGATGCGGTGCCCCTCGAGGTCGATCGCGACGACCTTGACCGAGCTCGTGCCCGCGTCGATGCCCAGGAGCGCTGGTCTCACAGCAGCGCCGCTCTGACGCCGTCGGTGAGCGGGTGCATCACCGGCTCACCGTGCAGGAATCGGCGCAGCTCGTCGGCGACACCACGCGCCGCGCGTACAGCCGTCTCCTGGCTGGCGCCCGCGATGTGCGGGGTGACGACGACGTCACGGCCGTCCTTCGCCAGGCGGAACAGGGCGTGGTCGAAGTCGACCGGTTCCTCCGGATAGACGTCGAAGGCTGCTCCGCCGAGCCCACCCGTCTCGATCGAGTCGGCGACGGCGTCGTAGTCGACCAGCCCGCCGCGGGCGGCATTGACGAGGAGGGCGCCCGGTTTCATGAGTGCGAGCGTATCGGCATTCACCATGCGGGCGGTCTCGGGGGTCAACCGGGCATGCACGGACACGAGGTCGCTGCGGCGGAAGACCTCGTCGGCGGTCGTCACCTGCTCGATGCCCGCGTCGAGTCGCCCGGCGGGAAGATAGGGATCGAAGACCAGCACGTGCGCGCCCATCGCCGCGAAGGTCCTCGCGACGTGTGAGCCGACGGCGCCCGCTCCGAGCAGCCCGATCACGGAGCCCGCGACCTCGCGGCCGACAGCATCCGACCTGTAGAGGTCGCCACGCCAGGTCGACGCCATCATGCTCGCCTGCGCCAGCGGGATGCGACGCATCAGGGCGAGCGCGAGCCCGATCGTCATCTCGGCGGTGGCGACGCCGTTGCGTCCGGGCACGTTCGCGACCTGGATGCCGCGCTGCCGCGCCGCCTCCACGTTGACGTTCGTGGGACCTCCGCGCGAGACCCCGATGAAACGCAGATCCGGCGCGGCATCCATCACCCGTTCGGTGAGCGGCGCGAGCTGGGTGACGATCGCGGTCGCCCCCTGCAGGGCGTCGATGAGCTCCTCCTCCGTGCCCGAGGCCTCGTCGACCTCACCCACGCGACCGAACGGGACGTCGGGCCAGCCGAATTCGGTCTCGACCACGGCGATGCCATCGGGCAGCGCCCTCTCGAGCTCCGCGCGGAACAGGGAGGAGCGGATGAAGCGGTCACCTGCGGCGAGCACTCGGATCATGATGAAGCAGGTCCTTTTCCGTCGCGGTCGTCGCCGCGGCATTGGTGAGGGCTACGGGGTGGCCACCCGCTGATGCGGATGGCCACCGGCGGGCGTCAGCCGCCGTAGATCTCGTCGTAGTAGTCCTGGGCGTTGGAGCTGTCGATGACCTCGATCGGCATGTACTGGTCCTTCTCGACGTCTTCACCCGCGAGCAGGTCGAGCGTGATGTCGATCAGGGCACGGCCATGGGCCTTGCCGCCGCCGAGGCTGATCGACGTCTTCTGCGGATCGCCGTTGATGATGTTCTGGATCTCGTTCTCGGTCGCGTCGATGCCGAACAGACCGAACGAGTCGAAGTCGGTGATGCCGGCGGACTTGACGCCCTCATTGCCGCCGACTGCGCCGCCGCCGCCGATCGTGGCGATGACCTTGAGTTCGGGGTTGGCCTGCAGGAAGTTCTCGGCGTTCGCGACGCCGTCCTCCGCTGTCAGCGCCGGAGCCGTGGCGACGAGCTCGGCGTTGGGGGCGAGCTCGGCGATGGCTTCCTTGATGCCGTTCGCACGATCGATGATCTCGGGGAAGCGCGGCAGATCCATCAGCGCCCACTGCACGGTCTCATCCGAGTCGAAGTTGTCGTTGATCCACGCGGCGGCCGCCTCGCCGTTGGCGTACCCGGTGTTGTACGCGTCGACGAGGTACTGGGCGTCGTAGTTCTCGAGCACCTGCGTGTAGCCGACGACCTTGATTCCGGCATCCTGAGCCTTCTTGGTGACGTCGACGAGCGCGTTCGCGTCGACCGCGCAGATGATGATCGTCGAGACACCCTGCTGGATGAAGTTCTCGATCTGGGTCACCTGGGCCGCGGCATCGTTGCGGGCGTCCACATAGGTGACGCTGAGACCTTCTTCTGCCCCGTACGACTCCGCCTCCTGCACGAGCTCGGCCCACACGGGGTTGCTCAGGTCGGAGAACGTGATGCCGACGCTCTGGTCGCCGCCATCGACCGCGGCGTCGCCGCCACCGCCTGGTTCGCTCGGGGAGACGGTCGTGCAGCCGGAGAGCAGCAGTGCCGCGACGACGCCGGCAGCTGCGGCGATGGTGCCGAACTTCTTCATGATGATTCCTTACTGTGTCGGGTGCGGTCGCCCGTCTTTGGAACGACCGCCGGAGGGAAGTGCTAGGACTTGACCGAGGCCACGGCCGGAGCCGTCAGGGAGACGCCGCCGATCTGCTTGCGCCGCCCGGAGGAGTTCTTCGACATCGCGTCGTAGATGACGGCCACGAGGAGGATGGCGCCCTTGATGAGCAGCTGCACGTATTCGCTCACGTTGATGAGGACGAGTCCGTTGTCCAGGACGCCGACGATCAGGACGCCGACGAACGCGCCGAACAGTCGGCCTCGCCCGCCCATCACGCTGATGCCGCCGAGCACGCAGGCGGTGAGCACGCTGAACTCGAACCCGGCACCGGTGGCCGACTGCGCCGAGTTGAGGCGCGAGAGCAGCAGGATCGCACCGATCGCGGTGAAGAAGCCGCACAGCGCGTAGACGAGGATCAGCGTGCGGCGGGTGTTGACGCCCGAGAGCCGCGCCGCCTCGACGTTGTTGCCGATCGCGTAGAAGTAGCGGCCGATGTACGTCTTGTTGAGGATGAAGAGGCCCACGCCCCAGACCGCGATGAGGAAGAACAGCGAGACGGGGATGATGCCGAACACCGCGCCCTGGCCGAGCAGCGAGAATTCCGCGGGGAAGCCGAAGATCGGCAGACCCTTGGAGATGAGGTAGCTGAGGCCGTTGAGCATCATCATCATCGACAGCGTCACGATGAGCGGTGCGACGCCGGTGAGGGTGATGATGAGGCCGTTGACGACACCGATCAGGGTGCCGAGGGCGAGCGCCGCGAGGCAGGCGAGGTACCACGGGAGCCCGACCTGGGCCATGAGCATGCCGGTGACGACCACGTTGAGGGAGATCTGGTAGCCGACCGACAGGTCGATGCCGCCGGTGATCAGCACGAATGAGAAGCCCACCGCGACGATGCCGAGAGTCGCGACCTGCCGCGCGATGTTGAAGATGTTGCTCGGGTCCAGGAAGTTCGGGGTCATCAGGCTGAACGCGATGATGAGGACGACGAGCACCAGGACGATGCCGATGTCCTTGATGCGTGGCAGTGCGATTTTCATTCGGGTTCTCCTTGCGCGGCCAGGGCCATGACGGTCTCCTGGGTGATCTCGTTCTTGTGGAGGATCCCCTCCTGGGTGCCTTCGCGGAGCACGACGACGCGGTCCGACATCCCGATCAGCTCCTCCATGTCGGACGAGATCATCAGGATCGTCTTGCCCGCCGCGGCGAGCCGGTTCATGATCAGGTAGATCTCGGCCCTGGCTCCGACGTCGATCCCGCGGGTCGGCTCGTCGAAGATCAGCACCTCCGGGTCGGTCGCGAGCCATTTCGCGAGCACGACCTTCTGCTGATTGCCGCCACTGAGGTTGCCGACGATCTCGGCTCCACTCGGGGCTTTGATGCGCAGGTCGGTCATGTACTCGGCCGTGAGGTCACGTTCGGCCTTCGGGGAGATGACCGTGCCCCGCGACAGCTTCTTCGTCAGCAGCGGCAGCGTGATGTTCTCCGCGATGCTGAACGGCAGCACCAGGCCGTGGCGCTTGCGGTCCTCCGGCACCAGTGCGATGCGGTTGCCGATCGCCTGGATCGGCGAGCGAGAGACGACGGAGCGCCCGTGCAGCGTCACCTCGCCCTCTTCGATGCGCTTCGCCCCGAACAGCAGTTCCATGAGCTCGGTGCGACCGGCGCCGATGAGTCCTGCGAATCCGAGGATCTCCCCCGCTCTCGCCTCGAATCGGATGCCGCGCACACCGTTGCCCGAGACGCCGTCGACGCGCAGCGTGACCTCGCCCGGCTCGAAGCCCCTGGCGGGGTATCCCTCGGTGAGCTCGCGGCCGACCATGAGGCTGATGAGTTCGCGCCGGGTGGTCTCGGAGGTCTGCTTTGTGGCGATGTGACGGCCGTCGCGCAGCACGGACACCCGGTCGGAGAGCCGGAAGATCTCCTCCATACGGTGCGAGATGTAGACGATTGTCATGCCCTCGGCGCGCAGCGCGTCGACGACCCTGTACATCGCTTCGACCTCGGCGGCCGTGAGCGGCGCGGAGGGCTCGTCCATGATGAGCAGTCGCGCGTTGCGCGACAGTGCCTTCGCGATCTCGACGATCTGCTGGTAGCCGGTGGTGAGATCGCCGACCAGTTCACGCGGATCGATGTGCACCCCGAGTCGGGCGAACAGCTGCTCGGCCTTGGCATACATGCGCTTGCGGTCGAGCACGGGGCCGCGCAGCAGGTAGTGCCCGAGGAACACGTTCTCGGCCGCGTTGAGCGTGGGCACGAGCGTGAACTCCTGGTAGATCACGGCGATGCCGAGGTCCTGCGCTAGTGCGGGGGTCAGCTTGTCGTACGACTCGCCGTCGACCACGATCGAGCCGGCGCTGGGCTCGACGGCACCCGCGAGCACCTTGATGAGCGTGGACTTGCCCGCACCGTTCTCGCCGACGATCGCGTGCACCTCTCCGGCATGGAGGTCGAGCGATACGCCACCGAGCGCGGTGACTCCGGGGTAGAGCTTCGTGATGTCCGACAGCGTGACGTCGATCGACGAGGTCTCGGGGAGGGCGTCCTCGATGACGCTCATCGGGCGACCACGGTGTGGGTCGGATTCGGGCTCCGCGTGGCCATGTGAACACTCCTTCGTGCCGATCGGTTCGGATCAAGAATGTTCGATCAAGTTAGATCATGTCAAGTCGCGTGCGAAAAAAGTCACACGAAAGAACATCGACGTCACGGCGGTCGGAGACGACGCCGCTCAGAGGACGGTCGGGACCGCGTGCTCGTACGGTGCGAGCTCTGGAGAGTCGGCATCCAGCTCGGTCGCGAGGACCGCGACCCTGGCGAGGGGGACGGATGCTGCCGTCGCCGTGCCGTCCAGCTTCTCGGCGTGCACCCCGATCACGATGTGCGCCGACGAGCGGGCGAACGCGCGCTTGAGCTCGGCCTCCTCCAGGGTGTCCTCATAGCAGGCGCGGTCGTCCACCGCCGCCGCCGAGGCGAAGAAGCTGGAGAACCGCATGCTCTCGAGGAACGCCGTGGCGACAGGGCCGATGAGTGAATCGGAGCGCCGGTCCGCCGCTCCTCCGGTCAGGATCGCCGTCACTCCAGGCTTGTCCTGCAGCACCTGGAAAGTCGAGAGCCCATTGGTCACGATCGTGAGGTCGTCGGTGCCGACGATCTCCTGGGCCAGTCGGTTCATGGTGGTCGAGGAGTCCATCGCGATGACGCCGCTCGACGGCACGAGCGGGAGCAGCTTCGCCGCGATCAGCGACTTCTCCTCCGCGTGCGAGCGCTCACGGCCGTGGAAGCTCACCGGCCCGCTGTAGACGGCGCCGCCCCTGACTCGGCGCGCGATCCCGCGCTCCTCCATCGCAGTGAAGTCGCGGCGCACGGTCATCTCGCTGACGCCGAGCGACTGCGCGGCATCCGTGAGGGAGATCGCCTTCGATTCCCTGAGGCGCGCCAGAAGCCAGTTCCACCGCTCCTCGGCCGCCAGTGACTTCACACGATCAGTATAGGGAGAACGCCATATCTCACACGTTCTCACATCGGCGGGTTCTGCGCTCCGGATAGATTTCCTCTCATGGGTCTCACGGGCAACCTCGACGCGCAGCGTCGTCGCGAAGAACTGGTCGAACTCGCGGGCGCGCCCGAAGGCGTGATGATCGAGGCGGCCGCCGAGCAGTTCGGCGTCTCGAGCATGACCATCCGCCGCGACCTGCTCGAGCTCGAAGCCGAAGGCCTCATCCGTCGCGTGCGGGGCGGCGCCACGGCGTCCCCCCGCGCCCGACCGTTCGACGCCCGGCGCGCGATCCGCGCTTCGGCCAAACGCACGATCGCCGAGAAGGCCCTGCGTCTCGTGCCCCCGTCCGGCACGATCGCGCTGGACGCCTCCACCACGATCAGCATGCTCGCCTCGATGATCGGTCCCCGAGACGGTCTCGCCATCTACACGAACTCCTTCGAGACGTTCCAGATCCTGCACCCGGTCGACGGGGTGACCGCCGTACTCTCCGGTGGATCCGCCGAGCCGACCACCGGCAGCTTCGTCGGCCCGATCGCACGGCGCAGTCTCGGGTCGATCTACTTCGACCTGTTTTTCGCTTCGGCGGACGGACTGGATGCCGCGGACGGCACGTCCGAGGTGTCGCCGGAGGAGGCAGACCCGAAGCTCGCGATGGCCACGAACGCCACCACCGTCGTGGTGTGCGCGGACTCGAGCAAGCTGGGGCGCCGATCCGTGGCGCGGGCGCTCGAGTCCGCCGACTACTCGATCCTGATCACCGAGCTCGATCCGGACGACGAGGCGCTCGACCCGTTCCGCCGCGCGGGCCGACAGATCCACTGATGCCTCTTCCGCTCTTCGTCATCTGATGTTATATTTCACATGAAATCACATCACGGCATCCGGCCGTCTGTGCTGCGTCACGTCAGGGAGACTCCATGACCAACCCCACCGCCGCCGCCCTCATCGAGCGGTCGAACCGCCTCGGCGCCGACCCGAAGAACACGAACTACGCCGGCGGCAACACGTCGGCGAAGGGCACCGAGACCGACCCCGTGACGGGTCAGCCGGTCGAGCTGCTGTGGGTCAAGGGCTCCGGTGGAGACCTCGGCACACTGAAGGAGCAGGGCCTCGCAGTGCTGCGCCTGGACCGCATGCGCGCGCTCGTCGACGTGTACCCGGGTGTCGAGCGGGAGGACGAGATGGTCGCGGCGTTCGACTACTGCCTACACGGCAAGGGCGGTGCGGCCCCGTCGATCGACACCGCGATGCACGGACTCGTGGATGCCGCGCACGTCGACCACCTGCACCCCGACTCCGGCATCGCGATCGCGACGGCTGCCGACGGCGAGGCGCTCACCGCGACGATCTTCGGCGACAGGGTCGTGTGGGTGCCGTGGCGCCGCCCCGGCTTCCAGCTCGGCCTCGACATCGCGGCGATCAAGGAGCAGAACCCGGCCGCGATCGGCTGCATCCTCGGCGGTCACGGCATCACAGCGTGGGGCGACACCTCCGAGGAGGCCGAGGCGAACTCGTTGTGGATCATCGACACCGCGGCGGAGTACATCGCGTCGCACGGCAAGGCCGATCCGTTCGGCGGTGTGCGCTCGGGCTTCGAAGCGCTGCCCGCGGCGGAGCGCCGCGACCGTGCAGCCGTCCTCGCCGGAACGATCCGCGGGATCGCCTCGACCGACAAGCCGATGGTCGGCCACTTCACCGACGCCGACGTGGTCCTCGACTTCCTCGCCTCGGAGCGGGCACCCGAGCTCGCCGCGCTCGGCACGAGCTGCCCCGACCACTTCCTGCGCACCAAGGTCAAGCCGCTCATCCTCGACCTTCCGGCCACGGCATCCGTCGACGAGCAGATCGCGCGCCTGCACGACCTGCACGCCGAGTACCGTGCCGACTACCAGGCCTACTACGACGCGCACGCGACCGCCGAGTCGCCTGCGATCCGCGGCGCCGACCCGCTGATCGTGCTCGTGCCCGGCGTGGGCATGTTCTCCTACGGTGCGAACAAGCAGACCGCCCGCGTCGCCGGCGAGTTCTACGTCAACGCCATCAACGTCATGCGCGGCGCCGAAGCGCTGTCGACGTACTCCCCCATCTCCGACGCCGAGAAGTTCCGCATCGAGTACTGGGCGCTGGAGGAGGCCAAGCTGCAGCGGATGCCGAAGCCCAAGACCCACCAGGGGCGCATCGCGTTCGTCACGGGCGCCGCCTCCGGCATCGGCAAGGCCATCGCCACCCGCCTCGCCGCCGAAGGAGCATGCGTCGTGATCGCCGACCTCGACCTCGAGAAGGCGCGGGCCGCTGCCGCCGAGCTCGGCAGCACCGACGTCGCCATCGGCGTCGCCGCGAACGTTTCCGACGCCGACGAGATCCAGGCCGCGCTGAACGAGGCGGTGCTCGCGTTCGGCGGCGTCGACCTCGTCGTCAACAACGCCGGCCTCTCGCTGTCGAAGCCGCTGCTGGAGACGACCGAGAAGGACTGGGACCTGCAGCACGACGTCATGGCCAAGGGCTCGTTCCTCGTGTCGAAGGCGGCGGCTCGGGTGCTGATCGACCAGAAGCTCGGCGGCGACATCATCTACATCTCGTCGAAGAACTCGGTGTTCGCGGGCCCGAACAACATCGCCTACTCCGCGACCAAGGCCGACCAGGCGCACCAGGTGCGGCTGCTCGCGGTCGAGCTCGGCGAGTTCGGCATCCGCGTGAACGGCATCAACCCCGACGGCGTCGTGCGCGGCTCCGGGATCTTCGCCTCGGGCTGGGGCGCGAACCGCGCCGCGACCTACGGCGTCGCCGAGGAGGACCTGGGCCAGTTCTACGCGAACCGCACGATCCTCAAGCGGGAGGTCGTGCCCGAGAACGTCGCGGACGCCGTGTTCGTGCTCACCGGCCCCGAGCTCAGCCGCACGACCGGTCTGCACATCCCGGTCGATTCCGGCGTCGCGGCGGCGTTCCTCCGATGACCGTGCGCGCGGTCGCGGCGGTCGACCTCGGCGCGACGAGCGGCCGCGTCATGATCGGCCGCATCGGCGAGGGGCGCCTCGACCTCGAGCTCGTCTCGCGCTTCCCCAACGGGCCGGTCGAGCGCGAGGACGGCCTGCACTGGGACTTCGGGGCCCTGTACGAGCACGTGGTCGCGGGTCTCGCCGAGGCCGTCCGCCGAGAGCCGGGGATCGAGAGCATCGGCATCGACTCCTGGGCCGTCGACTACGGCCTCGTGCGCGATCGCGTGCTGCTCGCCGAGCCGTTCCACTACCGCGACTCCCGCACGGAGCGGGGAGTCGACGAGGTGCACGCGATCGCGCCCTTCGCCGAGCTGTATCGTCGCAACGGTCTGCAGTTCCTGCCATTCAACACCCTCTACCAGTACCGGGTCGACGGCCGTCTCGCCGATGCGGACACCGCCCTCCTGATCCCCGACCTGATCGCCTTCCTCCTCACCGGAACCGCGGTCGCCGAGCGCACGAACGCCTCGACCACGGGGCTGCTCGGCGTCGAAGCCGGCGAATGGGACGACGACCTCGCCGAGCGCCTCGGCATCCCCTCCCGCGTGCTGCCGCCCCTCGTGGACCCCGGTACCGTGATCGGCGCTCTGCGACCCGAGGTCGCCGAGCGCGTCGGCGCCCCGCTGCCCGTCGTCGCCGTGGGATCGCACGACACCGCCTCGGCCGTGGCCGCCGTGCCGCTCACCAGCCCGACGGCGGCGTACATCTCGTGCGGCACCTGGGGTCTCGTCGGCGTCGAACTGACGGAGCCGGTGCTGACGGATGCCGCGCGCGCGGCGAACTTCACGCACGAGCTCGGCGTCGACGGACGCTTCCGCTTCCTGCACAACGTCACCGGACTGTGGCTGCTGAGCGAGTCGGTGCGCGCGTGGGAGGCCGAGGATGGGGCTGCGATCGACCTGCCAGAGCTTCTCACGGCCGCGTCCGCCGTCGCCGACGATGTGCCGCTGTTCGATGCGAACGACCCGTCGCTCAGCGCGCCCGGCGACATGCCGGCGCGGATCGAGGCGCTGCTCGGCGAGGCCGCGCCGACCTCTCGGGCGGCCTTCGCCCGTTCGATCGTCGAGTCGATCGCCGCCGCGTTCGCCGAGGCCGTGCGCACGGCCGCCGAGCTGACGGGGCGCGAGATCGACGCGGTCCATCTCGTCGGCGGAGGATCCCTCAACCGGGTGCTGTGTCAGGCGACTTCCGACCGCTCCGGCCTGCCGGTGCTGGCGGGTCCGGTCGAGGCGACGGCGCTGGGCAACGTACTCGTGCAGGCGCGGGCTCTCGGCGCGGTGCCTGCCCCGCTCGAGGAGTTGCGCACGCTCGTCGCGACGACGCATCCCCCCGTGCGCTTCGACCCGCGCTGACCGCCAGGCTCCCCGGTCGCCTCAGAGGTCGGTAAACGCTTACCCGATACACTGGCCCCATGATCCACGACGTGCTGCTCGTCGGCGCCCGCGGCTACGGCGCGGTGCATCTGCAGAACCTCGAACGCCTCCGCGACCGCATCCGTCTCCTCGCGATCGTCGACCCCTCGGGTGGACCGATCGAGGGTTACGGCTCCGACATCCCCTCGCACGCCGATCTGCCCGCGGCGCTCGCGTCCGGCATCCGTCCCGACGTCGTCGTGATCGCCACCCCCACCGGCACGCACAGCAGGCTGGCGACCCAGGCGCTGGATGCCGGAGCAGACGTCTATCTCGAGAAGCCGCCGGTCGCGAGCATGGCGCAGTTCACGCAGCTGCTCGACGCGCAGGCGCGCACCGGACGGGCGGTGCAGGTCGGTTTCCAGAGTTTCGGCTCGCACGCGCTCGCCGAGATCGCTGCGCTCGGCGAGGTGCAGTCGGTCGCGGCCTGGGGTGCGTGGCGGAGGGATGCCGCCTACTGGCGCCGTTCGCCGTGGGCCGGCCGCCGCACGCTCGACGGCGCTCCGGTCGTCGACGGCGTGCTCACGAACGCGCTGTCGCATGCCGTCGCGACGGCGCTGCGGATCGCCGGCGCTCGACGCAGGGAGGACGTCGAGCGCGTCGACCTGGACCTGTACCGGGCGAACGACATCGAGGCCGACGATACCTCCGCCGTGCGCATCGCGCTCAGCGACGGACGGACCCTGACCGCGGCACTCACGCTCGCCGCCGCCGAGGACCAGGACCCGCTCATCGAAGTGCGGACGGCCACGGGGACCGCGACACTCTCCTACACGCGCGACGAGCTCACGATCCCGGACGGCACGACCGTCACGACCGGGCGCATCGACCTCTTCGAGGAGCTGCTCGATCATCGCGAGGACGGCACCGCGCTCTCGTCGCCCCTGATCGAGTCCGGCGCGTTCATGGCCGTGCTCGAGGCCGTGCGCACCGCCCCCGCACCCACGCCGATCGCCGCGTCCCGCCTTCAGGTCGACGCCGCGGGCGCCGTGTCCGTCGCCGGCATCGCCGAGGCGGTCGAGCGCACCGCGCGCGCCGGAGCGCTGTTCGGCGAGCTGGACACCCCGTTCCTCACCGACGCACCGCACCCCTGAACGCCGGCAGGCGGGGAGTCAGCCCTGCGGGACGGCCCCCGCGTTCGCTCCGGCGAGCAGCTGCTCGATCTGCTCGTGCGTGACGTCGACCCCGGGGAAGCCGATCAGGCGCCCGATGGGGAACGACGCCATCATCTTCTGCATCGCCTCGTCGTTCGGCATCATCGACGCCGCCGAGGAGTCCGCCTCGGTGAGCCCGCTCATCAGACCCCCGAGCGCCTGCATGACGATCGGGCCGGCGACGGGGTGCGCGACGACGTCGCCGATGGACGAGCTCAACGTCAGCGGGAGCGAGACGACGTCGCCGTCGATCGCCACGACGGCGGACGACCGGATGTCGCGACTGGAGGCCGCCGCCTCGACCGTGTACTCGCCGCCCTCGACGACCCAGCGGTCGACGCGCACATCCCAGTAGGCGAGGTCCTCGCGGCGGATCACGAGCTCGACCGTGCGGGTCTCCCCCGCGGCGAGCTCGACAGACGAGAAGGCCTTGAGCTCGCGCGGCGCGCGCTGCACGGCGGAACGCGCGGGGGCGGCGTACACCTGCACGAGCTCGCGTCCGTCGCGGTCGCCCGTGTTCGTCACGTCGACGTGCACGATCACATCGCCGCCTTCGCCGACGGTCGCGGTGACCTCGCCGTAGGAGAAGGTCGTGTACGACAGGCCGTGACCGAACGGGAAGGTCACGTCGAGACCCTTGGCGTCGTACCAGCGGTATCCGACGAGGATCCCCTCGCCGTAGCGCACGTGTCCGAACTCCCCGGGGAAGTTGCCGAACGAGGGGTTGTCCTCCAGGCGCACCGGCACCGTCTCGGTGAGCTTGCCCGAGGGGTTCACGGCGCCGTACAGCACGTCGGCGACCGCACCGCCGCCGGCCTGGCCGAGCAGCCACGTCTCCACGATCGCGGGCACCCTGTCGGCGAACGGCAGTGCCACGACGCCGCCGTTCGAGAGCACGACCACGGTCTTCGGGTTCACGGCGACGACGGCGTCGAGGAGCTCGAGCTGCGCCGCGGGGAGGTCGATGTGGTCGCGGTCGAAGCCCTCGGACTCCTCCGCGGCCGGCAGGCCCAGGAACACGACGGCGACCTCGGCGGCTGTCGCCGCGGCGACGGCCTCGGCGCGCAGGTCGTCGGCGGAACGACCGGATGCCGCGACGGCGCCGCCCTCCACCGCGAATCCGGCGGCGTACGACACGTTGTCACCGCCGACGGCGGAGATCTCGTCGAAGGCGGCGTCGACCCTGGTCGGGTTGATGAGCGAGGAGCCGGCGCCCTGGAAGCGCGGCTCGGTCGCGAAGGCCCCGATGACGGCCACGCGCTGGGCTGGCGACAGGGGCAGCACTCCGTCGTTCTTCAGGAGCACGATCGACCGGCCGGCGGCCTCACGGGCGAGGGCGTGGTGCGCGTCGACGTCGAGCGGTCCCGCGACGGCCGATCGCTCGCCGGCCTTGCGGACGAGATCGATCACCCGGTCAGCCGCGACGTCGAGCACGCTCTCGGCGAGGTTTCCCGCGTGCACGGCGGCGACCAGCTGCGCATCCGTCCGACCGCCCGAGCTGGGCATCTCGAGGTCGAGACCCGCGGCCACACCGGAGACCCGGTCGTTGACGGCACCCCAGTCCGAGACGACGAGGCCGTCGAAGCCCCAGTCGTCGCGGAGCACCTGGGTGAGCAGCCACGGATCCTCGGAGGCGTAGACGCCGTTGATGCGGTTGTACGAGCACATGACCGTCCACGGCTGGGCGTCCTTCACGACGCGCTCGAACCCGCGGAGATAGATCTCGTGCAGGGGGCGCGGGTCGACGTCGGAGCTCGCGCGCATGCGGTCGAATTCCTGGTTGTTCGCCGCGAAGTGCTTGAGCGAGGTGCCGACGCCCTGCGACTGCACGCCGCGCACCGCGGCCGCGCCGAGCACGCCCGAGACCAGCGGGTCCTCGGAGAAGTACTCGAAGTTGCGCCCGCACAGCGGCGAGCGCTTGATGTTGATGCCGGGTCCGAGCACGACGGCGACGTCCTCGATCGCGGCCTCGACGCCGATCGCAGCGCCCACACGCTCGAGGAGCTCGGGGTCGAACGACGAGCCGATGCCGACGGCGGGAGGGAAGCAGGTCGCCGGCACGCTGCTCGCGAGCCCCAGGTGATCGGTGCCGCCGGCCTGCTTGCGGAGGCCGTGGGGACCGTCGGTCATCATGATCGACGGCAGCCCCACGCGGTCGAGGGCCTTGGTGGTCCAGAAGTCGGCGCCGCTGGTGAGCGAGGCCTTCTCCTCGAGGGTGAGATCGGATGCCGTGATGTCGGTCATGAGGGTCCTTTCGCGGGCGACGACGATGTCCTTGCGAAAACCATACGTGAGTCAGTATTGGAATTCAAACAGTGTTCAGGTTTATGGTCGAGGGCATGGCACGACGAGGTTCATACGCGAAAGGCGTCGCCCGGCGCGAGGAGATCCTCCAGAGCGCGCTCGAGGTCATCGGCCGCTCCGGCTACCGGAACGCCTCGCTCAAGCAGATCGCCGAGGGGGTCGGTGTGACTCCCGCCGCGCTCCTGCACTACTTCGGCTCCAAGGAGGAGCTGTTCACCGCCGTGCTGCGCGCCCGCGACGAACGCGACGAGCTCAGCCCACGCCTGCGTGATCCGCTCCACGCGAAGACGGCGTTCCTCGACGTGGTCCGACACAACACCGAGGTGCCGGGGGTGGTCGAGCTCTTCTCCCGCCTCTCGGTCGACGCCGGCGACCCCGAGCACCCCGCGCACGCCTACTTCCTGGAGCGCAGCGAACGCCTCCGCGGCAGCGTCGCGGAGGCGTTCGACGGCGACGCCGAACGGCGGGCCGTCCTCGATCCCGACACCATGGGTCGGGTGATCCAGGCCGTCGCCGACGGGTTGCAGCTGCAGTGGATGATCGACCCCGAGGTCGATATGCCGGGCATCATCGAAGCGCTGCTGGACGTCCTCTACCCGCCCGCCTCCGACTCCGGCGCCTGACCCTCAGCCCTTCACGGCGCCGCCGAGTCCCGCCGACCGCAGGAACACCGACTGGAACAGCAGGAACATCGCGATCGGGATGAGCGTCGCGATCGCGAGCGCTGCGAGGAACACGTCGAGCTCGGTCTGCGACTGCACCGCGGGGAGGCGCACTGAGAGCGGCTGCACCGCGGGATCGGGCAGCACCAGCATGGGCCAGAGGTAGTCCTTCCACGCCGCGATGATCGCGAACACCGACACGACCCCGAGGATGGGCTTCGACATCGGCAGCACGATCGACCAGAACAGCCGGAAGGGCCCGGCGCCGTCCGTGCGCGCG
Organism: Microbacterium sp. NPDC089696; assembly: GCF_044749125.1. Classification (NCBI taxonomy): domain Bacteria; kingdom Bacillati; phylum Actinomycetota; class Actinomycetes; order Micrococcales; family Microbacteriaceae; genus Microbacterium; species Microbacterium sp. NPDC089696. The sequence continues at coordinate 739,288 of NZ_JBIVHF010000001.1, read as the reverse complement.
GCCTCGAAGACCTCGCGGGGCAGTCCGTCGAAGAACCTCTTGACCAGCAGGATGTTGAACGCGTTCGCCCCCATCGGCAACCACACCGCGAGATAGGTGTTCAGCAGGCTCACGTCGCCTGGCAGCGGCGGGTTCACGATCGTGAGGTACAGCGGCACGAGCAGCACGATCCCCGGGATGAACAGCGTCGCGAGCACGAGCGCGTTCAGCAGCGGGGCGTACGCCGGGCGCAGCACCGACAGCGCGTAGCCCGCCGTGGTCGCGACGAGCAGCTGCACGAACCACGCCCCGACAGCGATCACGACGGTGTTGAGGAAGTACTGATCGATGTGGATGTCGTTCCACGCCGTCGACAGGTTCTCCCAGTCGATGCCGTTCGGCCACAGCGCGAACGGCTGCTGCAGCGTGTCCTGCGTCGGGGTGACCGCCGACTTCGCGAGCCAGAGGATCGGCCCGAGCCCCGCGACCACCAGTCCCACGGTGAGGAACACGTGGGTGAACGACATCCCGAGGCGGATGCCGGGACGGCGCCGCTCCGCGTCGGAGACCACGGTGCGGTCGCCGGCGCTGTCCGCGGCGCGCTCCGCCCTCCGCTCGGCGGCGGCCGTCGAGAGACGTGTCGAGAGGCTCATGTCGTGCTCCAGCGCTTGGTCAGGGTGAAGTACAGCCACGACAGCACGGCCAAAACGATCGCGAGCAGCACGGAGACGGCCGTCGCCTCTCCGTAGTCGCCGCCCAGGCTGTTGCGGAACGCCTTGTCGTAGATGTAGAGCAGCACGGTCTTCGTCGCGCCCGCGGGACCGCCGCCCGTGAACAGGAACGGTTCGAGGAACACCTGCGCCGTCGCGATGATCTGGAGGATCAGCATGATGAAGAGGATCCCCCGCAGCTGCGGCAGCGTGACGTGCCAGATCTTCTTCGCGATGCCCGCCCCGTCGACCTCGGCCGCGTCGTACAGCTCGGGCGGGACGCCGAGCAGGGCCGCGAGGTAGATGATGATCGACCCGCCGGCACCGGCCCAGGTCGCCTCGAGCACGAGCGACGGCATGGCCTGCACCGCGTCCTGGATCCAGGGCTGCGGCGGGATGCCGACCCATCCGAGCACCGTGTTGAACACGCCGGAGGGATCGGCGCTGTAGAAGAACTTCCACAGGAGCACCGCGACGACCGGGGGGATGACGACCGGAAGGTACGCGAGTGCGGAGTAGACGCCCTTGCCCCGACGGACCTCGCTCATGAGCACCGCCATGAGCAGCGGCAGCGGGAACCCGAAGAGCAGCGCGAGGACCGCGAACCACAGCGTGTTCAGCACGGCCCGTCCGAGCTCGGGATCGCCGATCACGGCGGCGTAGTTGTCGAAGCCCACCCACTCCGACACGATCAGGTTCGTCTTCTGGAGACTCATGAGCACGGACTGCACGATCGGCGACCAGGAGAAGAACACGAACACGAACAGCATCGGCAGCAGGAACAGCAGGTTGGCGAGCCCGCCGCCGCGGTACCACGTGAGCGGCGTTCGGCGGCGGGCACGGCGCACAGCGGGCGGCGGAGAGGTCTCCACCGCCGCCCGCTGCTCAGGAAGCGTCACCGTCATGGATCACTCGTCGAGCTTCGCCTGCGCGTCGGTCTGCGCCTGGGCGAGCAGTGCGTCGATGTCGGCGTTCTGATCGGTCAGCACCGTCTGGACGACGGAGTCGAGCAGCGCGTACACCTCCTGTGTCTTCACCTTCGGCTCGCCGACCGGCGTCTGGTCCCAGATGCGGTCGCTGAACGGCTTCATCTGCTCGACGGGCACGTTGATGTAGTCGGCGATCCAGGCCTGGGACTCGTCGTACAGCTCGCGGCTCAGCACCGGCAGCAGCGGCGTGCCGACGGCCTGCCCGGACTCGTCGAGGGTCTTCGCGTCGAGCACGGCGGCGTCCTCGTCCATGAGCTTCTGCATGTAGTACCAGTCGATCCACTCGACGCCGGCCGCCTTGGTCTTCTCGTCGATCGTCGGGCTCATCACCGCGATGTCGCCGCCGCCGAGCGTGCCCGGATCGTCGCCCTCCATCGGCACGACCGTCATGCCGTAGATCGAGGAGTCCATGCCGAAGTCGCGCACGAGCGCCGTGTAGATGTCCGATCCGGACGTGTACATGCCGATGTTCCCGGCGGCGAACTCCTGGTTGATCGAGCCCCAGTCGAGGTCGACCTTGGAGCCGAACGAGCCGTCCTCCCACTTCACGTCGTGGAGGAACTGCAGCGCCGTCTTCGTGGCGTCGTTGTCGATGGTGGACTCGGCCGTGCCGTCGCCGTTGTCGGTCTGCGTGCGGCCGCCGCGCGCGACGGTCTGCGAGGTGAGCTGCCAGCCGCCCGTGTTGTTGATCGCCATCTGCGCGTAGCCGGCCTTGCCCGTGGCATCCGTGATCGCCTTCGCCGCCTCGCGGATCTCGTCCCACGTCTCGGGCGGGCTGTCGGGGTCGAGGCCGGCCTGCGTGAAGAGGTCGCGGTTGTAGTGCAGCGCCGCCGCATAGGCCTGACGCGGGAAGCCGTAGATCCTCCCGTCGTCGCCGGTCACGCCGTCGAGGATGATCGGGTTGAACTTGTCGGTGTAGCCGAGCTCGTCGATCGCGTCGGTCACGTCCATGAGCTGACCGTTCTCGAGCAGCGTCTTCGAGTCGGTGAACGGCACGGTGAAGACGTCGGGAAGGCCGCCGCCGGCGAGCTGCACGGCGAACGTCGGCCCCTCCCACTCGTACTCGACGCCGACGACGTCGATGTCGGGATGCTCCTTCTCGAACTGCTTCTCCTGGGCGGCGAACGCCTCGTAGGCCGCGGCGTCCGCTCCGGGCGGGAAGGTCGCGACGCGCAGCTCGGTGCGGCCGTCGGCGCTCCCCTCCCCGCCGCTCGCGGTGCATCCGGCGAGTGCGGCGACCGTGGTGATCGCGGCGACGCCGGCGATCAGGACTCTCTGGGGTGACTTCATCGTCTGTCCTTCGTATCGGTGGTGCGTGTGTGGTGCGGGTTCGTGCGGGACGGATTCGTGTGGTGCGGGATGCCGGAGCTCGGCGTCACAGCGTGAGCCAGGCCGTGCTGTCGGGCGGGAGCACCCCGCGCAGCGGCGCGCTCGCGAGGAGCACGTCCCGGTGCGCGGGCAGAGGCACCTCGGCGGACCCGAGGTTCGTGACGCTGACGACGCCGTCGCCGCGGCGGAAGGCGAGGACGTCGGCGCCGAGCTCGAGCCACTCCAGTGCTCCGTCGACGAGGTCGGGGACGGTCCGGCGCAGCGCGATCGACGCCCGGTAGAGGTTCAGCGTCGAATCGGGGTCGCGCTCCTGCGCCTCGACCGTGAGCGTCGACCAGTCCGTCGGCTGCGGGAGCCAGGGGCGTCCGCCGAAGCCGTAGGGGCTGGCCTCACCGCGCCAGGGCAGCGGCACGCGGCATCCGTCCCGTCCCGGGTCGACGCCGTCGGAGCGGAAGTGCATGGGGTCCTCGATGACCTCGCGCGGCAGCTCGACCTCGGGAAGCCCGAGCTCGTCGCCCTGGTACACGTACAGACTCCCCGGGAGGGCGGCGACGAGCAGCGCGGCGGCGCGGGCACGGCGGAGTCCGCGCTCCGGGTCGGTCGGAGTGCCGAAGCGCTTGCGGTCGAACGCGAACGCGGAGTCCGCCCGGCCGTAGCGGGTGACCGGACGCGTCACGTCGTGGTTCGACAGCACCCAGGTCGCGGGTGCGCCGACGGGAGCGTGCTCGGCGAGGGTACGGGTGATCGAGGCGCGCATGGCGGCAGCGCTCCACGGCTGCGTCATGAAGCCGAAGTTGAAGGCGGTGTGCATCTCGCCCGGTCGCAGGTAGCGGGCGAAGCGCTCCGCGTCGTCGAGCCACACCTCGCCGACCAGCACCCGCTCGCCCTCGTACTCGTCGGCGACCGCACGCCAGTCGCGGTAGATGTCGTGCAGCTCGTCGCGGTCGATGTGCGGGTGGTCGGCGGCAGCAGGTGCCGGTCCAACGGGGAGGTCGGGGAGCGCGGGGTCCTTGACGGGCAGCGCGGCCGAATCGATGCGCACGCCGGCGACGCCGCGGTCGAACCAGAAGCGGAGGACGTCCTCGTGCTCGCGTCGCACGTCGGGATGCGTCCAGTTGAGATCGGGTTGCTGCGGCGTGAAGAGGTGCAGGTACCACTCGCCGGGGTCGCCGGCAGCGTCCTCCGTGCGCGTCCACGTCTGCCCCTGGAAGCTCGACACCCAGTCCGTGGGGACGCCCTCGCCGTGCACGCCGCGACCGGGATGGAACCAGAAGCGCTCGCGAGCGGCACTCCCCGGCCCGGCCGCCAGTGCCTCCTGGAACCACGGATGCCGATCGGACACGTGGTTCGGCACGATGTCGACGATCGTGCGGATGCCGTGCGCGAGCGCTTCCTCGATGAGCAGCTCCGCCTCGGCGAGCGTCCCGAAGCGCGGGTCGATCTCGCGGTAGTCCTCGACGTCGTATCCCCCGTCGGCCAGCGGGCTGCGATACCAGGGCGTGAACCAGATGGCGTCGACGCCGAGTGCGCGCAGGTAGGGCAGCCTCGATCGCACACCGGCGAGGTCGCCGATCCCGTCGCCGTTGCCGTCGGCGAAGCTGCGCACGTAGACCTGGTAGATCACGGCGGTGCGCCACCACCCCTCGTCGGCCGGCAGGCGGACGGAGCGTGCGGGGGCTGTACGGCGCAGGACCTCGGTGTCCACGGTTCTCCTCATCGTCGAAGGGATGAGTTGAATGTAGCTTTATTGAACTATTAACGCAAGAACTAAACGAGATGTTGGAATTTTCCGATTTCTCGAGACCGACGAAATCCACTCCTCACGGATGCGACGGATCAGACCGCGGGACCGGTGGACGAGCGGAGCACGAGCTCCGGCTCGAACAGGAGCTCGTCTCCGACGGGGGTCGTCCCGGCGATCTGCGAGAGCAGGAGCTCGATCACGGCACGTCCCATGGACTCGATCGGCTGACGAACGGTCGTGAGGGGCGGCTCCACGCAGCTCATGAGGGCCGAGTCGTCGAAGCCCACGACGCTGATGTCGGCGGGGACGGCGAGGCCCGCCCGTCGTGCCGCGCGCACCGCGCCCAGAGCCATCGGATCGCTCGCGCACACGATCGCCGTCGCGCCGGCGGCGATCAGTCGGGTCGCACCCGCCTGGCCCGATTCCAGGGAGTACATGCCGCGGACGACGAGATCCGGGCGCAACGGGTCCCCGAGGCGTTCCAGCAGGCGCTGCGCGGCGTCGAGCTTGCGCTGCGACGGGACGTGATCATTCGGACCGAGCAGCAGTCCGATCCGCCGATGCCCCAGCTGGTGCACGTGCAGCACCGCCTGCTCGGCTGCCGCCGCGTCGTCGGTGGACACCGTCGCGAAGCGGAGCTGCGGCACCCGGGCGTTCACCAGCACCGTCGGCAGGTTCACCTGGCGGAGCCGCTCGTAGTGCGCATGCGCGGCATCGCCCTGCGTGTAGTTGCCTCCGAGGAAGATCACGCCGGACACCTGCTGCGCGAGGAGGAGCTCGACGTAGTCCGACTCGGTGACGCCACCCGCGTTCTGCGTGCAGAGCAGCGGGGTGTATCCGTTCTGGGTGAGAGCTCCGCCGACGATCTCGGCGAAGGCCGGGAAGATCGGGTTCTGCAGTTCGGGGAGCACCAGCCCGACGAGGCGAGCGCGCTCGCCCCGGAGCTTGGTGGGCCGTTCGTAGCCGAGCACGTCGAGCGCGGTGAGGACGGCCTGGCGCGTCGCGTCCGAGACCCCCGGCTTCCCGTTGAGCACACGGCTGACGGTCGCCTCACTGACCCCGACCTTGCGGGCCACCTCCGCCAGACGCTTCGACATGGAGGAAAGTGTACGCAAGTTCTTGCGTGATCGTGTCGCAATCGAACGCAAGAGCCGCCCTCCTGAGGGGAGAGCGGCTCTTCGCGATGGCGGATCAGCGCACGTTGCCGTTGGAGCAGGTCTGCTGCGCGGCGGAGTTGCCCTTGATCGAGTCGGGCAGCGCCACGACGTTGGTCGGCTCGGTGGCGGTCGGGTCGGGCACCGTGCCGTCCGTGGCGGGCACGGGGTCGGTGACCACGACGCCGTCGTTCGAGCCGTTCTGGTGCGTGACCTGCAACTGCGCGTTCTGGTTGATGGCGTCCCACATCGCCTGAGCGGCGGACTTGTTCGCGACGACCTTGTTCGCGTTGTCCGAGTCGGTCACCGTCGGGTACTGCAGGAAGACGATGTCCTCGAAGGGCACCGACTTCACCGCCAGCGCGATCTGGACGATCTTCATCGGATCGGCGAGCGAGGTGCTGGCCTCGACGTTGCTGAGACCCGTGTTGGCGAGCTTCAGCATGACGGGGACGTTGCCGAGCGTCTCGCCGCTGATGAGCTTGCGCACGAGGCTCGACATGTACTGCTGCTGGTTGCCGATGCGTCCCAGGTCGCTGCCGTCGCCGACACCATGGCGCGTGCGCAGGAACTGCAGCGCCTCGAGGCCCTGGACCGTGTGCGTGCCCGCCTGCATGTCGAGTCCGGTGTACCGGTCCTTGATCGGGGTCGCGAGGCAGACGTCGACGCCGCCGATCGCGTTCGTGATCTCGATCACGCCGCCGAAGGTCACCGAGGCGGCGAACTGGATCTCCTGATCGGTCAGCTTCGAGATCGTCTTGGCGACGCAGTTGAGGCCGCCGTCCGTGTAGGAGGTGTTGAGCGGCTGCTTGCTCATGGCCGAGTGCACGTTGCCCTCGGCGTCCTCGCACTCGGGGATCGGGAGCATGAGGTCGCGCGGGAAGCTGACGACCGTGATGCGGCGCGGCTCCTCCGAGACGTGAACGAGGAGGTTGACGTCGTTGAGCGTGCCCTCGGAGTCGGCTCCCGTGCACCGGGCGCCGAAGTACCCCGCATAGGCCTCCTCGCACGTGTCCACGCCGGTGAGGAGGAGGTTGAAGCCGCCCTTGTACTCGCCGATGTCCGGCGGCAGCTCCTCCGTGCCCTCGAGCTCCACCGCGTTCGCCGTCACCGTGCTCGACAGGTCGTACACCACGTACGCCGCGACGCCGAAACCGCTCACGAGGACGACCGCGAGGCCGATAGCGATGAACTTGAGCAGTTGGCTGACGGCGCCGGGGGTGCGCTGCTGACCGTGGCGCGCGATGGTGCGACGGCGGCGGGTGTTCTGACTCACTCGGGGCCTTTCGGTTCAGCGATGCGGTGCGGGGACACCGTGCTCAGAAGCGGAGGGTGTGGGATTCGAACCCACGAGACATCTCTGCCCACTGGTTTTCAAGACCAGCTCCATCGGCCACTCGGACAACCCTCCCGACGGACGCATCCGTCGACAAGCCGTGAGTCTAGCCGAGTTCTATTCTCCCGCGCTGACCTGGGCGGCCGCTGGAAGCGTGTTCAGCGCGTCGGCGAGTCCGCCGTCCACCACGTCGCCCGTGATCTCCCCCGCCGCGCTCTTCACCTCGGCCGGGGCCTGCCCCATCGCCACGGCGCGTCCGCCGAGACCGCGCGCCCACTCGAACATGCCGACGTCGTTGCGCCCGTCACCGGCGACGAGCACCTCCGGGCCCGCGAACCCGAGCTCCGAGCGCACCCTCTCGAGCGCCGTGCCCTTGTCGACGCCCTGCGGCGCGATGTCGAGCCAGGCCGTCCAGCCGATCGCGTACGAGACCTCGTTGAGCCCGGCGTCGGCCACGAGGCGGTGGAAGTCCTCCTCGTCGTGACCCGGCGACACCACGACCACGCGCGACACGGGCTCCGCGACGAGCTCCTCGAAGCCGACCTGCCGGCCGCCGTCGAGGGTCCAGTCGTCGAGGTGCTCGGTGTAGAGGCGCTGACCGGAGGCGAGCTCCACCATGTACCGGGCCTCGGGGAGGCGGGCACGCAACAGCGCCAGCACCGGGGCCGCGTCGAAGGTCTCGATGTGCCAGCGCTCCCAGCCGTCGTCCGTCCGGCGCATCGTGACGGCCCCGTTCGAGCACACGACGTAGCGGGCGGTGAGCTCCAGCAGCTCCACGTAGCGCTGCGTCGCCGACCAGCTGCGTCCCGTCGCGATGGTCACCTCGTGACCGGCATCCCGAAGCCGCGCGACGGCCTCGGGCACACCCGGGCTCATCGACTCGTCCTGCAGGATGATCGTGCCGTCGACGTCGAGGCCGACGAGCCAGGAGGTCATGCCGTCGGCTCCAGCACCTCGAGGCCGCCGAGGTACGGACGCAGCACCTCGGGCACGCGGACGGAGCCGTCGGCCTGCTGGTGCGTCTCGAGCAGGGCCACGATCCATCGCGTCGTGGCGAGCGTGCCGTTGAGGGTCGCCACCGGCTGCGTCTTCGCCGTCTGTCCGTCGCCCGCCTCGGGGCGGTGTCGCACGTCGAGCCTGCGCGCCTGGTACGTCGTGCAGTTCGAGGTCGAGGTGAGCTCGCGGAACGCGCCCTGCGTCGGCACCCAGGCCTCGATGTCGTACTTGCGTGCGGCGCTCGATCCGAGGTCTCCCGCAGCGACATCGATCACCCGGTAGGACAGACCGAGCGCCGTGAGCATCTCCTCCTGCAGCGCGACGAGGCGCAGGTGCTCGGCCTCCGCGTCCTCGGGAGTCGTGTACACGAACATCTCGAGCTTGTTGAACTGGTGGACGCGGATGATGCCGCGGGTGTCCTTGCCGTGCGAACCGGCCTCGCGGCGGTAGCACGTCGACCAGCCCGCGTAGCGCAGCGCACCGGTGCCCAGGTCGAGGATCTCGTCCTTGTGGTACCCCGCGAGCGCGACCTCGCTGGTGCCGACGAGGTAGAGGTCGTCGTCCTTGTCGAGGTGGTAGACCTCGTCGGCGTGCTCGCCGAGGAAGCCGGTGCCCTGCATGATCTCCGGGCGCACGAGCGTCGGGGTGATGAGCGGCACGAAGCCGTTCTGGAGAGCCTTGTCCAGCGCGAGGTTCATGAGGGCGATCTCGAGACGAGCGCCGATCCCGCGGAGGAAGTAGAACCGGGCACCGGAGACCTTCGCTCCGCGCTCCATGTCGATCGCGCCGAGGATCTCGCCGATCTCGAGGTGGTCGCGCGGTTCGAAGTCGAAGGCCGGCACCTCCCCCACGCGACGGAGCTCGACGAAGTCCGCCTCCCCGCCGGCCGGGACACCGTCGATCACGACGTTCTCGATACGGGCGAGGGCGACGGCGGCCTGCTCGGACGCCTCGTTCGACACCTGCTGGGCCTGCTTGACGCGATCGGCGAGGTCCTTCGCCTGGGCGACGAGCGCGGCCTTCTCCTCCTTGGGCGCCTTCGCGACCTGCTTGCCGAACGCGTTCTGCTCGGCCCGCAGCTCCTCGAACGCGGCGAGCGCTGCGCGTCGCGATCGGTCCGCCTCGATCGCGACGTCGACGGTGCCCTGGTCGTTGCCACGGGCAGCCTGTGAACGGCGGACGATCTCCGGGTTGTCGCGGAGGAGTGCGAGGTCGATCATCCACCAAGTCTATGCGTCGCGCTCTCCCGCACAGCGCGGGGGACGGCGCGGTGAGCGGGGTTAGAGTAGCGCCATGACGAAGAGCCCCTCCGCCCGACGCCAGGCGGCTCTCGTCTACAACCCCATCAAGGTCGACGAGAAGGACCTCCGTGCGCGCGTGCGCGCGCTGTCGAAGGAGGCCGGCTGGGAGCACCCGGCGTTCTACACGACGACGATCGAGGATGCAGGGCAGCGGGCGACCGCTCAGGCTCTCGAGCGCGGTGTCGACGTCGTGCTCGTGGCCGGCGGCGACGGCACCGTCCGCGCGGTCTCGGAGGCGATCGCGAACACGGGCGTCCCCCTCGCGATCCTGCCCAGCGGCACCGGGAACCTCCTCGCGCGCAACCTGGGTCTTCCGCTCGCGGGCCCCGACGCGATGATCCGTGCGGCGCTCGGCGACTTCCGCCACGCGATCGACATCGGCTGGGCACGACTCACCCGCGAGGACGGCGACGATGTCGAGGAGCACGCGTTCGTCGTGCTCGCGGGCATCGGGCTCGACGCGGACATGATCGCGAACACGCGCCCCGACCTCAAGCGCTCGGTGGGATGGATCGCCTACGTCGACGGAGCGGCGCGCTCGCTGGTGACGGCAGAGCCCTTCCGCGCCGTGTTCCAGGTCGACGACGGACGTCTGCACACGACCAAGGTGCACAGCATCCTGTTCGCGAACTGCGGGACGCTGCCGGCGGGCATCGCCCTGATCCCGGATGCGTCGATCACCGACGCGACGCTCGACGTCGCGGTGATCCAGCCGACCGGGGTGCTCGGGTGGCTCGGAGTGTGGCGCAAGATCTGGTGGGACAACTCGGTGCTGCGGCGCTTCCGCGCGGGCCGTCGCGTGCTCGACCGGCGCGGCAAGGACGCCTCCGTGCACTACTTCCGCGGGCTCGCCGCCGAGGCCGCGGCCACCAAGCCCATACCGATCGAGCTCGACGGCGACGAGTTCGGGACGGCCGTGCGGATCACGTGCCGCGTCGACCCGTCGGCGCTCCTGCTGGCGCTGCCGTCGGGGCACCCCGTCTCGTCGCTCTGACGCCCGGCGACCCGACGATCAGCCGCGGACGGCGACCGTGCCGTCGAGTCCGCCCCCGACCAGCGTGAGCGTGGCGTCGTCGTCGCCCGCGTCGTCGCCGAACGCGAGGAGCGTGGCGCGCGGAGCCATGTCCATCGTGCACGCCTTCGCGTCGTCGGTCGTGAAGGTGACCGTGAGCGTCGCGGCGTCGATGCTCTCCACGATCGGCGGGCAGCCGGACGACCCCCAGGTGAGGAGCACGAGCGTGCCGTCGTCAACCCATCCGGCCGACGGCAGGTACTCGGTGGGTGATCCCGGCGTCCCCGTGGCCGCGGCGTCGCCGTCGAGCTCGACGTCGTCCGAGGCGTCGCCGTAGGTGACCTGGAGCGTGATGTCCTGGGTCGGATCGACGCCGTCGGGGAGGGCGCCGATGCTGGCGCGCTGCTGCATGTCGGCGGTGCACACGGCATCCGCATCGACGTCGACGAGTGTGACCGTGACGGTCTGCCCGTCGGCCGTCGCCTCGTCCACCTGCGGGATGCAGGTCGACGACCCCCACGTGACGACGGCGAACATGCGTCCGTCGTCGAGCAGTGCTCCGTCCATGCCGTCGAAGTCGTCGGAGCCGTCCGAGGCGCCGGCCGACGAGTCCGGTGAGTTCGTGGGCGTCGTGCTTCCCGGACCCGCGGCGCACCCGGCGAACAGGAGGGCCGCGGCGAGGACCGCGAGGGCGCCGACGGCGCGGGACGAGGAGGTCATGTCCCCAGGGTAGCGGCCGCGATATTCCGGTGCGAGGGTGTTCGCTGGGAGTCCGCCTACTGCAGGGCGGACGTCAGCCGGGCGAGGTTGTCGAGCACGGTCGAGCGCAACGGCTGCCGCATCCACTCCTCGAGGGTGAGCTCACGACTCAGCGACCGGTACTCGTCCTCGACGACACGCATCTCGGCGACGAACTCCTCGCCGCGCACGAGCATCGACACCTCGAGGTTGAGGCCGAACGAGCGCATGTCCATGTTGCTCGAGCCGATCACCGCGACCTGATCGTCGATCGTGAGGCTCTTGGTGTGCAGGATGAACGGCTTGCGGTACATCCAGATGCGCACGCCCGCCTTGAGCAGCACCTCGTAGTAGCTGCGCTGAGCGTGGTAGACCATGGCCTGATCGCCCTCCTCCGAGACGAACAGCTCCACCTGCACACCCCGGTCGACCGCAGCCGTGACCGCGAGCAGCAGGGCCTCGTCCGGCACGAAGTAGGGGCTGACGATCATGATCCTGTGCTTGGCCGCGTAGAGCAGCCCGAGGAAGAGGCGCAGGTTGTTCTCGACCTCGAACCCCGGACCGGACGGCACCACCTGGCAGTCGAGGTCTCCGGATCCGGCCTCGGCGTGCGAGATGTCGATCTCCTGCAGCACCTCGTCGGTCTCGCTGTACCAGTCGCTGAGGAAGATGGCGTTGACGCTGAGCACGACCGGACCGTCGATGCGCACCATGAGGTCGACCCAGTGCAGACCGCGCTTGATGTTCTTCGGCAGGTTGTACGTCGAGTCGGTGATGTTCTGCGAGCCGAGGAACGCGACGCTCCCGTCGACCACGAGCAGCTTGCGGTGGTTCCGGAGGTCGGGGCGCTGCATCCGCCCCTTGAGCGGCTGCACCGGGAGCATGAGGTGCCAGTCGGCGCCCATGCGGTCGAGCCGGGCGATCGTCGCCCGATAGCGCGGCTTCCACCGGTTGGCCCAGTGGTCGAGGAGCACCCGCACGTGCACGCCGCGCGCGGCGACCTCTTCGAGAGCCCGGAAGAAGTTGTCGGTGGACACGTCGGACTGCAGGATGTAGAACTCGACGTGCACGTAGTCCTGCGCGGTGCGGATGGCCTCGGCCATCTCGTCGAGCGACTCCTGATAGCCGCTGATCAGGTGCGCGCCGTTGTCGCCCGAGATCGGCAGCGCGCCGAGGCGATGGTTCATCTCGACCAGGGGCGGGAACCAGCTGGGCGCGTTCGGGCGGAGCGTGCCGAAGTGCAGGTGCTCGCTCGTCTCGGCGATGTACTCGTTGATCTGGTCCTGCTTGCGACGCCGTGCGCGCGGCAGACGCGGATTCCCGATCAGCAGGAACAGGAACACGCCGACGAACGGGATGAAGAACACCGCGAGAAGCCAGGCCATGGCCGCGGTGGGCTTGCGGTTCCGCGGGATCACGATGATGGCCGTGATGCGGATCGAGAGGTCGAGCAGCAGGAGGAACCCGGTGATCCACCAGCCCCAGGTCTCCGTCGTCATCGCGTCCCTCTCCGCCCGCAGCGGTGATCACCGGGCATCGGCGTCCGCCCCGGCAGCTTGGCTACACAGTAGCCGATGGCACCGACGTCGCTCAGGAGCGCGGCGGCAGGCCGCGCGCGGCGCGCTCTTCGGCCTCGATGCGAGCGTGGACCTTGCGCTCCGTGCGGTCGAATCGCAGGATGCTGCGGATCACGAAGAAGAACACGACGCTCACGCCGATGGTCGGAAGGATCGACCAGGCGGCGGCGAGCCAGAAGTTCTCCATGTCTCCATGGTACGCGAGCGACTCCCCCTCCACATTCGCGTGCGCTCAGGGATCCACGGAGCGGGGTGTGGAAACGGCGAGACGGCCGGCCCCGGGCGACCACACTCGCGGGATGACCACTGTTCTCCGCGCCTCCGGCTCCGCCGAGTTCCTCGGCATCGTCCCCTCCCTCGTCGGCTTCACGCCGGTCGAGAGCCTCGTGCTGATCCCCTTCCACGCATCGCGGGCCTCCGGCGCGATGCGCCTCGACCTCCCGCGCGACGAGATCGACCTCGCCGAGTACGCCGACACGGCGACCGCCCTCGTCGCCCGCGTGGAGCGGACGGATGCCGTCGCCGTCGTCGTCTACACCGACGACGACGTCGTGCGCACCCCCGACGGCCTCGTGCTCCCCTTCGCCGTCGAAGTGGAGGCGATCATCGGATGCGCCCTCGACGCGGGTCTGCGCCTCGTCGACGCGCTGTGCGTCACGCCGTCCGGATGGGCCGGATACCTCGACGACGCTCCCCTCCTGGGCGATCTCGGAGATCTCGACCCGGGCGACCGTGAGATCCCCGGCGTCGGCGACGTCTCGGGCGATCAGACCTCGGGCGCCGACCTCCCGCATGCCGATCTCGCCCGGACCGAGAGGGTCGGTCGGGCGCTGGATCACATCGCGACTCTGATCGACCGAGGCGGCGAGCCGCCGACCCCGCACGACGACCCGCAGGCGCTCGCGGCGCTCGTGCTCCTGGAGGACATCCCCGCGTTCTTCGAATCCGTCCTCGCGGCCCCCGACGATCTTCCCGCCTACGCCGTCGCCGCACTTCTGTGGTGCCTCGACAGACCGCTCTTCCGCGATGTCGCGCTGGCCCAATGGGGGTCGGACCTGCGCGGCGGCATCCGCACGCTCAACGCGCAGCTCGCCTTCGCGGACACCGGTGCACCGATCTCCGCCGACATCGGCGACGTCTTCCTCGGGCGAGGCCCCACACCGGATCCCGATCGTCTGCGCCGTGCCCTGGCGGTCTCCCGAACGGCCGCGGCCGCCGCACCGCGCGCCTCTCGCGCCGCACCGCTCACCGCCGCAGCGTGGCTGTCCTGGGCACTGGGTCGCTCGAGTCATGCCGCTCGGTACCTCGAGCTCGTCCGCGACATCGACCCGCACTACGGTCTCGCCGGCCTCCTCGACACCATGATCGGCGTCGCGGTGCTCCCGGAGTGGGCGTTCCGCCGCTCGACTACTTGACCAGCGGGAAGAGGATCGTCTCGCGGATGCCGAGCCCCGTGATCGCCATGAGCAGGCGGTCGATGCCCATGCCCATGCCTCCGGACGGCGGCATGCCGTGCTCGAGCGCGCGCAGGAACTCCTCGTCGACGGGCATCGCCTCGACGTCGCCACGCGCCGCGAGCTTGGCCTGCTCGACGAACCGCTCGCGCTGGATCACGGGGTCGACGAGCTCGGAGTATCCGGTCGCGAGCTCGAAGCCGCGGATGTACAGGTCCCACTTCTCGACCACGCCCGCGATCGAGCGGTGCTCGCGCACGAGGGGCGAGGTGTCGAGCGGGAAGTCCATCACGAAGGTCGGACGCACCAGGTCGGGCTTCACGAAGTGCTCCCACAGCTCTTCGACGAGCTTTCCATGGGTGGCCTGCGCCGGGAGGTCGACGCCGTTCGCCTCCGCGAAGGCGATGAGGTCCTCGACCGAGTCCTCCGGCGTGACCGTCCGACCGGACGCCGCCGACAGCGACTCGTACATCGAGACGCGATCCCACTCGCCGCCGAGGTCGTACTCCGTGCCGTCGGCCCACGTGACCGTGGTCGATCCGGCGACCGCGATCGCGGCCTGCTGCACGAGCTCCTGCGTCAGCTCCGCCATCTGGTTGTAGTCGCCGTAGGCCTGGTACGCCTCGAGCATCGCGAACTCGGGACTGTGCGTCGAGTCCGCGCCCTCGTTGCGGAAGTTGCGGTTGATCTCGAACACGCGCTCGATGCCGCCGACGACCGCGCGCTTGAGGTACAGCTCCGGGGCGATGCGCAGGTACAGCTCGGTGTCGAAGGCGTTGGAGTGCGTCACGAACGGTCGGGCCGAGGCTCCACCGTGCTGCACCTGCAGCATCGGCGTCTCGACCTCGAGGTAGTCGTGACCGCCGAACGTGGCCCGCAGGCTCGCGTTGACCGCGGCGCGGGCGCGCACCGTGGTGCGGGCCTGCTCGCGCACGATGAGGTCGAGGTAGCGGCTGCGGACGCGTCCCTCCTCGCTGAGCTCCGAGTAGGCGTTGGGGAGCGGCAGGATCGCCTTCGCCGCGATGGCCCAGTCGTCGGCCATGATCGACAGCTCGCCACGACGGCTCGAGATGACCTCGCCGTGCACGAAGACATGGTCGCCGAGGTCGACGTACTCCTTCCAGGCGGCGAGGGACTCCTCGCCGACGTTCGCGAGCGAGATCATCGCCTGGATGCGCGAGCCGTCGCCCGCCTGCAACGTCGCGAAGCACAGCTTGCCCGTGTTGCGGCTGAAGACCACGCGCCCGGCCACGCCGACCACGACCCCGGTCTCGGCCCCGGCCTCGAGGTCGCCGTGCTCGGCGCGCACGGCGGGGATGCTGTGCGTCACCGGCACCGCGACCGGGAACGCCCCGCCACCGGCATCCGCACGCTGGGCGATCAGACGCTCGCGCTTCGCGAGGCGCACGGCCTTCTGCTCGTGGACGTCCTCATCGGCGACGTCGGTGGGCTGCTCGGGCGCGGCGGACGCGTCAGTCATTCGGGGCTCCTTGGAAAAGTCGCCTCCAGTCTACCGAGCGCAGGGGATGCACCCCGCGGCGGACCGGTCTCCCGGAGCCCGGGACGGTCACTCGATAGCCTCGAGGCATGGCAGCCTCACGTCTCGCCCGTGCACTCGCGTCGACCGGCCTCGTCCTCGCCGTCGCCACCGCTCTCGCGATCGCGGGATCCCCCGCGGCCGCGAGCGCGGTCGCCGCCGACTCCGACTCCGAGGTGAACGACTTCTCCTACGCGTCGTGGGACGCGCGCTACGAGGTGGGCCTCGACGACGAGGGGCGGTCGCACATGCTCGTGACCGAGACCCTGACCGCGCGCTTCCCGGAGACCGACCAGAATCGCGGGATCGTCCGCGGTGTGCCGACGAGCTACGAGAACGCCTGGATCGACCCCCGTGTCCTCTCGGTCACCGACCAGGACGGCGCCCCCGTCCCCTATGAGACCGACGAGGACGATGGCCTCCTCTACGTGCTCACGGGCGACGACGAGTACGTGCACGGGCTCACGACCTACGTGATCGAGTACGAGATGCGGGATGTGATGCTCGCCGCCGACACCGGCGTGGACGAGTTCTACTGGGACCTGCTGCCCCTCGACAGCACGCAGTCGATCGAGTCGTTCCGAGCCGACATCGCGTTCGACGAGCGCCTGACCGGTCACCTGACCGGAGACGCCCGGTGCTACGCGGGGGTGTCCGGGGCGACCGACGACTGCACGCTGTC
The DNA here is from genome assembly GCF_044749125.1 of Microbacterium sp. NPDC089696. Classification (NCBI taxonomy): domain Bacteria; kingdom Bacillati; phylum Actinomycetota; class Actinomycetes; order Micrococcales; family Microbacteriaceae; genus Microbacterium; species Microbacterium sp. NPDC089696. Next base: position 722,750 of record NZ_JBIVHF010000001.1, on the reverse strand, counting down.
GACCTCGGCCGATGGGACGAGCTTCACGGTCGAGAAGGGCGACCTGTCCCCGGGCGAGGGCGTCACCGTCGCGATCGGCTTCGACGGCGGTACGGTGACGCAGCCCACCGCACGCCGGCCCGACCCCGTGACGGACACGGTGCCGGCGATCGCGGCGATCGGGGCCGCGGCGCTCTCCGTGGGCAGCTGGTTCGGGGTCTGGTCGTTCCGCCGAGCGCGTCGACGGGCGAGCGGGATCGTCGTCGCGCAGTACGACGTCCCCGACTCGATGCCCCCGCTGCTCGCCGCGGCGATCGTCCCGGGCGCCCGCACGCCGGTGCCCGCGGAGATCGTCCACCTCGCCGTGCGGGGGACTCTGCGCATCGAGGAGGGCACCGATGACGAGCAGCCCCGGCTCCGACGCCTACCCGGCGCGAGGATCCCCGATCAGCTCGACGCCGACGCGCTCGACGCGCTGTTCGCCGGAGCCGATGCCGACGGCGTCGCCGAGATCCCCGCGACCAGCGAGACGTTCGCCGCCCGCATGTCCGCCCTGTCCACCGGCGGCGTCACCGCCGCTGCCGCGCGCGGCCTCACGACCACCGCTCGGAGCGGCCTGGCGATCGCGCTGCAGTGGTGCGCCATCGCGGTCGCGGTCGCCGGATTCGGCATCGGGCTGTTCGGCGTCATCGCCGGACGGGTCACCGCGATCCCCGCATTCGTCGCCATCGCCTTCGCCCTCTTCCTGGTGCTGCTGTCGAGCTTCTACGGCTTCTCGAAGCACACGGTCCTCAGCGCGGAGGGGGCGCGCGAGCTCGAGTACCTCCTCGGCGTGAAGGAGTTCATCCGCGTGGCCGACGCCGACCGGCTGCGGATGCTGCAGTCGTACACAGGCGCCGAACGACGCCAGGACGGCAGCGCGAACGTGATCGTCGTGTACGAGCGGCTCCTCCCCTACGCGATGCTCTTCGGCATGGAGGACGAGTGGGGCGCCGTGCTGGAGCGCGCCTACGCGAGCGAGCGGCGCGGCGCGACCTGGATCGGCGATCCCACGGCGCCGTTCGTCTACGGCCACCTCGCCGCGTTCGCCGCCACGTCGAACTCCTCGGCCACGTACGCGGCGCCGAGCGCGAGCACGTCGTCGAGCGCCGGCGGATCGTTCGGCGGCGGCTTCTCCGGCGGTGGAGGCGGGGGCGGGTTCTCCGGCGGCCGCTGAGCCGCGACGGCGCTCACCCCTCCGACACACCTGCAGGACCCGGACGCGGATGCAGGACCATCCGCGCCATCCCGTCCTGCAGACGGGCATCGGGCCTGCAGACGGGCGGGCTACGCGGCGGTCACAGCAACGGGGGCGGAACCGAGGCCTCGCGCAGAGCCCGCTCGACCGTGGACTGCACGAGCGCGGAGAGGAAGCCGCCCGCGTTCTCGACCCCGATCTCCGACAGACGCGCCGTCGACTGCGCGATGATCGAGCGCGAGAACTCGGTGGCCGTCTGGATCGCGTCCGCGTACGCGGCACGGTCGGCCTCGGCGACGACGACCGGCTCGCAGCCCATCTCGACGGCGAGGGCCTGCGCGATCGGCAGCACGGCTGCGGGGGCGGTGACCGCCGCGTACCCCGCCTGCAGCTGGCGGAGGTCGATCGAGGTGCCCGTGAACGTGATCGCCGGATGCACCGCGAGCGGGATCGCGCCCCGCTCGGCTGCGGGGCGCAGCACCTCGATGCCGTGCCCCGGGTCGGTGTGCAGCACGAGCTGACCGATCTGCCAGCCACCGACCTCGGCGATGCCGGCCACGAGGCCGGGCAGCTGCTCGTGCGGCACGGCGAGCACGACCAGCTCGCTGCGACGCACGATCTCCCGCGATTCCAGGATCGGGACATCCGGCAGCACCGCCGACGCACGGTCGTCGTCGGAGCCGCTCGTGATCCCCGTGACGGCGTGCCCGGCGCCCGCGAGGGCGGCGCCGATCACGGGACCCACGCGTCCGGCGCCGATGATGCCGACGCCGAGACGTCCGTCCCGCGCCGACGGATCAGTCACGCGGCGTGTCCGACCACGCGGGCGGGGCCGTCGGAGGCGTGGGCGACGCCGGAGGCGCAGCGGACCAGGCGGGAGGCGAAGGCGGCGCGGCGCTCTCGCCGCCGGCATCCGTCGCCGCGCTCGCCGAGTACTGCCCCCAGCGGTGCGAGTGATCGGCCTCGGCCGCCGCCGCGGCCGCCGCGGTGACGCCGTCGATGAGGAAACGCGCGTCCGGCAGCTCGAGGCCGGCCAGGTACCCGGTGATGATGCCCTGGACCGAGTGGATCTGGGCGCCCGCGACACGCTGCGCCCGGTCGATCGGTCCCTGGGAGAGCGACACGCCCTGCAGTCGCGCGAGGGGGAAGATGGCGAGTTTGCGCCACACGACGCCACGGCGCAGCACCAGGCCGAAGTCGGTCAGGTAGTAGCCCTGGCGCTTCCACGACAGCGGTCGACGCCACCACGCACGACGCGGCATCCGCACATAGGGATCACCGTCGACCGGTCCGAGGATCCCGTGGTCCCACACGACGGGGAGGTCGGTCGCCGGCGCGTCGGGGAGGATCAGACCGAGCACGCGCTCGACGTCCGCGCGCTTGCCCACGGGGAGCACGACGTTGAACTGCTGCGCGGAGCCGGACTGCTGCTGAGCGGCGCTCTTGCCGCTCATCCGGTTGATGCGGACCGTCCACCATCCGAAGGGACGCCAGAGCAGCGACTGCGACACCTCGACCGCGAAGATGCGGCCGGGAGGCAGCGTCTCGGTCACGGTGGTGAGCAGGCCGTAGGTGATGCGCACGCCGTCCGGCGTCGGGGCGATCGAGTAGCGCAGCGACTTCGATATCTGAGCCCAGGTGATACCGATCACGGCGATCACCAGGGGGATGCCCATGCCGAGCCCGAGTCCGAGCCCGATGACGCCGTCGAGAGGTTCGCCGTCGAGCAGCGATCCGATCAGGATGCCGCCGATCGTGACGAGGAAGATCAGGCCGAAGAACACGATCCACAGCACGCTCGAGATGAGCTGCGAACCGACCAGGCGGCCGGCCGGGATCTTGACGACGCTCTCGGGCTCGACGTCGGCGAGGTCGACGCCCCCGATCAGATCGTTGACCCCGTCGTTCATGGTGCCGACGAGCTGGGCTCGTGCGGAACCCGGTGCCGTGGGCGCCGGGGCCCCGGCGACGGTCGACGCCACGGGGGCGCCGCCGGTCGCGGACCTGCGGGCGGCACGTGCACCCGACGCGAGGCGCAGGATGTCGGCGCGCACGGACTCCGCCCGCGACGTCGCGAGATACTCCAGCTCGACGTTCGAGTCGTTCCCCGCGCCGACGACCTCGAGCTTCGCGAGGCCGATCAGGCGTGCGGGGAACGGCCGCGTGAGGTTGACGCCCTGCACGCGGTCGAGCGGCGCGCGGCGGTGCGATCGGAAGACGATCCCCTTGCGCACCTCGACGTGGTCGCCCGTGATGCGGAACTGCTGGAAGCGCCACACGAACCAGAAGATCCCGACGAGCACGACGGCCAGCGCGAGCACGCCCAGCAGCACCACGAGGATCAGGTTGTTCGCGAGCACCCACTCGACGGGGTCGCCGCCGTACTGGTCGTAGTGCGCCTCCTCGGGCGTGAACAGGTCGACGAACCAGGCGATGAGACGGTCGCGCAGGTTCGCGATCGCGATGCCGGCGACGATGATGAGCGCCAGCCCGCCCTTGAAGAGCGGAGTGAGCGGATGCATCCGGTGCCAGTCGCCGTCCGCGAGGCTCGACGAGTCGCTCGACGGGCGCGGCGCGGGGGCCGTGGCCTCGGGAGGCGGCAGCTGCGGCTCGCTCACAGGCCGGTCCGGCGCGTCTCGGCGACCTCGATCAGGGTGTCGCGCAGCGTCTCCGCCGCGCCCTGCGTGAGACCGGGGATCTGCACGCCGGTGGTCGCCGCGGCCGTGACCATCTTGAGCTGGGTGACGCCGAACGCGCGATCGAGCGGGCCCTGGGTGATGTCGACCAGCTGCATGCGGCCGTAGGGCACGGCGATCATGCGCTGCCAGAGGATGCCCTTGCGGAACACGATGTCGTCCGCGCGCAGCATGTAGCCGATCGCGCGCGCCTGGCGCGGCAGGATCACGAGGGTGATGAGCACGACCACGGCGATCGCCCCGGCCGGGATCCACGCCCAGGTCTGGTGCAGCACGATCGCGAGCACGACGGCGACGGCGGCCACGAACGCGAGGAAGAGCAGGTTCTGCACGATCTGCGACACCACGTAGCGGGGCGAGATCTGGTGCCAGGTGCCGTCGAGCTCGAGGCGTGCCTCGCTGCGCGCGGTGCGGAGCTGCGTGTACGTGCCCTGGTCGAGGGCGCCGAGGTCAGTGACCTCCGCCGAGCTCAGCGGGGCCGGTGTCGTCGGCTCGGTCTCTGGGTTCTGAGTCATCAGGATCCTTCGGCAGTGTGCAGAACTGTTCGGCGATGAGCGCGGCGACCGCGAGCACGACCGAACTCCCGATCAGAGCCAGCATCGCCACAGTCGACCCTACCGGGGGATCGATGGGCCGGGACAGGAGGAACACCAGCAGGCCGGCGCCGAAGCCCGCCATGATCGCGCCCACGAGACTCGCGGCGCGGGCGAGCGTGACGGCGCGGGTCGCCCGGAACGGGTCGATGCGGATGCCGGAGCGCAGGCTCGCGCGCACCGGCCACGCGACCGAGAACGAGGCGGCGGCGATCAGCAGCAGGAGCAGCGGCAGCAGCAGCGACGGCGTGAACGTGGCGCGGCCCGTCGCGGTCAGCACGTGGTCGAGCAGGTAGCCCGCTCCCCCGGCGAGCAGCGCCAGGACGAGGAGGAGCCCGACCGAGGTGCGGCGCATCACACGCTCCGGTCGTCGGGGTCTCGTCCGTCCCGCAACCGCGCCGCGAGGTCCGCGACGCGACCGTGCCCGGGCAGCACTGCGTCGGGGTCGAGATCGAGCCAGGGGTCGAGCACGAACAGCCGCTCGGCCGCGCGAGGATGCGGGAGCAGCATCCGCTCGTCGTCGGAGGTCTCGTCGCCGTACGCGATGAGGTCGAGGTCGAGGGTGCGGTCGCCCCAGCGCACATGACGCTCGCGACCGTGCTCGTCCTCGATCGCGTGCAGCATCCCGAGCAGCACCGACGGAGCGAGTCGCGTCGTCACGAGGGCCACGGCGTTGACGTATCCGGGGGCGTCCGGGTCGGGACCGTCGAGCGTGAGGGCCACGGTCTCGTGCAGCGGAGACAGCCGCACCTCCGACACGAGCGGCAGACGGGCGATGCGCGCCGCGGCGTCGCGGATGGTCTCCTCCCGCGCGCCGAGGTTGGCTCCGAGCGCGACGACGGCCCGGGCGTCCGCACGTCCCGGTCGGGGTCCGGGGAGCGACGGCGGCTGGGCGAGGTTGCGACTCATGAGGAGGACTCCACGGCGGTGTACGGCTGCGCGCGGTGCACCGTGACCGCGACGTCCGAGAAGGTGAGCGCGATCGGGGCGTGCGGCTTGTGCACCGTCACCGTGACGGCGTGCACGCGCTGATCGTCGAGGGCGACGTCCGCGATGCGCTCGGCGAGGGTCTCGATGAGGTTCACCGGCTCCCCCGCGACCACCGCGGCCACCTTCTCGGCGAGCTCTCCGTAGTGCACGGTGTCGACCACGTCGTCGGATGCCGCGGCGTCGTGCACCGGCATCCGCAGCGTCAGATCGATCGTGAACTCCTGCCCGTTCTCGCGTTCGTGGTCGTACACGCCGTGCCGGCCGAACACCGTGAGCCCGGTCAGCACGATCTCGTCGAGGACATCCATGGTCATCCCTCCCAGGCGTGGGCGACGGCGAGAGCATCGCGCGTCGCGGCGACGTGGTGCACGCGCACGGCCCAGACCCCGGCTCGCGCCGCCAGGGCGCTGGTGACGGCGGTCGCGAGGTCGCGGCGATCCTCGGTGACCCGGGCGGGGTCGGCGTCGAGGGTCTCCGCGATGAACCTCTTGCGGGAGGTGCCGATCAGCACGCGCGGGCCGAGCGCCAGGATCTCGTCGAGCCCGCGGAGGACGTCCCAGTTCTGGACGCCGGCCTTCGCGAACCCGATGCCCGGGTCGACGATCAGCCGTGACGGCGCGATACCGGCGGCCGCGGCCTCGCCCATGCGCTCCTTCAGCTCGCCGGCCACCTCGCGTGCGGGGCGGCGGTACTCGGCGCGCGCGTACATGTCGTCGGAGAAGCCCCGCCAGTGGCCGATCGCGTAATCGGCGCCCGAGGCGGCGACGACCGCGCGCATCTCCGGATCGGCGAGGCCGCCCGACACGTCGTTGACGATGCGTGCGCCCGCCTGCACGGCGGCGGCGGCGGTGGACGCGTCGAGCGTGTCGATGCTCACGGGCACGCCGGCCGCGACGAGCTGCTCGATCACGGGGAGGACGCGCTGCTGCTCGACGTCGGCCCCGACGCGCTCCGCCCCCGGCCGGGTGGACTCGCCGCCCACGTCGAGCACCGTGGCACCCTGCTCGCGCAGGCGCAGGCCGTGGGCCACGGCCCGATCGACGTCGAGGTAGCGGCCTCCGTCGCTGAAAGAGTCAGGCGTGACGTTGACGATCCCCCAGATCCCCGTCATGCGTGGACGCTCCCCGTCGAGGAGCCGATCAGGGCGATGAGCTCGGCGCGCGCGGCGGTGTCGGTGTACTCGCCCCGCGCCGCGATCGTCAGCGTCGACGCCTCGGGCTGGCGTCCGCCGCGCATCGTGACGCAGCCGTGACTCGCGTCGAGCACGACGAGCACCCCTCGGGTGTCGAGGCTCTCGGCGATCGTGTCGGCGATCTGCTCACCCAGGCGCTCCTGCACCTGGGGACGCGTGGCGAGGGTCTCGACGACCCGCACGAGGGCGCCGAGTCCCACGACCTGCTCTCCCGGGAGGTAGGCGATGTGCGCCCGCCCGGCGAAGGGCAGCAGGTGGTGCTCGCACACCGAGCGGAAGCGGATGTCGCGCAGCAGCACCGCCCCGGAGGGCAGCGTGTCGGGCGCGGGGCCCCGCGAGACGCTGATCGTGTGCGCGAGGGGCGCCGCGGCATCCTCCCCCACACCCGCGAAGAACTCCGAGTACAGGTCGGCCATCCGGGTCGGGGTCTGTCGCAGCCCCGGGCGGTCCGGATCCTCGCCGATCGCCTCGAGCAGCTCGCGCGTGAGTCGTTCGACGCGCGTGCGGTCGACCGTCACGATCAGGCCGTCGCGGGTCGTGCCTGACCGGCTCCCGCCGCGCCGGGCTGCGGGCGCGGAGCGGCCTGCGGCTCCTCGACGGAGGCCGCCACCGGGATGACCTTCTTCGGGACCTCGATCGGCGGCACCTCCGACACCGGGCGCTCGTCGCTCGACAGCCAGAGCGGACGCTCGGGCAGCTTCCTGACCTCGGAGAAGATCTCGGCGATCTGGTTGTGATCGAGGGTCTCCTCCTCGAGCAGGGCGAGCGCGAGCCTGTCGAGGATCTCGCGGTTGTCGCTGATGACCTCGTAGGCCTCGTTGTGGGCCTGCTCGATCAGGGCGCGCACCTCCGTGTCGACGCGCTCGGCGATCGTCTCGGAGTACTCGCGTCCGCGGCCCATGTCGCGGCCGGCGAACGGCTCACCGCCCTCGGTGCCGAGCTTGACCGGGCCGAGTTCTGTCGTCATGCCGTACTCGAGCACCATCTTGCGGGCGATCGAGGTCGCCTTCTCGATGTCGTTCGACGCACCGGTCGTGGGGTCGTGGAACACGATCTCCTCGGCCACGCGGCCGCCCATCGCGTAGGTGAGCTGGTCCTGGAGCTCGTTGCGCGTGACGGAGTACTTGTCGTCGAGCGGCAGCACCATCGTGTAGCCGAGCGCCTTGCCTCGCGGCAGGATCGTGATCTTCGTGACGGGGTCGGTGTAGTTCATCGCCGCCGCCGCGAGTGCGTGACCGCCCTCGTGGTACGCGGTGATGAGCTTCTCGCGGTCCTTCATGACGCGCGTGCGGCGCTGCGGGCCCGCGATCACGCGGTCGATCGCCTCGTCCAGCGCGCGGTTGTCGACGAGCTGGGCGTTGGAGCGTGCCGTGAGCAGCGCGGCCTCGTTCAGCACGTTCGCGAGATCGGCGCCCGTGAAGCCCGGCGTCTTGCGGGCGACGACCTCGAGATCGACGCTCTTCGACAGGGGCTTGCCCTTGCTGTGCACCTCGAGGATCTTCTGACGGCCCTTGAGGTCGGGGGCGTCCACGCCGATCTGGCGGTCGAAGCGACCGGGGCGCAGCAGCGCGGGGTCGAGGATGTCCGGACGGTTGGTCGCCGCGATCACGATGACGTTCGCGTTCGGGTCGAAGCCGTCCATCTCGACGAGCATCTGGTTGAGAGTCTGCTCGCGCTCGTCGTTGCCGCCGCCCATGCCGGCGCCGCGGTGACGACCGACCGCGTCGATCTCGTCGATGAAGATGATCGCAGGGGCGTTCTCCTTGGCCTGCGTGAACAGGTCGCGCACGCGCGAGGCGCCGACGCCGACGAACATCTCGACGAAGTCCGATCCGGAGATCGAGTAGAAGGGCGCCCCGGCCTCGCCGGCGACCGCGCGGGCGAGGAGCGTCTTGCCGGTCCCGGGAGGGCCGTACAGCAGCACACCCTTCGGGATCCGGGCGCCGATGGCCTGGAACTTGGCCGGATCCTGCAGGAACTCCTTGATCTCGTGGAGCTCCTCGATGGCCTCGTCGGCCCCCGCGACGTCGGCGAACGTGACGGTCGGCGTCTCCTTGTTGACGAGCTTGGCCTTCGACTTGCCGAACTGCATGACCTTGCCGCCGCCGCCCTGCATCGACGACAGGAGCCACCAGAACAGGAGGCCGAGCAGCACGAGCGGGAGGAGCAGAGAGAGGATGCCGTCGAACCACGACGCCCGCGGGACGCTGTCGTTGAAGCCGTCCTTGGGGTCGGCGGCGTTGATCGCCGTGACGACCTCGTCGGCGCGGGCGTCGACGTAGTAGAACTGGACGTTCTCCGAGCCCTCGAAGGGCTTCGACAACGTCATGTCGACGCGCTGGTCGCCGTCGGTCGTCACGACCTCGGTCACCGTCTCGCCCGCGAGGAGTTTGAGGCCCTCCTGGGTCGTGATCTGCTTCGGCGCACCGAGATTCGAGATCAGCAGGAATCCGCCGAACAGCAGCAGACCGATCAGGGCGACGTAGATCAGCGGGTTCCGCGTGAGCTTCTTGACATCCATGGTCGGATCAGCGTATCGCGCACGGGCTAGGGGACCGCTGTGCGTTCACCCACGGCGTACGCATCCCCCGGCCGCCGAGCGGGCGCGGCGAGACGAAACGCCGGGAGCTTCCTCAGGAGTAGACGTGCGGTGCGAGCACCGCGACGTCGCGCAGGTTGCGGTAGCGCTCGGCGTAGTCGAGTCCGTAGCCGACGACGAACTCCACGGGGATGTCGAAGCCGACGTACTTGCAGTCGATCTCGACCTTCGCTGCCTCGGGCTTGCGCAGCAGCGCCAGGACCTCGATCGACTCGGCGCCGCGCGACTCGAAGTTCTCGAGCAGCCAGCTGAGGGTGAGACCGGAGTCGATGATGTCCTCGACGATCAGCACGTGCTTGCCGTGCAGGTCGGTGTCGAGGTCCTTGCGGATCTGCACGACACCGCTCGACTTCGTGCTGGCGCCGTAGCTCGACACCGCCATCCAGTCCATCGGCGCGTGGAACGGCAGCGCGCGGGCGAAGTCGGCCATGACCATGACCGCGCCCTTGAGGACGCCGACCAAGACCAGGTCCTTCCCTGCGTAGTCCTCCGCCACCTGAGCGGCGAGTTCGTCGAGCTTCGCGACGATCTCCTCCTCTGTGACGAGGATCTGTGCAAGGTCGTCCTGGATCTCCGCGGCGCGCATGGATCGATTTTAGGCGACGCGATCGGGTGCGGCCTCCATGCCTCCGACGACAGGCTCCCCACGGCATCCCCTCCCGCACTACTGTGAGCGGTGAGACGGGCGCTCACGCCCCTGACGGAAGGAATCCCATGGCTCTCGACGACATCCTGAAGCAGGTCCCGATCGACGACATCGCCGCCAAGCTGGGCGTCTCGACGGACGAGGCCCGAGCGGCGGTGGAGCAGGGCGGTGCGGTGCTGCTCGGCGGACTCGCGAAGAACGCCTCGACCTCCGAGGGTTCGTCCGCGATCGAGAATGCGCTGAAGCGTCACGAGGGCAAGGGCGGCGCCGCGACGGTCGACGACATCGACCAGGCCGACGGCGGCAAGATCGTCTCCCACATCCTCGGCGCCGACGAGAAGAAGGTCACCCAGAAGCTCACGGAGTCGAAGGAGACCGCCGGCATCGACTTCGGCAAGCTCCTCCCGATCCTCGCTCCGATCGTCATGGGCCTCATCGCGAACGCCAACAAGGGCAAGCAGTCGGACGCCGGTCAGGCGCAGTCCGGCGGCGGCATCGGCGACGTGATCGGCGGGCTCCTCGGCGGCGGCAGCTCCTCGGGCGGCTCGGGCGGAGGCATCGGCGATCTGCTGGGCGGGATCCTCGGGGGCGGCTCGAACTCCGGCGGAGGCGGCGGCATCGGCGACCTGCTCGGAGGCCTCTTCGGCGGCAAGAAGTAGCGCGCCGCCGCAGAACCTCAGCGCGCGGTGAGGACGATGCGTCCGCCGACGCGTGCGGCGGAGCATCCGGGGAGGTCGATCGGCCCCTGCCCCGCCCAGTCGGTCGCGAGGCGGGCGACCTCGAGCGTCTGCACCCTCGTGAGGCTCGCGCCGAACTCGCTGTCGACCACGAGGCGGATGATGCGGTTGCGGAGTGCAGCGGGGTTCGCGGCCAGCGCCGCGGCGCTCACCGAGATCCCCGCCTCGGCGTGCTCCACGATGTCCTCGATCGTCTCGTGGATCATCTCGTCGAACGCGGCGGCATCCTCGCGCAACTGTTCGGCCGTGCGCGCGAGCGCCTCGGCGATCCCGGGGCCGAGCTCGGTCTCGAGCACGGGCAGCACGCGCTCACGGACGCGGACGCGCGAGAAGCGGTCGTCGAGGTTGTGCGGGTCGTCCCACACCTCGAGAGCGGATGCCGCGCAGAACGCCCGCGTGGTCGCGCGGCGCACCGTCAGCAGCGGCCGGAGCCAGCGGAGCCCGTCGTCGTCGACGCGCACGGGAGCCATGCCCTGCAGGCTCGTCGCCCCCGAGCCCCGCGCGAGTCCGAGCAGGACCGTCTCCGCCTGATCGTCGAGCGTGTGTCCGAGAAGAACGGCGGAAGAGCCCTCGGCCGCCTGGCGCAGAGCGCGATAGCGCGCCGTGCGAGCAGCGGCCTCGGGGCCGTCGACGCCGCCGACCTCGACCGGCACGACGTGCGCCGTCAGACCGAGGTCGGCCGCGATCGTTGCGGCGCGCCGAGCGGCGGCATCCGACCCGGGCTGCAGCCCGTGATCGATCGTCACCGTCTCGACGCGCAGGCCGAGTTTCGATCCTTCGAAGGCCGCGGCCGCCGCCAGTGCGAGGGAGTCCGCGCCCCCGGACAGCGCGACCACGACGGTCGACGCGGCTGGCAGGTCGACGAGCGCGGTGCGCACGGCGAGGCGGATCTCGGCGATGGCGGGGGCGAGGGAGGGCACGACCCCACGGTAGATCACGCGGCATGCCTCTCGCGCGACGACGCTCTGTCGCTCTACTCTGGCGCCGTGGCAGAAGACTCCCGGTTTCGACCCGAACGCTTCAAGGCGTTCGTCGACGCGGTCGTCGCGATCGCGATGACGCTCCTGATCCTGCCCCTCATGGAGGCGGTGTCGGAGGCGGCGAAGGGCGAGATCACGACGGCCGAGTTCCTGTCGGAGCACTCGGGGCAGTTGCTGAGCTTCGCACTGAGCTTCGTGCTGATCGCGACCTTCTGGATCGGCCATCACAACCAGTACCGCGACGTCGAGTGGATGACCGGCCCGCTGCTGTGGATCAACATCGCCTGGATGGTGACGATCGTGTGGCTGCCCGTGCCGACGGCGATGATCGGGCAGATGACGACCGACGCCCTGCAGACCGTCGTCTACATCGGGACGCTGATCCTCACGCAGGTCACCACCCTCGCCGCCTGGGTCTACCTCCAGCGGAACCCGGCTCTCACGACCGCGTCGCCGTCGACGCTGCGGGCGGGCGTGATCGGCGATCTCTCGGCGATCATCCTCTTCGCGATCGCGCTCGGGATCGCGCTGCTCCTGCCCGATCACAGCTACGCGGGCATGTTCCTGCTGCTCGCCACCGGGACCGTCACGCGCGTGCTCAACCGGGTCGCCCGACGGCGGGACGTCGCTCGCGGGTAGGCTGGTGCGCGGCATCCAACCGTCTTTTCCAAGGAGCACACGCATGGGCGCACACGACGCCGTCATCGAGATCCCGCGCGGCAGCCGCGTGAAGTACGAGGTCGACCACGAGACCGGACGAGTCCACCTCGACCGCGTGCTCTACACGACCTTCGGGTACCCGGCCGACTACGGCTACTTCGACAACACGCTCGGCGAGGACGGCGACCCGCTCGACGTGCTCGTGCTCCTCGACCACGCCATCTACCCGGGCGTCGTCGTCAAGGTGCGCCCCGTGGCCGTGCTCAAGATGAGCGACGAGGCCGGCGGCGACGACAAGCTCGTGGCCGTGCTGTCGAAGGATCCGCGCTGGGCGCACATCCAGGACATCGACGACATCGCCGAGTACACGAAGAAGGAGATCGCGCACTTCTTCGAGCACTACAAGGATCTCGAGCCCAACAAGTGGGTCAAGGTCGACGAGTGGGGGAACGCCGCCGAGGCGCAGCGAATCCTCGACGAGGCGATCGTCCGCTTCGGCGAGCAGGGTCACTGACCGCACGCCGTCGCCGCAGACGCAGAAGACCCCCGGATCCGCTCGGCGGCCGGGGGTCTTCTGCGTGCGCGACGCGCGATCAGACGGAGATGCCGCGATCGGCGAGGAAGTTGATCGGGTTCGTGTAGGCGCCGTTGATGTACACCTCGAAGTGCAGGTGGCATCCGACCGAGGCGCCGGTGTTGCCGGCGTAGGCGATGACCTGACCCGAGTTGACCCACTGGCCGCTGCGGACCGCGAAGCCGCCGTTGCGGATGTGCGCGTATCCGCTGGCGACGCCGCCGCCGTGCTGGATGCGGATGTAATTGCCGTAGTTGCCCTTGGGGCCGGCGTAGTCGACCGTGCCGGACTGCGCGGCGTAGATCGCCGCCCCGCACCCGTTCGCGAGGTCGACGCCGTAGTGCCACCCCGAGCAGGCGGCGCAGGGCTTGGGGCGCGGTCCGTAGCCGGCGCTGCGGTGCCCGCCGTGCGGACGCACCCAGCCGCCGGTGCCGGGCGTCCCGCCTCCGCCGCTGTTCCCTCCGGCGTTCGCGGCCGCCTCCTCGGCTTCGCGCCGACGGCGCTCCTCCTCGGCGACGCGCACGCCCTCCTGGTAGGCGGCGACCGTCGTGGCCGTCTGGTCCTTGAGCGCGGCGAGCTGCGCCTGCATGGTCGCGAGGTTCGCCGACTGCTCGTCGAGAGCGGCCTGCGCGGCGACGGCGGCCTCCTGTGCGGCGATCATCTTCTGCTCGGCGATCTGCTGCAGACGGTCGCGCTCGTCACGGGCGACGACGGCCTGGTCACTCAGGGACTGCGCGGAGTTGCGTGCCGCCACGGCGTTGTCGTGCACCGTCTGGTTGTACTGGTAGACCTTGTCCATCGTGCCGAGGCGCGAGAGCAGCTCGTCGGCGTTGTCGGAGGACCCGGAGAAGAAGAGCTCGAGGGCGGTGTCGTCGCCGCCGTTGCGGTAGAGCTGCGCGGCGAGCTGGGCGGCCTTGCGCGTGGCGTCGTCGGCCACGACGGCCTGCGCGTCCGCCTGAGCCTGCAGCGCCTCGGCCGTGGCGATCGCGTCGAAGTACGCCTGCTGCGCCGCGTCGAACTCGGCGCCGGCGGCCTCGGCGGCCGCCTGGGTGTCGGCGACCTTCTGCGTGAGGGCGGCGATGAGCCCCTCGATGCGGGTGACCTCTGCGGCCTTCGCGGCCTGGTTGTTCATGGCACGCTGCACGTCGTCCCAGCTGGGGTACGTGGCGGCGTAGGCGGCGGTGGTCGTCGCCCCGATGCCGAAGGCGCTGAGCGCGACGACTCCGAGCGCGCCGAGCCCGAGGCCGAGAGCGCCGCGGCGGCTCAGCGGACCGGGTGACCACAGAGTGCGACGCTCGGCCGGCGTGGGCGCGCAACCGCAATCGTCGGACGCCGCGAGGGCAGCATCCTTCGTGGAGAGCTTGTCGTTCACTCGGCCCCTTCCGCCGGTTTCACACATGTCACAGTAACAACAACCTTCACATCCGCAACAGTGCAGGAGGGCGCCGATCTCGCGCGCGACCCTCCTCATCCTGCCCCCGAACACGCCCGGGAGTCGGGCAGGCGCGCCCTCGATTCGCAATTTGCCTGACGCATCCCTTATGCTTGAGCGTCGGCAAGGAAGTCCCCCGGGACGGACCTTCGGCCCCATCGTTTAGCGGCCTAGGACGCCGCCCTTTCACGGCGGTAGCACGGGTTCGAATCCCGTTGGGGTCACTCCATCCGATACAATTGAAGACAAGTATGGCCCTGTAGCGCAGTTGGTTAGCGTGCCGCCCTGTCACGGCGGAGGTCGCGGGTTCAAGTCCCGTCAGGGTCGCTCTGTGCGATTGGTCCTTTTCTCGAAGAGGGCCTTTCGTCTAGATGCGACAGGTTCGCCGGTCGCACGGCTCTGTAGCTCAGTTGGTAGAGCGCACGACTGAAAATCGTGAGGTCACGGGATCGACGCCCGTCGGAGCCACACGGACCATCATTACAATGGCCCCAGAAACCCTCGCCTAGCTTCTACATGGCGGGGGTTTTGCTTTGCCCTGGTGAGGGTGGGTTTTCGAGGCCAGCCATCCGAATCCCCGAGGCCGTCGAAGGGCCCGGTTCCTGAACGAGAGCAGCGAGACGAAGGACGTCAGGCATGGGTTCCCGGAGACGTTGTGCCGGTTTTGTGCCGGTGTCGAGGTCGCGAACGCTGTCGGAGACGCACTGTAGCCTCGAGTTGACGGCGGGCAGTAGCCCTCGGGGCCGGCAGTCTTCCGGACGGTACGACGAGCCAGCCCACGTCGCCTCAAAGCCGTGCGAGACGAAGGCGAAGCTCGATCACCATGAGAATCAGCAGATTCGCGATTACCAACTACCGCGGCATCCGGAGCGCGCGTCTCGACAGCCTCGAGCACTCGCCCCTCATTCTGCTCACCGGACGAAACGGCACCGGGAAGAGCCTGGTGCTCGAAGCTCTGACAGCGGCATGGAGCGGCAACATCAATATGCCGGACCTCGTCGGCCCGTATGGAGACTCCCTCTCAGTCGAGATCGATGTACAGCTCACGTCCAGTGAGTACGAGACAGTCAACCGCTGGCGGCTCGAACGCGGGATGTGGGAGATCCAAGCCGAAGATCACCACACCCTCGAAGCAACGTCAACAAAACGTGAGATGACAGGGCGTTACTCGCAGCGAGACGAGCTGCTTGATACTCTCCAGAACCCGCTCTTCGCCGAGACTTACCCATTCGCGAGCATCGACCTTCTCTCTGCCCGCCGACAATCATCTATGGACACATCGACTGCCGTCGACCTGAGCATTCTGGACCGGACCAGTGCCGCGAACCAGCGTCGCGCCCTATACGAGCAAGAGATCCGTTGGAAGCAAGGCATGCAGATGCCTGACATCGGCAGTTACCTCTCATCCCTCGACTACCGCAACTACGTTGCGCAGCGGGACGGTCTTCAGCCAACGGACGAGTACGAGCGCATTCAATCGATATTCTTCGAGGCAACTGGCAAGTCGATAAAGCTACCAAGCTACGACCCGGAGACCACGAAATCCTCAATTGATGTCGAACTACCAAGCGGCGCTCGCCATCGCCTTGCGGACCTGTCGAACGGCGAGCGAGAGCTACTCGGGATGCTGTACTACGTTAGCCAACTCAATGCGCAAGGTGGTGTGCTCCTCTTGGACGAGCCCGAGAAGCACCTGCACCCAACCCTACAACTCGCGGCGCTTCGTGCGATGACAGCCATAGCAGATCGCGGTCAGCTATTCGTGGTTACGCATTCCCCAGGCATCATCTCATCATCACCCGCTGAGCAGGTGGTTGTCGTGGAACCCGCCTGGCTCGCAGATGCTAACCAGCTACAGCCAGTATCAGATGTCGACGGCCAAGCGGATTTGCTCTCGGCACTTGGTCTCGCAAGTAGAGACCTGCTCCAGACCAACTATCTATTGATAGTTGAGGGGCCCGACGACGAGAAACGCCTCCGAATGCTGCTCCCCACAGAGCTCGCCGGCGCCAAGATCGTCACAGCCGGCGGCGTAGAGAGAGCACTGTCGATGGCGGCCTCACTGCGTGGGCTCGACATTGGCGTTCCCTGGCTTTGCGTGATCGACCGAGACTTCATGACACCAGACGAGATCACGCGCATCAACGCGGACGGCCAGGTCTTTGTATGGCAAGCGCGAATGCTCGAGAATATTCTGCTCGAGAGCGAAATGTTGCCTGGTCTTCTTTCAATAGCCGGAGGTAGCACCGACACCGCACAGGCGCAGATCATGTCAGCGATCGAAGCCGGGCGCGACCAAAGCATGAGGCAGTTCATAGATACGCGCATCAATCGCGCGATGCCCGCAGACCCGTCACGCCCGAATACGGATGATCGGACGTTGCGCGATCTATTGGAGCAACGCGACCTATGGAACTACCGAGTTGAGCAGTACGACCGACTCCGTGGGGATGTCACGGCTGAGTTCGACTCGGGCTGGTCCGCGAACTGGGCACTGTTTGTCGACGGGAAGCGCGTATTCTCCGAGCTCCAGCGGAGCAGTCAGATCTTTAAGAACACTGCTACTCTCGTGGACTCACTGATGGTGCGGATGCGTGAAGAACCCGAACGGCTGCCCCAAGGTGTCCTCGATCTCAAGTCAAGGCTCGCGGAGTTTTCGCGGCCGCAACACACCATCACGCCTTTTGCGCCCTCCGCCAGCGTGGGGCAGACGCCCGATCTCATCGAACCGGATCCGACGCTTAACGCATCAACTGAGCAATTTTACGGCGGGTGCTAGAGATCCTGTCGAAGAGTCCGACTCCTGAGCGAACGTAGCGGGACGATGATACCCTGAAGCGGCCATCAGAGACTTTGTACGCGTAACCTGCCCCGTGCACCGCTAACGCCGTCAGCGACGCACGGTAGTTTCGAGTCGACGGCGGGCAGTAGCCCTCGGATCCGTATCCGATCACTCGAGGCCGCAGACACCGTGTTTGTCGACGGTATGCCGACCATGAGCGTCGAGCGAACGATCGCAGATCTTGTCGCATCGCGGGAAGACGTCTCCCTAGACCTCCTATGCCGTCGCGCAGGCGATTCAACGAGGGATTCTGCTGCGTCCGAATCGACTGCAGGAGATGCTCGACCCGCAGGCCCGCCGGTACCGAGGCATGGGAACGCGCTCCCCCGGACGTACGCATCGTGGTCCACCGGAATCCCTGACTGAAGTGCCATGACTAGTTCCCCTCAGTTAGTGAGCTTTCCGCTCACTGCCTAAGCTCGACGCTACGACTTCAACACGTCAACCTTTTTTTCATCCACGGTGGCTATCGCTCAGTCGCGCAGCTTTAGGCGGGGACAGTAAGCTTTAGGAATGGATGTGGAGGCATGAGTTCGCCAACCTGGGGCATCGTCGCGGAGCCGGTACGCCGCGTCCTCCAACGCCTCCACGACCTCAACGTCGAAGCTGCCGACGCAACGGATACCGCATCAGTCGCGGGTGACATGCCCCAGAATCACGATGCAGCGTTCAATCTCATGTCGGCCGCATCCGAGACGGCCGACCGCGCAACTCGTGATTACCGAAGCATCTTCAACGCATACACCCACAAGTTCCACCAGCCGAAGCCGCCGATCAGTGAACTCGCCGCGCGTCAGGGCGTGATCATCCAATCGTTCGCTAAGCGCTACACACCGAAAACCATCGCCGCAATCGACGCGCTACTCTCCAACAACCCCGACCTCGCCGCTATCCGCGCGGGCATTCGCAGTCTCGGGTTCGAGGACCTCTGGGGCATCTCCGACGCACTCGATCGTGTGCTGACCGAGGCTCAGGCGAAGCCAGGTTTCGTCCCGTGGGGACGTATAGACGACACGATCGACGCGGTCCAGCGAGAACTGGTCAAAAAGGGAGCGAGTCGATCCCCATCAATACCCGTCAAGACGGGATTCGAGGACATGCGTCTTCCAGGCGCTGCCGATGAAAACGCCTCAGCTCAACGGTTGCACCTGTGAGAACTTTCTTTACTCATTCAAGGCCGGCCTTTGGCTGGCGGGAGTTGCGGCCCGCGTGCGGTGCGGGCGGTCCTCGCTCCGCTGCGGTCCGTCCGCTTCTCCGCGACCCGCAACTCCGCTAGCCCGCGCCCCCGCCAGTCCACTCCCTCCAGCCCTACCCCAAGGAATCTTGTGCAGAATCACCTACTTACCCTCCTTTCCGAAGCAATCGAGCAGGGCGCTACTGGGCACGGCACGCGATTCTTCACAGAAGAGCGTCTTCAGCAACTCAAGCTTCGCGAGAACGCCGGAGTGCTTCAGATTCTCTGCCTCAAGCGTCAGCGATGGCTTCGCGCCAAGCCAGAGGAAGTCGTTCGGCAGCTGTACCTGCTGAGCGTGGTGAACGATCTCGGTTACGGACTCAACCGGATCGCCGTCGAGTGGCCCATCCAGATGGGTTCGGACGCAGAGAAGCAGCGTGCTGACATCGTCGTATTCAGCGACGATGCCCAGACAGACCCCTACATCATCGTTGAGGTGAAGCGCCCAAAGGTCGGCGACGGCGTGGAACAGCTCCGAAGCTACTTGCGGTGGACGGGTTGCTTTTTTGGGGCTTGGTCAAACGGCAATGATTCGGTCGCCGTACTCCGAGAAGAGGATGCCGCGAGCAAGAAGGGCCCTTACACCTTCCGAGACATCCCCCGGCTTCCACGCAACGGGGAGTCGCTGGATGAAGTTCTCAAGCCGCTCACGCCAAACGACCTCCGCCCGATCCAGGATCTGCGGTCACTCATTGAACGCCTCGAGGACGACGCCCTCTCCAATGCGGGAGTCGCAGCCTTCGACGAACTCCTGAAACTCTTCTTCGCTAAGCTTCACGACGAGATTCGACCCGCCAGCAAGCTGGACAAGCCATGCCAGTTCAGAGTCGCCGCGTCCACTGATGAGCAGCTGTACGAGAAGATCGACGGCTTGTTCCAGGCTGCAAAGGCGAAACCAAACGCCGGCGACTTGTTCGATGCCGGAGAGCACCTCAAGCTAACTGGCGATGCTCTTCGCCTATGCGCGTCTGCTATTGAGCCGTTGTCGCTTTCGCACTCGGATCTCGAGGTCATGGATGCGGCTTTCGAGTATCTCGTGAACCCCGAGCAGAAGGGGCAAAAGGGCCAGTACTTCACACCTCGCCCTGTGGTGCGAATGGCCGTACGCATGCTCGACCCGGAAGACGGCGAACGTGTAATCGACCCGGCATGCGGGTCTGGGGGCTTCCTCATTCATTCGCTCCTTCACGTCCGCTCCGCCAATAAGTGGAGCAGCACCGAGACTTACAGATACGCAAATGAAAACCTGTTCGGGGTCGATTTCGACGACAAGCTCGTTCGCGTTGCGAAGATGAGCATGATCGTTGCCGGCGACGGCAAAACGAACATCATACGAACGAACTCGCTCGACGTGCGAGCATGGCAGAACTCGAGCGCTGCGACCAAGATCGGCACCTTCTCGCGCGAGACACGTGATGGAACGTTCGACCTAGTGCTGACCAACCCGCCGTTCTCGGGGAAGGTGAGCGGCAAGACTCAGCTAAACGCATATGACCTTTACGACATGGCGACCCGCGGGCTCCTCGCGACTGGCGACGAGACCGACGAAGGCGACGATCAAGATCAGGAAACACCAGACACACCCAACAAGACACGACGGGTGACGTCAATGAAGCGCGACATCCTCTTCCTTGAGCGATCCCTCGACCTGCTCAAGCCAGGAGGTCGCATGGCGATCGTCCTCCCTCAGGGGAATCTCAACAACGTCGGTCTTGGTGGGCTACGTGACTACATGCTGTCTCGGGCTCGGCTTCTTGGTGTCGTTGGCCTGCACTTCTTCACCTTCCGTCCATTTGCAAGCATCAAGACGAGCGTCGTCTTCTTGCAGAAGTGGGGTGGTGTCGCTGGCGACCCACAGGCCGACTATCCCGTGTTTATGGCCGTGAGCCGTAAGCCAGGCAAGGACAACCGCGGCAAGTACATTTACGCAACGGACGAAGAAGGTCGCGTGCTCGATGTGGACGGTGTGCCTGTCGTGCAGTCCCAGAAGCCCGGTGCCGTTGATAGCGATCTCGAGCAAATCGCGTCCGAGTTCAATGCCTGGAGACTTCAGAACGGGGTTCGGTTCCAGTGAGCACCTCTTGGTCTGCCAGCAGCACCTCCATCGCCGGCGCCCGACGCCTGGACCCCGAGTTCTTCGACCCCCGCGGAACCGAGGTCGCAGATGCGGTTGCCATGCTGAATTCACACCCTCTCAGCGACTATGCGAGATGGGCATCGCGTGGGGCCTCACCTAAGTACACAACCGACGGAGAGCTGCGAGTCATCAAGACCGCGCACGTCCGCCGTGCCGAGCTCCTGAACACACCCGAGGAGTTCGTTGATCGTGTTGGTCCTTCGAATGAGCTCACGCCCACAGTTCCTCGACGATCGCTACTTGTCACTTCGACCGGAGTCGGGTCTGCCGGACGCGTTTTCCTTCACCTCGATGACACTGAGATCACCGCCGATGGTCACGTAACAGTGATTCCGCTGACGGAGCCTCCCCTTAAAGCCGCCTACATCTGCGCCTACCTCCAATCGCCAGCAGGCCGTCAGCAAATCCTCCGTCTACACCGCGGGTCATCCCGCCAGATCGAGATCTATCCGGACGACCTCCTGACTCTTGAAATCCCGTCGCTGGACACTGCTCAAGAACGGGAGATCGGTGCAAGATGGCTCTCCGCAGTCCGTTCCGTGCGCGACGCACGAAGTGCGGTGCGTGATGCCGAGCTAATGATCCAGGAAGTGCTGGGTGTCTCCGAGGCCGACTTGGAAGGTGAGCCCACCGTCTGGTCCCAAGGGGTCCGCCTTGTGGGCACGAGCAATCGCTTGGACCCGCAGTTCACTGCCCCGAGGACGCGACGCTTGCGCGATGCAATCTCTACCCAGCGCTTCTGGCGCTTGTCCGACCTCGTTGCCAAAGTCCGGACGGGCTACCAACCGCCCTACTATGACGAAGGCGGGGATGTAAGGATCGTCAAGACGAAGGATGTCATGTTTCCGAGAGTTTCCCTCGCTGGGTGCGCCAGGACTGACGACCAGGGTTGGACTGACGCACTAGCTCCTGGGGACCTCCTCCTGAACATGACCGGTGAAGGCACGCTCGGACGGGCAGGTGTCGCACCCGCCGACGTAGCTGATGAAGCAACCTTCGCTGCCATCGACGTTGCGGCAGCGACGTTGCATCCTGGCATGCTCCCCACGACCTACGTTGCTCTATTCATGAACTCTTGGATGGGGCGGGAGCAGACCCTGGCCGCGCAGACTGGTTCGTCCGGGCAGCAGCACATCTACGAAACTCATTTCCGCTCGATCCTCGTTCCCGTTGCCAGCACTCCGGCGGGATCAGTAGACCGAGACTGGTTGGACGCCATCGTGCGGCTGGCAGAACGCCGCGCGTCCGCTGCTACGACAGCAGCCGCAACCTTCGAGGCACTCGATCAGGTATTCATACAAGGTCTGGGCGTTGTACCCGACCTGTCTACAATCCCTGCATAGTTAGTTCGTGCCGGTTGCGTGCCGGCATCTCAGCTGAAACCGATCTCAACCAGCACGACCAACCCCGACGACGCCCGCGGAACCACGGGTGAACGGCGACCAGGGCTGCGAAAGGCAATCCTATGGCCCGAAAGCTATACAAGTATCTAGGCAGCGAGCTTGCAGACGTCGCACTCTCACATGATGGAGCAACCCTGAAGTTCTCCCTGCCGAGAGAGTTCAATGACCCTTTCGAGCTGTTTCTCACCGTGGATCACAACTCTCCCGCGGCAACCCTCGCTTTCTACGAGGAAGCGATGGGGGAGATACTACATATGCCCACAACATGCTTCTCGAGTAACCCCGATGTGGTGCCGATGTGGGCCCACTACGGCCAGAATGGTCGGGGGTTTGTCATCGAGGTGGATGAAGACATTCTGCGTACTGAGCTCGGCGAGGACGGGGTCATTCAGGACGTAATGTACCGCGACACTATCCGCGATGAACTCGGAGAATCACTCGCGCGGGCCCAGTATCGCCAGAAGCCCAGAGACATCTACTTTCTCCGCAGTAGCGTGTATAACGCCGCCTACTTCACAAAGGCTACGTGCTGGTCTTACGAGAAGGAGAGGCGTCTCGTCCTCAACGATGCGACCAAGCTCCTCCAAAAGGGTGGGGCTTCGATCCTTCCGATCTCGCGCCAGTGCGTGACCGCGGTTATCCTTGGCTCGAATTTGAATGCTGACACCGAGTCGAAACTGCGCTCTTTCGCAGCGGAGATTGGTTGCGAAGTGTACAAATGCAGGATCGGACGGACAAGCATCACCCCCTACTTCACGGATTCGGGTGGTTCGGCTTGTGTCTATGTGGGCGGCGCAATCTCGAAAGCTGTGAACTCCTGCCGGTCCTGCGGTGAACCTCTCGGAGAGGGGGATCGCTGCTCATGGTGCAGAATCCAGGACGAGGACCGGCGCGTTGCGGCAGCGAGTAACCCTTGGCGACTGCTTGATGCAACAGGACTCCTACAGGATTACATCAGTTCGATGGACTCCATCGGCAAGAGCTAGTCGCTCTCGAGTATGGGACCTGTGCGCGTCAGGTCGTCGGGAATTGCCAACCTCGACAAAGTTGACGCTGCTCTCAACGGGCTCGATGCGTAACGACGCACCGTTTCCTCACGACTCGCCCTCGAGCTCTTCCACCAGATCTTTGGTTGAGCAAGCTCGCGCATCGATCTATGAACTGAATGTCCTGCTTCAGTAGCCTCTGTGCCGGTTCCGTGCCGGTAGCTCCGTTGAAATCACCCTCCACCAACCGCGACCAACCACGACGACTCCCGCGGAATCACGCGGCAGACGGCGACCAATGAGCACTCGCTACCCCGGCGCATCCAACTGAAAATCGTGAGGTCACGGGATCGACGCCCGTCGGAGCCACACGGACCATCATTACAATGGCCCCAGAAACCCTCGCCTAGCTTCTACATGGCGGGGGTTTTGCTTTGCCCTCGTGAGCCTCACCCCGCGTCGAGGACCTCGCGCAGCCGGGCCGCGAACGCCTCCGGCTGCCCCGCGTATCCGAACTCCCCGCCCATGAAGCCCCCGTGGTGGCTGGGGAAGACCGTCGCCTCCTGCCCCAGTCTCTCCGCGAGCGCGAGAGCGGTGCGCCCGGTGTAGACCTTCACCGACTCCTCTCCCACCGCCATCACGATCCGCGTCGGAGACGCCCGCAGCGCGTCGAGGTCGGGCACGTACAGCGGCACCGCCCACGACCTCTCCGACAGCAGCGGATCGTCGCGGGTGCCGTCGTCGTCGGCCGGCATCCCGAAAGCGGCCGGATCGGGCAGCGGACGGGCGAGGAACTCCTGGGTCACCTCTCCCTCCCACGACGTCATCGCCACGAAGGCCGCCATCCCCGCACCCCGGCCGCGCTCCTGATAGGCACGCGTGTACGCGATGCGGGCACGATGCACGGCCTCGGCGTCCGGCAGCACTCCGTCGATCGGCGGCTCATGGGCCACCAGCGTCGACACGTCGTACGGATGGGCGGTCACGAGAGCGAGAGCGGTGACTGCGCCGCCGCTGCTCGCGAGCATGTCGACCGGCCCCGCGCCGAGCGCGTCGATGACGGCGTGCACGTCCTCGGCCTGAGTCGCCGGATCGTTCACGACCTCGCCGTCGGTGCGCACGCTGCGCCCGAGACCGCGCGGGTCGTAGGTCACGACGGTGCGGTCGGGGAACAGCGCCACCTGCGCCTGGAACCCGCTGGCGTCCATCGGCTGGCCGATCATGACCAGCGGAGGCCTTCCGTCCGCGGTCGGCAGAGGTCCGTGGACGTCGTACCCGAGATCCACGTCCGGCAGATCGAGGGTGTACTGGGTCATGATCGCCTCCTCCGTCGCGAGCGCTCCCGTGGATCGTACGACGTCGGGCGCGGCGGCACCCGAGGAGGCGACGGTCAGTGGATGAGCCGGTGCACGAACCAGCCGTTGCCGACCTTGAGCCGGTTCCCGAAGGACGATCCGAGCCACGGATACAGCCAGAGGTCGCCGACCGCGTCGCGCGCGATCACGTCGGCGTTCCCGTCGGAGGAGTAGTCCGATCCGCCGGTGATCGCCGACATCGCATTCCAGCCGTTGCCGACCTGCGCCGTCGTCGGATCGATGCCCGCGCCGTTGCCGGGGAACAGGAACAGCCGTCCCGCGGTATCCCGCGCGAGCAGGTCGCCGCGTCCGTCGATCGCGAAGTCCCCGGCGAGGATGAAGTCGATACCGCCCCAGCCCTGACTGATCTGCAGAGCGCTGTCGAACCCGCCCGCGCCGTTGCCCGCATACAGGTACAGCTTGTTGTCGGTGCCGACGGCGATGATGTCCGCTCGACGATCGCCGTTGTAGTCGGCGCCGCCCGACACCAGTCGGAGAGCACCCCATCCCCACCCGACCTGCTTCGCGTCGAACACGTAACCACCGCGGTTGCGGTAGAACCACAGCGAGCCGTCGGTGCGGATCGCCAGGATGTCCCCGCGCCCGTCGCCGTCGAAGTCGCCGCGGATCAGCGAGCGCGTCGTCTGCCAGCCCGTCCCGAACGGCACCGTCCCCCAGCCGCCGCGCCCGTTCCCCGTGTACAGGAACATCTGGCCCGCGGTCGAGACGGCGAGCAGGTCGGAGAGGTTGTCGCCGTTGATGTCGGCGTTGACCGGGTACGAGCGCGGGTTCAGGGGGGTCAACGCGGTCGCGTTCCCCTGGCCGCAGGCGAAGTACGAGTTCGTGACGTTCACGCTGCCGCGGTAGATCTCGAAGTGCAGGTGCGGACCCGTGCTCTGACCGGTGCTGCCGACGAGACCGAGCGCCGTCCCCTGCGGCACCACCGTGCCGACCGGGATGGTCACCGTGCCGAAGACCATATGCGCGTAGCGCGTGGTGTAGCCCTCCGCGTGCGCGATGACGATCTGGCTCCCGTAGCCGGTCGTGGCGTTCGAGTTCACGGCCGTCGTGACGGTGCCGCCCGCGGCGGCGTAGATCACCGCGTTCGCGTTCTGGTTGACGTCGACGCCCTGGTGCGTGGGCCGGGAGCCCGCAGGACACCCGCCCACCACGTCCGCCACGCGCCCGTTCACCGGGTTGACGAACGAGACCGCCGCCTCCGCGGACGAGGTGGGCACGAGCGCACCGCCGACGACCGCGAGAGCCGCCACTATCGCGGCGAACGCCCGCGCGGAGGCACGGGCAGAGGGCCGCGAGCGGCGGTTCGACTGATTCATGAGTCTAAAAGTACGGAAAGACTGGTGTTCTGGCGGTGCGCCGCGCCTCGATACGCTCGATGCATGCTCGAGACCCTCACCGGATTCGCCGTCGTGGGGGTCGCGATCGCCGTGGGATACCTCATCGGACGCATCGATCTGCTCGGACCGCACGCCCGCCATGTGCTCGGTCGGCTGATCTTCTTCGTCCTCTCGCCCTTCCTCCTGTTCACGGTTCTCGCCCACGCGGACGCGAAGATGCTGTTCTCCTCGCTGCTCCCCGTCTCGGCGATCGCCGCGCTGGCGGTGATCGCCGTCTACGCGCTGATCGCGAAGCTGTGGTGGAGGCGCCCGGCGGGCGAGACCGTGATCGGCGCACTCGCCGCCGGCCAGGTGAACTCCAACAACATCGGCATCCCGCTCTCGCTCTACCTGCTCGGCAGCGCCGCGTACCCGGCTCCGGTCGTTCTGATGCAGCTGCTCGTGTTCACACCCGTGTCGCTCTCGATCCTCGACGCCGTGACCAGCGACTCCGTGTCACTGGCGCGGACGCTTCGACGCACGGCGACGAACCCGGTCATCATCGGATCCCTGCTCGGCACCCTCGTCCCGGTGTTCGGCATCGCCCTCCCGCCGATCGTGATGGACCCCGCCCAGCTGATCGCGGATGCCGCGGTTCCCGTGCTCCTCATCAGCTTCGGCATCTCGCTGCAAGGTCAGCGCGTGCTCGGCGCACGGGGACACCGTCGCGACGTCATCCTCGCGACTGCGCTCAAGCTCGTCGCGATGCCGGTGATCGCGTGGCTCGTCGCCGAGTTCGTGTTCGGGCTCGCGCCGACCGAGGTGCTGATCGTGGTGATCCTCGCGGCGCTCCCCACCGCGCAGAACGTCTTCAACTACTCGCAGCGCTACGACGTGGGCGAGTCGATCTCGCGCGACACGGTGTTCCTCACGACGCTGGGCTGCCTGCCGGTCCTGGTCCTCGTCATGGTGCTGCTCGGCTGACTCGGCGCTCGCGACGGACGACGTAGGTTGGGGAGGTGGACAACCCGCTCGTCATCGGCGCCCTGATCGTGGTCATCATCGTGGCGGCCATGCTCGCGCCCCGCTGGATCCGCCGATCGTCGGGCTCGACCGGACGTCGGGCGGGCCGCCGCTTCGAAGAGGACCGCCTGCTCGAGATCCTCGACGATCTCGGGGCGACGCTCGTGCTGCACACCTCCCCCGACGCCGCACGCTCGATCGTCGACGGCGTCGTGCGCCGCGACCCTCGACGGTTCACCGCCCTCGGCGACGGCGTCTACGGCATCCGCTTCCTCGAGCCCGACGACGCGGTCGCGCGGCTCGTCCCCGTGCCCGACGGCATGCGCCTGCAGATGGAGCGGTTCGGGGAGCATCTGGGCCGTCCGAACACGAGCGGCTTCTGGAACGACTTGCGCGCCCGGGTCCTCGAGGAGGCCGCAGGGCAGGGCGTCGCCGCCACCGTCCCGGAGGCTCCGCAGCGGTTCGACCGTCTCGACGGAGACCCGCCCACCTGGGTGCTCGTCACCCCGCCTGACTGACGCCCCCTGCCCCACGGCAGCCCTCCGCACATCGGGTGGGCGGATCAGGCCCGACGCAACTAGGCTGTGCAGTGTCGTCGGTGCGCCGTTCGCGCCCGTCGACGTCACGGCACCACGCCTCATCACAGTTCTCCCTCCCTGTGACACGCGCCGGAAAGGCTGACCATGAGTGAAACTCCCCCCAACGACCGCACCCCGGACTTCTTCGACAAGCTGATCGAGGACGCCCCGCGCGAGCAGCCGCAGCAGCAGCAGAGCGGGTTCACCGCCTCGTTCCGCGGCTACGACAAGGCCGAGGTCGACGCCGCCCTCAGCACTCTGCGCAACCAGCTGCAGCAGGCCAAGGCCGATCTCGCCGATGCCGAAGCGCGGCACGAGGACGCCGTCGAGTCGGTGCGCGACGAGGAGCGCAGCGCGCGAGAGGCGCTGGAGGCCGAGCTGACCGCCGCCAAGGCCCAGGCCGACGCCGCCGAGCAGCAGGTGACGACCCTCACGAACGAGCTCGTCGACGCCCCGCGCGCCGAGGGCAAGGACGCCCCGTCGCGCGAGCAGTTCGAGACGATCCTCCGCGTCGCCGAGGAGCAGGCCAACGTCCTGATCCAGAACGCCGCGGTGCAGGCCGACCGCCTCATGGCGGCCGCCCGTGAGGAGGTCACCGCGCAGCGCGCCGAGGCCGACGCCGACGTCACGCGCATCCTCGCGCAGGCGCAGCACGACGCCGACCAGGTGCGCCTCAAGATCGACACCGAGTACACGGCGCACGAGGCGACCATCGAGCGCGAGGCCGCGCACGCCGCCGAGAAGGTGCACCAGGCCTCGCAGGAGGCCACCGCGATCCGCACCGAGGCCGAGAAGGGCGCCGCCGCGCTCCGTTCGCTCGTGACCCGCGAGACCACGCAGCTGCGCGCGGACGCGGAGCGCGAGGTGCGCGAGATGAACGCCCGCGTCCTGGAGTTCGAGGAGACGCTCACGCGCCGCCAGGACGACGCGCAGCAGGAGTTCCTCGTGCTGCACAACCAGGCCGTCGCCCACGCCGAGCGCATCACGACGGACGCGAACGAGCAGGTCGCCGCCTCGCTCGACCATGCCCAGCGCATCTCGGCCAAGGCCGACGACTACGAGCGTCTGATGCGCTCGCAGGCGCAGACGATCGAGGCCGACGCGCAGGTGCGCGCCCGTGACGCCCTGGACCGCGCCCGCGTGAAGTCGCAGAAGATCGTCGACTCCGTCACCCAGCACACCTCCACGGTGCTGCGCGACGCCGAGGACCACGCGCGTCAGCTCCGCTGGCAGCAGCAGCAGCTCGCCAGCTTCATGGCCGAGGTGCGCGAGCTCATCCGCCCGGACGGCGTCTTCAGCGACGACCCGTCCGCGATCGCCGTGCCGCGCACGGACGACGAGATCGCCGAGGACGAGGCCGTCGACGCCGGGCTCCTCGACGAGGCGTCCGAGTCCGGCGACGAGGAGTTCCTCGGCGATGAGGCGCTCGACGACGAGGACACCGAGACGATCGACGGCAAGATCACGATCGAGGTCGTCGACGCCGACGAGAAGGCCTCGCGCTGAGCATCCGGCTCCGGTGATCCCGGGGGCGCGGACGGTTCCTCCGTCCGCGCCCCCGATCCGTTCCGGCGCACCTCCCCCGATCGGTGGATGCCGGGATCCGTCGCTCCACGGCTACCGCGACGGCGCCCGCAGGGGCACGCTGGAGTCATGACAGACAGCAGCGTGATCGAGGTCCGCGACCTCCGCAAGTCGTACGGCGGTTTCACCGCGGTCGACGGCATCACCTTCGACATCCGGCGCGGCGAGACCTTCGCCCTGCTGGGGCCGAACGGCGCCGGCAAGTCCACGACGATCGAGATCCTCGAGGGCTACCGCCACCGCACGTCCGGCGAGGTCACGGTGCTCGGCGTCGACCCGCAGCACGGCAGGCTCGACTGGAAGGCGCGACTCGGCATCGTGCTGCAGTCCACCGGAGAGGCCGGCAGCTTCACGGTGCGCGAGCTCCTGACCGAGTTCGCCGGCTACTACCCGCGTCCGCGCGACGTCGACGAGGTCATCGCGGCCGTCGGCCTGGAGCAGAAGCAGCGCGTCCGAGCCGGGCGCCTCTCCGGAGGTCAGCAGCGGCGCCTCGACGTCGCGCTCGGGATCATCGGGCACCCCGAGCTGCTGTTCCTCGACGAGCCGACCACGGGGTTCGACCCCGAGGCGCGGCGCCAGTTCTGGGACCTCATCCGCTCGCTCAAGGCGGAGGGCACGAGCATCCTCCTCACGACCCACTATCTCGACGAGGCCGCGCAGCTCGGCGACCGGGCCGCGGTGATCGTCGGCGGACGACTCGCCGCGATCGGGGAGATCGACGAGATCGGCGGTGCGGCCGCCCGGACGCCGATGGTGCGGTGGCGGGATGCCGCAGGAGTCCTGCGGCAGGAGCGCACGACCGCACCGGGCGCCCTGGTCGCGGACCTGCACCGCGACGGCGGCGAGCCGCGCGACCTCGAAGTCATCCGCCCCACGCTCGAGGACGTGTACCTCGAGCTCATCCGCGAGCACGGCGCCGCCGACGAACGGCCGCTCGCCGAGGCGAAGGAGACGTCATGAGCACCGCGACCCCGACCGCCGCGACGTTCGGCCCCGCGCGCACCGTCCGCCTCGGCATCCGACGCATCGGGTTCGAGCTGCGCCAGTACTTCCGCGCCGGCGACCAGGTGTT
This sequence comes from Microbacterium sp. NPDC089696, assembly GCF_044749125.1. Lineage (NCBI taxonomy): Bacteria > Bacillati > Actinomycetota > Actinomycetes > Micrococcales > Microbacteriaceae > Microbacterium > Microbacterium sp. NPDC089696. Next base: position 692,884 of record NZ_JBIVHF010000001.1, on the reverse strand, counting down.
CTTCACCTTCCTGTTCCCCACCGTGATGTATCTGATCTTCGCCACGATCTTCACGGGCGACATCGGCCAGGGACCGGACGCCGTCAGCATGGCGACCTACTACCTGCCCGGACTCGTCGCCGGCGGCATCCTGCTGTCCGGCGTGCAGGGGCTGTCGATCGAGATCGCCGTGGAGAAGAGCGACGGCACGCTGAAGCGCCTCGGCAGTACGCCGATCTCGCCCGTCACGTACTTCCTCGGCAAGATCGGCCAGGTGTTCGTGACCGCGATCCTGCAGATCGGGCTCCTCATGGCGGTCGCGGTGATCGTGTACCGGGTCGACCTGCCGAGCGACGCGGAGGCGTGGGCGCGGTTCGCATGGGTGTTCGTCCTCGGTCTGCTGTGCTGCTGCCTCCTGGGCATCGCGCTCTCGGCCGTCCCTCGATCGGGCAAGACCGCCTCGGCCGTCGTGATCCCCGTGGTGCTGCTGCTGCAGTTCGTGTCCGGCGTGTACATCGCGTTCTCGACGCTGCCGGAGTGGCTGCAGAACGTGTCGGCCGTGTTCCCGTTGAAGTGGATCGCGCAGGGGATGCGCGCGGCGCTGCTGCCCGACTCCTTCCGGGCGGCCGAGCAGGGCGGGGAGTGGCAGCTCGGCCTCGTCGCGATCGCGCTCGCGGTGTGGCTCCTGATCGGTGCCGTGCTCAGCCGGGCGACGTTCCGCTGGATCCGCCGCGACGGATGAGCGTCGCGGCGGCGGTCGACGGCGTCCGTGGAGGAGACGACGTCCGTGGAAGAGTGGGACGCATGAGTCGCGGCATCCGCAGAGAGCGCCTCGGGTGGGACATCGCCGCGAGCGCGCTGCTCGTCGCCGTGTCGGCTCTGACGTTCGCGTTGCCGGAGCGGTTCCCCGGTGCGCGCGGAGTCCTGATAGGGATCGCGATCGCGGTTTTCCTCGTCTACGCGCTCGGCGCCCGTCCGTACGTCGGCATCCACGACGGGGTTCAGGATCCGTCTGCGACGACCTCCGCCGTGCTGCAGGTGTCGCTCGTCGCGCTGCTGGCGCTCGGTGTGGCGTTCGAGCCGAACATGCTGATCCTGCAGACCCTCGTCCTGCCGCTCCTGTGGATGACGTCCGTCACCACGCGGCAGGCGGTCCTCGTGACGATCGGCAACGGACTGATCCTGACGGTCGCCTACTCCGCCTGGGGCGGATTCCGCCTCGACGCCGTCGCCGCCGGAGCGCTGACCTGCGGACTGTCGACCGCCTTCAGCCTCGCGCTCGGCCTGTGGATCACACGGATCGCGGAGTGGGGCGTCCAGCGGCAGCGTCTCCTGGCCGAGCTCACCGCCACCCAGGCGGGGCTCGAGACCGCGAGCCGTGAAGCCGGAGCGATGGCGGAGCGGGCGCGGCTGGCCCGCGACGTGCACGACACGATCGCGCAGAGCCTCACCAGCATCGTGATGCTCGCGGAGCGGGCGAAGGTCGACGGCTCCCCCGCGGCGATCGGACTCATCGAGGACGCTGCGCGGGATGCGCTGCTGGAGGCCAGGGCGCTCGTCGCGGAGACCTCGCCCGCTCCGGCGGCGGACTCGCTGTCGGAGGCGCTGCGCCGCCTCGCCGATCGCTTCACCCGGGAGACCGGCATCCGCATCGACGTGACGGCGTCAGACGTCGCTCTGCCACGCGACGTGCAGGTCGTGCTCCTGCGCTGCGCCCAGGAGGGGCTCGCGAACGTGCGGAAGCATTCCGGCGCAGCCGGGGTGTCCCTCGTGCTCGCCGTCGACGATCAGGCCTCCCTGCGCATCCGCGACGACGGGCGCGGGCTGGGCGGAGTGTCGATCGACGACGACCTCGGGTTCGGGCTCGCCGGCATGCGCGAGCGCGTCTCCCTCGTCGGCGGCAGCCTCACGGTGGTCGACGGCGCCGAGCACGGGACCGATCTGACCGTGAGCATCCCGCTCTCCCCCGCCACCATCCCGGAGGTGCCGTGATCCGCGTGATCGTCGCCGACGACCATCCGATCGTCCGCTCGGGCATCGTCGGACTGCTCGATCTCGACCCCGGTGTCGAGGTCGTGGGCCAGGCCGGCGACGGCGCCGAAGCCGTCGCGCTGGCCGCGGATCTGCGACCGGACGTCGTGCTCATGGACCTGCGCATGCCCGGTGTCTCGGGCATCGAAGCGACCTCGAGGCTCACCGTCGAGCTCCCGGGCGTGCGGGTGCTCATGCTGACGACCTACGAGACCGACGACGACATCCTCGGCGCCATCGAGGCGGGGGCGAGCGGGTACCTGCTCAAGGCAGCCCCGCACGAGGAGATCGTGGCCGGTATCCGCGCCGTCGCCGAGGGCCACACGGTCCTCGCTCCGTCCATCGCCGCGACGCTCGTGACCCGGATGCGCACGGAACGGGCCGAGCGCCCGCAGCTCACTCCGCGTGAGCTCGAGGTCCTGCGGCTCGTCGCGGCGGGACGCAGCAACCCCGAGATCGCGCGCGAGCTGTTCATCGGCGAGGCCACGGTCAAGACCCACCTGATCCACGTGTTCGAGAAGCTCGGGGTCTCCGACCGCACGCGCGCGGTCACGCTCGCGCTGGAGCTCGGGCTGCTCTGAGGACCGGCGGCTCGACCGGACCCGACGCTAGGCGCGGCCGAACTGCGCCGATGCGGGGCAGTCGAACGGATCGCGCGCGGCGAGGCCGACGCGGTTCAGATACGCGATCACGATGGCGTACGACTGGCCGAGGCTCGTCTCCGTGTACGGCACGTCGTTCGCGGCGCAGTAGTCGCGCACGATCTCGCGGGCCTTGGACAGGTGCGGGCGCGGCATGTTCGGGAACAGGTGATGCTCGACCTGGTAGTTGAGGCCGCCCATCAGCCACGTCGCCCACCAGCCGCCGCGGATGTTGCGCGAGGTGCGCACCTGCTTCGAGAAGAAGTCGAGGCGGGCACTCGGGTCGATGATCGGCATGCCCTTGTGGTTCGGGGCGAACGACGCCCCCATGTACACCCCGAACACCGCGAGCTGCACGCCCATGAAGGCGAACGCCATGCCGAGCGGCAGGAGCAGGAACACCGGGACGAGCACGATCGCGAAGCGCGCGGCGATGAGTCCGAGCTCCGTCCAGCGGCCCTTCGCCTTCCTGCTCGTCGCGAGGTGCTTGATGCCGAGGTAGTGGAGGTTGAGCCCCTCGAGGGTGAGGAGCGGGAAGAACAGCCAGCCCTGGCGGCGGGTGATCATGCGGATGAAGCCCCGCGACTTCGCGGCATCCGTCTCGAGGAACGAGATCGTGTCGACCTGGATGTCCGGATCCTTGCCGACCTGGTTCGGGTTGCCGTGGTGCTTGGTGTGTTTGGAGTCCCACCAGGCGTAGCTGATGCCCACGACGCCCGCGGCGAGGATGCGCGCGAGGCGGAAGTTCGCCGGACCGGAGTCGAGGATCTGCCGGTGCGCGGCCTCGTGCGCGAGGAAAGCCACCTGGGTGAGGATGACGCCGAGCGCCGCAGCCATGAGCAACTGGAACCAGCTGTCGCCGAGCAGGATGAATCCCGTCACGACTCCGCCGAGCGCCACGACCAGGCCCGCGGCGACGAGCACGTAGAACCACCGAGCGCGCTGCAGCAGACCGGTCTCGCGCACGACCTGCGACACCTGCTTGTAGGCGTGCGTCATGGGCGGGAACTCGGCGGTTCCGGAGTAGGTCTGTCGGATCGGTCCGAGGGTGGCCGAGGTGTCGGCCTGTGCGAGGGAGATGATGCTCTCCTGACGATCGGGAGCCCGTGAGCTGTGGAAAGCCCAAGGCAGATCGCCCAACGCTTACCTGAGGCTAACCCGCGCCCTATACGCCTCAGGGAATACTTCGGTGTTGCACCGGAGTCTCCCAGGTCGCCGGTGCTGTGCGCCGATCAGGCGCGAGCGCGGCGAGGGCGCCGACGCAGGACGCGCGGCAGGGCGAACGGGAACGTCAGCGGACGCCGTGCGGGTTCGCGCGCATCCTCGAGGGCGTCACGGGCGGCGTCGAGCGTCTCGAAGACGCCGAGCTCGACGCCACGGTGGTCGTGCACGAGGTGCGCCGTGCCGTCGAACTCGACGAAGCCGGCGAACTCGCCGGCGCGCGTCGCGACGTGCACGTCGATGTCGGCCTGCTTCCAGGTCAACGGGTCGGAGGGCGGGAAGGTGGTCATGGTCATGCGGTACTCATTGCTGTGCGGCGGGCGCGCATCCGCGGCCCGCAAGTCATGAGATCGAGGGCGGAAGCCGCGCGCGTCGATGTGCGTGGTCCGGAATGGCCCTGATCAGTGGCTCCGTGGTGGTCCAGAGGGGGACACAGCCGCACGGTGCATCGAGCAGTCTAGCAGGTCGAGGCAGATCGTGCCGGGTCAGTCCTCTGCGGCGACCCAGACGCGACGCGGATGCCCGGACGAGCCCTCCACGGCCCAGGTACCCGCGGCGGGCGTCGCGTCGGTCGTCGCGGGGTCGGCGACCCCGGCGTCCGCGGGCATCCGCTCCCCCGCCGCGCCCTCGGCGTCCCAGGCCTCCCGGATGATGCGACGCGGGTCGTAGCGACGCGGATCCAGCGCGCGCCAGTCGTCGCGGATGGTCGACGCTCCGGTCTCCTCCTCGACGCGTCGGGCGGCCTCGCGCGCGATCCGCGTGGCCTGTCCGATCAGGGCGGCCAGCCGAGCCGCGGCTCCGGGGAGTCGTCGCGGACCGATGATCACGGCCGCGAGCAGCGCGACGAGGAACAGCTTCTCGATCGTGAGTCCGAACACGGTCAGTCCTCCGTCACGGGGTCGGATGCGGATGCCGTCCGACGGGCGACCGCACGGTCGTGCCACCACGCGATCAGGAGCGCAGCGAGGAAGAGCAGCGCCATCGGCGCGGCGACGAGGAACATCGACAGGGCATCGGCCGCCGGGGTCACGATCGCGCTGAACAGCACGATCGCCACGACGACGATGCGCCAGCTCGCGGCTATCGACCGGGCGGGCAGCGCGCCCAGGAGGTTCAGCACCACCACGAACACCGGGAGCACGAAGGCGATGCCGGTGGCGAGCACGATCTTGAGGATGAAGTCGACGTACGCCGAGGCCTGCAGGAGGGTGCTGTCCTCGGTCGAGGCGAAGCCGGCGAGGAGCTCGACCATGTGCGGGAACAGCAGGAACCCGGTCGTGCAGCCGATCGCGAAGAGCGGGACCGATGCCGCGACGAAGCCGAACGTGTACCGCTTCTCACGCCGATCGAGGCCGGGCGCGAGGAAGGCGAGCATCTCGAACATCCAGACGGGGCTCGACAGGGCGACACCGGCGAACAGCGCGATCGTGAGCTTGAGGTCGAAGGCGCCCGTGACGCTGTCGTAGTTGAGGCTCGCGTCCCGGGAGGCGGCGAGCGCCTCGATCGGACCCCGCACGAGGTCCATGATCCGGTCGGACAGCAGGTAGCCCGCCGCGACCCCCACGAGGAGGGCGATCGCGGCGCGGGAGGCGCGGGTGCGCGCCTCCCGCAGGTGCGCGGAGAGCGGCATCCGGAGTCCGGTCCCGGCCTCCGCCGTCATCGCGGCGAGCGTGCTCACGGCTACTCCCCGGCGTGGAGTGCCGGGCGCACCGGGTCGGGGGTCGAGGTCGTCGACGCCCCCACCGTCTGTGCGGCTCCGGCGCCGGGCTCGGCGACCTCGGACTTGAGGATGCGCAGGGACTGGCCGACGCTGCGCGCGAGCGCCGGGAGCTTGGCGGCGCCGAACACGAGGACGACGATCGCGAGGATGATGAGGGCGTGCCAGCCCGTGAGGTTCTGCAGCATGGTTCTCTCCGTTCGGGAAGGGGTGGGGTTGCGGGATCGGCGGGGTCAGCGTGCGGGCGGCTCCCCGCCCCCTCCGGGTGCGCCGCCGGGGCCGCCTGAGCCGCCGGAGGGGGCCGAGCCGGCGCTGGGGGTCGTGGTCGTGTCGACCGCGACGACGAGACTCGCGATGTATCCGCCGGCGGTGTCGCCGGAGATCGTCGCGAGCTGCAGGGCTGCCGCGTCGTCGCCGAACACGTTGTCGCTGTCGAGGCTCGTCTGGGAGAGGTTCTGCGCGGAGCCGTCGTACCGGGAGTCGGCGTACACCGCCGAGCAGGTGTCCTCGGGCAGGGCCATCTGCGACGTGGCGATCGCGTTGGCCGAGTCCGTGATCGAGTCGACGTCGGGATACACCTCGAAGTGGATGTGCGGCCAACGGCCCGAGTAGCAGCCCGGGAACACCGAGGTGAAGGAGACGCGCCCGTCGGCGTCGGCCACCTGCACCCCGCGCAGGTACGTGACGTCGTAGAGGCCCGACGAGTACATCGAGTACTCGCCGCCCGCGGTGCAGTGCCACGCGTAGACCGCGACGCCCTCGAACGGGACGTTCCCGTTCGCCCTGTCGAGCACCTGGAACTCGAACGTCAGCGGGATGCCGTCGGCGGTCGCTCCGCCGTCGATCGAGGTCGTGATGTCCTGCCGGACGATGCCGGTCTCCTCGAGCACGTCGGGGCCGTTGGAGCCGTCGCCCGGGTAGGGGCCGGCCGTCTCGTCGGGGATCTCCCCCGCGGGCGTGGTCGTCGAACCGGACGTGCTGTCGGGCGTGGGCGTGGCCGTGGCCGTCGAGCTGGAGGCCGCGGGGGCGCACGCCGCGAGGACGACGGCTCCGACGCCGAGGCCGGCGAGGCCGAGCACGCCTCGTCGCGACACGAGCGTGCGGATGTCGAATGCGACTCCCTGGTCGACGACCTCCTCGTCGACCCGGTCGAGGAGACGACCTTCGTACGTGGGGCCCTCGGGGGTCTGGACGGGCTCGGGGATGCGGCTCATGATCGTGCTCCTCTCGGGGACTGGGTTGTCGATGACCCCATCGTCACGGAGCGGACGATCAGCGAGCTATGTCGCGTCTATGTGAAATCTATGAAGCTCGGGTCTCGGCGCGCCGCTCGACCGGTGGACGCAGCACGAGCACCACCACGACCCCGACCATGACCACTGCCGTGATGGCGACCGGGATCGGGAGGACCGGGTCGAGCAGCACGAGCGCCGCCCCCAGCGGGACGACCGTGTTCACGACGGCGTCCGCGTTCTCCCTGATCGCGATCCACCAGACGCCGAGGAGGAAGACCGCGATCGGGACGGTCACGGTGAAGGAGGCGACGGCGCTCGACAGATGGCTCTCCCCCGTCAGCACGTCGAGCTCGACCTCGATGCCGGCCGAGAACGCGGCCGCCGCGGCGAACACGAAGTAGTGCGTGTAGCCGTAGCGCAGCGAGCGGGAGAACGTCGTGATGGCACGGTGGTGCGGCGGCCAGAAGTAGATCCACCACAGCGAGGCCGTCACCACGAGCGTGAGCACGGAGATGGAGATCAGCGGCGCGAAGGACTCCAGCTCGTGGCTCGCGTCGATGATGGCGTTGGCCGAGGCGAGCAGGCTCTCCCCCAGCACGATCAGGGTGAACAGCCCGTAGCGCTCGGTGATGTGGTGCGGATGCCAGGGCGTCTGCCTGCGGTACTCCGCGAAGATCGGGATGCCGACCTCGATGAGCGCGAAGGCGACGAAGGCGACGAGCTGCGCCGGTCCCGCGGGGATCAGCAGGAACAGCACCCACAGCACCTGCACGCCGGCGATGCCGAACGCGTAGCGCCGCGCGGCCCCGCGCAGCTCCCCGGCTCCCCGCGAGGCGCGGAGCCACTGCGCGATCATCGCCACCCGCATCACGACGTAGCCGAGGACCGGGACGGTGAAGTCGCCGTGCTCGAATGCCGCGGGCACCCCGGCCGCGAGGACGAGCACGCCGCCCATCTGCACGATCGTCGTGATGCGGTAGAGCCAGTCGTCCGTGTCGAACGACGTCGCGAACCAGGTGAAGTTCATCCACGCCCACCAGATCGCGAAGAACACCATGGCGTAGGACGTGATCCCGTGCACGAAGTCGGCGTGCCCGAGCGCGTGGTGCAGCTGCGCCGAGGCGATGCTCACCGCCACGACGAAGACCAGGTCGAAGAACAACTCGAGAGAACTGGCCGCCCTGTGCGGCTGCGACGGGTCTCGAGGCCGCATGCGGCTGAGATGGAAACGGGGCGCCGTGGCGGTCATCACGCGGTCAGACTACCGATCCGTGATCCCGCTGTACGGGAGTATTGGAATATCGGTTCATCCACTCGCCGGAATTACCTTCCGCTGAACGGTCGGATCCGCTAGAGTGAACGAAGTCTGCAGTACCTGCTGCATGCACGCACCGTGTGGGACGGTGCGAGCGCCCGTGATGTGGGATCACGGATTCGGCAGGTCCCGAGGGGTCGGGTTGCGGACGATTCCGGGGACGTGGGGTTCCCGGTTCTGGGGAACACTGGGGAAACACATGTCGCATCGGGGATTTCTGCGTACATACACGGCTCACGAGGCCTCGGCATGACTTCCGTCGAGGATGCTCTGAGCATCACTCGCACGGGTTCGGTCTTCGCGCCGGTCGCCGCACCGCGAGCCACCAAGTCGGTCACGCGCACGGTGGTCACGCCGCGCGCGTCCGCAACGTTGGAGCGACGCCGCCAGTGGGAGCGGCGTTATCGGATGCGACTTCGGATCTCGGATGCTGGGGTCATCCTGTCCGCCGTCGCGATCACAGCAGCGATCCAGCTGATGTCCGGTGTCACAGGGGAAGAGGCCCTGAGGAACGGCATCCCGCTGGCTGCGCTCTGGTATCTGATGCTCAGCGCCCTGCATACCCGTGATGCAGCGCTGTTCCGCGCCAGCGCCACCGAGTACCGCGGTGTGGTGCACGCCACCGGACTGGCGTTTGGGATCATCGCCATGCTCGCTGTCGTGCTCGGCTGGCAGACGATGCAGCTGGTGCTGCTCGTCTGCCTGCCGCTCGGTGGTCTCTCCCTGCTCATCACCCGCTGGGTGTGGCGGAACTGGCTGGCGGCGCAGCGTGCGCGCGGACTCTTCGTCTCGCGCACGCTCGTCGTCGGCGACAAGGACGACGTCGAGTACGTCGTCCGCACCCTCCACCCGATCGGCGCCTCCGGCTATCAGGTCGTGGGAGCCACCCTGCTCGACGGGAACGCGCGCGACGTGGAGGTCGACGGCGCGCGGTTCCCGGTGGTCGGCAACGTCAACACGGTCTCGTCCGTCGCGGCCGAGTTCGGCGCCGACACGATCATCGTCGCGAGCCGCCCCGAGGGCGAGCCCGACTTCGTGAAGAAGCTCAGCTGGCAGCTCGAGGGCACGGCCGCGGAGCTCGTGCTCTCCAGCCGCCTCACCGACGTCGCGGGTCCCCGCATCTCGTTCGCCCCCGTCGAGGGCCTGCCCCTCATCCAGGTGCAGATCCCCTCGTACGAGGGCGGCCAGCACATCCTCAAGCGCGCGCTCGACATCGCCGTCGCCACGGTCGCGCTCATCCCGATCGCGCTGATCACCCCCGTGCTCGCGCTGCTCGTGAAGCTCGACTCCCCGGGACCGCTGTTCTTCCTCCAGGAGCGCGTCGGCCGCGACGGGCGGACGTTCCGCATCGTCAAGTTCCGCTCCATGAAGACCGATGCCGAGCAGCAGCTCGCCGCCCTCAAGGAGCAGAACCAGGGCGCGGGGCTGCTCTTCAAGATGAAGGACGACCCCCGTGTGACGCGGGTCGGGCGCATCCTCCGCAAGCTCTCGCTCGACGAGCTGCCGCAGTTCTGGAACGTTCTCGTCGGCGACATGAGCGTGGTCGGGCCGCGGCCCCCGCTCCCCAGCGAGGTCACGGCCTACGACGGCACCGTGTACCGCCGCCTGTACATCAAGCCCGGGATCACCGGCCTGTGGCAGGTCTCCGGCCGCAGCGACCTCTCCTGGGACGAGAGCGTGCGGCTCGACCTCCGCTACGTCGAGAACTGGTCGGTCATGAACGACCTGCAGATCATGTGGCGCACCGCCCGGGTCATGGTGCAGCCGAGCGGGGCATACTGATTCCATGAGCAAGGGGAACGCCCTCACCATCGCGATGGTGGGGACGCGGGGGGTGCCCGCGGCCTATGGAGGCTTCGAGACCGCGATCGAGGAGGTCGGACGACGCCTCGCCGACCGTGGACACGACGTCGTCGTGTACACGCGTGGATCGGAGAGCCGCGAGAAGGAGTACCTCGGCATGCGCGTCGTGCATCTGCCGGCGATCCCCGTCAAGCAGATCGAGACGCTCAGCCACACCGGGCTCTCGACCCTGCACCTGATGTTCCGGCGTCGGCCCGATGCCACGTTCGTGTTCAACGCGGCCAACTCGCCGTTCCTGCCCTTGCTGCGCCTGCGCCGAGCCCCGACGGCCCTGCACATGGACGGCCTGGAGTGGCGCCGGTCGAAGTGGGGCCCGCGCGGCAAGGCGTACTACCGCTGGGCGGAGCAGTTCGGCGTGCGCACCGGAGACGCGCTCATCGCCGACGCCCCCGGCATCGCCGACTACTACGCGCACCAGTTCCAGGTGCCCACCGAGATGATCCGCTACGGCGCACCCGTGCTCGAGTCCGTCGCCGAGGGCCGCATCGACGAGCTCGGCCTCACGGCGCAGGGCTATCACCTCGTCGTCGCACGCTTCGAGCCCGAGAACCACGTGCTGGAGATCGTCGAGGGGTATCGGCGCAGCTCTGCCACGCTCCCCCTCGTCGTGGTCGGCTCGGCCCCGTACAGCAGCGACTACACGCAGCGGATCCAGCGCGCGGCCGCCGGCGACGAGCGCATCCGTCTCCTCGGCGGCGTCTACGACCAGGAACTCCTCGACGCCCTCTACTTCCACGCCCTCACGTACGCACACGGCCACTCCGTCGGCGGCACGAATCCCTCCCTGCTGCGCGCGATGGGCGCCGGCACGGCCGTGATCGCCTTCGACGTCTCGTTCAACCGCGAGGTCCTCGACGGCGAGGGGTGGTTCTTCACCGCGCCGGAGGCCGCGGCGAGCGCGTTCGAGGATGCCGAAGACGACGTCGTCCGCACGCGCGAGCTCGGCGAGAGCGCTCGACGTCGCGCACGGGAGGCCTTCCGCTGGGACGACGTCGCCGACGCCTACGAGGATCTCGCTCGTCGCCTCGCCTCCGGGCACAGCGTGCACCGCGTCGCACGGAGGGCGCGCCGCCGCGCGCAGGAGTGGTGAGCCGCGCGGACCGGACTCAGGTCGCCGGGGCGAGGTCGCGCCGCAGTCGCGCGGCGAGGAGCCGCGTGTCGGCGGCCGCCTTCTCGAGACCCTTCCGGTGCGCACGCGTGCCGAGCTGGTGCACGTCGACCACGTCGAGCGGGTCGTCGGCACGGCGCCACGGCAGCGACGACGGCGTGGGCAGGTCGAGGGTCCCCCGACGCGAGTCCAGCGCCGCCGCGTACTCGGCGAGCGAGGACGCCGTGATCCGCTGCTCACCGAGGAGCAGCGCCTCGCGCAGCGTGAAGGCCCGTGACCGCGCCTGGGGACGGAGCCGTGCGATCAGCGAGCGCTCTTCGAGCGACGCGGCGATCACGAGGTCGGCGACGTCGAGGTCCTCGGCCTCGAGGCGCACCGAGTGGTGGTCGGCGGCGGCCGGGACGATCTCGACGGACACCCGGCAGGCGCGGCGCCCCTCCGAGGCCACGGTGCCGACGGACTCCACCGCCCACTCGGAGGCGCCCAGCCCGAGCTCGCCCTCCGCGCGCAGAGCCTCCTGGAAGGCCGCGGCCATCAGCGGTGAGCGGCAGATGTTCTGCGCACACACGAACAACACGCTCTCAGTCATCCCGGTTCCCATCCCCAGCGTTCATCCTCGGGACCCCAGATCCCGGCGGCCCACCCATGAGCCCATGGACACGGTAAGAATGATCTCACACACCGCCGAGCCCGTCTCTGGCGGTCCGGCACAGGAAGGGGGTGAGGCTGCTCGTGCTCGTCCTCATCGCCCACCCCGGGGCTGAGCTCTACGGCGCGGACCGGGTCACCCTGGAATCCGCCGCCGGACTCGCCGCGGCCGGACACGACGTCGTCGCGGCGCTCCCCGAGCACGGTCCGCTCGGAGACGCGCTCGAGGAGCGCGGCGTGCGGGTCGTGGTCACCCGGATGTTCGTGCTGCGCAAGCAGCTCCTGCGCCCCCGGCACTGGCCGACGCTGATCTCGTCCGCGATCGGCGGTCTCGTCGACTCGTGGCGTCTCGTCTCGCGCCACCGTCCGGACGCCGCGTACGTCAGTACCGTGATCCTCCCCCACTGGCCGCTTCTGCTGCGTCTGCGCCGGGTGCCGACGGTCACGCACGTGCACGAGGCCGAGTCCGGCACGCCGTGGGCCCTGCGCGCGTTCCTCTATCTTCCGCAGCTCTGGTCGCACGCCGTGGTCGCGAACAGCCGCTTCACGGCCGATCTCCTGCGCCGCTCGCTGCCGTCGCTGCGTCGTCGCATCCGCGTGGTGCTCAATCCGATCCCCGGTCCCGCGCAGACGACACCGCTCCGCGAGGCCCTCGACGGCATCCGCATCGGCTACGTCGGCCGACTCTCGCCGCGCAAAGCGCCGGACGTCGTGATCGGCGCGGTCGCCGTGCTGCGCGAGCGCGGACACGACGCCCGCCTCGACATCGTCGGCGACGTCTTCCGCGGATACGAGTGGTACTCGGCGGAGCTCGAGCGGCAGATCGCGGCCGAGGCGCTGACCGATGTCGTCACGCTGCACGGCTACGACGCGGACGTGTGGCCGCACGTCGCGCACTGCGACATCATGGTGGTGCCGTCGCGCACCGACGAATCGTTCGGCAACACGGCCGTCGAATCCGTGCTCGCGGGGCGTCCGGTCATCGTGAGCGATCTCGCCGGGCTGCGCGAGGCCGTCGACGGATATGCGACCGCCCGTGTCGTCCCCCCGGGGGACATCGCCGCGACCGCCGCCGCGGTCGAGGACCTCGTCGGCCACTGGCAGGCCGCCCGACAGGAGGCGCCGGACGCGGCCGCCACCGCGGCGACCAGGCACTCCATCGTCGGATATCACCAGCAGATCACGGAGACGATCGAGAGCGTCGCCGGAATGCGGCACACAGGGGAGAATAGCCACGGACGAGCCTCTTCGTGAGAAGACAGCACGCTCGGGCAGGGGGAGAGGGAACACCATGACACTGCAGGACTACATCGACGCCCTGCGTCGGCAGTGGATCGTCATCGTCGCGCTGACGATCATCGGCGCCGGCGCTGCGTTCGGCTACTCGCGCACCCTCCCGCCGGAGTACAGCTCCACCGCGGCCGTCATGGTCATCCCCCAGCGCGGTGACAGCACGAACGAGCTCGTCCAGGGATCCAGCTACGTGCAGAGCCTCGTGCAGACGTACGCCGTGCTCGCCTCCTCGCCGCTCGTGCTCACCCCCGTGATCGACGACCTCGAGCTCGACGAGACCGCGACCCAGCTCGCCAAGCGCGTGTCGGTCGTGAACACGCTCAACACGGTCGTGATCGAGATCTCCGTCACCGACACCGACAAGGAGCGGGCGCAGGAGACGGCCGCGGCCATCACGGACTCGCTCATCTCCGCCGTGGCCGACGTCTCCCCCAGCGATGCCGAGGGCGCCCCGGCCGTCCGGCTCGAGACCATCGCGCCCGCGCGTGAGCCGCAGGCGCCCATCGGCCCCAACACCCGCCTCTTCGCGATCATCGGCGCCGCGATCGGATTCGGTCTCAGCGTCGCCTACGCGCTGTTCCGCCGCGTCCTCGGCACGCGCATCAGCGAGCGCTCCGACATCGCGGCGGTCACCGACGCACCCGTCCTCGGCGAGATCGTCGCGTGGCGACGCACCTACACGATCCTGTCGACCATGCTGCGCAGCCGCGACAGCCGCTCGGCCGAGTCGTTCCGCGCCCTGGCCGCGAACCTCAAGTACGTGGCCGTCGACCGGGACCTGCAGGTCGTGATGATGACCTCGTCCGCCCCGCATGAGGGCAAGTCCTCGGTGAGCATCGGCCTCGCCGCCGCGCTGGCGGAGTCGAACCACGACGTGCTCCTGATCGACGCCGACCTGCGCCGCTCCTCCGTCGCCACGGCCCTGCAGCTCGAAGGCGCCGTGGGCGTCACGTCGATCCTCGTCGGCGACGTCACCTTCGACGAGGCCGTGCAGCACTCCGAGGCCATGAACATCGACATCATCGCCGGCGGCGCGACGGCCCCCAACCCGGGGCAGCTCATCACCTCGCACCGACTGCGCGAGCTCGTCGCCGAGGCGCGGGAGCGCTACGAGTACGTCATCGTCGACAGCGCACCCGCGCTCGTCGTCTCGGATGCGCTGTGGCTCGCGGACCTGTCGGACGGAGTGCTCGTCGTGGCCCGTTCCGGACGGACGCGCCGCAAGCAGGTCAGCGCCGTGCTCAGCACCCTGAAGTCGACCAAGAAGGACGTCGTCGGCATCGTGCTCAACGCCGTCAAGCGCAACGAGAGCAGCCCGTACTACGTGCCGGACGCGCCCACCCGCACGTGGTCGCGATCGGCCAGGCGCACGAAGGCCGCGCGGGCCGCGGGAGAGATCGGCCGCGACGCCGGCGGCGCATGAGCGTACTGCTCGCACTCGGAGCGAGGGCCCTGTCGATGGCCATCTCGCTCGTGTGCGGCGTGCTCACGGTGCGCCTCATCCTGGGCGGCTCCGGCGTCGAGTACTACGCGCTGTACACCCTCGTGGCCTCGCTCCCCGGACTCATCTCGTTCTCGGACCTCGGCTCGGGCGCGGTGCTCGTCAACAGCATCGCGGTGAGCGACGATCCGCGGGGCGACCGCGTGATCCGCGCTCAGCTCACCACGGTCGGCCGCATCATGGTCGGCTTCGCGGGGACCGGCATGGTCCTCAACGCGATCCTCTACCTCACCGGCGCGTGGACCGCGATCCTCGGCGATGCCGGACGCATCCCCGGTGCCGATCTCGCGGCGTTCACGTCCCTCATGATCTTCTGCCTCGGCATCCCGCTCGGCATCTGGCAGCGCGTGCTCCTGGGCCTGCACAAGAACCACTGGATCATCCTCATCCAGGCCGCGCAGGGACCGCTGAACCTCCTCCTCGTCTGGCTTCTGGTGTCTTTCGCGCCGCCCTCGGCAGGGACCTTCCTGGCGCTGTCGTCGATGGTGTCCGGATTCCTGGTCGCCGCGACGGGGTTCGCCTTCGCCGTCACCGCGCTGTCCCCGCTGCTCGGACGCGCGCTCCGCGATGTCCCCCGCGTGCGCCGAGTGCCCGGGGTGCGGGTCATGCACGTCGGCTGGCCCATGCTCGTGCAGCTCGTCTCCGCGCCGCTCTCCGTCGCCCTGCTGCGCTATGTGCTCGCGCAGTCGGGCAGCACGCACGACGTCGCGGAGTACGGTGCCGTCGGTCAGGTGTTCTTCGCGATCAACGGCGTCGTCGCCGCCGGCGGGCTCGCACTCTGGCCGCTGTTCACGCGCTCCCGCTCCCGCGGCACCCTGACCCGAGGGCCCTACCTGATCGCCGCTCTGTTCGCGGGCGGCGCCGCCGTCATCTGCGCGATCGTCTGGGCCGTGTCTCCCTGGCTGTTCGCATTCATCACGGACGGCACCCTCGACGTCGCCGGATCGACGGTGCTCGCGTTCGGGCTCATGGTCGTGTGCCAGGCCGCCCTGTACCCTCTGGGCATGTTCCTCATGGACGAGGCGGGCATCCGGTTCCAGATGATCCCCGTCGCGCTCATGACGATCTCGACGATCACCCTCGCTCTGCTGATCACCCCCGCCCTCGGTTCCGCCGGCCCCGTCCTGGCGAACGCGTTCTCGGTGCTGGTCTTCCAGATCGTCCCCTTCGCGGTCTACATCTCCCGTCATCGTGAGCGTCTCATGGGCACGCCGCCGACGCCGGAGGAGGAGCCGACGTGAAGATCGTCGCCGCCCTCGCCTGCATCATCATCGCCGCCCGCGTCACCCTGCTGCAGGGCGTGACCGCGGGCATCGTGCTGAGCCTCCTGCTGCTGCCCGTGTGGATCGTCGCGATGTGGCGGATGCGCGGCGGGTCGGCGATCGTCAGCCTGGGCGGGCTGGCCATGATCAGCGGACTCGTGCTCACGGACTTCTTCGCCGGCGACCATCCCACCAGCGACTCGATGATGCAGCAGAACACGTTCACGCTGCTCGGGCTGCTGTGCGGCATCGGCGTCGTGGTGTGGGCGCGCACGATCCTCGGCACCGCCCCGACCGCGCTCTGGTACGGCTTCGGCCTCTCCGCCGGCGTGGTGCTGCACGGCGTCGACACCGACAACATCTGGAAGTTCGACCTGTCCGTGCCGGCGACGGTCGTGGTGCTCGCACTCTGCATGCTGAGCCGGAAGCTGTGGCTCGAGGTACTCGCGCTGCTGCTGCTGGGCGTCGTCTCGGCGCTCAACGACTCCCGCTCAGCCGGCTCCATGCTGCTCGTGGCGGCCGCCCTCGTCGTCTGGCAGGCCGTCAGCGCCCGACTGTCGAAGAGCTCCTCGACCGTGCGGACTCTCGCGGTCTTCGGCTTCACCGCCGTGATCGGCTACTCGGCGCTGCAGTCGTTCATCCTCGAGGGCTGGTTCGGCCGCGCGGCCGCCGTGCGCTCCGAGGAGCAGATCGCGCAGTCGGGATCCCTCATCCTCGGCGGGCGCCCCGAGCTCGGGGCCTCGAGCGAGCTGATCGCCGCCAACCCGTTCGGACTCGGCTCGGGAACGCTCGCGAACGGCATCGACCTGATGATCGCGAAGACCGGCATGGCGCGGCTCAACTACGACCCGAACAACGGCTACGTCGAGAAGTACATGTTCGGCAACGGCTTCGAGGTGCACTCGATGCTGGGCGACCTGTGGATCCGGTTCGGCCTGTTCGGCGCCGCACTGCTGATCGTCCTGCTCGTCGTCGTCGGACTCGGCACCGCACGCCAGGTCGCGGAGCGCCAGGCCAGCGGCCTCACGATCTTCCTCACGATCCAGATCTTCTGGGACTCGCTGTTCGCCCCGTTCTTCTCGACGTCGATCGCCACGCTGATCCTCGGGGTCGCGCTCGTGATGGTGCCCCGACCGCAGCGGTCCCACTCCTCTGCCGTCGATCCGGACTTCGTCAGCTTCGAGCGCTGACGGGCACGGCACGCCGTACACGGCATCGGGGCCCCGCATGGTGCGGGGCCCCGATGTCGTGGGTGCTGCGTGCTGTGTGCGGACGGGCCTCAGGGCTTGGTGATGCTGAGGTCGTCCCAGGTGAAGACCGTCGACGGGAGGGTCGACGCTCCGGACACCGTGTTCATGAGGCCGACCGTGCCGGCGACCTGCATCGCGGCGGTCGTGTCGGTCGCGGTGACCTGCCACGCGGCAGGCTCGGCGTCCGAGGCCTTCCACACCTTCGCCGACAGGGTCGTCGGGTTGGTGCCCGTGACCGACAGGGCCACGTTCAGCACCGTCCCCGGCGTGTACGTCACACCCGGCATCAGGTAGGAGCCCAGAGCCGTCTCATCCCGCAGGAGGTAGAGGCGCACGCCGCCGCCGACCTCGAAGCGGACCCGAGCCGAGTAGTTCGACCCCGCGACCTGACGGCCGATTACGGTCGCGGTCGCCGCACCGCCGGTCGCGACCTGATCGGCCGCCACCGAGACGCGGATCACGGCATCCGTCGCCGACAGGCCCAGGCGCGCCGTGCGCGTCTGCGAGGGAGCCATCGACACGAGACCCGCGGTGCCGGAGACCGAGTAGGCCGCCGATCCACCCTGCAGCGTCCACGCGCCGCCGAGATCGGCCGAGCCCCAGCCGCCGGCCGGGACCGTGCGGGTGAACGTGTCTGTGACGAGCGGGGCGTTCGCCGGAGGCGCCGTGACCGTGACCTGCGCGGTGCTCGTGCCCGTCGCGCCCTTGTCGTCCGTCACCGTGAGCGTCACCGTGTAGGTGCCGGCCGTGGTGTACGTGTGCGAGGCCGTCGCGCCGGTGGCCGTGCCGCCGTCGCCGAAGTTCCACGCGTACGCCGCGATCGTGCCGTCCGGGTCGGCTGAGGCCGAACCGTCGACCGCCACCGCGAGGCCCGTGGCCGTCGGCGTGAACGCGGCGACCGGTGCCTGGTTGGGCGCGGGAGCCACCGTCACGGCGGTCGTCTTCGTGGCGACGCCTCCACGGTCGTCCGTCACGGTCAGCGTGACCGAGTAGGTGCCGGCCGTGGTGTACGTGTGCGAGGCCGTCGCGCCGGTGGCCGTGCCGCCGTCGCCGAAGTTCCACGCGTAGGACTGGATCGTGCCGTCCGGGTCGCTCGAGGCGGAGCCGTCGACCGTGACCTTGAGACCCGCCGCGGTCGGCGTGAACGCCGCCGTGGGGAGCTGGTTCGGTGCGGTCGGCGCGGTCGGGTCGACCACGGAGAACGACTTCAGGCTCATGGTCGCGGTCGGCGTGGCCGACGTGCCGCCGAGGTACGTCAGGAGCCCGACGGACCCGTTCGCCTGCATCGCGGCGGTGGTGTCGGTGCCCGACAGCTGCCAGGCGGTGGGCTCGGCATCCGCCGAACGCCAGACCTTGACGCGCACGGTCGTCGGCGACGTGCCGGTGACCTGCAGACGGACCGAGAGGTCGGTGCCTGCCGTGTACGTGCCGGGCAGGACGTAGGAGCTGCCGATGGCGGTCTCACCGCGCAGGATGTAGATCCGCATGGTGTCACCGGCCTCGAAGCGCACGCGTGCCGAGTAGTTGTCCGAGCCGACCTGACGGCCGATCAGCGTCCAGGAGTAGCCGGCGCCCGTGCGGTCGACCGAGAACTTCGCCGTGAGGTCGGAGTTCTTGGAGGAGACGCCCGTGAGCAGCGTGCTGCGCGTGTCGTAGATGTTCGACGCGATGCGGCCCGTCGTGCCGTTGACCGAGAAGGCCGCGGCACCGCCCGAGGTCGTCCAGGCGCCGCCCTTGTCGGCGGTCCCCCAGCCCGAGGCCACGGTGCGCTGGAACTGATCCTTCGCGAGCTCCGTGAACTTCGGGGGCTCGACGGCGGTCAGGCCCTTCGACGCGGTCGCCGTGCCGCCGCGGTTGTCCGTGACGGTGACGGTGACCGTGTAGGCGCCGCCCGCCGCGTACTCGTGCGTCGTGGTCGGGGTCGTCGTGGTCGCGGTCGTCGAGTCGCCGAAGTTCCACGCGTAGGAGACGATCTGCCCGTCCGAGTCCGCCGATGCCGAGGCGTCGAGCGCGGCCGACAGGTTCGTGATGGTCGCCGTCAGCGCCGCGGTCGGCAGGACGTTCGGCGCGAGCGCCGCGGTGACCTGCGTGCTGGTCGTCGCGCTGCCGCCACGGTCGTCGGTCACGGTCAGCGTGACCGTGTACGTGCCGGGCGTGGTGTAGGCGTGCGATGCCGTCTTGCCCGTGGCCACCGCCCCGTCGCCGAACGACCAGGAGTAGGTCGCGATCGTCCCATCGGTGTCCGCCGAGGCCGAGGCGTCGACGGCCACGTTCATGTGGGTCGTGGTCGCGTCGAACGCGGCGGTCGGGAGCACGTTGGCCGCCCGCACCGTCACGGCCTGCGTGAGGCTGTCGGTCGCACCGCGGTCGTCCTTCACGGTGAGCTTCACCTGGTAGGTGCCGCCCGTCGTGTAGGTGTGCGCGGCCGTCGGACCGTCGGTCGACGTGGTGCCGTCGCCGAAGTCCCAGGCGTAGGAGGCGATCGAGCCGTCCGAGTCCGCCGAGGTCGACGCGTCGAACGCGACGGCCAGGTCGGTCGGGATCGAGCTGAACGCGGCCGTCGGCGCCTGGTTCACGGACCCGAAGGCGCCGAGCTGGTAGTGCTCGCTCACCTGTGCGGCCGTGAGGGCCTTGCCGTACACGGCGACCTCGTCGATCGTGCCCGTGAAGGTCGTCGCTCCGGCCCACCCGCTGTCGTTGCCGACCCGCCAGTAGCCGCTGTAGTTCTGCGCCACGGTGTTGGCGTTGGTGCCGACGAGGGTGCCGTCGACGTAGAACGCCATGCCGTCAGCGGAGAGAGAGCCCACGACGTGGTGCCACTGGCCGTCGTTGTACGAGCCGGACGTGCTGATCGTGAACTGCGCGTTGTTCCACACACCGAAGTTCAGCGCGCCGTTCGGCGTCATGTAGATGTGACGGTCGTTGCTGCTGCTGAGGCCGCTGTTGCTGTCACCGAATCCGACGATCTTGCCGCCCGCGGTGGTCGTGGTCTTGAACCACGCCTCGGTCGAGAAGATCTGCGGGGCCGTGTACTGCTTCGTCCCGGCCAGCCGCACGGTCGTCGAGGCGGTGGTCGGCGCCCAGCGCACGGCCTTGTTGCTCACGCCCGAGATCGCGCCGGTCTGGTTCTTCACGAGCACGCTCGTGTTGCCGGTGTAGGTGCCGGTCGAGGCGTTCATGCCCGAGTCCGCGGCGGTGGTGCCGGTGCCGGTCTCGTTCAGACGCCAGTAGAGCGTCGGGTCGAGGTCGAAGACGGACTTGCCGTACGAGTCGGCGGGAGCGGCGGGGATCGTGCTGGTGCGGCCGCTGGCCACCCAGTGCGCGTCGACCTCTGCGCGGGTCAGCGCCCGGTCGTAGACCGCGACGTTCGAGATCGAGCCGGCGAGGTACGCGCTCGTGCCGGTGTTCGGCCACGACCCGAAGTTGTCGCCGCCGATCCGCCAGTAGCCCGTGTAATCCTGCGCCGAGGTCGTGTCGGTGCGCTCGCCGATCTTGACTCCGTCGACGTACAGCACCTGTCCGGCCGGGCTCAGCGTCGCCACCACGTGGTGCCACTGGTTGTTGTTGAAGCCCGTGCCGCTCGTGATGGTGCTGGTCGAGCCCGGGTAGACGCCGAAGGTGACGCGCCCCGAGTTGTCGAGGTAGACGTGACGGTCGTAGCTGCCCGAGTTGCCGGTCGCGGCGTTGCCGAAGCCGACGATCTTGCCGCCGCGGGTGCTGTTGGTCTTGAACCATGCCTCGACCGTGAAGGTCTGCGGTCCGGCCGTCGCGTTGGTCGTGCGTGCGCCGGAGCCCGATGCGCCGGTGAACGTCGTGGCCGTGGAGGTGGCCGACGGGCCGGTCGCACCGCGCGTGCCGTTCGTCACGATGAGGTCGTTGCCACCGGACCAGTCGAAGCCGGCGGCGCCGCTGCCCTCGTTGAGGGGCCAGTAGTCCACGGGCGTGCTGGTGAGGACGGCGTCGTCGTACGACGTGGAGACGCCGGCGGCCGCGGTCGTGACCGGGGTCCAGTCGCCCTGCGTGCTGTTGCCGAAGGCATCGATCGCCCTGACGCGGTAGCTGTACGTCGTGCCGGGCACCGCCGTGGTGTCGCGGTAGGACATCGCCGGACGCGTCCAGAAGTTCGAGAGCTGGTCGGTCTCGTAGATGGGCGTGGTCATGCCCTTGTCCTGGCGGAAGACCTGGTACTTCAGGCTCTGGTTGTCGCGGTCGTAGTTCGCGGCCCAGGAGAGACGGTTCACGCCGGTCTGGAACGAGGTCGCGCTGAGCGTCCATGCGCCGCCCTGCACCTGCGGGCCCTGCTTGTTGGGCGCGACGGTCTTCTTCGCGAAGCGGACGATGCCCTGCTGGCTCGCACCGTTCACCTTGAGGAACTCGCCGCCGACGAGCAAGTAGTCACCGGAGGCCGAGACCTGCCACGGACCCTGGTACTGGCCGGTGTAGTTGCCGGGGACGTACTCGGGGTACCACTGCAGCAGCGATCCGGCCGGGTTGCCCGCGAAGTTGCGGTAGCCCTGCGTGTCGTTGGTGATGAGAGCGCCGCTCGGTGCCTTCGCGAAGGCGAGCGAGTGCTTGTACGACCGCGGGTTGGTCTCCGGGAATCCGGCGACGTTGCCGCAGTAGTGCGGGTGCCCCACGACGTAGATGACGTCGCCGACCGGGGAGATGTCGTAGCTGTCGCCGTGGCAGTCCTCCATCCAGATCAGGCTGCCGTCGGACCAGCTCGCGCGGAATCCGCCTTCGAAGCCGTCCTGCGAGGTCCCGCCGTAGTCGAAGCCCGTGCCGTAGACGCTGTCGCCGTCGGAGGACAGCGAGTACATCGCGGCCGCGGTGCCGCCGTTGCGGAGCACGCTGTTCATGGCCCAGGGCATCAGGGTGCCGGTGCTCGCGTCGAGGGCGGTGATGCCGCGACCCGGGTTGGTCGATCCGTTCACGGAGGTGAAGGAGCCGGCGATGACGACCTTGGAACGGTCGGGGGAGACGACGATGCCCTTCGCACCGTAGCCGCCCTGCACGTCGGCGGTGAACCCGGTGACGGCGCCGTCCGCGGGGGAGACCGCTGCGACCTTCGTGCGCTGGGTGCCGTTGATGGTCGTGAACTCGCCGGCGAGGTAGATCGCGGAGTCGGTCACGGAGACCGCGTCGATGCGGCCGTTGGCCTCGGGGGCCCAGTTCGTGATGAGGGCTCCGGTCGCGGTGCTGAACGCCGCGATGCGGTACCGCCAGGCGCCGGCCGCCTGCGAGAACATGCCGGCGACGTAGATGCGGGACCCGTCGGCCGACTTCTTGATGTCGAGGACGGTGCCGTTCGTGCCCGGGTTCCAGGACGAGATCAGGTTTCCCGTGGTCAGGTCGTAGGCGAGCAGGTTCGCACGCGGCGTCTCGTTCGTGCCGGCGGCGGCGCCGGCCGGACGGGCCTGCGCGAAGCTGCCTCCCACGTAGACGGTGTTGCCCACGACCTCCTGCGCGTAGACGACACCGTCGATCTGCACGGTCGGCAGCGCATCGGCGGCGAACGTCTCCGGCGTACCGGCGGCGGGCGTGGTGTCGGCCGCGGCGACCGCGGGCACGGTGAGCGCCCCGACGGTCAGAGCAAGAGCTGTGGCGACAGCTCCCCACAGCTGCGCGGCGCGCGTGCGACGAGCGCCGCGCTTCTCGGCCGCGATGATACGGCCGCCCCAATTGATGTGCACTTTGTTCTCCCCAGAATCTGCACGGCGCACGCAGAAGCGGCGCTCTATGAAGACCGCCTCCCACAGGCGACCTTTTCCCCTGCGCTGATGCTAGCGGTATACCGGTCAGATTGGCAAGACGCAAGTCGAACGGAATCTTCGGAGTGTCCGACCTTCGGCCAGACGGACGGCTGAGTGCGGTCAGCCGACCGCGCCGCGGAAGACGAATGCGGGCTGACCGGCGCGGTAGTCGACCGTGAGGGTCACGTCGCCGCGCTGGTTCTCGGGGATCGTGTAGACGTACACGCCCTTCGCCGTCTTGCCGGAGTCCAGCGTGCCCTCGAAGGGTGCGCCTCCCGGGCGGACCAGACCGCCCGCGGGCGTGCGCCCCTCGCCGATGTAGGCGTTGACCGAGATGAGACCGAGGTCGACGGCCTCGCCCGTGTCGTTCGTGAGCTCGAGCGTGAACTGCACGGCGGGCCCGGCGATCTCACCGGCCTGCACGGCCTCGCCCTGCACGGCCGTCATCGTGACGATGCGGGCCACGAGACCGTCGCCGTTGTCGGCCGGTTCGTCCGGCGCGACCGGGGTGAGCTCGGGCATGGTGCCGGATGGCTCGGAGGGGTCCGGCGTGGGCTCCGCGGTCGGATCGGCACCGGCCGAGGCATCCTCCGTCGCGCTCGCCGACGGCGACGGGGTCGGCGAGGCGTCGGCGTCCTTCGGGGCGCCGGAGGACGTCACGGCGAAGTACACGACGACCGCGATGACGACGACCGCGATCGCGGCCACCCACCACCACATCCGACGACGTGGACCGCCGGCCGTTGCGCTCGACTCTTCGCTCATGTCCGTCCCATCCCCCTGCTGCCGTCCGTGCGGTTCCGCCGGATGGGGGCGATTCTATCCGGTCAGCCCTGCGGCGAGCGCCGAGCGATCCGTCGCCCGTCGCGCCAGCCCCGCCATACCGCCGACAGGGGGCGCCACGGACGCAGCAGCTGACGCCGACCGCCGCGCAGCAGCACCTCGCGCGCGGCCTCCGCGGACGACGAGTCCCACCGTCGCACGGTCTCGGCATCGAGGAGCTTCTGCGCGAGCAGCATCCGGTTGCGGATGTTGTAGTAGTAGTACAGCGGCGACTTGGCATGCACGTCGGGGTCGCCGATGCCCTGCGTCCCGCCTTCGTCGTGCACGGCCTTCGCCTGTTCGACGAGCACGAGAGCACCGCCGGAGTCCTCGACCCGCAGCGAGAAGTCGACGTCCTCCCAGTACAGGAAGTAGTCCTCGTCGAACCCGCCGGTCGCGACCCAGGCCGCTTCGTTGATCATGAGCGCCGCGCCGGTGAGCCACCGCCGCACGCGGGCCTCGGGATGCCGCTGCGCCCAGGCGCGCCCGTGCGTCGCGCCGTCGTCGAGGTCGAGCACGTGTCCGGCCGACCAGACGCGGCCGGCGCCGTCCTGGACGAGGGGCGCGGCGACCACGATCGCGTCGCCGTCGACCGCGTCGAGGAGGAGGTGCGTCGACGCGGCGTCGATCGTCGCGTCGGGGTTGATGAGGAGGAACCGGGTGCGTCCGTCGCGGCGCGCCGCCTCGACGCCGCGGTTGACCCCGATGCCGAAGCCGAGGTTGCCCTCCTGGAGCAGCGCGACCCATCCCTCGCGTTCGGCGAGGACCCGCACGCGTGCGGACTCCTCCGCCGTCGACCGGTTGTCGACGACGTACACGGCGGCGTCCGGAAGGGAGCGGGCGGCGTCGACGAGGTTGCGCTCGAGGAGTCCGGAGGACCCGTAGTTGACGACGACGATCGCGAGCGTGGACTCGGCGCTCATCGGCCGGTCCCGCTCCCGACGCGATCCATCGCGCGGAACCAGCGCACCGCGGCGAGCAGGCAGAAGGCGGCGGCCGCGGCGAAGAAGAAGGCGTAGGCGACGGCGAAGGCCGTGGTCCATCCCCACAGCACGTACACGAGGCACACGATGCCGTAGTCGACCGGCAGCAGGAGGATCGACCGGAGCGAGCCCCCGCCCCCGGTGTCGGCCGCGGACGCGACGCCGCGGGCGGCCTTGAGGAGGTCGTTGAGGATCATGCCGAAGAACGTCGCCGTCGCGACGATCGCGAAGCCGAGCGGGACGAGCAGGTAGACGTCGGGGAGATCAGTGAAGCGGAAGACGGCGACCGCCGTGGCGAGAGGTAGGGTGACGATCTTGATGGAGTCGATGAAGTGGTCGAGCCACTCCCCCGCGGGTGATCCCCCGCCCCGGAGCCGCGCGACCTGGCCGTCGGCCGAGTCCAGCGCGTAGCCGATCGCGAGCAGCAGCCACACGAGCAGACCGGTCCACCAGGCCGGCTCGACGAGGGCCAGCACGAGGATGCCGGAGAACGTGAACAGCGCGCTCACGCCCGAGACGCCGTTCGGGGTCATGCCGAGCCGGTACGCGATCGCCGCGAACACCCGGCCGACCGGGCGGTTGACGTAGACGCTGTACGCGGGTGCACCCGCGGCCCGGCCCTTCTGCGCCGAGGCGAGACGCCTCAGCGAGTCGGCGAAGCTCTCCGTGGTCATTCGGCGTGTCCCCTCCGTCGAACCCCGCAGAGAGGGCGTCGATCACCAGATAGAGTATGCCTTGCCGAGGGGGCACGCATCTGGGGAGCGCTGCCGACGCCTCGTCGAAGGGGAGGACCATGTCATGACCGTCGTCGACCCTCCGCACGGAGATCGCAGGCCTCGGGTCCTGATCAGCGCGTACGCGTGCGGACCCGATCAGGGACCGGAGGCGACGGCGGGCTGGGCGCTCGCGCGCGCCGCCGCCGAGACCGGCGACGTGTGGATCCTCACCCGTGAGCGGTTCCGGGAGTCCCTCGCCGCGGCGCTCGCCGACGACCCGGACCTCGCGGCCCGAGTGACCGTCGTGCACATCGACCTCCCGGCGCGGATCATGCGCTGGAAGCGTCGCGGCTGGGACCTCTACTGGTACTACGCGCTGTGGCAGCGCCTGGCCGGACGCACCGCTGCGCGCCTCCATGCCGAGGTGCGCTTCGACCTCGCACACCACGTGACCTTCGCGAACGACTGGATGCCGTGCGGCATCTCCGACCTCGACGTGCCCGTGATCTGGGGCCCGGTGGGGGGCGCGAGTCGCGTCCCGATCACGGCGCTCCGGCGCTGGCTCGGGGCGCGGGGCACCGCGACCGAGGTCGCCCGCACCGTGCTCACCGCGATCCCACGCGCGCTCTGGGGTGACACGACCGCCCGCCGCGCCGCCCTCGTCGTGGCGCAGAATCCCGATGTGGCGCACCGGTTCCGCCGCGCACGCCGGGTCGTCGTCGAGCCGAACGCGGCGTTCGCGGAGGAGATCCCGGCGCACCGCGGCAGCGCCACCGGTCGGACCGCGGTGTTCGCCGGTCGCCTGCTCGCCTGGAAGGGTGCCGCGCTCGCGATCGAGACCATCGCGCAGCCCGAGGCCGAGGGCTGGCGGCTGCTCATCCTGGGCGAGGGCTACGAACGGCGGAGGCTGCAGCGGCTCGCATCGACGCTCGGCGTCGCCGACCGCATCGAGTTCCGGGGGCACCTCCCCCGGGACGAGACGCTCGACACCCTCGCGAGCGCCGACGCCCTGCTGTTCCCGTCCATGCACGACCAGGCCGGATGGATCGTGGGAGAGGCGAGCTCGATGGGTCTCCCCGTCGTGTGCCTCGACCTCGGCGGGCCTCCGACCCTCGCCGACGTCAACGCCCGTGTCGTGTCTGCCACCGACCGCGACCTGCCGGGCAGCCTCGCCCGCACCCTGCGCGACACGACCTCGACGCCGGGCCGACCGCACCGGCGCTGGGCCGAGGACCGCCTCCCCGCGGTCGTCGCCGACTGGTACGCGGCGGCGCTGCGCGACCGACGCCGGCCGCTCGTCGTGATGGAGTCGCTCACGCAGCTACGTCCGACCACGAACCCGTACCTCGTGCAGCTGTGCGCGTCGCTCGATCGCACGGCCGACGTCGAGCTGTCGTTCTTCCGCTGGAAGCGCGCGCTGCTCGGACGCCTCGACGTGTTCCACGTGCACTGGCCGGAGCTCCTCGTCGGAGGCCACCGCCTCTCCGGCCGCATGGCGCGACGTCTGCTGACCGCGCTGTTCCTGCTGCGCATCCGGCTCACGAGGGTCGCCGTGGTGCGCACACTGCACAACCTGGAGCGCCCGTCCGACATGGCGCGGATCGACCTGATGCTGCTCAGCGCACTCGACCACCTCACGACGCTGACCATCACGCTGAACGACGACACCCCGCTCCCCGCCGGGCACGCCCGCCGGACGATCCTCCACGGCCACTACCGCGACTGGTTCGCCCCGCATCCCGCACCGGATGCCGTCGAGGGACGCCTCGGCTACGTCGGGCTGGTCCGTCGCTACAAGGGCGTCGAGCAGCTGATCGAGGCCTACCGCGAGCTCGACGCCGCGGGCTCGACGCTCACCGTGGCGGGCCGCCCGTCGACCGACGACCTCGCAGACGAGCTGCGCGGTCTCGCCGGCGACGACGAGCGGATCGACTTCCACTTCCGCTTCCTCGACGACGCCGAGCTCGTCGGCCGCATCTCCGAGGCGGAGGTGATCGTGCTGCCGTACCGGCACATGCACAACTCCGGCACCGCGCTCGCGGCGCTGTCGCTCGCCCGGCCGATCCTCGTGCCCGACAACGAGGTCAACCGGGCGCTGGCCGAGGAGGTCGGCCCGCAGTGGGTGCATCTGTTCGACGGCGACCTGACGGCATCCGACCTCGCACGGGTGCGCGAGGCCGTCGCGGGCGGGGTCGACGGCGCACCCGACCTCGCCAGACGCGACTGGGCGGCGGTCGGCGGCGAGCACTCCGCGGCCTTCCACGCGGCGCACGCGCTGCGACGGGCCGGTCGATGACCGAGGCGCTCCGCATTGCGGTCGCGATTCCGACGTACCGGCGTCCGGAGCGGCTGCGGAGCCTGCTCGCGGCGCTGCCCGAACGGTTCGCGGAGCTCGACGGCGCCGCCGACGCCGAGGTCTTCGTCATCGACAACGATCCCGAGCGCAGCGCGGAGTCCGTCGGGACGGACCCGCCCCCCGGCGTGCGCGTGACCTACGCCCCGGAGCCGACTCCGGGGATCGCCGCCGCACGCCAGCACGCGCTCGACGTGACGGGAGGCTTCGATCTGCTCGCGTTCATCGACGACGACGAGGTGCCTCATCCGCAGTGGCTGCGCGCACTCGTCGACACCTGGCGCCGCACGGGAGCCGCGGCCGTCGCGGGCCACGTGCACACGGCCTTCCCCGACGGCACCGACCCCTGGGTCCTCGCGTCCGGTCTGTTCGCGCGGCCGCTCCGCGCCGACGGCGAGCGTCTCCCCGCGGCCGGCGCCGGCAACCTGCTGCTCGACCTCGCGCAGATCCGCGCCGCCGGCCTGTCGTTCGACACCTCGCTCGGCCTCTCGGGCGGCGAGGACACGCTCTTCACCCGCGGCATCGTGGCCTCCGGCGGCCTGGTCGTCGCCTGCCCGGCATCCGTCGCCGAGGACACGCTCGAGGAGGGGCGCGCCACACGCCGCTTCGCCCTGGCCCGCGCACGCCACCACGGGCAGACGCAGTCGGTCATCGAGCTGCGTCTCGCGACCGGTCGCCGGGCACGGCTCGTCTCCCGCGCGCGCAACCTCGTGAAGGGCGGTGGCTGGGCCGCACGCGGCGCGCTCCGGAGCGTGAACGGCGCCGTGACGGGGTCGCTCCCGCGTCGCGCGCGCGGAGCACGCGAGGTGCAGCGGGGCATCGGCCTCGTGCAGGGAGCGCTCGGCGCCGCCTCGGCGGAGTACGCCCGGGGTGCCCGTCGCGGCGGTCGGCTGCGCGCGGCGGTCGCGGGCGCGGTGCGTCGGATCTCGCCCCTGTACCGCTCGGTCGTCTCCGTGCGGACCTCCGCTCCGCAGGTCGTGCTCACGCTCGACGACGGCCCCGATCCCGAGTGGACTCCCCGCGTGCTCGACCTGCTCGCGGAGCGGAAGGCCACCGCCACGTTCTTCGTCCTGCTCACCCGCACGCGTCGGCATCCGGAGCTGCTGCAGCGCATCGTCGACGAGGGGCACGAGATCGCCCTGCACGGCGAGGACCATCGGCGGCTGACCTCGCTCGACCTCGGCGACGCGGAGCGGATGCTCGCGAACGGTCGCGCCGAGCTCGAGGCGCAGACCGGGTCGCGCATCCGCTGGTATCGACCGCCGTACGGCGGCCTGTCCGTCGCGACCTGGCGCGCCGTCCGCGATGCGGGGATGGTTCCGGTGCTGTGGACGACGAGCGTGCTGGACGGCCGCGACGCCGACCATGCGGAACGTCTCGACCGCGCGCTCGCCGGCATCCGCCCGGGAGCGATCGTGCTGGCCCATGATTCGCGTGCGGGTGTGGACGACGGCGTGGACGACGGAGCGATCACGCCGTTCGATCGCGCGGCGCTGATCGCCGACGTGCTCGACGCGTACGCCCGTCGCGGTCTGTCGTCCGTGTCGCTCGGACGCGCGCTGCGATCGGGCCGACTCCTCCGCCGCATGCTCCTCGTCGGCTGAGGCGCCGCCCGGCCTACCGCGCTGTCACGGGGGGCTTCGGCGCGCCGACGGAGGTCGTCCCCGGGGCGATGCCCAGCAGGGTCGCGAGCACCCCGGTGAGGGAGTACGCCCCCGTGACAGGCGACTTCGCGGTGAGCTGCCAGGTCACCGGGTCGACGACCGCGGCCCCCTGGACGAGGACGGATCGCGCGTCTCCGCCGGTGTGCGCACGGAACTCCTCGATCGTCGTGAAGGCTCGCGTCCCCCTCGAGCCGTCGGCCCAGCACGCGAAGTTCGTCGGAGAGGACGCCGAGGTCCGGTGGTAGAGGTTCGCGTCCTGCGAGATCCCGAAGTCGTTGCCGGACCAGCGGTTCGTGAGGTCCTGGGTCAGCAGGGGGCACGCCTGCCCCCCGTAGGACAGCACGTTGTTGCGCACCACGACGTCGCTCGTGACCCAGGGGATCAGGCTCCGGAGGCTCGCGACCTCCTGACGCCTCTCGTCCTGCATGTAGGTGATCGTGCGCCCGTTTCCGACGATCGTGTTGTTCCAGACGTCGACGTCGCCGGAGTCGAACACGAACAGCCCGCTGTTGCCGTTGCCGATGATGTAGTTGCCGGCGACGAGCGCGGTCTGACTCAGCTCGATCTCGACGCCCTCGCGTCCGTTGCCCTCGAACACGTTGTCGGTGATCGTGAGGTCGGAGCTCGAGACGTCGAACCACAGTCCGGTCGACGCGACGTTGTCGGAGATGATGCTGCGGGTGACCGTGACGTCGGTCGCGCGGGACATCTTCACGCCTCCGGCGACCGGGGTGTAGTTGAACCGCGCGGCGTTGTTGCCGGTGATGAGCGAGTCCTCGATCGTCAGATCGGTGACGTCGTTCACCGCGATGCCGAGCAGACCGTTGCCGGTCGCTGTCACGTTGCGGATCGTCTTGTGGTCGTTCCAGGCGAACAGGCCGACGGTCGCGTTGTCGCGGATCACCATGTTCTCGAGGGTGATGCCGTCGACCTCGGCGCTGACGGCGCCGAGCAGCGCGACGGTCGTGGCATAGCGCTGCACGCCGATGCCGCGCACCGTGGTGCCCGCGCCCTGGATCTTGATGGCCTTCGCGAGAGCGCTCGCCGAGACCGTGCGGCCACCGGGATCGGATCCGATCACGAGCTGACGCGCGTTCTGATCGACGTAGAAGGTGCCGGCCGTCACGGACGAGCGGCTGCCGACCTGCGTGAGCGGCGTCCCCTCGACCCAGACCTGGTCGGGGAACCCGGCGAGCGGGTTCGACGGGTTGACCCACCAGCTCGTCTCGTCCTGCCCCTGGCTGAAGGAGACGCGGGAGTCGAAGAACGTGCTCCACGGTGCGACCCAGGTGCCGCCGGAGGCCGTCCATCCGGTGACGGGTCGCGAGCCGTCGAACCACACGGCCTCGCCGGGCGCCGACTGGATCGTGAGCTTCTTGAAGAACGGCACCGTCACGCTCTCGCGGTACGTGCCGCCGTGCAGCACGATCGTGGCACCGCTCGGAGCCGCGTCGATCGCCGCCTGCGCGCCGGCGATCGGGCTCGCCGCGCTGCCGGAGCCGGACGACCGGGAGCCCGCGGGCACCGCGTGGATCGCCCCTGCCGGCACCGGGTACGCCGCCTGGCCGACGGGCAGCGAGCCCGCGAGCGTCGTCCCCGCGGGCGGGGTCGTCGGAGGAGTGGTCGGCGGGGTCGTGGGCGTCGGAGTCGGGGTGGGCGTCGGAGTCGGAGTGGGCGTCGGAGTCGGAGTCGCCGTAGGAGTCGGAGTCGGGGTGGGCGTCGGCGTCGCCGTGGGCGTCGGAGTCGGCGTGGGCGTCGGAGTCGATGTCGGGGTGGGCGTCGGCGTCGTTGTGGGCGTCGGCGTGACAGTCGGCGTCACGGTGGGCTCCGGCGACGGCTGCACGGTCGGCTCCGGCGACGGCTCCTCGGTGGGGGCCGAGGTCGGCTCCGGCGACGGCTCCAGCGTCGGCTCCGGGGAGGGCTCGACGCTCGGCTCGGGCGACGGCTCGACGGTCGGCTCCGGCGAGGGCGGAGTCGTCGGCTCGGGTTCGGGCTCAGGCTCGGGCACCGGCACGGGGAGCGCATCCGCCGAGGCGACGCTGAGATCGTCGACGCGGACGGCGAGCGAGCGGTTGCCGGGCGAGAGGTACGTCGAGATGCCCGACGTCCCGGCAGCGGTCACGGCGTCGTCGGACCGATCGGTCACCGACATCTGCCAGTCCGGGGTCTCGGTGCCCACGATCCACGCCCGTGCACGGATCGTGACCTCGTCCGCCCCGACGGTCTCGATCTCCACGCGCACCGTCGCGTCGGCCGGCACCTCGCCGAGCAGCAGGAGATCCTGCCGCAGCACGGTCTGCACGTCGTCGATGTCGTAGCGCGCGATCGACAGCACCCCGCGGGACTGGGTGTCGAGGCGGAAACGGGCTCCGTAGCTGCCGGTCTCGCCGTTGCGCGCCGTGACGATGGTCGTCGCTCCGTAGCCGGCGCTCGGCACCGCCGAGAACTGCAGGGACGCCCCGACGACGCCGTCGGCCGCGAGGCCCGTGGTCGCCGCCAGGATGCTGCGGTGGCCGCTGCGGAGACGGATCACGCCCGTGCCGTCCTCGACGGAGGCGACGTATGCGGGAACGGACACGTAGCCGTCGCCCCACCCGTGACCGTCGTCTCGCGTGAAGGCGTCGTCCCAGACGGGCGCGGGCTCCGCAGACGCATCCGCCTGCGACGAGACGACGGGGTCCGCGGGGTCGGACGGGTCGCTCGGAGAGGTCGAAGCGCTGGCCGTGACGGGGACGAGCACGAGCGCGGCGACGACGAGGGAGGTCAGGAGGGCATGGCGAGGCAGGGTATGACGCATATCGGGTACCTATCGGGAGGAGGTAGCCACCACCGAAGATGAAGATTCGGTAACGGTCCCGTTCATCAAACACACTGCCCAGACGATCCTCAAACCCTTTTCAGGGTTCTTTCGGGACATTGCCAGGTTCGGCCTGCATGATTCGCCCTGCGTTATACCGGTATTCCGGATCCGTGGTCGGCGCTCTCGACGCGCTAGAGTCGACGTACGACTGTGGGGGTCGTCGGCGGCAGGGGAAGGCCGTCCGTTCTGCGACGCCCCGGACTTCGACGTTTCATGAGGGGGACGGACCATGAAGGGCATCATTCTCGCGGGCGGATCGGGCACGCGCCTGCATCCGATCACGCTGGGGGTCTCGAAGCAGCTGATCCCCGTCTACGACAAGCCGATGGTCTACTACCCGCTGTCGACCCTGATGCTCGCAGGGATCGACGAGATCCTCGTCATCACCACCCCGCACGACGCCGCGCACTTCGAACGCCTGCTCGGCGACGGCTCGCAGTTCGGCATCTCCCTGACCTTCGCGCAGCAGGAGTCGCCCGACGGCCTGGCGCAGGCCTTCACGATCGGCGCGGACTTCATCGGCGACGACCGGGTCGCGCTCGTGCTCGGCGACAACCTGCTCTACGGGCCCGGCCTCGGCTCGCAGCTCAAGCGCTTCGCCGAGATCGACGGCGGCGCCGTGTTCGCCTACTGGGTCGCCGAGCCCGAGGCGTACGGCGTCGTCTCGTTCGACGCCGACGGCCGGGCCGAGTCCCTCGAGGAGAAGCCCGCACGACCGCAGAGCAACTACGCCGTCCCCGGTCTCTACTTCTACGACAACGACGTCGTCGAGATCGCCCGAGCGCTCGAGCCCAGCGCGCGGGGCGAGTACGAGATCACCGACGTCAACCGCGAGTACCTCCGGCGCGACAAGCTGCAGGTCGAGGTGCTCCCCCGCGGCACGGCCTGGCTCGACACCGGGACGTTCGATCAGATGACGGATGCCGCCGACTACGTCCGCACGATGGAGCGACGGACGGGGATGAAGATCGGCGTCCCCGAGGAGGTCGCCTGGCGGCAGGGGTTCCTCGACGACGAGCAGCTGCGCACACGCGCCGAGGCCCTCGTCAAGTCCGGCTACGGCTCCTATCTCCTCGCCCTCCTCGAAAGGGGCCGCGCATGACCCGCCTGCTCGTGACCGGCGGCGCCGGTTTCATCGGCTCGAACTTCGTGCACCATGTGATCGCGCACACCGATGCGCACGTCACGGTGCTCGACAAGCTCACCTACGCGGGCAACCGCGCCTCGCTCGCCGGCCTCCCGGAGGATCGCGTGTCGCTCGTCGAGGGCGACATCGCCGACGCGGCGCTCGTCGACACGCTGTTCGCCGATGCGGATGCCGTCGTGCACTACGCCGCGGAGTCGCACAACGACAACTCGCTGCACGACCCGCGCCCGTTCCTCGACACGAACATCATCGGCACGTACACGTTGCTCGAGGCCGCCCGTCGGCACGGTCGCCGATTCCACCACATCTCGACGGACGAGGTGTACGGCGACCTCGAGCTCGACGACCCGGCGCGCTTTACCGAGAGCACGCCGTACAACCCGTCGTCGCCCTACTCCTCGACCAAGGCGGGGAGCGATCTGCTCGTGCGCGCCTGGGTGCGGTCGTTCGGCGTGCAGGCCACGATCTCGAACTGCTCGAACAACTACGGCCCCTACCAGCACGTCGAGAAGTTCATCCCGCGCCAGATCACGAACGTGATCCGCGGCATCCGTCCCAAGCTCTACGGCGCGGGGCAGAACGTGCGCGACTGGATCCATGCCGACGACCACTCGTCCGCCGTGCTCACGATCCTCGAGAAGGGCGTGATCGGCGAGACCTATCTGATCGGCGCCGACGGCGAGAAGGACAACAGGTCGGTCGTCGAGCTGATCCTCACGCAGATGGGGCAGCCCGCCGACGCGTACGACCATGTGACCGATCGCGCCGGTCACGACCTCCGCTACGCGATCGACTCGACCAAGCTGCGCACCGAGCTCGGTTGGCGCCCGCAGTTCTCGGACTTCGAGTCGGGGCTCGCCTCGACCATCGACTGGTACCGCGCGAACGAGGAGTGGTGGGCGCCGTCGAAGGACGCCACCGAGTCCTTCTACGCGGCGAAGGGCCAGTGATGACGGAGTTCGGAAAGGCGCTCGCCGTCACCGAGACCCCGATCCCCGGTCTGCTGCTCGTCGAGCTGCCCGTGCACGGGGACTCGCGCGGCTGGTTCAAGGAGAACTGGCAGCGCGAGAAGATGGTCGCCGCGGGCCTGCCCGACTTCGGCCCGGTGCAGAACAACGTGTCGTTCAACGACGCGGTCGGCACCACGCGCGGCATCCACGCCGAGCCCTGGGACAAGTGGGTCTCGGTCGCGACCGGTCGCATCTTCGGAGCCTGGGTCGACCTGCGCGAGGGCGACACCTTCGGGACCGTGTTCACCGCGGAGATCGATCCCTCCCGGGCGATCCTCGTGCCGCGCGGCGTCGGCAACTCGTACCAGACGCTCGAGGCCGACACCGCGTACACGTACCTCGTGAACGACCACTGGTCGCCGGACGCGGCCTACTCGTTCCTCAACCTCGCCGACGAGACGGCCGCGATCGACTGGCCGATCCCGCTCGCCGAGGTCGAGATCTCCGCGAAGGACCTCGCGCATCCGCGCCTCGCCGACGTCGCCCCGATCCCGCCTCGTCGCACTCTGGTGCTGGGCGCCGGCGGGCAGCTCGGCCGCGCGCTCCGCGCCGCTCTCGGCGACGCCCCGCACGTCGAGTACGCGACCCGTGACGACCTCGACCTGGACCGCGCCGATCTCGCGACCGCCCGACGCTGGCGCGACTACGGCACGATCGTGAACGCCGCGGCCTACACGGCCGTCGACCTCGCCGAGACCGCGGCCGGACGGGAGGCCGCGTGGCGCGCCAATGCGGCGGGCGTGGCGGCGCTCGCGCGCATCGCCGCCGAGAACGGCATCACGCTCGTGCACGTCTCGAGCGACTACGTGTTCGACGGCACGAAGGACGACGCCTACACCGAGGACGACGCCCTCCGCCCGCTCGGCGTGTACGGGCAGACCAAGGCCGCCGGCGACCTGGTCGCGACGACCGTGCCGCGGCACTACGTCGTCCGCACCTCCTGGGTGATCGGCGACGGCCGGAACTTCGTGCGCACCATGGCCTCGCTCGCGGAGCGCGGCGTCGCGCCGCGCGTCGTGGGCGACCAGATCGGGCGCCTGACGTTCACCGACGACCTCGCCTCCGCGATCGTGCACCTGCTGACGACCGGGGCGCCGCACGGCGTGTACAACGTCACCGGGGCGGGCGAGCCGCGGTCCTGGGCCGACGTCGCACGCGCCGTGTACCGCCTCACCGGGCACGAGCCGGACGCGGTGACGGACGTGACGACCGAGGAGTACTTCGCGGGGCAGGACGGCCCCGTCGCGCCCCGCCCGCGCAACAGCGTGCTGAGCCTCGATCGGATCGTCGCCTCCGGCTGGACGCCCCGCGACGCGGATGCGGCCCTCGAGGCCTATCTCGCCGCCGACCGCGCCACGGACTCCTAGAGCTCGCCGGGCTTCATCGCCTCGGCGTCGATCGCGCGGATCACCCGCAGCGTCGCCGTGTCGGGCTTCGGCTCGGACACGGCATCCGTCCCGCGTCGCCGCGACGGCGCGTACACCACGAGCGAGTGGAACAGGAAGCGGGCGAAGAACGCGACGATCAGGGAGAGCGCGGTCGCGAGCACGCTGGAGATGTGCCAGGTCTCGACCATCAGCGCCATCACGGGGATCCGCAGCGCGGCCTCGACGTTGTTGAACGCGAACGAGGTCACGAAGCGGATGCCGAGGGCTCGGGCGTCCGTGCGCATGTCGGCGAAGACGTAGCGCTCCTGCAGGATGAAGTTGCCGACGATCGTGACCTCGGCCCCGATGATCGCGGCCCAGACGTAGGGCACGCCCGCCGCGGTGAGGGCCCACATGACGCCGAGGTTCGCCACCGCGCCGATCGCGCCGATCAACGCGAAGAGGGACATCTTGCCGAAGCGCAGCCGGGCGAGGTGCGCGATGAACGTCCCGCCCTGACGCAGACTCGCCTTCGACGTGCCGTGCCGGCGCTCGCCGAACTCCATCGGAACCTCGGCGATGCGGAGGTCGGTGCGGGCGAGGATCTCGAGCAGGATCTTGAAGCCCTGCGGCTTGAGCGAGGCGAGGTCGAGCCGTCCGCGGTCGACGAGGAAGAACCCGGTCA
This sequence comes from Microbacterium sp. NPDC089696, assembly GCF_044749125.1. Taxonomy (NCBI): domain Bacteria; kingdom Bacillati; phylum Actinomycetota; class Actinomycetes; order Micrococcales; family Microbacteriaceae; genus Microbacterium; species Microbacterium sp. NPDC089696. The sequence continues at coordinate 656,460 of NZ_JBIVHF010000001.1, read as the reverse complement.
TCGGATCGGTGCTGCGGGCGAGGCGGATCGGGAACATCGCCCGCGTCAGCCAGGTGGCCGCCCGCGAGACGCCGAAGCGCACGGCCGTGCCGAGTCCGCTCGTGTCGCCGCCGCCGATGTAGCGCGAGGCCGCGACGACGTCGACGTCCTCCTCGGCGTGCCGGGCGAGCAGCACCGGAAGGAGCTCGGGCGGATGCTGCAGGTCGCCGTCCATCACGATGCAGAGGTCGTGCGCGGCAGCCCGCAGGCCGACCACCACGGCTCCGCCGAGCCCGCCGCTGTTGTCGGCCCGATGGATCACGCGAACGGGCAGTGCGGCCGTCGCGGCGACGCGCTCCACCTCCGCGGCCGTGTCGTCGGTGCTGTCGTCGACGAACAGGATCTCGGCCTCGCATCCGGCGAGCGCGGCTGCGGTGCGTGCGACGAGCTCCGCGACGTTGTCGCGTTCGTTGAACGTCGGCACGATCACCGTGACCGCTGACTCCACGAGCTCCCCCTTCGACCGCGGCGGCACCCGCTGCGGCATCCATAGTTCCACGGGTTGCTATGGGCAGCGAAACCGGTTCCTGCTAGACTGCCCGAATGCGGCTGTGGGAGTCGCTGGGCGGATGGGGATCCGCTCTCTGGGGAACTACTTGATCTGGGGAGATCATGCAGACGCGCATCGGCTATGCCGTGGGTGCCTTCGACCTGTTTCACGTCGGGCATCTCAACCTTCTTCGTCACGCCAAGCAGCAGTGCGACATCCTGATCGCGGGTGTCGTCAGCGACGAGATGCTCCGTCAGGTGAAGGGCATCGAGCCCGTCATCCCGACGGCGGAGCGCGCCGAGATCGTGCGCCACATCTCGTTCGTCGACGACGTCTACGTCGAGACGACGCCGTCGAAGATGGACTCGTGGCACGACGTGCACTTCACGCACTTCTTCAAGGGCGACGACTGGCGAGGCACCGACAAGGGCCTGCGCCTCGAGCGCGAGTTCGCCGAGGTGGGCGTCGAGGTCGTGTACTTCCCGTACACGGCGCACACGTCGAGCTCGTCTCTGCGGCGCGCGCTGGACGCCATCACCGCCGGCGCGTCCGCCGGCGCACCGGCACTCGCGTCGCTCTGACCCGCCGAGCCGCGCACGGTCCGACCCGAACGGGCCGTGCGCCGGCGGTCGTCGGTCCGCGTCAGTGCGTGACGCCGAGCAGGCTCCGGGCCATGCGGGCGACATGCGGCGGAGTGTGCGCGCCGAGCCAGACGGTCCACTGCGCGGGCGGCTCCGAGCACGTCCACTCGACGCACCAGGAGTGCACGGCGTTCGCGAGGCGCTCCCCCTTGGCATGCTGACGGACGCCGTCTCCGCGCAGGAGCCACCGCACGGACACCCCCTCGGGCACGTCGATGTGGCGGAACTGGATGCGTGCCGCCGCCTCCACGAGGATCACGCCCTCGGCATCCCAGGGGAGGCGTGCGGCGATCCCGGCGATCGCCGCGACGTCGGCCGCGTCTCCCGCGATCAGCACAGCTCCCTCGATGCTCTCCCAGGCCGGGTCCTCGAGGTGCTCGCACGCGTTGCTCATGCGGACCAGTATAGGTAAGGCTTGCCTAACTCATCAACCCGACGATGCTCGGTGACGGCGCCGACCCCCTTCGGCGGCCGTACCCTGGAAGCATGACCTCTCCCGCAGAATCCGCGATCACGATGTTCGGCGCCGACTGGTGCCGCGACTGCATCCGCACCAAGAAGCAGCTCGACGAGCTGGGCGTCGAGTACACGTACGTCGACCTCGTCGCCGACCCGTCCGCGGCCGACGTCGCCAAGGAGATCTCGGGGCGCACGAACATCCCCGTGGTGCTGTACCCGGACTCCTCGCACCACGTGGAGCCGTCCAACGCCGACGTCGAGGCCAAGCTCCGCGAGCTCTCGCTGATCTGACGCCTGCTCTCGCGCCACCGCTACACTGGCGCGATGAGCACCGAGGCTCACCCCGAACGGGCATCCGTCCGCCTTCCCGCGCGCACCATCGCGCTCTACGCGGTCGGCTCCCTCGGCACGGGCGGCTATGCCACGCTCCCGGGTCTGGTGCTCACGTACTTCCTCACCGACAATCTCGGTGTCGCGGCGCTCGCCGCCGGTCTCATCGTCACGCTCGCGAAGATCTGGGACGTGGTGATCGACCCGCTGATCGGTGCGGCATCGGACCGACAGCTCGCACGCACGGGGTCGCGCCGCGGCTTCATGGTCGTCGGCGCCCTCACGCTGCCGCTGTTCTTCGCCCTCACGTTCGCCGTGCCTCCGAGTTGGGGCCCCCTCGCCGGGGCGACCTGCGTGCTGCTCGCCTTCCTCGCCACCGCGACCGCGTTCAGCCTGTTCCAGGTGCCGTACGTGGCGCTTCCCGCCGAGCTCACCGACAGCTACGACGAACGCACACGGCTGCTCGGATGGCGCGTCATCGTCCTCACCGCGGCCATCCTGCTCTTCGGCGCCGGCGGACCCGAGCTGCGCGGCGCCGGCCCGGACCAGGTCACCGGCTACCTCGTGATGGGCGTCGTCGCCGGCGTCGCGATCGGCATCGGCATGCTCGTCGCCGCGCGGACGGCGGCCGCCGCAGCGCGGCACGGTTCCGCATCGGGCCGGGCGTCCGCTCCGGAGCCGTCGACCACGCCGCAGGGCATCCGCGCGCAGTACGCCGACGCCGTGCACACCCTGCGTCGCAGCCAGCCGTTCCGCGCGCTCCTCGCGACGTTCCTGCTGCAGGCGCTCGCGACCGGCACGATGCTCGCGGCTGCCCAGTACGTCGCGACCTGGGTGCTGCGCTCCGAAGGAGCGGTGACGTTCCTGTTCGTGGCGCTCGTGGGTCCGGCGCTCGTCGCGACGCCGCTGTGGACGCTCACGGCCCGCCGGATCGGCAAGGAACGGGCGTTCGGGATCGCGGGCGTGCTGTTCCTCCTCGCCGCCGTGTCGATCGTCGCCGCGGCCTGGACGCCGGGGGCGTGGATCTACGCCTCGGTCGCGGTCGCGGGCGTCGCCTACGCTGGCCTGCAGTGCCTGCCGATGGCGATGCTCCCGGACGTCATCTCGCACGATCGGCGGACGAGCGGCCCCGGGCGGGCCGGGAGCTTCACCGGAGTCTGGACCGCAGGCGAGACCGTCGGCTTCGCGCTGGGCGCCTCCGTCGTGTCCCTCACGCTCGCCGCGACCGGCTACGTGTCGACCGTCGCCGGAGCGACCACGCAGCAGCCGTCCGAAGCCGTGACGGGCATCGTCCTGAGCTTCAGCATCCTCCCGGCCGTCCTCATGGCGGCGAGCCTGGTGACCCTGCGCGGCTACCGGCTGCGCCGCGACGACATCGAGAAGGCACCCGCCGCCTAAGCTGGAAGCCCGTCCGAAGGAGACGCCGATGACTTCTGCGACCACCCGCCCGACGACCGCGCCCGCGACGACAGCGGCCACGGGCGCGAAGGCCCCGACGGTCGACGAGGGCGAACGCGAACGCCTCGACTCCGCGATCGCCGAGCTGCAGACGGGCACGGCGACGTGGGCCGCGCTGACGCTCGCGCAGCGCGTCACCCTGCTGCGGGCGGTGCGCACGAGCGTCGCGGCCGCCGCCGAGGACTGGGCCGTCACGGCGGCCGCCTCCAAGGGACTCGACGCACGGCATCCGCTGCGCGGCGAGGAATGGCTGAGCGGACCCTACGCCGTGCTCGGATACCTCGATGCCGCGACAGAGACCCTCTCGCGACTCGCGGCGGGGCGGAACCCGCTCGACGGCGTGCGCATCGACCGCGCCCCGGGAGGACGCACCCGCGTGCACGCGTTCCCGCTCACCGGCATCGACCGCTTCCTGCTGTCGGGCTTCACCGGCGAGGTGTGGCTCGAACCCGGCATCACGCCGAACGGTGCCAGGGCCGCGGCCGGGCTGGCGCAGCGCACGCCCGCCGACTCCGGCGGCGTCGGCCTCGTGCTCGGCGCGGGCAACGTCACCGCGATCCCGGTGCTCGACGTGCTGTACGAGCTGCTCGCGCACAACCGCACCGCGCTGCTCAAGGTCAATCCCACGCAGGACGCCCTGGTGCCGGTGTTCAAGCGCGCCCTGGCGCCCCTCATCGGTCCCGGGCTCCTGCGCATCGTGCGCGGCGGTCCGGCGGTCGGCGCGTACCTCACGGGGCATCGCTCCTTCGCGCACGTGCACATCACGGGTTCCGCCGCCACCTTCGACGCGATCGTCTGGGGCACGGGGGCGGCGGCCGCTCGGCGTCGCCGCGAGGACCGGCCGCAGCTGAAGAAGCCGATCACGGCGGAGCTCGGCGGGGTGTCGCCCATCATCGTGGTCCCCGGACGCTGGACCGACGCCGACCTCGCCTATCAGGCCGAGCACGTCGCGACCATGAGGCTGCAGAACGGGGGGCACAACTGCATCGCCGGCCAGGTCGTGATCCTCTCGGAGGACTGGGACCAGGCCGACGCCTTCCGCGCCGCCCTGCGCCGCGCCTACGCGAACGCCCCCGAACGGCCGATCTGGTATCCCGGCTCGACGGCGCGCATGGACCTCGCGACCGACGCGTACCCCGACGCCCTGGTGCTCGGCGACCGCCTGCTCGTCGAGGTCGAGGCCGACGCTGATGCGACCGCGCTGCAGCGCACCGAGTACTTCTCGCCCGTGCTGGGCGTCGTGAGCGTGCCCGGCACCGGCCAGGACTTCCTCGACGCCGCGGTCGCCTATGCGAACGACGAGCTGCAGGGGACGCTCGGGGCCAACCTGCTGATCGATCCCGCCACCGAGAAGGCGCTGGGCGCCGGATTCGACAGGGCGATCACCGCACTGCGCTACGGCTCGATCGCCATCAACGGGTGGACGGCGTTCGGATTCCTGACGCCGACGCTCTCGTGGGGCGCGTTCCCGGGGAACACGGTGCAGGACGTGGGCAGCGGCATCGGCGTCGTGCACAACGCGCTGCTGCTCGACGGCGTGGAGCGCTCGATCGTGCGCGGACCCTTCCGACCGTTGCCCCGCGCACTCCCCGGCCTGAACGGCGGAGGCCGCTTCACGATCCTGCCGACCCCGCCGTGGTTCGTGTCGGCGCGCACCGGCGCCGAGGTGAGCGAGGGCCTCACACGGTTCCGCGCGGACGGCGACGTGCTCGGTCTGGTGAAGACGCTCGCCCGGGCGCTGCGGGCCTGACGCGCGACGCCGCGCGGCGACGGGGCACGCGCTAGCGTGGACGGATGAGCTTCACGCCCCTGCGCTCGAAGTCGCGCAACCTGTACGCCTGGTTCGCGACCCGGCCCGACCTGTTCGAGTCGGAGCGCTCGCCGCGCAAGACGATCACGTGGGGCGTGATCGCGGGCGTCATGGCCGTGGTCGCGCTCCTGGTGTATCTCGACCCGACCGCGACGGTGGAGCTGCTCGGAGGACGCGTCCGCGCCGGACTCGCGATCGCCGGCGCGTTCGCGCTTCCGCCGGTCATCATCATCGTGAGCGTGATCATGATCTTCGTCGGCGCCCGCCGCTGGCGTGTGAAGGGCGGCGGCGTGCTGAGCAACGCCGCGATCAACAGCATGAGCGCCCGCTTCCCGGTCGACCGCGCGCTGGACGCGCTGCGCGAGGGCAGCGCCGACAGCGCCGGCGTGATCGCCGCGCTCTCGGCCATGAAGAAGGATGCCGGCGACGAGCGTCTCGTCACGATCTGGTCGTCGCCCGCGGACAGGGCCATGTACATCGCGGTGCTCCGGGTGGACGGCAACGCGGTGTGGTTCGACACCGAGCCGATCACGGTCGCTCCCGACCGCTACTTCGACGCGAAGAAGCACGACCTCGCCGCAGCCCTCGGCAAGACGAGCGTCGACGACGTCTGATCAGAGGCGGTCGCCGGCGAGCGTGAGCGGCTGCTCGCAGACGTCGAGGCCGTTCTGGTAGCCGTTCGCGAACCAGTACTTGCGCTGCTCGCTCGTGCCGTGCGTGAAGCTCTCGGGGTTCACGAAACCGGACTGCTCCTGGATGTGGTCGTCGCCGACCGTGTACGCGGCGTTCACGGCGTCGTCGAGCTGCGCGTTCGTGGGCTTCTCGAGATAGGGGACGCCGTTCTTGTCCTCCTGCTCGGTCATCTGCCCGATCCAGGCCCCGGCGTAGCAGTCCGCCTGCAGCTCGATGCGCACGCCGTTGCTGTCGGGGCCGGTGCCGTTGTTCGGATACTCCGTCATGACACCCGTGATGTTCTGGATGTGGTGGCCCCACTCGTGCCCGACGATGTACAGCTGAGCGAGGTCGCCCGCCGTGGCGCCGAACTGCTGCTGCATGAGCTCGAAGAACGTGGGATCGATGTACACGGTCTCATCGGGCGGGCAGTAGAACGGACCCACCTGGTTCGACGCGGTGCCGCACGAGGTCGCCGTCGCACCGTCGACGATGATGAAGCCGGGCGCACGGTAGTTCTCGACGTGCTCGCCCCAGTACTGGTCGAGCGCCAACTGCGAGCTGGCGACGCGGCAGTCGACGTTCTCGTTCGCATCCTCGCCGGTGAGGCAGTTCTCGATCACGCTGCCCTCGGCGGGCTCGCTGCCGCCTCCCCCGCCTCCGCCCGCCCCGAGCAGACCCGTGAGGTCGACACCGAGCAGGGGCCCCGCGATGAGCGCGATGATCCCCAGGATGCCGACACCGCCGGCGCCGGCGATGACGGCGCCGCGCCCCTTGCGGCGGGCGGTGCTGCCGGAGACGTCGGCGTCGGGATTGAAGGTCATGCCACGAGGGTACTCCGGGGCGACGTCCTGATCGTGCACCGGGAACGGACGTAGGCTCGGGGTATGACGACCACGATCACCATCACGGGCGCGGGCGGACAGATCGGATACGCGCTGCTGTTCCGCATCGCCGCGGGAGACCTCCTCGGCACCGACGAGAAGGTGCGGCTGCGGCTGCTGGAGATCCCGCAGGGGCTCGGCGCCGCCGAGGGCGCGGCACTGGAGCTCCAGGACGGCGCGTTCGGCCTGCTGGAGCACGTCGAGGTGACGGATGACCCGGCGGTCGGCTTCGACGGCTGCGACCTCGCGCTGCTCGTGGGTGCGCGTCCGCGCGGACCGGGCATGGAGCGCGGAGACCTCCTGGCGGCCAACGGCGGCATCTTCGGCCCGCAGGGTGCCGCGATCGCCGCGAACGCCGCACCGGGCGTGCGCGTCACGGTCGTCGGCAACCCCGCGAACACCAACGCCCTGATCGCCGCGGCCTCGGCCGGCGGAGTGCCGGCCGAGCGGTTCACGGCGCTCACCCGACTCGACGAGAACCGGGCCAGGGCGCAGCTGGCGCAGACGCTCGCCGTGCCCGTCGACACGGTGCGCCGCGTGCCGATCTGGGGCAACCACTCGGCCACCCAGTTCCCCGACGTGTCGCACGCCACAGTCGCCGGTCGACCCGCCGCCGAGGCGCTCGAGGCCATCGTCGGCGACGTGCCGTCGTGGCTGGAGGGCACCTTCATCCCGCGGGTCGCGAAGCGCGGCGCGGAGATCATCGACGTGCGCGGCTCGTCGTCGGTCGCATCCGCCGCGAACGCGACGCTCGACCACGTTCGCGACTGGGTGCACGGCACGGAGGACTGGACCTCGGCGGGCGTCGTCTCGCGGGGAGAGTACGGGGTGCCCGAGGGGCTCGTGTGCTCGTTCCCGGTGCGCGCCGTCGACGGCGCGTGGCACGTCGTGGAGGACCTCGAGGTGAGCGACTGGGCACGGGCGCGCATCGACGCCTCGGTCGCCGAACTCGTCGAGGAGCGCGACGCGGTGAGAGCGCTCGGACTCGTCTGAACGGTCGCCGATCCGGCCCGTTTCAGGGCAGAATGGATGCCGGAGGTGCGCGATGAGCGAGACGACAGAACCCACGACCGCCCCGGCGTCCGTCGATGAGGCCCTGACCAGCCCGCTGCACCTGCCGCACGCTGCGGCCGAGTGTCCGAAGTGCTTCACGGAGCTGCAGCAGAACCGTGACTTCTGGCTGGCCCGCCCCGACGGTTCGCGTCTGGTCGGACTCGTCGTCTCGCGCGACGACATGCCCTCGGTGGTCGAGCAGCGCGACGATCTCACCCGCTTCGGCGTGCCGATCGAGGGCTTCCGCCACCCGGCGCCCGACATCCTGGAGAGCTGGAACGACCGCCTCACCCGGCTCATCGCCACCCTTCACAAGGGCGACGTGCTGGTCGTGGCGAACATCCGCGCCCTCGGCCGCGACGCCGACGAGGGTGCCCGCACGGTGGCCGAACTGCGCCGTCACGGCATCATCGTGAAAGTGCTCAGCCACAACGCACGGCATCTCGCCGACGCCGCAGCCGTCCGCTGACAGCCCGCGCGCCGACGCCGGGTCAGTCGGAGGAGATGCCGAGCAGCGGCAGCTCGACGGCATCCGCTCCGGTATCGAGACGCGCGATCTGCTCGGGCGTCCAGGTCTCCCCCGCCGGCATCCGCTCGCCGTCGCGCCACGCGCGGTAGGCGAGCTCATCGGGCGAGGAGATCGCGTAGGCGTCGCGGAGCGCGGCGACGCATCGCGCCGCGAGCGCGGCGTACTCGTCGCTCAGGGCCGGCAGGGGGAGCGAGACGGCCCAGTTCGGCTGCTCCCGCTCGGGCGCGGACCATCCCGACGAGACGAGGGCCGACTCGTCGGCATCCGCCACGACGTCCGCTCCCGGCGCCTCGGCGTCGAGCTGCGATGGCCGACCGGCGAACTGCACGTAGCGCGTCGGGTCCGCCTCCGCCGCGATGATCACGAAGACGCGATCCGTGACCTCGCGGAACGTGCGGGCCAGCGCACCCTCGAACTCCTCCCAGCCCGCCACGTCAGTGACCCAGCCGCTTGTCGAGCGCGACACCCTGCGGCGTCTCGAACCGGGCGGCGAGGCTCTTCGGCGCATTGCTGAAGGAGATCCGTCCCCCGGAGGCGGTGTCCCAGCTCGCGATCCGCGAGTCCTTGACGTCGCGCAGCGAGGCCGGTCCCCACCGGCGCTCCCCCTCGCGCACGGCGAGCGTGAACGCGTCGCCGAGGAAGGCCGTCGACTCGGGTGTCACGTCGCGGATCACGTCGGAGATCCGGAGCGTGAGATAGCTCAGCGGATCCTCGCCGATCGTCGAGACGTCGGGGATCGTGAAGCCCGAGACCGTGTTCATGAGGTAGGAGACGCCGCGGTCCACCTCGACCGACCACCCGAAGCGTTCGGCTCCGAGCGCGATGACCTCATCACGGGTGAGCGGCCAGGACGCGCCGGCCCAGAAGTCCATGAGGTCGCACGCCTCGGTCGGAGTCATCGCTTTCCACGTCATATCTGAAACCCTATCCGTCACCTGGTCACGACTGCACGGGCGGCGCGAGCTCGGTCGCGACGCCGCGGATCTCGGAGAGCTCGGCCCGCGGGACGACCTTCCAGTACACGCCCGGCTCGAGCTCGACGGCCTCCAGCGCCGCCGCACGCTCGGCGTTCACGGAGAGCAGCACCGACGCCTCGTCCTCGGCGAATTGCATGACGCGGCAGCGCACGTCGCCGTTCCACACCGCACTGAAGGAGTCCTCGAAGAACCGGGAGCACTCGGCGGCCGCCACGACGCGGCGGAACACGTGCGGGCGCGACTGCTCGAAGCCCTCGGGCGCCGTCTCCCCGACGGTGACGAGCTCGACCGTCGTCTCGTCGATCCAGGAGACGCGGTACTCGGCACCCTGCCACTCGGCCCGGGGTCCGACGACCATGCTCGGCGGGGCGAACACCGCGGTCGCACGCCAGCCGAACGCGGGGCCCCCGTACGCCGACACGAGCTCCTGACGGCCGTCGGCGAAGATGCGCCAGATCTCCGCGCCCTGCGGCACCTCGGTCGGCGCGATGTCCCACACCGGCACGACGCCGGCACCGCGGAGGAACCCGTTCCCGTGTCCGGCGACCGCCGCGGGCGATCCCGGCGACGGCACGCGGAGCTGCGCGAGGGGCGAGGGACGGAAGCGGAGCACGTCGACGGAGGGGGCGTCCGGCGCGTCGAGGCCGTACGCGGTCAGCACCTGGGGCGCGGTCGTCCAGCCGATCGCGTCGGCGATGCGCACGACGGGACCGGCGAGCAGCGCCGAGCCGTCGCGGAGATACGCCTGCTCGGTCGTCGGCCAGATGAGCTTCTGCAGTGGCGTCGCCATGAGAGTCCTGTCGTTCGTCAGTCGGGGGCGAGCGGAAGCCGCGCACGACCGCTCCCCATAGAAGGTACCGTCCCGGCGCGATCAGCTCGGCAGGGCAGGATGCCGGTGCGCCGTGACCTCGAGGTCGTCGACATCCACCCAACGCGCCCAGCCGTCGCGGACGTTCCCTTCCCAGCCGTCACCCCACACGAGTCGGCTGTCGCGCGTCACGATCGCCGCGCGACCGTCACGCACCGCCTGCACCCCGTACTCGGCGCCGTCGAGCACCGCCGTCCACGTCCACCGCACGAGATCGTCGACCTCGGAAACCGCGACGCGCACGACGTCGTCGGACGCGGGTCGCTCATCGCTCACCTCGGGGGTGCCCGGAGGGACCGCGTCTCGTCGAGCCGTGACGTAGTCGACGGGCACTCCGAACGTGCCCGCGCTCGCGGCGGCGAGGAACTCGACCTCCGTGCCGCGGACGAATCCGAAGAGACCGACGGGATGCGGCGCCGCCGACCCGCGTTCGGCGACCTCGGGCGTGCTCACGCACGCACCTGCAGCCACGTCTGGGTGTCGTCGAGGACGGCGAGCAGCCGGTACGTCCCGGTCGTCGTGACCTCCCACATCTCCGCTCGCGGCAGCGCGACCGTGCCGGTCGGCGCGTAGAGCTCGGGCACGACGTTGCCGTCGGGCGTCGGGATGCCCGACGAGGTGAAGCCGTTGCCGGTGAAGGGCGCCGGATCGTTGTAGGACGACGGTGCACCCAGCAGACGGTCGTTGAAGGGGATCTCCGGCGCCGTGGCGGTCTGGTAGCGGATCATCTGGATCGGACCGTCGAGCAGCGAGTGGAACTGCGAGTTCTGGTAGTCCAGTCGGAGTCCGGTGAACACGTCCTGCGCGTTCCCGAAGTGCGTGACGTCCTGCAGCCTCGTGACGAATCCTCGGAAGGAGTCGAGACCGTACGGGTACGAGCCGGAGATCCGGGAGAGGTCCTCACCCGGCGCGATGACCCGCTGGAAGACCGTCGAGCCGTCGACCTGGACCAGTCGGCGCAGGTCGTGCAGGAACTGCACGTCGGCGGGGCTCAGCGACGAGGTCGGGGTATGGATGAGGTCGACCAGGTCGTCCATCGTGCGGCCGGATGCCGTCACGTGGCCCTCGAGCTCGGCGTACGCCGAGCGCATGCTGTCGACCTGCTCCGGCGCCCACTGGGTCGTGTACGTGCTGCCGTCGGAGAGCGTGTACTCGCGTCCGGGCACTCCGCCGGTGCTCGTCGACGGATCGGCTGCGGTCGGGTCTGCAGCGCTCCCGCTGCCGTCGTCGCCCGCGGCGCTCGCGGGGTCGGCCCCGTCGACGGGATCCGCGGCTGCGGGGTCGGCGGTCGCAGGGTCGGCGGTCGGGGTCGCGTCCGCCGTGGTGGCGTCGGTCGCCGCGTCCGCAGCCGTGTCCGCCGCGTGCGGGGCGGCCTCGCCCGCATCGGGGGTCGTGGTGGTCCCGGCATCCGGCGTGTGCGCTGCCGCACCGGCATCCGCTCCGCCCGCAGGCGTGTGCACCGCAGCGTCGGGCGTGCGCACGGAGGCGTCGGGCGTGACGGCCGCGCCGCCACCGGCGACCACCGGACGGTTCGTCGAGGCGTCGGGCGTCACCGTGGCGTCGCCGTCGACACGTCCGGGAACACGCACCCGATCGGGATCGATCTGGAACTCGGTGACGCGGATGTCGCCGTTCGGACGCGCCTCGACGAGCTCGTAGCGCACGTCGAGCGTGCCGTTGCGGATCGCCTCCACCACGTTCGGGTCGGCGTCCGGACTCTGCATGTAGGCGTCGAGGCTCTCCTGCAGGCGACGGTCGCGCTGGGCGATGTCGTCGAGGTAGGCCGTGGTGCCCTGCTCGGCGCGCACGCCGTCGACCGTGCGGTACCCGAGCGACGAGTTGCCGCCCTTCGCCTCGTAGACGTGCAGCGTGGGCTCGGGGTTCCCGGTGATCGTCACGTGGTCGAACTGCCCGGAGCCCGCACCGCCCGGTGCGATCAGCGTGGTCTCTCCGCGCGCCGCGGACACGGCGCCGGCAGCCTGGTCGCCCAGCCTCTCCGACCCGCCGCGCAGCGCGTCGGCCGCCTTGCGCTCGTCGTCGAGAGCCGCACGGATGCGGTCGGCGTCACGCTCGGACAGGTGCCCGTCGTCGACGAGGTCGCGGATCGTCTCATCGACGTCCTCGGATCGGCCGTTCAGGTCGGCGGGATCGATGTCGGCCTCGCGAGCGAGGTCGTCGACGCGCTCGGAGGCGTCGCGCGACTCGTTCTGCAGGTCGGTGCGCTCGTCGACACGCGCCTGGTGGTCGGCCTGAGCGTCCGGGTCCAGACGGAAGTCCTCCGCGTCGCCGCGCACCGCACGATCGACCGGGAGGTCGGTCTCGGGCTTGTTGGTGTCGGTCGCGAAGTGGTGCGTGTCGGCGTCGTGCAGACGGCCGGTGCGGTCGCGGTACGTGTTGTCGGGGTCGCCCTCGAGCGTGCGGCGGCCGTCGTCGGTCTGCAGGTACTGGCGGCCGTGCTGGTCGTGGGTGGGCGCGGGGCCGTCCCACTCGCGACGCGGCTGGTCGGCCGGTGTCGAGTCCTGGTCGGCCGGCGTGTGCGCGGCCGCGTCATCGGCATCCGCTCCGTTGCCGTCCGTCGTCGGGTCGGCGCCGTCGGCGTCCGCACCCGTGCCGTCGGCGTCCGCACCCGTGCCGTCGGCGTCCGCACCGGTCCCGTCGGCCGTCGGGTCGACGTCGAGGTCGGTGTCGACGGGCGGCGTGGTGTCGAGGTCGATGTCGGTCGGTGCGGTCGAGTCGCCGTTCGACGACGAGCTGCCGCCCTCGCTGGACGTGCCGCCGTCGACGGGGGTCGACGTGCCGGTCGGAGCAGAGTCTCCCGCACCGCCCGTGCCCGTGCCGGTCGGAGCAGAGTCGCCCGCACCGCCGCCGAGTCCGGACGAGTCGCCGCCCGTGCCCTGCGAGGTCGGGGCCGGGTCGGGGGTCGAGGAGCCTCCGTCGGTACCCGACGAGGCCGGGCCGTCGCCGGTCGACGAGGCGTCGGCGCTGTTATCAGGGGTCGAGGTGCTGTCCGGGGTCGACGTGGTCTCCGGAGCGGACGAGCTGTCGCCACCCGAGGAGGAGCCGTCGCCTCCCGAGGAGCTGCCGCCGTCGCCTGCCGACGAGCCGCCGTCTCCGCCGCTGCCGCTGCCCTCGGGGGTCACGTGCACATCGGTGGCAGCCGGGGCGTCGCCGTGGTTCGAGGGTGCGGCGCCGCCGTCGGAGCCGCCTCCGCCGATGTCGCCGCCCTGTCCGGTCGGACCGTCGAAGTCGGTGCGAGGGGCGCCGCCGCCGTCTCCGCCCGACGCGTTCGCCGCGTCGCCGGTGCCCGAGGGGCCATCGTAGTCGTTGACGTGCACGCCGCCGCCGCTGTTGCTGCCGCCGCCGGCCGCTCCGCCGCGACGTCCGGGAAGGCGCGCTGAGCCCGCGACGCCGAGGCCGGTGCCCATCGCGATGGCCGCTCCCGTGATCTCCTCGCCGCGCACGGCCAGGTCGACGACCGTGCCGCCGGCGCCGCCCGCGCCGTTCGCGAGAGCCTGCACGACGAACCGCTCGCCGGCCTTGCCGAACGGGGCCACGATCGCGGCGGTCAGCGAGCTGCCCGCGAGACCCGAGAGCGCAGCCGCACCGTAGTTGGCGTTGCTGCCCTGCACGGTCTCGGCGATCACGGAGGCTCCGGTGCCGGAGACGATCTCGATCCCGGCGCGCGTGAGCCGGGGGAAGTTCTGTCCCGCACGGACGAGCCCCGGCACGATGGCGCGCAGACGCGCAGCGAGACGCGTGGCCACTCCCACGCACTTCGTGACGAGCGCGCCGATGCGTCCGCCGATCGCGATGACGCGGGCCGTGATGGCCGCCGCACCCGCGACGCCCGCGGCGCCGAAGGTCACGAACGAGAGCGCGAAGCTCAGACCGGCGCCGGCCACCACCTCGATCACGAGCTGGATGAGCATGTTCCGGGTCTCCTCGAGGGTGTCCCGGATGGTCTGCGCGTACTCCTTGCAGATGTCGTCGATCTGGCCGATGCCCTCGTCGGCGCTGAGGAACGTCGTCAGGCCGTCGGCGAAGTCGTCGACCTTCTGCGTGATCGCCGCGATCTCGCCGCTGTCGATGCCGGCGAGGGAGTTGTCGGCCAAGCGGATGCTGGTGCGCAGACTGCCGATGTCGCTGAGGATGCCGCGCCACGCGCGACCCGCCTCTTCGAGCTTGTCGGGGTCGCCGTCGGGGAACAGCGTGCCGATGAAGTTGAGGATCTGGTCCCACACCCACACGGCCGCACTGTCGAGGCCCTGCACCATGGTGTCGGGGCGTCCGCCGAACGCCGAGGGCGGCGGGGCGACGCTGGTCTCGGCGATCGCCGGGCGCAGCACGAAGGCCGAGCCGGCGTCGTACACGATGCCCTCGGCGTTCGCGTTGGCCTGGGCGTGCGTGCCGCCGGATGCCATGAGGCTGCGGTCGAGGCCGCGCGAGGCGACCGCGATGTCGTACAGCGTCTGCATGGCCGCGGCGGCCATGGCGTCGTAGGACTCGGAGAAGGACTCGCCGCCGGGGTCGGTGCCGGCGATGCCGCCCGTGCCGGAGAGGGCGCTGCGCGCCTCGATGGCGTAGTCGAGCGCCTGCTGCGCGATGGTGTCGTAGGCGTCTGCCGCGGTGGAGTACTTCGCGGGATCGATTCTCACCATGACGTCACACCGCCACGGGTCCGCGGCCGCCGCCGCCACCGCCGGAGCCGCCGCCGCTGCCCCACATGCCACCGACGGACGACTGCGCGGTCTCGTACTGCGTCGCGGCATCCCCCGCCCAGGTCGCGAGGAACTCGGCGAACTGGGTGAGGATCGTCGCGCCGACCTGCCAGGTCTGCACGCAGTTGACGAACTCCTGGTTCGCGATGCCGCTCCACTGGGCGCTCACGGCGCCGGTCGCCCCGGACGCGTGCGCCTGGAGCTCGCCGCAGTAGCCGTGCAGCTGCTTGAGCGCCGACTCGAGGCCGCGGATGTCCGCCGTCTCGTATGTGTGCAGACCGCTCATGCGGTGTCCCCCTTGCTGACCCGTGCCTCGATCGTGACCTCGGCGGGCATGGCCTGCACGCCCTCGGCCTGGAAGGCCGCGGGCGCGGCCTGGGCGCCGCCGTTGCTGCTGCCGGTGGTGCCGGGCATGCGGATGTTGACGTTCGACGAGCGGGAGGCCGCCGTGAGCTGTGCCTCGTTGCCCTCGTAGTTGCTCTGCCCGCTCTGCAGGCGCGCCGCGATGCTCATGAGAGCCTCACGGGTGACGCCCGCGCTGGAGAGGAACGACGTCCACTCCTCGAGGAAGGCGTCGGCCGCGCTCCCCGTCCAGGTCGAGCCCACGACCGCGTTCACCGCGGCCGTGACCTGAGCGAGCTGCGCGTCGAACTGCGCGACCGCTCCGGTCATCGACGCCGCGGAGAACCCCAGCGCCGGCGTGGATACGTGGAACTGCACCACGAGGCATCCCCCCTCACATCAGCAGGCCCGGAGCACCGGGCGGAAAACGACTTAGGAACGGAAGCTGTTGCCGATGTTGTTCTCGGACTCCTCGTAGGCCAGCGCGGCCTTCGAGAGCTGGTCGCTGATGCCGTTCAGGGACTCCTTGAGCTGGATGCCGGCGGCGTCCCACTGCTCGTAGAGCTCGTTGAACGTCTGCGAGGCGGAGCCGCCCCAGTCGCCGGCGATGAGTCCCTGCACGAGCGACTTCAGGTTTCCGAGCTGCGACTCGATGGACGTCGCGCCCGAGGAGAGCTGGTTCGCCACGCCCGCGAGCGACTCCGAAGTTACCTTGATCTCAGCCATGTCATACCCCCTGCTTCATGCGGCGACGCCGCGGAATTGGTCCGTTATATTCCTAACACGCGCGGGGCGGCGAGCCGATGGGGAGAACTCCCCATGCGCCGTCAGGAGACGACGAGGACCGCGTCGCCGAGGAGCAGCCGGTCGCCCGGCACGAGGGCCGAGGGCGTGCCCGCGACGAGGGCGTACTGCGTGCCGTCGCGCTCGAGGAGGGTGCCGTTCGCCGACCCGGGGTCCGTCGCGATCACGGCACCGACCACCGGGGACAGCACGAGGTGCACGCGCGACATCGCACGGGCGGGGTCGTCGAGGCGCACGGGCGCGCCCTGGTACGCCGACGCACCGCGCTCGGGCGAGCGTCCGAAGACGAGCACGGCGTCGAGTCCGAGGCTGCGGCCGTCCGGCAGGGCGACGGCGGTCGGGAGTGCGGGAGCGGATGCCGCGGGCTGCGGGGTCTCGGGCTGCTGCGGGGCCGCGGCCTCGGGGACCGGCGCGGAGGCGGTGGGCTGCGGAGTGGGCTCGGCGAGGGGCGGTGCGGCCGGCTGCTCGGCGGCGAGCGGTGCGGGGAGCGGGACGGGCGGCAGCGGCTCGGAGACACGCTGCTGCTCGGCGGGAGACGCCGGAGCGGCGGCCGTGGCACCTCCGGGGAACGGCGGGACGACGTTTCCCGGCATGCCGATGAGCTGCCCGCACGACGGACAGAACATGCTGTCCGGTCGCACGGCCTCGCCGCAGAAGCGGCACTGAGTGCTCATCGACTGATTCCCCCGTCTTGGTCCTGCCGTGCCGTGAACTCGGTCACGACACCCGCGTCAGTCTATCCCGCCGCCGGGCGCGTGAGACCGCTGTCGCAGATCCGCAGCGAGGTCGCAGGACTCAGGCCGGAACCTGCGACGTCGGCGCGGATCTGCGACGTCAGGCGGTCAGGTCGGGGACCTGCACGGGCATGTACGAGCCGTCGCTGAAGAACACGCCCGTCCCGGGGGCCGCACGGCCCACGTGCGTGCGCGCGAGCTGGACCCCGAACACCTGGGTGCCGACGATGGTCGACGGCGGTGACAGCAGGATGCCGGCGCGACCCTTCTTCGCCTCGGTGAGCGCCACGGTGAGCGACGACCCCGCCGACTCCGCGCCCACCCCGACGATGAAGCGCGCATGCCCGCGGGCACCGCCGAGCGCACGGTCGAGCGGGGTGTCCCTGATCGACTCGCTGTCGTCCACGATGACCGTCAACGGCTGGTCGGTCGGCGTGAGCGCGGCGGCGATCTCCTCGTCCGGCGTGCGCGGCGTCAGGACGGTGACGCCGTGGCTCTTCGCGACCTCGGCGAGGATCGAGCCCTCCCGCGCGACGATGACCATGGGCGTCTTGTGCCACCCGAGCTGGTGCGCGAGCGCCGCGAGCGTGTGGGTCTTGCCGCTGCGGCGGTCGCCGGCCACGACGAAGCCGCCGACGTTCGGCCAGTCGATCGTGACGCGCGAGAGCTGGTCGCCGCCCACCGCGACCACCGGGGTCTCGGCGGTGGATCCGCCCAGCAGCGGCAGCGAGTGCACGACGCTGAGGCCGATGCGCGAGGGCAGCGGGTCGACCCGCAGGGGCTGCGGCAGCTCGGCGAGCTGCGGGAACTGGCCGAAGTGTCCGCGCACGTACTCGACGATGCCGCGGGCCGCCGCGGTCTGCGCCTCGCCGCCCGGTTCGGCGGAGAGCACCGCGAACTGCGCCTCCGTGCCCTCGGAGCCGAACAGCGCGCGCCCCGGGGGCATGTTCGGTGCGAGGTCGCGGATCATGATGCCCGCGCCCCGGTAGTCGTTGATGTCGCGCATGCGCAGGGCGTACTGCGTGTCGATGAACGTCGAGACCTTGTCGGACGAGATCGACCGGTCGGCCGTGAGGATGAGGCGCAGGCCGACGGCCGGCCCCTCGCGCAGCAGGCGCATGACCTGGTCGCGCACCAGCACCAGGTCGTCGGCGCTCATGGAGGCGCCGAGGCGCTCCCATCCGTCGATCACGACGATGTTGTAGGGCAGGGCGTCGCGGGCGTCGACCTGGCGGCGCTGCTCGGCGATGCTGCCGACGCCGGCGCGGGCGAGGATCGCCTGCCGGCGGGACAGGTCCATGCCCAGTCGGTCGAGCAGACGGGGCAGACGCGCGGCGTCCTGAGGGGTCACGACGGCGCCGGTGTGCGGGGCGTCGGCGAACGGCAGCAGTGCGCCCGTGCCGTAGTCGACCGCGTAGATGTGCAGGTCGGCCGGCGTGAAGCGCTGCACGGCCTGAGCGAGCAGCGTGCGCACCGCTGTCGTGCGCCCGGAACGGCTGCCGCCGAAGAACAGCAGATGAGAGCCCGTGAGCACGTTCCACACGAGCGGACGCTGGTTCTGCTTCGACGGCACGTCCACGAGACCGAGCACGAGCCCTCCCTCGGGTGCCGAGGACTCGTCGAAGCGGTCGAGGGGCAGCAGGTCGGGCAGGGGCAGCAGCCACGGCGAGGGGCTGCGCTCGATGCCGAGGGCCGTGGCCGCCTGGTTCGCGAGCTGCACGAGGCCGCGCAGATCGGTGTCGTCCTGGTCGGGGCGGTGTGCGGCAGCCTCGACCGCGGGGAAGCGCGGAGGGAGGCCGACGGTCTGCCAGTCGAAGCGTGCGGCCGGGGGCAGCACACGCGTGGTGCGCTGGTGACCGATGCGGAGTCCGGCCACGCGCGCGGTCTGGAACGGCATCGGCGCCGCGTCGAGACCCGCGCGCACGTAGCCGCGACCGGGCGTGGACGCCGAGATGAGCGCGGCATCCGGCACGCCGATGATGTCGGTCGAGTCGGCGCGATCGGTCACGCGCAGGGCGATCCGGAGGTTGATGTTCGACTGCATCTCGGGCGTGATCACGCCGGAGGGGCGCTGCGTCGCGAGCACGAGGTTCACGCCGAGCGATCGGCCCACGCGCGCGATGCGCACGAGACCCGTGATGAAGTCCGGCAGCTCGGTCTTGAGCTCGGCGAACTCGTCGACCACGATCACGAGGCGCGCGAGACCCAGACGGGCCGCGGCCTCGGCATCCTTCTCCCAGGCGGCGTCGACGTCCTTGGCGCCGATGTCGTCGCGGAGCACCCGCTCGCGGCGCTTGAGCTCCGCGTCGAGCGAGGCGAGCGCGCGCTCGGTCTCGCGGGCGTCGAGGTTCGTGACCATGCCGACTGTGTGCGGCAGGCGCGCGCAGTCCGCGAACGCGGATCCGCCCTTGTAGTCGATCAGCACGAAGTTCAGCGCGTCGGGACGGTTGGCGAGCGCGAGCGAGATCACGAGCGCCTGGAGGAACTCCGACTTTCCGGAACCGGTCGTCCCGGCGACGAGGGCGTGCGGACCGTCGGTCGCGATGTCGATCGCGTACTCCCCCTCGGCACCGGCGCCGATCACGACGTACGACTGCCGCGGCACGACCTGCCACTGGTCGATGATCGGCTGCGGGTCGGCGAGGTCGATGCCGAGCAGCTCGGTGTAGCGGACGCTGCTGGGCACCGTCGCATCGTCGCCGACGCCGCGCACGTGCTCGATCGAGCACAGCGCGCGGGCGATCTCCTCGGCGTAGCCGACGCTCACCTGGTCGAACAGCACCGGCGAGTGGTACGCGTCGCCGGACTCGACGCGGCCGAGCAACGGGTCGCCGGGATCGGCCACGACCACGGTCGTCGCCTCCTCGGGAAGGCGCGAGCGGTCGGAGTCGATCGCGATCACGTGGATGCCGTAGGCGGCGCCGTGCTCGAGGATCGTGACCATCCCGGGGAGCATGCGGTAGCGCCGCGCCCCGTCGACCACGAGCACGATCTGCGACTCGGAGTCGAGACGACGGTCCTTGCCGATCCGCATCCGGATGTCGAGCAGCGTGCCGATCTCACGGATGCGCTCGCGGCGCGTGAGGTCGGTGTTGCCGATCAGCGCCACGGGCCCCACCCCGGGCTGGGCGTGCGGCAGCCACTGCGTCCACGACCACGCGTGCTCCTGGTCTCGGTCGCACAGCACGACGACCTGCAGGTCGCGCGGTGAGCGCAGCGCGACGAGGCCGGTGAGCATGGCGCGGGTGACGCCGCTCGCGACGTCGGCCGGCCCCGCCACGCCGACGGGACCTGCGGCGAGGTCGACCGCCACCGGCGACGGCGAGACGCCCACGCGTCTCTCGCTGCGTCTCTCCTTCTGCGGACCGCCCTCGAAGCGCACGTCGAGGGGCACGTCGGCCACGCCCACCCGCGCGCGCAGCGCGTCCTCCTCGCCGCGACGGCGCTCCCACAGGCGCGAGAGCGGGCGCGTGACGACGTCGCGGATGTACACCGGGTCGAGGTGGTGGTACCAGCTCGTGAGCCGCTGCTGGCGCACGTACACGGCGATGCGGCGGCGCGCGTCGTCGATCTCGTCGATCCAGTCGGCCTCGCTGCGCTCGCCCTTGCGCCGGGCGAGCTTCTTGTTCGCGAAGAACGACCCGATGACCATGACCGGCGACGCGGCGGCCATCAGCAGCATGATGGGGCGCTGGAACACGACGGCCAGCGTGATGCCGAGCACCACGGGCACGATCGCGGAGAGCCACGGCAGCGGCGAGGCGTCCTGCTCCTCGGGCTTGTCGCCGGGCAGCGGGATGACCGGGGGCACCTGCGAGGGGCGGATGCGCGACGGACGGTTGAACGCCCGCGTGCCGACCTCGTCGATCGTGATGTCGGCGTCGGAGGCGGGCGCCGCGCCGATGCGGACGACACTGCTGCCGAGCTGCACGAGGTCGGCGGGGACGATCTCGGCGGTGCGCTCGTCGCCGGAGCCGTTCACGACCAGCTGCCCGTCGGGCGCCAGGAGCTCGACGTGCGCCGTGAGGGGCAGCAGCGAGCCGTCGGCGGCGACGCCACCGGACACCGTGATCGTCGCGTGCTCGTCGCCGAGGTGCGGGTCGGCCACGCGCACGGCGGCGGAGGAGCCGCGGCCGATGGTCGTCGCGACACCCGGGGTCATCGCCACGGACTCGCCGGCGAAGGGGCCGGCCACGAACTCCAGGCGCAGCGCTCCCGGCTCGAGGACCACGGGATGCCGGGACGGCACGACCACACCGCTGCGGATGCCGGTCGCGGTGAACGCCGAGGCAGGGTCGGTGCCCGGCGCCAGCTCGTCGACCGGGACGTCGAGCGACTCGCCGATCTCGGAGATGGTGGTGGCCTCGTCGATCTTGACGATCCACGACTCGGGCTGCGGTGCCCCTGGGCGGTCGGCGACGGTCAGCCGAAGGCTCATGATGCGGGTATCCCTTCCAGAAGCCGGGCGAGCCCGGCCAGCGGTGCGGCCTCCTCGGCCTGCTCCTCCTCGACCGGAGCCGACACGAGCGACAGCGGCGCTTCACTCTCCCACGACGGAGCCGCGAGCGCGACGCCGTCGACGTCGTCGTCCGCGGTGACGCTCCCCCACGAGAACCGCCCGTCGTCGGCGACCACGCGGAAAAGCAATTGCGCCGGGCCCTCGCCGGTGCGCTCGACGCCGCCGTCGGCCGTGCAGCGCAGGCCGACCGACTGCGGGGTGCTGCAGACGATCGTGGCGTCGCCGCCCCACACCTGCTCGACCATGTCGAGGCCGTCGACGTCGCCGATCACGTGGAGGCCGCCGACGGTGCGCGCGGGAGAGTCGACGAACGTCACCGTCACCTCGCCCGACACGGACTGTCCGGCGTCGTCGGTGATCGTGACCGGGATCGCCACATCGCCGGGGATCGTGCCGCGCACCGCGATGTGCGTGGCACTCACACCGACCGCGACGCCCGAGGGCACGGCCGACTTCCCCACGGGCGGCGGCGTCTCGACGTGGATCGTGGCTCCGCCCTCGGCCGTGCACGCGGCACAGGTGATCGCGAGCGCCGAGATCGGCAGGAGGGCCTGCTCGCCGACCGCGATCGGGAGGTCGATACGGTCGACGCCGACCTCCGGGACGGGAGGCGGTTCGAGCCGCACACGGTAGTCGACAGAGATGCGGAGGGAGCCGAACACCTGGGGCACGGTGAGGGTCTGGGTGCCGAGCGCGGGATCGAAGCCGGCCGACACGAGCGTGACGCTGTCGTCGGCGCACGTGACCGCGATGCCGTCGAGCGTGCCGACCCCCGAGCAGTCGATCAGCCAGCCCTCGCCCGGACGGATCTCGCTCACGTCGGAGTACGACACCTCGATCGCATCACCCGGCGCAGGGGCTGCGGCGGGCGCCGGAGCCGCGGCGAGCGCTGCGGATGCCGTGAGAGGAGATCCGACCAGGAGGGCACCCGCGAGAGCGGCGAGAGCGAGAGCTCCGCGCCGGCGTCGGTGCGTCGAGGTCATGGGACTCCAGGGTCGGCGACAGGCCATGACTAGGATAGACGCGCCCGACCACGACGGAGAATCCGCAGCCCATCCATGAGCGACATCCCGCGCACACGCCGCCAGCAGAACGCTGCACCGGCGGTCGAGCGACCCGCGGACGCCATGATCACGGCGGCCCCCGTCCCGTGGACCTCGACGCGCGGCTCTGCCCCCGCGGCCCTCGACGGGCAGCTCGGTTGGGACTCCCCACGCCCGAGCCTGCAGGTGTCCCCCGGCGCCATCCGCACGCTGGAGACCTCCGGCGACGTCCTGCCCGAGCTCGAGGAGGCGCCCGAGAAGCAGCGTCCGCTGTGGCGGCATCCGGCCTTCCTCATCTCCGTCGGCACCACGCTGCTCGCGCTCATCGCCTTCGTCGTGTTCCTGATCCTCGGCGGACTGTCCGGCGGGTCGACCGCGACCGACCTCAAGCTCGAGGTCACCGACAACGCCGTGCGCGTCGACTGGTCGGGTCCCGACGTGCCGTACCAGGTGATCGTGGTCGACGGGCCCTCCGGTCCGACCCTCGACGTGTCGCAGCTCGTGACCGGCACCGAGGCGTGGCTGCCCCGGGCCGCGGCGATCGTCGACGACGGATCGTGCATCGTCGTCCGCCCCGTCGAGGGCAACGAGACCGCCGACGTCAAGCTCGACCGGGCCACGCTCGACGCGCAGGGCGGGGTCTCGGGATGTGTCGCGGATGCCGCGGCGGGCTGACGCGCGGCTGATCGCCGTCGTGCTCGGTGCGGCCCTGGTGCTGACCGGCTGCACGTCGAAGGCGACGCCGGCCGAGCCGGTGCCGACGCCCACGCACCTCGACCTCGGATCGTGGGACGCGGAGACCTCGGGCAACGGGCTCGTGCTGCTCGACGCCGACTCCGCGCGCGCGACGATGCTCGCCGCCGTGCGGGAAGCGGGCACCACCACCATGACGGGGACGTACACGAACGGGGCGGGGCGCACGCTCGCGGTCGAGGTGCACGGCTCGAGCGCGCAGACCGTCGCGGAGTTCACCGTCGACGACGCGACCACCACCGTCGTCGTGACCGACGGGCAGACCTACGTCCGGCCATCCGAGACGACGGCGGTCGACGGACTCGACGCCGGCGTCTACAGCTGCGTCGCAGACGACGAGGAGGCGCTCACGCGCTGGTCGTCACTCCTGCATCCGCTCCAGACCCTGGCGGAGTACACGGGCGACGCCTCGACGCTCGGAGCACCCGGCGACGACGCGGTCGATCTGGTGATGGGTGCGGACGGCACGCTCGGCTCCCTCCGCGTGCAGACCCGGGGACCCGCACTGCCGATCTCGCTCACGCGCGCCGATGCGGCGGGGACGCTGCAGCTCGAGTTCTCGGGCTGGGGCGAGGAGATCGACGTCCCCGACCTCGGATCGCCCGCGGGCTGCTGACGGACCGCTCGCGGCCGACCGGATCAGGCGAACTCGGAGCCCTCGGGCACCGCCCATCCCGGCAGCCCGTTGCACGCCGACGCCAGACGGTGGAGCCCGAACTGCGGGTGCGAGAACGCCTCCCAGATGCGGGTGGTGTCCTTCGCCTGCGCCGCCTCGATCATGTCGGTCAGGGTCTCGGGCGCGCCCGAGGCCCAGGCCGTGTAGTCCTCGTCGTCGACGCCGAGCGACCCGAGGTCGGCGATCGCCAGCACATCCTCGGCGGCGCTGATCACGTCGGCGAAGGTGTGCGGGAGACGCTCGTTGCACCCGACGACCGCGACCGTCAGCGCGGTCACCGGTTCGATGAGCTGCTCGCAGCGGCTGGCTCGGAGATCTGCCATCTTCGTTCCCCTCATCCCCGCTCCGCGCGCGGCGGGGCGGTCGTCTCGGGCCCCAGCAGGGCCACTGTCCTCCGGAAGATCGTGGAGCGGTCGGCCGTGACCTCGATGTCCACCCCCGCACCGCGCCCGGCGATGCAGATCGCCGCGAGTGCGGCGCGGACGTTCTCGGGGGCGACCATCGTGTCGAGCGGCAGGCGGATGCCTCCGTGGTCGGCGATGACCTCGAAGATCCCGTGCATCTCGCGCGGCGCGGCGTCGCGGAGCGCGCGGACCCCGCGCACGCCGATCGTGTACTCGGACTGCATGCGCCCGGCGGCGCGCTCCACGGCGGCGGCCGGTGCGCGCAGGAACGGCACGGCCCCGCCCCGGTCGTCGTAGCCGACGCCCCCGATGATCGAGGTCCACGGCAGGTCGACGTGCTCGGCCACCCGCAGCCCCTCGGCGCTCACGACGAGGTAGTCGTCGCCCGAGGCGCGGCCGATGCCCAGACGGCGGCGCAGCAGCGCGAAACGCACCAGCAGCACCCCGGCGGCGAGCGCCAGCAGGGCCAGCAGCAGCACGGTCACGGGCCCGCCGAGCTGCCCGACGAGCACCGCGACGAACGTCGTGGACGCGGCGAGGAGGACCAGCGCGGCGACGACGAGCACGACGGTGTTCGCCCGCAGCCGGCGCCGAGCGGCAGCCCGGTCGAGCCGCACCGCGAACACCCGTCCGCCGGCGAAGTAGTCCCGCCACTCGCGCTCGTGCGTCTCGGTGAGGCCGAGGGCGCTCAGCTCGTGCACGGGCATCCGCTCCGGGAACGCGTCCGTTCAGGCATCCTCGTCCTCCGCGGACTCCTGCGGTCGGTCGAGCTCGGCGAGGTCGTCGCGGGTGACGAGGCGCGTCGCGATCGTGTACTCGACGAGCCGCGCACGGCGGTTCGTCGCGAACGAGCGCTGGCCGCCGCGCATGCCCGGCACTCCGATGCGGTCGAGCTTGTCGCACACGTTGTCGAGCTTGCGGTTGAAGCGCGTGACCGTCCAGCCGAGGCGCGCAGCGGCCCGCGCCGACGTGGGGATCTCGCTCATACCGGTGCCGTCGCGCAGCAGCTGCGGTTCGGCGAGCGCGAGGATCAGGAGGCGCTGGCTCGCGGTGAGCGGCACGTCGCCGATCGTGGAGTCGCCGCTCGTGGTCTCCCGCTGCGTGTCGCGGAACGCGGGCTGCGTCGAGTGCACCACGAACTCGTAGGTCGTGGGCCCCGCGCTGAACACGACCGTGGTCGCCTCGAACACGAGGGGCAGGCGCGCGCCGGGCGAGAGCCAGGCCTGCACGCCTCCGGAGCTGTCGGTGACCGAGGCCGTCAGGCGCGAGCCGATGTTCGACAGCCACCACAGGCCGTCGACGTCGGCGATCTCGAGGAAGTTGCGATGCAGGAAGAGGTTGTCGTCGATCGCGAGGTCGCCCTCGCGGCCGACCGAGAACCGGCTGCCCTGCTCGATCGTGAAGTACTCGCCGGCGAACTCGACGGTCACCGTCCCGACGTCCGTCGTGTCCGTCACTGCACGCACCCCCGTACCGGTTCGGATGCTCGTCCGTCGTCTCGTCGCAACGCCACGTCGATGCAGACCTGTCCCGCGGCCGCGCCCTCGATCGTGGCGGTGGTCTCGGTCGTGGTCGACGCCGCGCCGGAGCCGTCGAGCTCGACCGGCATCCAGATGAAGCTGTCGCCCTCGAGCGGATCGGTGTTCGTCCACGTGAACGTCACCTGGTCGCCCGTGCGCGTGCCGGCGAGGTCGGAGACCTGCGGCACCACGTCGGACACGACGTCCTTCGGATCGACCTCGTCCTCGGTCGCCACCGGGTCGGGGGTCGGCGCGTTCGCGACGAGCAGGTTGAGCCCGACGATGCCTCCGACCACGACCACGACACCGGCCGCGATGAGGCCGATCCAGAGTCCCCGGCGACTGCGCGGCCTCGGGTCCTCCGCGACCGCGGCTCCGGGTGCGACAGGCGGCGTCGGCGCCGGTGCGAGGCGGGGCGCGGATGCCGTGGCACCGGGCGTCGTTCCGGCCGGTGCGCTCGCCTGGGGGGACACGACCACGGGTCCGCGTGCGATCGTGCGGTCGTCGTCGTCGTCGGGTGCGGGCGCCGGAGCGGGGGCGCGCAGCTGCGTGGCCTCGTCGACCGGTTCGGGGCTGTCGAAACGCGGGACGTCGGGTGAGGCGAACGCGGGTCCCTTGGGCTGTGTCGCGGCAGAGGGGCGGGTGAACGCGGCGACGTCCGGATCGATGCTGACGATCTCGCGGACGCGGGTGAGGCCGTCGCCGTCGTCGTCGAGGTCCTCGGCCGGCGGGTGGTCGTCGACGATGTCGATCGGCGTGACCGAGTGCGAGAGCTCGATCTGCACCTTCTGCAGCGCGCGGGCGAACGCGACCGCGCTCGGGAAGCGGTCGTCGGGGTTCTTGGCCATCGCGCGCTCGAGCAGCCGCTGCAGGCTCTCCGGCGAGTCGGGGCGCGCGAGCGACGGGAGCGCCGCGCGCTCGATGCGCTCGATGAGGTCGGCGCTCGAGTTGCGCTCCCCTGCCCGCTCGAACGGCGACCGGCCCGCGAGGAGCGTGAACAGGGTCGCCCCGAGCGCCCACACGTCGGTGCGGGGGCCGCTCTGAGGCGGGTCGGCGAACGACTCGGGCGGCGACCACGGGATGGACATCCCGGATGCCTCGCCGGTGGCGCCGGTGGTCGACGCGATCCCGAAGTCGGTGAGCGCCGGACGGTTGTACTCGGTGACGAGGATGTTCGCGGGCTTGATGTCGCGGTGCAGCACGCCGGCGCGGTGCGCGGTCTCGACGGCGCCGGCGACCTGCACTCCGACGCGCAGGGCCTCGGCGACCGAGAACGACTCCTTGCGGGCGCGCACCTGGAGGTTCGGCCGCGGGCAGTACTCCATCACGAGGTAGGGACGGCCGTCGCCGGCGACGCCGGCCTGGTAGATCGTGACGATCGCGGGGTGCGTCGACAGCATCGCCATGACGTTCGCCTCGTCGGCGAACTCCTGTGCCGCGCTGCTCGCCAGACGGTCGGCGAGCAGCACCTTGACCGCCACGCGGCGGCGCGGCATCTGCTGCTCGTACAGGAAGACGTCGGCGAAGCCGCCCGTGCCCAGAGGCTCGAGGTAGGTGAACCCGGGCAGCTCGGGCGGCGGAGAGGGGCGACGACTCACGGCAAGTCCTCGAAGGCGACGGTCACGCCGTCGCCGAGGTCGACCACGTCACCCGAGAGCACGATCGTCTGCTCTCCGGGGTGCAGGCGCACCGGGTCGGCCCCGGAGCGCAGCAGGGTCGAGCCGTTGGTGGTGTGCAGATCGATCACGACCACCGTGTCGCCCTCCGGGCGCACCTCCAGGTGGCTGCGCGAGATGTCCTGCTGCGGGCTCTCGACCGCGATGAGGTGCGGGAGGTTGGCCCCGCTCGCACGCGTGGAGCGCGGTCGGCGGCCGATGATCACCGTGCGGTCGAGGGTCACGACCTGGCCCGTCGAGACCCGGATGCGGCCCGTGCCGCCCACGACGGGGAGCGCGATGGTCGGCGCCTCGGGAGACACGGGGGCGTCACGGCGCAGCGCACGGGCCTCGGCGGAGGAGATCGTCGCGCCGTCGTGGTCGCCCGCGAGCGCCGGGTCGGCCACGGCCTCCGGGGCGTCGGCGGCCGGGCGGTGGATCGTCTGCCCGAACAGCAGGTCGAACTCGTCGATCTCGTCGGTCGAGGCGACGTCCTCGGGCATGAGCGTGTCGGTGAGGTCGGGCTCGGGCTCGGGCTCGGGCTCGGGCTCGGGCTCGGGCTCGGGCAGGATCGTGTCGTCGAGGTTCGGCTCGTCCGCCTCCGGTGCGTCGGCCGCGGACACGTCGCTCACCGGGACGGGCGCGTCCTGCATCGTCACGGGGACGGGTGCGGGCACCGGGGCCGGCACGACGACGGGGATGCCCGGCGCCGCGTCGACGGAGACCGCGGCGACCGTCCGGTCGGCCTGCGGAGAGGACGTCGGGGCGAAGCCGGCGGCCGCGTTCTCCACGCGCGCCGCGGCGGGTGCTCCGGCCGGGTCGAGGACGATCCGCGCGGCGCGGACCACACCGCCGACGATCGGCAGCTCCGCGGCATCCTGTGCCTCGCCGTCGCCCGTGACGAGCTCGACGCGGGTCGCGCCGCGCAGCAGCCGTTCGCTCCACGTCGACACCTCGGCGCCGCTGATGCGCACCGGGCCGTCGGCCGTGTCGACGACGACCTCGATCGCACCGCGCACCGCGACGCGGGCATCGCCGTCGCCGAGGATCACGGCCGCGAAGTCCGGCAGCGACGCCAGCGATCCTCCCGAGCGCGCCGTGAGCAGGTCGACGATCGCTCCGAGCTCGCGGATGCCGTCGAACCCGCTCCACGCGTCGGCGATCAGCCCCGCGTCGCTCGAGGCGGGCAGCACGAGCAGAGCCTGCTCGCGGATCAGGGCGTTCCACGTTCCCGGGCGGTAGTTCACACGCATCAGCGCACTCCTCCTGCTGCTTCCCGCGGACGCGTGTCCGCGATGTCCGGCTCATCCGTCTCGACGAGAGTCCCGGGTCGGGAGGCGACCGCGATCGCGTCGACCACGACGACCGTGACGTTGTCGCGTCCGCCCGCGTGCACGGCGCTCGACACGAGGAAGTCGGCCGCGCGCTGCGGGTCGTCCTCGACCATGAGGATCTCCCGGATGGCCCCGTCGCTGAGCTCGGAGGACAGACCGTCCGAGCACACGAGCAGGCGGTCGCCGCGTTCGGCGGGGAACAGCCAGTAGTCGACCTCGCCGTCGCTGCCCGCGCCGATCGCGCGTGTGATGACGTTGCGGCGGCGGTCGGTCTGCGCGTCCTCGGGTCGCAGCTCACCGGCCTCGATGAGCTCCTGCACGACCGAGTGGTCGACGCTCACCTGCTCGAGGTCGCCGTCCTCGAGCCGGTAGACGCGGGAGTCGCCGATGTTGAGGACGAGCCAGTAGCCCATCCCGTCGACGTTCGCGATCACGACGCCGCTCAGCGTCGTCCCCGCGCGTCCGTTGCTGCTGGTCGACAGCGCTTCGACCTCGGCCCGCGCGATCGCCACCGCGTCGCGCACGTCGTCGAGCGCGAGGGCCTCGCGGCCCACGTGGCGCGCGAACTCGGCGATGACGGTCGCGCTCGCGCGCTCCCCCGCCTCGTGCCCGCCCATGCCGTCGGCGACGAGGAAGACCGGCGCCGTCGCGAGGAAGGCGTCCTCGTTGAGCGTGCGCCGCAGACCCG
This sequence comes from Microbacterium sp. NPDC089696, assembly GCF_044749125.1. NCBI lineage: Bacteria > Bacillati > Actinomycetota > Actinomycetes > Micrococcales > Microbacteriaceae > Microbacterium > Microbacterium sp. NPDC089696. The sequence continues at coordinate 627,060 of NZ_JBIVHF010000001.1, read as the reverse complement.
TGTGCGTCGCCGCGCCCGTGGAGACCGCCAGGGGGACCGTCATGCGTAGCCGCCGATCGTCACGATGCGGTCGCCGATCTCGAGGGCGTCTCCGAGCCGCACGGGGACACGCTGACCGGCGGGGCATGCGATCCGCTGACCGTCGCGCACCAGGGTGACGCCGTTGGTCGAGAAGCGGTCGAGCACCCAGCCGCCGGACGTCGACGCCGCGGCCTCGAAATGCGTCTTCGAGAGCGACAGGGTCTCGTCGCGGACGGGCACGACGATCACGCCGTCCTCCGCCTCGGGGTTGCGTCCGAACACCGTGCGGCGCGACACCGTCACGCGCGTCCCGTCGTCCCACGTGAAGACGAGACGGTGGCCGGGGATGCTGATCCGCGTCTCCTCCAGGTCGTCGTCGAGCCCCTCGGCCGAGGACGCCGCGGTCGCAGGCTCCGGAGTCTCGGGCATCGGGGCCGGGGCGGGCACGTCGGCTGCGGGAGCGACGGGGAAGGCCGGAGCCGGCGGGACGCCGGGGAAGGCGGGAGCGGCCGGACGATCGGGGGCCTGCGCCGGGGCGTCGACCGGTGCCTCCGCGGCCGGACGCGGCGGCGGGGAGTCGAGGGTGATCCCGGGGACGTAGGCGATCACCCCGTCATCGGCCACCGGTGCGGGCGGCGTCGTCGTGATGGAGACGGCCGGGTCGATCGATGCCGGCGCGTGCTCGGGCACCGTCGGGAGGTCCGGACGAGCGGGCACGGCCGGCTCCGTCGGCAGGGCCGGCGCGGGAGGCGCGGCGAAAGCCGGAGCCGCCGGCACCACCGGAGCGACGGGGGCCTGCGGCGCAACCGGGGCCTCGGGTCGCGCGAACGGCGAGGCGGGCGCATCGACCGGCGTCCCGGGGGCCGCATACTCCTGCGGGACCGCATACCCCGAGGGCGCTTGCGGGGCGGGCGCCCCGGGTGCGGCGAGACCCGGCACAGGCGGCGCGAACGGCGCGGTGGGAACGGCCGGGGCCGCGAACCCCGGCGCCGCGGGGACCGCGGGAGCGGCCGCTGCCGCCGGTGCGGCCGGGGCGACGGCATCCGTCCGTGCGTCGTACATGAGCGACTTCGCCACCTTGTCGTGCCAGCCCTGGAAGCGCCCCGACCCGTCGAACAGCGGCGTGAAGTAACCGACGACGATCCCCGCGGACAGGCCGAAGATCACGTTGCGCAGCAGCGTCCGCCCGAAGCCGAGCGGAGCGCCGTCCTCGCCGACGAGTCGCAGGCCCTGCGCCCGCATGCCGATCGATCCGCGGCCGGACTGCATGACGGTGTAGAACACGAACCAGCCGAGGGCCAGCAGGCCGACGATCGGGAGGCCGACCGCGAGGACGGCGAGGCTCCCCAGTGCGCCCTCGGCGGTCGTCGCCGACGATGCGGATGCCGTGAATACGGCGAACACGATGACACTCGGCACGATCGCGATGCCGGCGGCGATCAGCGCGTCGATCAGGTAGGCGATCGCACGCCGGGAGATCGGCGCGATCCGGCCGGACGGTGGCTGCGTCATGGTGTCTCGCTCTCGGGTGAGGTGGACGTCGTCGGACGAGGGCTGCTCTCGATCGTGCCAGGTTCGCGGCGCACGCGCGCGGCCGCCGCCTCCTTGAGGTTCTGCAGGCCGACCGAGAACGCGGAGCCGCCGAGCAGCGAACGGAGGTTCAGACGCGCCTTCACGCGCTTCCAGAATCCGGCGTCCTTGCCGAGGCCGCCGACGATCGCGTCGACCTCGGTCCAGAAGGCGTCGACGTCCTCGTCGGTTGGCTCGGCGGGGCCGAACACCTCGGCATCCGCGCGCTGCGCCAGCGTCGTGACCTGCGGCACGGTGAGCGTCGCGGCGACGGATGCGGCCTCCTCGGCCCTCGTGCCGCCCGGCGGGATGCGCGCGCCGTAGTCGATGGCACGGTCGGCGAGCTCGTCCCAGCCGCCGCTGATCCGGTCGGCGGTGCGGGCGGCGTTGCGTCGGGTGCGACGCCGAGCCGCCTTCCACGCGCCGATCAGGATGAACGGCGAGGCGAGGAGCGCCAGCACACCGAGCGAGATGCCGCCGATCGCGAGGATCGCGCCGATGATGCCGAGGATGTTGAGGGTCTCGTCGTCGCCCTTGCGGTCATCGGGGAGCGTGGGCGGCAGGTCGACCGGCTCCTGCGGCGGGGGCGGCGGCTGCAGCACCTGCGGCTTCGGGTCGACCTTGGGCTTCGTGTTCTGGTCGTTCGGGACCTTGTCCTCGGGAGGGGTCGGGTTGAACGTCAGCCATCCGAGGCCCTCGAAGTTCACCTCGACCCAGGCGTGGATGTCGTCACCCGTCGCGGTGAACACGGCGTCGCCCGCCTGTTCCTCGTCGGGGTAGAAGCCCATCACGACGCGAGCGGGGATGCCGACCTCGCGCGCGAGCAGGGCCATCGCGACCGAGTACTGCTCGTCGTCGCCGATCATCTGGTCGCCGCCGATGAGCGTGGAGATGCGCTCGGCCGTGTGTCCGGCGCGTGACAACACCTCGCCCTCGAGCCCGTGGCTGAAGAAGCCGCCTTCCGCGAGGAAGCTCTCGAGCGCACGCACCTGCTCGATCGGCGACTCCGCTCCGGCGACGGTCTCGGCGGCGAGCGAGGTGAGCTCCTCGGGCACGTTGCTCTGCTTCGGGAGCGGCACGGTGCCGAACGGGGCATCGTCGATCTGCGTGTCGTCGTACTCATTCGGCAGGATCGTGTCGACCGAGTACGTGTCGCCCTGCCCGAGCTTCGCGGTGACGACCGCCGTGCCCGTGGCCGTGTTGTAGTAGGCCGAGCGTCGCAGCTCCTCGGCGCGGTCGCCCGTGAAGTCGATGTCCGAAACGGCCCCGGCATCCGGCAGCCAGACGCCCCGGTACTCGTCGATCTCGACCTGGAGGGTGACCGGGATGCCCTCGGCATCCGGCGACATGTTCGAGCGGAGCGGTCCGAACGCGCTCGACGATCCGGCGCCACCGTCGGTGACGTTGTAGACCATGCCGTCGTACTGGTCCATGACCGCGACGCGCACGCGCGCGCCCTTCGGCAGACCGTTGACCGTGAAGAGGGTGTCCCCGGCTTCGTCGCGCACGTTCTTGCGGAACGCCTGCAGCGGGCTCGGATAGTCGCGGATGTTGAACGGCGGGATGATGACGTCGCGGAACACGTGGCGCGACTGCGGGGGCGCAGCCACCGCGCTCGTCGCGACTCCGGCGCCGCCCGCGATCGCGAGCACCGCGGCACCGGCGATCAGCCGCCGCATCCGCATCTGGGAGGCGCGCGCCGGGTCGACCTCGCCGACCGACACCGCCGCGTTCTGCGGCGCCCACAGCTGACGCAGGGCGAGCCAGGCGATCGCGACGACCGCGAACACGAGTCCCTGCACGATCGGGAACGCGGGCTCCGGCGTTCCGAGCGCGATGACCAGCACGAGCAGCACGCCCAGGGGCAGCAGAGCCCAGGCGACCTGCGGCAGGCGCAGCGCGAGGCACGCCGCGAGGGTCGTGACGACGAGCGACAGGAGGAACGGCACGACGAGGTGGCCGTCCACGGCCGAGACGGGGACGACCGTGGTGAGCAGCTGCTTCCACGCGGTCACGGTGCCCACCGCGAGCTTCTCGAGCGTCTCGAGCGAGGGCACGACGCCGAGGATCGCGGTGTGCGGCAGGGCCAGGGCACCGCCGAAGACGAAGTAGACCGCGACGGTCAGGCCGGTCACGATCAGCACGCCCCAGCGCTGCCACGTCGACACCGCGGCGATCGCGAGACCGAGCAGGATGCCGCCGAGCGCGGCCGGGAGGTACGAGGGACCGGCGAACGTCGGCCAGAACCCGATGACGGAGGCGCCGACGAGCAGCGCGACCGCACTCAGGTCGAGGATCCAGCGGCGCAGCGGCAGACCGGCGAAGACTCCGGTGCTGTGGACGGTCGCGGCGGTCATGCGAGCACCTTCTGCAGGGCGAGGGGAACCTGCTCGAGCGCACCGACCGTGACGACGTCGGCGTCGCCGATGCGCCGCAGCGCCGGCGCCGACACCGTGCGGTCGGCGACGACCGCGAGGACCTTGGCGCCGAACGGCAGACGTGAGCAGGCGAGGCGGAGGTCGTCGGTGGCGACCTTCGAGCCGCACACGAGCACCACGACGCTCGCGAGGGGCATGGTGCGGGCGAGGACGCCGGCGAGATGGTCGATGCCGCCGTCGCGCGGCTTGGACTGCTCGACGCCCGACAACGAGTCGAGCAGTCGCTTGCCGGTGCCCGCGGGGAGGTCGCGACCCTGCACGCGCACGTCGACGCGCTGCGAGTCGCGCAGGGCGCGGAGGCCGATCGACCCGGCGGCCGAGATCGCGAGCTCGAAGTCCTCCTCGGTGGCGTAGTCGCCCGAGGAGCGCGACAGGCCGATCACGAAGTGCGACCGGCGGGTCTCCTCGTACTGCCGCATCATCATCGTCCCGGTGCGGGCCGTCGACCGCCAGTGCACGTGGCGCAGATCGTCGCCGGGCTGGTACTCCAGCAGTGCGTGGAACGAGACGTCGTCGCGCGAGAGATCGGCGGCAGGGAGACCCTCCAGGTCGCGCAGATAGCCGAGGGACTGGCCGTCGAACAGCACCGTGCGCGGGTGCACGTACAGGTCGACGGGGTCGTCGCGGCGGTGCGCGCGCTCGAACAGACCGAGCGGGTCACCGCGGACGACGCTCACGGGGCCGACCTTGACCACGCCGCGCTTCTGGGTGGGGATCGCGAACAGCTCCTCCGCCTCCTCGCCCGGTGCGAGACGCTGGATGCCGAACTCCCCGCGCCCCGCGCCCACCGGGAGCACGACGCGGGAGGGGAGGATGGCGCGGGCGCCGCGGTTCGCGAGCGTGAGAGCGCCCACCGCGCGCTCGCCGACCACGACGCGGGTGCGCGCGAGGTCGAGCGAGACGTCGTACGCCGTGCGGCCGATGAGGAACAGGGCGCACAGGGCGACTGTGATCGCGACCACGACGGCGGCGATCGTGAACTCCGCCCAGCCGCCGACCTGTCCGATGATCCAGAAGGCCACAGCGAGGGCGATGAGCACCCACGCGAGCGGACGGATCGCGGCGGTGATCAGACGGAGGCGCACCACGACGCGCGCGCCGATGACCGCCGCGACGTCACGCCATCCGGCATCGCGGTCGATCGGCGCGTTCGCGATCTCGTGGACCTCCGTCGTCATCAGGCCGCCGCTCGGGCCTGCGGTGCCGCGACGCCGTCGAGCACGCGCGCGATGACGGTCTCGGCCGACGTGCCGGCGAACTCCGCCTCGGCGTCGAGCAGCAGACGGTGCTGCCAGACGGGGCGTGCGAGGGTCTTGATGTCGTCGGGGAGCACGAAGTGGCGCCCCTGCGCGGCCGCCCAGACCTTCGCCATGCGGATCATCGCGATCGCCCCGCGCACCGAGACGCCCAGGCGGATCGCCGAGTCGTCGCGCGTCGCGGCGGCCAGTTCGGCGACGTAGCGCAGCACGGCGGGCTCGACGTGCACGGACGCGCCGAGGTCGGCCATGTCGGCCACGGCGCTCGTCGTGATGATCGCCGCGAGACCCGCCGAGGGGTTGCGGTCGGAGGCGCCGGAGAGGATGCTCTCGGTCACGTCGAGGTCGGGGTAGCCGATCGACGTCTTGATGAGGAAGCGGTCGAGCTGCGCCTCGGGGAGCTTGTACGTGCCCGCCTGCTCGATGGGGTTCTGCGTCGCGATCACGAGGAAGGGTCGGCCGGTCTCGTGCGCCACGCCGTCGACCGTGACCCGCGACTCCTCCATGACCTCGAGCAGGGCGGACTGCGTCTTCGGCGAGGCGCGGTTGATCTCGTCGGCGAGCACGATCGACGCGAAGATCGGGCCCTTGTGGAACTCGAACCGGTGCGACTGCTGGTCATAGATCGTGACACCGGTCACGTCGGACGGCAGCAGGTCGGGCGTGAACTGGATGCGCGTGCTGGTGCCCTGCACGGTCGCGGCGAGCGCCTTCGCGAGGCTGGTCTTGCCCGTGCCGGGGGCGTCCTCGAGGAGCACGTGCCCCTCGGCGAGCATCGACGACAGCACGAGGCTGACGATCTCGCGCTTGCCCTGCACGGCCTTGTCGACGTTGTCGACGAGGCGCTGGAAGGTGCCCTGGAACCAGGCGGCCTGTTCGGGGGTCATGCTCATGGGTGTGCGGTTCCTGTTTCTCTGAGATCGTGCGGCGGTGCTAGTACCAGGTGAGGGCGTCGGCGTAGCGGTTGAGCTCGACGATGTAGACGCGGATGTTGTTGCCGGGGTGCCCGTAGAAGCATCCGAGCTCGACCGTCCCGTTCTCGGGCACGTAGCGCGCCGAGTTGCCGAACTGCCCGCCGTCGTCACAGCGCAGCGTGTAGTTGCCGGGACTGCGGAAGTTCTGCACGGTCAGCGTCACCTTGGCGCACGACGAGTGGGTGCACTCGCCGGGCCACGTGCCAGACGATCCCTTACCGGTCTTCAACACCTCGGCCGGGCGGTTGTTCGTCCGCGCGGAGTCCGAGGCCTCCGGCGACCAGCCGCCCTCGCTGGCATGTGCCCGCACCTTGATGCTGTGGGTCTCCTCGTAGCCGTTGCCCACGGTCTCCGAGCCGTTCACCGCGACGTCCCGCCATCCTCCACCGTCGATGCTGATCTGCACCTTGTCGATCGATCGACCGTTCGACGAGTTGCGGGCGTCCCACGACAGCTTCACGGAGGTGCCGAGGTTCTGCGCGCTCACGGCCGGAGCCTTGGGCTGCCCGAACGGCACGGCCGTCGCCGTGTTCGAGGCGGCGCCGCCGTACGTCGACCCGCTGACGTTCGAGACCGCGCGCACCTGGATGTTGTAGGTCGTGCCGTTCGCGAGGCCCGAGATGCGGTTGCCCGAGAGACCCTGCCAGTTGCCGTTGTTGAGGCGGTACTGGTAGCTGATCTCGCTGGTCGTGGCACCGTTGCGGGAGCCCGGCTGGTATGAGATGTCGATGAAACGATCGCCGGGCGACGCGGCGAGGCTCGTGGGTGCGCCCGGGGGCGTCACGCCGCGTCGAGGCGCGGAGAGATCGGACCACTCGCCCCATCCGGCCTTGTTCTGCGCACGGATCCGGTAGGTGTACGGCGTCTCCGAGGTCGGAACCGTGACCGCCTGCGACCGTGCACCCGCTCCGGGGGTGAGGGTGTTGACGACGGACGAACCATTGCGCACCTCGAGCTGGTAGCTCGCGATCGCGTCGCCGTTGGAGTTCGGCGGCTCCCAGCTGACCTGCATCTGCGCCTCATTGCCGACCGGAGCCAGCTCGGCGGTCGATGGCGCCGCCGGCTTGAGCGGCGGACCCGCGGGGACCTCCGAGGCCGACCAGTTGCTCCAGCTCGACGGGTCCGGCGCCTTGTTGTGGGCCTGGACGCGTACCTGGTAGTTGCCGCCGTTCTCAAGGCCCTCCCAGGTGAGCGAGTTGCCTGTGACCTGCTTCTGCGAGACGCCGGACGGCGGGGCGGGCGAGATCTCGAGCGTGTAGCTCTCGACCGGCGAGCCCGGGGTCGACGGCGTCGTCCAGCTCACAGCCAGAGACTTGTCGCCGAACTTCAGCGACGGCGGGTTCGGAGTGTCCGGACGCGCGTCGGGGCGCGCGACGGCCGAGGTGCCCGAGGGCTTGCCCTCGCCGACGCGGTTGGTCGCGGTCACCTGGAACGTGTACTCGACGTTGTTCGTGAGCCCGTCGAGGGTGCACGTCGTCGACCGGCACTCCTTGGTGTACGCGCCGCCGCTCACCGCCTTGACGGTGTACTTGGTGATCTCGGCGCCGTTGTTCGACGGAGCGCCGTACGACACGACCACCGTGCGGTCCTGCACGCTCGTGACGGTGGGCGCGCCCGGCGCCTCGGGGACGCCCTGCACCGTGACGACGACCTGGCCGTTGACCTCACGGTCGGGGTCCTTGGTCGCATCCTGGATGCGGTAGCGCACGACCAGCGTGCCGACGAACGTCGCGGCGGGGGTGACCGTGAGCTGGTCGCCCTTCTGCGAGACCGAGCCCATGCCCGCCTCGACCACGGCGGAGACGACCTTGAGCGGGGTCTCCGGGAACGGGTTGAAGTCGTTGTCCAGCACGTCGACCGTCACCGGCTTGCCCTGATCGGCCTCCGAGACCGTGTCGGTGTTGGCGGCGGGCATCGCGCGCGTGGATGCCGCGACCAGAACCGTCACGGTTCCCTCCACGGGCTCCGTCTCGCCGTCGGTGACCTCGACCTTGAGGGTGAGGGCCGTGCCCTTCTTGGCCTCGGACGACGCCTCGACCATCAGGTTCGACCCGTCGACCCTGGCCTTGACGCCCTTGCCGTCGCCGCCGGTGAACTTGTAGGTGTGCTTGCCCTCGTCCTCGGGGTCGGGGTCGGTCGTGAGAGCCGCGAGGTCGAGCGCGGTCGCATCCTCTCCCGGCGCGACCTCCATCTGCCCGTTCACGAAGACCGGCTGCTGGTTCTCCGGCGGCAGCACGTCGATCGGGATCGTCAGGGTCGCGATGCGCCCCTCGGGGTCGTCGGGTCCTGAGCCGTCGGTCACCTCGAAGGTGATCGCATCCTTGCCGAAGTATCCGGCGGCGGACGTGTAGACGAGCGTCCCCTCGTCCTGCACGAGGTCCGATCCGTCGGCGTGCACGGCTGTGACCTTGGCGTGCTCGGTGATCCGCGCGGTGCCTCCGCCGGCGACCGTGACGTACTCCGAGAGCGGGAGCTTCTTCGTCTCCCCGCTCACGACCTCGACCGGCTTGGTGAGGTCGATCATGGGGCGCAGCCCGGACTCCGCCGGAACGAAGATGAACGCCGAGGCCTCGAGGCCATCGCGGTCGGTGAGCGTGTAGCGGATGAGCTGCTGCTCCTCCTGCACCGTCACCCGCACCAGACCGTTGTCGAGCTGGGTCGCGCCATCGCCGAGCGTCACGGTGAGCGCATCCGTGGTGCCGTCCGGGTCCTCGTCGTTCTTGAGGATCGGGATCTCGGCCGTGAGCGTGCCGTCCTTCAGATCCTCGGGGCGGACGCGGTCGTCGCGGGCGACCGGAGCCTGCAGCGGCACGTCCTCGTCGACCGTGATCTGCAGCACGGCCGAGGCGGTCGCGCCGCGGGAGTCGCGGATCGTGTACTGCAGCGAGGTCTCGAGCGAGCGGTTCGGGGCCTGCACGAGCACCCGGTCGCCCGAGACGCGCGCGGACAGCCCGTCGATGTCGGGGACCTCGAGTCCGTCGTTCTTCTCGCTCACGAGAGTGATCTCGTCACCCTCGGGATCCGAGTCGTTCGCGAGCACGGGTACCGCGATCTCGCGCCCGGGGCGCACCACCACGGCGTCCTTCACCGCGTACGGAGCCTGGTTCACGTCTTCGGCAGGAGCGATCCCCACGCGGATCGTGGCGACGCCCTCCTTGCCGAGGCGGTCGCGGACGCGGTACTTGAACGTGTCGACGCCGGTCGAGCCGTCGAACGCCTCGTACGTGAAGTAGTTCGAGCCGTTCTCGTTGATCCGGCCCTTGGTCGGGTTCGAGGCGATGCCGATCAGTTCGACCGAGTCGCCGTCGGCGTCGATGCCGTCGAGCGGCACGGCGATGTTGACCTCGGTGCCGGCGAGGGCGCGGGCCACGATGTCCTGCGGGCGCGGGGCCGCGTTGGTCTCGGCGTCGATCGGCATGATCTGGATCGTGACGTAGCCGGCGGCCTTCTGCTCGCGGGAGTCGACGGCCTCGTACGTCAGGTAGACGGTCTTCGCCTCATCGCCGGCCTTGAAGCGCACGGCGTCCTGCGAGACGAAGGCCTCGCCGTCTTCGGGCTCGGGTGCCTCGACCAGTTCCGGCGCGACGTGCATCACGTCGTCGTTCGGGTGCGTGTCGTTGTCGAGCACGGGGATGGTCACGACATCACCCGCGCGCACGTACGCGGTGTCGGGGTTGGCGACCGGCTGCAGGATCTGATCCGGCGCGGGGATCGGGATGACGACCACCTCGCCCTCCGCGGACTTCGAGCCGTTCGAGATACGGTACTTGACGCGCACCTGGTCCTTGAGGGAGCCCTGGTCGGTGATGCGGAGCGTCTCATGGTTGATCACCGAGACCGAGATGCCGGAGCTCGGCTCGAGCGACACGGACTGCACGACGAGGATGCCGCCGGCGGGGTCCATGTCGTTCGCGAGGACTCCGACGAGCACGTCTCCGCCCGAGGGCAGCAGGGCGACGTCGCGCACGGCGACGGGCGGGAGATCGGTCTCGTTCGCATCGAGCACGTCCACGCGCACGAGGCCCTGCGCGTTCTTCGGCCCCGCGGTCGCCAGGTACTGCACGTAATAGGTGCCGGGCGTCTCCGCCGAGAACGTGAACGTCTTGTTGGAGTAGTCCGGCAGCACGGTCGCACCGGGCGTCTCGTCGACGCGTCCGAGACGCAGCGGCTCGCGGCCCGAACTCGTGTCGTTGACCAGGGGCGCGACGGAGACCTGCTCACCCACACGCGTCACGACGTGGTCGGCGTTCGTCTTGGGGTCGGTCGACCCTTCGGGCCGGACGTCGAGGGAGATCGTGCCGACGTAGGTCTCGCCGAAGCCGTCGGCGATCGTGACGCTCACCTCTTTGCGACCTTGCAGGCTCGCGGTCGCCTTGTAGGTGATCTGGCCGTCGGTGCTGAAGTCGACCTCGTCGCCGGGCGCCGGCTCGACGCCCTTGAGGTAGATGTCGTCGCCGTCGGGGTCGATGAAGTCGGGGAGGATGTTGTACGAGATCGTTCCGCCGGATTCGACGGTCAGGCTCGTCTTGCGCTTGGGCGTCGGGGCGGCGTTCTGGTCCCAGGGGTGCACCGTGAGCGTGACGTTGGCGGTGTCCTTGCCGCCGCGACCGTCGTCGGCCTCGTACAGGAACGTCGTCGAGCCGCTGGCCTTCTCGTCGACCGCGATCTGCAGCGATCCGCCGTTCTGCACCGGCTGCACCGTGCCGATCGAGGGCTGGGCCTCGGCGAGGGTCGCGACGAGGACGTCGCCGTCAGGATCGTTGTCGTTGTCGAGCACCGGGAGGAGGGTCGTCGCACCGGGGCGGACGCCGAAATCGTCGTCCTCGGCGACCGGAGGCGTGTTCTCCTCCTTGCGGTCGGGAAGGGTGGTCTCGACGGTCTCCTCGGTCGTGTCCTCTTCGTCCTGGGTCTCACCCTCGGGCGGAGTGAGGTCGTTCCAGTTGTCGACGCGCTGCAGCGACTCGTTCGCCATCCAGGCCGCGCCGCCGACCGCGTCGTTGAGGATGATGACGTCGCGGTTGGTCCGGAACGTCAGGCTCTTCGACTGTTCCGCGCCCTCGATCTTCTCGTCGACGTCGTTCGCATCGCCGGGGCATTCGCGCAGGAAGCGCGCGGATCCCGCCCACGCGGCGTAGGTGCAGCCGCGCAGCGAGACCGGGGCGGCAGGTGTGCCGGTGCCGCCGACGTCGGTGACGGTCGGCTCGGCACCGTCGAGCGGGACGGTCACGAGCGCGGACTTCGTGGCGAGCGCGACGGCGGACGCCTGGGCGGATGCCGGCTGCAGCACGGCATCTGCGGTGTCCGCGACCTCCGTGCGGAAACCGCCGGGGGTCGTGACGACGCCGGCGGCGGGGTCGAGGACGACCGGGGTGCGTCCGACGGCGGTGATGACGGGAGCGGACTCGTCGTCGATCTCCCCGACGGATGCCGCAGAGGGATCGAGAGGCTCGCCCTCGTTGTCGACGGGGATCGTGACGACCTCGCCGCGTTCGGGGGACACTCCGAAGACGGTGCCGTCGTCGGCGACGGTCATGTCGGCGTTGGCTCCGAGCTCGGCGGAGGGCTCTGCCCCTTCGACCTTGAACGAGGAGATGCCGGAGACGGGGACGACCCAGAGCTTGCCGCTCTTGCGGTCGAGGATCGCGGTGGTGCGGTTGCCGAGTGCGACCTTGGCCGACGTGGGGATACGGGCGGAGTCGCCCAGGGCCACGCGGGCCGGGTCGACAGCGGTGACGGTCGAGGCGCTCTCGTCGACGACGAGGATGTTCGTCTCGTCCTGCAGGATGTCGTAGTTCTCACCCGCGGTGCGGAGGCCGCCGTCGAGCACGGTCGACTCGTAGTTGAAGTGGCCGACGAGCAGGCTCGAGGTCTTCGTGATCCACACGCCGCCGTCGTTGAGGTCGACCTTGGTGGTCGGGAAGCCCTGATAGTTGATCGCCATCGTGGTGAGGGCGATCACACCCACCGTCACACCGGCGGCGGACGCCAGTGTCTTCGGCCGCGCTCGCATCCACGACAACGCCTTCATGCCCGGTTCCCCCCAGGGTCTCGCTGTTCAAGACTCTCCGATCGCGCACCCGGCGGCGCACGATACACCCGATCATCCTAACCTTCCGGAATACCGCGCACGATGGGGAGAACTGCCCACGGAGTTCTCAGGCGTCTGTCACCCGAGCTCGGCGGCGCGCCAGCATCCCTCGATGTGGTCGTCGACCATGCCGGCGGACTGCATCAGCGCGTACATCGTGGTCGCTCCGACGAAGCGGAATCCGCGGCGCCGCAGCTCCTTGCTCATCGCGGTCGATTCCGGGGTGACGGCCGGCACGTCGGCGAACTCACCGGGACGGCGGGCGGTGGGCGCGGGCGCGAACGACCACATGAGCGCGTCGAGCTCCCCTTCGGCCATGTCACGGACGAGGCCGGCGTTGCCGATCGTGGCCTCGATCTTGGCGCGGTTGCGGATGATGCCGGCATCCCCCATGAGCCTCTCGACGTCGGACTCGTCGAAGGCGGCGACCGCTTCCGGCTCGAACCCGGCGAACACCTCGCGGAAGCGGGGGCGCTTGCGGAGGATCGTGATCCACGACAGACCGGCCTGGAAGCCTTCGAGCGCCATCTTCTCGAACAGCGCCCGGTCGCCGTGCAGCGGAGTTCCCCACTCCTCATCGTGATAGCGGCGGTACTCGGCGTCGTCGCCGACCCACGCGCAACGCGCGCGACCGTCAGGACCTGTGAGAAGGGAGGGCATGGCTCGACGCTATCGCCCCGCACCGACATCGCACGCGTTGCCACCTCACGCCGCCGATCGAGGCCGTGATCGAGGCCGTGCAGGATCGATCGAACCCCGTGCGCTGATCCGCGGCGTCCGCCACCGCCGCGCGGGATCCCACCATGCCGGTCCGCGGACCTGCGGCAGACCGTCGTTCATGCGGATCTCCCACCGCGAGGAACCCAGCGACCGATGATGCCACCAGCACAACGGAACTCCGTTGTCGGTGCTCGTCGGACCTCCGCGCGCATGTTCGACGACGTGGTGGATCTCGCACCACGACGCCGGCACATGGCATCCCGGGATGAGACATTCTCTGTCGCGCGCGACGATCGCCCTCCGTTGGTGGACCGTGAAGATGCGGTCGGTCGTCGTGATCCCGACGATCCTCCCCTCGTCGAGGAGCACCCGCTGCACCGCTCCGGCGCACGCGATGTGCTCGGCCACGGCGACCGGAAGAGTCGCGTCGGAACCGGGCAGGCGAGCACGCCCAGCGCCGCGCGCAAGGTCGTTCGCATCGACCGTCACCACGAGCGTCGGCGCTGCCCCGCCGAGCGACGGCATGTCCTGATGCCGCGCAGCGATGCCCAGGGCCGCGGCGAGGGCGTCGTGACGCTTCTGCGCATGCGTCCGCGGATCGATCACCGCCCGCGGGTCGGCGTCGAAGGGATCGTCGTCACGGCCGTCGTTCCCGCCACCGTCGGACGCGTCGGAGTCATTCGTGGACTCTTCGAAGCGCACTCCGCGTCCCGGTTCGGGCATCGGCGGCCCATCGACCTTCGGATTCAGCACCGCGTCGAGGATGCCCTGCAGTTGCGCCGCCGCATCGGGGAGAAGGTGTCCGCTGACACGGTGTAGCCCGTTCCTCACCCGCCCGATCGTGAGTCCACGCTTCTGCAGCGCCTCCTGATCGTCCGGTTCGTCGCCGTCGGGATCGAGCACCATCGCGATGTGCTGCGCCAGGCGACCGAGATCCTCCGGCACTACGCCGGGGCCACCCTCGTCGGAGTCTTCGTTCTCGTCGTCCACGACGTCGTGGAATCCGCGAGCGGCGTCCGCGAGGAAGGCATCCGCGGTCAGCCGCTCCTCCGCGCCGATGCGGTCGCCGATGCGCGATACCGGTCCGGCCGCGGCGAGCGTGCTGGCGATCCCGATGACCCCGTCGAGCAGGGCCTCACGGAGCGCAGGCCAGCGCGCAGGCAGCCTTTCGCCCGATACGAGACTCGTGTCCCGCGCCAGGTACCCCGCGGCTTTCACGACCCGCGCTGCGGCGGGCGCGTCGACGAGCAGGGTGCGCTGCAGGAGCTCGTTCACCGTTCGGCATCCGGAGCCGTGGGCGAGATCCACCGGATCCGCGGTCGCCACGGTCTCGACGACGACTGCCTCGACTCTCCGAAGCACCGCCCCGGCGCGCTGGAGGACATCCACGCGCGCAGCATCGGACAGACCCGCGAGCGAGCTTCCGCACAGCACCGCATCGAGGTCGGATGCGACCTGGGCGAGACGGGCGAGCGGTTCTTCCATACGTCGATCCCATCAGGGACCACCGACATTCAGGCCCATGAAAAGACCTGTTCACAGTCGATATTCCAAGACTCTGGAATGCGTCTGAGAGGGCAGCCCCCGCGGATGGCAGACGACGCAGGAGACGACGCGGAGGGAGGACGATCCTGGGCGGATCGTCCTCCCTCCGGCGCATCGCCTACCTCCGCGACGCCCTACCTCCGCGACGCCCGCCGCGACACTCAGCCCACCGAGAGCGGCCCGAGGCTCAGTCCGCGAAGGTCGACCCGTCGATCACGAACCGGTAGCGCACGTCCGAGGCGAGCACGCGCTCGTAGGCCTCGTTGATCTGCGACGCGGGGATGACCTCGATCTCGGCGGCGATGCCCTTCGCGGCGCAGAAGTCGAGCATCTCCTGAGTCTCCTGGATGCCGCCGATGTTCGATCCGGCGAGCGAGCGGCGTCCGCCGATCAGCGACATGACCTGCACCGGCAGCGGCTCGGCCGGAGCGCCCACGCACACCATGGATCCGCCCACGTCGAGCAGGCTGAGGTACGCGCGCAGGTCGACCACCGCGCTCACGGTGTTGAGGATGACGTCGAACGAGCTGCGCAGGTCCCGGAACGTCTCGGGGTCGCTGGTCGCGTAGTAGTGGTCGGCGCCGAGGCGCAGTCCGTCGTCCTTCTTGCTCAGCGTCTGCGAGAGCACGGTGACCTCGGCACCGAGAGCATGGGCGATCTGGACGCCCATGTGTCCGAGGCCGCCGAGTCCGACGACCGCGACACGGCTGCCCGGGCCGACGCCCCAGTGGCGCAGGGGCGAGTACGTGGTGATGCCGGCGCACAGCAGCGGGGCCGCGGCGTCGAGCGCGAGTCCGTCGGGGATGCGGACGACGAACGACTCCGTGACCACGACCTGCTCGGAGTACCCACCCTGCGTGATCGTGCCGTCGCGGTCGGTCGCGCCGTAGGTCATCACCGCGCCGTTCGAGCAGAACTGCTCGTCGCCGCGCAGGCAGTTGCGGCACTCGCCGCACGAGTTCACCATGCAGCCGACGCCGACACGGTCGCCGACCGCGTGACGCGTGACCTCGGAGCCGATCGCCGAGACGACGCCGGCGATCTCGTGCCCGGGCGAGAGCGGATACGTCTGCGGCCCCCAATCACCGCGTACCGTGTGGATGTCGGAGTGGCAGATGCCCGCGAAGGCGATGTCGATGAGGACGTCGTGCGGGCCGAGCTCGCGCCTCTCGATCTCGGTCTTCTCGAGCGGGGCGGCTTCGCTCGGGGCGGCGTAGGCATGGACGCGGGTCATCCGGGACTCCTCAGAACTGTTCACGGGGCAGACACTGACATTACCCGCGCCCGATCGATACGGTAGGGCTACGACTCTGGAGGGACGTCCATGCGCCGCTCGACCCTGCCCGCTCGCATCATCACGACCGTTCTCGCGCTCGTGCTCACGCCGATCGCCCTCGTGCTCCTGTCGGTGGGCGGGCAGTCGGTGAGCCAGGTGTTCTTCGAGTACGGCTACCGCCAGGACCTCTCGGCCGTGATCGGTCCGATGCTCGTACAGACTCTCGGCGTCGTGCTGCTCGCGGTCGTGGTGCTCAGCGGCGTGTGGAGCTCGGCAGGGCTCGTCGCGGTCGGGGCGTTCAGCGTGGTCGCCCTCGCGCTGTCGGCCTTCCCTCTCGCGCTCTCGTGGCTGTACCGGTTCGTCCCCAGCCCGTGGATCGACGGCGCGGTCTACGGCGTCCCGCTCGCCGTGCTGCCCGTGCTCGGCGCGATGGGCCTGGTGCTGACCCGCGTGCGCCGCGACCCGCGTCCGCGCGGAGCGGGTCTCGGCGCCCTCGGGATCGTCCTCGCGCCGCTGCTCCTCGCCGGCGGGGCCCTCCTGCTGTCGTGGGGCGCCGCGAACGGCACGCTCCTCGCCCTGCAGCGGTTCCAGTTCGACCTGCAGCCGCTCGCCGTCCTGGCCACGCTCGGCGGCCTGCTCCTCATCCTCGCCGGTGTGGGCGTGACCCACTGGTCGCCGTTCGCCCTGGTGCTGCCGGCGCTCGTGCTCCTGGTCGGCAGCATCGCGCTCGCCCTCGCGCCGACCGCAGTGTTCCCGATCCTGACGTCGCTGCCCCGCGGCGTGAACGTCGTCGCGCCGACGCTCATGCTCTACGGCGCGAGCGCCGCCGCCGGCGTCCTGTTCCTCGTGTTCACGGCCGTCCTGCTGCGTGTGCGCGCCCAGGCGCGGCTGACGCCGCCGGAGGGGACGGATGCCGTCGCCGCAGCGTATCCGCCGGCGCCGTATCCGGCCGCGTACCCGGCGCCGGGGCAGCATCCCTTCCCGCCGGCGCCGCCCGCCGCCTGACACGGCGCTTCTCGGCTCAGCGCTTCTTCTGCTTGAGCGCCTTCTCCTGGATCGGCGCCCGGCCCGAGGCGGCGAGGTCCGCGTAGTAGGCGCGGGCCTCGTCCTGACGCTGCTTCTCCGCACCGGAGGCGATGGGGGCGCGCACGTGCTCGGGCTCGTAGCCGAACGCGTCGACGAGGTCGAGGGCGTGCGGGCGCAGACGCGCGCACAGGCGGTCGATGTAGCTCGACACGGCGGCGGCGCGCTGCATCGACAGGCGGCCGTTGATGAGGTGCCAGGCGAGGTGCTTCTCGATCAGCTGCAGACCGAAGAGGTCGCGCAGCCAGGTCAGCACCTTCTTGCTGTCGGCGTCCTCGGTGCGGTGCACGGCGTCGGTGAACGCCTCCCACTGCAGGAGCTCACCATGCGCCCGGGCGGCTTCGATGAGCTCGGCCTGGTTCTCGTTGAACAGCTGCGCGCCGCGCACCTTGTCCTTGCCGGCGACGCGCAGGCGTCCGGCGATGTCGGCGACCATCTGCTGCACGCGCTCGGCGAGCAGCAGATGCTGCTGCTCCTCGCGCAGGCCGTTCTCGACCGACCGCGCGACCTGGCCGAAGTCGGCGACCGACTGGCCGAACTGCCGCAGACCCGCGCCGTGGAACACCTTGCCCGCGGTCTGGCCCACCGCGAACTTCGCGAGCGCCGCGGCATCCTTCCCGGTGAACTGCTTCGCGTAGTCGGTGAGCAGACGCTTGCCGACGAGCTGCAGCAGCACGTTGTTGTCACCCTCGAACGTCACGTAGATGTCGAGGTCCGCGCGCAGCCCCACGAGGCGGTTCTCGAACATGAAGCCGGCGCCGCCGCAGGCCTCGCGAGCCTCCTGCAGGGTGTCGAGCGCGTGCCAGGTCGACAGCGGCTTGAGGGCGGCGGCGAGCGTCTCGAGGTCCTCGCGGTCGTCGGGGGTGTCGGTGCGCCCGGAGAACACGCCGTCGAACTTCTGCAGGAACTCGTCGTGCGCGAAGATCTGCGCGTAGGTGGTCGCGAGGCGCGGGAGCAGGCGGCGCTGGTGCTTGCCGTAGTCGAGCAGCACGACCTCCTGGCCGTCCGCTCCGTCGAACTGGCGGCGCTGGGTCGCGTAGGTGATCGCGATCTTCAGGCCGAGGGCGGAGGCCCAGGAGGCGGCGCCGTCGAGCGAGACGCGACCCTGCACGAGAGTGCCGAGCATCGTGAAGAAGCGGCGTCCAGGGCTGTCGATCGCGCTCGAGTAGGTGCCGTCGGCCGCGACGTCGCCGTAGCGGTTGAGGAGGTTGGTGCGCGGGATGCGCACGTTGTCGAAGGAGAGGCGTCCGTTGTCGATGCCGTTGAGCCCGCCCTTGAGGCCGTCGTCCTCACGCCCGATGCCGGGCAGGTCGACGCCGTCCTCGCCGCGCAGCGGCACGTAGAAGCAGTGCACGCCGTGGTTGACGCCGTTCGTGATCAGCTGCGCGAACACGGTGGCGGCGATGCCGTGCAGGGCCGCGTTGCCGAGGTACTCCTTCGTCGCCGCGCGGAACGGCGTGTGGATGACGAACTCCTCGGTCTCGGGGTCGTACGTCGCGGTGGTGCCGACCGCCGCGACGTCGGATCCGTGGCCGATCTCCGTCATCGCGAACGCGCCGGGGATCTCGAGGCTCATGATGCCGGGCAGCCACTTGTCGTGATGCTCGGCGGTGCCGAGCTGCAGCACGGCGGAGCCGAAGAGACCCCACTGCACGCCCGACTTGATCTGGAGGCTCGGATCGGCGACGACGAGCTCCTCGAACCCGGCGATGTTGCCGCCGTTGTTCTCCTCGCCACCGAGGCGCTTCGGGAACGCGCGGTGCACGGCCTTGTTCTCGACCAGCAGGTGCAGCTGGCTGAGC
This sequence comes from Microbacterium sp. NPDC089696, assembly GCF_044749125.1. Classification (NCBI taxonomy): domain Bacteria; kingdom Bacillati; phylum Actinomycetota; class Actinomycetes; order Micrococcales; family Microbacteriaceae; genus Microbacterium; species Microbacterium sp. NPDC089696. The sequence continues at coordinate 608,288 of NZ_JBIVHF010000001.1, read as the reverse complement.
ACGCGCTCGCGGTGCTCGTCCTTGCCGAGCTCGTCCTTGCGCCAGAACGCGGAGTCCTTGATCATCTCGCGCGCCTCGCGACGCGTGTCGGCCCACGTGCCCATCAGCAGCCGGTTCACGGCGTCGATGTCGAGGCGGATTCCGGCGTCGCTCGTGGCGGCGGAGGTGGTGTTCGGACGGACGGCGGCGTCGACCATGCGCATTCCTCTCAGAGGGAGACGGGGATGCTTTCATGGTAGGTCTGCCACAACCTGCGAAGAACTCCCCTGTGCGGTTCCTCCAATATGCTGCGCGGACGTCCCCCGGGAGCATTGTCGTCAGGCGACAGGAGCCGCCCGCCCGCCGGGCGGCGGCGCGGACTTCGCGTCGTTCCACCGTCGGGCGACGCCGGCGCTGAGCCGCGCCCAGGTGCGGTCGCGGATGAAGATCGAATCGATCGCGATCATCGTCAGCGAGAACCAGGGCAGGCCCATGAGCACGGCGATTCCGATGTGGAAGGAGAGGATGCCGAGGAGGCCGATCAGCCTGGTGGGGCGCGTCAACAGCATGAGGGGGAACGCCACCTGCAGGATGATCGACCCCCAGCTCGCGATCGTCACCATGGGCCCCCAGGCCGTGACGAGGTCACTCAGCACCGGCCAGGTGCCGAAGCGGGCGGTCTGCAGCGGGTTGTAGACCGCGTAGCCGTCCTTCCACGGGTCGCCTCCCGCCTTGAACAGCGCCCCGGAGGCGTACACGAAGCAGACCTGCGCCGTGAGCGCGACGAGCGCGAGATTGTGGAAGACGGTGCCGAGCAGGGCCGGCTGGCTGTTCGGCGGGAACCAGTCCCCGACCTTGGCGCGGCGGCGGGCGTCGAGCGACCAGCGCGCGGCGGGGTCGGCGAAGAAGAGGAGGAGCAGCGCGATGCGGAACATGTTGTCGCCCTGGTCGCCGACCATGTCGTTGGCCTCGATGAACCCGACCCACAGGCAGAAGAACACCGGCAGCACGAAGCGGAAGCGCCATCCCAGCACGAACAGCACCGCGAGCGCGGCGAGGACCAGATAGAGGACTGTATAGAGGACGTCGTCGCCCATGGCCGCGTGGAAGGCGCTGAACACCCAGATCGTCGGGAAGTCGCTCACGGGCTGGGCCATCTCGCCGTTCCACGCCGAGCCGGAGCCGAACGTATACAGGCGTGTGCTGAAGTTCGCGGCCAGCAGCCCCAACGCGGTGACGCCGAACAGGATGCGGGTCACGGCCAATCCGTAGAGCGCCTTCTTGCCGTGGAACAGCCAGTCCCCGATGAACGCCGAGATGCGGTCGACGGCCGACACCACCATGGCCCAGAGCCCCGCGACCATCGACGAGGCGAACGTGAGGAGACGGGCGGCGAAGGACGCCGTGGGGGCGGGCTGCGGGACCGGAGGCGTCGGAGCCGCAGGGGACTTCTTCGCCGGAGCGTCCGGCTGCAGCGCCTTCGGCGGAGCATCCTTCCTCGTCTTCGTCGACACGGCCTTGTCCCGCGTCCTCGTCGGGGCGCTCACGGCTGGATCCTCTCGAACTGGGCGCGGAACGTGCCGGCGAAGTTCTCCCGGCTCTGCCCCTCCTCCTCGATCGGCAGTCGCCATCCCGTGGTGGAGAAGGTCGGGTCCGGCCGCTGCGCACCGGGGTCGTTGCGCTCGGCGTAGGGCACGACGTTCTGGCGGCTCACGCGGTACTGCACCTGCACGACGGCGTCCGCGCCCCAGATCGCGTAGGCGACCTGCGTCGCATACGCGGTCGAGAGATGCTCCTCCGCCATGTACGCGGCGGTCGACGGATGGTCGCCCTCGAGCTCGTCGAAGGACCGGGTCATCCAGTCCTCCCACCCGTCCTCCGTGTAGTCGAGAGCGATCACGGCCTGCTGCTGCTCGTCGAGCTTGTTGAAGGCGTTCATCTGCCCGCTCGCCACCTCGCTCGACTGGATGCCTGCCCGCGGCGGGAAGAGGTGGTAGCGGATCATGGAGAGCTCGACGTCGGTCGCGCTCACCCACCCGGTCTCGACCTCCTCGCCGTCCTTCTCGATGACCGCGCGGACGTTGAAGTGGTAATCGCCGTTGATCGGCTCCGGCGCGAAGACGCTCCAGGACTGCCCGAACATCGGCAGCATGTAGCCCGACAGGACCTCCTGCGTCGGGATCTCCCGCAGCGCCGAGTACGGCGCGATCCAGAGGAACGAGGCGCCGACGTGCCAGAGCGTGAGCAGGCACGCGGCGAACGCGATGAGCTTGACCCACCAGGCGGGTCGCGGCCTCGTGGACTCCGCGGGCTCGACCGAGAGGTCCGATTCGGATGACATCTGCGTCGTGGTCATTGTGCGCACCTTCCTGACCGCCGAGAGGGGTCGGGGCCGCCGTGCGCGGCGGCCCCGACGAGGGTGTCGCTACTCGACCATGCGGTCGAGGGCGACGGTCTGCGTCCGGCGTCGTCCGGCCCGGATGACGCCGAGCCCGAGCACGAGGAGCACGGCGGCGAGGGCGATCCACCCGGTCTGGACGTCACCGCCGGTGGTGGCGAGTCCGGATCGCACGACCTGGAACGTCGTGGAGACCGCACCGGAGGTCGCTCCCGTCAGCGTGACGGTGTGCGTGCCGAGGTCGGTGTCCGCGGGGATCGTCCAGGTGAACGTGACCTCGCCCTGCGCGTTCGCGACCCGGCTGCCCAGCGCCAGCGGGGCGGAGGTCATGACTCCCGTCACGGTCTCGCCGGGCTGGAAGCCGGTACCGATCGCGGTCTGCCGATCGCCGCGCTCCAGCACCGGGGTCACGACCCGGATGCCGATCTGCGAGCCCGGATCCGCTGCGGCATCCGCATCGGCCGAGGCCGTCGCGGTGGCCGTCGACGTCGCCGTGGCCGAAGCCTCCGCCGTCGCGTCGGCGGAGACGTCAGCGGCTGCCGACGCGGATGCCGTCGCGGAGGACGAGGCGTTCGCCGCGGCCGCCGAGGAGGCGTTCGCGTTCGCGGTCGCCGCTGCGGAGGCGTCGGCGGCGCTGGTCGACGTGGCGTCGGTCTGCGCGGCCGCCTGAGCCGCGGCGGCCGCCGAGGCGTTCGCATCCGTCGTCGCCGTCGAGGAGGCGTCGGTCGAGGCGTCGGTCGTCGTCGCGGCCGAGGCCGCCGCATCCGCCGTCACGTCCGCCGCCGCCGAAGCGCTGCTCGTCGCATCCGCCAGGGCCGCCGCCACCGCAGCCGCTTCGGCGACCGCGTTCGCGTCGCTGTCCGCCTGGGCCGAGGCCGCCGCCGACGCCGAGGCGTTGGTGTTGACCTCCGCGGAGGGGTCGGCCGCCGCGTCCGCGGAGGCCACGGCGTCGGAGGAGGCATCGGTCGACGCGGAGGCGATGGCCGCCGCGCTGGCGTTCGACGCCGCGCTCGTGCTCGCGTCGGACGTCGCCGAGGCCTGCGCCGCCGTGGTGCTCGTCGCGTCGGCGAGCGCTGCCGCCTGTGCCGCGACGGCCGCACCGGCGTTCGCCGACGAGGTCGCATCGGCCGTGGCGTCCGTCGACGACGTGGCGGTCGCCGCGGTCTGCGCCGCCGCCTCCGCCGCGGGGTTCGCCGCAGCCGAGCCCTCGGCCGTCGCATCGGCCCAGGCCGCCGCCTGCGCGGCCGCTTCGGCGACCGCATCCGTCGACGCGTCGGCGTTCGCAGACGCGGATGCCGAGGCCGCCGCGTTCGCGTTCGTCGAGGCCTCAGCCGAGGCGTTCGTGGAGGAGTCCGCGGTTGCGGCGCTCTCCGACGATGCGGCCGAGTTGGCGTCTGCCGCGGTGGAGGCCGCGGCGTTCGCGTCGTCGGACGCATCCGCCTGCGCCGCTGCCTGAGCGGCGACGGCCGCGGAGGCGTTCGCGGCCGCCGTCGCGTCGGTGGTGGCCGTGGTCGAGGCGTCCGTCGTGGCTGCCGCGACCGCTGCCGCGGAGGCGTCGGCGGTCGCCGCTGCCGAGGCCGCGGAGGTCGCGTCGGCGAGAGCAGCCGCTTCGGCTGCGGCCTGCGCCGAGGGGTCGCCGTCGGCCGTGGCGTCTGCCGAGGCGGAGGCCGAGGCCGCCGCGTTCGTGTTGACGTCGCCCGGGTCGCCCGCCGTCACCTCGACGGTGTCGGTCTGCGTGACCGCCCCCGAGGTGCCCGTGAGCGTGTAGCCGGTGGCCGGAGCGGTGCCCGCGGGGACGGGGTAGTTCACCGTGAACGCGCCGAACGCATCGGTGGTCGCGCTCACGGGTCCGCCGACGTTCGCTCCGCCGCCGGGGGCGGTCAGCTGGAGCGACACCGTGGAGCTCACGGGCCACCCCGACCCCGTCACCGCGAGGTTCGTGCCCGCGGGAACGGATGCCGCGGCATCCAGCACGACCGGCGCGGCCGTGACCTCCGTGGTGTCGGTCGCCGTCGCCGCACCTGCGGTCGCCGTGACGGTGTACCCGGTGCCGGCGGGAGTCCCGGCGGGCACGGGGTACGCGAGCGTGAAGCCGCCGAGCGCGGTGGTCGTCGTCGTCTGCGGTGCACCGATCGGCGCGCCGCCCGGTGCGGTCAGCTGCACCGAGACCTCGGTGCTCGCCGGCCAGTCGGCCCCGGTCACGGAGAGCGAGGATCCCGCCTCGACCGTGTCTGCCGCGTCGACCGTCGGCGCCGCCGTGACAGCGGTCGTGTCGGTCGCCGTCTGCGCACCGGCCGTCGCGGTGACGGTGTACCCGGTGCCGGCGGGGGTGCCGGCCGGAACGGGGTACGCGAGCGTGAAGCCGCCCGTGCCGTCGGTCGTCACCGTCTCGGGGCCGCCGACGTTCGCGCCGCCTCCGGGTGCGGTGAGCTGCACCGACACCTCGGTGTTCGCGGGCCAGCCGGTGCCGCTCACGGCGAGGTCGGACCCGGCCTGCACGGTGTCATCGGCATCGACCGTGGCCGCCGCCGTGACGTCGGTCGTGTCGGTCGCGGTCTGCGCGCCCGCGGTGGCCGTCACGGTGTAGCCCGTACCCGCCGCCGCGGTCGCCGGGACGGGGTAGGCGAGCGTGAAGCCGCCGGTGCCGTCGGTCGTGACCGTCTCGGGACCGCCGACGTTCGCGCCGCCGCCCGGTGCGGTGAGCTGCACCGACACCTCGGTGTTCGCGGGCCAGTTCGTGCCCGAGACGGCGAGGTCGGTGCCGGCCTGCACGGTCGGAGCCGCGTCGACGGTCGGGACGGGGGCGTCGGTCACCTCGGTCGTGTCCGTGGCCGTCACGGTTCCGGCAGTCGCGGTGATCGTGTACCCGGTCGCCGCCGGGGTACCTGCCGGGACGGGGTACGCGAGCGTGAATCCGCCGGTGCCGTCGGTCGTGACCGTCTCCGGACCGCCGACGTTCGCACCGCCACCGGGTGCGGTCATCTGCACCGACACCTCCGTGTTCGCGGGCCATCCCGCACCCGTGACGGCGAGGTCTGTGCCTGCCTGCACGGCGGGCGCGGCGTCGACGGTGGCGGGGGCTGCCGTGACCTCGGTCGTGTCGAAGGCCGTGGAGGTTCCGTCGGTCGCGGTGACCGTGTAGCCCGCGGCCGCTGGGGTACCGGCCGGAACCGGGTACGCGAGCGTGAATCCGCCGGTGCCGTCGGTCGTGACGGTCTCCGGACCGCCCACGTTCGCGCCGCCGCCCGGTGCCGCCAGCTGCACCGAGACCTCGGTGTTCGCGGGCCATCCCGCACCGGTGATCGCGAGGTCGTCGCCGGCCTGCACGCTGGCCGCGGCGTCCACGGTCGGGGCGTCGGCGAGAGCGTTGGGTCCGGCCTGCGAGCGGGCGAGGGCGATCGTGCCCACACCGCCCGTGCCGAGGATGTCGCCGACCGTGAGGACGAACGCCTCCTCGCTGAAGATCGGGCCATTGTCGGCCTGCACGTTGCCGCGCAGCGAGACGACGCCGTTCAGGAGCCCGACCGCGGGCGCCAGCGCGCTGACGATCCCGGTCACCGCGGTGGTGACCGTCGGCACGACCGTGGCGATCACGCCCGTCGGGCCGAGGAGCACGGAGTTGATCGGGCCCGTCAGAGCGCCGAGCAGAGTACCGACGGGCACGACGACCGGGAGGCCGGCGACCTTGAGCGAGATCGTGGCGGTCGCCGTACCGGCGACCACGCTGCCGAGGGTCTGGTTCGGGACCGAGACCTGCAGACCGGTGCCGATGTCGACCACCGGGACGGTGCAGGTGGGGCCGGTGCCGACGACGCAGACTGCGACGTTGACGTTGAGCACAGCGGCGTTGAGCGTGGTCGTGAGCGTGCTCCGGACCAGTTCGGGCACCGTGTTCAGGACGTTGCCGACGCGCGTGATGAGGTTGTTCAGCACCGCGGGCGACAGGACCTCCTCGCCGACGTTCAGGTTGTTGAGACCGCGGCCGGTGGTGTCGGAGAGCAGGGCGTTCAGATCGACGCCGACGACTCCCGTGCGGAGGTTCACCGTGACGACGCCGTCACCCACCGGGGTGTCGAGGATCGTGTTGAGCGCCGCCGCGATGTCCGTGGTGATCGTGATGTTCACGCCGCTGTTGCCGAGGATCGGCGCGAGCGCGGCGTTGAGCCCGGCGAGCGCCTGCGCCAGGAGCCCGTTGGGTCCGGCGAGGCTGTTCACAGCGGCGTCGACGGTCGACGCGACGCCCCCGGGACCCGTGAGCGTGTTCTGCAGCGTCGCGATCGCCGGCAGGGTCAGCGACAGGTCACCGCCGGCGACGTTGTAGTCGCGGGTGACGGCGCCGGCCGCGTCGATCGCGACCTCGGAGCTGATCGCCTCGAGCGAGATGTCGAGGTCGGCGACGGTGCCGGTGACGGCGGAGCCGAGGAGCCCTTGCAGGTTGAGCGACGCATTGGACGGATAGGCCCCCGTGCCGGTCGTGTCGATCACTCCGGTGTCGCTCACGGCGCCGGTCGCGGCGCGCGAGACTCCGGCGTCGGAGGACTGCGAGTACTGGTTCACGGCGCCGAGCTGCAAGAAGTTGTTCAGCGGCACGCTGAGGCCCCCGGGCACCCCGAGCTGCAGGAGGTTCAGCGCCGTGAGATCGAGCGAACTCGTCTCGGTGTCCGGCGTGGGTGACCCCGCATTGCTCGTGGACGATCCGCCGAGATCGACGACGTCATCGAGCGGGATGCCGCCGAGCAGCAGACTGCCGCTCAGGAACTTCGAACTCGAAGCCGATTGATCGCCCGGCGCGGCTGACGCCGCCGTCGGAACCAGTGCTCCTGCGAGGACCACAGCCGCCGCGATCGCGCCTGCGAGTCCTGCTCCTGCGGCCCTGCGCCTGCGCAGTCCCGCCCCTCCGAAATGAACCATTCGCCTCTCCCGTGATGCAGATGTTCCGCGTCACAAGGCCCTCCCCAGGTGCCGGCGTGTGCCGGTCAGAGCGATGTTGGTAAGTGACTATGCCTGCCCTCCGAAGGGTTTGTCCAGAGGTCTTGGCAAAATTCATGGGAGCGGTCACACTGATTCGTGGGAGCGATCACACAAAATCGTGGGAGCGATCACATCGCTCACCCCCAGACGACTACCGCCTCGCATGGCGAACATGCGAGGCGGCGGGTCAGTCGTGCGTCGAGAGGCTACAGCCGAAGGCCGTGGCCGAAGCGGAACAGCGGATCGGAGGTGTCGAACGGGACATCGGGACGGGAGGCCTCCACGGCCGCCATCGACCTGGGGAGGTCGAACGGCAGAGCGCCCGTCGCGGCGTGCGTCCCGCTGAGCACATCGAGCAGAGCAGCACCCGACGCCCCCCAGTTCACGGTGACCGCAGCCGCGGCATCCGTGATCGGCTGGAGGATCGGCGGGCGGTCGGCGAGCACGTCGACCACGGTCGGCACCTCCGCGGCGACGGCGCGCACATGCGCGACGATCTCGTCGGAGAAGTCGAGCGAACCCGCATGGAAGAAGTTCTCGAACATCGTCGCGCGTTCCTCGAAGGGCGCCTGCAGCCGGATGACCGCGAGGTCGGCCTCGGCCGGCGTCTCGACGACCTGCCCGTAGGCGGCGGCGACCTCCGCGTCGATCCCCTCGACGTACAGGCGCAGACCCGCGGCGAACGGCAGGGCGCCGTCGTTCGTGAGCACCGTGATCGACGCGCGCTGCGCCTCCTCACCGGCCGCCCGGAAGTCGGCGCGGCCCACGATCCCGTCGGCGGCGTCCTCGTCGACGAAGGGGTTCTCGAACAGGCCGAGCTCGAACTTCTCGCGCAGGATGCGGCGAGCGGACACGTCCAGGCGCTCCTCCGCGACCGATCCGTCCGCGACGAGCTCGAGCAGCAGCTCGGGGCACGCCTCTCCGCCGAACTGGTCCGCGCCGGCATCCAGGACCTTGACGATCCGCTCCCTCGGGGTGAGGTGCTCGACGCCCCAGGCCCGCGCCGGGAACGGCTGCCCGAAGATCTCGGCGTCGTTGATCAGACCCCAGTCCGTGCAGACGAGTCCGTTGAATCCGAAGCGCTCGCGCAACAGGCCCGTGATGACCGAGCGGTTGAACCCGAACCCGACCTCCTCGTACTCCGTGCCGACCGGCATGCCGTAGTACGGCATCATCTGCCGCGTGCCCGCGTCGAGAGCATCCTGGAACGGCTTGAGGTGCAGCTCGAACTCTCCGCCCGGGTACACCTGCTCGCGCCCGTAGGGGAAGTGCGGGTCCTCGCCGTCCTTCTGCGGGCCGCCGCCCGGGAAGTGCTTCGTCATGGTCGAGACCGAGCCCGCACCGAACGACGCACCCTGGAACCCGCGGATGTATGCCGCTCCGAGAATGCCCGCGAGCTCGGCATCCTCTCCGAAGGTCGCGGTCTGCCGCGCCCACCGGGGCTCGGTGGCGAGATCGACCTGCGGGTGCAGGGCGACGCGCAGACCGACAGCGGTGTATTCCTGCCGGGCGATATCGGCGAACCGCTCGACCAGCTCGGGGTCACGGGTCGCCGCGAGACCCAGGGTCTCGGGCCACTGCGAGAACGGGCCGGCGAGGATCGACGCGCCCGGGTTCTCGCTGAACGAGTGCCGCGGGTCGGTCGACAGCGTCACGGGGATGCCGAGACGGGTCGTCGCCGCGAGGCGCTGGAGCTCGTTCTGCCAGGCCGCGATCTCCCGTCCGGTCGGCGCGGCGCCGAGCAGGTTGAAGTGCGTCATCTGCTTGATCTCGAGGAACTCGCGCGCGCTCGGGGTGCCGAACACGGGGTTCGCCTCGTCGAGGTCGCCGATCGCGATCATGGTGTGGAAGAGGAGGCCGGCCTTCTCCTCCACGGTCATCTCATCGAGCAGCAGCTGCACGCGCTCGTCGACGGGAAGCTCCGCGTCGAGCCAGGAGCGGGCCGTGGTGGTCGTCGTCGTGGTGTCGGTCATGCTCACTTGACTCCCTTGATGCGGTAGACGAGGACGGCGCCGGCGAGCGCCACGAGAGCGCCGAACAGGTACCAGGTGGGGTAGCCGCCCAGCGGAGTGGCCGCTCCGATCGCGATGATGCCGGGGGCGATCGCGGGGGCGATCGACTGCGGCAGGGCGTTCGCGATGTTCAGCACGCCGAGGTCCTTGGCGACGTCGTCGGGGTTGGGCAGCACCTCGGTCGCGAGAGCGAGGTCGACGGAGAGGAACGATCCCGCACCGAGGCCGATGATCGCCTGCGCGACGATCACGATCTCCACGCTCGGGGCGACGGCGAGGATCACGAGTCCGACGACCATCACGAGCCCGGCGATCGCGACGAAGGGGCGACGCTTGCCGATGCGGTCGGAGAGGTACCCGCCCAGCGGGGACGAGATCGCCATGGCGGCCATCGACGCGAGGTTCGCGAGGAGGATCGTGCTCACGGCACCCTGCTCGTCGAGGCCGAAGCGCGTGACGAGGTAGAGCGGGAGGAAGGTCGCGATGCCGGCGTAGCCGAACATGACGAAGAACTTGGTGAGCCAGGTCCAGCCGAAGTCGGGGTGCTTGCGGGGGTTGAAGACGAAGGAGCCGAAGAACGTCCCGATCGTGAAGCGCTCGGCCGGCTTCTGCGCGAGGCGGCGGTCCCTGAGGATCAGCACGAACACGATCACGAGCACGAGGGCGATCACGCCGGGCACCACGAAGCGCTCGAAGTCGCCGGGGAGGAAGTTGACGATGAAGCTTCCCGCGAGGATGCCGATCGGGGTCGTGATGCCGACGAGGCCCGAGACCTTGCCGCGGCTCGTCGCCGGCACCTGATCGGGAAGGGTCGCGTTGGCCGCGGCGAGCACCGCGTTCATGGCCGCCTGCACGAGGCACCAGGCGAGCAGGACGACCCAGATCGAGGTCGCGACGCCGATCAGCACGAATCCGCCGAGGCCGACGATCGCGCCGCCGAGGATCCAGGGGCGACGCATGCCCCACGACGAGGTGGTGCGGTCGGAGAGCCGGCCCACGAGCGGGTTGGCGACGAGGGCGAACGCGGCGCCGACGCCCATCACCAGTCCGAGGCTGGCCTCGGTCGTGACGGGATCGATGCGGCTGATCTTGAACGCCATCGACACCATCACCGGCGTGAGCAGGGCGAGGAAGACGCCGAAGTTGACGGCGGCGAGGCCAGGAGCGTAGCCGCGAGGCGTGCGGGTCGGGGTGGTGCCGGGAGCCTTGAACCCGGTCGTGCCGACGGCGGCCGCGTTGGCGGCGGGTGACAACTCTGTCATGGGATTCCTTTCGGGCGGAAGCGTCGATCGTCTGCGACTCGGCGTCGACATGACGATACACGAATCTCGACCGTTTGGTAAGTGAATATCGACCGCTTGGTAATGAGCGAGGATAGGATGCAGGAGGAGGGCGCGATGACCACCATGACGTCGACCGGCTCACGGCAGAACCGTGCCGCGGCCACGCGACAGCGGATCGTCGACGCCGCGCGCGAGCTCTTCGTGCGCGACGGCTACCGTTCCGTCTCCCTCCGCGACATCGCCGCCGCGGCATCCATCAGTCATCCCGGCCTGCTCGGACACTTCGCGTCGAAGGACGATCTGCTCGCCGAGGTCGTCGCCGGTTTCGAAGACGACAACGAGAAGGCGTTCGACATGATCGCCGCCGCGGCGGAGCCCGGTGAGCTCGTGTTCGTCGACGTGGCGCGGCGCAACGCCCGCACCGAGGGGTACCTGCAGCTCTTCGCGGCCCTCACGGGCGAGGCGTCGGCCCCGGGACATCCCGCACACCGACGGATGCGCGATCGGTACTGCCGACTGCGCGCCCTGAGCGCCGACGCCCTCGAAGACGCGCGGGTGCAGGGCGCGATCGACCAGAGTCGTGACGCCGACGCCGAATCCGTGCGGCACATGGCCGGATGGGACGGCCTGCAGCTGATGTCGCAGTACCTTCCCGACCGGGTCGACGTGGTCGACATGCTCGAGGAGCGCGAGGCGCTGTGGGCGCTGCCCGTGGGATGGCGCGACGATGACGACGAGCGTGATCCGTCAGAACACGCCGGCCATGCGTCCGAACCCCTGCCGCCGCCCTTCGGCCTCGACCCGTCGGCGGACGACGAGCCGGGGTACGCGGTCGGCCGTCGCCGTCGGGCGCAGATCCTCGCCGACGCGTCACGCCTGTTCTCGCAGGACGGCTACGGAGATACGAGCCTGCGCGACATCGCCGAGGCCGTGGGTGTCTCGAAGTCGACGCTGTTGCACCACTACCCCTCGAAGGAGCTGCTGCTGAGCGCGGTGCTCGCCGAGCGCGACGGCTCGATCACGGCCCGGAACGGCGCGACGACGACCACGCGGGCGATCGATGCGCTGCGCAGCCTCCCCGACGGTGCCCGGTTCAGCGCCGTCGACGAACCCGGGCTGATCGAGGTCTACGCCGTGCTGTCGTGCGAGGCCGTCCCCGTCGGCCACCCCGCGCACGACTACTTCACACGACGCTTCGGCGATGCGATCGACTACTTCACGGAGCTCTTCCGCCGCGCGCAGGACGACGGAGACCTGCCCGCGCATCGCGACCCCGAGCACGAGGCCGTCTGGCTCATCGCGATGTGGGACGGTCTGCAGTATCAGTGGCTGTACAACCGCGACGTCGTCGACGTCGCCGCACACCTCACGGCTCACCTCGACGACGTGCTGCCGCGGCGAACCTGAGTCAGGCGGCGGCGATGACCGCGAGGACGTCTTCGCCGTACGCTTCGCGCTTCTTCTCGCCGATGCCGGTGATGCCTTCCAGATCGGCGAGCGACGAGGGGCGATGCTCGGCGAGGGCGCGCAGCGTCGCGTCGCCGAAGACGACGTACGCGGGCTTGCCCTGTTCGCGGGCGACTCCCGCACGCCAGGCCCGCAGGGCTTCGAAGAGTCCGCGGTCGCCGGCGTCGAGGGCATCCGCCGCGCTGGCCTTGCGGGCGCGCGACGACGAGGCGGGTCGGCCGATCGTGTCCTTGCGCAGCGGCACCGGCGTCTCGCCCTTCAGCACGCCGGGCGCCTCGGCGCCGGGCGCGAGGGTGCCGTACTCCCCCTGCGCGGCGAGAATTCCGCGGGCGAGGAGCTGGCGCACGACGCTGCGCCAGTCCTGGTCCGACAGGTCGGCGCCGATGCCGTACGTCGCGATCTCGTCGTGCCGCTGCTGGCGGATGCGCTCGGTCGACGCCCCGCGCAGGATGTCGATCAGGTGTCCGGCGCCGAACGCCTGGTTGCGCTCGCGCTTGAGGCGCACGATCGTCGACAGCAGCTTCTGCGCGGGGATGAGCCCGTCGAACGTGTCGGCCTTCTCGAGGCACGTGTCGCAGTTGCCGCACGGCTCGGAGTCCTGACCGAAGTAGCCGAGCAGGTTCTGACGGCGGCACTGCACGGTCTCGCACAGCGCGAGCATGGCGTCGAGGTGCTGGCCCATGCGCATCTTGAACGTGCGGTCGCCGGGGCTCTGGTCGATGAGGCGGCGCTGCTGCACGACGTCGCCGAGTCCGTAGGCCATCCACGCGATCGACGGCTCTCCGTCGCGCCCGGCGCGGCCGGTCTCCTGGTAGTACCCCTCGACCGACTTCGGCAGGTCGACGTGGGCGACGAAGCGGACGTCCGGCTTGTCGATGCCCATGCCGAAGGCGATCGTCGCGACCATCACGACGCCGTCCTCGCGGAGGAACCTCGACTGGTTGGCCGCGCGCACCTCCGGGGGAAGACCCGCGTGATACGGCAGGGCGTCGAAGCCCTGCGCGGCGAGGTAGGTGGCCGTCTGCTCGACCGACTTGCGGCTGAGCGCGTAGACGATGCCGACGGATCCCTCCGGCTGCTCGCGGATGAACCCGACGAGCTGCTTGCGCGGGTCGACCTTCGGCACGATGCGGTACTGGATGTTCGGGCGGTCGAAGCTCGCCACGAAGTGCTTCGCCGCCGGTCCGCCGCCGCTGCCGTCGAGGTGCAGCCGCTCGGTGAGCTCCTGGTGGGTCGCGCGGGTCGCCGTGGCGGTGAGTGCCATGCGCGGCACACCGGGGAACCGCTCGCCGAGGTCGCCCAGTGCGAGGTAGTCGGGGCGGAAGTCGTGGCCCCACTGCGACACGCAGTGCGCCTCGTCGATCGCGATCACGCTGAGGGCGCCGCGCTGCAGCAGTGCCGTCGTCGCCGGGTTCGACAACCGCTCCGGGGCGACGTAGACGAGGTCGAGCTCGCCCGCGACGTAGGCGCGCTCGACCTCGCGACGCTCGTCGATCGACTGCGTGGAATTGAGGTATGCGGCCTTCACGCCGTTGGCGCGGAGCGCATCGACCTGGTCGTGCATGAGCGCGATGAGGGGGCTGATCACGAGCCCCGTCCCCTCGCGCACGAGCGCGGGCACCTGGTACGTGATGCTCTTGCCACCACTGGTCGGCATCAGCACGACGGCATCCCCGCCGCCGATCACGTGCTCGACGATGGCGGCCTGGTCGCCGCGGAACTCCTCGTACCCGAACACGGTGTGCAGAGCCTCGCGCGCGCTCGCGAAGCGGCTCGGCGTCGCACGACGGGCCGCGGGGGCGGATGCCGGCGCGACCCGCGTCGTAGGACCCGGGCCCCAGTCGAGCGGAGGCTCGTACCCGGAACCCTGCGGCTCCCAGTCCATCGGCTCGGGCGGCTCGGCGGGCTCCCACCCGTCGCCCTCCCACGCGTCGGACGGCGGCTCGTCGGCGAACGGCAGGTCCTCGTACGGGTCACGGGGAGTCTGCGGCATCCCCCCAGCGTAACGACCCCCGCCGACACCCGGGCGCCCCTCCCCGACATCGTTCACCACCCTCCCACCGCCACCCGGGGTTAGGTTGGACGCAGACGCCCGAAGGAGCATCCGATGACCGACTTCACCGTGACCCGCAACGACGACGCCTCCCGCTACGAGATCCGCTCGGGCGACACGCTCGCCGGCTTCGCCGAGTTCCAGCTGCGCCCCGGCGCGATCCGCTTCATCCATACCGAGGTCGACCCGGCGTTCCAGGGTCAGGGGCTCGCGAGCATCCTCGCGAAGGATGCGCTGACCGACGCAGCGGCGACGGGCGACGCGATCGTGCCGCTGTGCCCGTACATCGCGAAGTACCTCACGACGCACGAGATCCCGGGCGCGGAGATCCACTGGCCGCAGCGTCCCGCACCGATCGCGGGCACCGAACCCACGGGTTCCTGATGATCGGCGAACGTCGCATCGTCCTCGAGCCGCGCGAGGTGCCGCTCGGAGGCGTGCGCGGCATGAACGTGCTGCGCCTGCTGCCGCACCGAAACCTGCCGACCATCGGCGCCTGGTGCTTCCTCGACCGGTTCGGTCCCGCCGATACGCGCATGCGCGTCGAGCCGCACCCGCACATCGGTCTGCAGACCGTGACGTGGCCGCTCGTCGGCGAGATCCGCCACCGCGACTCGCTCGGCAGCGACGCCGACCTGCGCCGCGGGCAGCTCAACCTCATGACCGCCGGCAACGGCATCTCGCACTCGGAGTACTCGATCGGCGACGGACCCGTGCCGCTCGACGCCCTGCAGTTCTGGGTCGTGCTCCCCGAGAGCGCCCGCCACGGCGCCGCGGGTTTCGAGCGCCACACCGACCTGCCCGGCGTCACGCTCCGCGCGATCGAGGGAGCGGATGCCGCCGCCACGGTCGTGCTGGGCGAGTTCGCCGGCATCGCGTCGCCCGCCACCGTGCACACGCCGATCGTCGGCGCCGAGATCGCGATCGCCGCGGGCAGCACGGTGCCGCTGCCGCTGCGGACCGACTGGGAGCACGGCCTCCTGCTCGTCGAGGGGGATGCCGTCGTGTCACAGCATCCGATGGAGCTCAACGACATGCTCTACCTGGGCGACGCGCGCGATGAGGTCGAGGTGTCGAGCGCGAACGGAGCGCTGCTGTTCCTCGTGGGCGGCGAGCCCTTCGAGGACGAGATCGTCATGTGGTGGAACTTCGCCGGACGCACCCACGAGGAGATCGTGTCGGCGCGCGAGGACTGGGAGGCGGCATCAGACCGCTTCGGCGTGGTCGAGGGACACGACGTGCGCATCCCGGCGCCGCCCCTGCCCGATGTGCGCCTCATGCCGCGCGGCCGCAGGATCTGACACCGGGTATTCGCGAGACGAAACGCGGTGAGCCGTTCTCCGGATCTCACCGCGTCTCGTCTCGCTCAACGACCGGGGGCGACTACCCGGGCTGGTCGGTCGGCGGGGCCTCGGTCGGCGGAGCATCCGTCGGCGGAGCCTCCGTCGGCGGGGCCTCCGTCTCCGGCACGTCGGCATCCGGCACGTCCGCCGCGGCCGGCACGTCGACCGTGACGATCGTCCGCACGGCCGACTCCCCGTACTGCACGAGCCCGAGGTAGCGGGTGCCGGGGGTCAGGCCGGTCCAGCTCAGGTCGTAGCTCGTCTTCTCGCCCCGCACGGCGGCGATCGGGTTCGGGGTGGCGGTGAGCGTGCCCTCGCCCGCAGGCTGCACGACGGCGTAGGTCATGTCCCACGTCATCGGCGCCGATGTCGCGTACACGTTCGCGACGACCAGGTAGGTGCCCGCGGTCGGGGCGGCGACGGTGACCTGCTCGTCGGCCGAGCCGGTGGCCGACTGCCATTGCTGGTAGTAGCGGAGGTCGTCGGGACTCACCACCCGGTACACGGTCAGGTCGAGGTCGCTGCCGGTGTCGTCCGAGGAGTCGAGGTCGAACCGGGCGAGTGTGGTGCCCTCCGGTACGTCGACGATCCACGACACGTCCTTGTTCTCATCACCGGATGCTTCATCGCCCGAGTGTCCGACGACGCGGCCGTCGGGGTCTTCGAGCAGAGTGAACGGCGTGAGGCCCGAGAGCCCCAGGGCGAGGTCCCCGTCGAGACCCGGGGTGATCTCCACCGTGGTCGAGCCCTCGACGCCGGTGCCCGTGACCTCGGCGGGAGCATCCGCAGTGACGGGGAAGACCGCGATCGGCGACCGCACCGTGTTCTTCTTGCTCGTCCAGGTGAGCGATCCGGTCGCCCACTGCTCGACGGGCGCGCTCTGGTTGTCGAACGTGACCGTGTAGGTCGCCTTCTGACCGGCCCTGTCGAACTTCAGGGTCGACGGCGACACCGTGACGTTCACGCCGGGAACGTCGACGGAGGCCGTGAACGTGCCCTTCTCGGTCGCGGTGACCGTGCGGGTGACCGTCTGGGCGCTCGCGAGCGAGCCGATCGAGATCGACGCGGAGTTGAGGTCGCTGCCGTCGATGGGGTCGCCGGGGAAGTCGGCGAGTCCCTTGCCCTCGAGGAACGCCATCCAGTCGACCACGTCGTTCATGTACAGCAGGCCGGGGTTGAACATGCGCTTCGGGTCGACCTGCCCGGCGCCCTGCTGGAACGGGTCGGTGTTCGGCGATCCGTCGGCGTTGACCGTGTCGTACGCGGTGGTCATCATCGCGGACTTGATCTCGGCGGGCTTGGCGTTCGGCCGCTCCCCGAGGTACAGGGCCGCGAGGCCGGCGATGTGCGGCGACGCCATCGACGTGCCCGACAGGATGCCGAAGGTCGGCGCTTCGTCGGGGGCGTTGTTGGTGGCGGCGAGGATCGCGACCCCGGGGGCGGCGATGTCGGGCTTCATGACGTCGCTGCCGTCGGCGAGCATCGGGCCGCGGCTCGAGAAGCCGGCGATCTGCGGCACCGGGGTCGTGACCCCGGTGGTGTTCTTGCCGACGAGCGAGATCGGACGGTCGACACCGCCCTGCACGTAGGCGAGCACAGCGGCGCGGTAGGCCGAGGCGAGGTGCACGGTCGGCACCACGTGGAAGTCGTTGTCGAGCGAGTCCGCTCCGCCGGGCACGTTCACGAGGACCATGCCGATGCCTCCGGCATCCTTCACGACCTGCGACTTCTCGGCGCGCGCGTTGTTGCCGCGGTCGCAGACCACGATGTGTCCGGCGGCCCTGGTGGCGTCGAGCGTGCCGGGGAGGCAGAGCGCGGCATCCGCGCCGGAGGAACCGGATGCCGGGATGTCGCCGGCGTACACGGAGGGGCCGGTCACGGTCTTGCCGAACGGCACGCTCACCGAGGCGCCGGCCTGCGCGAACCCGTCGAACTGCACGGTGCCCTCCCACGTGGGGATGGTCGATGCGGCGACCGTCGTGTACCAGGGCGAGGCGTGGTCGGCGGTGACGGAGTCGGGTCCGTCGTTGCCCGCACTCGTCGCGACGAAGACGCCCGCAGCAGCCGCGTTGAAGAACGCGATGTCCTCGGGGGCGAGGACGGTGGATGCCGCGCCGCCGCCGATCGAGTAGTTGATGACGTCGACGCCGTCGGCGACGGCCTGGTCGATCGCGGCGATGAGGTCGCTACCGGCGCAGATGTCGTCGGTGGTGACCGCGGGGTCGGGTCCGACGTAGCAGGCCTTGTAGGCGGAGATCTTGGCACCGGGTGCGACGCCAGAGATCGTGCCGAGGTCGACGCCCTCGACGGTCGCCTTCACCTTGAAGTTGCCGGCCGCCGTGCTCGCCGTGTGCGAGCCGTGGCCATCGCCGTCGCGCGGCGAGAGGTAGTCGTACTGGAAGTCGAAGCCGGCGGCTGCGGCACCCGACGAGAAGTACTGGGCGCCGATGAGCTTGCTGTTGTAGTCGCTCTTGTCCCAGCCCTGGCCCTCGACCATGGTCGCCTGGAAACGTCCGCCGTCGGACTTGTCGAAGTAGACGGTCGTGCCGTCGGTGTACGGCTGGCCGCCCTTGTGGCGCTTGTGGTCCTTCTTCTGCTGCTTGAGCTTCTTGCCCTCGAACGACGGATGCTCGGGCGCGATGCCCGTGTCGATCACGCCGACCACGACGCCCTCGCCGGCCTTGTCGACGCCGCCGGTCTGCTGCCAGACGCCGCCCTTGCCCTTCTTGTCGTCGCCGAGTCCGAGGAAGCTCGTGGAGCTCTGCGCGTCGGGGTGGCGGATGAAGTCCGGGTACACGCCGAAGACGTCCTTCGAGGCGCGGAGCGTGTCGACCTGCTCGCCGGACAGCTGCGCGCTGAAGCCGTTGAGCACGACCTGGTAGGTGGTGTCGGGCGTCACGCCGACCTGCTGCGCGAGGGTCTGCTGCTCGGTCTCGAGGTGTTCGACGTAGCGGAGGGAGTCCTGGGATTCGGGCTCGAGCTGCTCGCCCTCGGCCGGCTTCGTGGCCTGGATGCCGTCGACTCCGCCCTCGTAGCTCGCGAGCGGGTCGGCCTTCATCACGACGATGTACTGGCCGGGCGTCCCCTCGATCGGGGTGGGTGCGTTCACCTCCTCGACGCCTGCGTATCCTGCGGTTGCCGTCGACGCGACGAACAGCGCGGCCAGGCTTGTGGCCGCCGCCATCCGGAGGGGTGTTCGACCCATGAGTCTTTCTCCGATGATCCCGGCGTGGCCTCGTTGCCGCGCCGCGGATCAAAGTAGCCCGGGCTCACACCGGGTTGCCAGGTTCAGGGGCAAACCCTAGACGAAAGACCAGGGTGGGGCTGTGCGTTGGTCGCGGGGCGTGGGAACGGTTTCGGAGATCGTGCGAAGACCGCCGCTGTGGTCACGCACGCGCCGCGAACTGCACGAGAGCGACGACTGCGCCGAACATGAACCACAATCCGAACATCACGAACAACGCCCCGACGACGCGAAGCGCACGCGGCGACGACCCTCCCGCGGAGAGGTCCGCGATCCTCTTCCCCAGAAGCATCCGCTGCTGGTCGTAGATCGCATTCTTGGCCCGCCGCGAATGAGTGGCAAGCCACACACCCAGACCGATGATTAGCGGGCCGAAGATGATCCCGGGGACGATGATTCCTGGGTCAATCACGCTGATGAACGAGTGACAGCCAAGCACTCCACGGCCTCCGCGATCTCCCTGGTCGTCATCCCCCTTCTCCACGGCAGTCCTCGTGGCTTGAGTGGCCGCACCACCAGCACCGCGTCAGGGTCCACGTCGATGGAGATCGTGGGGTACGCGAAGAATCGGAAGTCATGGACGGTACGTGCCTCGCCCCGGTCCTGGTGCGGGACTGCCACGAACGGGGTGACGCCTGAGCCCGACCCGACCGGCCAGATGCCGAGAGTTCCGTCGGCATCGATCGACAGGGCACCGTCCTCGAATCCTCGCAGGGGCTGCCCGTGCCGGTCCTGCAGCTGCGCTTCGTCAAACGCCAACGCCCAACCGATGTCACCTCGAGCCCTGATATGCGCGGCGAGACTGCGAGCCCCGCGACCGCGCAGAAGCACAATCGTCACACCGACAACCGAGAAAGACAGAAGGACCACAGCCGCGGTCAGGCGATTCCCATCGATGGTGTCGACGGGCAAGAGCGCGGAGACCGCTATGAGGGGAAGCATGGTCTGGACGAGCCACATGCAGTAGTCCTCGAGATAGAGGTGCGGCAAGAACCGCTTAGGTCTCATATGCGTGATCTCCCTTGAGGTGGAACTAGCCGCCTGCCCACTTCGGTACCACGCGGTTGCAGTACGCCGAATCTAGCTGATTCCGAAGAGAGGAATCGCGATGAGGTGGGCGCCGGGCGGTGACGAAATCCACACCTGCGACTCGGATCCCTGCCGCTCCGCGATAACTCAAGCGCACCGCTCAGCCCGATCCTGAAGGAAGCGCACCCTCGATGGTGGCAATAGCCTTCCGGACCTCATCCTCGGTCGCGCCACGGAGTCCCGACCCGTTGGTCGGGGCGATGACGAACGTGCTCGTCACCTCGCCGCGCATCCCGAGAATCAGACGATTGAACACCATGATGTCGGATTTGCGGTAGGCCACGCCAGTGACGTCGGTGAGTGCGATCGAGCGGGTTCCGCCCGGTCCGGTGAGCGTCGACTGCCATGTGATGTCGAGGTGGTCTCCTCGCGATACGACCCACCCTTGTCCGACGAACGAGGGCCGGGCCGCGCCAGGGGTGATGATCTCCGCTTGCAGGAACGCGAAAATGGGAACCGCTCCGTCCCGGTTCGCGTCCTCCTGCAATCTCCTGACCAGCCGCCGATATCGGAACAACCCGATGAACGACATCGCAAGGAACGCGAGAGCGCCCAGACCGATGAGGATCCGGTTCGTGAGCGGAGCGCCGGTAAGGCTCGGCACGATCAACAGGACGATTCCCGCCAACGCAAGGGACGCAAGGGCGAAGGCACGAGCGAGGTTCGTCGCCGGCCCGATGGACGCGCTGTTCAGGATTTCCAACGGGTCGGGTCTTCGATCACCAGTCAATTCGTGGTCTCCTCGCTGCTCTCGGCGACGCTCCCAGGATCGCCCCGTCACTGTCAAGAAAGACACGGACGTCTGCTGCACACACGGCCGTGCCGCTAATGCGCACTTGGCTCGGCCAGGCGCAGCACGGCCAGGCGAACGGTATGGCATAGAGCCTCCGACCAATCACCCGACACCCAGATCAAATCGCGATTGAGTATCGCGCTCAGCATGCGGCGCGCGTCGCGCAGGTGCGACGCGCGGGCAGCTGTCTCCCCCTCAGCCATACTGACCGCCAAGGAGGCAAACCACCAGCGAACGGCGCCATCTGGCGACAGCGTCCTGTATTGGTCGTGCACGGTTCTTCGGAAGTGCGAGAGCAAAGACTCGATCGCTTCATCGCTGGAGCCCGAGACCTCCGCGTCACGGAGAGACTGCACAAGAGCGTCATCGAGTAATTCCATCCGCGCCATCGCTTGCAGCAGCGGGACTTGCATTGCCAGAGCGACCGCGTCGTCGTCGGCGGTGGGACTGTCGGAGGTGCGTTCCGAGAGACTTAGAAGCCGGCCTTCGCGTGGACCATGCACTAATTCGGCATAGTCGCCGTCATAAAACTCCCCAACATTGGCGGCAGTATTCCAACCACTCGACGGCTCAACTAACGATTCACGAACAGTAATGCAAAGATCGCGAGAACTGTCATTCTCCTCGATGCTCAGGGTGTACCGATGTGGGGCCCAGCAGCGAAACCAACCCCAGTCGCCCGAGTCACCGTCCGGAACGGCGACCATCACGATACCTCCCGCGAACTCCCCCAGCGGCGAGTAGCCGACTGTGACATCGTCGCATCCGTGACTAGTGTGCAATATGAATGCCCCCGCGCCTACTCTTGGAGCCCAGCGTGCCTCCGCATGGCCCGAACGAGGGTGAGCACGGTTTATATCGCCCAATGGTTCCCGGAAGGGAACTAAAGCGTGCTTTGTCACCGTTGACCACCTCAAGACTAACCATCCGAACTCGCCCCACAAACGGCATAAAGCCAGTTCGAAATCCGACAAGAAGACTCATGCACTCGTCGAGCTCGACCCCGACGATATCGTCGCATGATATCCGCAATTTGCGATACCAACCCTTGACCACGATTGCGCCCTGCAGCAAATAGACGCCCATGAACCATGGCCTAATCGCGAGGAATCCTGCAGTCACGCCGGCGAGGAGGAGCCCTTCCCAGCACGCATACGCGTACACCATGAATCACCCTGTTCCCAGGACAGCCAGAGCCCACGTTGTACCGGCGACCCTAACCAATACCTATACTGATTCGCCAGACTGAGAGCGGACGATGTTGTCTGACACGAGCTGCCCGCCCACCGACCACTCCTGGAACACCACCCGCTGCGCCGCATCCCAACCCATCTGATTGAGCGCCGACTCGGTTCCTCTCCGACGCCTTCGCCAGGGCTGGCCCGGCTCACATCCCGTCGCGAAGGTGGGCGCTCTTCGCCTCGGCGCTCGAGCCGAGCGCTTCCCGCGCGCGCTCGAACACCAGTGCGGCCTGGGTCCGATCGGGGAAGTACACAGCCGTGAGCCCGCCCTCCGAATCAGGCTCCGGATCCAACACCGCCCCACCACGCCGTAACTCCGCGACGATCCCGAGCAGGAACCTCTCCCCGTGAAGACCACTCGCGACGGTGTCGTCGACCACGCTCACCGCCTCCGCGAGGTCATCGAACCGCGTCAGGAGCACCCCCCACGAATCCCCGTCCCCCACCTCATCGAGAACAAGGGCCTCGACCTGCTTCGAGGGAGCGTCGAGGGGCGCGATCCAATTCTGGCGCCGCCAGTTCGCCAGAACTGACTTCGGCGGGTGAGGTGTCAGCTCCTGCATGAGCCCGAACGGCACATTCGGGATGCTCTCCCACAGCTCACGGGTTCCGACCCCTTTGAACTCCAGCGACGACAGCCGCGGCAGTCGAGACAGGGCGGACAGGCCGCTGACTTCTCGACACAGGGACAAGGTCAGTTCGGTCAAGTTACTCATGCCGTCGAGTTGGTCGAGGTCGAAGAAGTTCACGTCTATGCGCACCAACCTCTTCAGGGCGCTCGCATCGGAGAGTTCCGGCAACATGGTCTGAGCGCGCGCCCCTTGTTGCACAAAGAGCTGTAGCGGGCCAGCGACGCTCGCGAACGTCTTCGGTATCGCCCCGTCCACCTGCAAGTACTTCAAGTTTGCGTTCCGCAGTACCGACCCGACCGTGCGCGTGATCTTGCCGCGAAACGCCTCGAGCTGTGGCAGCAATTCAAGGTCGGCCGTTTCGCTCGACGACCCCACCTCGAACTCCAGGGAGCGCAAGCGGGCCGCTCCCGACAGGCAACTGACACCTGTTACCGGATTCCAAGTCGAGATCCGCAGGTCCTTAACCTCGCCGATCACCGGGTGGAGGAACGCGAGCGAAAAGTCCGGCCCAGACTTCGCGCCACCTTCGACGGTGATGCGCATGCCTTCGTGGATCGCCTCGCGCAGGTCAGCAGCGTCCGTCGGCGGGTCCTCAACCTCGATCACATACTCGGCGGCCTCCCCTCCGGAAAGTGGATACCACGGAAAGACCCGTCCACGGTCGAGAGCCATCGTCCGTTCCCTTCACCAAGACCTATTGAACCAGGTTGGCCCATGCCGAGGTTCCGATGCCGGGGTTGGTCACCGCTCGCTCAAGTAACTGACGATGAACTCTCTCATTGACGTGTGAACTTCACGCCCGAACCCACAGGTGAGCGGCGAGCACGGCCTCTCGCGACTGCCTACTCGGGAAGACCGGAATGAGCGCGCATCTTCCGAGCTGTGAGTAGCACGGAGTTGAATCGCCCGAGCGTTCCCGGCAGCGAGACAGTTCGAGTCCTGTCGCCCGATTCGATGCTCACGTCGAGCATTCGCACTCGTCCAATTAGGGGAATGAACCCCGTACCGAATCCCACTAAGAGGCTAATGCAATCGACGACATCGACTCCGACGATACGTCGGCTCTCGAAGTGATGCACCCGAAACCAACTCTTGACAACGATCTCGCCCGGCCGAAGCTCAACGCCCATGCCCCACGGACGAGCCGCTAGGAAAACAGCACCCAGAGCGAACGTGCTCCCTGGAAGCCATGCGGAGTGGGCGGCGAAAGCGAACACGCTCAGTAGCGCGAGCGCAGCACCCCATAGCGACCCCGCGACTCGCACGCCTCTTGCGGACCCAGGCACCACGCGGATGCTTTCAGCGCCAATAGTCATCTTTTCCTGATGCCGATCCTCTTCACCAGCTTCGCGGGGGGCTGCTCGATACGTACGGGCGTGCAGCCGTCGTTGCTGCGCCGCTCGCCGGCCCAGTGAGGGCCGAGACCTGCCACTTCAGCGTATTCACAACTCCGGCTCTGACACTCCTAATGTTTCGTCGGTGACCGGTCGTGTTCGCTGTAAACGCGGCTCGAGTGGTACCGAGACCGCCGCCGCTGAAGCGACTCGAGAAGCCGTCGCGAGCGAGGTATGCAGCCGCACCCGCTCCAACGCCGACGATGCGAACCATGCCACCGCCACCTCTGGCCAACCTCGCAGCGTTAGTGACGGCCCTAAGCGTCTGGGTCGGCTAGGCCTACGACGCCGATGAGATAGTTCTGGAACGTCCCTACGACCAACGTCACCACCACCGGAGGCGCAACAGCGCGAAGAACCCCATATGCCCACTCTTCGCGATGCGCTCGGATTACAGGAGCCCGACACCAATGATGATGATGATGATGGCTGGTGCGTAGGTGAGTGCGTACGCGATGATCACACGCCGCTGCTCGATGGGCATGTTGCGGGTGCGGACGCGCGGACCGGCTTCGACGACGCCAGCGGACAGAGTGTTCGTTGCACCGCTGTCCTCGGCAGCCTCGTCGAGGTCCTCGCTCGTCTCGTTGAGCTTCCTGCTCTGACTGGTCCCGTTTCCGACCCGGACGCGACCGACGATCATCCGCGCCACCGCGATCAGGGCCGTAGCGACCCCGATCCCGATGAACACCACGCCCACCGCGCTCCACTCCCGGTCCGGGAGGCAGAGCGTCGACCAGCCCCCGAACACCGTTGCGACTCCCCACAGCAAGATGACGCCGGTCGTTACTGGCCCCCAGAGCGGCGCAGTATTCCAGATCCAACGTTGGAAAGCAGGGCCATCTCGATACACCGCCCGCCCCCGCAGCACCAGCCATGGGCTGAGTGCGACGAGAGCGACCGCAAACCCGACCATGATCACTTGCGCTACTCCGGTCGGAACACAACTCGGATCCATCGCACCTATCACCAGTAGAAGTTGAACATGACAGCGCATCCCGCGCCGAATCCAGTGGCTGCACCAAACCCCGAAGAGAACGCGGTGTTTACCCCGCTGGGGTCTGCCCCATAGGCCGAGCCCTCCACATAGCCCCCCACACCAAGTGTCGCACTACAGTTACCTGATATCTGAGATGTCGGGGTCGTCGGTCCGTTGAACGTCACGCCGGTCGAAACAGACCCTTCGAGAGTGGCCTTCGGGCCGAGCCCTACCCCCCAGTGGTCGTTCCCGAGCTCAAAACAGGCCGCTGCGCAGATGGTGCCGGTGAAACCCGCCTTCGAGTTCTTCGCGATATCGCTCACGAGCGTGTCCCACTGACGGCCTTGTGGGTTGTCCCAGAACGCCTTGCGAGTGGCCTCAGCATTGACTGCGACCCGCGTTGGATAGTTCATCCTGCGTTGAATCGTATGCGTTGTCGAGATCGCCCGTTTTCCCTGATAGTCCGTTGGTGGCGCGATCGACCACTTTTTGCCGCTAAGGTCATGCTTGTTGATTGGGTCGGTGGGCCAGGAGTAGTCGTTCGCCCCACCTCCCTCGATCGGATCCACCTGCAGGAACCGGCCGAGGGCGGGGACATACAACCGCTCCCCCATCTCGACCACCAACGTCGACCCTGCCGACTCCGCGGGTTTCAGTGCGCCTTGGTGCCAAAGGGTGTTGCCGGCGACCTGGTTCGTGTCATCCGTCGCGGCGGTGCCGATCGCGAACGTGACCGGGTCGACGGGTTGCCCGAACGGGTCCCACAACAACAACGCACCGTTCGTACCACCCGACCTGGTGATCAACCCGTGGCCGCCGAGCCCGGGGAACGACCACGTGACCGTTCCGGCCTGATCCGTCCACGACACCCCACCCGGGAGACCAACACTGCGGGTGAGGTCGGTGCCGGTCTTCTGCCCCCACGCCGCATCCCCACCCGCGGCGAACAGGTACTTCACCGTGGATGCCGGAGCGGAACCTGCGGGGTCGGTGGTGCGGGACACGATCCTCCCCGTCGCGTCCCGGACAATCGTGACTGTGGTGCCGTCGTCGTACGTGGTCCCCACATGCCGGTTCGCCGCGTCATACGCGAACTGCATATCCGCCAGGCGGGTCGTGTTCCCCCGGCCGTCGTAGACGATCTCGGATGCCGCGACACCGTCGGTCACGCTCGATGCGCCCGGGATCGCCCCCGTCACCGTGGAAGACAACAACCGATCGGCCCAGTCGAAGCAATACGCCGTCGACGTCGTCACCGACGCCTGTCCAGGCGCGGTCCACACATCCGTCAACCCGGTCCGGTTCCCCGACGCCCCCGCGGAGGCGTTCGGACCACACCCACCCGACGACCCGAACGCGTACGTCAGCTCATGCCCGGGGATCTTCGCCGACACCAACCGGCCCGCCCCGTCATACCCGTACGTCGATGAATAGTTCGTCGTCCCGGTGCCCGTGTGCTGCTGCACGATCCGCCCCGACTGGGAACGGACGATGTTGTCCGACACGAGCTGCCCGCCCACCGACCACTCCTGGAACACCACCCGCTGCGCCGCATCCCGACCCACCTGGTTGAGTGCCGAGCCATCCGGATAGGCGATCTGCGCCAACCGCTGCAACGCGTCATACGTCACCGACGCAAGCTGGTCCCCGTCCACGGTGACCGTGAGCACCTTCCCGTCCGCGTCATACGTGTACGCCGTCACCGACGCCGCGCCGCCCGCGGGTGTCGTCGACACCTGCGTCACCCGCCCCGATGCGGGGTCATACGTCGGTGTCGTGACCGTGCCCCACACGTCGGTGTAACTCACCGTCCGCCCCAACAGATCCGTCTGCGTGGTGATCGTCGACCCATTCGGAGAACCGGCCACCGCCACCCCCGTCGTCGCATACGTGTACCCACCACCGACGACCCGCACGCTCTCCGACGTCGCCGACGAGATCGATGCGACACCGGTCGGACCCACCACGGTCGACGAGACCACCTTCCCGCGCGCGTCGTACGTCACACACGACCAGTCCGCATCCGCCGACGACTTCGTGCCGAGTGTGCGACCCCACGCGTCATACGCGAACTGCGTCGTGATCGCCGACCCGCTCGCCGGCGTGGGACCCGTGGTCGACTTCACCATCCCGGCCTGCTTCGTCCCCGCCGGAATCCCACACACCGCCGGCGCATTCTCCAGATCCCCGTAATACGTCGAGGTCGTCTGCGCCGACGCCGGAGCACCCGCCACCGTCGCCCCCGGCAACGCCCGCGTGAGACGCCGCAACCACCCCGACCCACCCGGCTGCTCAAAGGTCGTCGCCGTCGTCAACGCCAGCCCATCCGGATCGACCGTGGATGCCGTCGCCTGCCCCAACCACGGATGCTGATACGTCATCGTCGCCGTCGTCGACGGCGCCACCGCGCCGGGCGCGTTCGTCGAATCATCCGCCGTCGTCCGCGTCACCAGGCCGTAGTCCGGACGCAACGCCGACCCCGGAACCACCGACGCCGTCGTCCCCGACGACGGGGTGCGCCACTTCAGCTGCACGGTCGCCGCAGCGGTGTCGTCGCGGTACTCGACGCGGATTCGCCGCGTCTCACCCGCCGTCACCGTGACCGGCGCGCCGACGCGCTCCGCCGACCCGGTCTCCCATTTGTCCACGACGAGGGAGTCGCCCACCCACACGCGTGCGCCGTCGTCGCTGTTCGTGACGAACGTGTACTGCCCCGCGTCCGGGAAGGTCACGAGTCCCGTCAACCGCAGCGACCAGTTATCGGCCGGGATGCCGGTGCCCGGGGACGCCGTGCCCCAGGACCGGTCGACCGCGCCCGCTGTGCCGCCGACACCGAGGTCGATCAGCGACGGCTTGCCCGCGAGATGCGGGTTCGCATAGTACGTCGCCTGCAGTCCCTGCAGCCCGCTGTCGTAGGTGGTCGCCGTGTGCGCCGGCTGGATGCCGCAGCCGCTCACCCCGACGGGGTCGGCCACCGGCCGTCCATTCGACTGGAAGCACGCCGCCGGTGCGGCGCCGTACGTGTCCGTCGCGCGGTCAGTCGCCGGGTCGTACACGGTCGTCGACTTCATGCCCAGCGAGTTCGTGGCCGACAGCACCAGGTCTTTTGTCGGATGCCATTCCTGCGTCGCG
The DNA here is from genome assembly GCF_044749125.1 of Microbacterium sp. NPDC089696. NCBI lineage: Bacteria > Bacillati > Actinomycetota > Actinomycetes > Micrococcales > Microbacteriaceae > Microbacterium > Microbacterium sp. NPDC089696. The sequence continues at coordinate 580,278 of NZ_JBIVHF010000001.1, read as the reverse complement.
GTGACACCGAGAGGGCTCGTCGCCGACGTCTGCCGCCACACCGCGTCGTACGCGACCGTGCTCGTCGAGTTCGGCACGCCCTTCACAGACACGGCGCTGGTGCGAGCCGTCGTGTCGTACGTGTAGGTCTTGGTCATGCCCGGTGTCGGTCCCCCGTCGGGGGAAGGGAGATCGATGGAGGAGACGCGGCCGTCCGTTCGCCAGATGTTGACGTACGGCGGGTCGTAGTCGCTGACCACCGGCTGCGCGAGTAGGTAGTCGTTCGCGGTCGAATCCAGGATCGAATGCATGACCCCGTCGCGGTAGCCGAAGACAGTGCGCTCTCCACCCGGGTCCTCGATGATCCAGAGCTGTCCACCGGCGTAGTAGAGGTTCGTGACCGGCGTGTAATCCGGGGCTAGCTTCGGATACACGATCTTGCAGAGAGAGCCGGCGCGCGCCGGGTAGTAGTTGGGCGGAAGCGTCGGACACACGGTCTGTGCCGCGTCCTGATAGACGAACGACACTTTGCGGTGATAGGTCGACCCGTCCTTCGACAGCGGGTCGACGATCTCCTTGACGGTGCCGTCACTGTTGTAGATCGTGATCGGCGCCGCCGGCTTCTGGCCGTCGGCGACCGATGTGGCGGTCTCGACGCTGCCGTTGGCGGCGAACTGGTACACCGTGCCGCCCTCGTCGGTGAAGACGACGCGACCGGTGTTGTCGAGCGACACGACGCCGTACTCCCCTACCGGGGGCGTGTACCCCCCGGTCGAAGTGCGGGTATAGGTGTGGGCGCCGCCTGTGATGTCGGTCAGCACGATCGCCTGCGGCTCGATCGTCGCCTTCGACCAGGCGGAGGCGTCACCCGCGATCGGCGTGGATGCCGTCCACCCCTCGCGCATCGTGGTGCGCTGAGTCGTGAACCACGACGCGGGCACGATCACCGGCCCGTCGGCGTCGGCGAGGTCGTCGGCCCAGAGCTCCACGTAGGATCCTGCCGCCGCCTGGTAGTAGTCGAGCTGGATCGGCACCTCCTGCGTGGCGAGGTTCTGATTCCCCGACCACTCGATGCCGGTGCCGCCGTTGACCCACTTGTCGAGGATCGTCGTGCTGTTCACGCGCAGCTTCACGCCGTCGTCGTGCCGCACTCCGAACCGCCACTGCGACGACGCGTGCGGCACACGGATGAACCCCGTCCACTGCGCCATGAAGTTCTCGCGCGTGAGCGCCGGTCCCGGCGATTCCGTCGACCAGTCGAACGACAACGCCGAATCCGTGCGGACCATGAGCGGCGTCTTACCCGTGAACGTGTATCCGGCGGGCGTCGTCGGCACGTTCCCGAGAGAGTCCTTGCCGCTGTAGTACGAGCCCGTGAGTCCGAGGTTGGAGACACCGGCGCCGAGCGAGTTGTAGCTGAACGACATGCCCATCGGGCCGCCGAGAGTGCTGATCAGCGGGGAGGAGAACGACAGGTTGGCGTTGCCGTTCGCGAGGTTGACGGTCACCGGCCCGGTCGTGTCGAACGGTGACGGGCCGGATGACCCCAGCCGCATGTCGACCTTGACGCGTTTCACCCATGCGGGCGTCGTGTTCTTGCCGATCCCGTCGGTGGGCTGCACGATCCACGAGTAAATGTTGCCGTCACGCAGAGTCCCTGGCGGCACGGTCCACCGCACCTTCCCATCGGGATCAGCGGTGATCAGCCCCGAGGTGAACACCGCGCCGGATTTCGCGTCCGCGCCGGTCGCGATCTTGAACTCGTACTTCACCGTGCCGTTTGCGGGGATGTTGTCGGGATCGGCGACGGCATCCACCTGCAGGGTGGGGGTGAGCGTCACGATCGTCTCCGGCAGGCCTGAGGCGTTGCCCGGGAACGCGCTCGCCTCCGGGGGCGTGGGCGGCACGAGCTGCGTGGTGAACGATCGCACCGCCGTGACCCGCTCGGTCGATTGCCCGAGCCAGGTGCTGTGTCCGTCGATGGTCTTGGCCCGCCAGTAGTACGTCGTGCCCGGCAGAAGCTTGTTCTCGGGAACCTCGACCTGCTTCGCGTTCACCCACCCCGACGACCACACCGGGTTCGTCATGTTCGCGTTCGCCGACACCTCGAACGACTGCGCCTGCGAAGGGGAGTACGGGGAGGAGTTCGTCGTCGTGACCGAGAGCGTCGGAGTGATCGACTGCGCCGTCGCAGCGTTCGCTGGAGAGGCCTGGGTGACCGTCGGATAGTCCCAGTACTCGATGTACATCGCTGTCGCGATCTTCTTGTACGTGTACGCCGACGTCTCCCACCCCTGGATGTGCACAGGGATCGCGGCCATGTTCGATCCGAAGTAGTTGACGATGTGCCGGCCGATCCCTTCACCGGACGTGTACGCGCCACCGCCTTCGAGGTACACGTCGGCCAGCCACGCCCCTCGACACTCGTAGCAGTCGCCGGTGCCCTTGTTCACCGCTGCGCTGTAGCCCGTCGTCGTGCCGGATCCTGCATACACCGCGTACATCTGCGCGTTGCCGACGAACTTCTTGTACGCGGGCGTGGCATCGAACCATGTGTAGGTGCGCCAGAACACGTTCTGATTGTTCTGGCGGGTGTTCCCGATGTGCGACTGATCGATGAACACCGCCCCGTCGGACTTGAACGAGCGCTGATGCGGCGGCCCCCACTGGATCGTCGGGTCGACGTACACCGGATACGTGCGCTCATCCGATCGCAGCCAGTCCGCGTCGACGTCGATGCGGTAGATCCATGTCCCGTCCGCCTCCTGCTCGATCGCGACGTCGGCGTTGATGAGGGTGTCCTCGCTCTGGCCCTCCTCCCCGGAGGAGTCCCAGACCACCGGGGTGGGAACGTGCATCACGACCGCCCCGGCGGCATCCTGCAGTTCGAGCACGTCGTGTTCGCCGAGCACCGGCACGAGTTCGCCGACGTCCAGACGCCACGACCAGGTCGCCGCGCCCTTCGGCGCCGCCGCGAGGATCAACGTCTCCTTCACCCCGCCGGGCTCGACCTCGTACTCCAGATCGACGCCCGCACGGATGTCCGAGAAGCGCAGGAGGTCGGTGCTCTCGCCGTCGGACGAATCCGAGGTCGCCGAACTGTCCCCGCTGCCATCGAGAGAGAACGACACCTCGTGCCCATCGGCCTCGACGGACACCGCGTCATCGGCATTCGCCTCGTCGGCGAACGACGGCGAGAGCGGATGCTTCTCCGCGACCCACCGGTCGCCGTCCTTCACGACCTCGGTCGAGATCTCATCCCAGTCGCCCGTGGCCGTCACATAGTTCAGCGGCTCCTGCGACTCCTTGCGGATGAATGTCCCCTCTTCGGTCTCGAACGTGGTCGAGTACTCATCCCGCTCGACGACCTCGCCCTCATCCGCTCGCTCGGCGAGAGCCTCGCCATCCGTCTCGACCTTCTCGGCGCGACGCGAGTATCGCGCCGGATCGCCCTCCGCTACAGAGACAGGCTCCGCCTCGGCGACGAGCTCGGAGAAGTCTCCCCCGGGCATCTCCGACACCCCGTCCGCAGGCGCATCGGGCTCGCCCCCGAGTCGCTCGACGTCCTCCGCCTGCAGCTCGCCGTTGTCGGGAATGTCCCGCGACGCAGGCACCGCGGTGACCGGATTCGCCGTGCGCACCAGAACGTCGGCGACCGCTGCCGACTCGGGCGTGAGGACGGCGAGAACACCGACCAGTACGCAGGCCAGCACAGCAGCAGAGAGACGGCGCACCGCAGTTCCTTCCACAGGGGGACCGCGGACATCATCGCCGCATAGCTAAGAGATAGCGGATGGACAGGTGTCGCGACAAATTATTTCGTCACGACTGCGTAACGACCTCACCTATGTGCAGGTCACACCCGCTCGGGCGAGTGCACCCGGGCGAGGAACCGCGACGTGCGCGGCGACGGTCCGCGGGGATCGAGCAGCGACACGACGACCGTGACCGCAGCAGCGAGGGGGATCGTCCACGCGGCGGGCTGCGCCAGGTACGGCGCGGCGACGCCCACGCCGTCGATCGCGGCGTGCACGAGCAGCGCGAGCCCTGCGGCGAGACCGCCCGACAGCATCCCCGCCACCGCGCCGCGAGCCGTCAGGCCGCGCCACCACACGCCGAGCAGCACGACCGGCGACAGGGTCGACGCGGCGACCACGAACACCACGCCGACGCTCGAACCGAGGCCCGCCGGCGCCGTGAGCAGTGCGACGGCCAGCGGCACGAGCGCGCACAGCACGGCCGACAGCCGGAAGGAGCGCACGGATCCGGAGAACACATCCTGGCTGATCACCCCGGCGAGCGAGACCACGAGCCCGGCGGAGGTCGCGAGGAAGGCCGCGAACGCTCCCGCGACGATGAGCGCCGTGAGCAGCTCGCCCGCGACGCCGGGGAACACTCGCGACGGCAGAAGAAGCACGACCGTGTCGGCGACGCCCGGCACTGCCAGGTCGGGGGCGGCGATGCGGGCGAGCAGACCCATGGTGCTCGACACGGCGTAGAACGCGCTGACCATGCCGATCACGATCACGGTCGTCCGTCGCGCCGAGACCCCGGTCGGGCTCGTGTAGAAGCGCACCAGCACATGCGGGAGCCCCATGGTCCCCAGCAGCAGGGCGAGGAGCAGGGATGCCGTCTCGTACGCGTCGAACCCCGACGGGCCGGCTTCGGCCGGGAACACCAGTGCCGGGTCGAAGTCGTGCGGACCACCGCTGAGCGCGAACGCGATGCACACCACCGGCACGAGCAGCGCAGTCAGCTTGAGCCAGTACTGGAACGCCTGCACGTACGTGATCGCCCGCATCCCTCCCGCGGCCACCGCGGCCGCGACCAGCACCGCCACGAGCACCGCGCCGACCCACTCCGGGACGCCTGCGACGACGAGAAGGGTGATGCCCGCCCCGTGCAGCTGCGGCACGATGTACAGCCACCCGATCACGAGCACCGCGATGCTCGTGACGCGACGAGCCGCTGTCGACTCGAGACGTGCCTCCACGAAGTCCGGGATCGTGTACGCACCGCTGCGCCGGAGCGGAGCCGCCACGAACACGAGCACGAGCAGGTATCCGGCCGCGTACCCGATCGGGAACCAGAACCCCCGGGCGCCGTCGAGCAGCACGAGCCCGGAGAGTCCGAGGAAGGTTCCGGCCGAGAGGTACTCGCCGCTGATCGCCGAGGCGTTCCACACCGGACGCACCGTGCGCGACGCGACGAAGAAGTCGCCCGTCGTGCGCGAGATGCGCAGCCCGTACACGCCGATCAGCAGCGTCGCGACCACCACGAGGGCGATGCCGACGAGGTCGAGCGCGGCGTTCACTCGCGGTCCCGGAGCGCGCGGAAACGCCGCTCGTTGCGTGCGGCCGTGCGCACGTACAGCACCGCGAACACGAGGATGATCGGGTAGAACGCGTACGCCTGCAGCAGCCACGACAGCGGCAGCCCCCACACCACGAGCTGATCGATCTCGGGGATCAGCGCGATCGTCAACGTCAGCGCGATGACGACGAGCACGAACCCCGCGACCGTGCCGAGCGCGAGCCGCAGCTGGCTGCGCATGAGCGCTCGCGTGAAGACGGCATCCGCATCGTCGACCGGGGAGCCGGGGAGCGCGATCCCGCGCGTGACGGGCGCCGCGCGACGCACCGAGGCGTCGGCCGTCACGCGCACGCGCTTCGGGATCTCGGTCATCCCACGCCCTCCGGTCGGGCGCTCGCCCGCACGAGCGCCTCCCGCACCACCGGGATGAGGCGCCGACTCACAGGCAGCACCGCGCCGTCGACCACGACCACGGGCTCGGCGCCCGACAGGCGCGCCTCCGTGACGGCCGCCGAACGCACGAGGGTGGAGCGGTGGATACGCAGGAACCCGGCATCCGCCCACCGCGTCTCGAGCTCTGAGATCGGCGTGCGCACGAGATGCCCGCCGTCGACGGTGTGCAGCCGCGAGTAGTCTCCCTGCGCCTGCACCCAGCGCACCTCGCTGCGCCGCACGAACCGCACCGTCGAGCCGACCGTCACCGGGAGCATCTCGTCATCGGTCGGCGTCGCCGCCTCGCCGAGGTCGACGACCCGGTCGATCGCCTGACGCAGCCTCTCGAGCCGCACGGGCTTGAGCAAGTAGTCGGCGGCGCGCAGTTCGAACGCCTCGACCGCGCGGGCCTCGTCGGCCGTCACGAACACCACGGCGGGAGGGGCGGCGAGCGCGAGCAGCGAGCGCGCCAGCTCGGTGCCGAGGAGCCCCGGCATGTGAATGTCGAGGAACGCGATGCGCACGGCCCGCTGCGACAGCATCCGCAGAGCCTCGGCGCCCGAGGTCGCCGTCAGCACCTCCCCGATCCGCGCGTCGTGGCGCAGCAGGTGCACGAGCTCGTCGAGCGCCGGCTTCTCGTCGTCGGCGACGAGGACGTCGATCATGCGCACCTCTTCATCGGGATCGGGTGTCGGAGGTCAGTCGGTGTCGGGGTCGTGCTGCGGCTGCGACTTCGGCACCCGCATGCGCACCAGGGTACCCGCGCCCGTGTTCGTCTCGACCACGAGACCGCCGTCCGCACCGTAGAGCTGTCGCAGGCGGGTGTCGACGTTCCGCAGCCCCACGTGCAGGCCGTCGTCGGCGGCTGTGAGTGTGGCGCGCAACCCGTCCGGATCCATGCCGACGCCGTCGTCCTCGACCGTGATCTCGGTGTGCGTGCCGTCGTCGCGTGAGGCGATGCGGATCTCGCCTCCGCCCTCCCCCGGCTCGATCCCGTGCCGCACGGCGTTCTCGACGAGCGGCTGCACCGACAGGAACGGGATGACCGTCGCGAGCGTCTCGGGCGCGATCTGCAATGTGACCCGCAGGCGCTCCCCGAACCGCGCCCGTTCGAGTTCGAGGAACGAGTGGATGCTGCCGAGCTCCTCCGCGAGCGTCGTGAACTCGCCCTGCCGGCGGAACGAGTACCGCGTGAAGTCCGCGAACTCCAGCACGAGGTCGCGGGCCCGCATCGGGTCGGTGTGGATGAACGACGCGATCGCGGTGAGGGCGTTGTAGATGAAGTGCGGGGAGATCTGGGCGCGGAGCGACCGCAGTTCCGCCTCGGCCAATTGCGTGCGGGAGGCGTCGAGGCTGCCGAGCTCGACCTGCGCGGCGCACCAGTCCGCGACCTCCTCCGCCGCGCGCACGAGGGCTGCGCCGATCGGAGCGGCGAACGCCACGACCGCGCCGATCACCTGCCCGTCGACGACGATCGGCGCCCCCACCGCCTCGAGGTCGTCGGAGCTCCCCTCCGGCGAAGGGAAGACCTGCCGGCGTCCCGACTCCCGCACCTGCCGCGCGATGCGCAGCGCCGCCGACTCCAGCCCCTCGGACGAGCCGTCGAACGACAGGGCGTCATCGGCGCCGACGATCGCGACCGCGGCGCTGCCGAGCAGCACCCGCAGGTGCCGGACGGCCTTCACGACGTCGGGCGACTCCAACCCCCCGCGCAGGTGAGGGGCCGCGAGGCTCGCCTGGTGCAGGGCCTGCAACGCCGCGCGCTCGGCATCGCTGCCGAGGTCGGCCGATCCTCGGGCCAGACGCCGCGCCAGCACGAGGAGCACGGTGAGCACGATGCCTCCGACCGCGCCGAGCGCCACAGCCAGGACGACGTCGTTCATGCCCTCAGCCTAGGCATCGCGCATCCCCCTCAGCAGCAGCGGGCACCGGGGTTGCGGTCCTGGTCGTCCATGCGCTGACGCCAGAACTGCCGCTCGGTCAGCGGCTCCTCGTCCGGGTGGTGACGACGGTGATGGGCGACGTAGGTCGCGTAGGCCGTGTCGCCCATCAGTGTCGTCATGTACCAGCGGATGCCGCGGCCCACCCGCGCCGCGGTGCACCAGAGTGCCCGCAGAGCGGTGGTCGCGGCATCCGTCCGACTCATGGTGTCGGTCATCTCAGAGCGTCATCTCAGTGCGTCGATGCCTTGCGCTCGTCGGCCAGCAGCGGCTCCCACTGCTTCTCGAGCTCGCGCTCCTCGGACGTGGGAAGGAAGCCCGCCGGCGCGTACCGCCGCGAGGCGACCGGCTCGTCCTCGGTGTTCTCGCCGCCGCCGGCGCGGATCGCTTTGATCGTCGCGACCACTGCGGCGATCATCACGACGATCGCCAGCGTCACGAAGATGATCGACAGCGTGCCCTGCACGGCCGTGTTGCGGATGACGGCTTCGAGCACCTTCGGCTCCCCGAGCGTCGTGTCACCGGAGTTCAGCGCGTCGAGGTAGCGGAAGTGGTTCGCCCAGTAGCCGATCGCCGGCACGGGCGACAGGATCTTGTACAGCGACGCCGTGATCGTGACGACGGCCGTGAACGCGAGCGGCAGGCCGATGATCCACAGCCACTTGAAGTACGACCGCCCGCGCTTCGCGACGATCGCGAGCACCACGGCGAGCGCGATCGCGGCGAGCAGCTGGTTCGCGATGCCGAACAGCGGGAAGAACGTGTTGATGCCGCCGAGCGGGTCGGTGACGCCGAGGATGAGGATAGCTCCCCATCCGGCGACCATGATCGCGGTGCAGATCCACACACCCGGACGCCACGACACGTCGCGGAACTTGGGGAACCAGGCGCCGATCGAGTCCTGCAGCATGAAGCGCGCGACGCGGGTTCCGGCATCCACCGCGGTGAGGATGAACAGCGCCTCGAACATGATCGCGAAGTGGTACCAGAACGCCATGAGCGCCTGACCACCGAGGGCTTGCTGCATGATGTGCGCGAGGCCGAGCGCGAGCGTCGGGGCGCCGCCGGTCCGCGACACGATCGACTCCTCGCCGACCGCCGCGGCCGTGCCCGTGAGCATCTCGGGTGTGAGGTTCACCCCCGTCAAGCCCAGGGAGTTCACGAAGGCGACGGCTCCCTCGACGGTGCCCCCGGTCGCCGCGGTGGGCGCGTTCATCGCGAAGTAGATGCCCTGGTCGATCGAGATCGCGGCGACGAGCGCCATGATCGCGACGAACGACTCCATCAGCATCCCGCCGTAGCCGATGAAGCGCGTCTGACGCTCCTTCTCGACGAGCTTCGGCGTCGTGCCCGACGCGATCAACGCGTGGAAGCCCGACAAGGCACCGCACGCGATCGTCACGAACAGGAAGGGGAAGAGCGGACCCGCGAACACCGGACCCATGCCGTTCTCGCCGAACACGCTGACCGCGGGGACCGAGATCTCGGGACGCACGAGCACGATCGCGCCGGCGAGCATGACGATCACGCCGATCTTCATGAACGTCGACAGGTAGTCGCGCGGGGCGAGCAGCAGCCAGACCGGGAGGACCGCGGCGATGAAGCCGTAGACGATGATGCCCCACGCGATCGTGGTGCGGTCGAGGTGGAAGATCGCCTGACCCCAGTCGGTGCCGGCGACCCAGCCGCCCGCGATGATCGCGGCCATGAGCAGCACGAAGCCGATGATCGACACCTCGGTGACCTTGCCCGGACGCAGGTAGCGCAGGTACACGCCCATGAACAGGGCGATCGGGATGGTCATCGCGACGGAGAAGACGCCCCACGGGCTCTCGCCGAGCGCGTTCACGACCACGAGGGCGAGGATCGCGACGATGATGAGCATGATGAGCAGCGACGCGATGATCGCCGCCGTGCCGCCGATCCTGCCGAGCTCCTGGCGGGCCATCTGACCGATCGTGCGGCCGCCGCGGCGCATCGAGAAGAACAGCACCGTGTAGTCCTGCACGGCTCCGGCGAGCACGACGCCGACGATGATCCAGATCGTGCCGGGAAGGTAGCCCATCTGCGCGGCGAGCACGGGTCCGACGAGGGGTCCGGCGCCCGCGATGGCCGCGAAGTGGTGGCCGTACAGCACGCGGCGGTCGGTGGGGACGTAGTCCTTGCCGTCCTGCTTGACCTCGGCCGGGGTGGCGCGGCGGTCGTCGGGGCGCGTGATGTAGCGCTCGATCACCTTGGAGTAGAAGCGGTAGCCGATCAGGTACGTGCACACCGCGGCGAACACGAACCAGATGGCGTTCACGGTCTCGCCGCGGACGATCGCCAGCATGACCCAGGCCACGCCGCCGAGCAGCGCGATCGCGGTCCACAGCAGGATCTTCGGCAGGGTCCAGCGACTCGACTTCTCGTGATGCGCCTCGGTCAGGGCGACCGGGGGGAGCTTCGGGTCGGTGACGATGACGGGGTCGTCATCGACGCTCGCGGCGCCGCGGCTGTGCGGCGAGGATGCGGTCATGGGGTTCTCCTCAGGGTGCGCGTCATTGCGTTCCCCCACGGTAGGGAGCGACGCGGACCGATCGGATGCCGCGGAGGGCGTCGTGCGACGAGCGGTGCGGACGATGCGACGAACGGACGTCGGAGCGGTTTTGCACGGCCGCTGAGGGCATCCGCGCGACTCCCGCGCAAGTAGGCTGGAGGGGTGGCCCGACCCCCTCTCCTGACGACGCGCGTGCTGCTCGTCTGCGCCGCGATCGGAGTCGCCACCGGCATCCTGGGCGGGATCGCGGGACTCGTCACACCCGGCGTCCTGCTGCTCACGCCGTACCTGTACGGGCTGGTGCTCGGCTCGCACGTCCTGCCCGGCATCATCGCGCAGGAGGTGCTGCGCCGCCCGCTCGTCGCCCTCGTCACGCACGTGATCGCCGCCCTCATCGCGAGCGCGTTCAACCCGGCGTGGGCGCTCCGCTTCATCGGCACCGCTCTGCTCTTCGGCGCGATCCAGGAGGGGATCGCCGCCCTCACCCGGTACCGCGCCTGGGGCGCGTGGCGCTTCTTCCTCTCGGCGGCCGTGATCGGCATCCTCGTCGCCGTCGTGGTCTTCTTCGCCGCACATCTCGGCACTCTGCCGCTGTGGGCGCAGATCGCCTACCTGGTCGTGTCGGTGCTCGGCCCGATCGCCTGGACCGCGGTGGGCATGGCGATCGGCACCGCGCTCAGCCGCGCAGGCGTCGCCCGCCGCTGACCCGCCGCGCGCTCCCACGCTCCCGACGCTCCCACGCACCCGCGCTCCCATCCGGCCCCGAGACCCACCGCGCGCGTCGAGACCCACCACCGCCGACGTCGCGCGGGGTGGGTCTCGACGCTTGTGGTGGGTCTCGACCGAGGCGGTGCGCGCGGCCCGCGTGGCGGAGGTAGGTAAGGCTCGGCTAAGTTGGAACGGTACCGATCCGCCGACCCGGGGTGATGCCGTGCGCTCCACCGAGCCTCTGCTGAGCGTGCGCGACCTCTCGATCACGCACGCGGATGCCGTGCACCCCTCCCCCGGAGACGTCACCTTCGACATCCGACCAGGCGAGGTCGTGCTGCTGCTGGGCCCGTCGGGCTCGGGCAAGTCGACGCTGACGCTCGCGCTCAACGGGCTCATCCCGCATGCGGTTCCCGCCACGATGACGGGCACGGTCGCCGCGGGTGGGATCGACACGACGGATGCGCTCACGGCGACGCTCAGCACGCAGGTCGCGATGGTGTTCCAGGATCCCGATGCGCAGATCGTCACGGGCACCGTGTACGACGAGGTCGCCTTCGGCCCCGAGAACCTGCTGCTGCCGCTCGACGAGGTGCATGCCCGGTGCGAGGACGCCCTCCGGCGCGTCGGACTCTGGGACCGGCGCGACGAGAACCCGGACCGCCTCTCGGGCGGCGGACGCCAGCGCCTCGCGATCGGCTGCGCCCTCGCGATGGGGTCGCCACTCATCGTGCTCGACGAGCCGACCGCGAACCTCGACCCGCAGGGCATCGACGACGTGTACGCCGCGCTCTCCGATGTGATCGCCGCGGGCGACCGGGCCATCCTCCTCGTCGAGCACAACCTCGACGCCGCCATGTCGTTCGTCACCCGGACGATCGTGCTCGACCGGTCCGGTCGCGTGGCCTTTGACGGGACCCCGGCCGACGTCATCCGCGACAACGTCGACGAGCTCGTCGCGATGGGCGTGTGGCTGCCCGCCGCGACGATCGCCGCGCTGCGGATGCAGGATGCCGGGGCGCGGTTCGATCCGCTGCCGCTCACGCCCGAGGAGCTCGCCGCAGCGCTGGCTGCAGGAGCGGCTCACGGCGTTTCGTCTCGCTCCGCTCGCTCAACGACCACGGGGGACTCCGCTCGCCGGTCGTCGACCGAGACGGAGCCCATCATCCGTGCCCGCGGGCTCACGGTCCGCCGTCAGCGCACCGAGATCCTGCACGGCATCGATCTCGAGATCGCCCCCGGCACCCTCACCGCGATCGTCGGGACGAACGGCGCAGGCAAGACCACGCTGCTCCAGGCGCTCGCGGGAGTGGTGCCGCCACCGAAGCGCCAGGTCACGGTCTGCGGGATCGATCCGGGAACAGCCTCGCCGCGCGACCTGGCGAGCCGGATCGGCTTCGTGTTCCAGAATCCCGAGCACCAGTTCATCGCTCACACCGTGTTCGACGAGCTCGCGCACGGCCTACGACTGCGGCACACGCCGGATGCCGAGATCGCGGAGCGCGTGGGAACGATGCTCACGCGGTTCGGTCTCGAGGCCAAGGCCGAGGTGCATCCGTTCCTGCTGTCCGGCGGGGAGAAGCGGCGCCTCTCGGTGGGCACCGCCCTCATCACGCGACCTCGTATCCTCGCGCTCGACGAGCCGACATTCGGCCAGGACCGCGCCCGGGCGTCGGAGCTCCTCGACCTCCTGCACGGCCTGCGCGACGAGGGGACGACGATCCTCATCGTGACGCACGACCTGCAGCTCGTGGCCGAGCACTCCACGCACACTCTGATCCTGCGAGACGGACGTGTGCACGCGGCCGGAGAGACGTCCGCGCTGTTCGGCGACGAGAGCACGTTCGACGAGGCCGGGCTGCGCCTCCCTCCGCTGCAGCGTGTCCTCGCGGCCGCCGGGGAGTCGGTCGCATGAGCGCCTCGACCTTCGATCCGTACGCCGCGGTCGTCGCGACCTCTCCGCGGCAGTTCCTGTACGCGCTCAACCCGCTCGCGAAAGTCGCCGGCGTCGCCCCCGCGATGGTGCTCCTCATCTTCGTGCGCGATCTGGCGACTCCGGCCGCGTTCCTCGTGCTCGCCCTCGCCGCGATCGTCGTCGGCGCACGGCTCACCGGGCGCCTCGCGGCGCTGCTGTTCGGCATCCTGCCCCTCGGCATCCTCGCGATCGGCGTCGGCTTCGCGCTCTGGGTCGACGCCGCTCTCGTCGCCGACACCCCGGCGGTGCTGCAGATCGGCGCGTGGACGCTGCGCCAGGGCGCGTTGGCGATCGGGTTCGCCACTGCCCTGCGCCTGGGCGCGATCATCGCGCTCGCCCTGATCGGCGGGCTCACCACGACCGGACCCGACCTCGTGCGCGCGAGCGTGCAGCAGCTCCGCGTGCCGTACCGCATCGGCTACACGGCCCTCGCCGCGTTCCGCTTCGTGCCCCGCTTCGGCCACGAGCTCTCCGTCATCCGCGCCGCCCATCGCGTGCGCGGCCACCACGGAGGCAGCGGCCCGTTCGCGCGCATCGCCCGCGGCTGGGGCTACATCGTCCCGCTGCTCGCCGGGGCGATCCGGCACGCCGAGCGTGTGGCCCTCGCGATGGACTCCCGCGCCTTCGGCGCCCATCCGACACGCACCGAGCGTCATCTCGTGCCCTTCCGCGTGCGCGACACGGTGTTCATCGTGCTCTGTCTCGTCGTCTCCGCCGCGATCTTCACGGCGTTCTTCCCCTGGCAGCTGCCCTGAAAGGCGCCCTCATGGCATTCAGCAAACTCGTGAAGCCCGAGTCCTCCGAGCTCCTGCACCTCACCGTGCTCCGCACCGCACGACTCTCCCCGCACTGGATCAGGGTCACTCTCGGCGGCGGCGAGGTCGAGAGGTTCCGTCCGATGGGCTTCGACCAGTGGTTCCGTCTGTTCCTGCCGATCGGCGGGGATGCGGGACTCGACCGTGTGCCGGCCAAGGCGAACAGGATGTTCGGCTACCTCAAGTTCCTCCGCATCCCCGACGGCGAGCGGCCCGTGATGCGCAACTACAGCGTGCGTGCGTACCGTCCGGCGACGGACCACGCCGGCGCCGAAATCGACGTCGACTTCGTGCTGCACGGCTCGGCCGCCGACGGCACCGCGGGACCCGCGTCGCGCTGGGCCGAGACGTGCCAGCCGGGCGAGAACGTGCTCATCATCGACGAGGGGCTCACGTTCAACCCGCAGCGCGGCGTCGACCGGGTCGTGCTGATCGGCGACGAGACCGCCCTGCCCGCGATCTCGTCGATCTGCGCCTCGCTCCCCGCGACGGCGACGGGCACCGCGATCATCGAGGTGCCGACGAACGAGGATGCTCTCGCCTTCCCGCACCCGGAGGGCGTCGACGTCGTGTGGCTCGAGCGGCCGCACGAGTTCCCGCCGGGATCCCGTGCGATGTCCCTGCTGCACGACCTCGAGCTCCCCGCGGCCCCCTTCCACGCGTACGCCGCGGGCGAGCAGTCCCTCGCATCGGGCGTGCGCAAGCATCTCGTGGGCGAGCGCGGCGTCGACAAGAACGCCGTGAGCTTCTGCGGATACTGGAAGATCGGCGCCGCGTCCCCGGCATCCAAGGCCGCACGCGACGCCGCCGCGGAGCCCCTCGCATGACCGGCGCGGAGGTGCGGAATCGACCCCGCACCGGGCGGCGACGCTTCCGGGTCCCGACCGCGATCCTGCTGACCTGTGCGGCGCTGGGCGTCGCGGGCGGCATCCTGCTCGCGCCGGCCAACTGGGTGTCGACGCTGCTGTACGCGGGTCTTCCGTTCGTGAGCGTCGGCATCGCGGGGCTCTGGCTCCTCCCCTCGGTGATCGCCCTGCGGCTGCTGCGCCGTCCGCTCGTCGGACTCCTCGTGGGGCTCCTCGCCGGGCTCGTGATCGTGCCGTTCTCAGGCCACGGCTTCAGCAGCGTCGCGACGAACCTGTGGTGGGCGGCGTTCACCGAGCTGCCGTTCCTGTTCGTGCTGTGGCGCTACTGGGGTACGTGGCTGCACTACCTCGGCGCCGCGATCGTCGGCATCCTCTACCCGATCCTCGCGTGGCAGTCGTTCGACCTCGGCACCTTCGGCCTCGGCGTGCAGATCGCGTTCTTCGCGATCACGCTGGCCAGCTGCCTCGGTGGCACGGCCCTCGGCATCCTCATCGCCGATCGCCTGCGCACGGCCGGAGTCGGAGCCCGACTCCCCCGCTGACCTCGGTCGCTATAGCGACAGATGAAGCCTCAGCACCTCGTCGAGCTCGCCCATCAACTCCGCCGGCACCCATCCGACCGGGCGGACGATCCTCGCGACGGCGACCGTGCGGATCTGCTCCGCCTGCGCCTTCGAATCACGGTCCAGCCCTGTCGTTCCGGCCGGCAGGAGCACCTGGAAGGGGAGGACGCGCTCGGTCTTCGACGTCAGCGGCACGACCGTGACCGTCGCTCGCGGCGACCGCGCTGCCTGCGCGTTCGCCGTGTTATTGCTGACGAGCACTGCGGGCCGAGTCTTGCGTGCTTCCGATCCGACAGCCGGATCGAGGGACACGAGCACGATCTGACCGCGACGCAGGATCGAGACGGATGCCGTGGTCACGCGCTCGCGAGCCCGTCGGCGTCGGCGGCATCCCACTCGTCGTCATAGCCCTCGGCGAACGCCTCGGCATACGCATCCGCGAGCCGGCTCTCGCGCAGCAGGCGGACGGCATCGTGCACGGCGGCCGACCGCGAGGGGTACCGCCCGCTCAGGGACTCGGCGTCCAGGAAGGCGAGGTCGCTCTCACTGAGGCTGAGGCTCACTTTGGCGCTCGACATACGGTGATGCTACTGCGGTAGCACCGTTCTTGCCACCCGCCTTCAGGCAACAACACGTCGAAAGACGGAAAACGCTCCGGAAGACGGTGCTTCCGGAGCGTTTCCCATCTCCTGGCGACGGAGCCGCCGGTCGTCAGCGCTTGCCGGCGATCTGACGTCCGACGAGGTCGCGCATGATCTCGTTCGTGCCGCCGTAGATGCGATGCACGCGGGCGTCCGTGAAGGCGCGGGCGATCGGGTACTCCATGATGTAGCCGTAGCCGCCGTGCAGCTGCACACCGGTGTCGAGCACCTCCCACTCGCGCTCGGTGGCCCAGAACTTCACCTTCGCCGCGTCCTCGGCCGAGAGCTTCCCCTGCGAATACGCACGGAGCGCGCGGTCGATGTACGCCCACATCGCGTCGGTCGTCGCGGCCATGTCGGCCAGGCGGAAGCGGGTGTTCTGGAAGTCGGCGATGCGCTCGCCGAACGCCTCGCGGTCCTTCGTGTAGGCGACGGTCCAGTCGAGAGCGGCCTGAGCGGCGGCGGCCGCGGCGACGCCGATCGACAGGCGCTCGAGCGGCAGGTTCAGCATGAGCTGGATGAAGCCCTGGCCTTCCTTGCCGCTGATGAGGTTCTCGTCGGGGATGAACACGTCGGTGAAGCTGAGCTCGGCCGTGTCCCAGCCGTGGAAGCCCATCTTGCTGAGCTTCTTGCCCTGGTCGAAGCCCTCCATGCCCTTCTCGACGAGCAGCAGGCTGAACGCGTCGGGGCGGTTGCCCTCCCCCGTCTTCACGAACGTCACGACGACGTCGGCCGTGGTGCCCGAGGAGATGAACGTCTTCGCGCCGTTGAGGATGTATCCGCCGTCGACCTTCTTGGCGTTGGTCTTGATGCCTCGCAGATCGGACCCGGCGCCGGGGTCGGTCATGGCGAGAGCGCCGAGCACCTCGCCGGTGGCCATGCGGGGCAGCCACTTCTCCTTCTGCTCCTGCGTGCCCATGTGCACGAGGTACGGCACGGCGAGGTCGTCCTGGATGCCGAACGCCCCGGCCAGCGAGCCTGCACCGGCGGCGATGACCTCCTCCATCACGATCGTGCGGAAGCGGTAGTCCTGCAGCATCCCCGCGCCGCCGAACTCCTCGGGCACGGACAGGCCGATGAGTCCGGCCTCCCCCGCGGCGAGCATGGTGTCGCGGTCGATCTCGCCGGCGGCATCCCAGCGCTCGATCGCCTCGTTGTTCACATGCCGCTTGACGAAATCCTTGACGAGGTCGCGGAATGCCTCGTGATCCTCTTCGTAGATGTCGCGTTCCATGGCGTCCTCCCGAACGTGTCGTGCGTCGTTGCTCCGGTGATCATATGCCGGTGCGCCGACGAGAAGACAGTGCGTTGTGAGAATGCATCCCACATTCTCTGGGACTGGGTACCGCGATTGTCGGATGCCGCCAGACGGCGTTCCGCCGCGGGTCAGTGCGCGTAGTCGGGGGCAGCCGGCAGTCCGAAGAACTCCTCGAGGGTGTGGAAGCCGCCGTGGTGATACGCCGCGGCGAGTTCCGGCCCGAGGTACCGCAGATGCCAGGGCTCCGGCTTGTAGCCGGTGATTCCGGACCCGACGTCCTCGTAGCGCACGATGAAGCCGTACTCCCAGGCGTTCTCCGCGACCCAGGCCCCCTGCGGCGTCCCGCCGAACGCGTCGATCTCCCCGCACGACGGGTCGCAGGCGACGACGTCCATCGCCAGACCGGTCTGGTGCTCGCTGTAGCCGGCGCGCGCCGACGCGGCGTCCGCCCCGGCCTGTCCGCTGTTGCGCACATGCGAGGCGTGCGTCGAGACCTGGAGATCGTACGAGCGATAGCCGTTGTTCGCGCCGATCTCGCCCACTCCCTCGGCGACGGCCGCCGCAGCCATCTCGCCGACCGCGGCCGCGGCATCGGCGCGTGCCTGACCCGATCGCGTGGTCATCTGCAGCGGGATGTCGGCGAGGGACGCCGGGGCGAAGTCGACGGGATTCAGCGGGCGCGCCTTGTTCACGACCACCCAGACGTGGGCGGGATCGTCGAGAGCCACGCAGGGAGCGTTGCCGGCGACGACGGCCGCCTGGAAGCTCTGGCCTCCGCCGAAGCCGGCGATGATCGCCGCGTCATCGGCGACCGCGATGGCCTCCAGCACGCTCGGCTCGGAGCACGGATCCGCAGCGGTCGTCGCGCCGACCTGCACGGCCGGCACCTCGGCGATCACGAGCGGCTCGGGCATGACGAGGTCCTGCGACGTCGAGATCGCGGCCGGCGCGGCGGCGATCGACAGCAGGATGCCGACAGCGGTCACCGCGAGCCCGACGGGCAGGGCGGGACCGCTGATCGGGGAGCGAGGCGCCGCATGCCGAGGCTGCGGCGTACGGGTCATCCCTCCATTGTGCCGCGAGCGCCGCACCGCCGCACTCAGCGACCGGAATACTGGCCCCTCCGGCACCTCCGATCCGTAGGCTGGAGGCATGACGGAGCGCGCTGTCGATCCTCGGATCTGCCCCACGTGCGGCGGCGCGCTGACCTTCGAGATCCTCGACGACGAGCGATTCCTCGTGGTGTGGTCCTGCGTCGAGTGCGGGCTGATCCGCGCGACCGAGCCGACCGGGTGATCATTCGTTCCTTTCTTCGAATATCACTTGCGTGATCTTCGTCTGCATGTTCGAATGGAGCATGCGCTGGCAGGGACAGAAACTCGGAGAGACGGATGCCGCGGCACTGCCGGGTCTCGAAGACCGGTCGAGCATGCTGCGCTCGGTGACGACCCCCGAGTTCGCGGGCATGACGTTCCACGAGGTGCTGTCGAAGTCGGCGCTCAACCACGTCCCCGGCGCGTCGCGCATGCCGTTCGCCTGGACGATCAACCCCTACCGCGGATGCAGTCATGCCTGTGTCTACTGTGTCTCGCCGGACACCCTCATCCTGTGCGCCGATGGTCGTCAGCGCGCGCTGCGAGACCTCGAGGTCGGCGCCGAGATTATCGGTACCGAGCGGAGTGGCGACTACCGGCGCTATGTCCGCACGACCATCCAAGCGAAGTGGACGACGCGCAAGAAGGCCTACCGCGTGACCCTCGCCGACGGCACCGAGATCATCGCGAGCGGCGATCACCGCTTTCTCACCGAGCGCGGCTGGAAGCACGTGACGGATGTCGAGAACGGTCGACGCCCGCACCTGACCCTCAACAACCGCCTGATGGGCTTCGGGATCGGCGCGCCCCGACCCGCCGTAGAGACGTCGTCGGTCGAGTATCGCCGCGGGTATCTGTCCGGGATGATCCGCGGCGACGGCATGATCTTCCACGGTACCTATCCGAGCGAGAGGCGCACGCGCGAGATCCATATGTTCCGGCTCGCGCTGATCGACGACGAAGCGCTGTCGCGGACCCGCTCGTTCCTCGCGCAGGAGGGCGTCGACACCCGCACGCGGCCCTTCGCCGTCGCCTCGGCGACCCGCAGCGCTGCCGATGCGATCCACACGGCGGCGCGCGGCAGCGTCGCGGCCATCGAGTCGCTCATCGCCGTGCCCGAAGAACAGACGCGCGATTGGCACGCCGGATTCCTGGGAGGAGTCTTCGACGCCGAGGGAAGTTGCTCGCGCGGTGTGCTCCGCATCGCCAACAAGGATGCCGAGTTGATCGCTTCGATCGAGCGCGCCCTCTCGATCTTCGACATCCCACACGTCACGGAACCGCCTCGCGAGAACGGTGTCCGTAACGTGCGGATCACCGGCGGTCTTCCGAGTCGTCAGCGATTCTTCGGCATCGCCGCGCCCGCGATCAGCCGCAAGCTCGCGGTCGAGGGCACAGCGGTGAAGAGCGTCGCCGATCTACGAGTCGTGAGCATCGAGCCCCTCCCCGGTGAGCACGACCTCCTCGACATCACCACCGGGACGAGCGATTTCATCGCGAACGGGGTGATCAGCCACAACTGCTTCGCCCGCGGGACGCACGAGTACCTCGATCTCGACGGCGGAGCGGACTTCGACTCGCAGATCGTCGTGAAGACGAACGTGGTCGAGGTGCTGCAGAGGGAGCTGCGCAAGGGCAGCTGGCGCCACGAGACCGTGGCGCTCGGCACGAACACCGACCCGTATCAGCGCGCCGAGGGCCGCTACACGCTGATGCCGGGCATCATCGAGGCGCTCGCGGCGTCGGGCACGCCGATCTCGATCCTCACGAAAGGCACGCTGATCCGTCGCGACATCCCGCTGCTCGTGAAGGCTGCGCAGCGCGTGCCCGTCGACGTGCAGATGTCGATCGCGATGTACGACGACGAGCTGCAGAAGGCGATCGAACCCGGAGCCCCGACCACGCAGGCGCGCCTCGACACCGTGAAGGCGCTCGCGGATGCCGGGTTCCCCGTGACCGTCTTCCTGATGCCGATCATGCCGCACATGACCGACTCGGTCGAGGCGATCGACACGGCCCTGAAGCGCATCAAGGATGCGGGCGCCGGGCGCGTGATCTACGGCGCCCTGCACCTGCGTCCCGGCGTGAAGCCCTGGTTCATGAAGTGGCTCGGCGAGGCGCGCCCCGACCTCGTGTCCTCCTACCTGGGGCTGTATCCCGGAGTGTCCGCCGAGGCGCCGAAGGGGTACCGGCAGTGGCTCGCCAAGCGAGCACGACCGCTCATCCGGATGCACGGACTCGACGGGCGCGACGAGGACGACTATCCCCGCCGCGGCCTCCGGCCGGGCCAGGGCCACGTCGACTCGATCTGGAATCAGAACCAGACGCAGGGCGGCGCGCGAGAGAGGACAACGGTCGGATTCCGCACCACCGGGCCGTCGACGGTGACCCCGGCACAGCCCATGCTCTTCTGAGCCGTAGGCTCGATGACTATGGCGATCGGCTCGACAATCCACACCTTCGACGTGCAGCTGGCGGACACCGACAGGGGCGTGTACGAGGATTACTCGCTGCGCGCGGCGCGGCATCCGTCCGAGACCGACGCCTACATGCTCACGCGTGTTCTCGCGTACGGCCTCGAGCACACCGAGGGGATCGCCTTCGGCGGCAGCGTGTCGTCGACCGAGGAGCCGGCCGTGATCGCCCGCGACCTCACCGGGGCGATCACCGCATGGATCGAGGTCGGCGCCCCCGACGCCGAGCGTCTCCACCACGCCACCCGGCTCGCCGAGCGCGTGGTCGTGTACACGCATCGCGATCCCGCGAAGGTCATGGCGCCCTGGGCCGACAAGCGCATCCACCGCGCCGAGGACGTGCGCGTCTTCAGCTTCGACCCCGAGTTCATCGCCACGGCCGCGCCGTTGCTCGAACGCCGCAACACCGTGAGTCTCACCGTCACGGAGCAGACGCTCTACCTGACCCTGAACGGCACGACGCTGACGACGGCCGTGCACGAGCACACGCTCGGCTGAGTCACGCGGGAGGCGGCGCGTTTCGTCTCGTCGCTGCGCTCCTCGCTCAACGAGACGAAACGCGTCGCCGCACGCAGAAGGCCCCACCTCGCGAGCGCGGAGCAGGGCCTTCGTGACGGAACGGCTCAGGCCGTGAGGTCGGCGGCAGACGGCATCCGCCCGGCGATCTCCTCGATCAGGTCGTCGTCGACGCGCGCGTTCTCGAACGGCGCCTCGATCTCGGCGCGCTCGAGCAGCTCGTTCATGCGACGCTGACGCTGACGCGTGATGAGCGTCACGACACGACCCGAACGACCCGCGCGACCGGTGCGGCCGGAGCGGTGCAGGTACGTCTTGTACTCGTCGGGAGCGTCCGCCTGCACCACGAGGTCGATGTCGTCGACGTGGATGCCGCGGGCGGCGACGTCGGTCGCGACGAGCACGTTCACGCGGCCCGACGTCAGACGCTCAAGGTTGCGCGTGCGCTTGCCCTGGTTGAGGTCGCCGTGCAGCGATACGGCGGGGATGCCGGCGTCGTCGAACTGCTCCGCGAGCATCTCGGCGTAGGCGCGGGTGCGCGCGAACACGAGCGTCTTGCCCTCGCGGTCGACGAGCGACGTGAGGATCTCGGCCTTGTCGCGGTGCTCGATCACGAGCACGCGGTGCTCGATCGTGCCCGAGTCCTGGTCCTCGCCGGCGACCTCGTAGACGGCGGGGTCGACGAGGAACTCGTCGACGAGTGCGGCGACCTCACGGTCGAGCGTCGCCGAGAACAGCAGCTTCTGGCTGCCGTCGGCGGTGGCGCGGAGGATGCGCTGCACGGGCTCGACGAACCCGAGCTCGCACATGTGGTCGGCCTCGTCGAGCACTGCGATGCGGCAGTCCGACAGGTCGAGCTTGCCCTGGTTGATGAGGTCCTCGATGCGACCGGGCGTGCCGATCACGATGTCGACGCCCTTCTTGAGAGCACCCACCTGACGACCCTGCGGCACGCCGCCGTAGATCTGGGTGGTGAACAGACCGACGCTGCGGGCGATCGGCTGGATGGTGCGGTCGATCTGCAGGGCGAGCTCGCGGGTCGGAGCGAGGACGATCGCGCGCGGCGACCGACCGAACTCGCGACGCTTGCCGGCCTGCGACTGCAGCACCTTCTCGACGAGCGGAGCGCCGAAGGCGATGGTCTTGCCCGAGCCGGTGCGCCCGCGAGCGAGCACGTCGCGCCCCTCGAGCACGGCAGGGATGCTCGCGGCCTGGATCGGGAACGGCGAGGCCGCGCCCATGTTCGCGAGCGTCTCGACGATGTTCGAGCCGAGACCGAGGTCGGCGAACGTGACGTCGTTCACCTCGACGGCCTGGACGGCCTTCGCCTCGAGACGCTCGTGCACGACATCCTCGGTGGGCTCGAACGCCGCCTTGGGCGTGGCGTTCCAGTCGCTGCGGCTCGGACGCGCGTCGCGGCCGCCACGGTCGTCCCGACGGGGACGCTCGGTGCGGTACGCGCCGCCGGTCGAGGGACGCGACCGCTCGTCGCGGCCGCCCTCGATCGAGCGCTGGGCACGGTCGCGGTCGAACGCGCGGCGCGCACGGGCGGCGTCGTACGAGCGCTCCGGACGGTCGGAGCCACGGTCGTCGCGCTGCGGACGCGCGTCGCGGTCGAAACGGGGACGCTCGGCGCCCCGGTCGGAGTAGCGGGGACGCTCGCCACGGTCGTCACGCCGCGGGGCGCGGTCGCCGTAGCCGCGGTCGTCACGCTGCGGGCGCGCGTCACGGTCGAAGCGCTGGCCACCGCGATCGGCGCGGTCGAAGCGCGGACGCTCGGACCGGTCGTCGCGACGCGGGGCGCGGTCGTCGAAGCGACGGCCGCCGGTCGGGCGGTCGTTGCCGTACCGGGGACGCTCGGAGCGCTCGCCGAAACGCGGGTTCTCGTCGCGGCGGTGCGGCGCCTCACGACGTCCGGACTCGGCGCGGTTGCGGATGCTTCGGGCCTCGTCGCGGCCGGCGCGCTCCTGAGCGCCCCACCGCTGCTTGGGCGCGCCGCCCTCCTCGGCGGCACGGTATCCGCGGTGTCCGGGGCTGCGGCTGCCCGGACGGCGGTCGTAGCCGGTCGACGCGGGGCGGCGCTCACCGGCATCCGGGCGTCCGCCGCGGGTGTCACGCGCATCGCGGGCGTCACGGGTGTCGCGACCTCCGTCGCGGCCGCCGGCGTGACGGTCGTGGAACGAGGTCTTCTTCGCGCCGTAGCGCGGCTCGAAGTTGGCGGCGGGGCGTCCGCCGCGGGGCTTCTTGTTCTTGGGCATGGTTCTGTCCTTCTGAGTTCTCGCACGAGAACAGCGCCGCGCACACGCGCGAGCACCCGGCATCCGATCTGTCGATCGTGCAGCGGGTCCGGACTGTCAGCGGCCGGGGCCATTCATGTGATGGTTGATTAGCGCCGAGCGGCGCTCACCATCGGCCCCTGGGCTCACACTTCTTGCACAAAAACGTCCGCGTCCATACGCGGGTACCCGAAGCCGACCTCCCCAGTGTAGCGGTCGCACCTGGGAGAGCGCCCGGCACCGCAGCGCCCTACGATGACGGAGTGACCTCCGCATCCCCCACCGGCATCCAGGTTCATCTCCGACTCGGCGACGTCTCCGCCCAGATCGCACAGGTCGGCGCCTCGCTCCGCTCGCTGCAGATCGGCGGAATCGACCTCGTCGCGCCCTATCCTCTCGACGCTCCGACGCCGTCGTGCTCCGGCGTCGTGCTCGTCCCCTGGCCGAATCGCATCCGCGACGGCCGCTGGGACGACGACGGCACCGAGCGACAGCTGGCGATCACCGAGCCGAAGTTCTCGAACGCGAGCCACGGGCTGCTCCGCTTCACGGCGTACGAGGTCACCGACGGAGCCTCGGCCGCCACCCTGCGCGCGTCCGTCGTGCCCCAGACCGGGTATCCCTACCTGCTCGAGACGAGCGTGACGTACACGCTGCGCACCGACGGCATCGACGTCGAGCACGTCATCACGAACCAGTCCGAGGCGCCGGCGCCGGTCGCGGTGGGGTCGCATCCGTTCCTCACGATCGGCGACGTCGCCGAGGAGGATCTCGTGCTGCGTGTCGCGGCTCGCACTGCGATCGAGACGGACGAGCGGATGCTGCCGGTCGGCACCCGACCCGCGGATGCCGCGCTGCGGGAGGGTGTGCGCCTCGGCGATGTCTCGCTCGACACCGGGTTCATCGACCTCGAGCGCGATCCCGACGGCCTGGCGCGTCATTCGCTCACCGCCCCCGACGGTCGTCGCCTCACGCTCTGGCAGGGCGAGGGCTACGACGTCGTGCAGGTGTTCACGACCGACAAGTACCCCGGCCGTCCGCTCGCCGTCGCGATGGAGCCGATGACCGCGCCGGCCGATGCGTTCAACAGCGGCACCGGCCTCCGCCGTCTCGCACCGGGCGAGACCTGGACCCTGCACTGGGGTCTCACGCTGTCCTGAGCCGCGCCCGGCCTCCGGATCGCCGTCGCGAGGGTAGGCCACGGCGCCGGGGTAGGACGATCCCTGAGAGATCGTCCTACCCCGGCACCATCGCCTACCTCGGGGCCCGACTCAGCGCCCGACCCGGCGCCGACTCAGTGCCCGTGGGACTGCTCGCGCAACTCGCGGCGGGTCAGCTGCGTCGCGTGCGGGAGGTCGGATGCCGTCGCGGAGGCACCGGCGAAGACCGGCCCTTCCGGCGTCGGGCCCTCGCCCGGAGCATCCCCGCCATCCGCCGTGCCGTCCGAGCCGCCGCCCCTGCGGGCCCGACGCCGCTCCTTCGCCCCCTCGACGAGGTTGTAGAGCGTCGGCAGCACGACGAGCGTGAGCACGGTCGACGACAGCAGGCCTCCGATCACCACGATCGCGAGCGGCTGCGAGATGAACCCTCCGTGGCCCGTGATGCCGAGCGCCATCGGGGTCAGGGCGAGGATGGTCGCGAGCGCGGTCATGAGGATCGGACGCAGACGCTTCTCCCCTCCCGCCATCACCGCCTCCGCGGTCGACAGACCCTTCTCTCGATACTGGTTCACGAGGTCGATCAGGACGATCGCGTTCGTCACCACGATGCCGATGAGCATCAGCACGCCGATCAACGAGGCGACCCCGAGCGGCACGCCCGTGATGATCTGCAGGAGGATCGCGCCGGTCGCGGCGAACGGCACCGAGATGAGCAGCAGCAGCGGCTGGCGCAGCGACTTGAACGTCGCGACCATCACGACGTAGACGATCAGGATCGCCGCGAGCATCGCGAGTCCGAGCTGCGAGAACGAGTCGGCCTGTTGCGAGGCGACGCCGCCGACCTCGGCCGAGGCGCCGTCGGGCAGATCGACCGCGGCGAGCGCCTCGGTCACGGACTGGGTCGCGGTCGCGAGGTTGTCGGATGCCGGGGGCACCGTCACGGTCGCGGTGCGGCGTCCCTGCTCGGTCGTGATCGACGTGGGGCCGTTGCGCTCCTCGACGGCCGCGATGTCCTGCAGCTGCACGATGCCGAGCGGAGTCGGGATCGCCAGGGTGCGCAGCGCCTCGGCGGTCGCGGGCGGCTCGGCCGTCGCGAGGTACACCGTGAGCGAGGTGTCGTCGATCTCGACGGACCCCAGCTGCTGGGGGCGCATGGTGCCCGAGACGATGGATCCGACGGCGGCCTCGGAGAGCCCCCGCGCGGCGGCCGCGTCGCGGTCGACGACCACGGCGAGGTACGGCAGCGCGGCGGCGAGGTTGTCGGTCACCTGGCCGATGCCGTCGCGGCCGTCGAGCTCGGCGACCACGGCCTTCGTCGCGGCGTCGAGGTCGTCGGCGGTGGAGGCCGAGACGGTGATCTCGATGTCGCTCGACCCGAGGCCGGCGGAGGCCGCGACCGACACCTCTCCGACGTCGGTGAGCTTCTCGATCGCATCCTGCACCTCGGTGCGGAGCTTCTCCTGGTCGGCGTCGCCGTCGGTGAGCACCGAGTAGGTGACGCCCGCTCCACCGGAGAAGGCATCGCGCAGCGCGGACCCGCTGGATCCGATCGAGGCCTGCACGTGGGTGATGCCGTCGATGCCGCTCAGCGCGTCCTCCACGGCGACGGCCGCCTCGGACTTGGTCTCCAGGCTCGCGGTCGGGCCGAGATCCTGCGTGACGGTCATGGTGTTCTGACCGGAGTCGTTGAGGAAGTTCACCTTCATGAGCGGCGCGGCCGCGATCGTGCCACCGAGCACGACGACCGCGAGGATGACGGTGATCCAGGAGTGCTTGAGCGTCCAGGCCAGGATCGGCCGGTAGCCGCGCTGCAGGCGCGTGGGCGGAGCATCCTGGTGCTCGGGGTCGATCTGCACGCCGTTCTCGTCGAGCAGCGGCTTGCCGGGGCGGAGGAACCAGTACGCGAGCACGGGCACGATCGTGAGCGAGACGAGCAGCGACGCCACCATCGCGATCGTCACGGTCATCGCGAACGGTCGGAACAGCTCGCCGACCATGTCGCCGACGAAGACGATCGGCAGGAACACCGCGACCGTCGTGATGGTCGACGCGGTCACGGCCATCGCGACCTCGCGCACACCGAGGCGGATGGCATCGCCCTTGTCGGCATCCCCGACGTAGTGCCTCTTGATGTTCTCGATGACGACGATGGAGTCGTCGACCACGCGGCCGATCGCGATCGTCAGCGCGCCGAGCGTGAGGATGTTGAGCGAGTAGCCGAACGCCTGCAGGCCGATGAACGTGATGAGCACGCTCGTCGGGATCGAGATCGCCGTGACGAGGGTCGACCGCACCGACATGAGGAACACGAGGATGACGAGCACGGCCATCACCAGGCCGAGCAGTCCCTCGGTGGCGAGCGTCTCGATCGACTGCACGATGAACGGCGCCTGGTCGAAGATGATCGTGAACTGCGCGTCCGGCAGGGCCTCGCCGATCGTGTCGAGCGCCGCGATGATGCCCTGCGACACCTCCACGGTGTTCGCGGCAGGCAGCTTCGTGATCGAGATCGACAGGGCGTCCTCACCGTCGACGCGCGAGATCGACGAGATCGGGTCGTCCTCCTGCACGACGGTGGCGACGTCGCCGATCGTGACGTCCGTGCCGATGATCGGCAGCGCGGCGATCTCGTCCACCGAGGTGATCTTCGCGCCGGTCTGCACCGTGAGCGTCTGGCCGTTCTCGGTGATGTCGCCGCCGGGGAAGAGCGTGCCGTTCTGCTGCAGCGCGGTGCCGATGGCCTGTGTGCTCTCGCCCGCGGTCGCGAGGGCTGCGACGTCCGGCGTGATGGTGATGCGCTGACCCACGCCGCCGATGATCTGCGCGGCGTTGACGCCGTCGACGTCTTCGAGTTCGGGGATCGCGACGTTCTCGAGCTGCGCCTGCGCGTTGTCGGCGTCGTCGAAGCCGGTCACCGCGACCTGGATCACGGGGAAGTCGTCGATCGAGACGGCGAGCACCTGCGGACTGAGGTCCTCCGGCAGCTGGCCCGAGATGCGGTTGATGGCCTGCTGGATCTTCTGCTCGGCGGTCGCGAGGTTCGTGCCGTAGGCGAAGGTCGCCTGCACGATCGAGGCGTTCGTCGTGCTCGTCGCGGTGGTGCTGTCGAGCCCGGGCACACCCTGGATCGCCGCCTCGATGGGCGTCGAGACGTCGTTCTCGACGACCTCGGGCGAGGCACCGGGGTAGGTCGTCATGACCATGAGGTTGGGCAGCTCGAGCGAGGGGATGAGCTCCTGCTTGAGGTTCGTCAGGGCGAGTCCGCCGAAGATCGCGGCGACGATCGTGATGAGGGCGATCAGTGCGCGGTTCTTGAGGCTCAGGACGGCGAGGTTCGACATGGGATTCTCTCTGTCGGTCAAGCGATTGCTGCGGCGGGCGATGCGGGTGCGGATGCCTGTGCCGGGGTGAGGATGCCGGCGAGGGCGTCGCGGATCAGCTCTTCGTCGAGCGGCTCGTCGTGGATCTGCGCGTGCCAGAGTACGCCGTCGATGAAGACGGCGGCCGCCCTGGCGCGGTCGAGACCGTGAACGGGGGACATGAAGCCGACGACCTCGTCGGACCACTGGCGGGCGAACGCGCGCACCCGGGGGTCGTGCACCGCGGCGGTGACCACCGCGCGGTCCGCGTGCACGGCGCGGGCGTCGTCGAGTCCCTGACGGACGAGTCGGGCGATGCCCTCTGGCGTCACGCCCTCCGCGACGACCGCGCGGCGGGTCTCGTCGATGCGGGTCTGGATCTCGGACGCGAGCGCTCCGAGTGCGGCGTCCCGCAGATCGTCGAGCGTCGCGAAGTACTGGGTGGTCGCGCCGAGAGGGACGTTCGCACGGGCGGCGACCTTGCGATGCGTGAGCGCCTCGACGCCGACCTCGATGATGAGCTCGGCGGCGGCCGTCACGATCTCGCGGCGGCGCGCCTCGGGGTCGCGGCGCCGTCGGGTGCCCTCGCTCATCCGGCCTCCTGTACGGGCGTACATGTACGTTTGTACATCTTGCCCGCCGAAGCTGTGCGTTCGCCCGGCGCGGGTGGCCCCGTCAGGCGGCGGAGACCTCGACCTGGCCTCGTTCGAAGTACGCCACGAGGTCGGCATCCAGCTCCGGGACCTCTATCGCCGAGCCGTCGCCGCGCAGCGACTGCGTCGCGAGGATGCCGGCGGCCACCGCCTCGCGCGCCGCGACCGGCGAGGTCTCGGTGAGGCCTCCGTGACGCACGAACCGCAGGAACTCCGCGACGAGCAGCGCGTCCGCGCCCTCGTGCCCCGCATCGACGACCTCCGGGACGATGAACGTCTCATCCGCGGCGGCCGCGCCCCGGTGCCGCTTGTTCCACAGGCGCACCTCGCTGCCGGCGGTGTCGCCGAAGTTCTCGATGCGCCCCTCGGTGCCGATCACGGTGTAGTTGCGCCAGTAGTCGGGGGTGAAGTGGCACTGCTGGTAGGAGGCGAGGATGCCGCCCGACAGCCGCATGTTGACCATCGAGATGTCCTCGACGTCGATCACGGGGTGGAGCCCGGTGAGCGAGGTCGGCGGCCAGTTGTCGACGCTGAACCAGTCCGGCATCCGCTCTCCCCGGCGCTCGCGCCGGTCGGTGATCGCCCCGTACACGCTGAGCTCCCCCATCGCCGCGACCCGCTCGGTGTAGGCGTCGGCGAGCCAGTGGATGATGTCGATGTCGTGCGCGCCCTTCTGCAGCAGGAGTCCGGTGGTGCGACGACGGTCGGCGTGCCAGTCCTTGAAGTAGTAGTCGCCGCCGTGCCCCACGAAGTGCCGCACCCACACCGCCTTCACATCGCCGATGCGGCCGTCCTGGATGAGTCCGCGCATGAGCGTGATCACGGGCATGTGCCGCATGTTGTGGCCGATGTAGAGGCGGCTGCCGGTGCGCCGCGCGGCCTGCAGCATGGCGTCCGCGTCGGCGAGGTCGATCGCGAGAGGCTTCTCGCAGAACACCGCGACGCCCGCCTCGAGAGCGCGGATGCTGAGCGCGGCGTGCGTGTCGTCCGGCGTGAGCACCATGACGGCGTCCACTCCCGAGGCGAGCAGCTCGTCGAGCGAGTCCGTGACGAGCGCGTCGGGGAAGACGCGCCGCGCGTCCTCGCGCGCACGCTCCGACGGGTCGCAGACGGCGGTGACGCGCGACCCCTCGCCGGGGCGGTGCACCTCGTCGCGGAGGGTGGCGCGCGCGCCGAAGCCGATGATGCCGATGGTGAGATCCACGGTGTGTCCTTGGGTCGAGAGAGGGATGCGGCGCGCGAGCGTCACCGCGAACGAGGAGCCGGGGCGTCGAGATCGGTCGACGCCCCGGGGAAGAGCGACCACGGGAACTCGTGCACGCGCGGAGCGGAGTCGTCGGGTGCGAGAGCGCGGTCGGTGATGATGCGCGCCTGACGCGCGAAGAAGTCGGTCGGGCCGACCGTCGTCAGAGTCGGGGCGACGAGCTGCGCATCCGGGGTGTTGCCGATGCCGATCACCGCGACGTCGTGCGGCACCCGCAGCCCGAGCATGTGCGCCGCGTTGATCGCCGCGATGGCCGCGAAGTCTGTCGTGGCATAGATCGCGTCGGGCCGATCGTCCCGCGACAGCAGGCCGACGGCCGCCTCGAAAGCGCTCGACTGCGAGTCGCCGTAGGTCGCCGTCCATGCGGGGTCGACCTCGAGTCCGGCTGCGGCCATGCGCTCGAGGTAGGGCGTGTACCGGGTGACCTGCGTGGGGGCGAGACGCACCGCGCCCTCCGCCGTGAGCGCGCCGATCCGCGTGTGCCGTTCGAGGAGGTGGTCCATCGCGATCTCGCAGCCGGGGATCGCGTCGGAGCGCACCACGTCGAATCCGTCGGCGGCGAGCGGCTGCTCGGTGAACACCACGAGGCGCTGTCCACGCTGCACGAGGTCGCCGAGCTTGCCCACGGCATCCGCGTCGAGGCCGATGCCGTCCAGGTAGGCGACATCGGATTCGACCCGGTCGAGCGCGGCATGCCAGTCGCCGTCGGCGAGGATCAGCGTCGTCAGGCCGTGCCGGTTCGCCTCGATGTTGACGGCGTCGGCGACCGCGAGCGACCACGGGTCGCTGAGCATGTGGAGCGAGAGCTGGACCATGCCGGTGCGGCCGGTCCTGATCGCCCGCGCCGCACTGTTCGGTCGGTAGTTCAGCTCCTCCGCCGCCGCGATCACCTTGGCCGCGGTGGCCTCCGCGACGCCGGCGCCGGAGGTCGAACCCGACCGTCCGGAGAACACGTACGACACCGTCGCGGTCGAGACCCCTGCGCGCTCCGCGACCATCCGCAGCGTGGGGCGTCGGGGGACGTGCTGTCTGCGCTCGGTCATGTCAGCCCTTCGATCCGCTGAAGGCGATGCCCTGGATGAACTGCCGCTGCAGGATCATGAACGTCACGAGCATGGGGAGCGTGGCGAGCAGGGCGCCGGCCATGAGCACCGGGTAGTCGGTGCCGTGGATGCCGACGAGCTGCGAGAGTCCGACCGACAGCGGCATCCTGGCCGGGTCGGTCGTCACGATCAACGGCCACAGCAGATCGTTCCAGGACCACAGCACAGTGAACACCACAAGTGCGATGATGCCAGGCTTCGCGAGCGGAACCATGATCCGCCAGAACGTCTGCCACGGATTCGCGCCGTCGATGCGCGCGGCCTCCTCGAGCTCGGCGGGCATCGACAGGAAGAACTGCCGCATCAGGAACGCGCCGAAGGCGCTGAAGATGCCGGGCACGATGAGCGCCTGCAGCGTGTTGAGCCAGCCGAGCGCCTGGATGATCTCGTACTGCGGCAGCAGGTACAGCTGCGAGGGGACCATGAGCACCGACAGGAACACGACGAACAGGGCGTTGCGTCCGGGGAACGGGATGCGCGCGAACGCGTACCCGGCCATGGTGCACAGCACGACCTGCCCGACCGTGCGGCCGATCGTGAGCAGCACCGAGTTGGCGAACATCTGCGCGAACGGCATCGAGTCGAACACCTCGGCGAAGTTCGTGAACACCCATTCGCGGGGCAGCAGCGAGGGCGGCACCTGCACCGAGTCGGACAGCGTCTTGAACGAGGTCAGCAGCTGCCACACGAACGGGAACACCATCAGCACCGCGCCGAGGATGAGCACGAGGTGCACGATCCACAGCCCGCGGTTGCGCGGCTTCCCGGCTCGGGTGCCGGAACGGCCGGGGGCGGCGCCGACGACGGCGCGCGTGTCGAGCGAGACGTCACTCATAGTGCACCCACTTCTTCTGCAGACGGAACTGCACGATCGTCAGCACCAGGATGATGAGCAGCAGCAGGAACGCGACGGTGGCCGCGTAGCCGCGGTCGTTGTCGAGGAACCCCGCTTCGTAGAACAGGTACACCACCGTGCGGGTGTTCGGCATGGCCGGGTTGCTGCGTCCGAGCATCATGTACACGAGGTCGAACACCTGCAGCGCGCCGATCACGCTGATCACGCTCACGAAGAAGATCGACGGCGACAGCAGCGGGATCGTGATCGAGAAGAACTTCCGCACCGGTCCCGCGCCGTCGAGATCCGCGGCCTCCATGATCGTGTCGGGGATGCCCTGCAGCCCCGCGAGGAAGATCACGATGTTCGTGCCCAGCCCCGCCCAGATCCCCACGACGGCGATCGCGATCAGAGCCGTGCTCGGATCGGTGAGCCAGCTGCGCCCGTCGATCCCGACCGCGCCGAGAGCGGCGTTCAGCACGCCGTAGTCGCCGTTGTAGATCATGCGCCAGACCAGCGCGATCGCCGCCGGCATCGTCACCACCGGGATGAAGTACAGCGTGCGATACGCGCTGCGGCCCTTCAGCCCCGTGGTGTTCAACAGTGCCGCGATCGCGACGGCCAGCGGGATGCCGATCAGCGCGATCACGGTGTACAGCGCGGTGTTGCGCAGCGCACCGATCAGCTCCGGGTCCTGGAACAGTCGCGCGTAGTTGTCGATCCCGACCCACTCCGACCCGCCGAACGGCCCGGACTTCGTGAACGAGATGAGGAGGGTGCGCACGGTCGGCCACAGGTAGAACGCGGCGATGCCGACGGCCGTGGGGCCGAGGAACACCAGCGCCCACCACGGCGAGGCACCGGGGCTGCGCCGTCGGCGACGACGGATGCCGGGGCGCGGGGGCTCCGGCACCCTCTCCGCCGACACGGCTTCGCGGGAGGCGACGACGGTCATGCGGGACTCACTCCTGCTCGGCGTCCAGCGCGGCCTGCATCTTCTCGGCCAGGTCCTTCAGACCCGCCTCCGGCGTGACCGCCCCCGACCACACCTGCGACAGCACCTCGCTCTCGATGCTCGTCCATGCCGACGTGTTGGTCGACACCGGGTACGGCACCGCCGTGTCGAGCGCGTCGATGTACACCTGCAGGTCGTACTGGGGGAGCGCGTCGACCCACGCGTCCTGCGTGCCGGTGAACGCGGGGATCACGGTGCCGGTCTCGGCCTGGATCTTCGCGGCCTCCTCGCCGCTCGCGAACGCGGCGAACGCCTTGGCCTCAGCCAGGTGCGCGCTCTTCGCGTTGGCGACATTGCCCACACCGTGGATCACGCTCTGATTGCCCTCGGGCCCGGCGGGGAGCGGCGCGACGTCGACCTTGTCGGCCATGTCGGCGTTGCCGCCGTAGGCGATGGCCGCCCAGGAGCCGTTCTGGAACATCGCGACCTTGCCCGAGAGGAACATGTCCTCGGGGTTGGTGTCGGTCATCTGCTGCGCCGTGGGTGAGGAACCGTCGGCGATCAGGTCGGTCCACAGCTCGATGCCCTCGAGAGCCTCGGGGCTGTCGTATCCGGTGGTCGTGCCGTCCTCCGAGATGACCTCGCCGCCGGCCTGGGCGATCGAGTCGTAGAAGTTCTCCTGCCCGTACTGGCTCGCGGCGACGCCGTACTGCCCGGTGGCCGGATCGGTGAGCGCTGCGGCTGCGGCGGTGAAGTCGTCCCAGGTCCAGCCGGCCGCGGGGTAGGCGACGCCGGCCGCGTCGAAGAGCTCCTTGTTGTACCAGAGCGCGACGGTGTCGAAGTCCTTCGGGGCGCCGTAGAGCTTCCCGTCGTACGTGTAGAGGTCGACGAGGCCCTCGGGGTAGTCCGCGGCATCCACCCCCGCATCGTCGAGCGGGGCGAGCTGTCCGTTCGAGGCGTAGAGCGGGAAGTTCGGGCCGTTCATCCAGAACACATCGGCCGCCGAGCCTCCGGTCGCCGCGGTCTGCAGCTTCGTGAAGTACTCCTTGTACGGCGTGACCTGGATGTCGATCGAGACGTTCGGGTTCTCCTTCTCGAACGCGGCGGCGATCTCCTCCATGGCGGGCTTCTGGTTCTCGTCCCAGATGGCGTAGCTGAGGGTGACGTCGCCACCGGACGAGGAGTCCCCGCCCGCCGACGACGAGCAGGCGCTGAGCGCGAGGACGGCTACCGCCGAGGCGGCGAGGGCGCCGAGGGCGCGACGGGAGGTGCGGGGCATCGGTGTCTCCTTTGACGGGGTGCGGTCGATCACGTTTGTTAAACGATTAACAGTTAAACGATTAGCAAGGAGACTAACCCGGGATGCCCGAGCCGCGCAAGCGCCGGATCCCGGCTCGCGTCAGAACTGCGCGCCGAGCAGCATCCCGAGGCCGGCGGCGACGAGGCCGAGCACCAGCATCCCCACCGCGTTGAACACCGACGCTGCACGCTCGCCGTCGCGCCACAGCGCCACCGTGTCGAGCATCGCCGTACTGAAGGTCGTGTACCCGCCGAGCAGCCCCGCCCCCAGCAGGAAGGCCTGGTCAGGCAGAGCGGTCGCCACGAGGCCCAGTGCGAACGAGCCGGTGAGGTTCACCACGAGGATGCCCCACGGGAACCGGCGCCCCACCAGCGAGCCCACGGCGACGTCGAGCGCGTACCGCAACACGGCGCCCACTCCCCCGGCGAGCGTCGCCCCGAGGAACAGCCACGGGCTCACGGCGTCTCCGTCGACGTCGCGGTCGCGCGAGGACGCCCGAGGCGGAGGCCGAGCGCCGCGGCGGCGAGCCCCAGCACGAGGCTGGCGACCGCGTAGAGAACGGCGATTCCGGGGGCCGCGGCCCACAGTCCGACCGTGCCGGTCATGAACGCACTGTAGGTCGTGAAGCCGCCGAGCACGCCCGTGCCGAGCAGCACGCGCAGGTCGGTGGTCGATGGGAGACGTGCGGCGAGGACGCCGATGAGGAACGACCCCACGACGTTGACGGCGAAGGTCGCGACGGGGAAGCCCCCGGCATCCGGGATCCACAGCCCGAGGGCGAGCCGTGCCGCCGTGCCGACCGCGCCCCCGAGGAACACGAGGAGCAGGCGGCGGGGAGTCACCCGGCCACTCTAGTCCCGCGCGTCCGACTCCCTGCTCCGGCGCCGGGCTCCTGTCAACCGGGTGTCCTCGAGCGTCGAGAGGACCAGTATGGACGCCATGCACCCGCTCTGGAAGCTCGACCGCACCCCGCCCGCCGGCACGCCGTTCGAGCCCGGAGGACGCCATGACGCCGTCGTCGTCGGCGCGGGGATCACCGGCCTCAGCACCGCCGTGATGCTCACCCGCGCAGGCCTCGACGTCGCCGTCGTCGAGTCCGGACGGATCGGCGAGCTCGCGACGGGCGGCAACACCGGCAAGCTCTCCCTCCTCCAGGGAGCGCATCTCGCCGAGATCCGTCGGCATCACCCCGCCTCCCTCGTGCAGGCGTACGTCGACGCCAACCGCGAGGGCATGGACTGGCTCCTCGCGTTCGCCGACCACGCCGGCGTGACGTACCGCCGGCGCACCGACCACACCTACGCGCAGACGGCCGACGGGCTGGAGTCCGTGCGGGAGCAGCATGCGGCCGCGCGCGCCGCGGGACTCCCGACGCGCATGCTCACGCGCAGCGAGCTGTCCGAGGCGTTCCCCGTGTCCGGCGCCGTCGCCCTCGACGATCAGGTGACGATCGACCCGATGGCGATCGCGGTCGCCCTCGCGGACGAGTTCCTGGCAGCCGGAGGCACGCTGCACACCGGCATCCGCGTGACGGGGACGCACGCTGTGCCCGATGCGCACGTGCAGACGGCTTCCGGTCCGCTGTTCGCAGAGCACATCGTCCTCGCGACCGGCACGCCGATCACGGACCGCGGTCTGTACTTCGCGAAGACGCGAGGCCTCCGGTCGTACTGCGTCTCCTTCCGAGTGCCGGGCGACGTGCCCACGACGACGTTCCTCTCGGCGGACGGCCCCACGCGTTCGATCCGTCCCGTCTCCTCCGACGACGCCCCGGACGACGGCTCGACGCTGGTGGTCGGCGGCAACGGGCATCCGGTCGGGCGCTCCGACGGCGAACGGGCGGCGGTCGACGATCTGGTCGCGTGGACGCAGCAGCACTTCCCCGGCGCCGAGGAGACGCACCGGTGGGCTGCGCAGGACTACGAGTCGCACAACCTCCTCCCCTTCGTGGGCGCGATGCCCCGCGGCCTGGGGGCGATCCGCTTCGCGACCGGCTACTCCAAGTGGGGTCTGTCGAACGGCCCGGCGGCAGCCCTGCGGCTCACGGCCGAGATCCTCGGCACGCACTGGCGGGATCGGCCCGGGTGGATGGTGACGATCGGCACCCGGCTCACGGTTCCCGCGGATCTCGCGCGGGGCGCCATCGAAGGCGCCAAGGTCGCCGCGGCGGCCACGACCGGATGGGTGGATGCCGAGACCCGCGGCGTTCCGGTTCCCCGCCCCGCCGAAGGCGAGGGGGTCGTCGCGAACCGCGGCGGGCTCCCGGTCGGCATCTCGACGGTCGACGGAGTCACCCGCGCCGTCGACGCCGTGTGCCCGCACCTCGGCGGAGCGCTCGCGTGGAACGACGCGGACTGCTCGTGGGACTGCCCCCTGCACGCGTCGCGTTTCGCCGCCGACGGCACGCGCCTCGAAGGACCGGCCCTGCGCGACCTGAAGACGCTGCCCCGCACGAGCGCGGGCTGATACGCCGGCGTTCCGGAACTCAGCGGTCGGCGTCGGCGGGCGGGGCGTCCCAGCCCTGCTGCGGCGTCTCGCACGTCTCTCGGAACACGTACTGCGACGCGAGCTTGCGCTGGTGGCTCGACCAGTCGATCGCCGGGCGGCGCTGCTCCGGCGGCAGGTAGCCGAGGCGGTAGACGGCCATCAGCTCGAGGTCGTCGGGCACGCGCAGCAGTTCGGTGATCTCCTCCCACTTGCCCGGAACCTCCATCGGGAACGAGATGAACTGGATCCCCATGCCGAGCTCGACCGTCGTCAGCCACACGTTCTCCATCGCGGCACCCATGCTGAAGACCGAGTAGAACGACGACAGCTGCCCTGGCCGGTACTCGCTGCGATCGAGCATGACGCCGAGCAGCAGCGGCGACCCCGCCACGAGCTTGTGGTTCTCCTCACCGAGCGTCCGGGGAACGCCGAAGGTGTTCATGAGCTTCTGCCCGCGCTTCGTGAACACCTGGCTCGTGAACGGGCGCAGTGCCGCGGGGAGCTTGTCGAACAGCATCCCGCTGCGCTTCTCCTCCATCTCGGCCTGACTGAAGCGGAAGTACGGCTTGTACCGCTCGAAGAACGTGCCGTTCGACATCGCCTCGGTCATGCTCTCGCCTGAGATGCGGGCGATGCGGTCGATGGTCCCGCGGTCCTCGATCACCACGAACCGCCACGGCTGGCTGTTCAACTGCGAGGGCGCGCGACCGGCGGCCTCCAGCAGGATGCGCTGGTGCTCCTCCGACACCGCATCGGGCAGGAACGGGCCGTTCGTGGTCTTGCGGCGGCGGATGACATCGAGCAGTTCCATGCGTTCACTTCCGGTCGGAGGGGATGCGCGAGCACACGACGCCCGCGACGACGAAGGGCGCCGCGGCGAGCGCGACGAGCGGATGCCGGCGCGTATGCGTGCCGAGGTACGGGATGGCCGCGAGGGGCGCGAGCGCCGGGGCGAGGGATGCCGCAGCCCGGCGGCTCGCGACCCTCGGGCGAGCCCAGAGCGCGGCGCTCACGGCGGCCACGGTCGTGGCGCACGTCGCGATGTAGAGCGCGTGATGCACCCAGCGGAAGTTCTTCGTGTCGATGACTCGTGCGGCGACCGCGGTGCCCAAGGCGGCGTTCACGGCGTAGGCGATCGTGGCGGCGACGAACAGCGGAGCCGCGTTCGTGCGCTTGCGACGGTGGGCCATGGCACGACACTACGCCCGGGTGCGGCATCCGGCTCGGCTCTTGCGGCGCGTGCGGGTCTTCGATAGTGATCCCGTGAAGTTCGGCACGTTCGTCTCGTCGCTGCGCTCCTCGCTCAACGACCGGAGAGGTTCCTCCCCGGTCGTTGAGCGAGCGGAGCGAGACGAAACGCGCCCCGTCCTACAGGTGCGCGTCCGCGTAGACGCGGAGCGCATCGCGGACGAACTCCGCGCCGTGGGTCCCGCCGCGCGATGTCGCGTAGTTCGCGCCGAAACGCGGATCCGCGACATACATCTCACCGAGGCCGATGACGTACGCCTTGACGTCGCCGCCGGGCACGGATGCCGGGGTGCCCGGGACGCCGGTCAGCCACTCGACGTGGCGACGGGCGACCTCCTGGGCCGCGGCCGATGCCGGGTCGACACCGCTCTCGGCGGCGGCGATCCAGTCGCGTCCGAGGTCGGACACGCGCTGCTGCCAGTCGGCGCGCTCGGCATCCGTCATGCTCCGCCACCAGCGGTCGCCGTCGGCGTAGGCCTTCCGGCCCCAGCGCTGCTCGACCTCGTCCTTGTACTGCGTGTGGTCGAAGCCGTCGAACATGTTCTCTGCCATGAGTTGTTCACCTCCTCTCAGTGCGGTGATGGTGGTCTCGACCGACGCGATCTGCCGCGCCAGCCGGTTCTGCTCCTCGCGCAGGAGAGCGAGGTGGGTCTCGAGTGCGGAGGCCTCGGTGGTCTCCTGCGACGCGGATCGCAGCACCTCGGCGATCTGCGGCAGCCCGAGACCGAGCTCGCGCAGCAGCAGGATGCGCTGCAGCCGCACGAGAGCGGACTCGTCATAGTGCCGGTAGCCGTTGTGCGCGATGCGCGTGGGCGCGAGCAGGCCGATGTCGTCGTAGTGACGCAGCGTCCTGCTCGTCGTTCCTGCGAGGCGGGCGATCTCCTGGATCGACCAGTCCCGACCGGTCATGGCGTCCTCCTCTCGGGCGTCCGTCGTTCGTGACTCCACGGTAGAGGTTGACGTAACGTCAAGGTCAAACTCTCTCTTGACAGATTCGAGATATATCGTGTTACGCTACACGCACACGATATATCGTGATCCGTCTCAACACGGCCCCACCACACAGGAGAAACAGACATGACCGAGAAGTGGCTCATCGCCCCCGGCGAGGAACGCGTCGTCGACATCGAGAACGTCAGCCGGCTGAAGATCGGCCTGGTCGGCGGCCAGGTCGACGTCATCGCGCACGACGAACCCGGCATCCGCATCGAGGTGCACGGAGTGACCATCAAGGACCTCCGCATCGAGTCCCACGACGGCGAGGTCGAGATCGACCACCCGCAGCTCGGCTGGGACAACTTCCTCGAGGTCTTCCGCAACTTCGGCTCCGGCGGCCCCAAAGCCGAGGTGAGCGTCGCGGTCCCCCGCTCGATCGCCCTCAACCTCGGCGTCGTGAGCGCCGGGGCGCTGGTCTCGGGCATCCGCAACGACGCCCGCCTCAACACCGTCTCCGGCGATCTCATCGTCGACACCCTGATCGGCGACCTCACCGTGAACTCGGTGTCGGGCGACGTGCAGGTGCGCGGTCTCACCGGCTCGATCAGCGCGAACAGCGTCTCGGGCGACGTGGCCGTGACCGGCACGGTGCGCAAGGCGACCGTCGACATCGTGTCGGGCTCGACGCTCGTCGACGCGGCGGGCGACGTAAACACGATCAACGTCAACTCGGTCTCCGGCGGCACCACGGTGCGCCTCGACGAGTCCCTCGCCGCGAACTACGTCGTGCGCTCGCTGAGCGGACGACTGCTGATCGACGGCATCGAGCGGTCGTCGTCCGGCCCGAGCAACTACACCGGTTCGACCGGAGAGCTCGCGGGCCGCTTCGTCGATCTGCGCGCGAACTCCGTCTCGGGCGGCGTGACCGTCCTGCGCCGCACGCCCGCCTCGATCGAGAACGACGCCGAATGGGAGGACGCATGAGTCCCGCAGTCTTCTCCCACGGCGACCTGCGCCTGTACCTGCTGTCGCTGCTCGCCGAGGTGCCGCAGCACGGCTACGGCATCATCCAGGCGCTGACCGACCGCACCGGGGGAACGTACACGCCCAGCGCCGGCACGATCTACCCGCGTCTCGCGAAGCTCGAGGAGGAGGGCCTGGTCTCCAAGACCGTCGACGGTCGCACCACGATCTACGCGATCACCGAGGCCGGACGCGCCGAGCTCGCCTCGCGCGAGGGCGACCTCGCCGGCATCGAGGCGGGGCTCACCGACTCCGTGCGCCTGATCGCCAACGAGGTGCGCCAGAGCGTCAAGGAGGCCATGAAGAGCCTCCGCGCCGACCTCGCCACCGCCGAGAAGGACGACCGTGCGGCGTCCAAGTCCCGCCCGCGCACGTCCGGCGACGACGAGCGCATCGTGAGCCGCGAGGAGATGCACCGCGCGGATGCCGTCATCAACGCGTTCCGCGCCCGCGTGCGCACCGATCTGCGCACGCACGTCGCGCAGGGCGGCCGCCTCCCGGCATCCGTCGTGAGCGAACTCGAAGACGGGTTGGATGCCGCGGCCAGGGGCATCACCTCGGCCCTGGCCTCGCTCGGGCGCTGACCCACTCCCCGCGACGCGTCGATCCCCGTGGAGATGCTCCGCGGGGATCGGCGCGTGACCTACTCGGTCCAGATCTCGGGCTGCGTGTCGGGCACCGGCTCCTCCAGGGGCACGACGAGCACGGACCGGTGCTGCCGGTGCGCGAGGCGCGCCGCGACGGAGCCGGTGAAGAACTCGCGGATCGACTCGCCGATCCCGCGCTTGCGCGTGCCGACGACGATGAGCTGCGCGTCGAGCTTGTTCGCGAGCTGCTTGATCGCCAGAGCCGGATCACCCACGAGCTGCCGCGCCGTCCAGGTGAGGCCCGTGCCGTCGAGAGCCGCCGCGGCTTCCGACTGCACGACCTCGAACTCCGCGGTCCCCGCGTCGAAGTTGATGTCGATGGGCGCGGAGTGCACGTATCCGTCCGGATCCTCGTAGGTCACGAACCGCGTGACGTCGACGTGCACGACGACGAGCGGCACCCGCAGGAGACGCGCGAACCGCGCCGCCTCGTGGATGACGTGCGCGCTCTGCCCCGGCTGGAGGCCGACGATCACGGCTTTCTGCAGCGTGGCGTTCTGCGCGGCCTCGTCTGCGGGAGTGGAGGCGTTGTCGGTCATGATGATCGCTCCCTTCACAGTGCTGCTGTCAGGCAGGACGGCGTAGCCGCGTGCTATTCTGAATGCTACTCTTACCGGCTTCGCGCCGGTGTCGTGAATGCATCGGGCCCCAGCTAGCCCGCAGCTCAACTCGTGAGGGGGTCTCTGGCATGGGCCGTGGCCGTCAGAAGGCGAAGCACACCAAAATCGCCCGCGAACTGAAGTCATTCAGTCCGTCCGTCAACTACTCGGCGCTCGAGCGCGAACTCGGTCACCCGAGCGACTCGGAGAACGAGTACGTCGACAAGTGGGCGGACGAGTACGCCGACGAAGACGAGGACGAACTAGAGAAGGCCTGACCGCCCCTCGTTCGTCGTCTCCCCCGTGCACCGCACGGGGGTTTCGTCATGCCCGGACGGGGTCCCGTGGCGGGACTCGCGTGCGCAGGAGAGCGGCGACACCTGAGAGGATCGACGCATGCCCCACGTCCTCGCGCTCTACCGCCACCCCGTCAAGGGCTTCACGCCCGAGCGCGTCGACTCGCTGACCGTCCAGCCCGACGGCCGCGTCGCGGGTGATCGCGTCCTCGCGTTCCGATTCGCCGACGCGGTCGCGCCGGAGGACCGCGACGGCCTCGACCACTGGCCGAAGGCGAAGGGCCTCGCACTGCAGGACTTCCCCGCCCTCGCCACCCTGCGACTGCGGTTCGACGACGTCGCCCGGCGCGTCCGGATCGAGCACGACGGCGCCCTTCTCGTCGAGGCCTCTCTCGACGAGAAGGGCCGTCGCGACCTCGTCGAGGTCGTCACCGGTTACGTGCTGGCGAGCGCCGAGGGCCGACGTCTCGGACGCCCCGGCAGACTGCCCCTCGTGCTGGTGGGCGACGGCGTCACCTCACGGTTCCAGGATCGTCCCCGCGGCTACGTCTCGGTGCACAGCCGCGGCAG
Source organism: Microbacterium sp. NPDC089696 (assembly GCF_044749125.1). Lineage (NCBI taxonomy): Bacteria > Bacillati > Actinomycetota > Actinomycetes > Micrococcales > Microbacteriaceae > Microbacterium > Microbacterium sp. NPDC089696. The sequence goes on along the minus strand of NZ_JBIVHF010000001.1, from coordinate 538,457 downwards.
CGTGGACGCGCTGGGCGCAGCGCTCGCCGTCGACATCGACGATCGGCGCTTCCGCTCGAACATCGTCGTCGACGGCGTGGGGCCCTGGACGGAGCTCGGCTGGACGGGGGAGGTCCGCATCGGCGACCTCGTGTTCGACGCTGCCGGCCCCATCGTCCGATGCCTCGCGACGCACGCGAACCCCGACACGGGCGTGCGCGATGCGAAGGTGCTCACGACGCTCACCGGGTCGTTCGGTCAGGACGAACCGACCCTCGGACGCCTCCTGCTTCCCGGCACCCCACCCGCGGGCGAGGAGATGTGGCAGGGCGGCGTGGTCCGCGTCGGCGACGAGGTGCGCGCGGGCTGAGCTCGCGGTCACCAGCGGCCGTACCGGCGCTCCCAGTCCTCTTCGATCGTGCGACGGCGCCCGGCGACCCACCCGGCGGGGATCGCGGCGACGAGGATGCCGACGAGCAGCCACAACGGCACCTGCCATCCGCCGGTCGTCTCGTGCAACAGGCCGATCAGCAGAGGGAAGGCCGCCGCCACCGCGTAGCCGATGCTCTGCGCGAAGCCGCTGAGGGCCACCGCGCTCTCGGGCGTCCGGGCGCGGATGCTGAGCAGCACGAGGCTGAGCGGGAACAGGATCGGCCCGATCCCGAACAGCACCACCCACAGCGGCAGCGCCACGGTCGGCGCGAACAGGAGCCCCGCGAGCCCTGCGAGCCCGGAGACGATCCCGACGAAGAAGACCGGTCGTGTCGCGTGGAACCGCACGATGAGCAACGGCACGATCAGCGAGCACGGCAGGCCCATGAGGCCGAACAGCGACAGCAGCAGTCCGGCGTCGGCCGGACTGACGCCACCCACCTCGATGAGGATCGCGGGCAGCCAGGCGAATGACACGTATGCGAGCGTCGACGAGGTGCCGAACACCAGAGCGACCGACCACGCCATGGGCAGCCGCCACAGCCGTCCGAAGACCCGCGGGTTCGCCGGCCGGGTCACGATCGGTCCCGTCGACACGGTGGCGGGGTCCGGATTCTCGAGCGCCTCGATCGACGGCTTCACGATCGGCGGAGCGAGCACCGGCCCCGTGGTGCGGTCGGTCACGAGCATGACGATCCACGGCACGAGCGCGATCGCCGCGAACACCCCCCACAGTCCCAGCGAGACGCGCCATCCGGCGGAGTCGGCCACGGGCACGGCGACGAGCGGCGGGACGAACGTCGAAACGGCCATGGTGGTCGAGTAGACGGTCATCATGACGCCGAGCCGGTCGGGGAAGTACTTCTTGACGAGCGGCGGGAGGAGGACGTTGCCCGAGCCGACACCCGCGAACACGACGACCGTCGCGGCGAGCAGCGACGTCGAATCCACCGCGAACCCCCGCAGCAGCAGACCGGCCGCGATGAGGGCGATCGCGGCGACGGCGACGCGCTCGAGCCCGAACCGACGCTCGACGAGCGGTGTCAGCAGTCCGAACACGGCGAAGCACACCGGAGGCGCGGCGCCGATGAGGCCGGCGACGACCGACGACACGGGGAAGTCCTCGGCGACGTGGTCGATCACCGGCGAGAGCGACGCCACCGCGGACCGCAGCGAGAAGGCGACCAGCACGATGCCGATCAGCGCGAGGGCACGCCCCCGCCAGAGCGGCTGCGCACCCCCGGTCACGAGGTCTGCGACCCCTCCACCCACGCGAGGTACTCGTCGGAGACCGTGCCGGTCACGTACCGGCCGTCGAAGCAGCTCATGTCGAGCTCGGAGAGCGCGGAGCCCTCCGTGATCGCCGCCTTCAGGTCGTCGATCTCCTGGTAGACCAGGTGGTCGCAGCCCAGCTCCGCCGCGATCTCGGGGATCGTGCGCCCGTGGGCGACGAGCTCGTGACGCGAGGGCATGTTGATGCCGTAGACGTGCGGATGCCGGACCGGCGGCGCGGCGGACGCGAACGTCACCGAGGTGGCACCGGCGTCACGCGCCATCTGGATGATCTGCTTCGAGGTGGTGCCGCGCACGATCGAGTCGTCGATCAGCAGCACGTTCTTGCCCTGGAACTCGGTCGACATGGCGTTGAGCTTCTGGCGCACGCTCTTCTTGCGCACGGCCTGCCCCGGCATGATGAAGGTGCGGCCGACGTAGCGGTTCTTGTAGAACCCCTCGCGGTACTCGATGCCGAGCTTGCGGGCGACCTCCATCGCGGCGGGGCGCGCGGAGTCGGGGATCGGCATCACGACGTCGATCTTGTCCATCGGCACATGCTTCGCGATCGTGTCGGCGAGGCGCTCGCCCATGCGCAGCCGCGACTCGTACACCGAGATGCCGTTCATGACCGAGTCGGGACGCGCGAGGTAGACGTACTCGAACGCGCAGGGCGCGAGCGTCGGGTCGGTCGCGCACTGCTTCGTGTGCAGCTCGCCGTCGTTCGTGATGAACACGGCCTCGCCGGGCTCGACCTCGCGGACGACCTCGTAGTCGGCGTTCTCGAGCACGAGCGACTCGCTCGCGACGACCCACTCGTCCCTTCCCTCGGCCCCGGGCACGGTCGACGGACGACGTCCGAGGATGAGGGGACGGATGCCGAAGGGGTCGCGGAACGCGAGCAGACCGTAGCCCGCGATCACGGCGATCACGGCGTACGCGCCCTCGATGCGCTCGTGCGTGCGCGCGACGGCCTCGAAGATGCGCTCGGGTTCGAGGTCGACCGTCGAGGTGGTGTTCTGCAGCTCGCCCGCGAGGACGTTCAGGAGCAGCTCGGTGTCGCTCGAGGAGTTCAGGTGGCGGCGGTCGCGCTGGGCCATCTCGGCCGTGAGCTCCCGCGTGTTCGTGAGGTTGCCGTTGTGGATGAGGATGATGCCGTAGGGCGCGTTCACGTAGAACGGCTGCATCTCCTCCTCGCTCGACGCGGTGCCCTTGGTCGCGTAGCGCACGTGGCCGAGGCCGACGTTGCCGAGCAGCCCGCGCATGTCGCGGGTGCGGAACGCCTCGCGCACCATGCCCTGCGCCTTCGCGTTGTGCATGACGCCGTTGACCTCAGCCGTGGCGATGCCCGTCGCGTCCTGACCGCGGTGCTGCAGCAGGAGGAGAGCGTCGTAGATGTCCTGATTGACCGGACCGGTGCCGACCATTCCGACGATGCCGCACATGGGTTGTTACTTCGTCCGCTCTCTGTCGTGGCCGCCGGCGCTGTCCGCGTACGCGCCGACCAGGCGCACCGCTCCGCCATCGACGCCCTTGGCGCCCTGCTCGAACTCGCCCGCCGGGCGCGGGCCGAAGCCCACGGTGCCGACCTGCCACGCGGGCATGCCCTCGGCCTCGAGGGCCGTGATCGCCGCATCCTTCTTGTCGGCCGAGACGATCGCGAGGAACCCGATCCCGAGGTTCCAGGTGCCTTCGGCCGACTCGAGCGTCGATCCGGCGATGTCGCTGAGCACACGGAAGACCGGGCTGGGCGACCAGGTGCTGCGGTCGACCTCGGCCCAGCTGCCCTGCGGCAGCACACGGGCGAGGTTCGCGGCGATGCCGCCGCCCGTGACATGGCTGAGCGAGTGGACGCCGCCGTCGAGCGCCGAGATCAGGCGCAGCAGGGGCAGCGTGTACAGACGGGTGGGTTCGAGCAGCGCCTCACCCCACGTGGTGCCGAAGTCGGCCGCATTGTCGCCGTAGCCGATGCCGGCGTTCGTGACGATGTGGCGCACGAGGGAGTAGCCGTTGGAGTGGAGGCCGCTGGAGGCGACGGCGAGCACGGCGTCACCGTCCTGCACCCGCTCCGCTCCGAGGATCGCATCGGCCTCGACCACGCCGGTCGCCGCACCCGCGACGTCGTAGTCGCGGGGCCCGAGCAGGCCGGGATGCTCGGCGGTCTCGCCGCCGACCAGCGCGGTGCCGGTCGCGGAGCACGCCTCGGCGATGCCGCGCACGATGTCGGCGATGCGCTGCGGCACGACCTTGCCGCACGCGATGTAGTCGGTCATGAAGAGCGGCTTCGCACCCACCACGACGATGTCGTCGACGACCATGCCGACGAGGTCCTGGCCGATCGTGTCGTGCTTGTCGATCGCCTGCGCGATCGCGACCTTGGTGCCGACGCCGTCGGTGCTGGTCGCGAGGAGCGGACGCCGGAAGTCGCGCAGCGCGCTGGCGTCGAACAGGCCGGCGAATCCGCCGACGCCGCCGAGCACCTCGGGGCCGTGGGTCGCGCGCACGGACGACTTCATGAGCTCGACAGCGAGATCACCTGCTGCGGTGTCGACGCCGGCTTCGGAATAGGGGTTGGTGGGGGAGGCAGCCACCCGACCAGCCTACCGCCCGCGACGCCCTCCGATCCCCGCGCGGCATCTCCTACGATGGGGCCATGGCCGACAAGCCGCAGTGGCTGATCCGCGAGGACGCGAGCGTCCCCGTGCTCGTGGCGCTCGCGCTGCGGCAGTCCCTCGGCATCCGCGCACCGCAGGACCTGCCCTCACTGCGCGATCTGCCGGTCAGGGCTCCCGACGCGGCCGAGGCGACGCCGGCCCTCGAGAAGCAGTGGCGCGACTACTGGGACATGACCGTCGAGCCGCGCGCCCACCACTCCGGGGTGCCGCTCGAACTCGTCGACGGCTTCGACACGCTCGTCGCCCTCCCCGCCTCCGGCGCCGAGCAGCTGGCCGACGCGATCACGCCGCACGCCCCGTCGGCGTTGCATTTCGCCCGGGTCGCGCACGACCGCTACGTCTCGTCGATCCGCAGCTCGATGGGCAACCGCGCGGGAACGACCGACGGCGAGGCGTACCGCGCGTACGCGAGCGCGATCGCGGAGTTCGAGCGCGACATCGGACGCCGTGCGCACTCGTTCGAGCTCAACGTGCAGGTGCTGCCGTTCTCGCAACGGGGGATCTGGTGGATCGGGGCGCTCACGGTCGCGGTCACCGACGGGCTGCGGCGCGATGTGGTGTCTTTCGACGCGGCGATCCGGCCGATCATCGCCGAACTGGCCTGAGCCCGGCAGGGCGTGGGCGGTCGGAGCTCAGTCGCTCTCGATGATCGTCTCGTGCTCGACGCGCACGACGCGGTCGTGTCGACGTGCGAGGCGCTCGATGATCAGAGCGACGACACCGCCCAGTGCGAGGCCGATCGGCACGGTCCACAGCAGCAGGAATCCGAACACCTGGCCGGGAGGGTAGACGACGTTGACCGCGTCGGACGGCTCGTAGCTGCCCACCAGCGTGAGGATGCCGGCGACGATGATGCCGAGCACGACGCCGATGCCCATGAACACGCCGTAGCGCGGCACGCGGCGGACGGTCGCCTCGACCGTCTGGGAGGAATCGTGGGAGGACATGACTCCATTGTCCCACCGTTGTCCGTGCGCCGCTGCCGGGTCTGCGGACGACGGAACGACCGCGGACGCAGAGCACCGCCCTCCCCGCGTCCGCTGCGGGGAGGGCGGTGCCGTCCTGCGGGGTCAGACCTCGGTCGTGACCTCGGCCCCCTCGGCCTTCGCCCGGTTGCGGCGCACCAGGAGCACGCCTCCACCGGCGGCGAGTGCGACGACGACGAGGCCGCCCACGATCCAGGGCCACACCGGAGCGCCGTCGACGTCGGCGACAGCGGTTACGGCGGTCGTCGCGGCGTTCGCCTCGGCGGGCGTCTCCTCCTCGTCGGCGGCGACACCGCACTCGGTCGCGACCGGGATACGCGCCGTCACCGGGTCGAGCTGCTCACCCGCGGCATAGGTCCCGAACGCGGCGGCGCCGGCCTCCGTGAGCGTCGAGGGCAGTGCGTCGAGCGACAGCATCCCGTCGACGACGGAGGCGTCCGCGAGCGAGAACTCCGCGAACCGCACGCCCTGCTGGTCGATGCTCTCACCGTCCTGCGTGATGCCGAGCACGTCGAACACGAGGTATCCCGTGTCGCCGGCGAGCTCGAGACGCGCGTTCGCGACCGTCGTGTTCAGTGCTCCGCCGTGGCCGGTGAAGGCGATGCTGCCCCCGAAGGTCACGAGACCGGTCAGCGTCTCGTCGTCGAACGAGCCCGCACCGTTCTCCCAGACGTAGTCCGGGTAGCGGTACTCGACGCCGTCGAGCGTCCATCCGCCCGCGGCGATGCCCTCGATGTACGTGCGGAACGACTCCTTGAAGCCCCACTGCAGGGTGGCGCCCTCGACCGTGCACTGGCCGAGCGCCGCGGTGGTGGCGCGGTCGAGCGTGAACTCCAGACCGCGCGACACCGAACCCTGCAGAGTGACCGTGTGGGCACCGTCCTCGAGCGTCGCGGGAAGCGCGCCGCTCCAGGTCGCGACGCCGTCCGCATCCGCGGTCACGGTGCCGAGCAGCACGGGGGTCGAGTACACGACGACCTTGATGTCCGCCTCGTTCGCCTGGAAGCCGGATGCCGAGAAGCTGGCCGACTGCCCGGACTGCAGCGCGGCGAGGTTCGTCTCGTCGATCTGGATCCCGGTCGTCGCCGGCGGGGCCGCCGGGAGGGTCGTCTTGGCCTTCACGGCGGCGGCCGCGACGGTTCCCGTCGTGCCCGCCGGCGCGGCCGAGACCGAGCCGATCGTGAACGTGACGGGGTCGAGCGTCGTCGAGAAGCCGGCGAGCACGCGGTCGCGACCGGCGGCCGTGAGCGATGCCGGAGCACCGGAGTACGTGACAGCTCCGTTGGCGGTCGTGACGACGGCGCGCGACAGGTCGAGCGTCGCGAACGCCACCGAGGCGCCGCCGTGCGTGACGAACAGCGTCGCCGCACCCGCCGAGGTCACCGTGACCTGAGGGTTCGAGACCGTGACGTCGAGCACGCCGCCGTGGCCGGTGAAGCGCACCGAGCCGCGGTAGATCACGCTGCCGAGACCCGAGGCCGTGCTGTAGTCGCCTCCGGCCATCTGACCGAACTGGAACCGTCCGTCGGCGCGCGTCGCTCCGCCCGAGACGTCGATCGCGCCCTTGGCGATCGGACCCGTGACGTAGTTCGTGAACGACGTGGAGATCCCCCAGCGCAGCGAGCCACCGGGCACCACGACTCCCGGAGTCGTGGGCGGCGTGGTCGGCGGCACCGTCGTCGGTCCGAAGATCCGGTTCCACTGCTCGGCCGTGACGGCCACCGTGCTGCGGGCGTAGATCGTGCCGGCGCTCGGCATCGTGTGCTGCTTCCACACGATGACCTCGTAGGTCTTCGTGCGGTCGAGGGCGGATGCCGCAGCCGTGAAGTCGACGCGGAAGGCGCCGTCGGACACCGTGCGCACGAACTCCATGTCGAGGAAGCCGCCGTCGCCGGTGACCTCGGACTCGGTGCCCTTCTCGATCAGCGCCGCGTACGCGCCCGTGATGTCGCCGAGGTTCGACGCCGAGGCGGTCAGCCCCAGGCCGTCCTTCGCGGTGGCCGTCGTGACCGTCGCGGTGACCGAGGGGGCGGGCGCGGGGAACAGCGCATCCCAGTGCGCGGACGAGATCGCGACCGTGCTGCGTCCGTAGATCGTGGCCGCGGTCGGGAGCGTGTGCTGCTGCCACACGATGACCTCGTACGACTTCGTGCGGTCGAGCAGCGTCGCCGCAGCCGTGAGGTCCACGCTGAGTGCGCCCCCGGTGATCGGACGGACGTACTGCATGGCCGCGAAACCGCCGCCCGACGTGACGTCCGCCTCGGTGCCGGCCTCGATGAGGGCGACGTAGGCTCCCGCGATGTCGCCGAGCTTCGACGCGGATGCCGTGACGGTGAGGCCGTCCTGCGCGGTCGCCGACGCGACGCTCGCGGTCACGACCGGGGCGTTGCCGTAGTTCAGCGGGACGCTGCGCTCCTGCGCCGCATTGACCACGCCGCCCGCGCCGTACGTGTACACGCCGTAGGTACCGGGCGTTGCCGTGGCGTCCTTCAGGGTCAGGCGCGCCGTGAACGTGCCGTCGGCGGCGATGTCGACCCACTGCGAGCGGATGATCGACTGGTACTGCGTCGGCACCTGGTTCAGGACGGACTCGGCGAGAGCCCACTGCTGCGCGCCGACGGAGCGCGTCGAGCCGGCCGCGCCCGTCGAGGGCTGCCAGGTCGCCGCGAAGTTGCCGAACACCACGTACGTGCCCTGGGGCAGCGTGTTCGGGATCGGCACACCGCGACCGCCGACGTTCGCGGTCGGGTCGTAGCCCGAGCCCTTCACGACGACCGTGTCGCCCGCCTTGAGAGCGGTCGTTCCGGCGGGCGTCGTCCCGTCGGACAGGAACACCTCGATCGCAGGTTCGGCCGGTGCGGGCTGGATCGCGTCCCACAGGGTGTCGCTGATCGCGATCGGGGTGCGCGCGAGGATCGTCTGCGCGGTCGGGAGCGTGTGCTGCGTCCAGACGAGCACCTCGTAGCCCTTGGTGCGGTCGAGCGACGCCGCCGGCGCCGTGAGGTCGACCGTGAACGCGCCGCCCGTGATCGAGCGGACGTACTGCATGGCCGCGTAGCCGCCGCTCGCGGTGACGTTCGCCTCGGTACCCGTCTCGATGACCGCGGCGTACACGCCGGGTGCACTGCCGAAGGCGGAACCCGTGACCTTCGTGGTGATTCCGGGTGCGCCCGCGGCGAGGGCCGCCGTGGCCGTGATCTTCGGCGTCGCCGCGTAGTTCAGGGCGACGCTCTGCTCCTGTGCGGCGTTGGCGACACCGCCCGCGCCGTACGTGTACACGCCGTAGGAACCGGGCGTGGCGGCCGTGTCCTTGAGGGCCAGGGTCGCCGTGAACGTGCCGTCGGCCGCGATGTCGACCCACTGCGAGCGGATGATCGACTGGTACTGCGTCGGCACCTGGTTCAGGACGGACTCGGCGAGAGCCCACTGCTGCGCGCCGACGGAGCGCGTCGAGCCGGCCGCGCCCGTCGAGGGCTGCCAGGTCGCCGCGAAGTTGCCGAACACCACGTACGTGCCCTGCGGCAGCGTGTTCGGGATCGGCACACCGCGACCGCCGACGTTCGCGGTCGGGTCGTAGCCCGAGCCCTTCACGACGACCGTGTCGCCCGCCTTGAGAGCGGTCGTTCCGGCGGGCGTCGTGCCGTCGGACAGGAACACCTGGATCGACGGCGTCGTCGGCTCCGGCGTCGTGCCGGGATCGGTGCCGGGGTCGGTGCCCGGGTCTGTTCCGGGGTCGGTGCCCGGGTCCGTTCCGGGGTCGGCGCCCGGGTCCGTGCCGGGGTCGGTGCCCGGGTCGGTGCCGGGGTCGGGCGGGAACACGGCATCCCACTGCTGCGCGGAGACGACGACATCGCCGCGACCGTAGAAGTTGTCGACCGTGGGCGCCGAGTGCTGCTGCCACATGTAGACCTCGTAGGTCGTCGTTCGATCGAGGGACGCCGCGGGGGCCGTCATCGTGAACGACGCAGCCCCACCCGAGACCGGCGTGAAGGCGTTGAAGGCGAGGTAGCCGCTGCCCTGGCCGGAGAGGCCGCCCTCGGTGCCCTTGACGATGAGGGCGGCGTAGGCGAATGCGACGTCGGGCAGGCCCGCGGCATCGACCTGGATCGTGAGGCCCGAGGCATCGGCGGCGGTGGCAGTCGCGGTGACCGTCCCGCCGGCCGCGTGCGCCGGCGGCACGATCACGGCACCGGCCGCGATCAGGAGGAAGGAGAGGAGGGCGGCGATCGCGACGCGCAGGCGTCTGCTCCCCCAGGATGCTATGGCTGTGTGATTCACGGTTCTCCAGGCTCCGGGCGCGCGAATCGGGCACGCGCCAGCGGTGCCGCAATGCAGTCGGGCGAAGGGTGATTGTTGGTTAGGCTTAGCTAAGCTGGCTCCATTCCCGAGAATAGAGGCGCGGCGAAGAGCGCGTCAAGTTTTAGGCTAGCCTTGCCTAATGCGTCGCGTTTCCGCCCTTCTGCTCGCCGCTGCCCTCGTCGTCGGCCTCTCGGCATGCGCCGACCCGGGAGCCGGCGCCGCTCCCCAGGACTCGACGACTCCGGACACCTGCCCCCAGGCATCCGCTCCTCTCGCATCCCTCGATCTCGTCGACGACGTGCGGACCGCGACCGGCGGATCCACGGCCTGCCTGTCGAGCCACACGATCGAGCCCGTGAGCGACGACACCGCCCCCGAGCTCCCCGTCACGGTGACCGACAGCGAGGGCCGTGAGATCGAGGTCGCCGACGTCGACCGCATCCTCCCCATCGACATCTCCGGCACGATCGCCTCGACCGTCTTCGCGCTGGGACTCGGCGACCAGGTCGTCGGACGGGACTCCTCCACGCAGTTCGCCGGCACCGAGGACCTCCCGGTCGTCACCAAGACCGGCCACACGCTCAACGCCGAGGCGATCCTCGAGCTCGCACCCACCGTGATCCTCACCGACACCACGATCGGCCCCAAGGAGGTGCGACAGCAGCTGCGCGATGCCGGCATCACCGTCGTCGTGATCTCGAGCGATCGTCGTCTCGACACGACCGACGAGCTCGTGACCGAGATCGCGACCGCTCTCGGCGTGCCCACCCGCGGAGCCGCGCTCATCGAACGCCTGGACGCCGACCTCGAGGCCTCCCTCGCCGAGATCGCCGAGGTCGTGCCCGCCGACGCCGACGACCGGGCCCGGATGCTGTTCCTCTACGTCCGCGGCAACGCGAACATCTACTACATCTTCGGCGAGGACTCCGGAGCGGACTCCCTGATCCACGCGGTCGGCGGCGTCGACGTCGCGGGCGAGATCGGCTGGGTGGGGATGAAGCCGATGACCGCCGAGGCGCTCGTCGCCGCGCAGCCCGACGTGCTCGTCATGATGACCGACGGCCTCGAATCGGTCGGGGGCATCGACGGGCTGATCGAGCGGATCCCTGCGCTCGCGGAGACGCCCGCCGGTGCGAACCATCGGGTGATCGACATGGCGGACAGCGAGATCCTCAGCTTCGGTCCGCGCTCGGCCGAGGTCATCGATGCGATCGCCCGGGCACTGTACGCCCCCACTCCTGCAGCAGCCGAGCCCGCGAAGTGAGCGGCGAGGTCGTCACCCGCACGCCCGCGACGCACCGCGCGCTGCGCTTCACCCTCGTCGTCGTCGGCCTCGTGATCGCCCTCGTCGCCACGACGGTCCTGTCGATCTCGAGCGGCCAGTACTCCCTGTCGCCCACAGACCTGATCGGCGTGCTGCTCAAGGGCGTCGGCATCGACACGGCCTGGGCGCCCAGCGGCACGAGCGAGTACGGCGTGATCTACAACCTGCGCCTCCCGCGCCTCGTCCTCGGACTGCTCGTGGGCGCCTCCCTCGCGGTATCCGGGGTGCTGATGCAGGCGATCTTCGGCAACCCCCTGGCGGATGCCGGCGTGGTGGGCGTCTCGTCCGGCGCGGCGCTCGGGGCGGCCGCGAGCATCACCCTGGGCCTCGCGTCGTTCGGCATGTGGACGACTCCTGCGTTCGCGTTCCTCGGCGGTCTCGCGGCCGTGCTCGCCGTGTACTTCATCAGCCGGTCGGGCGGACGCACCGAGGTCGTGACGCTGCTGCTCACCGGCATCGCCATCAACGCCATCGCCGGCGCGGGCATGGCGTTCCTGACATTCCTCGGCACGACGTCGACGCGCGAGCAGATCGTGTTCTGGCAGCTCGGGTCGCTCAACGGCGCCCTGTGGTCGAACGCCGCGCTCGTGGCGCCGCTGGTCGCGATCGGCATCGTCGTGGCGCTGATCGTCTCGCCGCAGCTCGACCTCTTCGCCCTCGGCGAGCGCACAGCGCGTCACCTGGGCGTCCGCGTCGAGGCGCTGCGCATGGTCGTGATCGTCACGGTCGCGATCCTCGTCTGCGCGGCGGTCGCCTTCGCGGGCATCATCGGCTTCGCCGGTCTGGTCGTGCCGCATCTGATGCGCATGCTGATCGGACCGGCGCACCTTCCCCTCGTCATCTCCTCCGCCCTCGGCGGCGCGCTGCTCATCGCCGTCGCCGACCTCGTCGCCCGCACCGCCGTGCCGCTCGCCGACCTGCCGATCGGCATGATCACCTCGCTCGTCGGCGGGCCGTTCTTCCTGTGGCTGCTCGTGCGCACGCGCAGACGCTCGGGAGGCTGGGCATGACCGCGGCACACCCCTCGGTGCGCCTCGCCGCGACCGGCGTCACCGTGCGGCTGGGCGGCGACCGCGCGATCCTCGACGACGCGTCGATCGAGATCAGGGCAGGCGAGATCCACGCGCTGGTCGGTCCGAACGGTGCCGGCAAGTCGACGCTGTTCGGAGTGCTCGCGGGCGACATCGCCGCTGCCGCGGGGGAGGTCGCGCTCGACGGGGCACCGCTCGACGGCATCCGTGCGGCCGACCTCGCCCGCGCCCGCGCCGTGCTGCTCCAGGAGAACGCCGTGTCGTTCCCGTTCAGCGCCGAGCAGGTCGTGCGCATGGGGCGCGCGCCCTGGTCCCGCACGGAGGCGTCGGCCGACGACGACGAGATCGTGGCCTCGGCGATGGCGGCGACAGAGGTCCTCCCCCTCCGTGCACGCCCGGTGACGTCGCTCTCCGGCGGCGAGCGCGCCCGTGTCGCGCTCGCCCGTGTGATCGCGCAGAGCACCGGCATCCTGCTGCTCGACGAACCCACCGCGGCGCTCGACCTCAAGCACCACGAGGACGTCATGCGTCTGATCCGCGCGCAGGCGGATGCCGGGATCGCCGTCGCGATCGTGCTGCACGACCTCAACGCGGCCCTCGCACACGCCGACCGGGTGACCCTGCTCGCGGAGGGGCGCGTCGCCGCGACCGGGACGCCGGCTGACGTTCTGACCGCCGCGCGGATCGAAGACGTCTACGGACAGGCCGTCGGCGTCTTCCCGCACCCCGTCACGGGCGTGCCGCTGGTCGTCGCGCGGCGCTGAGCTGCCCTCCGAGAACTCAGGGGCGCAGCGGCAGCACGCCGATGAGGTCGGCACGGGTGCCGGAGGCGTGGATGCGGCCGGCGCTCGCGGCATCCGTCCACTGCTGCTCGCCGGTCGCGACGGCGATCCACGTCGCGGCATCCATCTCGACGACGTTCGGCGGCGTGCCGCGCGTGTGCCGCGGACCCTGGATCACCTGCACCGCGCCGAACGGCGGGACCCGCACCTCGACGCTGTTGCCCGGTGCCTTCTCGTCGAGGAGCTGCAGCAGATACCGCACGGCGGTCGCCAGATCGGTGCGCGCCGGCTTCTCCCCCGCGGCCTCGGCGGCGCGCACGGCGTCGAGCGCGGCGCGTCCGTCGATGATGTCGATCCTGCGGGAGGGCATGCGATCCAGGGTACGCCGCGGCGCCGCATCCTTCTCGTCGCAGAATCGCGCTCGCGTCGCACGAACTGCGTGTATTCGTGCGACGCGGATGCGTTCCTCCGACCGAACCGCCGGCCCCGACCGCCCACAGCGGGCATAGGCTCGACTCGATGAGCCAGGATCCCGAGACTCTGCACGGCGCACGAGCCGAACTGCTCGCGGCTGCGCGCAGTTCGGATGCCTGGGCGCCGGCGCTCCCGCCGAACGACGGCCTCGCGCATCCGGCATCCGTGCTCGTGCTGTTCGGACGGCTCGACAGCGTCCCGGCGCAGACCGACGACCTGACCGTCGCGGCCGACCTCGACGTGCTGCTGCAGCGCCGGGCCGCGACGCTCTCGTCCCATCCGGGGCAGGTGTCGTTCCCCGGCGGTCGGCGCGAGGAGCAGGATGCCGACGCCGTGGCGACCGCACTCCGCGAGGCGGAGGAGGAGACCGGCCTGGACCCGGCAGGCGTCGAGGTTCTCGCGACGCTCGGCGAGTTGCCCCTCGCCGCGAGCAACCACGTCGTGACACCCGTGCTGGCATGGTGGCGCTCCCCGTCACGCGTCGCCGCCGTCGACCACGCCGAGACGGTCGAGGTGTTCCGCGTGCCCGTCGCACAGCTGCTGGATCCGAGCATCCGATTCACCTCGACGATCCACCGGATGGGCCGCACCTGGCGCGGACCGGCGTTCGACGTCGACGGCACGATCGTGTGGGGTTTCACCGCCATGGTGCTCGACGCCCTGTTCGACGCGACGGGTTGGACCCAGGAGTGGGACCGCGGCGTCGAGCGCCCCGTCGAGGTCTGACCCGCCGCTGTCCGTGCCTTCCGGTCGCAGTTCGCGCCGCCCGAGCGCCATCGCACCGGCACGAAGTGCGACCGGAGCCCCCGCGAGCGCCGCCGCACCGCGCCGAAACGCGAACGCGCGCCTCGATAGGCTGGAGGCGTGAAGATCCTCGTCCTCGGTTCCGGTGCCCGTGAGCACGCGATCATCCTCGCCCTGCGGGCCGAGCAGACGGAGCACGAGGTCTTCGTGGCCCCGGGTAACGCCGGCATCGCGCAGGATGCGACCCCCGTCTCGGTCGATCCCCTCGACGGCGCCGCCGTCACCGCGTTCGCGAACGAGCACGCGATCGACCTCGTCGTCATCGGCCCCGAGGCCCCGCTCGTCGCGGGCGTCGCCGACGTGCTGCGCGAGCGCGGCATCCCGGTGTTCGGTCCGGGGAAGGCCGCGGCGCAGCTCGAGGGATCGAAGTCGTTCGCGAAGCGGATCATGGATGCCGCCGGCGTGCCGACCGGGCGCGCGGTGCGCGCGACGACGACCGCCGAGGTCGAGGCCGCGTTCGACGAGCTCGGCGCCCCGCACGTCGTGAAGGCCGACGGGCTCGCCGCCGGCAAGGGCGTCATCGTGACGTCGGACCGTGCCGACGCCCTCGCGCACGCCGAGCAGTACCTCCCGTCGGGACCCGTCCTGATCGAGGAGTTCCTCTCCGGCCCCGAGGTCTCGTTGTTCTTCCTCAGCGACGGCGATACCGTGCGCGCGTTGAGCCCGGCGCAGGACTTCAAGCGCGCGCTCGACGGCGACGAGGGCCCCAACACCGGCGGTATGGGCGCGTACTCGCCCCTCCCCTGGCTCGCCGAGCAGTTCGGCAGCGCGCAGGCGTTCGTCGAGGAGGTCACCCGCGACGTGGCCCTGCCGGTGATCCGTCAGCTCGACGGCGAGGGCACCCCGTTCATCGGCCTGCTCTACGCGGGCCTCATCCTGACGCCCGCCGGCGTGCGCGTGATCGAGTTCAACGCCCGCTTCGGCGACCCCGAGACGCAGGTCGTGCTCCCGCGTCTCGTGACGCCGCTGTCGGAGCTGCTGCTCGCCGCGGCCTCGGGCACGCTCGAGGACCAGCCGGAGCCGCAGTTCTCCGACGACGTCGCGATCACGGTCGTCGTCGCGAGCGAGGGCTACCCTGAGGCGCCGCAGACCGGTCGCCCGATCGAGGGCCTGGACGAAGCCGCGAGCGTCGAGGGCGTGCGTCTCGTGCACGCCGCGACCGCGAGCCCCGATGCCCCGGGCGGGTCGCTGGTCGCGACCGGAGGCCGCGTGCTGAACGTCGTGGCGACGGCATCCGACTTCCGCACCGCGCGCGAGCGTGCGTACGACGCGATCGGCCGCATCCGCCTCGAGGGGTCTCACCACCGCAGCGACATCGCGGCGCGCGTCGCGCAGTAGCCCGCCCGGCCAGCCTCCTTTCTCGGAGACCGGCGCGAATCTCGGATGATTCCTGCCGAATCATCCGAGATTCCTGCCATCCTCCGCGCTCGCGCTTGACTTCCGGCACTTTCTTCAAGAAAGTCAGAGGATGCCGCTCCGCTCCGACTGGTCGACCGCCACGTGTCCGATCGCCCGCTCCGCCGATGTGCTCGCCGACCCGTGGGTCCTGCTGATCCTGCGCGAATTGTTCTCCGGGCGCACGCGCTTCGACGAGCTGCGCGACGCCACGGGCGCGGCCGACTCCGTGCTCTCCCGACGCCTCACCGCGATGTCCGACGCCGGACTCGTCACGCGCGGCGACGAGCGCGGCTACACCCTCACGGATGCCGGGCGTGAGACCCTCCCGATCCTGCACGCGTTCGCACGCTTCTCCCGGGTGACCGACCCCGACGGACCCTGGGGACTCACCGTCTCGTGTGCGCGGTGCGGCGAGGACGCGGCATCCGCCGACTGGTGCACGACCTGCGACGCCCCGCTCGACGCCGACTCCACCCGGTGGGCGCGCCGCAGCCTGGGCGGCGAGCCCTTCGCCCTGCTCACGGGAGCACGCGCGTGACCGCCGAGTCCGTCGAGGAGCCCACCGGTGCCCCTGCGACGCCGCGGCGGCGACTCCACCCCGCGTGGATCGTCGCGCTCGTCGCCCTGATCGCGCTGATCGGCGCCGCCGGCTTCCGTGCGGCGCCCGGTGTGCTGATGCTGCCGCTGCAGGACGAGTTCGGCTGGACCACCGCCGAGCTCTCCCTCGCGGTCACCGTCAACCTGCTGCTGTTCGGGCTCACCGCGCCGTTCGCCGCCGCGCTCATGCAGCGCTTCGGCATCCGCGCGGTGACCGTCACGGCCCTGTTCGTGATCGGCGCGGGCTCCGCGCTGAGCGTCTTCGTGGCGACGCCCGCGCAGCTCATCCTCACCTGGGGCGTGCTCATCGGCCTCGGCACGGGCTCGATGGCTCTCGTGTTCGCGGCGACCATCACCGACACGTGGTTCGCGACCCGACGCGGCCTCGTCTCCGGCGTCCTCACCGCCGGCAGCGCGACCGGTCAGCTGATCTTCCTCCCGGTGATCGCGACCTCGGCCGAGCAGATCGGCTGGCGCGGAGCATCCCTCATCATCGCCGGCGGCGCGCTCGCCGTCGTGCCGCTCGTGTGGATCTTCCTTCGGAACCGCCCGAGCGACCTCGGCGTCGGACGATTCGGCGAGGCGGCACCCACCTCGCCGCCGCCACCGCGTCCGCGCGGCAACGCCTGGGGCGCCGCCCGCCTCGCCCTCACGACGCTGCGCGACGCCGCCCGCACCAAGACGTTCTGGGCGCTCGCGATCGGGTTCGCGATCTGCGGCGCCACGACCAACGGCCTGATCGGCACGCACTTCATCCCCAGCGCGCACGACCACGGGATGCCGACGACCACCGCCGCAGGACTCCTCGCCGTCGTCGGGATCTTCGACATCGCGGGCACGGTGTTCTCGGGCTGGCTCACCGACCGGGTGAACCCGCGCATCCTGCTCGCCGCGTACTACGCCCTCCGCGGCTTGAGCCTGCTGTTCCTGCCGAGCCTGCTGTCGGCCGAGGTGCAGCCGAGCATCGTCGTGTTCATCGTGATCTACGGCCTCGATTGGGTGGCCACCGTGCCCCCGACGATCGCCCTGTGCCGCGAGGTGTTCGGCGACCGCGGCCCGCTCGTGTTCGGATGGGTGTTCGCCGCGCATCAGGTCGGTGCGGGCATCGCCTCGGTGCTCGCCGGGCTCGTGCGCGACCACACCGGCCAGTACACGATCGCGTGGTTCGCCGCGGCCGGTCTGTGCGCGGTCGCCGCCGTCGTGAGCGCGACGATCCGCCGCCACTCCTCGCCGGTCCCGACCCCCTGACCCCTGCCCCCTCTCGCCCCGGGCACCCTGACCCCGGGCACAGATTCGGAGGTCACAGGCGACACGCCGGCATCCGCCCCCTCCCCCCGGCGTGTCGGCCGCCATCTCCGAAGCTGTGCCCATCGCCCGAAAGGGATGCACGAAGCCCCCGCGCACGAGAGCGTGCACGGGGGCGTCGGACGACCGGATGCCGGGGCTCAGAGCACCTTGGACAGGAAGTCCTTCAGGCGCTCGTTCTTGGGGGCGCCGAACAGCTCGGCGGGCGGCGCGGACTCGACGACGATGCCGCCGTCCATGAACACCGTGCGCCCGGAGACCTCGCGCGCGAAGCCCATCTCGTGCGTCACGAGCACCATCGTCATGCCGCCGGAGGCGAGGTCGCGGATGACCTGCAGCACCTCGCCGACCATCTCCGGGTCGAGCGCGCTCGTGGCCTCGTCGAACAGCATGATCTCGGGGTCCATCGCGAGCGCACGGGCGATCGCGACGCGCTGCTTCTGACCGCCGGAGAGGGATGCCGGCTTCGCGTCGGCCTTCTCGGCGAGGCCCACCCGGTCGAGAAGCGACAGCGCGCGCTCGCGCGCCTCCGCCTTCGACAGCTTGCCGGTCTCGATCGGGGCGAGCGTGATGTTCTCGAGCACCGTCATGTGCGGGAACAGGTTGAAGTGCTGGAACACCATCCCGATGCGCTGACGGACGTCGTCGAGCTTGACGCTCTTGTCGGTGAGGTCGACGCCGTCGATCACGACGTGGCCGGAGGTGGGCTCCTCGAGCTTGTTGAGGCAGCGCAACAGGGTCGACTTCCCCGAGCCCGACGGCCCGATGACCGCGACGACCTCGCCGTCCTCGACCGCGAGATCGATGCCCTTGAGCACCTGGTTGTCGCCGAACGACTTGTGCAGGTCTTTGACCTCGATCTTGCTCATGCGTTGAACTTCCTCTCCAGGCGGTTGGCCAGCAGCGTGAGCAGCGTGATCACGACGAAGTAGATGATCGCGACGATCGTCAGCACCTGGGCCGACAGGTAGGTCGAGGCGATGATCTGCCGCGACTGGAACGTGAGCTCCGCGAGGCCGATGACGCTGATCAGCGACGTGTCCTTGAGGGTGATGATGCCCTGGTTGACGAACGACGGGATCATGATGCGGAAGGCCTGCGGCAGCACGACCTTGCGCATGGTCTTCCAATGGCCGAGACCCAGCGAGCGCGAGGCCTCGTTCTGACCGGGGTCGACGGCCTGGATGCCGCCGCGGATGATCTCGGTCATGTACGCACCCGTGTTGAGCGAGAGCGTGATGGCACCGGCCACGAACGGGTCGAACGTGAGGCCGGGGAACAGCTGCGGCACGGCGAAGAACACGAAGAACGCCTGCACGAGGATCGGGGTGCCGCGGAAGACGAAGACGTACGCGGTGGCGATCCAGCGGAACGGCGCGATGCGCGAGATCCGTCCGAAGCCGAACACGAGGCCGAGGATGAAGGCCGCCACGATCGCGACCAGCGTCGCGAGGATCGTGAGCCACAGCCCCTGCATGAGCGCGGGCCAGTACTTGACCGCGACCGAGAAGATGTCGGTGGCCTGCGTGGAGCCGCCCTCGCCGTCGTCGCCGGAGGCGAGGTAGGTGTCGACGATCTCGTCGTACTCGCCCGAGTCCTGCAGGTTCTTCAGCCCCGCGTTGAACATCTCGATGAGCTCGGGGTTCATCCCCTTGTTGACCGCGAAGCCGTACTCGCCGCCGAGTTCCGGCTCACCCACGAGACGGAAGCCCGATCCCTGCTGGATGCCGTACGCGAGCACCGGGAAATCCTCGAAGTAGCCGACGGCCTGGCCGGCCTTCACGGCGTCCACCATGTCGGTGGTGTCCTGGTACGGCGTGATGCGGAAGCCGTACTCGTCCTGGTTCTCCTCGGCGAAGGTCTGACCCTGCGTGCCGGTCTTGACCGCCACAGCCTTGCCGTCGAGGTCGTCGAGCGACTGGATGTCACTGGAGTCGAGCACACCGAGCTGGATGCCGCTGGTGAAGTACGGGTCGCTGAAGTCGAAGGTCTGCTTGCGCTCGTCGGTGATCGACATGCCGGCCATCACCGCGTCGACCTGGTTGGCCTGCAGCGCCTGCACGGCGGCGTCGAAACCGAGCTGGCGGATCTCGACCTCGAAGCCCTGGTCCTTCGCGATCGCGCGGAGCAGGTCCATGTCGATGCCGACGAGGTCGCCCTCGGGCGAGGTGAACTCGAACGGCGCGAACGTGGTGTCGGTGCCGATGACGTAGGTCTCGCCGGTGGTGTCGGCCGTGGCGGCGGTCGCGCCGCCCAGCAGCGCGCCGACCGCGACGAACGCCGTCAGCGCCATCGCGCCGGCCGTGCGGCCGAGCCGGCGCAGGCGCGCGGTCGCGGAGGTGGATTTCGGGATCACGACGGATGCTCCTCGGATCGGAAGGGGCGAACGGACTGCCGCCGAGGTTCCACCCTACTTGGAGTGCGTTCCGGGGTCCGCGACGTCGATCCAGTAGCGACGGAGCATCGCGTGCCCGCGCTCCGACTGATCACGGACATCCTGCAGCACGCCGCCGGCCCCCTCGATCGTGCGATACGACCCCGCGTTGTCGTCGTCGCAGGTGACGAGCACCCGGTCGAGGCCGAGTTCGCGGGCGCGGTCCAGGGCGAGCGCGAGGCCCGCCGACGCATACCCCTGACGACGCCGCGAGGCGCGCACCGAGTACCCGATGTGGCCGCCGACCTCGCGCAGCCAGTCGTTGAGCTCGTGCCGGAACGAGACGAAGCCGACGACCTCGCCCTCGTCGACGATCCAGTACAGGTCGTTGTGCACGGAGTCGGCGGGGAGTTCGGCCGAGGTGTCCGCCAGCAGTTCGGACTTCGCGATCAGCTCGTCGAGGGTGGCACGATCGGGCGTGACAGGCGCCTGCAGACCGGAGCCGTCTATGTGTGCCTCGCCGAACTCGGCGACGGCCGCAGCCCAGGAGTCGAACAGGGCGGGCGTGGGGCGGACGAGCTCGACGGTCATCGCCCGATGCAACCACACCCGGTTCCGCTGCGCCAAGCCGGCCGGGACGGACTCATCGCGTTTCGTTGCGTCTCGTCGCTCCGCTCCTCGCTCGACGACCTGGCGGCACTCTTCCCGGTCGTCGAGCGAGCGAAGCGAGACGAACGCGTCAGGCGGCCGGCGCCGGATCGGTCACCGGGGCGGACGCCTCGGGCGCACCGGCATCCTCCGTCTTCGGCGCACCGCGCAGGAAGAACGCGGCGATCAGACCGATCACGATCACACTGGCCGGCAGGAGGATCGCCTGCGCCATGGCGTTCGAGAAGCCCTCGGCGACCTGGGGCGGCAGCGTGCCGCCCGCGCTGATCGAGCCCGCCGAGTCGCTCACGCCGGGCAGGTTGGCCTCGAGCCGCGCCTGCATGAACGTCGCGATCGCGGCCGACCCGATCACCGATCCGATCGTCCGGGTGGTGTTGTAGATGCCCGCGCCCGCACCGGCCTGACGCATCGGCAGGCGACGCGTCGCGGTCGTCGCGAGGGGTCCCCACATACCCGCGCTGCCGATGCCGAGCAGCGCCGACGGGAAGAGGAACATCCAGATCTCGGTGTCCACGCGCACGAGCGACGAGTACCAGACGAGCGCCGCCCCGAAGATGACGAGCCCGGGGATGAGGATGAACCGCGGGTCGGTGCGGTCGAGGATCCGACCGGCCACGGGTGCGAGCACGCCCGAGAACACCGCCATGGGGATCATCAGCAGCGCCGCCTGCGTGGGTGTGAGGCCCCGGGCGATCTGCAGGAAGAACATGAGCGGCAGCGACATGCTCGTCACGGCGAAGCCGACCGTCGCGATCGCGATGTTGGCTCCGGAGAAGTTGCGGTCGCGGAAGAGGTCAAGCGGCACGAGCGCCTCGCTCCTCGTCTTCCACTGCTGCAGGATGAAGAGGCCCATCACGACGATGCCGGCGATGATGAGGCCCCACACGGAGATCGGGCCCCAGATCACGCCCCAGTCGTACTTCTCGCCCTCCTGCAGGCCGAACACCACGAGGAAGATGGCTGCGGCGCTGAGCACGACGCCGAGGATGTCGAAGCGGTGCGGATGCGTCTGGAGCTTGGGCACGAGGATCCATGCGGCGACGAAGGCGATCACGCCGACCGGGAGGTTGACGAAGAAGATCCACTCCCAGCCGAGGCCGTCGACGAGCACGCCGCCGAGCAGCGGACCGACGAGAGTGGCGACACCGGCTGTGGCGCCCCAGAGACCCATGGCGGCTCCGCGGCGGTTGGGCGGGAAGGTCCGGGTGATGACGGCCATGGTCTGCGGCGTCATGAACGCGGCGCCGAGGCCCTGCACGGCGCGCGCAGCGATGAGCCCCTCGAGCGTTCCCGACAGACCGCACCAGAGCGACGCGAGCGTGAAGATCGCGAGGCCGATCAGGTAGATGTTCTTCGGGCCGAAGCGGTCACCGAGGCGGCCCGTGATGAGCAGCGGCACGGCATAGGTGAGCAGGTAGGCGCTCGTGACCCACACGACGTTGTCGAGGTTGTTGGTGTTCGGGTCGAGGGCGGCCTTGATCGCGGGGTTCGCGACCGAGACGATCGTCGTGTCGACGAGGATCATGAAGAAGCCGATGACGAGCGCCCAGAGGGCAGGCCAGGGGCTCGCGGGGCGGTGTCCGGCGGCGAAGGTGCCCGTGTCGGGCCCTGTCGTCTGGCGGGAGTCGGTCATTGCTGTGCAGCCTTTCGCTGAGCGAGGTAGCGGTCTGAATCGGTGAAGGCGGACGGACCCCAGGGGAGGTCGTCGCCGTCGAGTCGAGCGAGGAGCGTGTCGAGCCACCGCAGTTCGGCCTCGAGCAGCACCTCCTCGCGTTCGATCTCGACGAGCACCTGGGCGGGGACGCCCTTGGCACGAGCCTTGGCGAGGCCGTGCCGATGCATGTCGTGGGTCTCGACGAGGGCGATGCGGCGCTCCTGGAGCAGCGCCAGCACGTCGTCTCGTTCGAGGTTGTGGGACTCGGCGAGGGCGATGCGGAAGTCGGTCTCGCTGTCGACGCGGGGGAGCTCGCGACGAACCCAGGCGATGACGGTGTCGCGTCCGGCATCCGTCAGCGTGTACGTCGTGCGCTCGGGTCGGTTGCCGTCGCGGTCGATGCCGATCTCGTCGATCAGGCCGCTCCGCTGCAGGCGCGCGACCGTGTGGTAGAGCGTGCCGTTCGTGATCGCGAGCAGGCGGTCGTCGTGCCGGGCGCGCAGGAGACGCACCATCTCATAGGGGTGCATGTCGGCCTCGCGCAGCAGCGCGAGCACCATCACCCCCATGGGCGTCAGCGTGTCGATCGGCTTCTTCACAGCCCTACTCCATCCCGATTAGTCCATGTGGACTATACGCCTGTCGGGCGGTCGGGACAAGCCGGGATCAGCTCTCCAGGCGACGCAGCGCTGACCCCTTGTGCGCCGCCTCGTCGCCGCTCTTCTCCGACTTCACGATGTACGCCGGTTCGTCGGCGGATGCCGTGAAGTGCTGACCCGCGAACTCGAAGTCCGAGGTCTTCTTCTGCTGCACGGTCCCGCGGGTCCGGCCCTGTGAGGTGTTCCAGCTCACCCGGTCGCCCGTCGACAGATCCTTCGTCATGAGTCCTCCGCTCGTCTTCACCGAGCGTCGCCGACGACGGATGCCGACGCCAGGCCTTGACACGGAGGGGGCAGGCTCTCGGAGACCCGCGATAATGGGCGCGATCAGAGGACGGTCAGAGCTCTGAGGGTCCGAGTCCGGCACGTTCGACGATCACGCCCACCTGCACCCGATTGCGCACGAAGAGTTTCGCGTAGATCTGCTCCAGGTGCGTCTTCACGGTTCCGGAGGCGATGTGAAGACGCGTGCCGATCTCCTGGTTGGTCGCGCCCGACGCGACGAGCACCGCGACCTCCCGCTCTCGGTCCGTGAGGACCGACATGCGATCCACCGCATTGCGCCGACCGACACCTCCTTCGCCCTCCACCGCGCGACGAACGAGCTGGGCTGTCGAGCGCGCGGAAAAGACGGCGTCGCCGGCGGCTGCTCGATGCACGGCCTCGAGGATCCGGCTCGGCGCCTCATCCTTGAGCAGATACCCGGATGCCCCTGCGAAAAGCATCCGCATCAACTGCCCCTCAGCATCCATGCTCGTCATGGCGACGACCTTCGATGAGGTCTCAGCGACGATGACCGCGGTGGCGTCGGGGCCGCTCATCACCGGCATTCGCACGTCCATCAGCACGACGTCAGGACGGTGCCGACGCACCAGCTCGATCGCCGCAGCACCATCCGACGCCTCCGCGACGATCTCGATCTGCGGGTCGACGCCGAGCACGAAGCGGAAACCGCTGCGGATGAGGGATTCGTCATCGACGATCAGCACCCGCACAGGTGCGACATCGATGGGCAGGCTCACGCACCGAGCATAGCCAGAGGCTCTACCCGCCCTCCTGCCACGGCATCGACACATCCACGACGAACTGTCCGTCATGAGCCCCGACCCAGGCCTCGCCACCGAGCATCGCGACCCGCTCCCGGATGCCGAGAACACCGTTGCCCCCGCCGGGCACCGCCGTGCGCACGCCTTCGACGATTATGTTCACGATGCGGATGCGCGCACCCTCCGCGGGGTTGACGCGTACAAAGACGTCGACCGGAGCGCTCGCGGCGTGCTTGACCGCGTTCGTCAGAGCCTCTTGCACGATGCGGTAGACGGCGCTGTCAAGCAGGGCGCCGGCTCGCTCCACCGACTCGACCATGACAATGGACGTGATCGGTTGCCCCGCGGTTTGTGCGCTCGCCACGAGCGAACCGAGAGCACGCATCGTCGCCGGCGGACCGTACGACGCGTCCGGCGCGCTGCGGAGGTCGCCGATCAGGCCCCGCATGTCCTGGAGCGCCGCATGAGTCTGCTCACGCACAGTTCGCGCGATCTCGGCAGTGGTATCTCCGGCGGCGACGGATTCGAGCGCCCCGGCGTGCAGCGAGACCACCGACAGTCGGTGGGCGAGCGCATCGTGCATGTCGCGCGCGATGCGCTCGCGCTCGGCCTGTCGCACAGTCTCCTCTCGCAGAGACTCGGCGCGCTGCGAAGCGACCGCTGCCTGCCTCTCACTGCGACCCGCTTGGTCCCGTGCGCGCCCGACGAGCACGACGGCACCCGCGGCAGTCAGCGAGAGAACAGCACAGACGAGTGACGCGATGATCCAACCGACACCGTCGTGCGTTGCGGGATCGGCGGAGAGGAAGAACGGCAGTGCGGAACCCCATGAGGTGAGGATCTCCCGCAGGACGAAGAGCGCCACGAGCGAGCCGATGCTCGTAGTCAGCGACCGCAGCCAGTCGGGATTGCGGCGAGCGAGGCTGACCGCACCCACGAGCAGCAGGACGTATGAGATCCCGATCATCGCGAGCACCGCACCGGCGATGGCAGAGAGCAGGGGGACTCGATCGACCCAGAGCACCGTCAGCCAGCAGAGGAGGGCGAGGAGCGCGAGACCCGTTCCGAGGGCGGTGACCGACACCCGCCCCTCGGATGCGGACGCCGTACCGGAGAACATCGCGGCGCCGGGGACGTTGGCCACGGCGCACACATCGAAGAGTCCGCCGACCACGACCATCGCGATGCGACCGGCGATGTCCCACGAGCGCGACCCGGCATGCAGCGATGAGGCTCGGGTCGTCATGGTCTCGAGCGTATTGCCACCGGAGTCGGTGCGCGCGCGCCGTTCGGCGGAAGCCTCCTCTGCCGAACGGCGGAGGCAAGAGGGGCCGAGCAGCCGATCCATGCCTCCGGGCCGCCCGCCAGACTCGAAGACGCAGAGACCTGCAGATCTCCGCTATACATACATCTGGTCCCTTGATTTATTCACCGCACTACAGCACCGACGATTCACAGATGGAGCACTCGTATGAGCCTCGACAACAACAGCCAGACCCCTCCGCCCCCGCCCTCCCCCTTCGGAGCACCACCGCAGCAGGCGCCGTATCCGGCCGCGCCCGCTCCCGGCGTTCCGAACTACGCCGCGCCCGCACCAGGCGCAGCGGTGGCGGATGCCGCACCTATCGGGACCAAGTCGTTCCTCGCGACCTGGCTGCTCTCGCTGTTCCTCGGCATTCTCGGCGTGGACCGCTTCTACCTCGGCAAGGTGGGCACCGGCATCCTCAAGCTGATCACCTTCGGTGGCCTCGGCATCTGGGCGCTCATCGACCTCATCCTGGTACTCACGGGCTCGACCCGTGATTCCCGTCGCCTCGCTCTGGCCGGGTACCAGGAGCACAAGAAAGTCGCGTGGATCGTCACGGGAGTCGTGGTGATTCTCGGCATCATCTCGGGTGGCATCAACGGAGCCCAGCGTCCCGCCCTTCCCGCCTCGGATGCCCCGGCGATCAGCGCGCCTGCGGCTGACGACGAGGACCAGGCCGTCGCTGAGGAGCCTGCCGAGGTCGAAGAAGCCCCGGTGGAAGAGCCTGCAGTACCGGCCGAGTACGCATCCGCACTCGTGAAGGCTCAGACGTACTCCGACATGATGGCCATGAGCAAGCTCGGGATCTACGACCAGCTCACCTCGGAGTACGGCGAGAAGTTCGCCCCCGAAGCGGCGCAGTATGCGGTCGACAACGTCTCGGCCGACTGGAACGCCAACGCGCTCGAGAAGGCGAAGACGTACCAGGACACCATGTCGATGTCGCCTGCGGCGATCCGCGACCAGCTCGTCAGCGAGTACGGCGAGAAGTTCACGCCCGAAGAAGCCGACTACGCGATCGCGCATCTCAACGACTGATCACCTTGGGGCTTCCGGCTCGCGATGCGGTCCGGAAGCCCCTCACAGAGGAGAGAACCATGGAAACCGCCCCCATCCTCAGCTGGACTCTGCAGCAGGAGATTCCGATTCCTCCCGACGTGCAGGCGCTGCTCGTTCAGGGGGAGCAGGCCGTCGCGGCGTTCAAGACGTTCCGCGACTCGGCGACCTTCACCACCAAGCGACTCATCGTTCGTGATGCTCAAGGTCTGACCGGACGCAAGGTCGAGATCTACTCGCTGCCGTACAGCGCGATCACGATGTGGTCGTCGGAGAACGCGGGAACGCTCGACTGGAACTCCGAGCTGGAGCTCTGGACCAAGGCCGGCCACATCAAGGTCAAGCTCAGCAAGGGCGCCGACGTTCGACGCATCGACAGTCTGATCGCATGGGCCGTGCTCAACAGTCACTGATCCGACCCGCGATAATGGGCGGGTGAGCACTCCTACCGACAGCACCGCGCAGACGATCCCCGGCTGGCGTCACATCTACTCGGGCAAGGTCCGCGACCTCTACGCCTCCGACGACGCCGCCGACACCCGCATCCTCGTCGTCGCGTCCGACCGGGTCAGTGCCTTCGATTTCGTGCTGTCCCCCGGCATCCCCGAGAAGGGCGCGCTGCTCACCCGCTTGAGCCGCTGGTGGTTCGACCGCCTCGAGGTGCCGAACCATCTCGCAGAGGGCGAGACTCCCGCGATGGTCGCGGACCGGGCCATGCTCGCCCGGTCGCTCGAGATGCTGCCGATCGAGTGCGTCGTGCGCGGCTACATCACCGGCTCCGGCTGGGCCGAGTACACCGAGAGCGGGACCGTGTGCGGCATCCCTCTCCCGGCAGGACTGCAGAACGGCGACCGCCTGCCCGAGCCGCTGTTCACACCCGCGTACAAGGCGCCGATGGGCGAACACGACGAGAACATCACGTTCGAGAGGGTCGAGGAGCTCGTCGGGCCCGAGCGCGCGGCCGAGCTGCGCGACGCCTCGCTGTCGATCTACGCGCGGGCCGCGGCTATCGCGGAGGAGAATGACCTGATCCTCGCCGACACCAAGTTCGAGTTCGGGACGGATGCCGACGGCACCCTGCGCCTCGCCGACGAGGTGCTCACGAGCGACTCGTCGCGGTACTGGGATGCCGAGGCGTGGCGCACCGGCGCGACGCCGGGCGAGCGCATGGCGAGCTTCGACAAGCAGATCGTGCGCGACTGGCTGGCTGCGAACTGGGACAAGGAGGGCGAACCGCCCGTTCTGCCCGAGGACGTGGTCGAGCGGACCGCCGCCCGCTACCGCGAACTGATCGAGCGTCTCGGGGCTTGACGCGTTTCGTCTCGCGGCGTTCGCTCAACGACCGGGAGACGCCTGCCGCACGTCGGTGTGGACGAAGTCGTCGCCTGTGAACAGCAGGGGCTCGTCGCGCTCGATCGCCAGTGCGTACGAGAAGCAGTCGCCGTAGTTCAGCTTGGCCGGATGCCCGGACCCGCGGCCGAAATCTGCGTGCCCTCGACTGGCGGTCCGAACCTGGATCTCATCGACCGCCACGACACGGATGGCTGCCTCGCGCACGAGTCGGTCGACCTTTGAGACGCCTGCCTCGCCGAAGCGCCGTCGCATGACGATGTGTGATTCGAGCAGTGTTGCTGCAGACATGACGGGTGCCGGAGCCATGAGCAACGCACGTTCGAGATCTGGACCATCCGTCTCGTCGATCAGGATGGCGACAACCGCTGACGAGTCGACGATCACCGAGGAAGTCCAGCCTCGTCGTACATCTCGTCCATGATCTCCTCGTAACTCGGCCCGATGACGGGAAGCGCTCGAGCCTCTTCGACGATCGCGCGGATCGCTGCTCGCTTGCGCGCGATCTCCGCCTCCCGGGACCCCTCGAGCTCCGCGAGACGCCGCCGCACCGCATCCTCGACCGCGCCCGTCTGGCTCTGCCCCGTCAGCGCGGCGAGACGACGCACCAGCTCGTGCGTGGTCTCGTTCTTGATGTTGAGGCTCATGTCTACCATTCTACCGTCGGTGTCTACCCTGGTAGAAGCACTCAGGGAAAACTCAGGAATCGATAGTGTTGCTCCAGCACTCCCCCTCCCCCGATCCTGAGGAGCCCGCATGCCCCTGTGGAAGATCCACGGAAACGGCCGCACGGTCGAGCCCGGCGCCGTCGTCACTCCCGCCGAGCGCCTGAACTGGCCGGCCACGATCGCGATCGGCGCCCAGCACGTCGTCGCGATGTTCGGCGCCACGTTCCTCGTCCCGACGCTGACCGGCTTCCCGGTCTCGACGACGCTGCTCTTCAGCGGTCTCGGCACGCTCCTCTTCCTGCTGATCACGAAGAACCAGCTGCCCAGCTACCTCGGCTCCTCGTTCGCGTTCATCGCTCCGATCACGGCCGCCGTCGCCGCGGGCGGCACGGGCTCGGCCCTCGCGGGCGTCGTCGCGGTCGGCATCCTGCTCGCCGTCGTCGGTCTCGTGGTGCAGTTCGCCGGCCTCCGCTGGGTCGATGCGCTCATGCCGCCCGTCGTGGCCGGCGCGATCGTCGCCCTGATCGGCTTCAATCTCGCCCCGACGGCATGGAACAACTTCCAGCTCGACCCCGTCACGGCGACCATCACGCTCGTCGCGATCATCCTGTTCGCGGTGCTGTTCCGCGGCTTCCTCGGCCGCATCTCGATCTTCCTCGGCGTCGCTGTGGGCTTCGTCTGGGCCGCGTTCAACGGCTCGTTCGACGTGCCGAACGCGCTGCGCGGAGGCAAGACCCCCGCGGAGCTCATCGCCGACGCGCCATGGATCGGCCTCCCGCACTTCCAGCTCCCCGACTTCATCGCCCCCGGGACCTGGTCGACCATCGCGATGTTCCTGCCCGTAGTACTGGTGCTGATCGCCGAGAACGTGGGGCACGTGCGCGGTGTCGCGACCATGACCGAAGACGCCTCGATCAACAAGCACACGGGCCGCGCGCTGATCGCCGACGGTGTCGCGACGACCATCGCCGGCGGCTTCGGCGGTTCCGGCACGACGACGTACGGCGAGAACATCGGCGTCATGGCCGCCACCCGCGTCTACTCGACGGCCGTCTACTGGGTGGCCGGTCTCTTCGCGATCCTGCTGGCGTTCTCGCCCAAGGTCGGCGAGGTCTTCAACTCGATCCCCGCCGGCGTGCTCGGCGGCGCGACCACCGCGCTCTACGGCTTGATCGGCATCATCGGCATCAAGATCTGGGTCGACAGCAAGGTCGACTTCTCCCGCCCGGTCAACCAGTACACCGCCGCGGTGTCGCTCGTGATCGGCATCGCCGGCTTCTCGATGAACCTCGGCGACTTCGCCTTCGGCGGCATCGTGCTCGGCACGGTCGCCGCGCTGCTCATCTATCACCTGGGCAACCTCATCGCCCGGGCGCGCAGGACCGGCGCCGACGACCCGAAGCCGCTCGAGGCGGTCGGTCCGCTCGGCGGCGACCCGGAGTAGCCCGACGCCATCGGGATCCCGGATGCCGCGCTCGGCGGTGTCCGGGATCTTCGCTTCTCAGCGCGGGTCGACGCCCGTCGGCAGTTCGTCGGGCAGCGCCCCCGACGCCCGCACCCGCAGCGGCGCTGCTCGTGGCGCGACGCCCAGCGTCAGCGGAGCCTCCGGTTCGGGGAGGTCGTACAGTCGGTGCATCCAGCGGCGCGCGTCCTCGAGCGGGAACGTGTCGCCGTAGACCGCGTACTTCAGCAGGATCCCTTCGAGGGTGCTGCGGAGCATGATCTCCTCGAGCTCCGGGTCGTCCGCACCGCGCTCGCGGAAGATGTCGCGCACCTTCTCCTCCGCCTCGATCGCCTGGTCGTGGAAGCGATCCTCGACCTCGGCGTAGAGGCGGTGCGTCGCGGGCTGCTGCTGCAGAGCGAGCACGACCTTCTGCAGGGGCAGCGCGTAGCCCGTGGCCAGGATCGCGCCGTCGATGATGCCGGCGAGTCGTGCATCGGCGGGGCCTGGGACCTCGGGGATGCCGAACAATGCGGCGAACCACTGCTCGATGACGGCGGCGACCAGGTGGTCCTTCCCGCCGAAGTGGTAGTTCACGAGGCCCTGGGCGACGCCCGCGCGCTGCGTGATCTCGGCGATGCTGGCACCGGTGACCCCGCGCTCGGCGAACGTCTCGATCGCAGCCTGCAGGATCACCTCCCGCGCTCGCTCGCGTGCGAGACGGTTCTGCTCGTCGGAGCGCGCCATCCGAGCTCCACCTCCTGAGTTCGTTCCGGATGTCTTCCGGAATTCACCCCCCGCCCTATAGATTACTCACTGAATACTCGTTCAATCTATGGCCTGGTCCAGGATCCTCTGCAGGAGCACCCATGCATGCCGTCGCGCGCGTCGACTTCAACAACGTCTTCTCCCTCCTGGAGTGGCTGATCAGCCAGTGGTGGGTCTGGGTCATCGTCGGCGTGGTCGTGCTGTTCTTCCTGGTCGTCTGGATCATGCCCGCCGCGAAGGTCAAGCCCTCCGAGGCGTTCTCGACCGATGACACCGAGGCGAACGAGATCGCCCTCGGCTTCCTCCAGATCCGCAACCTGCCCTCCGGCCCCTGGAACGACCCCACCGCCTCCGACCTCACGGATCGCGAGAAGTCGGTGCTCGTGGACCAATGGGGCGTGCACTCCCGTCAGGACTGGCTCGACAACATCGAGCGCCTGACCACGGTGCGTCGCCGCCGCGAGGTGTGGACGCTCTACCTCGCCGTGCGCTCCGAGCTCGCGACGACGCTCGGCCACGTCCCGAAGACCAAGGAGTGGCTCGCCGCCATCACGGCCGAGGGAGGCGACAAGCGCGACGCGCGCACGTTCGTCGCCGGCATCGAGTACATCGAACGCGAGGTGCGCAAGCACGTCGGCAAGGAGATCGTCACGCCCGAGGTCTTCGTGCGCACGCTCGACGGGTACGCGATCGGCCAGGCGGTGGCGATGACGACCTGGGGCGTCGCGCTCGGCCACGGCGACGTCGCCGAGGCCCGTCAGATCATCCACCGCATCAACGTCGACGCGCGTCCCGCGTTCACGTCCTGGGCGGACTTCGGCCTGAGCTACATCGCGGGTCGGGTGATGCACTGGAGCGACGGCGCGGTCGACGAGAAGTCCTTCGAGAAGTTCGGTGACGGATGGAGCGACTTCACGGCGGCGGCGACGGCGAAGCGCAACGGCCCCTGGGCGACGCTGCCGTGGAGCCTGTAGCCGTCGATCTCGCCCCGCTGCGACGGAGCGCCGGAGTCCGCGAGATCATCTCCTACGAGCGCATCTGCGGCGTGCCGCTGCACCGCCGGTTCGTGACGGTGCTCGTCGCGGTGCTGCTGTTCGCGGCGGCGATGCTCGCGGGGCTGTGGTTCCTCGGGCGCAGCGACATCCTCCAGGTCGCCCCCATCCTGGGCGTCTTCGTGATCGGGTACACGCTCATCGCCGCGTGCGGCTTCGCGTGGTACGCCGTCGGTCTGAGCCGACGCGTCAAGATCGCGGCCTTCGCCTGGCGGAACGGATGGGCGTACGCCGACCTCCTCACGCGCACACGTCGCCCCGGCAGCGCGTTCACCCGCGTCGCGCAGGGGCAGGAACGTGCCGTCGTGGCCTGTGACGACGAACGGATGCCGTTCGAGCTGGGACATCACCACTCGGTGTCACGCGGCCAGGAGGCGGCGACGGTGCAGAGGCCGTTCGCCTTCATCGAGCTGCCGCTGCCCAGCGCCGTGCCGCACATCGTGCTCGCGAACCGCACCCGCAGCATCATCCCCACGCTGGGCCTCGGCCGGGGCGCCGCGAAGATGGAGCTCGAGGGCGAGTTCGCCTCCGTGTTCCGCCTGATCGTGCCGGACGGCTACCAGCAGGACGCGCTGTACATCTTCACACCCGACCTCATGGCCCGCGTGATCGACCTGGGCTCTCGGGCCGAGATCGAGCTGGTCTCGGACCGTCTGTACGTCTACCTGCCGGGGTCGACGCGCTTCGACCGCGCGGAGGTCATGCAGGCCGCGGTCACGCTCGCGGAGGAGTTCCACCGCCGGTTCGCCGCGCGCACCGCGATGTACCGCGACGATGCGGCCGGCGCGCTGGCCCAGCGCGCCGGTGTGGCGGTCGGCCTCCGGGGGCAGCGGCTCGCCGGGCGCGGCGTGTCCGTGCTCGCGATCGCCGGCACGACCGCCGCTCTGCTCCTCTCCGCCGGCGTGACCGCCGTCACGCTGTTCGGCGGGGACCTCGTCAGGAGCTTCGGTGGCTGACTCTCCGAACCCACGGATGCGGACCCACCTGGAGGGGCGTCGGGTCCGCGTCCGTGTTCCCTCGCGCGCGCGCCTCCCGCACCTCCGCGATGACGCCGACGCCGCGCTAGGCCGAGCCGCGGACGATGAGCTCGGTCGGCAGGATCGTCGTCTGCTCGGTCTCGCGTCCGGCGAGGTGCGACAGCAGCACCGCGGCCATGGCCTCGCCGTGCGCGTACATCGGCTGACGGATCGTGGTGAGCTGCGGGTCGGTGCTCAGCGCGACGGAGGAGTCGTCGAATCCGACGAGCGCCACATCCTCGGGCACGCCGATCCCGGCGGCGCGCAGAGCCGTGAGAGCGCCGCGCGCCATGAGATCGCTTGCCACGAAGATCGCGTCGGGCCGGCCGTGCGCGAGGATGCGACGGGCGGCGTCCGCTCCCCCCGCCTCGGTGTAGTCGCCGGATTCCTCTGCGAGGGACTCGAGGCCGGCATCCGCCAGGGCGGCGCGGTAGCCCTCCAGACGATCGACGGCCGAGACCATCGAGGGCGATCCGGAGATCGTGGCGATCCGCGTGCGCCCCGAGTCGATCAGGTGCTGCGTGGCGACGCGGGATGCCGCGACGTTGTCGACGTCGACCACGTACTCCCCGTCCCGGCGGCCGACGGGACGACCGCCCCAGACGACGGGGACGACCTCGGCGATGCGCTGGATGAAGGTGTCGCTGGTGTGGTGCGAGACGATCAGCGCGCCGTCGACGCCGCCGTTGCGCACGAAGCCCGCGACCTTGTCGCCGGGGTCCTCGCTCGCGATGAGCACGTTGAGCAGGTAGTCCGAGCCGCGCAGCGCGCCGGTGATCCCGGCGACGAGGGCTGCGAAGAACGGGTCGCCGAAGAAGGTCGTGGTGTCTTCAGGCACCACGAGCGCGATCGCGTGGGTCTGCCGCGAGGCGAGCGAGCGCGCCGCCCGGTTGGGGACGTAGTGGAGCGCGGCGATCGCATCCTGTACGGCGGCAAGCGCTTCGGGGCTCACCGCCGAAGACCCGTTGACGACGCGTGACACTGTCGAGCGCGATACTCCTGCGGCCGAGGCCACTTCTTCGATGGTCGCACGTGAAGGCACGACGGACTCCCCTCCACCCGGCTGCGACTCGGGTCGGTCTTCCCAGTTCACCGCGGGTGTCGGAGTGCACCGACGGTGGTGATCTGAGCGTACTGCGCACTTGGTATCCCAGAGTGCGCCCGATGGATGTTCGGCGTGCGATTCTCGCGCAATATATCGGCATTACACGCGAGAGCGCTCCCGAATTTCAGATTCTGAACAAGTTCTTAGACGGAGACCGACAACGCCGCGCACCTCGCCCCTCCGTTCGAGCGACGCCTCGGATTCCCGCCGTCGCCGTGCGCGGCGTACCCTTGTCCGGTGCCCGACACCGAACTCTCTCCCGCACTCGTCCGCGCCGAATCGCTGATCCGCAGCATCCCGGACTACCCCGAACCGGGCATCATCTTCCGGGACATCACCCCGCTCCTCGCCGACGCCGAAGCCCTCGCGGCCACCACGGCTGCGATCGTCGAGCCCTTCGCCGGCCGGTTCGACGTGGTCGCCGGCATCGAGGCGCGCGGCTTCATCCTCGCCGGCGCCGCCGCGATCGCCGCCGGGGTCGGCCTCATCCCGATCCGCAAGGCCGGCAAGCTGCCCCGCCCCGCCGCGTCCGTCGACTACGCCCTCGAGTACGGGACCGCGACGATCGAGATGCACGACGATCTGCCCGAGGGGTCCCGCGTGCTGCTCATCGACGACGTGCTGGCGACCGGAGGCACGCTCGCCGCCGGCCGTGAACTGGTGGAGCGCCTCGGAAGCCACGTGATCGGCATCTCGGTGCTGTTCGAGATTGACGGCCTCGGCGGCCGCGACGCGATCGGCGACCTGCACACCGTCTTCCACGCCTGACCCCGAGCCGGCGCATCGACCGCCCACGCCCCATCCGGCTGTCGACTCCCCACCTCATCGACGCCGAGGAGAGGGGGCGTCGGCTTGCAGGTGGGGCGCCGGTACGGGTGAGGGATGCCGAGACGCGCAACGAATCGCGGCGAGCGCGCTCCGGTAGACTGGACGCGCCCGTCCGCCCACGACTCCTGGAGCCGTCATGCCCACCATCGTCGTCGACGTCATGCCGAAGCCCGAACTGCTCGACCCGCAGGGGAAGGCCGTGTCCGGCGCCTTCGCCCGTCTCGGCGTCGAGGGCTTCACCGACGTCCGCATCGGCAAGCGCTTCGAGCTCACGGTCGAGGGCGAGGTCACCGAGGAGATCCTCGCCGAGGCCCGCCGCCTCGCCGACGAGGTCCTGTCCAACTCCGTGATCGAGGACGTCGTGGGCATCGAGGTCGCCGAATGACCACGCGCATCGGGGTCGTCACGTTCCCCGGTTCGCTCGACGACCGCGACGCGCAGCGCGCCGTCCGTCTCGCCGGCGCCGAGCCCGTCGCCCTCTGGCACGGCTCACACGACCTCGAGGGCGTCGACGCGCTCGTGCTCCCCGGCGGCTTCAGCTACGGCGACTACCTGCGCGCCGGCGCGATCGCCGCGCTCTCGCCGATCATGGCCGAGGTGAAGGACGCCGCGGCGAAGGGCATGCCCGTGCTCGGCATCTGCAACGGATTCCAGATGCTCGTCGAGGCGCACCTGCTGCCCGGCGGCCTGATCCGCAACGACCACCAGCACTTCGTGCGTCGCGACCAGAAGCTCGTCGTCGAGAACTCCGACACCGCGTGGACCAACCGGTTCCGCACCGGCCAGGAGATCGTCATCCCGCTGAAGAACGCCGACGGCGGCTACATCGCCGACGACGAGACGCTCGACCGCATCGAGGGCGAGGGCCTGGTCGCCTTCCGCTACGCGGGCGTCAACCCCAACGGGTCGCTCCGCGACATCGCGGGCCTCACCAACGAGGCGGGCAACGTCGTCGGGCTCATGCCGCACCCCGAGCACGCCACCGAGCCCGGTTTCGGCCCCGACACCGCGGCCGCCATGCGCTCGGGTGTCGACGGCCTCGACTTCTTCACGAGCGCGATCGCCGCCGTCGCCCGCGTCGCCGCCTGACGCTCGCTGCGGCATCCGCTTCGGGAGGAGATCGCCCTTAGGAAGGACGGATTCCGCGAATCTCTCCTTCCGAGCGGGACATCTCCTTCGGAAGCGCCCCCACCGAGCACCGGACTGGCAACCCGGCGTCAGGGCGCGGGAAGGGTGAAGGGGTTGTCGCCGATCGCGGCGAGCAGGTACCAGGCCGTCGTTCCGGTGTGCAGGCTCGCGTAATAGAGGTCGCCGAATCCGGAGTCCAGGCCGTCGGTCGACGTCGCGACGATGCCCTTGCCGTCGCCGTTCACGGCCTCGCGCTGCGCGAGTCGGATGCTCTCGAGCAGCGCCTCCGCCTCCGCCGCATCCCCCGCGCCGTCGCGCAGCTTCAGCGCCAGCGCCAGATGTCCCGAGCCCTCGAACCAGACCTTCGACACGTCGACGTGGCTGATGGAGGGTCCGTGGTGCGGCCCGTCGATCGCGACGAGGTTCGCGAGCGTCCAGTCGAGCGCGGCGCCGTAGCGGGGGTCACCGGTCGCGAGCGAGCTCCAGGTCTGCGCGTCGAGCGGCACGGGGTAGACGTTGGTCGTGCTGCCGTCGAGGAGGGTGCCAGTGTCGACGTGTCCGTCGGGCGCCTGCATCGCGGCGACGAAGGCCGCGGCGGTCGCGGCGCGATCGGCCCAGACGGTGTCGCCGGTGAGCTGGGCGAGCTGGCCGAAGAACCCGGCGATGTCGCTGTTGTGCTCGGTGGACTTCCAGACCAGCGAGGTGCCGTCCTCGAGCTGACCGCCTGTATAGCCGTAGGGGGCGCGGGTCATGTCGGCGGTGTTCGTCTGGATCCACTGCGCGATGTCGAGGGCGCCGTCGAGGTACTTCTGCTCGCCGGTCGCGTGGAACAGTCGGGCGAGGGCCATGCCGACCCACGCTTGGTTGCCGGTGAACGTGCCGGGGCCGGTGATCTCGACGCGTCCCTGGCGGATGCCGTGCGGCTCGTACGAGGTGCGCACGCGGCCGTCGCCGATCGGGTCGTTGTCCTGCACGAACAGCAGCGTGTCGGCGACCGCGCGGGCGCGACGGAGGTCGTCGGGCAGCCCGCGCGCCGTGTAGGCGATCACGACGAGCGCATCGTCGTACACGAAGGACGGCGTGAAGTCCCAGGTCGGAAGGTCGGTGAAGAATCCCCCCTGGTAGCTGCGCGGGAGGCAGTGGCCTGCGCCGTCGCAGAACTCGTCGACGCGCGCGTCGAGGAACTCGTAGGCGAGTGCGACGGACGTCGCGGGGTCGGACGGATCGGCGGCGGGTGCGGGTTCGTCCGCGGGGGTGACCGCTCCGGAGGCGGTGGCCGCGCCGGCCACGACGGCCGCGGCGACGAGCGCGGCGACGACGAGCCCTGACACCGAACGGCGCGGAGAACCGGACATGAGGACCCTCTCGGTCGAGACCGCGCGGGCCGGACACGCACGGGCGACCGCGTGGTCACCCCACGATCCTGTCAATCGGCAGGGCCTTCCGACTAGCGCCGAAGGTCCACCGTCACGCGTCCATCCGTCCAGCATCCCGGTATATCGGTCGATGGGGATGCGACGAGATGCGACGAGGATGCCGGGAAGAGCCGAGACCGAGGGGGAAGGAGTCGGGCGGCGGAGTAGCATCCGGAGCATGCCCATCACGCTGGAGAACGTCGGCATCGCCGTCCGCGATCTGGAGGAGGCTATCGCCTTCTTCACCGACCTGGGCCTCACGGTCGTCGGCCGCGACGAGGTGAGCGGCGAGTGGGCGTCCACCGCGGTGGGCCTCGACGGCAACCACGCGCGGATCGCGGTGCTGCAGACGCCGGACGGGCGCGGGCAGCTCGAGTTCTTCGAGTACATCCACCCCGAGGCGATCGAGACCTCGCCGACGCTGCCGAACGAGATCGGGATGCACCGCGTGGCGTTCTCGGTCGACGACATCGACGAGTCGCTCGCGATCGCCGCACGGCACGGATGCCACCCGCTGCGCGGAGTCGCGAACTATCAGGACGTCTACAAGCTCACGTACCTGCGCGGACCCAGCGGCATCCTCGTGATGCTCGCGCAGGACCTCACGAAGAACCGCCCCGCCGTCGACTAGCCCAGAGCCGGCGGCCAGACACCGATCAGCACCGCCATCACGACGACCGTGACGAGTTCGTGCGCGATGTTCATGGTCGTCAGCGCGGTCGGCCGCCCCTCGAACGCGTCGTGCGTGATGAAGCGCGCGGCCGTGAAACCGGCCCACAGCAGCACGGCCGTGACGATCGTGCCCCAGAAGAACGAGCCGCCGTAGAAGTGCCAGGCGATCGCCGCCGCCCCGGCGAGCACCCAGGACGTCACGAAGCTCACGAGGACGGTCGTGACGATCGGCATGACGGCCGTGGCCGGCGGTCGGTCCATGTCGACGTTCGCGAGCTTCGACCAGCGCGCGCCGAACACGGGCGGTGCGTACCAGACGGAGCCGACGATCATGCTCGACAGCGTCGCCAGCAGGACCGCCCAGTAGTTGATCTCGGGAACCATGACCGCCTCCACATCGTCGAATGCCCGAAGCATACTCCCGGGTGGAAACACGCGAGGGAGGATCGCTCGCCGAGGCAGGTCCGAATCGATTCGATCCCCGCGCTGGCGATCATGTAAGCGTTTGCACTAGCCTGGACCAATGACACAGCTCGAGCAGATCGCTGCCCCCGGTTCCGAGTGGTGGCGCAGCGCCGTCATCTACCAGATCTACCCTCGCTCGTTCGCCGACGCCTCGGGCGACGGCATCGGAGATCTCCCCGGCATCACGAGCCGCCTCGACTCCCTCAAGGAGCTCGGCGTCGACGCGATCTGGCTCAGCCCGTTCATGACGAGCCCGCAGCGGGACGCCGGATACGACGTCGCTGACTATCGCGACGTCGACCCTCTGTTCGGCACGCTCGCCGACTTCGACACCATGCTGAACGAGGCGCACACACGCGGCATCCGCGTGATCATCGACCTCGTCCCCAACCACTCCTCCGACCAGCACGTCTGGTTCCAGCAGGCTCTGAAGGCAGCGCCCGGAAGCCCCGAGCGCGCTCGCTACATCTTCCGCGACGGCAAGGGCGAGAACGGAGAGCTCCCTCCGAACAACTGGGAGTCCGTGTTCGGCGGCGGCATGTGGGAGCGCGTGACCGAGACCGACGGCACGCTCGGCCAGTGGTACCTGCACATCTTCGACCCCACCCAGCCCGACTTCGACTGGACGAACGAAGAGGTGCGCGACGAGTTCCGCTCGATCTTGCGCTTCTGGCTCGACCGCGGCGTCGACGGCTTCCGCGTCGACGTGGCCCACGGCATGATCAAGAAGGACGGACTGCCCGACTACACCCCGCCGAGCGACGCCGACTCCATGGGCGGCGGCGAGGACGACGTGCCGTACTGGGGCCAGGACGGCGTGCACGACATCTACCGCGACTGGCACAAGGTGCTCGCGGAGTACGACGGCGACCGCGCCCTGTGCGGGGAGGCCTGGCTTCCCACGGTCGAGAAGACCGCCCTCTGGGTGCGCCCGGACGAGATGCACCAGACCTTCAACTTCGGCTATCTCATGACCCCGTGGGACGCCGAGAAGCTCCGTGACCTGATCCGCGAGTCGCTGGATGCGTTCGGCGGAGTCGGCGCGCCGAGCACCTGGGTCCTGTCCAACCACGACGTCGTGCGTCACGCCTCACGGCTGGCGCTCACCGCCGACAACCCGCAGGGCGAGGGCATCGGCCCGAACACCCCGCACAAGCCGGACACCGCGATCGGCCTGGCCCGCGCCCGCGCCGCGACCACGCTCATGCTCGCCCTCCCCGGCTCGTCGTACCTGTACCAGGGCGAGGAGCTGGGCCTGCCCGAGGCGATGGAGATCCCCGACGAGTTCCGTCAGGATCCGACCTGGTTCCGCACGAACGGCGAGCGCTACGGACGCGACGGATGCCGGGTGCCGCTGCCCTGGGAGGCGGAGGCCCCCGCGTTCGGCTTCAACGACACCGGCGCCTCGTGGCTTCCGCAGCCCGCCGAATGGGCCGCGTATGCGCGCGATGTCGAAGAGGTCGACCCCTCGTCGACGCTCGCGCTGTACAAGCGACTGCTCGCCGGTCGCCGCGAGTACGGCTTCGGCAGCGGATCACTGGTCTGGGAGGATGCCGGAGCGGATGCGGTGGCCTTCCGCCGCGGCGACGTGCACGTGCTCGCCAACCTGGGCGCCGAGCCGCTCCCCCTGCCCGCCGACGCGCTCGTCGTGGAGCGGAGCCAGCCCTTCGAGGGCGGCGCCCTGCCCGTCGACACGGCGGTCTGGTACACCACGGTCTGACAGCGGTCTGCGTTCCGGTCGCAGTTCGCGCCGTCCCGGCATCCGCCAGACGGCACGAACTGCGACCGGAGCGATTCGAACTCCGAGAGGAACACCATGGCTAGCATCGATGAGGTCGCCCGGCTCGCCGGGGTGTCGACGGCGACGGTGTCGCGCGCGCTGAGCGGACGAGGCCACGTCTCGGAGTCGGCGCGCCTGCGCGTGCAGGAGGCGGCGTCGGCGCTCGGCTACGTCGTGTCGTCGCGCGCGTCGAGCCTCGCATCCGGACGCACGCGCAACGTCGGTGTGGTCGTGCCCTTCCTCGACCGCTGGTTCTTCAGCACGGTGCTCTCGGGAGTGTCGGCGGCGCTCATGCGCGCGGGCTACGACATCACCCTGTACAACATCACCGCCGACAAGGACGTGCGGGCGCACGTGTTCGACACGTTCCTGCGGCGTCAGCGCGTGGACGCCGTGATCGCCGTGTCGATCGAGCTCGACGAGGACGAGACTCAGCAACTGCTCGCTCTCGGACTCCCCGTGATCGCGATCGGCGGCCCGAACCCGAGGCTCGACACGCTCACGGTCGACGACGTCGCTGTGGCGCAGCTCGCGACCGAGCACCTGATCGGTCTCGGACACCGGGACATCGCGCACATCGGCGCGAACCCCGAGTTCGACATCGACTTCCACATCCCGACCAATCGACGGCTGGGCTTCGAACGCGCGCTGGCGAATGCCCGCATCCCCCTGAACCCGGCGTTCCTCGAGCCGGCGGACTTCACGGTCGAGGGCGGCTACCGCGCGGCGAAGCAGCTGCTCGGACGTCCGGGCCCGCGCCCGACCGCGGTGTTCGCGGCGTCGGACGAGATGGCGATCGGCGCACTCCTCGCCGCCCGCGACCTCGGCTTCACCGTGCCGGGCGACCTGTCGATCGTCGGCATCGACGGACACGAGCTCGGCGAGTTCTTCCGCCTCACGACGGTCGACCAGTTCCCTCTCGGGCAGGGCGAGAGGGCCGCGGACGCCGTGCTCGCCAAGCTCGCGGACGACGACGTCGACGGCATCCCCGCGGTGCTCCCCTACGAGCTGAACGTCCGCGGGACCACCGCGCGCCTCGCCTGAGCGTGGGATGCTGGGACCATGACCCCCGGCATCCCCTCCGTCCTGTTCGTGTGCGTGCACAACGCGGGACGGTCCCAGATGGCCGCGGGCTTCCTGCGGCACGTCGCGGGCGACCGCATCGAGGTGCGCTCGGCCGGATCGATGCCCGCCGAGGCCATCAACCCCGTCGCGGTCGAGGCCATGCGGGAGCTCGGCATCGACATCACAGCCGAGACGCCGAAGGTCCTCACGACGGAGGCCGTGCAGGATTCGGACGTCGTGATCACGATGGGATGCGGTGACGCGTGCCCGTTCTTCCCCGGGAAGCGCTACGAGGACTGGGTGCTCGACGATCCCGCGGGGCAGGGCCTCGAGGCCGTCCGGCCGATCCGCGACGACATCCGCCGCCGGATCGAGTCCCTCACGGCGGAGCTGCTCGCCTGAGCTCCTCGCCTGACACGGGCGGAGAACTCCGTGACGGGCGGAGTCCCGCCGCGGATTCCTCCTCCCGACACGCAGAAGTCCGCCCGACGAGGTGACCCGTCGGGTGGACGTCTACGCGTTCCGCAGTGTCAGCGGGCGACGATGAGCCCCGCGGTCTTCTCCTGCGCGGCCTGGAAGCGGCGCTGCACGTCGGGCCAGTTCACCAGCTCCCAGAACGCCTTGACGTAGTCGGCGCGGACGTTGAGGTAGTCGAGGTAGTAGGCGTGCTCCCAGACGTCGAGCTGCAGCAGCGGCGTGACGCCGAGGGGCGCGTTGCCCTGCTGGTCGAACAGCTGGAAGATGACCGGTCGCGCGCCGACCGAGTCCCACGCCAGGACGGCCCAGCCGGAGCCCTGCACGCCGAGCGCCGTGGCCGTGAAGTGCGCGCGGAACGCGTCGATCGAGCCGAACTCGTCGGCCAGCGCGGCCTCGAGCTCACCCTCGGGGTTGCCGCCGCCGTCCGGCGACAGGTTCTCCCAGAACACCGAGTGGTTGATGTGCCCGCCCAGGTTGAAGGCGAGGTCCTTCTCGAGCTTGTTCACGACCGCGAGGTCGCCGGCACCGCGGGCGGCGGCCAGCTGCTCGAGAGCGGTGTTCGCACCCGTGACGTACGCCTGGTGGTGCTTGGAGTGGTGCAGCTCCATGATCTTGCCGGAGATGTGCGGGGCGAGGGCCGAGTAGTCGTACGGCAGCTCGGGGAGGGTGTACGGAGCGGACATGTGCTTCCTTTCCTTCGGTGGATTCTGCGGTCGGGATCAGGCGTCGCCGCGCGGCAGCGAGTGGAATCGACGGTCGAGGTACACGAGCGGACGGCCCTGCTGGCCGAGCAGCACCTCGTCGACCTCGGCGATCACCACGGTCGACGAGCCCACGGCGACGGTCGTCATGGGGTGGCAGCGCATCGCGACGCGCGCCTCGCGCAGGTACGGCTCACCGGTCGGGAGCGCACTCCAGCCCTGCGCGTCGGTGAAGCGCTCGGCTCCGCTCACCGCGAAGCTCTGCGCGAGGGCGGAGTGCTCGTCGTCGATCAGGTGCACCACGAAGCTGTCTGCCAAGAGGATCGCGCCGGCGCTGCCGGTCGCCCGGGTGACCGAGAACACGATCGCCGCGGGGTCGACGGCGACGGACGCGACGCTGGATGCCGTGAGCCCGACGGGTCCGGACGGGGTGGTGGCGGTGATGATCGCGACACCGGCCGGATGCTGGCGGAAGGCGGCCTTGAGTCCCTCGCCGACGGGTGACGGCACCGGCACGGGTGACGGAGTGGTGGGTGACGGTGTGGTGGTCATTCGTGTGCTTCCTGCGGAGGGAGGACGGCGACGAGGGGATGGTCGTGTTCGATCATGCCGACCTTCGCAGCGCCTCCGGGCGATCCGATCTCGTCGAAGAACTCGACGTTGGCCTTGTAGTAGTCCTGCCATTCGTCGGGCAGGTCGTCTTCGTAGAAGATCGCCTCGACCGGGCAGACGGGCTCGCAGGCGCCGCAGTCCACGCACTCGTCGGGGTGGATGTACAGCGAGCGCTCGCCCTCATAGATGCAGTCCACCGGACATTCGTCGATGCACGCACGGTCCTTGACATCGACGCAGGGCAGCGCGATCACATAGGTCATCGAGTGGTCTTCGTTCCTGTCACGGTTCCACCGTAAGACCTCAAGTACACTTGAGGTCAAATCGAGGAGGCGTCATGACGACACGATCCGACGCGGACCGCACCCCGCACGCGCCCGACGAGTCCCTGACGATCGGGGAGATGAGCCGCCGCACGGGCGTCGCCGCCTCGGCTCTGCACTTCTACGAGGGTCTCGGCCTCATCGCCTCGACGCGCACCGCCGGGAACCAGCGCCGCTACGCGCGGCACATGCTGCGGAGGGTGTCGC
This sequence comes from Microbacterium sp. NPDC089696, assembly GCF_044749125.1. Taxonomy (NCBI): domain Bacteria; kingdom Bacillati; phylum Actinomycetota; class Actinomycetes; order Micrococcales; family Microbacteriaceae; genus Microbacterium; species Microbacterium sp. NPDC089696. The sequence goes on along the minus strand of NZ_JBIVHF010000001.1, from coordinate 495,262 downwards.
TCATCACGGTGGCCAAGCGCCTCGGCATCCCGCTCTCCGATGTGCAGGAGGCGTTCGCCGACGTCCCGTTGACCCAGACCCCGAGCCACGACGACTGGCAGCGCGCGTCGCGGCGGTGGAAGCGCGAACTCGAGAAGCGTCGGGAGGGCATCGAACGCCTCGAGCGCGAGCTCACCGGATGCATCGGCTGCGGCTGCCTGTCGATGAAGGCGTGCGGGCTGCTCAACCCCGACGACGAGCTCGGCACGCACGGCGCCGGACCCCAGCGCCTGCAGGACTGACGCTCGCCCGCATCTCCCCGCCTGGCGTCGAGACCCACCACGCGCGCCGAAACCCACCACGCGGGAGGTCGTGCGCGGTGGGCCTCGACGGAGATGGTGGGTCTCGACGCGGAGTCAGGCGACGGTGAACGGCGCCGACAGGAGCGACTGCTCCCGCGAGCTCGGGCCGACGAGGAGCGCGAACGCCCCGGGCTCGACACGACGGATGCCGGCCGCATCGACGATCGAGCACTCACTCACGGCGACCTCGACCCGCACGCGCGCACTCTCCCGCGGCGCGAGGTCGATCTGGCGGTAGGCCTTGAGCTCGCGGTCGGTCCAGCTCACGCTCGTGACCTCGTCGCGCACGTACACCTGCACGGTCTCGCGCACCGGACGCGACCCCGTGTTCGTCACGGTGACCTCGCCGACGACGGTGTCGCCGAGACCGACGGCCTCCGACGTGAGCACGAGATCCGCATACGACACGGTCGAATAGGACAGCCCCTCGCCGAACGCCCAAGCGGGCGACTGCGTGAGGTCGGCGTATCGGTCGCCGTGCTGTCCGCGGATCTGGTTGTAGTAGGTCGGCTGCTGACCGACGTGCCGCGCGAACGAGATCGGCAGTCGACCCGAGGGCTCGACGGCTCCCGAGATGACCTCGGCGAGCGCGCGCCCACCCTGCATACCGGGATTCGCGGCCCAGATGACGGCGGCGGCGCGGGACACGGATGCCGGCAGCACGAGCGGCTTCGATGCGAGCAGCACCACGACGACGGGCTTCCCGGTGGCGATGAGCGCGTCGAGCAGGGCGATCTGCCCGCCGATCAGTTCGAGGGTCGCGGTCGAGCGCCCCTCGCCGACGAGCTCGATCCGGTCTCCGACCACGGCGATCACGACGTCGGATGCCGAGGCCGCGGCGACCGCCTCGGCGATCAGCGTCTCGTCGGGCTCGGCCGGCACGACGACCGGCGGGCGGGGCTGCCCGTCGGGGAACGTCGCCCCGCGGGGGTCCTCCTCGAGCGTGAGGATGTCGGCGCCGCGCGCGTGCGTCACGGTCCAGCCCTCGACGCCCGCGAGGCCGTCGAGCACGGTCGTGATCATCTCGCGGGGCTGCCCGTCGAGCCAGCCGGCCTGGCCCGAGCCGCCGGCCCAGTCGCCGAGCTGCGTCTGCGCGTCGTCGGCGAGCGGTCCCACCACGGCCACCGACAGCGGCGAAGACGGCGACAGGGGCAGCGTGCCGTCGTTCTCGAGCAGCACGAGCGAGCGCCGCGCGACCTCGAGGTTGAGCTCCGCGTGCGCGGCGCTGCCGACCACGGCATCCCGTCCGTCCTGCGGGAGCCGCGGGTTCTCGAACAGCCCGAGCTCGAACTTGAGCGTGAGGATGCGGGTGACGGCCGCGTCGAAGTCCGAGGACGACAGCATCCCGCGGGCGACGGCCTCGAGCGCGCCCTCGTAGAACCCGGGGGTCGTCATGACCATGTCGTTGCCGGCCTTCACGGCGGCCGCGGCGGCGTGCGCGTAGTCGGGCTGCACCTGCTGCTCCCACACCATGCGGCCGACGTTGTCCCAGTCGGTGATGAGGGTGCCGGTGTAGCCCCATTCGCCGCGCAGCACGTCGCTGAGCAGCCAGTCGTTGACCGTGATCGGCACGCCGTCGGTGGTCTGGTAGCCGAGCATGAAGGTGCGGCATCCCTCGCGGGCGACGCGCTCGAACGGCGGCAGGAACCACGAGCGCAGCTTGCGGCGCGAGATGTCGGCCTCGCTCGCGTCACGTCCGCCCTGCGTCTCGGAGTATCCGGCGAAGTGCTTGGCGGTCGCGAGGATCGCCGTCGGATCGTCCAGACCGTCGCCCTGGTACCCGCGCACCATCGCCGAGGCGAGCTCGCCGATGAGGAACGGATCCTCGCCGAAGGTCTCGTCGACGCGGCCCCACCGCAGGTCGCGGGCGATGCACAGCACGGGAGAGAAGGTCCAGTGGATGCCGGTCGCAGCGACCTCGACCGCTGTGGCGCGGGCCACCTTCTCGACGAGCTCCGCATCCCACGACGCCGCCATGCCGAGCTGCGTCGGGTAGATCGTCGCCCCGGGCCAGAACGAGTGGCCGTGGATGCAGTCCTCGCCGACGAGCAGCGGGATGCGCAGGCGCGTCTGGGCCGTGAGCTCGTTCGCGCGGATCAGCCGCTCGGGCGAGGTGTGCAGGATCGAGCCGACCGTACGCCGCAGCACGTGGTCGTCGAGGTCGTCGCGCGCATCGAGCTGCAGCATCTGCCCGACCTTCTCCTCCACCGTCATGCGGTCGAGGAGGTCGGCGACGCGTGCGGCGATCGGCAGGTCGGGGTCGAGGTAGGGAAGGGAGTCGGTCAGGGTCTGAGAGGTCATCGCTTGCTGTTCGTCGCGTTCTTGTTCGTAATGTCGGGAGCCGTCGAGGGGGATGCCGGGGCGCGCACGGCCGTCACCGGGTCGTTCACGTTCAGGCCCTTCTTCTTCATCGCGCGAGCCCGCTCGCCCGCGGAACGCAGCCGCGGGTTGACGTACTCGTCGATGCCGAAGTTGATGAGCGAGAGCGCGACGCCGATGATCGCGATGCAGAGCCCGGCGGGCACGTACCACCACCACAGTCGCGGGAAGGCGCCGTTCTGCTGCGCCCAGAAGAGGATCGTGCCCCAGTTGAGGTTGCTGACAGGGATCACGCCGATGAACGCGAGCGTCGTGAGCCCGAGGATCGCGGCCGTGACCGTGCCGACGAAGCTCGACGCGATGAGCGCCATGAGGTTCGGCAGCATCTCGATCGTGATGATGCGGCGCAGCGGCTCGCCGTTGGCCCGCGCGGCCTGGATGAAGTCGCGGTTGCGCAGCGACATCGTCTGCGCGCGCAGCACGCGCGCGCCCCAGGCCCACCCGGTCAGCCCGAGCACCGCGGCGATCACGATGAGCGGCGGGTTCTCGAACTGCGAGGCCACGATGATGATGAGCGGGATGCCGGGGATCACGAGGAACACGTTGGTGAGCGCCGACAGCGACTCGCTCTTCCAGCCACGCACGTACCCGGCGATCACGCCGATCGTGATCGCGATGAGGGTCGCGATGATAGCCGACAGGAAGCCGACCACCACGACGCCGCGGGTGCCGAAGATGATCTGGCTGAGCACGTCCTCGCCCATGTGGGTCGTGCCGAGCCAGTGCTCCAACGAGGGCGGCTGGCGCAGCGCGGTGCGGTCCTTCTGGGTCGCGCCGTACGGGGCGATGAGCGGCGCGAGGATCGCCACCAGCACGAACACCCCGAGGATGATCAGGCCGGCGATCGACTTGCGGTTGCGGAACATCGCGAACGCCTGCGCCATCTGCGACCAGAAGGTCTTGCGCGGAGGCGTGCCGCCGCCGGTGCGGAACGTCACGGTCTCCGGCATCCCGGTCGCGACCGTCGAGCCGTCGGGGGCGGTGGTGTCCGCCTGGGTGGGAACGCTCATGTCAGGCCTCCGTCTGGCGCGTGCGCGGGTCGAGGTATGCGTAGACGATGTCCGCGAGGATGTTCGCGACGAGCACCGACAGGGTGATCACGAGGAACACGCCCTGCATGAGGGCGAAGTCCTTCGCGTTGGTCGCGTCGAGCAGCAGCTTGCCGACCCCGGGGTAGCTGAACACCATCTCCATGACGATCGTGCCGCCGACGATGAAGCCGATCGACAGCGCGAAGCTCTGGATCTGCGGGAGCACCGCGTTGCGGGCGGCGTACGCCCACAGCACGCGGCGGTTCGGCATGCCCTTGGCCTGCGCGACCGTGATGTAGTCCTCGTCGAGCACCGTCAGCATCATGTTGCGCATGCCCAGCATCCATCCGCCGAGCGAGGCGATGATGATCGTCACCGCGGGCAGCGTGCCGTGCGCGATCACCTGCCCGATGAAGTCGAGGCTCCACTCGGGCGACTGCCCCTTGTCATAGGCGTGCGACGAGGGGAACCACTTGAGCGTCGACGAGAAGATCGCGATCGCGATGAGGCCGAGCCAGAAGTACGGGATCGTGTTGAAGAAGGTCGTGATCGGGATGAGGGCGTCGAGCCGGCTGCCGCGCTTCCATCCGACGATCGCGCCGCCGACCGTGCCGAGCGCGAACGAGATGATCGTCGCGAGGCCGACGAGGCCGAGCGTCCACGGCAGCGCGGCGCTGAGCACCTCGGCCACGGGTCGCAGGCCGTGCAGAGTCGAGATCCCGAGGTCGCCGCGGAACAGGGTTGCCCAGTACTCGAGGTACTGCTGCCACAGCGACTTGTCGGAGTCGATGCCGAGCAGGATGCGGAGCGATTCCGCCGCCTCGGGACTGACGTTGCGGTTGCGCGCCAGGTACGAGCTGACCGCGTCGCCCTTCATGAACCGCGGCAGGAAGAAGTTGATCGTGATCGCCGCCCACAGCGTGAACAGGTAGAACGCGGCGCGTCCGGCGAAGAACCGCCAGGGAACGATCTTGCGGCCCTTCTGCGCGGTGGTCGCGGTCGTGCCGACCTCGAGGGCGTCGGGGCGGCCGTCCTCGGGATTCAGCCCGGTCTGGCCGAGCTCGGGGGATGCGGTGGTCACTGTGCGCCTCCTGTGCTCTCCAGGCCGGGAGCACCGGCCGAGGCGAAGTGCTTCTCGGGATCGGGCGAGGCCGCCCGCAGCTCGCGTGTGTACGGATCCTGGGGATCGAGGATGACGTCGTCGGCGTCGCCGTACTCGACCACGCGACCCTGGTTCAGCACCATGATCTCGTCGCTGAAGTGCCGGGCGGTCGCGAGGTCGTGCGTGATGTACAGCACGCCGAGTCCCTCCTCACGCTGCAGATCGGCGAGCAGGTTCAGCACGCCCAGGCGGATCGAGACGTCGAGCATCGACACGGGCTCGTCGGCCACGAGCAGGCTCGGACGCGAGGCCAGTGCCCGGGCGATCGCGACACGCTGCCGCTGACCACCGGAGAGCTCGTGCGGGCGACGGTCGATCACGGCGTCGACGTCGAGGCGCACGCGCTCGAGCAGGCGACGCACCTCGGCCTCCGTGTCCTTCTTCGGCACGACGTCGTCGAGGCGGATCGGGCGCTCGATGTGGTATCGGATGGTGTGGTACGGGTTGAGCGAGGCGAACGGGTCCTGGAACACCATGCGCAGCTGCTGGCGGTAGGTGCGCAGCCCTCGGCCGCGGCGGGGGATGGGCTTGCCGTCGAGGCGCACCTCCCCGCTCGTCGGAGTCTCGAGCTGCGTGAGGATCTTGGCGATCGTCGACTTGCCGCTTCCGGACTGCCCGACGAGACCGATCGTCTGGCCCGAGGTCAGGGTGAAGCTCACATCGTCGAGGGCCTTGAGCTGACCGGCCCCGCGGACGTTGTAGACCTTGCTGACGTGGGAGAACTCGAGGGTGGTCATCGGGCCAGCACTCCTCTCGCGCCGGTCAGTCGAGGGAACGACGACAGCAGCGTCTTCGTGTAGTCGTGCTGCGGGTCGGTCCAGATCTGCTCGGCGGACGCGAGCTCCACGATCTCGCCGGCGCGCATGATCGCGATCCGGTCGCTGATCTCGAGCAGCAGGGGCAGGTCGTGCGTGATGAAGATCACCGAGAAGCCGAACTCGTGCCGCAGCTGCGAGATCTGCTTGAGGATCTCGCGCTGCACGAGCACGTCGAGCGCGGTGGTCGGCTCGTCCATGACCATGAGCTGCGGGCGCAGCGCGAGGGCCATCGCGATCATGACGCGCTGGCGCATGCCGCCGGACAGCTCGTGCGGGAACGAGCGGATGCGCTGGCGGCCGACCTTGACGATCTCCAGCAGCTCCTCCGCCTCGGCGCGACGCTGACGACGATTCATGTCGGGACGGTGGATCTCGAACACGTCCTCGAGCTGCGAGCCGATCGTCGCCACGGGGTTGAGCGCGTTCATCGCGCCCTGGAACACCATCGACACCTTGTCCCAGCGGAAGCGCTGCATCGCGTCGACGTCGAGGGCGTTGATGTCGACGTCGATCCCGGAGGCGTCGTGGAACGTGACGCTGCCCCCCGCGATCACGGCCGGCGCGCGCAGCAACCGCTGCACGCCGTAGGCGAGCGTCGTCTTGCCGCATCCGCTCTCACCCGCGAGACCGAGGATCTCGCCGCGCTGCAGTTCGAGCGTCACGTTCTTCACGGCCTCGATGGGCGGATCGACGTCGTACACGACCGAGAAGTCGCGCACGCTGAGGAGGGGGTCTGACATGGGTGGTGTCCTTCGTCGTGGGACGTTTCGTCTCGTCGCTGCGCTCCTCGCTCAACGACCGGGGGTGGGTCACCCGCCGGTCGTTGAGCGAGCGAAGCGAGACGAAACGGGTCTTACTCGGCGGGCTTCAGCTTCGTGAGGATCATCACGATGTTCTGCTGCGTCGGGTCACCCGAGGCGTAGGGGTCGTCCTCCGACGGCCATCCGACGTAGTTGCGGGTGTTGTACTCGCCGAGCAGCGGGTGGGCGCCGAGCGGGATCGCCGGCACCTGGTCGACGAAGATCTGCTCGAGCGTGGTGATCGCGGCGGTGCGCTCCTCGTCCGACGAGGCGTTGGCGTACGAGTTCAGCGCCGCCGTGGCCGTCGGGTCGTCGAACCGACCGAAGTTGAAGCCCGCGATCCCCTCCGGGGAGATCCAGCGCGGGTCCATGGTCGACGTGTAGAGGCCGTAGGCCGTGCCGCTGTCCTCGAGCCAGTGGATGATCGCCGAGAAGGTGCCCTCGTCGCGGGGTCCGGCCCAGCCGCCCCAGTCGGGCATGTCGATCTTCACCTCGGCGCCGATCGACTCCTTGACGTCCTCGGCGATGAGCTCCTGCGCGGTGTTCCAGTCGCTCCAGCCCGAGGGGACCGACAGCGTGAACGAGACGGGGGTGCCGTCGGGGTCGATCAGCGCGTCGTCCTTCCACGTGTAGCCGGCCGACTCGAGCAGATCGCGGGCCTTCTCGGCGTCCACGGAGTACTCCTGGCCCTGGAACTCGGGCTGGATCTCGTCCTCGAGGATCGAGGAGAGGCCGGTGACCGACCAGACCGGCTCGCTCGCACCCTCGCGGGCGATGTCGACGTAGGCGTCGCGGTCGATGACCCACGCGAGCGCCTGGCGGAACACGACGTCGTCGAAGGGCTTCTCCTGCAGGTTCATGAACAGCGTCGCCGAACCTGTGGTGGGTGCCACGAAGAACTTGTTGTGCTCGGGGTCGGCGTCGAGGAACTGCTCCTGGATCTGCGGGATGAACGCCTGCGCCCAGTCCGCCTCGCCCTGCGCGAGGGCCGTGGTCAGCGCGGTGTTGTCGCCGTAGGAGACGTAGTGCAGCTCGGGCACGGCGAGGTCGCCGCCCCAGTAGTCGTCGCGAGCCTCGAGCGTGACCGACTCGGTCGACCAGTTCGACAGCGCGTAGGGGCCGGTGCCGACGAGGTCGTCGCCCTTGACGGGGTTCGTGGCCGGGTCGTCGAGGTTCTCCCAGATGTGCTTGGGGACGATCGGCACGTGCAGCACGCGGGACTGGTTGACGTACTTGGACTCGCCGAAGTTCAAGGTGACGGCGTCGCCCTCGACGGTCGCGCCCTCGAACTTGAGGCCGGCGGTGTCGAGCGCGGGCGTCGAGACGAGCTCGTAGGTGTAGACGATGTCGTCGGCGGTGAAGGGCTCGCCGTCGCTCCAGGTGACGTCCTTGCGCGGCACGACGGTGACGGAGGTGTAGTCGTCGTTCCACTCGATGCTCTCGGCGAGCCAGGGGGTGGTCTCGCGGTCGCCGGTCTGGTTGACGAGGGCCAGGGACTCGAAGATGACCTTGCCGTAGCCGTACTTCGAGGCCGAGGAGTCGCCGACGTACGGGTTGTTCGACTCGGTGGTGATCGCGCCGTCGGGCTTGGCGATCGTGAGCGCGGCCCCGCCTTCGGCGCCGTCTCCGGATCCGCCGTCCGACGAGCATCCTGCGAGGACCGTGGCGCCGAGGGCGCCGACCGCGAGCGCGGCGATGAGGGACTTTCTGAGCTTCATTGCTTCTCCTTGGGCACGGGTCGTTGTGCTGTGAGCGGCGAGTGCTCGGGCATCCGCCGATGTTTTTGCTTACTGTCGAGAAAGTAAGTTGATGCGAGGTTACTCGTTAGTAAGTAAGGTTGGCAAGTACGGTCCGCGAGCGAGAGGAGCGACCATGGCGAAGACAGCCGTCGCGCAGGCGCACGTGCGCCCGGCGACCCGTGAGAAGCGGGAGCAGATCCTCAAGGCCGCGGTCGAGATCTTCGGCAACAAGGGGTCCACCAACGGCACTCTCGCCGATGTCGCCGAACAGGTCGGGATCACCCACGCGGGCGTGCTGCACCACTTCGGATCGAAGCAGAAACTGCTGCTCGAGGTGCTCGCGTTCCGAGACCAGGCCGACGTGCAGGACCTCGCCGAGAAGCACATCCCCGGCGGACCGGAGCTGTTCCTGCACCTGGTGCGCACCGCCGTCGCGAACGTCTCGCGTCCCGGCATCGTGCAGGCGTACACCGTGCTGTCCTCGGAGTCCGTGACCGACAACCACCCGGGTCGTGAGTACTTCGAGGAGCGGTACACGACGCTCCGTCGCGAGGTCACCGACGCCTTCCACGAGCTTTGCGCGCAGGAGGGCGTCGACGAGCCCGACACGATCGCCATGGCCGCGGCCAGCATCCTCGCGGTCATGGACGGCCTGCAGCTGCAGTGGCTGCTGCACCGCGACGTGTTCGACCTGGGTGAAGCCAGCGAGTTCGCGATCCGCGCGATCGTCAACGGCGTGCTGCACCCCGGCCCCGCCCTGGACACCTACCGCCACTGACCTCTCCCCTGACCGTCTATTTCTGCCATTCGGCGCAAACGGCCCGTCTGTTTGCGCCGAACGGCAGAAATAGACGGGCGGGATTCCGCGCGGCGGCGCGCGAGTAGGCTCGGGGCCATGACGATCGACCTCGAAGCGCTGTACATCGACCTGCACCAGCATCCTGAGCTCTCGTTCCAGGAGACGCGCACCGCGGGCATCGCCGCCGGCCACCTGCGCGATCTGGGTCTCGACGTGCGCGAGGGCGTCGGCGTCACGGGCGTGGTGGGCGTGCTCGAGAACGGCGAGGGCCCCGTCGTCTGGGTGCGCGCCGACATGGACGCGCTGCCCGTCGGCGAGGAGACCGGTCTCGCCTACGCCAGCACCGCGACGGGCATCGACCCCGGCGGGAACACCGTCCCCGTCATGCACGCCTGCGGGCACGACATGCACGTGACCGCGATGATCGGCGCCGTCGAGAAGCTCGTCGCCGACCGGAGCGACTGGTCGGGCACGCTCGTCGTGCTGATCCAGCCCGCCGAGGAGTACGGCGCCGGCGCCAGGGCGATGCTCGACGACGGTCTGCTCGACATCGTGCCCCGCCCCGACGTCGTGCTCGGCCAGCACGTGACCCCGCTCCCCGCCGGCACCATCGGCGTGCGACCCGGCACGCAGATGGCGGCGTCGGATGGCCTCACCGTCACGCTGCACGGACGCGGCGGGCACGGTTCGCGGCCGCACGCCACGATCGACCCGGTCGTCATGGCCGCGGCCACCGTCATGCGCCTGCAGACCATCGCCTCGCGCGAGGTCGACCCCCGCGACGTGGCCGTCGTCACGGTCGGCTCGATCCACGCCGGACTCAAGAACAACATCATCCCGGCCGAGGCGAAGCTCGAGCTGAGCCTCCGCTACCCCACCGACGAGATGCGCGACAAGGTGCTCGCGAGCGTCGAGCGGATCGTGCGCGCCGAGGCCACGGCATCCGGGGCCGAGCGGGAGCCCGAGATCCGCACGGACCACACTCTCCCGCCGACCATCAACGACGAGGATGCCACGGCCCGCGTCACCACGGCGCTGCAGCGCGCCCTCGGAGAGGGGTCGGTCATCGACCCCGGCATGTTCACGGGGTCCGAGGACGTGTCCTGGTTCGCGCGCGACACCGGCGCTCCGCTCGTGTTCTGGTTCTGGGGCGGCATCGACCCGGCGCGGTTCCAGGCCGCGATGGCCGCGGGCACGCTCGACAAGGACATCCCCACCAACCACTCGCCGTTCTTCGCACCCGAGATCCACCCGACCATCGAGGTCGGCGTCACGGCTCTGTCGTCGGCGGCGCGGGAGTTCCTCGACTGACGCGGGGTCCGGAATCGAACTTCTGCGGCCACACGCACCTTTCGCGGCCAGAGCCGTTCCTCACGGCCGCAGAAGGTGCAGACGGCCGCAGAAGTTGTGCGGGGATCAGCCGCCGATCGCGTTCATCCCCCGCGCGGGCTGGAGGAACGACGGGTCGTCGATCGCGTGACCGGGCAGCTTGCCGTGCACGCACGAGCGCAGCAGGCCGGCGATGGCGTCGGCGCGGGCACCGGCAGCGGATGCCGACTCCTGCCGCAGCACGGCGCCGAGGTCGTACTCCGTGTTCGAGAAGAGACAGTTGCGGAACTGTCCGTCGGCGGTGAGCCGGAGCCGATCGCACGCCCCGCAGAACGGCGCCGTCACCGAGGCGATCACGCCGACCTCGTGCGGCCCGTCGTCGATGCGCCACTTCTCGGCGGGCGCGCCTCCCCGTCCGGGGACCGGCGAGAGACGCCACCGGGCACCGAGCGCGTCGAGGATCTCCTCGCGCGTGACCATGGACGCCCGGTCCCAGGTGTGACCGGCATCCAGAGGCATCTGCTCGATGAAGCGCAGCTGCGCGCCCACCTCCATCGCGAACGCCACGAGGTCGGTGAGCTCGTCGTCGTTCACCCCGCGCATCGCGACGGCGTTGAGCTTGAGCGGGCGGAGCTCGGATGCCGCGGCCGCGGCGATCCCCTCGAGCACGTCGTCGAGCCGGTCACGACGGGTGAGGTCTGCGAACTTCTGCCGGTCGATCGTGTCGATGCTGATGTTGAGACGCGTGAGGCCCGCGTCGATCAGGGCGGGCAGCTTTGCGGCGAGCGAGATGCCGTTCGTCGTCATCGCGACCTCGACGGGGCCGTCCGGCCCCTCGATCCGCGCGATGCGCCGCACCACCTCGACGATGTCGGCGCGCAGCAGCGGCTCTCCCCCGGTGAGGCGGAACGTGCGGATGCCGAGACTCGCGGCGACCTCGGCCACCTCGACGATCTCGTCGGTCGACAGGATGCTGGTGCGCGCGAGCCACTCGTTGCCCTGCTCGGGCATGCAGTAGGTGCAGCGCAGCGAGCAGCGATCCGTGAGGGAGATGCGCAGGTCACGGTGGACACGTCCGTGAGTGTCGACGAGGCTGTCGCCCCCGGCGGCGAGAACGGCACCGGGAGCGGCTGTCCGCCTCCCGATCGCGACCGGCACGGCCGTCATCGCCTCTCCCCGTTCCCCGCCATTCTTCGAGACTAACCCCGCCCGAACGACCCGGGACGCGTGGAGATCGAAACAGCCGAGCGCATTTACCAAGACTTGGTACTATTTCCGTATGGCTCAGAACACCTCGATCAGTCTCGATGAGCACTTCACCGGCTTCCTCTCGCGCCAGGTCGCGTCCGGCCGATATCGATCGGCGAGCGAAGTCGTGCGCGCGGGACTGCGCCTCCTGGAGGACCAGGAGACACACGTCGCCGCCCTCCGCGCAGCGCTCGTCTCGGGCGAGAACAGCGGCGAAGCGGAGCCCTTCGACTTCGACGCCTTCATCGCATCGAAGAAGCAGTGAAGCAGTACCGGCTGACGCCGGCGGCGCAGCGAGACCTCTCAGAGATCTGGGACTACACCGCTCAGCGGTGGGACATCGAACAAGCGGAGATCTATGTCGCTGAACTTCGAGCGGCGATCGAGCGGATAGCCGCGGCGCCCGACCGCGGACACCCGTGCGATGAGATCCGCGAGGGGTACCGCCGGTATCGGATCGGCGGTCATCTCGTCTTCTACGTCGAGACTGCGCACACGGTGGATGTCATTCGCCTCCTTCATCGACGAATGGATCCGGCGCGTCATCTCTGACTCGGAGATACGAAGCGCACCCCGGCGGGATCGATCCGCAGCCGCACGACTTCCCCCGCCACGAGACCCGCCGTGTCCGCGAGAGCGACATCGATCTGGCACAGATCCGTGTGCACCCTGATCCCAGCGAGCGTCGGTTCGAGCCGTATGATCCGGGCACGCCAGCCATCGCCGGGGCCCGACTCTCCACTCCGGATGATCTGCACATCCTGCGGCCGGAAGATCGCGGTGAGCGGCACGCCGTCATGAGCGGCGAGCGCGCGTGACGCGGACTCCGTGCTGCTCAGGACGAGTTCTCCCTTCCGCCACCCGCCGCCCGCGCTGACGCCCTCGATCCGGTTCACGCCGGCGATCGACGCGACGAACCCGGATGCCGGCGCGGCGAGCACCTCCCGCACGGCGCCCTCCTGCGTGACCCGGCCCGCCTCGAGCACGATGAGCCGGTCGGCGAGGGCGACGGCGTCGGCGGCATCGTGCGTGACCGCGACCGTCGTGACCCCGTCGAGCTGGTCGCGCAGCATCCGCCGGATGTCGCCCGCGGTCTCGGGGTCGAGGGCGACGAGGGGCTCGTCGAGCAGCACGACGCGGGGAGCAGCGGCGAGTGCCCGCGCGACCGCGACGCGCTGGGCTTCACCCCCGGACAGCTCGTGCGGTCGGCGGTCTCCTGCGCCCGGAAGGCCGACACGGGCGATCCAGTCGTCGGCGCCCCGCCGAGCGTCCGTCACCGGGACTCCCGCGGCGCGAGGTCCGAACGCCACGTTCTCGCGCACGCTCAGGTGCGGGAACAGTCGGGGGTTCTGACCGAGCAGCACGATGCCGCGCCGCATCGGCTCGGTGCGCACCCGGGGCGCGGCCACTCGGTCGACCACACGCCCCTCGACGGCGATCTCGCCCTCGTCGAGGGGCACGAACCCGGCGAGCGCCTGCAGCAGCGTCGACTTGCCCGCTCCGCTCGGCCCCATGACAGCGACGGTCTCACCGGAAGCGACCCGCACCCCGACATCGACCGCGAAATGTTCGCGGGCCACGACGATGCGGGCGCTCAGCCCGACGGCGCCGGCGCTCATCGCGCCGCCCCCGGACGCCAGCCGCGCACGAGCAGCAGCACCGCGATCGCCGCCGCGAGCAGCAGCAGCGCGAGGGCGACGGCCGCGCCCTGGGTGACACCGGCCCCGTTGAACGCGGTGTAGATCGCGAGGGGCATGGTCTGCGTCACGCCCGGACGGTTGCCGGCGAACAGCGCCGTGGCACCGAACTCGCCGATGGCGCGGGCGAAGCACAGCACCACTCCCGCGACGATCCCCGGTGCGGCGAGAGGGAGCGTGATGCGCCGCAGGATCGTCCAGCGGCTCGCGCCGAGCGCGGCGGCGGTGCGCTCGAACTCCACTCCCGAGGTGCGCACGGCGCCCTCGACCGCGAGCACGAGGAACGGCAGCGCCACGAACGTCTGCGCCAGCACCACGGCGGGGGTGCTGAACGAGAGCCCGAGCCCGCCGAACCATCCGGCGCGGCCGAACAGGTAGAGCAGAGCGACACCGCCGACCATGGGCGGCAGCACGAGCGGCACGGTGACGGCTGCGCGGAGCACCGCCGCGATCCGCGGGCCCGACCGAGCGATGGTGAGTGCGAGGGGGACGCCGACGATCACGCAGATCACGGTCGCGAGCAGACCGGTGACGAGCGAGAGGACCAGCGCCGACCGCGCGGCCTCCGAGGTGACGTCGGTGAGGAACGTCGACCACTGCACGCGGGCGACGAGCGCGGCGAGCGGCAGGATCAGGAACGCGAGCCCGACGACCGCGGGCACGACGATCGCGCGCGGCGCGTAGCCGCGCGCGTCGGAGCTCACGGCGCTCCGAACCCGAAGTCCGCGAGGATCTTCTGCCCGGCGTCCGAGAGCACGAACGCGACGAACGCCTCAGCGGCGTCGCTGTTCGGGGCGCCGTCGAGTGCGGCGATCGGGTAGTGGTTCACGACATCGTCGGCGCCGTCCGGCACGATGACCTCCACGTCGTCGCGGCCGATCACATCGGTGGCGTAGACGAGTCCGGCATCCGCTTCTCCGGCGGCGACCTTCGTGAGCACGGCCGTGACGTTCTGCTCGAGGCTCGCCGGCTCGACGGTCACCCCGGCGTTCGACAGCAGAGTGGTGGATGCCGCACCGCACGGCACCTCGGGAGCGCACAGCACCGTCGTGACGTCGGCGAGGTCGGCGAGGCTCTCGACGCCCCCGGGGTTGCCGGCCGGCACGGCGATCACGAGCGTGTTCGACGCGAACAGGGTCGGGTCGATTGCGAGATCGGCGAGCTTGTCCATGTTCGCCTCGTCGGCCGACGCGAACACGTCTCCGGGCGCGCCCTCCTGCAGTTGCGTGACGAGCGTCGACGATCCGTCGTAGACGGCGCTGAAGGTGACGTCGGGGTTCTCGTCGGAGAAGGCGGCGCCGATCTCGTCGAACGCACCCTTCAGCGATGCCGCGGCGTAGACGGTGAGGTCGCCGCTGAGCGGGCTGCCCTCGGACGCGGAGGTCTCCTCGGGAGTCGGCGCGGCCGACGGTGATGAGCATCCGGTGAGGGCGAGCGCGGCGAGCGCGAGCACGGCGGCGGATCGGAGGAGCGAGCGGTTCATGTCAGCCCTTCGGCACTTCGACGACGACCTGCGTCGCCTTGACGGACGCAGTCGCCAGAGAGCCGACCTCGAGATGGAGCTCGCGGGCCGCCTCAGCGGACATCAGCGAGACGACGCGGTGCGGGCCCGACTGCAGATCGACCTGCGCCATGAGGCCGTCGATCTGCACGCGGGTCACGATTCCCGTGAAGCGGTTGCGGGCGCTCGACAGGATGCCGCCGGGTTCCGTCGCCTCGTCGGCGAGAGCGATCGCCCGGGCGGCCAGCGCATCGCCGGGGATCTCGGCGGGTACCGCATCCGTCGTCGAAAGCAGCCCCTGATCGATCCAGCGGCGCACGGTGTCATCACTGACGCCGAGGAGTTGCGCCGCGCGGGCGATGCGGAAGCTCTGCATGGCTCGAACATACCGCAACTGCGGTTCAGGAGGGCGATATGCTCCGCATGCGCGGCGACGAACGATGCGTGGAGACCCACCTCGCTCGTCGAGACCCACCACGCCGCGCGTCGTGCGTGATGGGTCTCGACGAAGGTGGTGGGTTTCGGGGCGAGACACCTCTCCCCGGCATACCCTGGTCCCATGCAGCCGCTCGTCGCCCCAGCGCCCGCCCTCGACCCGGCGGAGCTCGTCCGCACCGCCCGCCACGCGGTGCTCGCGGGCATCGGCGAGGAGGGTCAGCGGCGACTCGCAGCCTCCCGCGTCGCGGTGGTGGGAGCAGGCGGTGTCGGCTCGCCCGTGCTGCTCGCGCTGGCGGCGGCCGGCATCGGCACGCTCGTGGTGATCGACGACGACGTGGTCGAGCTCACCAACCTGCAGCGGCAGCTCGCGCACCGCGCGGAAGACGTCGGCACGGCGAAGACCGTCTCGGCGGAACGGGCGATCACGGCACTGTCCCCCGGAGCCGTCGTGATCCCGCAGAACGTGCGACTCGACGCCGCGAACGCGACCGAGCTCTTCGCAGGTGCCGACGTCGTGGTCGACACGAGCGACTCGTTCGCGACGCGACGCGACGTGGCCGCCGCGACCGAAGAGCTCGGCATCCCCCTGGTCTGGGGGGCCGTGCAGGAGTGGCACGCGCACGCGACCGTGTTCTGGTCGGCGCCGCCCGCTGGGCACACTCCCGTGGTCCTCGCCGACCTCTTCCCGCCGGGAACCGAGGGCGAACCGCCCAGCTGCGCGCAGGTCGGCGTGCTCGGGGCGCTGTGCGTGCAGGTCGGCGGCATCCTCGCCGGCGAGGTCGTCAAGCTCGTGACCGGTGCCGGAGAGCCGCTGCTCGGCCGCCTCGCGCTGATCGACGCGCTCACGGTGCGACAGCACGAGATCGCGATCCGTCCGGCGGGCACCGCATGAGCGCCCGCCGCACGGTCGAGGAGCAGCTCGCCCGCGTGCTCGACGCGGTGCGGACACTCGACGTCGAGCAGGTGCCGATCCAGGATGCCGCCGGTCGCACCCTCGCCGCCGACGCGACCGCCGCCCACGACATCCCGCTGTTCGACAACTCCGCCATGGACGGATTCGCCGTGCGCGCGGCCGATGTCGCCGCCGCCTCCGCAGAGTACCCGGTGACGCTGCGCGTCATCGCGGACCTGCCGGCGGGGGTGTCGGACGACCCGGCGCTCGGCGCGGGCGAGGCCGCGCGGATCATGACCGGTTCGCCGGCGCCGACCGCGGCAGACGCGATCGTCCCGTTCGAAGACACCGCAGGCGGTCTCGCCGACTCGCTGGGCGAGGTGCGGGTGCTGCGCGCTCCGGCATCCGGAGCCTTCGTCCGCCGCCGGGGCGCCGATCTCCGCACCGGCGACCCCGTGGTGCACGCGGGCGAGCGGCTCGGCGCCTTCCAGCTCGCCGCGGCCGTCGCGGCGGGCATCGCCCGGGTCTCCGTGACCCGCGCTCCGCGCGTCGCCGTCGTGTCGACGGGCAGCGAGCTGCTCGCCCCCGGCGAGACGCCGACGCGCGGACGCATCCCGGATTCCAACGGTCCGCTGCTGCAGCAGCTCGTGGCGGATGCCGACGCCGACGTCGTGCTCGTCTCCCGCGTCACGGACGAGGCGGAGGCCGTCGACGCCGTCACGGCAGAGGCGGTCGCCCTGGGCGCCGACGTCATCGTCTTCACGGGCGGCGTGAGCGCGGGCGCGTACGAGCCGGTGCGTGGCGCCTTCGACGGCCGCGGGGAGGTCGAGTTCTCGAGCGTCGCCATGCAACCGGGCAAACCGCAGGCCTTCGGCGCCCTGGGCTCGGGCACCCTCGTGTTCGGTCTGCCCGGCAACCCGGTGAGCGTGGCCGTGTCGTTCGAGGTGTTCGTGCGCCCGGCACTGCTCGCCCTGCAGGGTCGCGCCGAGATCCACCGGCCCCGGGCCTCGTTCACCGCAGACGTCGACTGGACCACGCCCCCGGGACGACGTCAGTACCTGCCCGCCGTCGTCGACCTGGCCGAGCGCACGGTGCGACCCGCGACAGCCGGAGGCTCGGGCTCGCACCTCGCCGGCGGCCTCGCCCGCGCGCACGCGTTCGCGATCGTGCCGGCGGACGTCGAGCGGGTCGCCGCGGGCGACGTGATCGATGTCATGCTGGTCGGATGAGCTTCCCGCATCTCGACGCCTCCGGCCGCGCGCACATGGTCGATGTGACCGGCAAGCAGCCCACGGTCCGCACCGCCACGGCCCGCGGCTTCGTGCGCTGCAGCCCCGAGGTCGTGTCGGCCCTGCGCGACGGCACGGCCCCGAAGGGCGACGTGCTCGCGGTCGCCCGGATCGCCGGCATCCAGGCCGCGAAGTCGACCCCGGCGCTGCTGCCGCTCGCCCACGTGATCGGCGTGCACCGCGCGAGCGTCGAACTCGACATCGTCGATGCGGGCGTGCACGTCGAGGCCACCGTCGGCACCGCCGACCGCACGGGCGTCGAGATGGAGGCGCTCACGGCGGTGTCGGTCGCCGCGCTCGCGATCGTCGACATGATCAAGGGCCTCGATCGCTCGGTCGTGATCGAGGACGTCCGGATCGTCGCGAAGTCGGGCGGACGCTCCGGCGACTGGGTGCGCGAGGGCGAGACGCTGTGACTCGCGTGCGCTACTTCGCCGCGGCGGCGGAGGCCGCGGGAACGGATGCCGAGGAGCGTGCCGAGGGCTCTCTGGCCGAGCTCCGCGCGGCGCTGGTGGCGCAGCATCCGGCTCTCGCCGACATCCTGCCGCGCTGTGCCGTGATGGTCGACGGCGTGCGCAGCGACGACGACCGCCCGCTCACCGGGGTCGAGCTCGTCGACGTGCTGCCGCCCTTCGCCGGGGGCTGAGGCGCCGCTGACGCGTTTCGTCTCGGTCGCTGCGCTCCCTCGCTCAACGACCGACGCCCTCGGTCGTTGAGCGAGCGCAGCGAGACGAAACGCGGTGAGGATCCCGGCCGTCAGCCGCCGATGCCCTTCCACAGCGTCGAGCCGTCGGACTCCAGCTGACGCTTCCACACCGGCAGGTCGCGCTTGATGTCCTCGATCACGGCACGGCACACCTCGAACGCCTCGGCGCGGTGCTCGGCGGCGACGGCGATGATCACGGCCGCGTCGCCCACCTTCAGCGTGCCGATCCGGTGGCTGACGGCGACGTCGACACGGGCCGAGCCCACGGCATCCGCCCCCGCCTGCTCGGCGATCGACCGCAGCACGGCCTCGGCGTCGGGATGCGCACTGTACTCGAGCCCGACGACCGGCGTCTCGGCATCGGGGTCGTTGTCACGCACCCGGCCGATGAAGGTCGTGACGCCGCCGAGCGCGGGGTGCTCCACGGCACGCAGATGCGCGTCGAGGTCGAGCGGCTGCTCCGAGATGGCCGCCAGCTGGACTGTATTCATCGGTGATCTCCTCCATCGGTCTGATCCACCACGTGCCGGGCGACGCCCAGCACGACCGGCACCCCGGATGCGACGGCTCGCGTCGATCCGGGAAGATTCACGACCAGGGCGCCCGCCGGGTCCACGATGCCCGCGAGCCCGCGCGACAGCACCGAGAGAGGCGTGTCGGCGAGCCCGCTGCGCCGCAGCTCCTCGGCGATGCCCGGCACCTCGCGTGTGATGACCCGGCGAGTGCCCTCGGGGGTCAGGTCGCGGGGGCTCACGCCGGTGCCCCCGGTGGTCACGATCAGCCGAGCACCGCGATCGACCGCACGACGCAGCGCCGCGGCGACGGACTCCTCGCCGTCGGGCACGATCTCGGCGTCGGCGCACTGCCACCCGGCATCCCTCAGAAGTCCGACGGCCAGAGGGCCGCCGCGGTCTTCCCGCTCCCCCGCGAACGAGCGGTCCGAGACCGTGATCACGCACGCGGGAAGTGACGTCATGGCTCCACCCTAGGCGGAGGTCCGCCACCGCGCACGGATCACGCGACTCGGATGAGAGACCGCTGCCAGCCCGACGACCCGTCGGGCGCGATCGGTGCACGCTCCTCGATCTGGAGGTCGCCGTTCTTGTTGACGGCGCGCACCGCGACGTAGTGGGTGCCCGGAGTCGCGTCCCATTCCACGAACCACTGCACCCAGGTGTCCTCGTTGACGGGAGCCGAGAGCGTCGCCGCCTGCCAGTCACCGTCGTCGATGCTGATCTCGACGCGTTCGATGCCCACCGTCTGCGCCCAGGCGACGCCGGCGATGGCGACCTTGCCCGCGTCGACGGCGGATCCCAGCTTCGGGGTGTCGATCCGCGACGAGAACTTGATCGGCGCTTCGGCGCTGTACCCGCGCGGTGTCCAGTACGCCTCGTCCTTCTCGAACGTCGTGACGGTGAGCTGGGTGACCCACTTCGTGGCGGACACGTAGCCGTAGAGCCCGGGGACGACCATCCGCACCGGGAACCCGTGCTCGGGAGGCAGCGGTTCTCCGTTCATCGCGACGGCGAAGATCGCGTCGAGGCCGTCGTCCGTCAGCGCGGACAGCGGCGTGCTGGCCGTGTAGCCGTCGACGCTGCGCGAGAGCACCATGTCGGCGTCGCCCTTCACCCCGGCCTTCTTCAGGACGTCGCGCACGGGGACGCCGAGCCACTTCGCGGTGCCGACGAGCTCGCCGCCCACCTCGTTCGACACGCAGGTAAGGGTGATGGCGTACTCGTCGAGTCCCATGTCGAGCAGGTCCTGGAAGCCGATCTCGACCCGCTCGTCGACCATGCCGTCGATCACGAGACGCCAGGTCTCGGGGTCGACTGTGGGCACGGTGAGCGCGGTGTCGACGCGGTAGAAGTCCTTGTTGGGGGTGAACAGCGGGCTGAGGCCGGGGATGTCGAGCTCGGCGCCCTCCGGGATCGTGACCGTCGAGTTCGGTTTCGGCAGTCTGAGGTTGTCGCGGATCGCCTCGACCGACGTCACGGCCATGCTCACGGCGCGCGACGCGACGCCGACGACGAGGGCGGATGCTCCGGCGATGCCGGCCAGCAGGAAGAACTGCCGACGCCCCAGGGCTTTCGGGGTCGTGTCTCCGTCTGCACTCTCGCCCGCGGTCTTCCATGCGCGCAGGCGGCGCGACAGCATCACGAGAACGACGGCTCCGGCGGCCGCTCCGAGGATCGGCGGCAGGAAGCCGAGGGGGCTGACGCCGGCGCGGGTGACCACCGCCGCGGTCGAGAGAGCGCCCGCGATGGCGATCACGATCACGCCGAGCGGCGGTCGGACGTACTCGAGGATGCCGCCCACGGCCGAGGCGATCACCACAGCAAGGCCGAGACCCGCGAGCAAGGCGATCTTGTCGTACTCGCCGAACGTCGCGATCGCGAACTCCTTGAACGGCTGCGGCACGATGTCGATGACGAATCCGCCGACCGCCAGCACCGGGCTCGCCGACCGGGCCAGGATCAGCGCGAAGAGCTCGGCCACAGCGAGGAACACCGCCCCGCTGACGAGTCCGGCCAGAGCCGCCCAGACGAAGAACCGCTTACGGCCCGCTGCGTTCCGTGTCATGCCCGCTCTCCTCGTTCGCCGACGACGTCGTGGTCGTCTTCTGTTCGGAGCCGACAGCGTTTCGGATCTCGCGCACCCCGATCAGAGCGGGCGGGCGGTGATGGTGTCGCGACTCCGGCTGCGGCGGAGCGTGCTCAGACACCGGGAGCAGAGAATCTCGACCGTGCGGGGATGGTTCTCGCCGCAGTCGCAGTCGATCGACACGCGCCACTTCGCCTTGCGCCCGCACGCTTCGTAGGCGTCGTCGTCACCGTGGTCGCACTCGCAGAGCTGGCGCCCGCGATCGAGACCGGCCAACTCGTCGAGGTCGAGCAGGGCACCGAGGTCGGCGTCCGCTCGGGCATCGCGCTGCGTCGTGGTCACCTGCCGATGGTCCCAGGGCGCTGCCACCGGGCGCAACTCCGCGGATCAGACCTGCACGACGTGCGGGGGCGGAGGCGGGGGCAGCTGGCGCTGCGGAACGCCATGCGCTTCGCGGTGCAGACGCTCCATGCGGGCGTCGAGCTCGGCCGCGGCCTCGGCGGCATCCGTGAGGCTGTCGACGAGGTGCGAGGGCACCTGGTTCGAGAACTTGTAGTAGATCTTGTGCTCGAGGCTGGCCCAGAAATCCATGGCGATCGTGCGGAACTGCACCTCGACCGGCACCGACAGCGCGCCGGTCGAGAGGAACACGGGCACCTCGATGATGGCGTGCAGGCTCTTGTAGCCGTTCTCCTTGGGCTGCGCGATGTAGTCCTTGACCGTGCGGACGGTCACGTCGTCCTGGGCCGTGAACAGATCGAACAGGCGGTACACGTCGGCGACGAAGCTGCACGTCACCCGCACGCCGGCGATGTCGGTGATCTCCGTGCGGATGCGGTCGAAGTCGGGTTCCTCGATGCCCTTGCGCGCGATCTTCTCGACGATGCTGTCGGGCGTCTTGAGCCGGCTCTTCACGTGCTCGATCGGGTTGTACGCGTGGTGGTGCGTGAACTCGTCGCGGAGGATCGAGATCTTGGTCTCGACCTCGCGCATCCCGAACTCGTACTCGCGCAGGAAGCGCTGGAACTCGTCGCGGAGCTCCCGAGTCTGCTGGATGGCGTCGTCGGTGACCTGGAGGGACGTCATGATCTCGACGTTACGCGTTCGTGATCGGAAACGGCTGTGGATCGTCGATGAGCCCTGCACGTGTTCCGTGAGCACTCGTCGGGGCTCGTGAGGATTCCGTTAGGGACGCACGACGCGCCGTAGGGATTCCGTCAGGATGTCGTGAGGAACCCGTGCACGGGCGTAAAGTCGCCGGACGTGTCAGATGAATCACGCGAGACCACGGACGCGCCTCCGCTCGCCAAACGCATCCTCATCGGCGAACCGCTGACGAGCCAGCAGGTCGACGACCAGCTGCTGCCCAAGAAGATGGCGCTGCCGATCTTCGCGTCCGACGCGCTGAGCTCCGTGGCCTACGCGCCGCAGGAGCTCGTGATGATCCTCCTCATCGGCGGACTCACCTTCCTCTCCTTCACGCCGCTCGTCGCGACCGCAGTCGTGGTGCTGCTGATCGTCGTGGTGCTCAGCTACCGCCAGCTCATCAAGGCGTATCCCTCGGGCGGCGGCGACTACGAGGTCGCGTCGAAGAACCTGGGCGAGATCCCCGGCGTGATCGTCGCCGCGGCGCTGCTCGTCGACTACATCCTCACCGTCGCGGTGTCGGTCGCCTCCGGCGTCGACAACATCATCTCCGCGGTGCCGGGTCTCGATCCGTTCCGCGTCGAGCTGGCCGTCGGCTTCGTGATCCTCATCATCGTCGTGAATCTGCGCGGCGTGCGCGAGGCCTCGCTCGTGTTCGCGATCCCCACCTACGTCTTCATCGGCTCGGTCGGCTTCATGATCGTGACCGGCCTGATCCGCACCTTCCTGGGCGACGCCCCCGTGGCGTCGAGCGCCGAGTTCGCGGTGCACTCGGAGGACCTCGGCCAGGCAGCCGTGATCCTCCTCATCCTCCGCGCCTTCTCGAGCGGATGCTCCGCCCTCACGGGCGTCGAGGCCGTGTCGAACGGGGTGCCCGCCTTCCGCACGCCGAAGATCCGCAACGCCCAGACAACGCTCGTGCTGATGGGGTCGATCGCCGCGTGCCTGTTCGCGGGACTGACGGCGCTCGCGCTGATCGCGGGCGTGCACTACGCCGAGAACCCGTGCGACCTCGTGGGCTTCGACTGCTCGAACCCGCAACCGAGCCTGATGGCGCAGATCGCCTCGGCGACGTTCGGCGGCGGCAGCATCCTGTTCTTCATCATCCAGGCGGCGACCGCGTGCGTGCTGCTGCTCGCCGCCAACACCGCGTTCAACGGCTTTCCGCTGCTCGGATCCGTGCTCGCGCGCGACGGCTACGCCCCCAAGTCGCTCAACACCCGCGGCGACCGCCTGGTGTTCTCGAACGGCATGATCGTTCTCGGCATCGCGGCGATCGCCGTGCTCGTGGTGTTCCAGGCGCGGCTGACGACGCTCATCCAGCTGTACATCATCGGTGTGTTCGTGTCGTTCTCGCTGGGACAGATCGGCATGGTGCGCCACTGGCGGCGAGTGCTGCGCGGCCCGGCCGAGAAGACTCCGGATGCGGGGATCGACGGTGCCTCGGCATCCGATCGCCGGTCCGCCAAGGTGGGGCTCATCATCAACTCCGCCGGCGCGACGCTCACGGTGCTGGTGCTCCTGATCGTCACGATCACGAAGTTCACGCACGGCGCCTACCTCGTGTTCTTCGCGATCCCGATCCTCGCGTTCCTCATGCTCGGCGTGAAGCGCTACTACCGCGACGTCGAGCACGAGATCGCGATCGACGACACCACGAAGTTCGGCGCGACGGGCGACCTCGCGATCGTGCTCGTGAACCGTCTGCAGAAGCCCGTGGCGAAGGCCGTCGACTACGCGGTCGCCGCCAAGCACGACAAGACCATCGGCCTGCATGTGGCCGTGGCCTCGGACGACGTCGCTCCTCTGCAGAAGGAGTGGCGCGACCATCACGTGCCGATCCCGCTCGTGATCGCCGAGTCCCCGTACCGGTCGTTCGCGCAGCCCGTGGCGCAGTTCATCAAGCAGTACCGCGAGAAGCACGGGGCCTCGGTCGTGACCGTGTACCTGCCGCAGTACATCGTCGGGCACTGGTGGGAGACGTTCCTGCACAACCGCCGCGCCCGCCGCATGGCGAACCAGCTCATGCTCGTGCACGGCGTGACGATCACGCTCGTGCCGTGGCTGCTCGACTCGTCGGAGCTCATCTACGGGCGTCGCTCGCGGCCGCTGCCCGGCCAGGAGCGCGCCGGTCGTCCCGTCGTGGTCACGGGGCGTCGTGCGCACCGGCCGGAGGGTCCGCCCGAGGAGTGACGCTCGCGACGGGCGCTTCTCTAGGCTGAGGACATGAGCACGTCCGATGTCTGGCCCCTGCGCACCGAACGACTGCGGGTGCGCCCGATGACCGCGACCGACATCGAGGTCATGTGGGAATGGCGTCGCCTGCCCGACGTCAACCGCTGGCTGGGGCTCGCGCCCGACACTCTCGACGCGTTCCGCGAGCGCTACCTCGACCCCGACCGCCTCGCGTCGATGCACCTGATCGAGCTGATGCACGACGACGGAGCCGCCACCCCGATCGGCGATCTCATGATCAAGGTCGGCGACGGGTGGGCGCAGCTCGAGGTCGCCGATCAGGCGCGGGGCGTCGAGGCCGAACTCGGCTGGGTGCTCGATCCCGCGCACACCGGACGGGGCTACGCGACCGAGGCGATCCGCGCGGTGATCGGCGCGTGCTTCGGACCTCTCGGCCTGCGGCGTGTGCACGCCGGATGCTTCGCCGACAACGAGCCGTCCTGGCGACTCATGGAGAGGATCGGCATGCGCCGTGAGGAGTACAGCCGCAAGACGGCGCTGCACCGCTCGGGCGAATGGCTCGACGGCATGAACTACGGCATCCTCGCGGAGGAATGGGCGGCGCTCAGGTCTCGGTGACGCCGTCGACGACGAACGTGTAGAGGTCGCGCACGATGTCGATCGCCTCGACGCGGTCCCGCTCCCGCGCCGCCACGACGAAGGCGTCGACGACGGACCGCAGCATGGCCGGGTTGCGGGCGCGGCTCAGCGAGCGGATGCCGAAGACGAGCGCGCGGCGCTTCGCCGCGTGCAGCGACCGCAGGTGGGTGTTGCGAGAGAACGCGGCGAGCAGGTCGAGCAGGTCCCACAGTCCCTCGGCGCCGGCGATCTGGTCCGGATCGTCGTCGGTCCACAGTGCGGCGACCTCGCCGGCCCTGGCCACGAACACCGCGATGTCGGCATCCGTCGCCCTCGCGATGCCGAGGTCCGCTGCCGCGACCGAGAGGCCCGCGCACTCGGCGGCGACCGCGACGAACCACGCCGGGGTGGGGGTCGTGACGACCGAGGCCCGGTTGAGCCGCTGCTCGACCAGGTGCATGGCCTCGAGCGCGCTGAGGGCGGAGCGGACGGTGGCCGGCGCCACCGACAGTCGCTGCGTGAGGGCCGACACCGACAGCGGGGCGCCGGGGGCGAGATCGCCGGTCACGATGGAGCGCGCGAGCGCGTCGACGACGGCATCCGCGCGGGAGGCGAGCTGCGGGGTCGCGGGCTCGGCCCCGCCGATGAGACGGCTGTAGAGGAAGCCGTCGCCCCGCGCGTCGTCCATGTCAGCGCCGTGTCTTCGCGGCGGCGACCGCAGCGGCGCGCAGCGGCTCGATCGTGACGTGAGCGAAGAGGGGTTCGATGATCTCGCGGACCTCTCGTCCGTCGCGACGGGTGAGGGCCTCTCGCAACTGCGCGAGGGCCGCGCGCATGTGTTCGACGAACGCGTCGGGTACCCGCTGATCGGGCACGGTACGGGTGAGGTGCAGCGCGAGCTGTCCGTCGAGGATCTCGATCATCGTCTGATTCCCCGCGTTGGTGACCACTTCGGCCCACAGTGCGTACCACTGCTGCAGACCCTCCCTGGTGGCGGCCCAGGCGAGATCGGTCGCGAGCATCCCGTCGATCCGCCGGCGCAGGGAGGCGATCTGCTCGTCGGTGTAGTCGGGCACCGAGGTCACGGCGCAGTACCCGATCATCGCCGCCGCGGCCTCCGCGCGGTCGGCCTGCGCGTTCAGATCGACGGGCGCGACGCGGGTATACCGATTGGTGCGCACCTCGATGAGTCCGAGGTCGGCGAGGCGATTGAGCGCCTCACGGATCGGCGTGCGCGAGACGCCGTACTCGGCCTGCAGGTCCTGGTCGCGGATCTCCTCGAAGGGCTCCATGCGCCCCGACACGATCTCCTCCGCGAGCGTGGCGAACACCTGGTCGCGGATGAGCTGGCGCGGCCGGATCGGCGGGTGTTGGCTGATGTCGTCCACGGCCACACTCTAAGTCTCCGGTATATCGCGGCACCACACATCAGACACTGAAGTTTCACCGGCCGTTCCCCGACCTCAGTACCGTCGAAGCGTAGGGCAGCGGCCCACTCTTCCGGCACAACTCCCCATTCGTGCCTCGGATTCCCCAGATCCCCCCGATCCCGGGCCGCTGCCCTTCTCCATGCCAGCTGCCAGTGTGTTCATCCCGCGACCAGCGCGAGCGCCAGCGTCGCGAGCACCACGGTCGGCACCGCCACGATCACGCCCCACAGCATGAGTCGGCCCCAGCGGATCTCGACCCCGAGCGACACGACCCGGTGGTGCCACAGCAACGTCGCCAACGACGCCCACGGGGTGATGAGCGGGCCGAGGTTCACGCCGATGAGCAGCGCCATGAGCGCGACCGGATCGGAGGCCGAGGGCTCGAGGATCAGGTACGCGGGCAGGTTGTTGACGCCGTTCGCGGCGAGCGCGCCGACCGATGCGAGGCCCAGCAGCTGCCCGAACCCGTGCCCGTCGGTCGCGAGAGCCGACAGGAAGCCGAGGACGCCGTTCGCATGCGCCGTCTCGACGAGCACGAACAGCGCGGTCGCAAGACCGATCGCCTGCCACGGCACGAGCGACAGCCGCAGCACATGAGGTCGGCGTACCGCGAACAGGACCACGAGGAGCACCGCGGCGGCGGTGGCGGGAATCCACACGTCGTGCGTGAGCGCCAGCAGCGGAAGCAGCGCGAGCAGGATGCCGGTCGCGCCCCAGTACAGCACGCGGTCTGACGGATCGCCGGCCGACGGCATCCGATACGCGCCGAAGAGCGTGCGGCGGTGCGCGATCGTTATCAGTGCGACGGGCACGAGGATGCCGACGAGCGTCGGCGCCCAGCTCAGCGCGAGGAAGGATGCCGGGTTCTCGCCGATCGCCGGCGCGGCCAGCAGGTTAGTGAGGTTCGACACCGGCAGGGCGAGCGAGGCCGTGTTCGCGAGCCACACCGTCGCGAGCGCGAACGGAAGCGGTGAGACGCCGATGCTCTGCGCCAGCACGACCACCACCGGCGTGACGATCACGGCGGTCGTGTCGAGCGACAGGAACACCGTGCTCAGGACCGCGAGCAGCACCACCGACGCCCACAGCGCGATCACACGGCCGCGTCCCCACCGGGCGAGGCGCTGCGCGAGCACGTCGAACACCGCCGCGTCGCGGGCCAGCTCGGCGACGATCGTGATGGCCACGACGAACCCCAGCACCGGGGTGATGCGGGCACCCAACGCCCCGGCATCCGCTGCGGGCAGGATGCCGGTGACGAGGCAGATCAGGGCGACCGCGACGAGCACCAGGACGATGATGGTGCCCGGCCCCAGCCGGCGTCGCGTCGCGCTCACTTCGTGAGTGTACGACCGCGACGGCAGGATCGGCCCATCGGGCTGTACGACTCGCTCAGCGGTAGACCTCGCGGCGGTGAGCGGTCGACAGCACGAGCACGAGGAGCTCCCCGTCGTGGATGTCGTACACGATCCGATAGTCACCCACGCGGACCCGCCACTCGCCCTCGAAGTTCACGAGACGCGTGGCGGCGGGCGGGCGCGGATTCTCGGCGAGCAGATCGATCGCCGCCTGGATGCGGCGACGCGCGACGGCATCCATCTTCCGCAGTTGACGGATGGCCGCCGGTGCGACGACGACGGAGTACGTCACGCCAGGCCCAGCTCGGTCTTCACCTCGTCCCACGGCACCGGAGTGGCCTTGGTCTCCTCCATCTCCCGACGAGACGCCGCCGCGGCAGCTGCATCCTCGGCGTCTTCTGCCAGCTCGCGCAGACGCTCGTACTCGGAGACATCGATGACGACGGCGACCGGACGGTTGTGGCGGGTGAGGTACACCGGCTCGCGACGGGCGTCATCCACGACGGTCCCGAGGCTGTCGCGTGCTTCCGTGATGGCGATCGTGGTCATCTCCCCATTATCTCCGAAATCGGGGACTTCGGGGAGAACGCCCGCGGAATGGTGAGTCACGCGCTCGATGGGTACCGGTCGACCAGCGCGCGGTAGCGTCGGCTGTCGAGAAGCTCAGGATGAGCAGCCTCGATCTCCTGCCGAACCTCGCGCAGCATGTCATGTGCTGCGCCGCGGACCTCATCGACCATGACCTCGACCGAGGCGTCGACGTACGTCGGTTCGATCTTCACCCGATCCCCGCGCCGGGTGAACGCGATCCCCCCGTCCGTCTCGGTGAACTCGAACACCGCACGCCGCGACGTCTGGAGAGTGTCGGCAATATCGTTCATGGCCAGCGCGAAGTCGAGGACCGGGACCCATCCCCAGGCGACGCCGAAGTCCACACCGTCGGCGCTGAGGAGCAGATCGCCGGGAAAGCAGTCGTAGCACAGTTGCATCGCGTCGGCCACGGCGAGACGCATACCCGGAGGGTTCGAGGGAGCGAGGATGCGGTAGCCGAAGCGCAGCGTCATACCGTCATCATGCCGTCAGCAGTAACAGTTCACTCGCCTTCCCACTCGGAGAGCGCCCGCCGAGCTCTTTCGACATGCACGTCGTAGTCGCGGCTCAAGAGCATCGGCAGCTGCGGTTCGAGCATGCTCTCCACGTCCCACAGCACCCGCCGCTCTGCCGCATCGACTGTCAGCGACTCCTGCTCGTTCGCCGTCGCGAGCCACTCGAACAGCACGAGCGCCTCGTGTAGTCCTGGAACTCCCAGTGCCCGCGTAGACGAGCAAGAGGATGCCGATTCCGCTCCGCATCCCTCATGCCAGCATGATGAAGAGCCGGTAGGGCTCGATCGCGCCTATCGCGGGGATCTTCGGGAATCTCTGAGCCTGGAGTTGCGGATCTCGATACAGGAGCGGTCGGAGCAGCACGAAGATCAGGAAGAGCGTCAGTAGTGAGTCGTACCAGCACGCGGCCTGTCCCAGCGATGCTCTCTGCCACCACCAATGGATGAGCAGCCAGGACACCAAGGCGAACGGCAGCAGGATCCAGAGCAGGAAGCCTCGGATCAACAGGAACAACAGCCATCCGACGTGCACCAAGAAGGGCTTGCGGGGCGGCGTGGCACCGCCTCCCTCCTCAGCCGGAACGATCTTCATCGTGCTGAATATAGAGCACGCGCACCACGTCTCGGGATTCCGGCCCCGACCGCTTCGGGGTCCGACACAGTCCGGAATCCGGTCGACCGCGCCGGATCCGGTCGCCGAGCCTGCTCGCGTCCGCGTTTCGCGCGGTTTACCGGATGTGGGTTCGGAGGCGCGGCGGCCGGGGGATCGAGCGTGAGCATCCCGCATGCATCCGCGGCGCACCCGTAGGCAAAGCGTGAGGATCGCCATGACGCGTCCCGCACGGGAGTTGTATCGACTCTCGTGCTCGACATCATCTACATCGCGCTGACTCTCGCGCTGTTCGCCCTGGTCGCCCTCGTCGCGAAGGGGGTGGAGCGCCTGTGATCGTCTTCGAGATCATCGGCGCGGCCCTCGCCGTCGCCGCCGTCGTCTACCTCGTGGTGGCCCTCGTCGCTCCGGAGAAGTTCTGATGGGCGCGGACATCTGGTTCGGCGTCCTGCAGGCGGCGGTGCTGATCGCCGCGATCGTCCTGCTCTACCGCCCACTCGGCGACTACATGGCGCACGTGTTCACCACGCCTCGCGACGCGCGCATCGAGCGTGGCGTCTACCGGATGATCGGCGTGAACCCGGCATCCGAGCAGACCTGGCGCGCATACGCCCGCAGCGTCCTCGCGTTCTCGGTGGTCGGCCTGCTGCTCGTCTACGGCCTGCAGCGGCTGCAGGCGTTCCTGCCCGCATCCCTCGGCCTCCCCGCCGTGCCCGAGGGTCTCGCGTTCAACACGGCGGCGTCGTTCGTCGCGAACACGAACTGGCAGTCGTACTCCCCCGAGCAGACCATGGGCTATACGGTGCAGCTCGCGGGTCTCACGGTGCAGAACTTCGTGTCGGCGGCGGTCGGCCTTGCAGTCGCCGTCGCGCTGATCCGCGGGCTGTCGCGCCGCGGCTCGACGACGATCGGCAACTTCTGGGTCGACCTGATCCGTGGGCTGGGCCGCATCCTGCTGCCGATCGCACTTCTCGCGGCGATCGCCCTGATCGCGGGCGGCGTGATCCAGAACTTCGCCGGATTCGCCGACGTCACCACGGTCTCGGGCGGCACGCAGACGATCCCCGGCGGGCCCGTCGCCTCGCAGGAGGCCATCAAGCTGCTCGGCACGAACGGCGGCGGGTTCTTCAACGCCAACTCCGCGCATCCGTTCGAGAACCCGACCGGCTTCACGAACCTGCTGCAGATCCTGCTCATCCTCATGATCCCGTTCGCGCTCCCCCGCACGTTCGGACGGATGCTGGGCGACCACCGCCAGGGCTACGCGATCGCCGCCGCCATGGGCACGATCTTCCTCGTCTCGACGGTCGCGCTCTCGGCGCTCGAACTCGCCGGACGCGGCACCGCCCCCGAACTCGCCGGCGCCGCGATGGAAGGCAAGGAGGTGCGCTTCGGCATCCTGGGCTCCACGCTGTTCGGCAGCGCGAGCACCCTGACGTCGACAGGCGCGGTGAACTCCATGCACGACTCGTACACGGCGCTCGGCGGCATGATGCCGATGCTCAACATGATGCTCGGAGAGGTCGCCCCCGGCGGCGTCGGATCGGGCCTGTACGGGATGCTGGTGCTCGCCGTGATCGCGGTGTTCGTCGGCGGGCTTCTCGTCGGTCGCACCCCGGAGTACCTCGGCAAGCGGATCGGCCCGCGGGAGATCAAGCTCGCCAGCCTGTACATCCTCGTGACGCCGACCCTCGTGCTGCTCGGCACCGCGCTGAGCTTCGCGATCCCCGGCATCCGCGCCGACGTCGAGTCGACCAGCATCCTCAATCCGGGCGTGCACGGCATGAGCGAGGTGCTCTACGCCTTCACCTCGGCCGCGAACAACAACGGCTCCGCGTTCGCCGGGCTCACCGCGAACACGCCCTGGTTCAACACGGCGCTCGGCGTCGCGATGCTGCTCGGACGGTTCCTGCCGATCGTGCTCGTACTGGCGCTCGCCGGGTCGTTCGCCGCCCAGCAGCGCGTACCCGAGACCACGGGCACGCTCCCCACCCACCGACCGCAGTTCGTGGGTCTCCTCACCGCCGTGACCGTCATCATCACGGCACTCACCTACTTCCCGGTGCTCGCGCTGGGGCCCCTCGCCGAAGGACTCGTCTGACCATGACCACACGCGTTTCGTCTCGCTCCGCTCGCTCAACGACCGAGGAAGTCGAACAACAGGATGCCGCGGCATCCTCCGCAACTCCCGCACTCCGCGCATTCGGCTGGGCGCAGCTGACCCAGGCCCTCCCCGGGGCGCTGCGCAAGCTCAACCCGGCATCCCTCGTCCGCAACCCCGTGATGCTGCTGGTCTGGGTCGGCGCAGCATTCACGACCGTGCTCGCGATCGCCGAGCCGTTCCTCGGCGGACCGGCCGCCTCGGGCGGCACCCCCGTACCCGCGCCGTTCACGTGGGGCATCGCGGTCTGGCTGTGGCTCACGGTGCTGTTCGCGAACGCGGCCGAGTCCGTCGCCGAGGGTCGCGGCAAGGCGCAGGCGGCGACGCTGCGCAAGACCCGTACGAGCACGATGGCCCGGCGCGTGGTGCGCTACGACGCGACGACGGATGCCGCGGCCGAGCGCGCCGAGACCGTCGAGGTGTCGTCGGCGGAGCTGCAGCGCGACGACCTCGTGATCGTCACGGCCGGCGACCTGATCCCGGGCGACGGCGACATCGTCGCGGGCATCGCGACCGTCGACGAATCGGCCATCACGGGCGAGAGCGCCCCCGTGATCCGCGAGTCCGGTGGCGACCGCAGCGCCGTCACCGGGGGCACCCGAGTGCTGTCGGACCGCATCGTCGTGCGCATCACGTCGAAGCCCGGCGAGACGTTCGTCGACCGCATGATCGCGCTCGTCGAGGGCGCCAGTCGCCAGCGGACCCCCAACGAGATCGCGCTGAACATCCTGCTCGCGAGCCTGTCGATCGTGTTCGTCGTGGTCGTGCTCGCGCTCAACCCGATCGCGTCGTACGCGGCGTCGCCCGTCAGCATCCCCGTGCTCATCGCCCTGCTGGTCTGCCTCATCCCGACGACGATCGGCGCGCTGCTCTCGGCCATCGGCATCGCCGGCATGGATCGCCTCGTGCAGCGCAACGTGCTCGCGATGTCGGGTCGCGCGGTCGAGGCCGCCGGCGATGTGACGACGCTGCTGCTCGACAAGACCGGCACGATCACCTACGGCAACCGTCGCGCGCACGAGGTGCTTCCGCTCACGGGCGTCGACGCCGACGAGCTGCTGCGCATCGCGGCACTGTCGTCGCTCGCCGACCCGACCCCCGAGGGTGCGTCGATCGTCGAGCTGGCGGCGAGCCGAGGCATCCTCGTCGCGCAGCCGACGGACGCGGTCGTCGTGCCCTTCACGGCGCAGACCCGCATGTCCGGGCTGGACCTGGCCGACGGCACGCAGATCCGCAAGGGCGCCGGTTCCGCCGTCGCCGCATGGCTCGAGCTGAAATCGGACGCCGATCTCACCGCGCTGACCGACGGCGTCGCCTCGAGCGGCGGCACTCCCCTGGTCGTCGCCGTCCGCGCCGGTCAGGGCGACCGGATCCTCGGTGTCGTGCACCTCAAGGACATCGTCAAGGACGGCCTGCGCGAGCGGTTCGACGAACTGCGCAGCATGGGCATCCGCACGGTCATGATCACGGGCGACAACCCGCTCACCGCGGCCGCGATCGCGAAGGAGGCCGGCGTCGACGACTTCCTCGCCGAGGCCACGCCCGAGCAGAAGCTCGAGCTCATCAAGCGCGAGCAGGAGGGCGGCCGCCTGGTCGCGATGACCGGCGACGGCACGAACGACGCCCCCGCGCTCGCACAGGCCGACGTCGGCGTGGCGATGAACACCGGCACCTCGGCCGCGAAGGAGGCCGGCAACATGGTCGACCTCGACTCCGATCCGACCAAGCTCATCGACATCGTGCGCATCGGCAAGCAGCTGCTCATCACGCGCGGTGCGCTCACGACGTTCTCGCTCGCGAACGACATCGCCAAGTACTTCGCGATCATCCCGGCGATGTTCATGGGGGTCTTCCCCGGCCTCGCGGCGCTGAACATCATGCAACTCCACTCTCCGGCGTCCGCGGTCACGAGCGCGATCGTGTTCAACGCGATCGTGATCGTGTTCCTCATCCCGCTCGCACTCCGCGGCGTGAGGTACCGACCGGCGAGCGCCTCGCAGATCCTGCAACGCAACCTGCTCGTCTACGGCCTCGGCGGCGTGATCGCCCCGTTCGTCGGCATCAAGCTCATCGACCTCGTCGTGAGCCTCATCCCCGGATTCTGACGGCGTTTCGTCTCGCTCCGCCCGCTCGACGACCAGCACCTCGAAAGGTCTCCCATGTCCACCCGTTCCACCCTCCGCACCACGGGCGTCGCCGTCCGCGCGATGCTCCTCCTCACGCTCGTGCTCGGCGTCGCGTACACGCTGGTCGTGACCGGCATCGGCCAGCTCGCACTGCCGTTCCCGGCGAACGGGTCGCCCCTGCCCGACGACAAGGGCAGCGCGCTGATCGGGCAGTCGTTCACGGATGCCGACGGCGAGGCGCTCCCGGAGTACTTCCAATCCCGTCCGTCGGCGGCCGGCGACGGCTACGACGGCACGAGCTCGAGCGGCAGCAATCTCGGCCCCGAGAACGCCGACCTCGTCGCCGCGATCGAGGAGCGCCGTGCGGCGATCGCGGAGCGCGAGGGCGTGAGCGAGGACGCCGTGCCCGCCGACGCCGTCACCGCCTCCGGCTCGGGCCTCGACCCGCACATCAGCGTCGCGTACGCCCTGCTCCAGGTGCCCCGCGTGGCCGAGGCGCGAGGTCTCCCCGAACAGCAGGTGCGCGACCTCGTGGAGTCTAGGATTCAAGGGCGGGATCTGGGATTCCTCGGCGAAGAGCGCATCAACGCCGCGGAGCTCAATCTCGCGCTCGATGAGCGGGAGGGCGAATGACGGCATCCGGAAAGCGCGGTCGGCTTCGCGTGCTGCTGGGTGCCGCACCCGGCGTCGGCAAGACGTTCGAGATGCTCGCCGAGGGGCGCCGCCTGCTCGGTGAGGGCCGCGACGTCGTGATCGCGATCGTCGAGACGCACGATCGTGCCGCGACCGCGGCGCTGACCGTCGGATTCCCCGAGGTCCCCCGCCGTACCGACCTCCACCGCGGCGTCCCCCTCACCGAGATGGATCTGGACGCCGTGCTCGCACGCTCCCCCGAGATCGCGCTCGTCGATGAACTCGCGCACACGAACGTCCCCGGCTCCACGAACGTCAAGCGCTGGCAGGACGTCGAGGTGCTGCGGGATGCCGGCATCGACGTCGTGACGACCGTGAACGTGCAGCACATCGAGTCGCTCAACGCCGTCGTCGAGAAGATCACGGGCGTCGCGCAGCAGGAGACGATCCCGGATGCCGTGGTGCGGGCCGCCGACGAGATCGAGGTCGTCGACCTGGCACCGCAGTCGCTCCGCGACCGCCTCTCTGCCGGACTCGTGTACCCCGCCGAGCGCATCGACGCCGCCCTGTCGAACTACTTCCGTCTCGGCAACCTCACGGCACTGCGCGAGCTGGCGCTGCTGTGGCTGGCCGACGAGGTCGACAGCGCCCTGCGCAGCTATCGCGCCGACCACGGGATCGAGGGCACGTGGCAGGCGCGCGAGCGCGTGGTCGTCGCCCTCACCGGTGGCCCCGAGGGCGAGACGCTGCTCCGACGCGGAGCCCGCATCGCCGCACGCTCGGCCGGAGGGGAACTGCTCGCGGTGCACGTCGCCGCCCAGGACGGGCTCCGCGACGAGACCCCGGGCGCGCTCGCGGCGCAGCGCTCGCTCGTCGAGTCCCTGGGCGGCACGTTCCACCAGATCATCGGCGACGACATCCCCGAGACCCTCGTCGAGTTCGCGCAGGGCGCCGACGCCACGCAGCTCGTGATCGGGGTGAGCCGTCGGGGGCGCCTCGCGGCGGCGTTGACCGGCCCCGGCATCGGCTCCGAGGTCATCCGCCGCTCCGGCGACATCGACGTGCACATCGTGACGCACGCCGCGGCCGGGAACCGGGTGCGCCTCCCCCGCATCACGGGAGGCGCACTGGGCTGGCGCCGTCAGGTGCTCGGCTTCGCGGTCGCGCTCGTGTTCGGCCCGTTGCTGTCGTGGATCATGTTCACGTTCCGCAGCCCCGAGTCCATCACGGCCGAGGTGCTCGCGTATCAGCTGCTCGTGGTCGTGGTGGCGCTGGTCGGCGGTGTGCGCCCCGCGGTGTTCGCCGCGGTGCTGTCGGGCATCACGCTCGACTTCCTGTTCGTGGCGCCGCTCTTCACGATCACGATCGCACATCCGCTGCACGTGCTCGCCCTCGCGCTGTACGTGCTGATCGCCGTGCTCGTCAGCATCATCGTCGACCAGGCCGCCCGACGCGCCCGCACCGCGCAGCGCGCCGCCGCGGAGGCCGAGCTGCTCGCCGCCGTGGCCGGCAACGTGCTGCGCGGCGACAATGCCGTGTTGGCCCTCGTCAGCCGCACGCGCGAGGCGTTCGGTCTCGCGGGCGTCCGCCTGCTCACGCCGGACGGCGAGGTGCTGGCGAGCGACGGAGAGCCCGTGCCCGACGGCCGCGCCACGCGGGTCGACGTCGGGGG
Organism: Microbacterium sp. NPDC089696; assembly: GCF_044749125.1. Classification (NCBI taxonomy): domain Bacteria; kingdom Bacillati; phylum Actinomycetota; class Actinomycetes; order Micrococcales; family Microbacteriaceae; genus Microbacterium; species Microbacterium sp. NPDC089696. The sequence goes on along the minus strand of NZ_JBIVHF010000001.1, from coordinate 459,437 downwards.
CGCGTCGCCCGCGGTGCTCGAGCTGCACGGGGAGCCGCTCGACACCCCGGCACGGCGCCTGCTCGACGCGATCGTGGCACAGCTCGCCGCGGCGATCGAGCACACCGACCTGCGCGCCACCGCGCGGGAAGCCGTGGCCCTCGCCGAGACCGACCAGGTACGCAGCGCCCTCCTCTCCGCGGTCAGCCACGATCTGCGGCGCCCGCTCGCATCGGCCGTCGCCGCGATCGGCGGGCTCCGCGGGGCGCACAGCCTGTCGGCATCCGATCGGGAGGAGTTGCTCGCGACCGCGGACGAGAGCCTCGCGACGCTGTCGACGCTCGTGACCGATCTGCTCGACGTGAGCCGCGTGCAGGCGGGCGTGCTCGCGGTGTCGACCATGCGGCTCGACATCGCCGGGCCCGTGCTCGCGGCCGTCGACGAGCTCGACCTCGGTCCGGGCGACGTCGAGCTCGCGCTCGACCCCGCCCTTCCGGCGGTCGCGGCCGACCCCGTGCTGCTGCAGCGCGTGCTCGTGAACGTGATCGCCAACGCGCACCGCCACGCCCCCGCCGACAGCCGCGTGATCGTGTCGACCAGCACGCTCGGCGACCGCGCCGAGATCCGCGTGATCGACCGTGGCGCCGGAGTGCCGGCGGCGAAGCGCGACGCGATCTTCCAGCCGTTCCAGCGCCTCGGCGACACCGACAACACGACCGGTCTCGGGCTGGGCCTCGCCCTGTCGCGCGGGTTCGCCGAGGGCATGGGCGGTAGCCTGACTCCCGAGGACACCCCGGGCGGTGGCCTCACCATGGTCATCTCGCTGCCGCTGGCCGGCGCCGACAGGGAGGGGGCGGAGTGAAGCTCCTCATCGCCGACGACGACCCGCAGATGGTGCGGGCACTGCGCATCACGCTCGCCGCGCACGGTTACGAGGTGGTCGTCGCCCCGGACGGCGCGGCCGCGGTCGCCGCCGCCGCCCAGTCCCACCCCGACCTCATCATGCTCGACCTGGGGATGCCGCGGCTCGACGGCATCGAGGTCATCCAGGCACTCCGCGGGTGGACGAGCGTGCCGATCATCGTCGTTTCCGGCCGCACGGGTTCGGCCGACAAGGTCGAGGCGCTGGATGCCGGAGCCGACGACTTCGTCACCAAGCCCTTCCAGGTCGACGAGCTGCTCGCACGGCTGCGCGCCCTCTCGCGGCGCGCGGCTCCGGCCGGCGGCGAGTCGACGGTGGGCTTCGCCGACGTGGTGGTCGACCTCGCGACCAAGACCGTCACCCGCGCGGGGTCCCGCGTGCACCTGACGCCGACGGAGTGGCGGATGCTCGAGCACCTCGCACGCCATCCCGGTGCGCTCGTCACGCGGCAAGACCTCCTCAAGGAGATATGGGGCAGCGAGCAGGTCTCCGACTCGGGATACCTGCGCCTGTACATGTCGCAGCTGCGCAAGAAGCTCGAGGCCGCGCCGGGGTCCCCGGCACACCTGCTCACCGAGTCCGGGATGGGCTACCGGCTGGTGCTCTGACGCGGGCGCCGGGGTCGCTTCTCCGGACGAATGCGCTCTATGCGGGCACGGACGCCGCGCGGCGACGCACCACGCCGAGGACGCCGGCGAGGACCAGCAGCACGGCGACGATGATCGCGACGATCGCCGTGATCGTGCTGTCGGGTTCGCCGGTGAGGCGCCCGACCGCGAGCCAGGAGAGTCCCCAGGCGGTGGCGAGTGCCGGAGCGATCCGCCGCGTCACCAGGGCGCTGGCCGCGCCGATCGCCAGGACCGCGACGAGCACGACGACGGCCCAGATCTCCGCGGAGTCCGCCCAGGATGCCGGCGCGATCTGCGTGAGCCAGGCCGTGATGTTCGCGACGGTCGCGATCGTGACCCAGCCGAAGTGCAGTCCGTTCGTGCCGTCGACGACGATCCGGTCGGCCCAGCCGCGGGCGGGGCGGCGGTTGAGCAGCACGATGACCCGGGCGAGGGTCGCGAGCAGCACCGCGATCATGAGCACCGTGAGCGGCAGCGTGAGGTACTGCGCGGTGACGAGCCAGAGGCCGTTGAGCACCATCGTCGCGGCGATCCACCAGCCGGCGAGACGCTGGCGCTCATCCGACCGCTGCGCAGGCAGCGCCTGCCACACCGTGTACGCGATGAGCCCGAAGTAGATGAGCGACCAGATCGAGAACGCCGGACCGGCGGGCGCGATATACGACCCGGATGCCGAGAGGGCGCCGTCCTGCAGCTCGCTGACCGAGGTGCCCCCGAACGCTCCGGAGCCGACGGCGGCGGCGATGAGCATGAAGGTTGCCGCCGCGATGGTCGTGGCCTGGCGGGCGATGTCCTGCGTCCGGGATTCCATGTGTGGGACGGTACGCGCTCGCAGGGTCGCTCTACAGGGCCTTGACTCTCGCCAGGCAACTGTCTAGCCTGGCTAGCGAAATGTGATCCGCTCACCACACGCGTATCGCGGAGCACTCACTGATGGGCGGACTCCTGCGCACAAGTCCTCCGCCCACCGGGCAGAAGTCCGCCTATCCCGGAACGAGACAGAGGCGCAGCAACGGTCCGTTCAGGACGCGACGGCCGCCGAGATCAGCACCTCGGCCGCATCACGCGCCTGCACCGCGACGGCGGAGTCGCCGGAGATCGCGGCGGTGCTCTGCGCCCCCTCGGCGAGGATCGAGAGCTGCGCGGCGAGGGATGCCGGGGCACCGGCGTCGATCACGAGTCCGGCCATGTACGCCTGGAACGACGCCTTGTGCGCGCGCACGATCGCGGCCACCTCGGGGTTCGTGCCGCCGAGTTCGCCGAACGCGTTGATGAACGCACACCCGCGGAAGCCGTCGGTGCAGAACCAGTCCTCGAGGTAGCCGTAGACGGCGAGCAGCCGTGCGCGGGCATCGACCCCCGCATCCTCGACGGCGCCGTTCAACCCCGCCTCCCACTCGCCGTGCTTGCGGTCGAGCACGGCCTTCACGATGTCGGTCTTCGCGGGGAACAGCGAGTAGAGCCGCCGCAGCGACACCCCGGATGCCGCCCGGAGCTCGTCCATGCCGACAGCGGCGTAGCCCTTGCGGTAATACAGCTCCTCGGCCGCCGCAAGGATCTGTTCACGCACCGTTTCCTCGGTCATGATCTCAGTGTACTTGACATGAGAACGATCGTTCTCTAGATTGATGACATCGAGCGAGAACGACCGTTCTCACCGGACCGAAAGGATCAGGATCATGGGCTACATCACCGTCGGGAACGAGAACAGCACCCCCATCGAGCTCTACTACGAGGACCAGGGCTCCGGACAGCCGGTCGTGCTGATCCACGGGTATCCGCTCAACGGCCACAGCTGGGAGCGCCAGACGCGCGAACTGCTCGCCCAGGGCTACCGCGTCATCACCTACGACCGCCGCGGCTTCGGCCAGTCCTCGAAGGTCGGGACCGGATACGACTACGACACCTTCGCCGCCGACCTGAACACGGTGCTCGAGACCCTCGACCTGCGCGACGTCGTCCTCGTGGGCTTCTCGATGGGCACCGGCGAGCTCGCCCGCTACGTCGCCAACCACGGTCACGAGCGGGTCGCGAAGCTCGCCTTCCTCGCCTCGCTCGAGCCCTTCCTCGTGCAGCGCGACGACAACCCCGACGGCGTGCCGCAGGACGTGTTCGACGGCATCGAGGCGGCAGCCAAGGGCGACCGCTACGCGTGGTTCACCGACTTCTACAAGAACTTCTACAACCTCGACGAGAACCTCGGCACGCGCATCAGCCAGCAGGTCGTCGACGCCAACTGGAACCTCTCGGTCACCAGCGCCCCCGTCGCCGCCTACGCGGTCGTCCCGACCTGGATCGAGGACTTCCGCGGCGACGTCGAGGCCGTGCGCGCCGCGGGCAAGCCGACCCTGATCCTGCACGGCACGAAGGACAACATCCTGCCGATCGACGCGACCGCGCGCCGGTTCCACCAGGCCGTGCCCGAGGCCGAGTACGTCGAGGTCGAGGGCGCGCCGCACGGCCTCCTCTGGACCCACGCCGACGAGGTCAACGCCGCGCTGAAGAGCTTCCTCGCGAAGTAAGACGCACGCCGGTCGTTGAGCGAGGAGCGCAGCGACGAGACGAAACGCGGTGACCGGCTCGGAAGGGCGGGTCACCGCGTTTCGTCTCGTCGCGCTCGCTCAACGACCGGGGAGGTCCGCAAGCCAGGCGAGGGCCCGGGCGAGCAGTTCCCGATGTCCGGCGGAGTCGTACGATCGTGCATCGTGACCCAGCGCGTCGTACACGAGCCGCGATGCCCCGAGCTCGCGTGTCCACACGAGCGGATGCCGAACGCCGGCCTCCTCGTGCTCCGCGAGACGCTGCACCTCGGCATCCATCCGCAGCGCGGTGTATCTCTCGTCCTCGACGGTGAAGTCGACGAGTCCGTCCGCCAGCGGATGACCCGCGACGACGTGCACGTGCGCCTCGCCGAAGTCCGGGTGCCAGGACTCGCCCCGCACCCACCGGCCGCCGAGCGCGGTGCCGAAGCTCGGGTAGTCGCGCAGACTGGCTGCCCCCGAATGCATCACGAGGACGCCGATGCCGCGCGCGAGCGCCGTCGCCAGCACGGCTTCCCCCTCGGCGAGCAGAGCAGTCTCGGGCATCGCGTGCTCGTCGCGAGGCCCGTCGCCGTCGGACCGACCTCCACTGTCCGGCCCGTCCGGGTCGCCGGCGTTCACGACCAGCAGACGCACCGCCGGGTCGAGCGTCCGCACGGCGGCGTCGATCCCGGTCTCGATACGCGGGTCGAATCCCGCCTCCTCCACGAGCTCGGCGAGCAGCGGACCGGTCTCGTCATAGGGGTGCCACGGGTCGGAGTACCGGCCGCGGCCGGACAGGATGACGGCGTCGACCATGGTCCTATCCTTGCGCGATCAGCTTCTTGACGAGGTACTCCTGCACGGCCTCGGGGCCGCCCTCGGAGCCGAATCCGCTCTCCTTGCGCCCACCGAAGAAGGTGTCCCTCGCGCCGACGCCGAAGCGGTTGACGCTCACCATGCCGACGTCGAGGCGACGCGGCAGCCGCAGCGCGCGGTCGGCGTCCTTCGTGAACACGTAGGCGGCGAGGCCGTAGGGCAGGGAGTTCGCGCGTGCGACGACGTCGTCCTCGTCGGTGAACACGCTGGTGACGGCGATCGGGCCGAAGGGCTCGTCGCGCATCACGAGGGCGTCGTCGGGCACGTCGGCGAGCAGCGTCGGCGGCCAGTAGTAGCCGGCGCTGTCGTCGCCCGATCCGCCGGTCACGAGCGTCGCTCCGCGTGAGACGGCGTCATCGACGAACGGCGCCATCGCCGCGAAGCGTCGCCCGTTGGCGAGCGGTCCCATCCCGTTGTCGGCGTCGAACCCGTCGCCGGTGCGCGTCGCGGCGAGCAGTTCGCCGAAGCGGGCCACGAAACGATCGTGGATGGACGCGTGCACGTAGAAGCGCACGGGCGATCCGCACGACTGACCGGTGTTGTGCAGTTTGGCTCCGAGAGCCTGCTGCACGACGCCCTCGACGTCGACGTCGTCGAACACGAGCACCGGAGCGTGCCCGCCGAGCTCGAGCATGACGGGCTTCGCCGCGTCGCCCGCGAGTCGGGCGAGGTGCTTGCCCACGCCGATCGAGCCCGTGAAGGACACCTTGCGGATGACGGGCGAGGCGATCAGCGTCTCGGAGATCTGCGCGGGATCGCCGAAGAGCACGTTGAGCACACCGTCGGGGAGCCCGGCGTCGACGAGGGCGTCGGCGAGCGCGACTGCACTGGCCGGGGTCTCCTCGGCGGGCTTGATGACGACCGTGCAGCCGGCGGCGAGCGCGGCGGCGACCTTGCGGCCGGGGACCGTGAGCGGGTAGTTCCACGGTGTGAATGCGGCGACGGGGCCGACCGGCTCGGAGACGACCATCGTGCGACCTTCATCGGCCGCGCCCGGCAGCACCACACCGTAGGCGCGCGGCGCCTCCGTCGCGAGGGAGTCGATGATGTCGGCCGTGTAGTCGACCTCTCCGAGGGAGTCTCCGTAGGGCTTGCCGTTCTCGAGCGTCATGGCGACGGCGATCGGCTCACGGCGCTCGCGCAGCAGCTCGGCCGCGCGCATGAGGATCGAGGCCCGGCGGTGCGGTGAGGTCTCCCGCCACGATTCGGCCGCGCGTCCCGCCGCAGCGAGGGCGTCGTCGATGTCCTGCGCTTCGGCCCGTGGCACCCGGCCCACGATCGCCCGGGTGGACGGGTTCTCGACGTCGATCGTCTCTCGACCGTCGGTGCCGCGTCGTCTGCCGTCGATCAGCATCGTGATGTCCGGATAGCGGTGTGTCGTCTCAGTCATGGCGGACCTCAGATCCTCTCGGGTTGGAATACGCTATCCCAACAGAGTCGTTTCTCAATATTCCAGTAACTCCGGCGAGGGCAAGCGCATTCCACGCCATCCCGCGATAGTGTCTTACGCGATGAGCATCGATTCGCGCACCGGACGACCCCCGACCCTCTCGGACGTCGCGCGCCTGGCGGGCGTCTCGCAGTCGACGGCATCGCGCGTCGTCAACGGATCCGAGCGCCGCGTCGACGACACGTACCGGCAGCGCGTGCTCGACGCCGCCCGCCAGCTCGGTTACGCGCCCAATGTCGCCGCACAGGCCGTGGCGCGCGGCGCGTCGCGCCGGATCGCGCTGATCACCGGCGGGATCGCCGATGCCTACTTCTCCGCGATGACCGCGGCGATCATGTCCGCCGCCGAGGAGATCGATCTGCGCGTCTCGCTCGCCGTCAGCTCCCGCCGTCCGGAGCGCGAGCTCGAGCTGGTGCGCGAGCTCCGCGGCGAGCAGCCCCGAGCGATCATCCTCGCAGGAACCGGATACACCGACTCGCGCTCCGATCCCGCCGTCGAGGCCGAGCTGCATCGCTACCAGCAGACCGGCGGCCGCGTCGTGCTCATCAGTCGCACCGATATGCCCTTCGAGACCGTGTACTTCGACGACTTCGACGGCGCCAGGAGGCTGGCGGTCGAGATGGTCGCCCGCGGTTACCGGTCGCCGCTCCTGCTGGGCAGCCGACTGCCGCTCCGATCCATGCAGGACCGGATCGAGGGGTTCACCGCCGGATTCGCCGAAGCCGGTATCGCGATCCCGCCCTCGCGCGTGCTGCGACCCGATTTCCTCTGGAGCAGCGCCAAGGACACCATGCGAGGACTCGACGAGCAGGTGCTCGCGGCGACCGACCTCGTCTTCGCGATCACCGACGACCTCGCGCTCGGCGCACTGAGCGGTCTGCGCGAACGGGGCATCGCGAGTCCCGGCCGCATCGGCATCGCCGGCTTCGACGACATCGCGACGCTGCGCGATGTCGTCCCCTCGCTCACGAGCGTGCACGTACCGCTCGACGAGGTCGCCCGAGAGGCGATCCATCGCGCCACCGCGGCGCCCGACGGTCTCACGCGCCGCGTGATCCCGACGCACCCCGTGGTGCGCGAGAGCACTCCGCAGCGCTGAGCAGGGCCGCCCGGCACGACGGCTGGTCACGCCTTGACCCCGCCCGACATGAGGTCGAGCCGCCAGAACCGCTGCAACGACAGGAACAGCACCACGACGGGGATGATCGCGATCGCCGCGCCCGTGATGACCAGAGAGTACAGCGCGGCCTGCGAGGCGCCTGCGCGCAGCATCGCGTACAGCCCGAGCGTGAGCGGGAACTTCGAGTCGTCGGTGAGCATGATGAACGGCAGCAGGAAGTTGTTCCAGATCGCGATGAACTGCAGCAGGAACACCGTCACGAGCGCCGGCGACATGAGCCGGAGCCCCGTCGACAGGAAGATGCGCCACTCGGAGGCGCCGTCGATGCGCGCGGCCTCCATGATCTCGTTCGGCACGGAGGCCTCGGCGTAGATCTTGCACAGGTAGATCGCGTACGGACTCACCAGCAACGGCAGGATCACGGAGAGGTAGTTGTTGGTCAGCCCGAGCGGCGCCAGGAGGAGATACTGCGGGATCGCGAGCATGATCTGCGGCAGCAGCACGGCGGCGACGATGATCCGGAAGATCCAAGCGCTCCCGCGGAAGCTGTACTTCGCGAGGGCGTACCCGGCCGCGGCGGCGATGAGCGTGGACGCGAGTCCCCCGCCGCCGGCGTAGAGCGCCGAGTTCAGCATCCAGCGCCCGAAGATGCTGTCGCGGTATGCGAGCAGCTCGGCGACGTTCTCGAACAGCCCGCCCGTGAACGAGGGGATCGCCGTGGGCGTCGAGAACAGCTCGGAGCTGCTCTTGGTGGCCGCGATCACGATCCACAGCACGGGCAGCACGCAGTACAGCGCGCCGATGACGAGGATGACGGTCGAGAAGACGTTGGCGCGGCTCATCGACCGCGCGGGGGCGAGCGCGGTCATCGCTTCCTCCCGATCAGGGTGCCGACGCGGTTCACGAGCACGGATGCCGCCACGGTCAGCACGACGAGCAGCAGCGAGGTCGCGGCGGCGCGGTGGATGTCGTCGTTCACGAAGGCATCGGTGTACACCTTCATCAGCGGCACCCACGTCGAGGAGATCGCGTTCGCGAGCGGGCGCAGCGTGGTCGGCTCGTTGAACAGCTGGAGGGCGCCGAGCACCGAGAACAGCGAGCACATGACGATCGCCGGACGGATCATCGGAAGCTTGATGCGCAGCGCGATCTGCAGTTCCCCGGCCCCGTCGATCTTGGCCGCCTCGTACATCTCGCGCGGCAGGCCGCGCAGCGCGGTGTACATCACGACCATGTTGAAGCCGACGACGCCCCACACGGCGATGTTGGCGACCGAGAAGAACACCTCGGTGCCGCCGAAGAAGTCGATCACGTCGCCGCCGATGGGGCTCGTGGCCGGGAGGTACAGGAACCCCCAGAGCAGCGACGCGATCACCCCGGGCACCGCGTAGGGCAGGAAGATGAGGATGCGCCACACGCCGACCAGTCGAGTGCGATCGGCGTCGAGGCAGAGCGCGAAGAGGGCAGCGAGAAGGATCGTCGCGGGCACGCCGATCGCGGCGACGAGCAGCATGCGGGCGACTCCGGCCCACAGCTCGCTGTCGAGCACCGCCGCGACATAGTTGTCGATGCCGACGAACACGACGGTCGATCGACCCCCGAGCAGACCGCCCTCGACGCGGCGCTGCAGCAGGCTGAGGACCAGCGCGTACACGGCGGGAGCCAGTGTGAACAGCGCGAGCAGGGTCAGCGCGGGTCCGAGCAGCGCGAGAGCGAAGCCCGCGTTGGTGCGAGGGCGGCGGCGCGGTGCGGCCGCGCGCGACGTCTGCCGGGTCGTCCGCGGCGGCGCAGTGGTCGTGTGCACGAGAGTCCTTCGATCAGAGCGACGGGCGGGGCGCGAGGGGCACGCCCCGCCCGTCGGGCTTGGTGCTACTGCTCGACCGTGAAGCCGAGCTTCTCCATGTCGGAGACGGTGGTCTTCTGCATGGAGGCCAGGACGTCGGCGAACGGCGTCCCGCCTTCGATCGCGGCGGCGAAGCCGTCGTTGTAGGCGCCGAAGGTCACCGTGGCGTTCGGACCCCACAGGTCGAACGTCCGGGCTCCCTCGGAGATCTTCGCGACGGTCTGGTAGTAGTCGGGCTGGTTGGGCATGTAGGCCGGAGGCGTCTTCAGGGCGTCGAGCTTCTGACCGTCGATCGCGGCGGGGAAGATGTTGATCTTCTCGACCTGCAGGGCGAGGGCCTCGTCGCTCGTGTTGAACCACTTGACGAACTCCGCGGCCTCCGCCGGGTGCTTCGAGTCGGTGGTCACGGCTGTCGCCGATCCGCCCCAGATCCCGGTCGTGTCGTCGCCCGCGGTCCACGCCGGCAGCGCCGTCATGGTCCACTTCCCCTCGGTGTTGGGGGCGATGCCGCCGAACTGCGCCGGAGCCCACGCGCCGGAGATCCAGCCGGCGTAGGTGCCGTCGTCCATCTCCTTGTTCCACTGCGGCGACCAGAACGGCTCGCCCTTGATGACGCCTTCGGAGATGAGTCCCTGCCAGTAGTCGGCGACCTTGACCGAATCGGAGTCGTCGATCGCGACCTTCCACGTGTCGCCGCTGGCCGACCACCAGTTCGCGCCGGCCTGCTGCGTGAGGCCCGTGAACCAGCCGGGGTCGGCCGAGCTGAAGGTGCCGAGGTACTTCGTCGGGTCGGCCGTGTGCAGCGCGCGCGCCACCTCGGCGTACTCGTCCCAGGTGGTGGGCACCTCGAGGCCGTACTGCTCGAAGATGTCGTTGCGGTAGAAGAAGACGAGCGGCGCGAAGTCCTGCGGGAGGCCGTAGACCTTGCCGTCGAAAGACACCTGGTCGAAGGCCGCGGGGGTGAAGGCGTCGACCGAGTCCTTCGTGTAGTCGGTGATGTCCGCGGCGACGCCGTTCGAGACGAGGGCGGGGAGCGCCTGATACTCGACCTTGACGATGTCGGCCGCGTCGCCGGATTTGTGAGCCGTGAGGATGCGGCTCACGAGCTCGTTGCCGCCTGCGGGGTCGGTGACCTCGACCTGGATGTCGGGGTGCGATTCGTTCCAGACCTTCGCGATCTCGGGCATCGACGGGTCCCAGGACCACATCTGCAGGGTGACGGGGCCGTCGCCGCCTTCGGGCGCGCCGCCGGCGCTGCATCCGGCGAGCAGTGCAGCGGAGGTGAGGACCGCTCCGGCGGCCATCAGGGTCCTTCTCATGGTGCATCTCCTTTGATGAGTGATTGCTGTTCTCGGGTGAAGTCGGGGACGCATCGGGAATGCGCTTTCCTGAGAGTAGGCACCGCGGGGGCGTCGTGTCAAGCCATCGCGGCGAGCGCTTCGAGAGGCACCGCCTGCAGCGGGGCCTCGCCCGCGGCACGACGACGCACCTCGGCGACGACGGCGGCGCCGAGACGGTGCAGCTCGTTGCCCAGCGCTCCGGCGATGTGCGGCGTGAGCACGACGGTCGGCAGCGAGAGCAGTGGATGGCCGACCGGGAGAGGCTCGGGATCGGTCACGTCGAGGATCGCGTGGAGTCGCCCCGACCGCGCCTCGTCGAGCAGCGCGTCGTGGTCGACGATCGCACCGCGCGCCGTGTTGACGAGGGTGGCCCCGTCGCGCAGCAGGGCGAGCTGTCGACGCCCGACCAGCCCGATCGTCTCGGGCAGGAGAGGCGCGTGGATGCTGACCACGTCACTCCACGCGAAGAGCTCGTCGAGCTCCATCACCTGCGCGCTCCCCCGCACCGGGTCGTCCACGCCCAGGTGGGGATCACTGACGGCGAGATCGAGGTCGAACCCCCGCAGCAGCTCGAGTACACGGCGCCCCACCTTGGACGCACCGAGGATGCCGATACGACGGCGATGATTGCCGACCACGGCGAGCGCGGGGCCGAAGTCGGCGGCCGGGTCGTCCCGATAGGCGGCGGCGAGCGACGGAGCGGCCTTCCCGGCGAGCAGGATCATCGCCAGCGTGTACTCGGCGACGGGGATCGCGTTCGCGGCCGCCGCGCTCGTCACGACGATCCCTCGCCGCCACACCTCGGGGTCGAGATGCTCCTTCACCGTTCCCGCCGCGTGATGGATGACGCGGAGGGAGGGCATCCGGTCGAGCTCCCCGGCACCGATGCGCGGACACCCCCAGCCGGTGATGAGAACCTCCACCTCGTCGAGTCGCGGATGGTCGAGCACTGCGGTGGAGGTCGGCGAGACGAGGTCGAGCAGATCGTCGAGCGCCCGCCGATGTTCGGCGTCGAAGAGGTCGGCGGCGAGGCCGTCGCGCATGACGAGCATTCCCCGCGGTCGCGAGCCGGCGGTCGTGGGCGGCGTGCTGCTCATGGATGCTCCTTGTCGGACGGGTCGTCGCACGGCTATCCTCGATCCGATGGGAAACCGCATTCCGAGAATGTACCAGCGATCAGAGCCCGCCACACCACGCCGAGAGGAGATCCGCATGAGCCGTCCTCCCGCCCGCATCGCCGCCGGCTCCGGCAGCTGGGTGCACTGGAACCCCGCCTCCGTCGGAGACGACGTCTCACGCAGCGACTCGATCGACCTCGTCCTGCGTCTGTTCGCCGACCCCGAGGTCCGCGTGCTCGACACCGCGAACAACTACGGGTTCGGCGCGAGCGAGGAGCGCATCGGCGCCGCGATCCGCGAGCACGGCGGCGTCCCGGAGGGCTTCGTGATCCAGACCAAAGCCGATCGCGACATGCGGACGGGAGACTTCTCAGGAGCGCGGATCCGGCGGTCCCTCGACGAGAGCCGCTCCCGACTCGGTCTGGACACCCTCCCGGTCGTCTACCTCCACGACCCCGAGAACATCAGCTGGGACGAGGCCTTCGCCGCCGACGGCCCCGTCGCCGCGCTCGTGGAGGCGAAGGACGCCGGGATCATCGGCGCGCTCGGCGTCGCGGGCGGACCATCGGCGCTCATGCGCCGCTACCTCGACACCGGGCACTTCACGGCACTGATCACGCACAACAGGTACACGATCGCGGACCGCAGTGCCGACCGGCTGCTCGACCATGCCCACGCCGGCGGAGTGCACGTGACCAACGCCTCGCCCTACGGGGGCGGGTTCCTGACCGCCTGGCCTCCCCCCACCGACCGCTACGCGTACGGGGTGGCCGCCCCGAGCATCCGGCGCACCGCCGAACGCGCCGCCGCCTTGTGCTCCGCGGCCGGGGTGCCTCTGATCGCGGCCGCGCTCGCGTTCTCGACCCAGGATCCGCGGATCGACCGCACGATCATCGGGATGCGCACCGCGGCCGACCTCGACGCCACCCACGAGCTGCTCGCCGTGCCCGTGGACGCCGCACTGCTCGACGCGCTGCGCACGCTCGAGTCGGATCCACGCGGGTGGCAGGATCCCGTCGACGACTGGCTCTGAGCGAGCTCCGGTGGTCAGCCGCGCATCGCGACTCCGCGCCGCCAGTAGCCCATGAACGCCACCTGCCCGCGGTCGATGCCGAGATCCTTCACGAGGTGGCGGCGCAGCGTCGTCACGACCCCGCTCTCCCCCGCGATCCAGAAGTAGCGGTCGGCCGGGGCATCGGTCGCGACGATGTCCTCGCCGAGCCCGGAGTAGTCGGGGGTCTCCCACAGGAGGTCCTCGGTGTCGATGTCCTTCACGTCGACCTCGTCACCGGCATCCGCGTCGCCCAGATGTGCGAGCACGGCGGGGATCAGCAGGACGCCGTGCGACTGCTCGTCGGACCGCGGCAGCCAGCGCACGTCCACCCCCGCAGGCGCGTCGATCGCGAGCACGTCGTCGGCCGTCGGCACCTCGATGAACGCGACGCCGCGGAGATCGCGCGGGGCGTCCTCGAGCACGCGCGCGATCGCGGGCGCAGCGGTCTCATCGCCGGCGAGGACGACGGATGCCGCGGCGCCGGGCTCGTACTCGGCACCGCCGTGGTCCGCGGCGGCGACACCACGGCGCGGTCCCACGAGGAAGAGCTCCTGACCGACCGCGGCCTGGTCGGCCCACCGCGACGCCGGGCCCGTGAGCCCGGGCGCGAGATGCAGCACGAAGTCGACGTCGAGCTCGGTGCCCTCATCCGTCACGCGGAGGTCGCGCACCGAGTACGTGCGCATCGAGCCGCGCTCCTCCTCCGGGACGGCGAGGAACGACCCCCACCAGTCTCCCGAATCCCGATCGAGGTCGGGGAGGACGCCCGAGGCCGGCGGGAAGATCAGCTTGATGCGCGCGTCGAACACGTCGCCGGGCGTGGCGAACTCGAACAGCTCGTGTCCGCCGAACGTCACGCGGACGAAGTTCGGCGACACGCGTTCCACGCCGCGCACCTCGGCACGCGCGAGCACGTAGGTGGGGCGGTCGGTGGTCGTCGTCTCAGCGGACATGGTGTCTCCCGATCGGTGTGACCATCGGCTTCCCGGAGACCGGGTCGACGGTGATCTGGTTGGCGAGGCCGAAGACCTCTTCGACGTGCTCGGCGGTCACGACCTCCTGCGGTGTGCCCGTCACGTGCACCCGGCCGTCCTTCATCGCCACGAGCTCGTCGGAGTAGCGGGCGGCGAGGTTGAGGTCGTGCAGCACCATGACGATCGTCGTGCCGCGCGAGACGCTGAGGTCGGTCAGCAGGTCGAGCACCTCGACCTGGTGGGCGACGTCGAGGAAGGTCGTCGGCTCGTCGAGCAGCAGGATGTCGGTCTCCTGGGCGAGCGCCATCGCGATCCACACGCGCTGGCGCTGTCCACCCGACAGCTCGTCGACGCTGCGGTCGGCGAGCTCGGTGGTGCCGGTCGCGGCGAGGGCATCCGCCACGACCTCGTAGTCGTGCGTGCTCCAGCGCGACAGCATCTTCTGATGCGGATGCCGGCCGCGGCCGACGAGATCGGCCACCGCGATGCCCTCGGGCGCGACGGGCGACTGCGGCAGCAGGCCGAGGATGCGCGCGACCTCCTTGGTCGGACGCGAGTGCACCGAGGTCCCGTCGAGCACGACCTGTCCGGCGGTGGGCGACAGCAGTCGCGCGAGGGAGCGGAGCAGCGTCGACTTGCCGCATCCGTTGGCGCCGACGATCGTGGTGATCTTCCCCGGCGCGATCTCGAGGTCGAGGCCGTCGATGATCGTGCGATCGCCGTAGGCGAGGGTGACAGCATCCGCCCTCAGGGTGTGCGCTTCGGTCACAGGGAGCCTCCCGAGCGGTTGGTGCGGACGAGGAGATAGATCAGGTACGGGGCGCCGAGCACGCCCGTGATGACACCGACCGGGTAGCGCTCGCCGAAGGCGAACTGCCCGATGAGGTCGCTGCCGAGCACGAGCACCGCGCCGACGAACGCGCTGGGCACGAGGAGATTCGCGCCGGGGCCGGTGATGCGCGCGGCGATCGGTCCGGCCATGAACGCGACGAACGCGATCGGTCCGGTCGCCGCGGTAGCGAAGGCCAGCAGCGCCACGGCCCCGAGGATGAACAGCAGACGCGTCGTGTTGACGCGCACGCCGAGCCCCGACGCCGAGTCGTCGCCCAGCTGCAGGGCGCCGAGCGCGCGGCCCTGCGACAGCATCAGCGGCACGATCACGACGGCCGCGATCAGCAACGGCGCGACGCGCTCCCACGAGGCGTTGTTGAGGCTTCCGGTGAGCCACTGCATGGCCGTCTGGATGTCCCACGCCGCCGCGCGCGAGAGCAGGTACGAGATCACGCTCTGCAGCATGGCCGCGATGCCGATGCCGATGAGGATCAGCCGCGTGCCCGCGAAGCCGCCCTTGATCGACAGCAGGTAGATGACCCCGGCCGTGAGGAGTGCACCGCCGAGCGCGAGGATCGACACGAGCGGGCCGTTCAGCGACAGGACGACGATGCCGATCACGGCCGCCGCGCCCGCACCGTTCGAGATGCCGATGATGTCGGGCGAGGCGAGCGGGTTGCGCAGCAGCGTCTGGAAGCACACCCCGGCGATGCCGAACGAGAGGCCAGACAGCACGGCGAGCACGGCGCGCGGCAGCCGCAGCTCGCCGACCGTGAAGGAGGCACCCGGCACGGTGTCGCCCAGGATCACGCGGACCACCTGGTCGAGGGAGTAGAACGTGTTGCCGATCATGAGCGCGACCGTGAACAGCACGAGCAGCAGCGCGCCGAGCACGATCGTCGCGAGGGCATGGCGACGGTGACGTGCGCGACGGCCCGCGATGATCGCGGCGACGTCGACCGTCTGCGAGGCCGGTGCGGGGGCGGTGCGGTCCATCGTGCTCACAGCTCCCGCACCTTCTGCCGGCGGACGATCCAGATGAAGAAGGGGGCACCGATGATCGCGGTGATGATGCCGACCTGGATCTCCTCCGACGTGGGCGAGACGACGCGGCCGATGACGTCGCTCGCGAGCAGCAGCCCGGCACCGGCCATCGCCGAGAACGGCAGCAGCCACCGGTGATCGGTGCCGATCAGCATCCGGCACACGTGCGGGATGACGAGCCCGACGAACCCGATCGGACCGGCGATCGCGGTCGCGGCGCCGGCGAGGATCACGGCGCCCAGCGCCGACACGAGACGGGTGCGGAACACGTGCTCGCCCAGGCCCTTGGCCATGTCGTCGCCGAGCGCGAGGGAGTTCATGCCGCGCGCGCTCACGAGGCAGATGAGCGCGCCGAGCGCGAGCACGGGAGCGGTGATCGCGATACGCGGCCACTCGGCGCCGCCGACACCGCCGATCTGCCACGACTGGAACGCCTGCAGAAGGTCGACCCGCGGCAGCATGACCGCGCTGATGAGGGACGCGAAGGCCGCGGAGGTCGCCGCTCCCGCGAGGGCGAGCTTGAGCGGCGTGGCGCCACCGCGCCCGAGCGACCCGACCGTGTAGACGAAGGTCGCCGCGACCGCGGCGCCGATCACCGCGAGGGCCATCTGCCCGTACGGGTCGGTGAGGCCGAGGAACGCGAGACCGAGCACGACCGCGAGCGAGGCGCCGTTGGAGACGCCCAGGATGCCGGGGTCGGCGACCGGATTGAGAGTGACCGCCTGCATCGTGGCCCCGGACAGCGCGAGCGCCGCTCCCACGAGGATCGCGAGCACCGTGCGCGGGAGGCGCTTGACGATCGCGGCCTGCGCGAGGGTGTCGTCGTGCCCCGAGAGCGCGGCGACGATGTCATCGAGGCTCACCTCGCGGACGCCGAAGCTCACCGAGAGGACGCACAGCACCAGGAGCACGCCCAGGCCGACGAACAGCCAGAGGGTACGCGCCCACGCCGGGCGCCGCAGGTCTGCGGTGCCCGGCGTGGGGACGGTGACGGCGGTCACGGTATCGGTGCGGGAGAGGCGACGCCGAGCGTCACTTCTCGAGCGGTGCCGCCAGGATCGCGAGGTAGTCGCTGAGGCCCCACGGGATCGACAGCGGCGACGGGTTCGCGGAGGCCGCGATCGGGGTCGCGTCGGGGAGGATCGCGATGCGGCCCTCGGCGATCGCCGGGATCTTCGACAGCAACGGGTCGGCCTGCAGGGTGGCGATGAGCGAGTCGTCGCCATAGGTCACGAACACATCGACGTCGGAGAACTTGTCGGCCTCCTCGGAGCTCACCGTGAGGTAGAACTCCGTGCTGTCCTTGTTCTCCTCGACGATCGACGGGAAGGGCAGGCCGAGGTTGTCGTGCAGGTATCCCGGACGGGTGTCGGCGGCGGTGTAGTAGCCGACCTGGCTGAGATCGCTCGGGTCGACGTACGCGAACAGCACCTTCTTGTCCTTCAGGACGCTGTGCTCCTCGAGGGCGGCCTCGGCGTCGGACTGCAGCTGCTCGACGAGGGCGTCGCCCTCCTTCTCGAGGCCGAGGGCCTTGGAGTTCATCTCGATCATCTCGTCGACCGGGGTGCCCCAGGCCACGTCGGGGTAAGCGACGACGGGCGCGATCTTGGAGAGGGTGTCGTACTCCTCCTGCGTCAGACCGGAGTAGGAGGCGAGGATGACGTCGGGCTGCGTGTCGGCGACGGCCTCGTAGTCGATGCCGTCGGACTCGTCGAACAGAACGGGCTCGTCACCGCCGAGCTCGTCGAGCTTCTCCTCGACCCAGGGCAGGATGCCGTTGTCGTCGTCGTCGCCCCAGGTCGCCTTGCTCATGCCGACGGGCACGATGCCGAGGGCCAGCGGCACCTCGTGGTTGGCCCACGCGATCGTCGCGACGCGCTCGGGCTTCGACTCGATCGTGGTCTCGCCGTACACGTGCTCGATCGTGACGGGGAACGCGGCGTCGTCGGCGGGGTTGCCGCCCGCATCGGAGGAGCTGCCGGTCGAGGCGGTAGCGCAGGCGGTGAGGCCGAGGGCGAGCGCCGCGGCGACGCCGGCGGCCAGAAGACGGGAGGTGCGCATGGGCGAGCCCTTCCAGGTCGAGGTGAGGTGGCGGCGCAGATCGGGGCGCCGGAGGCTTTGGTAAGCCTGGCCTAATCTAACAGAAAGTTAGGTATGCCTCATATCGATGACGCAGGATGCCGGGACGCAAGAAACCGGCCGGGTCCACGAGGGACCCGGCCGGTTCAGGAAGTCAGCGCGCGCTCAGAGAGCGCGGATGTTCGCCGCCTGCATGCCCTTGGGGCCACGCTCAGCGTCGAATTCGACCTTCTGGTTCTCGCGGAGCTCCTTGAAACCGGAGCCGGCGATCGCCGAGTAGTGAGCGAAGAGGTCCTCAGAACCGTCATCAGGAGCGATGAAGCCGAAGCCCTTCTCCGCGTTGAACCATTTCACAGTGCCAGTGGCCATGTGTTTTCTACTTTCTGTTGATACGGCCGCTCGCGCGACCCGCGCCGCGACGGAAGATCCGACGCGCACACAGGGTCAACGTATCACGGCGGGTTGCCGGGCCGCCGAGAGTTCACCCTCTCGATGCCTCACGGCGGCTTCGGTGCGACTGCTCACCCCGAGCTTCCGCAGCACCGCGGACACGTGCACGCTCACGGTCTTGACGCTGATGAAGAGCCGCTCACCGATCTGGCGATTGCTCAGCCCCTCGGCGAGGAGGTCGAGCACCTGACGTTCGCGCGCGGTGAGCCCTTCCGTCTCGGAGCCTCCCGCGGCGACCGGAGCCCGCAACCCGGCAGCCGCGGCATAGGCGCCGACGTCGCGGATGAGCCTGTCGTGACCGAGGTCGTCGGCGATCCGCGCGGCCTCGGCGAGCACGCGCGCTGCGTCGGTGCGCTCCCCGGCGGCGACGAGCGCACGGGCGAACTCGAGTCGCGTCATGGCGCGGAATGTGACGGGCACGTCATCGCCGTCGGCGAGATCGACCGCCGCCCGGAGCGCGTCGGCGGACGGCGACAGGAACGCCTCGAGGATCGTCTCCCACGCGTCGCCGCGCAGCTGCTCGGGCTGGGCGAGCCAGGTGGCGCGCACCTCGCCCGCCGCATCTCCGACCTCGACGCCGGTCGCCCGCAGCGAGGCGATGAGCCATCCCGCCTCCAGCAGCAGTCGCCGCTCGTGCAGCAGCGCGGGGCCATCGTCGCGCAGCATCTGCAGGATCTCGTCGAGCGCCGTGTCGTCGTCGCCCCGGCTCTCGGCGACAGCCACGCGCATCATGACCTCGTCGTACCAGATCTGGCGTTCGTCGCGACCGGCCTCCTCGAACATCGGATGCCATTCCCGCACGATCTCGGCCGCCTCCTCGTGCCGGCCCCGCCACGACAGAACGCGCACACGGGTCATGGTCGCGTAGGTCTGGAAGATGCGCAGGGTCGTCTGCGAGAGCTCACGCGCGAGCATCCCCTCGACCCGCTCGATCTCGCCGACCTCGAGCAGCGGTACCGCCATGTTCTGCGTCATGATCGCGCCGGTCGTGCGCTCGACGCCGTAGTCGCGCGCCCGCTCCAGGCCCTCCTCCGCGATGCGCACCGCGTCTCGATAGCGGCCGAGAAGCCCGAGCAGGTCGGAGTAGTTCACGCGGTACCGCAGCTCGGCGTTCGTGGTGTCGGCCCGCGACATCGCCAGGGCGTACTCCTCGTGCGCCTCCGCGATCCGGCCGAGGTGCGCCAGCGACCCTCCCCGGACGTTCGCGGAGATCGACGCCTCTTCCGTCGAGCCCGCGGCGAGGGCGCGCTCCCCCGCCTCTGTCGCCAGGGCCACCGCCTCGTCGAGACGCGCGGCGACCATGTACCGGCTCGCGAGCTGGTTGAGGATCGACGAGCGGAGCCGGTCGTCGTCGACGCGATCGTCGAGCGCCACGAGGGCCCTCTGCAGGAGAGGTATCGCGCCCGTGCGCCCGACGTTCATCGTGTAATAGGCCTTGTCGCGCAGCAGTCGCGCGTGCATGCGCGGGTCGACGGTCTCGGAATCGACCTCGTCGAGCGCGAGGTTCACGACCGCGAGCGCGCGCTCCCCGTCGCCGCCGTTGCGCAGCACCGAGCCGAGCGATCGCAGGAACTCGAGCCGTGGCACGGCGACGGTGCTCTCGGCGTCGGGCACCTGCGTCCAGAGGTCGAGGGCGAGTTCGCCGAACCGGCCGGCGCTCGCGAACGCGAACCGCGCCTTCGCATCGGCCATCGCCGTCACCGCGGCAGCGAGCGCCCGCGGGGCGTCTTGCGCCAGCTGCCAGTGGTACGCGAGCGCGGCCGCATCCGCCTCGGCTGCGGCCTCCAGTTGCTCGGCGTATGTGCGGTGCAGCCTCGCCCGCTCGCCGGGCAGCAGGTCGTCGTGCACGGCCTCGCGCAGGAGCGCGTGTCGGAAGCGGTAGGCGTCGTCGACCACGACGAGGATGCCGCTCGACGTCGCCTCACGGATCGCCTCGTCGAGCAGCCGCGGCTCGGGCATGCCGACGAGTGCGGCGACGAGCGGATGAGCGAGCGGCCTCTCCGCCCCCGAGACCACCTGCACGACACGGCGCGCATCGTCGCCGAGCCGGTCGAAGCGGGCCAGGAGCAGATCGCGCAGCGTTCCGGGGAGAGGGCCGGTCGAGCATCCGGCGATCTCCTCGACGAAGAACGGCACGCCTTCGGCCCGCGTCTGGATGCGGTCGGCCACCGCATCGCTGAGCGCGCGGCCCGTGATCGCCTCGGCCAGGAGGCGCGCCGACGCCGGATCGAGACGGCCGACCTGCACGCGTTCGAGGAGCCGAGCCCTCGTCGCCTCGCCGATGAACGAGCTCACGCCGTCGCCGCGGCGTACGTCGTCGGATCGGCACGACAGCAGGATGAGGATGCGTCCCTGCGCGATCGTGCGCAGCAGGAAGGAGAGGATCGCGAGCGTGGAGTCGTCGGCCCAGTGCAGGTCTTCGACGACCAGCACCTGCGGCGCGGCCACGGCCGCGACCTCGATGAGCGCCGCGATCGCGTCGCGCACCCGATCGGGACTCGTCTGCGCCCGCTCGGTGGGGTTGACTTCGGGCAGCAGCACGCCGAGCGCCTCGACCCCCACCCCGAGCTCGGCGCGCACGCGGTCGACACCGAGCCGCGCGACGATCGAGCGCAGGATGCCGGTGATCGGCCCGAAGGGCGTGCGCGATGCGCCGAGGTCGAGGCACCAGCCCACGTGCACGTCGGCGCGATTCACCACCTCGGCGCCGAACTCGCGCAGCAGCCGGGACTTGCCGATGCCGGCCTCGCCCTCGACGAGCAGCGCCGTCGGCATACCGTCGACCGCGCGGTCGAACGCCGCGCGGAGAGCAGCCGATTCGGCCTCGCGACCCACCATCGCGATGCCCGACGGGGAGAGGAGCATGCACTCATCGTGCCACCCCCCTCCGACATCCGCGCGGGTCTCCGCCCGGGGCGGAGCGGCGGGTGCCGTAGGGGGAACGCGGGCGGGCGTCACCGCGCGGAGGCGGGTTCGCACGCTGCCGCGCGACCGGTGCGCGCAGCCTCGGAGCGCCGGGCCTCGGAGCGCCGGGCCTCTGAGCCGCGCAGCATCCGCTCCCACATGCTCCGCAGCGGGCCGGCGCCACGCGGGACGATCTGGTCGGAGTGCTCCTGCAGGAAGCGGCGCCGGTCGACCGCGCGCTGCAGCTGCTCCTGGTCGAACTCGGTGACCTTGTAGGCGAGGTACGGGTGCTCGTACATGACATCTCCTCGGTTGGGATGTCCCTACACTCCGCTCTGAGGCACCCCCACGACATCGGGAGGATGCCCTATCTTCCGCATCCTGACGCCTCAGACGCGACGAGGCCCGGACGTGGCCGCAGCCGCCGTCCGGGCCTCGTCACCGGGGGACGTGTCAGGCCTTCACTTCACCGCGCCACGCGCCGGTCTCCTCGCCGCGCTTCTCGATGAACGTCTTGAAGTTGTGCAGGTCCTTCTTCACGGCGTGCGAGCCGGCGCCGACCAGCGAGCCGACCTTCTCGAGGAGCCCCTCGGGCTCCCAGTCGATCTGCGCCGTCACGCGGGTCTCCAGCTCGTCGAGCTTGTGGAACGTCACGACACCCGCGTGCTCGGTGTCGCCGCCCACGCTCTTCCAGGCGACGCGCTCGTCGGGGTGCTGCTCGGTGATCTCGGCGTCGAACGTGCGCTCCGCGCCGCCGACCTTGACGGTCCACCGCGTGTGAGTGTCGTCGAGCTGCACGATCGACTCCACCTCATCGAGGAACTGGGGGAAGCTCTCGAACTGGGTCCACTGGTTGTAGACGATGTCGACGGGAACGTGCACGTCGACGGTCTCGATGATCTGCACCATGGGATGCTCCTCGCTGCTCGTCGGATTCTGCGTGTCGTCCCATTCAGCGCCCGGGCCCGCGGTTCCGCGACGGGGTTGACAGTCCGGAGCGGGCACCGCATCATCGTGCGGGCACCGAGACCGACGCGAGTAGCGTGGGAGGCATGCGCATCCCCGCCGCGATCCGCGCCTCCCAGCGCTCCCCGCTGCTGCAGGTCGTGAAGTCCGCGGCGGCGACCATCGCGGCCTGGCTCCTCGCCGGTTGGGTCGTGCCCGGACAGCTACCGGTGTTCGCGGCCATCGCCGCCCTGCTCGTGGTGCAGCCGAGCATCAACCAGTCGCTGTCGAAGGCGCTCGAACGCAGCATCGGCGTGATCGTCGGCGTCGTGATCGCGGTCGCGCTGGGACTCCTGCTCGGCTCGCCCAGCTGGATCGTGCTGCTCGCGATCGTCGTGGCGATGCTCGTCGCCTGGGTGTTCCGGGCGACGCCCGGCACCGGCAATCAGGTCGCGATCTCGGCCATGCTCGTGCTCGCGCTCGGCTCCAAGCCCGACTACGCCCTCGCGCGGATCTTCGAGACCATCATCGGCGTCGTGATCGGCATCGTCGTGAACGCCGTGATCGTCCCGCCGGTGCTCGTCGCCCCGGCGCGACGCGACCTCGGGCTGCTCGGCGGAGAGCTCGCCGCGAGCCTCGACCGCCTCGCCGACGCGCTGCCCGAGCCGCAGTCACCCGCACAGCTGCAGGAGCTGATGCTCGAAGTGCGCCTGCTGCGTCCGATGAAGGATGCCGCGGCGGCATCCATCTCCGCGGGCGAGGAGTCCCTGACGCTCAACCCCCGTCGCTCGACGCACCGACAGGATCTCGCCGAGATGCGCGCGCTGCTCGACCGTCTGACGCCGATCGTCACGCAGACGATCGGCATGACCCGGGCGTACTTCGACCACTACGACGACACGATCGGACAGGAGCCCGCGGTCGCGGCGATCGCCGATCAGCTGCGCCGGGCGGGGCACGACGTGCGCCTCGCGGTGCAGATCGCCGACGTCGCGCGGGAGCCCGAGGCACTGACCTCGGCGATCCCCGCGCTCACGGCTCCTCTCGTGATCCGCCCGCCGTCGTCGGACCACTGGATCCTGATCGGCTCGCTCATGGAGGATCTGCGGCGCATCCGCGAGGAGCTCGTCGACGCGGAGTGACGCGATCAGTCGTCGCCGGCGTCCTCCGCCTCGACGTCGTCGCCGTCGGACGGGACGACCGTGGGCGGCTCGCCCTTGTTGTCCTCCGTGCCGAGGTTGTCGTTCTCCTCCGGGCCCGGCGAGGGCTCCGTGCTGATGTCGGTGCGGTCGGTGTCGATGTCGTCGTGTCCCATGATCGGTCCTCTCGTCGATGTCCCGGCGAGGCTACGGGGGTGCGCGCGGGCACGCAGGGGTCTTGACAACCTCCCGGCCCCCGGCCTCCCGCTCCTCGAGCACGCCGCCTACCCTGGTGACATGCCCGGAACGACCGTCGACACCGCCCTCGCCGAACTCGCCGCCCTCGAGGATCCGAAGATGCGCGCCGCGAACGAGAAGCGCGGCGACGACCACGGCATCAACCTCAGCCGCATGCGCGCGCTCGCGAAGAGCATCCGGACGGATCAACCGCTCGCGCAGGAGCTCTGGGCGTCGGGCGGCACCGCGGCGCGACTGCTCGCGCTGCTGATCTGCACCCCGAAGGCGTTCACGGCCGACGAGCTCGACGCGATGCTGCGCGAGACCCGGGCCCCCAAGGTCAACGACTGGTTCGTGAACTACGTCGCGAAGAAGACACCGCGCGCCGAGGAGATGCGGCTGCGCTGGTTCGACGACGCCGACCCGACGGTCGCGGCCGCGGCGTGGGCGCTCACGAGCGTGCGGGTCGCGAAGGACCCCGACGGTCTCGATCTGCCGCATCTGCTCGACCTGATCGAGCGCGACCTGCAGACGGCGCCGGCGCGACTGCAGTGGTCGATGAACGAGACGCTCGCGACCATCGGCATCTTCCACCCCGCGCTGCGGACGCGGGCGAGGGACATCG
The DNA here is from genome assembly GCF_044749125.1 of Microbacterium sp. NPDC089696. Lineage (NCBI taxonomy): Bacteria > Bacillati > Actinomycetota > Actinomycetes > Micrococcales > Microbacteriaceae > Microbacterium > Microbacterium sp. NPDC089696. The sequence continues at coordinate 435,356 of NZ_JBIVHF010000001.1, read as the reverse complement.
GCGAACGGCTGCAGGTGCTCGCCGACTACCCGACGGCACCCGGATGCACCTCGCCGTTCGCGCCGATCTGGATCGACGAGATCGTGCGGCGGCGCGAGGGCTGAGCATCCTCATCGGTCACCGCCGTACGCTGAGGCCATGAGCACGCACATCGCCGCCGAGCCCGGTCAGATCGCCCCCATCGTCCTCTTCCCCGGCGACCCGCTGCGGGCCAAGTGGATCGCCGAGACCTTCCTCGACGACGCCGAGCTGTACTCCGAGACCCGCGGGATGCTGGGATACACCGGCACCTGGGAGGGGCACCGCGTCTCGGTGCAGGGCTCCGGCATGGGTCAGCCGTCGATGGCGATCTACGCGAACGAGCTGTTCTCCGAGTACGACATCCAGACGATCGTGCGCGTCGGATCCTGCGGCGCCCTGACCGAGAAGCTCGCGGTGCGCGACATCATCATCGCGAACGGCGCCTGCACCGACTCGGGCATCAACCGCGTCCGGTTCCACGGCCTCGACTACGCGCCGGTCGCCGACTTCGGCCTGCTGCGCGCCGCGGTCGAGGCGAGCGAGTCCGAGCCGATCGACTCGGCGGTGCACGTGGGGCTGCTGTTCTCGAGCGACCAGTTCTACAGCACGCGTCCCGAGCTCACCGAGCCCTTCGTGAAGCACGGGGTGCTCGGCGTCGAGATGGAGGCCGCGGGCCTCTACACGCTCGCGGCGTACTACGAGCGCCGCGCCCTCGCGATCTGCACGGTCTCGGATCACATCGTCACGGGCGAGGAGACCACGGCGCAGGAGCGCGAGCAGACGTTCGGCGACATGATCCGCATCGCGCTGCGCGCCGCGACCTCGGTCTGACCTCGGTCTGACCTCGGGAGTCTTCTCGCGGGACGGGCGGAGTTCTCCGCGTTCAGAGGAGAGTTCCGCAGCATCCATCCTCCCGAGGCGGAGAACTCCGCCCCTGGCGATCTCGGCGCGCGCGTCCGCAGAGGAATGAAAGGATCGGAGGATGCTCCTCGACCCGACCACTCTTGCTGACGGCTCCGACGCGGATGCCGTCTACACGGCGTTCGTGGAATGGGTCGAGTCCACCGGCATCTCGCTGTACCCGGCGCAGGACGAGGCCCTGATCGAGATCGTCTCGGGGAACAACCTCATCCTCTCGACCCCCACCGGGACCGGGAAGTCGCTCGTGGCGGTCGGTGCGCACTACGCCGCGCTGGTGACCGGACGCCGCTCGTTCTACACCGCCCCGATCAAAGCCCTCGTGAGCGAGAAGTTCTTCGCGCTGGTCGACGTGTTCGGCGCCGCGAACGTCGGCATGATCACGGGCGACTCCTCGGTCAACCCCGACGCTCCCATCATCTGCTGCACGGCCGAGATCCTCGCGAACCTGTCGCTGCGCCAGGGGACGGATGCCGCGGTGCAGCAGGTCGTGATGGACGAGTTCCACTTCTACGCCGACCCCGACCGCGGGTGGGCGTGGCAGGTGCCGCTGCTCGAGCTCCCGCAGGCGCAATTCATCCTCATGTCGGCGACCCTCGGCGATGTCACGCAGCTCGCATCGGACCTCACCCGACGGACCGGCCGCGACACGGCATCCGTCACGGGCGTCGAGCGTCCGGTGCCGCTGCACTACTTCTACGAGACGACGCCGATCCACGAGACGATCGACGACCTGCTGAGCACCGGGCAGGCGCCGATCTACGTCGTGCACTTCTCGCAGGCGGCGGCGATGGAACGGGCGCAGGCCCTGTCGAGCACCAAGGTCGCGACGCGCGAGCAGCGCGACGAGATCGCGGCGCTGATCGGTGGATTCCGCTTCACGACCGCGTTCGGCAAGACCCTCTCGCGATTCCTGCGGGCGGGCATCGGCGTACATCACGCCGGGATGCTTCCGAAGTACCGGCGTCTCGTGGAGCAGCTCGCACAGCGCGGCCTGCTCCGTGTGATCTGCGGCACGGACACCCTCGGCGTCGGCATCAACGTGCCGATCCGCACCGTGCTGCTCACGGCGCTGACGAAGTTCGACGGCACCCGGATGCGTCAGCTCAACGCGCGCGAGTTCCACCAGATCGCCGGGCGAGCGGGCCGTGCCGGATACGACACTGCGGGAACCGTCGTCGCGCAGGCACCGGAGCACGAGTCCGAGAACATCGCCGCGATCAAGAAGGCCGGCGACGATCCGAAGAAGAAGCGCAAGATCATCCGCAAGAAGGCGCCGGACGGATTCGTGTCGTGGGGCGAGCCGTCTTTCCGCAAGCTCATCGACGCCGAGCCCGAGACGCTGACGTCGCACATGCAGATCACGAGCGCCATGATGCTCAACGTGATCGCTCGCGGCGGTGACGTCTTCGCGAATATGCGTGCGCTGGTATACGACAACCACGAGCCGCGTGCGAGGCAGCGTCAGCTGGCGCTGCGGGCGCTCGGCATCTACCGCACGCTCCTCGAATCCGGCGTGGTGGAACAGACGGATGCCGGCGACATCCGCCTGACGGTCGACCTGCAGCCGAACTTCGCGCTCAACCAGCCGCTGTCGCCGTTCGCCCTCGCGGCGTTCGAGCTCCTCGACCGCGATCCCGCCGCCGGCACGGGTACCGGATCCTACGCGCTCGACATGATCTCGATCGTGGAGTCGACGCTCGACGACCCGCGCGCCGTGCTGGGCCAGCAGGAGTTCCTCGCCCGGGGCGAGGCCGTGGCCGCCATGAAGCGCGAGGGCATCGAGTACGACGAGCGTATGGAACTGCTCGAGGAGGTCACGTACCCGAAGCCTCTGGACGAGCTGCTGACGGCGGCATTCGAGACGTACAGCGCGGCACAGCCGTGGATCCGCGACTTCGAACTGCATCCGAAGTCGGTGGTCCGCGACATGTACGAGCGAGCCATGTCGTTCGGGGAGTACGTCGCGTACTACAAGATCGCCCGGTCCGAGGGCGTGGTGCTCCGCTACCTCTCCGACGCCTACCGCGCGGCGGCGCAGACGATCCCGGAGGAGCTCAAGGACGAGGACCTGCACGACCTCATCGAGTGGCTCGGCGAGCTCGTGCGTCAGGTCGACTCCAGCCTTCTCGACGAGTGGGAGGAGCTCATCGCCGGCGTGCCGCAGGACCACGACGACGAGCCGATCGTTCCTCCCGCGCCGAAGCGCCTCACGACGAACGTGCGGGCGTTCCGGACGCTCGTGCGCAACGAGCTGTTCCGCCGCGTGCAGCTCGCCGCGCGGGAGGACGTCGCCGCTCTCGCCGAACTCGACCCCTCGTTCGGCGCCGACGCCTGGTCCGACGCGCTCGACGGATACTTCGCCGACCACGACGAGATGCTCACCGGACCGAACGCCCGCAGTTCGCAGCTCCTGCTCCTCACCGAGGGCGCGACCGAGTGGACCGTGAGGCAGATCCTCGACGACCCCGCCGGCGACCACGACTGGGGCATCTCCGCGACCGTCGACCTCGCCGCCTCCGACGAGGAGGGCGCGGCGGTCGTCACGGTGACGGGCGTCGACCGACTGTAGCGGCGGTCCGCCGCAGCCGGTCGAACAGGGGCAGCGGATCGAACAGCACCCCGAGCCCGACCCGCACGAGCACCGCGTGTAGCGCGAGGCACACGCCGATCACGACCGCGGTGAGCACGACCGGCGTGAACGCCTCGACCATCGGAGTCGCCCGCCATCCGAATGCGCGCAGCGCCGCGTCGATCAGCGCGAGCGGGATCATGTGCAGCACGTAGATCGGCAGCGTGCGCTGTCCGATCCAGCGCAGCGGTCGCGCGACCGCCGCTGCATGCCGGTCGACGAGCGCGCACAGCGCCACTCCGCACGCGACCGCCACGATCGCGAGCAGAGGCCAGACGCCGGGCCACTGCCGCATACCGAGCACGCCCACCACGGCCGTCGCCCCTGCGAACCCGACGGAGAGCACGAGCGCGCGCAGGACGCCGGTCGACGCGGCGAACCGCATGACGGCTTCACGCAGCCGCAGCCCGGCGAGGAAGAAGAAGAGGTTCTGCACCACCTGCCAGAGGTTGCCGAGGTCCGGGAACGCACCCGACGCCGCGAACGCCGCCACCGCGAAGGCGACCGGCAGGACGAACGCGGTGGGCAGGTCGCGGGTGAGGCGAGCCACGCACAGGTACGCGGCGAGCGCGAGCAGGTACCAGAGGTTCGTGGGGCTGATCGTGAGCTGAGCGAGCAGCTCCCAGCCGTCGCTCGCCCTGGCCGTGTCGAAGTCAGGGGTGAGCGCGAGCACAGCGGTCTGGATCAGCACCCACATCACGTAGACGGCGAGCAGCCGCCCGGCACGGCGCCGCCAGGGCATCCCCTCCGACGCCAGGATCGCGCGACCCGCGAACATGCCCGAGATGAGGAAGAACAACGGCATCCGCAGCGGCAGCAGCTGCGCGTTCACCGTCGCCCAGGCGTCCGTCACCGGCCCCGCGCCCGGCACGTCGATCGCGTGCTTCGTGACGACGTGCCACAGCACCACGAGGATGATGCACAGACCCTTCGCGACATCCGGCCATCCGACGCGCGCCCTCACCGCCCCGGCACCTCGGCCGCGCGCACGAGGCGGTCGACGAGGTCGACGTAGGCGACGTCGGCGGCGGCGAACATGCGTGGCACCTGCGACGCGGCGGTCAGCCCCGGCATCGTGTTGACCTCGTTGAGGATCGGGCCGTCGTCCGTGAGGAAGAAGTCCATGCGGGCGACACCGGCGCAGCCGAGCGCGTCGAACATCGTCAGCGCGGCACGGCTCAGGGCCGACTGCTCGCCCGGGGTCAGCCGCGCGGGCACCGTGAACCGCGCGGTGCCGTCGTACTTCGTCGCGGTGTCGAACAGTCCGGACGTCTCGATCTCCAGCGGCGGCGCCGCCCACCGCACCCCCCGAGCCTCGCGGAGCACCGCGACGTCGATCTCGCGCCCGCGGACGACCTCTTCGATCAGGATCCGGCGGTCGAACCGCGCCGCCTCCCGCAGCGCCGCCGCGAGGTCGCCTTCCTCGCGTACGAGGCCCACCCCGTGGCTCGACCCGCTCGACACGGGCTTCACGACGACCGGACCATCGAACTCGACATCGCCGATCCCCGCCGCATCCACGAGCCGTCCCTTCGCGACGCGGAGCCCCGCGGCCCGCGCCACGAGCTTGGTGGCCCACTTGTCCATGCCGATCGCGCCCGCGCGTGGACCGGAGCCGACGACTCGCACCCCGGCCAGCGCGCACAGCGCCGCGAGGGCGCCGTCCTCACCGAGCGGGCCGTGCACCGCCGGGAACACGACGTCGACCTCCCCGAGCAGCGGCAGCGCCGACGCGAGCGAGGCGACCGCCGTCGTGGCGTCCCGCTGACCGGGTACCCGCCACACACCCTCCGGGGAGATGGTCGCCTCGCTCACGTCGTGCCCTCCGGTGCGCAGCGCCCCCGCCACCGCGGCGGCCGAGGCGAGCGACACCTCGTGCTCGGCGTTCTGGCCCCCTCCGATCACGAGCACCCTCATGCGATCCCCCTCTGCACGCGTGCGCCGATCCCCGTGACGATCGTGTGCGGGATGCTGTCCGCCCACCGCGCCCACTCCCGAATGCTCGGCACCGCGCCGCCCTCCGGCCCGAACACGACCGCCGTCGCGCCGCGCGGCACCGTCGCGTCGCCCGTGTCGACGACGATCTGATCCATCGAGACGCGTCCCACGATCGCGCACCACACGCCGTCGATCGCGACGGCCGCTCCCGGCAGGAGCTCCCGCGGGATGCCGTCGGCGTAGCCGACCCCGATCACCGCGAGACGCGTCTCGCGCTCGGTCACGAACGCGCCGCCGTAGCCGACCGGGGTGCCCGCGGCCACGACGCTGCTGTGCACGACGGATGCCGTGAGCCGCGAGGCTCCCTGCAGCTCCACGGTCTCGGACGGATCGATGCCGACGAGCCCGGCGCCGACCCGCACGAGATCGAAGTGCGTCGACGGGTCGGTCAGCGCCCCCGAGGTCGCGGCCAGGTGCACGATCAGCGGACCGAAGCCCGCCCGCAGCACGGCATCGCGCGCCTGCCGCATGCGCAGCACGGCCGGGGCGTTCGCGGCGGGGTCGGCCTCGTCGGCGCGCGGCAGATGCCCCATGACGCCGACGACCTCGATGCGACCCCGCGCCGCGCGGGCGGTGCGCAGCAGCTCGGCCCAGTCGTCGAGCGGGACGCCGCCTCGGGTCATCCCGGTGTCCATGTGCAGGTGCACGCGCACCGGAGCGGTGACGCCCGCGGCATCTGCGACGAGCTGACGCAGCTCGTCGAGCGACCCGACTGCGATGTCGATCCGATCGGCCACGGCCTGCGCCGCGTCGACTCCGGCCGGATTGAGCCACGCGAGGATCGGCACGTCGAGCCCGGCGGCGCGCAGGGCGGCGCCGTCCACGGCATCCGTCACTCCGAGCCACTCCGCCCCGGCGGCGACGGCCGCGCGGGCGACCGTGACGGCGCCGTGGCCGTAGCCGTCGGCCTTCACGACGGCCATGATCCGCGCGCTCGTCGCCGAGCGCACCCTGGCCGTGTTCGCGGCGACCGCGGCGGGGAGCGTGTGCAGGGTCGGTGCGTGCATGCGCGAGAGGGTGAGGCGCTGAGCGGCCTCTGACCCGAAGGTCGTGGCGGGCAGGGTGGTCATCGCTGCGTCCTCGGGTCGGTCGTGGGGTCGTCGTACATGAGCGGGCAGCCGTTCGCCACGGCGGCGGGGCGCAGCTCGAAGTGCCAGCGCTCGTTGGCGTAGATCTGGCACAGGCCGAAGCGTGCGCCGTTGCGCGACAGCCAGTCCTGCGCCGGGAGGCCGCCGAGGTCGATCGCGTCCCCCGACACGTGCTCGGAGTTCTCCGGCGTCGCGACCCAGCGCGCCGCCTCCTCTTCGGAGCCGTACTGCGCCACGGCATCCCGCCGCAGCTGCTCCTGGTACGCGGCCGACCGCCATCCGCTGTTGACGTGCATGCGCACGCCGTCCTCCTCGGCGGCGGTCGCCGCGGCCCGCACGGCTGCGAGCAGGTCGGAGTCGAGGTTCGTGACGGCGGGGACGTCGTCGAACACGGTGACGTCGCCTTCGTGGCGGATGAGTCCGTCGGCCTCGGTGACCGGCCCGGAGGTCACGACGGTGGAGGCGGACGCGAGGGACTGCTGCCCGATCACGGCGATGGAGCCGGCAACGGCCGCAGCGAACAGCACGGCGCCGACCGTCGCGACGAGGCGGCGGCGCCGGAGGGCGAGGGAATCGTTCATGGTGTCCAGTCAAGAAGGGGGCGTGTTGCGAGGTCGTATGCGGTTTTGCATACGTTCCCGATATGTCGGGGTGCGTAAGCTCTGAGCACATGGGAGCCCTGTCGTGCGCGTGCTGATCGTCGAGGACGAGCCGTACCTCGCCGAGGCCGTGCGCGACGGACTGCGCCTCGAGGCGATCGCCGCCGACATCGCCGGAGACGGCGACACCGCGCTCGAACTGCTGGGCGTCAACGCCTACGACCTCGCGGTGCTCGACCGCGATATCCCTGGGCCCTCGGGCGACGACATCGCCCGCTGGATCGTCGCCTCCGGCAGCGGCATTCCGATCCTCATGCTCACGGCCGCCGACCGCCTCGACGACAAGGCCTCGGGGTTCGAGATCGGCGCCGACGACTACCTCACCAAACCGTTCGAGCTGCGCGAGCTCGTGCTGCGCCTGCGCGCGCTCGACCGCCGCCGCCAGCGTGCCCGGCCACCGGTGCTCGAGATCGCCGGACTGCGGCTCGACCCGTTCCGCCGTGAGGTGTTCCGCGACGGACGCTACGTCGCCCTCACGCGCAAGCAGTTCGCGGTGCTGGAGGTGCTCGTCGACGCGGCCGGCGGGGTCGTGAGCGCGGAGGAGCTGCTGGAACGAGCCTGGGACGAGAACGCCGATCCGTTCACGAACGCCGTGCGCATCACGGTGTCGTCGCTGCGCAAGCGCCTCGGCGAACCGGGACTCATCGTCACCGTGCCGGGCGTCGGCTACCGGATCGGCACGGAGGGACAGACGGATGCCGTCGCCGAGGCGTAGACGCCGGGGCATGAGCGCCCGCTGGAAGCTCACGCTCAGCTACGCGGGCGTCGTCGTGGTCTCGGGCGTGCTGCTGCTCGCGGCAGTGGCGCTGTGGCTGCTGCGCTACATACCGGACACGAACATCTTCACCGAGCTCGATCGGTGGGTCCCGAACCGGTCCGACCTCATCCGCGCGTTCATCCCCGCCGCGGTCATCGTGATGCTCATCCTGCTCGCGATCGGCATCGGCGGCGGGTGGTTGCTCGCCGGACGGATGCTGACACCGCTCGGTCGCATCGGACACGCGGCGCAGCTCGCCGCCCAGGGATCGCTCTCCCACCGGGTCGACCTGGAGGGGCCGCGCGACGAGTTCCGCGACCTCGCCGACGTGTTCGATGCCATGCTCGAACAGCTCGAGGCGCACGTGGCCGAGCAGCAGCGGTTCGCGGCGAACGCCTCGCACGAACTGCGCACCCCGCTCGCGATCTCCCAGACCATGCTCGAGGTCGCGCGCAACGACCCCGACCGCGACGTCGACGGGCTGATCGGCAGACTGCAGGACGTCAACACCCGGGCGATCGAGTTGACCGAGGCACTGCTGCTGCTGAGCCGCGCCGAGCGCCGGGTGTTCACGCGCGAGCCGCTCGAGCTGTCGCTGCTCGCCGAGGAGTCGGTCGAGACGCTGCTGCCGCTCGCCGACCGCCGAGGCGTGACGATCGACGTCGGCGGCGACACCGCGCACGTCTACGGCAACGGCGCGCTCGTGCAGCAGCTCATCACGAACCTCGTGCACAACGCCGTCGTGCACAACCTGCCGGCCGAGGGAACGGTCGTCGTGCGCACGCACGTGCTGCCGGAAGCGGTCGCCCTCGTCGTCGAGAACACCGGCGAGCTCATGGCCCCGCATCGCGTCGCGACCCTCGCGGAGCCGTTCCAGCGCGGCGCAGAGCGCACCCGCGACGAGGACCACGCGGGGGTCGGCCTCGGTCTCGCGATCGTCCAGCGCATCGCGCAGGCCCACGAAGGGAGCCTGGTGCTCACCCCGCGGCAGGGCGGCGGCCTGAACGTGACGGTGTGGCTGCCGCATCCGTACCCCGCCGCTCCCTCAAACCCGTCTACTTCTGCCGTATGACGCAAATCGCCCGTCTGTTTCTGCCCTTCAGCAGAAATAGACGGGCGGGGCGGGGATGCCGCGGTCAGGCCACCTGGTCGCGGAGCGCTGCGAGCTCGCGGCCGTAGGTGCGCGCGTCGGTCTCGGCGTTCTCCTTGAGCTCGCGGGCCGTCTCGGCGAAGGCATCGAGAGCGGGGTTCACGCCGACCAGGGTGAAGGGCCGCTCGACGACGCGGAGGTCGAGGCCCCAGACGTCCTCGAGCACGCGGCGGAGCCATGCGGTGGAGTGGTCCCAGCCCTCCTTGGGCGTGCCGGGGGCGTAGTTGCCGCCGAGCACGGTCACGAGCGTCGCGGGCTTGCCGCGCAGCGCGGTGCCCTGCGGGTCGATGCGCGAGTCCGTGTAGGCGAGGTCGAACCAGGTCTTGAAGTGCTGCGAGACGCCGTAGTTGTACAGCGGCACCGCGAAGAGCAGGGCGTCGGCTCCGATCAGCTCGTCGGCGAACGTGGTCGCGAGGGCGCGGGCCTCGATCTGTGCGGGGGTGCGCTGCGCCTCGTCGACGAAGCCGCCGGTCACGGCATCCGCCCAGGCCGTCGCGGGTACGGGGTCGGCGGCGAGGTCCCGGCGCGTCACGGTCGAGTCGGGGTGGGATGCCGTCCACTCGGCCTCGACGAGGTCGGCGAGCGATCGGCTGGCGGACGACGCGGGGAGGATGCTGGCATCCAGGCGGAACAGGGACATGGGGCTGCCTTTCGTTTTTCGGAGTCGCTCTGTTTTTCTTAGCGACTCGGATTACCGTAGCACAGGTAGAATGAACCCATGCCCGAGGCCGGCCACGATCTGAACAGGTGCGACGCCGCCGTCACCCTGGCCTTCAGCGTGCTCGGAAAGCGCTGGAACGGCATGATCCTCTCCGCGCTCGGAGGCGGCCCGTCGACGTTCGTCGCCCTGCGCCGCGGGGTCTCCGGCATCAGCGACACCGTCCTCTCCGACCGGCTCGGCGAACTGACGGATGCGGGGCTCGTCGCGCGGTCGGTCGACGCCGGCCCGCCCGTCACCGTGTCCTACGCGCTCACCGACGGCGGCCGCGGTCTGCTGCCGATCCTCGACCAGCTCGGCGAGTGGGCGTCCGCCACCCTCGCACCGGTTCGCTGACCCGGAATGACCGAGCCGTCAGGTCACCAGGGGCTGGGCTCGTAGTCCTTGAGGAAGACGCCGAAGACGTCCTCCCCGGCCTCGCCGCGCACGATCGGGTCGTACACGCGGGCGGCGCCGTCGACGAGGTCGAGCGGGGCGTGGAAGCCCTCCTCCGCGAGGCGCACCTTCGTGAAGTGCGGGCGCTCGTCGGTGATCCATCCGGTGTCGACGGCGGTCATGAGGATGCCGTCGGTCTCGAGCATCTCCCCCGCGCTGGTGCGCGTGAGCATGTTCAGCGCGGCCTTCGCCATGTTCGTGTGCGGGTGCCCCGGGCCCTTGTAACGGCGGGAGAACTGCCCCTCCATGGCCGACACGTTGACGACGTACTTGCGGTGCGACGACGACGCCGCCATCGAGGCGCGCAGGCGGCTGATGAGCAGGAACGGCGCCGTGGTGTTCGCGAGCTGCACCTCGAGCATCTCGAGCGGATCGACCTGGTCGATCGACTGCACCCAGCTGTTGACGCGATTGACGTCGGGCACGAGTCCGCCGGCGTCGATCGCGGTGCCGTCGGCGTGCTTCTCGAGCGACGACGATCCCGGGGCCATCGCGAGGCGCGCGAGGTCCTCGGCCGTGAGCGCCTGACCGCCCTGCTCCGCGACGGTTCCTCCGAGGGCCGCGACCGACAGCAGCGGATGCGCGTCGACCGAGGCCTGCAGCGCCTGCGGGTGCGGGTCGGCGGTGTGCCCGAACGTCTCCATCTCGGGCAGCGGTCCGTCGGGGAGCGGCTGCAGCTCGGCATCCGCCAGCAGCGAGTAGGCACCGGGCGAGCGCCGCACGGTCTGGGCCGCGTTGTTGATGAGGATGTCGAGGGGACCCTGCGCCGCGACGGAGTCGGCGAGGCCGATCACCTGGGCGGGGTCGCGCAGGTCGATGCCGACGACGCGGAGGCGGTGCAACCAGTCGGCCGAGTCCTCCAGGGCCGAGAAGCGCCGGACGGCGTCGCGGGGGAAGCGCGTCGTGATGGTCGTGTGCGCGCCGTCGCGGAGCAGCCGCAACGCGATGTGCATGCCGATCTTCGCGCGACCACCGGTGAGCAGCGCGCGCTTGCCGGTGAGGTCGGTGCGGGCGTTACGCTTGCCGTGGCTGAAGCGTGCGCAGTCGGGGCAGAGCTGATGGTAGAAGGCGTCGACGATCGTGTACGGCTTCTTGCAGATGTAGCAGTTGCGGGGCTTGAGCAGCTCGCCCGCGATGGGGGCGTCGACGACGCTCGTCGCGAGGTCGTTGCCGCGCGTCTCGTCGTCGATCCGGTCGGGGGCGCCGGTCGCCGTCCGCGCGACGACGGCCTTGTCTGCCTCGGCGATCGCGTCGCGGATCTGCTTGCGGCGCACGCGCTTGACGTCCTTGAACATCGCCGCGGTCGCCTGGCGCACGGCGATGAAGTCGGGATGCTCGTTGTCGATCGTGTGCAGCTCGCGCAGCACGCGCAGCGTCGTGGCGAGGTCGTCCGGGTCGAGGCCGGCGCCGAGTTCGGGGTTCGCGTCGGTCACCGTCCCGATTTTACGCGAGAGTCCTGGGCGCCGGCCGCCGCGGAAGATCGTCGTACCGCGACGCACCGCTGAGGCGCAGAATGTGTGCATGACCGCATCCGATCCGCGTCTCCTCGGCCCCGGGCTCCTGCCGACCCCGTTCACGGCCGACGAGATCCGCGCGGCGACCGGGGTCGGCACGACCGTCCGCATCCGCGTCGATCGACCCGACGGTTCCCACGCCCTGCGCGTGAACCGCTTCCGCGACACGGACGCAGAGGGCGCGGTGCTCGAACGCTGGGACGAGTCCGCGCCTCACGACATCGCGAAGAACAGGGTGACGTGGGCCGAGCTGCAGGGCCACGCGGCCTTCGACGCGACGACGACGCGGGTCTCCTCCGAGAGCCTCGCGATCGAACTCGGCACAGTCACCTGCCTGCGCTATGACACGACGGACGGCGTCTTCTGGTTCTCCCTCGCGCATCCCGGGATGCCGGTGCGCTACGAGGCCGGCGGCGTGCGCACCACGGTGATCGAGATCACGCGCGACTGACTCGACGGGACCGTGCCTCCCCTTCGGTTGACACCTCCTGCCGGAATCCGCGGAGGACTCCGGCAGGAGGTGCCGGATGAAGGGCGAGCGACGCGCGGGTCAGTGCCCGGCGGCCCCCACCACCACGAACTCGTTCGGCGTGACGTCGAGCGTGACGTCGGCCGTGATCTCGCCGGTGTGCAGGTCGACGGCGAGGATGCGGTCTGACGCCGGCTCCGTCACGTAGGCGACGTCCCCCACGACCCGGAGTCCGGGATGGGCGTCCTGCCACTCGACCGGGCTCTCCCAGGGCTCGATGACGTCCCACGAGTCGACGACCTCGCCGGACTCGTCGAGCATGTTCAGCGTGCCGTCGGCGGACAGCACCACGATGTCGTCGTGCGCGCTGCGACCGACGCCGCGCCACGTGTACTCGACGCCCTCCGGCAGGTCCACGATCGACATCGTCTTCGCGTCGGTGTCGACGAGCGCGAGCTTCGACAGCAGGTAGCCCTCCTGGTCGGGGTCGGTCTTGTAGTCCATCGCGGCGATCGCGCTGGTGTCGGTGACGTAGGCGTTGCCCGACCGTCCGAACGCGTCCGGTGCGGCGATCTTCGTGAACGCGCCGTCGTCGAACACGAGCGCGCCGTTCTCGCATCCGAACACCACGACCTCGCCCTTGAGCGCACCCTCGCCGTGCACGCTCGGGCACTCCTCGTCACGGGCGAGCTCGGTGCCGTCGGCGGTCAGGTGGCGCACGCCGCTGCGGGATTCGGGGGTGCCGATGGTCGACAGCACGGTGCCGTCGGTCAACTCGATCGCGACGCCGTGGTGCGCCTGCTCCGACGTGACGGTATCGAACTCGGGCAGCGTGCCCGTGCCGATCGCATCGGTGTCGAAGATGCGCACCTCTCCGGTGCCGTCGTCGAACAGCGCGGTGCGGCCGCCGTGCGGGGTCGCGTGCCCGGCTGCGGTCGCCTCGAACACCTCGCCCGTGAACCCCACGGAGCCGGACGCGAGCCCCGTGTCGAGCACGTGGAATCCGTCGGCCGCGGTGACGAAGACGTGTCCGTCGTGGTCGCCGGCGCCGTTCACGCGCAGGAACCCGTCGAGCTCGGCGGAGTCGACGGTGTCGAGGGTCTTGCCGTCGAGCACGGTGACGCCGCCGTCGTAGGTGACGGCGATGCGGGTGTCGCTCTCGTGGGCGTGATCGTCGGGGGCGGCTGATCCACCGGATGCCGCGGGCGTGGCGCTCGCGCACCCGGCCAGCGCCACGGCGGCGACGGCGGCGAGCGCGCCGGCCGCGAGGCGGCTGCGTGCAGGTCGGGACATGGGTGTTCTCCTTCTTCTCTGTGTATCTCTCGGTGGGTGGGTGTCTGTGGGTTCGGTCGCGCGGTCAGCCGACGAGCTGGACGTGCCAGGGGTCGAGGTCGGCGAAGGTGCGGGTGACGAGTGCGCCGTCGCGGTGGTCGATCTCGTGGATCTCCCCCGCGGCGGGGTCGGAGACGTAGGCGTGCGCGGCGCCGACCAGCAGGGTGATCCGCGCCCGTGCGGCGGAGTCGCCGAGTGAGGCCGTCACGAGGGGATCGGTGCGGGCGATCTCGGCGCCGTCCGCAGCGAGCACGCGGACCGTGCCGTCGTCCGCGACGACGACTGTGCGGCCGTCGTCGTCACCGATCGCCGAGGCCGCGACGAGCGGGACGTCGGTGGGCAGGAGCGTCCAGGAGCGGGCACGGGAGTCGAGCAGCCAGGCGCCCCGGTCTCCCGCGACGCCGGCGAGATCGGGGCGATCTGCGCGTCCGAGCAGCGTGAGCGCCGCGGGAGCGCCTCCGGGATACGGGATGCTCTCGGCGGACAGCGTCCCGCCGACCTCGCGGGTCACGAGCGCGACGCCGTCGGTGCACGCGATCACCGCGCCGACGCGCGTGATGTCCGCGTCGGTCGGGTGGGCGCACGGCACGGACGCGCCGGTGGCCGCGCCGGCGTCGTCGAGCACGTCGACCGTGGAGGCGGTGGCGGAGAGCAGGTGGCCGGCGAAGGGGACGACGAACTCCGGGGCCTCCGACGGGACGGGGATCCGCACGGGATCGGCCTGGCCGGCGTCTTCGTGATCGATCAGCGCGAGCTCGTCGTCGAAGAGCGCCGCGGTGGCGTGGTCGCCGACCGTGACGCGCACGTCTCCTGCACCCGCGACCGATCCGGCGATGCGCGTCTCGCCCCGGAAGGAGTGCGAGTGGTCGCCGTGCGGCACGGTCCATCGGCCGGAATCGACGATCTGCACGCTCGTGGCGGTGTCGTCGCTCTCGACGCGGTATCCGAAGCGCCCCGTGCCGAACACGGCGCCGTCGCCGTCGAGCTGCTCGCGCTCCTCGGTGGCGAGGTCGAGGATCGTGATCGTGCCCGCCTCGTCGGCGACCAGGAGAGCGGATGCCGGGGCGGCGACCTCGGCCGCACCGCCGCCGTCCACGCCGTCGAACGCGGGGATGCTCGGGCTCGGCGACTCGCTCGGCGCTCCGGGCACGGCGCACGAGGTGAGCAGGAGGGCGGTAGTGAGCAGGGCGGTGGTCGCGGCGAGACGTCGGGGCACGCACTCACAGTATTGAGAACGATTCTCAATATCAAATCCGGTCGATATGTTGCAAGTGATCTGCAGAGGATCGAGACCTGCCTCGACGTCCGACCCCCGGCGTAGGGTCGGACCATGAGCAGCCACGTCGCATCCCCCGGAGTCGTCCCGTCCTACCTGCTCGCGCGCCTGGCCGAATCCGGCCGATACCCGCGTGCGGCCGCCGCCGCTCGGCAGACGCTCACGGCTGGTCGGCCGCCCTTCCGCGCCCGCATCGACCTGTCCATCGACGAGAACGGCGATCTCGTCGCCCAGCTCTCGGATGCGCCGAACCGCACGATCAGCGACGCCGCCAACACCCAGACGCTGCCCGGCGCGGTCGTGCGCACCGAAGACGACGCCCCGGTCGACGACGCCTCCGTGAACGAGGCTTTCGACGGCCTCGGCGCCACGTTCGAACTGCTGCTCTCGGCGTTCGCCCGCAACTCCCTCGACGACGCCGGGGCTCCCCTCGATGCGACCGTGCACTACGGCGTCGACTACGACAACGCCTTCTGGGACGGCGAGCGCATGGTGTTCGGCGACGGCGACGGCGAGGTCTTCACGGGGTTCACGCGATCGACCACCGTGATCGGCCACGAGCTCGCCCACGGGGTCGTGCAGCACACCGCCGATCTCGAGTACCAGGGACAGCCGGGCGCGCTCAACGAATCGATCGCCGACGTGTTCGGCGCCCTGACCGAGCAGTACCTCAAGGGTCAGACCGCAGCCGAAGCGACCTGGCTGATCGGCGCCGAGATCTTCACGGATGCGGTCGAGGGCGTCGCCCTGCGGTCGATGATCGCGCCGGGCACGGCCTACGACGACGACGAGCTCGGCAAGGACCCGCAGCCCGATCACATGAGCGGTTTCGTGCGCACGACCGAGGACAACGGCGGCGTGCACATCAACTCCGGGATCCCCAACCGAGCCTTCGCGCTCTTCGCGATCGACCTCGGCGGCAAGGCCTGGGAGACCGCCGGCACCGTCTGGTACCGGGCACTGACCGACGGCCTGTCGAGTACCGCGACGTTCACGGAGTTCGCCGACGCAACGGTCGCTGCGGCGACAGCGATCGACGCCGCGACCGGGGGATCCGCTCGACGCGCCTGGACGACCGTGGGAGTCTATGGAGATGAGCGAGCCCACTCCACCGAGTGACGCACCGGTGACGACCGACGCGCGGGTCGTCATCGTGGTCGTGCGCACGGGCGGGATCGCCGGCATCCGACGCGAGTGGCAGGTCGAACCCGAGCCCGCCGAGGCTCCGGAGTGGATCAGCATGGTCGACGACTGCCCCTGGGACGCCGATGCGGATTCCGCACGCGGCGCCGACCGGTTCGTCTGGCTCATCCGCGTGCGCACCCCCGAGGAGAAGCGCGAGCGGGAACTCCCCGACTCCGCGCTCGACGGCCCCTGGCGTGCCCTCGTCGACGCCGTGCGCGCGGCGTCGGCCTGACCACGGGTCGCGGTGCGCCGCCCGGCGTCCGCCTACGCTGAGTCCCAGATCGTCGGTGCGACGCCGACGCGGAGGGGACACGATGCTGACATCAGACGAGGCCGCACGCCTGCTCGACATCGCGCGCGACGCGCACACTCGCGGCGACACGCTGCTGCACCTTCACGTCGAGGTGAGCCGACTGACCGGTGAGCCGTCGTCGTGGGGGTCCGCGGCGAACGACTACGTCCAGAACGAGAGCGTCGGCTACTTCCTGAGCGAGGTCGAGGGCCTCGGCTGGCGGCTCGAGCACACGGGGTACACCTTCGTCGAGTCCGGCGCCACGACGTCGCAGCGGATGCTCGGCACGGGCAGCGGGGTCGTGAACCACGGCGCCGTCTCGGGGTACTTCACGTTCCGCCACGCCGCATCCGCCTGAACGCCGGCATCCGATCAATCCGGTGTGAATCCGGGCGCGGTCGTGACGCGCGGGGCGAGAATGGGACGCATGGGACTGTTCCAGCAACGACCCGAAGAAGAAGAGAAGCAGTGGGCGCTGCCCTCGGAGCCGCTCGAGCGCGGGGAGTCCGATGTGCTCGGCACCGCGCCGGCGCTCGATCCGCTGTCGATCGGACTCGGCGCCGAGACCAGCGGTGACGTGAGCTCGATCGTGTTCCCGGTCGCGCCGCCCGCTCCCTCGGCCGTGTCGACCGAGAACCGCGAGCCCGACCCCGAGGACTGAGCCCCTCGTCGCGGATTCGCATCCACGTCGCACGTTTCCGTCGGAGGAGTGCGACGCGAGCGCAGATCTGCGACAACCCGCGGCCCGTCGTTGTCGCCCGCCGCGGCTACGGTGGAGGGATGACGATCACCGCCGCCGCTGACGGCTCCGCGCTGGGCAACCCCGGGCCCAACGGCTGGGCCTGGTACATCGACGAGTCGAACTGGGCGGCCGGCGGCTCTCCCCACGGCACGAACAACCAGGGCGAGCTCCGGGCCGTGCTGGAGCTGCTGCGGGCGACGGCCGGCATCGACGAGAAGCTGCTGATCGAGTGCGACAGCCGCTACGTGATCGACTCCGTGACCAAGTGGATGCCGGGATGGAAGCGCAAGGGCTGGCGCAAGTCCGACGGTGGACCGGTGTTGAACCGCGACCTGCTCGAGGGCATCGACGAGGCGATCCGCGGTCGTGACGTGGAGTTCTCGTGGGTCAAGGGTCACGCCGGGCACCCCCTCAACGAGGCCGCCGACGAGCGGGCGAACGCCGCCGCGAAGGCATACCAGCAGAAGCAGGAGCCGCGGCGAGGCCCGGGCTTCACACTCGCGACGGATGCCGGAGCTGCGGCCGCCGGGTCGGCTCCTCTCGCCGCGGCCGCGGCATCCGCCCCCTCGCCGTTCACCGCCGCGACGCTCGCCCAGCCGCTGTGGGCCGAGGCGTCCGACCTGTTCGACGGTTTCGACGACGACCCGGCCTCCGACCCCGTCGAGGTGCGCATCACCCTGACGGGTGAGGAGCACGCGCGGCTCGCCGATCTCGCGAGCGCGCAGGGCATCTCGCTCGACGAGGCGCTGCGCCGCCTGATCTGACCGCGCGTACACTCGCAGGATGTCGAGGATGAACGTCGCACGCACGGTCGGTCGGATCGTCCTCGGCTCGTTCCTGGTCTTCACCGGCGTCGCTCATCTGACGTTCGCGCGCGAGGAGTTCCTGGCGCAGGTGCCGCCGTGGGTGCCGCTCGATCCCGACGTGGTCGTGCTCGCCTCCGGCATCGTCGAGATCGGACTCGGTGTCGCACTGCTCATCGCGCGTCGACATCGTCGCCTGGTCGGGGTGCTCACGGCGCTGTTCTTCGTGGCCGTCTTCCCCGGCAACATCGCGCAGTGGCTGGAGCATCGCGACGCCTTCGGCCTCGACACCGACACCGCCCGCTTCATGCGGCTGTTCTTCCAGCCCGTGCTCATCGCGCTGGCGCTGTGGTCGACGTGGACGCCGAAGTCCGGTCGGCCCCCGGGGGAGCCGACCGGACTTTCCTCGCGCTGACTCAGACGGCGAGCAGCTCCCGCTCGAGACGCTCGTACGACGCCTCCATGCCGTCGGCCATGCCTGTGGCGAGGATCATGTCGCGCGTCTCCTTGTCGGGGTACTCGATGTAGAGCGTGATGAGCGTCGCGCCGTCCTCCTCGTAGAGGTTGAGGTCGTTCAGCGTCTCGACCGGCATCCCGATCATCCGCTCGGTCTGCACGGACCGACGAGGTGCGTCGATCACGAGCGCCTCGCCCTCGAACCCGAACGGCTGCCCCTCGGTGTCGCCGACCGGAGCCCAGGAGGTGCGGTAGGTCTGACCGACCTCCGACGCGACGACGCACTCGGTCATCTCCCAGCCGTCGGGGCCGAGCAGCCACTGCTTCATGAGCTCGGGCTCGTTGTGGGCACGCCACACCAGCTCGCGCGGACCCTCGACGAGCCGGGTGATGCGCACGTGGGTGTCGTCGAGGAGGTCGACGTTCGTGCCCTTGCCCTGCGCGTAGTCGCGGAGGTCCTGCAGCACGGCGTCGAGCTGACCCATCGCCATGCGGATGCCCTCGCTCTGCCCCATCTCGACGACCTGCTCAAGCGCCTCGACCGAGTCGAAGTGGCTCGTCGTCACCATGCGCGTGCCGTCGGCGGTGGATTCGAACGCGAACGACATCCGCTGTGCGGGGAAGCCCTCGAGCGGGGTGCCGTCGGCGTCGGCGAACGAGTCGAGCACCGTGAACGCGGTCGGCTCCTCGATCGAGAGGAACTCCCACGTGCCCGAGGAGGACTCGCCGCGCGGACCGTTCATCGTGTAGTTCGCGCGGCCACCGACGGAGTGGTCCCAGGCGGTGAACGTCGCCGGCCATCCGGGAGGTCCCCAGAAGCGCTCGAGCTGCCGCGGGTCGCTGTAGGCGCTCCAGACCCGTTCGATCGGTGCCGCGAAGTCCGCGACGACCGTCATGGTCAGGTTGTCGGCATCCGTGGTGATGTCGGTGACAGGCATGTCAGTCTCTTCTCTCGTTCGTTTCGGAGGTGTTCGTTTCGGAGGTGTTCGGTCGTGCCGGCTCGGCCAGCAGGTCGTCGAGGCGGGCGATGCGCGACCGCCACATCTCTTCGTATCGGGCGAGGAGCGCCCTGGCGCGGGCGATCATCTCGGGGTTCGCGCGGACGAGCCGCTCGCGTCCCTCGGCGCGCTTGACGATGAGGTTTGCCGCCTCGAGCACGGAGACGTGCTTCTGCACCGCGGCGAACGACATCTCGTACTCGGAGGCGAGGGTCGAGACGGACTGCTCCCGCTCGATCGTCCGACGCAGGATGTCGCGCCGGGTCGACGTCGCCAATGCGTGGAACACACGGTCGACCTCCGCTTCGCTCAGTTCATTTTGTGCAACCATTTGGTTGTACGTTAGACCTGGGTGCGTCGGGTGTCAACCCCTCGATTGGTGGAATCGCAGTTGGCCCTGAGCGCCCGCCGGCCAGCCGCCAGCATCACCGCGGCGACAACGATGGCCAGCGCGAAGAAGCCCGCAGCGACGTGGAACACGGTTTGATAGCCGGCAACCTGTCCCGCGGCGCTCGCCCCGGTTCCGCCAGCTGCGATGAACAGACCGGTGAGGACTGCGAGGCCGACCGATCCACCGAGCTGGTGGGCAGTGTTGACGAGGCCGGAACCTGCGCCCGCCTGTTCGGCCGGGACATCGGCCATGCCGAGCTGCGTGAGCAGGATGATCGCCACGCCCTGCCCTACACCGAGTACGAGCAACGGCAGAACGATGCCCGGCAAGAATGCGGTGTTTGCGCTCAGGGTGGACAGCCAGGCCATGCCGATGAGAGCCACGACGAGCGAGGCGATCAAAAGCTGTTCACGGCCGAACCTCTTCACGAGCGGGCCGACGATGTACACGGTTCCGAAGAACATTCCGGTCAGGGGGATGAAGCTGAGGCCCGCAAGGAGTGCGGAGAAGTGCAGGACCTCCTGGAGGTACTGGCTCAGGAAGAAGAACGTGGAAAAGGTCGCACCGACCGTGAGAATGCGGGCGATGTATGCACCGGATCTGGTCACGCTCGCGAACAGACTCAGCGGCACGATCGGTTCCCGCGTCTTCCTCTCGACGAGGACGAACGATACGACCAGCACCGCCGCGAGCACAAAGGAGATGAGCGCGACCGGTGACGCCCAGCCGAAGCTGCTGGCCTCGATGAGGCCGTACACGAGGGCGGTCATGCCCACGGTGATCATGAGCGCGCCAACGAGGTCGAAGCCGCCGCGCTTGCGCGCGGTCTCCTTGAGGAAGATCGGAGCGAGGATGATGACGATGAGGCCGATCGGCACGTTGATGAGCAGCCCCCAACGCCACGACAACAGATCGGTGAAGAATCCCCCGACGATGATGCCGACGCTTGCGCCGGCGCCGATGACGGCACTGTAGATGGCGATTGCGCGGCCGCGCTGTTCCGGCTCGGGATTGGCATCCACCAGCAGCGCCAGCGTGGAGGGAATCGCAAACGCTGACGCAGCTCCCTGAAGCACCCGCGCGATGAGCAGGATCGGCACGCTTGTGGCAAGACCCGCCACCAGCGAGGCGACCGCGAAGACCGCCACCCCGAGGACGAAGACTCTCCGCCGTCCGACAAGGTCGCCGATGCGTGCACCTAGCAAGAGAAGGCCGCCGAAGGCGAGTACGTAGGCGTTCTGAACCCAGGACAGCGAAGCGGGAGTGAAGCCCAGATCGGTGATGAGACGAGGAAGTGCGGTCGTCACGATCGAGGTGTCCAGCACCAGCATCAGCTGTGCGCCCATGATGAGGGCCAGCACCACGGTTCGCCTCCAATGCGGCGTGGGTGTGGCGGTTGACATTTGATCTCCTTAGGATAAGTGGGGTGGCGTCTCCGATTATAGACATAAACGGAGAGCATCTACCGCTTATTTCTGAAGGAGCACGCACCATGACGACCAGCCGCCCCCTACGCGCCGACGCTCTTCGTAACCACGAGGCGATCGTTGCGGCTGCGACGGAGCTGTTCGCAACCGCCGGAGCGAATGTGCCTTTCGAGGAGATTGCGCGTCGGGCGGGGGTCGGCAGTGCCACGATGCACCGCCGCTTTTCCTCCCGCGCCGCCCTGTTCGAAGCGGTGTACGCGAAGCAGGTGGACGACCTGCTTGAGCCTCGCGCCGTGCTGGACGACCCTCGACAAGCCCTCGAGGAATGGTTGCGGCGCTTCGTGAACTTCATCATCGGCAAACGCGCTTTCGCGGAAGAGATGGCGCACGACACGGAACTCGTGCTCGCTGCGCGGCGCCGGATCTACGCGACCGCCGAGCCCTTACTTGCCGCGGCCCAAGCCTCCGGCCAGGTTCGCGCGGACGTCAGCGCGGACGATGTGATGCGCATGCTGAACGGAATCGGCTTGGCCGATTATCCCGCGGACGGCCAGCGCGATCGTGTCGTCGAGATCTGCTTCCGCGGACTGCGCCCCTCGGGATCCTGATCCGCGAGGAGAGTATCAACTCCTGATCCATAACCGCCTCCCCTGCGCACGCGGAGGCGAAGGCACCCGACGTTTCAAGCGTCGTTCAGACGGAATCCGGGCAACTCCGAGGAGCCGCGACGCCCGCCGGCTTCGAGTTCCGAGGCGTGCCCTTCGCGGCACCGCCCGTGTCACCCGGCGCCAAGGGCCTGTTCCACCGCGCGGTCGTCCAGAGCGGTGCCTTCGCGCCGGCGCAGAAGTCTTTGGCGCAGGCGGAAGCCGAGGGCACGAAGACCGCGACCGCCGTGGGTTGCGAGGACCAGTCCGCGGAATGCCTCCGCAACGCACCCGTCGATGTGTTGGTGGCGAACCAGCCCGCGTCGGTCACGCCCGGCGTGATCGACGGTTCCGTCGTCCCGCACTCGATCGCCAGGGCGCTGGCAACGGGCAAGTTCAACCGTGTGCCGATCATCAACGGCGTGAACGCCGAAGAGAATCGCATCTTCACCACGCTCGGTCTGTTCCCGACAGTCTCGGCAAACCGCTGGCGGCAACCCACCAGTCCGAGTTGGCGTACCTGTTCGATCAGCCCAACGCCCCCGTCCCTGGCGAGCTGTCTCCAAGCCAGCAGCAGCTCGCATCGACGGTCCAAGAAGCATGGGTGC
Source organism: Microbacterium sp. NPDC089696 (assembly GCF_044749125.1). Taxonomy (NCBI): domain Bacteria; kingdom Bacillati; phylum Actinomycetota; class Actinomycetes; order Micrococcales; family Microbacteriaceae; genus Microbacterium; species Microbacterium sp. NPDC089696. Next base: position 412,843 of record NZ_JBIVHF010000001.1, on the reverse strand, counting down.
AGTTCGCCCGCACCGGTTCACCAGCTACGCCGGCGGCCTCATGGCCTCGGATCAACCTGCTCAAGCCCAGCAACCTGTCGCTCGACGACCCGACACCGACTGTGGAAAAGGGGTACGCCGCTGACCACATGTGCGGCCTCTGGACAGCGGTAGCGCTTTTCGGCTCGCACTGACATCGCAACAGACGGGGATGCTGGAGCCCGCGCGACCCAGCATCCCCGCCCAGCGCAGCATCCCTTCCTGCACGGGGTCAGGAAGAGGGAACTCCGAACTTCTCGCCCACTCGACGCTCGACAAGATCTCCCGCATGCCGGATGGCCGCAACGACCGCCTCTTCACTCGCAGCGGCGATCACTCCCGTAAAACGAAAGACCCCGGTCTCTCCGGGAAGCAAGGTGACGAGCATCCGATCGACGGTGACATGCTCGCCGAGTCGGTCCGGATGAATCGTCAGGTCACGGACGAAGTTCTCGGCCCGGACAACGACCTCCGTCAGCACCCCTTCGTTCTCAGGGAGCCTTTCGATGAGCTGTACCGACAGCCCGGGGTCCGGGTAGGCGAAGTCCCGGTCGGACACGTAGTACCACCATGCGCGTTCCGCTCCATCGATGTCGGCGACGAGTAGTTCCGCATCAGGCTGCGCCGCGCGCGAAACCGCTTCCCCTAGCGAAATCTCCGTCGCATCGCCTGCAGCCGTCACGAAATCAACTGACTCGATCGCGCGTTGCTCTCCGTCCAGCCCAACTCTGCGGATGTGCGCCTGCCCGCTCCACTGGACAGCCGTGTCGTTCACGAGAATGAGCGCGAGTCCATCGCCTCGAGGCTGGATCGTCGCCAGGCGGGGCGCGTAGACGTCGCGGGTCGCGAACCATCCCGGGCGACGCCGCCCCGCACCGTCGACCACGGCCCACGAGGCGACCGGCCAGCAGTCGTTGAGCTGCCAGAGGATGACCCCCATGTTCAACGGTCGCAGAGAGCGGAAGTGCTCGACTGAGAAGCGGATGGCCCTGGCCTGATTGAGCTGCATGGCCCAGTGCCAGTCCGCCATGTCCGTCGGTTCGTCGAAGTAGGGGGCGAGTCCACGAGACAATTTTCCGTTTCCGTCGATCGCCTTCTGGTGGTGCAGCACGCCCGGCGAGGTGGGTGTCATCGGGTCGTCGTGGACGGCGTCGGTGAGAGTGCGCCAGGCGGGCGGGGCCTGCCATCCGAACTCCGACGCGAACCGCGGTCGATCCTGCCGGAAGACGGCGTATCCCTCCGAGTTCCACGCGTCCCACAGGTGCACGACGCCGTGTGATCGGTCGTTCGAGTAGACGTCAGGCGAGCCCGAGTACGGGCTCCCGGGCCAGTAGGTCGCGTTCGGATGGAGCTCTGCAACCACACGCGGCAGAAGATCGAGGTAGTACCCCTCGCCCCACGGTCGTCCCGCAAGCCGCGGCTTCCAGTCCCAATCGTCCCATCCGAGCCAGTTCTCGTTGTTCCCGTTCCACAGCACGAGCGATGGATGCCGCATGAGGCGTGTCACGTTCTCTCGCGCTTCCGCTTCGATCTCGTCACGCAGCTCCTGGGTCTCCGGGTACGGCGCGCACGCGAAGGCGAAGTCCTGCCACACCAGAAGACCGAGCTCATCGCAGGCGTCGTAGAAGTCGTCGCTCTCGTACAGCCCGCCGCCCCAGACGCGGATCATGTTCGCATTCGCCTCCACGGCGGCGGCGAGTCGTTCGTCGATGCGCGTCCGGTCCACTCGATGGGGGAAGCAGTCGTCGGGGATCCAGTTGAAGCCGCGGATCGGGATGGGCGTGCCGTTGACGACGAAGACGAACGGCGTGCCATCGGCATCCGGCGTCATGTCGACGGTGCTGTTGCGGAACCCGATCCTCCGTACCGCTTCGTCGAGCACGTCACCTGAACCCTCGTCTCGGACGCGCACGACGAGGTCATGGAGGGGCTGCTCGCCGTACCCGCGCGGCCACCAGAGATCGGACGGCGCCAACGGCACCGTGGTGTCGAAGACGACCGCAGGGGACGACGCTGCGATTCTCGCGGTCTCTGTCCGTCCTGCCACCTCGATCTCCACCGCGATCGGCCGCTCTGCACGATCACGTTCGAGCTTTACCGTGAGATTCACGCGGCCGACGATGTCGTCTTCTTCGATGTCGACGGTCACGCTCGGGCGGATGTCCGCAAGTCGTGCCGCGCTCCAGGTCTCGACCCACACGGGGCGCCAGATCCCCGCGGTCACGAGCGCGGGGCCCCAATCCCACCCGAAGTTGCACGCCATCTTGCGGATGAAGGAGGGGGCGGCGCCATATGCAGCGCGGTCATCGTCGGATGCCTGATCGAATGGTCTCCACGCCGAGTCGAAGGTCACTGCGATCTCGATCGTGCGTCCCGCGTAGGCATCGAGGGACAACCGATAAGTGCGGAACATGTTGGCCGTCATCGACGCGACGTCCCCGTCGATCGCGATCGTGGCGAGAGTGTCGAGGCCCTCGAAGACCAGATCGGTGTGAGTGTGCAATCCCTCGGAGAGCGAGAGGGTTCGTCGATAGACCCATGACGTTCGACCGATCCACGCGAGGTCGAGTTCGTTGAGATCGAGATACGGATCCGGGATCACTCCGGCAGCGAGGAGGTCAGTGTGCACACTGCCAGGGACTGTCACGGTGAGCGGAAGCCGGTCCGGAGTCAGGCCGCTTTCCTCCCCCGGTGGCGAGAGGACGTCAAGGGACCAAGAGTCTGCGAGAAGAGTGCGGTGAAGCATCGTCGCCTTCCGGTGTAGGAGCCTTCTCGCATTCTTTCACGACGTGAAGAAACCCTCGACCCCTAGGCATCGGCGAAGCCGCCGATGAGCCGTTAGCAACCGGTGGACACTTACTGAGACGCGTTCGCGGGCGCACTGCGGTGGCGAGCGCGGAACTGGGCGGCCTTGACGCGATTGCCGCACGTGCGCATGGAGCACCACTCCCGGCGGGCTCCCCGCGAGCGGTCCACATACACCTGCGTGCATCCTGGCCGACCGCATTCGCGGAGCAGCGCGGCATCGTCGCCGCCGAAAAGTTCGACGGCGTTCCGGGCCACAGTCGCCAGCCCCTCTGAGGCGTCTCCCTCCCGTCGCACCGCGCCGTGGTCAAGAGCCAGCCGCACGGGAGCCGCTACAGCCCACCGGTTGAGCAGCGCCGCGGGTTTGCTGGGCAGCGGAGCCCCCTGCAACCGGGCGAAAGCGATGTCGTAGATGGCCTCGCGAAGTTGAACTGCATCGGTCAAGTCCGAATCGCGCGCTCCGGACGCTTCATCGACGACGCCGGCTTCAACGAACCAGAGGTCGAGCGCCTGGGTGTTCTCGAGCATCTCTCGGGGCTTCGAATCACGGCGCGCGCGAAGCGTGCCTACGAAGTCGAGAGCCAGGGTGCCACAAGGGAATGCGTGCATCACGTAACCATTCTAACAGGTATCGGTCCGGGGTGGCGTAACTTGCTTGACAGGTTACGTAGAGTCTGCCAGAGTGATAACCACTTCAACCGGTTATCTCCTGAAAGGCTTCCCATGTCCGTAACCCGATTCCAGGTTTCGTCCCCACTCTCGCCCTCAGCGGCTATGGCTGTCCTCACCGACTTCAGCCCTGCTCGCACCGAAGTATGGTCGGGCATCGACCCGGAGCACTTTGAGGTTCATGACCGCGGAGCGGACTGGGCGGAGGTCACCGAAGGCAACGAGGCAGCCTGGGAACGTGGCCGCTACGAGTGGGACACCGCGGCAGGCATGGCCACCATGGTCACCCATGACTCGAAGCTGTTCGGCGCCGGCGGCGGATGGGACTTCCGGTTCGCTCCCGATGGGAATGGCACACGGATCGACGTTGCATTGACCCGTACACCCCAGACGTTCGGCGCCAAGGTCCTGGCCACACTTCTTCCGATCGTCGGAGCGCCCAGCCTCAAGAAATCGTTCACCTCCGCTTTCAGCGCCCGCTGACCGACCCCCTCGAAAGAACAGGAACAAATCACCATGGAACTCGCACTCGAAGTCGTCGTCATCCCGGTCTCCGATGTCGACCGCGCAAAGGACTTCTACACTCGGATCGGATTCCGCGAGGACGCCGACTTCGCCACCGATCGCGGCCTCCGCGTCGTGCAGTTCACTCCTCCCGGATCGAGTGCCTCCATCATCTTCGGAGAGCAGCTCACCAGCGCCCGGCCCGGTGCCGCCCGCGGCCTGCATCTTGTGACGCCCGATCTCGCCGGCGCCCGTCAAGAGCTCGTCGACAGGGGAATCGACATCACCCCGATCTGGCACGATGCCGACGGCATCTTCCACTGGGCCGACGGCAAGAACCGCGTCGACGGCCCCAACGAGGAGCACCACAGCTACGCCTCTTACGCCTCCTTCGATGACCCCGACGGCAACGAGTGGGTCATCCAGCAGGTCATCGATCGGCTCCCGGGACGCTGAACCATGGCGACACCGATCGATACTGTACGCGCAGCTGAGGTTCTCGAAGACATGCTCCGCAAGACTGCGGTCGCCCACGGGTCATACGAGCGAGAGCACCTCGGCGGCGTCTACGACGCGGACTGGCCGTCTTGGTATGCAGCATTCCTCGCTCGCGTGCTCGAGGAGCACGGCTACTGCCTGGGGCAATGAAAGCATCGCGGGCCGGCACCCTGACCAGGTGCCAGCCCCCGAGCATCCCTCTTGTCGTGCCGATCCGATCTGGAACACTGCTTGCGCCTCCCCACCGAGCAGAAGCATCCGGACCCGTCGCTGAATTGGCACTCCATATCTGCGCGGCTTTCTGGGAGGATGACGCTGCCTAGGTGGTCGAGACCTTGGTCGCGACTGGTGTGACTGTGGAAGGAATTGACTGGCGGTTCAGGGGCCGTCCTCTCTTAGATGACACACCATGTCATCGCTCTCCGATTCCGACCCCTCGATCGGAACGACCGGGAGAGTCGGACACATCCCCTGCCGTCGTGACCGCGGGTGGGAGCCGGTCGGCGAGGAGACGCACCGCCAGCCAGCCACGGATCCGCTCCGATCGTCGGAGCCGTCCGTCTTCGTCGGGTCGTGCTTCGACAGCCTGCGTCGGCTTGTGGGCGGTGAGCCGCCATCGCTCGTACGCGTCGAGCGCCTGGTGCACCTCGATGTATTCGCCTCCGGGCATTCGGACGATGCGGCCGGTCTCGTATCCGTGCAGCACGAGGTCACGGTCCTTCCGCTGCAGCGCGATGCAGACTCGTCGAGCGATCACGTAGCCGAGCAGAGGACCGACGACGAGCGCTGCCTGCAGTGTGAGGATCACCATCTCGAACGACACGTGAAAGAGCAGCGCGATGATGTCGGCGCTCCCTGCGGTCCAGAGGACACCGTAGAAGATCACGCCTGCGGTTCCGATCGACGTGCGGACGGTGGCGTTGCGAGGGCGGTCGAGGATGTGATGCTCGACCTTGTCGTGCATGATCCAGCCCTCCAAGAACGGGTAGAGCGCAACCACGAGGAGGAACGCACCGACGACCACCAAGGGCACCAGCACCGCCAGTGTCCATGTGCGGTCGAGGAGCTGGAGTTCCCACCCCGGGGGCACCAGACGCAGCGCACCGTCGAGGAACCCGGTGTACCAGTCGGGTTGGCTTCCTGCAGATGCGTTGCCGGGATCGGCGGGGCCGTAGCTCCAGATCGGGTTCACCGTGACGAGCGTCGCCATGAGCACCAGGAGCCCGACGACGACGGCGAAGAAACCCCCGGACCGCACGGCGGCGTGGGGAAGCAGCGGAACGCCCACCACGTTGCTCTCGTCCCGACCGCCGGCGGCGAACTGAGGCGGCTTGTTCCTGTACGCGGATCGAGCGCGAAGAGCGATCAGCAGAAGCAGTCCGACGGGGACCACGAGGACGTGGACGAGGTGAAGGTTCTCGATGATCCTTCCCGGGAACTCACCTCCGAAGAGGATGGTCGACAGCCACGTGCCAATCAGAGGTATCCCGAGAGTGATGCCCTCGACGATTCGCAACCCGGAGCCGGAGAGCATGTCATCGGGAAGGGCATACCCGCTCCACCCTCCGGCGAGAACGACGATGAGCAGGAGGAACAGCATCAGCCAGCTGCCCCGACGAGGTCGCCGGAAGGCGCCGGTGAAGAACGTCACCAGCAGTTGGAGCATGACCGACGCCGGAACCAGGAGGGCGGCCCAGTGATGGAGCTGCCGGAGAAGCAGTCCGCCCGGCATCTCGAACGACATCCGCATCACGGAATCGAACGCCCGGGAGACGGTGGCACCCGCCAGCGGCTCGTACGGCCCTCGATAGGTGACAGCCTCGCTGGACGGCGCGTAGGCCACCATCAGCCCGACGCCGGTGATGAAGAGCACCGCGACGCCGGCGATCGTGATGACGCCGAACAGGTTCGTCCAGTGCAGCGGGATGGCTCGCCCTCGCAGTTCTCGCCGCAAGGACGCGACCGCCGCCCCCGCGCGGGTACTGCGGAGGCGGTCCGACGCGCGATCGGTCAGCGATCGCGCGCGGCGTCGGTCAACTGGCATGCCGCACCTCGCCCGGTGCAGGATCCGGCAGGCGCACGATCGGCGGAACGGCCTCGAGGAACGCTGCGCGAGGACGCTGGACCGATTCGAGCGAGACGATGTCACGGCCGAACAGGAACGAGACCGCCCACAACGCCAGCACCCGGGTCTTGCGCTCCCAGGTGGGGACGGCGAGAACGTGGTACCCCCGGTGCATCAGCCAGGCCAGAACACCCTTGATGACGAGACCCTTGTACTGGAAGATGCCGTGCCCGAGACCGAGGGTCGCGACCACACCCAAGCTGTGGTGCACGTAGTCGCGAGGAAGCTCGCCCTGGAGGACCGCGCTGATGTTCTTCGCGAGGAGTCGACCCTGCCGGACGGCGTGCTGTGCGTTGGGAACCGTGCGTGCTCCGGGGATCGACGACGTCAGGTCGGGAATGGCCGCGTTGTCACCGGCCGCCCACGCATCTCGGACGATATCGCCGGCGGTACCGATCCGAAGGTCCGGGCGCGTGATCAATAGGCCTCGGGCGTCGACCGGCAGGTCCGTGTGCGAGGCGACGACCGGGTTCGTCGCGTTTCCGGCAGCCCACACCAGGATGTTCGAGGGATACCGCTCACCGGTCGACAACCTCACCTCGCCCCCGGCGGCGGACACGAGTTGAGTGCCGAGGTGCACGATCCCACCGCGGTGCCTCAGGTGCTCCACCACCCATCGGCCGGGGTTGTCCGTGACCTCCGGAAGGATGCGCGCGTTCGCCTCGACCAGGTGGAAGCTGAGCTCGGAGAAGCGCAGTTCCGGATAGGACTTCAGCAACGCCGAGGCGAGCGCGAGCATCTCGCCGAAGAGTTCCACACCGGAGAAACCTCCTCCCACGACTGTCGCCGTGAGCAGTCGCAGCCGCTCAGGCCCCGGTGGCAGGGCGGCTGCCGCTTCGAAGGCGGTGAGCAACTGGTCACGTACAGCGACGGCTTCCTCGACCGTCTTGAGTCCGATCGCACGCTCCGAGATGCCGTCGATCGGGAAGACGCGGGATACTGCTCCCGCCGTCACCACGATGATGTCGTAGCCCAGTCGTCGCGACGACCCGTCGGGCATCTCGACGATCACGTGCCTGTCGGCGTGCGTGATCGATGTGACCCGACCCGGGATGATGGTCGTCCGCCGAAGGTGGCTGCGCAGCGAAACGGCGACATGTCTCGCCTCCACGGATCCCGCCACCACTTCGGGAAGGAAGGGCTGATAGGTCATGTACGGCCGCGGCTCGACGATCGTGATGCGAGCCGTTCTGCTGCGCAGCCGCTTCTCCAGATTCCACGCTGCATAGAACCCCGCATAACCGCCACCGACGATGAGGATCTCCTTCATCAGTTCTCTCCATTCCCTCACCAATAAAGACCAGGTAAGAGGCTGGTTTGTGACGTCTTCTGCAAGATCATCGACCCTCTTCCCGAGGGTGTTTGGCGTCAGTAGTCGGCGTGCGATTCCCTGGCGATATCGGCCTCGGTCTGTGTCACGGCCCACGCGTCGAGGGCGCTGTCGAGTTGCCGCCGAAGCCACTCTGCAGACAGAGACTCCGCGGGCAGGGCCGCGAGGCGCTTCTGCCTGTCGTCGACAGTTCCGAAGAGATCTTCCAGACCGGAAGTTACGTCGTACATCGGGTCCACCTTCCTTGAGGGAACGTAAGAAAGGTGTGAGGAACGGATGTCGCTCCTCACACCCTGACTCTTACTTCGCGGCCTGAGAGGCGAGCCACTCGTCGAGCGTCGTCGACGCGAGCTGCGCGCCTTCGACCGGCAGAAGCGCCGACTGCTCGATCTTCGCGCCGAAGTACTGCGCGTCGGGGCTGGTGGTCACCGAACGCTGGTCACCAGACGCAGCGAACGTCCGCTTGATGAACTCCTCGATCGGGAACGTCTCCGGCCCTGCGACCTCGATGGGGCCGTTGACGGGCTCCCCGGCGGCGGCACGCCCCACAGCGGTCGCGACGTCTTCTGCGGCGACAGGCTGGATGAGCGCGTCGGCGACGCGGACTTCCTCACCCTGGGTGGAGGTGAAGACGATCGCCGGAGCGAACTCGAAGAACTGCGTGGCGTGGACCAGCGTGTAGGGCACGCCGGAGTCCGCGATCAGCTTCTCCTGAGCAGCCTTTCCGTGGAAGTAGCTGATGTCCTGGGGCCGGTTGGTGCCGACCACCGTGAGCGCCACGTGGTGCTTGACTCCCGCTTCCTTCTCCGCCTCGAGCTGGTGCTTCGTGGAAGTCGTGAAGAAGTCCATCACCACGTCGGGTGCATACGAAGGAGCCTGGGTGGTGTCGACGACCACGTCTGCTCCCTCGAGCGCCTTCGCGAGCCCCTCACCGGTCATCGTGTCGACACCGGTCTTGCGGGACGCTGCCACCGCTTCGTGGCCGTGGGCGATGAGCTTCTCCACGACGCGAGAGCCGACGTGCCCGGTGCCACCGATAACTACGATCTTTGCCATTGTTCGGATACCTTCCGTCCTTCGGGACACCGACGTGATGTCCCAGAAGAGTGACCGGTGACCGATGTCGTCTGTGACGACGTCATCGATTCCAGTGGCGAAGTTTCTCCGGGTTGCAGACCACCCAGACGCTGGACAGCCGGCCTGAGCGGAAATCGGCGGTGATGACGCCCACGACGCGGTCCTCACGAAGCAGGGTGATGCCTTGGACGCTGTTGATCGAGGCCGTCGCCGTGGTGGTCCCGGCGCTCATCAGGGACACGAGCTCGGATGCCGCAGCGGCGCGTCCGTTGAGGGGGATCGGGGCCGTGTTCAGGTGCCCACCGCTGTCTATGACCACGATGACTGCTCGGTGGAGGAGGCGGCGAATCGCTTCGTCATCCTTCGCCGCCATCGCTCTCGACAACTCGTCGATGATCGCCTCGTCGGCACCACGAGCACCCCGGCGCAACCACGCCGGGTAGTTCCGCGAAGTCATGCGCTGACCGCGGTGGCGTGCCGCAGTTTCTGCGGGCTCATCACCCAGAGAAGCTGCAGGATGCCGTCGCTCGACGGCGTCACGGTCACCACGGTGGTGACCTGCCCGTCCTCCGTGAGGGTCGCGGCGGGTTGCCCGTTGACCTCGACCCAGTCGATGCTCTTGTTCGTCCAGAAGTGGCTCGCGAACGCCGATACGAACTTCGCCACGCGTTCCCGCCCGCTCACGGGGGTCCGTGCCGCCTGCTTGACCCCGTTGCCGTCCGTGTAGCTCACGACATCGGCGGCGAACAGCGACTCGAGCTCGCGGACGTCGCCCTTCTGGGCGGCGGTCAGGAAAGCATCCAGCAGACGCCTCTGCGCTCCGGGGTCCACCGTTGCGTGCTTTGCGGACGCGAGGTGTGCGCGCGCTCGACTGACCAGCTGTCTTGCGCTCGCCGGACTGCAGGAGATCACCTCGGCTATGCGCGGGTAGGGGTAGTCGAATGCCTCACGAAGGATGTATGCCGCGCGCTCCGTCGGGGTGAGCTTCTCCAGCGTCAGCAGGATCGCGAACTGCAGAGCTTCGGCACGTTCCGCGCCCAGTGACGGATCGTCCTCCGTGTTGACGGGTTCCGGGAGCCACGGGCCGATGTACGTCTCCCGTCGCACCCGCGAGGACTGAAGCACATTGATCGACAATCGCGTCACGATCGTGGTCAGGAACGCGATCGGTTCCTGCACCTTCGAGCGATCCGTGTTCTGCCAGCGGATCCACGTCTCTTGGACGATGTCCTCAGCATCGGCAACGGTACTGAGCATCCGATAGGCCACGCCGAACAAGCGGCGGCGATGCGCGTCGAATGTCGTCAGCGCGTCCTCCAGCTCGGTGCACACACCAAGATCCTCGTCGGGCGTCGTTCGTTCGTCCAGAGTCACCTCTTCAGCGCCCACGCGAGACCTTGCTTCTGCTCTCTTCGCGCACCCAGGAGTCCAACGTCATCAAGGCCTGCACGGAAGGCGGGTGCGGGAGCAACAGGTCGGCAGAGATGTTGAAACCCACCGGCGTGATGTCATCGTCCGCGACGACATAGCGCGGGTCGTTGTCGACGCGGAGAACGCGATGAACGAACTCCGGCAACGACATCTGTTCCGGGCCGCCCATGTCGACGGCGCCGGCCAGCGGCGCCGACATCGCCAACTCCACGAGCTTCTCAGCGACATCGGAGGCTGCGACCGGCTGCACGGGCTTCGTCGGCAGGTGCACGGTGTCCTCGATCGTGTTCCACTCCGCGATCCTGCGCGCGAAGTCGAAGAACTGTGTGGATCGGAGGATCGAGAACGGGGTCGAACCGGACCGTACCGCGCGTTCCTGGATGCCCTTGGCCGCGAAGTATCCCTCCTCGCCGGTGTGATCTGCGCCGACTATGGAGAGCAGGACATGGTGCTTCACGCCCGCGTTCAGCTCAGCCGCGAGAAGATGCGCGGTCGTCTCTTCGAAGAACTCTCGAGCTGCGCCACCGGACACATCCGGGGCGTTCGTCACATCGATGACCGCATCTGCGAACTCGAGTGCAGCCTCCAGGCCTTGACCCGTGCGCGCGTCCACACCACTCGTGCGCGATGCCACCACCACCGCCTGGGCCCGGCGCTCCAGGTTCTCGACGACCTTCCGGCCCACCTGCCCCGTCCCACCCAACACAACGATCCGCATTATTGCTCGCTCCGTTCTGGACGACTTCGGTCCACGCAGAAGCCGTCCTCTATGTCTGACAGCGCAGGAGCACGATCTGTGACACCTCCACGAAAGAAATCTGACGCGACAGCGAACTCATGAGTCCGGATACGCCGAGCGGATGCGGCGTCGCTCGTACGTCAGCGTGGCGGCGAGGAGTATCGACCCCGCAGCCACTCCGGAGACCTGGGCGAGGAAGGGCGGGACAGCTGCTCCGAAGATCAGCACGAGCGCGACGAGTGCTCCCCCGAGCACGGAGTTCACGGTTCCGATCATGCTCGCCATCGTGAAGAGGAACGACGACCGCGAATAGCGGACACCGAGTTCTCCCGTACGCGGGTGGTCGAGGGAGATCAGAGCAGGACCCGAGGGATGCAGACCGACGAAGTGTTCGCGAATCCGCACCATGCGCCGGCGGACCGTGATGTTCTCGACGCTGGTATCGACGAGCCGGACGACGGTGAACCAGCCGAGCATGAAGATCGTCGGGAAGACGGTGAAGATGAGGATCGCGAGCAGACCCGGCGATCCTCCCGCAAAGCCGATCGCGACCAACCCGCTGGACAATGTGGACAGATAGATGGTGCTGCGCGTTCCCGCCTCGGCGATCGTCGAGCTCGCGGCCGATTGCAGGACGAACAACTCGGTCCCGACGGCACTGTTCAGCGCGGCGGCGTCGGGTTGCGTATCGGCCATCAGGAGACACTCCGGTGCTCTGGCGCCACTGTGTAGTGGCTCGTGATGGCGACGCGGTTGAAGGCGTTGATAATGATGGCCAGCCATCTGACGGCGGCGTGTTGTTCGACCGAGAGCGCGCTCGTTACGTCGTGGTGCGATGACCGTCCGGCCTGCTCGTCCGCGATGAGCGTCACGGCCTCTGTGATCGCGAGTGCGGCCTCTTCTACAGGGGTGAAATAGTTCGTGTCGCGCCATGCGCTAAGAACGGCGAGGCGATCGGTGGTCTCTCCTGCGAGGAGAGCGTCGCGGGTGTGCATTCGCAGGCAGAACGCGCAGCCGTTCAGCTGAGAGGCGCGGACACGAACCAGCTCGATGATCCGCTGATCGAGGCCTGCATCCACCGCCGCGGTGTTGGCTTCCTTGCCGGCCGACAGGAGCGCCTTGTATACAGCGGGTGCGGCGTGATCGAGGTGTGCGGGTGGGAGCCCGGGCGCGACCTGGGGATGCGCGATCGTTTCTTGCTGCGCGATGGTGGACATGGTCACCTTTCGAATCTGGGAGTTGGCGTGAACTTCTCACCGCCGTTCACTTCATTGACCGGGCGCAAGGCTGAGTTGTGACAAGGAGCCGGCAGGGGCCTAACCGACGCAGCATGATCGCCCTGTCACACCGCACTCCTTCTCGCTGTCACATTGATGGTGCCCAAAGAGTTCGATGGAGCCCCCTTCGGTCGCGGCGCCAGGAACAGGAGAAGCACATGAATGAGAAGCTGGAAAGCAAAGTGGTCCTCGTCACCGGTGCATCATCCGGCATTGGACGCGCCACTGCTCTGGCCCTCTCCAAGGCAGGTGCACTCGTTGCCGCTGCCGGACGTCGAACAGAGAATCTGCAGCAACTGGTCAAGGAAGCACGCGGAGAGATTCTGGCGGTGGAACTTGACGTCACCGACCGGGAATCGGCGCAACGAGCCGTGTCGACAACAGTCGAGCACTTCGGGCGGCTCGATGCTCTCGTCAACAACGCAGGGTTGATGCTGGCGGGCATGGTCGTCGGTGCGAACACAGACGAGTGGGTGCGCATGGTGGAGACCAACCTGCTCGGATCGATGTTTATGGCCGACGCTGCTCTGCCACATCTCATCGAAGCGCAGGGCACGCTCATTCAGGTGTCATCAACATCGGGACGATTCGCATCCGCGGGCGCGGCGGTGTATTCAGCGACCAAGTTTGGTATCACGGCGTTCGCCGAAGCGGTTCGCCAGGAAGTGACCGGCCGCGGTGTCCGAGTAGTCGTGGTGGAGCCAGGCTTCGTCGAGACGGAGCTCACCACCCACACAACCGACCCCGTGATGAGGGACGCGGCCGATCAGATCGGCCAGTCGATGCGCACCCTGCAGCCGGAGAACATCGCGGACGCGATCGTCTTCGCCCTCACCCAGCCAGAGCACGTGTCTATCAATGAGCTCTTGGTCCGTCCGACAGACCAGGTGCACTGAGCGATGGAAGAGGTGGTGCACCGTCGAGCGTTCGACGGTGCACCACCGCCGTCACGGCGTGCCGGCTCCGTCGCCCGGCGGTTCCGCGACATCGGCCACTGCCTGAGCGAAGGCATGCGGCGCTTCAGCGGGAAGGTGGTGACCGGCATGGTGGATCTGACGATGCTCGCGGGGCCCGGTGAACAGGTGCGCGTGCTGCGATCCGTCTGTCGCGGGGAAGTTGCCATCCGCCGTGCCGTCGAGCGTGATCGTCGGAACGCTGATCGAGGGCGCGAGAGCGAGATGCTGCTCGAGATCCTCGTAGGCCTCAGCCCCCGGGGCCAGACCCAACCTGTGACGGTAGGAGTGGATGACGACCTCGACGTAATCGGGGTTGTCGAATGCGCGGGCGACTCGATTCAGCTGTGCGTCACTGAACGCCCATTCCGGCGAGTTCCGACGCCAGATGACCTCGGCGATGTCTCGTCTGTTCGCGTCGAGGCCGCGGCGACCTCGGTCAGTGGCGAAGTACCAGAAGTACCAGAATCCGGCTTCGAGATCGGGGCGTATCGGCGACTGGGATTCGGCGATGTTCTGGATGAGGTACCCGTTGACGGCGACGAGGCCTGAGATTCTCTCCGGCCACAGGGCGGCCACGACGCAGGCTGCGCGTCCGCCCCAGTCGTATCCGGCGAGGACGGGTTCGTCCAGATCGAGGGCGTCGATGAAGGTCAGCAGGTCTGATCCCAAGGCTGCCTGCTGGCCGGTGCGCGGGGTTCGGTCGTCTCGGAACCGGGTCGGGCCGTGTCCACGGAGATAGGGCACGACGACCCGGTAGCCGGCTTCGACGAGCATGGGTGCGACGTCTACGTAGCTGTGAACGTCGTAGGGATAGCCGTGCAGGAGGACGACCGGGTCCGAGGTCGGGTCTCCGAGGTCGAAGTAGGCGACCGACAGATCTCCCGCGTCGATGCGTTGGGGGGTGAGGAAAGGCGAGGAGGCGACAGAGGTCATGAGGGATCCTTCTCTTCGATGGTGTGGCGCCCCGCACCATGGGCAGTGCGGGACGCCACGGTCTGGTTACGCCCCGTTGGACGTGACGCTGGCGAAGTACGCCTTGCCTGCGGCGGCGATCACTTCGGCGACGATCTCAGGGTGCGAGATGAGGGCTGCGTGGGACGCTCCCTCGATCTCGCGCGTTCCGCGGGATGCTGCGCGCTCGGCGCCGGCACGGAACACTGCCACCGGGATGTTCAGGTCCTGGTCGCCGAACACGTGCCACGAGGGGATGTCCTTCCACGCCGGCCGGGTGGTGGGCAGTCCGTCCGAGAGTGCGGCCTCCGTGACCGGTCGCTGCGTCGCGGCCATGAGCGCGACGGCTGCCTCCGCCACGTCGGCGGCGAACTGGTGGCGGAACGCGTCCGGGCGGATGGCGAACTCGTTGCCGCCGGTCGCGACGGGGTACACGGTGAGAGTCTCGCCGAGCGTGCTTCCGGGGGCGCTGTTCGACAGCTCGAACGCGCTCTCGCCGGTCTCCGGGGCGAAGGCGGACACGTAGACGAGTCCGACGACCGAAGGGTTGGCGGCGGCCGCCTCCGTGATCACGAGGCCGCCGTACGAGTGTCCGACGAGGACGACCGGGCCGTCGATGGAGGAGATGACGTCGCGCACGTACGCGGCGTCACCTGCGAGGCTGCGCAGCGGGTTGGCGACGGCGACGACCTTCACATCGTGGCTCTGCAGCTGCGTGATGACGGCGTTCCAGGATGCGGACTCGGCAAACGCGCCGTGGACGAGGACAATGGTGGGTTTTTCGGGGGTCATGATTTTCTTTCTCTGAGGGTTTCTTGATCGGGATCCGTGAGGTGTGGGAACGGCTACGCGGCTGCGAAGGCCTTGCGAAGAACGTGGATCGCTTGTGCGATTGCTGCCGTGCTGGCGGCGGAGCTGCGCAGCGGGTTGAGCATCATGAAGTCGTGAATAGTGCCGTCGTAGCGGACGAGCGTTGTGCGCACGCCGGCCTCGATGAGCTTCCGTCCGTACGCCTCGCCTTCGTCGCGGAGAACATCGTTCTCATCGACGACGAGGAACGTCTCGGGCAGACCCGTCAGGTCGTCAATCGACGCCTGGAGCGGGGATGCGGTGACGTCGGTGCGGGCGTCGACATCGGGCAGGTAGCTGTCCCAGAACCAGGCCATCGCGTCGGCGCGGAGGTGGAAGCCTTCGGCGAACTCCCGGTAGCTGTCGGTGTTCTGACCGGCGTCGGTCACTGGGTAGTACAGCGACTGGTGGACGAACGTGACGTCGCCGCGCCGCTTCGCGAGAATCGCGACGGCGGCCGCCATGTTCCCTCCGACGGAGTCGCCGGCGATGGCGAGCCGGGAAGCATCCAGTCCCTTCTCGACGCCGTGGTCCCTGATCCAGCGTGCCGTCGCGTAGACCTGTTCGATGGCGACGGGGTGGTGAGCTTCCGGTGAGCGGTCGTATTCGACGAACACGACGGCTGCTTCGGCGCCGGTGGCGAGATCGCGGACGAGACGGTCGTGCGTGCCGGCATCGCCGAGGACCCATCCCCCTCCGTGCACGTAGAGCACGACGGGCAACGTACCCGTAGATTCTGCGGGCTTCACGATTCGCACTTGCACGTTCCCGACCTCGACGGGGACGGTGATCCACTCGTCGTTGACGTCGGGCTTGGCGATCGAGGCCGCCTGCACGTCGTCGAGCAGCTTCCGCGCACCCTCGACGCCGAGGTCTTTGAGGAACGGAGGCTTGGATGTTGCTTCGGCGAATGCGTGCGCTTCGGGTTCGAGAACATGGTCGGTCATGACAGGCCCTTTCTGGTGTGGAATGAGCCGTTCTCGACCCTCCCCGGTCTGCAGCCCATGCAAGAAAGGACCAGGTGGAGTCGGCGATTGTGACAACTTCGAGGGCAAACATCTTTTCTCACTGTTTGTGTCACATCCTCGGCACCTGCCCGGTCAGTTGATTACAGGCGGCCATCCGCGACGGCCTCAGCTGACGAAGGAGCATCATGAAAATCACGGTCATCGGTGGAACCGGTCTGATCGGCAGCAGGCTCACCCGCGTTCTTCAAGACGCCGGGCACGATGTTCTCGTGGGGGCACGCGCCACCGGCGTGAACTCCTATACCGGAGAAGGGCTGGAAGAGGCGTTGACCGGTGCCGACGTCCTGATCGACGTGTCGAACTCCTCGTACACCGACGAAGCGGCCGCCCGCGACTTCTTCTACACCTCGACGATGAATCTGCTCAGTTACGGCCGAGCGGTGGGAGTTCCCCATCACGTCGCGCTGTCGGTCGTGGGGACCGACAGGCTCGCTCGCGCCGAAGGAGGGTACTTCGCCGCGAAGGAGCAGCAGGAGCGGCTGATCGTCGAGTCTCAGCAGCCATACTCCCTGGTGCACGCAACGCAGTTCTTCGAGTTCATCCGAAGCATCACCGATGACGCGACCCACGCGGGAACGGTCCGGGTCGCGGACGTGCTCGTGCAGCCGATGGCAGCGACGGACGTCGCCCACGCGGTCGCCGGGGTCGCACTGGGGAGGCCGCTGTTCGGCATGGTCGAGTTCGCGGGCCCGGAGATCTTCAGCCTCGAGCAGCTCGCGAACCAGGATCTCCGGTTCCGTCACGACGAGCGGGAGGTGGTCGCCGACCCACTCGGACGATACTTCGGAGCTCGCCTTCAGACCCGCGACTTGCTTCCTGAGGCGACGGCGACGCTCGCGTCCACGAGGTATCACGACTGGCGGATTCTGTCAGATTCCGCCTCGGCGGTGTCGCTCGCTGATTAACGCAGCGCAGGGATTCGCAGCAGAGCTGTCACATCCGGCGCCTCCGTCCGGTCACCAGTATGGGCACACCTCTCCGTGCCCTCGAGAGGAAGGCATGACATGGCAAAGATCGTCGTAATCGGAGGCACGGGCCTCATCGGGTCGAAGGTCGTCTCGAAGCTCACCGCGCACGGACACGAAGCGATCGCGGCATCGCCGAACACCGGGGTCAACACGCTCACCGGCGAAGGCGTCGCAGACGTTCTCGAAGGCGCGGACACCGTGGTCGACGTGTCGAACTCGCCCTCGTTCGCACCGGACGACGTGATGGACTTCTTCACCACGTCCACGACCAACGTGCTCAGGGCCGAGTCTGCCGCCGGCGTGAAGCATCACGTCGCCCTCACGATCGTCGGGACGAACAGGCCGCAGAGCATCCCCTATTTCGCGGCCAAGGTCGCCCAGGAGAAGCTCATCCGCGACTCCGGAATCGGCTACTCACTGGTGCACGCGACCCAGTTCTTCGAGTTCATCGGCAGCATCGCCGACGTCTCGACCGAGGGCGACACCGTCACCCTCCCCGGCGGTCTGGTCCAGCCCATCGCCGCAGAGGACGTCGCAACGGCCGTCGCTCGCACAGCGGCCGGCGCACCGCAGGGCGACATCGAGATCGCCGGCCCCGAGGCGTTCGGCATGGACGAGTTCATCCGGCGCGGACTCACGTTCCGCAAGGACCCGCGAGTGGTGGTACGCGATGACAGCGCACCGTACTACGGGGCGCAGATCCACGAGAGCACTCTGCTCCCGCTCGAGGGCGCTCAGATCTTCGAGACCCGCCTCGAGGAATGGCTGCCGGCCAACCCGCCGCGCAAGTAGCATCCCGAGGACAGCGCGAGGTGTCCTCGTCTGGCTCTGCGAAGCCGCGGCGCCGGTAGTCGAGAGGCGGGAGGGGCCGACAGCTGCCGGCCCCTCGCGCCTCTCACGCGACATCCATTCACGTGAATCCACCTCGTCGTTTCGGGCGTAGGCTGGGGAGGAAGGACGGACCGTCCGAGAAGATCTCCCGGCACCGCGCCCGCCCGGGAAAGAAGCCCACTCATGGCTCAGTACGACGTCTCGAACCGCTCCGCGATCGTGACGGGGGCGGGCAGCGGCATCGGCCGTTCGACCGCCCTGCTCCTCGCCGCGAACGGCGCCGCCGTGGTCGTGAACGACCTGAACCCGGAGCACGCGAACGCGGTCGTCGAGGAGATCCGCACCGCCGGCGGCACCGCGGAGGCCTCGGTCGGCGACGCCACCGACACCGACTGGATCTCCTCGTCGGTCGAGCTCGCGAACTCGCTCGCCCCGCTGCGCATCGGCGTGAACAACGCGGGCATCGGCGGAGCATCCGCCCCCACCGCCGAGTTCGACGACGCCGCGTGGGACAAGGTCATCTCGATCAACCTCAACGCCGTGTTCCGCAACATGAAGGCGCAGATCCCCGCGATCCTCGCGAACGGCGGCGGCTCGGTCGTGAACATCGCGTCGATCCTCGGCAGCGTCGGTTTCGCGAACTCCCCCGCCTACGTGGCCGCGAAGCACGCGGTCGTCGGCATGACGAAGTCCGCGGCGCTGGAGTACTCGGCGCAGGGTGTGCGCGTGAACTCGGTGGGTCCCGGCTTCATCGACACCCCGCTGCTCGCCACCATGGGCGACGAGGCCAAGGCGTTCCTCGTGAGCAAGCACCCGATCGGGCGCCTGGGCCGGCCGGACGAGGTCGCGAACCTCATCGCGTTCCTCGCGAGCGACGCCGCGAGCTTCGTCACGGGCAGCTACCACCTCGTCGACGGCGGCTACACCGCTCTCTGAGTCGCTGCGACACGCGACGCTTCGGGGGCCGGAGAGCCCGGCCGCGACACCCCATGAGGCCGCGGTCGGACCCTCTCAGGCGGTCGACACGCAGGGTGCCGGGTCCTCCCCCTGCATCCCCGGCATCCGTCGCGTCGTCCGACGCAGCCTGTCGGCGCACGCTCGCAGGTCACTGCGCCCGCGATCCACCCGCGGAACCGCGATCAGCGCACGGTTCGACCTGCCATCCGCAGGACGAACGCACGGATGCCGGACGAAACGCCGAGGTTCCGTCCGGCATCCGTGCCGTAGTCCTGCAGGTGCGCAGCCCTCCCCGCCCCCGAAGCGGGCGAGCGGATGCCGGGGGTCAGCCGAGCCGGTCGAGGCGCAGTGTCGCGGTGGCGCTGTGCGCGGCCATCCCCTCCGAGTCGGAGATCACCTGCACGGCGTTCGCGAGCTCGGGCGTCGCCTCGCGGGCGATGCGCTGGTAGGTGAGCGGCTTGAGGAAGCGCGACACCGAGAGGCCCGCGCTGTGCTTGGCCCCACCCGCCGTGGGCAGCACGTGGTTGGTGCCGGCCATGCCCTTGTCGGAGTAGGCGACCGTGCTCCAGGTTCCGAGGAAGATCGAGCCGTAGTTGCGCAGCGTCTCGTGGTACCAGTCGTCGTCCGCCGTGAGGAGCTCGAGGTGCTCGGGCGCGAGATCGTCCATGAGGGCGACCGCGGTCTCCCGGTCCTTCGCGACCGTGACGACGCCGTAGTCGCGCCAGGCCGCGCCGGCGATCTCCGCCGTGGCGAGGGTCGACAGCTGACGGTCGATCTCGGCGATCACGGCCCGGCCGTGCTCTTCGGAGGTCGTCACGAGCGCGGCGGGCGAGTTGGGTCCGTGCTCGGCCTGACCGAGCAGATCGGCCGCCACGAGCACCGGGTCGGCGGTCTCGTCGGAGATCACGGCGACCTCGCTGGGTCCCGCGAGAAGGTCGATCGCGACCGTGCCGAACAGCTGACGCTTGGCCTCGGCCACGAACGCGTTGCCCGCGCCGACGAGCATGTCCACCGGAAGATCGCCCAGCAGGCCGTACGCCATCGCAGCCAGCGCCTGCACGCCGCCGATCACGAACACGCGGTCGACCCCCGAGAGGTGCGCGGCGTACACGACGGCGTCGTTCGCGCCGCCGTCGGGCTGCGGGGGCGTGCACGCGATCACGGTGGGCACACCGGCGGCCTTGGCGACGCCGACCGTCATGAACGCGCTCGCGGTGAGCGGGAAGCGTCCGGCCGGGAGGTAGGCGCCGACGCGGGAGACGGGCACGTACTTCGCCCCGGTCACGATGCCGGGCACGAACTCGGTCTCGAAATCGGTGAGGTGCTCGCGGGATGCGCGGGCGAACGCCTGGGTGCGCTCGGCGCCGAGCTCGATCGCGGCACGCAGGTCGGGGTCGAGGCGGTCGCCGCTCGACGCGATCTGCTCGGGGGTGAGCTCGATGGCCGCGCCCTGGTAGTTGTCGAGCTTCTTCGCGTAGTCGAGCACGGCGTCCATGCCGCGCTCGCGGATGTCGGCGAGCATGTTCGTGACGGTCTCGATCACGGCCGGGTCGCGCTGCGCGGCCGGCGCATCGATCAGCGGGGTCTTGAGGTGGTGGAAGGCTCCGTCGAGGCGGGCGAGGACGGCAGGGGAGTAACGCATGCAGGAAGGCTACGTCGACCGCATCCATCTGAAAAGCCTGATGGTCCGTTCGAAGACATCGGGTTTACCATTGCACTGTGACGATCACCCAGCTCACCGCCTTCCTCGCCGCGTTGGAACACGGCTCCTTCACCGCGGCCGCCCGCGCTCTCGACATGACCCAGGCGTCGGTGTCCGAGCTGGTCGCCCGCCTGGAACGCGAGCTCGACGTCACCCTCTTCGCCCGAGGAAGCCGTCGCCTCGTCCCCTCCGCGGCCGCGCTCGAGCTGCGCCCCCACGCCGCGCAGGCGGTCAGCGCCGTGCAGAACGGAATCGACACGATCCAGGCGCTCGCCTCCCTCGACCGCGGCACCTGCACGTTCGGCGTGCTCCGCAACGCCGCGTACTACGCGCTCGCCGACCTCGCCGAGACGTTCCACCACCGGCATCCGAACGTCCGCCTGCGACTCGTCGGCATCAACTCGGCCCTCGTCGCGCGGTCCATCGCGGCCGGCGAGCTCGAGGCCGGTCTGCTCGTCCTGCCGATCGACGAGGACGGACTGGACGTGCGGCCGCTCTTCCGCGACGAGGTCCTGTACGCCTCGACCACGCGCGCCCCGAAGAAGGGCCCCGTGACGATCGACGAGGTCGCCGACGCCAAGCTCGTGCTGTACGACGCCTTCGCGGGCTGGGACGACCCCACGCGACGCCAGCTGCAGGAACGGGCACGACTGCAGGGTCGCACGATCGAACCGGCCGTCGAGGTCGAGCACGTCGAGACCGCCCTCAGCCTCGTGGCCGCGGGCACGGCCGACACGATCGTGTCGCGGTCGGTCGCCGAGTCGGAGGGCTTCCCCGCCGGCATCCGTACCTTCTCGTTCGCCGACCCCATGCACGACACGATCGCGCTCGTGCAGCGCGCGGGCGTTCTGCTGTCGCCCGCGACGCGACGGCTCGCCGAACTCGCGGAACGGATGCTGCGCGAGCGCCTCCCGGAGCACGAGGGCCGGGTGCCCCTGGACTGACCCCCGCAGGCACGGAGAAGCGCGAGGAGCCCGGAGGCCCCTCGCGCTTCGCGACCGTCGACGACCGGAGTGTGTGTCAGTCGTCTTCCGTCGCGGTGACCATCACGCCGAGCGGCGCGAGGTACCCGTTGGGGTCGATCGTCCAGTCGGCTGCGGCGGCCGCCTCGACGACCTCCGGTGCCCACTCGAGGTAGACCCGGTCGTCGCCGCCGTTGATGACGAGCACCGTGCCGGAGCCGGTCTCGTCGCCCTCGACGCACACGTACGAGCGCCAGGCGCCCTCCGGCACCGAGAACGTGTCGCCGGCGCCGAGCGTGACGGTCGTAGAGGGGTCGCCGTTGAGCGTGACCTCCCAGCGGCCGGTCTTGAAGAGCAGCGCCTGCGTCTTGTCATGGCGGTGGCGCAGCACGCCCTGACCCGCCTCGGCCTTGACCCACGCGAGGTTGAACGAGTGCGGCTCGGTGACGTTCGGCACCTGGCGGCGGTTCTCGCTCATGCCGTAGCCGATCGCGGTGGCGAGCTCGACGCGTCCGCCGTCGACCGCCGCGCACAGCAGCGCCGCCGCGGAGTACTTGCGATCGCCGGGCTGGATGACGCGTGAGCGCATGTCCTCGACCGTGTAGGTCGTGAGCTCGTCGATGTAGTGCTGCTTCATGGGCGTGATGAGCGCGACGTCGTCGGGGAGCACGTCGCCCGCGACGGTGTCGATCAGCTTGTTGTCGGCCGTGAGGTGCAGGCCGTAGGACTCCGCCTCCCGCAGCACGGACGGGCCCCAGATGATGCCGCCGTTGTCGTCGCGGCCGAGGACGGTGTAGAGGATGCCGTCATCCGGCCCCTCGTTCGTGAAACCGCGGAAGATCCAGGTGGGGATCGTCACGATGTCGCCGTCGTTGCTGATGTACTCGCCCTGCTTGCCGTCGACGCCCCACCGCAGCCGGAACTCGCCGCCGAGGTTGATGAACACCTCGGCGGTGAAGTGCAGGTGCAGGTTGTTCGAGATGCCGTTCGGCATGCCGGCCGCGCCGGTGTTGAACCCGTGCTCGACCTCGAGGTTCACGTACTGGTTCGCGTTCTGCGAGACACCCGCGCCGATGAAGGAGAAGTTCTCCTTGCGGTCGGAACCAGGGGTGCGGCAGTCGATGAACGCCGAGTTGCACGGAACCCAGTCGGTGCGTCGGATCGTCCGACGCTCGATCTCGGACGCGTCGACGATGACGTCGCTCGGGCCCTCGATGACAGTGCTCATTGTCTTCTTCTCCTTCTCGATCAGACGCTGATCAGTAGATGTTGGCGAAGGCCACGGGCTCGTCGCCGCGCGTGCCGGCGATCTGGGCGCGCAGGGCGATGTCATCCCAGAGGCGCACCTCCTTGACGATCGCGCCGTTGTGGAACGTGAACTGCGAGATGCCGATCAGGTCGACCGGCTTGCCCGTCAGGGGGCCGTATGTGGGGACGCCGGTGTAGTCGCCGGTGAACTTCCACAGCACCGCGACGCGGAGCCCCGCGTAACGCACGTCGTAGTTGGTCTGGATGTCGCGGATCTCGAACTGACCGCCAGGGAACGACTCCAGCAGATGCAGCAGAGCGCGACGGTAGCCCTCGGGACGGATGATCGTCCGGTCGCCGACCGTGAGCAGCGTGAGGTCGCGGTCGAAGTACTTCTCGACCTTCTGCAGGTCGCGGCCGTTCCAGACGGTCTGGATCATGTCGATGACCGTCTCGACCTCGGAGCGGTACTCGTCGGGGCGGACTCCCGAGTCGCCCTTCGCGATCGGGTCGGCGGGGGCGGCGTCGTTCCACGAGCCGGTGAAGCCACGGAAGGCCTGGTTGCGCGCCAGCTCGTCGACGTCGAGGCCGCGGTGCTGCGCACCGGCGAGCGTGTCGCGCACGACCCACTCCTCGACCATGCGGCCGCGACGGTACAGGCAGTTCGCGATCGTGCGGCTGACACCCGTGGAGTGCAGATCGCCCGAGAGCACGAGGTGCGAGCTGAGGAAGGCGTCGTCGCCGCGCGCCTCCCAGATGACGTCCTCGGCCTGGCCGACGCGGTCGGGGGTCGCGGAGATGCGCATGAGCGATCCCTCGATCACCTCCTGGCGCGTCGTGGAGGTGCCGAGACCACCGTGCACGATCGAGTCGGGCTCGTAGTTGTCGACGATGAAGCTGATGGACCGATCCACCCAGATGAGGTCGGTCACTTCGCGGATGAAGTCGTCGGGGTCCTTGTACGGCAGGTAGGCGACCGGGTCGAGAGACACGCTTTTCCACTCCTTCGAGATACGCGACTGCGGTTCATCGGTGATCGCACGTCGCGTTGTGGTCAGTGTATGCGTATGCACACGGCAACGCAAGAGATTGTCCAGCGCACACGGTGGACATCCGCCGGCGACCGGGGAATCGGACGCGGGATGGGATGCGCGGGCCGACGTCGGCGGACGCGGGAGCGGTCGACGCTCGGGAGCGGAGCCGCCCGCGGAGTCAGCGCGTCGGCGCGGGGGCCAGCGTGCGGCGCGCGATGAAGGTCGACACGAACCCGGACATGCGGATCTCGGCGTCCGGATCCTCGATGCGGCGCACGATGAGGTCGGCCGCCGCGCGCGCCATGCCGACGATGTCGTAGCCGACCGTCGCGAGGTCGATGATGGGCCAGGCCGCTTCGGGAAGATCGTCGAAGCCGATCACCGAGAGGTCCTCCGGCACGCGCAGACCGGCGCGATGAGCGGCGTTGAGCGCGCCGTAGGCCACGACGTCGTTGCCGCAGAAGAGCACCGTGGGGCGATCCGGGCCCGCGAGGAGCTCGGCCGCGGCGACCTCGCCCTCCTCGGCGCCGTACGGGGCGCGGCGGACGTCGCGCTCATCGAGCTGCAGCCCCTCGGCGAGCAGGGCGTCGCGCAACGACGCCTCCCGCCCCTGCGCCGTGCTGGTGTTGCTCGGCCCCAGCACGGCGCCCATGCGCCGATGCCCGAGGGCGACGGCCGCCCGCACCGCCTCGCGATAGCCCGGCACGGAGTTCACGACCGCCGAATCCGCGTCGACGAAGGACCCCGTGCGGTTGAAGTACACGAACGGGAGGCCTCGATCTCGCAGGCGGAGGGGGGCCACGGAGTCGACCGTCGTCGTCGCCAGGATGACGCCGTCGAGCCCGTTCGCGAGCAGTCGCTCCACGATCGTGTCGTTGTCGGCCGTCTCCGTGTGGAGCATCAGCTGGTACCCGAGGGCCTCGAGCTCACGGTGCACCGGCGCGATGATGTGCGAGTAGAACTGGTTGTCGAGATCGGTGAGCAGCAGCCCGATGCGTCGCGTCCGACCGGACGACAGGGCACGGCCCGCCTCGCTCGGCACGTACCCGAGGAGCTGCGCGGCCTCGCGCACCCGCAGCTTGGTCGCCTCGGACACGCGCGCATCGTCGCGCAGCGCGCGCGACACCGTCGGCTGCGACACCCCCGCCAGGCGTGCGACGTCTCGGCTCGTGACGACCATGTCAGGCCTCCCCCTCGATCTCAGGGATTCTACTGCTCTTGACGCCGGAATGCATACGCGGTCATAATCGGCACATACGTATGCAAAGGAAGGAAGGGCCATGCCCCTGCATCTGAAGACCGCGCCGACGAAGACGTTCGCGGACACCGCTCAGCAGGACGTCGCCGAGCGCGTGCGCGCGATCATCGGGGACATCCGCGAGAACGGCGACGCCGCCGTCCGCCGGTACGCCGAGCAGTTCGACGGCTGGAGCCCGGAGTCGTACCGACTGAGCGACGACGAGATCGAGCAGATCATGGGCACCCTCGACCCCCAGGTCATCACCGACATCGAGTTCGTGCAGGCGCAGGTGCGCCGCTTCGCGCAGGCGCAGCGCGACTCCCTCGTCGACATCGAGGTCGAGACGCTCCCCGGGGTCTTCCTCGGTCAGAAGCACGTTCCGGTGCAGGCCGCCGGCGCCTACATCCCCGGCGGCAAGTACCCGCTCACGGCGTCCGCGCACATGACGATCATCACGGCGAAGGTCGCGGGCGTGCCGCGCGTCGTCGCCTGCACGCCGCCGATCCGCGGCGAGATCCCCGCCGCCACGGTCGCTGCCATGAAGCTCGCCGGCGCCGACGAGATCTACATCCTCGGCGGAGTCCAGGCGGTCGCCGCCATGGCCGTCGGCACCGACACGATCGAGCCCGTCAACATGATCGCCGGACCCGGCAACGCCTACGTGGCCGAGGCCAAGCGTCAGCTGTTCGGCGAGGTCGGCATCGACCTCTTCGCGGGTCCCACCGAGATCCTCATCGTGGCCGACGGGCACGCCGACCCCTTCTTCACGGCGGTCGACCTGCTCTCGCAGGCCGAGCACGGCCCCGACTCCCCCGCCGTGCTCGTCACGACCTCCCAGAGCCTCGCCGAAGAGGTCATCGACTGGATCGACAGGATCCTCCCCGGGATGCCGACGCGCGATTACGCCGGGCCCGCCTGGCGCGACTGGGGCCAGGTCATCGTGGCCGACGATCTCGACGAGGCGTACCGGATCGCCGACGACTTCGCGTTCGAGCACGTGCAGATCTTCACGCAGGAACCCCGCGAGGCGCTCACGAGGATGCACGACTACGGTGCGCTGTTCCTCGGCGAGAACACCTGCGTCTCGTACGGCGACAAGGTCATCGGCACCAACCACGTGCTGCCCACGCTCGGCGCGGCGCGCTACACGGGCGGTCTGTGGGTCGGGAAGTACCTGCGCACCGTGACCTACCAGGAGATCCAGAACACCGAGTCGTCGGCCGAGCTCGGAGCCGTGTGCGGCCGCGCCGCCCGGGTCGAGCTGTTCGAAGGTCACGCGCGATCGGGCGATGCCCGCGCCTGGCGGCACGCCGGGAGGCGGTTCGACTGGATCGACGAGAGTCACGCGGCGGTCGGCGCGGACGCGCGATGAGCGACCTCACGGGGCGTGTGGCCGTCGTGACCGGCGGCGGCAGCGGACTCGGGGCGGCGATCGCCCGGTCGCTGCACGCCGCCGGAGCAGAGGTCGTCGTGGTGGGCCGCGACGCCGCCAAGCTCGACGCCGTGGTCGCCGACCTCGGGTCGCGGGCGCGCGGACTCGTGTGCGACGTGGCCGACCCGGCATCCGTCGACGCCCTGCGCGACACTCTCGCGGGCACCGAGGTGTCGATCCTCGTGAACAACGCCGGCATCCCCGGACCGGTCGCCGCCCTCACCGACATCGAGCCCGGCGACTGGGACGAGGTGTTCGCCGTCAACGTGCGCGGCACCTTCCTGCTGTGCAGGGCGCTGCTGCCGGGCATGGTCGCGCGCGGCGAGGGCGACGTCATCAACGTCGCCTCGGTCTCGGGCAAGCGCCCGCTCGCGCACCGCACGCCCTATTGCGCGTCGAAGATGGCCGTGATCGGACTCACCTCGACCCTCGCGTTCGAGGTCGGTCCGGCGGGCGTCCGCGTCAACTCGCTGTCGCCCGGCCCGGTCGACGGACCCCGCATGGCGCGGAACTTCCGTCTCGAGGCCGAACGCTCCGGGGGGAGCATCGACGAAGCGGAGCAGGCCTTCGTCTCGCGCGCCGCACTGGGCCGCATGGTCACGGAGGAGGAGGTCGGTGCGGCGGTGATCGCGATGCTCGGGATGCCGGGCATGTGCGGGGCCGACGTCGACCTGTCGGCGGGAATGGTCGCATGACGACTTCGCTGCGGCAGCGGGCGCATGCGGGCGAGAAGCTCCTCGGCGCGCTGCTGCGCATGCCCTCGGAGGAGCTCGTCGAGATGCTCGCCGTCGCGGGCTTCGACTTCGTGCTCATCGACTGCGAGCACGGCCCGGCCGACATCGTCGCGCTGCGCCACCACATCGCGCTCGCGCAGGTGCACGGCGTCCCGGTGATCGTGCGGGTGGGCGAGGGCGACCGCGGACAGATCCTGCGTGCGCTCGACCAGGGCGCGGAGGGCATCCTCGCCCCGCATCTCGACACCGCGGAGGACGCTGCGGCACTGGTCGACGCCGCGCTCTACCCGCCGATCGGATCGCGCGGCTTCGCGACCTACAGTCGCGCGGGGCGGTTCGGACTCGTCGCGCCGGGCGCGCACAAGGACTCGTGGCTCGAGAACACCCTCGTGCTCGGCATGATCGAGTCGCCGCGCGGAGTCGCCCAGGTCGACGCGATCGCCGCGACCCCGCGCCTGGACGGGATCATGGTGGGCCCGGCGGACCTCGCCGCGGCATCCGGTCCGGACGACATCCCCGCGGCGGAGGCGATCAGCGCGGTGCACGTCGCTCTCGCGCAGGCCGGATCGCTGCGCATGGACATCGTCGGGACGAGGGATGCCGCCGCCGCGGCCTTCGCCGACGGCGCCGACCTCGTGGTCTACAACCTCGCATCCTCGCTCATGGCGCATCTGCAGGTCCTGGCCGCCGCGCGCTGAGCCTCAGGCGCGGGAGGCGCCGTCCAGCACGGCGAGGAACGCGGCCTCGAGGGACCCGGCGAGGACTTCGCCGTCACCCAGGTAGCCGTTCACCATCGCCCCGTCGCGGAGCATCATGAGCTGTGCGGCGGCGGCCTCGGCATCCGTCGATCCGGCCTCGGCAGCGATGCGGGCGAAGTTCTCGCGCAGCCAGTCCCGGTGCGCGTCGACCGCGATGCGCACCGGGTCGTCGGCGTCGGGGAACTCGGCCGCCGCGTTGATGAACGCGCAGCCACGGAACTCCGGACGGCAGCTCGCGGCGCCGATCCCGGCCGCGATCTCGCGCAGTGCGGCGCGCGGGTCGCCGGGGCGCGCGACGCTGCGCAGCCACCCCTGCTCGGCCTGCGACTGCTGCTCCAGGTAGGCGACCACGAGATCGCCCTTGGCGCGGAAATGCCGGTAGAACGTGACCTTCGTGATCCCGACCTGCTCGATGATGCGGTCGGCGCTGGTGGCCCGGATGCCGTGGGCGTAGAACTGCGCGTTCGCGGCGGCGAGGATGCGGTCGCGGGTCGCGGATCCGCGCGATGTGCGCGCGGCGGAATCCGCGGTCTGGGTGGCCATGCGAACCTCCGGTCGGTCGGGGTCGGTCGACTATCATGTAGACGTACCAGTACACCACATCTCGAGTGCCTCGGCACGGAGAGAGCCCGGAACAACCGGCGCTACGCTCCGACGACGGCCGGGCGCAGCTGCTGTGAGCGCCACGTCCGCACGAGATCGCCGAACTCCCGCGGACGCTCGAGTGGCAGCAGGTGCCCGGCGTCGAGCGACACGAGCCGCGCGCCGTCGACCTCGCCCACGATCTCGGTGTGGAAGCGCGGTGGGCAGATCACGTCGTCGAGGCCCGACACCACGAGCGTCGGGATCCGCAGCGTCGACAGCCGCGACAGCAGGTCGACGCGGGTGAGCTGGAGTTCCAGCTGCGCCCGCAGCGTCGCGGCACCGGTGTCGTCCCCCATCCGCAGGGTGCGCTCCACGACGTCGGGTCGCGTCGCCGCGACCTCGGCGCCGAGGAGCGGCTCCATGATCCCCTCCTGCAGCATGCGGGGCGATTCCCCGGCGTCCAGTCGGGTGATCCACTCCTGCCACCCGTCGCGCTGAGCCGCCGTCGGCTCCTTCGCGTTCGTCGACACGACGCAGAGCCCGGCGACCCGCTCGGGGGCGGCGAGTGCGAGCGCCATCGCGACGATCCCACCGAGCGAGTGCCCCACCAGCACCACCCGCGGCGGCAGATCGCGCAGCAGGACCGCGACCTGCTCGGCGATCGAGGGGCGATCGAGCACCGGCCGGAACGCGCCGCCCTCGGCGTCGAGTCCCGTGTCTGTCCACAGATCGCTCGTGCAGTTCATCCCCGAGAGCAGGGCGAGGGGCGCCGTCACGTCACCCCTTTACGGCGCCGTCGCTGAGCCCCGCGACGAGGTACTTCTGGGCGATGAACGCGATCACGAACACCGGGATCGTCAGCAGCATCGACGCCGCACCGGCCTGTTGGAGCATGGGCAGCGTCTGCCCGAGCTGGGTCGCGATGAACACCGGCACGGTCTTCGACGAGGTGTCGGTGAGCACGAGCGCCGTGAGGTACTCCTGGAACGCGAACAGGAAGACGAAGATGCCGGCGGTGAGGATGCCGGGCCCCATCAGCGGGACCATCACCCTGCGCAGCATCCCGATGCGCGTGCAGCCGTCGATCATCGCCGCCTCGTCGAGCTCCTTCGGGATCTCGGCGAAGAAGTTGCGCAGCAGCCAGATCGTGAACGGCTGGTTGATCGCGACGAGGGCGATCGCGAGCGCGAACGTCGTGTCATAGATCCCGAGCGCCCGACTGATGTCGTACATCGGCAGCACGACCGAGAAGCGGGGCAGCGCACGGAAGACGAGCGCGAGCACCAGCAGCAGCGCCGACACGTAGCTGGGGAACCGCGACAACGCGTACGCGGCCGGGATCCCGATGACCAGGGCGATGACGGTGGAGATCACCGCGACCGCCAGCGTGTTCACGAGGTAGTCCGCGAAGTACGTGGTCTCCCACAGGTTCACGAACGCGTCGAGCGTGGGCTGGTAGTCCCAGAACACCGGCGGGTTCGCGAAGGCGACATCGGTCGGCTTCGTGACCGAGAGGGTCATCCAGATGAACGGGCTCAGCATCACGAGACACAGGATGCCGAGCAGCAGCCCGGTGACGACCGGCGTGCGCTGCGGGCCGCGGCGACGACGCTTGGATGCGCCGGTGGTGACGATGGCCCTCGTCGAGAGCTCGGAGGAGGTGAGACTCATCGTTCTGCCTTCGCTTCCTTGAAGATGCCCCGGATGAAGGGGATCAGCATGATGAGGATCAGGATGATGGTGAGCACGTTGATCGCGCTGCCGAGCCCGAGCTCCTGGGCGCCGTCGGCGAACGCGACCGAGTAGACGTACATCATGATCGACTCGTTGCCGATCGACTGCGCCTGGGGCGACAGCGGGATGAGGTTGTCGAACATCCTCAGCACGTCCATGATCGTGATCAGCGTCACGAACCCGAGCACCCCGCGGATCGTCGGGATGATCACGTTGAGGTGCGTCTGGAAGGCGTTGGCGCCGTCGATCTTCGCCGCCTCCTTCAGCTCGTTCGGGACCCCCTGGAGCCCCGCGAGGATGATGAGCATCGCGAACGGGAGCATCGACCAGACCGTGTTCGCGATCACGAGGATCGCGTTGGGGACCTGGTCGGTGAACCAGAGCACCTGGGTTCCGCCCATCAACCCGATGAACCTGTTGACGAGGCCTCCGAAGCTGTCGTCGAACAGCCACGAGAACGCGACGGCCCCGACGAGGTTCGGCAGCACGTACGAGACGAGCATGATGCCGAGCACGAGCGGACGGGAGGTCGTGATGCGGTTGACTCCGGTGGCGATGATGTACCCGAACACCAACAGGATCGCGGTCGTGATCACCGTGACGATGACGGTGAAGGCGACGGCCCGGTGGAACCGCGGGTCGGTGAGCGCGTCGACGAAGTTCCCGAGCCCGACGAACGTGCCGGGGGTTCCGTAATGGACCTGTTCGAAGCTCCACTGCACCGTGCGCACCAGGGGGAGCACGAGGAGTGCGCCCATCACCAGCAGGCTCGGGAAGAAGAGCAGCCAGAATTCGCGTGCCTTCATCGGCATCCTTCCTGGACGGGTTGCGGCCCGGACATCAAGTCCAGGCCGCAACCTCGGCGGTGGTCGGTCAGCCGGCGATCTTCTCGCCCGCGGCCTGCATCTGGGCGAGTCCGTCCTCGACGGACAGGTTGCCGTTGAGCACCTCGACCAGGATCGGGCGGATCTCGTTGGTGATGTCGGCGATGATCGGCGACACGATGGGCGGCATCGCGGAGCCGATCGACTCGTTCGCCGCGGCGCCGTAGGGCGAGTTCTCGTCGGTGACCATGCCCTCGCGCGCCGGGTAGGCGGCGGGGACAGAGGCCTTCGAGGCGTCCTCGCTGACGGCGGACGCCATCATGACGAACAGCATGTCGTGGTCGAGCTTGGTGTTGAACGGGATCGACCATCCGTCGATCGAGAGGCGGTTGTAGGAGTACTGCGCGTCGGCCGAGATCTTCGGCGCCCCGGCGAAACCGAACGAGTCGAACAGCTTGGAGTTGGACTCCATCGTGAGGTCGCTCATGCGTCCGGAGAACATGATCGACATGGCGGCCGTGCCGTTGAACATCTGCTGCTGCACCTTCGGCTGGTCGAAGGTCGTGACCTGCGGGTCCATGTAGGGCTTGAGCGACAGCATCGCCTCGAGCGCCTGCGCGCCCTCGGGGGTGTCGAGCGTCACGTTCCCGTCGGCGTCGACGAAGTCGGCGTTCACCGAGTTCATCGCGCCCTGGAAGCCGGTGGTGACGTCGGCCGTCGCGAGCCACGGCAGCGCGATCGGGTAGTCCATGAGACCCGCGGCCTTGATCTTCTCGGCCGCGTCGATCATCTCGTCGAACGTGGTCGGGGCCTCCAGGCCGAGGTCGTCGAAGATGTCGGTGCGGTACGCCATGACGAACATCTGCGCCTGCATCGGCACGGCGTAGATCTGCCCGTCGTACGACATGCCCTCGACCATCGACTGGCTGATGTCGCCCAGACCGTAGTCGTCGGCGTACTTGTCCCACAGGTCGTTGAGCGGCACCAGCTTCTCGTCCTCGGCGAAGCCCGGGATGACGAATCCGTAGGTCTCGAGGATGTCGTAGGTGCCCGAGTCCCCGGCGAGGGTCGCCGTGGTCTTCGTGACCTGTCCGCCGAAGTCGATCGGGTCGTGCTTCAGCGTCACGTCGTCGTTCGAGCAGCTCGAGACCATCGTGTCGGTGAAGGGGTCGATCGCGGAGGAGTTGTAGGCGAGGACGTTGACCGTGGTCTTGCCCTCTGGAGCGGTGTAGTCGCACGACACCGTTGTCGCGTTCTCGTTGTCGGTGCGGGATCCCGCACCGCAGCTGGTGAGGGCGACCATGCCCACGGCTGCGAGAGCGAGAACCGGCAGTGCCCGAGTCTTCATGTGTCCCATGACGCCGATGGTATACGTATGCAGTGTACTTAGGGAAGCCTATGTTTGAGCATTTGATCTGGATTGAATACGTATACGACGAAACATCGCGTCGGAGACGTGTTCGCCTCTGAACCTACAGCCCCTCGGCGATGCCCTTGATCGCGGCGAGACGGCGGTCCCACGTGCGGCCGATCTCGTCGAGACGACGCGCGGTCGCCGTGAGCTCGGCGCCGACCGCCCGGAATCGCACCTCGCGACCGACGCGCACCGGCTCGACGAGGCCCACCTCCTGCAGCACGGACAGGTGCTTCGCGATGGCCTGGCGACTGACGGGCATCCGCGCGGCGAGAGCGGATGCCGAGGCGTCGTCGCGGCCGAGTTCGGCGAGGATGCTCCACCGGGTCTCGTCCGCGAGCGCCGCGAACATCGGCAGGAGCGTGTCGGCGCTCACGCCTCGGCCTCGACGAGGGCGACGAGCTTGTCGAGCTCCTCGTTCCAGCCGGTGCGGTGGTACTCCATGTTCGCGGCGGCATCGCTCGTGCGGTCGAAGCCGCTCTCGACGACGGTGAGCTGCGTGCCCTCGTCGATCGGCTCGAGCGTGAACTCCACGAGCGTCGAGGTCTGCTCGTCGAGTTCGGCGGGGCGATGACCGAGAGCGTCGTCGTTGCTCCATCGGTAGACGATGCGGAGAGGCTCGTCGACGCTCTCGACGCGCAGCGGGATGACGTCGTCGGGCCCGAAGGTCATGGTGCCGCGCGCGCCGGCTCCCGCGCCGTCGAGCTCCAGCGTCCCGAACCAGCGCGAGACGTGCTCCGGTTCGCTGATCGCGCGCCAGACCTTCTCGACCGGCGCGGCGATGCGGATCGAGCGGCGGACCGCGAACCCCTCGGCGTCGATGACGGCGGCGGCGTCTCGGATGTCGACCATGATCATGCTCCCTTCCGTGGCTGATGTGCAACCCCAGCATTGCACACACTCACTCGTACTGCAACCCACAAGTTGCAGTTTTCTCGTGCGATCTCCCGGATGCCTGTCGACAGCGAGCCCGAGTCGCGGCGTGGGTCAGCTGCGGGGCTTGCGCCCCTCGAGCACTCCCGCGAGCAGGACGGCCACGAGGGCGGCCGCCGGCGCGACGATCAGGCCGGCGCGCAGGCTCTCGTTCTCGGCGATGAATCCGACGAACGGCGGCGACAGGAGAAACCCGAGACGCAGCAGCCACGACACGATCGTGAGCCCGACGCCCGCGCGCAGCCCCGGGAGCTCGTCGGCCGCGTGCATGGCGGCCGGGATGAGCGTGGCGATGCCGAAGCCCACTGCCGCGAATCCGGCGATCGTGCCGGGCACACTGGGGAACAGCAGCGCGAGCGTCATCCCGACCACCGCGATCAGCCCTCCCACGCGGGCGACCGTGCGCTGCCCGAACCGGTCGGTCATGCCGTCGCCCAGCATCCGTCCGATGAACTGCGCTCCGACGAGGGCGATGAAGCCGAGCGGGGCGACCGCCGCCGCCGCACCGAGCGACTCCCCCAGGTACAGCGTCGCCCAGGAGTTGCCGGCGTCTTCGGCGATCGCGCCGGCCATCGCGATGAGCGTCAGCGCGATCACGGCGAAGATGACGCGGGGGCCCACGCCTCGCCGCACGGCCTTCTCGATCTCCCCCGGGTCGGCCGTGGCCTCGGCGTCGGCCTCCTCGTCGCGCCCGGGCAGGCAGAACGCGAGGGCCGTGAGCGCCACGGCGGCGAAGACCGCGGTGGAGATGCCGAGGTGCACGCCGATCGGCAGCTGGAGGGCGATCGCCGCGGCCGCCATTCCGCCGCCGAGCACGGCGCCGATCGACCAGATCGCGTGGAAGGAGTTGATGATCGAACGACCGTACTTGCGCTGCACGCGCAGTCCGTGCGCGTTCTGCGCGACGTCGGTGATCGCATCCGAGGCGCCGCCGAGCAGCAGCGCCACGGCGAAGACGATGCCCGAGGGGGCGAGTGCGGCCGCGAGCAGGCCCAGTCCGGTGGCGACCGTGCCGAAGACGGCGATGCGCGCCGAGCCGAAGCGACGGATGAGAACGGCGGCGAGGAGCCCGGCCGCGATCGCGCCGGCGGGGAACGCCGCGATCGAGAGGCCGTAGCCGACGTTGTCGAGGCCGAGCTGCGACTTGATCTCTGGATAGCGCGGCAGGATGTTGGCGAACAGGGCGCCGTTCGTCAGGAACAGCGCCGAGACGGCGATGCGGGCGCGTCGAGCGGCCTGTTCGGGGACAGCGCGTCGAATCGATTCGGCGGAGGACATGCGTACGATCGTACACGTCGCTCGAGGCGCCCGTGGACGAGGGCCGATATGCAGCCGCGGCGACCGACGCGGCGGGGCCTCAGGCGCTCATCGCGTGCAGCACGGGCGCGCCGTTCACCACGGAGGCGAACTCCTCGCGCGTGAGGTCGAGCCCCCCGGAGGAGCTCGCGGCGTTCATCATCTTCACGAGCAGTGCGCGATCGACCGCGGACTCCGCATCCAGCACGAACCGCAGCGGGATCGCAGCCTGGATCCAGAGCGTCTCGACGGCGCCACCCGAGGTGGGGATGGTGAGAGCGAAGGATTCGTTGCGCCGGAGCTTGGTGAGCGTCACCGCTCGCACGTGCGCCAGGATCTCGTCCGCGACGTCGATCGGTGCTCCGCCGTTGCCGTAGGTCAGATGTCCCATGATCTCTCTCCCTCTCGAAGAATCGCTCGGAATTTAGATTACTAGGTTACCTAGTTAAATTCCACTCGATGAGGATCGATCAGGAGAGATCGTCGATCTCCTCGGCCAGGCGCCGCAGGAAGCGCACCACGACGTCCGTCTGCTCCGGAGTGAACTCGCTCGCGAGATCCTCGATGCGCTGGGTCAGGTCGTCCACGGGAAGGTTCAGATCACGAAGCGTCGGACGCAGGACCTTGGATCGGGCGTCGGCGGGATGCGGAGCGACGAGGATCTGACCCCGCTCCTGCAGGCGACGGAGGACGCTCGTGACCGCCGCCGTGCTGATGTTCAGGTGACCCGCCAGGTCGCCGGGCGTCGCCGGGGCGTCGGCGGGCGCGTCGGTGATGAAGCGCATGGCTTCGCGATCGGTGTCGTTGGGAGCACGTCGCGACGACCTGCGACGAGCGAACTGCGACTCGGATCGGCGCAACTGCTCGACGTGCTCGAGGATCTCGCGGGTCGCGGTCTGCGTCTTCTCTGCCATATGTCGTCACCCCCTGACCCGTCCATGCTACTCGACAACCAGGTAAGCAGTCAGACTAGCGAATCTCAATGTGACCGGCCACTCTCCGCGGATGCGAAGATGGGTACCTGCGGAAAGGACGCCATGGTCGAGCGATTCACTCTCGAGGAGGCCGGATACATCCTGTATTCCGACATGCTCGAGCGACTGCGCCAACAGTTCCCGGCCGTGCCCGCCTGGCGACTCGACCAGATCATCGCCGCAGAGCACGAGGCGATCACCGGTGGACTCCTGCGGATCGTCCCCGCGGAGGTCGAATCCGGGGCGGCCGAGATGCTCGCGCGCGAGCAGGAGAACCGCATGAGCGACGACGACGAGGTGGCCTGATGGAGCGCTCCGAGGACTACACCCGCTCCGGCTACTGGTACCCGGACACCGACAGCGCGAGCACGGTCGACGTGCTCAACCTCCTCCGTCGCTACCGGGCCGCGGAGACGGCGATGCGCGCCCGCACCCGCGCCTCGATGAAGATGAACGAGACCGACCTCGTCGCGCTGCGCTTCCTCCTCCGCGAGCAGAAGGCCGGACGCATCGTGCGCCCGATCGACATCGCCCGCACCCTCGACATCTCGACCGCATCGACCACCACCCTGATCGACCGCCTCGAGAAGGGCGGTCACGCGCGTCGGGAGCCGCATCCCACCGATCGTCGCGCCGGAGTCGTGGTGCCGACCGTGAACAGCGACGACGAGGTGCGCGCGACCCTCGGGGCGATGCACCGCCGGATGCTGTCCCTCGTGGACGAGCTCGACGACAAGGAGCGCGCCGTGATCACGCGTTTCCTCGCGGGGATGACTTCCGCGATCGAGGAGGCCTCCGATCTCGACCAGGAGCTCCGCGACGTGATCCGGTCGCACGAGGAATCGGCCGGCGAGTAGTCGCCTGCCCGCCCGAGATCCGGTCACCCGCGCCGGGGGCGGCCGCCCACGCGGAATCCCGTCCGGATCCGGCACCATCGGCCGGGCCCGGGATGCCGGACCTCAGACCTTCTCGGGCTGCTCGCCCGTCGCGGCCCCGTCGGCATCGGCGATGTCGAGCCGCTCCGGGAACAGCTCGTCGAGGTCGAGGTCGGGGTTCTCGTCCTGCGTCTCGACGAGCTCGATCGCCTCCTCCGGAGTCTGCACGCTCGGCATGGCCCCGGGCAGAGGCCGCCGCGCGGACTCCTTGAGCACCACGACCGCGATGAATCCGGCGATCGACGTGCCGATCACGTAGAACGCGGGGGCGAGCGACGAACCCGTCATCTGCACGAGCGCCTCCATCACGACCGGCGCGGTGCCGGCGAACAGCGCGACCGCGAGGTTGTACGAGATGCCCATGCCGCCGTAGCGCGACGACGTCGGGAAGAGCGCGGGCAGCGACGAGGCGAGGTTCGCGACGTAGAACGTCACGGGGAAGGCGAGCAGCACCAGGCCCAGGACCGTCGACCAGATCGCGCCGTGCATCATGAACAGGAACGCCGGCACCGCGAACACGATCGCCGAGATCGAGCCGATGAACAGCACCTTGCGCCGGCCGATGCGGTCGGACAGCTTGCCAGTGAGCGGGATGCACAGCGCCATCGCGACGAGCACCGGCAGCGTGAGAAGGGTGCCGTGCACCTCGTCGTACCCCAGCGTGCCGGTGAGGTACGTCGGCATGTACGACGTCAGGGCATAGCCGACCGTGTTGGCGGCGGCCACGAGCACGAACGCCGTGAGCAGCTCGCGCCAGTACGCGCGGATCAGCGCGATCACGCCCTTGGGAGCATCCGCGGCGGCCTGAGCCTCGTCGGCGGCCGCCTGCGCGGCGTCCTGCGCCTCCTGGAAGGCCGGGGTGTCCTCGATCTTGAGACGGAAGTAGATCGCGATCAGGCCGAGCGGCAGCGCCACGAGGAACGGGATGCGCCACGCGAAGCCCTGCATGACGTCGGCCGAGAGCGTCAGCTGCAGGATCGACACGAACGCCGCGCCGATCGCGAAGCCCATGTACGAGCCGAGGTCGAGCAGCGACGCGTAGAAGCCTCGGCGCTTGTCCGGAGCGTACTCGGTGATGAAGGTCGTGGCCCCGGCGTACTCGCCGCCGGTCGAGAAGCCCTGCGCGAGCTTGAGAACGATGAGCAGGACGGGCGCCCATACGCCCCACACCGAGAAGTCGGGCAGCACGCCGATGAGGAACGTGGCGGCGGCCATCATGATGAGCGTGAACGCGAGGATGCGCTGGCGCCCCATGCGGTCGCCGAGCTGGCCGAGCACGATGCCGCCGAGCGGACGGGCGACGAAGGTGACGGCGAAGACGCCGAGCGAGAACAGCGACTGCGCGCCCGCCGAGGCGTCGGGGAGGAACGCCCGTCCGATGATGACGGCGAGGTAGCCGTAGACGCCGATGTCGTACCACTCCATGAGGTTGCCGACGACGGTGCCGGCGACCGCGCGGCGGAGCATCGGCTTGTCGACGACGGTCACATCGTCGACCGTGAGTCGGCGCGGCTCCTCGGGCTTGAGGAGACCCAGGCGACGGCCGAGCCGACGCCACAGGGATTCGCTGTTCTTCACGGGTTCGGACATGGTGCTCTGTTCTCTACTCTCG
This sequence comes from Microbacterium sp. NPDC089696, assembly GCF_044749125.1. Taxonomy (NCBI): domain Bacteria; kingdom Bacillati; phylum Actinomycetota; class Actinomycetes; order Micrococcales; family Microbacteriaceae; genus Microbacterium; species Microbacterium sp. NPDC089696. The sequence continues at coordinate 374,413 of NZ_JBIVHF010000001.1, read as the reverse complement.
CGATCCGCGCGGCGCGGGTCATCGTCGAGGAAATGCAGAGGCCAGGGACGCGCGATCCGAATCGACCGCGCGTCCCACGGCCTCGCTGGCGGGGAGCGGCGCGAGGCTGGCCGCATCCGAGAGCAGCGACGGTGCGTCACGCAGTACGTGATCGACGCGCGCGGGGGAACTCGCTGCTCCGGACATTTTCCGTGCCTTCCTTCGACGGCAGGTTACTAGATGAACTAGTGATCTGCCAACCTAGTGAAAACATCCGCGGACCGGCCTACGCTCGGTGGCATGACGGAGCTCACCCAGCCGACCGGACTCGAAGACGACCTGCGCGCCCTCCCCCGCGACGACGGCACAGCCCCCCGCGTGCTCGTGCTCGGCGCGACCGGATACATCGGCGGGCGCCTCACACCGCGCCTGCTCAACGCCGGATACCGGGTGCGCGTCCTCGCCCGCGACGCGGCGCGCGCGTCATCCTTCCCCTGGGGGCCCGACTGCGAGATCGTCGAGGGATCCGCCGATGACGCGGATGCCGTGGCCGAAGCCATGCGCGACGTCGACGTCGTCTACTACCTCATCCACTCGATGTCCGCCGGCAAGGGCTTCGAGGAGAGCGACGAGCGCGCCGCGCAGACGGTCGCTGATGCCGCGGCGAGCGCGCACGCGCACCGCATCGTCTACCTCGGCGGCCTGCACCCCGAGAACGTGGAGCTCTCGCCGCACCTGCGCTCCCGAGTGCACGTCGGCGAGATCTTCCTGCGGTCGGGCGTGCCGACGCTCGTGCTGCAGGCCGGGGTCGTGATCGGCTCGGGATCGGCGTCGTTCGAGATGATCCGCCACCTCACCGAGGTGCTGCCGTACATGCCGGCGCCGAAGTGGGTGCGCAACCGCATCCAGCCGATCGCGGTGCGCGACGTGCTGCACTACCTGCTCGGCGCCGCGCGCGTCGACGAGTCCGTCAACCGCGCCGTCGACATCGGCGGACCCGACGTGCTGCGCTACGGCCAGATGATGAACGGGTACGCGGTCGAGGCGGGTCTGCGGCAGCGGGCGATCGCCTCCCTGCCGGTCTTCACGCCAGGGCTCGCCTCGCACTGGGTGAACCTCGTGACGCCGGTTCCGCGGTCGATCGCCCGCCCTCTCGTCGCCTCGCTGCAGAACGAGTGCATCGTGAAGGACCACGCCGTCGACGACCTCATCCCGCGGCCCGAGGGGGGACTCACCCCATATCGTCAGGCCGTGCACCTCGCCCTCGGCCGGGTGAACGCCGACGCGATCGAGACGAGCTGGCAGGACTCCGAGGTCAGCGGTGCGCCGAGCGACCCCCTGCCGAGCGACCCCGACTGGGCGGGGCGCACCGTCTTCACGGATGCGCGCTCCCTGACGACGACGGCATCGGTCGACGGGCTCTGGCGGGTGATCATCGGCATCGGCGGCACGAACGGCTGGTACTCCTCGCCGTTCCTGTGGGCTGTGCGCGGGTGGATGGACCGCGTCGTCGGCGGTGTGGGACTGCGCCGCGGTCGCCGCAGCAAGGCCGACGCCCGGGTCGGTGACGCCATCGACTTCTGGCGCGTCGAAGCCGTGGAAGAGCCGGGCACCGAGACCGAGGCCTCGGAAGCGAGTGGCGGGCTGCTGCGTCTACGGGCCGAGATGAAGGTGCCGGGCGAGGCGTGGCTCGAGCTGCGCGCGCTGCCGGATGCCGCGGGCGCGCGCTACGAGCAGCGCGCCGTGTTCTTCCCGAAGGGGCTCGCCGGACGGCTGTACTGGTTCGCCGTGCTGCCCTTCCACGGGTTCATCTTCGCGGGGATGGCCGCGCGCATCACCGCCGCGGCCGAGCTCCCCGTCGACACGGTCGCCCCGGCCGCCTGACCGCTCCACCCCGCGCGCGAGAGATGGAGAACGCCGCTGAACGGCATCCGTCAGCGGCGTTCTCCATCTCTCGACGGGATGCGGCGGCGGTCAGCGTTCGGTCGGGGCGACGCCGCCGGCCTCGTCGACGGACTCGGCCGTGTCCTCGGCCAGCGCGGCCGAGGGATCGGCGTGGGCCGCGGCATCCGCTCCGGCATCCGTCCCCGCCTCGGGGATGATGTCGATCGCCTCGGTCGCGGTCGCGTAGACCTCGGCGAGGCTGTCGTCGACGGAGGCCTCGTCGATCCAGGCCAGGTCGTCTTCGGAGTGGTCGTACTCGACGGGCACGAGCGCGAAGTCGTCGCCGTACTCCTCGAGTCCGGCCATGACGCTGTGCCGCACGGCCGCCCGCGCGTAGCGTTCCCGCAGGATCATGGGGTCGCGCCGGAGGTCCTTCATGAACGCGACCATCATGAACGCCATGATCACCGCGAACGGCAGCGCCGCGATGATCGTGACGTTCTGCAGCGACTGGAGGCCGCTCCCCTCCTCACCGGTGACGAGGACCACGGCGGCGATCGCACCGACGAGCGCACCCCACACGACCGCGACCCAGCGCGACGGGTCGGGGCGCCCCTGCTGCGACAGCGTGCCCATCACGAGCGAGGCGGAGTCCGCTCCCGTGATGAAGAAGATCGAGATCAGCAGGATCAGCAGGATGCTGGTGATCAGCGGGAACGGGAGGTTTTCGAGAACACCGAACAGGACCTCCTCCGGCGGATCGACGATGAGGCCGGCTCCGTCCATCTGCTGCTGGATCGCCGTCGTGCCGAAGATCGCGAACCACACGAGCGAGATCGCGGAGGGCACGAGGATCACGACGGACACGAACTGGCGCAGGGTGCGGCCGCGCGAGATCTTCGCGATGAACATGCCGACGAAGGGCGACCACGAGATCCACCACGCCCAGTAGAAGATCGTCCAGCCGGAGAGGAACGCCTGCGCCTCGTCGCCCTGGGACGCGGATCGCGCGATCATGGTCGGCAGGTCGCCGAGGAACTGCACGGCCACCGACGGGATGACGTTGAGGATCAGCAGCGACGGTCCGACGAAGAACACGAAGAACGCGAGCAGCAGCGCCATGACGGCGTTGATGTTCGACAGTGCCCGGATGCCCTTCGAGACGCCCGATACGGCCGAGGCGATGAAGCAGGCCGTGAGCACGGCGATCGCCCCGATGAGCACGCCGTTGCCGAGCTCGCCGATGCCGCTGACGATCTCGACGCCGTGGCCGATCTGCAGCGCGCCGAGGCCCAGCGACGCGGCGGTGCCGAACAGGGTGACGATGATCGAGAAGATGTCGATCGTGCGGCCGAGGGGCCCGGTCGTGCGGCCCTCGCCGAGCAGGGGAGCGAAGATCGACGAGATCAGCGGCGTGCGTCCGCGGCGGAACGCTCCGTAGGCGATCGCGCCGCCGACCAGCGCGTAGAACGCCCACGCCTGCGGACCCCAGTGGTACAGCACCTGGGCCTGCGCGGTGTGCATGGCCTCCAGGGTGTTCGCCTCCACCGTGCCGGGCGGCGGGCTCTCGAAGAACGTGAGGGGCTCGGCGGCTCCCCAGAACACGAGGCCGATGCCCATGCCCGCGGCGAACAGCATCGAGATCCACGAGAACATCGAGTACTCGGGCTCCTCGTCGTCGCGGCCGAGGGGGATGCGTCCGTACCGGGTGAAGCCGACGAAGAGCATGAACACGAGGATGACCGTGGCGATCGTCGTGAAGAAGAAGCCGAAGTACTCCACGACCCAGTCGAGCACGGTCTGGGTCGTGCCGGCGAGGTTGTCGCCCGCGAACACGCCCCACGCGATGAACGCGATCGTGAAGGAGGCGGCGACGCCGAACACGAGCGGATCGGTGCGGTAGGTGCGACCGGTCTCCTCGACCGCGACGCCGGGCACGAGGGCCGGATGCACGCTGCGCGGGGGAACGGTCGCGATGTCGCGGACGATCCTTCCGGCCTGCTTGCCCGCCTGGCGCAGGGTGTCGGTGGTGGTCTTCGCGGAGTCTGTGGTGCGTCTGGGCTGCTCGTCAGGAGTGTCCATGACTACCGATTCTCCCATGCCGGCATCTCGGGGCCGGTGCGCACCCGGTCGTCGAGCGAGCGTCAGCGAGACGAAACGTCGTGCGCCAACCTCGGGAACCCGGTCAGCGGCGGCGGCCGACTCCCGCGAACACGGCGTGCAGGAGCGGCAGCGCCGACACGCAGATCAGCGTGATGCCGAGCGGTTCGAGCGTCGGCACGAGCAGAGCGCCGCCCACCAGCATCGCGGCGAACAGCACGCCCGAGCCGATCCGACGCGCGAGGCCCTCGAGCCGGTCGATGCGGCGCTCGAGCCGGGAGGTGTCGAACGTCACGGTGCCGGCGTCGACCCGCGAGATGATCGCGTCGATCTTCTTCGGCAGGCGCCACGTGACGGCGGCGTTCTCCATGGCCTGCGTCCCCATGTCGCGCATGAAGCCGCCGGTCTGGTCGCGCAGCAGCCGCCCGGCGTACGGTTCGGCGGCGTCCCACACGTTGAACGTGGGGTCGAGGCTCGAGCACATCCCCGAGGTGAGCGACACCGCGCGGATCAGCAGCAGCATGTTCTCGGGCAGCTGCAGCGGGAGCGAGCGCACCATGTCGCCGAACTCGTCGGCGAAGGCCATGAACTCGCGCGGGTCCACCTGGGCGAGCTCGGCGAATCCCATGCCGCCGAAGCGCGCGAACAGGGCGGTGAGCGCGCGTTCGAGCTCGGCGGTGTCGGCCGAGGGCAGGAGCACCCCGATCTCCTGCGCGGCCGCGACGAGACCGTGGCTGTCACGCCCGGCGACGGCGATGAGCAGGGTGCGCAGGCCGTCGCGGAGGTTGTCGGGAACCTCGGCCATCATCCCGAAGTCGATGAACGTGAGCCGGAACCCGCCCGGCATCGTCGGCGCGGGTGTCACGAAGATGTTGCCGGGGTGCGGGTCGGCGTGCACGAAGCTGTGCGTGAACACCTGGTCGAACATCACCTCGGCGAACGCGTCGGCGACGGCCGAGGGGTCGATCCCGGCTGCACGCAGGGCATCCGTGTCGTTGATCTTGATCGCCGTCACGTCCGACAGCGTGAGCACCCGGCGCGTCGACCGCTCCCACACGATCTCGGGCGCCGCGACGCGCGGGTCGTCGGCGAAGTTCTCGCGGAACCGCTCGGCGCTCGCGGCCTCGTGCAGATAGTCAATCTCCTCGAGGCTCGTCTGCGCGAACTCCTCGACGAGCGCAGGGGCGTCGACGCGGTCGGAGACGAGACGCACGCGCATCGCCCAGCGAGCCACCCGCCGCAGTGCCGCGAGGTCGACCTCCACGATCGCGTCGATGCCGGGTCGCTGCACCTTGACCACGACCTCGTCGAGTCCGGTGTCGGCCGCGTCGAGTTCGGAGAGGCGGGCGCGGTGCGCCTGGCCGAGGGATGCCGCCGCCACCGGTGTCTCGTCGAACCAGGCGTAGGCGCGGTCGAGCGGGATGCCGAGTTCGGCCTCGGCGACCCGGCGGATGTCGGCGAACGGCACGGCGGGCACCTCGTCCTGCAGGCCCTCGAGCTCCTTCGTGATCTCGGGCGGCAACACGTCGAGGCGCGACGACATGAACTGGCCGACCTTGATCATCAGGCCGCCGAGGTCGATCGCGAGCGCGTGGAAGCGCCGCGCGAACCGCTGCAGCCGCGGGGTGCGGGTGCGCTCCGAGATGCGCGAGAGGCCGAGCCGCGGCAGGACGAGCTCGAACCACCAGACGATGGTGAACTCCCGCGCGGCGAACGACAGGATGCGGCGGTACCGGGCGCGATGGGCGCCCTGCGCCGCAGCATCCGTCATCGAAGGCCTCTGTTCGTCCGGGGTCAGTCCTGAGCGAGGATCGTGTACAGCCTACGGCGCGCCTCATCGAGCACGTCGATGGCCTGCTGCACCTGCTCGGGGCTGCCCGTACGTCCCACCTGCGCGGCCGCGGCGGCGAGGTCGACGCCGGACTTGGGCAGGGCGGTGAAGCGCGGGTCGTTGCGGTGACCCTCCTTGGTCGACGTCGACTCCCACGGCGCGGGCGTCTCGGTCGACTCGGACGCGACGGCGCGACCGGCCTCGGTGAGCGAGTACGTCTTGCGTCCGTTCTGCTCCTCGGCCTCGATCAGGCCCTCGTCGGCGAGCAGCTGCAGCGTCGGGTAGACGGAGCCGGCGCTCGGCTTCCACGATCCGCCGCTGCGCTCGGCGATCTCGTTGATGATCTGGTAGCCGTGCATGGGCTGCTCGGCGAGCAGGGAGAGCACGGCGGTGCGGACGTCGCCGCGGGCCATGCGCGTGCCGCCGCTGGGACGCTGCTGGTCGAAGGACTTGCGCAGCTGGTCGAGGGCGTCGAAGATCGCGCCGGCGGGGCCGTTCGGGCCGCCGAGGCCGCCGGATCCGAAGAGTCCGCCGAGCGGGTTGTCGCCGTTCTGTCCGCTGGTGCCGAAGGGGAATGCGTTGTTCATGATGACCTCCCAGTGCTGGTGATGGAGCGGTGAGCGATAGTCAACGATATATCGTTAACCCTGTGCGCGGGGTGGGAATCCGACACTCTCGCAGAAAGTTCCCGGATGCCGTCGATCGGCCTGCCGCTCGCTCGTCATTGCTCTGTACGCTGACCGCTGACAGAGGAGATGAGAGCGATGCGCTACACACTGCTGTTGCACTACCCCGAGATGAGCGAGGCCGAGCTGGGCGAGGAGGCTCTGGCCGAAGGCCAGGCCGCGTTCGCGAGCTACGCCGCAACGCTGCAGGCCGCCGGAGTGCTGATCGGCGGCGAGGTCCTGCAGCCGTCGGCCGTGACGACGACCGTGCGGATGCGCGACGGCGCCCTCCAGGTGCAGGGCGGCCCGTTCGCCGACACGAAGGAGCAGCTCGGCGGCACGTTCGTGATCGACGTGCCCGACCTGGATGCCGCGATCGAGTACGCCCGCCAGGCGCCGTCGGTGCAGTGGGGCGCGGTCGAGGTACGGCCCGGCGCCGTGCACACGGTCGACGGCACCTGGACGCCGAACCGATGAGCGCCGAGGAGGCCCGTGTCGCCGCCGAGCGCGCGGCGCGGACCTCCTACGGGCGGCTCGTCGCTCTGCTCGCCGCGCAGAGCGGCGACATCGGCCTCGCCGAGGACTCGCTGTCGGGCGCCTTCGAGGAGGCGCTGCGGCGCTGGCCCGACGCAGGCGTTCCCGACAACCCGGAAGGATGGCTGCTGACCGTGGCCAGGAACCGACTGCGCGACGTGTGGAAGTCCGCTGCAGCGCGCGCCTCCGCCCCGCTGCACGACGACAGTGCGAGGCATGATCCGCTCGCCGAGCACGACCCGCTCGCGATCGGCGACAAGCGCCTCGAACTGCTGTTCGTGTGCGCGCATCCCGCGATCGACCCGGCGGCGCGCACACCGCTCATGCTGCAGACCGTGCTGGGGTTCGACGCCTCGGAGATCGCCCGCGCGTTCGCGGTGCCGGCGGCCACCATGGCGCAGCGACTCGTGCGGGCGAAGCGCCGCATCAAGAACGCCCGCATCCCGTTCGTCGTGCCGGGTCGTGCCGCGATGCCCGAGCGGCTGCCCGCCGTGCTCGAAGCCGTGTACGGATGCACGGCGCTGTCCTGGCGCGGAGATGCCGCGTCGCTGGCCGGGGAGGCGCAGTACCTGGCCGTGACCCTGGCGGCGCTGCTGGACACCGAGGCGGAGGCCTGGGGCCTCGCGGCCCTCACGACGCTGAGCCTGGCGCGGCGGCGGTCGGGCGTCTTCGTGCCGCTCGACGAGCAGGACCCGTCCGATTGGGATGCCGATCTGATCGCCGAGGGAGAGGCGTACCTGCGGCGAGCACGACCCGACGGCGCACCGGGCCGGCTCCAGCTCGAGGCCGCGATCCAGGCCGTGCACACCGACCGGCGGCGCACCGGCGCGACGGACTGGGCGGTGCTGCGGACACTGTACGCGGCCCTGCTCGAGGTCGCGCCGACCCGGGGAGCCCAGGTCGCGGCCGCCGTCGTGACCGCGCGGATCGACGGACCCGAGGCCGGCCTCGCCGCACTACCCGCCGACGCCGAGGCGTTCCAGCCGTACTGGGCCGCCCGCGCCGAGCTGCTCGCCGCCGCGGGGCGCGACGCGCGTGACGCGTACATGCGGGCGGCCGAGATGGCGGAGGATGCCGAGGTCGCGGCGTTCCTCCACGGGCGGGCCGCCGGGCGGTAGCGCCGCAGGTCGATAGCGCCGCACGACGGCATCCGCGCGCCCGACTGCATGTCAGCGCGCTCATCACAACCCCCGTGTGTTCGCACAGGGTGCGGTGTTTGACTTCCAGCGATGTCGACTTCCGCCGTTCCCTCGCGCTCCCCGTCCGCCCACGTCCGCGTGAGCGTGGTCGTCCCCGTGTTCAATCCCGGAGAGTCCTTCGACGACCTCATCGCCTCGCTCGACCGGCAGACCCTCGACCCTTCCCGGTTCGAGCTGCTCCTCTGCGACGACGGCTCCGATGAGGCGACGCAGGCGCGGCTCGCCGAAGTGGAGCGCACGCGATCGTATGCGCGAGTCCTGTACCTCCCGCATTCGGGGTGGCCAGGGACTCCGCGCAACGAGGGCGTGGCGGCGGCACGCGGCGACTACGTGCAGTTCGTCGACCAGGACGACTGGCTGTTCGACGAGGCGCTGGAGCGCATGTGCGACTACGCCGATCTGCACGGCGCCGACGTCCTCGTCGGCAAGGAGGTCGGCGTGGGCCGGCCGCTCCCGACGCGGATCTACCGACGCGACGTGCCCGACGCCCGGCTCGGACGAGATCCTCTGCTCGAGATGCTCACACCGCACAAGATGTTCCGCACGGAGTTCCTGCGCGATAAGCGGGTGCGCTTCCCCGACGGCAGGGTGCGTCTCGAGGACCACCTCTTCGTCATGCGCGCCTACTTCGAGGCCGAGCGGATCTCGATCCTCGCGAGCACCCCGTGCTATGCGTGGGTCAAGCAGCCGGGGAGCGCGAGCTCGGCGCGCATCGATCCGGAGTCGTACTACCCGCATCTGGAGGCCGTGCTCGACCTCGTGGAGCAGTACACCCAGCCCGGACCGCTGCGCGATCGACTCCTGCGGCACTGGTTCCGCGGCAAGGTGCTCAAGCGCCTCGCGGGCACGCGCCTCGTGAAGTACCCCACCGACTACCGCGAACGGCTGCTCGACGTCGTGGTGCCCCTCGCACGGCGGCGATTCGGCCCCGGCGTCGACGGAGGACTCGCGTTCCCCCAGCGCATCCGCGCCGCGCTGCTCCGCGCCGATCGCCGTGCCGACCTCCTCGCGTTCGCACGCTTCGAGAAGGACCTGGACTGCCGGGTCGCCGTCACCTCGGCATCCTGGTCCCGCGGAGGCGGTCTGCACCTCGGGCTGCGGGTCGACATCACACGCGACGGCGCGGACGCGCTGGTGATCGAGCCCGACTCCGGGCGCCTGACGTCTCTTCCCGTGCCGATGGACGGTCTGCCCACCGGACTTCTCGAGGCCGGACGCGAACTGCGCAACGACCGCGTCGACCTCGTGATGGGGGATGCCGGTGACCAGCGCGTCCTCGCGAGCGCACGCCTGAAGGACGGCCGCACCGCCACGCTCGCGCTCGATCCGCTCAAGGTCTTCGGCCGCGGCGACGAGTCCCGCGGCGTGCGCATCGTCGCGAAGGTCCGTCGCGCGGGCTGGACGTTCGACGTGCCCCTCACGGCGGATGCCGCGACCCTGGCCGGCGCGGGACACTCGCCGCTCCTTGCTGGGCGCACCTGCACGCCGGTCGCCATGCGCGGCGGCGCCGTCGAGCTGCGCCGCGTGTTCCCCGGAGGACGCCTCAAGGACCTCGCGGGACGCGCGGCCCGGCGGGTGCGCAGTCGCGCACGACGGCGCTGACGCGGGCGCGCGCGTCACGCGAGGCCGGTCGCCGGCGGAGGAGACGTCCCGCACGGAGGATGATCCCCCGCGTTCGCACCTACCCCGGCGTCATCGCCTACCTCCGCGACGCCCATATCCGCCATACCGACCTCCGCGATACCGATCCTCAGCGCGCGAGCGTGAGCACCTCCGCGCCGGACTCGGTGATCGCGATCGTGTGCTCGGTGTGCGCGGTGCGACATCCGGTCGCGCTGCGGAGCGTCCAGCCGTCGGCGTCCGTCACGAGCTCGGCCGTGTCGTGCATGACCCAGGGCTCGAGCGCGAGGAGCAGGCCGGGGCGCAGCGCATACCCGCGACCGGGGCGACCGTCGTTCGCGACGTGCGGATCCTGGTGCATGGTCGAGCCGATGCCGTGGCCGCCGAACTCGCCGTTGATCGCGTAGCCGGAGCCGTGCAGCACGGAGCCGATCGCATGCGAGAGATCGCCGATCCGCGCCCCGGGGCGTGCCGCGGCGATGCCGGCCGCGAGGGCGCGCTCGGTCGCGTCGATCATGGCGAGGTCATCGGATGCCGCGGAGTCGCCCACCGTGAAGCTGATCGCCGCGTCGGCCGCGACACCGCGCAGCGTCACGGCGAGGTCGAGCGTGAGGAGGTCGCCGTCGGCGAGGCGGTGGTCGTGGGGCATCCCGTGCAGCACGGCATCGTTCGCCGCTGTGCAGACGTAGTGGCCGAAGGGCCCGCGGCCGAACGACGGGGCGTAGTCGACGTAGCAGGACTCGGCCCCGGCATCCTCGATGAGCTCCCTCGTCCAGCGGTCGAGGTCGAGCAGGTTCACGCCGACCTCCGCGCGGGCCTTCAGCGTCTGCAGGATGCCGCCGACCAGCGCGCCGGTGTCTCGGGCGCGGTCGAGCTGGGCAGGGGTGAGGATCTCGATCATGGGATAACTATACCGGTCAAACTATCCCGGTATTAGAATCGGCACATGATGGTGCGACTGCCGCTGAGCCCTGCCGAGGTCGAGCGTGGAGAGCGCCTCGGCGCCCTGCTGCGGCGAGCGCGCGGCGAACGGTCGATGCTGAGCGTCGCGCTCGACGCGGGTGTCTCGCCCGAGACCCTGCGCAAGATCGAGTCGGGTCGCGTCGCGACGCCGGCGTTCTCGACGATCGCCGCGATCGCCGGCGTTCTGCATCTGTCGCTCGATGCCGTGTGGACGGAGATCGAGCCGGCACGCGGCAGGGTCGCGTCCTGATGGCGACCGCCCTCGTCACGGGCGCCTCCCGTGGCATCGGTCGCGCCGTCGCCCAGACGTTCGCCCGTCGCGGCGATCGCGTCGCGGTGCACTACGGCCGCGACCGGGACGCCGCGGCGCAGACCCTCGCATCGCTCGACGGCTCCGGACACGTGCTCGTCGGCGGCGACCTGGGCGACCCCGAGGGCGCGCGGGCAGTGGTGGATGCCGCGGTGGAGACACTCGGGTCGATCGGCATCCTGGTGAACAACGCTGCCGTCGCGCCGAGCGCGGCCAACGCGCACCGTGTCGACGAGGTGTCGTTCGATGACTGGCAGCGCGCGTGGGCCGACATGGTCGCCGTGAACCTGCTCGGGGCGTCGAACGTGACGATGCTCGTCGCGCAGCACATGATCGCGCAGGGCGACGGCGGCGCGATCGTGAACGTCGGGTCGCGCGGGGCGTTCCGCGGCGAGCCCGATCACCCCGCCTACGCGGCGACGAAGGCCGGGTTGCAGGCGTTCGGCCAGTCGATGGCGCTCGTCCTCGCGCCGCACGGCATCTCCGTGACCTCGGTCGCGCCCGGGATGATCGCGACCGAGCGGCAGGCGTCGAAGCTCGAGGGAACCGGAGGCGACGGCATCCGCGGGCAGAGCCCGTTCGATCGCGTCGGCACCCCCGAGGAGGTCGCCGACGCGGTCGCGTATCTGACCTCACCCGGAGCGGTCTGGGCTTCGGGCACGGTGCTCGACCTGAACGGCGCGTCCTACTTCCGCTGAGCGCCGCGATGCCATCGAAGACTCGCAACGGTGTGGCCCACCGTGTGCCCGATTCCGCCGGCCGCTGCACGTCACTGGCTCTGTGGCTCCGCCGACCCCCGCCGACCCCCCGCCGCCGCCGCCGAGGGACGCTCGTTCGCTTCCACGCCACCGAGCAGACTCACACCCACCCGCGCGACCGTCAGACCCCGTCCCCCTCACGCGACCGTCGCGAAGTTCCGCCCGACGTCGAAGCGCGCCCGCCCGCCGAGTCGAGGCGTCTGATCGGGGTCGACCCACCGGGGCGGAACGAACCACACCCGCCCGTCGACGCCTCGCCCCTCGACGCGGATCTCCCAGCCGCTGTCGTGGATCCGGTGGTGACAGGTCTCGCAAAGCAGGACACCATTCTCGAGGTCGGTCGGCCCGCGATCTCGACCCCACCAGCGGATGTGATGCGCCTTGGTCATCTGCGGCGGCAGCGCGCACATCGCGCATCCACCGTCTCGTTCGATGAGCGCCAGACGCTGGGCCCTGGTGAACAGACGCTTCTCGCGACCCCAGTCCAGGATCTCGCTGTCTCCACCGAGCACGCACGGGATGATTCCCCCACCCGCGGCCATCCGGCGCGCGGCTCCCGCTCCGACAGGCTGATCCAGTCCGTCGATCTCCGCGGTTCCGGCATCCGACTCGAGGTCGGTGAGCGCCACCCGCACGACGACCGTCGCTCCCCCGAGCGGCAGACGCTCTTCGCACCCGAGGACATGAGTGCAGAACAGCGAGAGCGCGTCAGCCTGCAGCACGGGAACAGTGCGACGGTCGGCATCGGGAGCATCCGCACCGGCGGAGTCCGCTCGCGCCGCGAACGCCGCCGTGACGTACCCGCGAATCGCCGTGACGACCGGCGCCGCGGACTCCGCGTCGAGTCGGGCATCGAGATGAACCATCCCGTCGCGTTCGAAGATCGTCACCGAGCGTCGGGCGCGCTGTTCGTCGACCCGGCGCTGGACACCGCCGGAGTCCAGTCGCCCTTCCGCCTTCGTCACGAGTCGCCGCACATCGTCGAGTCCGAGCCCCCGCGCCGATTCGGTGAGTGAACGTTCGGCCTCGGCCGTACGTTCACGACCTGCGACTATGCGGCACCGGTCGAGCATCGCCACGATGAGAGCCGCGGCCTGCACACTCAACGCGCCGACACCGAGGGCGTCACGCACCAGCGGATACTTCGCGGGCAGCGGGGCGCCGAGCAGGTCGGCTCGCGGAGCCGTCGCCTCTCCGACCATGATCAGGCGCGAGGCATCACCCGTGGACATACCCGTGCTCGCCGCGATGAGTTTCGCCGACGATCGGTATCCCTGTTGCTTCGCGAGGCTGTCGGCGCCGAGCTCGCTCCGCGATTCCTCGGCGATCCGCGCCGCCACGTCGGCGTGCACGGCATCGAGGCGTCTCTTGAGCGCATCGACGGCACCGTTGACGGCGATGAGCTGCGCCCGAGAGAGCGATCGGCTGTCATCGCATTCTGCCCACACATCATCGAGGCGGGTCATCGCCTCGTGCAGTGCGGTCAGAGTTGCCATGCCTCCATTTTAGGCGGCATCACAACGAAGATTCGAAGATAAGTACGAAGAGTTCCAGCACTCCGAGATGCAGCAGGAGGTGCGGGATGCAGGTCCCGGCGTCAGCCCCGCAGCACCGAGTCCAAGAGCCCCGGGAACAGCTGGTCGAGCTCCTCGCGCCGGAGTGTGAGCATCCGGCGCCGGCCGTTGGGCTCGTTGCGGATGACGCCAGCCTCGCGCAGCACCTTCATGAAGTGCGACTTGGTCGACTTGGGGAGGTTCGGGTCGGTGGCGTGGCACGCGGCCATGTCGAGGGGGCCGTCGGCGAGCTGGCGCGCGATCGCGAGGCGTTCGGGGTCGCTGAGCGCGAAGAGCACGTCGGTCAGCTGGATCTCGGAGCGATCCGGGTGCGGGAGGTCGCCAGGCATAGTTCGAGAATAGTTGAACAATCGAGGGAAGGCGAGTACTGTCGCAAAGGTTCGATGTTTCTCGAACTAATCGGATGCCGGAGCGCACCCACCCCGAGGAGCCGCCATGACCACCACTCAGCCGATCGTCACGACCGAGGCCGCCGCACCCGTCGCCCCGATCCGCCGCGCGGGCTTCGGCTTCGCGCTCGCGGTCGGCACGCAGATCGTGATGATGATGGGTGCGAGCGCGCCGTCGCCGTTCTACCCGGTGCTCGCCGCCGAGATCGGCTTCGACGCCATCGTGATCAGCGCGGTGTTCGCCGTCTACGCGATCGCCCTGCTGCTGGCTCTCCTCACGGCGGGGTCGCTCTCGGACCACATCGGACGCCGCCCGGTCGTGATCGGCGGACTCTTGATCCTCGCCGGCAGCATGGTGCTGTTCTGGCATGCCGACTCTGTCGCGACGCTCGTCCTCGCGCGGATCCTCCAGGGCGCGGCGAGCGGTGTGCTGATCGCCGCGCTCTCCGCGGCCGCCCTCGACCTGGCGCCCGGCGGCCGATCCCGCACCGCCGCGCTCTGGAACGCGCTGAGCCCCGGCATCGGCCTCGCCCTCGGAGCTCTCGTCTCGGGCATCGCGCTCGACGCGACCGGCGAACCCCTGCTCGACGTGTTCGCCCCGCTCACGGTCGCGTACCTCGTCCTCGCGGGCCTGTTCCTGCTCGCGCCCGAGACCGCACCGTTGAAGCCCGGCGTGTGGGCGTCGCTGAGCTTCCGCCTGTCGATCCCCGGCAGCATCCGCGCGGACTTCTGGCGCGGCGCCCCCGCGGTCATCGCGGGCTGGGCGACCGGCGGGCTCTTCCTCTCCCTCGGCGCGAACATCGTGCGCACGGAGCTCGGCGGCGAGGCGCACACCTGGCAGGGTCTGTCGGTCGCGATGCTGGCCGGCGTCGGTGCCGTCGCGGCGTTCACCCTCCGTCGACGCGCCCCGCGCACCTCGGTGATCTTCGGCACTGCGGCCCTCGCGGTCGGCACGTCCCTGTCGCTCATCGCGCTGAGCGTCGCGTCACTCCCCTTCTACCTCGCCGCCACCGCGATCACCGGCATGGGCTTCGGCACCGCGTTCTCCGGCGTCGTCGGATCGCTCGCGCCCCGCATCCCCGCGACCGCCCGCGCCGACACGTTCGCCGTCATCTACGTGCTCGCCTACCTCGCGTTCGCCGTACCCGCGGTCGTGGCCGGAACCCTCGTCGGAGTGTTCGGCCTCGGCACGGTGTGCGTCGGCTACGGGGTCGTCGTCATCGCGCTCGCGGTCATCGCGTTCGTGCTGCGGGTCCGTCGGGCGGAGTAGTCCGGGTCGCGGTTCGGCCCCACCGGTTCGGGAGGAGAACCCCCCTCGGGAGGACGGATGCCGCGCCCGCCTCCTCCCGTCACGGAGAACTCCTCCCGGCGCGGTCCGGCCCGTACCTACCGCCCCGCAAGCAGCTCCTGCAGACGGGCGACCTCGGCGTCCGGCATCCCATAGCCGTGCTCGGGGCCGGGGTACTCGCCCGAGCGCACCTCTCGCGCGTAGGCGACGACGCCGTCGATCGAGGCGGTCCGCACGTCGGCGTAGCGCTTGACGAAGGCGGCCGCGGGTCCGTCGTAGATGCCGAGCAGGTCGTGGAACACGAGCACCTGGCCATCGGCGTCGCCTCCCGCGCCGATGCCGATCACCGGGACGCGCAGCAGCGGCACGAGCGCCGCCGTCACGGCGGAGGGCACGGCTTCGACGACGATCAGCGAGACACCGGCATCCTGCAGGGCGAGCGCGTCGTCGATGACGGCGAGCGCGGCCTCGGCCGTGCGGCCCTGGGCGCGGAAGCCGCCGAGGGCGGTGGCGGTCTGCGGCGTGAGACCGACGTGCCCCACCACCGGGATGCCGGCATTCACGAGCGCGCGGGCCCGGTCGACCGTCGTGCCGCCGCGTTCGATCTTCACGAGGTCGACGCCCGCCTCCTTTACGAAGCGCTGCGCGGTCTCGAGCGCGAGCGCGTCCGACGCCTCGTACGACCCGAACGGCAGATCGCCCACGAGCAGGGGCGTCGAGAGTCCGCGCCGCACGGCCTTCGTGAGCATGAGCATCTCGTCGATCGTGACGGGAACGGTGCTGTCGTAGCCGAGCACGGTCATCGCGGCGGAGTCGCCGACGAGCACCATGTCGACGCCCGCGGACTCGACGATCTGCGCGCTCGGGTAATCGTAGGCCGTGACCATGACGATCGGCTCGCCGGCATCCTTCTTGCGCGCGAGGTCGCCGATGGTCAGGCGACGGGTCGGGGCGGCGTGGGCGCTCATGCGGTGGACCCCTTCAGCAGGTGGTTGTCGATCAGGCGGGCAGCGCCGACCCGGGCAGCGACGAGCAGCAGGGCGTCGCGGTCGACGGTCTCGACGGGCGCCAATGTCTCGGCATCCCGGAGTTCCAGATACTCCGGATCGATGCCCGCCTCGGCGAGCACGGCGCGGGCGGCCGCGAGCGGATCGGCACCCGCGAGGTGCGCCGCGTCCCCCGCATCGAGCGCTCGGTTCAGCGCGGTCGCCTGCACCCGAGAATCCGCGTCGAGGTAGACGTTGCGCGAGCTCATAGCGAGGCCGTCGCTCTCGCGCACGATCGGGCAGGCGACGATCCGCACGTCGAGGTCGAGGTCGCGCACGACGCGGCGCACGACGAGCACCTGCTGCGCGTCCTTCTGCCCGAAGTACGCGGAGTCGGGGCGGACGATGCCGAACAGCTTCGTGACGACCGTGGCGACGCCGTCGAAGTGGTGGGCGCCGCGGCTCGCGCCGTCGAGCACCTCGGTGAGGCCGGAGACGTGGATGCTCGTGGCGAAGCCGTCGGGGTAGATCTCGGCGGGCGCGGGGGCGAAGAGGATGTCGACGCCCTCGGCCTTGGCGAGCGCGGCGTCGCGGGCCTCGTCCCGCGGGTAGGTGCTGAGGTCCTCGTTCGGCGCGAACTGCGTCGGATTCACGAACAGTGACACGACGACGAGGTCGTGCTCGGCGCGCGCAGCCCGCATGAGGGAGAGATGCCCCTCGTGGAACGCGCCCATCGTGGGGACGAGCCCGACGGTCTGCCCCGTCGCGCGCGCTGCGCGCAGGGCGGCGCGCACCTCGGCGATCGTGCGGAGGATCCTCATGCGTCGTCCTTCCTGGCGGCGACCTCGCGGGTCGCGGCGGCGAGCGCGTCGAACAGGGGAACGAGATCGCCGGATGCCGCGCGCTGCCGCGCCACTGTCACCTCGTCGCCCCGGGCGATCGGTCCCGTGAGGGCGGCGGCCGCCCCGGAGGCGACCCAATTCTCCACGGTCTGCCGCACGAGCGGGGCGAGGTGCGCCCGCTCGACACCGGCCGGCGCGGCCAGCTGCTCCGCCGCGTCGAGCACGGTGAGCAGGAAGTTCGAGGCGAACGATGCCGCGGCGTGATAACTCGCGCGGTGATCGTCGTCGACCCCGAACGGCACCGCGCCGAGCGCGGTCGCGAGGTGCGCGGCGAGTGCCCGATCGCCGCCGGTGCGGCCGTCGATCGCGACGCCGATGCCACGGAAGACCGCCGGCGACTCCGCACCCGTGAACGTCTGCAGCGGGTGCAGGCTCAGGTCGACGTCGGTCAGCCCCGTCGCGCCGGAGACATGCGCGATCCGGGCGGCATGGGGACGAGCGGACGCCGCCGCCTCAGCGATCGCGGCATCGGGAACGCACAGAACCGCGAGGTCGACGGCGGGACCTTCCTCACTCCGGCGGAGCGGCCCGACGACGTCGAAGCCGGCCGCGCGGAGAGCCCGGGAGAGGACGCTTCCGACACGGCCGGCGCCGACGATGGCGATGGTCGGCGCGGAGGTCCGGGAGGGTGTGGATGTCATGGTTTCTGTCGCTCGAGATCGTCGATGCGGATGGGTCGAGTATCCGCCCGACGCGGCACGCACGCCAAACTCGGGAGCGATCTGACATACGTAACAGTCACTCCAGTTACTACTTTGATGTCCCCAAGCGCACGATAGACAGCATTCTGCTTTCAGAGCCGCGGCTACCACCGATCCTGTTAGACATCGCCGTAGAGAGTGATTGACCAATCACTCTCACGCGAGTACAGTCGCTGACATGACCCCGCGCAGCCCGATCCTCTCGACCGCCGACGTCCGCCGACCGCTCGTCGCGGCCGCCGCGCTGGTGGAGTTCGCGCGCGGCGGGTACTTCCGCACGACCGTGGCAGACGTCGCCCGCGAGGCGAAGATCTCCCCCGCGTACGTCTTCAAGCTGTATCCACGCAAGGAGCAGCTGTTCGTCGCCGCGCTCGAGGCGTGCTTCGAGCGGATCGTCGAGGCGCTGGACACCGGGGCCGACGCCGCCGAGTCCCCCGCGCCCGACGAGGTGCTCGATGCGATGGGCGAGGCGTATGCCGACCTCATCCGCGATCGGTCGCTGCTCATGCTGCAGGTGCACGCGCAGTCCGCGGCGGAGATCCCCGAGATCGGGGACGCGCTGCGCTCCGGACTCGCGAAGGTCACGGAGTTCGTGCGCCAGCGGTCGGCGGGGAGCGATGACGCCGTGCAGCGCTTCATCGCCTACGGACAGCTGTGCCACCTGATCGTCACCGCCCGCGTCGACGAGAGCAGCGCACCGTGGGCGAAGATCGTCGCGCACGGCATCCGCCACCCCGAATGAACCACCCGGCGAAGGTCGGGCCTTTGCATGTCCTCATGAGTGAGTGACCACTCACTAACAACCGGAATCAGGAGATCATATGACCCTCATCACCCCCGCCCCCACCGTGACCGCGCGCAGCAGTCGACGCTGGCTCGCTCTGAGCATCCTCGCTCTCGCGCAGTTCCTCGTCGTGCTCGACGCGTCGATCGTGAACATCGCGCTCCCCGTTCTCGGCGAGCAACTCGACATGGAGACAGCTGCGCTCGCGTGGGTGATCACCGCGTACGTGCTCGCGTTCGGCGGACTGCTGCTCCTCAGCGGACGGCTCGCCGATCGCTACGGCCACCGCCGGATCTTCCTCCTCGGCACGGCCGGCTTCGTCGCGGCATCCGCTCTCGCCGGGCTGTCGTTCTCGAGCGAGATGCTGCTCGCGGCGCGCGCGCTGCAGGGCGTCTCGGCTGCGTTGCTCGCCCCGTCGGCGCTCGCCCTGCTCACGCAGCTCTTCCCCGAGTCGCGCGATCGCTCGAAGGCGCTCGGCGTATGGGGCGGCGTGGCGGGTATCGGATCCGCCGCCGGTGTGCTGCTCGGCGGCGTGCTCACCGGGGCGTTCGGATGGCAGTCGGTGTTCTTCGTGAACGTGCCCGTCGGCATCATCGTGCTCGTCGCCGTTCCGCTGCTGATCTCCCGCGACACCGTGTCGGCGAGCGAGAAGCTCGACGTGTGGGGAGCCGTCACCATCACGGGGGCGCTCGTCGCCGTGGTCGGCGCGCTCAGCGCGGTCGAGCAGGTCGGCATCCTGCATCCGCTCCCGCTCGGACTGCTCGTGCTCGCGGTCGCCCTCGGTGCGGCGTTCGTCGCGATCGAGCGCCGCACGGCGTCGCCCCTGGTACCGCTCGGGGTCTTCCGCAACCGCACCCTGTCGATCGGCAACGTCGTGGTGCTGCTCGTCGGCGCCGGGATGGTCGCCCTGTTCTTCGCCCTCTCCGTCTACATGCAGGCGGTGCTCGGCTACGACGCCCTCACGACCGGCCTCTCGCAGCTGCCGCTCGCCGGAGCCCTCGTCGTCGTCGCCGGGATCGTGCCCGCGGTCGTGCAGCGCCTCGGCCTGACGGCGACCCTCATCGGATCGCTGCTCGCGCTCGCGGTCGGCCTCGTGTGGCTGTCGTTCGCCCCCGCGGATGCCGGATACGCGGCGCACCTGCTCGGCCCGACCCTGCTCATCGGCGTCGGACTCGGCGGAGCGTTCGTCACCGCCACGCAGTTGTCGGTCGACGGCGTCGAGGGCGGGGAGGCGGGACTCGCCGGAGGACTCGTGAACACCAGCCAGCAGATCGGCGGCGCCCTCGGACTCGCCGCGCTCGGCACCGTCGCCTCCCTCCGCACCGAGGCTCTGACCGCGGCGGGGGTGGCGGCACCCGAGGCGATGACCGGCGGATTCTCGTGGCTGTTCCTCGGGGCCGCGGCGGTGACGGTGGCCGGCGCGGTCGTGGCGGGGTTCGCGCGGCGGCGGTGAGGGCTCGGCGTCGGGTGACGCGTCGTCTTCTCGACAGGTAGATCGCGTTTCGGAAGGACGGATGCCGCACATCCGTCCTTCCGAAGCGCGAATCCCCTGCAGAGTCGCCCCCCGCATCCGCTCTACTCTGGACTGTCGGCCCCTTTCGCGCGGCCCTTCTCTGGAGCATCCCCATGTCTGCACTCACGGTCGATGATCGTGCCCGCTATCGGGCGAAACCCTCCGTTCTCGACGCGCTGAAGAGCCCGCGGATGCTGACGCGGGAGGTCCTGGCAGGGCTCGTCGTCGGCCTCGCACTGATCCCGGAGGCGATCGCGTTCTCGGTGATCGCGGGTGTCGATCCGAAGGTCGGCCTGTTCTCGTCGTTCATCATGGCGGTGTCGATCGCGTTCCTCGGCGGGCGGCCGGCGATGGTCACCGCGGCGACCGGAGCAGTGGCGCTCGTGATCGCCCCCGTCGCCCCGACCTACGGGATGGACTACTTCATCGCAACCGTCATCCTGGCGGGCATCTTCCAGGTGATCCTCGGGGTGCTGGGGGTCGCGAAGCTCATGCGGTTCATCCCCCGCAGCGTCATGGTCGGGTTCGTGAACGCGCTGGCGATCTTCGTGTTCAGCTCGCAGTTCCCGCAGCTCATCGACGTGCCGTGGCTCGTTTATCCGCTGGTCGCCCTCGGCATCCTCGTGATGATCGTCATGCCGCGGATCACGAAGATCGTGCCCGCGCCGCTCGTGTCGGTGATCATCGTGACCGCGGTCGTGCTGACGATGGGCATCGCGGTGCCGACGGTCGGCGATCAGGGCGAGCTGCCGCGCAGCCTGCCGTCGCTGTTCCTGCCCGACATCCCGTGGACGTGGGAGACGTTCGGCATCATCGCGCCGTTCGCGCTCGGGGTCGCGCTCGTCGGACTCATGGAGTCGCTGCTGACCGCCAAGCTCGTCGACGAGATCACCGACACGCACTCGAACAAGACGCGCGAGTCGTGGGCGCAGGGCGTCGCGAACATGCTGTCTGGGTTCTTCGGCGGCATGGGCGGATGCGCGGTCATCGGCCAGACCATGATCGGCGTCAAGGCGTCGGGAGCGCGCACCCGCATCTCGACGTTCTGCGCCGGGATCTTCCTGTTCGTGCTGGTCGTCGTGTTCGGCGACTTCGTCGGCACCATCCCCATGGCCGCCCTCGTCGCCGTGATGATCATGGTCGCGATCGGCGCGTTCGACTGGCACTCCGTGAAGCCGTCGACGCTCAAGCGGATGCCGAAGAGCGAGACCTTCGTCATGATCGCGACCGTCGTCCTGGTGCTGCTGACGCACAACCTCGCGATCGGGGTGGTCGGTGGGGTGCTCGTCGCGTCGGTGCTGTTCGTGCGACGCGTGGCGCACTTCGTGTCGGTATCGCGGACCGTGTCCGGTGACTCGGTGACGTACACCGTGACCGGGGAACTGTTCTTCGCGTCGAGCAATGACCTCACGACGCTGTTCTCGTACTCGGAGGATCCGTCGCGGGTGGTCGTGGACCTGTCGGGCTCGCACATCTGGGACGCGTCGACCGTCGCCGCGCTCGACGCGATCGAGACGAAGTACGCGGGGATGGGGAAGACCGTGGAGATCGTCGGTATGAACGAGAGCAGCCAACGGATGCGGGGGCGCTTGACCGGCGGGTTCGAGTGACGCGACCCGGTCGTTGAGCGAGCACGGCGAAGCCGAGCGAGACGAAACGCCCCAGCCGGGCCGTAGTCTCGACACATGTCCTCCGCGCAGACTCCGCCCCCGAAGCCGACTCGGATGGGCATCGTTCTCGGCACTCTTGCCGGCGCGGTCGTCGCGGCTCCGCTCACGGCACTGATCCTCGAGAATCAGTTGCTGGGCCTCGGCCTCGGCGCGGTGGTCGGCGGAAGTCTCGGGGGCGCGGTCCTCGCGCCCTTCGTGAGTCGCAGACGTCACGACTGACGTGCGTGCGGCGAGCCGGGCCCTGCACCGTTGCGGGGCCCGGCTTCCGGTCCGATCAGATCAGTAGCCGACTGCGGCGAGGCCGTACTCGATCTCCGAGGGCAGGAAGCCCTCGTACTCCAACTGGCCGTAGAGACCGTCTCGCGAGAACGACGAGAAATCGAGGTACTGCTGCGCGCTTTCCGCGGCCTCGAGGTTCCAGTCGGCTCCCGCGTTGTCGACCGCGAACGTCGCGTCTTCGGTGCTGAATCCCTCGTACTCGAGCTGACCGATGAGGCCGGTGCGAGAGAAGCCGCTGAAGTCGAGGTAGCTCTGCGCCGACCGGATCGCATTCTCCTGAGCCAGCGTCAGCTTGGGCTTCTCCTCGAGCGTCAGTGTGATCTCGGTGCCCTTCTCCACCTCCGTGCCCGCGGCCGGAGTCGTGGCAAGCACCTTGGCGAGCGGGTCGGCGAGAGTGGTCAGCGCGGGCGGGTTCAGGCCGGCGGCGCTCAGCGCGACCAGCGCCTCCGTCGCTGTGAGCCCTGTCACATCCGGCACCGCGACCATGACCGCGGGCTCGGGCTCTTCGACGGCCTGCTCAGCCGTCACCGTAGAACTCGAGGGCTTGTCGTCCGCGACATCATTGCCCCCAGCACCCCCGACGGCGTTGGCGACGCCGCCGATGAGGATGACTGCTGCGGCGATCGAACCGCCAATGATCCAGCCCTTCTTCGACTTCTTTCCGGCGGTGCCCTCCGCCGGCGCTGGCGCGCCGCCCATCGTGGCCGGATCGGGGTTGGCGGGATACCCAGGAACCGTGGAATCGACCAGGTCGGCTGCGGCGGGCGGTCCCGACGGGTACGCCATCGTGGGCGCGTCGCTCAGGAGCGGAGCCGTCGGGAAGACGACGGTCGCCGCGTCCGTCACGGGCTGCTGCGGCTCGAGCCACTGCATGCCATCCCAGTACCGCAGCTCGTTGTTCGCGTGCGGCGCCGGGTACCACCCGGGCGCAGGATTCGGGTTCGTCATGGTCGGGTTCCTTTCGGTGCGTATGCACTTCTGTGTCATGTAAATGGTTCGGGCGCAACTGGATGCTGTCGGCTCGGAGCCGATGCCCGTGTCCTTCTGAGCGGTGCGTCAACGTTCGGAGCGACGCCTTCGTCGCTCGTCACGCCATCCCGCTATCCGGCGGAGTCAGCCACCCCGCGCGATGCTTCCACCTGAGCGCGTACACCCTCGATCGCCGCGAGGATCGTCGGACCGTCCTGGGTCGAGACCGCGTCGGACAGGACATCGAGTGCAGCATCGAGGGAAGTAAGCGCCCCCGGCCAGGTCGCGGCGACGCTCTCCGGGACATCGAGAGCCTCCAACTGTCCAAGGTTGAAGGACAGCTCGACGCTGTTGCTCAGGAGACGCCAGAACCCTTCCTCCTGAACGGTGATGGCCATGTCGCCGAGGTCTTTGTTCATGTCGTCGAGGTGCGATCCGGCCTGCGCACGGAACGCGATGCTGTCGACGGCCTCAGCCGCCGGCGCGGGTGCGGTCGTCAGCGTCGACGTCGGAGCCGGCGTTGGCTCTGCCTCGTCAGGTTCCTGCGTCGCGATGGCGACAGGAGAGGCACTGGCCTGCTGATCCGGTTCCCGGTTGCCGCCAGCACCGATAGCCGCACCGACCGACCCGACGACAATGACACCCGTCGCGATCGCCCCTCCGATCAGCCAGCCCTTCTTGCTCCCTGACGTCGACGTCGGGGACGGTGCCACCGCGGGAGGCGGCGGGATCAGCGGAGGTCCCGGCTCGGGCGCAGCCGGTGCCATCGGCGCGCGATGCTCCGTCCATTGCGTGCCGTCCCAGTATCGGCTCTGCGTCGGAACTTCAGGATCCGGATACCATCCAGCGCGAATATCGCTCACGTCTTCCCCCAGGTGATGAAGAGCCGCCCCATCCGGCTCCGATCTGACATTAGCGACTCCATGCGTTCGCATTGGTCTCGGCTTGATCACGATTGAACGGCGGTGCAATCCACGGCGCCGAAGGAGCATCCGGCCCGCACGTACGACGCACTCGGGCGCGACGCTCCATTCATGCCAATATGAACGCGTGAGCAACGAAGCACCCGCGGGCTGGTACCCGGACGGCAGCGGCAATGAGCGGTACTGGGACGGATCCGCATGGACGGATCACCTTCGCACGCCCGCGCCGCCCATGACCCCGCCGCCTGCGCCTGAGCCCGGCGCGGTGGCCGTCGTGGTTGCGACGTCGGACGCTGGTGACGGCAACGGCATGTTCTCCAAGCTCGGGTCGGCGGTGAAGAAAGCGGCTGCCGATCGCAAAGCCACGAAGGAAGAGGAAGCCCGGGAACACGCGGAGCGCGCCGCAGCCGCCGGAGCCCTGGTGACCAGTGGGGTCTTCGGCATCTCGACGATCGAGATCTACGAAGGCGGTTACGTCCGTGTCGCTGCCGGTCGCGAGGGATACTCGCGACCGTCCGAGATCACGAAGTCGACACCGTACGAGAAGCTGCGGTCGATCTCATTCGCGTCGCCGGACTCCGAGCGCAACGCGGCCGAGGTCGCTGCGTCGCCGATCGAGGGCGCAGTGATGCAGGCGATGTCCGGCATCATGAAGGGCGGCAAGATGATCGCCAAGGGAACGGCGGTCGGCCTCGCAACGTCGGGCGTGGCGCAGATCGCCGCGAACGCGGCACGGAAGTCGAATCTGGTCATCGCGACGGACAAGGCCATACACACGCTCGCGAACCAGAAGCACAACGGCTGGATGAACGTGAGCCAGAAGGAGCACAACGCCGTCGCGCTGGCGCTCGTCGAGGCAGGAAATGCGGTGCTCGGGATCTCGGCGCACGCTGAGCCCGAGGTCGCCGTCGAGGCTGTCGCTGTGGCGGCGACCTTGCCCGCGGCGCCCAGCCTGTCCGATCGCTTGCGAGAGCTGTCAGTGCTGCACGGTGAAGGCATCCTGTCGGACGAGGAGTTCACCGCTGCGAAGGCGAAGTTGCTCGCTGGCCTCTGACTAGCCGAGCGCGGCCTGGATCTGCCCCGCGAGCTTCTCGATCGCCTTCTTGTTCTTCACACCGTCCATGAGCGCCGGCGGACGGTTGTGGTGCACGTTCAGCGACAGGTGCACGTCGGATCCGGATGCCGCGGGCACGACGTTCGCGCGGCCGAGGAGCTCCCAGTTGAACATCGTCTTCTTCGTCTGGAAGTCGATCTGGGTGCCGTCTGGGCTCTGCCCGAGGACCGTGCTCTTGTTGTCGGCGAGTACGCGCTGCACGGCGGCTGCGGTGGACGCAGCGTCGGCGTTCGAATGGAAAGTGGTGGTCGCTTCTGCGGACATCGTGATCCCCCTCTGGTCTCGGTGTGCCTTCACGCTATCGGTGACTTCGTCGGATGCCGATGGGTCGATCTACCCGGGTAGATCGACCCGTCCGGGCGTTCTGGTCGTCGAGCGAGCGGGGCGAGACGAATCGCCCCGCAGCTCACGGGACCACGATGACCTTGCCCACGACCCGCCCCTCCGCGGCCTCGGCGTGCAGCGCGGACAGCTCCTCGAGCGGGATGCGTCGGCTGACCTCGAGCGTCAGCACCCCGGCATCCACGAGCTCGACCATCTCGCGCAGCTTCGCGGCGTCGCTCCGCACGAACACGACGACCGAGCGCACTCCCCGATCGGCGTCGTCCGGGGCGGGCATCCAGGCGGTCGTGCTGACGACGACTCCCCCGTCGCGCACGAGCCCGACCAGAGCCGTGAACTCCTCGGGCTCGATGGGCGCGAGGTTGAGCAGCATGTCGACCTGGCCCGAGACCGCGTCGAGCACGGACGTCTGCGTATGGTCGATGACCTCTTCCGCGCCGGCCGCGCGCACGGCATCCGCACTCCTCGGGCTCGCAGTGGCGACGACGGTCGCACCGGAGCGCTTCGCGAGAGCGATGGCGTACTTGCCGACGACGCCGCCCGCACCGACGATGAGCACGCGCTGACCGGCCTCGAGTCCGCCGTCGTCGAACAGCGCCTGACGCGCGGTGAGGGACACCGATGGCAGGGCTGCGGCATCCGCCAGCGGAACGCTCGTCGGCGCCGGGACGATTGCGTCGACCGGAGCGATGACGTACTCCGCGGCTCCCCCGTCCTCACCCATCGGCAGGAATCCGATGACAGCGTCGCCGACCGCGAACTCCGTGACGCCCTCGCCGATCGCGTCGACCGTGCCCGAGACGTCGTATCCCGGAACGTGCGGAAGCGTCACAGGAATCGGCAGTGCGCCCGCCCGCATCCCGTTGTCGGCCGCATTGAACGCGGATGCCGCGACGCGCAGCCGCACCTGCCCCGCGCCCGGTGTCGGATGATCGATCTCCTCGATGCGGAGAACCTCCGGACCGCCGACCTCGTGGAACCGGACTGCCTTCATGATGACTTCCTCTCGTAAGTACTTCGAATTCGAAGCATGTGCTCGACGATAGCACTGCTTCGAATTCGAAGCAACACGTATACTGATCTCATGAGCACTCGCCCTCCCCAGCTCTCCCCGACCGAGCTCTCGGCGTACTTCGCGTTCACCGAGGTCAGCAGCCTGCTGCGACATGAGGTCGAGAAGCAGCTGCGCGACGTCGGCAAGCTCAGCTACGTGCAGTTCCACGTGCTCGCGCGGCTCGGCGACGCTCCCGG
This sequence comes from Microbacterium sp. NPDC089696, assembly GCF_044749125.1. Lineage (NCBI taxonomy): Bacteria > Bacillati > Actinomycetota > Actinomycetes > Micrococcales > Microbacteriaceae > Microbacterium > Microbacterium sp. NPDC089696. Next base: position 347,885 of record NZ_JBIVHF010000001.1, on the reverse strand, counting down.
CGGATCGCAGCGGATGACCGACCTCGCCGACGGGGTCGTCTACAGCCGGAGCGGGTTGACCTATCAGGCGCAGACGCTCGACGAGCGCGGCCTCGTGACGCGGGCGCCGTCACCCGAGGACGAGCGCAGCACGATCGTCACGATCACGGATGCCGGGCGCGCGGTCCTCGCGGACGTGTTCCCCGGGCACATCGGCGTCGTCCGCAGCATGCTGTTCGACTCACTCGACGCGACGGATGTCGAGGTGTTGGAGCGTGTCATGACGCGGGTCAGCGGACACCTGCGGGCGAACCCGCCGCGGAGTGCGGCCCCACGCCGACGCAAGAGCGACTAGGCGAGGACGTCGGCCTCGCCTAGCGCCACACGAAGACCGTCCGCATCGCAGAAGTGGTGCACCGGCATCCCGAGGTCCTCGGCTCCCACGAGCTTGCTCGGGGAATCGTCCGTGAAGAACACCTCCGCCGGCGCGAGCCCGAGCGCGTCCAGCACATGCTGGAAGGCGCGGACGTCGGGCTTCATCCACCCGATCTCCGCCGAGTTGAAGATCGCCTCGAAGTGCTCGCCGATCCCGAGTGCCTCGATCTCGGCGGGGATGGTATCGGTGCCGTTCGTGAGGACGGCGGTGCGGATGCCGGTGGCGCGAAGTTCCCGCACCAGCGCGAGCGTGCCGTCGTCGAGGCGGGTGGGCTGACGGGACCACTCCTCCGCAGCATCCGAGTTCTCCAGTTCGAAGCCGACGTGGTCGACCCACGCGCGGCGGGAGATCCGCCCCGTCGTCACGAGGTCGAGCACCGCCGGAGCGAACGCGACCCGGAAGATCGTGCCCGCGTCGAGCCCGTGCCGACGCTCGACCTCGGCGGTGTGCGCGGGGTCGAAATGGCGGATGACCCCGTCGAGGTCGAACAGCACGGCACGGATCGGGGGCATGCGTTCACGATACTTCGCGGTCGGCCGGGCGTGCGTCGGGTGTCGCGAGGCCTGCCGTGCGCTGCCGCGGAGATGTGCGCTCCGCCAGGACGGATGCCGCGGAAACGCCCTCGGCAGGCGCATTTCTCCGAGCGAAACGCACCCGGGTCGCAGGGATTCGGGAGATCCCTGCGACCCGGGCGCGAAACTGCGACAGCACGGCGCCGCCGCGACGCGACCGCCTCAGCGCACGGTCAGGTACAGCCGCTGCGCCACGTCGGCGATGTCGATCGGGTTGGCCTCGAGCACCTGGGCGTACTTGTCCTGCGGCACGGCCGTGAAGCCGGCGAAGGCTCCGGCGATGGATCCGGCCATGCACGCGACGGTGTCGGTGTCGTCACCGGCGTTCGCGGCGGCCTGCACGGTCTTCCACGGGTCGCCGGCCGCGGCCACGAAGAAGCCGAGCGCGGCGGGCACGGCTTCGGCGGCGGGCAGGCCGGTGCCGATCTCGGCCGCGATGCGCGTGACGAGAGCATCCTGGTCGCGCTCGACGATGGCGATCTCGGCCGCACGCTTGGCGCGCTCGTACACGCTGGGCGCAGGCACCTCGCGGCCGAGCTCCCGCCCGAGGCGCTCACCCTCCAGAGCCGACCAGAGGAACGCATCCACGACCGAGGTCACGGTGGCGTCGTCGACGAGCGCGGCCGCGACCGCTCCCGCCACCGCTGCGGCACCCGCGACGCCGACCGAGGTGAAGTGGCTGGGGCGTGCCGTGATGAGCGCCGCCTGCACCGCCCCGTTCACGTCACCGGGGTGCGCGAGTCCTGCGGCACCGGCGCGCATCGCGGCGCCGTTGCTCGCACCGGTCGTGGCCTCGTCGCCCGCGGCGCCGATCGTCTCGGGGTCTGCACCCTCCTTGAGCGCGGCGATCGCACGGCGCGTGGTGGGCCCGGCGAAGTGCGGGAAGTAGTCGGTGTTCGTCGACCACTCGAGGATCATGTCGGCGACGTCGCGTGCCGTGATGGCGGTGCGGGTGCGGATGAACACCTCGGCGAGCATGAGCAGCTGGCTGCTGTCGTCGGTGATCTGCGCCGCGTGACGGCCCTTCGAGTAGGGCGAGTCGGGCAGCGGCTTCTGGAACTCCGACACCGGCCCGTCGAACAGCGTGCGGATCTGCGCGATGCTGCGCGTCTCGGTGGGGGCGCCGAGCGCGTCGCCGATCACGGCGGTCGCGAGGGATCCGAGGATCTTGTCCTCGAGTCGGGTGAACCGCTGCGGCTCGGCCTGCGGGGTCGTGGCGTGCGGGTCAGTCATGGGTGTCTCCTCTTTCTGGTGAGTCGTGAGTGTGCGGCCAGCCGGGCACTCCGCCGGGCCGGGAGCCGAGGTGGCTGATGGTGCGCGCGGCGTGCTCGGCCGCGGCGGTGAGTGACTGCTCGACCGGGCGTCCGGCGAGCAGGGAGGCGATCACGGTGCCGGCGAAGGCGTCGCCCGCGCCGGTCGTGTCGACGACCTCGGGCACGGCGACGCTGGTCTGCGACCACACCGACACGGAGCCGTCGGCATCGGATGCTCCGAGCACCGACCCCTTCGAGCCGCGGGTCAGCACGACCACGCGGTGCCGGGTGTCGGCCAGCAGCCGGGCGAGCGCCTCGTCGTCGGCATCCGCTCCCGTGAGGGTCTGCGCGGCGCCGCTGTTGACGATCGCGACGTCGGCGAGTTCGAGCAGTGCGCGCGCCCGGTCGATGTCGGAGCCCACGAAGCTGCCCTCGATGTCGACGCTCGTTCCGGCTCCGGCCGTGCGGGCGCGGCGCACGAGGTCTTCCGAGCCGGGGACGTCGGCGAGCACGTGCAGCCAGCGCGTGCCCTCGAGCACGTCCGATCCGACCCGAGAGGCGTCGGGGAGGGATGCCGGGGTGCGTCCGCCGAGCAGGCTCTTCTCGCCGTCCGAGGCCACCGCGACCGCACACCACCAGGTGAGCTCGCCCGCCATGACCTCGACGTGCTCGGTGGCGACGCCGGCCGCGGCGAGCGCGCGGATGCACCCGATGCCGAACGGATCGTCGCCGACCCGCGAGAACAGCGAGACCCGCAGCGCGGACTCGGCCTGCCCGGCGGCGACCGCGAAGTTCGCGCCCATGCCGCCGGGGTGGATGCCGAGGCTGCGGCCGATCGCCTTGGCGTCGCGTCCGGGGAGGGCGTCGACGTCGACCATCATGTCGATGCCGGTGTCGCCGACCACGAGCAGGTCGGTCGCCCTGGTGCCCCGCGCCGGAGCATCCGGGATCAGTGTCGTGAGATCGCTCATGTGCGCTGCCTCCTCACCCGCAGGGTGTCGATCAGCACGCTGACGATCAGCACGGCGCCGAGCAGACCGATCTGCCAGGTGTTGCTGACGCCGGCGAGCTGCAGGCCGGAGTTGAGGATGACGACGAGCACGAGTCCGAGGAACGTCCCCGACACGCGTCCGATGCCTCCGGTGATGACGATGCCGCCGAGCACCGCGATGGTGATCGACTGCAGCTCCATGCCGGTCCCTGCCGCGGCCTTGGCGTTCAGCAGCCACGAGGCGTTGACGACCGCCGCGAGTCCGGCCAGGGCGCCCGAGGTGATGTAGAGGCCGGCGCGGGTGGCGCGCACGTTCACGCCGGTGAGCAGCGCGGCCTGCGCGTTGTTGCCCGTCTCGTAGATGCAACGGCCCGTGGGGGTGCGGGCGAGCACGATCGCGGCGATCACGTAGGCGGGCAGCAGCACGAGGATGACCTGCGTCGGGAACCCGGCGATCCGGCTCTGTCCGAGGAACGCGAAGCCCGAGCGGTCGAAGCCGTTGATGTCGATGCCGTTCGTGAGCACGAGCGCCGCCGAGGCGAACAGGTAGAGCGTGGCGATCGTCGCGATGAGCGGCGGGATGCGCAGCAGCGTGATGAGCGCGGCGTTGACTCCGCCGAGGGCCGCGCCCGCCGCGATCGCACCGAGGGCAGCGACCCACGGGTCGAGTCCGGCGTTCACGGAGAGCAGTCCGAATACGACACCCGACAGGCTCATGGTCGAGCCGACCGAGAGGTCGATGCCGCCACCGCCGCCGAGGATCACGATGCTCTGGCCGAGCGCGAGCAGGCCGAGCACGGCGCCGTACTGCGTCATCGAGAGCAGGTTGTCGGGTCGCAGGAAGTACGGCGACAGCAGGCTCATGACGACGCCCGCCGCGATGATGAGCAGGCCGAGCGAGACGCGACGGTCGCTCCAGGGGATGGACTTCAGCATCACGCGAGTCCTCTCAGAAGGGGGCGGTTGGCCTTGCGGGCCGCGAGCACGTCGATCGCGACGGCGAGGATGATCGTGGTGCCGACGAGCAGGCCGTTCCACAGCGGCGGGACGCCCGCGAGCACGATGCCGTTCTGCAGCACGACGATGAACACGAGTCCGCCGAGCGTGCGGAGCACCGAGCCTTCTCCGCCCAGGATCGATGTGCCTCCGACGACGACCGCGGCGATCGCGAGCAGGGTGAGTTCGTTGCCGCTCGATGCCTGCACCACGCCGACGCGGCCGACGTAGATGAGGCCGGCGAGACCGACGAGCACGCCGATCGCGAGGTAGCTGAGGAACTGCAGGCGGTTGACGCGGATGCCGGCGAGGCGCGCGGCCTCGGGGTTCGACCCGGTCGCGTACAGTTCGCGACCGGCGGGGCGCTTGTGCATGAACCAGGCGAGGAACGCGTAGACGACGATCACGAGACCGACGACCATCGGCACCCCGAGCACCCGCTGGCCCGAGAAGATCGGGGCGATGGGCGCCGAGAACAGGTCGTTGCTGTTCCAGAGGGCGAACAGGGCGGTCTGGAAGATCGCCGCCGTGCCGAGTGTGGCGATGATGGGCGGCACCTTGCCGAACGTGATGAGGCTGCCGTTGATCGCGCCGAGCACCGCGCCGACGAGCAGCGCGCCGAGTACGACGACGAATGCCGGCATCCCGCTTCCGCTGAGCTTGGCGACCGTCCAGGCGACGATGCCGACCGCGAACCCGGTCGAGACGTCGATGCCGCCGAGGATCACGACGAGCGTCACACCCGCCGCGACGAGCGCGAGGTCGGCCGCGTTGTAGGCGATGTTCGCGAGGTTCTCGGGCGTGAAGAAGCGCGGCGAGAGCAGCGAGAAGACGAGGAACTCGACGACGAGCAGCACCGGAAGGAGCGCCAGTTGCACGCGGCGGAGGGAGCGGGGCTCAGCCATCGGCGCTCACCACCGCTCCGACGGCGGCGCGGAGCACGGCATCCTCGGTCGCCTGCTCGCGGGTGAAGGAGGCGGTCATGCGGCCCTCTCTCAGTACGTGGACATGGTCGGACAGGGCGATCAGCTCCGGGAGTTCGCTACTGATCACGAGCACCGCGACGCCGGTGGCGGCGAGCTCGCGGATGTCGCGGTGGATCTCGGCCTTCGTGGCGACGTCGATGCCGCGGGTCGGCTCGTCGAGGATGAGCAGGCGCGGCTCGGTCGCCACCGCGCGGGCCAGCAGCGTCTTCTGCTGGTTGCCGCCGGACAGGGTGAGGATGCCGGAGCGGCTCGTCGCGGTCTTGATCGAGAACTTCGAGATCCAGGACTTCACGAAGCCCTGCTCCTTCGCGACGCGGATGACGCCGGTCGTGGTGATCTTCTCGTGCGTCGAGGCCGTGAGGTTCTCGGTCACGTTCATGAAGGGGAACACACCCTGCGTCTTGCGGTCCTCGGGCACGTAGGCGACGCCCTTGGTGAGCGCGTCGCGGGTACTGCGCGGCGAGTAGGGGCGGCCTTCGAGCGTCATCGAGCCGGACGTCGCCGCCGCCGCACCGAAGATCGTGAGGGCGACCTCGCTGCGGCCGGCGCCGACGAGTCCGTAGAGGCCCGTGATGCGACCGGGGTAGACGTCGAACGTGATGTCCTCGAACTGGTCGGAGACCGTGAGGCGGTCGACCGTGAGCGTGGGCTTCTCGTCGGCGGCGATCGGCGGGCGCTCCTCTGCGGCGAGCGGGGCGAGGGCTGCTCCCGAGCGTCCGCCCATCATCTTCAGCAGCGGTTCCTGCGCGGGGTCGTCGGTCTCGCCGACGTACCGGCCGTCGCGCAGCACGATGAACCGCTCCCCCAGCCGCTCGAGCTCGTCGAAGCGGTGGGTGATCGACACGACCGACGTGCCCGCGGCGATGAGCGTGTCGACGATGTCGAACAGGCGCTCCGACTCGGCCCGCGTGAGGATCGAGGTCGGCTCGTCGAGGATGAGGATGCGCGCGTCGACGCGCACCGCGCGGGCGATGAGCACCTGCTGCTGCTCGCCGAGAGACAGCTCGCCCATCGTGCGGTCGAGGAGCTTCTCGGGCAGGTGCAGCCGCTGGAGCAGCGCCTGAGCCTCCGAGCGCATGGTGCGGGCGTCGACCGATCCGAGGCGGATGCGAGGGAGGTTGCCCATGAACAGGTTCTCGAGCACCGAGAGGTGCGCGAAGAAGGCCGGCTCCTGGTAGACCGTCGAGACGCCGAGGGCGAGGGCCGCGTGCGGGTCGGAGGGGGCGTAGGGCTCGCCGTCGAGGGTCATGGACCCCTCGTCGGGGCTGTACACCCCGGCGAGGAGCTTCATGAGGGTCGACTTGCCGGCGCCGTTCTCGCCCATGATCGCGACGCGCTCGGCGCGGCGGATCTCGAGCGAGACGTCCTCCAGGGCGACCACCGCGCCGAAGCGCTTGGAGACGCCGTCGACCCGGAGGAGCGGGGAGCCTGCGGTTGGGTTGGGGTCAGAAGTCGAAGTCATTGACGTTGTCCTTCGTGAAGACGGTGGGGACGCCGAGCAGCAGCGTCTTGGTCGCCTCGTCGTAGCGCACCGGGTCTTTGAGTCCGGGGACGTCGTTCTCGGCGGCGAACTCCTTGCCCTCGATGACCTGAGTCAGGGCCCAGACCGTGAGGTAGCCGAGGTCTTCGACGTTCCAGAGCACGCTCGACTTCATGACGCCCGACTCGATGAACGGCGCGACCGTCTTGGGGCTGCCGAAGCCGGTCACCGCGACCTCGCCCGCCTTACCGGCGTTCTGCACGGCCTGCGCGACGCCGGGGACCGCGGTCGACGGCACGGCGATGATGCCGACCAGGTCGGGGTAGGCGGTGATGAGGTCCTGCGCTTCGCGGAGAGCATCCGCGCTGTCGGCGGTGTGGCGGATGCCGCCCACGAGCTCCATGTCGGGGTACTCGGCGGTCTGCTGGTCGATCGCGGCCTGCGACCAGGAGTTGAAGGTCGCGACGTCGGCGGCGCCGGAGACGATCGCGTACTGGCCCTTCTCGCCCGCCTGCTCGGCGATCTGGTCCATGGCGGTCTGGCCGAGTTCGGCGTCGCTCGCCTGCGAGACGAACACGGTGCGGTCGCTCTCCGGAGCATCCGCGTCGGACGTGATCACCGAGAGACCGGCGGATGCTGCGGACGCGATCGATCCGTCCATCGACGTCGGGTCGAGCGGCGAGATCGCGATGCCGTCGTAGCCCTGGGCGACGAGGCCGTCGACGATGCGCTTCTGCTCGGCGGAGTCGGCCTTGGCGGGGCCGGCCTGCGTGTACGAGACGCCGAACTCGTCGGCGGCCTTCTCGGCACCGGCCTTGAAGCCGGAGAAGTAGGGGATGCCCTCGACCTGCGAGACGAACGCGATGCGGATGTCGCCGTCGCCGCCGGAGCTGCCGCCGGTGCTGGTAGGACTGGAGGAGGAGTCGGGCGCAGTGCACCCGGCGAGGAGTGCGACGGCGGTGAGCAGGGCGGCGGCCGTCGCGGCGGTGCGGCGGAAGTGGGTGCGTCGTTGCATGATCTCTTCTCTTCGTTTCATCGTTGATGCGTGGATCGAGCGGTGCTCGCGGGGCCTTCGGGTCGGCGGAAGCGGGCGTTTCGATCACCGTAGCAAGTTGTGGGTACAACTTCAATAGGTGTAGGTACATTTGATTTCTTATGTAGGTACATCTTTCGTGTGGCACAGTGACAGGGTGGGCAAGCCGGCGTACCAACAGATCGCCGACCAGCTGCGACAGGAGATCGCGGACGGTCGGTGGAAATCCGGCGACCGCCTCCCCGGTGAGATCGAGCTCGGAGAGCTGTTCGGCGTGAGCCGCAACACCGTTCGGCAGGCGCTCAACGTGCTCACGCAGGTCAACCTGCTGCAGCGGCGCCGCGGCTCGGGGACCTACGTCAGCGAGCAGGGTATGACCCACACGCTCGGCGACCTCCGCAGCTTCACCGACGTCATGCGCGACCTCGGGCTGCGCCCCGGCATCCGCGACATCGTCATCGACCCCGACCCGTCACCGCCGTTCAACGCCACCGACTTCCTCCCGGGCGCACACCTATGGCGCGTGTCACGCGTGCGCCTGCACGAGGACCGGCCGTTCTGCCTCATGGTGTCGTGGGTGCCGGATGAGATCGGTGCGCGGATCCACGCTGAGGATCTGGCGCGGACGCAGTCGCTGTATGCGCTGTTCGGGGAGCTCGGGATCTCGCTGCGCGAGGCGAGCGAGAAGATCCGGGCCGAGGCGGCCACTGCTTCCCAGGCTCGCGATCTCGGGGTGGCGGAGGGATCGCCGCTATTGACGATCAACCGGTGGACGAGTGATACGTCCGGGCGGCCCGTGGAGTATGTGTCGAGTTCCTCGCCGGGGGACCGGTATGAGTACTTTGTGAAGCTGACTCAGTAGGGGGCGGACGGCGCGCTGGGGCCGGCAGTGTGCGGCAGCATACCGATATGCTGCGTCGCGTGAGCACCACTCCCGCCCAGCTGTCCCTTGAATTGAATCTCAGCCAAAACCGCATTCGCGATGTGCTGCGGGAATTGTACGGAACGCTCCCTGACGGCGTTACCCGGTGGGAGTTAGACGAGACTCGGGCCAACGCGGTGAGGTCCCATCTCAGGGGCGCGAGCCACGCGCTTGATGCCAGGCATTGGACGCTCGAGATCGGCGACACGGTTCTTCGCCGGGAAATTCACGCAGCGTACGGCGGTCAGCAGCAGGGTGGAATCATCACGCCCAAGTCCATCCCCGACATCCTCGTCATCACGAGCCCCGAGAGCGGCGCGAGGCACGGGTACGACAAGTTCGAAGGCCTTCAGGAGGATGGCTCGTTTCTTTACACCGGCGAGGGCCAGATCGGCCCACAGTCTTTCGTGCGGGGGAACCTCGCCCTCCGTGACTCCGCCAACGAGGGGCGACCAATCCGTCTGTTCACGAAGCAGGGCACATACGTCACGTACGTGGGCGAGTTCACGACGGGTGAGCCCCCGTTCGTCATCGAGCAGATCCCCGACTCGAGGCAAGAGATGCGCGATGGGATCATCTTTACTCTGGTGCCGGTTGAGGCCGAGATTGAGGCGCTAAGCCCGCAACGAGCGTCGCCCCGCGACAGCGCGCGGGGTTCTACCTGGGTGCCTCCGGCGACGTCGACATACCTCGCTGGCGTACCGGCGATCACGGCCGAGCGCGATATCTCACGCATCGAGTTTCAACTGCAGGCCGACTTCGGGCAATGGATCAAAGACCGCGGCGAGACTCCGCAACGCCTCCGTCTCGACTCGGCAGGAACCACGGTCGAGCCAGACGTCTATGTTCAGGAAACCGGCTGGATCGTGGAGGCAAAGAAGTCTCCTGCGCGCGGCTATGTGCGGACGGCGATCGGCCAGGTGCTCGACTACGCCTTCCTCGCCCGTGATTCCGGATGGAAGGCCGTCCCCGTTATCCTGCTCCCCAGTCGACCCGTGCCCCACGTCGAGGCATTGCTCCGCGAGCTGGAGATCGTCCTCGTGGTTCGTAGCGACGACGGATTCGTGGTCGTCAGTTCCTAGGCGCACGGACAAGCTCGGCGACCGCCGGCAAGTCCGGCGCGGCCCAATCGAGAGACGAGAGTTCGGACACCCTCATCCATCGCAACTCGTCGTGGTCAGAGCTGTGAGTTGGAGGGACACCAGTCAGAGAAGCACGGAAGCAGGCGAGCCTGATTATGGTGCCTGACACGTCAGTGTCGTCCTGTCGCAGCTGGCCCAGCACCTCGATCTGGACGTTCAGCTCCTCAGCAATCTCGCGGATGATTGCTTGAGTGGGAGTCTCGTCGGGTTCGATCTTGCCTCCCGGGAATTCCCACTTGCCCCCCGCAGCTTTCTCGGGACGGCGGCGGCATGCAAGGATCCGCCCGTCATTCTCTATGACAGCCGCCACAACCTCGACGATGCGTCGCGCGCTCATTCGTTCCTCCGCAAGCACGCTAACAGCCCCGCCTCGGGGTCAAGCCTGATCGCTACGGCAGTATAGGGACAAACCATGTAGCTAAGGTCGCGGCCTATCAAAGGGAGCACAACGATGAACGTATGGGGCGTCCACAACAACGCGCTCACGACCGAGCTCACGGACGAAGGGTTCATCAGCATCGGTTGGGATGAGCTCGGCGCCCTCACCGATATCCCCGGTGGTCGAGAAGGCCTCAAGGCGCGGTTGACCGAGCTCAATCCAGACGCCAAGCCTCGTTCCATCGCGGGCCAGGCAGGAGTGTTGATCCGTTTCCGTGACGAGATGAGCGTGGGGGACGTGATTGTCGCCCCTTTCAAGCCGACGTCCACCATCAACATCGGCGTCGTGACGAGCGACTACTACTTCGAAGCGTCGGCTCCATTCCACCGCCACCGGCGACACGTCGAATGGAAGCAGATCGGGCTCCCTCGCACTGTCTTCACTCAGTCCGCGCTGTACGAGATCGGCTCGGTGCTCGCCGTCTTCCGCATTCGGAACCACACTGATGAATTCCTCGCAGCGCTTCAGAGCGCTGGCGGCTCTGTCGAGCAGGTGTCACAGGCGGTTGAGAAGAAAGTCATTGAGACACAGAGCTCCGAGGACTCCGACGATGAGCCTCGCGCTTCGCGGATTGAGCGCCATACTCGTGACTTCGTACTCGAAGCGCTCCACAAGCGCCTGAGTCACCAAGAATTCGAAGACTTCACCGCAGCTCTGCTTCGCGCGCTCGGCTACCAGGCTCGGTCACCCAGTACTCGCAGGACGGTGGGGTGGATGTCATCGCCCACCGCGATCCTCTCGGCGTGGAACCCCCTCTTATCAAGGTGCAGTGCAAGCATCACACCGGCACGATCGGGTCGCCCGAGGTACAGCAGCTGATCGGAACGCAGGGGCTCGGCGAGCTGTCGCTGTTCGTGACGCTCGGCTCGTACACGCGTGACGCGCTAGCGATTGAACGGCAGCGTCCAGGGCTTCGCCTTCTCACCGGCGAGGACCTCGTGACGATGGTGCTCGAGAACTACGACAAGTTGCCTCAGCGCTGGCGTGCGGAGATCCCGCTGACGAGCGTGCTCGTCGTGTCTGATGGCGCCGAAGACTGAGGCATTTGATATCGCCGAGGTTCGGCAGGGCCGTTCAAGAAAGTTGCCTGCGACTCCGAACACGTCAAGCTTGGACTCGCCTTCCTTAGCAACATCTCCGAACGCTTGGTCGGAGCAGTGAAGCGTCGCGCATCGGCCCCTAGGAGGGCCGAGCGCCGGTCGGTGCCCCATAAGATTTCCCTGACGGCACCCGAAGGAACGAGAAGTCTTGAGCAACAACCACGCCACGTTCATCTGGTCGATCGCTGATCTGCTGCGGGGGAGCTTCAAGGCTCATCAGTACGGCGACATTATCCTGCCGTTCACGGTGCTCCGACGCCTCGATGCAGTGCTCGCACCGACGAAGCAGGCGGTGTTCGCCGCGGTCGAGCAGGCGGCTGCCGACGGCATCCCGGTGCGAGCTTCGTTGCTGCGTAACAAGGCCGGCCACGCGTACTCTTTCTGGAACGAGTCGCGGTTCGATCTGAAGACCGCGCTCGGCGACTCGGAGAACCTGGCAGCGAATCTCTCCGACTACGTCACCGGGTTCTCGGAGAACGTCAAGGACATCTTCGACAAGTACAAGATCTCGGAGCGTATCGCGGAGCTCGATGAGCACGACCTCCTCTTCCACGTGACGCAGCGCTTCGCAGCGGTCGATCTTTCGCCGGCGACCGTGCCGAACGAAGAAATGGGGCACATCTTCGAGGAGCTCATCCGCAAGTTCGCGGAGGCCTCGAACGAGACCGCAGGTGAACACTTCACACCGCGCGACGTGATCGAGCTGATGGTCGACATCCTGCTCGCGCCCGAGTCCGCCACCCTCGCGAAGGCGAACGTCGTTCGCTCGGTCTACGACCCGACTGCCGGTACGGGCGGCATGCTGTCGGTCGCCGAAGACCACATCCGCAGCGCGAACCCGACCGCCACGTTGACTCTCGCGGGTCAAGAGATCAACCCGCAGTCGTACGCGATCTGCAAGGCCGACATGACGGTGAAGGGTCAGTCGGTGGATGCCATTTTCTTTGGCGACACCCTCATCAACGACGGTCACGCCGGCACCACTTTCAGCTACGGCCTATCGAACCCGCCGTTCGGTGTGGACTGGAAGAAGCAGCAGAAGGCCGTGCTTAACGAGCACACCCAGCGAGGCTACGCGGGGCGGTTCGGGCCGGGCCTGCCGCGAGTGTCCGACGGGTCGATGCTCTTCCTGTTGCACCTCATCTCGAAGATGCGCAGCGCGGAAGACGGCGGCGGCCGCGCCGCTATCGTCCTCAACGGCAGCCCGCTCTTCACCGGTGGCGCCGGTTCGGGCGAGTCGAACATCCGCAAGTGGGTGCTCGAACGCGACCTACTCGAAGCGATCATCGCGCTCCCCACCGATATGTTCTACAACACGGGCATCGCCACTTACATCTGGGTGCTCGCGACGAAGAAGAGCCCCAAGCGAGAAGGCCGCGTTCAGCTCATCGACGGCACGAAACTCTTCCGCAAGATGCGCAAGGGCCTCGGGTCGAAGCGCAATGAACTGGGACCAGATGACATCGCTACGCTCGTTAAGCTCTACGAGGGCGAAGAGGATGCCTCCCGCTCGAAGACCTTCGCGAACGAGGAGTTCTTCTTCCGCACCATCACGGTCGAACGTCCGCTGCGCCTGAACTGGGCGCTCACGCCCGAACGCCTCGCCGTCGCGAGCAACGCGAAGCCACTCGCGAAAATCGATCTCACGCCGTTGATCGCCGCCTTGGAACAGGCCAGCTCGGTCGACGCGTCTGTCGAGGAGCCCACCACCGATCTCCCTGCGTTCCGCAAGGTGCTCGCCGCGCGTCTTAGGGATGCCGATCTGGCACTCACAGCGCCACAATCGAAGGCGCTTCTCACCGCGCTGTCGGAGCGCAACGAGAATGCGCCCATCGTGCTCGACGCGAAGCAGCGCCCTGAACCCGACGCTACCCTGCGCGACACCGAGAACGTGCCGTGGAATGAAGACATCCATGAGTACTTCGCGCGCGAAGTGACACCTTTCGCCGCGGATGCCTGGATCGACGAGTCGAAGACGAAGGACGGATGCGAGATCCCCTTCACTCGCCACTTCTATGAGTACGTGCCGCCGCGCTCGCTCACCGAGATCGACGCCGACCTGGATGCCGTACTCGGGCGGATTCGCGCGCGGCTCGAGGCGGTTAGGGCGTGACGACGGCCAGGCCTTACCCCGAGTACGTAGATAGCCGCGTTGCATGGCTTGGAGAGATCCCCCGCGAATGGCGGACCGACAAGGTAGGCCGTGTAACCTCAATGACAGTTGGGTGGACACCGCCGACTGGTTCAGACGCGGCCTTCTTCGGCGACAACCTGTGGGCGAACATCTCGGACCTTGGCCCTCGGGAACTCACCGACACGGCGAAACGCATCAGCGACGAGGCTGTAAGAGATTCGCGCATACGTCAATCACCGAAAGGGAGTCTGCTCTACAGCTTCAAACTCAGCGTTGGGCAGGTCTCATTCGCAGGCACTGACTTGTACACAAATGAGGCCATAGCCACTTTCCTCGGGTCAAATCAGCTCAGCTTGCGCTACGCCTACTACGCGCTTCCCGAATTCCTGATTCAGAATGCCGCGGAAAATATCTATGGCGCGAAGATTTTGAACCAGGAACGAATCCTCGCCACACGCATCGCCCTCCCGCCATTCTCAATGCAGTTACAGTTCGCTGACTATCTCGACCGCGAGACGGCGGAGATCGACACGTTCATCGCGGAACAGGAGGAGTTCATCGGGTTGCTCACCGAGCGCCGCGCGGCGAGCATCACCCACGCCGTCACAAGGGGCCTCGACCCCTCCGCCCCGATGAAGGACAGCGGTGTCGGGTGGCTAGGTGAAGTCCCCGAAGGGTGGCGAGTAAATCGGTTCTCGCGATGCGTCCGAATCAATGAGGGCCAAGTCGACCCAGAGCGACAGCCCTTTTCGGACATGATCCTCATTGCGCCAAACCATGTGGAAGCGAGAACTGGACGGAGCGGCGGCTTCGAGACGGCTGCGGCACAAGGCGCCGAAAGCGGCAAGTACCTCGTGCGTTCGGGCCAGGTGATCTACTCCAAGATCCGCCCCGGCCTGGCGAAGGTCATCATCGCTCCGTTCGACTGCTTGTGCAGCGCCGACATGTACGGGCTTGACGCGCGTCACGACGAAGAGCTCACCAATGAGTACCTGCGCTGGCTAATGCTCAGCCAGCCCTTCATTGACTACGCGATCGACCAGTCGGCGCGTGTGGCTATGCCCAAGCTCAACCAGGAAACCCTCGGAGCCGCACCGATCTGGTACCCCAGAATTGACGAGCAGCGTGACATCGTGGATTATCTCAACCACGAGACCGCGGAGCTCGACGCCACCATCGCCGAAGCGCGCGAATCCATCGCACTGTCGAAGGAGCGACGCGCGGCGCTGATCTCCGCCGTGGTCACCGGCAAGATCGACGTGCGCGGACTCGCATAACGCGCGTCACGGCGCCGTCTTCGACAATCCTCGCCGCGGACTGCCAGAGTGAGCCTGTGGCGATACAGCACGAGGAAGCATTCGAGACCGAGCTCTGCGAGCACCTGGCGGCGCACGGGTGGGAGTATTCACCGACCGCCGAAGGCTACGACCGCGAGCGGGCACTGTTCCCGAAGGACGTGTTTGCGTGGCTCGAATCAACTCAGCCCGAGCAACTTGAGAAGTTGGTGAAGCCGGCAGCATCCGAAGCATCCCGGGACCTGGGTCGCAAGCAGATCCTCGACCGCATCGTGGCGGCGCAGGCGAATGACACGATGAACGGCGGCGGCACGTTGGGCCTGTTGAAGTCGTCGATCGGTGTGCTGAACGCGAAGTTCTCGCTGTTTCAGGCACGTCCGGCCACGTCCCTGAACGCGACGACAGTCGAGCGGTTTGCGGCGAACAAGCTCCGCGTGATGCGGCAGGTGACCTACTCGACGAAGCACACGAATCGCATCGACCTGGTGCTCTTCGTTAACGGTCTGCCCGTCGCCACTATTGAACTGAAGACCGACCTCACTCAGAGTCTCGCCGCGGGCCTGAAGCAGTATGCGAACGACCGCAGGCCCGAAGGCGAGCCGCTGCTGTCGTTCGGGCGGGGCGCTCTGGTGCATTTCGTTGTCACGAACGAAGAAGTGCACATGACGACCAAGCTCGACGGACCGAACACGCGCTTTCTTCCTTTCAACCGGGGCAAGAACAACGGTGCCGGCAATGCCGCGATACCGGGCACCAGCCCGACGGGGTACTTCTGGCAAGAGATTCTCGAACGTGACACGTGGCTTGACCTCGTCGGACGGTTCTTGCACTACCGCTTCACCGAGAAGACCGACCCCATCGACGGCAAGAGGACCTACGACAAAGCGTTGCGGTTTCCGCGGTACCACCAGTGGCGGGCGGTCTCGAAGCTCGAACGCGCGGTGCTCTCCGAGGGGCCCGGTTACAACTATCTAATTCAGCATTCCGCCGGGTCGGGCAAGACCGACTCGATCGCGTGGGCCGCGCACCGCATGGCGCAACTCCACGAGGCCACCGGCCAGAAGGTGTTCGACGGAGTGATTGTCGTCTCCGATCGACAGGTGCTCGACGGGCAGTTGCAGCGGGCGGTCGAACAGCTGGAGACGACATCCGGTGTGTTCCAGCCCATCACCCGCGGCAGCGATACGTCGAAGTCGGCGCAGCTTGCCGAGGCACTGCTGGCCGGCAAGCAGATCATCGGCGTGACATTGCAGACGTTCCCGCATGCGCTCAAAGAGATCGAGAAGAACACAGGCCTCGCCGGGCGCCGCTACGCGGTCATCGCCGACGAGGCGCATTCGTCGCAGAGCGGCGAGGCCGCGGCATCCCTCAAGCAGGTGCTCACTGCCACCGGCGCGGATACGGAGGGCGACACCATCGACGCAGAAGACGTGCTCGCCGACGTCATGGCGCGGAAGGTCGGGATCGGTACGATCTCGTTCCTCGCGTTCACGGCGACGCCCAAGGGCAAGACCGTCGAGCTGTTCGGTCGTGAAGACTCCACGGGCGCGAAGCAGGCATTCGACCTGTACTCGATGAAGCAGGCAATCGAAGAGGGCTTCATCCTCGACGTGCTGAAGAATTACCTGCCCTACGACCTCGCCTTCGGTCTCGCCCACACTGACACAGCGACCGGACTCGACGTCGAGATCGACACAGCGAAGGCCGGCAGCGAGGTGATGCGCTGGGTGCGGCTGCATCCGACGAACATCGCGCAGAAGGTCGCCGTCATCGTCGAACATTTCCGCTCGAACGTGCGGAGCGAACTCGGCGGCAGGGCGAAGGCGATGGTCGTCACCGGATCCCGAAAAGAGGCGGTGCGCTATAAGCTCGCCATCGATGCGTATCTGAAGGACCACAAGCTCGACGGTGACCTGGGCACGCTGGTCGCGTTCTCGGGCGCTGTCACCGATGCGGAATCCGGGCCTGAAGAGTTCACCGAGACCTCGCTGAATCCTGGGCTGAAAGGACGGTCGCTCGAGGCGGCGTTCGCCGGCGACGAGTTCCAGGTGATGATCGTCGCCAACAAGTTCCAGACCGGATTCGACCAGCCACTGCTTGTCGGCATGTACGTCGACAAGAAACTCTCCGGCATCACCGCCGTGCAGACGTTGTCGCGCCTGAACCGCGTAATTCCGGGCAAGGAGAACACCTACGTCATCGACTTCGTCAATGATCCGGCAGAGATCCTCTCCGCATTCCAGGTCTACTACGAAGACGCCGAGCTGACCGAACCGTCAGATCCGAACATCATCCACGACATGCTCATGAAGCTCCGCAGCATGTCGATCATCGACCCGCACGACGTCGATGCCGTCGTGAACGCTTGGCTTACGAAGTCGAGCCACAACGCGCTGTACTCGCACATCAAGTCGTCGCGCGACGTGTTCTGGGACCGGTGGAAAGACGCGGTGGATTCGTCCGACGACCTCGAGAAGGGACGGTTGGAGGAGTTCCGCGGCACCGTGTTCTCGTTCGTGCGTGCCTACGATTTTCTGTCGCAGATCATGGACTACGGCGATACCGACATCGAGAAGTGGGCAATCTTCCTGCGCGTGTACCGCCGCGCCATCGAACGGGACGAAGCCGATCCGTCGGCCATCAACACCGACGACATTGTGCTCACGCACTACCGGCTGCGCAAGCTCGACGCGCAGAGTCTCGGGCTCACATCGGGGACACCGGGCGAGCTGTCAGGCATCACAGCGGCGGGTTCCGCGCAGCCTCGGGAAGCGAAGTACGGACTGCTGCAAGACGTGATCGACAAGATCAACACCCTGTTCTCCGGCACTGACGTCGACGAAATCAACGGGGTCAGCGCGGCCGAGACCATCCTCCGTCACGTCGTCGACAACCCGAAGATCCAAGCCGAGGCGATGGCGAACACCCCCATCGACTTCGAGACGTCGCCGACCATCGTCGCCGAGCTCGAAGACGTTATGTATGCCTCCGCCGTCGGACACAGCAACGCGATGAAGGCTCTGCTACAGAAGAGCGACTTTGCTGGCATCGTGGACGTGCTCGTCGCGATGGGTCTCTATGAGAAGACGCGAGGCGAAGCCGAACGGGCGGCCAATGCGGGCTGAGTCCTGCACCCGGAAAACTGCAGAACGTCGATGTCTCCGACCTCGTGAGCACGCCCTTTGATTGCATCGATCGCCTTCAACTCAACTAGACGAGAACTGGCGGCGGCATGTCGTTCTTGATCGCACAGTTACGCTCGACCCATGATCTTTTCAGCGACCGTCACAGGCTGGGAGTGGCTGTCCATACTCGCGGAAATAGCTACCGTCGTCACGGGAGTGGCAGTGGTCTTCGCGGTCGTGCCCTTCTTCCAGGAGCGAAAACGAGAGCGCCGAGCTGCCGACCAGTGGTATGTCGAACGGTATTGGATGCTACAAGACAAGAAGCGGCCGCGCAGACGCTGGAATGGCGCGATCTCGGTCGCTATCCCGTTTGCTGTTCGGTGGGCTGAGCTGCGGCTCTGCGAGGACGAGCTTGACGCCCGGGCAGATGGATGGGTCACGAACGACAGCTGGTCCCTCTGGTGCGTGTCGATCCTCGAGCATAGAGATGATCCAGTAATGGCAGAGATTGTCTCCAAGACACCTCCTAACGAGCTCAATCTACTCCGCGAGTATTGGCGGACCGGGAACGATCCGATGACGATCGGGGTGTGGCGTCAGTTCTGGCGCGGGCTTCGCTAGTGCGAGGAGCTCGGTGTTCGACGTCAGAGGCCCGCCGCGCGCACCCGGCGAGGCACCACAGTGGGGCTGTTCGCACTTCTTCGCGGTCATTGAACCGTCGTGTGTCGCCGCCGCAGCCGATTCACGCGCGTCAGGATTTACCTCCCGAACCCCTTGAGTGTGCTATCTTCTCGCGAGGGTCCGGCTGTCGTTCCCTCATTAAGGTGAGGGCAATGTATCCGAGCGCACTTCGTGCGGCCACCCTTGGGTGGCGAAGCTTTATTCAAAGCAGTGATGATCTGTGAGCGGCCATGAAAGTGGTATCTCTCACGACGGCCGAGGCCGGGGCAGCCGGACCCACCGGAAAGCTAGGGAGATCGAGGCAGACGCTCTGAGCCTTCTTGAGCATCGCGCTTACGTCACCTATCGGGCGCGCCTTCGCACTGCAAACCGGATGCGCGTGCGGGGTCAACTGTGGAACCTGCCCCTCGTTACCTCTCCCGTGATCACTCTCATCGTCGCCATCGTCGCCTCTGCTGCCCCCGGGGTATACAGTGATCGAACCGATGTTCTTCTTGTCGCGCTCTCAGTGCTGACTTTGGTTGCCTCGATTATTGTTCCAACGGCAAATTATGCAGTAAACGCCGAGAGGCTATTTAATGCATATAGGGACCTTCAACGCATCTCCGTCGAAATAGAAGGAGATAACCTGCGGTTGAAGAACGGATGGTCACGTAATCGCGCAGCCTCCAGGGCCTCGACGCAATATCAAGAGATTCTTGACAAGACTCAGAATCATTCTTCCGCGGATTATTGGGGTGTGGTTCGCGATCAGAATCATAATGATCGCCGAAAGGGCAACACCCCTCAGCAGATTCCTTTCAGTGCGCGCGTGCAATTGTTCGCCAGCTGGAGCCTAACTGCATTGCCTGTTGCGATAGCCGTTTTGCTCCTGCCGCTCTTGCTCCCCGCCATAAGGTGGATGATCAATGCCTAAATCACTCGAAGAGCTCGTTTTCGATGTGGCGACCGACGAATCTGAAATTGCGCGAAGAATTACTCGACTAGGACGGCGGTCAGCTGCGAGAGGCAGAGACGGACAACTCCCCGAAGCATATGCGAAGTCGGTTTCCGAAAAAGATCTCGCCAATATTAGCGCGGCGCTTAGAGCGGGAGATTGGTCGTTCATTTCGTACCGGGAGCGACTGTTGCCGAAATCCTATGATGTCCCGCCTCGGCGACTTTCGGTAGCAGCTGCGAAAGATCGGGCTCCCCTGCAGATAATGAACTCTTCCCTGCTCTTCGAAGCACCGCAGTCTCGCCGCGAATCGCCGAACCGAGTCATGAAACGGCTTGTCGAGTCCGCCCAATCATCGGGTTTCGACCACGTAGTCCGTCTAGACCTCCGAAATTTCTATCCCAGCGTCCAGCATGATGCAGTCGAGCAGGAGTTGGAGCGGCACATCACGGTCGACGCACTCCGTCGGCTCCTGAGCAGAGCGCTTCGGACACCAACTATCGCGGACCATGCTCCCTCTCGGGTCGAAACCGGTTCACGGGGTATCCCGCAAGGACTAGCAATTTCGAACTCTCTTGCCGAACTTGTGATGGAGGAGTTCGATGGGTCATGGCGTGATGACGACAGTGTTCGCTACTTTCGGTACGCAGACGACATGTTGTTCTTAACTCGACGAGACCGGCATCAACAACTACATCGAAAAGTGCGTGCGAGTCTCAAGCTCACCGGCGTAGAGCCTCACCCCTTCACTTCCGGCGGGAAAAGCCAATGGGGGCGTTTGCGTGACGGCGTTGAGTTCCTCGGCTATCGAGTTTCACCCGGCGCCGTGAGCGTTCGAGCATCGGGGGTCCACCGCCTGAAACGATCGATAGCGTTGTCATTTGCTCGATATAGCAAAGAGATTGCGTCCCCAGAGCTTCGCGTCCAGCATCTTGCTCATGCGCGACTCGCGTGGTTCCTCAATCTCAGAATCACGGGTTGCGTCATCGACAAAGAAAGTCGAGGATGGGTACAATATTACGCCTTGCTAACCGACATCGGAATTCTCAGAGACTTGGATCACTTCGTGAGTGTGCTCGCTTCAAAACACGGTTTGCGCGAGTCGTTGGGCCAAAAGTCCTTCGTACGCACATATCGCAAGTGGGCAAAGCGAGCGATCGATGCGACGGGCTACATCCCAAACTTCGACAGTTACAAATTTGACGACAAACGTGAGGTCCTCAGCTCGATCTTTGGCATGTCCGAGCAGAGAATGAATGAGAACGGCTCTGTCTGGGTCGATAGAGAGTTCGCACGACGCACTCGCCTCCACGTTCACACACTGGAGCGGGATCTGACGCCAAACTACGGGAGATAGGCATGTCGTCGCCTCCTCACCGGTCCACCCCGCCCCGCATCGATCCCCTCGCACGACCCACATCCTCCGCCACCGGCACAGCATTCGCCAACCGCATCCGCTCGTCATCGCTGAGCGACATCTCCGCCGCCCCCGCGTTCTCGCCCAACCGGTCCCTTCTCCCCGTCCCCAGAGTCGGCACGACACCGCGCGACGGAACCCACACCAGCGCCACCTAAGCTACCGTCGCCCCCTCGCGAGCCACGGATTCCACCCGCTCGACCGGCCGACGGTTTGCCACCAAGTTCTCGGGCGGGAAGCGCGGACGTCCGCGCGGAGCATTCTCGGGCGCCAGTTCGTCCTGCGAACGATCGCTCTCGCTTCTCCTATCGTTCGTAGTGCGGCGTCACAGAACATCGGCGGAGTGACGCCCAGGCGAGGAACCGCGCAGTAGATCGAGGCCTCATCCCTGAACTTCCCGATGCGACCTGATCCCCGATGCCGGTGGCATCAGGCGGCCGCTAGACCGCCGCAATCCCCCGCAACAACACCCTCACCGTTCCCTCAAACTCGCTCATCCCAACGGCCGCCCCACCAACGCCACGTAACTCGCCATCGACCCCCAACACCGATAGATCGTCTGCTTCGGCACCCCCGGGGCATCCGCGAGCTCTCGATCGTCATGGCCTCGTATCCGCCGGCCGACAGGGCGGCGCGCATGGCGTCGAGCACGGACTGGCGGGCTTTCTCACTACGAGGACGAGGCACCATTAGAGCGTACTCAGGCGTACACTCATCCATAAGTAGACGAACTGTTGCGAAACTCGAACGCAGCGAACAAGCCCAAGGAGCACCTCATGGCCCTCACCGCCCACTCCACGATCGGCGACTGGCTCAACGACCCGACCGGTGGGCCGCTCATCCGCGGACTGTTCGAGCAGACAGGCGCCGACCCCGAGCTTCTCACGCCCGTTCTCGGCCTCCCGCTGCAGCAGCTCGTCGCGATGAGCCAGGGACAGCTCCCGCAGTCGGTCGTCGACGACCTCGTCCGCGCAGCCAACAACGGCGAGATCCCCGAAGACGCAGAAACCGAAGGCTGGACCGAGACCCCCACCACGGGACGCTTCGCCGGCAAGACCGTGATCGTCACGGGTGCCGCATCCGGGATTGGCAAGGCCACGGCATCCCGCATCGCCCGTGAAGGCGGACGCGTCATCGCCGCCGACATCTCCGCCGAGAAGCTCGACGCGCTGAAGGCCGAGCTGCCCGACATCGTCACGGTCGCCGGCGACCTCACCCAGCAGGACGCGATCGACGCCGTCATCGCCGCCGCGGGCGACAACATCGACGGACTCGCGAACGTCGCCGGCATCAACGACGACTTCTCCCCCGCGGGCGAGACGACGGATGCCGTGTGGGATCGCGTCATCGCCATCAACCTCACCGCCCCGTTCAAGCTCATGCGCGCGGTGCTGCCGATCATGGAGAAGATCGGCCGCGGCGCGATCCTCAACGTCTCGAGCGAGGCGGGCATCCGCGGCAATGCCTCGGGCAACGCTTACACGGCGAGCAAGCACGGCATCATCGGCGTCACGAAGTCCGCGGCGTTCATGTACGGGCCGAAGGGCATCCGCGTGAACAGCGTCGCACCCGGAGGGGTGGCGACCGGCATCCCGATGCCGCCGAACATGTCGGAGTACGGATCCGGACGCCTCGCCCCGTTCCAGCAGGCCATCCCCACCGTTGCGACCGCCGAGCATCTCGCCGCGTCGATCACGTTCCTGCTGTCGGACGACGCCGTGAACATCAACGGCGCCGTGCTCGCTTCGGATGGAGGATGGTCGGTGCAGTAGGACACTCCCGCGAGCACAGCAAGAATATTGCTTGCGTCCTCATTCGTGCGCTTTCATGGCGTAGTGGGTCGCGGTTGCGGCTACCGCCAGACCGTCATCGGAAGGGGGCGACTCGGATGTCGCGCGCTCTCGACGCCAGTGCCCCGAAAAGCTCCAGCGACATCTTGGGGCGACTGCTCATCATCACCTGGTGCCTCGGCATCACTGCCGGGCTCGTGGCGACGGCGGGGATGCTGCTCGCAGCCGCCGCGTTCGCGACCGCCAGCACCTTCGTCATTCCGTTCATCGTCACGTTCGAGGGGTCTCACGATGCTGGCGGGACGAACGCCGTCACCATCACCGGGTCTTGGGTCACCGCAGGAGCGCTGACGCTCGTCCTTGCCGGTCTCCTGTCCTTGCTCCTACTCCGACGCTTCGAAGCGTCGAACCTCGGCGACGTTCGCGCCTGATCACCCCCGGGCACGTCAATCTCCTCACGAAGGAGCGATTCCCGATGACCCCTCCGTGGTCCAACCAGGACGTCGACTCACCGCGTCTCGCTTCGCTCTCTCTACGAACGGGGCGCGACCACGAAGATGTCCGCGTTCACTCAGTCCCGTCTCGCCCCTCGCTGCCGAAACCGCCGCCACGCTGCTCTGATGCTGTCGATGCTCGAACCGAGCGTGAACGCCAGAAGGCCGACCATCATGGCCATGGCGTGGTCAGCTGCTTCTCGCGAGTCAAGATCACCGTCAATCTGCATCGCGAACAGTAACCCGGCCCACACCAGGACAGGGAGGAGCGCCAAGGTGGTCCCGACCACTCTGCTGGAGCGCTCCACCAACACGCCCCACGCGAAAAGGACGACCCCGATAGCGACAAACATCATTCGTGCAGCCCCTTATCCTCCAGCGACGATTCTGTACCGCGAACGATCAATGGCTCCGAGCAACAGCGATGCGCCGACCACGCCGAAGACGATGAGGAACGCCACGAAGTCCATATCGCCAGCGAAGCACACCTATGAGGACACTCCGAGTTGTCCACAGTTCGCTTCGGCGCAGCCGGAGAAAGCCCGACGGTCCTCACATCTCCGCCAGTTACCCTGACCTCATGAAGCGCCTTCCCGCCCTCGCGACTCTGGCCGTCGGCATCCTGCTCTTGTCCGGATGCTCTCAGGCCGCCACTCTCGCGGCGTGCGGGCAGGTCGCGTCTGAGGCCGTGCAGGTCACGGGCGCGATCAACGAGCTCAGTTCGCCGACTCCCGAGGCCGCGCAGGCGGCACTCGACGAGGTGCGTGCGGTGTCGGAGAAGATCCGCGGGATCGACGGCCCCGACGAGTTCGTCACCCTTCGCGATTCGTGGACGACGAGCATCGACGCCTTCGTCACCGAGGGCGAGAAGGCTCTGGCCGGAGACGTCAGCGGAGTGGATGCGGCGTCCACGCAGTTGCGTACGGCGACCGACGACATCGTCGCCTACTGCACGCCGTAAGCGACGCCGCGCGGCTCGACGTCAGGTCGCGACGATTCGTCTCAGGCGACTTCGTCGGCTTCGCTTGACGACCGGCTACCGCGCGATGCCACGCAGCAGCCGCGCGACCGTCTCCTCGATGCGCTCTTCGCTCAACGGTTGCCCGATCAGTGCAGCGTACGACGCCATCGCGATGAGCTGATCGGCGATGGCGGCGGCATCCACGTCCGCGCGGATCTCCTCGTCGACCTGCCCGCGCGCGATCCGCTCGGCGACCCACGTCCGGATCGGCGCCGCCAGTCGTTCGTTCAGCGCGAGTCCGAGTTGGTGGTCGGTGGCGGTCACGGCGATCAGCGCGCGAGCGAGCGCGACGCCCTCGGGCCGCGCGAGCCCCTCGGATGTCGCGGAGAACCACGCGTGCAGATCAGCCCGGACGTCGTCGGTCATCGGCACCTCGACATCCGCACCGGACAGGTCGCCCTCGAGCAGCGCCTCGCCGAGGATCGCCGCCTTCGACGGCCACCAGCGGTAGATCGTCTGCTTGGCGACGCCCGCCGACTCCGCGAGTCCCTCGATCGTCACGGCCTCGTACGTCCCGGCGATGACGGCGGCGCGCATCGCCTCGAGCACGGACTGGCGCGCGGCTTCACTACGGGGACGGGGCATTCCTCCAGGCTAGTGAGGATGCGTGCGCACCGTTGCTATGGTCGCGATATGGACTTCGAGACCCAGTTCAATCTGCTGCTCATCTTCAACATCACGCTCATCATCCTCGGCACCGTCGTCGGGCTGCTGCTCACCTACCTGGTCATCCGCCAGGGCGTCTTCCACGGCCTCCGTGCGCACACCCGCTGGATCGACGAGGGGAAGGACTTCAAGAAGGTCCGCTAGGTGCGGGTCGCCGGGCGGGGAGCCCGACTCAGCCCTGCGTCCCGGCATCCTCCCCGTACCGTTCCTCGAACTCCCGGATATCCCGCCTCGCGTCACGCAACCGGAACGCGGAGACGACGGCTGATGCGATGAACACCAGGCCCGCGATGGCATAGAGCCAGGGCAGGTTACCGACGAAGACCAGGGCGACAGCGAACCCGAGACCGACGAGCGGACCGACGATCCCGTACACGGCCCACCCTCTGCTCCGATCCAGCGCGATCCGCTGCTGGATCAACGACGGCTCCGGCTCGCTCATCCGCACAGACTACGCCCCACCCCCTCCCGCCGATGGAAGGATGGAAGGGCTCCCGCCTCGCCCCTGCGACGGCATCCCGAGCATCATCACCACGCGGAGGAGGCGGGATGAATCCCGGTGCGTTCGACCTGATCACGCAAGACGATCTGCGGGGTGCGGGCAGCGTCAAATGGACGACGTTCTCCGACACGATCGGCGCGTTCGTCGCGGAGATGGACTTCGGACTCGCGCCCGCCGTCAGCACCGCGGTGAAGGATGCTCTCGACGCCGGCCTCACCGGATACCTGCCCACCGCCGCGGCGACCGCGCTCTCCGAGGCGACGGCGCAGTGGTACTCGTCGCAGTACGGGTGGGACGTCGTCGCCGAGCGGGTGCACCACGTGCCCGATGTGATCCACGCGTTCGAGCTCGCGATCGAGCACTTCACGACTCCCGGGTCGGCCGTGATCGTGCCGACGCCGGCGTACATGCCGTTCCTCCTGGTGCCGCCGCTGCGCGGTCGGCGCGTGATCGAGGTGCCGAGCATCGAGGTCGACGGCCGCTGGGTGATGGACCTGGATGCCGTGGCGCAGGCGTTCCGCGACGGCGGCGAGATGCTGGTGCTCTGCAACCCGCACAACCCGCTCGGCACGGTCGCGACGCGCGATGAGCTGCTCGCGATCGCCGACACCGTCACGGCGGCGGGCGGTCGGGTGTTCTCCGACGAGATCCACGCGCCGATCGTCTACGCCCCGGCGCAGCACATCCCCTACGCCTCGGTCTCGGCGGAGGCCGCCGCACACACGCTGACTGCGACGTCGGCCTCCAAGGCCTGGAATCTCGCCGGCCTCAAATGCGCCCAGGTGATCATCTCGAACGACGCGGATGCCGCGCTGTGGGAGAGCCTCGGGTTCTGGGCCGGCCACGGCACCTCCACCCTCGGTGTGCTCGCCAACACCGCCGCGTACGCCGAGGGCGGGGAATGGCTCGACGGCGTGGTCGACTACCTCGACGGGAATCGGCGGATGCTGTCGCAGCTCGTGTCCGAGAAGCTCCCCGGCGTGCGGATGATCGTGCCCGAAGGGAGCTACATCGCCCTGCTCGACTTCCGGTCGACCGGGCTGACCGGCGACCTCGGCGAATGGTTCCGCGAGCACGCGGGCGTCGCGATGACCGACGGCGCCGCGTGCGGAGAGGCCGCGATCGGATTCACGCGCTTCGTGTTCGCGATGCCCCGACCCGTGCTGATCGAGGCCGTCGAGCGGATCGCCCGCGCACTGCAGGAGCGGTCGGCCGCGGCCTGACGCGCACTCAGCTCCGCGCTGCGGGCGTGTAACGCATGAGGGTCGCGCCGGCACCGAACTCCCGCCGCTCCACGAGCTCCAGCCTGACCCGCTCGCGCAGACCCTCGAGCAGGTACGGGCCGTGACCGGCGACGATCGGATGCACGACGAAGAGGTACTCGTCGATCAGCCCGAGATCCGTGAGCGCGCTCGACAGCGCGAGCCCGCCGACCGACAGGCCCGTGCCCGGTTGCTCCTTCAGCCGCCGCACGGCCTCCTCGAGGTCGCCCCGGACGAGCTCGGCGTTCCAGTCGACCTCGTCGAGCGTGCTCGAGACGACGTACTTCTTCGCCCGGTCGAGCGTGTCAGCGAAATCGTGCTCCCACGTCTCCATCCAGTCGGGCCAGACCCCGTCGTCCGGGCGACGCCACGCCTCCCGCATCATCTCGTACGTGACACGGCCGTAGAGCTCGGCATCCGACTGCTCCATCTGCTCTGTCCAGAAGCGCATCAGCTCCTCGTCGGGCGCGACGCCGGCCTCGTGATGCACGCAGCCGTCGAGCGTGACGTTGATCGCATACCGCAGTGGTCTCATGGCGCTGCTCCTTCGATGCGGGGCCCGGATGCCGTCAGCGTACGCCGATCCGCGGATTCTCGGGCGACTCCTCCGCTGATCCGTCGATAGATCGAAAACGCATCTGGCGACTCGCTCTTGGAGGCGTCTTCCATCTCTCAACGTGTGGCGGCGAGCGCCGGCACCAGCTCTTCCCGCACCCAGCCGCGCAGCCCGGTCGGCGTGGTCGTGACCGCCGTGCGCTCCTGCTCCGGCACGAACCCCTCGCGCATCCCGGTCGACATCCCGAGCACGGCGTCGGCCATCGCCTCGGGCATCCCGGCCTCCAGCAGACCCTGACGCATCTGCTCGTCCGAGATGCGCTCGACCACCACCTCACGCCCGAGCTCCTCGGTCAACAGCGCGGCCACCCGAGCCCAGGTCAGATCCTCGGGACCGTGCACGGCCTGCACGCGCCGCCCGCTCCACTCCCGGTTGAGCAGGGTCAGCGCGGCGACCTCAGCGATATCGCGCGGAGCGACCCACGCCATCGGCGCGTCCACCGGCAGCACGGTCGTCAGCCGTCCGGCGCGCAGCGACTCAGGGTCGAGCAGCACGTTCGAGAAGAAGTACCCGCAGCGCAGATGCGTGACGTCGATGTCGAGAGCGTCCAGCGCGAGCTCGGTCGCGGCCAGTCCGTCGATCTCGCCCACTCCGTGACGCTTCTCGGCGCCGATGCTGCTCTGGAAGACGACGCGTCCGATCCGGTTCTCGGTCACCGCGGCGACGAGCGCATCGGTCGCCCGTGCGTAATCGGTCAGCGGGTCGTCCGACATGACCGAGGGATCCACCCAGTGGATCGCGTCGACACCGCGCGTCGCGGCGACGACCTGCGCCGCATCCTGCGAATCCGCCTCCGCGACATCGACGTACGGCGCGAGTTCGGCCGCGATGCTCTCAGGATGCCGGGTCAGCAACAGCGGTCGGATGCCGGCGCGAACCAGCATCCTGGTCAGGTGGTGTCCGACGTTGCCGTTCGGGGTCGTGACTGCGATGCGCATGATCGTCCTCTCGTCGTGGACACCCCACGGTAGACGCAGATGCGGCCTGATACTGGCCGCATCATGAGCGATCATGAGAAGCGTGGACTCCCCCTCGAACCGCGCGCTGCACCTGCTGTCGCTGCTTCAGACCGGCGGCGAGTGGAGCTCCGACGAACTCGCCGAGCGCCTGGATGCGAGCCCTCGCACCGTGCGCCGTGATGCCCAGCGTCTCCGTGATCTCGGCTATGACGTGCGGTCTCGGCCCGGCCCCGGCGCGGCCTATCGACTGCATCCGGGCACGAAGATCCCGCCGCTGCTGCTCGACGCCGACGAGGTCACCACGATCATCACCGCTCTGCTCGTGCTCGAGACTTGGACGCCCGACGACCCCGCCGCATCCGTCGCCCGCGCCAAGCTCGAGCAGACCCTGCCGCCGGCGCTGCGTCGGCGCGCTGCCTCGACCGCGCTCGCGACGCAGATCCTGCAGGCCGGACCGGCCCCGGTCGACTTCGCCCTCGTCGGCACACTGTCGGATGCCGTCGCGCAGGGCGCCCGCGTCGCCTTCGACTACACCGACCAGCACGGCCGAGAGACGCAACGGGTGGTCGAGCCATACCGGCACTTCCTGCGTCAGCGGCAGTGGTACGTCGTCGGATACGACATCGACCGCGACGACTGGCGGCTGTTCCGGCTCGATCGGATGCGGTCGGCGACTGTGCTCCCGGGGGTGCATGCGTCGCGGGAGTTCCTGTTCCCGTCGATCGAGGCCTGGCTGACGAGCGACTTCGGACGGGTGTCGGGCTGAGTCCGGGGCACAACCCCTTCCCCGAGGCCCGCGTCCCGGCCTACCGTGGCCGCATGCTGAAGATCGTGTCGATCGTGATCCGCGTGAACGACCTCGCCGCGCAGACGGCGTTCTGGAAGGCAGCCCTCGACTACGTGGAGCGTGACCCGGCCGACGACGACTGGGTCGTGCTGAAGCCGCGCGACGCCGAAGCGCCGTGCATCGCGCTCGACGCCCACCACTCCGAGCGGGTCCTTCCGCCGCGCATCCACCTCGACATCTACGCCGACGATCAGGCCGCCGAGGTCGAGCGGCTCACCGACCTCGGCGCACACGAAGTGCACTGGGACGGCCGCCCCGACGACGCGGACTACATCATCCTGGAAGACCCCGAGGGCAACCGCTTCTGCATCGTCGACCGGCCCGACTGGGCGGGCTGGAGGCGCTGAGAGATGGAAAACGCTCCGGAAGAGTCTGCTTCCGGAGCGTTTTCCATCTTTGGCCGGTCGAGCGCGCGGGTACCGCGAGCCCGGACTCAGAGGGTCCGCGAGAAGTAGAACGCCCGCTCGCCGGTGTCCGGGTCCGCGCCGCGGAAGCCGTGCCGTTCGTAGAACCGCATGGCGTCGGCATCCGACTCGTCCACGTTGATCTCGATCTCCGCGACGCCGAGTCGCTGACACGCCTCGACGACCGCCTGCAGGATCGCCCCGCCGATGCCCCCGCCGCGATCGGCCGGGTCGACGTACATCTCGTCGAGCAGCGCGACCGGCCCGTCCGACCACACGTTCGGACGCAGGGTCACGAGCGCGACTCCGACCGCCGGCTCGTCACCGAGCACCGCGAACGTCGACTGCCCGGCGAGCAGGGTTCGCAGACGTCGTGCGAGCACGTCGACGCCCGGCGTCTCGGTGTCGAACTCCGTGTTGAACGCGTGCAGCAGCTCGGCGATGCGCGGGGCGTCGTCAGGATGTGCGGTGCGGATGCGGGAGGCGTGAGGGGCGCTCATGAAGTGTCTACTCCGACTCGGCCTTGCGCGATCCCGCTTCGAGCACGTCACCGGCCGGCAGCTCCTTGTGGCCGCCGAACTGCAGGCGCATCGCCGACAGCACCTGGTTCGCGAAGTGGTCCTCATCGCGCGACGCGAACCGTTCGAACAGGGATGCCGCGAGCACGGGCACCGGCACCCCGACGTCGACGGCGGCCTTGACGGTCCAGCGTCCTTCACCGGAGTCCGAGACGCGTCCGGCGAGACCATCGAGCGTGGGGTTCTCGTTCAGCGCGGCGGCGGTGAGGTCGAGCAGCCACGACGACACGACGGATCCGCGACGCCACAGCTCGGTGACCTTCGCCGTGTCGATGGGGAACTGGTAGTACTCGGGCTCCTCCAGAGGGGCGATCTCGGCCGAATGCTCCGCCTCGCGCACCCCGGCATCCGCGTTGTGGAGGATGTTCAGGCCTTCGGCGATCGACGCCATGATCCCGTACTCGATGCCGTTGTGGACCATCTTGACGAAGTGGCCCGCACCCGAGGGCCCGCAGTGCAGGAAGCCCTGCTCCTCGGGGCTGAGGTCGCCCGTGCGTCCCGGTGTCCGCTCGATCTCCCCGGCTCCGGGGGCGATCGTGCGCAGCACGGGCTCGAGGTGCTGCACGGCCTCGTCGGGGCCGCCGACCATGAGGCAGTAGCCGCGCTCGAGTCCGAACACGCCGCCGCTCGTGCCCACGTCGACGTAGTGGATGCCCCGCTCGCGGAACGCCGCCGCCCGGCGCACGTCGTCGCGGTAGTTCGAGTTGCCTCCGTCGATGAGGATGTCGCCCTCGTCGAGCACGGCGGCCACCTCGTCGGCGACCTGACCGGTGAGCGACGCCGGCACCATCATCCACACCGCCCGCGGAGCCTCGAGCTTCGACGCGAGGTCGGCCATGCTGTCGGCGCCGACCGCGCCCTCGGCGACGAGCGCCTGCACGGCCTCCGCACTGACGTCGTAGACCACGCAGTCGTGTCCCGCCCGCATGAGGCGGCGCACGATGTTGGCGCCCATCCGTCCGAGTCCGATCATCGCGAGCTGCATGAGGTTCCTTCCATCGCCGAGCAGGGGGATGTCGTCATCCTCACACGCGCGCCCGGATGGGTCCAAGGGGGTGACTCGGCGATGCACGTTTTTCGGAGAGTCGCACGTTCTGCGGATCGCCCGGGCGGGATTGGCCGCAGAAGGTGCGCATCTCCGAGATTCGCGGCAGCGTCGGGGATGCCGGGCCTCAGCGATCGACGCCGTCGGGGGCGTCGATCCCGTCCCGCGAGCCGGCGATCTCCGTCTCGGGCAGCGCCTCGGCGAGCCGCATCCGGTCCTCCGCGGAGAGCACGAGGTCCGCCGCGGCCGCGTTCTCGTCGAGACGCGCCCGACGCCGGGTGCCGGGGATGGGCACCACGCCCTCCGACATCACCCAGGCGAGGGCGATCTGGGCGACGGTCGCACTCTTCTCGCGCGCGATGGCCTCGATCCGTTCGAGCAGGCGCCGGTTCGCCGCGAACGCTTCGGGCTGGAACCGCGGAAGCCGCCGACGCGCATCCGTCGGCGCGAGCTCGTCCAGTGAGCGGATGCTGTCGGTCAGCGTCCCGCGGCCGAGTGGCGAGAACGCGACGACGCCGATGCCGAGCTCGTCGGCCGTGGCCTTCTCGTCGTTGCGGAGCATGTCGCGCGAGAACAGCGAGAACTCCGACTGCACGGCCGCGATCGGGTGCACGGCGTGCGCCCGGCGCAGCGTCGGCGCCGATGCCTCGGACAGTCCGATGTGACGGACCTTGCCCTCGCGCACGAGGTCGGCCAGAGCCCCGACGCTGTCCTCGATCGGCACCTGCGGGTCGACGCGATGCAGATAGTAGAGGTCGATCTCGTCCATGCCGAGGTGCCGCAGCGACCGTTCGCACGCGCGACGGATGTACGCCGGACTGCCGTTGCGGCCGTGCACGGTGCCGTCGTCGTCGGTCTCGGACGACGCCTTGGTCGCGATGGTGATCTCGTCGCGTCGCGAGCCGAGCGCCCGCCCGATGAGCTTCTCGTTCTCGAACGGTCCGTACGCCTCCGCGGTGTCGATGAACGTCACCCCGATGTCGACCGCGTGCCGGAGCGTCGCGACCGCCTCGGTCTCATCGGTCGGCCCGTAGAACGCGCTCATCCCCATCGCGCCGAGCCCGATCGCCGACACCGTCAGACCGTCGCCGAGAGTCGTGTTCCTCATGAGTCCTCCTTCTCGCGAGCCGTGAGCTCGCGAGAAGGCCACCACCTGCCGGTAGGCCTCGATCTTCGTGTCCAGTGCGGCGAGATGCCGCTGCGTGCGGGCGAGCTCGGCGAGCACCTGCTCCCGATGCGCCTCCAGGATGTCGAGCCGGTCGCCCTCCGTGCCCGCGCGACGCGACAGCTCGGCGAGAGCGCGCATCTCCGCCACCGGCATCCCGGTCGCGCGGAGCATGAGCAGACCGCCGATCCACGCGAGGTCGCTCGCGTCGTATCGACGCCTCCCCCCGCCGTCCCGGGGCGTGGGATCGAGCATCAGGCCGCGACGCTCGTAGAAGCGCAGCGTCGACACCGCGAGCCCCGTCGCGCGGGCGACCTCGCCGATCGTCAGCCCCTCGGGAGGAACCTCGACGTCGAGCGGCGGAAGCACGATCTCATCCATGCCCCCATCCTCCGACCTGAACCGCAGTTCAGGTCAAGCGGACCCCGCGGGAACGACTCCACCGTCGACGACGTCGAGGACCGTGCGGGTGAACAGGTCGGGGTCCTGGATGCTCCAGACGTGGCGCATCCGCGGAGCGATCCAGGTCCGCGTCTGCGGCGCGGCCTCGCGGAGAGCGGGGAACGCGCGTCGCACGTCGCCGGCCTCGTGCTCACCGGCGATCGCCAGCAGGGGTCCCGTATACGCGAACCGCCCCTCCGGCATCGACCCGTCGAAGATCTCCCGGTACATGGTCCGGGCGGTCTCCGCGGTCACGCCCATGCCCGCGGCGATGAACTGCTCACGCGCGTCGCCGGGGATCCGGAACATCGCCGACTGCATCCGCCAGAACCACCGGCGGTCCCACGCCCGCAGCTGCAGTTCCGCGAGGCGCCGTTGCATCCCCTCGACGCCGACCATCATCGCGCCGGTGACGGTGCACGAACGCACCAGGTCGGGGTGCCGAGCCACGAGGTGCACCGCGATGACCGCGCCCATCGAGAGGCCGACGACATGAGCGCGCCCGTCGACGGCCCGCTCGCGGATGAGGGCTGCGACGTCGTCGGCTGCTCCCGCGAGGCCCGGCCACGGCTCCGCGGCGCGGGTGTTGAAGCCGATCACGTCGGGGGTGAGCACGTGCCTGCCCGCGAGTCGCTCGACCTGCGGCTCCCACATCCAGTTGCCGACGTTCCCGCCGTGCAGCAGCACGATCGTCTCGCCCGTCGGTTCGCCGTGCTCGACGGGATAGTCGGCGTCCATCAGGACTCCACCGCCGCGGCGACCGCGCGACGTGTCGCCCGGAGCCATTCCCGTTCGGCCTCTCCCTGCCGGAGTCCGGCGTCGAGCGTGGCCATCCGCAGCACCGCTCCCAGGTCGCCGCTCGCCGCGGGCAGTGCCTGGAGACCGGTCATCGCCGCGTCCACTTCGGCCTCGCGCTCGTCCAGCAGCGCGAGCACGCCGTCCACGCCGAGCGGTGCGGCGAAGAACAGTCGTGCGAGGAAAGGCTCCTTCGGCTTCAGCCCCTCGAGCGGGGAGGCGAGCCAGCGCGCGAGCTCGGCGCGACCGAGCGCGGTGAGCGTGTGCACGCGGCGATCGGGCTTGCCGGTCTGGGCGATCGTCTCGGTCTCGATCGCGCCGTCGGCCTCGAGCCGGTCGAGCGTGCGGTACACCTGCGACTGGTCGGCGTGCCAGAAGTGGGCGACCGAACTCTCGAACGCGCGACCGAGGTCGTAGCCGCTCTGCGGCGCGAGGTCGAGGAGGCCGAGGATCGCATGTCGGAGGTGCATGCGTATAGGGGACCACACATATAGTGGACTATGCAAGTATGAGCGGAGTCAGCCGCGGCGGACAGCATCCCCCATCGCGGCGAGCGCTTCCGCGAGGATCGGTCGCGGCGTCGCGAACACGAGCCGCACGAAGTCGTCGTATCCGCGACCGAGCAGCGCTCCTTCGGTCAGCACCACCCCCGCATGCTCGCGGAAGAACGCCCCCGGCGGGCCGTCGATCGCCAGGGCGCTGACGTCGATCCATCCGATGTAGGTCGCGTCCGGCTCGCGGTAGACGGCGCCGGGAAGGTGCTCCGCAACGAGGGCGCCGAGCAGGTGCCGCGACTCCGACAGATACGACAGCACGCCGTCGAGCCACGGCCGCCCCTCGCGATACGCGGCCGTCGATGCGATGACACCGAGGGTGGACGCCCCGTGCTGCACCGAGAACCCGAACCGGCGGTACTGCTCCTGATCGACATCGTTCGACAGCACGAGCTGCGCGGTCTTGAGCCCGGGGATGTTCCACGCCTTGGAGGCGCTCGTGCCGGTCACGGTGTGCGCGGCGGTCGCCGGCGAGACCGAGGCATACGGCACGAACGGTCGCCGGTCGAAGCGCAGCGGGGCGTGGATCTCGTCGGCGAACACCCGGCCGCCGTGCCGGTCGACGATCTCCGCGAGGGCCTCGAGCTCCTGCCGGTCGACCACGGTGCCGGTGGGGTTGTGCGGGTTGCACAGCACGAGGGTGCGCGCACCCGCCGCGAAGGCCTCGTCGATGCGCTCGAGGTCGTGATGCCAGCGTCCGTCGATCTCGACCCCCGGGACCTCGACGACCGGATACCCGATCGTGGGGAGGAAGGTGAGGAACGGCATGTAGGCGGGCGTCGGCACGATGACGGGCGACCCCGCCGGCGCGTACTCCTCGACCGCGACCCGCAGAGCCGCCATCACGTCGGACACCGGATGCACGTGCTCGGGGTCCACCGACCAGGAGTACTCCTCGCGCATCCAGTCGGCGGTCGCGCGCCCGAGGTTCCCGGCGAGGGCCGGCGACAGGTATCCGAGGTTCTCCTCGTCGATCGCCCGGTGCATGGCCGAGGCGATCTCGGGGGCGACGCCGAAGTCCATCTCCGCGACCCAGGCACCGATGCGTCCGGGGTGCAGACTCCACTTCCGGCTCTCCGGACGGTCGAGGTCGAACCGCGTCCGGGCGTCGAACGGATGCAGGGCGGGGTGCGGCGAGTCGGTCATGCGCGTGCGACTCTCAGAGGGCCTGACGACATCGCGGCGCAGTTCGCGCGGTGCGGATCTCGGACACGATGGGCTCCTTCGGCGGGGGAGCTTCCACCCTACGAATCGCGCGTCGTCTCCGCATCCCGAGTGTCGATCCGTGACACGCGCGCCGTCGACTCGGTCACGAGCGGCTCGCGAGAACGGCCGCGGCGCGCACGAGCGAGGCGTTGTCGAACGCCGGGCGCCCATCCGGCATCACGAGGGTGTCCTCCAGACCGACACGCGACTCGAGTCCGAGTTCGGCGGCGACGGCGAGCGCCGGCCAGGCCGAGCGCTCCTCGCCGTGCAACAGGATCGCGATGTCGGACTCCTCTGCCCGGACGTGGGCGATCAACGCCTCGGCGTGCTCGCGGACGACCTCGGCGGCCTCGTCGGGAAGTTCGATCAGCACCCGCAGGCACTCGCCGCGCAACGGCGAGTCACGCCACGCGGCGAGCCCGGTGGCATCCCAGATCCCCGCTTCGATGCGCACGCCTCGGCGGTGCAGCAGGTCGGCCACTCGCGACGCGCCCGCCTCGTGCCAGTTCACCGAGGCGTAGTCGGGCAGCTCGGTCCACGTCGCGATCGCATGGATCCGCCGTTCGACCTCGGGTTCGATCCACGCGCCGGTGGTGACGCCCAGCGGGGTCCCCGGGCACGCGGACCGGAACTCGCGGAGCCAGTCGGCGACGTCGCCGGCCGCGAGCGAATCCCGGCCGCGGGAGTCCTTCGGATGGAAGTGGATCGCGTCCGCTCCGGCGGCGACGGCACGGGCCGCGTCGGCCGCGGCGAGCGCGGGATCGGCGTGCAGCGCGGGATCGGCGTGCAGCGCGGGATGCTGTTCGAGGTCGCGAGCGCCATTGACGCAGACCTGGAGCATCCGACGCTCCGGCCGTCGCGAGCGTTCGGAGGTGGACATCAGTTCATGAGTTCGCGCGGATGCCAGTCGTACAGTCCGCCGGTGTCGGACGGCCCCTCTTCGGTGCGGACGGAGTGCTCCACCTGGCGCGCGACGGCTGCGCCGCGGCCGACCTTCACGGCTTCGTCCTTCGACGAGAAGCTCATGCCGAGGGTGCGCGATTCTCCCTCGATGCGGTTGAACCAGATTCCGTCGCGCTGGAAGGTCTCGATGTCTCCTGCAGTCATGCGGTGCGTCCTCTCCGTCGCTTCCTTCCTACGTCAGGCCGGAGACATCACCGACCCCCTTGACAGCATCTCGGCCGCACGACGCGTGGAGAGGCCGCGGCGGGATCCCCGCCGCGGCCTCTCCTGACCCGCACCTCAGGCGGAGGGCGTCGCCGTTCCGCTCGACAGACGGAAAGCCGAGTTCAGGTACGCGCCAGCGATCGCGAGGAACACCAGCGCGCTGATCGTGCCGATCGGCGCGAGAGGTGTGCCGGACGACCGGAGGAGCATGAGCGCGGCCTGCAGCACGAACACCCCGGCGAGCACCGCGCTCGACCGCGCGCCGGCCGTCATCTGCCACCAGGGCCGCACCCGCGAGCTCTCCTTCGGACCGCGGAACGTCCGCGCCGCGAACGCCACGATCCCGACGAGCACGGCGACGCTCACCAGGTACCCGAGCACGACGTCACCGCCCGCGCCGAAGACCACGGTGATCATCGATCCGAGCACGAGGGCCACGACGATGACGCCGATCTTCACGCCGACCGACCTGATCCGCATACCCTCACCTCAGCTCACGACGCTGAACGTGTTGTAGCTGCAGTAGTTGAACCCGCAGCTCACGTACGACACCTTGATGCGCTTGTTCTGCCAGTATGCCTGCTCGACGGCCTGCCGCCCCGGGAAGCCGGAGCACGCGATGCCGACCCAGTACGGCACGGGCAGAACGGTGCAGACATTGCCGATCCCGTTCATCCCCTGGTACATCTGCTTGACCGTCGCCTTGGAGATGTAGACCGTCGACGTCGTGTACACCGGGTCGGCGACGATCGGGTACGCGTACCCGGCGTCGTGCTCGACGACCTGCGTCAGTGTGTTCCCGTCGACCTCGTAGCGGGTCGGGACGTCTCGCCCCGCGGCGTCCTTCGCCCACGGCGCCGCGAACGTGCCGAGCACCTCTCCCGCGGCGTCCACCACGACGGCTCCCGCATCCGAAGCCTGGAGGCTCGCGCCCGACGGCACCTCGATCGGGTAGTCGTAGCGCGTCGGAGCGGAGGCGTCGTCGATGACCGTCGCGACCTGGAGCGAGCCCGACTCGTGCACCACGACCACGCTGCTCGTCTCGTTGCCGTTGTCGTACGTGGCCGTGCCCGGCGCCGTGGCGTCGCCTTCCGCGGCCGCCGCGGCGAACGGCAGACCGATGGTCACCGCTCCCGCACCGGCGGAGATCGACAGGCCGTCGCGCGCGTCTTCCGGCACCTCGATCGAGAGGCCGTCGATCAGCAACGACACCGGCCCGCCGTCGAGCAGTGCGACATCGGCGGCGTTCGCGATGTCGCCGGGCGACGCCTCGGCGACGACGTCGACGGCGTCCTGCTCGTCGGCGACCGCGACGGGCGCGGTGCCGCAGAGGACGGCGAGCAGTACCGCCGTCCCCACGGCGGTGCTGGATACGGACTTCTTCATGGAACCCCCTGACCGGCGCCGCGCGAGCGACGCCTCGATCACGACCCGCGGAGTGCGGATCGTCGCTGACCCGCCGAGTGCGGATCAGGTCTGAAAGTAGTCATATGAGTCGTTGACGGATACGTGTGACTGCGATGGGATATCTGCATATCGGAATGCTCGTGGAACACACTCAGCTTCCGGGCCAGAGGTCAAGGCCGGTGACTCCCGGGATTCCGCCACGTAGCTTCGAGACCATGCCCGACACGACCGCCTCCGCGAGGGGTGCCCGATGAGTCTCGAGGTGCTCTCCGAGACCGAGGCGCTGCTCGACGGACGCTATGTGCTGAGCGACCGTCTCGGACGCGGCGGCATGGCCACGGTCTACCGTGCGGAGGACACCCGCCTCGAGCGCACCGTCGCGATCAAGATGCTGCACGACGGCGAGGGCTCCACCGCCTTCGCGAACCGTGCCCACAACGAGAAGGCGCTGCTCGCCGCAGTGAACCACCCGTCGATCGTCACGCTCTTCGATGCGCAGCTGCTCCCCGAACGCCCGCGGTACCTCGTGATGGAGTACGTCAACGGGCCCACCCTCGCGCGGCGCCTGCGCACCGGGCCGATGCGGCCGCGCCAGGTCGCCCGCCTCGCCCGCGACCTCGGCGCCGGCTTGGCAGACGTGCACGCGCTGGGCATCGTGCACCGCGACGTGAAGCCGTCGAACGTGCTGCTCGGCCGCGATCCCGGTGGCGGGCCGCGCACCGCCAAGCTCGCCGACTTCGGGATCGCCTGCCAGATCGGCAGTCCGCGCATGACCTCACCGGGCATCGTGCTCGGCACCTTCACGTACATGGCTCCCGAGACGCTCCGAGATGCCGAGCCCGACACCCCCCTCGACGTGTTCGCCCTGGGCCTCGTGCTGCTCGAGGCGCTCACGGGAGAGCCGACCTACCCGGCGACCGCGACCGGACGTGGGGCCGCCGCCGCACGCATCATGACCCCTCCGAGCATTCCCGCCGACCTGAGCGAGGCCTGGCGCGATCTGCTCGAAGCCATGACCCGCCTCGACCCGGCCGAGCGCCCCACGGCCGCGGAGGTCTCTCGAGCTGCCGGCCGCCTCCTGAGAGCGGAGGCCGCGCCGCGTCCGATGGCCGACTCCCCTCACGACGAGGCCTCCCCGGACACGGCGACCGCCGACGAGGTCGACGCCGTCGAGACGGCTCCGTCATCGTCGGAGCGTCGCTCCATCGGGCGCGGACGTCGTCGTGTCGTCGCGGCGATCGCCACCGCCTCGGCGCTCGTGGCGACCGGCGGACTCGTGCTCGGCTTCTCGGTGGCATCGCCGCCCCTGCCCTGACCGCCATAGCCTGCCGAAGGCGGCCGCCTCTCAGGAGGTCCGGCGCTTCCAGCAGACGACCGACGCTCCCGCGAGGAGCAACGTCAGTGCGATCCCGGCGAGACCCCAGGGCAGCGCCCCGCCGGTCGTCGCGAGGCCGTTCACTGCGGGCGTCCCCGGACGGGCCGGATCGACCGCACCCGACTCGCCGCCCCCCGCGGCGTCGCCGCCCGCCCCCGGAGCCTCGGAGTCGACGACCTCGGGGCCGCGGACGCTCACACCGGCGTCCCAGCTCGGGTCAATGCCCTGGGTCGCGCGCACCTGCGCCCACGGATAGTCCGTCGTCAGCCGGTCGTTGTCCGCGCCCAGCACGATGGTCTGCGTGTAACCGGTGGGCGGATCGGCATCCGAATTCCTGCCGAGGTCGTCTCCGCGATCGACGAACGTGAACCGATAGGTCTCGTGAAGCACGCCGGTCAGGGTGAACTTCACCTGGTACGCGCCCGCGGCGAGCTCGTCGAAGAGGTAGCGTCCGTTGCCGTCGGTCGTCGTCGAGGCGACCACCGTGCCGTCGACGAGGAGGTCGACCCGGACGCCGGGCAGCACCTGCTCGTCCTCGCCCTGGATGCCGTCCTCGTCGGCGTCGATCCAGACGACGTCGCCGATCGCGTACGTCCGGGTCTCGTCGATCGACGGCCCGGGAGTGTTGAAGAGCACCACCTCGCGGGAGGATCCATCGGCCGCGACGACGATCGGCGTCAGGTCCGCGGATCGCACGTAACCGCGCGGCGCTGTGTCCTCCCGCAGCCAGAAGTCACCCGTCGTGGCGACGACCGGCGTCTCCCCGTCGCCCGTCACGATACGACCGTCGACCACGCGCAGCCCGCTCAGGACCACCGTCGTGCGGTCGGCCGCGAGAACGGAGAACCGCGCGGATGCGTCGGTGATCAGCTTCGACGAGTCCGTGATGTCGCGCTTCAGCAGCGCGAGCGGATAGTCGTTCGTGGGCGTGATCGTCGCTCCGGTGGAGCCGATCATGTTCGTGATGCCCACGTTGTCCGTGTGGTCCACGACGCGCACCGCGAAGTACAGCGTGACAGTGCTTCCCGCCGTCAGCCGGCCGCGCTCGATCGTCACCGTGTTCGCGGTGTCGTCGTAGGCGGCGACGATGCTGGACCCGGGGATCGCGTAGCGGTCGCCCGCGACGGTCCTCCCTCCGGCGACGTCGCCTGCCGGGACGAACCCGACGAACTCGACCCCGGCGGGCAGCACGTCGACGACGTCCTCCACCATGGACGTGAAGCTGCCGTGCGGCAGGAGCTCCACGCGGTAGACGAACTGATCCTGCGCGAGCGCGCCCCGACCGTCGGTCTCCACTCGGAGATTGGTCGTGAACGAGGCGTCGGCCGCGTCGTACACGCGCTTGCGCACCTCCATCTCGTTGCCGTAGCTCGTCGCCGTGGCCCTGGACGTCGACGTGAACACGATCTGCTGATCGGAGCCGGTGTAGCGGGCGGCGTTGACCACATCGAGCGTCTGCTTGCCCTGCAGGACCTTCGTGGGGATCCCGACGGTGATGGTCCACGCTCCGGTCGACGGGGCGGCGCCGGCGACCCCGCGTGCGGGCGCGGTCGGGAACCCGGCGTTCGGCGCGATCACGAGGTTCCGCTCCGCGTCGAGCGACACGTCGAACGCCCCGGCGTCGAGGGACTGGCGACGGTCGTACGTGCCCGTGAGGGACGCCGCGATCGCCGGCAGGGTCTCCTCGGTCACGTCGAACACCGAGTGGTCGACGACATCGGTGATCCGCGACTTCGTCGCGTCGCCCACGTTCGCCCCGACGGTGAACGTGTAGGGGATCGTGGTGGACGTGCCGCCGGTCACGGTCGTCGTGCTGTTCGGGGTCGACTTCGAGAACTTCGCGGGGTCGTCGACGCCGCCGCTGAGGTCCTTCGGCACGATCAGCGTCGTCGTCGCCCCCTTGGGCTCGTAGCGTCCGTCGGCGTAGACGAAGTAGGCGCTGTTGTCGGCGCGGTACGTCGTCCGGTACGGGGTGTCCTCGCTCGAGCGCTTCGGCAGCGAGTCGATCGTCGCGGTCGCCGTCAGCGTGTATGAGTGGGCGACGTCCCGCCCGATGTTGACGTAGATCGTGCGGTCGAAGATCGCGTAGGTGCCGACGAGCTCGTCCGCGGCGATCGCCGATTCGGCCCACCCGGACAGCTTCGGCGCGGGCGTCAGCGGGATGCGTCGTCCGGTCTCGTCGGTGAGGACGAGGAAGCGGTCGTCCGTCGGATCCCACGAGATCTGGTCGGACAGGGTGTCGCGGATCACGACGTTGCGCGTGAGCGCGAACGGCCCGCCCGCATGCGGCGCGAACACGGTCAGGTCGGCACCGAGGGTGTACGTCACGGGAATGCGCTCATTCAGGGTCGAGCTCGCAGGCGTCCCCGTCGGCACCTCGGCGGACGTGCGGTCCACGGTCTTCGTGAAGGCGGTCACGACGGCCGGACGCTGCTGTCCGCGCACGGAGCCGGAGATCGAGGTGCTGGTCGAGCGGCTCTCGCCGTTCACCTCGACGCGGTTGGTCAGCGCG
The DNA here is from genome assembly GCF_044749125.1 of Microbacterium sp. NPDC089696. NCBI lineage: Bacteria > Bacillati > Actinomycetota > Actinomycetes > Micrococcales > Microbacteriaceae > Microbacterium > Microbacterium sp. NPDC089696. The sequence continues at coordinate 306,161 of NZ_JBIVHF010000001.1, read as the reverse complement.
GTACTGTACGAGCCTCCGTCGATCGTGTCGACCTTGTCGTAGGAGGCCTGAAGCCGGTCGCGCACTGCGGCGAGCGCGGCCGCATCCGTGATCCGCGCCCGATACGTGAAGGTGTAGATCGAGTGGGCCTCGGCGGCGAACGAGTACGTCAGCGTTTCGCCGGCCGGCGCGGGGAGCCCCGGGACGGGCGAGGTCACCGGGTTCAGATCGGCGGCGTCGCGCACGGTCTTGGTAGCCGCGAGGGAGCCCGGGACGAAGGAGAGACCGTCGCCGAGCGTGTCCGTCATCGTGACCTTCCGCGCCTCCGTGCTCGAGACCGTGACGGTGAACGGGATCTCGGTGGTCAGCGCCTTCGGCCCGAAGGTCACGACGCCGTCGACGACCGTGTGCGGGATCGTGACCGATCCGGCGCTCTTGCTCAGTGAGGTGGCGGTCGCGCGCGGAGCGTCGCCCGCCGTCGTCACGATGACGCGCTGCGTCGTGCTCGCTCCGTCGATGGCCCAGACGAGCTCGCGGACCTCGGACCTCTCGACATGGTCGATCGTGAAACGGAGGTCGAGCACGCCCTGGTTCACGTCGGAGGGGAACGGATCGGCGAAGGTCACGACGAGCTGCCGCGACGCGTCCACGGCGAGGGACTTCACCGCGGTGTTCCCGACGGGGACCGCGAGCGCGGCGTCGGGGATGGTGATCCCCTGTGGGAGCCCGATGGCGACGACGGCTCCGTTCGGCATCGTCCCGTACCCGAGCTGGAACGCGTACGTGCCGCCTTCGGTAAGGACGGGCAGGCCGTCGTGGGTGCTCCCCGACTCCGTCGGCAGCACGGTGACCGTTCCGCTCGCGGCCGACGCGGGGGTGCTCAGACCCCCGACGGCCAGCATCGCGACCAGGATCCCGGCCAGCCACAGCATGAAAAAGTGCGCGCGCGAGCGCGTCACGATGTACTCGGACATCGAGTCGTCCCCTCCCCAGGGCGTCGAGGGGCTCGAACAGCTCCCCAGAAAGGTGCGCCCCCTCGGCGCACACACGGCGACGCCTCGTCTCCCACGGAGACGCCGCCTCCTCACTATATCTAAATGGATAGGAAAGGCTAGACCTTCGTCGTAGACGCCACGACGAAGGTCCAGATCGATCGCCTGTCGGCTCAGTCGGCGCGCACGTCCATGACCCAGGTCACGCCGAAGCGATCCGTGAGCATGCCGAAGCCCGCGGACCACGCCGATGCCGCGAGCGGCTCCACGATCGCGGCGCCGTCGGCCAGCGCGTCCCAGTACCGCGTGAGCTCGTCGAGCGATCCCGCCTGGAGCGACTGGAAGAAGGTGCGGTCGGTCACGGTCGCACCGTTCTCCCGCCGTGTCGTGCCGGCGGTCGCGGCCGCATCCTTCTCCACCCCGGGGATGTCGTACGCCATGAGCCGGAAGCCGTCGGCGTTCGCGATCTGCCCGAAGACGATGCGGTCGGCGCCCGGGACGTCGGCGGGCATGCCGAAGTCCGCGTAGGTCGCGACCGTGACCTGCGCGTCGAACACGGAGGCGTAGAACTCGAGAGCCTGGCGGGCGGTGCCGCGGAAGTTCAGGTGGGTGGTGGTGGTGATGGACATGAGGTCTCCTCGGTGTTCGATGTGCCGGCGGGTGCCGGTACGACCACGATCACAGCAGTAGAGGTCAGTTTCGGTCCTCTACTCGGCGGACAATGAAGTCATGACAGGCAGCTCCTCTCGCATGCTCGCTCTGCTGTCGCTGCTGCAGATGCGCCGCGACTGGCCGGGAGCCGTGCTCGCCGACCGGCTCGAGGTCACGCCCCGCACGGTACGGCGCGACGTCGACCGGCTGCGCGAGCTCGGCTACCGCATCACCGCGATCAAGGGCCCGGACGGCGGCTATCGACTGGACGCCGGATCGGAGCTGCCCCCGCTCCTCTTCGACGACGCGCAGGCCGTGGCCATCGCGGTCGCGTTGCAGAACGTTCCCGCGACGGGCATCGACATCGACGAGGGGGCGGCCCGCGCGCTCGCGACCGTGAGGCAGGTCATGCCCTCCCGGCTGCGACATCGCATCGACGGCATCCGCTTCACCGGGGAGGCGAACGAGACGCGGGTGGATCCCGCCGTGCTCGAGGCGGTGAGTTCCGCGGTGCACGGCCGCGTCGTGCTGCGCTTCGACTACGGCGACGCCGATCGACCGGCACGGCGCACCGAGCCGCATGCGGTCGTCACCCGCGAGGGACGCTGGTACCTGCTGGCCTGGGATCTCGAGAGCGCCGACTGGCGCACGTTCCGCCTCGACCGCCTGACCCCGCGCATCCCCACCGGTCCTGCGTTCACACCGCGGCCGCTGCCCGCCGCCGACGCGCAGACCTACCTCTCCGCCCGCGCGAAGGGGTCGGATGCCGAGGATCGATGGCCCTGCATCGGCGAGGTCGTGCTCGCGTTGCCCGCCCGCGAGGTCGCGCCGTGGGTCGGCGGCGACGGCACCGTCGAACCCGTCGACGACGGCTCCTGCCGGGTGACGATCGGGTCGTGGTCCTGGGTCGGCGTGCTCGCCGCGCTCACCCGGTTCGACGCGGAGTTCACGATCGTCGGCCCTGAGCCCCTGGCAGATGCCGCCCGCGCCCTCGCCGGGCGCTTCGCCGCAGCATCCGACTCTCCGTCCTGAGCAGCGCGGATGGGATTCTTGTCCACAGCCGTCGCGCGACGAGTTGCCCAGATCCTGCGCGCCGTCGATTCCATCTAGTAGTTCTAGTACATTCACGTCAGAATGGAGAGATGGCGACTGTGACGAAGACCGAACTCAACCAGCAGACCGCCCGCGTGCTGGCGCGGGTATCCGCGGGAGAGCACCTCACGGTCACCGACCGCGGCGTGCCGATCGCCGAGCTGACGCCCCCGGCAGAGACGGCGTGGACGCGGATGATCGCCAGCGGCCGCGTGACACTGCCCACCCGGACCGGGCCGCTCTCCTACCCTCCGGTATCCGACACGATGTCGACCGCCGAGATCCTCGACGACATCCGGGCGGACCGCGCGTGATCTATCTCGACACCTCCGCTGCGGCGAAAGCGCTCATCGAGGAGGAGGGGAGCGCAGACGTGCGGCGGGCCTTCACGGACGGGACGGAGTTCATCGCCTCACGCCTGCTGGCCGTCGAGCTCCACGCTGTCGCCGATCGGCGGAAGCTCAGCCACGAGGCCGTCGACGACCTGCTCGATCGCGTCGCCCTCGTCTCGCTCGATGACGAGACCATGGATCGCGCCGTTCGCGCGCACTCGGGTCTTCGCGCGCTCGGCTCGCTCCATCTGGCCACCGCGATCGAACTGACCGACCTGCTGGCCGGGGTCCTCACATACGACGACGAACTCGCGAATGCGGCCGTCGCTCGCGGCCTCGCCCTGGTCGACGCCTCAGGGGGAGGGGCGCGCTGAGCCCGGGATCGACGCACGACCGAGGCGGCGCGACCGCCCCGGTAGACTGGACGACGCCCCGCCGGCCCCTTCCCTAGGAGTGCGCGTGACCACCGCCCCTGCACCTGCCCACAAGCACGTCCCCGACTCCGTCGAGAACGCGATCGCGACTCCGGAGAAGGAGCAGCCCTACGCGGCGCTGGGCCTCAAGGACGACGAGTACGCCCGCATCAAGGAGATCCTCGGTCGCCGCCCCACCTCGGGCGAGCTGGCCATGTACTCCGTCATGTGGTCGGAGCACTGCTCCTACAAGTCGTCGAAGAACTACCTGCGCCGCTTCGGCCAGAAGGTCTCCGACGAGATGAAGGAGCGCCTCATGGTGGGCATGGGCCAGAACGCGGGCGTCATCGACGTCGGCGAGGGCTGGGCCGTCACCTTCAAGGCCGAGTCGCACAACCATCCCTCGTTCATCGAGCCCTTCCAGGGCGCGGCGACCGGCGTCGGCGGCATCGTCCGCGACATCATCTCGATGGGCGCCCGCCCGGTCGCGGTCATGGACGCCCTTCGCTTCGGCGCGATCGACCACCCCGACACCGCCCGCGTCGTGCACGGCGTCACGAGCGGCATCAGCTTCTACGGCAACTGCCTGGGCCTTCCGAACATCGGCGGCGAGACGGTCTTCGACTCCGTCTACCAGGCCAACCCGCTCGTGAACGCGCTCGCGGTGGGCGTGCTCCGTCACGAGGACCTCAAGCTCGCGAACGCCACGGGTGTGGGCAACAAGGTCGTTCTGTTCGGCGCCCGCACGGGCGGCGACGGCATCGGCGGCGCCAGCATCCTGGCCTCCGACACCTTCGCCGACGGCGGACCGACCAAGCGCCCCGCGGTGCAGGTCGGCGACCCGTTCGCCGAGAAGGTTCTCATCGAGTGCTGCCTCGAGCTCTACCGCGGCGAGCTCGTCGAGGCCATCCAGGACCTCGGCGCGGCCGGCATCTCCTGCGCGACCTCCGAGCTCGCGGCCAACGGCAACAGCGGCATGAAGGTCTCGCTCGACAACGTGCTGCTGCGCGACCCCTCGCTCACGGCCGAGGAGATCCTCATGTCGGAGTCGCAGGAGCGCATGATGGCGATCGTCGCGCCCGAGAAACTCGACGCGTTCCTCGAGGTCGTCGGCAAGTGGGAGGTCGAGACCTCCGTGCTCGGCGAGGTCACCGGCGACGGACGCCTCATCATCGACTGGCAGGGCGAGCGCATCGTCGACGTCGACCCCTCGACGGTCGCGGTCGACGGCCCGGTGTACGACCGGCCCGTGACCTACCCGACGTGGATCGACGCGCTGCAGGCGGATGCCGCCGAGAACCTCCCCCGGTCGTCGGAGCCCGAGGTCCTGCGCGAGCAGTTCCTGAACCTCGTCGCCTCGCCGAACCTCGCCGACACTCGCTGGATCACCAACCAGTACGACTACTACGTGCTCGGCAACACGGCGCTCGCGTTCCCCGACGACGCCGGCATGATCCGCGTCGACGAGGAGTCCGGACTGGGCTTCGCGATCTCGACCGACGCCAACGGCCGCTACTGTCAGCTCGACCCGTACGCGGGCGCGCAGCTCGCGCTCGCCGAGGCGTATCGCAACGTCGCCGTCACCGGCGCCGTGCCGACCGCTATCACCGACTGCCTGAACTTCGGCTCCCCCGAGAACCCCGAGGTCATGTGGCAGTTCGGCCAGACCGTCGACGGCCTCGCGGACGGATGCTACGCGCTCGGCACCCCGGTGACCGGCGGCAACGTCTCGTTCTACAACCAGACCGGCGACGTGCCGATCCACCCGACCCCGCTGGTCGGCGTGCTCGGCATCATCGACGACGTCTCGCGCCGCATCCCCTCGGGGTGGCAGGACGAGGGCCAGAACATCTACCTGCTCGGCACGACCTCGACCGAGCTGTCGGGCTCGGCGTGGGCCGAGACCGTGCACCAGCACCTGGGCGGTCTGCCCCCGAAGGTCGACCTCGCGGGCGAGAAGCGCCTCGCAGGCCTGCTGTCGGCGGCACGCGACGAGTGGCTCGTGTCCTCGGCGCATGACGTGTCGGAGGGCGGCCTCGCGCAGGCTCTCGCCGAGGGCGTCTCGCGTTTCGGCGTCGGCGCCCGCGTCTGGCTCAATGAGATCCTCGAGCGCGACGGCGTGGATGCCGCGACCGCTCTGTTCTCGGAGTCGACGGGTCGCGTCATCGTGACCGTGCCCCGCGAGGACGACGTGAAGTTCCGCGGACTGTGCGAGGGCCGGAACTACCCGGTCGCGCGCATCGGCGTGACCGACAGCGAGCCGCAGCTCGAGGTGCAGGACGTGTTCACGGTGCCGGTCGCCGAGATCCGTGAGCGCTCGCAGGCCACCCTGCCCGCCGCGTTCGGTCCGACCGTCGCGGAGCCGGTGAGCGCGTGAGCGAGCTCAGCCGCCCCGACGACGACTACGGCGACCTCGGCGAGCGCCGCAATCGGCGCATCCGCATGATCGCCTGGGTCGTGATCGTCGCCCTGATCCTCGGCGGCGGCGGTGCGACCGTCCTGACCCTGATCTGGGGCTGACCCACCCGTGAGGTGATGAGGGCCGCAGTCGTCGCCGCGTGCCCTCTCCCGTCGCGACGGCGGGTCAGCCGGTCGCGCGCTCGGAGCGCAGCAGGTCGCGGATCTCGACGAGGAGTTCGGCCTCGGTCGGAGCGACGACCTCGACGGGCGCGGGCGTGCGTGCGGCCCGGCGCTCCTTGTACGTGTTCATCGGGAGGACGAACACGAAGTACACGACGAGCGCGACGGCGAAGAAGCTGATGACTGCCGAGACGAGGTCGCCGAGCGGGAACAGGACCTCGTCTCCGTGGATGTTGGTGACCGCGAGACCGAAGCCCCCGGTCGCGTCGGCCGCGAGGAACAGGTTCACGAGCGGGGTGATGACGCTCGCGACGACGGCGTTGACGATGGCGGTGAACGCCGCGCCGATGACCACGGCGACCGCGAGGTCGATGACGTTGCCCTGAGCGATGAACTCCTTGAAACCCTTGAACATTCTTCCCTCGTTCATTCGACGATGCCCTGCCGGCATGCGGAGCGCGCGGCCGAGCAGACGGCCGAGCGGGTGTGTGTCCCCGATGCTGACGGATCGCGTGCGGAATGCCAATGAGATCGGTTGTTGACTTGTCGAAGTGGGCTGAAGTGAACGCCTCGCTGTTACGTTCGCCGTGCTGACGTCCTGCAACGATTCGGGGGAATCGTCGTCAGTGCTCTCCCGCGGATGACAGGCGCTCGCGGTGGAGAGCCGGGGGAGGGCGGATCTCGGGTGGTCCGCTCTCCCCCGTTTCCCGTTCGCACGTCGTTGTTGGACTCTGTTCACATGCTCGATCCGTCGTCGTGAACAGGACCTCACTACCGTGCTCCTCACCCGACGAAGAGAGGACCGCTCGGATGGAGTTCGCACGCACGTTCCGCACCGCCGTGCAGCGTCGCGGCCTCTCGCTCCACAGCCTGCGGGCGCGCCTCCGCGACCGCGGCTACGACGTGAGCGTCGCGACCCTGTCGATGTGGCAGTCGGGCGCGCGGCATCCCGGCAGATCCGTGTCGTTCGACGTCATCCGCGAGCTCGAAGCCCTGACCGGTCTCGCCGAGGGCGAGCTGGCGGCCACCCTCGGTCCGCCGCGGCGCGTTCGACGAACGGAGGCGAAGTCCTATGCGGCCCTCACCCACCTGCCCCGCACCCCGTTCACCGAGGAGCTCGCGTCCGAGCTGTGCGAGCGCTCCGGATCGATAGGCGCGGTCCTCGACGCCGACGGGCGGATCACGCACACCGTCACCCGATCGCTGTGGCAGGCCCGGAAGGACGGTGCGCGCGACGCCACGGTGTTCTTCGACGCCGATCCCGAGTCGCCCCCGCCGGAGATCAGGGGCACGCTCGGATGCTCGGTGGTCGATGTCGCCTTCGACCCGGGCCTCGGCCTCGTGCGCGGCACGCTGCGTCTGGACGCCGCACTCGCTCAGGGCAGCGTCGCGCTCACGGAGCGACGCGCGGTGCGCCCTGCGGGGTATCCCCAAGAGCACGCCCTGACCCTCGTAGCCCCGTGCCGACAAGCCGAGCTCACGATCTACGCGGTGTTCGACCCGACGCGGGTGCCGACGTCCTGCCGGGTCACGATCGAGGACAAGGACAGAGAGCGCTCACACCGGCTGCCTCTGAACGGCACCTGCGTCACGCACACCGAGTTCGGCTTCGGCCCGGGTACGGTCACGCTCGACTGGGAGTTCTGAGATCGCGGCGGATCGCACGTCGCTCCGAGGGCGCGACCGGGTTCGCTCACGGGCGCAGCAGGAAGCGGACCAGGGCGATGACCGCCGTCGCGTCGTGCTCCTCGCGTCCGAGCGCCTCGACGATGATCGCCCCGAGGATCGCGCGGCCCAGCTGCTCCACGGGGGCGTCGTCCGCGAGCTGTCGGTCGCGGATGCCGCCGCGCAGCCTCTCCGTGAGGTGCTTCTCGACGCCGAGGCTCTCGCCGAGGTGCGCGCCGACCCCGGCATCCTCGGTGGCGGCGGCGACGAGCGACCGCAGCAGCGCACCGCCCTCGGGGGCGTCGAGCAGCCCGAGCACGCCGCGCAGCCAGGTCTCGACGTCGACTGCGAGGTCGCCCGTGTCGGGCACCGCGAAGTCGACGGGGATCAGACGCCCCTCGGCCAGGCACTCCCCGATGAGCGCGCCACGCGAGGGCCACCACCGGTAGATCGTCTGTTTGCCGACCCCGGCCTCCTTCGCGATGCCCTCGATCGTGAGCCGGTCGTAGCCGCGGTTGTGGAAGAGCCGGGCGGTCGCGTCGAGGATCGCCTCGCGGGCAGCAGTGCTGCGCACGGGGCCGCTCCGATGCTCGTTCACCACGTGTTCAGGATACCCACAGAACGCTAGACGATACGCACCGTATGATCTATTCGACTGAAGGAGATCGCGTTGGCCTCACTGCTGTTCCGTCTGGGTTCGTTCGCCGCACGTCGCGCCTGGGCGGTGGTCGTTTCCTGGGTCGTGATCCTCGGCATCGGCGTCGGCGCGTTCCTCGGGCTCGGCGGCACGCTGAGCAACAGCTTCGACATCCCCGGCACCGCCTCCGGCGAGGTGATCGACCAGCTCGCCGACAAGCTCCCCGACACCGCGGGCGGCACCGGCACGGTCGTGTACCGGACGACGGACGGCTCCGCCTTCACCGACGAGCAGAAGCAGGAGATCTCCGACCTCGCGGCGAGCGCAGAGGACCTCGACGGGGTCGCCGCGATCATCGACCCGTTCGCCACGCAGGCGCAGCAGGCCGACCAGGCCGCACAGCTCGCCGACGGCCGGAAGCAGATCGCCGACGGGCGCACGCAGCTGGATGCCGGTCAGGCTCAGCTCGACGCCGGACGCACGCAGCTGCAGGCCGGACTCGACCAGCTCACGGCTGCCCGCGCGCAGGCCGAGTCCGCGGGCGCTCCGTCCGCCCAGATGGCCGCACTCGACGCGCAGCTGGCCGGGCTGAACGCGCAGCTCGCCCAGCTCGACGCGCAGCAGAAGACCATCGACGAGTCGCGCACCGAGCTCGAGACCAACGAGGAGCAGGTCGAGCTCGGATCGACGCTGTTGGACCTCGCGAACGGCATCGGCGTGGTGTCCGACGACGGCTCGACCGCCATCGTGAACGTGTCGTTCGACGACCCGCGCCTCGAGCTGTCGGAGGAGGTCAAGCAGGGCACGATCGACCACTTCGCGGACTCGCCGATCGACGGCGTCGAGGTCGACTTCGGCACCGACATCGCCCAGGGCGTTCCCGAGATCTTCGGCATCGGCGAGGCGGTCGGCCTGGCGTTCGCGGCGGTCGTGCTCATCGTCATGCTGGGGTCGCTGCTCGCGGCATCCTTCCCGATCATCACGGCGATCGTGGGCGTGGGCGTCGGCGTCACGGCATCCCTCGCGTTCTCCGGCGTCGTCGACATGGCGTCGGTCACCCCGGTGCTCGGCGTCATGCTCGGGCTCGCCGTCGGCATCGACTACTCGCTCTTCATCGTGAACCGGCACCGCAAGCAGCTGCTCGCCGGCTCCCCCGTGCACGAGTCCATCGGCCTCGCGACCGGCACCTCCGGCACGGCCGTGGTGTTCGCGGGATCGACCGTGATCGTCGCGCTCCTCGCGCTCAACGTCACGGGCGTGCCGTTCCTCGGGCTCATGGGCACGGTCGGGGCCGTGTGCGTCGCCGTGGCGGTGCTCGTCGCGATCACCCTCACCCCCGCGGTGCTCGGTCTCGCCGGCACCCGTCTTCTGAGCCGTCGCGCGCGGGCGACGGTCGGTCAGCCGCACGCCGCCGGGAAGCCCGTGAAGCCGATGTCCACTCTCCGCGCGATCGTCACGGTGCTGGTCAGCGTGATCGCGCTCCTCGTGGTCGCGATCCCGTCGATGTCGATGCGCCTGGGCCTGCCCGACGGGTCGAGCGAGCCCGCCGACTCCACGAGCTACCGCGCGTTCCAGGCCGTCGACGAGCAGTTCGGCGAAGGCGCCAACGGACCGCTGCTCGTCACCGCGACCCTGGACGACGCCGTGAGCGATGACGACCTGCTCGCGGCACAGGTCGACATCGCGCAGCGCCTCGCCGACCAGGACGACGTCGAGGCCGTCGCGCCGATCGCGGCCTCCGACGACGGCACGCTGCTCGCGTTCCAGGTGCTCCCCGCCGAGGGGCCGAACAGCGCCTCGACCGAGCGCCTCGTGCAGGACATCCGCGCTCTGCCCTCGGCGGACGGGATCACTCTCGGCGTCGCCGGTCAGGCCGCGATCAACATCGACATCTCCGAGGCCCTCGCCGGCGTGCTGCCGCTGTACCTCGTGGTCGTGGTCGGACTGTCGCTGCTCATCATGATCCTGGTGTTCCGGTCGCTGCTCGTGCCGCTCATCGCCACAGGCGGGTTCGTGCTCTCGCTGTTCGCGACGTACGGGCTCATCGTGGCGGTGTTCCAGTTCGGCTGGGGAGCCGAGCTCATCGGTCTGCACAGCACCGGGCCGATCCTCAGCTTCCTGCCGGTGATCCTCGTCGGCATCCTGTTCGGGCTCGCGATGGACTACCAGCTGTTCCTCGCCTCGGGGATGCGCGAGGCGTACGTGCACGGCGCGAGCGCGCGGGATGCCGTCGCTCGAGGATTCCGCGCTGGGCGCTCGGTCGTCATCGCGGCCGCGCTCATCATGGTGTCGGTGTTCGGCGGCTTCATCTTCTCGGAGTCGACCATCATCCGATCGATCGGCTTCGGACTCGCGTTCGGCGTGCTGCTCGACGCCTTCGTCGTGCGGATGCTGCTGATGCCGGCGCTCATGCATCTGCTCGGCCGGTCGGCGTGGTGGCTGCCCCGCTGGCTCGGCCGCATCCTGCCGAACGTCGACATGGAGGGTGCGGCGCTCGAGCGGGCGCACCCGTCCGTGCACGCGGACTGAGGGCGCGGTAGCCTCGGCGTGCAAGGAGGCATCATGACCATCCAGCCCACGCCCATCGGACCCGACGAGAACATCGAGGGATACCTGATCGGCTCGCCCGTGAGCCTGATCCGCGAGTTCACGGCCGTGCCGGGGTCGGGGCCGCGCCTGCACCGGCACCCCTACGTCGAGACGTTCCTCATCCACTCCGGGCGCGCGCTGTTCACGGTCGGCGACGAGCAGGTCGTCGCCTCGGGCGGGCACGTGCTCGTGGCGCCGGCCCTCGTCGCGCACCGCTTCGAGGTGCTCGACGGCGGCACGTACAACGCGACCCACATCCACGCGAACGACCGGTTCGTCACGGACTGGCTGGAGTAGGTCGCGGCCGCGCCGATGTCGGCGGCGCGGCGTAGAGTGCGCGGATGACATCGGATGCCGGGAAGCAGCTCGCGCGGCTGCGCGGTGACGCCCTCGCGCGCGTGGCCTCGACGCAGGCGGCGCTCGATGAGCTCGTGCACGACCGCGAGGGGTCGAACGACGACGACGAGCACGACCCCGAAGGCGTCACGCTGTCGTCGGAGTGGTCACGGCTCAGCGCGCTGGCCGAGGCCGCGGCATCCGAGCTCCGTCAGGTCGACGACGCGATCAGTCGGCGGGACGCCGGAACCTACGGCGTGTGCGCACGGTGCGGCCGACCGATCCCGGAGGCACGTCTCGAGGTGCGTCCGTTCGCCACGCACTGCGTCGCCTGCGCCGAGAAGCTCGGGCGCTGAGCACCCCAGCTCTCAGCCGGCGACGGCCTCGGCGATCGCCGCCCCGAGCTCGACGGTCGTGGCGGTGCCGCCGAGATCCGGCGTGAAGGGCGCCGCATCCGCTCCGCGGGCGAGAACGTCTTCGATCGCGGAGAGCACCGCCGCTCCGGCATCCGCGTATCCGAGATGCTCGAGCATCATGGCGCCGCACCAGATCTGCCCGATCGGGTTGGCGATCCCGCGTCCCGCGATGTCGGGGGCAGAGCCGTGCACGGGTTCGAACAGGCTGGGGAACACGCCCTCCGGGTTGATGTTCGCGCTGGGGGCGATGCCGATCGTCCCGGTGCAGGCGGGTCCGAGGTCCGACAGGATGTCGCCGAACAGGTTGCTCGCCACCACGACGTCGAACCAGTCGGGGTGCAGCACGAAGTTCGCGGTGAGGATGTCGATGTGGAACTGGTCGCGCGTCACGTCGGGGTAGTCGGCGCCGACCGCGGCGACCCGCTCGTCCCAGTACGGCATGGAGATCGAGATCCCGTTGCTCTTCGTCGCCGACGTGAGGTGCCCCGACCGCCGGGCCGCGAGGTCGTAGGCGTAGCGCAGCACGCGGTCGACGCCGGTGCGCGTCATGACGGTCTCCTGCAGCACGAACTCGCGGTCGGTGCCCTCGAACATGCGCCCGCCGATCGACGAGTACTCGCCCTCGGTGTTCTCCCGCACGACGTAGAAGTCGATGTCGCCGGGCTCACGACCCGCGAGGGGCGACACCACACCGGGCATGAGCCGGCACGGCCGCAGGTTCACGTACTGATCGAACGCGCGGCGGAACTGGATGAGGCTCCCCCACAGGCTCACGTGGTCGGGCACGACGTCGGGCCATCCGACCGCTCCGAAGTAGATCGCGTCGAAGCCGCGGAGGGTCTCGAACCAGTCCTCGGGCAGCATCCGTCCGTGCGTCTGCCAGTACGCGGCACTCGCGAAGTCGAACTCCTCGAACTCGAGCGCGATGTCGAACCGGGATGCCGCGGCGCGCAGCACGCGCAGGCCCTCGGGCATCACCTCGGTGCCGATGCCGTCGCCGGCGATCACGGCGATGCGGTGGGTGGTGGTCATGGGGGTCCTTCCGGGAGAGTGTCAAGGGCGGGGTCACGCCGGTTCAAGTCGCAGTCGGTGCCGCGCGGAAGCGCGAGGGTTCGGTTCCCGTCGCAGTTGGTGCCGCGCGGAGCCGCGAGAAGCGGCACGAAGCGCGACCGGAAGGTCGAGAGGTCGCGCCCCCGCGGCACGAAGTGCGACCGGAAGGTGGAGAGCCCAGGGCACAACGGTCACAGGACGTCGCGCTCGGCGGGATGGTGGCAGGCGACGCGATGCGTCCCGCCGTGGTCGGCGAGCTCCGGCACGACCTCGGCGCAGATCTCCGTCGCCTTCCAGCAGCGGGTGCGGAACCGGCATCCGCTCGGCGGCGACACCGGGCTCGGCACGTCTCCCGTGAGCACGATGCGCTCGCGGGCGCGCTCGGCCCGAGGGTCGGGAACCGGGATGGCCGACAGCAGCGCCTGCGTGTACGGATGCAGCGGACGCTCGTAGAGCTCGTCGACCGGCGCCTCCTCGACGAGCTTTCCGAGGTACATGACGCCGACCCGGTCGCTGAGGTGCCGCACCACCGAGAGGTCGTGCGCGATGAACAGGTAGGTCAGACCGAGGTCGCGCTGCAGGTCGTCGAGCAGGTTGAGCACTCCCGCCTGCACGCTGACGTCGAGGGCGCTGACCGGCTCGTCGAGCACGATCACCTCGGGTTCGACCGCGAGCGCGCGGGCGATGCCGATGCGCTGCCGCTGTCCGCCGGAGAACTCGTGCGGGAACCGGTCGGCGTGGGCGGGGTTCAGCCCGACCTGCGCGAGCAGCTCCTCAACCCGACGGTCCCGCGAGCCGCGGTGCAGGCCGTGGATCACGAGCGGCTCCATGAGCGTCGCCCGCACGGACTTGCGCGGGTTGAGCGAGGCGTACGGATCCTGGAACACGAACTGCACACGCCGACGCAGCCGCCGCAGACGCTCCCCCGACACCGCCGTGACGTCGTCGTCGCCGAGGCGGATCGACCCGCCGTCGCTGGGCTGCAGGCGCGCGACGCTGCGCCCGAGCGACGACTTGCCGCATCCGGACTCTCCGACGAGCCCGAACGTCTGGCCGCCGGCGATCGACAGGCTCACGTCCGACACCGCCTGCACGACGTCGCGACCACGGCCGAACAGCCCGCCGCCGACGCGGTACTCCTTGACGAGCCCGTCGACCGTGAGGCCCGTGCTTCCTGTGCGCTCCACGACGGGTGTCCCGCTCATGACGCCGCCTCCTTCTGCCACTCGTCGACCCGCACGCAGGCGGCCGTGTGCCCGGTGCCGACCGCGACCGGTGCGGGCACGCCCGTGTCGCAGAGCCCCGCGACGGCGTGCGCGCAGCGCGGTGCGAACCGGCATCCCTCGGGCCATTCCGTCGCCACAGGCGGCTGCCCCACGATCTGATACAGCCGCTCGTCGCGGGAGGACCGGCGGTCGAGCCTCGGCAGAGACGCGAGCAGACCGGCCGTGTACGGGTGCGCGGTCTCGTAGAACAGCGGATCGACGTCGGCCGTCTCGACCAGCCCGCCCGCGTACATGACCATGACCCGGTCGGCGGTGCCGGCGACCACGCCGAGGTCGTGCGTGATGAGCAGCACGGTCGTGCCGGTGCGCCGCTGCACCTCGCGCAGCACCTCGAGAACCTGTGCCTGCACCGTGACGTCGAGCGCGGTGGTCGGCTCGTCGGCGATCAGCAGGTCCGGCTCGTTCGCGATGCTCATGGCGATCATGACGCGCTGCCGCATGCCGCCGGAGAACTCGTGCGGGTAGCGGTCGACGCGCAGCTCGGGCGAGGGGATGCCGACGACGTCGAGCAGTTCCACCGCCCGGGCCCTGCGCTCGGCCGGGGTGGACCTGGGATCGTGCACGCGCACGGCCTCGATGAGCTGATCGCCCACGGTCATGACCGGGTTGAGCGCGGTGAGGGCGTCCTGGAACACGATCGCGACGTCCTTGCCGCGGATCTCGCGCAGTTCGTCGTCGGAGAGCCCCACGAGTTCGCGTCCCCGGAGCCTGATCGATCCCGTCACGACCGCCTTCTTCGGCAGCAGTCCCATGATCGCCATGGCCGTCATGGACTTGCCCGAGCCGGACTCCCCGACGATGCCCACGGTCTCACCGGTGCGCAGCACGAACGACACGCCCTCGACGGCGCGGGCCAGCCCCGCATCGGTGCGGAAGGCGATCGACACGTCCTCGACCTCGAGGAGGATCTCGGTGCCTGTATCGGCGGAGGTGCTCATAGGTTCTTCCCCTGCGGGTCGAGGGCGTCGCGCAGTCCGTCGCCGATGAAGTTGACGCAGAGCACGGTCACGAGGATGAACAGGCCGGGGAAGTACAGCAGGTACACCTGGGGCGTGCCCACGTAGCCCGCGGCCTGGCTGAGCATCGACCCCCAGCTCGTCTGCGGCGGCTGCACGCCGAACCCGAGGAAGCTCAGGGTCGACTCGGCGATGATCGATGAGGCGACGGCCAGGCTCATCGCCACGGCGATCACCCCGGCGAGATTCGGCAGCAGGTGCGACACGACGATGCGGAATCCGGAGGCGCCGATGCCGCGCGCCGCGTCGATGAAGTCCTTCTCGCGCAGCGACAGCACCTGGGCCCGCACGACCCGGGCGATGTACGTCCATCCCAGCGCCGTGAGGGCGAACACGATCGTCGTGGGCGAGGCGCCGAGCCCCTGGAGGATGACCGCGAGCAGCGCGATGGCGGGGACGATGAGGAACAGGTCGGTGACGCGCATGATGAGCTCGCCGATCCAGCCGCCGACGTATCCGGCGATCGCGCCCAGGGCCGTGCCGACGACCGTGGCGAGAAGGGCGACGGCGAGGCCGATCGCGAGGGAGATCTGCCCCGCGAAGAGGATCTCGCTGAGGTAGTCCCGCCCCAGCTCGTCGGTGCCGAGCCAGTGGGCGCCCGACGGCGGGGTGGGGCCGGTGAGCAGGTCCTGCTGGCCCTGCGGGTAGGGCGCGATCCAGCCCGCGCCGAAGCACGCGACCAGCAGGATCACGAGCACGACGAGGCTCACGACCCCGAGCCGATGTCTCAGGAAACCCTTCAGCAGCTGACGGGTGGGGGCCTTCTGCGGGTCCTGCTCCGCGAGCAGCTCCTCCCGACCGGCGATGCCTGCACCGCTCATGACAGCCTCACTCTCGGGTCGAGCACCGCGTACGCGATGTCGGCGATCAGGTTGCAGACGACGACCGCGACGGCGACCACGATCATCCAGGGCAGCAGCACGTACACGTCCCCCGCCACGAGCGACTGCAGGAACAGCCGGCCCATGCCGGGGATCGCGAAGATCTGCTCGGTCACGACGAGCCCGCCGATGAGGATCGCCGCGTCGAGCGCCACCACCGTGACGAAGGGAGCGAGCGAGTTGCGCACCGCGTGCCGCCAGATCACCTGACGCCGCGGCACGCCCTTCGCGCGGGCCGTGCGCACGTAGTCGCTCGACAGCGCGTCGAGCATGGCCGCGCGACCGAAGCGGCTCCACGACGCGACGAGCGCGATCATGAGCGCGGCGACCGGCAGCACGAGGTGTCGGAGGTAGTCGAGCGGATCGCTCTGCCCCGGGGAGTTCAGGCCGATGAAGAACAGCGGCGGCTCGCTGAGTCCGAACTGCTCCTTGGGCCACACCGCGAAGGCCTGGATGAGGATGAGACCGAACCAGAACGCGGGCATCGCGATGCCGAGGTACGACGCCCCGGTGAGGATGTTGTCGCCCAGCGAGTACTGCCGCACCGCGGAGTAGACGCTCACACCGCCCGCGATGAGCACCGCCACGAGCAGTCCCCAGAACGCGAGCTGCAGCGTCGGCCACAGCGCCTCGCCGATGAGCGGCAGCACTGCGGTTCCGGTGCGGGTGCTCAGGCCCCAGTCGCCCGTGACGAGCGACTGCAGCCACAGGAAGTACTGCTCGGGGATCGACCGATCGAGGCCCAGGCGCTCGACCTCCCGGGCGATCACCGCGGGGTCGTGCGCCTGTCGGAGCTTCGCGAGCGGGTCGAACGTCGACCGCACCGCCCAGAACAGGATGAACGAGGCGACGACGATCACCGGGATCGAGTACAGCACCCGTCGTGTGATGAACGTCAGCATCGTCGCCTCGTCTCCTGTCCAGCCGTACCGCAGCGCGGGCTCAGCCGGCCAGGCCCCACTCGGCGAGGTTCCAGAACGGACCCTCGATCGGGTTGATCTGCAGCGGTCCGCCGACCTTCTCGCTCCACAGGAGCACGTTCGGCACGGCATCCAGCGGGAGCGAGGGCACGTTCTCGGCGATGAGCTTGTCGGCTTCGTGCGAGGCTGCGATGCGGGCATCCGGGTCGACCTCGGTGTCGACCTGCGCGAGCAGGTCGTCGAGACCGGCGATGTCCGCCCGGTAGAAGTTGATGCCCGAGAAGCCGTTCGCGTCGCTGGGGATGTTCACCGAGGAGAACGTCGACGAGAGCGTGGGGTCCGGGAACGTGTCGACGAGCGCCCAGATGCCGGCCTGGAAGTCGCCCTGCGGGGCGATCGTGCCGAAGAGGTCGGCGGGCGTCACCTGGTCGATGGTCATGTCGAACCCGGCGTCCGCGAGCTGTGACTGCAGGACCTGCACCGTGAGGTCGCGGCGCTTGTTGCCGGCGAGCGTCTTGATCGAGAAGGTCGCGGTCTCGCCGCCCTTGGCCCAGACGCCGTCGCCGTCCTTCTTCCAGCCGTCGCCCGTCATCAGCTCGTCGACCTTGTCGAGGTCGAGTGTGTACTGCGAGAAGTCGTCGGAGGCGAATGGCGCGACCATCGGCGAGTTGAAGCTCTGCTGCGCCTTGTCGATGCCGAGGCTGCCGAACAGGCGCTTGACGATCGCATCGCGGTCGATCGAGTACGCCAGGGCCTGGCGCACGGCGACCGAGTCGAACGGAGTCACCGAGTTGTTCAGCCAGATCGCCTCGAGGTTGCCGCTGCGGGCGTCGACCTGGGAGCGGATGCCGGGGAGGCCTGCGTCGATCTGGGTGAGCGCGTCGAGCTGCGGCGTCGGGGCGAGCACGCTCACCTGGCCGCTCTTGAGCGCCTGGAACGCCGCGGTCGTGTCGGGCAGGAAGAGGAAGGTGACCTTGTCGAGATGCGGCTTCTCGCCCCAGTAGTTCTCGTTCGGGACGAGCGTGACCGAGGTGCCGCGGGTCCACTTCTCGATCTTCCACGGGCCGCCGCTGAAGTCGTAGCCGTCGGCCATGATCGCCGCGCGGTCCTGGCCCTCGAGGAGGTGCGCGGGCATGATGCCGTACACGCTGAAGAGGGTGCGCCAGCCGGCGTAGGCCGAGTTCAGCGTGACGACCGCGGTCGCCGGGTCGCTCGAGTCGACCGCCGTGATGCGGTCGTAGCCCGTCTTGTCGAAGATGTCGTCGCCGTCGCGGATCTGGAGCGCGGTGTAGGCGAAGTCGGCCGAGGTGATGGGCTCGCCGTCCGACCACACGGCGTCGGGGTTGATCGAGTACGTGATGGTCTGGGTGCCGTCGTCGGCGACCTCGGTCTCGGGCTCGCCGGTGACGAGATCGGACGGCACCGGCTTCCAGTCGTCGCCGTCGAGACGGGTCTGGAACACGCTCGGCATGGTCGGGATCTGCATGACGTAGGTGCCCCAGATCGATCCGCCGCATGTGGCGATCCAGTCGGCGCAGTCGGGCTCCTGCTCGGCGCCGATCACGAGCTCGCCGCCGTCGACGACCGCGACCTCGCTCGGCTCGGGCGTCGTGCCGGAGGAGCTGCACGCGGCGAGCGAGCCGACGAGGGCGGCGGCGGTGAGGGCCGCGATGACGACGCGGCGCGAAGCGGGTAGAGCGGTGCGATGACGTGATGTCGACATGGCCGGATCTCCAGTGATCGGTACGACTCGGGTGGGTGCGGAGGGTGCTGTGATGCGGGCGGTGGTCTGACTCTAGGACGGTCGAGACGAGATAGCAATACCTTTAGTCAATGTTCGTGACTATCGAACAGATCAGGCGTCCCACCGCTCGCCGCGGAGGGTGCGGCGGGCGAGATCGTGCATGCGACGCTGGTCGACGGCGGCGGCCTCCAGTCCGGTCGGCTCGTGCCCTCCCTCGAACACGTCGAGCACGACATCGCCGCCGCGGGCGCTCAGCTCGTCGACGTAGCGCTGCACCCCGACGATCGGCGTACGCGTGTCGACGTCGCCCTGATTGATCCAGACGGATGCCGTGACGTCCTCGAGGTAGGTGATGGCCGAGAACGGCTTCACGAGCTCCGGCGGCACCCACGAGCTCCACACGCTGCGGACGGCGGGGTTCATGGCCTCGATCGCCGCCGACCATTCGGCCACCGCGACGTGCGCGAGACCGCCGGCGAACAGCTCGGGCAGCCGACCGACGCTCAGCAGCGTCATGTGCCCGCCGTAGGATGCGCCCGTGATGAACGTCGTCGAGGGGTCGGCGAGGCCCTGCTCACGCAGGAAGCCGATCGCGGCCGCGACGTCGTCGATCTCCCGGTCGCCGCCGACGCCCCAGAAGCCCTCGCGGAAGTCGCGGCCGAAGGTCACGGAGCCGCGGTAGTTGAGCGAGGCGACGGCGAAGCCGGCATCCAGCCACGCCTGCGCCGACGGGTCGTAGCCGTCGACCGTCACGAGGTTCGGTCCGCCGTGGATCGTCAGCACGGTGCCGAGCGGATCGCCGTGCGAGGGCCGCGCCCACCAGAGCTGCACGCGCGTGCCGTCGGCGCTCGGCACCATGGCCGAGGCGAGCGGATGCCCGGCGGGCACGGATGCGGGTTCGATCAGCGTGACCGCACTGCCGTCGGCGGCGATCTCCTCGACGTGCAGCGGCACATCCCACGTCGATCGGACGGCGCGGATCGCCCCGCTCGGCGCGTAGTACGAGGCCCACTGGAACGGATGCAGGTCGGCGACGTCGGGGTCGGCGACGCTGCCACCCTCGGCGACGAGACGCACGGAGCCCGAGGTCTCGTCGATCTCGACCAGCCGGTGGAGGCCGTCATCGACGTGCACCGCGAGGATGCGGCCGCTCGACGAGTGCCAGTCGACGGGGATCACCTCGCCCGCGAGCTCCGGCAGGTCGTAGTCGCGGCGCTCGCCCGTGCGGACGCTCCAGATCGCGGGGCGCGAGAAGCCGGTGCGCTCGGTGTTCACGAGCAGTCGGTCGTCACCGGCATCCGCCGCGAAGCGCACCGACCGGATCGGTCCCGCAGGGAGGTCGTCGAGCGTCGCGACGGTGTCGCCCGTGGCGCCGTCGACGACCGTGACCAACGGCCGGCGGATGCCGGGGTTGTGCGCTGTGGTGTCGACCGCGACGAGGGAACCGTCGGGCGAGATCTGGCCGTACCAGGCCTCCACCGGGTTCGAGTAGACGACCCGCGGTTCCCCCCAGGGCGCGGCGGGGATCACCAGCACGTGGAAGCCGTCCTCGTCGACCACGGTCGCCACGATCGAGCGCCCGTCGTACGAGGACTCGAGGCCGCGGAGTACGTAGGGCGCGCGGCCCGGAGTGAGGGCGACGCGCTCGGACCCGTCGACCGCGATCGCGACGAGACCGCCGACCTCGGAGCCGCCGCCGTCGTCGAGATCGACCACCCAGCGGGCGTCCGACGTCAGGATCGCGCCGACGCCGACCGGGAAGGGCAGCAGGTCACCGGGGGCGTCGGGGGCACCCCAGATGCGGGCCCGGGAACCGTCCGGGTGGTTCTCGACGAGCAGGGCGAGGTCTGCGGGGCCGGGCACGGGTCGCACCGTGAGGAGGTACGGCACGGCGAAGCGCGCCTCGAGCGCCTCATCGGACGGGACTGCGGGGACCTCGAGCATCCTTGCTCCTTCTCGTCGTTCTCGCGGCACGCACTCGCGCACCGTTGCCAACGTCGTTGACTATAACAGTGGCTATCGACGTTCGGCTAGAGTCCGACCGTTGTCGACGACGCTGACAGACACGCTGACAGGCGTGGGGTACCGTGATGTCTGCGGCCGGGACCCGGTCGACCAGCGAACGGAGTTCCGATGGCGACACGCAAGGACGCGAGCCCCGCGGCGACGAAGAAGACCGCATCCGCGAAGAGCGCTCGACCGCGCCGCGCCCGCGACTCGCTCAGCCGGGACATCATCGTCGCCGCCGCCGACCGCGTCGTCGAGCGCGACGGTCTCGACCGCCTCACGTTCCAGGCGATCGGGGAGGAGCTCGGGGCGCACCCGACCTCGATCTACCGGCACTTCCGCGACAAGGACGAGCTGCTCCTCGCGCTGATCGACATGCTGCGCACCCGGTCGTACGCCGGGGCCATGGTCGCGACCGACGACTGGCTGGCCGATCTGCGCTCGCAGGCGCACCTCATCCACGACCACTACATGCGCTATCCCGAGCTCGCGCTGCAGCGGGCGCTGCGCCGCCCCACCGACTTCTCCTCCATGGAGTACTCGATCGGAGCGCTGCGTCGCGGCGGGTTCGACCGCGAGCAGGCGGCGCTGTACGCGCGCGCGCTCGGGCAGCTGATCCGCTCGGCGTCCAGCATCGAGGCCGCCCTCAGCGTGCTGCCGGCCGACGTGCAGGATGCCGATGAGCTGAGCTGGCAGATGGACCACCGTCGACTCGACCCGGCGGAGTACCCGGAGATCGCCTGGGCCGGAGACGCGCTGCCCGGCATCCGCGACCCCCGCGCTTGGGAGACCGCGCTCGACCTGCTGCTCGAGAGCATCGAGCGTCACGCCCCGGGGGCCTGACCGTCGCGCGCTAGCGAAGGAGATCTCACGCTGCGAAGGAGCATCTGCTCGGATTCCTCCTGCGGAACGTGAGATCTCCTTCGTTGCACGCGGTGGGAGTCGGACGACGGCGCGGATCAGGAAGCGGCGTCGAGGTCGTCCAGCATCCCGGCGAGGAGCTCGACCCGTTCGTGCATCGAGGCGAGCGACACCCATTCGTGGTCGGCGTGCGCACCGGCGCCGCGCGGGCCGAGTCCGTCGAGCGTCCTGGCACCGACCGCGGCCGTGAAGTTGCCGTCGGACGCACCGCCCGCCGACACCGCCTCGACCTCGGCATGACCGAGCCGCTCCGAGACCCGTCGCGCGCACGCGAGCAGCTCGGTCGACACGCTCTCCTCCATGGGCGGCCGGTTGATGCCGCCGTCCACGTCGACCCGCACGTCGGGCGTGTGGGCGCCGAGCTCCTGCATCCGCTCGTCGACGCGTTCGAGCTCGTCGAGGGTCCACGCTCGCACGTCGATGCGCAGCTCGGCGTGCTCCGGGATCACGTTCGTCACGGTGCCGGCCTGCGCGACGGTGGGACTCACGGTCGTACCCCGTTCGTCGTCGGCGAGCTCGGGCAGCGCGAGCACCTGGTGCGCGAGCTCGGCGAGCGCGCTGCGACCCTTCCACGGCTCGAGGCCGGCGTGCGCCGCGCGCCCCGTGAACGCGACCCGGTAGATGCTGCCTCCGCGGCGCGCGATCTTGAGAGCTCCGTCGAGGCTGGGCTCGAGCACGAGCACTGTGCCGACGCGGGCGGCCTCCCGCTCGATGAGACCGCGCGAGGTGATCGATCCGACCTCCTCGTCGCTCGTGAGCAGCACGGCCACCCGCTCGGGCCGCGCGACGCGTTCGAGCGCGGCGGCGAGGATCACGACGCCGGCCTTCATGTCGAACACGCCGGGCCCGGTCGCGCGGTCGCCGTCGATGCGGAACGGCCGCTCGGCGAGGGTGCCGGCGGGGAAGACCGTGTCGAGGTGCCCGATCAGGAGCACGCTCGGGTCGTCGCCTCCCGACCAGCGCAGGTGCGTGACGCCGTCGACGGTCTCGAGCACGCCGTCTCCCACGAGTGGTTCGAGCCAGGAGCGCACGAGGTCCTGCGCGGCGGCCAGGCCGGCGACATCGCCGGTCGGGGTCTCGATCGACACGAGCCGATCGAGGCGGTCGACGTCACGTGCGCTCATGCGCCCACCTCCGCGAGGAATCCGCGCAGCGCCCAGGCCGTGGCATCCGGCGCCTCCTCGGCGAGGTAGTGGTCGGCGTCGATCGCCTGCCCCACGACTCCGGGAGCGTACGACTCCCAGGTCGCGAGCACGTCGAAGCTGCGCCCCACGTAGCTGTGCGCTCCCCAGAGCGCCAGCGTGCGGCATCCGACCGTCCGGCCCGCCGCACGATCGGCGCGGTCGTGGTCGAGGTCGACGGTCGCCGCGGCACGGTAGTCGGCACCGGAGGCGTGCACGGTGTCGAGGTCGAAGCAGCGCAGGTACTCGTCGAACGCGTCGGGCAGCGCGTCCCCGTCGTGGCGTCGACCGGTGAAGCGGCTGCGCAGCCACGTCTCGCGGTCGGCGCCGATGAGCGCCTCGGGCAGGCCGTCGGCCCGGGCGAGGAAGAACCAGTGGAAGTACGCGGTCGCCATCTCACGGTCGACGTTCTCGAACATGTGCAGCGTGGGGACGATGTCGAGCACGGCGAGCGCGGTGACGGCCTCGGGATGGTCGAGGGCCAGGCGGTGACCGACGCGGCCGCCGCGGTCGTGGCCGATCACGGCGAAGGTCTCGTGTCCGAGGTGCCGCATGAGGGCGACCTGGTCCGCGGCCATGTCGCGCTTCGCGTAGGAGGCGTCACGGGGCTTGTCGGAGTCGCCGTAGCCGCGGAGGTCGGCCGCGACGACGGTGTGATCCGCGGCGAGCGCCTCGGCCACGGCATCCCACATCGCCTTCGTCTCGGGATAGCCGTGCAGCAGGAGCACGGCGGGACCGGATCCGCGGGTCTCCGCAGCGATCCGGATGCCGTCCGCCGTCGCGGAGGTCACGGTGCGTGGTGTGGTCATCATCGTCCAACCGTCGTTCTGCAAGTCAATAGCGTTGACTATAGCAATGACCAGCGGAATCTCCACCCCTCGCGTACATCTGCCGGGCACGACTTCGGAGACGGATGCCGACACGCCGGCCCCGGCATCCGGCGAGGCGGCGTGTCGTCGGGGACGTCCGAAGCTGTGCTCGCGCTCGGACGTCAGACGGCTCGGAAGGCGATCAGGGTGCAGCTCGCGCCCACCGCGAACAGGATGGGCGCCGCCACGATCCCGCACCAGAAGCTCCGCGCCGCGGCCTTGTCGGGCACGAGCGCCGCGACCACCGCCCCGATCGTCACGAGCACACCCGCGATCGCGAAGACCGGCTGCACGAAGACCCACGCGAGCGGGATGAAGTGGATGCCGACCACGGCGAGCACGAGAGGGGCAATGAGGTCCTGGCGCTTGCGACGCGTCGCCCAGATCGCCAGCCCCGCGATGGCGACGACCTCGAGCCAGAACACCACGATGTACCAGGTCGACGCCGCACCGCCCCAGACGATCGCGGTCGGGCCGTCCCAGTTGCGGATCGCCGCCGGGAGGCTGATCCCCGCGAGGGCGGCGCCGCCGAGGCTGAGCGCCCCCAGAACGACCCGCCAGATCCAGTGCTTCGGAGGCCGCTCCTGCGCCCACCCCGCCCACACAAAGGTCGCGATCCCGAAGATCGCACCGGTCATCAGGAGGTCCCGCGGGAAATCGTCGATGATCATGCGGCCAGGGTAGCCGGGCACGGCTTCGGACCCCAGAGGTCGGCGCGCCACGAGCGGTCGCTGCACGACGGCGTGTCGGATGCCGGCTCCGCAGCCGTGCCCGCCGCGCGACGCCGTCGGAACTCGCCCCGCGCAGCGCGCGGCCCGCGAAGTAGGCTGAGGTCATCATGCAAGAGTTCTGGCAGTGGGCGGGCAGCTTCTGGTGGCTCATCTTCCCGATCATGGGGATGGCCGGCGGAGCCGCGAAGGCGTGGGAGCGCGGCGCGAAGCGCCGCCACGAGCGACGCCTCGAGACCCTCCGCGTCAAGGCCGAGATCAAGACCGCGCAGCTCGAGGCGCGTAACGGCGGTCGACGCGTCGGCCCCTCGGTCGTCGACACCACGGCCGCGCCGGTCGCCTCGAACACGCTGCTCGAACGCCTGTTCACGGAACACGACGAGATCACCGCGCGCTGGCTGGACTACGAGCTCGACGTCGCGAAGCTCATCGCCTTCCCCGCCATGAGCGACGGACGTCAGCCGCTCGTCGCCGCGTTCCTGCGCGCCAAGAAGACGGCCGACGCTCTGCGTCCCGCATCCGCCGATGCCGAGGTGAGCGAACAGCGCGTGTCGGAGTACCTCGACGCGGTCGGCGCGTACGCGGTCGCCTTCGAGATCGCCGAGAAGGATGCCCGTCGACTGCGCACCACGACGTTCACCGAGCCCGAGCGCAAGCGCCTCGACCGCGCGCAGCAGCTGCTCAAGGTCGCGGTGGACGAGTCGGCGACGCAGGCCGAGCGCAACGTCGCGTACAAGCGCGTGCGCGACGAGCTCGACGGACTGATCCTCCTGAGCGACGAGGCCGTGCAGGTGCTCGAGAAGCAGGTCGCGCGCGAGCTCCCCGCCCAGCCGGCGGCCGCGGCATCCGACCCCACACCCGCAGCGGCAGAGCCCGAGCGGATCCCGGTGGCCGAGCCGAAGCAGACCCCGCCGCAGCGGACGTTCCCCGGCACCGAGGCATGACCCGCCGGACCGTCGTCCTCACCGGAGCCTCCGACGGCATCGGGGCCGCCGCCGCACGACAGCTCGCCGCCGAGGGCGGGCATCGCCTGATCCTCGTGGGCCGCTCACCCGAGAAGACGCGCGCGGTCGCCGACGAGACGGGCGCCGAGTGGTTCACCGCCGACTTCACCGTGCTCGACGACGTCCGCGCTCTTGCCGCGTCGATCGCCGAGACCGTGAGCGATGACGGCATCCACGTGCTCGCGAACAACGCGGGCGGCATCTTCGGTGACCGCGCCCCGACCGTCGACGGCTACGAGAAGACGATCCAGGTCAACCATCTCGCGCCGTTCCTGCTGACGAACCTGCTGCTGCCGCAGCTGCGCCGGGGCCGCGCCGCGATCGTCAACACCTCGAGCGTCGCCCAACGCCTCTTCGGCCGCATCGACGTCGACGACCTCGACAACGAGCGGCGCTTCAGCGCCCGGAAGGCCTACGGCGACGCGAAGCTCGCGAACGTGCTGTTCACGAAGAGCCTGCACGCGAAGTTCCACGACGAGGGGATCAGCGCCGTCGCGTTCCACCCCGGCGTCGTGAGGTCGAACTTCTCCGCCGGTTCGTCGAGCGTCATGCGCGTGCTCTACCGGACGCCGCTCAAGCACCTGCTCACCATCAGCTCCGAGAAGGGCGGCGAGACGCTGCGCTGGTTCGTCGACGGCACCCCGGGCGAGACCTGGCTCTCGGGCGAGTACTACGACGAGCGCGTGCACACCCGTCGCGTGAACCCGATGATCGAGGATGCCGCGCTCGCCGAGGCTCTGTGGCGGCGGAGCGCCGAGCTCGTCGGCATCCCGGCATCCTGAACCGCTGTCGCCGCACGCGTCACACACCCAGGATGCGGGGGTACACTGGCTCGTCGGGTCGTGTGACCCGGTCCCCCAGATGCGAGAGGCGGTGATGGCGATGTCCGGTGATAGTAGCGACGCCGCCTTCGTTGTGTCGCATCTGACGGCATCCGTGCGTTAAGCTCCGGCTCCGCACCCGCCCGTTCCGCTCGCAGCGTCGACGGCGTCTTCCGCCCCTGACGATTCCTGCGCATGCCGCCGACCCTTCGCGGCGTGCGCCTGCGAGAACGGAGGCCTCATCATGGCCCTCATCGACAACGGCGTGTACGTCCACGGACGTCGCGTGGAGACCCTGCAGCACCTCGACCAGACCGCACGCACGCTCGGCGCGGTCGGCGGCATCGCGTGGATCGGCCTGTACCGCCCGAGCCCGCAGGAGGTGGAGTCCGTCGCACGCGAGTTCGACCTGCATCCGCTCGCCGTCGAGGACGCCCTGTCGGGGCACCAGCGGTCGAAGGTCGAGCGCTACGGCGACACCCTGTTCGCGGTGCTGCGTCCGGCTCGCTACCGCGACAAGGAGGAGTCGATCGAGTTCGGCGAGCTGCACCTGTTCATCGGACCCGACTTCGTCGTGACGATCCGGCACGCCGAGTCCCCGAACCTCGCCGCCGTCCGCCGGCGCATGGAGGCGCACCCGGAGCTGCTCGCGATGGGTCCGGAGGCCGTGCTGTACGCGATCCTCGACGAGGTCGTCGACGAGTACGAGCCGATCGTGGCCGGACTCGAGAACGACATCGACGAGATCGAGGACCAGCTCTTCGGCGACAGCGACGACGACGCTCTCTCCCGTCGCATCTACCAGCTCTCGCGCGAGGTCATCGGCTTTCAGCGCGCCGTGCACCCGCTCGCCGGGATGCTGCAGTGGCTGCGCCGCGGATCCGACAAGTACCGCATCGACGAGGAGCTGCAGCGGTCGCTCCGCGACGTGCTCGACCACGTGATCCGCGTGCAGGAGAAGGTCGACTCGTTCCGGGCGATCCTCGAGAACGCGCTCACCGTGCAGTCGGCGCTCGTCGCGCGGCGGCAGTCCGAGGCGGGTCTCGCGCAGAACGACGAGATCAAGAAGATCTCCTCGTGGGCGGCGATCATCTTCGCGCCGACGCTCGTCGGCACGGTGTACGGCATGAACTTCGACGCGATGCCCGAGCTGCACTGGCAGTTCGGGTACCCGCTCGCGATCGGCGCGATGGCGGCGTTCGCGGTCGGCCTCTACGGGGTGTTCAAGTACAAGCGCTGGCTCTGACCGGCATCCCTGCCCCCGCCCTTTCTTCTCTTCGCCGAGACCCACCACCCCCGCCGAGACCCACCAGCAGCGACGTCGACAGTGGTGGGCCTCGGCGCGCATGGTGGGTCTCGGCGCGAAGGAGTTGGGGGACGGGCGGGTAGGGTCGGAGCGTGTCCGCTGAAGCAACGCCCTCCGCCGCATCCGACCTCGCCCGTCTCGCCGATCTGCTCGCGGACGCCGAGCCGCGGAACTGGGTCATCACGGGCGACTCGATCACCCACGGCCTGGTGCACACCCAGGGCGGACGCAGCTACGCGGAGCACCTGCACGAGCTGATCCGCGGCGAGCTCGGCCGCACGCGCGACATCGTCGTGAACTCGGCGATCAGCGGACACCGCATCACCGACATCCTCGACGACTTCGACCGCCGCGTCGCGACGTGGACCCCTGCCGTCGTGACGCTCATGATCGGCACGAACGACCTGTCGACGAACCCCGGAGATCCGTTCGTCGAGCCCGCAGCTTTCACCGCGTCGCTGCGCGAGTTCGTCGCCCGGGTCCGCGCGCTCGGGGCGATCCCCGTGCTGCAGACGCCGCCCTCGATCGACGTGCCGAACGCGCCGGGCCGCGATCGGATCGCCGAGTTCGCGGATGCCGTGCGCACGGCCGCCTCCACAGACGACGTCATTCTCGTCGACCAGAACGTCCGCTTCGCGGAGCTCGGTGGCGGCGGAGTGCCGTGGGGACTGATGAACGACCCGTTCCACCCGAACGCCGCCGGTCATGCGGCGCTGGCGCTCGAGCTCGCGACGGTGCTCGGCATCCGTCCCCCGGTGTCTCGCGCGTTCCCGCTGCTCGAGGCTCAGGTCCTCGCCGCCCGCCTCGCCTGACGCCCCTCCACCCCGACGCCCCATCTGAGCGTCCGCGCCCCACCTGATCGACGTCGATCAGGTGGGCGTCGGCGCGCAGGTGGGGCGTCGGTGGAGAAGGAAAGAAAAGTCGGTATTCGGTGTTGCTAAGTAGCGGTACTCAGTGTTACTTTGTACCGGTACCCAGCAACACTGAGTACTCAACCGACAGAAGGGAGCAGCTCATGGGCAAGCAGATGACCGAGATGCTCAAGGGGACCCTCGAGGGCATCGTCCTGGCGCTCCTCGCCGAGCAGCCGGCCTACGGCTACGAGATCACGGCCCGACTGCGCGACCACGGCTTCACCGACATCGCCGAGGGCACGATCTACGCGCTCCTCGTGCGGGTCGAGCAGAAGAAGCTCGTCGACGTCGAGAAGGTCCCGAGCGAGAAAGGGCCGCCCCGCAAGGTGTACTCCCTCAACCCCGCGGGCACAAAGGAGCTCGAGGAGTTCTGGACCACCTGGACCTTCCTCGCGCAGCACATCGAACAGCTGAACACCAGCACCACCACCACGAACACCACGAACAAGGAGAACTGACATGGCCGCCAAGTGGATCGAACTCATCACCGGACCGCTCGAGCAGAAGAAGCAGTACCGCGATGCCAAGAAGCGCATCGACGCCCTGCCCGAGCCCTACCGGACGGTCGCGAACGCCCAGCACCGCTACACGATGTACTACGGCGGGATCACCGACGGCGACACGCTCGTGCAGATCTTCCTCGACCTCGCCGACCTCTGGGAGCGCGCGGCCGTGGACGGCACCCCGATCGCCGACATCGTCGGAGACGACCCCGTCGAGTACGCCGAGAGCTACGCCGAGGCGTACGGCGGCACGCAGTGGGTCGACAAGGAGCGCGCACGCCTCATCGAGGCCGTGGACGACGCGAAGAAGAAGGAGAACCGATCATGACCACCACCACCTCCGCGGCGATCAGCGTCCGCGGCATCGAGAAGTCCTACAAGGACGTCGCCGTGCTGCGCGGCGTCGACTTCGAGGTCGAGAAGGGGTCGATCTTCGCCCTGCTCGGCTCGAACGGCGCCGGCAAGACCACGATGGTCCGCATCCTCTCCACCCTCCTGCGAGCGGATGCCGGAGCGGCGGCCGTGCAGGGATTCGACGTCGCCGCCGAACCCCTGCGGGTCCGCGAATCGATCAGCCTCACGGGGCAGTTCGCCGCGGTCGACGAGATCCTCACCGGACGCGAGAACCTCGTGCTCGTCGCGAAGCTCCGGCATCTTCCGCACCCGCAGAAGGTCGCCGACGAGCTGCTCGCGACGTTCCGGCTGACGGATGCCGGCAGCCGCAGGGCCGGCACGTACTCCGGCGGCATGCGGCGGCGCCTCGACATCGCCATGAGCCTCGTCGGGCACCCCGAGGTCATCTACCTCGACGAGCCCACCACCGGTCTCGACCCGGAAGCCCGCATCGAGGTGTGGGACGTCGTGAAGCGACTCGCCGACTCCGGCACGACGGTCCTGCTCACGACGCAGTACCTCGACGAGGCCGAGCAGCTCGCCGACCGCATCGCGATCCTGCACCAGGGCCGCACCATCGCGAACGGCACGCTCGCCGAGCTCAAGGCCCTGCTGCCGCCGGCACAGGTCGAGTACGTCGAGAAGCAGCCCACCCTCGAGGAGATCTTCCTCACCCTCATCGGCCCGTCCGCGCACGACGCAGACGCCGCGCACGACACAGACAAGGAGACCGCAGCATGAGCACGCACTTCGTCGCCGACACCGCGACGCTCACCGGCCGCTCGATGCGGCACATCTTCCGCAGCCCCGACACGATCATCACGACCGCGGTCACCCCGATCGCGCTGATGCTCCTGTTCGTGTACGTCTTCGGAGGGGCGCTGCGCACCAGCACCGGCTCCGAGAACTACGTGAACTACCTGCTCCCCGGCATCCTGCTGATCGCGATCGCGTCGGGCATCGCCTACACGGCGTTCCGACTGTTCACCGACATGCAGAGCGGCATCTTCGAGCGCTTCCACTCCATGCCGATCGCGCGGTCGAGCGTCCTCTGGGCGCACGTGCTGACGTCGCTCACGGCGAACGCCATCACTCTCGCGATCATCTTCGGGGTCGGATTCGCCATGGGGTTCCGCACCGGGGCCGGGGTGCTCGCGTGGCTCGGCGCCATCGGCATCCTGCTGCTGTTCACGCTGGCGCTCACCTGGCTCGCGATCATCGCGGGACTCAGCGCCAAGACCGTCGACGGGGCGAGCGCGTTCTCGTATCCGCTGATCTTCCTGCCGTTCATCAGCTCGGCGTTCGTGCCCACCGACACGATGCCCGGCCCGGTGCGCTGGTTCGCCGAGAACCAGCCGGTCACGTCGATCGTCAACACGATCCAGGCGCTGTTCGCCGAGCAGCCCGTCGGGAACGACATCTGGGTCGCCCTCGCCTGGTGCATCGGCATCCTGGTCGTCGCGTACGTGTTCGCGACCATCGTGTACAGGAAGAAGATCTCTTGACCTCGCCCAGCGAGACGGAACGCTCCGCCCGGACCCCGCGTCCGGTCGGGGCGTTTCGCCGCGCTCGGCGGGCGACGGAATCGGATGCTGGTGCGTCCACCTCGCACGAGGCGACGGACGGGCGGGATACCGGGGCTACCGCAGCGCGAGCGGCCCGAGCACGACGCGCTGCCGCGTGCGCACCCACACGGCCCCGTCGGCGCGACGCTCGGCCCTGGTCGCGAAGCGGTACCGGTACGACACGGCCCGCACCCACCGCGGCGCCGTGCCGTCGAACGGATCGGTGCGCAGCAGCGCGAGCGTCGCGGGGTCGGCTTCGAGCAGCCGCAGCAGGAACACGGTGAACCAGTCGTCGAGCGACCGCCCGAGCGGCAGGAACCACATCAGCCAGTCGAGGCGCAGGTGGTACGGAGCGAACTGCCCCGGTACCCGGTGCACGTCGCCCGGCTTGCCGCGGAACCCGTACTCGCGCCAGTCCTCGCCCTCGGCATCCGCTGCGCCCTCGACGACGATCTCGATGCGCTCCTTCGTCACCGTGCCGAACGCCCCGTAGGCGTTGCCGATCTGCCACCGGTTGAAGCTCGCGTTCATGAGCTGGCGGCGCGCGACGAGGTTGCGCAGCGCCGGCCAGCTGAGAGCGACCACGAGCAGGCCGACGGCGGCCGTGATCACGAACCAGTACAGCGGGATGCCGGGCCACGACGCACCCGTGACCTCCGGCGCCCCGATGCCGGGAACACCGACCGCCGAGAACGCGATCAAGATCGTCACCCAGTTCAACCACGCGAAGTTGCCCGTGACGACGAGCCACACCTGCGTCGCGATCATGATCCCCGCGGCGGCCGTCCCCACGATCTGCGGCCACGGGGACTCGATCCACACCGAGAGCAGCGAGGCGAACACGAAGAACGGCACGATCAGCTGCGCGATGTGATTGCCCACGACCTCGACGCGATGGAACCATCGGGGCAGCAGGTGCGCCTGGCGACTCAGCGGGCCCGGCATCGGCTGCGTCTCGTGGTGGTACATGAGCGCCGTGAGGTCGCGCCACTCGCGTCCGCCGCGGATCTTGATCATCCCCGCGCCGAACTCCATCCGGAACAGCAGCCACCAGAACAGCACGATCACGACCGTGGGCGGCGGCTGGTCCTGCGAGCCGAGGAACGCCGCGAGGAACCCCGCCTCCAGCAGCAGCATCTCCCAGCCGAACGAGTAGAACGTCTGCCCGATGCTGACGATCGACATGTAGCCGAGCCACAGCGCGAGGAACGCGATCATCGGCACCCACGGCGGGCCGAGCTGCGGGATGCCGGCGACGACGAGCGCCGCGACCGCCATGCCGCACCAGCACAGGGCGACGAGACGGCGGTCGGTGTAGCGGATTCGAAGGAAGAGCGTCGGATGCAGCATCCGCCGCCTCGACGGCGTGTCGCCGACCCAGTCGAGCAGCACGGGAGCCGGGAGCAGACCGCGCTCGCCCAGCAGGGGCCGGAACTGGTTCAGGCTCGACAGGAACGCCACGAGATACAGCGCCGCGATGCCCCGCTGCAGGACCTCGCGGGCGAACCCGAAGTCGACCGCCGCGAACCCGTCCACGCGCACAGGCTACGCCCCGCGGCATCCGAGCCGGAGGGGGTTGCGGCCGCTCCGCTCGGTCGTTGAGCGAGGAGCGCAGCGACGAGACGAAACGTCGTCCGTGATTCCGACGCGTTTCGTCTCGCTCCGCTCGCTCAACGACCGAGAGGCTCCGCTCGCTCAACGACCGGGCGTCCTGGTCACACCGACCGCAGAGCCGTGGTCGGCGACAGTCGCGCCGCGCTGATCGCCGGGTACATCCCCGCGACCACGCCGACCACGAGCGCGATCACCGGACCGCCGATCAGCACCTCGACCGGGATGCTGACCGCTTGGCCCTGCACGGCCGCGTACCCCACCACGGCGAGCGCTCCGCACGCGACGCCCGCGAGACCGCCCAGCCCGCCGAGCACGATCGCCTCGCCCACGAACTGCCCGGCGATCTGGCCGGATCGGGCGCCGAGCGCGCGCCGCAGCCCGATCTCGCCCCGTCGCTCCAGCACCGCGACGACCATGGTGTTCGCGATGCCGATGCCTCCGACGAGCAGAGCGATCGCGGCGAGGCCGACCGCGAGACCCGACAGCGAGTCGACCGCGGTCTCCCGCGCCCCGGCGAGGTCTCCGAGGCCCATGACCTGTACGTAGTCGGAGTTCGGGTTCGCCGCCCTGGCCACCGCCGAGCGGACATCCTTCCCGGTGTCGGCGTCGGCCATCCGCACGTACAGCGCCGCGATGACCTCGTCCTTGCCGTCCGACACATGCTCGGCGGCCCAGCGGTCGCCGAGGAACGCGCTCGAGTCGATGCTCTCGGCGAGTCCGGCCGAGTCGAGGATGCCGATGACGGTGTACCACTGCTCGCCGATCCACACCCGCACGCCCGGCTCGGTGATGCCCATGCGGGCCGCGGCCGCCGATCCGAGCACCGTGACCGGCAGGGAGCGCGTCGTGTCGTCGAACCAGTCGCCCCACGCGACCGCGCCCTCGACCGAGGACAGGAAGTCCGGGTCGGCGGCGTAGGCCGTGAGCCCGTTGCCCTGGCTCGTCGGGATCAGGTCGTTGCGGTAGACGCCGATGCCCTCGGGCACCTGGGTCAGCACGCCGACCTGTTCGACCCCGTCGATGCGCCCGATCATCCCCTCGGCCGTGTCGGGGATCGGAACGGGCTTGTCGTCCGGCCCGTACCCCGGCTGCACCACGAGCATGTCGGCCCCGAGGGCGTCGAGGTCGGCGAGCAGCTGCGCCTGGTTCGACGCCGCGATCCCCGTGATCGCCGTGAGCGCCGCGATGCCCACCGCCACGCCGAGTGCCGACAGCGCGGTGCGCATGCGGCGGCTGCGCGGACCGATCAGCGCGGTGCTGATGCTGTCGGCGAGGCTCAGCCGCGGCATCCGTCCTCGTCCGTCCCGCTGCGGACCGCTCATCGGACGACCTCCCTCAGGGTCGCGAGTCCGGTGTCGTCGAGGATCCGTCCGTCCTGGATGCGCACCTGGCGGTCGGTCCGCTCGGCGATGTGCTGGTCATGCGTGATGATCACCACTGCCGTACCCGCATCCGCGATCGACGTGAGGAGTTCGAGGATGCGCTCGCCCGTGTGCGAGTCCAGCGCGCCCGTGGGCTCGTCGGCGAACAGCACGGTGGGCCGTCCGACGATCGCCCGCGCGATTGCGACGCGCTGCTGCTCGCCCCCGGAGAGCTGACCCGGGCGATGCGTCATCCGCGCGCCGAGTCCCACCCGCTCGAGCGCGTCGGCAGCGCGACGTGCCCGCTCGGCGGCCGGCACTCCGGCGTACAGCAGACCCAGCGCGACGTTGTCGAGCGCACTGAGCGCCGGCAGCAGGAAGAACTGCTGGAACACGAACCCGATCCGCCGCGCCCGCAGCGCCGCCCGCTCCCGTTCCGAGAGCGCCGCGACGTCGGTGCCGTCGATCAGCACTGTGCCACGGGTCGGAGCATCCAGGGTGCCCATGATCGCGAGCATCGTGCTCTTGCCCGACCCCGACGCCCCGACGACCGACACGAGCTCGCCGTCGTGGATCGCGAGGTCGATGCCGTGCAGCACCCGCATGGGCGGATCGCCCGGGTACTCCTTCACGACCTCGCGCAGTTCGACGACGACCTCGGGGGCATCGACCACGATCTCCGGCTGCACCGGATCGGTCATCACGGCGCCACCACCACGTCGTCACCCGCGGCGAGATCCCCGCCGACCACCTGCACGCGCGAATCGGCGATCAGGCCGATCTCGACGGCCACCCGCTCGATCTCGCCCTTCGCACGCCGCACGTCGACCGCGTACCCGCCGTCGACCGTCGCGACCAGTGCGGTCACCGGTACGACCAGCGCGTCGGCGATCTCCGAGGTCGCGATCAGCACCTTGACCGCCCGCTGCCCGAGTCCCTGAGCGACCGCGGGGTCGTCGAGGTCCACGGTCGCGGAGGCCTTGGTCGTCTCGCCTTCCTTCTCCGTCGGCTGCCCGCCCGGGTCGATCGCCGTCACCGAGGCCGGCGTCTCGGTGCCGTCGGGCAGGACCACCGTCACGACGGTGCCGGGTACGATCTCCCGCGCCTGCGCATCGGTGAGCTTCGCGACGACTCTCAGCGCCGTACTGGTGTAACTGAGCGGGCTCGTCGACGCAGGATCTCCCAGCTTCGCCGTCACGCCGTCGATCCGCACCGAGGTCGCCGAGACCGCGACGACGTCGCCGAGCGCGACGACCCCGGTCTGCGGGAGGCCGAGCTTCTTCTGCCAGGCCTTGACCCGGGCCTCGGTGACGGCCGTGAACTCGTCGTCGATAGTGAGGTTCGCGCCGAAGCCGAGATCGGCGAGCGCCTGCTCGAGCTGCCGCACGTCGGGGCCGTCGTCGATCCCCGGGCCGAGATCCCGCCAGAACGGACGATCACCGCGGACGGCGATCACCGGCCGACCGTCGACCTCGTACAGCTGCCCGCCGACGGAGATCACGTCGCCCGTCTTCGGCAGACCCGTGACGGTCCCACCGCGCCCCGGCACGTCGATCGCGTCGCCGTAGCTGAGATTGCCGTTGAGCCGGAGGTCCGAGGTGAGGGTCGTGAGCTCGGCCTTCACCGTCACGGGATCCTCCGTCTTCGGCGTCTCCGCCGAGGAGCTCCACGGCTGCAGCACCGCGACCCCGACTCCGGCGGCGACGAGCAGGACGGCGACCGGTGCGAGCACCCAGGCCAGTCGCCGGCTCACTCCGATCCCTCCGCGGGCAGCGTCGTCGCCGACATCACGGAGTTCTCGAAGAACTCGCCGATCAGCGCCCACCAGTCGAAGTCGAGCGCCTCGACGCTCTCCATGCTCACCATGGGTGGCATGGCCGTCTCGTCGTCCGGGTCGGTGCACGCCTCGAGCAGCGACCGTGCCTCGTCCTCGGTGAAACCGGCCGGCAGCTCCAGCATCCCCTCGGAATCGGGGTCCGCGAAGTCGGTGAACCCGTTCTCCCGCGCGCAGGACGCGAACTCGAGGCCTGCGGCGATCATCTCCTCGGGGTCGATGCGCATGGCCTCGACCCCCGCCATGTCGGGCGCGGGCTGCTCGAACTCCGGCACCTCCTCCTCGCACGTCGACCACGCCTCCCGCTGGCCGCCCTCCTCGGAGTACGCGTCGGCCTCGGTCGCGGCCATCCAGGTGCCGTCCTCGTCGGCGAACACCATGCTCATACCCACCGACGCGCCGTCGCCCGCGTCGAGCGAGATGCTCGCACTGTCATCGGCCGCCCCGGTCGTGCCGTCATCGGGCAGGAGGAGGCCGACCATGCCGCCCCCCAGGATCTTCGCCGTCTGCCCCTCTCCTTCGAGACAGGTGACGAACCGCTTCGCCGCCGCCTCGTCGACTCCGTCGTCGGCCTTGTCCGATGACGGCGCGCCTGCGCACGACGCCAGAGCCGCGACGGTCAGCAGCACCGTCGTGACCGCCAGGGACCGCTGGGTTCTCGTGTTCCGCATGATTCTCCCTTCCGCGTCGCGGCGGTTCCGCGACCCGCAGTCAGTTCTATGGAGCCGATGGTTTGCTGTCGGTATGACCCCGCCTAACCCGCGCCTAACCGCCGACGCCGCATCCTGGGTGCCGGAGGATGCGATGCGGCTGCTGCTGGTGGAAGACGAGGTCGACCTGGCCGACGCGCTGGCCGAGGGCCTGCGCCGGGAGGGCTATCTCGTCGACGTCGCGCGCGACGGCGCGAGCGCGCTGGCGGCAGCCGCAGCATCCGACGTCGACGTGATCCTGCTCGATCGCGACCTGCCGATCCTGAGCGGTGACGCCGTGTGCCGCACGCTCGTGTCGCAGGGATACCCCGCGCGGATCCTCATGCTCACGGCCGCCGGCACGCTCGACGATCGTGTCGCCGGTCTCGACCTCGGCGCCGACGACTACCTCGCGAAGCCCTTCGCCTACGTGGAGCTGCTCGCCCGGATCCGCGCGCTCGGCCGACGAACGGGGGCGGATCGATCGCGGGCCGTGCTCGAGCACTCCGGTGTGCGCGTCGACGTCGTGCGCCGGGTCGCGGAGCGCGACGGCGCACCGCTGCGGCTCACCCTGAAGGAGTTCGGGGTGCTCGAGACCCTGCTCGCCGCGCAGGGCGGCTACGTGAGCGCCGACGACCTGCTCGATGAGGTCTGGGACGAGCCGCAGGAGCGCACTCGCGGGGTCGTGAAGATCGTCGTGCACACGCTACGGCGGAAGCTGGGGTCACCCGCGGTGATCCACTCCGCCGCCGGGCACGGATATCGAGTGGGAGAGCTATGAGACGCATGAGCTTCCGCACCAGACTGGTGCTGATCATCACGGGGGTGTTCATCGCGGCCGGCGCCGGTCTGCTCGCGGTGCAGTACCTGATCGTGCAGCAGCTGTTCACGTCGGCGATCTCGATGACCGCCGCGAGCTGCGTGCCCGCCTACCCGCTGTCGGATGCCGGGCAGTCGGCTCCCGCCCCCGTGGAGGACTGGTCGAGCGTCGACCCGGATGCCGCGACGGGTTTCATCGGGTCGGGCACAGCGACGCTCACCGGATGCGCCTACTTCGCGGAGGAGACCACCCCCACGCAGCCGATCCAGGCGCTGGACGTCGTGTCGGTCGAGGCGGTCGGCGGCGCCGTCCTGCAGCAGTCGTCGTTCCTCTCGGACGAGATCCGCGGTGGACTCCTCACCTGGTCGATCGTGGTGCTCGTGGCCTTCGCGGGCGTCGCGGCCGCGATCGCGTTCTGGCTCGCGCAGCGCTCGCTGTCCCGCATCCGCGAAGTCACCGCGGCCGCCCGCGACATCTCGGAACGCGACCTCGCGCGTCGGCTCGACCTGCCGGGTCCGGACGACGAGGTCAAGGAACTGGGAGACACGATCGACGGGATGCTCGATCGGCTGCAGTCGGCCTTCGCCGCGCAGGATCGCTTCGTCGCGAACGCCTCGCACGAGCTGAGGACCCCGCTCACGACCACGCGCACCGCCCTCGAGATCCCGCTCGCGCAGGGTGCGGTGCCGCCCGAGCTCGAGCCCGGCATCCGTCGCGCGCTGCGTGCCGCCGAGCAGAGCGAGAAGCTCATCACGGCGCTGCTCGCCCTCGCCCGGTCGGGCGCTGCGCTCGAGCACCCGGAAGCTCTCGACGTCGCCGAGCTGATCGAGGGGGAGCTCGCCGAACTCGACCACGGAGACCTCGCGCTGCACACCGAGCTCACGTCGGTCGTCGTCGACGGCGATCCGCTGCTGCTGCCGCGCGCCCTCCGGAACCTGCTCGAGAACGCCGTGCTGCACAACACCGCGGGCGGCGAGGTGCGCGTGCGGTCGTCGCGAGACGGCGACACCGCGGTCGTGGAGGTCGAGAACACCGGCAGCGCGCTGGATGCCGCCACCGTGGCGCTGCTCACCGAGCCGTTCTACCGCGGAGACGCGACGCGCACGGCATCCGGCCCCGCGGGCACCGGTCTCGGCCTCGCGATCGTCGACAGCATCGCCGAGATGCACGGCGGCGCCCTGCGGCTCACCTCGCGCGAGGGCGGCGGGCTGATCGCCTCCTTCTCTCTCCCGGTGCGCCGCGCGGGATAGGCGGCGGACACGGCGATGGGCGGAGGATCCGGTGAGGATCCTCCGCCCATCGGGGAGAACTCCGCCCGATGCGTCAGGCGACGCGGGCGGCGGCGGATGCGGTCAGCTGACCACCCAGTCGAAGTCCGAGCCGTGCTCCTCGAGCCAGGCGTCGACGGCCTCGGCTTCCTTGCCCTCGCCGAACTCGTTGACGACCAGGTCCTCGAGCGCACCGTACTGCTCGTCGTCGAGCTTGATCTTCTCGATCAGCTCTGCGGCCTCGGGGAACTCCTCCGCGAAGCCCTTGGTGCCGAGGAAGTGCAGGGCCTCGGCCTCGCCCATGGCGCCCTTGGGGTCTTCGAGGTCCTTCAGCGGGAAGGCGTCGTTGGCCCAGAACGGACGCCACAGCGTCACGACGATGTCCTTCGCGGCGTCGGTCGCCGACTTGAGCTCGGTGAGCATCGCGGCGGTCGACGAGGTGACGAGCTCGTACTCGCCGTCGAGGCCGTACTCGGGCATCATCTTCTGCGTCTGCGCGGTGAGGCCTGCACCCGGCTCGATGCCGATGATCTTGCCGCCGAACTCCGCACCCTTGCCCGCGAGGTCCTCGATCGAGGTCAGCTCGGAGTACTCCGGGACGGCGATCGTGAGCTTGGCGTTGTCGTAGTACGCGCCGAGGTCCTCGATGTCGTCGCCGTACTCGTCCATGTACGACTTGTGCGTGAGCTCGGGCCATGCCGAGGGGTAGATGTCGACGTCGCCCTGCGCGAGGCCGGTGTACAGCGGGCCCGCCTCGGTCAGCGTCTTCATCTCGACCGTGTAGCCGATCTTCTCGAGCTGGTCCTGCAGCAGGTAGGCGGTGCTCAGGCCGTCGGTCCACGAGGGGAGGAAGCCGAGCGTGATGGTGCCCTTGTCCCCGCCTCCCTCGCTGCCGCTGCCGGAGCCGCCGCCGGTGCCGCCCATGCCGTCGCCGCTGCAGCCGGCCAGGGCCAGGGTCGCGGCGGCGCCGAGGGCGGTGATGGTCAGGAACTTCTTCTTCATGTGTGTCTCACTCTCGTTACGTATGTGCTGTGTGCGGGAAGGGATGGGTCAGGGTCAGCCGACGCCGCCGGGCGAGCGGCGCGGCGAGGCCTTGATGCGCTCGGCCTCGTCCGTGGCGTTCGTCGTGTCGGAGGCCGCGTTCTCGCGGGCCATCGCGGCGGCCGTCTCGTCGAGCCGACGACGATCGCGACGGCGCGACAGGATGCCGAGCAGCGACCCGCGGTTCTCGCCCGGCGAGCCGAGAGCGGCCGTCACACGGTCGAGGAAGACCGCGATGAGCACGACGCCGAGTCCGGCCTCGACGCCCTTGGCGATGTTGATCGTCGAGATCGCCTCGACGACCATCTTCCCGAGGCCGTCGGCGCCGGCCATGCCGGCGATGACCGCCATCGAGAGGGCGAGCATGATGACCTGGTTGACGCCGGCGAGGATGGTCGGCATCGCGAGAGGCAGCTGGATGCCGCGCAGGATCTGCCCGGGCTTCGCGCCGAAGGCCTGACCGGCCTCGACGGTCTCGGAGTCGACGCCGCGGATGCCGAGCTCGGTGAGTCGCACGCCCGGGGGCAGCGCGAAGATCACGGTCGCGACGAGTCCGGGGACCACGCCGATGCTGAAGAACACGATCGCCGGGATGAGGTAGACGAACGCGGGCATCGTCTGCATGAAGTCGAGCACCGGCTTCAGGACCGCGCGCACCGTGGCGTTGCGAGCCGACCAGATGCCGAGCGGCACCGCGACGACCACCGCGATGACGGCCGCGACGAGCACGAGCGCGAGGGTCTGCATCGCCGGCACCCAGAGGTTCATCGCCACGATCAGCGTGAACGACACGATCGTGCCGATCGCGAGCTGCCAGGAGCGGACCAGCCAGGCGAGAAGCGCCGCGATCGCGATGATGACGACGAAGTGCGGGCTGAGCAGCGCACGCGTCAGCCCGTCGACGAGGAAGCTCACGACGAAGGAGATCACGTCGAGCAGTCCGTCGAGGTTGGTCTTGATCCAGTCGACGCCGGCCGCGACCCAGGATCCGAGGGGGATGCGGAAGTCCATCAGCGCACCTCCTCCGTGGTCGGGGCGGCCGCCGGGTCGGCGGTCCACCCGTCGTCCAGCACCGCGTCGATCTCGGCCTGCGGCATCGGGATCAGCGGCAGCGTGAGCTCACCCGTGGCACCGGGTCCCGGGCCGAGGGCGGCGAGCAGTGTGATGCGCGGGATGACGCCGACGAGACGTCCCTGACCGTCGACCACGGCGAGGGGCAGCGGCGACTCGACCGAGGGGATGAACAGGTTCATGAGAACCTCGTCCTCGCTGACGCTCTGCGGCACGGGCTTGAGGATCGACTCGAGCGTCGACACGCCCTTGCGCACGAGCTTGACCGCGTCGCGGTCGGTCACGATTCCGAGCAGCTTGCGATCGCGGCCGGTCACGTACGTGGCCGACATGAATGCGTCGCGCATCTGGCGCAGTGCGGTGCGGGGTCCGGCGGTGTCGGCCACGACCGGACGCGGCCGCTCCATGACGTTCGCCGCCGTGAGCACGCGAGCGCGGTCGACGTCCTGCACGAACTGCTCGACGTAGTCGTTGGCGGGGTCGGTGAGGATGTCCTCCGGCGTGCCGATCTGCACGATGCGGCCGTCGCGCATCACGGCGATGCGGTCGCCGAGGAACATGGCCTCGTTGAGATCGTGCGTGATGAAGACGATCGTCTTCTGCAGCTTCTCCTGCAGTTCGAGCAGCTGCTCCTGCATCTCGCGGCGGATGAGCGGGTCGAGCGCGCTGAACGCCTCGTCCATGAGCAGGATGTCGGAGTCGGCGGCGAGCGCACGGGCGATGCCGACGCGCTGCTGCATGCCACCCGACAGCTCGGAGG
Source organism: Microbacterium sp. NPDC089696 (assembly GCF_044749125.1). Taxonomy (NCBI): domain Bacteria; kingdom Bacillati; phylum Actinomycetota; class Actinomycetes; order Micrococcales; family Microbacteriaceae; genus Microbacterium; species Microbacterium sp. NPDC089696. The sequence continues at coordinate 264,912 of NZ_JBIVHF010000001.1, read as the reverse complement.
GCAGCTTGTCGGCCTGACCCTCGAGCCCGACGAGGGCGAGGATCTCCTCGGCCTTCGCGAGGCGCTCGGCCTTCCCGACGCCCTTGAGCTCGAGCGGGTAGGCGACGTTCGCGGCGACCGAGCGATGCGGCAGCAGCGCGAAGTGCTGGAACACCATGGAGATGCGGTCGCGACGGATCTCGCGCAGACGCGAGCCCGGGATGCCGGTGATCGGGTCTCCGCCCACGAGGACGGAGCCGTCGGTCGCCTCGTGCAGGCCGTTGAGCATGCGGATGATGGTGGACTTGCCGGAGCCCGAGAGCCCCATGATGACGAAGATCTCGCCGCGGTTCACGGTGAAGCTGGCGTCGATGACGGCGGCCGTTCCGTTCTCCGCGACGTCGGTGCGGCTCTCCCCGGCCTTGAGGCGGCGGACCGCCTGGTTCGGGTTCTTCCCGAACACCTTGTAGAGATTGCGCGCTTCGAGTGCTGTGTCGGACACGTTTCCCCTGCGGCTCGCCTCGGCGGCTGAGCCTGCTTCGGTTACGCCCGGGTGATGCTCACGGGGCCGTTTCGAGTGCTTCGCTGTGGCGGCGCTGACGGGGGATTTCGGATCCACCGTAGAGAGCATCGACCGTACGCCCACGCCTCTTCGCAGCACAGCAGATCGAAAGAAGGACGTGGCCGCGGACTGGTCTTCGGACCGTCAGGCCCGACTTCCAACGTAACGAAATGGCCGGTCAGGGGCAAATCCGCATTTGTGAAGGGTTATGACTTTCCGTGCCTGACCGGGGGATTGCGCGGGTTTCGGACATCGCTGTCGACGAGGCCGGTCGGGCGTTTCGTCAGCGACGGACGCTTCGGGTGACGGTGAACTTCGGCGTGCGTCGAAGCTGCTCCGTGGTGCCGACGAGTCGGGTGAGCTCGGCTCGGTAGGCGAGGGACGAGTTGAACACCGTGAACAGCTCGCCGCCGGGACGGAGGAGTCGGGCGGCAGCCTCGAACAGACGTGTCGCCGCCCCCGCGTGCACGCTCGTGCCGAGGTGGAAGGGCGGGTTGAGGAGCACGAGATCGGCGCTCGTGTCGGGCAGCTCGGAGCCCGCGTCGTCGTGCGTCACACTCACCCGGGCGGCGACGCCGTTCGCGGCGACGGTCGCGCGGGCCGAGGCGACGGCCGCGGCGGAGCGATCGGTCGCGATCACGCGCGCCTCGGGATGCGCCGCCGCATAGGAGACGGCGAGCGCACCGGTGCCGCAACCGAGGTCCACCACGGTTCCCGCGGCGGGGGCGCTGTCGTCGAGCACGTCGAGCAGCACACGCGTGCCGATGTCGAGCCTCGCGCCGGCGAAGGCACCGCCGTGCGCGACGAGGGTGAGATCGCCGTGGCGCTGGGAGACGGGGAACGGCGGGTCGGCCGGGACCTCCCGCGGTGCGGACGCGACGACGAGCCGGGACTTCCTCTCCGCGCGCTCGGCCTGAACGCTGCCGAAGCTCCGCGCCAGCACCTCGTTCTGCGCGAGCGTCATGTGCTTCACCCGGCCGCCCGCCACGAGCACGACGTCAGGCGCGGCCCATCGCGCGACGGCGTCGGCGACCTCCTCGAGCTCGGCGAGCGACTTGGGCAGCTGGAGCAGCACCAGGCGCACGCCCGCGAGGAGGTCGGCATCGAGCTCGTGGGGCACGAACCCGTCCAGATCGAGGTCCGCGGCGTTGAGGGCGAGTGCGCGGCGACCGGTCGCGAGGTCCTGGTGCACGCGGACGCCCTTCCGCCCGGAAGCCGTGAGAGGCAGCGTGATCGCGCCGTACTCGTCGCCGATCACCGCGATGTCTTCTCCTCGGACGTCGAGCGTGAGAGCTCGGGCGACGAGAAGCGCGTCGGTCGCGTCATGCGCCTGCAGGTTGTCGGCCTCGACGTCGGGGCGGCGGCGCAGTCGGGCGTAGGGGAAGTCCACGTCTCCAGCGTAGGAGCGCATTCCCTTGACACGGACTGAACGCGTGTTTAGCATGCTGTACATGCGTTCAGCTTCGGATGATCTCACCGCTCGCGCACGGATCCGCGACGCGGCGATCGTGGCGTTCTCCCGGGACGGCTTCGACGCCGCCAGTCTGCGAGGGATCGCCCGCGAGGCCGGGGTGAGCGCCGCGCTCATCGTGCACCACTTCGGCGACAAGAACGCTCTGCGCGACGAGTGCGACACCTACGTCGTGAGCGTCTTCATCGACGAGGACCACGGCGTGATCGACGCCCCGACGCAGGACCGCATCCGCGCCGCCATGCACGACATCGACCGCTACGGCCCGTACATCGACTACCTCGCACGCATGCTGGTCGACGGCTCCCCCGCTGCGGACCGCCTGTTCGACAGCATCCTCGAGGGAACCCGCGCCGTGCTCGACGGACAGCGCGACGCCGGGATGCTCGAGCCGATGAGCGATCCCGAGATGACGACGCTGCTCGTCACCCTGATCGGGCTCGGGCCGCTCGTGATGCGGGCGCAGCTGGCCCGGGTGCTCGGCTCCGACCAGCTGAGCGCGGCGGGTCTGCGTCGGCTGACGCTCCCGACCATGGAGCTGCTGACCCACGGGGTCTACGCGACGACCGCGCTGCTCGACGGCACGCGGCAGGCCCTCGTCGACGACGAGGCCGCGACGGAAGGAGACGCATCATGACCGACGCGATCGAGATCCAGCGGCTGCACAAGCGCTACGGCCGCCGCATCGCGCTGCACGAGCTCGACCTGCACGTGCGCCCCGGCACGGTGTTCGGCCTGATCGGCCCGAACGGCGCCGGCAAGACCACCACGCTGCGCACCCTGGTCGACGTCATCCGCCCGTCGTCGGGCAGCGTCCGCGTTCTCGGCGAAGACCCTCGCCACGGCGGGGCGGCCCTGCGACGGCGGCTCGGCTACGTGCCCGGCGAACTCCGCCTCGACGGACGGTCGAGCGGGCACCGGATGCTGGCGTTCTACGCGCAGGTGTCCGGGGCACGCGACGCGGCGGCGACCCTGAGCACCGCACGGGAGCTCGCCGATCGGCTGGGCGTCGACCTCGCCCGGCCCGTCCGCACCCTGTCGAAGGGAAACAAGCAGAAGGTCGGGCTGATCCAGGCGTTCATGCACCGGCCGGAGCTCCTGATCCTCGACGAGCCGACCAGCGGCCTCGACCCGCTCGTGCAGCGCGAGTTCCTGCAGATGGTCCGCGAGGCGCGGGACGCCGGTCAGACCGTGCTGCTCAGCTCGCACGTGCTCAGCGAGATCCAGCAGACCGCCGACGAGGTCGCGGTGCTCGCCGACGGGCGGGTCGTGGCCGACGGCGACGTGGCCTCGCTGAGGCTCGGCTCCGTCCGCCGGATCCGCGCCGCGATCAGGGACACGGATGCCGCGGCGGTGCGCGCCGGATTCGAGGCCGTGCCGGGGGTCACCGGTCTCGAGGTACGCGAGGCCGACGGCATCCTGCACGTGTCCGGCACGGTCGAGGGCGCGATCGATCCGTTCGTGAAGGCGCTCGCGGCGCGGGAGGTGCAGGACCTCACGGTCGAGGAGCCCGACCTCGAGGAGTCCGTGCTCCGCCTCTACGGCGCATCCGGCTCACACCCTTCTTCCGCGACGCCCCACACCCCCGTCGAAACCCACCCGGAGCGACGTCGGGGAGGGTGGGCCTCGACGCGCGACGTGGGTCTCGACGAGGACGACGCAACGGATGCGGCGGCGCCACCGTCTCGGCGCAGCCGTCGAGAGCGCGGCGAGCGACGGGAGGAGGGGCGATGACCGGCATCCTGCCCGTGTTCCGACGCAGTCTGCGCGACTCCTGGCGCAGCCTCCTCGGCTGGACGCTCGGCCTCGCCGCCGTGCTGTTCCTGTACCTGCCCCTGTACCCGAGCCTCGGCGGCAGCGCCCAGCTGCAGGACCTGATCTCCGCGCTCCCGAAGCAACTCGTCGAGACGATCGGCTACGACCAGATCTCCAGCGGCGCCGGGTACACGCAGAGCACGTTCTACGGGCTCATGGGCTTCCTCCTGCTGACGATCGCCGCGGTCGTGTGGGGCTCCGCGGCACTCGCCGGCGCGGAGGAGAGCGGCCGGGCCGAGCTCGACCTCGCACACGGCATCGGCCGCGGACAGTATGCGCTCGAGTCCGCGCTGGGCGTGCTCGTGCGGCTGGCGTGGCTGGGGGCGTTCTCCGGCGTGGTCGTGGCCGCGCTGAACGGACCCGCCGACCTCGGACTCGACGGCTGGCGCATCGTCGGCGCGAGCGCCGCGCTCACCGGTCTCGCATTCCTCACGGCATCCGCAGCTCTCCTCGCAGGGGCTGCGACGGGTCGGCGCCTGTGGGCCACGGGCGTCGGCGCCGGCATCGCCGTGCTCGGGTACATCCTGCAGGCGCTCGCGAAGCAGTCGAGCGACCTCGAGTGGATGAACGCGCTGTCGCCGTACGCGTGGGTGTACCGGCAGTCGCCGCTCGGCGAGGGAGTGGATGCCGGGGGACTGGCGCTCACGTGGGGCCTCGCCGTCGTGTTCGTCGTGGCGTCCGCGCTCGCGCTGCGCGCCCGCGACCTGCGCGGCTGACGCATTCCGCCTCTTGCGGACGTCACACGATCGGAACACAATGGACATTTAATAGATCACAATGATCTGTTTGATGGGTGCATCGTCGCACCACGAGGAGTTCCCGATGACCCTGACCATCGCCGGCCTGCAGCACGACGGCGTCCCCGGGGACGTCGACGCCAACCTGGCGATCGTCGCCGCGGCCGCCAGGGATGCCGCGAGCCAGGGCGCGCACCTGCTGGTGACGCCCGAGATGTTCGTCACCGGGTACAACATCGGCGCGCGGCTCGCTTCCCTCGCCACGCCCGACCTCGCCGAACGGGTCGCCGCGATCGCCGTCGAGACCGGCATCGCGATCGTCGCGGGGCTGCCTGAGCCGGTGCCCGGTGGAGGGATCGCGAACGCCCTCGTCCTCGTCGACCGCGAAGGCCAGGAGCTGCTCCGGTACCGCAAGACGCACCTGTTCGGCGCCCTCGACCGCAGCCTCTTCGTGCCGGGAGACACCCTTCCCGGCATCGTCGACCTGCACGGCGTCCGCCTCTCGGTGCTCATCTGCTACGACGTCGAGTTCCCCGAGACCGTGCGCGCCGCGGCCCTCGCCGGAGCGGATGCCGTGATCGTGCCGACCGCGCAGATGGAGCCCTACGCCCATATCGCCGAGCGGCTCATCCCCGTCCGCGCCTGGGAGAGCCAGGTCCATGTGGTGTACGTCAACCGCGTCGGCGCCGAAGGCGATCTCTCCTACGTCGGTCGCAGCAGCATCGCCTCGCCCGAGGGCACCACGCTCGCCTCCCTCGGCGCGCACGACATCGGCCTCGTGATCGCCACGATCGATCCGGAGACCACCCGCCGTGCTCGTCGGGAGAACCCGTACCTCCACGACCGTCGCACCGACCTCTACTGACCGGTTCCACCCGCACCACTCTCGCTGTCCCGACCCCTCCTCCCGCATCCTCTCCGCGGATGCTCAGTCGAAAGTGACCCTCATGACCGTCTCCCCTCTCACCGAGCCGCGCCAGCGCCTCGACGGCCGGCTCGGCACCGGCGCGATCGTCTTCATGGTGATCGCCGCCGCCGCTCCCCTCACCGTGATCGGCGGCAACGTGCCCATCGCGATCGGCTCGGGCAACGGCCCCGGTGCGCCGATCGGCTTCGCGCTCGCGGCCGTGATCCTTCTCGTGTTCTCGGTGGGCTTCGTGACCATGACCCCGTTCGTGAAGGAGGCCGGAGCGTTCTTCTCGTACGTCACCGCCGGCCTCGGCTCCCGGCTCGGGCTCGGCACCGCGTTCACGGCGCTCGTCGCGTACACGGCGATCCAGGTCGGCGTGTACGGGTACATGGGATGGGCGGTCGACGACCTCGTGACCTTCTTCGGCGGGCCGAGCCTGCCGTGGTGGCTGTACTCGTTCGCGACGATGGCGATCGTCGCGGTGCTCGGATACCGCCACATCGACCTGAGCGCCAAGGTCCTGGGCATCGCGCTGGCCCTCGAGATCCTCGTCGTGGTCGTGCTCGACGTCGTGATCTTCGCGACAGGCGGGGCAGACGGCATCGCGCTCGAGACCTTCGACCCCGCGAACGTGTTCACGAGCGGGATCGGCGTCGCCGTGCTGTTCGCCCTGACCGGGTTCATCGGCTTCGAGGCCACCGCGGTGTTCCGCGACGAGGCCCGCACCCCCGAGCGCACCATCCCGCGGGCGACGTACCTCGCCGTCATCATCATCGGCGTCTTCTACGCGATCTCGTGCTGGGCGCTCGTCACGGGCGTCGGGGCGGCGAACGCCGTGACCGTGGCGCAGCAGACCCTCGCAGGCGAGGGCAACCTGCTGCTCGACACCACGACGCAGTACCTCGGGCCGATCGTGCGCGACGTCGTGCAGGTGCTCCTGATCACGAGCCTGTTCGCGTGCGTGCTGTCGTTCCACAATGTCATCGCGCGGTACCAGTTCACGCTCGCGCACAAGTCGGTGCTGCCCGCGCGCCTCGGTCACCGGCATCCCTCCCACCACTCCCCGGCCTTCTCGTCGGTCGTGCAGACGATCACGGCGGCCATCGTGCTGGCGGTGCTCGCGCTGCTGGGACTCGACCCGCTCGTCGGCGTCTTCGGCTCGATGGCCGGCGTCGCCACGGTCGGCATGGTGCTGCTCATGCTCACGACCTCGATCGCGGTGCTCGTGTTCTTCGCGCGACGCCCCGAGCTCGCCGACGGACGCTCGATGAAGGCGCGCGTGTTCCCGGTGCTCGCAGTGATCGGCCTGGTGTTCGCGCTCTGGCTCGTGCTGTCGAACTTCACGCTCGTCACGGGAGGCAGCGTCGCGGTGAGCACCGTCCTCGCGCTGATCCCCGTCGCCGCGATGGTGGTCGGTATCGTGTGGGGCAGGCGGTTCCGCCTCGACGCCGACCCCGTCGAGGAGTCCGCCGCACCGGGTCGCGCGGAGGAGCGCACGACGAACTAGACGGGCTCTCGCCGGTCGCCGGTGCCGATCCCGAGACGAGAACGCACGATGGACCTGGCCTCCCCGGCGCTCGGCGCGATCCGCCGCACGACGGCCGTCGACACCGTGCGGGCCCGGATCTCCCTGGCCGTCGAGCTCGGGATGCTCGCGCCCGGCCAGCGTCTGCCCGGCACCGACGACACGGCCAGGGCGTTCGAGGTGAGCGAGATGACCGTGCGTCGCGCCTACCGCGCATTGAGCGAGGAGGGCGTGGTCGTGCGGCGCAAGGGCCACGCGGGCGGCACCTTCATCGCGGACGCCCCGACACTCGGCACCGTCGGGGAGATCGACGCGTACCGGGCGGATGCCGCGCACGTGCACGCCCTGATCGATCAGCGCGCCGCGCTCGAGGCGGGCCTCGCGGCGATCGCGAGCGCCGCTCCTGACCCCGCGGGGCTCGCGCGGCTCGACGCCCTGGTCGCCGAGATGCGCACGGTGCCGGACTGGACGGGGTTCCGGACCGCCGACGCCGCGTTCCACGAGGAGCTCGCGACGATCGCCGGTGTCGACGGGGCCGCAGAGCTTCACCACCGCGTCTCGCACGAGCTGTACGCGTACTTCATCCCGTACCGCATCGACTATCTGCGGGCGTCGAACGAGGAGCACGCCCGCCTGGTGGCGGCGCTGCGCGCCGGGGATGCCGGTGCAGCGAGCCGCCTCGCCTTCGATCACGTCGCGGAGCTGCACGGCTCGATGTACGTCGGTCGCCCGCGCGGCTGACGCGCGTTTCGTCTCGCTCCGGGGCACGGCTTCGGAGCCGGGAGCCGACACGCCGCACTCCTCCTCACCGGCGCGGCGCGTCGCGGCATCCGCTCCGAAGCTGTGCCCGCGACGGCTGCCGCCCCGCGGGTCTTGACACGGTCAAGGTTCGGTGGTTACCTAGTCGAGTAACTAACCCACCAACCACACGGAGGACTCGTGATCGAAGAAGGCAAGCCGCTCTTCCTCCAGATCGCCGAGCAGATCGAGGACTCGATCATCGACGGATCGCTCGCGGAAGAGACCCAGGCCCCTTCGACGAACGAGCTCGCCGGTTTCTACCGGATCAATCCCGCGACCGCCGCGAAGGGAGTCGCCATGCTCACCGACAAGGGAGTGCTGTACAAGCGCCGCGGCATCGGCATGTTCGTCGCCGCCGGCGCACGGGACATCGTGCTCGGGGAGCGCCGTTCGGCGTTCGCCGACCGCTACATCGACCCGCTCCTCGCCGAGGCCCGCACGCTCGGACTCAGCGCCACCGACCTCGCGGATCTGCTCACCGAGCGGGCCGCCCAGACCGACGCAGGACAGACCGATGCAGCACCGACCGAAGGGAAGAACCCCGCATGACCGCCGTCATCGAGGTGCAGAACCTCACGAAGCGCTACAAGGACAAGCGCGCACTCGACAACGTGTCGCTCAGCCTCGAAGGAGGCGCGATCTACGGCCTCCTCGGACGCAACGGCGCCGGTAAGACGACCCTCATGTCGATCCTCACCGCGCAGAACTTCGAGTCGTCCGGCACCGTGAAGGTGTTCGGCGAGCACCCCTACGAGAACGCGCACGTGCTCAACCGCATCTGCTTCGTCCGCGAGAGCCAGAAGTACCCGGACGACGCGTACCCCACGCACGCCTTCAAGGCCGCGAGCCTGTTCTTCGCGAACTGGGATCAGAAGCTCGCGGACGAGCTGATCGAGCAGTTCCAGCTCCCCATGAAGCAGACCATCAAGAAGCTCTCGCGTGGTCAGCTCTCGGCCGTCGGGGTCATCATCGGCCTCGCCTCGCGCGCCGACCTCACGTTCTTCGACGAGCCCTATCTGGGACTGGATGCCGTCGCGCGCCAGATCTTCTACGACCGACTGCTCGAGGACTACGCCGAGCACCCGCGCACGATCATCCTCTCGTCGCACCTCATCGACGAGGTCTCGAACCTCATCGAGAAGGTCATCGTGATCGACAACGGGCAGATCCTCCTCGACGAGGACACGGATGCCGTGCGCGACCGCGCCGTCACGGTCGTGGGCGACGCCGCGAAGGTGGATGCCTGGGCCTCCGGCCGCGAGGTCCTGCACCGCGAATCGCTCGGGCGTGTGGCCTCCGTCACGGTGCTCGGCCGGTTGAGCGCCGACGAGCGCGCCGAGATCACGGCATCCGGTCTCGACCTCGCGCCGGTCTCGCTGCAGCAACTCGTCGTCCGGCTCACGCAGAAGGCGGAGTCCGCCACGAAGGACGACGCCGCGAAGGAAGGAGTCCGCTGATGCGACGCACGCTCAACGTCATCCGCCTGCAGCTGATCAACCGGCAGACCTTCATCTGGGTGCCGCTGATCATCCTGGGCGCCGCGACCGCGATCTCGGTCATCATCTACGCCATGATCCCGGTGGACACCCCGAAGTACGGCGGCGGCGGTCAGGCCCCGCTCTGGTACTTCTTCGCGATCGGGATGTCGGCGATGACGCTCACGTTCCCGTTCTCGCAGGCGATGAGCATCACGCGCCGGGACTTCTTCCTCGGCACGATGCTCACCGCGGTGCTCGGCAGCACTTTCATGGGCCTGCTGTTCCTCCTCGGAGGCGCGATCGAGACCCTGACGAACGGCTACGGCGTGAACGGATGGGTGTTCTACCTGCCGTGGCTGTGGGAGGCCGGTCCGCTCGGGGCGTTCGTCGTGTACTTCACGCTCGCGCTGTTCTTCTTCGTGGTCGGCTTCACCGGCGCGACGATCTACAAGAGCTGGGGACCGCTGGTGCTCACGATCGTGGGAGTCGGGCTGGCCCTCGTGCTCGTGGGACTCGTGTTCCTCGTCACCCGTCTCGAGCTCTGGGGCCAGGTGGGTCGCGGCATCGGCGACCTCGGCGCTCTGGGCATCGCGCTCTGGGGCCTCGTGGTCGTGGCCGTGCTCACGGCGGTCTCGTTCCTCGCTTTCCGCCGGGCCATCCCCTGATCCCGCTCTGACATCCACGCCGTCGGCCGTCCCTCCGGGGGCGGCCGACGATCCGTGTCCGGATGGTTCACATCTGCTGCATCCAGGTGTGAACGCCCCCTCCCTACGATCAGGGAAGAACGCGGAGCCCGTCCCTCGGGGCGGGCTCCGCTCCATCGACTGCACGCGGGGGCGTGCGGTGTGCGCATTTCTGGGGAGAAGACCATGCACATCATCGGGGGTGGCCGTCGTGCGACGGCCGGACACGGCGACGCTCGCCGCACACGTGCGACGACGCTGTCGGCGGCCGTCGCCACCGTGCTGGCGCTGGCGCTGACCATCGGGCCGCTCGCGGTTCCGACGGTCGCCGTCGCCGACACGGCTCCGGCATCGGGGGTGCCGGAGACCGTGACGGCGGACGCGCTGCCGACCGTCCAGATCGACGGCGTGGTCTACGCGCAGGAGGTCGTCGGCAACACGGTGTACGTGGGCGGCAGCTTCGCGAAGGCCCGCCCGGCAGGATCGCCCGCGGGGACGAACGAGACGCCACGCGCGAACCTGCTCGCGTACGACCTCACCACCGGCGCCCTGATCTCGTCGTGGAATCCGGGCGCCAACGGCACGGTCCTCGACATCAAGAAGTCGGCCGACGGCTCGCGGATCTACGTCGCCGGCGCCTTCTCGCAGACGGCCGGCGCCTGGCGCTACCGCGTCGCGGCGTTCGACACCGCGACCGGGGCGCTCGCGACCACGTGGGCGCCCGCGACCAACGGACGCGTCGACGCGCTCGCGATCACCGAGTCGTCCGTGTACCTCGCGGGAGAGTTCACCACGGTCAACGGCGTGCAGCGCACCAAGGTCGCGTCCGTCTCCGCCGTGGACGGAACGGTCAGCGCGTTCTCCGCGACCGTGGACGGCGGGTACGGCGCGAAGGGCGTCGTGGTCTCGCCCGACCGTTCCAAGGTCGTCATCGCCGGGTCCTTCACCTCGGTCAACGGCTCCACCAACCCCGGCCGGGGCATCACCGCCCTCGACGCGAACACCGGCACCCTGATGCCCTGGGCCATGAACAGCGTGCTCCGCAACGGCGGCACCGCCGCCGCCATGTCCTCGCTGGCGGCCGACGCCGACGGCGTCTACGGGACCGGAACCACCACCGGCGGCACCTCCGAGGACGGCTTCGAAGGCGCCTTCCGTGCGAGCTGGGCGGACGGCAGCCTGATCTGGATGGAGGACTGCCACGGCGACAGCTACGACGTCGCCCCCGTCGGCGACACCATCTACGTCGTAGGACACCCGCACTACTGCGGCAACGTCGCCGGCTTCCCCGAGACGAAGCCGACCAGCTACAAGCACTCGCTCGCGTTCTCCAAAGCTCCGAGCGGTCAGCCCATCACGAAGGACACGCAGGGCTACCGCAACTTCGCGGGCAACCCGGCCGGATCGCTGCTGCAGTGGTACCCCGAGTACGTCCCCGGCAACTACACCGGCCAGTACCAGGGTCCGTGGCAGGTCTCGGCCTCCGGTGACTACCTGCTCGTCGGCGGCGAGTTCCTCAAGGTGAACGGTGCGAGCCAGCAGGGCATCGTCCGCTTCGCGAAGAAGACCGTCGCGCCCAACAAGCAGGGCCCGCAGGTACAGGGTGGGGCATGGCCCGTCGACGCCGTGTCCTTCCGCACCGGCGTGAACCGCGTGTCGTGGAGCGCGAACCACGACCGCGACAACCAGACCCTTACGTACCGGGTGTTCCGTCAGGATCTGGGCACGACCGCCCCGATCCACGAGACCACCCAGCTCTCGAACTTCTGGACGCGTCCGGCGATGTCCTACCGCGACACCACGGCGGTGCCCGGCACGACGTACAACTACCGCGTCACGGCGACCGATGCACACGGCAACAGCACGCAGACCGACTGGAAGAGCGTGACGACCGCCGTGAAGGACGGATCCACCGCCTACGACGCAGCCGTTCTCGCGAGCGGCGCGGTGAACTACTGGCCGCTGCAGGAGAAGAGCGGGACCGCGGGATACAACTGGGCGACAGGCAGCGACCTCGTCGTGACCGGGGCCACGCGTGGCGGCGGCACCTCGTTCTCCGGCACCGCGTCGTCGTCCGCCGGAACCACGAGCTCCACGATGGGTCCGCAGGCGTTCACCGTCGAAGCCTGGTTCACGACGGCCAGTACCGCCGGGGGCAAGATCATCGGCTTCGGCTCGTCGTCGTCCGGCAACTCCGTCTCGTCCGACCGTCATGTCTACATCGACGGAGCGGGACGTGTGTCGTTCGGCGTGTGGCCGAACGCGGTGCGCACCGTCACGAGCGGCACCGGGTACAACGACGATCAGTGGCATCACGTGGTGGCGTCATTGAGCTCGGCGGGTCAGGTCCTCTGGATCGACGGCGTGAAGGTCGGTGAACGCACCGACACGACGACGACACTGCCGTACACCGGATTCTGGCGAGTCGGCGGCGACACCGTCGGCGGTTGGCCGCACGCCGGGACGAGTGCGTTCCTGAGCGGATCCATCTCGAACGTCGCGACCTACGACCGCGCGCTCACCCGCACGGAGATCGACGCGCACCGGGTCGCCAGCGGCCGGGCATCGACCCTCCCCGCGGCGCCGCCCGCCGATGCGTACGGCAGCGCCGTGTTCCACCTGGACCCGACCCTGTACTGGCGCCTGACCGACACCGGAACCGGCCCCAAGGCCGCGGACCGCGGCATGAACGACTCCGACGGCAAATACCTCGACGAGACCGGTGCCCTGGTGAAGGGCGAGCCGGGAGCGATCACCGGGTCTCCCAACAAGGCCGTGCGCTGGGCTCCTGCGACCGCTTCGACGGGCGCGGGGGTCGTCAGCAAGAAGCAGTACACGGCTCCACAGATCTTCACCGTGGAGGCGTGGTTCCAGACCACCACGACCGCCGGCGGCAAGATCGTGGGCTTCGGCGACAGCGCCGCCGCTTCGAGCGGCGTCTTCGACCGCCATGTCTACATGACACCCGACGGTCGTCTCCACTTCGGAGTCTGGGACAAACGCGCAGTCGCGATCGACACTCCGGTCTCCTACAACGACGGTCGATGGCACCATGTGGTCGCGCAGCTCTCGGGCGGAGGCATGGCGCTCTACGTGGACGGCGCCCTGGTGGGGTCGAACACCACGACGTCCGCGCACGACTACACCGGTCACTGGCACGTCGGGAACGACAGCACGTGGGGCGGCGCGACGACGTTCACAGGAACGATCGACGAGGTCGCCGTATACGGCTCGCCGCTCACCGCGGCGCAGATCGACGAGCACCACCGGCTCGGCGTCTCGGGCACGGTGAACATCGCTCCGGTCGCGGCGTTCACGCCGACGGCGACGGCGCTCGCGGTCACGGTCGACGGCTCGGCCTCGGCCGACCCCGACGGCGCGATCGCCGCGTACGCGTGGACGTTCGGCGACGGCGGCACCGCCACCGGCCCGACCGCGACACACACCTACGCCGCCGCCGGCACCTACCCGGTCACGCTCACCGTCACGGACGCCGTCGGCGCGACGGCTTCCGTCACCACGCAGGTCACGGTGGCAGCGCCGGTGCCCGCGAACGAGCTCGCCACCGACGCGTTCACCCGAGCCGTCCCGGCCGGCGGGTGGGGTTCGGCCGACCTCGGCGGGGCGTGGACGCTCCAGGGCGGCTCGGCGGCCTACTCCGTCGCCGACGGCAAGGGCGTGGTGTCGCTGTCCAAGTCCAATACGAGGACGGCGCGTCTGGGGCTGTCGGGCACCGACGCGGTGATCCGGGTGTCGGTCGCGGCCGACCAGGTCTCCACCGGCGGCGCGGCCACCGCGACCGTCATCGGCCGCCAGGTCAACGCATCGAACTACGCCGCCCGCGTCCGCTTCGAGACCGGAGGCGCGGTGCGCCTCTACCTCCTGCGCGACGAGGTCGCCCTCGGCTCGTACCTCATGCCCGGAGTGACATACACCCCTGGCACCGTCCTGAACGTGGCCCTCTCGGTCACCGGCACCAGCCCGACCACGCTCGCCGCGAAGGTCTGGAGGGCCACCGACCCCGAACCCACCACCTGGCAGGTCACCGCCACAGACACCACCCCCGCCCTGCAGGCGGCCGGCACCGTCGGACTCATGAACACCGTGTCCTCGGCATCGACCCTCCCGTCGACCGTCTTCACCTGGGACGACCTCACCATCACCCGTCCCTGAGAGATCGGGCGGAACAGCGGATGCCGGTGCGGCGCGTCCACTCGGGCGCGCCGCACCGGCTTTCGTCTAGCCCGCGAAGGAGCACGAGGCAACCCCGGTGCGGAGCGCGCTGACGCGGCACTAGCGTCGTCCGCGGGGAGGTGGACAGGAGAGGATGCCGTGACCGAGATCCGCACTCGCGTGCGCTCCCGGACGCCCGCCGTAGTGCGCGCCCTGCACGACGCGGTGCGTCCCGCGCGCCTGCTGCTCGTCGCGAAGACCGCACTCGCGGTCGGCCTGGCGTGGCTGATCGCGCCGCACATGCCGGGCGTCACCGACGAGTACCCCTACTACGCCCCGCTCGGCGCGCTCGTGAGCATGTACCCCACGCTCATGGGCTCGGTGCGGTCCGGGTTGCAGACGCTCCTCGGGCTGAGCGTCGGCATCGGACTCGCGACCATCGTCGTGCTGACGGTCGGGCCGACCTGGTGGACGATCGTCGTCATCGTCGGCATCGGCGTGCTCGTGTCGGGAACGGGCTGGTTCGGCGCGGGACGCGAGTACGTGCCGATGGCGGCCCTGTTCGTGCTGATCATCGGCGGGCAGAACGCCGACGAGTACTCGCTCGGCTACCTGACCCAGACCGCGGTCGGTGTGATCATCGGACTCGCGGTCAACCTCGTGATCGCCCCGGCCCCGCTGACCCTCGCCGCCGCCGCACGCGTCGATGCCTTCCGGGAGCAGTTGGCGGGGCATCTGCACGACATCGGGTCGGCTGTCTCGCAGTCATGGCCCCCCGAGAACGAGCAGTGGGCGACCGACACCGCCTCACTCGCCGATACGACCGGCAGCCTGCGACTCGCCCTCTCGGAGGCGGACGACAGCCGCCGGGCCAACCCGCGGGCCCGTGGTCGCCGCGGCGAGACCCAGCACATCCACGAGGAGCTCGAAGCGCTCGATCGCATCTCGCACCTCATCCGCGACATCGCCGACGCGATCGCCGACACGATCTGGCAGCGTCCTGGCGCTCTGCAACTCGACCACGCTCTGCCCGAGCCGTTGTCCGCGGCATGCCACGCCGTCGCGGAGGTCATCGCGCAGCGCGACGGCTCATCGGCCGAGGCGCACCGTCAGCGCGCGGAGGCCGCGCGCGCCATCCGGCTGCTGCTCGAGACGGTCGACGACCGCACCATCGACGTGCGCCGGGCGATGGGGCCGGGAGTGCTCACGGCGATGCACCTGCGCCGCATCCTCATCCTGTGCGGCGCGGGCTCCTCGTACCATGGTGACGAGGAGGCCGACTGAGATCGACCCCGCTCAGAGCGCGCCGGTGAGGGCGGCGATGCCGACGAGCACCGACACGAGTGCGAGCACCAGCGCGATCGCGATCAGCACGACGTGCACCTTCAGGAACACGGTGGCCCTGCCCGCGGCATCCCTCGCCCTCGGGTCCTTCGCGACGCGCGCGTAGAACCGCGGCCACACGAGCACGTTGAAGGCGGCGTTGAGGAAGAGCACGACGGCGAGGACGATCACCCCTCCACGCTAACGGTCGGAGACGTCCCTCGAGATCGACCGCGTCCATGTATCAGAAAGCTCTTGCCGCGCTCCTGAGAGGTGTGCTCACAATAAGACTCATGATCGACGGCGCACCCGACGGCGCTGCCCTCGACCCTGCTCCGGACGACGGCGCGGCCCGCTGGCGACGAGCGGCCGATCTGTTCGAGGCCTGGCGGGACGGCGACAGCCGCGCGATGGACGACCTCGTGCGGCTGATGACGCCTGTGCTCTGGCACGTGGTCCGCGCGTACGGGCTCGAGCGCACGCTCACCGAGGACGTGATCCAGACGACGTGGATGCAGTTGGTGCGCGGGCACCGGTCGATCGCAGAGCCCCGAGCCGTGTCGGCATGGCTCACCACCACCGCACGGCGGGAGGCCTGGCGTATCGGCAAGGCCGGAGGGCGGGTCGAGGCGACCGAGACGGATGCCCTGGATGTGCTCCTCCCCGAGCAGGAGTCGGCGGAGGACCGCGCCGCGACCGGCGACGAGAACCGCCGCCTGTGGTCGGCCGTCCGGCATCTCGCGGAACGCTGCCAGCGGCTGCTGCGGGTGATCGCCTTCGAGGACCGCCCCGACTACGCACGCCTCGCCGCCGATCTCGCGATGCCCGTGGGCAGCATCGGTCCGACCCGTCAGCGCTGCCTCGCCAAGCTGCGCGCGCTGCTCGAGGGCCCTGCGACGCGCGCCGAGGGGGCGTCATGAGCGCCCACGACCGACAGGATGCCGAGCTCTTCGCGCAGTTGCGCTCGCTGTGGCGCGACGTCGACCCCATGCCCGCGACGCTGATCGACCGGATGATCGCCGCCGTCGCCGCCGAGGGGCTGTCGGAGGAGTACGCCCTGCTGACGCTGGTCGATCATCCGCTCGGTGCGGTGCGCGGCGACGCCGATGCGCTCACCCTGCAGTTCAGCGACGGCTCCACGAGCATCCTGCTGCACGTCACCCGCACGGCGCAGGCCCGCCATCGCATCGACGGCTGGGTCGACACGGCCGCCGCCGTGATCGAGCTCGTCCAGGGGGAGCGCACCCGCGAGACCGTCCCGAGCGACACCGGCCGATTCGTGTTCGACGACGTGCCGGACGGCTTCACCCGCGTGCGCCTGACCACGACGATCGGCGATGAGAAGCGCACCCTGTCGACACCGCAGTTCGAGCTGTGACCCACCGCGGGGAGACCCGCACCCACACCGCGGGGACCGCCCGCACACACCGCGGGGCGACCCGCACAGGACGCGGGTCCGCCCGCGAGGAGGGGACCGACCATGGAGCAGCCGAGGGGTTGGAGCTGGCAGGACAGAGCGGAGGGATCGATCCGACGGGGCACCGCCCTCGACCCCCGCACCGAGCCGATCGACGGCGTGCGGGCCTTCCCGACGGCGTATCTGCCCGAGCGACTGCTCATCACGTTCGATCGGGACGACGACCAGGAGGGGCACGACGGCGAGGTCGCGGCGCTGCGCGCGGCCGCGGCCTCGTTCGGCTGGGAGCTCGACGTCGAGTCACCGGAGACGCGCCTCGCCGCGGGTCCGCTGCTGCCCGGGGTGCCCGGCTTCCTCCGCGCGCATCTGCGGACGCCCGATCAGCCGATGCGCGGTGAATCACCCGTGCCGCCCGATGCCTGGCGGGTCCTGCAGCGCGCACGACGGTCGACGAAATCGCCGATGCCGCGCACGAGCCTCGAGCACGTGGTCTCGATCGACCCCGTCGGACTCAACCCGTTCAGCCGCACGAATCCCTTCAGCCGCACGAACCCGTTCAGCCGCACGAACCCGGTGCGCGGCGCCGGCGCCGGCGGGAGCGACGACTACCTCGAACCGGGCCGTGGGGCCCGGCAGCCCGTGACCTGGGTGGGTCCGGCGCCGCAGCGCGGAGCGACCCCGAAGCGCGGACGTCGCCCCGTCGTGGCGGTGCTCGACACCGGGTGCGGCGTGCACGACTGGCTGCCCGACGACGTCGTCACGAGGCATGTCGAGCTCGACGGCGTGACGATCGGGCTGACCGACGACGCCGACCCCGAGCGGTACCCGGATCTCTACGGCCAGCTCGACGGCGAGATCGACGCCGTCGCCGGGCACGGCACCTTCATCGCGGGGATCATCCGGCAGGCCGCCCCGGATGCCGACATCCTGTCGGTCCGGATGGCGGGGGCGCTCGGCGTGATCGACGAGAGCACCTTCCTCATCACCGTCGCGCAGGTCGTGGAGCTGCTGCGCCGTCATCGGGCGGATCCGAAGACGGGCCACCCGATCGACGTGCTCAACCTGTCGCTCGGCTACTACCACGAGACCCCCACCGACGGGCTGTTCAGCCGCACGCTCGAGGCGCTGCTGCGCACGGCGCGGGAGCTCGGCTGCGTCGTGGTCTGCTCGGCGGGCAACGACGCGATCGACAGGCCGTCGTTCCCGGCATCGCTGTGGGCGTGGCCCGGCGCCGACAACGGCATCCCGCGCGACGACGACGCCCCGCTCGTGTCGGTCGGCGCGCTCAACCCGTCGGCGCGGTCGGTCGCGTTGTTCTCGAACGTGGGGCCGTGGGTGCAGGTCTACGCGCCGGGAGCGGCCGTGGTCAGCACGTCGCCCGGGTTCGTGGGCGGCGAGCAGGCGTCGTCGCGCGCCGACGTCGACGGCCTGCGGCGGGAGACCATCGACCCCGACGACTACCGCGGCGGGTTCGCGACGTGGAGCGGCACGTCGTTCGCGGCCCCCTACGTCGCGGGGCGCATCGCGGCACACCTCGGCGCCGTGCCTCCGGTGGGCGTCTCGACGACGACAGCGGCGAAGGCGGTCGCCGCGGTGCTGAAGGCGCTGCCCGCGCCGCGGGTGTAGCGCCGATCCGCGCCCGCGCTCCGGGCGACGACGATCGACCGAGGCGGAGCGGAGAGCGTTGGGCGCGCACTTCCGCGCGCGCCCACATACCGGCATTCTGGGAGGATGCCCCTGTCTGCGCGTGAGCTGCATCAGCGCGGCGTCGCCGCAGCCAACTCCCGACGCTTCGGACAGGCGCGCCGCGCACTCATCGCGGCCGCGTCGCGCCCCGGAGACGACGACCTCCGCGCGCGCATCGACGGCACCATGGCCTACGTCCTCGCCCAGACCGGCGACCCTGCCGAAGCGGAGCGGCTCACCCGCGACGCCCTCTCCCGCCCTGGACTCGGCCCCGAGACGCTCGCCCTGCTCGACGGCCAGCTCGGCACGCTGCTCATGCACGGCGGACGCCTCGACGACGCGGACGCCGCGCTCACGCGTGCGATCGACGCCCTCGACGACCGGTCCATCGAGCGCGCCAACCTGCTGATGAGCCGGTCGATCGTCGGGATGCAGCGGCATCGCCTCGACGACTGCACCGCCGACCTGCGGCGCGCGATCGCCGTGTACGAGGCGCACGGGCACGAGGAACCCCTCGCCGAGGCACGGCACAACCTCGGGTACGCCGCCCTGCTCGCCGGAGACCTCGTCACCGCCCTCGCGCTCATGACCGGCTCGAGGCCCATCCTCGCGGCGACGAGCGACCTCGCCGCCGCGATCAGCGACCTCGATCGCGCCGAGGTCCTGCGCGACGCCGGGCTCACGACCGAGGCCGAGACGCTGCTGAGCGGGGTCGCCGCGCAGTTCGGCGCGCAGCGCATGCGGCAGTCCCGAGGCGAGGCCGAGTTCCACCTGGCCCGCTCGCTGCTGCGCCACGACCCCGCCGCCGCCGAACGCGCCGCGAAGACCGCATCCCGCCGGTTCTCGTCGCTCGGCAGCGAGGGATGGGCGGCGCGGGCGGAGGCAGTGCGTCTCGAAGCGCGGATGCGCGCCCGTCCAGGGGCGCGCACCGACGGCGACGAGTTCGCCCGCGCCGCCGCCGCGCTCGCGACGGGTGGCTTCGCGACGGAGGCCGCCGCCCTGAACCTCACCGCCCGTCTGGCCGACGGCGGCCGGATGCCGCGCCTCGCCGCGGATGCCCCGACACCGTTGCGGCTGCGGGCTCAGGAGGTGCGCGCCGTACGGGCATCCGCAGCCGGCCGCGACGGACTCGCACGCCGCGCCGCCGCCGACGGCCTCGACCTGCTCACCGCGTGGCAGCAGTCGTTCGGCGCGCTCGACCTGCAGGCGTCCGTCGCGATGCACGGCACCGATCTCATGTTCGCCGGGCTGGCCGCGGCGGCGCGCTCGCACGATCCCGCCGTGCTGTTCGAATGGTCCGAGCGCGCCAGGCACCTCAGCCAGCAGGTCGCCCCGGTGCGTCCTCCTCGAGACGAGACCCTCGCCGCCGACCTCGCCGAGCTGCGGATGCTGCGCGCCGATCTCGCCGGATCGGACTGGACGACCGACCCGCGCGTCCGCGCCCTCCGCGACCGGGTGCGCGACCGGCAGTGGTCGGCGACCGGAGCGGGAGCCAGCCGCGACCGGCTCGACCTCGCCGCGACGCAGGAGCGCCTCGCACCGGGCACGGCCGTGCTCGCCTACGTGTACACCGGCACGGACCTGCTGTGCGTGGTGGCGACCACGAGCGGAGCGACGATCGTGGAGCTGTCGTGGCCGCGCATCCGGGCGACTCTCGACGGCCTGCGCGCCGACCTGGACGTCGCGGCGCTCACGCACGGAGGGCCGATGGCCCGCCTCGTCACCCGGTCCCTCGACGAGCGGCTTCTCGTGCTCGACACAGAGCTCCTGC
This sequence comes from Microbacterium sp. NPDC089696, assembly GCF_044749125.1. Lineage (NCBI taxonomy): Bacteria > Bacillati > Actinomycetota > Actinomycetes > Micrococcales > Microbacteriaceae > Microbacterium > Microbacterium sp. NPDC089696. Next base: position 244,581 of record NZ_JBIVHF010000001.1, on the reverse strand, counting down.
GTCCCGTCCTCGCCGCGGCCGGCGGCGCCGAGAGGCTCGCGCTCACGGTTCCCGGCATCCTGGGCGGCATCCCGTGGGCGATGCTCCCCGGCACGATCGGCGTCCCGTTCACGATCGCGACCTCGGTGTCGCGCTGGCTCGGCGACGGGGCGCGGCGCCCCACGGAAGAGGCACGACGCGAGGGTGAGGCGCCGGGGAGACGGGATCGCCGCACGGCGGGGTTCGCCGCGGGCCCCCGGGTCGCCCGCGCCGTCGAGGAGGTGCGCACCGCGGCGAGCGCCTGGACGGACGCGGTGGTGCTCACGGGCGACGACACGCGCGTCGTCGACGTGATCGACCTGGCCGCCCGCTCCGACGTGCTGCACATCGCGGCGCACGGTCGCCACGCCGTGGACAACCCCCTGTTCTCGGGCTTCGAACTCGTCGACGGGACCCTGTTCGGCTATGACGTCGACCTGATCCCGAGCGCCCCCGAGACGGTCGTGCTGTCGGCGTGCGAGCTCGGCCGCTCCTCGGTGCGCTGGGGAGAGGAAGCACTGGGCATGACCCGTGTCTGGTTGCACGCCGGCACGCGCTGCGTGATCGCGGCCCCCGTGGTGGTCGCCGATGACGCCGCGTGCGAGCTGCTCGGAGCCGTGCACACCCAGCTCGCGAACGGCGTCTCCCCCGCGATCGCGCTCGCTGCGGCATCCGATTCCACAGGCCTGCGCGCCCCGTTCCAGTGCCACGGAGACGGACTCTGAGACTTTTCTCCACTCGATGTATCAGAACAGGGGGACCCCGCTCCTGATCTGCAGAAGGTGCCACGCGAAGGGCTTCGGACACGGAGCACGAGGGAGGCGCGGTCGGATCTGGGGATACCTCGTGCACTGGGGAGCGCGAGGAACGACACGGCCACCATCTACTCCGGGGATGTCGCGAGGGGTCGCGACATCCCCACCAGGAGTCGCCTCGGGCGGATCACGCGGGTCGGGCCGCGGATCAGCCCGCGGCGACGACCTCGAAGCCCGCAGCGCGCAGGGCCGCGAGATCGGCGGGTGTCGCCCCGTCGTCGGTGAGGAGAACGGGGAACAGCTCCGCACCGCCGACGGCGGCGAACGCCACGCGTCCGAGCTTGCTGCTGTCGGTGACGACCACGGCCCTGGTCGCCCGCTCGGCCATCATCCTGTTCACCGCGGCCTCGCGTTCGTCCTGCGTGGTGGCTCCGGCGTCCGCATCCATCCCGTTCACGCCGATGAAGGCGATGTCGAGGCGGATGCCGCGCAGCAGCTGCTCCACGAACGGGCCGACGAGCTCGTAGCTGCGGGAGTGGATCACCCCTCCTGTGACGACGACCTTGATGTCGGGGCGGGTCGCGAGCTGTGCGGCGATGTTCACGGCGTTCGTCACGACGGTGATGCCGGTCCCCGAGGAGAGGTCCTCGCGCGCCGCGAGAGCCGCGGCGATGGCGGTCGTCGTCGTGCCCCCGGACAGCCCCACGACCATGCCGGGGGTGACCAGAGCCGCCGCGGTCTGCGCGATGCTGTCCTTCTGCTTAGTGCGCAGATGGCTCTTGTAGCGGATGGGGAGCTCGTACGCGATGGTCTGCGCGACCGCGCCGCCGTGCGTCCGGGTGAGCAGACGCTGCTCGGCGAGGGAGTCGAGGTCGCGGCGCGTGGTCGCGGGAGAGGCGCCGAACCGCGCGACGAGGTCGTCGACGCCGACCTCGCCGTCTGCGGCGAGGAGGTCGAGGATCGCGTTCAGACGGGCGGCGCGCTTCATGGCTCTATCCTGCCGTGACGGGCGCGAGCGCGAAGAGCCGCAGCAGCCGTGCGGCCTCGTCGGCGAGCGCATCCCGGGCCGGGGCGAGGTACTTCCGCGAGTCGACGAGCCCGGCGTCCGCGTCGAGCACCCCGCGGATCGCGCGCGTGAAGAACCCGTTGAGATGCGTCGACACGTTGATCTTGGCCATGCCCGCACGCACGGCCTGCGCGAGGACGTCGTCGGCCACGCCGGAGGAGCCGTGCAGCACCAGGGGCACCGGGAGCGCGTCGTGGAGCCGGGCGATCAGGTCGAGGTCGAGGGACGCCGTCCGGTCCGTCATCGCGTGCGAGGAGCCGACAGCCACGGCGAGGGCGTCGACGCCGGTCGCCGCGACGAACGCGCGTGCCTCGTCGGGGTCGGTCCGCACGCCGGGAGCATGGGCTCCGTCCTTGCCCCCGACCTCGCCCAGCTCGCCCTCGACGAACACGCCGGCTGCGTGAGCGCGGCGCACCACCGCCTCCGTCAGGGCGACGTTGTCGTCGTAGGGCAGTGCACCGCCGTCGAACATGACCGATCCGAACCCGAGGGCGATCGCCTCGTCGACGAGCTCGGGGCGCTCGGCGTGATCGAGATGGACGGCGACCGGAGCGTCGGCCCGGCGAGCGACGGCGAGCGACGCGAGGGCGATCGGCTCGAGACCGCCGTGGTAGTCGGCGCAGTTCTGCGAGATCTGCAGGATGACCGGTAGCCGCGCCTGAGCGGCCGCCCGCACGAGAGCCTCGGCGGTCTCGAGGTGGATCACGTTGAACGCGCCGACGCCGACGCCGCGCGCGGCGGCATCGGTCACGAGGTCACGAGCGGAGACGAGGGTCACGGTTCTTCCTCCCGGAGGACGGATGCGACGACGAGACGCGATTCGAGGTCCGCCCAGTCGTCGGAGATGTCGCCGGCCAGCGGCATGGGCACGGCGGCGGCCGACCAGGCCGTCGCGCGTCGGAGCACGGTGCCGACATCGCGGACACCCTGCGCGTAGAGCACGGCGCAGGCCGCCACGGCGGCGTCGCCCGCCCCGGTGGGGTTGCCCGCGAGCGGGGCGTCGAGACGCGCCTGCCTCACCTCGTCGGCTGTCACGGCGAGCATGCCGTCGGCGCCCCGCGACAGCAGCACGAGCTCGGCGCCGAGGGCGATCAGCGCACGGGCTCCTCCGACGGGATCGCCGATACCCGTGGCGTCGGCGACCTCGGCTGCGTTGGGCTTGAGCACGGATGCCCCGGCCTCCGCCGCGCGCAGCAGGGCCGGACCCGAGGTGTCGACGATCGTCGGGACTCCGGCGTCACGTGCGGTGCCGATCAGCAGCGGAACGAACGACTCGGGCGCGCCCGGGGGCAGGCTGCCGGAGATCACGAGCACACGCGCGCTCGGCAGCGCGTCGACGACCTCGCCGAACAGCGCAGCCCACTCCGCATCCGTGGGGTTCGCCCCCCGCTCGTTGACGATCGTCGTGTCGCCGAGCTCCTCGTCGACGATCGCGACCGTCTGCCGGGTGGGTGCCGCGACCTGCACGAGACGATGCGCGACGCCGCTCGCCGCGAGATCCGCGGCGAACGCGATGCCGCTGCGCCCGCCCGCCGTGGACAGCGCGAGCACCGGGGCGCCCTGGGCGTGCGCCACCCGCGCGACGTTGAGGCCCTTGCCACCCGCCCGCAGCGCGCCGGCGTCCGCGCGATGCGTCGCTCCGGGGGTCAGCCGATCGACACGCCAGGTGAGGTCGAGTGCGGGGTTCGGCGTGACGGTCAGGATCATGCGAGCTCCCTCGCGCGCAGCGCCGCGCCGAGGATCCCGGCGTTGCCCGACAGCTCGGCCGGCACGAGGTCGGGGATGCGGTGGAAGCTCAGCCGTTCCGCGAGCCGGAGGCGCAGCTCGTCGAACAGCGCCCCTCCGGCGCGCGAGAGCCCACCGCCGATGACGATCGCCTCCGGCGCGACGACCGCGGTGAGCTGCGCGAGCGACAGGGCGAGCGCGTCGAGGGCGGAGGCCCAGATCTCCGCCGCGACGCGATCACCGGATGACGCGCGCGCGATCACGTCCTTCGCGCCGTCGGGCATGATGCCCGTGGCGTCGATGTAGCGACGGACGATGGCCCCGGCCGATGCCACGGCCTCGAGGCATCCGCGCGCGCCGCAGGGGCAGATCGGGCCGTCGGCGATCGGCGAGTGCCCGATCTCGCCCGCGTACCCGCCGGCCGTGTACGGCTCCCCGCCGAGGATCAGGGCTCCGGCGATGCCCGTGCCGATGACCAGCACGACCGAGTCGGAGTACGCCCGAGCGCCGCCGAGACGATGCTCGGCCCAGCTCGCCGCACGCACGTCGTGATCGAAGGCCACCGGCAGTGCGAGTCGCCTCTCCGCGAGATCACGGATCGGCGCGTTCCGCCAGCCCAGGTTGCTCGCGAACACGCCGAGCCCGGCATCCGCGTCGACGATGCCCGGCACCACGAGTCCGACCGCGCGGGGGGAGACCTCGGGATTCGCGGCGGTCAGCTCCCGGGCGAGGTCGCCCAGGCGCTCGATCACCGCCGCGGTGCGGTCGCCCTCGGCGACGGGGGTGGGGGTGCGGCGCAGGTCGAGCGCGGTCCCGTCCGGGGCGAACAGGGCCGACTTGATGTCGGTCCCGCCCACGTCGAAGGCGAGGACGGCGGGCCCTTCGCCGAGCGACGGCGCTCCGGAGAGGCGCGCTGCCTCGCCGTCAGGTGCGTTCATCGACTTCTCCGCTGAAGACCGGCGTCATGCATCCAGGATGACGGATCGCGTCAGATTGCGCGGCTGGTCGGGGTCGAGTCCCCGCGCGACCGCACGGTCGAGAGCGACGCGGTGCAGGCGCACGAGGTCGGCCATCGGATCGATCGGATGCTGCACGAAGCGCGCTCCGGTCGCCTCGACCTGCGCCGCGAGACCCTCGGGCGCACGTCCGAACTGCCAGGTGACCCGCCCCGGGGCGGCGATCGCGAGCGGGCCGTGTCGGTACTCCATCGACGGGTACGACTCCGTCCACGACTGCGAGGATTCGCGCATCTTGAGCGCCGCTTCGTGCGCGAGTCCCACGGTCCAGCCGCGACCGAGGAACGTGTACTGCTCGGCGTCCCGCAGCGCGAGATCGTCGTCGTCCGCCGAGAGCACGGCGGCGGCGTCGGCGATCGCCGCGGTCAGGTCCTCGCCGAGCGAGGCGCGGAACAGGGCGAGAGCCGTGGTGGCGAAGCGCGTCTGCACCACGGACCGCTCGTCCGCGAAGGGCAGTAGCACGGCGTCGTCGACCATCCCGACCAACGGGGAGGTCTCGTCTCCGATGACGCCGATCACGCGGGTGCGGCCGGCGACGCGGTCGACGAGCTCGAGGACCTCGGTCGTCGTGCCGGAGCGGGTCAGCGCGACGATCGCGTCGTATCCCCGGTCGACGAAGGACTCCGATGCGGCGAAGGCGTCCGTCTGGCCCTGACCGGCCGTCTCACGAAGGGTGGCGTACGACTGCGCCATGAACCAGGACGTGCCGCACCCCACGACCGCGACGCGCGCGCCCGCGGCGGGCAGCACCGACTGCTGATCGCGCATATCGGCCGCCCGGCCCCAGGTCTGGGGCTGCGAGGTGAGCTCTTCACGCATGTGCGAGCCGGGCTGAGTGAGCGTCATTGCGATCCTCCAGGACGATAATCTGACATTTTGTGATTGTTTTGCACGCAGTTCGATCATAGTATGTCGCTTCAAGAGATCCTCGCAAGGTTCCTCTTGATTTGTTTATTCTCCTGACAAATAATCGAACACGATCAGCCGCCGACCCACCGGAGAGCGGCCCTACGCACCGTCGCGTGATCCATTCGCGACTGTGCGCATCCTCCGCTCCTCGAGCGGTTCTCGTCACAGTGAGGAATGCAACACATGAAGAAGTCACTGCGGTTCGGCGCGGTCGCCCTCGCGGCCACCGCCACACTCACACTCGCCTCGTGCGGATTCAGCGGCGGCTCGGGAGGCGACGGCGGCGATGCCGACGGCAAGACCACTCTCGACATGCTCGTCCCCAGCTACTCCGACGCGACCAAGGGTCTCTGGGAGGACGTGATCGCGGGGTTCGAGAAGGAGAACCCCGACATCGACGTCAAGCTCGAGGTGCAGTCGTGGGACAACCTCGAGAAGGTCGTCTCGACGAAGATCCAGGCCGGCGAGGCGCCCGACATCTACAACGGCGGACCGTTCGCCGGCTTCGTGGGCGACGAGCTGCTCTACCCGGCGAAGGACGTCGTGTCCGAGGACACCTACTCCGACTTCCAGGACTCGTTCATTGCGAACGCCGAGGTCGACGGCACCGCCTACGCGCTGCCGCTCATCGCTTCGGCGCGCGCACTCTTCGTCAACAACACGCTGCTCGATCAGGCCGGCGTGACCGAGGCGCCGAAGACGTGGGACGAGCTGCTGGACGCCGCGACCAAGGTGTCGGCACTCGGCGGCGGCGTCGCCGGCTACGGCATGCCCCTCGGCTCGGAGGAGGCCCAGGCCGAGGCCGCCGTCTGGCTGTGGGGCGGTGGCGGGTCGTTCGGCGATGCGTCGGAGATCACGATCGACACTCCGGAGAACCTCGCGGGCGCCGAGCAGATCAAGAAGATGATCGACGCGGGCGCGACGCAGGCCGACCCCGGCTCGACGCAGCGCTCGCCGCTGATGGACATCTTCATCCAGGGCAAGATCGGCATGCAGGTCGGCCTGCCGCCGACGGTCGGCCAGATCGAGGAGGGCAACCCCGACCTCGACTACTCGATCGTGCCGATCCCCACGAAGGACGGCTCGGCCTTCACGCTCGGCGTCATGGACCAGCTCATGGCCTTCCAGAACGACGACGACAAGAAGGACGCCATCACGAAGTTCTTCGACTACTACTACTCGGCCGACGTGTACGTGCCGTGGGTGCAGGCCGAGGGGTTCCTGCCCGTCACCAAGTCGGGGGCCGAGAAGCTCGGCGGCGACGAGAAGCTCAAGCCGTTCCTCGACGTGCTCCCCGACGCGCAGTTCTACCCGTCGACGAACCCGAAGTGGTCGGCTGCCGACGGCGCGTTCAAGTCGCTGTTCGGACAGCTCCAGTCGAAGTCGGCCCAGGACGTGCTGACCGAGATCCAGACGCAGGTCGACGCGGGCTGAGCCCCGCCCACCCTGCGGCATCCCGCGATCCAGCGACCGAGAGGTTCGAGCATCCCATGAGCCAGACCACAGAATCCTCGAACCACGCGGGGGCGGCCACCGGCCGCCCCCGCCCTCGGGGCCGCACCGGTTCCGACCCGGCGCCGCGCCGGCCCGGCGGCAAGGACCTCCTGCAGGCCCTGCCGTGGATCGCGCCGGCTCTGGTGCTGATCATCGGGGTGGTGCTGTTCCCGGCGGGGGTGATGTTCTTCAACTCCACCCGCGACATCTCCCTGTCGGGCCTGGACAAGGGCTCGGTCGGGTTCGACAACTTCGCCACCGTGTTCGGGTTCGCGGAGTTCTGGCCCATCCTGTTCCGCACGATCGTCTGGGTCGTCGCCGTCGTGTTCTTCACGGTCGCGATCTCGCTCGGCCTCGCGCAGATCCTGAACAAGGCGTTCCCCGGCAGGCAGATCGTGCGCATGGCCGTGATCGTCCCATGGGCGGCATCCGTCGTCATGACGACGATGGTGTTCTACTACAGCCTCGAGCCGTACTTCGGGGTGTTCAACAAGTTCCTCTACGACATCGGCCTGTCCGACGACGCCGTCGGCTACGGGTGGACCAAGAACCCGGCCACCGCGTTCACCTGGTCGATCGTGATCGCGATCTTCGTGTCCCTCCCGTTCACCACCTACACGATCCTCGCGGGGCTCCAGACCGTGCCCGCCGACGCGATCGAGGCAGCGAAGATGGACGGCGCCGGACCCGCCCGCACCTACTGGACGATCATCCTCCCCCAGCTGCGCAGCGCCCTCGCCGTCGCGATCCTCATCAACATCATCAACGTGTTCAACTCCCTGCCGATCCTCAAGGTCATGACCGGGTCGATCCCGGGCTACGGCGCCGACACGATCATGACGATGATCTTCAAGTACATCGAACTGCAGAAGAAGGTCGACGTCGCCAGCGCCCTGTCGGTCGTCGCCTTCCTCATCGTGATCGTGATCGTCGCGATCTACGTCAAGGCCGTCAAGCCCATGAAGGAGGTCTGATCATGACCATGACCGAGACCGCCCTCGTCACCACATCCGGATCGACGCCCGCTCCGCGTATCCCCGGCCGCAAGCGCCGCTACACCGCCGACCAGGTCACCCTCCCCCGGGTCATCCTGCGCACCGCCGCCGGATTCCTCGTCCTCGCGATCTTCGTGCTGCCGTACCTGATCATGTTCTTCGGCTCCGTGAAGACCAAGTCGCAGATCCGCTCCGTCGACCCCACCTACCTCCCCGTCGAATGGCACTGGGAGAACTACCTCTCGATGTGGTCGACGCCCGAGACCCCCCTGCCGTACAACCTCATCTCCACCGTCGTGATCTCCGTGTTCGCGACGATCCTCGTGCTGCTCGTGTCGCTCCCCGCCGCGTACTACACCGCGCGCTTCCGCTTCCCCGGACGCATGGTGTTCCTGTTCCTCGTCATCGTCACCCAGATGCTGCAGCCCGCCGTGCTCACCTCCGGACTCTTCCGACAGTTCACGACCCTCGGCCTCGGCGACACCTGGGCCGCGATGATCTTCATCAACGCCGCCTTCAACCTCTCCTTCGCCGTGTGGATCATGCACTCCTTCTTCGCCGGCATCCCCAAAGAGGTCGACGAAGCCGCGCAGATCGACGGCGCCGGACGCCTCACCGTCCTGTTCCGCATCAACCTCCCCCTCGTCTGGCCCGGCATCGTCACCGCCATCGTGTTCACGTTCGTCGCCTGCTGGAACGAGTTCGCCGCCTCGCTCGTGATCCTGTCCACCGACAAGAACCAGCCGCTGTCCGTGGCGCTGACCAAGTTCGTCGGGCAGTACGAAACGAGCTGGCAGTACGTGTTCGGCGTCTCCATCGTCGCCATCCTCCCCGTCGTCATCCTCTTCATGCTCATCGAGAAACGCCTCGTCGGCGGCCTCACCGCCGGCAGCGTGAAGTAGTCGGCGCACACCTCTGTGATAGACAGTGCGGAGACGACCGAGGGGGGTCCGGGTGCGTGGTGCGGTGAAGACGACGATGGCCGGGGTGATCGCGCTGGCCGCGATCGTGCTGAGTGGATGCGCGGTCGCGAGCACGACGCCACCGACGACCACGCCCGAGCCGACGCAGGAGCAGGCGCTCGATCTGTCGGCCGAGCCGCTGTCGGGCACGGGGCCGACCGAGCCGTACCCCGGCGTCGAGTTCCCGATCCCGGACGGCGCGCGGTCGGTGACGATCGACGTCGCCTGCGAGGGCGGCTCGCCCTACACCGTCCAGGTCGGTGACGCGATGGCGATGAACCAGGCCGTTCTCGACGGCACCTGCGACGGTACGACATCGATGGCCTGGCCGCTGTCGGAGGACACCCGCCCCACCCTCTCCATCTGGCTCCCGGACGGGGTCGCCTGGACCGCGACCCCGCACTTCTCCGCCGACGCGTTCGTGACCGACGAGACGATCGCGGCGGAGTGCGCGGCCTTCGGCGAGGTCTACAGCGCGCTCATGAACGCCGACCAGGGCGCTGTGAACTACAAGGCGTTCGGCACGGACGAGTGGACGGAACGCGTCGACGCCGCCGCCGCCGACCTCGAGGAGCTCGTGGACTCGTCGCAGACCGCGATGGCGCCCGGCTTCGCGCGGCTTCTCGCGATCGCGCAGAGTCCCGACCGTGCTCCCGGCTCCGTCACCGCCGGCCTGAACATCGCCGACCTGATCGGCCCGGACTGCGGGCTGAACCACACGCCGCTCGTCCTCAACGCCGAGTTCGGCGGCTGAGCCGGGAGGGATCGCGAGGTCAGCGCCCCTCGGCGGCCTCCGTGTGGTGGCGGATCACCTCGGCGACCACGAAGTTGAACCACTTCTCGGCGAACTCCGGGTCGAGGTGCGCCTCCTCGGCGAGCGCGCGCAGACGAGCCACCTGCTGCTCCTCGCGGCCGGGATCGGATGCCGGCATCTCGTGCTCCGCCTTGAGATGTCCCACCTGCTGCGTGGCCCGGAAGCGCTCCGCGAGCATGAAGATGAGCGCAGCGTCGATGTTGTCGATGCTGGAGCGGAGACGCAGGAGTTCAGCCCGGGGATCTTCGGCGGTCATGCCCCTACTCTACGGACACACCGGCGGCCGGGACCGGTCGTGACGACGGGGATGCGCCCGGTCGTCAAGACCCCGCCCGCTATCGTGAGCACATGAGCGAAGAAGAGCAGTCCGCACCGGAGACTCCGGCGCCCCCGGCATCCGCTCCCGCGGCCCCGCCGCAGACCGTCCAGGAGCAGGAGGCCGCGGACACGCCCGCCCCGCGCGCCTCCGTGGTCGAGCCGATGACGCCGAGCCGCTCGTTCTGGACGCGCATCGACCGCCCCTTCGTGTTCGGTTTCCTCGTGACCCTCGGCGGGCTCGCCGCGATCGTCCTGGGCCTCGCGCTCACGAGCCTGTCGACCGTGCTCATCTACATCGCGCTCGCCCTGTTCGCCGCCCTCGGTCTCGACCCGGCGGTGCGCTTCCTCGAACGCCGAGGTCTCTCCCGCGCGATCTCCGTCGTGGTGGTGATCCTCGCGCTCATCGTCGTCGTCGGCCTCATCCTCTGGATGATCGTGCCGATCGTGATCGAGCAGATCGCGAGCTTCGTCCGTTCGGTGCCCGGGATGATCCAGGAGTTCACCCGCAGCGACATCTACGCGACGCTCGAGGCCCAGTTCGGCGATCAGTTCGAGGACCTCGTCGCCGACGTGCAGAAGTTCCTCACCGACCCCGGCAACATCGCCGCGATCGGCGGCGGCGCGCTGCAGATCGGCGCCTCGATCGCGACCGCCATCTCGGGCGCGATCGTCGTGCTCGTGCTGACGCTGTACTTCGTCGCGACGCTGCCGATGATCAAGACCGGCCTGCTGCGCCTCGCCCCGGCGCGCGACCGTGCCCGCGTCGGCGACATCACCGACCAGATCACCGACTCCGTCGGCGGGTACGTCATGGGGATGGTCGTGCTCGCGTTCTTCAACGCGATCCTCGCCTTCCTCCTCTACCTCTTCCTCGGCCTGCCGTTCCCTCCGCTCATGGCGACCGTCGCGTTCTGCATCACACTGATCCCTCTCGTGGGATCGGTGATGTTCTGGATCATCGGCACGGGCCTCGCGCTGTTCACGAACCCGGTCGGAGCGCTGATCTTCGCGATCGTCTACCTGATCTACATGCAGGTCGAGGCGTACGTCATCACGCCGCGGGTCATGAACCGGGCGATCTCCATCCCCGGATCGCTCGTCGTGATCGGCGCCCTCGCCGGCGGCACCCTGCTCGGACTCCTCGGCGCCCTCGTGGCGGTGCCCGTCGCGGCATCCATCCTCATCATCATCAAGCAGGTGTGGGTGCCCCGGCAGGACGCACGGGTCTAGGCCGCACCGCGCCCCGCCCGATGCGCCGAAACCCACCACGATCGTCGAGACCCACCGGGATCGACGTCCGGCGTGGTGGGTCTCGGCGGGGATGGTGGGCCTGGGCGGCACGCACCGCACGAAGAAGCGCCCGGGACCGAAATCCCGGGCGCTTCCTGTGACTGCGACTCAGATCAGGTCGTTGTCCGTCAACCACTGCTTGGCGATGTCGGCCGAGGACTTCTGGTCGACCGTGCTCTGCACGTTGAGCGCGACGAGCTCCTCACCCGTGAGCTTGGCGCTGATCGCGTTCAGCACGTCGGAGACCTCGTCGGCGATGTCGCTGGACACGATCGGCACGACGTTCGACGAGATGATGAGGTTCTCGGGGTCCTCCAGGGCCACGATGTCCTCGGTCTCGAACGCCGGGTCGGCCGTGTAGATGTCCGCGACCTGGATCGCTCCGGCGAGGAGCGACTCCAGCGTGGTCTGACCGGTGGCCGAGAACGCCAGGTCGACGCCGTAGACCTCCTTGGCGCGAGCCGGGCTGTACGGACGCTGCTCGAACTCCGGAGCGGCGCCGATCGTGACCGGCGTCGACACGTTCTTGAGGTCGCCGATCGTCTTGAGGTCGTTCTCCTCCGCGAAGCTCTTCAGCACCGTGTAGGAGTCCTGGTCGGTGGCCTCGGCGAAGTCGAGGGCGGTCAGGCCCTCCGGCAATGCGTCGCCCAGGGCGGCGTACACGTCGTCGGGGCTCGTCACGTCGACGGCATCCTCCGAGAGGTACTCGAGCAGGCTGCCCGTGTACTCGGGGAAGACGTTGATCGCGCCGGACTCGACGTCGGGCATGTAGGCGTCGCGCTGGCCGATGTTGAGCTTCTTCTCGACGTCGAAGCCCTTGGCCTCGAGTGCCTGTGCGTAGATCTCGGCGATGATCTCGTTGGAGTAGTACGCCTGCGAGCCGACGACGATCGTGTCGCCCGAGCCCGAGCTCTCACCGGAGTCGGTCGGCTCGTCGAGCGGGTTGCTCGATGCGCAGGCAGACAGGGCGAGGGCCGCCGCGGCCACCAGGCCGACGGCGAAGACGGAGCGCTTGCCTCGTGATGTGAACATGGGATTCCTCTTCTCTGGGACTGCTGCTGTGTGACGAAGGGTCGGTGGGGTTTCGGAGCCGCTCAGGCGGCGGCGGGAGCGGATGCCGTCGCCGCCGCGTCCGCGCGGGCACGCCGGCGAGTGGGGCGACCGGCGCGGAGCCCGGCCGGGACGGCGGCATGCTGGGCGGCGGCGAGGAGCAGGTCGACGATGAGGGCGAGCACTGCGACGAGGAGCGCGCCGGCGAGCACCTGGTCGAAGCGGCGCAGCGGGATCCCCTGGATGATCGGGTATCCGAGCCCGCCGAGGTTCACGTACGCCGCGATGGTCACGGTGGCGATCACCTGGAGCAGCGCCGAGCGGATGCCGCCGACGAGCAGAGGCAGCCCGAGCGGGACCTCGACCTTCCAGAACACCTGCCATCCCGTCATGCCCATCGACTTCGCGGCGTCGATCACCCGGCGGTCGATGGCCTCGAGACCCGTGTAGGCGCCCGCGAGCAACGACGGGATCGCGAGCAGGACGAACGTGATGACGGCCGCCTCGGGGATGCGGAGCACCCCGAGGAGGAGCACCAGCAGGATCAGCAGGCCGAACGCGGGGATCGCGCGGGCCGCGCCGGACACCGCGACGGCGATCTCGCGCCCCTTGCCGGTGTGTCCGATGAGCCACCCGATCGGCAACGCGATGGCGGCGGCGATGAGGACGGAGATCGCGGTGAGCACGAGGTGCTGGCCGAGGAGCTTCGGCAGGGCGTAGTTGCCCGTCCACTGCTCGGGGGCGAACATCCAGGCGAAGGCTTCGGCGAAGAGGTTCATGCGGGAGCTCCCACGGCGATGGCCCGAGCGGCGGTCGACTTGGTGGCGGCGCGAGTCCACGGCATCAGCGCACGCCCGAGCAGCAGGAGGATCAGATCGATCACGAGGGCGATGATCACGACCGCGATGACGCCCGCGACGACCTCGGCGATGATGCGGCGCTCGAGCCCGTTCGTGAAGAGGTAGCCGAGGTTCGTCACGCCGATCAGGGTGCCGACGGTCGCGAGCGAGATCGTGCTGACGGCGGTGACGCGGAGACCGGCGAGGATCACGGGTCCGGCGAGGGGGAACTCCACCGCCCAGAACCGCCGGAACGAGGCGAAGCCCGTCGCCGTCGCCGCCTGTCGTACGTCGTCGTCGACCGAGTCGAGGCCGTCGGACACCGCGCGGACGAGGATCGCGATCGCGTAGATCGTGAGGGCGATCACCAGGTTCGACTCGCTGATCGCGGAGTAGCCGAGCGTCGCGGGCAGCAGGATGAGCAGCGCGAGCGACGGGATCGTGTAGAGCAACCCGGTGAGCACGATGATCGGCCCGCGCACGAGACGGAACCGCCAGGCGACCCAGCCCAGGGGGAGCGACAGGATGAACCCGATCACGATCGGGATGATGCTCTGGCGCAGGTGCACCAGGGTCAGGTCGAGGATCAGCCCGAGGTTGTCGCCGACCCAGTTCACGGGTGACCGCCCTGCACGGCGTCGAGCGCCGCGGCATCCGGCCCGGCGAGCGGCCCGTCCGCCTTCTCGACGTCGGCGACGATCGCGCCCTGCGTGCGCCCCTCGGAGTCGACGACCACGGTGCCGTGCGGTGTCTTCTTGAGGTGCAGCGCGCGTCGGCCGCGGTCGGCGCCGATGAACGTGGCGACGAAGTCGTCGGCCGGGTTCTCGATGATCTCGCTGGGGCTGCCCACCTGCACGATGCGCGCGCCCTTGTCCAGGATGACGACCTGGTCGCCGAGCAGGAACGCCTCGTCGATGTCGTGCGTCACGAACACGACCGTCTTGTCGAGCTCGTGCTGCAGGCGCAGCGTCTCCTGCTGCAGGTCGGCCCGCACGATCGGGTCGACCGCACCGAAGGGCTCGTCCATGAGGAGGATGTTCGGGTCGGCCGCGAGGCCGCGGGCGACGCCCACGCGCTGCTGCTGCCCGCCCGAGAGCTGGCTCGGGTACCGGTCGGCGAGCGCCTGGTCGAGGCCCACGGTGTCGAGCAGCTCGCGCGAGCGCCGGTGCGCGTCGGCCTTCTTCACGCCGTTGAGGCGGAGCACCGTGGCGACGTTCTCGATCACCGTGAAATGCGGCATCAGGCCGGAGTTCTGCATCACGTAGCCGATGCGGCGGCGGAGCGCGACGGGGTCGCCTGCCAGGACGCTCTCTCCGTCGATCTCGACCTCACCCGAGGTCGGCTCCACCATGCGGTTGATCATGCGGAGCAGGGTGGTCTTGCCGCATCCGGACGACCCGACGAAGACGGTCGTCTTGCGCGATGGCAGGACCAGGGAGAAGTCGTTCACGGCGACGGCGCCGCCGGGGAACTTCTTCGTGACGTTGCGGAATTCGATCATGGCTGTGCTCCAGTCGGTCGATCGACGAGTCGGACATCGGCGCCATGGCGCCGCCAGACGGTGGTCATGCCTCGATCTGCACGCGGGGGTCGAAGGCGACGAAGCCCGAGAAGTCCTTGCCGACCCGGTCGAAAGCCGACGGGTACGGGGTCGGGTACGACCAGGCGTAGTCGGTGTGGAGCTCGCCGCCGGCCTGCACGGAGAAGTACTGCGCCGCACCCTTCCAGGGGCACGTGTACGGCGTGGGGCTCTCGACGAGCACGCCCTCGGCGATCGACGCCGGCGGGAAGTACCAGTTCCCCTCGATGCGGGCGAGATCGCCCTCATCGGCCTCGGCGATGACGGTTCCTGCGAGTACAGCCTTCATGGTCCTGCCTCCTCGGATGTGGGTTCGAGCGTATAAGAGGTGTGCGACATCCGTCCCGGTCTTGCGCGACGGGTCGTCAATGTGCGAAACAATTCGCGTCCTGTTCGTCACGATGCCCCGGACGGATTGCTCCGGGGCGCAGGATGCTCACGCCGACTGCCGCCCGTAGCCTTCCAGGAGCCGAAGCCAGATCTCGCTGACGGTCGGATACGCGGGCACGGCGTGCCACAGTCGCGCGATCGGGACCTCGCCCGCGACGGCGATCGAGGCGGCCTGCACGAGCTCGGCGACCTCGGGCCCGACGAACGTCGCGCCGAGCACGACGTCGCGCGCGCTGTCGATCACGAGGCGTGCCTGGCCCTCGAAGCCGTCCTCGTAGACGCTCGCCCCCGCGACCCAGCCCAGGTCGTAGTCGACGACGGCGACCTCGTGTCCGGCCTCGCGCGCCTGCGCCTCGGTGAGCCCGACCGACGCGACCTCGGGGTACGAGAACGTCACCTGGGGAGCCGCGGTGTGGTCGGCTGTCGCGACATGGCGACCCCAGGGGGCGTCGTCGACGGCATCCCCCTTGGCCCGAGCGGCGATCACGTCGCCCGCCGCGCGCGCCTGGTACTTGCCCTGGTGCGTGAGCAGCACACGGCCGTTGACGTCGCCGACGGCGTAGAGCCAGTCCGACCCCGGCACGCGCAGCGTGTCGTCGACCTCGATCCAGCGGCCGGGCTCGAGACCCGCGACCTCGAGTCCCACGTCGCCGCTGCGCGGCTGTCGGCCCGTCGCGACGAGGACTTCGGATGCCGTGACCGTCGACCCGTCCGACAGCTCGATGGTCACGCCGTCGTCGTCGCGAGTCACGCTCGTCGTCTCGGTTCCGGTGCGCACGTCGACGCCCAGCTCGGCGAGGCCCTTCGCGACCCGCTCGCCCGCGAAGGGCTCGAGCGCACCGAGCAGACCGCTGCGGGCGATCACCGTGACGGTCGAGCCCAGCGAGGCGTACACGGTCGCCATCTCGACCGCGACCACGCCCCCGCCGATCACGGCGAGGGACTCCGGCAGCTCCTCGGCGCTCGTCGCCTCACGGCTGGTCCACGGCTCGGCGTCGGCGAGTCCAGGGACGGGCGGGATGACGGCATCCGATCCGGTGCTGATCGCGACCGCGTGACGCGCCCGGATCACGCGCGTGCCGCCGTCGGCATCCGTCACGGTGACCTCGCGCTCGCCCGTGAGGCGTCCGTGGCCGCGCACCAGGTCGATCCCGGCGGACTCGAGCCACTTCACCTGCCCGTCGTCCGACCAGTTGCTCGTGAACGAGTCGCGCCGGTCGAACACCGCCCGCACATCGAGGGTCCCGGTCACGGCCTGTGCCGCCCCTCCGACCTTCTGCGCCGCGCGCAGCGCCTGCGCCGGGCGCAGCAGCGCCTTCGACGGCATGCACGCCCAGTAGGAGCATTCGCCCCCGACGAGCTCGCTCTCGACGATGATCGTCCGCAGTCCGCCCTGCACGGCTCGGTCGGCGACGTTCTCGCCCACCGCCCCGCCGCCCAGGACGATCAGGTCGTACTCTTCGGTCTCCGCAGCCATGGGGTCACCTCTCCGTCGACGGGTCGTGTCCGTCGCCCAGTCTTGCTCAGAAGCAACGTCGAGTCACGGGTGAGTTGTTCCGGGCGGGTCGGATTCGGCGTGTCGGATCCGGAGGCGAAGGTCCCCGCGGCTCAGTCGCGCGGAGCGACGCGTCCGGCGAGGAGGGCCGCGGCGAGCGCGATCACGGCGGCGAGGGCGAACACCGCGGCGAAGGGGTCGGCGACGGATGCCGAGGTGAAGAGCACACCCGTGAGGGCGAGGGCGAGCGCGCTGCCGAACGAGTCCGAGACGGTCATCGCGGCGCTGTTGAAGCCCTGCGACGCGGGTGCCGACATCTCGAGGGTGAGCGCGCTGGTGCGCGGGCTCATCAGTCCCATGCCCGCCCCGGCGAGGATCCAGGCCGCGACGATCACCGCGAGCGGGGCTGCGACGAGCACGGCGGCGAGCGCGGCGATCACCCCCGCAGCGACGAGCGCCGTGCCGAGGCGCACCGAGACGACGCTCGACAGGCGCGCGCCCATCCGTCCCTGCACGGTCGCCGCGGCCGACCACGCCAGTGCGCCTCCGGTGAGCGACAGCCCGGCCACGGTCGGCGACAGCTCGTACCGGTCGGTGAGGAGGTACGGGATGTAGACCTGCGCTCCGAAGAACCCTGCGGCGCCGAGGCCGCGCACGAGGATGACGGAGGGGAGCCCGCGGCGGGCGCGCAGCGCCCCGGTCGGCAGCAGCGGGCGCACCGCGACGAGCGCCACGACCACGGCGACCGCCGCGAGGACGGGCCCCGCGCCCGGGATGTCGCCCACGAGGTTCAGGCCGAGCACCGCGACGGCCGCGAGCACCGACCAGCCGAGCCGTCCGAGCGCCCACGGCGTGGTCGGGTCGCCGCCCGCGAGGCCGCGGAGTGCGGGGACGACCATGAGCAGCGCGGGGATGACCAGAAGCACGACCCCGAGGAACACCCAGTGCCAGCTCCACAGCTCGGTCACGGCTCCGGCGATGGTCGGTCCGACGAGCGAGGGCACGACCCAGGCGGCCGCGAATCCCGCGAAGATCGCCGGATGCAGCGTGGTCGGGTACACCCGCGCCACGACCACGTACAGCGCGACCATGAGACCGCCGTTGCCGAGTCCCTGCGCGAAGCGTCCGGCGACGAGCACCTCCATGGTCGGGGCGAACCCGGCGACGAGGAGTCCGACCACGAACAGGGCGACCGCGGCGAGCAGCGGGGCGACGGGTCCGCGACGGTCGGCCGCGTTGCCCGCAGCCACCATGCCGATCACACCGGTCGCCAGAGGGCCGGCGAAGGCGAGTGCGTAGAGGCGCTCCCCGTCGAGGTCGGCGCTCACGGCCGGCATGACGGTCGTGACCGCGAGCGATTCGAACGCCCCGAGGAAGACGAGCGCGCACGCGCCGATCGTGATCCAGAGGTAGCCGCGGCTCAGGATGCCCGGGGCACGCGTGGTCGGGGTCAGCCCGGTGTCGAGAGTCATGATCTCGACCGTAGAACCTCAAGGTAACTTGAGGTCAAGCGGAGCATCGCAGATCCGCACCGGAAACGTGCGACACGGGCGCGAAAGTGCGACGAAGACGTCAGCGCACGGGAAGGAAGTGCGTGGGCGTCGGCACCTGTGCCTCGTGACGGATGCCGAGCACGGCGCCCGAGCGCTCGTCGAGGTCGAGCAGCGCGATCGTGTCGGACCGCTGTCCCGCGACGAGGAGCTTGCCCTCGTGCACGAGGTGATGCCGCGGCCAGTCGACTCCCGAGTCGGCGAGCGCCACCGGCTCCAGAGCCTCGCCTGCTCCACGTACCCGCAGCGTCGCGATCGTGTTGCTGCCGCGCAGCGCCGTGTACAGGAACTGCCCGTCACGGGTGCGGGCGAGCTCGGCGGGGAAGTCCACGCCGACCTCGGCGACCGGGCTCGACAGCACCGACGACACGATGCGCCAGATGCCGTCGGGGCCCGCGGCGAGCGTGAACACCTCGCACGAGTACTCGGTCACGACGTGCAGGTGGCCGCTCGGGTGCACGACCATGTGCCGCGGACCGGTGCCCTGCGGCAGCGTCACCTCGTGGTCGAGCACCAGCCCGGCCGGTGTCGGACGCCAGAACCGCACGAGGTCGAATCCCAGATCGGTCGTCGCGATGCGCCCGTCGGGAAGGAACGCGGACGCGTGCGCGTGCGAGACGCGCTCGTCGCCGGTCGCCGTGAGGGCGCCGGAGTACGGGTCGGATGCCGCCGCGGCGACACCCGCGGGCGCAGACGTCTCGGCGGGTTCGCCGAGCAGCGCCGCACGAAGCTCGGCGGCCGTGTTCGCGGCATCCGGAACCGGGCTCCCGTCGGGGGCGATGCCGATCCTGACGACGCGTCCGTCGCCGTAGCAACTCGCCACGAGGTACGTCCCACTGGGCGCGACCGCGACATGGCACACCGAGTCGCCGGCCTCGACCGGGTCGCCGAGCGGCTGCAGCGTCGACTCGCCCGTGCGACGGAACGCCTGCACCGCGGCATCCCCCTCCAGCGCCGCGTACACGACGTCGAGCGAGGGATGCTGCGCGAGCCAGGACGGCGAGGGCGTCTGCGTGACCGCGCCGCGGTACGAGAGCTTCGTGGGGGTCTGCTCGTCGCCCGCGAGCAGACCGATGCCGTCGGCCGACCCGTCCATGGCGGCGCCGTAGCCGCCCAGCCAGAACCGTGTCATCCGACGCTCAGTCGAGGAGGTCCGTGCGCACGACCACCTGGTCGCGCTCGGGGCCGACGCCGATGACCGAGATGCGCGTGTTGCTCATGCCCTCGAGCGCCAGCACGTAGTCCTGGGCGTTCTTCGGCAGATCGTCGAACGTGCGCGCGGTCGAGATGTCCTCGGACCAGCCGGGGAAGTACTCGAGGATCGGCGTCGCGTGGTGGAAGTCGGTCTGGTTGACCGGCACCTCGTCGAAGCGCTCGCCGTCGACGTCGTACGCGACGCAGACGGGGATCTGCTCGAGTCCCGTGAGGATGTCGAGCTTCGTGAGCACGAGGTCGGTGATCCCGTTGACGCGCGTCGCGTAGCGCGTGATCGGGGCGTCGTACCAGCCGACACGGCGCGGACGTCCGGTCGTGGTGCCGAACTCGAAGCCGCGCGAGCGGAGCCAGTCGCCCTGCTCGTCGAACAGCTCGGTCGGGAAGGGACCCGATCCGACACGGGTCGTGTACGCCTTGACGATGCCGACGATGCGGTCGAGCGCGCCGGGGCCGACGCCCGATCCGGATGCCGCGCCCGCGGCCGTCGCGGTCGACGAGGTCACGAACGGGTACGTGCCGTGGTCGATGTCGAGCATCGTGGCCTGGCCGCCCTCGAACACGACGACCTCGCCGCGGTCAAGCGCCTCGGCGATCAGGTAGCCGGTGTCGGCGACCATCGGGCGCAGCCGCTCGGCGTACGACAGGAGCTCCTCGACGATCTCGTCGACCGTGACCGCACGGCGGTTGAAGACCTTCACGAGCAGGTGGTTCTTCTGGTCGAGGGCCCCCTCGACCTTCTGCCGCAGGATGTTCTCATCGAAGAGGTCCTGCACACGGATGCCGACGCGGTTGATCTTGTCGGCGTAGGCCGGACCGATGCCGCGGCCGGTCGTGCCGATGTTGCGCTTGCCGAGGAAGCGCTCGGTGACCTTGTCGAGCGTGCGGTGGTACTGCGTGATGATGTGCGCGTTGGCCGACACCTTCAGGCGCGAGACGTCGATGCCGCGGGCGCCGAGCGCCTCGAGCTCGTGGAACAGCACCTCGAGGTCGATCACGACGCCGTTGCCGATGACCGGCGTGACACCGGGCGACAGGATGCCGGACGGCAGCAGGTGCAGCGCGTACTTCTCGTTGCCGACGACGACCGTGTGCCCGGCGTTGTTGCCGCCGTTGAACTTCACGACCCAGTCGGTGCGCTCGCCGAGCAGGTCGGTGGCCTTCCCCTTGCCCTCATCGCCCCACTGGACGCCGACGATCACGATTCCTGGCATGGGTGTCCCCCTTGCTGACGCCGGGTTCGCACCGGCTGATGAGCTGGCCCTCTTCGGGCGCTCCCATCCTACCGGGGCGTGGTTTCGGAGCCGTTTCGGGGCGTACAGCCGTTGCATCTGCAGGACCGGGGCACGGATGCAGGACCGCCGACGCCGATCGATCCTGCAGGTGTTCCCCCGTCCCGCAGGCGTGCCCGCAGCTGGCGGGAAAGCGACGGATGCTGTCGCTCGTCCGATCGCGGATGTCGGTGGCCGGTGCCACGATCGGAGGATGGCAGAGACCGATCGGGACACCGGCGACGTGACGGTGTCGTCGTCCGCAGCCACCCGTCGTCAGGGTCCGCTCGTGCTCCTCGCCGCGCTGGTCACAGTCGTGCTGTGGGCGTCGGCGTTCATCGGCATCCGCGGGGCGGGGCCGCATTTCGACCCCGGGGCGCTCGCGCTGCTGCGCATGGCCGTGGGCAGCCTCGTCCTCGCCGTGATCGCGCTGCGGCACGGCATCCGCCTTCCCGAGCGGAGGCACTGGTGGCTCATCGCGGTCTGGGGCGTGGGCTGGTTCTGCGTCTACAACCTCGCACTCAACGCCGCCGAGCGCACGCTCGACGCCGGCACCGCGGCGATGGTCGTGAATCTCGCGCCGCTCATGGTCGTGGTGTTCAGCGGACTGTTCCTGCGCGAGGGGTTCCCGAAGCCCCTGATCGTCGGCGCGCCGATCGCCTTCCTCGGGGTGGTGCTGATCGGCCTGAACTCCTCGACGGACGCCGGACCCGACATCACGGGCCTGCTGCTCGCACTGCTCGCGGCGGTCATGTACGCGGGGTGCACGCTGCTGCAGAAGCGCCTCCTCAACGCGGGGTCCGACGCCACGACGCTCACGTTCTTCGGGGCCGTCGCCGGCACGGTCGCGCTGCTGCCCTGGACCGGGAGCCTCGTCGGCGCCGTGCAGGCCGCGCCGCTCGACTCGACCCTCTGGGTGATCTACCTCGGCGTCTTCCCCACGGCCATCGCGTTCACGACCTGGGCCTACGTGCTGCAGCGCAGCACCGCGGGGCAGACCTCCGCGACGACCTACGTCGTGCCCGCGATCGCGATCCTGCTGTCGTGGGCGATCCTCGGCGAGGTGCCGACTCCGCTCATGTTCCTCGGCGGGGCGCTGTGCCTGCTCGGCGTGCTCGTCACGCGCCTTCGCTGGGGGCGGCGACCGCGCTGACGCTCAGCGACGCGGGATCGAGCCGCGGATCGCGCCGCGCTGCGCCTCGACGCTCCGCAGCATCTCGCCCGCCAGCTTGCGCTTGAGCTCGAGCGACTCGCCGATCTCCGTTGCCAGACGCGGACGCGTGCGGATCAGTTCGTCGACCGTCGCGAGCGGCAGCACCACCACCGTGAGGATCTCCCCCGCCACGGTCACGGCCTGCGTGCGCTCGCGCGTGAGAGCCGTCTGGCCGATGATGTCGCCCTTCTCCGCGGTGGCGAACTCCACGCGACCGCCGTCGACCTCGAGCGCCAGCACGGCGCGGCCCGACACCACCACACGCACCTCGTCGGGCACGACCCCGCTCGCGAGCACCACCTCGCCGACGCCGTAGCGCTCCAGGTGCGAGCCCTGCAGCATCGCCTCGAGGTCGTCGTCGTGCAGGTGCAGCGTGCCCGAGATGGCGGTGAGCGCCTCGACGAGCCGTGCGGGTTCGGCGATCGGATCGGTGTCGTCGCCGTCGAGCGCGAACCCGTGGCGGCGCGCGGCGTACCAGAGCCACGACAGGTAGGTCGAGAGCGCGCGCCCGGCATCCGCGGGTCCGGCGACGGGGATCGAGACGCTGTAGGCCCCGGAACCCGAATAGCTCGCGGTGGTCCGCTCCCCCGGCGCGAGCATCGGGAGTCCGTCCCCCACCCGGACGAGCAGTGCGATGACCTCGTGCGGCGGGTCGTCCGTCGCGAAGGTGACCGAGGCTTCGGCCGAGTACGGGCCGTCCGGCTCCGAGAGGTTCGTGAACGAGGCGCCGGACAGGCTGGAGTTCGGCACGATCTGGATGCCGGAGCCGGTGTCGATGTGCACGGCGCGCCAGTTGACCTCGACCACTCGTCCGCGTACTCCGGCCGCGTCGAGGAAGTCGCCGATCTTGAACGGCTGCTCGAACAGCAGCAGCAGACCCGAGATCACACCGCCCACAGCGTTCTGCAGTGCGAGGCCGATCACGATCGATCCGACGCCGAGAGCCGTGAAGAGACCGCCCACGTCGGCATCCCAGACCCAGGAGAAGAGCAGTGCGAGCCCGAGCGCCACGAGGACGAGGCGGGCGATCTCGACGAAGATCGACGGGATGCGCTTGCGCCACGAGTCCTCGGCCGCGTTCGCGAACAGCGCCACGTTGAACGACGACAGCAGCAGGAGGATCACGAGGAAGCCGAAGACCGTCGCGACGATCCGCGTCCAGACCTGCTCGGCGGGCGACTGGATCGCGAAGGCCAGCAGGGCGAAGAGCGCCCCGACCGGGATCACCCCGTTGCGCAGCAGGCGCAGCGGGCCCGCGAGCGGGTTGTTGCGGCGACGCAGTCCGTTGATCAGCTCGGTGAGGACGACGAGCAGCACGGGTACGCCGACCGCGAGGGCGATGACCCACCAGCCCCAGCCGTCGCGGAACGCGTCCTCGAGCATGTCAGGCCACCCTCCACACGGTCTCGGTGCCGCCGTGGGCCTCGATCGTGCCGGCCTCGCTGTACGTGAAGATCTCGCGCGTGCGGTCGTAGACCGTCTGGCTCACGTACACGCCGGGGTCGCCCGTGACCGAGCGGACCCGATACGCCAGGTTCACGGCATCGCCCCACAGGTCGTACGCCAGGCTCGTCCGCGCGACGAGACCACTCGTCACGGTGCCGGTGTCCACACCGGCGCGGACACCGATCGCGGTGCCGTTCTGTGCGTTGAACCGCTCGACCGCGGCGAGCACGTTCCTGGCGAAGTCGACGCTGCGCCTCACGTTGTCGACGCGCGGCACGACGAGCCCCGAGGACGCCAGGTACCCACCGCGCAGGGTTCGCACCTTCTCGACGCCGGCCTTCTCGGCCGCCTCGTCGAAGCCGCGCATGAGCGTGTTGAGGTGACCGATCTCCTGCTCGGGCGACAGGCCCCGGGCGTAGTCGTCGAAGCCGATGAGCTCCGCGAACACGACCGACACGTTCTCGTGCGCCTCGGAGATCGCCTCGTCGCCCTTCTTGTACTTCGCGGCGACGCTCTCGGGCATGAGCGTGAGCAGGAGCTTCTCGTTCTCGGCCTGCTGCTCGTCGATGAGCTCCTGCTTGATGCGCAGACTCGACGCCATGTCGTTGAAGGCGTGCCCGAGGTCGCCGAACTCGTCGCGGGCGCCCTGGGGCACCTGGACGTCGAGGTCTCCCTCCGCGACCCGGTGCACGGCCCCGACGAGACGGTGCACCGGCCTCGTGAACACCTGCGCGAGCAGGAGCGACAGGAGCGAGACGCCGAGCAGGATGCCGAGCAGCGACAGCAGCACCGTGCGGGTGAAGTCGCTCACCGGAGCGAACGCCTCCTCCGAGTCGATGCGCGCGATGATGACCCAGTCGAGCCCTTCGATCTCGAGCGGCGCGTACGCCGTGACGCTCTCACGCCCCAGGTAGTCGCGGCCGATCGTCGTGCCGGAGCGCCCGGCCTGGGCATCCGTGACGGCCTGCGTGTTGACCTGCTGCAGGAGCACCGTGCCGTTCACCTCGACGGCCCGCTGCACGACGCTCGGCGGGACGCCGCCGTTCACGGCGATCTTCGCGTAGTTCTCGGGATCCTCGATCAGGCGACGGGAGTTGCTGCGCATGAGGTCGTCGCGACCGACGAGGTAGACCTCGCCGGTGTCGCCGAGCCCCTGCTCCTTCCACTGCTCCTTGCCCGTGGTGAGGTCGTTGATCGTGTCGATCGACACCTGGAAGGCCATGGCGCCCGTGATGCGGCTGTCGTTGCCGACGGGGGAGATCACCCACATGGTCGGGATGCCGAGCGAGGGCACCCACCGCTCGAAGTCGGTGAGGATGACGGTGCTGACCGAGTTCGTGGCGATCGCCTCGGCGTAGGCCTTCGCGAGCACCGTGTCGCGGTACGGGCCGGTCATGAGGTTGGTGCCGAGCTCCGCACCCTTGTAGGCCGAGAACACGACGTCGCCGTCGAGGTTCATCAGCAGCGCGTCCTCGTAGCCGGCTTCGCGGACGAGTCGGGTGAAGTAGTCGCCGTAGCGGGCCGAGGCCTCGGCGTAGGTCGAGCCGTCGCCGGGGTCGTTGTCGTCGAGGAGCGTGTCGTAATCGGCGTCGAAGTCCTGGTTCAGGGTCGTGAAACGCGCCTGCAGGTGCTGGCCGGCGACGGACTCGGGGATGAATGCCTCGTCGCCGTACGAGTCGCCCGTGCGGTTCTCGAGCTCGGGGATGAAGGTGTCGGTGTAGTAGGTCTCCAGCGCCGCACGGTCCTCGGGCTCCGACGTCTCCTGCTCCAGCGCCTCGTACCCCTCGTTGATCGAGGTCGACAACGTCTGCGCGCTGAGGTTGCGGGAGTGGAGCGAGGCGTCGCGCTTGACGGCGTCGATCGCCGTGGTGATCTCGGCCGCGCGCATGGAACGGATCGTGATGAGCTGGTCGACGGCCGAGTCGTGCAGCGACTGGCGACCGTTGAGGAACCCGATCGTTCCGACGATCACCGACGAGACGAGACTCACCGCCAGCAGCATGATGAGCAGTTTGGATTGGATGCTGAGCCCCGCGCGGCCGCGCCAGGAGCGTCGACCCTCTCGGGATGCAGGTGTCGTCGTGCCTTCGCTCATGTGCCCCTCCGCCACGCGCGTTGCCGTCCTGCGTCAGACGCTATCGATATATCGGTACGTCGGTCTAGGGTCGACTTCGCGCGATGTCGATAGTGTGTGCGCGGAGGCGAACATGAAGACCTGGTGGCCCTACGCACGACTGGCAGCCGCGGCGCTCGGCCTGGCCGCGGTGATCGCGCAGCTCTCCCGCACGCTGCAGATCGCCACGCAGGCGACGACGCCGTGGGGCGCCGACCTGCCGACCGTCGGCGGGAACTTCCTCAGCTTCTTCACGATCGACTCGAACCTGATCGCCGCGGTCGCTTTCGTGCTCGGCGCCGTCTGGGCTCTCCGCCACCGCGGCGACGACGAGCCGGAGCCCCGCTGGCTCGCGGTCCTGCTGGTCTGCGCCGGCACCTACATGATCGTGACCGGCATCGTGTACAACACCCTGCTCCGCGGGATCGAGCTGCCCCAGGGCGTGACGGTTCCCTGGTCGAACGAGGTCCTGCACGTGATCGTGCCCGTGCTCCTCCTGCTCGATGTGCTGTTCGCCCCGCGTCGACGGTCCCTGCCGTGGAGCACCGTGGCGATCACGGCGATCTTCCCGCTCGCCTGGGTCGCGTACACGATGATCCGCGCGAACCTGGTCATCTCGCCCGCCACGGGCGAGCCCTGGTGGTACCCGTACCCGTTCCTGAACCCGAACGTCGTCCCCGGCGGCTACCTCGGGGTCGCCGGCTACATCGTCGGCATCGCGATCGCGATCGTCGGCGTCGCGTTCTTCGTGGTCTGGGTGGGGCGCCGCCGCGCGGCATCCGTCCCCGACACGGCCTGACGTTCCTCCGAAGCCGTGAGCGGATGGGGAGAAGTCCCCACCTCGACGCCGGAGCCGCGTCGACGGATGCGGTTACGCTGGTGCGCGGGGGATCGCCGTGGTGTCCCCGTGGAACGAGGAGACTGATGAACGAGCCCTACGCGCCGGGACCCTCCGCGGGATCGACCCCGCCTCCGCCCCCCGCTCCATCGACGGCGCCCGCGCCTCCCGCTCCCCCGGCCACGCGCGCCGAGGCCGCGGCGAGCGCCGTGCCGACCTCCTCCTCCGCATCGACGAAGGCCGAGGCGCCCACCGACGCCGAGCTCCGCCGCGCGAGCGCCGTGCTGAAGACGGTGTCCGACGCGTATTCGGCCAAGATGGTCGGCCAGGAGCGGCTGCGCATGAGCCTGCTCATCGCCCTCATCGCCGGCGGGCACATCCTGCTCGAGAGCGTGCCGGGGCTGGCCAAGACCACCGCCGCGAGCACGCTCGCCGACACCGTGAAGGCGCAGTTCAAGCGCATCCAGTGCACGCCCGACCTGCTGCCCAGCGACATCACGGGCAACCAGATCTACGACGCGGCGACCGGCTCTTTCCGCACGGTGCTCGGCCCCGTGCACGCGAACTTCGTGCTGCTCGACGAGATCAACCGGTCGAGCGCCAAGACGCAGAGCGCCATGCTCGAGGCGATGCAGGAGCACCAGACCACGATCGGCGGCGAGGTGCACCACCTGCCCCAGCCGTTCCTCGTGATCGCGACGCAGAACCCCATCGAGCAGGAGGGCACGTACGAGCTGCCCGAGGCGCAGATGGACCGCTTCCTCCTCAAGGAGATCGTCGAGTATCCGAGCCCGGCCGACGAGTTCGAGATCCTCGGACGCATCGACTCCGGCGTGCTCGACCCCGACCGTCACGTCGAGAGCGCGATCACGCTCGACGACGTGCGGATGCTGCAGGACGTCGCCGGCCGCATCTACGTCGACCCGGCGATCCGCAACTACATCGTGTCGATCGCGTACGTCACCCGGAACCCGGCGCCGTACATCGGCGAGGAGCGCGCCCGCTACATCAAGTACGGCGCGAGCCCCCGCGCGAGCATCGCCTTCCTGCAGGCGTCGCGGGCTCTCGCGCTGCTCAACGGCCGCGCGCACGTGCTCCCCGAGGACATCCGCGCGCTCCGCCACCTCGTGCTGCGCCACCGCGTGCTGCTCACGTTCGAAGCCGACGCCGAGGGCATCCGCAGCGAGGAGATCATCGACCAGATCTTCGGCGCGGTCCCCACGCCCTGACGACCCCATGCCCAGCCTGATCACCCAGGTGAAGAGCAAGCTCTTCATCCACTCGTCGCGCAAGTCGCTGCACGCCCTCGACGGCCCGTACGCATCGCTGCTGCACGGGCGCAGTCTCGACTTCGAGGATCTGCGCAAGTACGAGTACGGCGATCAGGTGCGCGACATCGACTGGCGCGCGACGGCGCGTCTCGGCACACCGCTCGTGAAGAGGCACCGAGCCCTGCGCATGCACACCGTGCTGTTCGTGGTCGACACCGGGCGGTCGATGGGGGCGCTGGCGCGCGACGAGAAGCCGAAGAAGGACCTCGCGATCCTGGCCGCGGGTGTGC
The DNA here is from genome assembly GCF_044749125.1 of Microbacterium sp. NPDC089696. Lineage (NCBI taxonomy): Bacteria > Bacillati > Actinomycetota > Actinomycetes > Micrococcales > Microbacteriaceae > Microbacterium > Microbacterium sp. NPDC089696. The sequence continues at coordinate 216,662 of NZ_JBIVHF010000001.1, read as the reverse complement.
TCGGCGTGCTGGCGCTCCGCCACGGCGACGACTTCTCCCTCGTCTACGGCGACGCCGACCGCGTGCGCCGGCGAGCCCCCGGACGCAGCGAGGGAGCGCTCGAGCACGCCCTCCGGACCGTCGACCGCGCGATCGACGAGAGCCGGGCGCCCAGCGACCGCGACGCCCTGCTGTCGTACGTCGCTCGCACGATCTCGCGACGCATGATCGTCGTGATCGTGACCGACGAGGCCCCGGTCACCGACGAGACGGAGCGGATGCTGCGCCGCCTGCGCGTGCAGCACGATGTGCTCTGGCTCACGGTGCGCGACGCCGAGCCCGTGCTCGACCACCGCACGGCGACCGCCCGCCGCGACGTCGACAGCCTGTGGGAGGTGCCCGACTTCGTGCAGGGCGACGCCGACATCGTGCGCGAGCTCACGACGCGGACCGAGGCCGATGCCGCACGCCTCGCCGAGCTCCTCACCCGCATGGAGATCAGTCACGGAGTGCTGGCCGACCAGGACGACGCCGTCGCGCAGCTGCTCCAGCTGCTGAACCGGAGGTCGAATGCCCGGCTCTGACGAGCTCTACCCGCCGGCGCAGTACGGCTGGGGCTGGATCCTGCTCGCGATCGGCATCCTGCTGCTGCTCATCGCGGCCGCCTGGCTGGTCGTCGCGCTCACGCGCCCGCGGCGCGACGTCACGCTGAGCCGCGACGGGCACGACGCGACACTGCTGACCGGCGACGTGCTGTCGCAGCTGCGCGTCGAGTACCTGGAGCGCATCCAGCACATCGAGGACGACTACCGCGCCCGGGCTCTCACGGCCCGCAACGCCAACCTCGAGCTGAGCCGCGTCGTGCGCACGTTCGTGAACGAGTACAGCGGCCTCGAGGCGCCGGTGCTCGCGCTCGACGACCTCGTGTCGCGTGGTGTGCACCCGGCGCTGATCGACGCCGTGAGCCGCCACTACTACCCGAGCATCTTCCGGCAGGGTCCGTCGATCGACCCGGTCGCGGGCGCCGAGGCCGCCAGGACGGTGGTGCGCTCGTGGCACTAGCGAACGGATGGCTGATCCTCGTCGTCGCCGGCCTCCTGGTGGTGGCGGTCGTGGTCGGCGTGCTGCTGGGACTGCGCGGCAGCGGACGCGGAGGTGTGCACGAGCATGCGCGCATCGCCCGCGCCGAGCGGCTCCGCGCGCTGCCGACCTTCCGGCGCGCCCTCACGCGTCGCGTGGTCGCGCTCACCGGCATCCTCGCGATCGGAGCGGTGGCGATGCTCGCGGCCGGCGTGGTCGCGGCCCGGCCGATGTCGTCGCAGACGATCCAGCCCGTCAACACCAGCCGGGACATCATGCTCTGCCTCGACGTGTCCGGATCCATGAGCGAGGTCGATGTCGAGGTGCTCACCGTGTTCGAGGAGCTGCTCGACGACTTCGAGGGCGAGCGCATCGGCCTGACGATCTTCAACAGCTCGCCCGTGCAGATCTTCCCCCTCACGGACGACTACTCGTTCATCCGCGGGCATCTGCAGAGCATCCGCGAGAGCTTCGACTACCTCGACGAGATCCCCGAGCACTGGGTCGGCACGCTCAACGGCAACGGCGCCTCTCTCATCGGCGACGGTCTCGCCGCCTGCACCATGGCCTTCGACCACCCCGACGACGACCGTTCGCGGTCGATCATCTTCGCGACAGACAACGAGGTCAACGGCGCCTCGATCGTCACGCTCGACGAGGCCTCCGCGTACGCCGCGTCGGTGGGAGTGCGCGTGTTCGCACTCAACCCCGTGCAGGGCAAGGACGCCGAGGTGAGCGCCGAGCTCTCCCGCGCGGCCGAAGCGACCGGCGGCGCGGCCTACGGCCTCCGCGACACCACGACCGTGAGCGACATCGTCACGCAGGTCCAGGAGCAGGAGGCCACCGAGCTCCAGGGCCAGGCGCAGATCGTGTGGACCGACACCCCTGATCTCTGGATCGTCGTGCTGATGATCGCGGCGCTCTCGTTCGTCGTCGTGCTGTGGAGGGTGAAGCTGTGATCCTCCAGCCCGTGCTCAACGTCTTCCTGCTCGTGCTGCTGTGCGCGCCGATCGCCGCGATCGGTGTGCTCGCCCTCGTGAAGGCGCCCGGTCGCGCCAAGGCCCTGTGGGCGATGCGTCTCGTGATGCTGCTGGCGGTGTTCGTGATGCTGCTCCGGCCGGGCCTCCCCGGTGGCTCCACGCAGACCCTCGCGACCGACACCGACATCGTCCTCGTGGTCGACACCACCGCGAGCATCGTCGCGGAGGACTGGGGTGACGGCGAACCCCGCCTCGACGGCGTGCGGGCGGACGTGCAGAGCATCGTCGACGAGTACCCCGGGGCGCGCTTCGCCCTCATCACCTCGGCGGCCTCCGCCGACCTGCGCCTCCCGCTCACGACCGACACGACGGCGCTCATCTCATCGCTCGACGTGCTGCGGCCCGAGGTCACGAGCCAGTCCCGCGGCAGCTCGGTGGGCATCGCGAACCAGCTGCTCGCCGACACGCTGTCGAACGCGGCGGAGTCTCAGCCCGACCGCTCGCGCATGGTGTTCTACTTCGGCGACGGGGAGCAGACGACCGACTCGACTCCCGAGCCCTTCGACGGCGCCGGGACGTACACGGACGCCGGTGCCGTGCTCGGCTACGGCACGGCGGAGGGCGGTCCGATGCGGCTCACGACCGGCGCGGTCGACGGCGCACCCGGCGACTACATCCAGTACGAGGGCGCCGATGCACTGTCCGTCATCGACGAGACCAACCTCGAGCGGATCGCCTCGCAGCTGGGGGTCGAGTACCAGCATCGCAGCGCGGATGCCGAGATCGCACTGCCCGAGGCGCCGTCGACCACCACGGCCTACGCCGAGTCGGGCACGGTCGGGAACGTGATCGAGCTGTACTGGATCGCGGCTCTCGTCCTCGCCACCCTGCTCGCGGTGGAGCTCGCCCGCGCCAGCATGCTCGTCGCGCGCCTGCGGCACCTCCGCGCTCCCCGCACGCCGACCGGCGGAGGTGACGCATGAGCACCGTGACCGCTCCGGACGACCTGCGCGCGCAGGCGGCATCCGCTCTCCTGGCCTCGAACCGTCGCCGCCGCCGCATCCGCCGGTGGATCGCGATCGGCACGCTGCCGCTGACCCTCGCGGCGCTGCTGTTCGTCGGCAAGCTGTTGAGCATGTACGCGTTCGCCCACCAGTCGATCAGCGCCTACGTCGTCGACGACTTCTCGGCGTCGGAGTCCGCCGCCCGCGGGCAGGAGTTCCTCAACTGGTTCGAGCCGTACAAGGCGCCCTTCAACGTCGGCACGGCCCTCGCCGGAGCGGAGCGCCTGCCCGAGGCGCGCGCGAAGCTGGAGGAGTCGCTCGACCTCGCGACCGGTCTCGAGGTCTGCAGCGTGCGGATCAATCTCGCCCTCGTGATCGAGCGCATGGGCGATGCTGCCCGCGCCGACGGGGACGGCGCGACGGCCGCGCAGCTCTACGGCGATGCGCTCACGGTCACCACCGAGATGCCTGAGGAGTGCGACAGCGAGGAGGCGCAGCAGCAGTCCTCCGACCCGAGCCGCGACATGCAGGACAGCAAGGACGGCCTCGAGGACCGGCTGAAGCAGAAGCAGCAGGAGCAGGAGCAGGAGCAGCCGTCCGACCAGGAGGAGCAGCCCCAGGATCAGCCCGAGCCGCAGCCCTCGGAGGACAAGCTGGAGGAGCTCAAGGACAAGCTCGAGCAGGGTACGCAGGAACGCGACCAGCAGCAGGGCGGAGACGAGCCCGGCTCCGGGACGGACAGGCCATGGTGATGGACCACGAGAAGCAGCGCGCGCGATACGTCGCCGGCACCGAGGGGGCACCGCCCGTCCCTCCTCCGGGCGGCTACCGCGGCGCCCGACGACCGTCCGGAGGCGTCACGCCGCTCCCCGCCGTCCCCGGCGCGATCGGCAGCGCGACGGCCGAACCCGAGGTGCGGACGCCCGCGAACGCCCTGGGGTGGATCGCGCTGATCGCGGGCATCCTCTTCGCGCTCGTCCTGCTCGTCACGCTCGCCGTCGGGGCGACCGACGCGCTCTACGGCATCACCATGATCGCGCTGCAGCTCGTGGTCGTCGCGATCGGCGTCGGCGCACTCGTCACGAGCCGGGGGCGCACCCTCGGTGCTGTCGCCCTCGCGATCGCCCTCGTCGTCAACGTCGCGACCATCGGCGGCGTGAGCGCACTGCGCACCTCGGCGGCCGGCGGCTACGAGGGCATCAAGTCCGAGGAGCAGAAGCACGAGGAGGCGTACCCGGGGATCAAGGGCACGGACCCGGAGCAGACCCTGCGGCAGCAGTCCCTCGAGCAGGTGCAGGCAGACGCCGAGTCGCTCTTCACCGACATCCGCGCGCGCGTCACGGCGGAGTTCGGGTACGAGTGGGTCGCGGTCGGCGACGAGGACTTCCGTCCCGAGCGCAACGGGTACGGCGGGGAGTCGATGCTCGTGGAGTACACCTCTGCGAGCTGGGCGACGACGGAGCCGATCCAGGACTACGACCGCAAGCTGGCCGTGATGGACCTCATCGACGACGTGGTCGCCGAGCACGGCATGTCGTACCTGTACTCGTTCAACGACGAGTTCTCCGGGATCGACCCGTCGATGATCGCGAAGCTCTACGGCAGCGAGGACCCCCGTCAGCAGCACACGTGGGAGTACTACACCGAGAACTACCCCGATCCGCTGCGGTTCTACGCGAACATCTACGACCTCTCGAAGGACCCCACCGGCGACTTCCGCACCGCACGCGAAGCGCAGAGCGCCCGAACCGGAGAACCGCTGGAGGGCCTGCAGATCACCGTGATCGCGAGCGCCGTGCTCAGCGACGCCGACCGCGCCGAGTTCGAGGAGAAGCTGAAGGAGTACCCGGGCTTCTAATGAGACGCGCCCTCACGGATCAGGTGGCGAGGGTCAGCAGCATCCGCGCGAGCGCGTAGCGCGTGTGACCGCGTGGTGTGCGCGGGTCGTAGCCGAGCACGTCGATCAGCGAGGTCAGCCGCTCCTGGACGCTGGAGTGATGGCGCCCCAGCCGCACGGCGGCTCCCCGCACGCTGCGCTCCTCCGCGACCGCGTCGAGCAGCTCGAGGCCACGGGCATCGAGTCGGTCGAGCGCCACGGCATCCGGATGCGCGGGAGCGGACTCGGCGTGCTGCGCGACGATCAGAGCGGCCCCCAGCTCCTCGGCACGGATGGTCGGCTCCGCATCGCTCGTGAGGCGCACCGCGATGAGAGCCGCGCTCCACGAATCCGTGAGCGCCGCACCCGCGCCCGCGGGGCCGATCCCGAGCCGCGCCCCTGCCCCGAGCGGCCAGGCGGCACACGGATCGTCGTCCGCCGCGAGGAGCGTGGCGCGCGTGAGGCCGTGCCTCGTGGCGACGACGGCAGACGGATGCCGGGGCAGCGGCGCCGGGTCCGGAGGGGAGGCGACGACGCGCAGATCGCCCGACGAGAGGCGCAGGCGGGTCAGCGCGGCGGCCCTCTCGTCGGGACTCGAGTAGGCGCTGAGCACGAGCTCGACCGCGCTCTCGGGTGCGACCGAGCGCCGGGCGCGGAGGATGCCGAGCGCCAGCGTGAGCCGTTCGAGGATCATGGCGTCGTTCGTGTGCGGCTCGCCCTCGCGCTCGATCCAGGCGACCGCGTCGGCGCCGCTCTCGCGCCGCAGGTGCTCCTCGCCCGGGTCCTGCGGCTCGATGCGCACCCCGTCGGCCCGTACTCGCATGATGTGGGCGCCGTCGCGCTGTCCGACCGTGGCACCGCTCAGCACCGCCGCTCCGCGCAGCATGCTCTCCACGCCGACCGACCGCGCGACGAGGGCGTCGAAGTAGGACACGACCTTGAGGGTCTCGCTCGCATCGGGGTCGAGGGCGGTCAGCCGCCCCAGCAGATCTTGCATGTCGGGCTCCATCGCGCGGGGCTTCCACACTAGGGGGTCGACGTCGTGACCCCCTAGCGTGCGGCGGCGGCTATCCGAGCAGGCGGTTCACCCAGTCGTCCCGCGCGGCGAGCATGGCCTGCGCGACAGCGGCGTGGGGCGCGAACATATCGAAGCCGTGGAACCCGCCCGCCCAGACGTGCAGCTCGGCCTGGACGCCGGCCTCCCACAGTCTCGAGGCGTAGGCGACGTCCTCGTCGCGGAACACCTCGGCGCTGCCGCAGTCGATGAACGCCGGCGGGAGCCCCGCGAGGTCGGTCGCCCGTGCGGGCGCCGCGTAGATCGACACGTCGTCCGTGCCCTTGCGGTCGCCGAGGAGCGCGGTCCATCCGGTGATGTTGGAGCCGCGGTCCCACACCCCGACGCCGTCGATCTGCCTCGTGGAGACGCTCTCGTCACGGTCGTCGAGCATCGGGTAGATGAGCAGCTGTCCCACGAGGCCCGGACCGCGGCGATCCCGCGCGAGCAGAGCCGTGCCTGCGGCCAGTCCGCCGCCGGCGCTGCCTCCGCCGATCAGCAGACGGGTCGCGTCGATGCCCAGCTCCTCGGCGTTCTCGGCCGTCCACCGCAGGGCCGCGTAGCAGTCCTCGACGGGGTACGGGTCGGGGAACTCCGGCGCGAGCCGGTACTCGACCGTGACGATGACGCCGTTGAAGCGCTCGGCCCAGTCGAGGAACCCGACGACGCCGAGCCAGCGGGTGCCGATGATCATGCCGCCGCCATGCGTGTGGAAGAACCCAGGGCCGGTCCCGGTGCGCCCCTCCTTCTCGATCACGGTCACGACGATGTCGTCGCCGTCGTGACCGGGGATCGTCTCGTCGCGCCAGACGAAGCCGCGGTCGGCGAGCACCTGGCGGATCTCGTCGTCGCCCGCGACCGGCGACTGCCGCAGCAGCGGGATCATCTCGGCGGTGAGGGTCGTCGGCAGCTGATCCGCGACGAGGGCGAGAGCGGCCTCGAGCTCGGGATCGAACGGCGGGCGGGTGAGCGTGTCGGTCATGGGAACTCCTTCGTTCACAGTGTCCATCGTCGCGCGGAGGCGACCTTCCGCTCAGCATCCCGCCGTGCGCCGCGGCCGGGAACCCGCCGGATGCGGCCGATCCGGGGCGCCCCGACCGCCGGACGGCGGGGCTGTCCGCGGCGCGGCGACGAGGTCAGGTCGCGAGAGCGAGGCCGGCGGCGAGCGCGAAGCCCAGCACGGTCGCGAGGCCGGTCGACTCCTTCGCCTTCGACTGTGCCTCCGGCACCATCGAGTCGACGAGCATGACGAGCAGGGCTCCGGCCGCGAATCCGCTCGCCGCGGCACGGAAGCTGTCGTCGGTCACCGTCGCGAGCCCGAAGCCGGCCACGGTCGCCGCTGCGCAGATCACCGTCACGCCCGCCCACAGCAGCAGCACGCGCGAGCGCGTCATCCCGCCCTGCAACAGGTCGGCGGCTGAGCCGATGGACTCGGGCAGGTTCGACACGAGGATCGCCATCACGAGTGCGACGCTCACGGGCTCGCCCGACGCCAGGCCGATGCCGAGCACGAGCTGCTCGGGGATGCCGTCGAGCAGCGCCCCCACCGCGAGCTGCCCGCCGCCCGCGGGACCTTTCGTCTTCGCGGCGCGCGCATCGAGGATGCGGTCGGCGACGTAGTAGCTCAGGGCGCCGAGCGCGACGCCGACCACGAGCGGGATCGGTCCCGCGAGCGCGAGGCCCTCCTCCCAGAGCTCGAACGCGATCGAGGCCATGAGCGCACCGGCCCCGAAGCCCAGCACGATGCCGAGCCACCGGGGCGGCCAGGTGCGCAGCAGCGCCAGTACCGCGCCGACGAACAGAGGCGCGGCAGCGACCGCTCCCCACAGCACCGCCTGACCCATGTGCACCTCCGTCCCGCACACTCTGCCACCGTGCGCGCGAGAAACCCGGAGACACGAATGCCATCGGAATGGTATCGTCATGGCATGCATGCGACCATGGACAAGGCAGGGCGGATCGTCATCCCAGCGAGCATCAGGGAGCGACTCGGGATGCTGCCGGGCCCGGTCGATCTCATCGTCGACGGCACCGGAGTGCGGATCGAGGTCGAGGCACCCGACAACATCGTCGAGCGAGACGGGCGTCTGGTGATCTCGGGCGGCCCTGCGCTGGGCCCCGACGAGATCCGCGAGCTGCGCCTTGCCGATCAGCGCTGACCTGCTGCTCGACACCAGCGCCGCGATCGCGCTGCTGCACGACGCGAATCCTCTGCACGAGCGGGTCACCGCTGCGTGCCGCGGGCGCACACTCGGTCTGTCGGGTCACGCGATGGTCGAGACGTACTCGGTGCTGACCCGACTCCCCGGCGCCGCCCGCGTCACTCCTCGGCGCGCCGCGGAGCTGATCGATCACTCGTTCGCCGCATCGGTGGCGCTGCCCTCGCGCGATGCGCTCCGCGCCGTGCAGACGCTCACCGCCGCCGGTATCGCAGGCGGCGCGGTCTACGACGGTCTGGTCGCCCTCGCCGCGAAAGCGGCCGGCGTCCCCCTGCTCACCTGCGACCAGCGAGCCGTGCACACGTACGCCGCGCTGCAGATCGAGGTCCGCACACCCTGATCCGCCGCGCGTCAGGCGAGGCGGTGGATGCCGAGATCGGTGCGCCCGGGCAGCAGATCCGCCCGCAGCGCCCGCGTGCCCCGGTAGTCGCCGTCGCGCAGGCGGCGGTACGGGTTGCTCGGCGCCTCGTCGTCGATCCCGGCGAGCCGCTCCCGCAGCCGCGCGCTCTCCCGGTCGATCCCCTCGACGGTGAGGCCGTCGGCATCGTGCACGACGTGCAGGTCGAGCGACTCGATGCCCGTGTACCAGAGCGTCCCGTGCGTGAGGGGGAACAGCAGCGAGTCGATGTCTCCGCTGATGCCGCGGTTCCCGATCGAGCGGTCGTCCTCCCCCGCGGTGACGATCACGAGCGCACGGCGCCCGACGAGCGGACCGTCGCCGTAGCGCAGCGGGATGCCGGTGTCGGGGTCGGCCGTGCCGTAGGCGAACCCGTTCGTGAGCACGCGGTCGAACCAGCCCTTGAGGATCGCCGGCGGCCCGTACCACCACAGGGGGAACTGCAGGACGACGAGGTCGGCGGCCGCGAGCTTGCGCTGCTCCTCGACGACATCCGCCGGCACCTGCCCGGCCGCGTAGGCCTCGCCCATGAGGTCGACGACGTTGCCCTCGCGGCCGTGGGGCTGCCCGAGGTCCGCCGCCCCGAGTACGGGATCGAACCCCTGGGCGTAGAGGTCGGTGATCTCGACGTCGTGGTCCCGCGACAGCGCCTCGACGCCGTCGCGGAACAGCCGGGCGTTGAAAGAGGCGTCCTGCGGATGGGCGTGGATCCAGTGGACGGTGGGGCGCGAATGCGACATGGTGTCCTTCCTTCGAGCGTCAGGGGCGAGCGTCAGGAGGCGTCGGCGACGGCCTCGGTCGGAGACCGCCGCCACAGGGGCAGGAGCGCGGCGGCCACGACCGCGACCGCCGCGACGAGCAGCGCCACCGCGAAGCCGCCGGTTCCGACGATCGAGGCGATCGTGCCGAGCACCGCGACCCCCACACCCGCGCCGAGCGCGAACGCCACCTCCTGGATCGCGCCGACCTGTCCGGCGTCGTCCTCGGCGGTGACGTCGAACAAGGTCGTCGCGGCGAGCGTCGCGGCCACGCCGAAGCCGGCGCCGACGAGCACGAGCGGGATCGCCACGAGATCGGCGCCCACCGCCAGCCACGCCAGACCGACCCCCTGGACCACGAGCGCGAGAACGGTCAGCGCGGGCGAGCTCAGCCAGCGGAGGAACACCGGGGCGATGACGCCGCCGAGGGCGATCGCCACCGCCTGCGGCAGGATCGCAATGCCCGCCTCGGCCGCCGTGAAGCCGCGCAGATCCTGCAGATGCAGGCTCACGAGCAGGACGGATGCCGCCGAGACGCCGCTCGCCGCCACGATGCGCACGACCGCGGGGCTGAACCCCGGGACGCCGAACAGCCTCATGTCGATGAGCGGGTCGCGCAGTCGTCGCTGCCGGCGGATGAAGTACACGAGCGTCGCGACGGCGACAACCCCCGCGAGGACGGCGGGGACGGGCGCTGCCAGCACCTCGTGCAGCGCGAAGACGAGGGCGCCGAGCGCGACGATCGACGAGACGATGCTGAGCACGTCCCATGAGGCGGGGCGCGAGCTGCGGGAGTCCGACACGAGCCAGATGGCGAGCACACCGGCGACCACCGCGAGCGGGACGCTGCCGAGCAGCAGCCACCGCCACCCCGGTCCCTCGGTCACGAGACCGCCCAGCACGGGGCCGAGCGCACTGCCGGTGCCGAACGTCGCGGTCCACAGCCCGTAGGCGAGCACGCGCTGACGCGCCTGGTAATGCGCGCCGATCGTCGCGACCACGCCGGCCACGACGAACGCCTCGGCGACGCCGAGCAGCGCACGCACGACGATCAGCACCAGCCCGTCCTGAGCGAGTCCGCCGACCAGATTGAGCGCCGCGAATCCCGCGAGGCCGAGCAGCACGATGCGCTTGCGCCCGAAGGCGTCGCCGATCCGCGCGGCGAGGATGAGCGTGGCGGCGAGCGAGAGCGCGTACACGTCGACGAGCCAGAGGGCCCCGGTGTCGGAGAGCGTCAGGTCTCCGCGGATGGCCGGCAGCGCCGTGGAGACGCTGCTGATCGCGAGAGCGCCGATGAGGATGCCGAGGAGGAGGGGGATCATGGCGAGCCACGGATGCCGCGCGGGGCGCGGACGAGCCGGGACGACGGGCACGGGGGAGGTCACGCACCCAGTCTCGTGGAGTAGGTACGGTCTGGACAAGTACGGTCATTCTGGTCACATACTGACGTTCCGGATACTATGGGTCGACGAGGAGGGGAACCATGCGGGAGAAGACGGAGCGCATCGTCCGCGAGTGGGGCGATGCGTGCGACGCCGAGATCTCGATCGCCGTGCTCGGCGGGGCCTGGAAGCCGAGCATCCTCAGCCTGCTCGACGAGCACGAGGTGCTGCGGTTCGGCGAGCTCAGCCGCCTGCTCGACGAGCCCACCGCCCGTGTTCTCACCCGTCAACTGCGTGAGCTCGAGGACGACGGCCTGCTGATCCGCACGGTCTACCGGCAGGTCCCGCCCAAGGTGGAGTACCGGCTGAGCGATCTCGGCCGCGGCGCGATGCCGCTCATCGAGGTGCTCACGACCTGGGGCGGCGGGTACGCCGCGCATCAGCGCCGTCTCCTGTCCGAGTCCACGGCGCCCGAGTCCACGGCGCCCGAGGCGGCACCGGCGCAGGAGATGACTCCGGCGTAGGAGGATGCCGCGCGAGACGTCCTCCCTCGGCGCCGCCGCCTGCGTCCGAAGCGGAGTGAGCACGACCGGGGCCGTCCGAAACAGGCGACACGCCGCCGATAGACTGGAGGGCATGTCCAAGGTCCTCCAGTCCCTGCCCGTCGGCGAGCGCGTCGGCATCGCCTTCTCCGGAGGACTCGACACCTCCGTCGCCGTCGCGTGGATGCGCGACAAGGGTGCGGTGCCCTACACGTACACGGGCGACCTCGGGCAGTACGACGAGGACGACATCGAGTCCATCCCGGGCCGCGCCCTGGAGTACGGCGCCGAGGCGTCGCGCCTGATCGACTGCAAGACCGCCCTCGTCGAGGAGGGCTTCGTCGCCCTCGCGTGCGGCGCGTTCCACATCCGCTCCGGCGGCAAGACGTACTTCAACACCACGCCTCTCGGCCGCGCCGTCACGGGCACGCTGCTCGTGCGCGCCATGAAGGAGGACGGCGTCGACATCTGGGGCGACGGCTCCACGTACAAGGGCAACGACATCGAGCGGTTCTACCGCTACGGCCTGCTCGCCAACCCCCGCCTGCGCGTCTACAAGCCGTGGCTGGACGCCGACTTCGTCACGGAGCTCGGCGGCCGCAAGGAGATGAGCGAGTGGCTCGTCGCCCACGACTTCCCGTACCGCGACTCCGTCGAGAAGGCGTACTCCACCGACGCGAACATCTGGGGTGCGACGCACGAGGCGAAGACCCTCGAGCACCTCGACGTGTCGCTCGAGACCGTCGACCCGATCATGGGCGTGAAGTTCTGGGATCCCTCGGTCGCGATCGAGTCCGAGGACGTCACGGTGACGTTCGAGGGCGGCCGCCCCGTCGCCATCAACGGCACCGAGTACACCGACCCGGTGGCCCTCGTGATGGAGGCGAACACGATCGGCGGGCGCCACGGCCTCGGCATGAGCGACCAGATCGAGAACCGCATCATCGAGGCCAAGTCGCGCGGCATCTACGAGGCCCCGGCCATGGCGCTGCTCTTCATCGCGTACGAGCGCCTCGTCAACGGCATCCTCAACGAGGACACCCTGGCCACCTACCACGAGCAGGGCCGCCGCCTCGGTCGCCTCATGTACGAGGGCCGCTGGCTCGAGCCGCAGTCGCTCATGCTGCGCGAGTCCATCCAGCGCTGGGTCGGCTCGACGATCTCCGGATCCGTCACGATCCGCCTGCGCCGCGGCGACGACTGGACGATCCTCGACACGACCTCCGCGAACCTGTCGTACGGCCCCGAGAAGCTCTCGATGGAGCGCGTCGGCGATGCGGCCTTCGGCCCGGTCGACCGCATCGGCCAGCTCACGATGCGCAACCTCGACATCGCCGACTCGCGCGCACGCCTCGAGTACTACGCGGGCCTCGGCCTCGTGGGCGGCGCGACCGGCGAGCTCGTCGGACGGGTGACCGCCGGCGAGTCCGCCGAGATCACCGGCGCCGTCGAGGGCTCGGTCTCCGCGGCCGACGAGACCCTCGCGGATGCCGTCGACACGGCCTCCGAGGGCGCCGCGTTCGACTTCGGCACCGACTGACCCGAGCACCACGAGAGGGGGCGGAAGCTGCGGCATCCGCCCCCTCTCGTCGTTGCGTCCGTTGCTATATTCTGCACATCGGTATGTTGCATTCGGTTTTGATGCGACGACTTTCGCGCCCCGGTTAGCTGGATGGTTCGGGGGCACATCGCCCCGTGACGAACGATCCCGGGGAGCATCGAATGCCACTCAATCCGCGCGCCGAAAGGAAGACCGGTCGCACGCGAGCCGCCATCGTGGCGGCGGCGCTGGTCGCGGCCGCCCTCGTCGGAGCACCGGCGGAGAACGCGGTCGCCGCGCCCGCCCTCGACTGCATCGACACGCTCTACCTGACGACCTCGACCGATGGTTCGGTGCGTGAGGTCGACCTCACGAGCGGTACGACGTCGACGACCCCGGCATTCCCCCTTCCGGTGGGGATCGCGACGAGTTCGAATCAGCTCGGCATCGGAGCCGAGGGCGCCACCGCCCTCTTCGGCACCCGGTTGCAGATCGTCACCTACGACGCCCCCGCGGGCGCCGCCACGCTGCAACCCAAACCCGCCGGCGTCGCGCAGGGAACCGTCGGAGCCGTGAACCCGAAGACGGGACTCTACTATTTCGGGGCATACGCAGGAGGCACGCTCCGTCTCTTCGTCTACGATCCGGCGACGAAGGCCTCCTCGCCGACGCCGGCGACATCGGTCACCGTCGCAGCCGCCCCGGGGACGAACGGCGACATCGCGTTCGACAAGGCGGGACGCCTCTACTTCGTCGCCGCCAGCTCGACCGCCTACACGCTCTATGTGGCCGACGGCGTCGTGCCGGTCGTCGGCGACGGCAGCGCCACGGGAGTCGTGATGACCTCGACCCCGCTCACATCCGGCACCACGGCCACCACGACCAACGGCATCGCGTTCGCATCGGACGGGCACCTGTACGTCGGGCAGGTGACGGGCGTGCAGAAGGCGAATCCCATCACGGGAGCACCGGTCGGCGCGCTCACCGCTCTGACGGGCGTCACCTCGACCGACCTCGGCTCCTGCGCCAACCCGTCGACGCTCGAGGTCGCGTCGACGTTCCCCGACGGCAAGCGCCGGCCGACGGACACCACGACGATCATCGTGGAAGGCGGCTCCTACGGCGCTCCGGAGACCGGGCCCGACTTCACCCCCAGCACTGTGAACCCGGACGGCTCGTCGAGCACCGCTCCCGGCGTCGTCCTCCCCGGGGAGACCTACACCGTGCGCCAGGTCGGCGACGGCGCCACGAACCTCGCCGACTACACGACCACCTGGGCGTGCCGCGACCTCGAGGGCGCCGTCGTCGCCTCCGGAACCGGCAACACGGCCGCGTACCCCGTGCCGACCGGGACCGACGGCACCTCGGTCGCCTGCGCGTTCACGAACGAGCTGCGTCCGCCCACCGCGCTGCCCGACACCGCGGCCATCACCTTCAACACCCCCTCGGTGACGCTCCCGGGCGCGACCGACGACACCCCGGGCAACGGAGCGATCCTCCCCGCGCTCACCGTCTTCACCGACCCCGCCGCCACCGACGGCGGACGGCGCCTCGAGACCGCGGAGGGGCTCTGGACCATCGGGGCCGACGGCCGCATCACCTTCGCCCCCGCTCCCGGGTACTCCGGCACGACCCCCGCGGTCGGGTACCGGATCACCGACGACAACGGCCTCAGCTCGACGTCGACCGCGACCGTCACCGTCGCCCCCGGCCCGACGGCGACACCCGACACCGCGTCCACAACCCAGGCGACGCGGGTGGACGTGATGCCGCTCGGCAACGACACCGCCGGTCGCGCCGCGGACGGCTCGGCCGGGACGATCTCCCCGGCCTCCCTGCGGTTCCCCACGGCGGGTCAGCCCGCCGGATCCTCGGTGAGCGCCGACGCCCGTACGCTCACCGTGCCGGGAGAAGGCGTGTACGTCATCGACCCGACGACCGGCGCCGTCGGCTTCACCCCGGAGCCGACGTTCTTCGGCATCGCGCAGCCCGTCGCCTACTCGTTCACGGACAGCATCGGCACCCCGGCGGGATCGACGATCACGATCACGGTCACGGAGCTCGGCCCGACGGCGTCTCCCGACGCCGCGAACACCCCGTTCGGCACCCCGGTCACGATCGACGTGCTCGACGACGACGCGGCCGGTCCCGGCGGGCGGATCGACCCCGGGAGGACCGTCTTCACCTCCCCGTCGGCCACCGACGGCGGCACGCGCCTCACGACGCCCGAAGGCAGCTGGACCATCGACCCCACCGGAGCGGTCGTCTTCACGCCCGCGGACGGCTACACGGGGACCACTCCGCCGATCGAGTACCGGATCACGGACGACAACGGCCAGAGCGCGACCTCCACGGTGACCGTGACGGTGCGGCCGGGGCCGGCCGCGACGGCCGACGCGGCCACGACACCGCAGAACGTCGACGTGGCCTTCCCTCTCCTGCGGAACGACACACCGGGCAGGAGGACCGACGGCTCAGCCGGTGAGTTCGATCCCGCATCGGTGCAGCTGATCGTCACGCCCGGGCTGCCTGCGGGGAGCGTCGCCTCGTCCGACGGTCGCAGACTGACCGTGCCGGGCGAGGGGGTCTACACCGTCGACCCCGCGACCGGCAGGGTCACGTTCGATCCCGAGCCCCCGTTCACGGGCGCGGCCACGCCGATCGCCTACGAGGTCGACGACGACTCGGGCAACACCACGTCGTCGACGATCAGCGTGACGGTCACCCCCATCACGCCGATCCTCATCGACGACGCCGTGAAGACCCCCGGTGGCGTCCCGATCGTGTTCGACCCGCTCGCGAACGACCGGCCGGGAGCGGCATCCGCACCGCTCGACCCCCGCTCCGCGATCTTCACCTCGCCCGACGCGACAGACGGCGGGAAAGCCCTCACGACCCCCGAGGGGACGTGGACGATGTCCGACGACGGACGCGTCCGCTTCGCCCCCGCCCCCGGTTTCCACGGGGTCACGGTGCCCGTCGAGTATCAGGTGCAGGACGAGAACGGCACCCCCGCGCGGGCGGAAGCGTCCGTCACGGTGGGTCGCCCCGCCCTCGCGGCGCCGGACTCGGCGACGACCAGGCAGGGCCGGCCGGTCGCCGTGCCGCTGCTGACGAACGACCGTGCCAGCGACCTCGGCGCTCCGTGCGATCCTGGCTCGACCACCGTGCCGGCCGGATGCGACAGTGGTGAGCTCCTTCCCGAGAGCGTGCTGTTCCCGCCGACGGGGCAGCCGTCCGGCAGCGTCGTGAGCGGTGACGGACGGACCCTCACCGTTCCCGGTGAAGGCGTCTACACGATCGATCCCGCGACCGGCATCGTGACGTTCGTCCCCGAGCCCCGGTTCACGGGATCGGCGACCGCGGTCGGCTACGCCGTCGCCGACACGAACGGCGCAGCGGTCTCCTCGACCGTGACGATCATCGTCACGCCCGTGAGCCCGATCGCCGCCGACGATGCGGGGGAGACGCCGTTCGACACCCCTGTCGTGATCGACCTGCTCTCGAACGATGACGCCGGTGACGCTCTCACCCCGCTGGTCCCCGCCCGCACGGCCTTCCCGGCCGACGGACAACCGGCCGGCGTCATCGTCTCGGCCGACGGCCGATCGCTCACGTTCCCGGGCGAGGGCACCTACGTGCTCACGGACGGCGGCTCGATGACCTTCACACCCGCCCCGGGATTCACGGGGACCACGACGGCCGTGACCTACCGAATCGAGGATGCCAACGGGACCCCGGCGACCGCCACGGTCGCCGTGACCGTGCGCCCCGGTCCCGTGGCCGAGCGCGACCGAGGCACCACCAGGCAAGGGATCGCGGTCACCGTCTCGCCGCTCGACAACGACACCCCTTCACGCGACGCGGACGACTCCGCCGGCGCGTGGGATGACGCGAGTCTCGCCTTCCCGGTGGACCGTCAGCCGGCGGGCGCGACCGTGTCGGACGGCGGCAAGACGCTCACGGTCCCCGGTCAGGGCGCGTACACGATCGACGCGAACGGCGACGTGACGTTCCAGCCGGAGCCGGCGTTCTCGGGCACCGCCGCGCCGATCGCCTACGCGGTGACCGACGAGAACGGCAACACGGCGTCGTCGACGATCGCGATCGTCGTCACCGCTGTCACGCCGACCGCGACGAACGACGCGGCGACGACGCCCTACGGCACGCCCGTGACGTTCGACATCGTCGGCAACGACGACGCCGGCGACACCGCGGTGCCTCTCGTGGTGGCCTCCACGGTCTTCGAGGCCTCGGGCATCCCCGCCGGGCTGGAAGCCGAGATCCGCGACGCGGGCACGACGCTCGAGATCGCGGGGCAGGGCACGTTCACGCTGAACGACGACGGCACGGTGACGTTCACCCCCGCCGACGGATTCAGCGGGGCGACCACCCCGGTGCGCTACACGATCAACGACGCCAACGGCACGACCGCGACCGCCGCCCTCGTGGTGACGGTGCAGCCGGGCCCGACGCTCGTGAACGACGTGGATCGCACGCCGCAGAACACGCCGGTCACGGTGGACGTGCTCGTGAACGACCGCGCCGGCCTCGACGCCGACGGGGAGCGGGGCACGCTCGACCCGACGTCGGTCGTCTTCCCGGCCGACGCGCAGACCGTCGGCACGGTCGGCGAGGGCGGCAGGACCCTCACGGTGCCCGGCCAGGGCGTGTACCGGATCGACCCGGCGACGGGCGCGGTCACGTTCGCTCCGGACGCGCAGTTCCGCGGTGAGGCGACCCCGGTCGTGTACGCCGTGACCGACTCCCTGGGCACCACCGCCACAGCGACCGTTACCATCACGGTGCAGGGCCTCGACCCCGTGGCGCGCGACGACTCGGCGACGACGACGCCGGGCACAGCCGTGACGATCGACGTGCTCGCGGACGACTCGGGGGCGACCGGTGCTCCCCTCGATCCGACGACGCTCAAGCTGGTGAGCGGCGACGGTACCCTGGTCGATTCCCTGACCGTGCCCGGCGAGGGCACGTGGAGGGTCGTCGACGGGAAGCTCGTCTTCACGCCGCTGCCGGACTTCCGCGGGCGCACGACGCCGGTGACGTACTCGGTCGCCGACATCAACGGGTCGCGGGCGACAGCACAGGTCGTCGTGACGGTGGGGGCGCTGCCCGCTACCGGCGCCGAGATCCCCTGGGTCCCGATCGGGGGCGGCACCCTGCTGCTGCTGGCGGGGCTGGCACTGCTGATCGCCCGCCGCCGACGGACGGCTTAGTGGCCTGACGCGCGACAGAGGGGCGGATGCTGCGGCATCCGCCCCTCTGTCGCGCCCGGCCCCACTGCACGGATGCTGTGAGTCGCCCGGGTTATCTTGCACACTGTTGTGCAGGATAAGTATCATGGAGGCATGACCACCCGTGCACCCCGCCGCGACTCGGTCGAGAATCGCGCCGGCATCCTCGACGCCGCTCGCGCGACCCTGGCGATCGACCCCCGAGCGTCCATCGACGTCATCGCCCGCAGTGCCGGCCTCTCCCGCCGGACCCTCTACGGGCACTTCGACGACCGTGAGGCACTGATCCGCGAGCTCATCTCCACGGGAGCCCAGCGCTTCAACGCGATCGCCGCCTCCGTCACCGACGCCGACCCGCGTCTGGCGCTCGCCCGCCTCGCCGCCCGACTCTGGCGCGAAGCCGCGCATGTGCAGTTCGCGGCGGCGCTCGCGCTCGACGAGACGCACGTCGCGCACACCGCCGACGCCCTCGCCCCCCTGCGTCGCAGCGTCGCCGACCTCACCCGTCGCGGACAGGACGACGGCTCGTTCCGCACGGACCTCGCCGCACCCTCACTCGCGCGACTGATCGAGGAGGTCGCCCGCACGGTCGTCTCCCGCACCGACGCCGGCAACAGCGGCGCCGCCAACCTCGCGGTGCGCACCCTGCTCAGCATCGCCGGCCTGTCCTGGCGCGAAGCCGACGACCTGCTCACCGCCCACCCCGAGATCCTCGCCTCCGAGGAGGTCCCCGCATGAAGATCGCCCTGCACGACGTGAGCAAGGGCCGAGGCGGTCAGGCGCTCCCGTCCACGAGCCTCGAGTTCCACACGGGCGCCGTGCGCTTCGCCCTCGCCGAGACAGAGCAGCGCCCCACCGTGCTCGGCCTCATCGCAAGTGGCCGCATGCGCCCCGAGACCGGGCGCGTCACGATCGACGGCGCGGCCGACAACCGGATGCTGCGTCGCACCGTCGCGCTCGTCGACGCCCCCGATGTGAGCGACCCCCACCCGGATATCGCCCTCGCAGGCGTGGTCGGCGAGGAGCTCATGTTCGCCGGGCTCGGCGCCACACCGATCCACGCCCGGCGCTGGCTCAACCAGCTCGGCTTCGGCGAACTCGCCGGAGCGCCGATCGGGACCGTCGACCCCGCTGCGCGGGTGCGCATCCTGTGCGAGCTCGCCGTGCTCCGCGAGGGCACCCGCGGCATCGTGCTCGTCGCGCCCGACCGGCACGGCGGCAGCCCGGACGGGTGGTGGCGCATCGCGATGGAGTTCGCCGACCGCGGTTACGCGATGCTCGTGATCGTCGGCGGTTCCGCCGCGGTCGCCCTGGAGCGGATGCAGGAGTTCGACGCCGTGAACGCGTCCGGCCCCGTGGTGCCGCTGGTGCTCGACGACGACCACGCCCCGACGCCCCCGGCATCCGATCCCGACGAGGAGGACGCACGATGAAGGTCCCCGCCATGATCGCCGCCGAGCTGCGGCGACTGACCGCCAGCCGGATGGGCGTCATCGCCCTGATCGCCCTCGTCTGCGTGCCGATCCTCTACGGCGGTCTCTACCTGTGGGCCAACCAGGACCCCTACGCGAAGTTCCCCGACGTGCCCGTGGCGCTCGTGGTCGACGATGAGGGTGCACCCGAACCCACGACGGGGACGGATGCCGCGACCGGCGACACCGTGAACTACGGCGAGGACGTCGCGGAGAACCTCATCGACGGCAACGCGTTCGACTGGCAGCGCATGACCGCCGACGAGGCGGCCGAGGCACTGCGCACCGGCACGGTCGACTTCACCGTGACCATCCCGGCGGACTTCTCCGCGGCGCTGACATCCGCCGCGGGCGAGGATCCGCATCAGGCGCGCATCGACCTCGAGACGAACGACGCCAACAACTACCTCGCCTCATCCATGGGCACCCAGGCGGTGGAGAAGATCCGCAGCTCCGTGGCCGAGATGGTCGGCAGCCAGGCGGCGGAGCGCCTGCTCACGGGACTCAGTGACGTGCGCGACAACCTGGTCACGGCCGTCGACGGAGCCTCGCAGCTCGCGGACGGTGCGACCACCGCGGCCTCCGGCAGCACGACGCTCGCCGACGGCACGGCACAGCTCGCCGCGGGGACCGCGCAGCTCGCGCAGGGCGCGAGCACACTCGCGTCGGGCGCACAGCAGGTGAGCGACGGCAACCGCCAGCTCGCCGACGTCGCCGACCGCGCCGGAGCCGCCGTGCAGCAGGCGACGAACGCCCTGCCGCAGGTGCGCACCGACATCGCGACGCTCCTCGCGGACCGCGGCCTCACGCAGGAGGAGATCGACCAGGTGCTGGCCTCCCTCGACCCGCTCGCGACCCGGCTGCAGGAGGGCAACACGACCGTCCAGTCCGCCGTGGGCAAGGTCGATCAGCTCGCCGACGGCGCCGCGGCCGTGGCCTCCGGCGCCGCACAGCTGTCGAGCGGCGCGGGCACCGTGGCGACGGGTGCTGCCGCCGCGAACGACGGGGCCGCGCAACTGCGCGATGGACTCGGCACGCTCGCGAACGGCACCGCCGAACTGCGGGACGGTCTCGCCGACGGCGTCGCGCAGATCCCGGCATCCACTCCCGAACTGCGGGAGCAGCAGGCCGACACGATCGCCGATCCCGTGAAGGTGTCGAGCGACAAGGTCGCCTCCGCCGAGGACTACGGTGCCGGCCTCGCCCCGTTCTTCGCCGCGCTCTCGGCGTGGATCGGCATCTACGCGCTGTTCCTCATCGTCAAGCCCATCTCCCGGCGCGCGGTCACGGCGCTGCATTCGCCGATCCGCGTGACCCTGGCCGGCTGGCTGACCCCGGCCGCGCTCGGCGCCGTCCAGATGCTCGGCCTCATGGGCATCCTCGCGATCACCCTGGGCTTCACGTTCGACAATCCCCTCGGCACCCTCGGAGTGCTGATCGCGGCCTCGGCGACGTTCGCGGCGATCATCCTCGCCCTGAACGTGTGGCTCGGCTCGGTCGGGCAGTTCCTCGGACTCGTGCTCATGGTGCTGCAGCTCGTCACCGCGGGCGGCACCTTCCCGTGGCAGACGCTGCCCGCTCCGCTCGCGGCCCTGCACCACGTGCTCCCGCTCGGATACGTGGTCGACGCCATGCGGCAGCTCATGTACGGCGGAGACCTCGCCCGCGCCGGATGGGACCTCGCGGTGCTCGCACTGTGGCTCGTCGGCGCCCTGGTGTTCGCCGCGATCGGCGTCACACGGATGACGCATCGGCGCACGCTGCGCGACCTCCAGCCCAGCCTCATCGGCTGAGCGACGCCGAGCACGGCCGAACCGCGCAACTTCTGCGGCCCTCGACTCGTTCTGCGGCCTCCGCGGGATGCGGGGGCCGCAGAAGTCGGCCGTGGCCGCAGAAGTTGCGAGCGGGCAGGCTCTCAGGCCGCGGGACGGACGGATGCCGCGGCGCGGCGCGCGATCAGCCAGATGCCGACCGCCGCCACCAGGAAGATCGCGGCGAGCATCCCCCACCCGGCGAGGCCGTAGGTGATCGCCGTGGCGTTGACGACTATCGGCGAGGCGAGCGCCCCGAGCGAGAAGCCCATCCCGAAGACGCCCTGGTAGGCGCCGGCGCGCACGGGGTCGGCGAGCTCGAAGCTCAGCCCCCACGCGCCGGCCTGCGAGAGGATCTCGGCGAAGGTGTGCGCCACCATCGCGAGCACCAGCACGACGACGGCGACCCACGCGGGCAGACCGGCGGCGAGCGCGTACACGAGACAGGCGGCCACCATGAGCCACCCCGCGATCATGGTCACCCGCCCGGCGACCCGCAGGTCGTGGGTGCCGCGCGAGGCGCGCACCTGGAACAGCACCACGAGGGTCGTGTTGACGATCAGCAGCACCGAGACGACGACCTCCGGCGCCTCCGTGTAGCCCGTGATCCAGAGCGGGACTCCGAACTCCGCGACCCCGAACTGCATGCCGAACACCGCGGAGAGGGCGCTCAGCACCAGGTAGCGGGGATCGCGCCAGGGCGAGCGGCGGTTCCAGTCGCGACGGGAGGCGGACGCGGCATCCGTGTCGATCGACCCCGTCTCGGTGCGCACGTCGTGGATCGCCGAACGGCTCGGCGCGTCGACCGCCGACGTGAGGCGGAGAAGAGGCAGCGACCCCAGCGCGCACAGGAGTCCGCCGCTCGCGATCACGATGCGGTACGCCTCCGGTGTTCCCAGGGCGAGCGCGATCGCCCCGAACCCCGACCCCGCCGCGATCGACACGTTCGTCGCGGTGCGCAGCACGGCACGGGCGTGCACCCGGCGTTCCGACACGAAGCCCCGGGCGATGATCGCCGACCGCGCCGAGTGGCCCATCGAGTCGAGGAACCCGCTGAGGCTCGCCAGCACCAGCGCCGAGAGGAAGTCCCCCGCGAACGCGTAGGCCGCGAGCATCAGGCCGCCCAGCGCCTCGAACGCGAACGACAGGCGCCGTGCGCTCCACCGGTCGGCGAGCCATCCGCCGAGAAGCGACCCCAGCACGCCGCAGCCGCTCGACACCGCGAGCACGACCGCGGCCTGGGCGGCGGAGAGCCCGAGGATCTGCGTGAAGAAGAGCACCGTCACCGCGAAGAACACGCCGCGACCGACCCGGGAGACCGCCGTGGCCGTGACCAGCGCCCGCAGCACCGGGTCGTCGAGGCTCGAGCGGAGACGCGCCCGAAGGCCCGCCGGGGTCGGGACGGAGGCGGTGTCCGGATCGGGGGAGGTCACCCTCCATCCTCACATGCGACGACGCGTCGCCCCGCCGTCGCCGATTCGTCGCGCACCGCGCGCTGGATTAGCGTGGGGAGGTGGCATCCAGTTACCTCGCCCCGAAGGGCACCCCGGTCACCCTGCTCGAGTTCGAGCACGCGGGGGCGACGCTCATCTCCGAGACGTTCGGCGAGGGCGAGCGCACGTTCCTGCTGCTGCACGGCATCGGCATGGGGCGCAGCGTCTACCTCGACGTCGTGCAGCGCTTGCGTGGACGCGTGATCGCGGTCGACCTGCCCGGTTTCGGGGAGGCGCCGGAACCGGAGCGCACCCTCACGATGGAACGTCACGCCGACCTCGTCGCCGCCTACCTGCGCCACACCGGCGAAGGACCGGTCGTCGTGATCGGTCACTCCATGGGCAGCCAGATCGCCGCCGAGCTCGCGGCCCGGCATCCGTCCCTGGTCGAGGGCGTCGTGCTCGCCGGACCCACCGTGAACAAGGCCGCCCGCAACGTCGCCGCCCAGGCCTCTTACCTGCTGCGCGACCTGGTCGGCGAACGACCGCTCGTGATCTGGCGCGGAGCGCGCGAGTACCTGCGCGGGGGCCCGAACCTCGTCCGCAAGATGCGCGCGACGATCGCCCACGCGCCCGAGAAGGCGTTCCGCCGCATCCAGTCGCCCGTCCTGGTGCTCCGCGGCGAGAGCGACCCGCTCGCGCCGATGAGCTGGTGCCAGGAGATCATCGACGAGATCCCGGGCGCCGACCTGAGGGTCATCCCCGACCACGGTCACGGCACGCTGATCAGCGACTCCGAGCCGGCCGCCGAACTCATCCAGGGCTTCGCCGACCGCCTCTGACCGCCTGCTCGGCCACAACTTCTGCGGCCCGCGGCAGTTTCTGCGGCCACCAGACGGCCTCATGGCCGCAGAAGGTGCACGTGGCCGCGGAAAGCGCCGAAGGCGGGAGGCGGTCAGCCCGCGGCAGGCGGCGTCTGCTTCGACTCGGCCAGCTCGTCGACGACGAGGTTCCGCTCGTCGGTCGTGCCGTTGCGATACGCCTGGCGGCCGACGATATGGGCGGAGAGAGGGGCGGTCGCGAACTGCATGAGGACGATCGGGGCGACCAGCAGCAGCCCGACGAGGATGCCGCCGACCGTGCCCATCGACACCGCGATCGCGAGGCAGATGAGCACGAGGCCCAGGACCTGCGGCTTCGTCGCCGCGTGCAGGCGCGAGGGCACGTCGCGGAAGCGCAGGAGCCCGACCGCGGCCGACAGGCACAGGATCGCGCCGAGCAGGATGAGCACGAGCACGGTCGTGTCGACGACGGCGTCCGGCAGAGCGAGTTCGAACACGTTCATGGCGTCGTGTTGTCCCTTCTCGCGACGAAGCGGGCCACGGCGATCGAGCCGAAGACGCCGATCGCGGCGATGATGAGCATCACGGGGATCGTGCGGGTGTGCCCGTTGATCGCCATCTCGGCGCCGAGGACGCACAGCACCTCGGTGAGCAGCACGTCGGAGGCGACGGCACGGTCGAGGATCGAGGGACCCCGCACGATGCGGATGATCGTCAGGATCGCGGCGATCCCGAAGACCACCATGATCACCATCAGCAGCACGTTCATCGGACACCGCCCTTCGCCGCACGCTCATCGGCCTTGAGGGCACGGTACTGCGACGGGGCGCCGAGAGCACGCACGATCCGCCGCTCCCAGCGCAGCACTCCCTCGCGCTGCCTCTCGACGTCGGCCGCCGAGTGCACGCCGATCACGTGCAGGTACAGCACCTGCCGGTCGCGATCGGCCTCCACGATGAGCGATCCGGGGATCAGAGACGAGACGACCGACACGTGCGTCATCATGAGGTCGTCGGCATAGCGCAGCGGGACCGCGATGATGGCCGTTCCGGGCAGTCGACGGAAGTCGAACACCTGGATCGTGACCGAGATCGCACCGCGCAGCATGGCCCACAGGAACTGCACCACGAAGACCGCGGCGTACCAGAGGTTCACCCGACCCGACAGCTCGACCGTCGGCAGCCGGAACACGCGCGTCACGAACACCGCGACCACGAGTCCCGTGAGGAACGCCAGCACGGTGAACTGGCTCCACAGGAGCATCCAGAGCACGACGAGCCAGGCGAGGAACGGCAGCTGCACGCCGAGGTCGCGCCAGAAGTGTCGCGCGTTGTCGCGGCTCATCCGTCCACCTCGCCTTCCAGCTGCACGAGGTTCACGGGATCGAGGAGCGTCTCGCCGATGCGGTCGCACAGGGCGTACAGCGGACCGGCGAACACGGTCAGCGCGACCGTGACCCCGACCATGCCGGCCGTCGCGACCGTCATGATCTTCGGGATGCGGCGACGCTCCTGCTGCTCGTCCGCGGCCGGCGCGTTGCCGAGGTAGGAGATGCGCCCCTCGGTCTCGGTCGAGTCCTCCTCCTCGCGCCAGAACGCGAGGTTCCACGCGCGCATGAGCGCATACAGCGTGAGCAGCGAGGTGACGATGCCGCCGACGATCAGCACGATCATGAGCGGGGTGCCGACCGAGGCGGCGGCCTCGAAGAGCGCGAACTTTCCGATGAACCCCGAGAACGGCGGGAGCCCTCCGAGGTTGATCGCCGGGATGAAGTAGAGCACGGCGATCACCGGCGCCACCTTCAGCAGTCCCTTGACCCGCAGGATCGACGTGCTCCCGGCTCGGCGCTCCACGAGCCCCACCGCGAGGAACAGGGTCGTCTGCACGATGATGTGGTGCACGATGTAGTACACGGTCGCGCCGATGGCCGCGGGGGTCGCGATCGCCAGACCGAAGATCATGTACCCGACGTGGCTCACCAGCGTGAACGACAGGATCCTCTTGAGCTCCGCCTGGGCCACCGCGCCCAGAACTCCCACGATCATGGTCGCGAGCGCGATGATGAGCAGCAGCGTGTCGATGCTGTTGTCGGCGAAGAGCTGCGTCTCCGTGCGGATCAGTGCGTACACGCCGACCTTCGTCAGCAAGCCGGCGAAGACCGCGGTGACCGGTGCCGGCGCGGTCGGATAGGAGTCCGGCAGCCAGAACGACACCGGGAAGATCGCGGCCTTGATGCCGAACGCGACGACGAGCATGAGGTGCAGCACCAGCTGCGTCTCCTGCGGGAGCTCGGTCATGCGCTCCGCGATCTGCGCCATGTTGACGGTGCCGAGCGCCCCGTAGATCATCGCGATCGAGGCGAGGAAGAGGATCGACGACACGAGCGACACGACGATGTAGACGGCGCCCGTGCGGATGCGCGACTCCGTGCTGCCGAGCGTGATGAGCACGTACGACGCCACGAGCAGGATCTCGAAGCCGACGTAGAGGTTGAAGAGGTCACCCGCGATGAAGGCGTTGAAGATGCCGGCGGCGAGGATCAGGTACGAGGGGTTGAAGATCGAGATCGGGGTCTCGTCGGCCCCGTCGGCGACTCCCTGACCGATCGAGAAGAGAAGGACGGCCAGAAGCACGATGCTCGACACCAGCACGAGGAGCGCGGCGAGCCGGTCGACGTACAGCACGATGCCGAACGGCACGGGCCAGCCGCCCACCGACACCGCCATCGGCGCCCCGGCGTCGACCGCGACGAGCAGGACCGCCGCGATCACCGACACCGCGGCGAGTGTCACGACCGTGACGAGCACCTGCAGGCGGGCGTTGCGGCCGAACACGAGCGTGACGGCGGCGCCGAGCAGCGGGAGACCGACGAGCAGGGGGACGAGTGCGCTCATGGGCGGTCCTCCCCGTCGTTCTCGGTCGTGCTGTCGGATTCCTCGGGCTCGTCGGGCGGGGCGGACTCGTGCGCGAGCGTGGAGGCCGCGGCATCCGCCTCGCTCGATCCGTCCTCGTCGTCGGCATACGAGCCGTAGACCCGGTCGACCGGGGCGTCGTCGTGGATCGCCGGGTGGTCGCGCATGTGGAGCACCGTGATCGGCGCGGTCTGCACGCCGACGAAGTCCGTGGTCGCCTCGTCGTCGTCGATGTCGGCCTCGTCGTCCATGAGGTCCTCGTCGGCGTCCGTGCGCTCGCGCAGGGCGATGTCGGCCTCGTCGTCCTCGACGGTGTCGGCCTGGCCCAGCTGCCAGGAGCGGTAGATGAGCGCGAGCAGGAACGCCGACACCGCGAACGTGATCACGATGGCGGTGAGGGTGAGGGCCTGCGGCAGCGGGTCGCTCACGTCGCCCTCCGCGCCGTAGAAGGGAGCCCGCCCCGGCACGCCCATCACGATCAGCAGCAGGATGTTCGTGGCGTTGCCGAGCAGGAGGAACCCGATCAGCACGCGGGTCAGGCTGCGCTCGAGCATCGCGTACACGCCGCAGCCGAACAGCACTGCCATGATCACGATCAGCGTGAGGGAGACATCCATCAGATGCTCACCCCCCGCTCGCGCAGCTCCTGCGCCTGGCGGTCGACCTCGGCTCCGAGGCTGCGGAGCACATCGAGCACGAGCCCGATCACGACGAGATAGACGCCGATGTCGAAGATCGTGGACGTGACGAACTCCATGTGCCCGATACCCGGGATCTCCCACTCCCAGAACGTGCTGGTGAGCGGCGCCATCCCGAAGAACAGCGGCACGATCGCCGTGCCGACCGCGAGGATGAGACCGGCGCCGAGCAGACGTCCGGCATCCGTGGGCGCGGCGGCGCCGAGCTCCCAGCGTCCACCGGCGATGTAGCGCATCACGAGCGCCATCCCGGCGACGAGGCCGCCGGCGAAGCCGCCGCCGGGCAGGTTGTGGCCCGCGAAGAGCAGGAAGATCGACACCACGATGATCGTGTGGAACAGCACGCGCACGATGACCTCGAGCAGGATCGACCTGTTCTCGGGCTTCATCTTCTGACCGCCGACGAGCCAGGCGCGCGGGCTGCTCTGGTTCTCGACGGTCTGGAAGCGGACGCCGTCGGTGGTCTCCACGAGGGGGCGGCTGAGCGTGCGGCGACGGCGGGCCTTGGGCAGCGTCTTGGTCGCGGCGAGCATGTCGGCCCGATGCGTCACGAACACCAGGGACGCGACGCCGGTCGCGGCCAGGACGAGCACCGAGAGCTCGCCCATCGTGTCCCAGCCACGGAGGTCGACCAGCGCCACGTTCACGACGTTCTTGCCGTGGCCGATCTCGTACGCGAGCTTCGGGAACATCTCGGAGATCGGGTCCGCCACGCGCGACTGCGTCGCGACGATCGCGATGAGCGCCATCGTCAGACCGACGCCGATGCCGAGCAGGGCCCGCGGGATGCGGCCGACCGAGGCGTTGTGCTCGCCCATCCGCGCCGGCAGACGCCGCAGCACGAGAGCGAACGTCACCATCGTGACGGTCTCGACGAGGATCTGCGTCAGAGCCAGGTCGGGGGCGCCGCTCGTCGCGAACAGCACGACCATGCCGAGGCCCGTGATCGAGACGAGCACGACGCCCGTGTAGCGCTTCTGCGCCCGGACAGCCATGACGCCGGCCGCGGCCATGAGCGGCGCGACCACGATCTGCACGGGCGTGTGCCACGGGGAGAGCTCGGAGCGAGCGACGTCGGTCGCGAGGAGCGCGGTGATCTCGGCGGCGACGAACACCACGAAGATCGTGCCGACGTACACGGGCAGCGATCCGCGCTGCGTGAGCGAGGTGGAGAGCACCGAGAGCCGGTCGACGCCGCGCATCACGAGGTAGTACACGTCGGCGGCGGTGAACGGGATCAGACGCGACTTGCGGTCCCAGCCCGTGCGCAGCGTCAGGAGGAAGACGGCGGCGCCGAGCAGGATCGACAGGATCGAGATGCCGAGCGCGGGCTCCAGGCCGTGCCACAGGGCGAGGTGGCCCGGTCCCTCGACGGCGGCTCCCTCGTGGTCGAGGCCGGGCGTCGCGGTGAGGGCGTATCCCTGCAGCGCCGTGTCGAGGGCCGGGGCCCCGATCCCGGCGGCGAGCGTGACACCCGCGAGGATGATCGGCGCGGAGAGGAAGCCCACCGGCGGATCCGGCCATACCGTGTCGGGAATACGATCGCCCATCGCGTCGCGCTTCGACCAGAACGCTCCCCACAGGAAGCGGAGCCCGTATGCCGCGGTGAGTATGGATCCGAGACCGACGCCGATGATCGCGACGAGACCCCACGGCGAACCGCCGATCGCGTCGTCGAGCAGGGCGGTGAGCGTGGACTCCTTCGCGACGAAGCCGATGGTCGGCGCGATGCCCGCCATCGACGCGACGGAGATGAACGCCGCCGTGGCCATGACGGGAGCCTGCCGACCGACGCCGCTGAGCTCGGTGATGTCTCGCGTGGAGAGCTGACGGTCGATCACGCCGACGATGAGGAACAGCGCGGACTTGAACAGCGCGTGGCCGATGACCAGGGCGAGGCCCGCGAGCGCGCTCGCCTGGGTGCCGTAGCCGACCACGATCGAGAAGAAGCCGAGCTGGCTCACGGTGCCGAACGCCAGGATGCGCTTGAGGTCCGTCTCGCGGAGCGCCTGGATGCCGCCGAGCAGCATCGTGATGACGCCGAGCGTGATGATGATCGGCCGCCACGGGCCGGTGAACGCGAAGACCGGCGCGAAGCGCGCGATCAGGTAGATCCCCGCCTTCACCATCGCCGCCGCGTGCAGATAGGCGCTGACGGGGGTCGGCGCCGCCATGGCGCCCGGCAGCCAGAAGTGGAACGGGAAGATCGCGGACTTGCTGAGGGCTCCGACGAGGAGCATCACGACCGCCGCGTCCACGATCGGACCGGTCGGCTCGAGCACGAGGATCTCGCGGATGCTCGTGGTGCCGGCGTCGACCACGAGGAGCACGACGCCGACGAACATCACGAGACCGCCGAGGGTCGTGACGAGAAGCGCCTGGAGCGCGGAGCGTCGGCTGGCGGCACGGCGCCGGTAGTGACCGATCAGGAGGTACGAGAGGATGCTCGTCACCTCCCAGAACATGACGAGCATGACGATGTCGTCGGTGAGGACGAGCCCGTACATCGCGCCGGCGAAAGCCAGCAGCACGGCGGAGAACTGTCCGATGCCGGCCGAGTCGTCGTGGAAGTACCATCGGCAGTAGAGGAGCACGAGCGCACCCACGCCCGTGACGATGAGCGTCAGCACCCAGCCGAGCACGTCCATGTGCATCGACAGGTTGAGGCCGAGCTGGGGGATCCAGGAGATCGATGCGAACGGAGCATCGCCGTCGATCACCTGCGGCGTCATCACGAGGGCGTGGACGAATGCCGCGGCGGGAATGAGAGCGGCGACGGCGAAGGCCTGAGCCCCCAGCCAGCGCACCAGCACGGGCATCAGGATCGACCCGAGGAGGAACACGGCGAGGAGCGTCAGCATGGGCGGCTCCTCGGGGCTCGTCGGCCGAGGGATCTCGGCACAGGCGGGCGGGTGTCGAGAACCAGTTTACCTGCCGTAAGGATCCCGTTAGGCCGTGTGGTCGGAATCCGCCCGTCTGGCGAGCGCCGGACCGAGTCGCGCGTAGGAGTTCGCGATGTGCGCGCGCATCGCCGACGCGGCCGAATCGGGGTCTCGCCGACGCAGCGCGTCGAGGATCTGCTCGTGCTCCCGGACCGTGTCGTCCTCGAAGTCGTGCCGGAAGTTCAGGCGGTAGAGGTGCATGTGCGAGCGGAGCCGCACGATCGCCTCGGCGAGGAGCGGGCTGTCGGCGTTCTCGGCGATCAGATGGTGGAAGTGGAGGTCCTCGTCGATGAAACGACGGTAGTTGCGGAAGCGCTCGTCCTCGTCGGGGCCGGATGCCGCGCGCATCTGCTCCACGGAGTCCGCGAGCTCGGACTCCGTGTCGTCGCCGAGGCGGCCGGAGGCGCGCCGCGCGGCCTCGGGCTCGAGCAGCTCGCGCATGTCGTAGAGGTCACGCAGCCCCGTGGCGTCCAGCAGCGGAGCGGCGACGTAGCCCTTCAACGCGCGCTTCGCGACCAGGCCCTCCGCCTCGAGCCGGGTCAGGGCCTCGCGCACGGGGGTCGGGGACACGTCCAGGTCGCGCGCCACGGCGTCGATGTTGACGCGGGCACCGGGCTCGATCACCCGGTCCATGAGGAGTCCGAGCACGGCGTCGTACACGTCGTCGACGAGAGCGCGCCGCGCAGGGAGCGCACGGGGTCCGCGTGCGGGACCCTCGTCGTCGCTGAACATGAGTCTCATCGTACGGGCTGCTCTCCCCGCGTCCATCGAGGGCGCGCTGACGCGTTCCCGGGGCCGATCAGCCCTTCGTCTCGCAACTCCTGCCACACGGGGGAGGGCACCGGGTCGGACACCAGGCCGCTGTTGCGTGCGACCTGCTCCGCGCTCGCGCCTCCCATCACGACGCCCGCGACGGCCGGGTGGGTGAGAGGGAACTGCGCGGAGAGCTCGGGGAGCGTCCGGTCGTGCCGTCGCGCGACGGCGGCGATCGCCCTGGCGCGCTCCCGCACCTCCCGATCGGCGGGTCCGTAGTCGAACAGCGCGTCGGCCGCCGGGTCATCGGTCGCGAGGATGCCGGAGTTGAAGACCGCGGCGGCGAGGATCCGGACTCCGTGCTCCTCGGCGGCGGGGAGCAGGTCGTCGGCCGCCGTCTGGTCGAGCAGCGTCCACCGACCCGCGACCATCATCACGTCGGCATCCGTCTCCCTGACGAACCGCGACAGCATCGCGCTCTGGTTCATGCCGGCGCCGAACGAGCAGACGACCCCCTGGTCGCGGAGCTCGCTGAGCGCGGGGAACGCCCCGTCGAGGGCCTCGCGCTCGTGCTCGTCGGGGTCGTGCACGAGGGCGATGTCGATCCGGTCGAGGCCCAGCCGGGTGAGCGACTCCTCGATCGAGCGCAGCACCCCGTCGCGGGAGTAGTCGCGCACGCGCCTGTGGTCGGCCGGCACGTCGAAGAGCGCGTCGATGTCGGTGCGTCCGGCCGCTTCCTGCGGCACGAGCAGCCGACCGACCTTGGTGGAGACCACGATCTCGTCGCGTGGAAGGGCGCGCAGCCCCTCCCCGAGACGGCGCTCGGCGAGTCCCAGACCGTAGTGCGGTGCGACGTCGAAGTACCGCACCCCGCTCGCCCACGCCGCGGGCACGATGCCGGGCCACACGTCGTCGGCGAGCGCCCGGTAGAGGTTGCCGAGCGCGGCGGCACCGTAGCCGACGACCCCGCCGGGGAGGACGGATGCCGTCATGCGACGACCAGTCTGCCCAGGGCATCCTCGTCCCAGGCGATGCCGAGACCCGGCGTGGGAGGAGCCCATCCGCGTCCGTCGTCGATGCGCATCTCGGCGGTGGTGACGGCGCGCAACTGGGGGATGTGCTCGAGGTACAGCGCGTTGGGGATCGCGCACACGAGCGACACGTGCAGCTCCATGAGGAAGTGCGGGGCCACACGGGCGTTGAACGACTCCGCCAGGTGCGCGATCTTGAGCCAGGGGGTGATGCCGCCCACGCGGGCGACGTCGGCCTGCACGATCGACGCTCCCCCGCGCTGCAGGTGCTCGCGGAAGTGGCCGAGCGAGTACATGCTCTCCCCCACCGCGATCGGCACCGATGTCGAGCGCGCGAGCAGCCGGTGCCCCTCGACGTCCTCCGCCGGGAGCGGCTCCTCGAACCAGAACACGTCGACCTGCTCGAACAGTCGCGCACGGCGCACGGCCTCGGCGACCGAGAACGACTGGTTCGCGTCGACCATGATGTCCATGCCGGGCCCCACGGCCTCGCGCACGGCGCGCAGACGCTCCAGGTCCTCGTGCCCTCGGGGCATCCCGACCTTGATCTTGACCCCGCCCATGCCGCGCTCCTGCGCCGCGACCGCGTGGGCGACGAGCTCGTCCGCGCTGTAGTGCAGCCACCCGCCCTCGGTGTCGTACAGCGGCACGGAGGGCGACGCCCCGCCCGCGGCGACCCACAGCGGCAGACCCGCGCGGCGGGTCCTCGCGTCCCACACGGCGGTGTCCACCGCGGCGAGCGCGAGCGCGGTGATGGGGCCGACGGTCGTCGCGCGAGTGATGCCGAACAGGGCCAGCCACACCGCCTCCGGGCGCTCGGCCTCGAGGCCGATGAGCGCGGGGAGCAGCGACTCGCGCAGCAGACTCAGCACGGCGCCTCCGCCGGTGCCGATCGTGTAGCTGTAGCCGACTCCCTCGGTGCCGTCGGCCGTGCGCAGTCGCACGACGATCGTCTCCTGCTTCACGAAAGTCTGCAGCGCATCCGTCCGCACGGTCTCGACGGGGATGTCGTGCAACCGGGCCTCGGCGTGCACGATGCGGCTGCCGGCCGTCGCGTCGGCACGCGCGTCGAGCAGCGTGTCAGTGGTCGTGGTCATCAGCGTCCTCCGAGTCCGCCCAGGGTGACCCCCTTGATCAGCTGGCGCTGCAGCAGCAGAACCAGGATCAGCGAGGGGATGACGGCCAGCGTCGACGCCGCCATGAGCAGAGCCCACTGGGTGCCGAACTGACCGGTGAACATGCCGAGGCCCAGGGGGACCGTCGCCATGTCCTGCGTGTTGATGATGATGAGCGGCCACAGGTACGAGTTCCAGTAGCCGATGAACGAGAAGACCGCGAGAACGCTGAGCGGGGCGACCAGCTGCGGCAGGAGCACCGACCACAGCGTGCGGAGTCGGGAGGCGCCGTCGATCAGCGCGGCCTCCTCGTACTCCACGGGGATCGTGAGGAAGAACTGGCGCATGAGGAACGTGCCGAACGCCGTGAACGCGAACGGGATGATGAGCGCCGCGTAGGTGTCGTTGAGTCCCCAGCCGTTGATCATGATGAACAGCGGCACGACGAGCACCTCCTGCGGCAGCACGAGCGTGAGCACGAACAGCAGGAACAGCTTGTCGCGGAACCGGAACCGCAGCCGCGAGAACGCGTAGGCCGAGAGCACCGCGACGACGACCGAGAGCGCGGCGCCGGCGATCGCGACGACGAGGCCGTTGAGGATGAAGCGCCCGAACGGCACGACCGTCCACGCCTCGACGAAGTTCGCCCAGCGGATCTCCGAGCCGAACACCTGGGGCGGCGCCGTGAACACCTCGTTCTCCGGCTTGAGCGCGGTGAGGAACATCCAGATGAACGGGAAGGCGAACAGCAGCGCCACGACGGCAATCGCGGCGGTGTTCAGCCACTCCTTGACGGATGCCCTCCGCTGGCGAGCCCGCCGCGGGAGGATCAGCAACGCGGTCGCCGACAGGTCTCGATCACTCATAGTTCACCCACTTGCGCTGGCCGACGAACTGCAGCGCCGTGATGAGCATCACCACGACGAACAGGATCCACGCGAGCGCGGACGCGTAGCCCAGCCGGTCGAAGACGAAGCCGTTCCGGTACAGGTACAGCACGAACGTGTTGGTGCTCTCGCCCGGACCGCCCTGCGTGAGGAACAGCGGCTGCACGAACACCTGGAAGGCGCCGATCATCGTCATGGTGGAGCAGAAGAAGAGCGACGGCGACAGCAGGGGCAGCACGATGTAGCGCAGGCGCTGCCACGCGCTCGTGCCGTCGATGCGCGAGGCCTCGAGGAGCTCCTTCGGGATGGCGCTGAGCCCCGCCGACAGCACGATGACGTTGTATCCGAACGACTGCCACACCGACATCGCGATCACGGAGGGCAGCGCCCACGCCGAGTCGGAGAGCCAGTTCGGGCCGTCGATGCCGACCGTGGCGAGCATCGAGTTCACGAGACCGTCCTGCGACAGCAGCAGTCGCCACACGAGGGCGTTCGCCACCATCGGCGTGATCACGGGGAGGAAGAAGATGACGCGCCAGGCGCCCGCCGCCTTCATCCGCGTGTTGAGCCAGAGCGAGATCGTGAGCGCGACGAACAGGTTCAGCGCGGTGTAGACGATCGCGAAGATCACGGTGTTCCACAGCACGGTGTAGAACGTCGGATCGCGGAACAGCTTGAGGTAGTTCTCGATGCCGATGAAGTCCGGGCTGCCGAAGAGCCTCCAGTCGAAGAGGCTGATGAAGGCCGACCCGAACAGGGGGGTGAGGATGAACAGGACGAACCCGATCATCCCCGGGGCGAGGAACGCCACCGCCACCCAACCGTGTCCGCGTCGCCGCGGCGTGCGGGGGACCCGCGGGGCGGGAGCGCCGAACGGCGCGCCCGCCCCGGTGGGCATCGCAGAGGAGGCCGTGGCCTCTCTCCGGTCGCTCATGATCGCCATCCGCTCAGCCCGCGACCGAGTTCTGGATCGTCTCCATGATCTCGGCGGCCGTCAGCTCACCCCGGTAGCCCTGCACTCCGTACTGCGTCATCAGGGTCTCCACCTGGTTCCAGGTCGGGGTGGTGCGCTGCGGGGTCGCGTCGGCGAGGAGCGCCTCGACGACGTCGGCCGCCCCCTCGGTCTTGCCCTCGGCCCAGGCCGGGAGCGCCTCGATGCGCGCGGGGACGATTCCTCGCGCCTCGGCCTGCTTCTCCTGCACGGACACCGAGGTGAGCGCCTCGATCGCCGCGAACGCCTCGTCGGGACGCTCGCAGTTCGCCGCGATGCCGAACCCGGATCCGGCGGTCATGGCCGCTGCCGTCCCGCTCGTCGACGGCACGATCGTGACCCCGAGCGTGAAGTCCGCGGCCTCGGCGAAGCTGCCGTACATCCACGGGCCCTCGATGAGCATCGGCACCTCGCCCGAGGTGAACGCCTGCTGCGAGACCTCGGACCCGTCGGCGGCCTCGGGAGCCTTCGCGACCTGGTCGACCGCGACGAGGTCGAAGAAGCTCTGGATCTGGTCGACGAAGTCGTCGTTCGTGAGGTCGAGGTCGCCGTCCTCCGTCACGGCCGGCACGCCGTCGGCCAGCGACCACGCGTTGGGGATGAAGATGCCGGGCGCGATCGCCAGGCCCTTCTTCTCGCCGTTAG
This sequence comes from Microbacterium sp. NPDC089696, assembly GCF_044749125.1. Taxonomy (NCBI): domain Bacteria; kingdom Bacillati; phylum Actinomycetota; class Actinomycetes; order Micrococcales; family Microbacteriaceae; genus Microbacterium; species Microbacterium sp. NPDC089696. The sequence continues at coordinate 181,067 of NZ_JBIVHF010000001.1, read as the reverse complement.
TGAGCGCCTTGGCGTCGGACACGAACTGGTCGCGCGTGTACTCGGTGCCCGGGAGTTCGAGGCCCGCGGCCTGGAAGGCCTCCACGTTGTAGAACAGCACGATGGGCTCGGCGTCGTACGGGATCGCGCGGATCGTGCCGTCGACCGTCATGCCCGACAGCATCGAGGCGTCGATCTCGCTCGTGTCGAAGCCAGCCTTCTCGATGAGGTCGTCGAGCGGCATGAGCAGATCTCCGAGCTCCTGCGCCCTGGCGGCCTGCGTCGTGAGCAGACACGGCGGGTTCGCGCCGCTCAGGCGCGTCTTGACCTTGGTCCAGTAGTCCGCGAAGCTCGGTCCCTCGACGGAGATGTCGAGGTCCGGGTCCTCGGCCTGCGCCCCGGAGATGAAGTCGGCCCACTGGGCCTGGTCGCCCTCGCTCGCGGCCCAGGTGTAGAGCACGAGCGGACCGCCGGCCTCACCGCCGCCGCCGGAGCCGCTCGCGCAGCCGGCCAGCGTCACCGCGGCGAGTCCGGCGACGCCGGTGAGGATGAGGCGCTTCGCGCGCCGAGAGGGAACTGCATTCATTCTGTCTGCCTCCTTCATTGGATGCCGATGCTCGATGCATGGGTGGGGGGGTACTGCTCGGACGCACCCGGGATCTGCGATCCGTCCGGGTGTCGGGTGCGCACGTTCTCGGGTGTCAGGCGGCGGGGGTCCCGTCGCCGGACAGGTCGATCGCGATGACGTCGATCAGCGCGCCGGACGGCTGCGGCGCGACGATGCGCAGCTCACCGAGCTCGTCGCCCGCGGTCGACGCCTCGTGCACCTCGAAGCTGGCGTCGTGCCGCAGGTCGACACCGTCGGCGAGACGGTGCACGCGGGTGATCCGCCGCACGGGAAGGCCTCGCACGATGATCTCGTCGACGGGCAGCGCGGTCAGGTGCAGGTACACGCGGCCCGCGCGCGCGGTGACCGGTCCGGGGAAGTCGACGCCCACCGCGGGGTCGACGCCGATCACGGATTCGGCGTGCGCCCGCATCCACTCCGCGAACTCGCCGAGCCGCTCCTGCTCGACGACCGGCAGCGCGCCGTCCGGCCCCGGTCCGACGTTGAGCAGGAGGTTGCCTCCGCGGGCGACGACGTCGATCAGCGTCACGAGCAGCGACCGCGCGGGCTTCTCGTTGTCGGGACCGCGGCGCCAGGCCCAGTGGTCTCCGATCGTCAGGCACAGCTCCCACGGACCGGTCGGCGGTGTGAGGGGGAAGCCCTGCTCCGGCGTGCGGTAGTCGCCCTGTCCGGGCAGTCGGTCGTTGATGACGACGTCCGGCTGCAGCTCCTTGATGAGCCGGCGCAGTCCCGGTGCGGTCCACTCGGCGGCCGAGCGCTCCCAGTCGCCGTCGAACCACAGCAGGTCGATCGTGCCGTAGTGCGTCAGCAGCTCCGTGAGCTGTGCCCGCACGTACTCGAGGTAGCGCGCCCACTCCTCGGGGCTCGACCGGCGGTGGCGATCCGTCGCATCCGGGGTGTCCGCGAACTCCGGCATCCCCGCCGCGGGCCAGTGCTCGAGCTTGTACGGCAGGTCCTCATCGCGGAAGGCGGGGTAGTCGGGGTGGTTCCAGTCCGGGAGGCTGTAGTAGATCCCGACCCGGAGACCCGCGGCGCGCACGGCGTCGACGAACTCGCGGGTGATGTCGCGCCCGAAGGGGCCGTGCTGCACCCCGAAGTCGGACTCCGCGGTGAAGAACATGTTGTAGCCGGCGTGGTGGCGCGCCGTGAACACCACGTACGTGGCGCCCGCCTCCTTCGCACGGCGGGCGAGGTCGGCGGCGTCCCACCGGGTCGGGTCGAACGTCGGCGCCGTCGCCTGATACTGCGCGACCGTGACGGCGTCCTCCACGGCGTCCACCCCGGGGATGATCGAGCGGCCGACGAGCGGCCAGGAGATCTCGATCCCCTGCTGCGAGGCCTGGTCCCAGTGGACGAAGAGCCCGAGCCCCGCGCCGGTGAACCATTCGCCGCCCGGGATGCGGTCGGCGGGACGCCTGAGGGTCGCGTCTGTCATCGTCACTCTCCTTCGAGTTCAAGATTTCCTATAGGATACGGGATAGACGAAGCAGTTCACAAGGGTGTGATGAAAGGTGCCGACCATGGCGATGTTCTCGACCGATCCCGTCCGACCCGAGGCCTACCGACGATTCGAGCGCCCGCTCCCCGAGTGGTTCCGCGGAGCCGCGCTGGGGATCTTCGTGCACTGGGGTCCGTACTCCGTGCCCGCCTGGGCCGAACCCACGGGCGAGCTCGGCGCGGTGCCGCGGGAGCAGTGGTACGCGCACAACCCCTACGCGGAGTGGTACGCCAACACCATCCGCATCGAAGGATCGCCGGCCCGCGCGCACCACGACGCCGTGCACGGCGGCGCCCCCTACGACGCCTTCCTCGACGACTGGCGTGCCGAGGACTTCGACGCCGACGAGGTCCTGTCCGTCGTCGCCGCCACGGGCGCCGGGTACTTCATCCCGACGACCAAGCACCACGACGGGGTGACCCTGTGGGACGCCCCGGGCACCGACGGACGCAACACCGTCGCGCGAGGCCCACGCCGCGACCTGGTCGGCGCGTTCGCGGACGCCACGCGCGCAGCGGGCCTGCGCTTCGGGGTCTACTACTCGGGCGGCCTCGACTGGCACTTCTCCGAGCTGCCGCCCATCGAGCACGACGGCGATCCCGCGCCCGACGACATCGCCTACGCGGAGTACGCCCACGACCACGTGATCGATCTGATCGACCGCTATCGCCCCGACATCCTGTGGGGGGACATCCGCTGGCCGCAGGCCGGCATCGACCCGGGGCCCTCGAGCCTCGCCCACGTGTTCGAGCGGTTCTACGCCGAACTTCCGGACGGCGTCGTGAACGATCGGTGGGGACTGTCACACTGGGACTTCCGCACCTCCGAGTACGTGCACGGCACCGCGGTCGAGGTCGGCGACGCCTGGGAGAACACCCGCGGGATCGGCCTGTCCTTCGGGCACAACCGCAATGAGACCGACGCGCACCTGCTCTCGGCCGACGACGCCGTGCGGCTGCTGGTCGACGTCGTGTCCCGTGGTGGCAACCTGCTCCTCAACATCGGACTCGAGGCGTCGGGGCGCATCCCGGACGGGCAGCGACGGACGCTCGAGGGCCTCGGCGAGTGGAACCGCCGTCACGGCCACGCCGTCTTCGGCGCCCGACCCGAGCCACGCCTGCAGGCGTCCGACGAGCCGTGGCTGCGCTGGACGAGGGCCGGCGACCTCGTGCACGCCGTGGTCGATCGCGTGGACGGCATCCTCCTCCCCGACCCCGACGCGCTCCTCGACGAGACGTCGGCGACGGTCGCCGGAGCGCCGATTGCGGCAGAGCGCCGCGACGGTGCCATCCTGGTCGGGACGACGGGGTCCGAGACACCCGTCGCGATCACCTTCCGCACGAGAGACTGACGAGAGGCTCACCATGCGCATCGCCCTGCACTCCGAGATCCGCGAGGGCGCGATCGACGACTACCGCACGAACCACGAGCGCATCCCGGATGCCCTCGCCGACACGTTCGCGCGCATCGGCATCCGGGAATGGACCATCTGGCGGTCGGGCCACCGCCTGTTCCACCTCGTGGAGTGCGACGACTGGGACGCCGCGGTCGCGGCCCTCGCCGACGACCCGGCCGACCATGCGTGGCAGGCCGACATCGGCCGCTTCGTCGAGCTGTTCCGCGACGCCGACGGCGCGGAGGGCACAGCGCCCCTCGAGCAGGTGTGGGACCTCTCGGCGCAGCGCAACGCCTGACGGCTCCCCCCGCGGCCTCATGGCAGAGTAAGCCCGTGACGCGGACCTGGATGCGGGAGCTGGCCGGCTGGACGCTGGCGCTCGCCGTCGCCCTGGTCACCGCCGGCGCGGTCGCGGCGTCGGCTCGCGCGGAGCTGCTGTTCCGCGACGGGGACTCCGTGATCGTGGCGCTCCTGTCGCGATCGATCCTCGCCGGGGATCGGCTCGACTGGGCGATGTCGAGCGTGCTCTTCCTTCCCGAGACCGCCGTGTTCACCACGCTCGACGCCCTGCTCCCCGTCGGCGTCGACGCGCTGCTCGCCGTGAGCGCAGTGGTGAACCTCCTCGGGCTGTACGGGGCGATCCGCGTCGCGGCCGGCCGCGCCCGCGAGGGCCGCGCGCCGGTCGCATGGTCGGTCGTCGCTCTCGGGGTGTTCGGTGCGATCGCGATGACCGAGACCTCGGCATCGCGCGATGCCCTGGATCTCGCGTCGTTGCAGCTCACGACGACCTACTATTCGGCCACGGTCATCGCCGTGGTGCTCTCGATCGGACTCGCGCGACGCATGCGCGACGGCAGCTCGCACCGCATCGCGCTTCCGCTCCTGCTTCTCGGTGTCACGGCGGCATCGACCCTGTCGAACCCGCTGTTCGCCGCCTGGCTCGCGGCTCCCCTGCTCGTGATCCTGGCGGTCGATCTGCTGCGCCGGGCCGACCTCCGCGGCACGCTCTCGCTCATCGGAGCCCTCCTGGCGGGAACCGCCGCGGGGTTCGCGCTTCGTATTCCGTTCGCGGCATGGATCGCCAACACCGGGGCGGGCTACGCGCAGCCGACGATGTGGCGCGAATCGCTCGAGTACTACGGACGCCTCGTCGGCGACCGGCTGCAGGAGCCCCTCGGGGTGCTCGCGCTCCTCGTCGTGGTCGCTCTCCTCGCCCTCGGCGTCGTCCGGACGTTCCGCCCCGTCGACGAGGCCTCGCGCCTCGTATCCCTCGTCTCCTGGGCGCTGCCCCTCGTCGTGATGCTCGGCGCGATCGCGCTCGGCACGCATGCGGCGCGGTACCTGCAGCCGCTCGTGTTCGTCCCGATGCTCGCGCTCGTGGCCCATCCGCGCGCGCTCCGCCTCCCCGCACGGCCGCGTCGGCAGACGGCAGCCGTCGTCGCGATCGCCGTGCTCGTCGCCGGAGGACTGAGCCTGCCCAGGATCGCGAGCGCGGTGGACCGACCGGACGCCGACCTCACGTGCGTGACGGACTGGGTCGACGCGTCCGGTCGCACCGGGGCCGGGCAGTTCTGGACCGTGCGCCTGCCCAAGCTCCATGCGGAGGATCCCGCGCGGCTCGTGCAGGTGGACCACCGCCTCGACGGCTACGCGTGGCTCGTGAACCGCACCGACCTGGAGACCCGCGAGGTCACGTTCCTCGTGCAGGACTCCCAGACGGTGGCGTGGGAGCTGCCGCTGGCCGCGGTGCCCGACCGGATCGTCGAGTGCGGACGCTGGACCATCCTCGACTTCGCCTCGACCCCGCTGCCGATCGGCCCCGCGCACTCATAGGACCGGGATCGCCGCGCTCCCGCGACGGATCGGCTCAGCGCCCGGGCGCCGCGGTCGTCGTCCCCGGCCGGAACCGGCAGGTGAGATGCAGCGTCGCACCCGGTTCGCCGCGCAGCATGCGGGCGACCTGCTCACCGGCGGCGCGACCCTTCTCGACCGCGGGCTGCACGCTCGTGGTGAGCACGAGGTCACCGAGACCGTCGGCGTCGATGCCGTCGAAGCCCGCGACCGAGAGATCCTCCGGAACACGGAGCCCCAGCTCCTCGGCTGCGCGGATCACGCCGACCGCGAGCAGGTCGCTCTGGGCGAGGATCGCCGTGGGACGGGTCGCCGGGTCCTCGAGCAGCGTCCGCCCGACGATCAGGCCCTCGTCGATCAGACTCCCTCCCGCCGATACGGCCGGGGCCTCGGGGAAGATCTCGCGCATGCCCGCGAGGCGGTCCACCGTGACGTCCACCGTCGCGGCCGCGATGCGCTCGGGCGTCACCGGTCCCCGCTCGCGCTCCTGGTCGAGGGGCAGCGTCACGAGAGCCACGTCGTGGTGCCCGAGCTCGCGGAGGTGGCGGGCGACATCGGCTGCCGCGGCCGCGTTGTCGAGCGTGATCCGGGGGATGCCCTCACCCGCGTCGCCCTCGATCACCACGACGGGGAGTCCACGACCGCGGACGATGTCGAGCGATGCGCGGGTGCGGCCCGAGCATCCGATCAGCACGAACGCGTCGACGGGCGCGCTCGCGAGCGGCGACCCGTCGTCCCCTGGTTCGTCGCGCATGAGCAGGATGCCGGAGCTCAGGTCGGCGAGACCGTCGGTGAGGCCGTCCATCATCGCGGTGGTCACCGGGTCGAGGAAGGCGGCGCGCAGATGCCCTTCCAGGACGACGGCGACGATCCCGCTGCGCCCCCGACGCAGGGAGGCGGCCCGCGGGTCCGGGCCGGCGTATCCGAGGTCGGCCGCCGCGGCGAGCACGCGTTCGCGAGTGGCCGGTGCGACGTTGGCCTTGCCGCTGAAGACCACGGAGGCGGTCGACGTCGCGACTCCTGCCTCGCGGGCGACGTCGGCGATGGTCGCCCGGCGCGCGGGCTCCTGACTGGTCATACTCCGAGGATAACCCGGCCGGGTTCCCTCGGATCGAATCGATTCGATAGGCTGAGCGCATGGACACAGCCCTCACCCGGTCGCAGTATGTGCGCTGGCGCACCGCGATCTTCGCGATCTTCCTCGCCAGCGGCCTCTCGATCGCGACGTGGGCGTCGCGTGTCCCCGACATCAAGACCGCGCTCGAAGTCGACAAGGCCCAGGTCGGAATGCTGCTCCTCGGGGCCGGCATCGCCTCGATCATCGGGATCTCGACGAGTCCGGCGATCATGGCGCGCACGGGAGCGCGCCTCGGCATGATGCTCTCGATCGTGACCTTCGCCTCCGGCGTCGCCCTGATCGGCATCGGCGCGAACGTCCTCGGCTCGTACGCCGTCGTGCTCATCGGACTCGCGCTGTTCGGACTCGGCAACGGCTGCGTCGACGTCATGATGAACGTCGAGGCCACGGCGATCGAGCAGCACGCGGGCAAGACGATCCTGCCGCTGTTCCACGCCTTCTTCAGCTTCGGCACGGTGATCGGCGCCGGCGTCGGGGCTCTCGCCGCACAGCTGCGCATCGACGTGTTCGCCCACACGCTCGCGATCGCCGTGCTCATCCTCGCGATCGGCGTCGTCAGCATCGCGAACGTCCCCCGCCGCGAGGAGACCCTCGACCGCAGCGGCGCCGACGCCGACAAGCCGCACTGGCGAGAGCGCATGCACGTCGCCCTGTCGGCCTGGCGCGAGCCGCGCACCTACGCGATCGGCGTCGTCATGCTCGGCATGTCCTTCGCCGAGGGCGGCGCCAACGACTGGCTCGCGCTCGGCGTCGCCGAGGACCACGGCGGCGGCACGGCCCTCGGCGCCGCGGCGCTCGCCACGTTCTCGGTCGCGATGACGGCGGTGCGCGTGTTCGGCGGGCCCCTCGTCGATCGCCTCGGTCGCGTGATCGTGCTGCGTGCCCTCGCCCTGACGGCGGCCGCGGGCATCCTGCTGTTCATCCTCGCGCCGAACCTCCCGCTCGTGTTCCTCGGTGCAGCGCTCTGGGGCATCGGCGCGTCCCTCGGCTTCCCGCTCGGCATGTCGGCCGCGGCCGACGATCCCGCCAAGGCCGCGGCCCGGGTGAGCGCGGCGGCCACGATCGGCTACATCTCGTTCCTCGGCGGCCCCCCGGTGCTGGGCTTCATCAGCGAGCACATCGGCCTCTTGAACACGCTGTTCATCCTCGTCGTGCTCGCGGCGCTGTCCGGCCTCTTCTCGGGCGCCGCCCGTCCGCTGCGGGAGGACGAGAAGACCCCGGTGACCGCGGCCTGACATCGCGGGCGGCGGATGCCGTTAGGCTCGTCGGGTGCGTCTCGTCATCGCCCGCTGCTCCGTCGATTACACGGGGCGGCTCAATGCCCACCTGCCCCTCGCCACGCGTCTGCTCGTGCACAAGGGGGACGGCAGCCTGCTCGTGCACTCCGACGGCGGCAGCTACAAGCCACTGAACTGGATGAGCCCTCCGTGCACTCTCGCTCCCGAGGAGCCGGGCGAGGAGGAGGCGAGCGCCGGGGTCGTCGAGGTGTGGCGCGTCACGCACAAGAAGACCGGCGACGCGCTGCGCGTGCAGATCTACGAGATCATCCACGACTCGAACCACGACCTCGGCGTCGACCCCGGCCTGCAGAAGGACGGCGTGGAGGCCGACCTGCAGCGGCTCCTCGCCGAGCAGGTCGAGCTGGTCGGGGAAGGGACGACACTGGTGCGTCGCGAGTACCCGACCGCGATCGGCCCCGTCGACCTGATGGTCCGCGACGCGAACGGCGCCGCGATCGCGATCGAGGTGAAGCGCCGCGGCGACATCGACGGCGTCGAACAGCTCACACGGTACCTCGAACTCCTGGGCCGCGATCCGCACCTCGCTCCGATCACCGGGATCTTCGCGGCGCAGGAGATCAAGCCGCAGGCGCGAGTGCTCGCCGAGGACCGCGGCATCCGCTGTCTCGTGCTCGACTACGACGACATGAAGGGCATCGAGTCGGGCATCCCGCGTCTCTTCTGAGTCGGATCACGGCGAGACGGGGGTCAGCAGCCGTCGGGACGGTCCCTCGAGCCGCGCGATCGCGACCTTGACCTCTGACAGCTCGCGCTGCACCCCGCTCTGGAGGGTCTCGAGTCCCGTCATCCGGGTCTCGAGTCCGGTCATCCGGGTCTCGAGTCCCGCCATCCGGGTCTCGAGTCGATCGAACCGTCCGTCCGCCTCCACGAACCGCGCATCCCACCTCGTAGTCGCCTCCACGAACCGCGCGTCCCAGCGCGCGTCCTGCGCGGCGAACCGCGCATCCCATCGCGCGTCCTGCGCAGCGAACCGGGCATCCAGCCGGTTGAGGAGCCAACCGCAGGCACTGACGAACGCGACGATCACCGACACCCCGCACGCGATGATCGCGATGACCTCGATCGACACGAACACGCCTCCATCCTTCTCCGCCCCCGCGGAGTTGTCACCGACGGTACGCGAACGCGATCCGGCATCCCGGAATCCGTGGACGACCCCGTTCACGCGGAATCGGGGGAGGAGGAGTGCCCATAGGCTGGAGGGTATGGCTTCCTCCCCCTACTCGTGCGTGCTCTGGGACGTCGACGGCACCATCGTCGACGCGTCCGTCGGGATCCTCCGCCGGTTGAACGTGGCCCTCACGCACTTCGGTCGACCCGCACCCACGCGCGAGGAGCTGACGCACTGGATCGGGCCGCCCATGTTCGACTCGTTCCAGGCCCAGGCCGCCATGACGCCGGAGCAGGCGACCGAGGCCGTGGCGTTCTACCGGGAGCTGGGCAAGGCCGACGGGTACACGACCGACATCGCGACCTACCCCGGCGTGCCGGAGATCATCCGCGACGTCCATGCCGCCGGCATCCCTCAGGCCACCGCGAGCTCCAAGCCCGAGAACCAGGTCGACGCCATCGTCGACTTCTTCGAGCTGCGTCCCTTCTTCCTCACGACGGTCGGCGCGACGCCCGATGAAGCGACCCTCGCGTCCAAGACCGACATCGTCGCCGAGGCGCTGCGGCGTCTGGCCGAGCGCGGAGTCGACGTCTCGCGTCCCGTGCTGATCGGCGACCGCCACCACGACGTCGAGGGCGGCAACGCGAACGGCGTTCCGGTCGTGTTCGTGGATTGGGGCTTCAGCGACGCGCACGAAGGCGACGAGGCGGCGTTCCGCGTCACCTCCGCCGCCGAGCTCCGCTCACTCCTGCTCCGCTGAGCGCCGGGCGCACGGCGGCCGGAAGCACAGAACTCCCCGCCGGATGCCGCGATCGCTGCGGCCCCGGTCGGGGAGTTCTCGAGTCGTCCGGTATCAGACCGGGCGGATGTTCTCGGCCTGCAGGCCCTTGGGGCCCTGCGCCACGTCGAACTCGACTCGCTGGTTTTCCTCCAGCGAGCGGTAGCCGGAAGACTGGATGGCGGAGTAGTGCGCGAAAACGTCGGCGCCGCCGTCGTCGGGGGAGATGAAGCCGAAGCCCTTCTCCGAGTTGAACCACTTGACCGTGCCCTGAGTAGCCATTTACTGCCTGTTCTGCTGGAAAAGAAGCCGACGCAGGATGCACCGGTGTGGTCCACGCTAGTGGAGCACACGCCGAGGGGAAGTCCTGGTTTCAGCCCGTAACCCAAATGTTGCACGAGCGTCACCCGCGGGCGGCAGCGGAGGGCGCCCGGAAAATGGTGTGGCCCTCACCGCGGGGGGAGCGATGAGGGCCGAAGACGACCGGAGGGTGCGTCAGATACCACCCTAACCCCTCCGAGACCGTTCTGTCCCCCATTTGGGGGACAGAGTCGAAAAAAGTTGAGAATCTCGTGGAAGATAGCGGCCCCCTCGAGTGGCGCATTGGGGACTGAGCGACTCGAGGGGGCCCAATCGCATGCACGGATCGCCTTTGCCTCTGGGGAAGGCAGCCCGTCGTCTGGGGTGGACGGAGACGATCAATCCCCTGTGCACGCACCTTCACCCTAGGGGAGGACGCGTGATCTGGCTACGGGGGTTGACGCCCGCGCGCGTCGCGTGAGAGCGCTTCCACGCGCATGCCCGAGGGATGACGTCCTCCCGCGCGAGTAGCCTGTTCCGGTGACCATGCTGAACAAGGACATGACCCTGTGCATCTCGCTGTCGGCACGGCCGAGCAACAACGGGACGAGCTTCCACAACTTCCTCTACGAGGAGCTCGGGCTGAACTGGATCTATAAGGCCTTCGCGCCCACCGACCTCGCCCAGGCGATCGCCGGCGTGCGCGGCCTCGGGATCCGCGGCTGCGCCGTGTCGATGCCCTATAAGGAGGACGTCATCGCGCTGGTCGACCGGATGGACGCCTCGGCGACGGCGATCGACTCGGTGAACACGATCGTCAACGACGACGGGGTGCTCACCGCCTACAACACCGACTACAGCGCGATCGCCCAGCTCATCGAGAGGAACGCCCTCGATCCCGCGTCCTCGGTGCTGCTGCGCGGCTCCGGGGGGATGGCGAAGGCGACCGCCGCGGCGTTCCGCGACGCGGGGTTCACGCGCGTCACGATCGCCGCCCGCAACGAGGACCGCGGCCGCGGTCTCGCCGACCTCTACGGCTTCTCCTGGACGGCGGATGCCGCAGCCACGACCGCCGACGTCATCGTGAACATCACCCCGATCGGCATGGCCGGCGGATCCGATGAGCAGACGCTCTCGTTCACCGAGGAGCAGATCGCGGCGGCATCCGTGGTGTTCGACGTCGTGGCCCTCCCCGCCGAGACGCCGCTGGTCCGGGCGGGGAGCGCGGCGGGAAAGACGGTGATCACGGGCGCCGAGGTCGCGACGCTGCAGGCTCTCGAGCAGTTCGTCCTCTACACCGGCATCCGCCCCTCGGCCGCGCAGGTGCAGGCGGCCGAGGAGTTCATGCGCGCGCAGTAGCCCTCAGGCGGCGACGGTGCGCAGGGTGCCGGAGGCGGTGGTGACCGGGCGGCGTGCGGTGACGGCCGCGATCACCATGACCACGAGCGCGGACGCCGTGATCGCGGCGCCGATCCAGATCGGCGAGGTGTAGCCGAGACCGGCGGAGATCCCGAGTCCGCCTGCCCACGCGCCGAGGGCGTTGCCGACGTTGAAGGCGCCGATGTTGGCACCCGAGGCGAGCGTGGGCGCGCGCCCGGCGTAGCGCATGATCCGGCTCTGGAGGCCGGGGACCGTGCCGAACCCGAACGCCCCCATGACCACCAGGATCGCGATGGTCGCGGGCTGCGACCAGGCGAGCAGGCCGAAGAGGACGAGCACCACGAGCAGCGCCCCGATGAAGAGCAGCAGAGTGCGGTCGATCGCGCCGTCGGCGAGGCGTCCGCCGACCCAGTTGCCGATCACGAGCCCCGCGCCGAACAGCACGAGGAGCCACGGGACGGCCCCGGCGTCGAAGCCGGAGACCCCGGTGAGCGTGTACGCGATGTAGGTGAAGGCGCCGAACATGCCGCCGAACGCGAGCGCCGTCACGATCAGCGAGAGCCAGACCTGGCCCGACCGGAACGCACGGAGCTCGTGGCGGAGGCTGACCTGCGCGCCGGTGTCGCGCGGCGCGGTCACGAGCACCGCGATGCCGGCGAACGCGAGCACGCCGATGCCCGAGATCACCCAGAACGTCGCGCGCCAGCCGAACTGCTGGCCGAGGAAGGTGCCGAAGGGGACACCGAGCACGTTGGCGGCGGTGAGTCCCGTGAACATGATGGCGATCGCGCGGGCCTTCTTCTCGGGGGCGACGAGGTCGGCGGCCACGACCGAGCCGATGCCGAAGAACGCCCCGTGGCAGAGCGCGGCCACGATGCGGCCGGCCATCGCGACCGAGTAGTCCGGGGCGACGGCGGTGAGGGCGTTGCCGAGGATGAAGAGGACGACGAGTCCCAGCAGCACGGGCTTGCGCGGGAGGCGCGTGGTGGCGGCGGTGAGTCCCAGGGCGCCGACCACGACGCTCAGCGCGTAGCCCGAGATGAGCCATCCGGCGGTTGCCTCGGTGACGCCGAAGTCGGCGGCGACCTCGGGCAGGAGGCCCATGATGACGAACTCGGTGAGTCCGATGCCGAAGGCGCCGATGGCGAGTGCGATGAGTCCGAGTGGCATGGGGTGCGCTCCGTGGTCCTCTGCTAAAGTAGTTGCAGACGCGGGATATTGCGTCCGACGGATAATCATTGCACACGCAACTATCCAGCGCAAGCAACTACCTGCGCTCGCACACACTCGGAGGACACCATGGGCATCTCGGACGACGCCGTCGAGATCCGCGCGCGCGGCTGGCGCACGCTCGCCGCACTCCACGGGATCATCGACGCCGAGCTGGAACGCGCACTCGGCGCCTCCGTCGGCCTGTCGGTCGTGGAGTACACCGTGCTCGACGCGCTCAGCCGGCAGGACGGCTGGCACATGCGGATGCAGCAGCTCGCCCGCGCCGCCGCGCTCAGCCCGAGCGCGACCACACGTCTCGTCACCCGGCTCGAGGACCGGGGTCTCCTCACCCGCATCCTGTGCGCCGACGACCGGCGAGGCATCTACACCGAGCTCACCGCCGCCGGTCAGGCGCTGTACGAGCAGGCGCATCCGATCCATGACGAGACCCTCGAGCGCGCACTCGGCGAGGCGGTCGCCCAGCCCGAGCTCGCGCCCGTCGTGCGCGCCCTGCAGGGGGCGTCGGTCACCGCCTGACCACCGGGTACTCTGGGCGCATGAGCGCGCCTCGCACCGCACGACGCATCCCCGCACGACGCACGCCCGCGGCTCTCGCCCTCGCGGCCGCCGTGGCACTCGTCCTCACCGCCTGCACGGCCGGGGGCGACGACGGCGGCTCGGACGGCGGAGGCGGACAGGCGTTCCCCGACGACGGCTGCACGCACATCACCGTCGCGACCTCCTCCGAGAAGGTCAACATGCTCGACGAGCTCGCGAAGGCCTTCAAGGACTCCCCCGAGCACGAGGGCCTGGACACGTGCGCGACGGTGCGCCCCACGAACGTGTCGTCGGGCAACGCGACGCGCTTCCTCACCTCCGGCGAGGACTGGCCGAGCGACGACCGGGCGCTGTGGCCCACGCTGTGGTCGCCGGCATCCACCGTCTGGACCGACCGCGTCGCCGCCGCGGCCTCCGCGAACCTCGTCGGAGAGCCCGTCTCGTTCACGCGCACCCCCGTGGTGTTCGGGATGCCGGAGCCCATGGCGACCGCGCTGGGCTGGCCGGACGCGCCGATCAGCATCACCGATCTCGAGAACCTCTGCCAGGATCCGGAGGGCTGGGGCAGCGTGGGCAAGGACATCTGGGGCGCGTTCAAGATCTCGAAGACGAACCCGAACACCTCGACCACCGGACTGTCGACGATCCTCATGCAGTCCTATGAGGCCACGGGCAAGAGCGAGGGGCTCACGGCCGCCGACGTCGAGGCCTCGGCCGACTTCTCCCGCGTGTTCGAGGAGTGCGTGATCCACTACGGCGACACGACGGGGAACGTGCTGTCGACGCTGTACGACGAGACGCAGAACGGCTCGAACGGCTCGGCGTACGTCTCGGCCGTCGCGCTCGAGGAGACCTCGCTGCTCAACTACAACCAGGGCAACCCCGACTCGCACACCGTGCAGCCCGGCGAGACGCTCACTCCCCCGAAGACCAAGCTCGTCGCGGTCTATCCCGCCGGTGGCTCGATGTGGTCGGACAACCCCGTGACGGTGCTCGGCGCCGACTGGGTGACGCCCGAGCAGCGCACGGCCGGCGAGGCGTTCGCCGCCTTCCTGCAGACGACGGCCGCGCAGAAGATCCTCCCCGGCTACGGATTCCGTCCGCTCGACGAGTCGGTGCCCCTCGGCGACCTGTTCACCGCGAAGTTCGGCGTCGACCCCGCCCTGCCCGCCGTCACGCTCCCGAAGCCGGACGTCGACGTGATCTCCACGGCCATCGATCAGTGGACGCAGGTGCGCAAGCCCTCGTCCGTGCTGGAGCTCATCGACATCTCGGGCTCGATGGACGACCCGATCGGCGACGGCCGCTCCCGCCTCGACGGCGCGATCGAGGGCGCGCAGACGACGCTGAACCACTTCCGCTCGACGGACGAGATCGGAGTGTGGGCTTTCACGACCGGCATCTCCTCGGATGCCGGCGATGGTATAGAGGTGCTGCGCGACGTCTCGGCCCTGGGCTCGGACGGTGAGAAGCTCGACTCCTCGCTCGATGATCTGCGCTTCGCCCAGCGCAACGGGACACCGCTCTACGACTCGATCCTCCTCGCCTACGAGGCCATGCGGGACCGGGCGGAGCCGGGGCGCATCAACGCGATCGTCGTGCTCTCCGACGGTGAGGACACCGACTCCCGGACGTCGCTCGACTCGCTCATCGCGAAGATCGGCAAGAGCACCGAGGAGGGCGGAGACGACGCCCCCGTGCGTATATTCCCGATCGCGTATGGAGAGGGAGCCGACACCTCCGCGCTGCAGCGCATCGCCGATGCGACGGGCGGTCAGCTCTTCGACGCCTCCGACGCCGAGCGGATCGATCTCGTGTTCGCCTCCGTGATCAACAACTTCTGAGGCCTCGATGCCCTTCGTCTCCGCTTCGAGCAACCCCTGGCTCGACGACGCGCTCGAGCAGATCGCGACGCAGAGCGTGTACGTCGACTCCGATGTGCCCGGTCATGCGGGCCTCCAGGAGGAGATCGCGAGCGTCGTCCCGGGGGACGGCTCGATCGCCGTCGTCGTGCTGCCCGAGGCCGCCGGCAAGGACCTGCCGTACCAGACCTACCTCCTGGAGAGGCTGACCGCCGCCGGCGACCACGACACCGTGATCCTCGCGGTCGGATCAGACCTGCAGGCCGACTCGACCGCGATCGACGGCGACGTGGCGCTGCGCATCGCGAACGAGAACGAGTCCGGCGACCTGCAGGCGTCGCTCGTCGAGACCGTGCAGGAGATCTCCGCCGAGACGCCCGCCTCACCGGGCGGCGGCGATGCGGATGGTGCAGGCCTGCTGGTGCCGGGACTGATCGGCGGAGTCGTGCTCCTCGCGGCCGCCGGTGCCGCCATCGGGCTGATCGCGCGCCGTCGGAGCGGCCGCGCGGCCACCGCCCCCTCCACGGACCCGATCCCGGCCGGCATCCGTCAGCGCATCGACCGTCTGCGCGAGCTGCGTCCCGCCTACGCGTCGGTTCCGGGGAACGCGGTCGCCGCCGAGACGGCCGCCGGCATCGACGCGCTCGCGTCGCATGTCGAGCAGCTGTTCCTCCGGCTCGATGCCAAGGCGGGCGAGGATCAGAGCGTGCTGGCCGAGGCCGAGTACTCCGACAAGCTCGCCCGCCTGGTCGCGGCGCTCGAGCCCGACTACCTGCTCGACCTGCTGACGCGTCCCGACCTGTGGGACGCCCCGGACGAACGCGTCGCCGAGGTGCGCGAGGCCCTCGCGGCCGTGACGACGCAGATCGTCGACAACATCAAGCAGGTGAACGGCCGCAGGGGCCTGCTGTTCCAGGTCTCGCTGGACTCGCTCATCGGACGCAGCGAGCTGCGCGACTGGGAGCGCCAGTTCGGCGAGACCTCGGGACACGACGGAAGCACGGGAGGCAGGGAATGAAGACGATCGGCGTGCTCGGCGGGATGAGCTGGGAATCGTCGCTCGAGTGGTACCGCCTCGCGAACCAGCGCGTCCAGGAGCAGCTCGGCGGGTACCACTCCGCGCGGATCGTGCTGGACTCCGTCGACTTCGCCGAGATCGAGGCCCTGCAGGTCCGCGGGGACTGGACGGCTGCGGGCGAACTGCTCGCGCAGCGCGCCCGGGCACTGGAGGCCGCCGGAGCCGAGATCCTCGTGCTGTGCACCAACACCATGCATCTCGTGGCCGAGCAGATCCAGGATGCGGTCGACATCCCGTTCCTGCACATTGCCGACGTCGCCGCCGAGGCCGTCGCGGCGACCGGTCTCACCACGGTCGGTCTGCTGGGCACCGCGTTCACGATGGAGCAGCCCTTCTACCGCGAGCGCCTCGCCGCTCACGGGCTCACCGCCCTCGTGCCGGATGCCGAGGACCGGGCCCTGGTCCACGCGGTCATCTACGACGAGCTCGTGCACGGCGAGATCCGCGACGAGTCCCGCCGGCGCTACGCGGAGGTGATCGAGCGTCTCGTGGCGAGGGGCGCCGAGGGCATCATCCTCGGCTGCACCGAGATCGAGCTCCTCGTCTCGGCCGACGACTCCCCCGTGCCGGTGTTCCCCACGACCGCGCTGCATGTCGAGGTCGCGGTCGATCGCGCGCTCTCCTGACCCGGAGCCTCGCTGGAGCCGTCAGGCGGCGGGTGCGGCGGTCGACGCGCGCACGATGAGCTGCGAACTGAGCGGAGGCACGTCCTCGGGGTCCTCGCCGGCTATGCGCTGCAGCAGGAGATCGACCGCGACGGTGCCGCTGCGATCGATCGGCATCCGCACGGTCGTGAGCGCCGGGGTGACGGCGCCCGCGAGGTCGATGTCGTCGATCCCCACGATGCTGACGTCGGCGGGGCATCGGCGTCCGAGCTCCAGCATCCCCGCCTCGAGGCCGAGCGCGACGAGGTCGTTGTACGCGACCACCGCGGTCGCACCGCTGGCGGCGGCGGGGGCGGCGGCCGCGCGTCCGCCCTGGATGGACGCGGCCTGGTGGCTCAGGAGGCTGAGGCGGATGCCGTGACGCTCGCACGCGCGGGCGACGGTGTCCGCGCGGCGGACGTCGGCCCAGGAGCCCCGGGGTCCTGAGGCGTACGCGATGTGGGTGTGGCCGAGCGCGGCGAGGTGCTCGATCGCCTGGGCGGGGCCGTGCTCGGTGTCCATCACGACGCACGGGGCTCCGTCGATCTGGCGGTTGACCACGACGTAGGGGGTGTCGCCGACGAGGTCGAGCACGTCGGCGTCGGGGAGTCGCGGCGAGCACAGCAGCATGCCGTCGAGCTTGCGCGCCTGCTCGATCTGCTCGCGCTCGCGGCGCAGGTCCTCATCGGCGTCGAACACGACGATGCGGTGGCGCCCGTGCCAGGCCTGCCCCTGGATCGCCTTGAGGAGCGTGCCGTACACGGGGTTCGCGACGTCGGGCAGGATGACGCCGAAGGTGCGCGTCGCGGTGGCGGCGGACTGCGGGGTCGCGTAGCCGAGCTCCGTCGCCGCCTCGAGCACGCGGTCGAGAGTGGCGGGCGCGAGCCGGTCGGGCTCCCCGAAGGCGCGCGACGCGGTCGCGATGGACACGCCTGCGTGTCGTGCCACGTCCGTCAGTGTCGCTGCCACGTCCACCCCTCCGTCTTTCGTGCAATCCTATGGTCCCGCAGCCCGATGCAAGAGCGCTTGACAAGTTTGTACAACTGATACACACTGCTTTACATGACGATCACCGCCGATCACCGCCGACCCGAGCGCGCGGGGATCCTGCACCTCGGCCTCGGCAGCTTCCACCGCGCGCACCAGGCGGTGTACACGGCGGCGGCCATGCAGGCCGACGGCGGCGACTGGGGAATCGTCGGCGTCGCCTCGCGTTCGCGCTCGATCGTCGATGCGCTGCACGCGCAGGACCACCTCTACTCGGTCGCCACGATCTCCCCCGACACCACGTCGCTGTCGATCCCCGGCGCCCACACCGACTCGTTCGTCGCGGCGGACGGCCCCGAGCGGGTCGTGACGCAGATCGCCGACCCCGGCATCCGCATCGTCACGCTCACCGTCACCGAGAACGGCTACAGCTACTCCGCCGCGACGCAGCGGCTCGACCTCGACGACGAGACCGTGCGCACCGACCTCCGCGGCGGCGCCCCCCGATCGACCATCGGACAGCTCGCGCGCGGCCTCCAGGCCCGCGCGGCGACCGGCGCCCCGATCTCGATCCTCAGCTGCGACAATCTCGCCGCCAACGGCAAGCACACCGAGAAGCTCGTGCGCGAGTTCCTGCAGGAGCTTCCGGGCTCGGAGGGCGCCGAGACACTCGCGTACCTCGATCGCGCCGTCACGTTCCCGTCGAGCATGGTCGACCGCATCGTGCCGGCGACCACTCCCGAGCTGCGTGCCCGCGTGAGCACTCTTCTCGGAGCCCGCGACGACATCCCGGTCCCCGCCGAGCCGTTCACGATGTGGGCGATCGAAGACGCCTTCGCCGCGGGACGCCCCGCGTGGGAGGCCGGCGGGGCCGTGTTCACCGACGAGGTCGGCCGCTACGAGCAGATGAAGGTGCGGATGCTCAACGGCACGCACTCGTTGCTCGCCTACCTCGGCGCACTGAGCGGCGCGGCCACGATCCCCGCGGCCGTCGGCATCGTCCGCATCGAACGCGCCGCCCGCGGAGTCATGCGCGACGAGTACGAGCCGTCGATCGACCTGCCCTCGGGAGTGGACGTCCGCGCCTACGAGAGCGAGCTCTTCGAGCGCTTCGCGAACTCCGCCCTCGGCCACCGCACGAGCCAAGTCGGCACGGACGGATCGGTCAAGCTCCGCCAGCGCATCCCCGAGCCCGTGCTCCTGTCGCTGTCACGCGGCGAGATGCCGCACCTCATCGCGCTCACGGTCGCCGGCTACCTGTCGTGCATCGCGCCACTGCCGGGTTTCGATCCGGGACTGCACGCCGCCGCGATGACGGATGCCGCGCGCGAGCGCCTCGCCGCTCTCGCCGCCACCGCGCAGAACGGCCGCGAACTGGCCCGACGCGTGATCGCCGAGCAGCGCCTGTTCGGCACCGAGCTCGCGGAGCAGGATGCTTTCATCGACCGTGTCGGCGCACTGGTCGACGTCATCCGACGGCAGGGCGTCGACGCTGCGATCGACGACGCCCTGGACGCGATCGGCTCCCACCCCACGACCGGCCACACCATGAAGGAGATGCAGCGATGAAGGCTCTCGCCATCCACGGCAAAGAGGACATCCGCTGGGAGGACCGCGAGGTCCCGACCCCCGGCGACGGCGAGGTCCGCCTGCGCGTGAACTACGTCGGCATCTGCGGATCCGACCTGCACTACTACTTCCACGGCGCCAACGGCGAGTACACGATCCAGGAGCCGCTGACCCCCGGTCACGAGCTCTCCGGCGTCGTCGACCTCGACCCCTCCGGCCGCCTGGCACCCGGCACGCCCGTCACGGTGCACCCCGCGCGCTACGGTCCCTCGGTCCCCGGGCTCGAGGACCGCCCGCACCTGCGCCCCGGCGGCGATTACTTCGGCAGTGCCGCAGCGCACCCGCACCGTCAGGGCGGAGCATCCGAGTACCTGCTCGTCGAGGACCACATGATCCGCGTGCTCCCGACGTCACTGCCCCTCGAGCGGGCGGCGCTGGCCGAGCCGCTCGCCGTCGCGATCCACGCCGTGGGCCTCGCGGGCGACCTCGCCGGCAAGCGCGCGCTGGTGATCGGCGCCGGCCCCATCGGACTGCTGGTCGTCGCGGCGGCCGCGCACGCCGGAGCCTCCGTCGTGGGGGCGAGCGACGTGCGCGAGGAGCCGCTGAGCCGTGCGCAGTCACTGGGTGCGACCGAGGTGCATCTCGTCGGACGCGACGCGATCGCCGACGAGTCCTACGACGTCGTGTTCGAGTGCTCCGGTGTCGGGGTCGCCCTCACGCAGGCCGTCCGCGCCGCCCGTCGCGCCGGCACGATCGTGCAGGTCGGGATGCTCGCGAACGCCGAGATCGGCGTGAACCTCGCGCCGATGCTCGCGAAGGAGCTCACGATCCGCGGAGCGTTCCGCTTCTCCACCGAGATCGACGACGCGGTCCGCATGCTGGCCGAGTCCGACGCGCTCGACTCCGTCATCTCGCACGTCCTGCCGGCATCCGACGCCGTCCGAGCCTTCGAGCTCGCCCGAGACTCCTCGGCCTCGGCCAAGGTCCTGCTCTCCCTGTAATCACCCCTCCGCGCCTCGGCGCACACCACCCGTTCCTGGTCCGAAGGAGTACCTCCCATGTCCGAACAGCAGACGACGGCGACAGCCGCCGACCCCACCGCGAAGAGGTCCGTCAAAGACCTCGTGCGCGCCGCCATCTCGGGGTGGCTCGGCACCGCACTCGAGTTCATGGACTACCAGCTGTACTCGCTGGCCGCCGCACTCGTCTTCGCCGACCTCTTCTTCTCGTCCGAGAACCCCGCCGTGGCGGTCGTCGCCGCGATGGCCACCTACGGCGTCGGCTACGTCGCCCGCCCGGTCGGCGCATTCTTCTTCGCCCGCATGGGCGACAAGACCGGCCGCACGAAGGTGCTCTTCTACACGATCCTCCTCATGGGTCTCGCGACCACGCTGATCGGCGTGCTGCCGACCTACTCGCAGGTGGGCGTGCTCGCGCCGATCCTCCTCGTCGTGCTGCGCATCGCGCAGGGCTTCGGCGCCGGTGCCGAGATCTCCGGCGCGGGCGTCATGCTCGCGGAGTACGCCCCGGCCAAGCGCCGCGGCATCATCGCCTCGCTCGTCGCGCTCGGCACCAACTGCGGCACGCTGCTGGCCTCGGGCATCTGGGCCATCCTCCTCGTCGCGTACAGCGAGGACCAGGTCATCGAGTGGGCGTGGCGCATCCCGTTCCTCGCCAGCGCGGTCATCATGCTGTTCGCGATCTGGGTGCGCTTCAACCTCAAGGAGACCCCGGTCTTCGAGGAGCGCGACGACGTCGTCGACGGCAAGGCCCTGTCGCGCGAGGAGACGATCCAGCTCGCCACCGAGACCAACGACATCCGCACCCTCGAGGCGATGCAGCGCAAGCCCATCAAGGCCTTCATCATCGCGCTGCTGCTGCGCTTCGGTCAGGCCGGCAACTCGGGCATGATCCAGACGTACCTGATCAGCTACATCACCGTCGTGCTGCTGCTCGACAAGAGCATCGGCGTCAACGCGGTCATCGTGTCGTCGCTCGTCGCCTTCATCACGGTGCCCCTGTCGGGCTGGCTCGGCGACCGCTTCGGCCGCAAGCGCATGTACATGGTGTGGGCCGTCATCGCCCTGATCGTGATCGTGCCGACCATGCTCATGATCAACAGCAAGGACACGCTGCAGGTGTTCGTCGGCTACGTCGTGCTGCACAACCTCGCGGTGATGAGCTTCGCCTCGCTCGAGAACCTCACGCTCCCGGAGATCTTCGGCGCCCGCAACCGCTACACGTACACGGCCATGGCCCGCGAGATCGCCGCGATCGTCGCGACCGGCGCCGGTCCCGTCATCGCCGCCGCCTGGGTGTCGGCCGCCACGGGCTCGTTCATCCCGATCATCATCATGCTCGGCTTCTTCACGCTCTGCGCGCTCGTGGCGTCGATCATCATGCCCGAGGTCGCCGGTCGCGACCTGACCGACCCGCGCGACGCGGTCTGACCGCACCCGACCCTCTCGACCGGGGCGCGGCCGACCCGAACGGCCGCGCCCCCACCACCTCCGCCTCCACCACTTCCAGGAGAAGACCATGACCATCGAGCTCGTCGACGTCATCATCACCAGCCCCGGACGCAACTTCGTCACGCTCAAGATCACGACCTCCGACGGGATCGTCGGCTGGGGCGACGCGACCCTCAACGGCCGCGAGCTCTCGGTCGCCTCCTACCTCGAGGACCACGTCGCCTCGATGCTCGTCGGCCGCGACGAGGACCGCATCGAGGACACCTGGCAGTACCTCTACCGCGGCCCCTACTGGCGCCGCGGCCCCGTCACGATGGCCGCGATCGCCGCGGTCGACATGGCCCTGTGGGACATCAAGGCCAAGAAGGCCGGGATGCCGCTGTACCAGCTGCTCGGCGGCGCGAGCCGCGAGGGCGTCCGCGTCTACGCGCACGCCTCCGGCACCGACTACCAGGCCCTCAAGAACGCTATCGCCGGCTACGAGGAGCTCGGCTACACGGCTGTGCGCGTGCAGACCGGCGTGCCCGGCCTCGGTCAGATCTACGGCGTCTCCTCGACCGGTCCCGGCGTGCGGTACGACTACGAGCCCGCCAAGCGCTCGGGAGCCCGTCCCAGCGAGGAGACCTGGGACACCCGCAACTACCTGAACCACATGCCCGGGATCTTCGCGCAGATCCGCGAGGACTTCGGCACCGACCTCCGCATCCTGCACGACGGCCACCACCGGATGTCGCCGATCGAGGCCGCGCGCTTCGCGAAGGAGATCGAGCCCTACGACCTGTTCTGGCTCGAGGACTGCACCCCCGGCGAGGACCAGACCGCGCTGCGCCTGGTGCGACAGCACTCCACCACGCCGCTCGCGATCGGCGAGGTCTTCAACTCGGTGTTCGACTACCAGACGCTCATCACCGAGCGCCTGATCGACTACGTGCGCTCAGCGGTCACGCACACCGGCGGCATCACGGCCATGAAGAAGCTGCTCGACTTCGCCGCGGTCTACGGCATCAAGTCCGGCATCCACGGTCCGACCGACATCTCGCCGGTCGGCATGGCGGCGGCCCTGCACCTCGACCTCGCGATCCACAACTTCGGCATCCAGGAGTACATGCCCCACAACGAGCAGACGCTCGAGGTGTTCCAGACGTCGTTCACGTTCGACAAGGGCTTCCTGCACCCGGGCGAGACACCGGGGCTGGGCGTCGAGCTCGACGAGGAGGCCGCGGCCGGTCACGAGTACACCAAGGCGTACCTGCCGGTGAACCGTCTGCTCGACGGGACCGTGCATGACTGGTGAGGTCTGAGTCCGGTGACCGGCTGCGGCGCATGCGCGGCTGACGTGCGCTCGCTCCCCGAAGGCGCGTAGCCTCGGAGCATGTCGAAAGCCGTCGTCACCCCACCCGCGGCATCCGACATCCCCGGACCCCGCACAGCTGCCCCACGGTTCGCCCTCGCCGCCGTCAACAACCGGCCGGTGGCGCTGGTCTACCGGATCGTGGCCCTCGTCGTGATCCTGACCGGGGTCGTGCGCAATGCCGACCTCCTCACCGGATCGCCGTCGTGGACGAGCTTCCTCTACTTCACGATGGTCAGCGATCTGATCTGTCTCGCGTGGATGCTGCTGCTCGTGCTCCGCACGGTCCGGGACCTCCGCAGGACGGGGCCGATCGGCACCTCGACGCCGAGCGCTCGATGGGGCGGCGCGGTGATGATGGCCATCACCGTCACGATGCTCATCTACGTGGTCGTTCTCGTGCCGACGCGGATCGACGCGGGCGACACGGACATCTACTCGCTCACCGACACCCTCATCCACATCGTCACGCCGGCGCTGATCATCGCCGACTGGCTGCTGTTCGTGCCGAAGGGCGCGTTCCGCTGGGTCGACCCCCTGCTGTGGACGCTGATCCCCTTCGCCTACCTCGGGTGGTCGCTGGTCTACGGTGCGCTCGGCGGCGAGTTCGAGCCGGGCGAGCGGTATCCGTATCCGTTCCTGAACGTGGACGCCCTCGGGATCGGCGGCGTGATCACGTGGATCGCCGCACTCACGGTCGCTCTCGTCGCGGTCGGGTTCGTGTACGTCGTGATCGACCGCGTGCTGGGCGTCCTCGCCCGACGCCGCTGACCGCGTCACCTGCAGGAAGCCCGCGTCGGCCCGCGTCAGTTGATGATCTCGGCCCGCGGGTCGGAGTGGAGGGCCGCGAGCTTCTCACGCCAGTCGGCGAGCGCCTCGGGGGACAGCCGGGTCCAGTCGAGCACCTCCCGCACGACCCGCAGGGGCTCGGTGCTGCGATACGACCGGGTCGGGTTGCCGGGGAACTTCTTGTCGGTCACGTTCGGATCGTTCTCGAAGTCGCCCAGGGGTTCGACCTCGTAGACCCGCGGCTCCCGGTCTCCCGGGGCGAGTTCGGCGGCGAGACCCGCGCCGTTCGAGAGCGCGGTGAAGTAGATGTGGTTCATCACGATCTCCGGCCGGTAGTTCGACCGGAATCCCGCGGTCAGCAGCTCGCCCGGCTGCAGGTCGGCTTTGGTTCCGTGGAAGAAGGGTCCGTCGTCCAGTGCATCCGTCACCGGGTCAGCGTACTGCTCCTCAGTCGCCGCTGCGACGGGTGCCGATGCCCGGTTCGTCGTTGTGCACCGACTCGTCCTTGACCTCCGATTCGGATCCCGGGTCGACGCGCACCGCGCTCCCGCCGCCCGAGTCGGCCCCGGCGCCGCCAGCCGGGACGTCGCCGAGCGCGTCGGCGTCGTCCCCGCCTCGTTCCGCGAGGTGCGCGGCGATGCTCTCCTCGGCGTCCGCGTCGCGCGGGGACGGGTCGTCGCGCTCGGCCCCGCTCATTCCGAGCCGTCCCGGAGATCGGCCGGAGCGTCGCCGCTGTGCTGCGGACCTTCGTCCTCCGGGGCGAGGTCTCCCTGACCGTCGTCGCCGAGCTCCGCGTCCAACGGCTCCTCGCCCTGCGTCTCGGGCTGCTCGGTGTCCGTCCGCGCCGTGTCGGTCGGGAACGACCCGTCCGTCGGCTCCTCCACCGGCGGGATGCCCGGCATCTCCGGTTCGAAGCTGTTCGCGAATGCGTCGACGTTCGACATGGTGTCCTCCTCGATCGGTTCGAGGCTCCAGCATCGCCCGGCACCGCGGCGAGCGCAGGACGGTTGACAGCCGCCCGGCGCCCCGGTAGCCGTGACAGGCGACCTCACCGATATATTGCATAGGGGTGCGCATCGACCGATGCAGCGGTCGACGACCGGCATTCATCCATCTTCTCGACCGGACAACGGGAGTTCGCTCATCCACGCCATGCCCGCGCCCACGACGCGCATCCACCGCCGCCGCTCGACCGCGCTCCGCCTGATCGTCGCGAGCATCCTCGCGCTCGGCGTCGCCCTCTCGGCGCCGACCACGGAGGCGAGCGCCGATACCCCGATCGACCTCATCGGGGGCGTGGCCGTCGGCTCCACCCCCTACGGTTCGGTGCTGTCGCCCGACGGCACACGGCTCTACGTCGTGCAGACCGCCGGAACGGTGACGGCGATCGACACCTCATCCCGCACGGTCGTCGCGACCACGACCTTCCCCGGCAGCGTCTTCACCGGCGCCGCCGTCTCGCCCGACGGGTCGAAGGTGTACGCGATCGATCTGGCGAGCGCGGCGCCCCAGGCCCGGGTGCTCGACGCGCAGACGCTGGCACAGGTCGCCGGCGTGCCGGTCGGCAACAGCCCGTACGCGGCGACGCTGCGCCCCGGGACCTCGGAGATCTGGGTCGCGAACTACGCCGAGACCGCGAACGCGATCACCGTCATCGACACCACGACCGACACGGTGGCCGCTCAGATCGCCGGGCGTGACGGCGGACGCGACATCGCGTTCTCCCCCGACGGGGCGATCGCCTACGTCAGCCACACCGCGGTGACCGACTACGACATCGAGGTGATCGAAGCGACCACCCGCTCCGCGCTCACGCCGCTCCCTCGGGAGTTCACCGCGGAACGCGTCGAGGGGATGGCCGTGTCGCCCGACGGCTCGACGCTCTACGGCGCCAACCCCGGCGGGTACTCCCTGACCGCCATCGACGCCGCGACCGGTGCCGTCGACTTCGTGGCGTCGGTGGGCTCGACCCCCGTCGACGTCGCTCTCACGAGCGACGGCCGCCGAGCCTACGTCGCGGACCGGCTCTCCCGCACGATCTCGGTCGTCGACACCTCCACGGGCACTCGCGTCGCGACGATCCCGACGGTCGCCCAGCCGTGGTCGCTGCAGATCTCCCCCGACGACCGCACCCTGTACGCGATGCTCGGGTCGAACGAGGTCGCCGTCGTCGCGCTGGATGCGTTCCCCGAGGTGACGACCCTCTCCCTGCCCTCCGGCACCGGCGGTATCCCCTACTCGACGACGATCGCGGCGACGGGCACGCCGGCCCCGAGCTTCGCGGTCACGACGGGCGCGCTCCCCGCGGGGCTCACCCTCGACCCTGCGACCGGAGTGCTGGCCGGCACGCCGACCGTCTCGGGCGCCTTCCCGTTCACCGTGACGGCGTCGAGCACGGTCAGCGGCATCCCGTCATCGTCTTCTCGGGCCTACACCCTGACTCTCGCCGCGGTCGTCTCCGTGCCTTCGGCCCCGCGCACGCTCTCCGCGTCGCCGGGTGACGGCGGCATCGACCTCACGTGGGCGGCCCCGACCTCGGACGGCGGCACGCCCCTCACCGGGTACCGCGTCGAGCGTGCCGTCGGCGGCGTGTTCACGGTGCTGGTCGCCGACACGGCCACGACGGGAACGAGCTATCGCGACGGGACCGCGGTGCCCGGCCAGGCGTACGACTACCGTGTGACCGCGCTGAACGCGGCGGGGGCAGGGGCCGTCTCGGCCAGCTCCGCAGCGCTCCTCCCCGTGCCCGCTCCCGGAGGCTCGAGCGGCGGCTCGACCGCAGGCGGGACCGCGGTCGACGCGACGCCGCCCGCCGAGGGACTCGCCACCACGGGAGGCACGCTCCCGCTCGGCGCCCTGGGCGCGGGCATCCTCCTCGTCCTCGGGGGCGCCGCTCTCCTGGTCGCGCGCCGTCGTCTCGCCTGAGTGCGAGCGCCGGCGCCGATCGCCGCGGCGCGGTCTCGCGTGAGAGCATCGACACGGACACCGACACCGACACAGGAGGACGACGGATGCTCGAGGCAGCGGACAGTGTGAGGCTCGGTCACTCGGGCCTGAAGATCTCGAGGATCGTGCTCGGATGCATGAGCTTCGGCGCCCCGGACCGCGGCACGCACCCGTGGTCCCTCGATGAGGAGACGAGCCGTCCGCTCATCCGTCAGGCCCTCGAGGCCGGGATCACGACGTTCGACACGGCCGACGTGTACTCGGACGGCACGAGCGAGGAGATCGTCGGTCGGGCGCTGAACGACTTCGCGCGTCGCGACGAGATCGTCATCGCGACCAAGGTCCACGGGCGCATGGGCCCGGGGGCGAACCAGGCCGGGCTGAGCCGTGCGCACATCCTGTCGGGCATCGACGCGAGCCTGAAGCGCCTCGGCACCGACCACGTCGATCTCTACCAGATCCACCGCTGGGACCCCGAGACGCCCATCGAGGAGACCATGGAGGCTCTGCACGACGTCGTGCGCTCGGGCAAGGCGCGCTACATCGGCGCCTCGTCGATGTGGACCTGGCAGTTCGCGACCGCACAGCACGTCGCGGCGCAGAACGGCTGGACCCCGTTCGTCTCGATGCAGGACCAGTACAACCTGCTGCAGCGCGAAGAGGAGCGGGAGATGCACCCGTACTGCCTCGACTCCGGGGTGAGCGTGCTGCCGTGGTCGCCGCTCGCCCGCGGCAGGCTCACGCGCGACTGGGACGTCGCCACCGAGCGCACGAAGTCGGATGCGTTCGGCTCGACGCTCTACCGGCGCGAGGAGGAGTCGAACCGTGCGATCGTCGAGGCGGTCGCCCGCGTCGCCCACGGGCGCGGCGTCTCCCGCGCGCAGATCGCCCTGGCGTGGGTCGCCCAGCAGGCCGCCGTCACTGCGCCGATCGTGGGCGCCACGCGCGCAGAGCACATCGAGGACGCCGTCGCCGCAGCCGGCATCCGCCTCGAGGAGCGCGAGCTCGCCGAGTTGGAGGACGCGTACACGCCCCGCGAGCCCGAGGGGTTCTGACCGCAGCTCTTCCGTCCGGACCCGGCGTCCGTCAGGCGCGCTGCGCGTCCGCGAGGGCGCGGAGCGCGTCGGCCACGAGGGTGTGGTCGTCCGACGAGGGCAGACCGGACACCGTCGCCACCGCCACGACTCCGACGCCCCGCACGCGCACCGGTACCGCGCCGCCGGCGACGGCGTAGGTCGCGGCATCCAGCCATCCGGGCTCCATCGGGTCTCGTCCCCCCGCGGCGACACGGGCTTCGAGCAGCGCCGTGCTCGTCTCGAAGCGCAGCGCGGCCGCCGACTTCTTGGCGACCCAGGAATCGTTGTCGGCCGTCGCGCCGGGAAGCGACGCATGGAAGAGGATGCCGGACGCGGTGCGGATGTCCACCGCGATCGGCGCCGACTCCGCCAGCCCCCTCTCGGCGATCGCGCGGCCGAGGGTCCAGGCGTCGGCCCTGTCGAATCGCGCGAGCTCGAGCCCCGAGTGCTCCTCCTCGAGTCGGGCGAGCCATGCGTCGTCGGTCATCGTCGTCGATCCTTCCGGTCCGTGAGTGCTCCCCACAGTCTGCCGCCCCGGAGTCGGCGTAGAGTCCGAGTGTGTCCGATCCGCGTCCCACCCTGGTCATGCCGCCGCTCATCGACGAGCGGACGCGGCTGCTGTTCGTCGGAATCAACCCCGGGCTGAGGTCGGCGGAGGTGGCGGCCCCCTTCGCTCATCGGAGCAATCGGTTCTGGAAGGCGCTGCACGCCGCCGGCATCCTCGATCGTGTCGTCGACGCCTACGACGGAGTGACGCCCGCCGACCGGGAGCACATCCTCGCGCGCGGGGTGGGAGTGAGCACGCTCGTGCAGCGGGCGACCCGCGCCGCCGACGAGCTCGCGCCCGAGGAACTGGTCGCCGGCGTCGAGGATCTGCGAGTGCTCGTCGCGGAGCACGACCTCGCGGTGGTCGCGGTGCTCGGCATCGGCGCGTACCGCACCGGCTTCCGCCGTCGGACGGCGCAGCAGGGCGTGCAGGAGGAGTTGCTGGGCGGAGCTGAACTGCGGGTGCTCCCGAACCCCAGCGGGCTGAATGCGGGGTCGACGCTCGCCGACCTGGCGGCAGCGTTCCGGGACGCGGCCGTCGCCGCGGGGGTCGTCGACCGCGGTGAGGAGGTCCGATGAGCGACGCGGACGCCGAGCTGCGGGCGCTGCAGTCGCGCGCCTACGGCCGGGACGCCGACATCGGCGACGATCCTGCCGCGCTGCGACGCCTCGAGGACCTGGAGTCCCGACGACAGCCGACACCGGAGCCCGCGACCGCCGCTCCCGTCGCCCCGCTCATCGACCGGGTTCCCCTCGCGGTCGCTGACGACTCCGCCCCACCACCCGCGCCGACCGATCCCCTCGCGCAGGTCCCGGACGAGCCCGCCGTCGTCCCGACGGTCGCGCTGCGCGACCGCTTCTCGCCGCGGCCGCGTCTCGCCTGGTTCGTTGCCGCGGCCGCCGCGCTCCTGCTGGCGATCGGCGTGACCGCCTCGGCGACGGCGCTCGCCCGTCCGATCGAGCCGGGAGTGGTGGCGACCGTCCCCGTCGACCCCGACGCGAAATGGCACGACGTCCTCGGGGAGCGCGCGGAGGGCTCCGTGATCTTCGAGGACTACTACGGACTCACGTTCGTCCGCAGCACGGCCTTCATCGGCCCCGCCGGGCCCGCCGACGGGTGCCTCCTC
Source organism: Microbacterium sp. NPDC089696 (assembly GCF_044749125.1). NCBI lineage: Bacteria > Bacillati > Actinomycetota > Actinomycetes > Micrococcales > Microbacteriaceae > Microbacterium > Microbacterium sp. NPDC089696. The sequence goes on along the minus strand of NZ_JBIVHF010000001.1, from coordinate 151,491 downwards.
GCCGTGTCGACCAAGGGTCTCGACTCCGCGACCGCCGACACCGGCTTCGGAGGCTTCGCGATGGGCTGCCCCGCCGGGGGCTTCCCCGCCACCGTGCAGTTCGTCATCGACGAGGGCTACCCCGACGCGCTGCGCGCACGGTTCCCGACCGGCACGGCCATGAAGCTCACGATGCGCGGCAACACCGTCGAAGTGCGCGTCGACCGGTGACGCCGGGGTGTCAGGCCGCGACCACCGCCCCGCGTCGCTGATCCAGATCCTGCAGGAGCTCGAGCAGCAGCACCGCGGGCACACTCGCCGCATCCTGCGTGGCCGTGACCGCGCTGACCGTCCACTCCGCGACCGCGCTGCCCGTCAGGGCGAGCTTGGAGAGGCCCACCGCCTGCGGCTTCGCCGCCACGTGCTGCGGCACGATCGCGATGCCCATGCCCCGGCCGACGAGGCCGAGCAGGGTGTGCACGTCGCTCACACTGCAGCGCACGCGTCGGGTCAGCCCCTTCTCGGCGAAGGTCTCGTCGTTCACGGCGCGTACCCCCCACGAGGCGGCGAAGTCGACGAAGGTCTCCCCGTCGAGCTCCTCCCAGCTCGCGGCCGTCGACCCGGCGAGCGAGTGATCGGGATGCACGAGCAGCACGAGAGGCTCCTGCCCCAGCACCTGACGCCGCAGCGAGCCGAGGTGGCGGTGCGTGGCGACGAACGCGACGTCGAGGCGACCGCCCCGCATCCCGTCGAGCAGCTGGTGCGATCCGGCCTGGACGAACTCGGTCTCGACGAGGGGGTAGCGACGGTGGAAGCGTTCCAGCAGGGCGGCGGCATCGACGATCCCCAGGCACTGCTCGGCGCCCACGCGCAGCGAGCCCGAGATCGAGTGGCTCGCCTGCACCACGGCATCCCTCGCCCGCGCCGCCTCTTCGAGCATGGCCCGCGCGTGCGGGATCATCGCGCGTCCGGCCGCGGTCGGCTCGACGCGACGGGTCGTGCGGTCGAAGAGCACCGCTCCGAGCTCGGTCTCCAGGCTGCGGATCGCCGCCGACAGGCCCGACTGCGAGACGCCCGAGATCTCCGCGGCCCGCGTGAAGTGCCTTTCGTCCGCGACCGCGACGACGTACTCCATCTGGCGCAGTTCCATTGATCACTCCTGTTTCTGATTGCCATGACTATCAACTGTTGGACTTCTCAGCCGTCGGGTTCCTAGGCTAGGACACATGACTGTTCCCACCATCACCCTGAACTCCGGACTCACGATCCCGCAGCTGGGGTTCGGCGTCTTCCTCGTGCCCGCGGACGAGGCCGAGAAGGCCGTCTCCGAGGCGCTCGAGGTCGGCTACCGCCACATCGACACCGCCGCGATCTACAAGAACGAGGAGGGCGTCGGCGCCGCGATCGCGAAGAGCGGCATCCCGCGCGACGAGCTCTTCATCACGACGAAGCTCTGGAACGACCGTCAGTCGGGCGAGCAGCCCCACGCCGCGATCCGCGAGAGCCTCGACAAGCTCGGCCTCGACCACGTCGACCTGTACCTCACGCACTGGCCCACCCCCGAGAAGAACACCTACGTCAACGCGTGGACCAAGCTCATCGAGATCCGCGACGCGGGCCTCTCGCGCTCGATCGGCGTCTCCAACCATCTGCCCGAGCACCTCGACCGCCTGGTCGCCGAGACCGGCGTGGTGCCGGCCGTCGATCAGATCGAGCTGCACCCGGCCTACCAGCAGCGCGACGTGCTCGCCTGGGGCGCCGACAAGGGCATGAGGATCGAGTCGTGGGGTCCGCTCGGCCAGGGCAAGTACCCGCTGTTCGAGAACCCCGCCGTGGTCGCAGCCGCCGAGGCGCACGGAGTCACGCCCGCGCAGGCCGTCATCCGCTGGCACCTGCAGAAGGGGATCATCGTGTTCCCGAAGTCCACGCGCAGGGAGCGCATGGAGCAGAACTTCGACGTGTTCGGCTTCGAGCTGAGCGACGCCGAGATCGCGGCGATCGACGGCATCGACCCGCTCGACGGCTCCGGCCGGGTCGGCACACACCCGCTCGAGTTCAACTGAGCGCTCCCGAGGATCGCTGACGAGGGGCGGATGCCGGGGCGACCGGCATCCGCCCCTCTCGCGTGCGAGGTGCGTGCCGTCAGCGGGAGGTGCCGAGCACCGCGACCGTTCCCGGACCACGGCGAGCGAGCCGGAAGGTCAGCGCGGCGAGCGCGGCGACGGCCACGATGGGGACCAGACCGGTCACGCTCAGGATGCCCCCGATCACGCTCTGGTCGGTGAGGGCGCCGGAGAGCACGAAGAGCTGCACCAGAGAGGCGACGACGACCGCGGCGAGCGCCACGGCCGGGACGGCACGCCACGGCGGGGTCAGCGTGCTGCGGAGTACGGCGACGACGACCGCGCCGCTCAGCGCCAACCGCACGAACGCATCGAGGAAGAACGCGGCATCCGGCGCGATGCCGCCGAGCAGGCTGCGCGCCGGGTCGAGGAGCACCCAGGCGCCGAGCACGGCCAGCATCACGACCCCCGTCGTGGACAGACGGAGGGGTCCGAGGCGTCGGGAGGCCGCGACCGCCGAGGCGAGGAACGCGAACCCGAGGCCCAGCGCCACCGCGACGCCGACCCCCTGGAGGAACACGCCGTCGGAGGACCCCGGCGCGCTGCGGAGCATGGCCGCGAGCGCGGCGACGACGAACAGCGCCGAGGCGACGAGCCACCAGGGCGACCATCGACGCGGCGCGGCCTCCACGGCCACGGCGGGCGTCTCCTGGTCGTGCATCGCCTCATCCTCGTCATCGCTCGCGGTCGTCACGGGGCGTCTCCACGGTAGCGACGCATCGGAGACGACCCGGCGTCCCCGACGCTCGCGGAACAAGTCTGTAAGGAATCGGGCCGAGCGGCAAAAGGGGTGGCCGGATCGAGGGGTGCGCCCGACCGATACTGGGGGTCCGGGGGTGGCTCGTGCGCTTCGGGGGGAGCGCACGAGCATCACCGCCCGCGACCTCCTGACTCCTGGGTAGCCTGGACAGGCGGTGAGGGGAGATGTGGTTCGATGCGAGGCTGGCGCGACGTCTTCGCCACCGTGCGCATCGCCTTCGCCGCGGACGGACGCTCCGCCCTCCCCGTCTCCGTCCCCGGACCGCCCGTCGTCGGCCGCTCCCCTGACGAGCACAAGGCCGTCGTCTACCGGCGCCTGTTCGACGAGAACTGGCCTCGCGTGCGGCGCCACCTCGCCTGCTTCCTCGACGACGCCGACGAGGTCGATGAGCTGACCGCCGAGGTCTTCATGATCGCGTGGAAGAAGCTCAACCCCGCCCAGCCCATGGGGCTGACCTGGTTCCTCCGCACGGCCGACAACAAGGTCAAGGACACGCATCGCCGCGCACGCTCGAAGGACCGGGCACTGGATGCGCTGACCCGGGGCCTGCAGGAGCCCTCCGAGGAGCTGCACCCGCTCGAGTCGCTCGCACTCCGCGAGGCGCTCCGGTCGCTGAACGCGCGAGAACGGCACGTGGTGGTGCTCACCTACTGGGACGACCTGACCGCGGGCGAGGTCGCCGAGGTCCTCCGCTGCAGTCAGGCGGCGGTCTGGACCACCCTGACCCGGGCGCGCGGAAAACTGCGCCGGAACCTGGACGAGACGGGAGAGGACGCATGATCGACGACGACGAGCTGGACCGCCTCTTCCGCGCCGCGAACCCCGCCCCGCGCGAGCACTACCTCGACGTGCGCGCGCGTGACCTCGCAGTACGGGAGGGCATCATCCGCGGAACCCGCGCCGCCGCACGCCCGATCGCACGACCGCGGCGTCGGACGTGGTCCGGGTTCGCCGCCGCGGTCGCCGCGGTCGCCGCCGCGGTGGTCGTGTCCGTCCTCGTGCTCACCCCTGCACAGCAGGCCGTCGCCCTCGCGCCGCCGCCGTTGGTCTACGGCAACCCGCAGCCGCTCGCCGACGTCGTCGCCGAGGCCCGCGACGCCCTCGCCGACGGGGACGGCCCCGCCCAGGAGCGCCGCGTCCACTCGCTCAACTGGGGGTGGAGCATCGACATGGGCTCGGAGCGCATCGAGATCGTGCCGCAGGAGACCACCCTCGAATGGGGACCCGACGGCGCGGGTACGGTCACCATCGTCGCGGGCGAGTCGTTCTGGGACCGCGACGACCGTCCGGACGGCGTCGCCGACAGCCCCTACTCCCCCGGCGAGGTCATCGCCTCGTTCGCGCAGACGCCGGAGCAGTTCAACGCCCCCGCGGCGCTCCTGACGCTCTCCGGATCGACGTCGGACGACCTGTGGCCGGTCCTGAACGCGTACGGGGCCGACGAGTCGTCGTCCTCGGGCGAGCTCGCCACGGCGATCGTGAGCCTGCTCGGGCAGTGGACGCTCACGGATGCGCAGCACGCGACGCTGATCGACCTGCTCGCCGAGACCGGCGACGTCCAGGTGCTCGGTCAGACGCGGGACCGCCTCGGACGCGAGGTCGTGGGTCTCCGTGTCTCGGATCCGGCTCGCCGGGACCACGCCCAGACCCTGCTGGTCTCGACGGACACCGGTCGCATCGTCGGCGAGGAGACCGAGCTCCTGCATCCGATGGACTTCATCCCCGCCGGCGTCATCGGCTACACGCTCTGGGACATCGACGAGCCCGCGCGCGGATAGACGCGCGCGGGCGTCGCGTCACTCGATCTGGCCGATCGGCTCGCGCTTCTCCGCCTGGAACTGGTCCTCGGCGCGGCCGCGCGCCCAGTACGCCGAGATCGACAGCGACTCCCGAGGCACGTCGCGCCGCTTGAGGAGCGCGCGCACCTCCTTGATCGTGCCCCGCTCGCCGTGCGCGAAGACGGCAGGGTGGCCGTCGGCCCAGTGCAGGTTCTCGAGCACCGAGAGCAGCTCGTCGTCGGAGTCGGTCCAGCGCAGGCGCACGCCCTCCGGGAGCTCCGGGAGGACGCGGTCGGCCGGGTCGGCGACCGTGAGCAGCACGTGGCCCACGGCATCCGGGGCCATGGCCTCGATCGCCGAGGAGATCGCCGGCACCGCGGTGTGGTCGCCGACCAGAAGGTGCCACGGCGCCGCCGGGTCGGGCGCGTATCCCCCGCCGGCGCCGCTCAGCACCAGCACGTCCCCCGGCTGCGCGCGGCGCGCCCACGGACCGGCCACGCCCTCGTCGCCGTGCACGACGAAGTCGATCACGAGGCGCTGCCGCGCGGCATCCGAGGAGCGGACCGTGTAGGTGCGGCGCGTCGGGAGCTTCTCGGGGCTCTCCTCGCGCAGTCGGGCGAGGTCGTAGGGCGGAGTGAGGTCATGCGCCGGGTCGGCGAACAGGATCTTGACGTAGCGGTCGGTGAAGAGGTTGTCGCGGAAGTCGGCGTACCCGTCGCCGCCCGCCGTGATGCGGATCAGCTCGGGACTCACCTGGTCGACCTGTTCCACCGTGAGGACGGCCTGGGCGGGTGCGGGGCGTGGCTGGTCGGTCATTCCGTCTCCTGAGGTCGCGGGCGCGTGCTCTTCCAGTCTGCCCGGGATATCGCACGACCGGGCCGATGCCCCCCTAACTATGCTGTCGTCACCATGGACTACGAACACGAGCCCACCCGGGGCCCCGGCGCCTGGATCGGCGCGGGTCTCCTCGTCGCCGTCGGCGGCGCCGCCCTGATCGTGGTCTCGCGGGTCGAGCCGGACAGCCTGCTCTCGGCCGTGATCGGGTGGGTGCTCGTCGGCGTGGGCGTCATGACGGCGGCCGTCGCGGTCTGGTGGTCGGCGCGCCGTCGTCGGTGAGGGCCCTCAGAGGGGAGCCGCCGCGACGCCGGAAGTTCTCTGTCAGGAAAACGCGTCAGCCGCAATAAGGCGCGCGCGCACGAGGCGCGGCCGACCGCGGACGGTCGCACAGTGGGACGTACCATCACCCGAGATCGGACGCCCCATGAAGCACCGTGTCGTCGCCATCGCCGCGATCATCCTCCTGACCCTCTCGGGCGCGACGTCCGCGCAGGCCTCCGAGGTCGGCCTCCATCCCGATGTCGAGTACGCGCTGGAGGCGGTGCCCGGCGGACAGGTCGTCGACCCGTACACCGTGGTCTGGCCCGAGCTCGGCATGGAGCTGACCGTGCCGAACCCCCGCGCACGATCGGTGGGCAGCTGCGCCACCGGCACGTACTGCGCGTACTCGGAGGCGGACGGGAACGGCACCCGTCTCAGCTTCGGCGTCTGCACCACGGTGAGCACGTCCGCACTCACGATCGTGCGGTCGGTCGCCAACGCCCGCGCCTCCGGAAACGTGCAGGCGCGTACCGGCACCGGCGCCGTCGTCGCGACCGTGGTCGCCGGGACGCGGCTCAACGTGCCGAGCACGGTGCGATCGCTGCGGTGCTCGCTGTGAGTCCACGAGTAGCCTGAGAGGAGGTCGTCGGACGTGAGCGAGGTCGTCATGGGCAGGTTCGGGCTCCCCCGCGCCCTGGTGTTCGCGAGCGAGGCGACGGGTCCGATCCCGCTCGGACGACGCCGTCTTCGCGCGACGACCGAGGCCTCGCCGTTCCATGGCACCGACGTCCGCAGCACCGTCTACAGACGCCTCTTCGAGGAGCACTGGGCGCGGGTGCGCCACCACGTCGACTGCTTCGTGGACGACAGCAGCGAGGTCGACGAGATCACCGCCGAGGTGTTCGCTGTCGCATGGCGCAAGCTGGATCCCGCGCGTCCCTTCGCAGCATCCTGGTTCCTGCGCACGGCCAACAACAAGCTGCGTGATCGCTCCCGGAGCGCCCGCTCGCGGGACCGGGCCATGGCTGCACTCGAGCGGCGCCTCGAGAACCCGACCGACCCGCTCGACCCGCTCGAGAAGATCGCGTTGCGCACCGCGCTCACGTCGCTGAGCGCGCGCGAACGCCAGATCGTCGTCCTGACGTACTGGGACAGCCTGAGCGCGGGCGAGGTCGCCGAGGTGCTCAACACCAGCACCACCGCCGTCTGGACCACCCTCACCCGAGCTCGTCTCAAACTGCGGCGAGCGCTCGACGGAGGTGCGTGATGACGTACACCGACGACGACCTCGATCGGCTGTTCCGCGCCCTGAGGCCCCCCGCCCGTGACGCCCACCTCGACGCGAGGGCGATCGCGCTGCGGGAGAGCATCATCCGCGGCACGCGGGAGAGCTCGCGCGTACGGCCGAAGCGCCGGGTCGTGTGGGCAGGGCTCACCACCGCGGCCGCGGGCGTCGCGACCGCGGTCCTCGTGGCCGTGGCCGTCCTGATGCCGACGCAGACCGCCGTCGCGCTCACACCTCCTCCGTTGGAGTACACGTTCGCCGGGAATCTCGACGAGGTGCTCGCCGACGCCCAGACCGACCTGCGCGCCGGTCCCGACGTCGCCCAGGTCTCGGCCGTGCACTCGGTCACCTGGGGATGGAACGTCGAGATGGCCTCCGCGCACGTCGAGATCGTCCCCCAGGACATCACGTACGTCTGGAGCGCCGACGGAGGCTCCACCTCGCGGGCCGTCGCCGGCGAGTCCTACTGGTCGGAGAACGAACGACCGGAGGGGGTCGATCCGAGTCCGTACCAGCCCGGTGAGGTCCTCAACGAGGTTGTCACGCCTCCCGAGGAGTTCACGCTGCCGGCGGACGCGGTCACGCTCACCGGGTCGTCGACGGCCGAGATCGAGAAGGCCCTCGCGGTCTTCGGGGCCACGCCCGAATCCTCGTCGGGAGATCTGCTCGCGGCGGTCACGGGTCTGCTGCAGTACTGGACCCTGGACGACGCCCAGCACGCGACCCTCCTCCGACTCCTGGAGGAGTCCGGCGACCTGACCGTCCTCGGCGAGACGACCGACAGGCTGGGCAGGGACGTCATCGGCGTGCAGGTCTCCCAGGTCATCCCCGAGCGACGGGACACCTTCTTCATCTCGACCGAGACCGGCCGGATCGTCGGCATCGAGAGCGACCTCGTGAAGCACCTCGGCGACCTGCCGCTCGGCGTCATCCTCTACACGATGTGGGACGCGGAGTAGAACGGTCGTCCATCAAACGAGGCTGAGCGGCGTCGGGTTCGAGTATTGGAGCGGGCCTGAGACAAGAAAGAGCCGGTCAGAAACATTTCTGACCGGCTCTTTCACCCGCTGTGCGCGAGGGGGGACTTGAACCCCCACGTCCATAAGGACACTGGCACCTGAAGCCAGCGCGTCTACCATTCCGCCACTCGCGCGAGTCGTCTCGCTCCGAAGAACTCAACTTCGCAAGGCTATCACGCGTTCACGGCACGCAGAAACCGCGGCGAGAGCACTCCGTCGGGCGGAGTTCTCGGTGTGGGGAGGGCCGTGGGGCGGTATCCCTCCTCCCTTCGGGGAGTTCTCCTCCCGACCGGATCCGCGCGGGAATCGGGCGACGGAGACCTCCGAACGGGCGATCACCCAGGTCACCTGGCTACGATGTACCCACCAGTTGGCATGCCAGAGGAGCCCAGTGGGACTACTTGACAGCTTTGAGAAGGGTCTCGAGCGCGCTGTGAACAGCGCCTTCGCGAAGACCTTCCGCAGCGGCATCCAACCCGTGGAGATCGCTTCGGCGCTGCGGCGTGAAGCCGACACGAAGGCGGCGGTCGTGAGCCGCGACCGCATCATCGCGCCCAACAGCTACGTCGTGCGCCTCAGCGCCGACGACTACGAGCGGATGCAGGGACTCGGCGGTGCGCTGACCGACGAGCTGCACGCGCTGCTGACGAAGCACGCGAAGTCGCAGGGCTACAGCTTCGCGGGTCCGCTGGCGATCGCGCTGGAGGCCGACGACATCGCGACCGGAACCGTGCGCGTGAGCTCCGGCACGGTCGAGGGACGCGTGAACTGGCAGGCCGTGATCGACGTCGACGGGCGTCGCCATCCGCTCACGCGTGCGCGCACCGTGATCGGCCGAGGTACGGATGCGGACATCACCATCGCGGATGCCGGGTCGAGCCGCAAGCACGTCGAGATCCTCTGGGACGGCGAGCGCGCCATGATGCGCGACCTCGGATCGACCAACGGCACCAAGGTCGACGGCGCGAAGGTCCGCGAGGCCGGGCTCCCCACCGACACCACCCTCACGATCGGGCGCACCGATCTCGTCTTCCGCATCGTCCCCGTCGCCACGCCGTCGCGACCCGCGCACCCGCGCGACGACGATGCCACCCGCGCGTTCGGAGCGATCTGATGACGACCCCCAGCGAGCTCGTCCTCCTCCTCATGCGCATCGGCTTCCTGGTGCTGCTGTGGTTCTTCGTCTTCGGCGTCGTCTACTCGCTGCGTGCCGACCTCTTCGGCATGAAGGTGCGCAAGCTCCCCGCCGACGGAGACGCGGCAGCAGCGGCATCCCCCGCCACTCCCCCGGCCCCGGCGAAGCGCCCCGCGTCGTCGAAGTCGAGCACGGGCCCGGCGACGATCGCCACCGCCAAGCGCCTCGTCATCACCTCCGGTCCGAAGGCCGGCCTCGAACTGCCGCTCGGCACTGACATCCTCACGATCGGGCGCTCCAGCGAGTCCGCCCTCGTGATCCGCGACGACTACACGTCCAGCCATCACGCGCGCCTGCTGCTGCGCGGCGACGCCTGGGCGATCCAGGACCTCGACTCGACCAACGGCACGTTCGTGGCCGGCAACCGCGTCACGGGCGGCCCCGTCGCCCTCGGACTCGGCGTTCCCATCAAGGTGGGCGCCACGACCTTCGAGCTGCGAGCCTGACCCGGGCATGGTCTTCGAGGGCTCGAGCGTCGCGATCTCCCACACCGGGAAGGTCCGCTCCAACAACCAGGACTCCGGGTACTCCGGGGCCAACCTGTTCGTCGTCGCCGACGGCATGGGCGGGCACGCGGGCGGCGACGTCGCGTCGAGCATCGCGATCTCCCGGATGCAGCCTCTCGACCAGCCGTTCACCTCGACCGAGGACGCGCAGGCGTCGCTGCAGGCCGCGGCGACCACGGCCGCGGGCGACCTGATCCGCGCCGCCAAGGACCGCCCCGAGCTCGCCGGCCTCGGCACCACGCTGAGCGCGATCATCATGGTCGAGGACTTCGCGGTGATCGGCCACATCGGCGACTCGCGCATCTACCTCTACCGCGATGACGCGCTCACGCAGATCACCGCCGACCACACGTTCGTGCAGCGTCTGGTCGACTCGGGGCGCATCACGCCCGAGGAGGCGCGCTACCACCCGCGGCGCTCCGTGCTCATGCGCGTGCTGAGCGACATGGACTCCGACCCCGAGCTCGACATGTTCGTGATGCACACGCAGCCCGGCGACCGCTGGCTCCTGTGCTCCGACGGCCTCTCCGGGGTGGTCGACGAGGACCACATCCTCAAGGCGATGCGCCTCGGCATGGCCCCCGGTCGCACGGCCGACAACCTCCTGAAGCAGGCCCTCGACGGCGGCGCCCCCGACAACGTCACGATCGTCCTCGTCGACGTGGGCGGACAGCACGCCATGCACTCCGGCACGGCGACGATCGTCGGCTCGGCGTCGAACCCCGCGAACATCACGGTCCCGCCCGTGCGCGCCCCGCGCAGCAGCTGGCTGCACCCGGTGCGCCAGGCCGCGAACGACCCCAGCCACTTCGAGCCGTCGTCGGAGTACCTCGAGGAGCTCATCGAGGAGGACCGCCGCCGCGCCAAGCGCCGTCGACTCGGATGGATCGCCGGGATGCTGGTCGTGCTGGCCATGCTCGCCTTCGCCGCCTTCGCCGCCTACAGCTGGACGCAGACGCGCTACTTCGTCGGCGCCGACGAGGACAGCGTCGTCATCTACCAGGGCGTGCAGCAGAACATCGGGCCGATCACGCTGTCGACGCCCATCGAGGACACCGACATCCTCCTCGCGAACCTCCCGCCGTACCAGCGCGACTCCGTGGAGCGCACGATCACCGCGCGGTCGCTGTCCGACGCGCAGGCCATCGTCGCCCGCCTGCAGGCCGGTGCCGACCGGGTGACCGGCGAGACACCGCTGCCCACGCCCGTGCCGACCCCGACCGGGACGGAGGACGCAGGATGAGCAGCGACGTCCAGGCCGACACCACGGTCATCAAGGCGCTCCGCACGCTGCGGCTGCCGCAGACGCAGCGCAACCGCGAGTTCTGGCTGCTCCTGTTCGCGGTCGTCATCAGCGGCTGCGCCCTCGCGCTCACGCAGCTCGGGGCCCTCGGGCTGATCGACCCGATGATCCTCGCGATCGGCGGCGGTCTGGCCGTGCTCGCGTTCGCCCTGCACTTCGTGCTGCGCGTGGTCGCCGCGAACGCCGACCCGTTCGTGCTGCCGATCGCGACGCTGCTCACGGGTCTCGGCGTCTCGATGATCTACCGCATCGACATCGCGAAGTCGCTCACCGGCTGGAACGCGTACTCCACGAAGCAGCTGGCCTGGACGGCGATCTCGCTCGCCGGCGCGATCACCTGCGTCATCCTGCTGCGCAACTACCGCGTGCTCTTCCGCTACACGTACATCTTCGGCCTCTCCGGCATCCTGCTCCTGCTGCTGCCGTTCGTCCCCGGCCTGCGGATCCCCGACGCGAACGCCCAGGTGTGGGTCTCGCTCGGCGGGATGTTCGCCTTCCAGCCCGGCGAGCTCGCGAAGATCTGCCTCGCGATCTTCTTCGCCGGATACCTGGTCCGCACGCGCGAGAGCCTCACCTCGGTCGGCACCCGGTTCCTCGGGATCACCTGGCCGCGCATGCGCGAGCTCGGCCCCGTGCTGGTGGTGTGGGCGATCTCGCTCGGGATCATCGTGATCCAGCGCGACCTCGGCACCGGAACCCTGATCTTCGGCATGTTCGTCGCCATGCTCTACGTCGCGACGGGCAAGACGAGCTGGGTGCTCATCGGCCTCGCCCTCGTCGCCGCGGGCGTCGCGGTCGCGACGCAGATCCTCAGCTACGTGCAGGGCCGCTTCACGAACTGGCTGTTCCTGTTCGACCCCGACAAGGTCGATCCCGACGGCGCCGGCTACCAGCCGATGCAGGGCCTGTTCGGTCTCGCGCACGGGGGCCTGCTCGGCACGGGCTGGGGTCAGGGACGCCCCGAGGTGACCCCGCTCGCGCACAGCGACTACATCATCACGAGCCTCGGCGAGGAGATCGGCCTGATCGGCCTCTTCGCGGTGCTCAGCCTGTACATGGTGTTCATCAGCCGCGGCATCCGGATCGGCCTCGCGGGCCAGGACGACTTCGGCAAGCTGCTCGCCACCGGACTCGCCTTCACGATCGCCCTGCAGGTGTTCATCATGGTCGGCGGTGTGACGCGGATCATCCCCCTCACCGGACTCACGACCCCGTTCCTCGCCGCCGGAGGCTCCTCGCTCGTGGCCAACTGGCTCATCGTGGCGATCCTGCTGCGCATCTCCGACGGCGTCCGCAGCCAACCCCGGGCGGTGATCGGCTGACATGACCAAAGAGCTCCGCCGTCTCAGCATCGTGATGCTGTTCATGTTCATCTCGCTGTTCGCCGCGACCAGCTGGATTCAGGTCGTCGACGCCGACGCCCTCGCGCAGAACAGCAACAACAAGCGCACGCTGCTCGACAGCTACGAGATCCAGCGCGGGTCGATCATCGTCGACGGCGTCGCGATCGCCTCGTCGACACCGTCGTCCGATCGCTACCAGTTCCAGCGTGTCTACACCGACGGCGCGATGTGGGAGCCCGTGACCGGGTACTTCAACCCGGCGCTGCAGTCCGCCACGGGTATCGAGCGCGCCCTCAACGCCGACCTCTCCGGCACCGGATCGACGGCGTTCTTCGCCGAGATCGAGCGCCTCCTCTCCGGCCAGCCGCAGACCGGCTTCGGTGTCGAGCTGTCCCTCGACACGGCCGCCCAGCAGGCTGCGTACGACGCGCTGCAGGGACTGCAGGGCGCGGTGGTGGCGATCGAGCCCAGCACTGGCCGCATCCTCGCGATGGTCTCCACTCCCGGCTTCGACACGAACGCGCTCGCGACGCACGACGCGGATGCCGCGAACGCGGCCTACGACCAACTCGTCGCGGATCCGACCAAGCCGCTGTCGAACCGCGCGATCGCGGGCGACCTCAACCCGCCGGGATCCACCTTCAAGCTCATCGTGGCGGCCGCGGCCTACGAGTCCGGCGACTACACGCCCGACTCGACGCTCCCGAACCCGGCGCGCTACCAGCTCCCGCAATCCAACAACACGGTCGCGAACGCCTGGGGCGGCACCTGCGGCCCGGGCGACACGGTCACGATCGCCGAGGCGATCCGTCTGAGCTGCAACATCCCGATGGCGGAGCTCGCGGTGCAGCTCGGCGACGACCGGATCCGCGAGACGGCGGAGAAGTTCGGCTTCAACCAGAGCTTCTCCACGCCGCTCGAGTCGACGCCGTCGAGCTACCCCCGGGCGCTCGACGACGCGCAGACCGCGCTCAGCGGATTCGGCCAGGGGCAGGTGACGGCGACCCCGCTGCAGATCGCGATGCTCTCGGCCGGGATCGCGAACGACGGCGTCGTGATGAACCCGCGCCTCGTCGACACGGTCATCGGCAACGACCTGTCGGTGATCCGGTCCTACGACGACACCGAGTTCGGCCGTGCGCTCGACGCGACGGTCGCGGATCAGGTCACGGCATCCATGGTCGCGAGCGTCTCAACGGGCGCCGCGCAGGGTGCAAGAATAGACGGGGTCGACGTGGCGGGTAAGACCGGCACCACGGAGAACGGCAGCAAGCCGTACACGCTGTGGTTCACCGGTTTCGCTCCGGCGAACGACCCGCAGGTCGCAGTAGCGGTCCTCGTCGAAGACGGCGGAGGAAAAGGGCAGTCCGGATCCGGCGACACCATCGCCGCTCCGATTGCGAAGAAGGTCATAGAGGCGGTGCTGGGCAGATGAGACCGACGCAGGGTGTGTCGTTCGGTGGTCGCTACGAGCTGCAGTCGCGAATCGCGATCGGCGGCATGGGCGAGGTGTGGGAGGCGACGGATCACGTCATCGGACGCACCGTCGCGATCAAGATCCTCAAGGACGAGTACATGGGGGACCCCGGGTTCCTCGAGCGCTTCCGCGCGGAGGCGCGCCACGCGGCACTCGTCAACCACGAGGGCATCGCCAGCGTGTTCGACTACGGCGAGGAGAACGGCAGCGCCTACCTCGTCATGGAGCTCGTGCCCGGTGAGGCGCTCTCGACGATCCTCGAACGAGACGGGGCGCTGAGCGCCGACAAGACGCTCGACATCGTCGCGCAGACGGCATCCGCACTGCAGGCGGCGCACGCCGCCGGTCTCGTGCACCGCGACATCAAGCCGGGAAACCTGCTGATCACGCCCGACGGCCGCGTCAAGATCACTGACTTCGGCATCGCACGCATCGCCGACCAGGTGCCGCTCACCGCGACCGGCCAGGTCATGGGGACCGTGCAGTACCTGTCGCCCGAGCAGGCGTCCGGTCACCCGGCCTCCCCCGCGACCGACACCTACTCGCTCGGCATCGTCGCGTACGAGTGCCTCGCCGGCAAGCGTCCCTTCACGGGCGAGTCGCAGGTGGCGATCGCGATGGCGCAGATCAACGAGCAGCCTCCGCCGCTGCCGCCGACCGTGCCGATCCCGGTGCAGAACCTCGTGATGGCGATGATCGCCAAGAAGCCGGCCGATCGACCCTCGTCCGCCGCGACGGTCGCCCGTGCCGCGCAGGCCCTGCGCCGCGGCGACCTGAACTCCGCCGCGATCGCCGTTCCCGCGATCGCGAACGGCGGGATGGCCGGTGACGACGCGACGCGTCTGCTCACGGCATCCGGCGACGACGGCGCCACGCGCGTGCTGCCCACCACGGCGCAGCTCGCCACCGAGGACGCCGCCGAGGAGGAGACCGAGAAGAAGAAGCGCAGCCGGTGGACCTGGCCGCTCATCGCCCTCATCGCGCTGCTCGTGATCGTGCTCGTCGGAACGGTGTTCGCCCTCACGAACCAGGGCGGCGATGCGGGGCCCACCCCGAAGCCGACCACCAGCGACACCCCGACGCCGACCCCCACGCCGACTCCGACGGAGACGCCGGAGATGATCGACGTCGACGCCCTCGGACTCGTCGGCATGCAGTGCGAGGCCGCCAAGAGCACCGCGGTCAACGCCGGTCTCCTGGCCGACTGCGTCGTCGGCAACACGGTGGCACCCAACCCCGACCAGGCCGGCACCGTCGAGTCGGTCCAGCCCGGGGGCAACGTCCCCGAGGGCACCTCCATCGTGCTCACGACGTACAAGGAGCGCGCGCAGGTCGGCAAGCCGACCGGAACGCCGACCATCGCCGGCGTCGCGACCGAGGGCCAGCCGGTCACGCTGAACTGGCCGAGCTTCGAGTGCCCCTCGGGCACCGGTGCGCGATCGTCGTTCGAGGTCACCCTCACGAACGCGACGTTCTCGGGCGGCAACGCCGGGGAGTCGATCCGCAGCTTCGGACCCAGCGTCCTCACCACGCAGATCGTTCCCGGCCCGGCCGGCCAGTCGATCACCGCCACCTACCGCGTGTTCTGCGGCAGCGACATGCCGTCGCCGCAGTCCGACGCCATGGCGCCCGTGCTGATCCTGCCCGCGGCAGGCGGCGAGGACGGCGGCGAGGGCACAGCCGATTAGGGGTTGCGCATCGTAGGCTGAGGTTCACATCAGGTCAGGTCGTTTCAGGGGGTCAGTACGTGTCGACAGAGCCACGCGTTCTCGCGGGTCGCTACCGCGTCGGCGAGCTCATCGGTCACGGCGGCATGGCCAAGGTGTATCGCGGCTACGACCTGACGCTGGGTCGTGACGTCGCGATCAAGATCCTCGACCCCGAGCTCGCCCGAGACACGGCGTTCCGCACGCGGTTCCGCCTCGAGGCGCAGTCGGCGTCGCGCATGTCGCACCCCTCCATCGTGCGGGTCTACGACGCCGGCGATCCCTCGGCACCCGGCGACGACGCGAACGACCCGCCGTACATCGTCATGGAGCTCATCGGCGGCACGCTGCTGAAGGACATCATCGCCCGCGGCCCCGTTCCCGTCGAGGACGCGATCCGCTACGTCGACGGGATCCTCGAGGCCCTGGATTACTCGCACCGTGCCGGCGTCGTGCACCGCGACATCAAGCCCGGCAACGTCATGGTGACCGACAAGGGCCAGGTCAAGGTCATGGACTTCGGCATCGCACGCGCGGTGTCGGACTCGTCGTCGACCGTCGCCGAGACGACGCAGATCATCGGCACGGCCGCGTACTTCTCGCCCGAGCAGGCGAAGGGGGAGCCGGTCGACGCCCGCGCCGACCTGTACTCCACGGGAGTGGTGCTGTACGAACTGCTGACCGGGCGCCAGCCGTTCCGCGGCGAGTCCCCCGTGGCGGTCGCGTACCAGCACGTGAGCGAGACGCCGGTCCCGCCCACCGAGGTGAACGAGGACGCCCCTCCGGCCCTCGACCCGATCGTGCTGCGCGCACTCGCGAAGGACCCGTACCAGCGGTACCCGGATGCCGCGCACTTCCGCGCCGCGCTCGACTCCGCCGTGACCGGCGCCACGCCGACCCGCAAGGAGATCGGCGCGCTCACCAGCGAGCTGTACGGCCCGAGCCCGCGTCAGGCGCAGGAGACGGCGCGCTCGCTCCGCCAGCTCAGCACCGACACGACGATGGCCCGCACGCAGTCGGGCCCGCCCGTCGCATGGATCTGGGCCGGCGTCGCCCTGCTGGCCGTGCTGCTCGCCTCCGTGCTCTTCTGGGTGTGGACCATCAGCATGCGTCCGGATGAGGTGCCCGCAAGTTCGCGCACGGTGCCCGACCTCGTGAACGTGTCCGCCGAGAGGGCGCAAGACGATCTCGGCGAGCTCGACCTCGCATCCAAGCTCGTGCTCGAGTCCAGCAGCGAGATCGCCGAGGGCAACGTGATCCGCACCGACCCCGAGGCCGGTTCCGCGGTCACCGAGGGCGACACCATCACCGTGTACGTGTCGTCCGGCAAGGAGACGGTCGTCGTCCCGACGCTGGAGGGCTTGTCCTTGACCGCCGCGAAGGACGCCTTGGCGCAGGCGGGACTGCAGCTCGGCACCGTGATCCAACGCAACGACAAGGGACTCGCGGCCGACACCGTCATGGAGGCGAGCGAGGCCGCGGAGAGCGAGGTCGCGCCCAAGACCGTGGTGAACCTCGTCGTGGCGAGCGGACGCGTGACCCTCACGGACGTCTCGGGGTGGACCGTCGCCGCCGCGACGGCTGAGCTCGAGCGCATCGGGCTCGTGGCGACCCCTGTCGAGCTCACGGACTGCGCGGCCACCAACCCGCCGACCGTCACCGCGATGTCGATCGCGCCGGGCGACGTGCCGATCGGGTCGACCGTGGAGCTGCGGTACTGCGTCGCAGCCGACTGAGGACGATCGTCCTGTGCGCGCTCAGGTGCGCGAGAGCGGATGCAGCCGCTCGGCCCGTGCCACGGCATCGTCGTCTCCGCACGACGCGAGCCAGTTCGCGAGCAGACGGTAGCCGCCCTCGGTGAGCACGCTCTCGGGGTGGAACTGCACGCCGACGATCGGCAGCGCGCGGTGCGCCAGCGCCATGACCGTGCCCGTCTCGGTCCGCGCCGTGACGACCAGGTCCTCGGGCAGACGATCCTCGGCGAGCGCGAGCGAGTGATAGCGTCCGACCGCGAACGGCGAGGGGATGCCGTCGAACAGCGCCGAGCCGTCGTGGGCCGCTGCGGACACCATGCCGTGCATGAGCTCGGGAGCCTCCGTCACGGGGGCGCCGAACGCCGCCCCGATCGCCTGATGCCCGAGGCAGACGCCGAGGAGGGGGATCGCCCGCTGCGCCGCGAGACGCACCACGTCGAGCGAGGCCCCGGCGTCGGCGGGAGCACCCGGTCCGGGGGACACCATGACCGCGTCGAACCGCGGAAGGAGAGCGTCGAGGGTCGCCGCGTCGACGGCATCCGCCTCGATCATCTCGACGACCGCGCCGAGTTCGCGCAGGTAGCCGACGAGGGTGTGCACGAAGCTGTCGTGGTTGTCCACGACGAGCACGCGGGTCATTCGAGGTCGACTTCGCCCGGCGCGATGAGGGGGCTCACCCACGGGAACACGAACCAGAACAGTCCGTAGAGCACCGCCGCGACGAGCACGAGCAGGATGAAGAGCTTGAGCCACCAGGGGCCGGGCAGGATGCGCCAGAGTGCGGCGTACATGGTTCCCTCTCGTTCCCTTCGGTCAGATCGACGGTGCGGCCGGCGGCGGGGGCGGATCCGTCAGTGCCGGGGGCGGGCCCTCGGCGCGCGGCTGGAAGCTCTCGAACACGCCGTACGCGACGATGCGCTCCGCGAGCGAGTACAGCGGCGAGCATGCGGTGAGCGTGATGTAGCGCTCACCCGTCTCGACCCCCGGCATCTGCGGCACGTCGAGAAGCACGTCGGTCTGCGTCGGCTTGACGTACTCGAGGGTCCGGAAGCGGTACGTGAACCAGCCGTCGGCGGTCTCGACGACGATCGCGTCGCCGATCTGCAGCTTGTCGAGCTGATTGAACGGCTTGCCCCACGTGGTGCGGTGGCCGGCCATCGCGAAGTTGCCGACCTCTCCGGGCATCTTCGAGTCGGTGTACACGCCGATGCCGAGCTTGTCGAGCGTGCGTGCGCGACTGGTGCCGCCCCAGATGCCCACGTTGTAATCGGAGCCGAAGCGCGGGATGTGCATCTGGGCGAGCCACGCCGCGTCGGCGGGCGGGGCCGGGATCACGGGCTCGTAGACCGTGGAGCCGTCATCGGTCGCGACGAGCGGCGGCAGTTCGGGCGTCGGTCCGTCGGCGAGAGCCTGTGACATCTGCGCACCCTCGTCGTTCTTCTGCGCGCTGATGATGATGTCGCCGATCCACATCTGCCAGGCCACGAACAGCAGGACCAGCACGCCGGCGGTGAGGAGGAGTTCACCGAGGACGCTGGTGACGGTGGCGCGCGATCGAGGGCGCCGGCGGCGTCCACGTCGCTCCCCCGAGACGACGGATGCGGTCATGGCGCGATCCTATCCCTCCGACCTGTGGGGGCGCCCGGGATCCCGCGGTTCCGTAGGGGATACGTGTCATGGGTACAATGTCGGAATGGCACGCGAGCGCAAGACCGAAGAGCCCGACACCCCGCGCGCGGAGGGCGAATCCGCACCCAACGCGGTGTGGTTCAAGCCCGTCATGATCGGGTTCATGCTGCTGGGTCTCGCCTGGATCCTCGTGTTCTACATCTCCGGGATGCAGTTCCCGATCCCCGGCCTCGACAACTGGAACCTCGCGATCGGTCTGGGCATCGCGCTCATCGGCTTCCTGATGACCACTCGCTGGCGCTAGACACCAGCCCCTCTGCCACGAAGGCCCCTCGCAGTGCGAGGGGCCTTCTTCTGTGTCCGGGGGTGTTCCCCACAGTTCTGCACAGCGTCACCACAGAGTTATCCACAGAGTTGTGCACACCTGGGGAGAATTACACCGGTGTCATTCACATCCGGTCGCGGCGCCGTCGCGCCGCCTCCGATCAGGAGTACACCGTCGAGATCAGCAGCGGAGGGACGAAGGCGATCGTCAGGACGAGCGCGACGACCACGGCGGAGAGCAGCAGGATCTGACGGGTCCGCTGCTCGCGTCGACGCGTGCGGGTCAGGATGAAGGCGACCAGCGCGCCGATCACGGCTCCACCCAGATGCGCCTGCCACGCGATGCCCCCGACGACGAAGCCGAACACGAAGTTGATGCCGAGGATCACGAGGATCCCCGTGACGTTCGCACCGATATGCCGACCGATGATGAGCAGGGCGGCCATGAGCCCGAAGATCGCGCCGCTCGCACCGACCGTGAACATCCCGGGCGCGAGCAGGGCGACGGCGACGGAGCCGCCGAAACCGCTGATCAGGTAGAGGGCGAGGAAGCGCGCGCGGCCGAGCATCGGCTCGAGACTCTGCCCCAGCATCCACAGGGCGAGCATGTTCAACGCCAGATGGATGAAGCCCGCGTGCGCGAAGACCGCCGTGAGCGACCGCCACGGCTCGAACGGGAGCAGGGCGAACTGCGGATACAGGTACAACGCGTTGAAGCGGAGCGCTCCGGTGATGACGCCGCCCATTCCCGGCACCATCTGCAGCAGACCGATGATCGACGTGACGAGCAGCAGCGTGTACGTGACCACGGGCTTGCCACTGCGCACGGCCGCCATCGCGGGGCGCGTTCCCCAGCGACGGGCCGCCCGCTTCTGGGCGGGTGTGCGATTCTTGCGCTCCGCGGCCATGCACTCGGGGCAGATGACCCCGACCGCGGCCTGGGTCTGGCACTCGGGGCAGATGGTGCGCAGGCACCGCTGGCAGAGAACGAAGCTCTGCCGATCCGGATGCCGGTAGCAGAAGTTGTCGCGGTTCTCCGCGAACTCAGGCGTGGTCATCCGGATCGGCCAGCCTCGGACTCAGGCGGAGACGATGTCGATCGACTGCAGAACGACCGGCTCGATGGGACGGTCGCCCGCAGCGGTCGGCACCGCGGCGATCGCGTCGACGACGGCCTTGGAGGCGTCATCGGCGACCTCGCCGAAGATCGTGTGCTTGCCCTGGAGCCACGGCGTCGGGTCGGTGGTGATGAAGAACTGCGAGCCGTTGGTGCCCTCGACCTGACCGGTGATCGCGTTGCGACGCAGACCCGCGTTCGCCATCGCGAGGATGTACGGCTCGTTGAAGTCCAGGTCGCCGTGGATCTCGTCGTTGAAGTTGTAGCCGGGGCCGCCCACTCCCTGACCGAGCGGGTCGCCGCCCTGGATCATGAAGTTGGGGATGATGCGGTGGAAGATGACGTCCTTGTAGAGCGGTCCCTCGCCCGGCTTGCCGGTGGCGGGGTCGGTCCAGGACTGCGAGCCGTCGGCCAGGCCGACGAAGTTCTTGACCGTCTTCGGGGCGTGATCGCCGAAGAGGTTGATGACGATGTCACCGTGGTTGGTGTGCAGGGTTGCGACGTGAGAAGCATGAGCCATGCGCTCATTCTCTCAGAGCTTCGTGTGGATCGGCCGGGA
Source organism: Microbacterium sp. NPDC089696 (assembly GCF_044749125.1). Classification (NCBI taxonomy): domain Bacteria; kingdom Bacillati; phylum Actinomycetota; class Actinomycetes; order Micrococcales; family Microbacteriaceae; genus Microbacterium; species Microbacterium sp. NPDC089696. The sequence continues at coordinate 130,536 of NZ_JBIVHF010000001.1, read as the reverse complement.
TCTAGCGCCGATCCGCCCGCGGCGCAAGGCCTCGGCGATTCCCTCGCCCCTTCCAGGGTGGCGTGGCAAGATGGTGAACCCGTACTCCAATCGACAGGAGAGCATCGTGAGCATCAGCCGCAAGCGGAAGAAGGAACTGCGTCGGCTCCAGTCCGACGCCAACCAGCTCTGGGAGAACCAGCAGATCCTCGTCGGGCATGCCGCCGACGTCGCTCGCGAGGCGGGTCGTCAGCTCGGCAACTTCGGTCGCGAGCAGGTCGGTCCCGTGGTGCAGGACACGTACAACCGTCGTGTGGCGCCCGTACTCGACCAGGGTGCCCGCTTCGGTCGCCATGTGGTCGACGACAAGGTCGTCCCCATCGTCGGCGGCGTCGTCGGCAGCGCGCTCACGGCATGGGACGTCGCCAACGCCAAGCGCCACGGCCTCGAGAAGGACGTGCGCAAGGCCACGAAGAAGGTGCGCAAGGCCGTGCAGCCCGAGAAGAAGGGCCCGGGCCTGGGTGCCGTCGTCGCCGTGATCCTCGGCGTCGCCGCGGCGGTCGGCGTTCTCTACACCGCATGGCAGGCACTCCGGGCCGACGACGAGCTGTGGGTCGCCGACGACCCGCTGTCCGCCCCCGACGCGTGACCACGCCCCGTGATCCGTCGACCTCCGGGTCGGCGGATCCGCACGCGCGCGTGAGAGACGCCGCGGCCGCTCGGGATCTCTCGATCGAGATCCGCGAGCGTCCGGCGGCGAACAGCCTCGTCGAGGCGGCCGAGATCCTCGGCATCCCTCCGTCCGGCATCGTCAAGACCCTCGTCGTCAAGCGCTCCGACGACACCTACCTCTTCGCGCTGGTCCCCGGCGGACGATCCATCTCCTGGGCCAAGCTGCGCGCGGTCGTCGGCGTGAACAAGCTGCGGCTTCCCGAGGCGGAGCTCGCCCTCGCTGCGACGGGATACGAGCGCGGGACGATCGTGCCGATCGGCAGCTCGACCGACTGGCCCGTGTTCGCGGACGAGTCGATCGTCGGACAGCGCATCGCGATGGGGGCGGGCGCACACGGCTACAGCCTGTTCGTCGACGCGGACGACCTGATCGTCGCGTACGGCGCGACCGTGGCGGACATCTCCGTGCCCGAGGAGCCGCGGGCCTGAGGTCGGTCGTCGGTCGTCAGAGCAGTCCGGCCATGCGGAGCGAGATGTCGACGAGCTTCACGCGCTGCAGCTCGGCGACCGACGCGAGCGGGAACCACGCGGCCATGTCGGTCGATCCGTCGGTCTCGTACTGCAGCCGGCCTCCCGTCACCGTCGCGCGATAGACGATGCGGAGCGTGTGCAGCGGCTGATCGGCCTCGTGCACGCGCTGCGACGCGGGGATGACCCGGGAGTGGATGCCGAGCAGCTCGCCGACCTTGACCGAATACCCGGTCTCCTCGCGCAGCTCGCGGCGCACGGCGGCCTGAGGGTCCTCGCCGGGTTCCAGACCCCCGCCCGGCATGGTCCAGGCCACACGACGGCCTTCGATCCAGCGCGCCAGCAGCAGCCGCCCGTCGTCATCGGTGACGACTGCGTATGCCGCGACACGCATGTCCATGCCCCCACCCTAACCGCACCGGAATGCATGGGCGTCGCGTGTGTCGCGCGCCCCGCATCCGCGCTTCCGGCACATCGATCACGAATCGAGAAGTCCCGGTCGCGAGCGCATCCCTAAGGTGAAGACATCACCAATCACTCACGAGAGGAGCCAGCGATGGCCGAGAAGGAGACCGGCTTCAGCGCCGAGGAGCGCGAGGCCATGAAGGCCGCGGCGGACGACAAGAAGAAGGCACGCTCGCGCGCCAAGAAGTCACCGGAGGAGGTGCGCGCCGAAGGCGAGGCCGACCTCAAGGCTTCGCTCGCGAAGCTCTCCGACGCCGACCGCGCGATCGCCGAGGGGCTGCACGACCTCGTGTCCGAGGTGGCGCCCGAGCTCGTTCCCCGCACGTACTACGGAATGCCCGCGTGGGCCAAGGACGGCAAGGTGCTGTGCTTCTTCCAGCCGGCGAGCAAGTTCAAGACCCGGTACGGCACGTTCGGCTTCGAGCAGCCGGCGAACCTCGACGACGGGACCCTCTGGCCCACCGCCTACGCCGTGCTCGAGCTCGACGCCGCCAACCGGGAGTTCCTCGCCGAGCGCGTGCGCGCAGCCGTGAGCTGAGTCCGATCGGACGGGGAGTGGAACGTATGCCGAGATACCGCATGGTCCGGCGGCGCGAGCCGATATCACTGGAGGCATGACACCTCGCACACGACTCGGATCCGTCACGCTCGCCGTGGCTGCGATCACCGCCGCCGGACTCCTCATCGCCCCCACCTCCGCCGTCGGCCACGGCTACGTCGGCGGATCGGCGTCCACCCTGATCTCCCGTGCCGCCTGGTCGGCGAACGTCGATCGCGGAGGCGTGCAGTACGAGCCGCAGAGCCTCGAGGCGCCGAAGGGCTTCCCGCAGGCGGGCCCCGCCGACGGACACCTCGCCTCGGCCGGCGGTCTCTTCGGCGGCACCCTCGACGAGCAGACCGCGACGCGCTGGCAGAAGAACATCGTTCAGGCGGGGCCCGTGCAGGTCGCCTGGTCGCTGACCGCCGCGCACCGCACCGCGCAGTGGCGCTACTTCATCACGAAGCCCGGATGGGACCCGAACGACGAGCTGGAGCGCTCCGACCTCGAACTGCTCGCCACGTTCGACGGACGCGGGGAGATCCCCGCGGTCCCCACCGTGCACACCCTGACGATCCCCGCCGACCGCACCGGCTACCACGTGATCTACGCGGTGTGGGATGTCGCCGACACGACCAACGCGTTCTACAACACCATCGACATCGACGTGCGCGGCGGGGGCGCGGTGACGACGCCTCCGGTCACGAACCCGCCCGCATCGTCCGCACCGACCGGTGTGCATTCCATGGGGCGGACCGCATCGAGCGTCGACCTCATGTGGAAGGGCACCGCGGGAGCGACGTCGTACCGCGTCGAGCGTTCGACCGACGGTGTGACCTACTCCTTCGCGGGTACGTCGGCCACGACGCGCTTCCTCGACACCGGTCTCGCCGCGGCGACGACATACCGGTACCGGGTCGTCGCGACCGGACCCTCGGGGGAGGCGGCGAGCGCGGTGTTCACCGTCACGACCGCCGAGGCTGCGCCCGTGCCGAGCACACCCACCACGCCGACCACGCCGACCATGCCGACGGCACCGGCCGCGGACATCCCGGCCTGGACGGCGGTCGGCGTCTACGTGCGCGGTGATCTCCGCCGGCACGACGGGGTCGTGTACCGCGCCGTGCAGTCGCACCGGTCGTGGGGGGACCCGTCGTGGATCACCGCCCGCGCGCTGTGGGAGCCGGTGGGCACGACTCGCTGATCCCGCACCGGACCCCGTGCCGCGTCGGGAGGGACACGGTCCGTTCCGCGTGCAGGTGCGCGGCAGTAGCGTGGAGCCTGTGAGCACCCTCCCCTTCCCCTCCTCTGTCTACGCCGCCCGGCTCGACCGCGCGAGCGACCTCGCCGCCGACGCGGACCTCGATGCGATCGTCGTCGGACCCGGCCCCGACCTGCAGTACCTCCTCGGCGTCGAGGGCGACACCATCGAGCGTCTGACCGCACTTGTCCTCGGGCCCGGCATCCGTCCGACCGTGGTCGTGCCCCGCATGGAGCTCGCCAAGGTGCGGAGCACGGCGGTCGGCGAGCTCGGGCTCGCGGTGGCGGACTGGGTCGACGGCGAGGACCCCTACGCGCTCGTCGCCGAGGCGACCGGGCAGGTCGCGCGCGTCGGGGTGTCCGACGCCCTGCCGGCTCTGCACGTCGTGCCCGTCGGCGACCGTCTCGGCGTGTCGATCGAGCTGGCGACGCCCGTGCTGCGCGAGGGGCGGATGGTCAAGGATGCCGAGGAGATCGTCGAGCTGCGGCGCGCGGGTGCCGCGATCGACGCCGTGCATCTCCGCGTTCCCGGCTGGCTGCGCGCCGGACGCACCGAACGGGAGGTGGCCGCCGACATCGCCGCGGCCATCGTCGAGGAGGGCCACCGCTCGGTCGAGTTCGTGATCGTCGGCTCCGGACCGAACGGCGCCGACCCGCACCACGAGGTGTCGGACCGGATCATCGAGGACGGCGACGTCGTGGTCGTCGACATCGGCGGAGCCGTGCCGAGCGGGTACAACTCCGACAGCACGCGCACCTATGTCGTCGGCGCCCCCGACGACGAGGCCGCCCGCCGCATCGACGTGCTCGTCCGAGCGCAGCAGGCCGCGGTCGACGCCGTGCGCCCGGGCGTCAGCGCCGAGCAGGTCGACGCCGCGGCACGACAGGTGCTCGCGGAGGCGGGACTCGGCGAGGCGTTCCTGCACCGGACCGGCCACGGCATCGGCGTCTCGGTACACGAGGAGCCCTACATCGCGCCGGGCAACGACCTCGTGCTGCGCGAGGGGATGGCGTTCAGCATCGAGCCGGGGATCTACTTCGCGGGGGAGTGGGGCGCCCGCATCGAGGACATCGTCGTGGTCACGTCCGACGGCTGCGAGCGCCTGAACACGGCACCGCACGGCCTGACCGCCGTCTGACGCCGCGTCCGTTCGGGAGGAGATCTCCGCGTCGGGAGGAGGGATCCGTGCGGATCCTCCTCCCGGGCGTGGGATCTCCTCCCGTCGGTCGCGGGTGCCGGGGTCAGGCCTCCGAACGCCGACGCCGGACGAGCAGCACTCCGCCGGCGGCCAACAGACCCAGCATGAGCACGATCAGCACGATCGGCACCGCGCCGCCCGTGCCGGCCAACCCGTCGCCGGTGGATGCCGCGGCCGTGACCGTGAGCGCGCCCTGGGCGCTGAGTCCGGAGGACGTGCCCTCGACGATCAGCGTGTGCTGACCGACCGGCGCGCTCGCGGGGATCGTGACGACCGTCCGGAATGCTCCGCTGCCGTCGGCCGTGACCTCGCCGAGACGGATCGGGTCGGAGTGCAGCGTGATCGTGATGAGCTCACCCGCCGCGAACCCGCGACCCGAGATCTCGAGCGATCCGCCCTGCACGATCGTCGACAGTCCGAGGACGACCTCGGCCTCCAGCACCGGTGTGCTGCGCACGTCGATCGTCAGCGGGGCCGACGTCGACGGGCGGAACGCATCCGGATCGGAGGGGACGAACCGCGCCGTGTAGGTGTGCGCGCCCGAGGTCGCGATCGTGATGTCGGCGGTCGCCGCACCGGCGGAGACGTTCGCGGAGCCGACGACGACCTCGCCCTCGAGGAACTCCACCTGACCGACGGCGCCCGCGGGCTTGACCGTCGCGATCAGCGGGATGGCCTCGCCGGCCACCGGGTCGTCCGATCCGGAGGTCAGCGTCACCGAGGTGTTCTTCGGGGCTGCCGGGTCGCCGACGACCAGGAGCGAGGCGCGGGCCTCGACCTTCGACACGTCGCCGAGGGCCACGACCGGGTGGTCGCCGTCGACTGCGCCCGCCGGGACCGTGACGTCTCCGCTGATCGTGCCGTCGTCCTCGGCGGTCACGACCACCGGCTCCTCGGAGTCGATGCGGATCGCGACGGCCTCTCCGGGGGCGAAGCCGGTTCCGGTGATCGTGACGGTCTCACCGGGTGCCGCCTGCTGCGGAGCCTCGATCTCCGGTGTGTAGACCGGCACCGGGTCGGCGACCGTGATGGTCAGCTGCGTCGCAGCCGACTTCACGCCGTCGTCGGCCGTGACCGTCACCGTGTAGGCGCCGGCCTTCGCGTAGGTGTGGGTCCCCGCGATCGTGCCGTCCGTCACGTCGACCGTGGAGACGGGTGATCCTTCGCCCCAATTGACCGTCGCGGTCGTCTCGCCCGCGCCGCCGACGACCGTCGCCAGCGTCGCATCGAACTCCTCGCCGGTGACCTGCTCGTCGACGGTGCCGGCCGTGACGGCCAGCTCCGCGGCGGCGGCGCGGTCGCCGTCCGAGGCGAGCGCGAAGAGGTGCACGCGTCCGTCGTTGAGCGAACCCGGCTCCTTCGGCATCGTCAGCGACTCCACGACCTTCGGCTTGCCGTCGCCGTCGACCGCGAGGGCGATCGGGGCGGTGGCGTAGATCGCCGTGTTCTTCACGCTGGACTCCGCTCCGGTGCCGGAGAGGCGTCCCTCCGAGATCGTGAGCACCGTGTTGCCCTTGTAGGGGCTGCCGGATGCTCCGACCCAGTCGCCGAGGCTGATCGTCACCGTCTGCGTGGTGCCGTCCGTGAAGTGCAGCACGGCATCCGAGTCGCGGTTGCTCTCGGTGGCCGTCCCGATGAAGGACAGCTGCGTCGCACCCGCGCCGAGGGAGACCTTGACGGTCTGGCCCTCGCCGGTGATGTTGTCGGGCGCGCCCGCCGGCACGGCCGGGAGGTCGTACGTCAGCGACGTGCCGGGGATCGTGAGGGTCTGACCCTGGACGAAGCCGTCGGCGTTGATCTTGTCGCGGAAGTAACCGTGACCCTGCGAGTCGCAGTTCGCCGCGGTCTTGTCGAGATCACCGATGCAGACGTTGTTGAATCCGCCGACCAGCGACTCGTCGCGGAAGACCTCGACCGTGGCGGTGGCCTGGGCCGCCGCACCGCTCGAGTCCCGGACCGTGACGACCGCGGAGTAGGTGCCGGGAGCCGTGAAGGTGTGCGGGGCGCTCACCTTCCAGCCGCCGAGCTCGTCCCGGGTGAGGGCCACGTCGCCCGTGTCCTCGCCGTCGCCGTAGTCGACCGTCACGTCATAGCCGGAGGCCTCGGTCTCGGTGCCGACGATCGTGGCGAGCGACCCCGTGAACTCGGTGCCGACGGCCACGCGCTGCGGCGCACCGGCGGCGATCGAGAGTCCATCGGCGGCCGACGCCGAGGCGAACAGCTCGACCTCGGACAGCGCCAGCGGGGCGCCCGAGCTCTTCAGGCTGAGCTTCACGCTCGTGTAGCCGCCGGCTCCCTGCGCCGTGAACGGCCGGGTCTGCGAGTCCCACGTGAAGCTCTCTCCCTCGCGGCTGTCGAGCTCGGTCCAGGTCGTGCCGTCCATCGAGCCCGACAGGGTCCAGCTCGCCGGGGCGGCCGCCTTCGACGCGCTCGTCAGCGTGTACTGCCCGATCGACACCGGGCCGGACTGCGAGGTCCAGACCAGGTCGGTCGAGTCGCCGGCGAACGTGACGGTCGAGTTCATGTTGTCGTCCACGAGCGATCCGACGGGGGTGCCGTCGGTCGCCGAGAGCGATCCGCGTCCTGGCTTGGTCGCGTCGACGAGCGTGGTCGGCACCTCGAGCTTCTCGCCCAGATCCTTCGCGCCCCACGTCGAGGGCGTCTCGCTCATCGTGAAGTCGATCGTGCCGCCCGCGCGCACCAGGTCGCCGTCGAACGTCGTCTCGTCGATCGGTGCGCCGTTGATGCTGACGCCCGCGACGTAGTCCCGACCCTCCGATGCTCCCGGCGCGTTGATCACCAGGTCGGTGTCGCCGATCGAGAGCGTCGCGCTGTCGAACAGCGGCGTGCCGATGGTGTAGTCGCCCGATCCCACCTCGAGCGGGTAGAAGCCGAGCGCCGAGAAGACGTACCAGGCCGAGAACTCGCCGTTGTCCTCGTCGCCCGGGTAGCCCTGGCCGATGTCGGAGCCGACGAACAGGCGGTCCTGGATGTCGCGGATCAGGGCCTGCGCTCCCGAGGGGTCGCCGGCCTCGGCCAGCACGTACGGGATGTGGTGGGCGATCTGGTTCGACATGCCCAGCATCCCGAGCCGCACGTCGCGTGCCTCACGGGCCTCGTGGATGCCGGAGTAGTCGGCCTTCTCGCGGATCGTGAGGAAGTCGTGCATGACGTCGAGGAGCTGCTGGCGTCCGCCGTACAGCGCGGCGAGTCCGTCGACGTCGTGCGGGGCGTGGAACCCGAAGGTCCAGGCGCTCGCCTCCGTGAACGCACCGCCCCAGGCCTTCTTGTCGAACTCGGCGCCCGAGGTCCAGGAGCCGTCGGCGTTGCGCGACGTGAAGGTGCCGGCGGCCGGGTTGAACATCTCGACGTAGTGCTCGGCACGCGCCTCGAAGTAGGTCGCCTCCTCCTTCAGCTGCTCGACGCGGGCGGCCGGGGTGTTCGGGTCCTCCGAGAGCTTCTTCGCCATCTCGGCGATGCCGAAGTCGTTGATGTAGCCCTCGAGGCCCCAGGAGGCGCTCTCGTGCGTCGTCGCCTCGGTGTACCCGAGGAAGATCGACTGCGCGAGGCCCTTACGTCCCACGGCGTTGGATGCCGGGAGCACGGTGGCGTTCTTGACGGCGGCGTCGTAGGCCTCGAGCGCGGTGTCGGTGTCGAGCGCTCCGGCGAGGTAGGCGTCGGCGAAGGCCACGTCGGAGCTCGTGCCGGTCATGAGGTCCGCATAGCCGGGGGAGGACCACCGCGCGACCCATCCGCCGTCGCGGTACTGCTGCACGAAGCCGTCGACGAGCTCTTCGGTCACGTCGGGGTAGAGCAGCGAGTACAGCGGCCAGGCCGTGCGGTACGTGTCCCAGAAGCCGTTGTTGACGTAGACCTTGCCGTCGACGATCTTCGCGTTCGTGCGGGTGTCGGATGCCGAGCCGCTCGTCGCCGAGACCGGGCTCGCGTACTGGTAGACCGGATTCGCCTCCGAGCCCGTGTTCTCGAACTGCGAGTTCGGGTAGAGGTTCAGGCGGTACAGGCTCGAGTACAGCGTCACGAGCTGCGTGTCGGTCGCACCCTTGACGTCGTGGACCACGCCGAGGCGGTCGTTCCAGGCGTCGCGGACCGCGGCGTGCGCGTCTTCGAACGAGACGTCCTGCAGCTCGAACTCGTGGTTCTTCTGCGCCTGATCCTGAGAGATGAACGACGACGACAGACGCAGCTCGACCGTCTTGTCGCCGCTCGTGTCGAACGCGGCGTAGCGGGCGGAGCCGTTGCGGTCGCCCTGCGTGGTCGCGCCGGCGGTGAGCGGCGCGCGGTCGAACGTGCCGTACACGAACATGCGCGTGCGCCCCGGCCAGCCGGAGCCGCCGTCGACCCAGCCGGACACCGTGTCGCCCGAGATCTGGAGCTTGGAGGAGTTCACGAGCTGGTCGATGAGGATCGAGCTCGTGTCGCCCGTGAACTCGAAGCGGTAGATCGCGCCATGATCGGTCGCGGTCACGGACGTCTGGATGCCGTTGTCGAACTCCACGCTGTAGATGTCGGGCCGGGCGGTCTCGTTCTCGTGGTGGAACGGGAGCTTGCGACCCTCGAGCGACGAGGTCGGGTTGCCGTTCGCGGCGGGGAGCACGGCGAGCTGGTTGCGGTCGCCCATCCAGATGCTCGGCTGGTGCGAGAACCCGATGCCGTTCAGCGCGGGGAGGTTCTGCGCGTTGTTGGCGCGCTGGTACTGGTAGATCGTGCCCACGTTGTCGGCGTTCGTCATCGGGGTGATGAAGTTGAAGCCGTTGGGCCAGGCGGTGGCGGGCAGGTTGTTGCCGCGCGAGAAGCCGCCGGTGGAGTTCGTGCCGCGGCGCGTGTCGACGTACGACACGAGACCGTCGGACGTGTCGAGCTGCGCGGCGGCGCCGATCTCGACGTCGTCGATCCAGCCGCTGAAGGCCGTGGCGGCGGTGGGCGTCTCGACGCCCTTCACGTCGGCTCCGGGGTGGTCGTAGGTGAAGAGGATGTCGCTCACGGTGCGCCCGGCGAACTGCCCGAGGTCGACCGTGACCTTGTTCCACTGGTTCGGCCAGAGCACGTTCGCCTGGCCCTGCTGGCGGGCGTTCGCCCCGTAGCCGTACGAGTCGACGGCGCCGCTCGTGGAGAGTCGCGTGCCGTCGTCGAAGGTGAGGTCGACCGCGACGAACGTGGCGGCGTAGGTCTGCTCGCCGTCGAGCAGGGGGAAGACGAGGTACGAGAGCTCGCTGTCGTCGGCGACGTCCACCGCGACGTCCTCGTAGAGCGTGGTGGTCGATGAGGCGGGACCCGCGTCGAGGTGGCGGCCGACGTACTGCAGCGCCTTGGTGCCCGTGAAGCCGACGCCGGTCTTGGCCGTGTCCGAGCTGGTCGGGCCGCTGCCGATCTGCAGCAGGAGGTCGTCGGGCTCGGGGGTCGCGCCCGCGACCGCGATGGGCTCCCATCCGGCGAGCTGCACGATGTTCTTGCTGGGCGTGCGGGTGGAGAGCACGTCGAGCCGGTAGTAGAGGTACTCGGCGCTCGGGGTCGCGAGCGTGAACGACCGCGTCTGGCCGCGCCCGGTGAAGAGCTCGCCGCTGCGCTCGTCGACGGTCACCCAGTCGGCGCCGTCGTTCGAGCCCTGCACGCGGAAGTCCTTCGGATCGCGGTCGGGCTCGTCGTTGCCCGAGGTGAGCGTGTAGCTGACCATGGTCTGCGCTGCGGCGAGCTGGTACTGCAGCCAGCCCTTGTTCGCGAACGCGAGCCACTTGGTCGAGGCGTTCCCGTCGGCGGCGAACGCGGCGGCCTCGCCCGGGGCGTTCTGCGCGGATGCCGTGACGGCGGTCACCCCGCCGAGCACGCTCCCCGGCACGAACCGGCTGCCCGTCACGTTGACCGCGTCACCGGTGCCGGCGAGCACGGGGGCGGCGTCGGCGGCCTCGAAGGACGAGGCGAACGCGGTGGTTCCGGCGGCCGTCGCCGACAGGGGCGTCAGCATCGCCAGGCCCACGGTCGCGGCGATGCCCGCGGCCGTCCAGGATCGTCGGGCGGATCGTGCGTTCCTCGGGATGGAGACCCTCATGGTCTTTTCCTCTCACTCCACTGCGTCGTGTCGTCGGGCGGTCACGGCGGCTGCGAATCCGGGATGACCGTTTTATGACATCGCTGTCATATGCTGAGGACGCTACCACAGGGGTGTCGTCGTGGGGAAGCACGATCCTCGAAGACGCACCGGTCATAATGGGCTATCCGCCCGAGAGGGCCACGAAGGGATCCCATGTCTCGACCAGAGAGCGGCGCCGCGGCGCGCCCCACGCTCGCACAGGTCGCCGCTCGCGCGGGCGTCAGCCTCAAGACGGCGTCGCGCGCGCTCGGCGGCGAGTCGTACGTGAGCGAGAAGACCCTGGCGAGCGTGCTCGAGGCAGCGGCCGAGCTCGACTACCAGCGCAACGCCGCGGCCAGCCTGCTCGCGAGCGGACGCCTCGCCGACTCGATCGGCCTCATCACCGGCGACGTCACGAACCCGTTCTACTCCGCGCTCGCGCAGGCGATCGAAGACGAGATCCGCCCCCGAGGCATGCACCTCTCGGTCGCCAACTCCCGGGAATCGGCCGAGCAGGAGCAGCGCGTCGCCCGTGACCTCGCCGATCGTCAGACCACCGCGGTCATCACGGTCTCGGCGATGACCGATCACAGCGGCTACGCGCAGCTGCAGGCCCGCGGCATCCCCGTCGTGTTCGTCGACCGTCCGGCCGAGAACCTCGCCGCCGACTCCGCGGTCTTCGACAACCTCGAGGGCGGTCGCCTCGCCGCCCGGCACCTGATCGACGCGGGGCACCGGCGAATCGCGTTCATCGGCGACTACGCGTGGCTGCCCACCTACCGTCAGCGCCTCGCCGGCATGGGAGAGGTGCTCGACGAGGTCGACTCCGACTGGCGCGACCTGCTGCGCACCGACGCGCACGACGTCGCGTCCTCGCGGGCGTGCATGCGGGATCTGCTCGCGCTCGACTCTCCGCCCACGGCCGTCGTCGCCGGGAACAACCGCATCCTCCTCGGCGTGATGGAAGAGGTCGCGGAGCGGTCGGACGCCCCGGCGGTGATCGGCTTCGACGACCCGGAATGGGCGCGCGTGCTCGGGGTCAGCGTCGTCACCGGTGACGTCGAGGCCCTCGGTCGCGCCGCCGCGCGGCTCGCCGTGTCACGCCTGAGCGATCGCACCCGCGCGGTCGAGACCGTCACGGTGCCGATGCGTCTGATCGCGCGGCGCTCGACCGTCGGCTGAGCGCGCGGGGTCAGCCGACGATCACGGCGAGAGCGTCATCCGGTTCGACGAGGTCCGCCATCGTGACCGCGCCCGCGGCGCCCCGTGACACGATCCGCTCCGCGGCGAGCGCCGTGAGTCGCCCTGTCGCCTCGGACTGGCCTCGCCCCGCTGCCGTGCGCTGCTGCCCGGTGCGCCGATCGCGCACGACGATGTGCCAGGCATCGCCACCCACGTGTGGCGCCGCCGCAAGTGCACCGCGGAGCGCCGGCATCCGACCGACGAGTGCGAGCGACGCGGTCAGCGCCGACGACCCCAGAGTCAGGTAGCTGCGGATCGCGCCGTGCGCGTCTCCGCGCAGGACGTGGTCGGGGAAGTCCGCGCGGAGGTACCGGCGCGAGCGACCATCGGGGCCGAGGGCACGCACGCTGTCGCGGAAGTTGCGCACGCGTCCGCCCTCCGGCGGCCGATGCACGTCGACGCCCACGAGTCCCGCGGTCCATGCGACGGCCGCGGGGCCGTGGCGTTCGCCCGCGCCGAGCATCACGAGCACGTCGATATCGCCGACCGCGGTCTCGGACGTGAGCGCTCGCACGAGGATCGTGCTGAGCCCGGGGACGAGCCCCGCTCCCAGGACGACAGGTCCCCCGGCCGCGTTCCGCAGCTTCTCGAGGTACGCGCCGGTCGCGGAGATGTCGATGAGGGGCGTCGCCGCCGTCGCGCCCGCGAGCCCGATCCGCTCCACGCCGGACGCGTTCACGACCACGTCATGCTCGGCGGCGAGATCAGCGACGGGGGAGAGGTCGCCCTGCAGATCCACTCGCCCGCGGCCGGAGGCACCGCGGCTCGCGGGCGTCACCTCGTGCCCCGCGCGTTCGAGCTCCCGTCGCACGACGACGCCGACAGCGCCCCGCGCTCCGAGCAGCAGGGCCCTCATCCGCGGCATCCGTCTCGTCGCGCTGTGATCATGGCGGCCTTTCCGTCGTCCGAGTGAGTCGATGCGGGACCTCCTGTCGGAACTCGCGTCGCGTGACGACAGGAGGTGCCGTCCGGATTCCATCGTCCGATGCGGGCACCCGCTGAGCCTCACCCGTTTGCGGAATCTGCAAGGATGACGGGATGGATGCCGACACCGCCGCGACCCTCGCCGCGATCGGTCCGCGTCTGCGGCGCCTGCGCACGGGCCGCGGGCTGACGCTCGAGGCCGCCTCCGGTCTGGCCGGGCTGTCCACCAGCACCCTGTCGCGCATCGAGACCGGACGCCGCCAGCCGACCCTCGACGTGCTGCTGCCGCTCGCCCGCGCCTACGCCGTGTCGCTCGACGACCTCATCGCGGCGCCGCAGACCGGCGACCCGCGCGTGCACCTCGAAGCGCGTCGGCTGCTCGCGGGCGGCGTCGCGGTGCCGCTCACCCGGCATCCCGGTGGGGTGCAGGTGTTCAAGCACGTGCTCGGACCGCGCGACCCCGGACTCACGACGCACGAGGGCCACGCGTGGATCTACGTGCTCGCCGGACGGCTGCGCCTGCTCCTCGGCGACGCCGAGCACCTTCTCGACCCCGGCGAGAACGTCGAGTTCGATGCCAGGACACCGCACTGGTTCGGGCCCGCGGACCAGCTCTCGGTCGAGATCCTGCACCTGTTCGGACCCGAGGGCCAGCGTCCGATCACGCGCGACGTGAGCTGACCCGCGCGAGCTGGGTCTCCCGCGCCGCCCCTCGCCGATGCACGGCGCGGAGCAGTCCCGTCAGCTGCGCTCTCGCCGACGCCGGATGCTCGGGGTGCCACTGCACGCCGAGGAACGGCAGCGATTCGTGCGTGATCGCCTCGATCACCCCGTCGTCGGAGTGCAGGACGGCGTGCAGGCCGCGACCGAGCTCGTCGACCGCCTGGTGGTGGGTGCACAGCGCCGGCGGCTGAAGTCCCGGGGCGAGTGTCGCGATGCCCGGCACGGCCGTGTCCACGAAGGGATTCGCGCCGGCGCCGCGGTGCCCCGGCACGTGCTGGCGCAGAGTCCCCCCGAGCGCCACGTTCAACAGCTGATGACCCCGGCAGACGCCCAGCAGCGGACGGCGCTGGCTCACGGCATCCATGATCACGGCGATCTGCATGCGGTCCGCGCGGCGCTCGTACGGAGTGCGGATCGGCCGACGGTCGCTCTGGCCGTACAGCGACGGGTCGATGTCGTCGCCACCCAGCAGCACCACGACATCAGCCTCGCGGGACGCTCGGCGCAAGGAGTGCTCGGGATCGGATCCGGCCGCGTGCAGCGAGGCGGTCCAGCCCATGTCCTCGACCGCGGCGACCGCCGAGGCGTTGAGCGCGTCGAGGAGGCGCTGGTACTCGGCGCCCGCCCGCGGGCGTCGGGTACGGACGTGGAACAGCGCCGCGTGGATGCTCACGGGAGACGCCCCCACCGCACGACCAGCACGGCGCCGTGCTCCGCCGAGACGACGGTCGGCACGGCACCCGGGAGGAGCGCGGCGCCCGCGGGGAGCAGGCGGTCGGCCGGCGTCGAGACCCGGCCGTCGAGCACGACCAGCGCGTCCGCACCCCGGGTGTCGACCTGCGAGCCGCACACGATCCGCGCGTCGAGCGACGCCGCGCCCCGCCGCGTCATGACGTTCACGACCGAGACCCGCCGCATGCCGGCCTCGCCGACGACCGCGTCCTCGCCGCGGAACTCGACCGACTCCCCGGCGCGCACGCGCATCCTGCGGCCGTCGATCACGAGACCGAGACCCGGGGCGGTCAGCGGCACCAGCATCCGGTCGAGTCCGGGGAGCGGGGAGAACGGGGTCGTCCCCTCGATCTCGGCGACGCTGAGGCGCCCGTGCCCGCGGTCGACGAGCACGCGCGTGACGCCCAGGCCGTTGGCCCACGGCTGCGCCTCGACGTCCGCCGGACGGACGACCTCGAGGTCCACGCGCGTGCTCGCCATGATCAGCGGATCGCGGTCGGCCCGGTCTCACCCGTGCGCACGCGGATCACCTGCAGCGCATCGGTGACCCAGATCTTGCCGTCGCCGATCTCGCCGGTGCGCGCCGCATCCTGGATCGCGGCGAGAGCCGCGTCCAGCTCCTCGTCCGCGACGACGATCTCGAGCGAGATCTTGGGCAGGAAGTCGACCTTCACGCGCTGCGAGCGATACACCTCGACCTTGCCGGTCTGGGCGCCGTGGCCCTTCGCGTCGTAGATCGTCATGCCGGTGATGCCGACCTCGGCGAGCGCGGTCTTCACGGGTTCCAGCGCACTGGGCTGGAGTACGGCGGTGATGAGCTTCATGTTCTCTGTCCTCTCTGCGGGCGCTCAGGAGCGCACGTCGTCCAGGTCGTAGGCGGTCTCGGCGTGCAGGGTGGTGTCCAGGCCCGTGATCTCGGTGCCGTCGGGCACTCGGAGACCCACCGTGGCCTTGATCACCCAGGAGATCAGGGCGGTCACGACGAACGTGTAGGCGAACACCGCGACGATCGCGAGGGCCTGGGTGCCGAGCAGGTCCCAGCCGCCGCCGAAGAAGATCCCCGCCGCGCCGGCGGGCGACGACGGGTCGGCGAGGAAGCCGATCGCGAGCGTGCCGAAGATGCCGGGGAACATGTGGATCGCGACCGCGTCGAGCGCATCGTCGTACCCGAGCTTCTCCTTGAGCCCCAGCGTCGCGAAGGCGACGATACCGGCGAGGAGGCCGATGATCACGGCCCCGACCGGCGACACGGAGTTCGCGGCCGGGGTGATGCCGACGAGACCGCCGAGGATTCCGGAGATCGCGCCGAGCGAGGTCGCGGCCTTGCGCACGATGCGCTCCACCACGAGCCAGCCGAGCAGACCCGCGCAGGCCGCGATGAGCGTGTTCGCCACCGCGACTCCCGCGCTGTCGTTGATGCCGCCCGACGAGCCGCCGTTGAAGCCGTACCAGCCGACCATGAGCAGACCGGCGCCCACGATCGCGATGGGCAGGTTGCCGGGTCGTCCGACGTGCGGGAAGTCGCGGCGCTTGCCGAGGAAGAACGCCAGCACGAGCGCCGCGACGCCCGCGTTCATGTGCACGGCCGTGCCACCGGCGAAGTCGATCGCGTGCAGGCCGTTCGCGATCCAGCCGCCCGTCGTGGAGCCGTCGGCGGAGTCGAACGCGAACACCCAGTGCGCGACGGGGAAGTACACGAGGGTGGCCCAGAGTCCCGAGAAGATCAGCCAGCTCGAGAACTTCATGCGCCCCTCGACCGCCCCGCCGATGATGCCGACCGTGAGGCCCGCGAAGATCAGCTGGAACACCGCGATGAGGATGCCGGGCACCGCGCCCTCGGGCGTCTCGGCGCCGAGCAGCGACTGGATGCCGAACAGGGTCGTGGGGTCGCCGATCAGCCCGGCCCCGCCGACCGAGTCGCCGAGGGTGAGGCCGTAGCCGAACAGCACCCAGAGGACCGCGGTCACGGCGAAGCCGCCGAGCACGATCATCACGGTGTTGAGGATGTTCTTGGTACGGGAGAGGCCGCCGTAGTAGAGCGCGAGCCCCGGCAGCATGAGGGTCACGGCGACGGTCGCGGTCAGCATCCATCCCGTGTTCACCTGCGAGGTGATGTCCATAGGGGTCCTTTCGGGGGTCGGGAGAGCTCGGTGGTGCGGGTCAGCGGGTGAGGAGGTGCTCGAGGACGTCGGCGAGCGCGGTCACGCCCGCCGCGACGTCGTCGGGTTCCGCCGTCTCCGCGGGGGTGTGCGAGGAGCCGGTGGGGTTGCGGACGAACAGCATCCCGGTGGGGATGATCTCGGCGAGGACGCCCGCGTCGTGTCCGGCGCCGGTGTCGAGCACGGGGGAGGCGGGCAGCACGCCCTGCATCCGCTCGCGCAGCGACGGGTCGAAGAGCACGGTGGGCGAGAACGACTGCTCGGTCACGGTCGCGACGCAGCCCTCGGCCTCGGCGGCGCGGCCGGTCGCCGCCGCGACCTCGCTCACGATGCGACGCACGGCCTCCTCCGAGCGGTGTCGCACGTCGAGCCACAGGTCGACCGCCGACGCGATCACGTTGGTGCCGCCGGGGGTGACCTTGATGCGGCCGACCGTTCCCCGCGCGTCGTCGACCACGAGGGTGTGGACGCGCAGGCTGCGGATCGTCTCGGCGGCCACCACGACCGGGTCCTGCCGATCGGCCATGCGGGTCGCCCCCGCGTGGTCGCCGCGCCCCTCGATGCGCACGTGCCAGCGTCCGTGCGCGATGATCGCGCCGGCGAGCGCGACCGGCTCGTCGAGGTCGGCGAGGCCGCGGCCCTGTTCCACGTGCAGCTCGACGAAGGCGGAGATCGCGGAGAGGCGCTCGAGGTCGGGCCCGATGGTCGCGGGGTCGGCGCCGACGCCGGCCGAGACCTCGGCGTAGCTGCGTCCTCCCTCGTCGCGCAGCGCGCGCACCTTCTCGGGCGCGACGACACCGGCGAGCAGGCGGGACCCGAGGCAGGCGATGCCGAACCGCGACCCCTCCTCCTCGGGGAACACCGCGACGGCCAGCGGGCGCACGGGTGCGATCCCGCGATCACGCAGCAGATCGACCGCGGCGAGCGCGCTCGCGACTCCGAGCGGGCCGTCGAAGTTGCCGCCGCCGGGAACCGAGTCCAGGTGCGAGCCCGTGACGATGACGTCCCGGCGCGAGGCGCCGTCCGCGTCCCACCACGCCCAGAGGATGCCGTTGCCGTCGGTCTCGACCGTGAGCCCGCGCGCCGCAGCATGGCGAGAGAACCACTCCCGAAGCTCGAGCTCGGGCTCCGAGAAGACCGGCCGGGTGTACCCGCCGCGCTCGGGATCGACGCCGATCGACTCGATCTCCGCGAGCAGCGCGTTCGCGTCGCCGTGAGTGCTCATGTCACACCCCCGCGAATCGCTGGCCGACCGCCCGGAACCGCTCGGAGGCGGAGGCAGAACCGGTCACGAGGTCGTGCACGATCTCGCCCAGCAGCGGTGCGAACTTCGCCCCCTGTCCGGAGCAGGGCGACACGATCGTCACCCCGGCGGCGCGGTCGATGATCATGTCGTCCCGCGGGACGTTCGTGAACAGACAGGTCGTCTCTTCGTAGGACTCGGGGACGAGACCGGGGGTGAAGCGCTCGACGAAGCGCGTCACGCGCTCCCGGTTCACGGGATCGACGACACCGTCCTGCGCCACGGCCGACGGGATGCGGCGGCCGCCGTTGTATTCGGCGAGCTTCTGGCCGCGCCAGTGCGCATCGCGACCACCGGGGAGGCTGTAGATCTGGATGTCCTCGCCCTTGTAGATGAACGTCGGCCAGGAGGTGCTGTCGCCCGAAGCCGGCGAGCCGTGGTCCGCAGGGTCGCGATAGGGGAAGTGGAACGCGTTCTCCTGACGCACCTCGAACTGGGGCATCGCATCGGCGAAGCCGCCCGGCAGGTCGAGATCGCGCAGGAGTGCGGGCAGCCACCCTCCCGCCGCCACCACGACCTGCTCGGCGTGGACCGTGCGGCCCGTCGTCGACGTAAGCACGTACCCGGTGAAGCCGTGCCGCACCGAGGCGACCTCCCATCCCGTGCGCACCTGCGCGCCGGCGGCCGCCGCGAGGTCGAGCATCGCGTGCACCGACGACTCCGCGTCGATCACGCCCGCATCGGGATGCCACAGCACCTCGGTGTCGAACGTCAGCTGCGGCCATCGCGCCGCGGCATCCTCCCGGGCGAGCAGCTCGTGGTCGACGCCCACCCGGTCGAGCACCCCGGCGAGACCGCGCGGATCACGCACCGCGCCGAAGTCGAGGGAGCCGCTGGGCGTGATGAGCTGTCGACCGCTCGCGGCCTCGAGCTCGTCCCAGGAGCTGCGTGCCTGCACGACGAGGTCGGCGTAGAACGGGTCGAGGTAGCCGTAGCGGAAGATGCGGGCCGATCCGTGCGAGCTCCCGAGAGGGGATGCCGGGACGTCGCGTTCGAGCACGATCACCTCGGCGCCCGACTGGGCGAGGCGCCACGCGGCCGCCGCCCCCGTGAGGCCGGCGCCGATGATCGCGTAGGTCGCGGACTCCCCGCGGGAGGACAGTGAGGCGTGCACGGGTCAGGCCAGGTCCGGGGTGTTCCACAGGTTGAGCGTCGTGCCGATGCCGAGCTGGACGGCGTTCTCGTACACCGTCTTCGCCCACGCGACGTCCTCGACGCCCATGCCCCCGACGCTGAACAGCACGGGTTGCTCGTCGAACTCGCGGCCGGGGACCGTGCCCTCGAACACGTCGCCGATGTTGACGACGCGCGACTCGTCGAGCTCGCCCGCGTCGATGAGGTCCTGCCAATACAGGCCGATCATGCCGAAGGCGGTCTCGTGGGAGGGAGCGGGGTACTCCTCCGCCCAGGCCTCGTAGATCTTCTTCGCGTCCGCGATCAGTCGCGCCTTGCCGGAGAGCGTGTACTCCTTGTCCATGCGGAGGTTTGCGGGGAGGCTCAGGAACGCGCCCGGCTTGATCCAGTCGCCGTCGATGTACGGGTAGTTCTCCGAGCCGACGAGCCCCGTCACCGCCTCGGACACGATGTCGGAGTCGCGTACCGCGGCCTCGACCGTCTCGGCGATCTCGATCGTCGTGAACTGGGGGTAGTGCTCGCGCACATAGTCGGCGAACGCCTCGGAGGTCGATCGGCGCCGGCCGTTGATGCGGATGGTGTCGAGCGTCGGACGTGCGGCGGTCATGGCGTGCAGGGCGCTCTTGTTCATGGCGCCGGGGCCGATGATGCC
The DNA here is from genome assembly GCF_044749125.1 of Microbacterium sp. NPDC089696. Lineage (NCBI taxonomy): Bacteria > Bacillati > Actinomycetota > Actinomycetes > Micrococcales > Microbacteriaceae > Microbacterium > Microbacterium sp. NPDC089696. The sequence continues at coordinate 110,941 of NZ_JBIVHF010000001.1, read as the reverse complement.
CAGGGACTTCGCGTTCAGGGGTGCGAGCTTCTTGGCCGCGGCTCCCGGAACGGCCGCCGTGCGGTAGGCGCTCTCGAGGTTGCCCGACATGATCGCGAACGGGGCGCCCGTCTCCTTGTCGTTCAGCACGATGAGGTGGATCGAGCGCGGCAGCCCCTTGTCGCGGTTGTCGACGTTCGAGCCGTACCACTTGACGCCCGCCGTGTCGAAGCGCCCTCCGAGGTAGGCGGCCATCGCCATGAAGCGCCGGTCGGCGGCATCCAGCGGCATGGTCGGGAACGGCGACGACTGCGGGAAGCTGATCTGCGCGCCGTGCGAGTTCGCCGAGTTGCCCGCCATCCGGTAGTCGCCCTTCGCGACGAGGACGAGGACCTCCTCCATGACCTCCATGCAGCGGTCCATGTCCTTCATCCCGGCGGCGATCACCTCGGGCTCGCTGAGGTACAGCATGTCGATCCGGGTGTCTGCGGCGGTCTCTGCGGTCATGGCGGCGGTCCTTCCATCGGGGGCGTCCTCTCCAGAGAACCTTCGACAACAACCCCTGGTCAAATACCTTTTTCGCCGCGTATTGATAGCGTTTCGCTCGCAATGCGCCCGTAACGCCGCGGTAATACGAGACCCGTATCGTGCGGACATGGAACTCCGTCAGCTGCGCTACTTCATGGCGGTCGCCGACGAGCTCCACTTCGGACGGGCGGCCCAGCGGCTGCACATGTCGCAGCCGCCGTTGAGCGTGCAGGTCGGCCGCCTCGAGCGCGAGGTCGGACTGCCGCTGTTCGAACGCAGCACCCGTCGTGTGTCGCTCACACCGGCTGGCCGGCACCTGCAGGAACGCGCCCGACGGATCCTCGACGAGGTCGACGCGGTGCGCGCCGAGATGCGCGACTACGTCGACGGCCTCGCCGGCCAGCTCACCGCCGGGTTCGTGAGCTCCGCGAACTACACGGTGCTCCCCGAGGTCGTGCGGCTGTTCCGCGCCCGCCGCGACCGGGTGAACCTCACGCTCCTGCCCCTCACCTCGGGGGAGCAGTTCGACCGCTTGCGCGACGGCTCGATCGACGTGGGGATCGTGCGCGACGAGGTCCCGGAGGTCGGATCGTCACAACCCCGCCTGGTGACGGAGGTCGTGTTCGAGGAGCGGCTCGTGCTGTGCGTGCCGATCGGTCACCCGCTCGCGCAGCGCGACGAGGTGACGGCCGAGGAGGTGTCGTCGGTGCCGCTGATCGCGTACCCGCGGTCGCTCATGCCCGGGTTCGTGGACCGCGTGCACGAGGTGCTCGGGCTGGGCGCCGGCGGCCTGCGGATCGCCGAGGAGGTCGTGCACCAGGAGACGGCGCTCGGCTTCGTCGCGGCCGGCGTCGGCGGCAGCATCCTGCCCGAGTCCGTGCGTCAGCTCGTGCCGCCGTCGATCGCGGTCGTGCCGCTCGCGGGGTCGCCGACGACGCGCCTTCTCGCCGCCCGACGAGCCACGGCGGACGACGACGCGATCACGGCCGCCTTCGTCGCGTGCCTGCACGACGCGGCCTCGGCGCTCGCGCCGCTCGGCCCCGACCGCCTCCGGGGTCACAGGAGGTCGTAGTACCCGCCGTAGGGGAACTCGAGGTCGCCGGTGTCGCGCGCATCGAACGCCACGGTCGCGACGCTGATGGTCACGTGCGTGCGCGGCGTGATGAGCACGCTCACCGACCGGTTGCCCACCACGGTCATGTCGACGAACGTCCCGGCCGTCTCCACGGCCTCCTCGATCCGACGGCGCAGGTCCTCCACTGCCTGGTCCTGAGAGAGGAGGAAGCTGGCCCCGTCGATGGTCACCTCTGTTCTGATCATCGTCTTCGCTTCGCTCATGCCGGGCACCGTACGCCGATCGCCCGTCTATCGAGAGGGGGTTGCGACATCGACCGCCGGATGGCAGTGGCACCCACTCGCCGCCGGCGACGACTCGGCCGCGCCCGCATCCTGAGGGACTCCTATGGAAGCGCATCCACAAGTCTGAGAATTGCCTGAACCCCTGGTCAGAGTTGTTAACAGATTCATCCACAGCTGTGGATGACTGTATGACTGTTCAAGGGTTGTGCAGACGACGACGATGCGTAGCGTGGAGGGCATGACGACCGACATCCCGACCCCCGATATGCGACGCATCGACGAGTACCTCGTCCGCTATGCGGAAGCACTCACCGCGTTCGACGCCGAGACGTCGGCCGCGCTGTGGTCGACACCCGGGATGATCGTCGACGACCGCGCCGCCGGAGTCCTCGACTCCCACGAGGCCATGGTGCAGGGTCTCGAGCAGTCGTACCCGCTCTATCAGAAGCTCGGACTCTCCTCGGTGGGGCACGAGCTCCTCGACGCCCAGCAGCTGTCGCCGAGACTCGTGCTCGTTCGGGTGCGGTGGCTGTTCCGGGACGCCGAAGAGGCGCCGCTCACCGACTCGACGAGCTTCTACCTGCTGCGCGACGGCGACGACGGTCTCCAGGCCTGCGTCTGCGTGGAGACCGACGCCGCCGAGAAACTCGGCGCCCTTGCCGCGGCGAAGGGCGTCGACCTCGGCTGACGGATCGCGCTCAGACGAGAGCGGAGGCCGCGCGCAACTCCTGCTCGCGGAGCGCGCGCTCGACCGCCTCGACGTCGCGCACCGCGCCGCGGTCGGCCGACGTCGCCATGGTGGCGTACGACCGCAGCGCGAGCGACACCGGACGCTGGCGGTCCTTCGGCCGGTAGCCGCCGTTCTCCACCAGAGCCGCACGACGCCGCTCGAGTTCTGCCTCGTCGACCTGCAGGGTGAGGTCGCGCGTGGGGATGTCGATCGAGATGATGTCGCCGTCCTCGACGAGCGCGATCATTCCGCCCGACGCCGCCTCGGGCGAGACGTGTCCGATCGACAGCCCGGACGTACCGCCCGAGAAGCGGCCGTCCGTGATGAGAGCGCACACCTTGCCGAGGCCGCGGCCCTTGAGGAACGACGTCGGGTGCAGCATCTCCTGCATCCCCGGCCCGCCCTTGGGCCCCTCGTAGCGGATCACGACGACGTCGCCCGGCTGCACCTTCTTGCCCAGGATCTTCGCGACGGCCTCCTCCTGAGACTCGCACACGACCGCCGGCCCGGAGAACACCAGGATCGACGGGTCGACACCGGCGGTCTTCACCACGGCGCCGTCCACCGCGATGTTGCCGCGGAGCACGGCGAGACCGCCGTCGACCGAATAGGCGTGCTCGGCGTCGCGGATGCATCCGTTCTCCGCGTCGGTGTCCAGCTCCAGCCAGCGCTCCGACTGCGAGAACGCGCTCGACGAGCGGACGCCACCGGGAGCGGCGTACCAGAGGTCCTTCGCCTCGTCGGTGACGGTGTCGCGCCGGATGTCCCAGGCGTCGAGCCACGACGCCAGCGAGGACGCATGGATCGACGAGACGCCCTCATTGAGCGCACCCGCACGATGCAGCTCGCCGAGGATGCGGGGGATGCCGCCCGCGCGGTGCACGTCCTCCATGTAGTACATGCGTCCGTAGGCGGGGTTCGGGGCGATCTTCGCGAGACACGGCACACGGCGCGAGACCGCGTCGATCTCGTCGAGCCCGAAGTCGACGCCGGCCTCATGGGCGGCCGCGAGCAGGTGCAGGATCGTGTTCGTCGATCCGCCCATCGCGATGTCGAGGGCCATGGCGTTCTCGAACGCGTCGAAGCTCGCCACGGCGCGCGGCAGCACGGAGGCGTCGTCCTCGTCGTAGAAGCGCTTCGTGATCTCGACGGCCACCTCGCCCGCGCGCTCGTACAGCGCGCGGCGGGCGGTGTGCGTCGCGAGCACCGAGCCGTTGCCCGGCAGCGCGAGACCGAGCGCCTCGACGAGGCAGTTCATGGAGTTGGCGGTGAACATGCCGGAGCACGACCCGCACGTGGGACAGGCGTTCTCCTCGATGCGCTGGATGTCGGCGTCCGAGACCGTGTCGTTCGCGGCCTCGGAGATCGCGTCCACCAGGTCGAGCGTGCGTACGCTGCCGTCGACGAGCGTCGCGCGGCCGGACTCCATCGGACCGCCCGAGACGAACACCGTCGGGATGTTCAGACGCAGCGCGGCCATGAGCATGCCGGGCGTGATCTTGTCGCAGTTCGAGATGCACACCAGCGCGTCGGCCTGGTGCGCGTTGACCATGTACTCGACAGAGTCGGCGATGAGGTCCCGCGAGGGGAGCGAGTACAGCATCCCGCCGTGACCCATCGCGATGCCGTCGTCGACCGCGATGGTGTTGAACTCCCGCGGGATGCCGCCGGCCGCGGAGATCGCGTCGGAGACGATGCGTCCGACCGGCTGCAGGTGCGTGTGACCCGGGACGAACTCGGTGAAGCTGTTCGCGACGGCGACCATCGGCTTGCCGAAGTCGGCGGCGTTGACGCCGGCGGCGCGGAAGAGGGCGCGGGCGCCGGCGGCGTTGCGGCCGTGCGTCACGGTGCGGGAGCGGAGAGGAGTGGGCATCGTTCCACTGTGCCCTCGCGTGCGCGTACGCGGAAGACGGCGCTGACACTAGTAGTGGGAGCACTAGGTTTGTCTCATGGCCTCGGACCCGCAGAAGCGCAGCGAGCTCGGCGCGTTCCTGCGGGCGCGACGCGAGCAGCTCGATCGCGGCACGTACGGTCTGCCCGCCGCCGGCCGTGGCCGCACCGTGGGCCTGCGCCGTGAGGAGGTCTCGTTCCTGTCGGGGGTGAGCGTCACCTGGTACACCTGGCTCGAGCAGGGGCGCGACATCAACCCGTCACGCCAGGTGCTGGATGCCGTCGCCACGGCGTTGCACCTCACGGTGGCGGAGCACGACTACGCGCTGACGCTCGCCGGCTTCGCCCCGCAGCGTCCGGCCGGCGGAGAGGCGGTGGAGACGGCGCCCCCGCACGTGCAGCGGTTCCTGGACGCGCTCGACGAGCATCCTGCCTACGCCCTCGCCGCCGATTGGGGCATCGCGGGATGGAACCGCGCCTACGAGCGGCTGTATCCCCACGTCGCCACGACTCCACCCGAGCAGCGCAATCTCCTGCGGCTGATCTTCACGGACCCGGCGGTCCGCTCGCTGCTCGACGACTGGGACGACACGAGCAGCCGGTTCCTCGCCGAGTTCCGCGCGGAGGCGGGGCCGCGTCTGGGCGACCCGCGGTACCGCGACCTCATCGGCCGGCTCCGGGAGGAGAGCCCCGAGTTCCGGGAACGCTGGGAGAGCCACGGCGTCGGCGGCTTCGAGTCGCGGGAACGCGTGTTCCAGCATCCGTCGCTCGGTCGACTCGTGTTCGAGCATCACCAGATGCGGCCGTCGGACCAGTCCGACATCCAGCTCGTGGTCTACACCGCGGATGCCGAGACGCGCGCCCGCTTCGCCCCATCGGCGTAGCGGTCAAGCCCCTCGGCCTCGCGCGATCCGCACGGCAGACTGCGGACATGGCCGAGAAGGATCGCGCACAGCCGACGGAGGACGGACATCACGTCGTGATCGACGGCCGGAAGTGGCGCGCGACGGATCCGTCGATCCCCGACTCCCTCCGGCAGGAGCTCGTCGACGAGCTGATGGCTGCCCGCCGCGCGGTGAAGGCGGGCGAATCCGACGCCCGTGCCCGGGTGAACGACGCGAAGACCGCGCTCGGCGAGCGGGGTCACCCGTGGTGGGAGGATGCCGCGGGGGCGGCCTTCGACGAACGCATCGCCGCCGTCATCCGTGCGCTCACCCGCAAGCGCGCCGAGTCGTCCATCTGCCCGAGTGACGTCGCCCGCACGATCGGCGGCTCCTCGTGGCGGGGGCGCATGGACGACGTGCGCCGCGTCGCCGGTGAGCTCGCCGAACGCGGAGACGTCGCGATCACCCAGAGGGGAGAACCGGTGCGGATCGCCGAGGTGAAGGGTCCCGTGCGTATCCGCCGCATCTGATGTCCCCGAAGGACCCGGTTGTTAACAGGGTTGTTAACACCTGTGGACAGGACGGGAGAGACGAGAAGGCCCCGCACTCGGCGGGGCCTTCTCGAACTGTCTCAACACAGTGTGGAGCCTAGGAGATTCGAACTCCTGACATCCTGCTTGCAAAGCAGGCGCTCTACCAACTGAGCTAAGGCCCCGTGAGGGTACTTCTTGAGTTACAGGGTGGGGCTACCAGGACTTGAACCTGGGACCTCTTCATTATCAGTGAAGCGCTCTAACCGCCTGAGCTATAGCCCCGTCAACCTCCAAGACTTTACCGGAGAATCTCGGAAATACCCAATCGAGGGCGAGGGGTCTCGCGGACCCCTCGCCCTCGACCTCGATCACCGCCCCGGTCGGATCGTGACGTCGCCCGCAGACAGCGAGACGTCGATCACATGACGAGCCCCCGAGGACTGGTCGACCTTCGCGTCCAGCGACCCGGCGCTGATGTCCTGCTCGATCGTGTACGACTCGTCCGGGACCGTGAGATCGACGGATCCGGCGCTCACGTCGATGCGCGTCTCCTCGGGGGCGTCGCCCGTGAGCTCCACGACGAGGTCCCCGGCCGAGACCCCGAGCCCGGCTTTCGTCACCCCGTCGAGGATCACGTCGGCGCGCCCGGCGCTCATGTCGATGTCGAGCGTCGTCGCCGATCCCTCCACGTCGAGCGCACCCGCGCTGATGTCCACGTCGAGCAGTCCGAAGTCGCCGACCACGTCGAGGCTCCCCGCGTCGAGGGTGAGGGAGGCGTCGATCGCCTCGCTCTTCAGGCTCTCGGGGAGGGTGAGGACGGCGGACTCCTCCTCGTCGCCGAACCAGCTGCCGAACCACCAGCCCCACTGGAAGTCGGGGCTCCGCACCACGATCTCGTCGTCGGTGCGGTCGAGGGTCCATCCCGGGCTCCGCCCGTTCGTGACCGAGAGCCTCGCCTCGTCCACGTCACCGAACTCGACGCGCATGTTGCCGGCGTCGACGTCGAGGTCGAGGCTGCGCACCCCGTCGGCATCCACGGTCTGGACCGAGTCGCTGCGCTCGGAGGACGCGGCCATGAGCGTCCCCCCGGCGGCGACCGCGGCCGTGGCACCGGTGCCGAGGAGGGCGAAGCCGCCGACGACGGCCGTGCTCACGATGATCGCGGTGACGCCAGGTCCTCGCTTCGTCCGTGACGTCCCCGTCTCCGTCGGGGGTGTGGGGCCCGCGGCCGGCGGCGGGGTGAGCGGAGTGTGCGCGTCCCCGGTCGATGCGCCCCGGTCCGGGGTGCTGTTCTGATCCGTGCTCATCGTGCGGCTCCTGTCTGGCCGGTGGGCGGAGTGGTTCCGCCGGTGTTCTCGATGTGGGCGAGGGCGGCGAGCACGCGTCGGTTGCCCGACTCGTCCGGCTCGAACCCGAGTTTCTGGAAGATGGCGGTGATGTGCTTCTCGACGCTCGCCTCGGAGAGGAACAGCAGTCCGGCGATCGCCTGGTTCGACTTCCCCTCCGCGATGAGCGCGAGCACGGTGCGCTCGCGCTCGGTGAGGCGCAACATGCGGTCGTCGCGGTTGCGACGGGTCAGCAGCTGGGCGACCACTTCGGGGTCGAGCACGGTCGCCCCCTCGGAGATCCGCTGCACGGAGGCGAGGAACTCGGCGACGTCGGCGACCCGGTCCTTGAGCAGGTAGCCGAGAGGTCCGCCCTGTGCGGCGATGAGATCCGAGGCGTAGCGCTCCTCGACATACTGCGAGAGGACGAGCAGAGGGAGTCCCGGGTCCGTCGAGCGCAGTTCGAGCGCCGCCCGGATCCCCTCGTCGGTGAACGTCGGCGGGAGACGGACGTCGAGGATGCAGAGCTCCGGGGCGTCGTTCCGCACGGCCGCGGTCAGGCCCTCGGTGTCGGGGAGGGCGGCGACCACGGTGTGGCCGGCGTCCTCGAGCAGTCGTACGAGTCCTTCGCGGAGGAGGACGGAGTCCTCGCAGATCAGGATGCGCATGGCACATTCACCTCCAGGCTGGTGGGTCCGCCGAGCGGGCTCTCGAGACGGAACGTCCCTCCCGCGGCGAGGATCCGGTTGGCGATGCCGTCGAGGCCGCCGCCGGGCTGCACCTGCGCGCCGCCCATGCCGTTGTCCTCGACGCGCGCCCACAGCAGCCCGCCCTCGCGGAGCCGTACGGTCACGCGCGCTTCACTCGCCCGGGAGTGCTTGGCCGCGTTGGTCAGCGACTCGGCGATCGAGAAGTACACGGCGGCCTCGGCCTCGCGACTGCAGCGCCCGTCCATGCGGACGTCGAGGTTCACGGGGATGTGCGAGCGGCCGGCGAGGGCCGACAGGGCGGCGTCGAGGCCGCGGTCGTCGAGCACCGAGGCGTGGATGCCGCGCGCCAGTTGACGCAGTTCGGTGATGGCCGCCTTCGTCGAGGTGTGCGCCTCGGCGATCAGTTCCTTGGCGGCATCCGGATCGTTGTCGATCTTCTGCTGCGCGAGCCCCAGGGTCATGCCCACCGAGACCAGTCGCGGCTGGACGCCGTCGTGCAGGTCGCGCTCGATACGGGTGCGCTCCACATCGGCCGCACGCACGGCGCCTTCCCGCTGCGCGGTGCTGGTGCGCACGCGCTCCGTGAGCTCGGCCTCCTTCGCGCGGATCACGATGGACAGCGACAGCACGCGGTGCAGCGCGGCGAGTCCGATCATGCCCACGATGCAGGCGGCGATGCCGAGGATGCCGACGAGCGGCGCCCAGGGCGCGGTGATCCCGCCGCCGCCGAACGGCCCCATGACGGTCTCGGAGCCGATGAGCGGCGCGAAGCTGATGGCGATCGACCAGACCAGGCCCCAGGCCAGGCGGAGCACGACCCAGCCGAGCACGGCGGAGATCGCGAAGTTGGCGATCGCGCGCCACATCCGTCCGTCGATCGCCTGTCGTCCGAGTGCGCGCACCCAGCCCGAGAAGCCCGGGCGGTCGCGAGGACGCCAGCGGAGCGGCGGGATCGGCATGCGGTAGAGGCCGCTCACCCGGGCGACCTCGAACCAGCCGACACCGAAGAGCGCGTAGACGAGGCCGACGAGCAGGACGATGCCGACCCCGGCCGCGAACAGCAGACCGAGTCCGGTGCCCAGCAGCCCGGTGAGGGTTCCGAAGATGACGCCGCCGATGACCCCGACGCCGGCGAGATGCAGGATCGTGAGGAAGAGGCGCAGCGGCGGCTTGGCGGCCTTCGCCTGCTGCGGCATGGCAGTCTGTGTGGTCATGGTTCCAAGGTACGGGCGGCCCGATCGCGCCGACACCGAGGCATCCCGACACCCCGCTTACGGATTTCCCTACTCCGGCGAGAGTCGGATCCGATGGTCCACTCCCCATCGCTCGCTGATACTGTTTCCTCAACAAAGCAAAATCGTCTCGAGTATTTTGTTTTCTTTGGGGGATTAGATGCCGCTTCGCCAGCCCGCGCCATCATTGGCAGACCTCCGCCGACGAGTGCTGGCGGATTCGGAGCGGATGAATGCACTGCTCTTCGCTCCGCCTCTCGACGATTCGCAGTACTACCACTGGGAGCAGCTACTGAGGAGAGATCCGCCATCGGATCTGAGTCATGAGGAGTGGTGGTTCCGGCTCAAGCTCCAGCGAAGCTCGCAGATGCGAACCGTGGCTTTGAGAGCCAAGGATGGATCACACTTCACCTTCGCCATGACCGACGAGTTGCTCCAACTGACCGAGGAGATAGGTCGGCGTGCGGGTGGCAGCGTCGTCGGCGGCGGGGCTGCCCTGACACCGGACGGCCGCGACATGTTCGTCGTCCGGTCGCTCGTTGAGGAGTCCATCACCTCCAGCCAGTTGGAGGGGGCTTCCACGAGCCGACGCGTCGCCGTGGAGCTCCTCAGCACGGGCCGCGACCCCCGGACCAAATCCGAGCGGATGATCCTGAACAATTATCGGGCGATGCAGATCGTGACGGAGTCCTCGCCGGACTCGCTCACGCCCAGGTGGGTCCTCGACCTGCACGCCGTGCTGACTGAGGGAACGCTCGATGATCCTTCGGACGCCGGCCGTCTCGAGACGCCTGACCACGAGCGCGTCAGCGTGTGGGCCGGGGAGACGCAGGTTCATGTACCGCCTCCCGCTCAAGAGCTGCCGCAACGACTCCTCGAACTGACAGCGTTCGCGAACGGGAGCACGACCGACTCTCCCTACATCCCGCCCATCGTTCGATCCGTCATCACTCATTTCATGTTCGGGTACGATCATTACTTCGCCGATGGCAACGGGCGTATCGCACGGACGGCCTTCTACTGGTCGATGCTCCACAACGGATACTGGCTTGCCGAGTATGTGACGATCTCCAAGATCCTTCGCGCCGCCCCGGGCAAGTACGGCGACAGTTATCAGTACACCGAGGATGACGACAACGATCTGACCTACTTCATCCTTCACCAGCTCCGTGTGATCAAGCGTTCCCTCGACGAGCTCGACGCGTACATCGCCTCGCGGCATCGCGAATCACTCCGGGTGCAGAACGCACTGAAAGGTGCCGTCCGCGATTTCAACATGCGTCAGACACAGATCATCGAGTGGCTCACGAGAGAGTCACCGCTGGCTGTCACCGCCACGGAGATCGCCAACAGATATCGCGTATCGACGCAGACGGCACGTAACGATCTCACTCACCTTGAGTCGTTCGGACTCCTCGAGCGGGGACGGGCAAAACACCCGATCGCGTGGAGTCCCGTGCTCGACCTCGCCGCGAGGCTGACCGAACTCGAGTGATCTGTCAGAAAAACAAAATGGTTCCTCGATTTTGTTTTCTTTGCGACTCCGGGAACGCGAGAGGGGCGGATGCCGCAGCATCCGCCCCTCTCGTGACACGCGTCAGTTGGACATGAAGCCCACGAGCAACCCGCCCGTGACTTTGACGGCCACGTTGTAGATGCCGGCGACCACGGCGCCGAGCACCGTGAACACGATCAGGTTCAGGATCGACACGACCGCGGCGAACGCCATGACCTGCGGCAGTCCGGCGATCTCGGACAGGATCACCGCGTTGTCGGTGATCGTGCCGATGAAGTCGTCGGCCTGGGCGAGGATGCCGGTCGCCTGGAGCACGAGGTAGATGAGGAAGAACGACACCATCGTGACGATGGCGAGCGCGACGGCCCCCAGGAACGAGAGCTTCACGGCCGACCAGAAGTCGACGTAGACCAGGCGCAGGCGGACCTGCTTGCCACCGGTCTTGCGCGTCGACTTCTTCGCCAGCTTGTCGGCTACTGTGCTCATGCGTCTGTGTCCTCAGGGTTCTCTGTCGTCTCGGGGGAGATGGTGGGGGAGTCCGCCTCCGCTTCGGCCGATTCGTCGTCGTCGGCGAGGCCCCGCTCGCCGTTGCGGGCGATCGCGAGGATGCGGTCGGCTTCCGTCGTCCGCGCGAACACCACTCCCATGGTGTCGCGGCCCTTGGCGGGCACCTCGGCCACGGCAGAGCGTACCACCTTGCCGCTGGACAGAACCACCAAGACCTCGTCGTCCTCCGAGACCATGAGACCACCCGCGAGAGTGCCCCGATCGTCGTTCAGTTTCGCGACCTTGATGCCGAATCCGCCGCGTCCCTGGACCCGATACTCCTCGATCGCGGTGCGCTTCGCGTAGCCGCCGTCGGTGACCACGAACACGTACTGACCGAGCGCGGCGACCGACGCCGACAGCAGGCAATCGCCCTCGCGGAACTTCATGCCCTTCACGCCGGCCGTCGCGCGACCCATCGGTCGCAGGGCCTCGTCCGTCGCGCTGAACCGCACCGACATGCCCTTGCGGCTGATGAGCAGGATGTCGTCCTGGGCATCCACCATGAGCGCCGAGACCAGCTCGTCCTCGTCGTTCAGACGGATCGCGATGACGCCGCCCTGACGGTTGGTGTCGTAGCTCGACAGCGCGGTCTTCTTCACGAGCCCGTCGCGGGTGGCGAGAACCAGGTAGTCGGCGACCTCGTAGTCGCGGATGTCGAGGATCTGCGCGATCTTCTCGTCCGGCTGCAGGGCGAGGAGGTTCGCGACGTGCGTGCCCTTCGCGTCGCGTCCGGCCTCGGGCACCTCGTAGGTCTTCGAGCGGTAGACGCGGCCCTTGTCGGTGAAGAACAGCAGCCAGTGGTGCGTGGTCGTCACGAAGAAGTGCTCGACGATGTCGTCGGCCCGCAGCTGCGCGCCCTTCACGCCCTTGCCCCCGCGGTGCTGCGAGCGGTAGTTGTCGCTGCGCGTGCGCTTGATGTAGCCCTCGCGCGTGACGGTGACGACCATCTCCTCCTCGGCGATCAGGTCTTCCATCGAGACGTCGCCGTCGAAGCCGTGGAGGATGTGCGTGCGGCGCTCGTCGCCGAAGCGGTCGACGATGCCGGTGAGCTCGTCGCGGATGATGTCGCGCTGCAGCGCCTCGTCGGCGATGATCGCCTTGAACTCCTCGATCTTCGCGCGGAGCTCCTCGGCCTCCTCGAGGATCTTCTGCCGCTCGAGCGCTGCGAGGCGACGCAGCTGCAGGGCGAGGATCTCGTCGGCCTGGTCGGAGTCGACGTCGAGCAGCGCGATGAGGCCTTCGCGAGCGTCGTCGACCGTGGGCGAACGACGGATGAGCGCGATGACCTCGTCCAGCGCGTCGAGCGCCTTGAGGTACCCCTCGAGGGTGTGCATGCGCTTCTCGGCCTTCGCGAGGCGGAAGCGCGTGCGCCGGACGATGACCTCGAGCTGGTGGGTGATCCAGTTCGAGATGAACCCGTCGACACCCAGCGTGCGCGGCACGCCGTCGACGATCGCCAGCATGTTCGCGCCGAAGTTCTCCTGCAGCTGCGTGTGCTTGTACAGGTTGTTGAGCACGACCTTGGCGACGGCATCCCGCTTGAGCACGACGACGAGACGCTGACCGGTGCGGTCGGAGGACTCGTCACGGATGTCGGCGATCCCGGTGATCTTGCCGTCCCTGGCGAGGTCGCCGATCTTCACCGCGACGTTGTCGGGGTTGACCTGGTACGGGAGCTCGGTGATGACCAGGCACGTGCGGCCCTGGATCTCCTCGACGTTCACGACGGCGCGCATCGTGATCGAACCGCGACCCGTGCGGTACGCCTCCTGGACGCCCTTGGTTCCGAGGATCTGCGCGCCCGTCGGGAAGTCCGGCCCGGGGATGCGCTGGATCAGGCCCTCGAGCAGCTCCTCGCGGGAGAGACCCGGGTTGTCCAGCGCCCACAGCGCGGCGGCCGAGACCTCGCGCAGGTTGTGCGGCGGGATGTTCGTGGCCATGCCGACCGCGATGCCGACCGAGCCGTTGACGAGGAGGTTCGGGAAACGCGCCGGCAGAACGGTCGGCTCCTGGGTCTGGCCGTCGTAGTTGTCGGTGAAGTCGACCGTGTCCTCTTCGATGTCCCGCACCATCTCGAGGGCGAGCGGGGCCATCTTGGTCTCGGTGTACCGCGGAGCCGCGGCGCCCATGTTGCCGGGGGAGCCGAAGTTCCCCTGACCGAGGGCGAGCGGATAGCGCAGCGACCACGGCTGCACGAGACGCACCAGGGCGTCGTAGATCGCCGAGTCGCCGTGCGGGTGGTACTGGCCCATGACCTCGCCGACCACGCGCGCGCACTTCGAGAACGACTTGTCGGGGCGGAAGCCGCCGTCGTACATGCCGTAGATCACGCGGCGGTGCACCGGCTTGAGCCCGTCGCGGACGTCGGGCAGCGCGCGCCCCACGATGACGGCCATGGCGTAGTCGAGGTAGCTGCGCTGCATCTCCGACTGCAGGTCGACCTGGTCGATCTTGCCGTGGTCGTGGCCCTCGTTGATGTCGGGGCGGTCTTCGTCAGTCATGTGTTCTCTACAGTTTCCGGTCGTTGAGCGAGCGAAGCGAGTCGAAACGCGCTCAGATGTCGAGGAAGCGGACGTCCTTGGCGTTGCGCTGGATGAAGCTGCGGCGGGACTCGACGTCCTCACCCATCAGCACGCTGAAGATCTCGTCGGCGGCCGCGGCGTCCTCGATGGTCACCTGACGCAGCGTGCGCGTTGTGTGATCCATCGTGGTCTCCCACAGCTCCTTGGCGTTCATCTCGCCGAGACCCTTGTACCGCTGGATGCCGGCTTCCTTCGGGATGCGCTTGCCGTTGTCGAGACCGTGCTTGAGCAGGGCGTCGCGCTCGGCGTCGCTGAAGACGTACTCGTGCGGCTGGTTGGTCCACTTGAGTCGGTACAGCGGCGGCATCGCGAGGTACACGAAACCGGCCTCGATGAGTCCGCGCATGTAGCGGAACAGCATGGTCAGCAGCAGCGTCGTGATGTGCTGACCGTCGACGTCGGCATCCGCCATCAGGACGATCTTGTGATACCGGGCCTTCTCGATGTCGAAGTCCTCGCCGATGCCCGTGCCGAAGGCCTGGATCATCGCTTGGACCTCTTTGTTGCCCAGAGCCTTGTCGAGTCGCGCGCGCTCGACGTTGAGGATCTTGCCGCGGAGCGCCAGGATCGCCTGCGTGTGCGGATCGCGACCCTGCACGGCGGAGCCGCCGGCCGAGTCCCCCTCGACGAGGAAGATCTCGCTGATGGAGGGGTCCTTGCTGGTGCAGTCCTTGAGCTTGTCGGGCATCGCGGCCGACTCGAACACGCTCTTGCGGCGGGCGGTCTCCCGCGCCTTGCGGGCGGCCAAGCGGGCGGTCGCCGCGTCGATCGCCTTGCGGATCACGTTCTTCGCCTGGGCGGGGTTGCGCTCGAACCAGTCGCCGAGCTGATCGCCGACCACCTTCTGCACGAACGCCTTCGCCTCGGTGTTGCCGAGCTTCGTCTTGGTCTGCCCCTCGAACTGCGGCTCGCCGAGCTTGATCGAGATGACCGCCGTGAGACCCTCGCGCACATCGTCGCCGGAGAGGTTGTCGTCCTTCTCCTTGAGGAGGTTGTTCGCGCGGGCGTAGCGGTTCACAAGCGTGGTGAGCGCCGCGCGGAAGCCCTCCTCGTGCGTGCCTCCCTCGTGCGTGTTGATGGTGTTCGCGTAGGTGAACACGTTCTCGGTGTACGAGGTGGTCCATTGCATCGCGACCTCGAGCGAGATCTTGCGCTCCGTGTCCTCCGAGTCGAACGCGATGATCTCCTCGTTCACGACCTCGGCGTGACGCACCTTGTTGAGGTACTCGACGTAATCGACGAGCCCGCGCTCGTAGAAGAACACGTCGCCGGGCTGCTTCGTGACGGTCTGCCCGTCGACCTCGACCTCGTAGGCGGATGCCGCGCGCTCGTCGGCGAGCTCGATGCGGAGTCCCTTGTTGAGGAACGCCATCTGCTGGAAGCGTGTGCGCAGGGTGTCGTAGTCGAACTCGACGGTCTCCTGGAAGATCTCGGCGTCCGGCCAGAAGGTGATCGCCGTTCCGGTGGTGTCGGCGGCCTCGCCCTTCTCGAGCTTCTGCTGGGGGACGCCGCCGTCGGCGAAGCTGTGCCGCCAGACGAAGCCCTTCTGCTTGACCTCGACCTCGAAGCGGGTGGAGAGGGCGTTCACGACCGAGGAACCCACACCGTGCAGACCGCCGGAGACCGCGTACGCGCCGCCGCCGAACTTTCCGCCGGCGTGCAGGATCGTCAGCACGACCTCGACCGTCGACTTCGAAGGGTCGGAGGAGTGCGGGTCCACCGGGATGCCGCGACCGTTGTCGATCACGCGGACCCCGCCGTCGGCGAGGAGCGTCACGAGGATCGTGTCGGCATATCCGGCGAGGGCCTCGTCGACCGAGTTGTCGACGATCTCGTACACGAGGTGGTGCAGACCGCGCGGCCCGGTGGAGCCGATGTACATGCCGGGACGTTTGCGGACCGCTTCGAGACCCTCGAGGATCTGGATCGAGTCGGCGCCGTACTCACCGGGCTGCTGCGCCCGGGGTGTCGTGGACTCCCCGTTCTCGGGGGTTCCTCCGGCAGTGGATTCCGGCTCGTCAGCAGGGGATTCAGGCGTCATCAGAGAGGTTTCTCCACATCGATATCACGAACTCCCATTCTAGCGGGCTTTCGAGACGATATGCGGCTCAAAGGCCGTCTGCGGCCCTCTGAGCGTGTCGGACCCCTTGCGTGGTGTCCTACCCGTAGGTATCGCGCGGACCCCGCCCTGGGACGACTCTGGGACCCCATTTCCAGGAGGGGACGTCCGGTCCGATGAAGCGGAGGTTCTCCACACCGGCATCCGGGTAGCGGCGCGTGATCTCCGTCATGATCGTCCCGCGCATGTACTGGAGGTTCTTCGCCCACGCGGTCGAATCGCACTTCACCGTGAGCAGCCCGCGCTCGAGCGAGACCGGCTCCGAGTGCTTCGCGGTGTCGGCGCCGGCGAGATCCGCCCACTGCCGAACGAGGTCCTCCCGCGCGAGCGTGGTCTGCCAGCCGGAGTCCTTGCTGAGCTTGTCCAGCACCGCGCCGAGCGATCCCGGATCGCGGCCGGGCGTGAACGGCGCGTTGTCGTCGTCGGTCACGACACGACGCTTGCGCTTCCAGTTCTTCGAGCTCGGCTGGAGTCCCCGGAGACGCAGGTAGGTCGCGACGGTCTCCGGAGTCTCGGGGGTGGGCGAGTCCGCGATGTCAGTCATCCTCCGCCTCCCGCTCGTCGCTGATGGTCCCCGCCGAGATGCGCACGACGTGGGCGTGCAGCACCTCGGGGATATCCTCCTCCACGGCCGCCGTGACCACCACCTGCTCGTACCCCGCGGTCAGAGCCGCGAGCCGTTGCCGCCGGTCGGCATCGAGCTCGG
Organism: Microbacterium sp. NPDC089696; assembly: GCF_044749125.1. Lineage (NCBI taxonomy): Bacteria > Bacillati > Actinomycetota > Actinomycetes > Micrococcales > Microbacteriaceae > Microbacterium > Microbacterium sp. NPDC089696. Next base: position 94,299 of record NZ_JBIVHF010000001.1, on the reverse strand, counting down.
CGAAGACGTCGTCGAGGACCAGCACCGGATCCCCGGCGGGGGATTCGCTGCGCAGCAGCTCGGCCGAGGCGAGCCGCAGGGCGAGCGCGACGGACCAGGACTCCCCGTGCGATGCGTATCCCTTCACCGGGAGGTCGCGGACGCGGAGGACGAGGTCGTCGCGATGCGGTCCCGTGAGCGTGAGTCCGCGGTCGAGCTCCTGGGTGCGCTTCGCCAGGAGCGATGCACGGAACATCTCGGCGATGTCGCCCGTGGTCTCGGCCGTCGATGCCTCGCCCTCTTCGGGGTCGCCCCCGCGGACCGACAGCGCCCAGTCGAGCTGCGGCCGGTGGTCGGCGCCGGCGATCGCGGCATAGGCGTCGGCGACCGGCCGCTGCAGGTCGGCGGCCAGACGCTGACGCGCCGCGATGATCTCCGACCCGAGCGCGACGAGCTTGTCGTCCCAGACGTCGAGGGTGCTCAGCCCCTCGCCGCGGATGCCCCGCGCCCGCGCCGACTTGAGCAGAGCAGTGCGCTGCTTGAGCACGCGGTCGTAATCGGCGAGCACGGCCGAGAGGCGCGGAGTGCGCTGGATCAGGAGCTGATCCGCGAACCGGCGGCGGGAGGACGGGTCTCCGCGCACGATCTGCAGATCCTCCGGCGCGAACAGCACGACGTGCGCGTACCGCGGCAGCTCGCTCGTCTTCGACGGGGATCCGTTGATGCGCGCCTTGTTCGAGCCCTGGCGATTCACCTGCACTTCGGCCAGGACCTTCCGCTCCCCGTGCGAGAGCCGGGCCCGGATGATCGCGAACTCCTGGCCGTCGCGCACCATCGGCGCATCCGACGAGACCCGATGCGAGCCGAGTGTGGCGAGGAAGACCACGGCTTCGGCGAGGTTGGTCTTGCCCTGTCCGTTGCGCCCGACGAGGACGTTCGGCCCCCGGTGGAGGGCGAGTTCCGCGGTCGCGTAATTGCGGAAATCAACCAGGCTCAGGTGTTCCACGATCACGGGATCAGCCTACCTTCGGGGTCCGACAGCCCTCGGGCGAGAGCCGGACCGTCCGCGTGACGCGCGTCAGCGCAGCAGCAGGTTGGGCTGGAGCAGGTACTTGAACGAGTCGAGACCGGCCTGGTCGACCGAGGTCTGGCTCGTGATGAGAACCGGGCTGAGCTTGTTGGCGTTGTCGCTGGAGGTGAACGTCACGCGCACGAACTCGCTCTTCACCGCGCCCAGCGCCTCGATGAGGTACTGCGGGTTCAGTCCGAGGGTGACCTCGTCGCCGCCGGAGAGGATCGCGTCGACGGACTCGGACGCACGGGCGTGCTCGCTGCCGGAGGCGTCCATCGTCACGCCGTCGGAAGAGAACGTGAAGCGCAGCGGCGCCGCGCGGTCGAGCACCAGGGCCACACGGCGCACGGCCTCGACGAGATCGGCGGTGTTCACGACCGCGTAGTGATCGGTCTGCTCGGGGAAGAGGCGGCGGACCGGCGGGAAGTTGCCCTTGATGAGCAGCGAGGTGACGGTCTTGTTGCCCGCGGTGAACGCGATGATCTCGCGGTCGCCGGCCCCCGAGAACGCGATCTGGATCGTGCCGGCGTGTCCGAACGTCTTGCCGACCTCGAGCAGCGTGCGCGCAGGGACGAGGGCGGTGGTCTCGACCGCCTCGCCGTCCCACGGGACGTCGCGGAGCGAGACGCGGTAGCGGTCGGTGGCGACGAGGCTCAGGCTCTGACCCGTGACCTCCAGCTGGACACCGGTGAGCACGGGGGTGACGTCGTCGCGCGAGGCCGCGAAGCCGACCTGCGCGATCGCGGTGCCGAAGTCGTCGGCCGGGACGACGCCCGAAGACCCCGAGACCTCGGGGATCGAGGGATATTCCTCGACGGGCATGGCCGCGAGGGTGAACCGGGCGGAGCCGCAGGTGACCGCGATTCCGCCGTCGTCCTCGACCGCGATCTCGATCGGCGCGTTCGGGAGCCTGCTCGCGATGTCCGAGAGCAGGCGGCCGTGGACCAGGATCGTGCCGGGCGTCTCGACGGTCGCCTCGATCGTCGTGCGTGCGGAGGCCTCGTAGTCGAACGCCGAGAGCGTGAGTCCGGAGCCGTCGGCCTCGATCAGCACTCCGGCGAGGATCGGCTGCGGGTTGCGCTGCGGGAGCAGCTTGACGACGAAGGACACAGCCTCGCTGAAGACATCGCGGTTGACCTGAAACCTCACGGGTTCTCCCTTGTCGTCGTTCTGTGACGCGTCGTGATCGGTCCTGCCAGTGCAGGGCTTCCCATGCTAGCCCCACACTCGCTCGGATCCCTACGTCCGGTGGATTCCGTCCGATCGCCGGACTTTCCCCAGCGTCTGGTGATCGGATGGCCCCTGATCTGACTTAACTCCTTAACGGTGTTAACACCTGTGGATACTGTGGATAAGTCGGTGGAAAGCAGACGCGAGTAGGGAACTACACGAGTGTCAGTTGTGGAATCCCTGAGGAATCCGCGGGTGGACGGCATCCTTGGGTCGAATTCTCCATCCCGGGTTATCCACAGGTCGAGCCGTTTCCCCCACATTCGTCCCGATGTCGGACCCGGTCATCCACAAGTTATCCACATGTGCAAACAGGCATCGACCGGATGCCGGGAACGGCACGCACGCGCACGAGAAAGGGGGTGCAGCGTCCTCGCGGACCCTGCACCCCCTTTTCCGGAGTGGCGATGCGACTCAGCGACGACCGAGCTGCGTGGTGATCTCGGTCACCTGGTTGTAGATGGAGCGGCGCTCCTTCATGAGCTCGCTGATCTTCTTGTACGCGTACATGACGGTGGTGTGGTCGCGGTTGCCGAACAGCTGACCGATCTTGGGCAGCGACAGGTTCGTGCGCTCACGGCACAGGTACATCGCGATCTGGCGTGCGGTGGCGATCTGCTGCGATCGGCTCGATCCGTAGAGGTCGTCGACCGTCAGCTTGAAGTACTGCGCCGTGGCGGTGATGATGTCCGTCGGCGAGATGATGTTGTCCTCGGCCGTGTCGACGATGTCGCGAAGCACCGTCTGGGCCAGCGAGATGTCGAGCGGCGAGCGGTTGAGGCTCGCGAACGCCGAGACGCGGATGAGTGCGCCCTCCAGCTCACGGATGTTCGATGACACGACGGTCGCGATGTACTCGAGCACCTCGTCGGGGATGTGCAGCGACTCGCTCTGCGCCTTCTTGCGGAGGATCGCGATGCGGGTCTCCAGATCGGGCGCCTGGACGTCGGTGATGAGACCCCACTCGAAGCGGCTCCGCATCCGGTCCTCGAAGCCGGTGAGGAGCTTCGGCGCCACGTCGCTCGTGATCACGACCTGCTTGTTGTGATCGTGCAGCGTGTTGAAGGTGTGGAAGAACGCCTCCTGCGTCTCGGCGCGCCCCTGCAGGAACTGGATGTCGTCGATCAGCAGGATGTCGACCTCGCGGTACCGGGCCTGGAACGCGGCGCCGCGGTTGTTCGCGATCGAGTTGATGAAGTCGTTCGTGAACTCCTCACTCGACACGTACCGGACCTTGACTCCCGCGTAGAGGGACTGCGCATAGTCGCCGATCGCATGGAGGAGGTGCGTCTTGCCCAGTCCGGAGTCACCGTAGATGAAGAGAGGGTTGTAGGCCTTGGCCGGCGCCTCGGCCACCGCGACAGCCGCGGCGTGCGCGAAGCGGTTGGACTGACCGATCACGAAGTTGTCGAACGTGTACTTCGGGTTGAGGCGGGACTCGTGACGCATCGGCGCAGGGCTCTGCTCCATCGGAGACTCGATCCGCACCTGCTCCTGGCGGCCGAAGTCGGCGACCGCGATCGGAGCGGTCGGCTGGTCGGCGAGCTCGTGGTTCACGACGACGCGATACGAGGTGACCTCGTCGCCGATGTGCGAGAGGGCCTCCATGATGGGGAGACGCAGACGCTTGTTGATCTGCGCCGCGGTGAGGTCGTTGGGGACCTCGAGGTACAGAGTGGCCGCCATCACGCCCGCCGGCACCGCGAGGCTCAGGAACCCCTGCAGCTGCGGGGTCACCCGGTCGTCTGCCTCCAACAGCTCTTGCACCGTGGCCCAGATCGGGACGTCGGGCTGGGCTGGTGAGGACATGGCGCTCCGGGCGGGGATCGCGGAGGGGCGTCGTCGGACGGGGCCCACCTGTGGATAACTTCGGTTGCCACGGTAGTCATCGACGTCCTGAACGGCAACCTGGCCGGGGAAAACCGGGCGCGTGTTGCGTCGACGGTCGTGCTCGAGGTTGTGGATAATGGCTGTGCGGACCTCCTCGGGCGAGGAACCGGGTGTGCGCGCAGATTTGCTCTGCGCGCCGGCAGGACGTACCCTTAGTCGGTTGACTTATGCCTGTACGGCAGTTCCCTATGTCTCCGGACGCACAGATCCCGGTGACAGCATTCCCGGAGTGATTCCATGAGCAAGCGCACCTTCCAGCCCAACAACCGTCGTCGCGCCAAGAAGCACGGCTTCCGCGCCCGTATGCGTACCCGCGCCGGCCGCGCCATCCTCTCGGCCCGCCGCGCGAAGGGCCGCACCGAGCTCTCCGCGTAAACCGCTGTGCTCGCCCGCCCGTTCCGGCTGACCCGCGGGAGCGACTATCGACTGGTCGTTCGACGCGGATCGCGGTGTGGCGGAGCCCGGGTCGTCACCTCGATGTTGACGACGGGCGAGAGCAGAGCCGCGAGGTTCGGATTCATCATCAGCAAGCAGGTGGGCACCGCAGTGGTGCGCAACACCGTGCGTCGACGGCTCAAAGCCGTCTGTGCGGAGGCGCTCCCGCGGGTGCCCGAGGGCACGGATGTCGTCATCCGTGCCCTTCCTGCATCTGCGACCGCGAGCTTCGCCGAACTGAGTGCCGACGTGAACCGCTGTCTCGGTCGTCTCGCGCAGGTGCGAGCATGACCGCGCTTCCGGCGTCGTCGATCGGGACGGCGCATCTCGACTCGAGGGACGTGCTGCGCAGCATCCCCCTCGTGCCTCGCAACCTCGTGCTCGGATTCCTGGCCGGATACCGCCGTGTGATCTCACCGATGTACGGGGACGTGTGTGCGTACTACCCCTCGTGTTCGGCTTACGCTGTAGGGGCGGTGCAACAGCACGGCGCGGTGAAGGGGGCGGCGCTCTCGGCATGGCGCATCCTCCGTTGCAATCCCTGGACTCGCGGCGGCGTCGATGACGTCCGTCCGCACGAACACTTCCGCTACGACCTGACCGCTCACGGTTTCGTCGTCCCCTCCCGAAAGGACTGACCGGTGGGTCTAGACCTCCTGCTCGCCAGCACCACCCCGTCGCCGGAACCGGCGTCCGGCGGGTTCGACCTGCTCGGGACGATCCTGTGGCCGCTGAAGTGGCTCGTCGAGATGGTCCTCGTCGCGTGGCACTGGCTGCTCACCGCGGTCGGTCTCCCCGCGGCCTCCGGCCTCACCTGGGTGCTCTCCATCGTCGGTCTCGTGATCGTCGTTCGTGCGGCTCTGATCCCTCTCTTCGTGAAGCAGATCAAGAGCCAGCGGAAGATGATGGAAATCGCTCCTGAACTGCGAAAAGTCCAGGAGAAGTACAAGGGCAAGAAGGATCAGCTCTCACGCGAGGCCATGAGTCGCGAGACGATGGCGCTGTACAAGAAGCACGGCACGACGCCGATGTCGAGCTGTCTCCCGCTCCTCGTGCAGATGCCCGTCTTCTTCTCGCTGTACAGCGTTCTGAGCGACGTGAGCAAGCATGCCCGCGACAACATCGGTGGTGTCGGACTGCTGAGCCCGGAGCTCACCAAGGAGTTCTACGACGCCAAGCTGTTCGGCGTGGCCTCCCTGCACGAGACTCTCGGCAACGCGGTGGACGCCCAGAACACCACGGCGATCATCATCCTCGTCACGCTCGTCGTGCTCATGATCGCGTCGCAGTTCTTCACCCAGCTGCAGATCATCTCGAAGAACCTGTCGCCCGAGGCCAAGACCGGCCAGGCGTACCAGATGCAGAAGATCATGCTCTACGTGCTGCCGCTGGGCTTCATCTTCTCCGGTGTGTTCTTCCCGCTCGGCGTCGTCGTGTACTGGTTCATCTCTAACATCTGGACCATGGGCCAGCAGTTCCTCGTCATCCGCGAGATGCCGACCCCCGGCTCCGAGGCCGCCAAGGCGCGCGAGGAGCGTCTGGCCCGCAAGGGCAAGGCGATCGACTCCTCCGGCAAGGTCGTGTCGATGGCGGTCTACGAGGCGGAGCAGCAGCGGATGGTCGACGAGGCCGAGAAGGCCAAGGCAGAGGCACCGAAGCGTCAGCAGCCGGTGGGCAAGAAGCGCGCCAAGAAGAAGGGGAGCGGCTCATGACCGACAACCTGACCGAGACCGTCGAGCCCTCCGTGGCCGAGCTCGAGAATGAGGGCGACGTCGCCGCGGACTACCTCGAAGAGCTCCTCGACATCGCGGACATCGATGGCGACCTCAACCTGGATGTGCGCCAGGGCCGTGCCTACGTGTCCGTCGAGGCCGAGGGCGACGCGCTGGCTTCGCTGTCGGCGCCCGATACGGTTCAGGCTCTCCAGGAGCTGACCCGACTCGCCGTGCAGAACCGGACCGGATCGTTCTCCCGCCTCATCCTGGACATCGGCGGATCGCGCGATGCCCGTCGTCGTCAGCTCGAAACCCTCGTGAACGCCGCCGCAGCGAAGCTCGACGAGGGCGCATCGCAGGCGTCTCTGCCGGCGATGTCCAGCTACGAGCGCAAGCTCGTGCACGACATCGCGGCTGAGCACGGACTCGTCTCCGAGTCGTACGGCGAGGGTGCGGACCGTCACACCGTGCTGCGCCGTCACTGACGTTTCACGTGAAACATCGCATCGAGGATGCCGCGTGAGTGACGTCGAGGTCGAACCGTCCGCAGCGACGGAGCTGTTCGGTGAGCGCATCGACCTCGCCCGCCGCTTCACGGCCGCCCTCGCTGATCAGGGCGAAGAGCGAGGCCTGATCGGACCGCTCGAACTCCCACGCCTCTGGACTCGACACATCCTCAACAGCGCGATCGCCGCACCGCTGTTCCATGGCTCCGTCGCCGACATCGGCTCCGGAGCCGGGCTCCCTGGCATCGTTCTCGCCATCGCCCGCCCCGACGTGCAGTTCACGCTCATCGAGCCGATGGAGCGCCGAGTCGCCTGGCTCATGGAGCAGAAGATCGACCTCGGCCTCGAGAACGTCGAGGTTCTGCGCGCCCGCGCGGAGGATGTGCACAGGCCTGAAGGGTTCGACGTCGTCACGGCCCGAGCCGTCAGTGCACTGCGGACACTGCTGCCCTGGACAGCGCCGCTCGTGCGCGACGGGGGAGAGCTCATCCTCCTCAAGGGGATCAACGCCTCGAACGAGATCGATGCTGCGCAGAAGCAGATCAAGAAGTACCGCCTGTCGGACGTGCGGGTCGAGGTTCTCGGAGAAGGTGTGCTGCCGGCGGCTGAGGTGACGCGCGTCGTACGGGCTCTGGTTCGGGCCTGAGTTTCTTGGTCTTGGCGTAGTTCTCGGTCGGCAGCGTCTCGCTTCGCTCGACGACTGGGCTTGTGGTTCTTGTGTGTCGGGTTGCGGGGTGCTCCCCGGTGAGGAGCAGATCGGGGACCCTCCCGCTTCGCGGGCCCCTCCCGATGCTCCTCACCGGGGACACCCCTCCACCCGACCGTCCCACGGAAACGGGGGACATTCTGGTGAGACGGGTGGCGAGGTCGCAACGGCACTCTGGGTGGCTCGCTGTTGGTCGCAGCGTCATCGCTTCGCTCGACGACTGCGTGCGCTCTGGGGGAGCGGGATGTTGTGGGATCGGGGTGTGCGGCGGCGATGTTTCACGTGAAACAACGCCTGGAGTGTGGGGCCGGGGTGAATGTTTCACGTGAAACGTCGGTAGCGTGAAGGGATGGGACGCGTGTTGCTGACGGGGATGTCCGGCGTGGGGAAGTCCACGGTGATCGCGGAACTGACAGCGCGTGGCGTGTTGGCGGTCGACACCGATGACGGGCAGTGGAAGACGGCGTCGGGGGAGTGGGATCTGCATGCAGTACGAGGACTGCTGGATGCTCACGCCGACATCGTTGTCGCGGGGACAGTCGACAACCAGGGAATGGTCTACGACCTGTTCGATCACATCGTTCTGCTCGCGGCCCCGACGTCCGTGATGATCGAGCGCGTGATGCAGCGCACGGACAATCCGTACGGTTCCTCCGCGGAGGAGCGAGAGGAGATCCTCGAGTACACCCGGTCGGTGGAGCCACTGCTTCGCGCGACGGCGACCGAAGAGATCGACACGACACAACCTCTCGACCGGACCGTCGAGCAGATCGAACACCTCCTCTCCACACCTCGTCGTTTCACGTGAAACATCGCGAAGTCCGCCACGGGTGATCCGGGCAGCGTGGAACTCGCCACCGTGTTGCGTTCCGGGAACAGGGTCGACCGCTGATCCTCCAGCGCTCGCGCACATCTTGACGGAGCACCGTGCGCATCGACAATTCCACAGTTGAGCCATGGGGGAGCGACCTGAGGTCTGGCACGTAGGTGCCGGAACTGCTCATCCCGCTCGTCGACCGCCGAAGCGTCGGTACCGAATGCGGCGGTTGAGCAGCGAATGGGCGACCCACACGCGTCGTTTCACGTGAAACAACACTCCGGCGCGACGTATGCCGTGGTCCTAACGGGCGGTTCAGGCGAGACCGCCCGTCCGCGGATAAGGCCGAGCACCGCGCGATCCCGCTGCCTTCCGATCGGGCGACGTCGGCGATAACGATTAGAGTGGAAGACGGTCCCGAAAGGAGTGGATGTTTCACGTGAAACAGTCCGAAAAGGCATCACCGAAGGACGCTTTCGGGATGGATACGCCGCTCGCGCGGGAACTCGCAGACCTCTCCGCTCGCCGCCGCGCGCTGGAGGATGTGCACGTCGACTTCTCGGGAGAGACCCGCGTGCTGACGGTGTCGAACCAGAAGGGCGGCGTCGGCAAGACGACCAGTGCGGTGAATGTCGCGTCGGCTCTCGCGGCTCTCGGCGCCAAGGTTCTGGTGATCGATCTCGACCCACAGGGCAACGCCTCGACGGCACTCGGCGTGCCGCACAACGCGGACACCCCGAGCGTCTACGACGTCCTCATCGAGGAGTTCCCCCTGGCGGACATCGTGCAGCCCAGTCCGGAGAGTGAGAACCTCTTCTGCGCACCGAGCACGATCCACCTCGCCGGCGCCGAGATCGAACTCGTTGCCCAGGTCGCGCGCGAGCACCGTCTCCGCCGCGCTCTCCTGGATTACCTCGAGGACAACCCGATGGACTTCGTGATCATCGACTGCCCGCCGTCGCTCGGCCTGCTCACGATCAACGCCTTCACCGCGGCGTCCGAGGTCTTCATCCCGATCCAGTGCGAGTACTACGCGCTCGAGGGTCTGAGCCAGCTGCTCGGCAGCATCCAGATGATCCAGAAGCACCTCAACCCGGGCCTGCACCTGTCGACGATCCTCCTGACGATGTATGACGGACGCACGCGTCTCGCCCAGCAGGTCGCCGACGAGGTCCGCAGTCACTTCCCGACGCAGGTCCTGGAGACCGTCATCCCGCGGTCGGTCCGCGTGTCGGAGGCCCCGAGTTTCGGGCAGACCGTGATCGCCTACGATGGGCAGTCCGCCGGTGCGATCGCGTATCGCGAAGCCGCTGTCGAGATCGCGTCGCGTGCTGCGGCGCAGAGCAAGGAGAAATGATGGCCAAGCGCACCGGATTGGGCCGTGGCATCGGCGCACTCATCCCCACCGCCGATCAGTCGGAGCGTCCCGTCGACGTGTTCTTCCCCGGGACGAGCATCCGTCCCGCGGAGCAGGCCGTGCCCGAGGTCGCCGACGTGCCTGACCTCGAGACCGTCCCCGGCATCCACCTGATCCAGATCGATCCGCAGAGGATCGTTCCCAACCCGCGGCAGCCGCGCACGCACTTCGACCCCGAAGACCTCGCGGAGCTCGTGCACAGCGTCCGTGAGTTCGGCGTGCTGCAGCCCGTCGTCGTGCGCAGGAACGGCGACGGCGACTACGAGCTCATCATGGGGGAGCGGCGTACCCGCGCCGCCCGAGAAGCCGGACTCGACGCCATCCCCGCGATCGTGCGCGAGACCGCGGACGAGGATCTGCTTCGCGATGCGCTGCTCGAGAACCTCCACCGCTCGGAGCTGAACCCGCTGGAGGAGGCGTCCGCCTACCAGCAACTGCTGGAGGACTTCGGCATCACCCAGGAAGAGCTCGCCACGCGGATCGGCCGTTCGCGTCCGCAGATCAGCAACACGATCCGCCTGCTCAAGCTCCCCGTCCCGGTGCAGCAGCGCGTCGCCGCCGGTGTGCTGACGGCGGGTCATGCTCGCGCGATCCTCAGTCTCGACACCCCGGAGTCCATGCAGCGCCTGGCCGACAAGGTCGTGAACGAGGACCTCTCGGTGCGTGCCACTGAGGAGGCGGCGAAGAGCACGCCCTCGGCGCCCGGTCGCAGTGCGAAGCCGACGCCGGGTGCGCGTCGTGCGTACCTCGACGAGGTCGCCGGTAACCTCGGCGACCGCCTCAACACCCGTGTGAAGATCTCCCTGGGGGCTCGCAAAGGCCAGGTCACGATCGATTTCGCGTCGATCCAGGATCTCAACCGGATTCTTGAGGAGCTGGGTGAGTCGAGTTACGGCTCGGCGTGAATGACGGACCGTTGAGGCCCCTCGTCCCCTAGACTCGCCACATCGCGACGAGGGGGGACGACAATGTCCGAACAACAGACTCCGACAGGCATCCGGCGCAAGGTGATCGCCGTGAGCATCGCGGCGGCGCTGGGAGGCTTCCTCTTCGGCTTCGACACCGCGGTGATCAACGGAGCCGTGGATGCTCTCGCCGGCACCGTGTCGGGTTTCGACCTGGGCGTCGGCCTCAAGGGCTTCGCGGTGTCGTCCGCACTCATCGGCTGTGCGGTGGGTGCCTGGTTCGCCGGCCCCATCGCGAACAGACGGGGGCGCATCCCCGTCATGGTCGTCGCGGCGGCGATGTTCTTCATCTCCGCGATCGGCTCCGGCCTGGCGTTCAGCGTCGTCGACCTGATCATCTGGCGTGTGATCGGTGGACTCGGTGTCGGAGCGGCGTCCGTCATCGCCCCCGCGTACATCGCCGAGGTGTCACCGGCAGCGATCCGCGGTCGCCTCGGATCGCTGCAGCAGCTCGCGATCGTGACCGGCATCTTCGCCGCCCTGCTGTCGGACGCCCTCCTGGCGGGGATCGCCGGAGAAGCGGATCAGCCGCTGTGGGGCCTGACGGCGTGGCGGTGGATGTTCATGGTGGCCGCGATCCCGGCGCTCGTCTACGGGATCGTCTCGCTGAGGCTGCCCGAGTCCCCCAGATACCTGGTGCGCAAGGGCGATATCCAGAGAGCGTCGGAGGTGCTGCAGACCGTCACGGGCACGGTCGACGTGAAGGCGAAGATCACCGAGATCACCGGGACGATCGACACCGAGAAGTCCGAGTCGCTGCGCGACCTCCGAGGCAGTCGCCTCGGTCTCAAGCCGATCGTCTGGGTGGGCATCCTGCTCTCGGTTTTCCAGCAGTTCGTCGGCATCAACGTGATCTTCTACTACTCGACCACGCTGTGGCAGTCGGTGGGCTTCGACGAGTCCAGCGCGCTGCTCACCTCGGTCATCACGTCGGTCACGAACATCGTCGTCACGATCGTCGCGATCCTCCTGGTCGACAAGATCGGTCGCCGCATCCTGCTGCTCGTCGGATCGGTCGGCATGACCGTCACGCTGGGCCTCATGGCCCTCGCCTTCTCGTTCGGCACGCTGAACTCCGAGGGGACGGCGACGCTTCCCGATCCGTGGGCCACGGTCGCCCTGATCTGCGCGAACGGCTTCGTGGTGTTTTTCGGTGCGACCTGGGGCCCTCTCGTGTGGGTCCTGCTGGGAGAGATCTTCCCGAACTCGATCCGTGCCGGCGCGCTGGCGGTCGCGGCCGCAGCGCAGTGGGCGGCCAACTTCTTCATCTCCACCACGTTCCCGGCCTTCGCCGAGATCGGGCTCACGTTCGCGTACGGCTTCTACGCGTTCTTCGCCCTGCTGTCGTTCTTCTTCGTGTACTTCAAGGTTCCCGAGACCAAGGGCAAGGAGCTCGAGGACATGACGGACGAGTTGGTGGTCGAGCGCCGGGGACGTCCGAAGCCGACGTAGGCTGGAAGCATGACCGAGTCCGTTCCCCGCCGTGCCAGCCTCGAAGTGCTGCGCGCCGAGGCCGCGGACGAGCTCGCTGTGCTGATCCAGGAGAGGCTCCTGGGCGGCGAGGATCCGTGGGACTTCATGGAGGAGCTGCCGAGCGTCGACGAGCTCGTCGTCTACCTGCTCCGCGCCGACAACATCACGGCGAACGACGGCGTGCGTCCCAACGAGGCGCGTCATTACCGGGTGCTGCGACAGATCGCCCTGGAGTATCCGGAGCTTACGCCCGCGGTGTGGGGGCTCCTCGACGAGAAGCAGCGTCACCGCCGCTGGGACCCGACGATCGCGGACGCCTCCTGACGCATGCCGCGGATGCTGGTGGCCTACGACCCCTCGTGGCCCGAGCGCTTCGAGGCGCTGGCTGACGGCATCCGCTCCGTCGCGGATCCGGACTGGGTCATCGAGCACATCGGGTCGACGGCGGTGCCCGGGATGCGGGCGAAGCCGATCATCGACCTCGCCGTCCGCATCCGTGACGATGCGGACTTCGACGCTCACCGATCCGCGCTGGAGCAGGCCGGCTGGGCGATCGGCAGCTCCGTGCGCACCCACCGCGTGATGGTGCGCGAGAGCGACGGCATCCGCAGCGCGATCGCGCACTTCTTCCCCGCGGCGGTCTGGGACACGGTGAGTCAGCGCCTCCTGCGGGACTGGCTGCGCGAGCACCCGGAGGATGCCACCCGCTACGCTCACGCGAAGTGCGATGCCGTGGCCGTCGCGGCGCGGGGCATGGGGTCGTACAACGCCGCGAAGACACCGGTGATCCAGGAGCTCGTGGACAGGGCACGTGCCGCCCGGGGGCTGCCGTCCGTGCCCGTGTCGGACAAGGGCTGAGCGTGAGTGCGGCGAAGGCTCGACCGAGACGCAGAGAGGGCGCGGACCGTGCGGTCCGCGCCCTCTCCGTGCGATCGGGAGATCAGCCGATGTAGGCGGCGAGATCCTGCTCGAGAGCGTGCTTCGGCTTGGCGCCGATGATGGTCGTCTTGACCTCACCGCCCTGGAACACCTTCATCGCCGGGATGGAGGTGATCTGGTACTGCATGGCCAGCTGCGGGTTCTCGTCCACGTTCAGCTTGACGATCGTGATCTTGTCGGGGTTGTCGGCCTGGATCTGGTCCAGGACCGGCGCGACCATACGACACGGACCGCACCACTCGGCCCAGAAGTCCACCAGCACGGGACCTTCGGCCTGCAGAACGTCCTGCTCCCAGGTCGCCTGGCTCGTAGCCTTTGCACTCATCAGAGTTCTCCTTGTTCGAGGTTCGCCTGCTACAACAGCAGCCGGGGTGAAACTGTTCCCTGCCGGTCAGGCGGTGATGATCTCCGCGGCCTCGGCAGCCGGCACCTCGACCGAGGCGTCATCGAAATCCGCGAGGAAGTGCTCGGCGTCCAGAGCGGCGACCGTGCCGGAGCCGGCGGCCGTGATCGCCTGACGGTAGGTCGGGTCGATGACGTCGCCCGCGGCGAAGACACCGGGGACCGAGGTCTTCGACGAGCGGCCGTCGACCCAGATGGTGCCCTCGGCCGTGAGGTCGAGCTTGTCGTGCACGAGGTGCGTGCGCGGGTCGTTGCCGATCGCGATGAACAGACCGTCGAGCGCGAGATCCCGCTGCGAGCCGTCGACCGTCGAGGTGAGCCTAACGCCGGTCACCGAGTCGCCGCCGAGGACCTCGGCGACTTCGCTGTTCCACACGAACTCGATCTTCTCGTTCGCGAACGCGCGCTCCTGCATGATCTTCGACGCACGCAACGTGTCCTTGCGGTGGATGACGTAGACCTTGTCGGCGAAGCGCGTGAGGAACGTCGCCTCCTCCATCGCCGAGTCGCCGCCGCCGACGACCGCGATGGTCTTCTCGCGGAAGAAGAAGCCGTCGCAGGTGGCGCACCAGGAGACGCCGTAGCCGGACAGGCGCTCTTCGCCGTCGATGCCGAGCTTGCGGTAGGCGGAGCCGGTCGCGTAGATAAGCGCCTGCGCCTCGTGCACGGCGCCGCTGCCGAGGGTGATCCTCTTGACGGGGCCAGCGACGTCGAGCTCGGTGACGTCGTCGTAGACGACCTCGGTGCCGAACTTCTCGGCCTGCTCCTGGAACTTCGCCATGAGCTCGGGGCCCTGGATGCCCTCGGGGAAGCCGGGGTAGTTCTCGACCTCGGTGGTGTTCATCAGCTCTCCGCCGACCTCGACCGAGCTCGCGATGAGCAGCGGCTTGAGATTCGCGCGCGCCGCGTAGATGGCGGCGGTGAATCCGGCGGGGCCGGAGCCGATGATGATGACCTGACGCATGTGCTCTCCGTGATCAAGGCGTTGCAGAGACGTCGGAAGACGCTCGACTGGTTCAACCCATGGTAACCGCGTCGCATTCCCGCGCGCCGGGGCTCAGCGGCCTGGCAGGAACCGGCGGATCAGAGACCCGGCGACCTTGAGCTCGGGGGAGCGGAACAGGGCGAGGATGCCGAGGTACACGACGACCACGGCCGCGCCGATGATGCACGTGCCGAGCGCGCCCTGGACCTTGTCCGCCGTGGTCCAGCCCGTGGGGCCGCCGAGAAGGAGGAAGACGCCCCACCCGGCCAGACCCGCGGGGATGCCCGCGATCGCGAAGCGCGCGATCGCGGTGAGCCACGACCGGATCTGCAGGCCGCCGATCTTGCGGTGCAGCAGCCAGGCGGCGACGACGACCTGGATCGTGCTCGCGATCGACTGCCCGAGCGCGATCGTCGCGGCGAGAGCCGTGACCGGGATCACATCCGCGGCCAGCATCCACTGCGCGCCGAGAGCGCTCAGCACGACGAGCGCGCTCTGGAAGAGGGTGAACCAGAAGGGCGTGCGGGTGTCGCCGTACGCGTAGAACGTGCGCTGCACGATGAACAGCACGGTGAGCGGGATCAGGCAGACGAGGAAGCACACGAGCACGAGCGCCGCGTCCGCCGCATCCGACGCCGCGTTCGTGAAGATGCGGGACGCGGGGATCGCCGCCGCGACCACCGCCGCGACCGCCGCGACGATGAAGAAGAGCAGGGTGCGGATGCTCCGGGCGATGTCACCGCGGACCTCGTCGTCGCGCCCCGCGGCCGCGTGCTCGCTGATCTGCGTGAAGTACGGCGTCCCGATCGACAGCACGATGATCGAGTACGGGAGCATGAAGATGAGCCAGGCGTACTGGAACGTCGCCACGGAGGCACCCAGGTTCGACGCCTCGGTGAGGACACGCGTCTGCACGAGGCCGGCCAGCAGGCTCGCGACAGCCATGAGGAACGTCCATCCGGCGAGACGGCCGACGTTTCCGAGACCGACTCCGCGCCAGCGGAAGTCCGGTCGCAGCGCGAGTCCCGTGCGTCGCCAGAAGATCAGCAGGATGGCCGCCTGGATGACGATCCCCAGCGTCGCAGTGCCGCCGAGGGCCGCGATCATCGGCGGAGTCCAGTCGTCGATCCGCGTGAGCGGCCCGCCGAACAGCGCGCCGATGATGAGGAAGCCGATGATCGAGACGACGTTGTTGACCACGGGGGCCCACGTGAACGGCCCGAAGATACGGCGGGCGTTGAGCGCCTCACCCAGCAGCGCGTAGAGGCCGTAGAAGAGGATCTGCGGCATGCACCAGTACGCGAACGCCGTGGCCAGGGCGCGGAACCCCGGCGTGGCGTCATCCCCCGCGAACAGCCAGACGAGCCAGGGTGACGCGATCGTGGCGATCGCGGTGATCACGGCGAGGACGACGGTACCGAGCGTGAAGAGCTTCGATATGAAGGCGTTGCCGCCGTCGGCATCCGCGGTCGCCTTGACGATCTGCGGGATGATGACGGCCGTCAGCACCCCCACGGAGATGAGCGAGAAGACGCTGTTGGGCAGCTGGTTCGCGATCGCGAACGAGTCCGCGGCGCCGGCGGCGACCGATCCGATCACCCCGACCAGCACGATCGTGCGGACGAGGCCGGTGACCCGGGAGATCAGGGTCCCTGCGCCGATGATGGCGCTCGCACGACCCAGACCGCTCACGACGACTCCTCCGCGGCATCCACCGCATCCGCATCCGACGCGTCGGCATCGGCGCGTTCCCGACGCCGCCGCACGATCGTCCGGATCGTGCCGAGGCCGAGCAGCAGGACGATCAGGGCGCCGAAGACCACGAGACCGATGGTCTCCCACTCCGCGCGCACCGAGACGCGCACGGTCTCGACCTGTCCGATCGTGACGCCCGTCGGGCTCGAGAGCTGCAGACGCAGGTTGAGCTCGCCGCTGCCGACGCGCGCCGACACCGGGACCTTGATCCGCGTGGTCGTCCCCGGCTGCACCGTGGCCTCCTGCGGGGAGTCGACCTCCAGGCGCGGGTCGCTCGGCTCGACGGACAGCCGGATGTTCACCGGCCAGGGGAGGTCGTTGCGCACCGAGAACGGCAGGTCCGCGTTCGCGGACAGGAGCTGGATCGTACTGGCCGGGGGGATGTCGACCGCCTGCAGCGTCGCGAGCGTCGCGTCGCCGACCGCGGCGACCGCATCGTCGTACGCCGCGCCGCCCAGGCCCACGCTCGAGGCACGCATGATCTGGATGCGCTTGGGGCTCAGGAGCTGCTGGGGATCGTCGAGCATGGTCGCGAACTGGCCGAGGACCGGTTCGTCGGCCAGCATGCTCTGCAGGTCCAGAGCACGGTCGGTGTCGGCCTCCGACGTGAGCGTGGTCACGGCGGACTGCGCCGCGAGGATGCCGCTCAGACCGAAACCGAGGGTGTCGACCGCGCTGATCGTCTCCTTGAGAGCCTCCGCCGACCGGGTCTCGTCGCGGGAGAGGCCGACCAGCACCGGGGCGCCGGCGCTCGTCCGACCGGAGAGCGACAGGTGGGCGCTGGCCTCGGCCAGGAGCGCCTGACGCGCGGCGGCGTCGTTCTCGTTCGCGGCACGCGACAGTGCTCCGGATGCGGCGGCATCGGTCACGAGCACGTCATGGCCGTCGATCGTGGAGTGGCCGCCGATCGATCCGCTGGTCGAGGAGGACGGCAGGACCGAGACCGTCGAGGCTCCGAAGTAGTTCGCGAACGTCGTGAGGTCGGTCTCGACGACCGAACCGCGCGGCCAGACGATCCCGGCCGTCGCGCCGTCGACCGCCGTCAGCGTCGCGTCGTCCGGGAGGACCGGTCCGTCCCCCGGGGAAGGGGTCTGCGCGGGGGCCTCGGTCGGGTCGGCCGTCGGCGTGGTCGGTGCGGTGGCGAACCTGCTCGGGTCGAGGAACGGTGCGAGCGTCGTGGGTCGCAGCGGCGACGTGAGGCCCGCCTGCGACTGCGCTGCGACGTCGGCGTCGCCGAACTGCAGGGCGAAGCGCTCATTGGGGAGGGCGTCGAGGCGTCGGAGCCAGTCGGTCGCGGGCTCGGGTGCCGCCGAGCCCAGCACGCGGATCGACGCGAGGATGGCGGGATCGATCGCGAGCACCGACGAGGTCCCCGAGACGCCGTCGAGCACGGCCGTCAGGGCGCCATCGGCCGCGGTCAGCGTGGTGAGCTCCTCGGCCGTGAGCAGGGCGCCGTCGGCCGGCGTCGCCGTGATGGGCACGAAGATGGCGATGGGACCCGCGGTCGCGTCGGACACCACGAGCACCGAGGTCGACACGACCGGCTCGGCGTCGGACGCGTCCTCGGCGGCCCCGGTGAGACTCGCTCGCAGCGGGTAGACGCCCGGGGTGAGGTCGGCGAGCGCCTCCGCGGGGATCAGCAGGCTCGACGTGACGGATGTGTCCGGATCGACCGGAGACGTCGTGTCGGATCCGATCTCGTCGAAGTCCCCCGGAGCGTCGGCGTCGTCCAGCCACTCCGACAGCGCCGCCTCGTCGCCCAACGGCATGCGTCCGATCTCGACGGTGACGCGTCCTGTCGTGAGGCGCGTGTCGGAGCCGTTCTGCACCGTGAGGGAGGCCGTCGTGGCGGTGCCGGGGGCGACGGTTCCGCGGGTGCCGGCCGAGACGAGGAGCTCGACGGCGGGGTCGTCGCCGTCGGTTGCGGCCACGGCTGCCCCGCTGCCCGTCGCGCAGAGGCCGAGCACGGCCGCGAGGACGACGGAACCGCGCGCCAGGCGGTGCAGGCGCGCGCGCAGGCCGTTCTCGGTTGTGCTCGCGGTCATGGAGGTCTTCCTCGAGCGCCGGGACTCCGGGCCGCTCGTGAGTGGTGACCTTGCGATTCTAGGCGTCCACGCGGAGGAGAACCCTGAAGGCGCGTAGAGTGACGGCCGTGTCCGACACCCCCGCCCCCGTGCCCGATCCGACCCTGAGCACGGCCCTCGCAGCCGACCTCGATGCCGCGGACCTCCGGTCCGAGCCGCTCCGACGTCTGTGGGGGGAGGAGGCCGACGATGCGCTCGCCCGCGGGATGCGCGAGCCCATCCTCCGTGCGACACGGGACGACGACGGCGTCCTCGCGACTCTCGGACGACTCCTGGTGCTCGGGATGCCGCAGCCGACGACGGCGGTGGCGCGCGCCGTGCCGCGCACCGGCGTCGACGGTCTCGTCTCCCTCGGACTCGCTCGGCTCGACGGCGACGACGTCGTGCCGACGGCGCTGCTGCGTCCGCAGTCGTTCGTCGACGCCGACGGCATGGGCGAGTGGTGGATCGCGAGCGACCTCGACGAGGTGGCGCTCGACGGCGCCCTCCCCGCCGACCACGTTCTCGGTGTCGGGGGAGCCTCGCGCACGCTGGCCGAGATCATCATGCCGATCGAGGTCGACCGCGCTCTCGACCTCGGCACCGGATGCGGCATCCAGGCGCTGCTCGTCTCCCGGCACGCGGCGGCGGTCGTCGCGACGGACATCTCGGCGCGTGCCCTCGCCTTCGCGGAGCTGAACGCCCTGCTGAACGGCGTCGCGAACATCGAGTTCCGACTCGGGAGCATGTTCGAGCCGGTCGCGGGCGAGGCCTTCGACTTGATCGTGTCGAATCCGCCGTTCGTGATCACCCCGCGGGTCGACGGGGTGCCGGAGTACGAGTACCGCGACGGCGGGCTCGTGGGAGATGCGCTGGTCGAGCAGTTCGTGCGCGCGGCGCCGTCGTTCCTCACCCCGGGCGGGGTCGCGCAGCTCCTGGGCAACTGGGAGTCGCGCGGGGGTCAGGCCGCGCTCGCGCTGCGGGCCGGTTTCGATCGCCTCGGCTCGTGGGTGCCGGACGACCTCGACCTGTGGGTCGTGCAGCGCGAGGAGCTCACGCCGCTCGCGTACGCGGAGCTCTGGATCCGCGACGGCGGCATCACGCCGAGGGACGCGGCGTTCACCCCGCTGCTCTCGGCGTGGCTCGACGACTTCGACGAGCGGGGGGTCACGGGCATCGGATTCGGGTACATCCTCGTCCGTCGACCGACCGCAGAGGCGTCGCTGCGCCGTCTGGAGCACGTGTCGCAGCCGGTGTCGAACGTCGGCGGGGCGCTGCGCACGGGTCTCGCCGCGCACGACCGTCTCGCGGCGGGGCTGCCGTCGACGCTCGTGACGGCGTCCGATGTGACCGAGGCGCGCCACCTGCTCCCCGGCAACGACGATCCCAGCATCATCGAGCTGCGTCAGGGGGGCGGCTTCGCACGCACGGTGTCGGTGGACTCGGCGCTCGCCGCGTTCGTGGGCGCCTGCGACGGGGAGCTCACCGTGATGCAGATCGCGGCCGCGCTCGCGGACCTCTTCGAGGTGCCTTTCGCCGATCTGTGGAAGGACCTCGAGCCGCGCATCCGGGCTCTCGTGGTCGACGGCTTCCTGCTGCCGGCGGAATAGTCCCCGGCATCCATGCGTTCGCATAGAACATGAAGGCTTTCGGATTCCTCTCCTTCGGGCACTACGCGGACGTGCCCGGTTCGGCGACCCGCACGGCGGGCGACATGCTGAAGCAGACCATCGAGATCGCCGAGGGCGCCGACGAGCTCGGCGTGAACGGCGCCTCCGTGCGCGTGCACCACTGGGCGCGCCAGGCCGCCTCACCCATGCCGTTGCTGTCGGCGATGGCTGCGCGCACCGAGCGCATCGAGGTCGGCACCGGCGTGATCGACATGCGCTACGAGAACCCGTTCCAGTTCGCCGAGGAGGCGGCGGCGCTCGACCTCATCGCCGACGGACGGATCGCGCTCGGCGTGAGCCGCGGGTCACCCGAGACGGCTCTGCGCGGCTACGAGACCTTCGGCTTCCGCGACGAGGAGGATCCGGAGCGCGGCAGCGTGCTCGCCCGCGAGAAGTTCGACCTCTTCCTGCGCGCGATCGACGGAGAGGGTCTCGCCCCGGGCGACCCCCGCATGGTCGGCGCCGGGCGTTACCTGCAGATCGAGCCGCAGTCGCCGACGCTGCGCGACCACATCTGGTGGGGATCGGGCTCGCGCGCCACAGCCGAGGAGACCGGACGCAAGGGGCTCAACATGATGAGCTCGACGCTCGTGACCGAGGCGACCGGCCAGCCCTTCCACGAGCTGCAGCGCGAGCAGATCGACCTGTTCCGCGCGGCGTACAAGGAGGCCGGCCACACGGGTCGGCCCCGCGTCTCGGTGAGCCGCAGCGTGTTCCCGCTCGTGTCCGACATGGACCGCGCGTACTTCGGGCTGCGCAGCGAGGAGAACGCCGACCAGGTCGGCGTGATCGACGGCTTCCGCTCGACGTTCGGCAAGACCTACGCGGCCGAGCCCGACGTGCTGATCAGACAGCTGCTCGCCGACGAGGCCGTCATGTCCGCCGACACGCTGCTGTTGACGATCCCCAACCAGCTCGGACCGGAGTACAACCTCCACGTGCTCGAGGCCTTCGCCGAGCACGTCGCACCGGCGCTGGGATGGAAGCCCAACACCGAGGGTCCCGTCCAGGGCGACCCGGTGTGACGGCGGGCTGGACGACGAAGGGGCGGATGCTGCGGCATCCGCCCCTTCGTCGTCCTCCGTGAACCCGCGGTCAGGGCGTGGTGCGGGCGGGGAACGGCACGTCGAAGACGGCGTCGACCGTGCGGGCGAGGGTCGCGGCCTCGTCCTCGAGGTGCGTCGTGCGGCGGGGAAGGGCACGGGCGATCGAGAGTCCGTCGACGACGGTGAGGAGCAGCTGCGTGCGTCGTCGGGTGTCACCCGGGGCCAGCACGCCCTCCTCCTCGAGGATCGCGAGCCAGGCGCCGACGCGTCGTGCCGCCTGGTCCTCGAGCACCTCGTAGCCGGCACGCGCCTCGGGTGTCGCGTCCGGCCCGGCGAAGGCCTCGAAGATGCTCAGCCACACGTCGCGCGCGGCGTCGGGCCCGCCGAACGGTTCGAGCAGGCGCTGCAGGCATTCACGCAGACGCTCCCGCGGAGGAACCGTCGTGTCGCGGATGCGCTCGTCGGGCATGGCCTCGTCGTAGGTCGCGGTGAGGGAGGCGTTCAGCAGGTCGCGCTGCGTGGGGAAGTAGTGGCGCAGCGTGCTCGCGCCGATGCCGGCGCGGGCGGCGACGGCGCGCACGCTCAGCCGTTCGGCCCCCTCGCGGATCATCTCCGTCGTCGCGGCGAGGATGCGTTCTCGTGTGCCCATGCTGACCTCCGGCACCGAGTCTAGGCCGAACCGCGCGACGATCGCACACCGTACTGGTACACCGTGCTAGTACAGTGTGCTAATCTCATCTCATGACCCACGACGACCCCCGCGTACAGCGCACCGACACCCTTCTCGCCGAGGACGTGATCCTCGCCCTGTTCGATCCGTCCTCCGGCACGATCGCGGGGGAGAACACTCTCTTCTACGTCCTCGGCGGCGCCGTGCTCGCCGATCTCTCCGCGCAGGGCAGGGCCGTGAGCGAGGATGCCGGACTCCGCGGAGTACTCGTGCAGGCTGCCGGTGACGCGCCCGCCGACGACCTGCTCCGCCCCGCGTGGCAGTACATCTCCGAGAAGCCCCGGGGCATCCAGGGCGTTCTCGCGGGGATCGGCCCGACCCTGCGCTCGCCGCTGCTCGACCGCCTCGTCGAGCGCGGCCACCTCACCCGCACCGAACGTCGCGCGCTGGGGATCTTCCCCACCACGGCGCTGACGGAAGGCACCTCCGGACGCCGCGCGGAGATCATCGCCGAGATGCGCGCGATCCTCGTCGACGGCATGGAGCCGAGCGCGCGCCTCGCGTCGATCATCGCGCTCGTCTCGGCGAGCGGCGGCCTGCCGACGCTGCACCGCGAGATCCCCTGGTCGGGAGCGGTCGCGACGCGGGCCAAGCAGATCGAGCGCGGCGACTGGGCGGGCTCCGCCGCCGCGGCCGCCGTGACCCGCACGATGCTCGCCGTCGTCACCAACGCGCTCGTCGTGAGCGCCGTCGTCACGAACCGCTGACCTCGGGCCTCCGCCCTCAACGCCGATCGAGAGAGAGATCATGAACGTCTTCGAGTTCCTCCAGAACCTCATGTCCGAGGTCCCCCTGCTCGTGCAGCCCGTGATCGTGGCGCTCGCCGCCGCCATCCCGTTCGTCGAGGGGGAGCTCGCCTCCGTGCTCGGCGTGTGGGCGGGTCTCAATCCGGTCGTCGCGGCGCTCGCGGCGATCGCCGGGAACTTCCTGTCCGTGCTCGTGGTCGTCGTGTTCGGCGCCCGCATCCGCGCCACGGTCGTCGACCGTCGGGCCCACCGACGTCAGGCGGTCGCGGTCGGCGCGGAGTCCGCCGGGCGCGTCTCGACGGGAGCCGTCGACGCCGGAACGGAGGCGGATGCCGGTGCCGTGCCCGACTCCAAGGGCGTCGCGCGCTTCAAGCGCTTCCTCGTGCGGTTCGGCGTCCCGGGGGCCAGCATCCTCGGACCGCTCGCGCTGCCGACCCAGTTCACCTCGGCGGTCCTGGTGTCGGCCGGCGTCTCGAAGCGATGGGTCCTGCTGTGGCAGGCGGTGGCGATCGTGGCCTGGACCACGGTCACGACGCTCATCGCGACCGGTGTGCTCTCGCTCGTGACCGGCTGAACCGCGACGAACCACCCCTCCCCAGGGCGCTCTCATGCCGGTACTCTGGCCGCATGCGTGCGGCGAAGACACGGGGAACGAAGGCTCGGCGGACCACGACACGGAGTGTCCTGGCCGGAGCGGTCGCGCTCGCGGTCGCGCTGGTCGGGGCGATCCCGGCCGCCGCGGCCACCAGCACGACCTGGGCGACCTGGCAGCCGCTGGCCGGCGCACCGGGTGCCTACACGTCGTCCGTAGAGATCGCCGCCACCCCCGATCTCACCGCCACGATGACCAGTGACTCCCGCGGCGGGCAGGTCGGCGTGATCTCCGGAGCGTCCGTCTGGCTCGCCGAAAGCACCCCCGTCGGCGCGAAGTACGGGTCGAGCGTCGGCCAGTCGTATCTGAACCTGCGACCGCGCGCCGACAACGCGACGAGCCCCTCGACCACGACCTACTCCTTCGCCACGGCGACGCCGAGCGCGGGCTGGACCTTCGTGCTCGGCGACATCGACGCCGACTCCGTGCGCATCCAGGCCGTGGGGCCGAACGGGCAGACGCTCACGGCCGCGCAGCTCGGGTTCCAGGGAGGCTTCAACTACTGCGCGCCCGGCGTGACCGGCAAGCCCTCGTGCACGGGTGACGCCGCCGACGTCCCCACCTGGGATCCCGCGACGCTGACCCTCACCGGCAACGCGGCGGCGACCGACACGAGCGGGGCGTCGGCCTGGTTCGAGCCGTCCGCGTCGATCAGCTCGCTGTCGTTCGTCTTCACTCGCCGCGCCGGCTTCCCCGTGTACCAGACCTGGTTCGCCTCGATCGCACGCGACGTCACCGGCACGGTGACCGACCCCGCGACGACGCCGCAGGCAGGCGTCACGGTCACTCTCACGGATGCGAACGGTGCCGTCGTCGGCACCACGACGACGCTTCCCGACGGCTCCTACTCGTTCCCGGGGGTCGTGGCGGCGCCCGGGTACACGGCCCGCGTGACTCCGCCCGGCGGAACGATCGCCGTCGGATCGCCGACGCAGGCGGTCGACCTCTCCACGGACGACGCGATCGCCGACTTCCAGGTGCGCCCCATCGTGCCGGTCGCGGTCTCCGGGCGTGTGCTCGACGGCGACGGGAACCCACTCGCCGGGGTCGCGGTCTCTGTCGACGGGGGCACGCCCACCACCACGGACGCGAACGGCTTCTACGTCTTCGACACGGTGGGAGTGGGTCCGCACAGCATCGTCGTCACTCCGCCCCCGGGGTACTCGACCACGAGTCCGCTCCAGCCGGTCGTCGTGCCGCCGGGCAGCGAGGTGCCGATCCAGGACGTCGACTTCACGCTCGTCGAGAATCCGACTCTCAGCGGCACGGTGATCGCGAACGGTGCGGGGGTGTCCGGCGTGACGGTCACCGCGACCGCGCCGGGCGAGCCGACGCTCACGGCCGTCACGGACGCGAACGGCGACTACTCCTTCCCGCGACTGCCCGCGGGCGCCTACGAGGTCACGGTGAGCATCCCCGCGGGATACACCGCCGTCGGTGCGACGACGCGCACCGAGAGCGTCGCCGCGGCCGACGTGCCCGACGTGGACTTCGAACTCGCGCGCTTCGGCGCCTTCTCGGGCACCGTGCTCACCGACGACGGCGACCCCGTGAGCGGAGCGGTCATCACGGTGGACTCGGGCGCGGGCACGCAGCAGCTCACGACGGGCAGCGACGGCGGCTACGGACTCGGCGATCTGCCTCCGGGCACGTACACGCTCACGATCACGCCGCCCACCGGCACCACGGTCGTCGGTTCGGCCACCCTCAGCGTCGTGATCACCGCGGCGGGTGAGGTGGTCGTCGACCAGGACTTCACGCTCGCGGTCGACGAGGTCCCGCCGGTCGACCCCGGAACGCCGGGCACGCCGGGCGGTGGCACCGGCGGGTCGGGTACGGGAGGCGCGACCGGTGGACGACTCTCTGCGACGGGCCTCAGCCCCGACACCTTCGTCTGGGCCGGTGTCGGCGCGGGTGTTCTCGCGCTCGGCGCGATCCTGTTCGCGGTCTCGCGCCGCCGCGCTCGCCGCGAAGACGACTGATCGCACACGGGTCGCGCCACCGGCATCCGATCACAGCTGCGGAGCTCGCACGGCGACACGCCGTGAGAGTCGGATGCCGGACGGCGTGGCGCCGCCGGCATCCGAAGCCGTGCCCGCCACCCGACCGCTGTCAGGAGCCCTTCGGCGGGCCGAACAGCTCCTCGCCGTGCTCGTGCAGCAGCCGGTACGCGTCGGCGAACGTCTGCGGCTCGGGCTCGCCGGGTCGTCCGTACTTGGCGATCAGCAGCCCGAGGAGGCCGCGTGCGGGCGGGGTGAGGGGCTTCATCTGCGCCTCCGCCCCGGGCTGCGGCTTCTGCTCCTCGGGGTTCGGCGGCGTGTAGGCGGGAGTCGTGACGGGCCAGTCGGCCGGATGCCGCGGCCGGTCGAGGTTCACGACGTTGTCGAGCGTGTTCGCGGACTGGTCGCGGTCGTTCAGCGGCTCCAGTCCGTGCAGACGCGAGAGTGTGGCGATGACCGAGCCGTGGTGCATCTCGTCGTGGATGATGGTGCCGCGCTTCGTGTAGGCCGACACGGCGATGGCCGGCACACGGCATCCGAGGCGATCGAACGTGAAGTCCATCTCTCCCGGACCGGTGTCCTTCGTGGGTTTCGTCGCGGCGGGCGGGGGCACGTGGTCGTAGGTGCCCCCGTGCTCGTCGAACGTGATGAGCAGCAGCGTGTTGACCGCGTTCGAGCCCTTCGGCGACGCGCTCGTGCGCACGGCCTCGTAGACGTCATGGATGAGTCGGTCGCCCGCGCGGACGTCGGAGATCGCGCTGTCGAAGACCTCCCGCCCGTCGACGTCGCCCTCTCGGGGCGAGCCGAACGGCGGATGGAAGTCGTTGTGGTCGTAGACCATGCGCGGTTCGATGAACGCGTAGGCGGGCAGGGTGCCGGCCTTCGCCTCGGCGTAGAAGTCCTCCATGAAGCCGAAGTGCTCGGTGCGCCAGTACTTCTCGAGCACGGCGGTGTGCAGCATCCCTGTGTAGGAGACGAGCTGGAGCTTGTCGATGTAGATCTTCCAGCTGACCTTCTTGTCCTCGAGTCGGTTGAACACGGTCGGCGCCGCGGGGGCGGAGAGCCATTTGCCGAATCCGGCGCCGCCCTGGTTCGTCACGAAGCCGTGCGACGTCGAGGCGTGGAAGAACGAGCGGTTGCAGAACGTCTGCGACGGGACGCCGGCGAACCAGTGGTCGAACACCGCGAACTCGCGTGCCAGGGTCGACAGCACGGGCAGCATCTCCGGCGAGAACGACCCCATGATGTGCGCGGCCTCGGCCGGCGCGGGATCCTCGCCCTTGCGCAGGCGTCGGAAGTTGATGATGTAGTCCTCGAGGAACCCCGACATCGTCGCCTTCTCGCCGTGGGTGGGCGCGTTGAACGGCGCGGTCATCTGCTCGGCGAACAG
Organism: Microbacterium sp. NPDC089696; assembly: GCF_044749125.1. Classification (NCBI taxonomy): domain Bacteria; kingdom Bacillati; phylum Actinomycetota; class Actinomycetes; order Micrococcales; family Microbacteriaceae; genus Microbacterium; species Microbacterium sp. NPDC089696. Next base: position 67,716 of record NZ_JBIVHF010000001.1, on the reverse strand, counting down.
GTCGGCGTTGCCCTTCGGATCGACCGTGCCGAAGATCTGCGTGTTGACGTGCGGGTACTCCTCGCCCGGGTCGGGGTCGGGGTAGCTCATGATGCGGTCGGTGTCGCCCGTGTAGACATGCGCGTCGACGACCGTGCCGTCGGGCGCCGTGTTGCTGTGCGTCCCGAACGCCAGTCCCTCGAACGTCTCGCCCGCGGGCACGGTCTCGGGCGTGTACAGGTAGCCGAGCAGGTTGTCGAACGACCGGTTCTCGCCCATCACGACGACGAGGTGGTCGAAGCCGGGCTCGCTGCGCGGCGTGAGCGCCGAGAACGGGTCGGGGTCGGAGGCGAACCCGTCGCGCGTGCTGCCGCCGACCGAGGCGCCGATCGCTGCACCGCCGGCGCCGCCCACGACCGCGCCGGCGATCGCCGCGCCGCCCATCTTCAGGAACCCGCGCCGCGAGGTGTCGCGGGGGACCCGCCCGTCGTCTGCCGTCACGTGCCCGATCTTAGGCTCCCCGTGCCGAGCCCGCACCCGTCCCCGGGGACAGAGGGAAAAGGGGCGCCGCCGGGATTGACCCGACGACGCCCCGAACGGATGCCGGACTACTCGGCGTTCTCCGTCGTGTGCGCCTGACGACGTCGGCGCAGCACGACCAGGCCGAGACCCAGCGCGAGCAGCACCACGGCCCCGATGATGTACGGCGTGCTGTCGGCGCCCGTGACGGCCAGGGCCCCGTCGGTCGCGCCGCCGGTGCCCGGTGTCGTCGCTCCGCCGCTGGACGCCGCGGCGGTGACCGTGAGCGTCGACGTCACCTCCGTGCCGTCCGCGAGGATCACGGCGAGCGTGTGCGTGCCGGCGGGAGTGCTCGCCGGGATGGCCAGCGTGCGGCGGAACGCGCCGTCGGCGTCGACCGTGGCCGTGCCCAGCTCGACCGGATCGGAGCGCAGCTCGAACCGCAGCGCCGCACCGGCCGTGAAGCCCGAGCCCGATACCGTGACGGTTCCGCCGGCCGTGACCGACGCCGTGCTCAGCTCGACCGCGGGCTTCTCCGGCTCCTCGATCACCGGGGGAGTCACACCCGCCTCGGTCACGTACTTCTCACCGGCATCCGACTTCGTCACCGTGAAGGTGTCGTACACCGCGCCGACGGGGAGGTCGGTGGTGGCGTCCGGCTGCTTCTCGGCGAGGTACGAGCGGTAGACGAGCTGGTTCTTCGAGACGTCGATCACCTGGTACGTGGTCACGCCCTGACCGCGCAGCACCTGAGTGGCCCCGTTGTTGGTCCACACGTTCTTCTCGGCGGTCTCGAGCTCGTAGTGCTTGGCGCCCGAGTTCGACACGACGTACACGGGACCCGTCGTCATGCCCGCGACGTCCGTCGCGTCGGTGTTCACGTAGCCGCGCGCGTAGGTGTGGTCGTGTCCCATGAGGACGAGGTCGATGTCGTTGCGCTGGAACACGGGCAGCCACTCGGCCCGGAGGATCGGCTCGTCACGGCCCTCGGAGGCCGAGAACACCGGCTGGTGGAAGGTCACGACGTTCCACTTCGACGGGCTGTTCTGCAGCAGCAGGTCGAGCCAGGCGGCCTGGAACCGCGTCCACAGCGTGGCAACCTGGGTCGACGGGCAGTCCGTGCCCGTGCAGGACGGCAGACCCGCCGGCGTGAGGAACGTCGTGTCGCGCGTCGCGTTCAGCGTGATGAAGCGCACGCCCTGGTAGTCCGTGTAGTACGCCGTCTCCGCGGCGAACGACGACCAGTGGTCGAAGTACGCGCGGTACTGCTGCGCCACCGGCGTGTCGCCCTTCGCGAGGTCGGCGAGCTCGCCGATCGTGCTGGTCGACGGGTTGTTGTGCGGGTACTCGAACGCGGCCTTCCACGCGGTCAGCAGCTTGTCGCCCGAGTACTCGTGGTTGCCCGGAGCGGCCATGACGTTCGTACGCACGGCCGAGTCCTCCATGCCCTTGAACCAGTTGAGCCATTCGTTCTCGTTGCTCGACGTATTGATGAGGTCGCCGGCGTGCACCGACCCGACCGAGCGCGGGGCGTTGGCCTCGGCCTGCTTCACGACGCTCGGCCACGTGGTGTCGAGGCCGATCTGCGCGTCGCCGTAGTAGATGAACTGGAAGTCCGTGGCGCTCGGGTCGGCGGTGCGGAACTCGAACCAGTCGCTCCAGCTGCCGGGGAGCCCCACGCGGTAGCGGTAGGAGGTCGCCGGCTGCAGACCGGTGACGGTCGCCGAGAAGTGCTTGTTCGGGTTGCCGTTCACGACACCCGCGTCGTAGGCGTCGACCGTGCGGGTCTCGCCACCCGCAGCGGGGGCGATCTCGACCTGGCCGACGGTGTGCGAGGCGTCGCCGGCGAGCCACGAGAACGCCTGCGAGACAGCGGGCTGCTCGGTGGGCGTGAGGATGACGCGGGTGGGCGGCGCGACGACGGGCGCGCCGGGCTCCGAGGCCTTCACGAGGGTGAGCGACGACATGTCGAAGTAGATGTCGGAGCTGGACGCGCGGTCCTGGAACAGGGCGACCGCGATGTCGTTCTCTCCGTCGTGCAGCAGGGTGCCCTCGGCGCTGAACGTGCTCGTGAGCGGGTCGCCGTTGGAGTCGCCCGCGTACTCGACGTTGACGGTGTCGGTGATGCGCCCGTCCACGTACCGTGCGACCTCCGTGCCGTTGATCCACACGATGAGAGCGTCGTCGTAGGTGACGGTGCTGCGCAGTGCCGCGACCTGCTCGGCCACGCCCGCCTCGAGGTCGAACGACGTGCGGAAGAAGTACGTCGGCACCGTGGGGGCCGCGGTGCCGTCGAGGTAGTGGTTGAGCAGCGTCTTCGGCGTCTGCGGACCGACCGCGGCGAGCTTGCCGTTCTTGGCGCCGAACGAACCGGGCGCGGTCTTCCACGCGCTGTCGTCGTACGCGGGCAGGGTCCAGTCGCGGAGCGCGGCCGGGGCGGGAGACGGGTCGGAGCCGTCGTCGAGGTAGCGCCAGGTGGTCTCGCCCGTGATGAGCGAGTCCGTGGGCACCTCGGGCTCGGGGGCGGCGACGGCGATCGGGGCGATGACGGCGCCGCCGAGCAGGGCGACGACGGCGGCGGACGCGAGTCCGTAGCGCCGCCACCGCACCGCAGGGGTGGGGGAGGTCATGAGTGTCCTTCGTGAGGGTGGGGGTTCCGTGCTCAGCCGCACGGGGCGCGTCCAGCCCATCGGAGCAGGATGACCGCGCGCTGACCCCGAGGCGACCGGGAGGTGAACTCGCCCCCGGGTACGCTGGAACCCATGCTCAACATGGCCGACGGCCTCGCCCGTCTCGGCGCGCTCGCCGAGGATCCGGTCGTCCGCACCCTCGCCGACGCCTTCGATGCGGCCGGTTTCGAACTCGCCGTGGTCGGCGGTCCCGTGCGCGACGCCCTGCTCGGACGACCGACGAACGACCTCGACTTCACGACGAACGCGTCGCCCGACGACATCCTGCGCATCGTGAAGCCGGTGTCGACCGCGCAGTGGGACATCGGCCGCGCCTTCGGCACGATCGGCGCGCGCGTGCCGCGTCCGGGCGGAGGCTCCGAGCAGGTCGAGATCACGACGTACCGGGCCGACAGCTACGACGGCGTGACCCGCAAGCCGACCGTCGAGTTCGGCGACACGATCGACGCCGACCTCGTGCGCCGGGACTTCCGCGTGAATGCCATGGCGTTGCAGGTGCCGGCCGTGAAGCTGATCGATCCGACCGGCGGCGTCGAGGACCTCGTCGCGGGTGTGCTGCGGACCCCGGCCGATCCCGCGGTGTCGTTCGGCGACGACCCGCTGCGGATGCTGCGCGCCGCGCGTTTCAGCGCCCAGCTCGGCTTCGCGATCGACGACGCCACGACCGAGGCGATCACGCAGCTGCGGGAGACCCTCGCGATCGTGAGCCCCGAGCGCGTGCAGTCCGAGCTCGTGCGGCTCCTGCAGACCGACGACCCCGTGCGCGGCATCCGTGTGCTGGTGGAGACCCGACTGATCGACGAGTTCCTTCCCGAGGTGAGCGCACTGCGCCTCGAGGTCGACGAGCACCACCACCACAAGGACGTCTACGAGCACTCCCTCACGGTGCTGCGTCAGGCGATCGAGCTCGAGCAGTCCCGGCATCCGGGGGAGAAGCCCGACGTCGCCCTGCGGCTGGCCGCGCTGCTGCACGACATCGGCAAGCCGCGCACCCGCAAGCTCGAGGACGGCGGCGCCGTCACGTTCCACCACCATGACGTGGTCGGATCGCGCATGGCGCGGAAGCGCATGCAGGCCCTGCGCTTCGACACCGCCACGACCGACTCCGTCGCGACGCTCATCGAACTGCACCTGCGGTTCTTCGGCTACAGCGAGGGCGCCTGGACCGACTCCGCGGTGCGACGGTACGTGCGGGATGCCGGTGACGAACTCGAGCGGCTGCACATCCTCACGCGCGCCGATGTGACCACGCGTAACAAGCGGAAGGCCTCGCGGCTGGCGGCGGCGTACGACGACATCGAGTCGCGCATCACGGCGCTGCGCGAGCAGGAGGAGCTCGACTCGATCCGTCCCGAGCTCGACGGCAACCGCATCCAGGAGGTGCTCGGCATCGGCCCGGGTCGCGAGGTCGGCGAGGCCTATCGCTTCCTCCTCGAGGTGCGCCTCGACGAGGGCGTCATCGGATCGGATGCCGCGGAGCAGCGCCTGCGCGAGTGGTGGGCGGCGCGGGCCTGAGCCCCGGATCCTGCATGCACGGGCGTGCGCGACGCCTACCGCCGACGGCATCCGACTCGTATGCTGAGGGCACGCTCCACCAACGACGATCGGAGACGCCGTGGTCGCGTCGTGGCAGGTGTCACGTGAGGGTCCCGAGGCCTCCCGCCTCCTCATCGAGCGCGCGCACGAGGAGCTGATCGCCGGCAACCTCGACGACACGCGGCTGCAGTCCGTCCGGCCGCTCGTGCGCGACTCGTGGGTCCGGTCGTGGCGCGGACGGGTGGGACCCGAGGGCGCACCGCCGATCGACCTGATGAGCGAGGAGCTCGAGGAGTACCGCCTGGCGCATCCGCTCGCCTCCGCCATGGAGATGATCCGGGCCCTCCTGCTTCCCGGTTCGCCGGAGGAGTCGGGTGTCGTGATCGCGGTCGGCGACCAGGCGGGTCGCCTGCTGTGGATCGAGGGCGACCGTCAGCTGCAGTCCCTCACCGAGGGCATGGGGTTCATCGCCGGAGCGAACTGGGCCGAGGATGCCGTCGGCACCAGCGCCCCCGGCACGGCTCTGACCCTCGGACAGTCGGTGCAGATCCGTGGCGCGGAGCACTACAACCGCCTCGTGCATCCGTGGTCGTGCACGGCCGCTCCCGTGCGCGACCCCGAGACGAAGCGCGTGCTCGGTGTGATCGACATCACCGGCGGTGACGAGGTCGTGACCACGCAGGCGCGTCTGCTGGTCGACGCGACGGCGCGCGCCGTGGAGTCCGAGCTCCTCGTGGCGCGGCTGCGGCAGAGATCCGAGGCGCAGCGACCCATCGCGGTCACCCCGCGGGCGAAGCCGACGACGCGCGCGACGCTGCACGTGCTCGGCCGCGATCGGGCGCGTCTCGAGACCGAGACCGAGCTGGAGGAGTCGGTGATCGAGCTGAGCGCCCGCCACGCGGCGATCCTCCTCATGCTCGCCCTGTACCGGCAGGGGCTGTCGGCCGAGCGGCTGAGTGAGCTGGTGTACGGCCCCGACGCGTCGCCTGACACGCTCCGCCCCGAGATGGTGCGCCTGCGCAAGGTGCTCGAGAAGCACGCGCCGAGCCTCGTCCCGGAGTCCCGTCCGTACCGCCTCGCCGTGCCGCTCGAGACCGATGCGCACGACGTCCTGTCGCTTCTCGATCGCGGTGCTCACCGTGTCGCGCTGACCGCCTACCGCGGACCGGTGCTGCCCGAGTCGACGTCCCCCGGGGTGGAGGAGTTCCGCGAGACCGTGCGCGCCGCGCTGCGCGAGGTGATGCTGTCGGAGGCGAGCCTGGACGTGCTCCTCGCCTACGCCGAGATCCCGGAGGGACAGGCGGATGCCGAGGCGCTGCGCCTCGCCCTCGAGATGCTCCCCGCGCGGTCGCCGAAGCGTGCGGGACTGGTCACCCGCATCGAGCGCCTCGAGCGCGGCTGACTCGCACGCGGTCCGCAACCTCCTGCAACGTTGCGCATCCGGGCGCAACGTCCGCCGACCTACCGTCGGAGGAACAGCCGCAGGGCATCGGAGCCGCGGCCCGTCGAAGGAGTCACCGATGACCATCGTCGAAGAAGACGTCGCAGCCGCCCCCGCCTCCGCCGTGTACGCGGCCCCCGGGCAGCAGGGATCGATCGCCGACTACCGCCCCCGCTACGGCCACTACATCGGCGGCGAGTTCGTCGACCCGGTCAAGGGCCAGTACTTCGAGAACGTCAGCCCCGTCACCGGCAAGCCGTTCACCGAGGTCGGCCGGGGGACCGTGGAGGACGTCGACCGCGCGGTCGACGTCGCCTGGAAGGCCTTCGCGGCCTGGGGCAAGACGAGCCCCGCCGAGCGCTCGGTCATCCTCAACCGCATCGCCGACCGCATCGAGCAGAACCTCGAGCGCATCGCCGTCGCGGAGACGTGGGAGAACGGCAAGCCGGTGCGGGAGACGCTCGCGGCGGACATCCCGCTCGCGATCGACCACTTCCGCTACTTCGCGGGTGTGCTGCGGGCTCAGGAAGGCGGCATCAGCCAGCTCGACGAGAACACCGTGGCGTACCACTTCCACGAGCCGCTCGGTGTGGTCGGCCAGATCATCCCGTGGAACTTCCCGATCCTCATGGCCGTGTGGAAGCTCGCGCCGGCGCTCGCCGCGGGCAACTGCGTGGTCATCAAGCCGGCCGAGCAGACCCCGGCATCCCTGCTGTTCCTGTTCGAGATCATCGGCGACCTGCTCCCGGCGGGCGTCGTGAACATCGTGAACGGCTTCGGCATCGAGGCGGGCGCTCCGCTCGCGCAGCACAAGCGCATCCGCAAGGTCGCGTTCACGGGTGAGACCACGACGGGCCGACTGATCATGCAGTACGCCTCGCAGAACCTCATCCCGGTCACACTCGAACTCGGCGGCAAGAGCCCGAACGTGTTCTTCGAGGACGTCGCGCGCGCGACCGACGATCCCTTCTACGACAAGGCGCTCGAGGGCTTCACGATGTTCGCCCTCAACCAGGGGGAGGTGTGCACGTGCCCCTCGCGCGCGCTCATCCAGCGGTCGATCTACGACGGATTCCTCGCCGACGGTCTCGCGCGGGTCGGCAAGGTCGTGCAGGGCAACCCTCTCGACCCCGCGACCATGATCGGCGCCCAGGCCTCGAACGACCAGCTGGAGAAGATCCTCAGCTACATCGACATCGGGAAGCAGGGCGGGGCACGGCTGCTGACCGGCGGGGAGCGCGTCGACCTCGGCGGCGACCTCAGCGAGGGCTATTACGTGGCCCCGACGGTGTTCGAAGGCACGAACGACATGCGCATCTTCCAGGAGGAGATCTTCGGACCGGTGCTGTCGGTCACCTCGTTCGACGACTACGACGACGCGATCTCGATCGCGAACGACACGCTCTACGGGCTGGGCGCGGGGGTGTGGAGCCGCAGCGGCGACACGGCGTATCGTGCCGGCCGCGCGATCGAGGCCGGCCGCGTCTGGACCAACACGTACCACCAGTACCCCGCGCACGCGGCGTTCGGCGGGTACAAGCAGTCGGGCGTCGGCCGCGAGAACCACAAGATGATGCTCGACCACTATCAGCAGACGAAGAACCTCCTGGTGTCGTACGCCGACGGTCCGATGGGCTTCTTCTGATCCGCAGACCCCGGGCGGGCGCCGATGCGCCCGCCCGGACCACGTCGAGAGGAGCGAGAGCGTGGTCAGCATCGGCAGATACCAGCGCGTGGACGTGTCGGATGCCGCGGCATCGCTGATCCGCGATCTCAGCGCGCAGCACGGGCCGCTCATGTTCCATCAGTCGGGTGGATGCTGCGACGGCTCCTCGCCCATGTGCTATCCGATCGGGATGTTCCTCACGGGACCGAGCGACGTGCTGCTGGGCGACCTCGACGTCGGACTGGACGCGCCCGTCGAGGTCTACATGTCGGAGTCGCAGTTCGAGTACTGGAAGTACACGCACCTGACCATCGACGTGGTGCCGGGGCGCGGCGCGGGCTTCAGCGTCGAAGGCCCCACAGGTATGCGGTTCCTCATCCGCTCCCGGATGCTGAACGAGGCCGAGCTCGAGTACTTCGACCTCGCGCCCGGAGAAAAACGCTGATATACGAATCCGTCTGTGAAATCGGTTGCGTGGCCCCCGGTTTCGAACCGGTTTGCCGAACGCAAGAACGAGATCGGTTGGCGCAATTCTGTGCAACGTTTGCGGGCATACCATTGCGGCATACGCGTTGATACGTCAGTCCCCAGCTGACCACGCGTGGCGGACGGTTCGACCGTCCTGCGGAGGGAGAGTCAGATCTTCTTCTGATCCCGAGGGGGGATGGGGTGGGCAGCTGATCCCCAACAGCACCCACCCCCACACCTCCGCACACGCCGTCAGCGCAGGTACGCGTCGACCAGGAGATCGCCGCGGATCACGCGGAGGACGTCGAGCAGCCGCGTGACCCCCGCCGTCCCGATCGACGACATCTGCAGGTCGTGCGGTCCGAGGGGCTCGAGCTTTCCGATGCGAAGGCGGACGACCTCCCAGCCGGCGGCGCGCAGCGCACGGTCCTTGCGCAGATCGGCGTCCTGCCGCTTCCCCACGTGCTCCAGACCGTGACGGCCGACCGTGTCGTACTCGACCGCGACGCGCAGCTCGGGCAGCACGATGTCGGGCCACACCTCGGTGTGCCGGAAGAACGGGCGGGCGACCTTGACCGCGTTCGCCTCCGTGTCGAACCGCAGCCGGGAGGTGAGCTCGGCGCGCAGCCGACCCTCCGCGGCGGACGCCGGCTTCGGGGCGCACTGGCTCGTGAAGGCCGTGCCCGTCGGGACATCGGGCGTCTTAGTGCAGAGCGCAGGCTCACGACGGCGAGGGGCACGGGGGATCGCTCGGGGCTCACCGAGGATCACGGGCTGCGGACGCGCGAGCGACGAGCACTCCGGACACCACGCCGACCGACGACGCACGCGACCCGGACGCTCCCGTTGCTCGGACGGTGTGGCCGCGAACCGGTGCCCCACGGCGCACTCCCAGCAGAGCAGCACGTCGGCGGCCAGCGGGATCTGCGACAGGACAACCCCGTGGTTGAGTTCGGGGTGGTACTGACGGATCAGCTCGGGGTAGGCGGCCCAGGCGGCACGGAACGTCCCGACCGCGTAGGGCACGTCGACGCCGCGGGAGAACTGTCTCCGCGCCCACCACTGCCGTACCGGCTCCGCCATGCCGCGACAGTAGCGCCGGGCACCGACACGGCCCGGGCAGGCCAGGGCCGGGTCGGTCAGAACGCGCGGGACAGGAACCAGAACGCCGCGAACCCGATGACGACCACGATCGGGAGCCACTGGACGCTCCGCTTGAGGCGTCGACCCTCGGCGGCGACGCCGGGAGGGGGAGCGAGCAGGCCGGCGGGTGGGGCGAACGGCAGATGCGCGGACGCGGCCTCCGGGGCCACCGCGGCGGGAGCGGATGCCGGGGCGTTCGCCCGCGCCTCCTCGAGTCGTTCGTCGCGCCAGCGCGCCCACTGGTCGAACTTCGTGATGAGGGCGCCGACGGCGCCGAACAGCCACGCCCACGTCGCGGGGTCGAGCGTCGACACACGACGCTGGGTGTAGAGGAACAGCCAGTCGTCGACGATCTCGACGTCGAGCTCGGCGGCGTTGTCGATCAGTCGCGCCATGATGTCGGGAGTGAAGAGGTACAGCGCATCGCGCTCGTAGCCCTCGGGGCAGTACAGCGTGAAGTGCTGGTCGAAGTCGCCCTCGAGGGAGAGGCGCTGCGCGCGCTGGAAGGACGCAGGCAGGTTCGACCCGAAGGCGTTGTTGCCCTTCGCATCCAGCACGATGTTCGGCAGCGGCACGTCGAGCTTCACCGCGACGTAGCCCCAGCGGTACGTCGTGGAGTTCTTCCCCGACTGCACCGTGTACCGGTAGTTGCCGAACTCGACGAACCGCGGACGCGTGCCGCGCACGAGGTCGGTCGACAGGCGCGAGCGGCCCAGGCTGAAGATCATGCCGGGCAGCGGCGGGTCGGCGATGCGGCCCTCGTACGTCATGCCGTTCGCCCGGGCGAAGCGGTCGAGGCGATAGCGGGTCTCCCGTGCGCGCCGCCAACCGAGGAGCGCACCGACGCCGAGACCCACGCCGATCAGGCCGAAGACCAGCAGCCCGATCCCCGCGAACCCGAACGATCCCGGGCGCGTGAACAGCCCGACCAGCACCGACCCCGCGATCGGGAGGGACACGAGCACCACGATCCCGACGACGACGGCGCCGATGACCGTCGAGACCGACGCCCCCGTGCCGCCGCGGGCGCGCAGCTCGGCCGCGAACGTCCGCACCGCCCGGGGATCGACCGGGTCCGTCAGCGGACGCGCGTCGAACGTGGTCGCCGGCTGCGGTGTCGTCACCGGTTGACCTCGTCGGCGTCCCAGTGCAGGTCGGAGCCCTCCGCGAGCGGCACGACCTCGAGGGCCGGATCGGCGCTCAGTGCGGCGATCAGCTCGGCGGACCCGGCGACGACGGTCGAGTCGAAGTCGATCTCGCTCACCAGGACCCAGGCGCGGTCGTCGGGCCAGAGGAGGGTGGGACTCTGTGCGCTCGGCGGGAACCCGTGCGCCTCGCCGGGGAGGTCGCGCCACGGCGCGTGCAGGATCCACTCCGGGTCGGCGAGCTCGCGCGCGGACGCGGAGAACAGCACGTACGTGCGGTCGACGAGCGCGAGCCGCGGGCCCTCGGAGACCTCGCGGGACAGGATGCCCTCCTGCCAGGTCGGCTTGCGGAACGCGGTGTTGAGCGGGTCGTGGATGCTGCGGTCGAGCATCGCCCGGTGATTCGGGTCCGCGCGGTTCGGATCGACGTCCCCGTCGCCGCCGATCGAGAAGAAGACGCGCGAGGGCCCGTGGCCGAGGTGGCCCAGCAATCCGCCGAAGCCCTCCCAGAGGGCCGCGATCCCGGCATCCGGTGTCGTCGTGTGCCCGGCGAGGTGCGCCGCGATCGTGGCGACGGTCTCCGCCGCCAGCGCCCCCTCCATCGGCGCGGTGAACTCGCGCCCGTCTGGCGCGATCCGGGTGCGCCAGTCGCCGTCCGTCGGCGTGCGCACGAGCCGCTGCCACTGCGCGAGCGGGTGCAGTGTCGTGCCGAACGCGGCGGCGGTCTCTGCCCACGTGACCGGCTCGTCGCGGAACAGGTCGATCAGCCGGTCCTGCTCCTCGAGCGGCAGCCGCTGCCAGTCCTCGATCGACGGCACCGGCCGGTCGGGGAGCGACCGCACGACCCCGGGGTGCAGGAGGCGGGCGTACGCGGGGTATCCGCGCGGCACCACGCTGTGCATGGAGGAGGTCCACGGGTCGTCGAGGCGGCCGCGCAGCCACTCGCCGGTCGACGGGTCGGAGATCCAGTGCATGCGACCCACGGTACCCGCGAGCCTCGGTCCGATGGCGCAGGTGCGCGGATGACCGCTACTGTGCCAGAGGAAAGTCCAGAGCGGGGGAGAGTCGCATGGTCGATGGGGTCTCGGTGGTGGCGGACGGACGGGTGTTCCGTCGTCATCCGGTGCGCGCGGTCGTGAGCGCGATCGTGCTGACAGTCGTGCTGTCGGCCGCGACGCTGTTCATCCTGCCGCGCTTCCTTCCCCGGCAGATGGACATCGAGACCCGCGGGATCATCGTGCTCGTGGTGGCCGTCGCGCTCACGGTCGCGGTCTGGCTCGGCATCTTCTGGTTCCGCAACGTGCGCATCGCCGTGCACCCCACCACGGTGGAGATCGGCCGCGGGGGCAACCGCGAGACCTTCGACCGCGCGTCCACCGCGTTCCGATCGAAGATCACCGAGCACCGCACCAACGGGCTCCGCAGCGGCGTCACCCGCGCGCTCCTCGTCTACAGCGGCGGACGCGAGATCACGGTCGAGCTCCCCGGCTTCACGCGCACGGACTTCAACGAGCTCATGGCCGTCCTCACCCCTCTCGACGAGCCCCGGGCCGCCGACCCGGTCGACGCGGCGCGCGCCCGTGCGCACCTCCCGACCTCGTTCAGCGTCGATTCGTCGAAGGAGCGCGGGTTCGCCACCGGTCTGACGGTCGGCGCGGTGATCGCGCTCGCCGTGGCGCTCGGTGCGCTCGCCCTCGCGTTCACACCCGGCTTCCTCGACGGCGACCTGTCGGCGCTCGTGATGCTCGTGCCGTTCGCGGGCGTCGCCGGCATCGGACTCCTCATCGGCGCGGTGCAGCGGCGTCGTGTTCTCGTGGCGATCCCGTCGCACATCGGCGTCAGCGCGCAGGGTCTGCGCCTCGACGACGAGGACCTGCCCTACTCGCAGCTCGCCCGCGTCTGGCTGACCCCGACCGGGTATCCGGTGCGGCGGATGAAGCTCGAGCGCGCGGCCGGTCGTGCGCGCACGATGGTGCTCGGATCCTCGCGCGTGCAGATGACCCCGGACTACGCGGACTTCCTCGTCACCGTGCGCGCCCAGACAGCGCACCTTCCCGGTCTGCTGCGTCTCGACCTCGAATGACCCGATGGACGAAACCGCGTCGAGGATGCCGCGATGCGTCGTTTCGTCTCGACAGGGCCAGGCCGCGGATCGGTGTACGAGACCCCTCATCGACGTCGTCCTCACAGGCGACACCGCTCCTCCATAATCGGAGGGTGACCTCGACAGCATCCATCCCCTCGCTCGACGGCCGCCGCTTCCGCATGGTGTCCTCGACGACGTCTGCGGTCGACCCGGAGGGTCCCAGCGAGTTCGTGTACCGGGAGAAGGACGGCGCGATCTGGGGTGACTACACCGGTGACACCGTGACCTTCGGGCGCTTCGTCGGCACCCGCACCGCCGACACGATCTGGGTGTCGTTCGTGCACGTGCTCGTCGCCGACGGCACGGTCGTGACGGGCGACGGCGAGAGCGAGCTCGAGCTCACCGACGACGGGCTCATCCGCCTCGTCGAGCACTACGAGATGCACGGACTCCCGCAGCTCAGCGTGTGCGAAGAGGTCCCCGCCTCCTGATCGGAGGGCGTTTCGTCTCGCTGCGCTCGTTCGACGACCGCCGGGGTGCCCTCGTTCGGTGCCCACCGGCTGAGCATCCGTGGCATCCGCCACTGATATTCCAGAATCTGATCGGCGGGGTCCGGTCCGGACCTCCCGCACCGCCGTGCCGACAGCGAGGATGATCCCATGACGACTCCCCGTGCCGCCCTCGCTCCCCGTCGCGTTCCCACCGGCGCCGAACTCGACGTCCTCATGCGGCTGTACGGATATCGGTTCACCCGTACCGGAGCGGTCGCCGGTGCGGAGGCCTCGACGGATTCCGCCGACCTCGCGGGCGCAGCGGCGCTCGGGTGGCCGATCCGGGTGCCCGAGCGTCTCACCGCCGGCGAGATCTTCGAGCGGTCGCTCGCCGCCGCGATGACACTCGACGACGACGCCGTGCTCCGCGCGTTCGTCGCCGGACTGCACAGCGCTCCGCGGGGACGGCAGACCGTGATATCGGTCGGATGGTGCCGTCACCTCGCAGCAGCAGCCCTCGCCGCGGACGGCATGCCGGACTGCGGTCTCTCGGTCGACGCCCCCGACGGGATGCACGACGTCGACGTCACCGAGGAGCTGCTGCGACTCGCCCTCGGCTGGTCGTGGAACGAGCAGCCGCACCACTATCTGTCCGACCTCGAGGCCGCGAGCAGCGAAGGACTCCCGTCGCCGACGGACGACGACAGGGAGCGCCTGCGCGCCCTGCTCGACCTCATCGCGGGCCTGCCGGACGGCACGCGGCCCGGCGAACTGGAGAAGGCGGTGGCGCGTGCGAAGATCGTCCCTCGCGCGGACAAGTATCAGCGCTACGGCATCCTGCTCGGGCTCGCCGAATACGGTGTGCTTCGCGGCAGTATCACGCCGAGCTGGGACGGTTTCGTCTCCCGACGCGAGATCGCCGAGGCGTGGACCGGAGGCCCGCGGTCGGATGTCCCGCCGCCGCTCTCGGGGTGGCGCGGTGGGATCGACGAGCGGAAGGCCTCTTCCCTGCGGAGCCTCTGAGCGCCGCGGGGTGCGCTTGCTCAGCGCCGCCGCCCGATCAGCGGGGCGGGAGGGCGTCGCGGCCCGGGGAGGCCGGGGTCCAGCGCGTCATCCCGAGCGGCACCGCCATGTCCCGCTCGGGCAGATCCGTCGGCAGCAGGTACGAGCGGCGGATGACCTCGTCGAGCACGACCACGCTCACGACCGTGCGCACCTCGGGCAGCTGGGCGATCACGCCGGTCGAGAACTCGTGCACGCCGCTCACGTCGACCGCCCGGATCAGCAGCATGGCGTCGTGCTCGCCCGTCGTGATCGCGCACCACTCGACGTCCGGCATCTCGATCACGCGCTCCCGGAACGACGCCCACGCCTGCGGGTGCACGGTGACGAACACGAGCGCGCCGATCGACAGGCCGGCCTTCGCCTGGTCGACCGTGGCGCTGAACCCCGTGATGACGCCCTCCTGCATGAGCGTCTCCACCCGCGTGTAGGCGTTCGCGCGGGAGATGCCGACGGTCTCGGCCAGTGCGGCGATCGAGATCCGACCGTTATCGCGCAGCGTGTCGAGGATTCTGTACGTGATGTCGTCCAGAGGGGTGGCACTTCGTCCAGTTTGCTTCGACGCTTCGGCGCTCTTGCTGGACATTCTGCTCCTCACGGGCGAGGGACTGGACAGACCGTGATGACGATCGCATCCTCGCTGGACACATAGTCCCATATGATGCGAATCTGATCACCGGTCGTCCACCTCAGTGGCGTCCATACCCGATGAATCCTCGCCCTGGGAGGCCCTCATGTCGTCACGTCGCAGCACGTCCGTCATCGCGATCGGAGCGGTCGCGCTCCTCGCGCTCGCCGGTTGCTCGGGAGGGAACTCCGCGAACAACGGGGGCGACTCCTCGGCATCCGGTTCGCTCGTCATCGACACCGCCTTCTCGATCGAGACCGCCGACCCGGGACACAGCTACGACCCGACCGGCAACATGATCGCCAAGGCCCTGTACGAGACCCTCGTCGACTTCGAGGGCTCCGACGTCTCGACGCCCGTCCCCGGTCTCGCGTCCTGGGAGCAGAACGACGCCGCGACCGAGTTCACCTTCACGCTCGAGGGCGACCGCGTCTTCTCCGACGGCTCTCCGATCGAGGCGAAGGACGTCGTGTTCTCGCTGCAGCGCATCCAGGGCATGGAGGACGCGAAGCCGAACTTCCTCCTCGCCGGCCTGACGATCAGCGAGGTCGACGACAAGACGATCTCGATCACGTCCGAGACGCCGCTGCTGCAACTGCCCGCGATCCTCGCGAACCCCGCGCTCGGCATCCTCAACTCCGACGTCGTGATCGAGAACGGCGGCGCGACCGACGGCACCGACACGGCGCAGAAGTTCCTCGACGGCGAGTCGGCCGGCTCCGGGCCCTTCGTGCTCGACACGCTCGACCTCTCCTCGCAGGTCGTGCTCACCAAGAGCGACGAGTACGACGGCGACGAGGAGGCCGGCTACGACCGCGTCGTCGTCCGCAACGTCTCGGAGAGCGCCACGCAGCTCGCCAACCTCAAGGGTGGCGACTCGATGGTCGCGATGGACCTCAACGGCGACCAGGTCGCCGGTCTCGGCGACGGCCTCCAGGTCGAGTCGGTGCCCTCCGGCCAGACCATCTTCCTGCTGCTGAACCAGTCCTCGGCCGTGGCGGGCGACCTCGCGAACGTGAAGATCGCCGAGGCGATCCGGTACGCGCTCGACTACGACGCGCTGCTCGAGCTCGCCGGCGCCGGCGCGGTGCAGGCGACCGGCGTGATCCCGCCCGGGTTCGAGGGCGCCCTCGACAGCGGTGTGGAGCAGGACCTCGAGAAGTCGAAGGCCGCGCTCGCCGAGGCGGGCTACACGGGCCAGACCCTGAAGCTGCAGTTCCCGAACGACTACCCGGTCGGCGGCGTGGAGTTCACGCCGCTCGCCGAGCGCGTCCAGGCGCAGCTCGAGGACGCCGGCATCACGGTCGAGCTGGCCCCCGCGCCCTTCGCGACCGAGCTCGACGCCTACGTCAACGGCACCGAGGGCTTCGGCCTGTGGTTCTGGGGCCCGGACTACGCCGACTCCGCGAACTTCCTGCCCTTCGCTCCCGGACTGAAGGTCGGCCTGCGCGCCGGCTGGGCCGCCGAGGCGAACCCCGAGATCGCGGGCATCGCGGCCGGTGCCGCCGCCGCGACCGACGAGGCGCAGCGCAGCGAGGCGTTCACGGCGTTCGCCGAGGCCATGCAGGCCGACGGACCGTTCGTGCCGCTGATCGTCCCCGGTCGCAACATCGCCACGGCGGATGCCGTCACCGGCGCCGTGTACAACTCGGTGTGGGAGATGGACATCGCCGAGATCCAGCCCGCCGGCTGATCGGGCGACCGCGCATGACGACGGTGGCCGTGCAACGGCAGGCGCAGCGACGCAGATCGCCGCTCGTCGGCTACCTGCTGCGCCGGATCGGGACCTCCCTGCTCCTGCTGGTGGGCGTGACGATCGTCACGTTCCTGCTCACCAACCTGGTGCCGGGAGACCCGGTCTCGGCCGCGCTCGGCGAGGGCGCGTCGCAGAACCCCGCGACGCGTGAGGCCTTCATCCGGGAGCACGGGCTCGACCAGCCGCTGTTCGTGCAGTACTTCATCTACATGGGGAACCTCCTGCGCGGAGACCTCGGCACGTCGCTGGTGACCGGACGCCCGGTCACCAGCGACCTCGCCACCGCGGTGCCGGCGACCATCGAGATCGCGATCGCCGCGATCGTCCTGAGCCTCGCCGTGAGCGTCGTGCTCGGCACGCTCGCCGCCTACCGCCGCGGGCTCGTGACCGACCAGGTCATCCGCGTCGTCACGCTGGTCGGCCTCAGCGTCCCGACGTTCTGGCTCGCGCTCGTGAGCTTCTACGTGTTCTTCCTCGAGCTGCGCATCGCGCCCGGGTCCGGCCGGATCTCGCCGTCGATCACCCCGCCCCCGCGGGTGACGGGCCTCTACACGGTCGACTACCTGCTGAACGGCGACGGCGTCGGGTTCTTCGACGCCCTCGCGCACCTCGCGCTGCCGGTCATCGTGCTGTCGCTCGTGACGATCGGCCTCCTCACGCGGTTCATCCGCACCTCGGTCCTGGAGGTGCTCGGCAGCGACTACGTGCGCGCCGCCCGCGCCAAGGGCCTCCCCGCGATGCGCGTGATCGTCGGCTACGTGCTGCGCGGAGCCTCCCTCCCGATCCTCACCGTCGTGGGTGTCGCGTTCGGATCGCTGCTGTCTGGCACCGTTCTCGTCGAGTCGGTGTTCGCGTGGCCGGGGCTCGGCACGTACGCCTACAACTCCGCCGCGAACCTCGACCTGCCCGGCATCATGGGCGTCGGCCTGGTGGTCGGCGTCATCTACCTCGTCATCAACTTCGTCGTCGATCTGCTCTACGGCGTCCTGGACCCGAGAGTGAGGATCGCATGAGCCGCATCGACTCGGCGTCCGGGCCCTGGCGGTTCCGGTTCCGCTGGCCGCGCGCCTGGCGCACCCCGCTCGGCGTGATCGGCACCGTGATCGCCGCCGCCTGGATCGTCGTGGCGTTCACCGCGCAGTGGTGGGTGCCGTTCGGGCCCAACGCACAGGTGCTCCCGCGTCTGCAGGAGCCCGGTATCGACACCCTGCTCGGCACCGACGGCAACGGGCGCGACATCTTCTCGCGCCTCATGACCGGCGCGACCGTGAGCCTGCCGCTCGCGCTCATGCTCGTGATCGCCGCGATGGTGATCGGCACCGTCATCGGCGCGGTCGCCGGGTACTTCGGTCGCGCGGTCGACGAGACGCTCATGCGCATCACCGATCTGTTCATGGCCTTCCCGACCGTGATCCTCGCGATGGTCGTCGCGGCGTCCCTCGGACCCTCGCTCTTCAACGCCGTGATCGCCGCGATCGTGGTGTCCTGGCCGCAGTACGCCCGTGTCACCCGCAGCATCGTGATCGGCCTCCGTGGTCAGAACTACGTGATCGCGGGTCGACTGCTCGGCCACTCGCCGCTGCGGACGCTGTTCGTCGACATCCTGCCGAACATCGCCGGCCCCATGCTCGTCCTCGCGACGCTCGACATCGGCGCCGCGATCCTCCTGCTCTCCGGTCTGTCGTTCCTCGGGCTGGGCGCGCAGCCGCCGACCGCGGAGTGGGGCTCGATGATCTCGGCTGCCATGCAGAACTTCGACGCCTGGTGGCTCGGCGTGTTCCCCGGCCTGGCGATCCTCACGGTGGTGCTGGCGTTCAACTTCCTCGGCGACGCGATGCGCGACGTGCTCGACCCGACCGCCGAGGTCACGCACGAGAAGCAGGCCGATCACGCGGCGTCCGCGAAGGGGGCTTCGGCATGAACGCACCGTCGACCACGCCCGCGCTGCGGATCAGCGACCTCACGATCGCGATCGGCCGCCCGCTCGTGCACGGCATCTCGCTCGACCTGCACGCGGGACGCATCCACGGCCTCGCGGGGGAGTCCGGCTCGGGCAAGACCCTGACCTCGCTCGCGGTGCTGGGCCTGCTCCCGCGCACGGCCCGCACCGGCGGATCGGTCGCCCTCGCGGGGCAGGAGCTCCTGGGTCTGCGCCGACGTGAACTCAACCGCATCCGCGGGAAGCGCATCGCGATGGTGTTCCAGGACCCGTCGGCGTCGCTGCACCCGCAGCTGCCGGTGGGGCGCCAGCTCACCGACCACATGCGCGTGCACCTCGGACTCCGCGGCGCCGCGGCGAAGGCCAGAGCGATCGAGCTGCTCGAGACCGTGCAGGTGCCGAACCCCGAGGGCGCGCTCGCGCGGTACCCGCATCAGTTCTCGGGCGGCCAACGCCAGCGCATCGCGATCGCCTGCGCTCTCGCCTGCGACCCCGAGGTGCTGCTGGCCGACGAGCCGACCACCGCGCTCGACGTGACGGTGCAGGCCGGCATCCTGCGACTGCTGCGCGACCTCGCGACCGAGCGGAACCTCGCGGTGCTGCTCGTCACGCACGACCTCGGCGTCATGAGCGCGATCGCCGACGAGGTCGCCGTCATGAAGAACGGCGAGATCGTCGAGCGCGCCGACCGCGAGACGCTGTTCCGCTCCCCGCAGCACGAGTACACGCGCACGCTGCTCGCGGCGCTTCCCGGCTCGCGGATCGAGTCCGCACCGGATGCCGCGGGCGACGCGGTCGACGAGAAGGAGGATGCCGATGAGTGAGGTGGCCGTCCTCGACGCCCGTGACGTCACCGTGCGCTACCCGGGCACCCCGCCGGTCGTCGCGGTCGATCAGGTGTCGCTGCAGGTGGCGCCGGGCGAGACCGTCGCGCTGGTGGGGGAGTCCGGCAGCGGCAAGTCGAGCCTCGCCCGCGCGGTCGTCGGCATCGAGAAGCTCGCGGGCGGCACTGTGCTGTTCCGCGACGAACCGGTCACGCCGCTCGGCATCCGCCGTCGCGCGCTCGCGCTGACCGGCATCCAGATGGTGTTCCAGGACCCGTCGACCTCGCTGAACCCGAGGCGCCGGGTGGGCGACCAGATCGCCGACGGCATCGCCACCGCCCGCGCGCGCGGCGCCGCCGGGTCGACCGTCGCCGAGTGGCTCGAGCGGGTCGGCCTCCCCGAGAACGTCGCGACGCGGTTCCCGCACCAGTTCTCGGGCGGACAGAAGCAGCGGATCGCGATCGCCCGCGCCCTCGCCGCCCGGCCGTCGCTGCTCGTGGCCGACGAGCCGATCTCGGCGCTCGACGCCTCGACCCAGACGAGTGTCGCGGGGCTCATGCGCGACCTCGTGGCGGAGTCGGGTGCGGGCATGCTGTTCATCTCGCACGACCTCGCGGTGGTGCGACGCATCGCCGACCGCACGTTCGTCATGTACGCGGGCCGGGTGCTCGAGTCGGGCGCCACCGACCGCGTGTGGGCCGACCCCGGGCATCCGTACACGCGTGCGCTGCTCGCCGCGATCCCCGAACCGGACGGCGCCGGCCGCATCCCCGCCGCCCCCTCGACCGAGGAGCGACTGGCCTGGTCGGAGATCCCGCCCGTCCTGGGCTGACGGGGGTCGTCCGGCATTCGGCCCTCGGCGTCCGCTTCAGTCATCCGACGTCTCTTCGGTCGTTCCGGTCGCAGTTCGTGCCGTGGACGATCGACATCCATCGGTTCCGGTCGCAGTTCGTGCCGCCGAAGCCGCGATGCGGCGGCACAAAGCGCGACCGGAGCGAAGATGGGCGGGCTCCGCGCGGCGCAGACTGCCACCGGAAGCGGGTCGGCGGCCCCGGAAGCGGGCCGACGTCGGCGCCGGGCCCCGGATGACGACTGTCAGGCCTGACCGTGACGGCGCTCCCGATCAGCGGGCGATGAGCCGGTGGGGCACCTCGTGGTGCGAGCCCGGGACGGATCGCGGGTCGTGCAGGATGTCGAGGATCGTGGATGCCGCCTGCTCCACGCCGTGATCGACGGTCGAGAACGCGGGGATGTGGAAGCGTCCCTCCTCGATGTCGTCGAAGCCCATGACCTCCACGCGATCGGGTACCGCGATGCCGTGGCTGCCCAGCGTGTAGAGCGCCCCGAGCGCGAGGCTGTCGCTGAAGCAGAACAGCGCGTCGAAGTCGGCGCCGCTCGCGATCAGTCGCTCGACCGCCAGCGACCCCTCCGCGCGGTTGAACTGCTCGACCGTGGCGTACAGCGCAGGGTCGTCAGCGATGCCCGCGTCGGCGAGGGCTCGGCGGTATCCGTCGAAACGCAGACGTGAGGTCGCGGTGGGGCCGGACCCCTGCACCCCGACGGCGGCGATGCGGCGCCGGCCGTTCGCGACGAGGTGCGCGGTCGCGGCGGCTGCGGCGGAGACGTTGTCGATGCCGACGTGATGCACAGCGGCCGTCCGCAGCGACTCCGCCTGCTCGCCGATCAGCACGAGAGGCGGCGCGGCGGGCCGGTCGTCGAGGTCGCCCGGCTGGAGGGCGAGCGGACTCATGACGATGCCGTCGAGCGCGGGGAACCCTTCGCCTGCCATCATGGCGAGCTCCGTGGCGCGGTCGGCGCCGGTCTGGGCGATCAGCACGGTGAGAGCGCGCGCCTGCGCCGTGGTGACGAACTGTGCGGCGAACTCGGCGAAGTAGGGCTCGCGGAGGTCCGGGAGCACGAGCGCGATGAGGCCGCTGCGGCCGTTGCGCAGCTGACGGGCGGCGAGGTTGGGGCGGTAGCCGAGCTCGTCGATCGCCACGAGGATGCGCTGCCGCACCTCGTCGCCGACCCAGCCGGTGCCGTTCACGACGTTCGACACCGACTTGGCGCTCACGCCGACGCGGGCCGCGACGTCGGCGAGGGTCACGCGGGGCATGCTGTCTCCTCCCGTGTGCACGGATCGTAGGTTCCCAGTTGACTATAGTTCAACGTGGAACTAACGTGTCCTTCAACGTTGAACGGGAAACGTTTTCCCGCTCACCCTCCGATGACGGAGGGGCCAGTTCGATGACGAAGGCCGGCAGCGGATGCCGGGAGAGGGAGCACCACCCGTGGCGAAGCACGACACCGACCGAGCGATCGACGCCGTCCGCGCGAGCAGACTGGAGACGGCCCGCCCGCGCCCGCAGCTCGTCCGCGACTCCTACCTCGAGATCGACGGGGAGTGGGGCTTCGCGCATGACGACGCCGACCAGGGGCTCCGCGAGCGCTGGTTCGACGGACGGCAGCTGCCCGACCGCATCCGGGTGCCGTTCCCGCCGGAGTCGCCCGCGTCCGGCATCGGCGCGACCGGCTTCCACCCCGTCGTCTGGTACCGCCGCGACCTCACCGGCGCGGAGCTCGACGAGATCGGCCACCACGACGGAGCGCGGGCGATCCTGCACTTCGGCGCCGTCGACTACCGCGCCACGGTCTGGGTCGACGGTCAGGCCGTCGGCGCGCACGAGGGCGGACACACACCCTTCGCGGTCGACATCACCGACGCGCTCGACCCGGCCTCCGCGTCGCACGTGATCGTCGTGCGCGCCGAGGACGACCCGCACGATCTCGCCCAGCCGCGCGGCAAGCAGGACTGGGAGGAGCACCCGCACACGATCTGGTACCACCGCACGACGGGCATCTGGCAGACCGTGTGGCTCGAGTCGGTCTCCCCGCAGCACGTGACCGGCGTCAACTGGACGAGCGACCTGTCGGCCGGCACCGTGACCGTCGACGTCGCGCTCAAGAGCGCAGGCGACAGCGTCGTGCGCGTGCGCATCGCCCACGAGGGCCGCGAGCTCGCCTCCGCGAGCGTGCGCGTGACGGGCGAGGCCACCGCTCTCACTCTGCCCCTCACCGGCCAGACCAACGGTCAGGGCTACGAACAGCTGCTGTGGCGTCCCGGGCAGCCCACGCTGCTCGACGCCTGGGTGACCGTCGAGCAGGAGGGCGCGGTGACCGACGCCGCCGCCAGCTACCTCGGGCTCCGGAGCGTCTCCTGGTCCGACGGGGCGCTGCTGCTCAACGATCGTCCGATCACGCTGCGTTCCGTTCTGAGCCAGGGATACTGGCCCGAGTCGCACCTCACCGCGCCGACCCCCGAGGCGCTGCGCCGCGAGGCCGAGCTGATCGCCGAGCTGGGCTTCAACGCCGTCCGCGTGCACCAGAAGGTCGAGGACGAGCGCTTCCTGTACTGGGCCGACCGCCTGGGACTCCTGGTGTGGGGCGAGATGGCGGCGACCTACACCTTCAGCCCGCGCTCGGTGCAGCGCACGACCGCCGAGTGGACCGAGGCCGTGCTCCGCGACCGCGCCCACCCGAGCGTCATCACGTGGGTGCCTCTCAACGAGAGCTGGGGCGTGCAGCACATCGCCTCCCGCGCCGATCAGCGCGCCTTCGCCGAGGGGCTGTACCAGCTGACCAAGGCCCTCGACCCGACGCGTCCCGTGATCTCCAACGACGGCTGGGAGCTGGGCACCTCGGACCTGTGGACCCTGCACGACTACGAGGCCGACGGCCGAGTGCTCGCCGAGCGGTACGACGTCGACGAGGCCGCGCTCCGCGCCTACATCTCCGGCATCGGCCCCGCGGGACGCCAGGTGCGCCTGCCCGGCACGACCGACGAGGGTCAGCCCGTGCTGCTCACCGAGTTCGGGGGCGTGAAGTGGGCGGCCGACGCGAGTCCCGATGACTCGTGGGGCTACTCCGAGGCCGCCGGCGCGGAGGACTACACCCGCATGATCGCGGCGATCCTCGGTGCCGTGCAGTCCGGGACCCGGGGACACCGCGGCCGCGCGCGCGGGCTCTCCGGCTGGTGCTGGACCCAGCTCACCGACACCATGCAGGAGCGCAACGGCCTGCTCACCGAGATGCGGGAGCCCAAGCTCCCGATCGAGACCCTCCGCGCCCTGATCCAGGGCTCCGCCCCTGCCTGACCACCCGATTCCGCACAGCCACTCGATGAGGAGAAAACACATGACGAAGAAGAGACTGCCCGCCCTGGTCGCCCTCGCGGGCGCCGCCACCCTCGTGCTCGCCGGATGCGGCGGGGGAGGGGGCTCGAACGCGGCCCCCGAGGACATCACGTTCGACGAGGACACCACCGCCGAGATCAGCTTTTCCTGGTGGGGCAACGAGGACCGCGCCGACAGGTTCGAGCAGGTCGTCGCGCTGTTCAACGAGCAGTACCCGAACGTCGAGGTCGTCCGGAACTTCAACGCCTGGGGCGACTACTGGACGGCGCGCAACACCGAGGCCGCGGGCAAGTCGCTCCCCGACGTCGTGATGATGGATGCCGGATACCTCGGCGAGTACGCGAGCAAGGGCCTGTTGGCGGACCTCTCGCCGTACCGCGACTCTCTGCTGCCGCTCGACGGCATCACCGACCAGGTCCTGGGTTCGGGCACGGTCGACGACCAGCTCGTGGGCGTTCCGCTCGGCACCAACGCGTGGTCGATGATGTACAATAAGGACCTCCTCGACCAGTTCGGCATCGACTACCCGACCGACGACATGACGTGGGACGAGCTCGACGACTTCATCCTCGAGGTCAACGAGGCGGGAGCGGCGTCCGACCCGAAGATCTACGGCGCCGAGGACTACACGGGCGGCCTGCCCAACTTCATCTACCACCTGATGCAGTCCGGCAACGAGGTCTTCACCGAGGACGGCGCCCCGGCGTTCGACGAGGGCGACGTGGTCGACTACCTCGACAGCGCCTCGTCGCTGCGCGAGGACGGCGAGTTCTACCCGGTCGAGCGCAGCGTCGCGCTGTCGCCGAGCGGGGGCTTCCTCGCCGGCGAGGCCGCGATCTGGTTCAACTTCTCGACCACGGTGCTGCAGGGCATGACGGATGCCGGCACCGAGAACATCGGCATGGTGCAGCCGCCGCTCGAGAAGGGCGAGAAGGAGCACGTGCTCGCGCCCAAGCCCAGCATGCTCCTGAGCGTCGCGAAGAACTCGGACCAGCAGCAGGCCGCTGCGGCGTTCGTGAACTTCCTCACGACGTCTCCCGAGGTGGCCACGGTCTTCGGCACCTCGCTCGGCACCCCTCCCACCGAGGAGGGCCGCGCCGCGATCGACCAGACGCCGGCCGACACCGTGAACCTCGACTACCTCGCCTCGGTCGACGACGAGCTCACCGCGAGCTACCCGATCCTGCCCGCGGGCTACGGCACGATCGAGGCCAAGTGGGGCGAGCTGCACGAGCAGCTGCGCTACGGCGACCTGACCACGAAGCAGTTCGCGCAGGAGCTGTTCTCCGAGATCTCGCTGGTCCTCGGCTGACCCTCACGCACGACCTGCCGCTCGGGCGCGCCCGGCTGCAGGAGGAAGGATGACACCCTCATGACTGCTCCTGCAGCCACGGCCGCCCCGGCGCGGGCGCGCACGAAGAACGTGCGCGCCCGCCGGGAGACGCGTTCCGGCTATCTGTTCCTCAGCCCCTGGCTGATCGGGTTCTTCGCGCTCACGGCCGGTCCCATGGTCGCCTCGCTCGCCCTGTCGTTCACGGACTACAACCTGTTCAACGATCCCGAGTTCGTCGGCCTCGACAACTACGCGCGGATGCTGACCGACCCGAACTTCCTCCAGGCGGTCAAGGTCACCGGCATCTACGTGCTCGTCGGCACGCCGCTCAAGCTCGTCGCCGCTCTCGGCGTCGCGATGCTGCTGAACGCGCCGCGCCGCGGTCAGGGGTTCTACCGGTCGGCGTTCTACCTCCCGTCGCTGATCGGCGGCAGCGTGTCGATCGCGATCGTGTGGAAGGCGATGTTCATCGACAACGGCATCGTCGCCCAGATCGGGTCGTTCTTCGGGGGTCCGCCGGCATCCGAGGGCGGCTGGGTCGGAGACCCCGCGCGCACGCTGCCGCTGCTCATCCTCCTGACGGTGTGGCAGTTCGGCGCGCCGATGGTGATCTTCCTCGCGGGGCTCAAGCAGGTGCCGCCCGAGCTCTACGAAGCGGCATCCGTCGACGGCGCGGGTCCGGTGCGGCGCTTCTTCTCGATCACGATCCCGATGCTGTCGCCCGTGCTGTTCTTCAACCTGCTGCTCGAGACGATCCACGCCTTCCAGGTGTTCAACTCGGCGTACATCATCTCGAACGGCAGCGGCGGACCCGCGGGGTCGACGCTGTTCTACACGCTGTACCTCTACCTGCGCGGCTTCCGCGACTTCCAGATGGGGTACGCCTCGGCCATGGCCTGGGTGCTCGTGATCGCCGTCGGCATCGTCACGCTCATCCTGTTCCGCAGCTCCAGGGCCTGGGTCCACTACGCGGGAGACGAACGATGACCACGACCGTCACGCACACCGAGCTCATCACCACCGAGAGCGCCCCGGGCGGGCGTGGTCGTCCGGGGGTCGGGCATCGACGACAGAGCGCCCTGCGCGCGACGATCTTCCACGTGCTCACCGTCGCTGTGCTGGTCGTGATCCTCTACCCGGCCGTGTGGATGGTGATGTCGTCGTTCAAGCCGGGCAACGAGATCATCGGCTCGGTCAGCCTCATCCCCGAGAGCTTCTCGTTCGACAACTACGCCAAGGCGCTGTCGGGCATCGGCGGGGTCTCGTTCTGGACCTTCGTGGTGAACTCGCTGATCCTCGCGGTCGCCTCCGTGCTGGGTGTGGTGCTGTCGTGCTCGATCACCGCGTACGCGTTCGCACGCATCCGGTTCCGCGGCAGCAAGCTCTTCTTCCTCTGCATGATCGCGACCATGCTGCTGCCGTTCCACGTCGTGATCATCCCGCAGTACATCGTGTTCAACCAGCTCGACATGATCAACACGTACTGGCCGCTGCTGCTCGGCAAGTTCCTCGCGGCGGATGCCTTCTTCGTGTTCCTCATGATCCAGTTCATCCGCGGGCTGCCGCGCGACCTCGACGAGGCTGCTCGCATCGACGGCGCCGGTCACGTCCGGACCTTCGCGTACGTGATCCTGCCGCTCATGAAGCCCGCGCTCGTGACGAGCTCGATCTTCGCGTTCATCTGGTCGTGGAACGACTTCTTCGGACCGCTGCTCTACCTCAAGGATCCGGGCATGTACACGATGCCGCTCGCGCTGCGCCTGTACGTCGACCAGACCTCGACGAGCGACTACGGAGCGCAGATGGCCATGGCGATCCTCGCGCTCCTGCCGGTGGTGCTGTTCTTCCTCGCGTTCCAGCGCTACCTGGTTTCGGGGGTCGCGACCGAGGGGCTCAAGGGATGAGCGGGGTCGGATCGCGCGCGCGGCGCGAACAGGCGGCGTTCGGCGGCGCGCGGCTCGGCGCGTTCGGCGAGATGCTCGTGGTGGGCCTCGGCGTCGCCGCGCTGTCGCTGCCGCTCGTGACAATCGTCCCGGCGGTCGCCGCCGGAGCTCGTCACCTCGATGCGCACCTCGAGCACGAGACCGACTCGGTGCGGCGACTGCTGATGCTCGGAGGGCAGGCGATCCGCTCGGGATGGTGGTTCGGTGCGGCCTCCGCCGTGGTCGTGGGGATGCTGCTGCTCAACACGCTCGCGGCGATGCAGGGTCTGCTGCCCGGAGGCGTCGCGCTCGGCGCCGTGAGCGGTGTGCTCGCGACGCTCGTCGCGCTCGCCGCGTTGCGCACCGCCGCCCTGTGGGAGCCGCGCGCGCGGTGGAAGGATCTGTGGCGTGCGGGCCGCGACCTCGTGATCGACGACCCGATCGGCGATGCGTTCGTGCTGGTCGGCCTGGGGGTGAGCGTCGTCGTGGTGTGGATGCTCCCGCCGCTCGTGGTGATCGCGCCGGGTCTCGTCGTCGTGGCGCTCGTGGCAGCCGAGCGGCGGCGCCGGGCGGTGACGTCGGCCTGACGCGAACGTGGCGGGATGGATAAGCTTAGGCAACCCTTATCTCACATCGACAGGTTCCGCCATGCCCCGCACACGTACCAGGGCGTTCGCCGCCCTCCTCGCCGCCGTCGCGACCGCCGCCGCGCTCACCGCCTGCAGCCCCACGGCCGACACCGCCGCCGACGACCTGCCCGCCGTCGCCGACGACGCCTTCCCCGTCACGGTCGAGCACGCCTACGGCGAGACCACCATCCCCGAGCAGCCGAAGCGCGTCGTGTCGGTCGGCTACACCGAGCAGGACACCCTGTGGGCCCTCGGCGTGAAGCCCGTCGGCGTCACCGACTGGTACGGCGGCTACGACTTCGCGTCCTGGCCGTGGGCCGACGACGCCCGCGGCGACTCCGAGCCGGAGGTCCTCACCACGAGCGACGGACTCGACTTCGAGGCGATCGCCCTGCTCGATCCCGACCTCATCATCGGCACGAACGCCGGCATGACCGAGGAGGACTTCGACCGTCTGTCGGAGATCGCGCCGACCGTCGCGCACTCCGGCGACTTCTCGATGTACTTCGAGCCGTGGGACGTGCAGACCCTGCAGATCGGCAAGGCCGTGGGTCTCGAGGACGAGGCGCAGGAGCTGGTCGACGACATCGAGGCGCAGTTCGCGGATGCCGCGGCCGCGCACCCCGAGTTCGCAGGGAAGCCGGCCGTGTTCCTGCAGAACGCGATCTACGACGGGTCCGCGATCGCCTACCAGGACGGCCTGAGCACCGACTTCCTCACCGACCTCGGATTCACGATCCCCGCCGACATCGACGCCTACGCGCCGGAGGACGAGTCGGGCGGGCAGGCGTACATCCCGGTCGAGAACCTCGACGTGCTGAATGCGGCCGACGTGCTCATCTGGGGCACCGAGAAGGAGGAGGACGTGACCGCGCTCGAGGGCGAGGCCTTCGTGACCGCGCTCCGCGCCATGCAGAGCGGCTCGGTCGTGTACACCGACGGCGTCACCGCCGGGGCGATCTACTTCACCTCGCCGCTGAGCCTGCCCTACGTGCTCGACGCACTGGTGCCCGCCCTGAGCGACGCCGTCGCCGGCAACGGACCCGCACGCACCGCGGAGTGACGACCACCGCACGCACGACGCACGGTCCACGACGGCGCACAGCCGCGCGGACCGTGCTCGTCGTCGTGCTCGCGGTCCTCGCGGTCGTGGTCACCGTCGGGATCGGCCTGACCGTCGGCACCAAGATGATCGGCCTCGGCACCGTGGTCGACGCCGTCGCGCGGTTCGACGGCAGCGATCTCCAACTCGTGGTGCGCGAGTCGCGCATCCCGCGTACGGTCCTCGGCATCGTCGTCGGGCTGGCGCTCGGCGCTGCCGGAGCCGTGATGCAGGCGCTCACCCGGAACGCGCTCGCCGACCCCGGGATCCTCGGCGTCAACGCCGGAGCATCCGTCGCCGTCGCGATCGCGGTCGCCGCGCTGGGGGTGAGCGACTTCCCGCACCTGATGGTGTTCGCGCTGCTCGGGGCGCTCGTCGCGACGGTGGGCGTCGTGCTGCTCGGCGCGGCAGGGGGAGGGAGCCCCGTCACCCTCGTGCTGTCCGGCGTCGCGCTCGCCGCGGTCCTCGGAGGCATCACGACGGCGCTCGTGCTGCTCAACCCCACCGCGTTCCTGCACATGCGCAGCTGGGAGTCGGGAGCCCTGGCCGGCCGGGACCTCGCGCTGCTCCAGTTCGCCGGGCCCGCGATCGCGCTCGGACTCGTGATCGCCCTGCTCATGACGCGCAGCCTCGACGTGCTGGCGCTCGGCGACGACACCGCCGCCGCACTCGGCGTGAAGATCGGCCCGCTGCGCACCGCCGCCGTCGTGGCCGTCACGCTGCTGGCCGGCACCGCCACCGCGCTCGCCGGACCGGTGGCGTTCCTGGGCCTCGCCGCCCCGCACATCGCGCGCGGGTTCGTCGGCGCGTCGCAGAAGGCCGTCGTGCCGCTCGCGGCGGTCATCGGGGCCGTCGTGGTCGTGCTCGGCGACGTCGTCGGCCGCGTGATCATCGCCCCGCAGGAGGTGCCGGTCGGCATCGTCATGGCCTTCGTCGCCGCGCCGTTCCTCATCTGGATCGGCCGCAGGAAGAACCCGGTGCAGCTGTGACCGCCGCCCCGCGCTCCGATGTCGATGCCCGAGCACTGATCCGCAGGGCACGACGTCCGCTCGACCGTCGCGGCCGCATCGCGATGGGGGCGCTCGTCGCGGCGCTGCTCGTCTCGTTCCTCGCGAGCCTCTCGATCGGCGACACGGTGCTCTCGCCGATACGGGTGGTGCAGGCGCTGTTCGAGACGCAGGGCGGCGTGCGGATGGTCGTGGTGGACTGGCGGCTGCCGCGTGCGCTCGCCGCGGTCGTGTTCGGCGCCGCCCTCGCGTTGTCGGGCACGATCTTCCAGACCATCACCCGCAACCCGCTCGGCAGTCCCGACGTGATCGGCCTCACCACCGGTGCGTACACGGGCGCGCTCGTGGTCATCACGACCGGGGGCGGCTCGCAGTTCAGCGTGGCGATCGGCGCGATCCTGGGCGGCTTCGCGACGGCCGGGCTCGTCGCACTGCTCGTGGCCGGTCGAGGAGCGCTCGGCTACCGGATCGTCATCGTCGGCATCGGGGTGAGCGCCGTGCTCGCCGCCCTCAACGCGTGGATGCTGCTGCGCGCCCGCCTGGAGGTCGCGATCTCCGCCGCGATCTGGGGCGCCGGTTCCCTGAACGGCGTCGGGTGGACGCAGGCGACGCTGCCGATCGTGGTCGTCCTCGTGCTCCTCGTGCTGCTGGCCTGCGCACGGCGCGGACTGTGGCTCGTCGAGCTCGGCGACGACGTGGGCACGGCCCTCGGCGGACGGATGGGCCTCGCCAAGGCGGCGCTGGTGGCGATCGCGGTCGGCCTCACCGGCGTGGTGACGGCCGCGGCGGGTCCTATCGCCTTCATCGCGCTCGCCGCTCCGCACCTCGCCCGCCTCGTCGTCAAGAACGGCGCCGCGCACCTCGTGGCCACCGCGCTCATGGGGGCGACGCTGCTCTCCCTCGCCGACATCATCGGCCAGAACGCCGTGCCGAAGCACGCCCTCCCGGTGGGCGTCGTCACGCTCGTGCTGGGCGGCGTGTACCTCATCTACCTCGTCATCCGCACGGCTCGCCGCCGCCCGTAGACGCACGCGTCACCGGCATCCGCGTTCGGTTCCGCCTCCGGTCGCACTTCGTGCCGTCGAAATCGCATCCCGACGGCACGAACTGCGACCGGAACGAGGATGGATGCCGATCGCGCGACGTCCGTGCCGGGGGCACCCCGAACGCACGGAGGGCCGGGGCGCATCGCCCCGGCCCTCCTTCGTCGCTCCTCGATCAGATCGGGGCGACGATGTCCTGCTTGACGTCCCACTCGGTGATCTCGAGCGAGGTGTCGATCGTCTGACCGGCCGCCTCGGTGGTGCCGGTGGTCGCGAGCACGACGTAGTCCGCGGTGATCTCGTACGTCATCTCCACGGAGACGCCCTCCTGCTCGACGGTGCCGGTCAGGATGTAGACGTCCTGGCCGAGGCGCGAGCCGGTGCCGGTCACGGTGAACTCACCCGACAGCCCGGCGGCAGCGACCGCGGGGTCGGCGTCGTTGGCCGTGGCCGCCGCCTGGCTCAGACCGGCGACGATCGGGTCGGAGGAGTTCGCGTCCGCGACCTGCCAGTCGGTGGTCGAGGACTTCACCCAGGCGTCGTCGCCGATCACGACGACGGATCCCATGGGCGTGCTCCAGGCGACGGCCTCGGTCGCCGGGTCGTACTGGGCGGTGGTGTCCATGCCGAGCACGGTCATCTTCGCGGCGTAGCCCTGGGTGTCGGTCATCGCCTCGGCGATGCACGTGCCGAGCGCGGTGCCGTCGACGGTCGCGCCCTCCTCGAGCTTCGGGCAGTCGGCCGAGGGAGCCGTGGTCTCCTCGGTGGTGCTGGCGGACGTGTCGTCCTTGGGCTCCTCGGCGGCCGGAGCCGAGCAGCCGGTGAGCAGGATGGCGGCGGCCAGGATGATCCCGGCTCCGATCTTGGTGACGCGCATGCGTGTGTCCCCCCTTGGGTCGTGCGGACGACGGTCGCCGCGCACCAGACCAGCATGCCAGTCCCCGTCGACACGCCTGACAGCAGCGCGCAGGAAACTCCGCTAGACTGTTCAGGTTGTCTGCCCTCGGGCATCCATCGGATACCCGTGCCGACGACGTGCACACACCCTCCTGCTCCCGGGAAAGTCCCGAGAGCCGTTCTAGTCCGAAGGAGGTGGGTAAGTGACGCACCAGTACGAACTCATGGTCATTCTGACCCCCGAGGTCGACGAGCGCCAGGTCGCTCCTACGCTCGACAAGTTCCTCAAGGTCATCACCAACGATGGCGGTTCGATCGACAAGGTCGACATCTGGGGCAAGCGCCGCCTGGCGTACGAGATCCAGAAGAAGAACGAGGGCATCTACGCCGTCGTCAACTTCACCGCGACCAGCGAGGCCACGCAGGAGCTCGACCGTCAGCTCAAGCTGAACGAGCAGATCATGCGCACCAAGGTCCTCCGCTCGGAGGAGGCTCAGGCGATGATCGCGTCCGAGGCCAAGCGCTCCGAAGAGAAGGCTGCCCGCAAGGCCGCCAAGGCTGCGAAGGCCTGAGTCCGATGGCCGGCGAAACAGTCATCACCGTGGTGGGAAACCTCACGGCCGACCCCGAGCTGCGCTACACGCAGAACGGACTGCCGGTGGCGAACTTCACCATCGCTTCGACGCCTCGGAACTTCGACCGCGCCGCGAACGAGTGGAAGGACGGCGAAGCGCTGTTCCTCCGCGCGTCGGTGTGGCGTGAATTCGCCGAGCACGTGGCGGGCTCGCTGACCAAGGGCATGCGTGTCATCGCGCAGGGCCGTCTGCGTCAGCGCTCCTACCAGGACCGCGAGGGCAACCAGCGCACCGCGATCGAGCTGGAGGTCGACGAGATCGGCCCCTCGCTCCGGTACGCGACCGCGCAGGTCACCCGGGCGGCGTCGAACGGCGGCGGCGGTGGCGGGCAGTCCCGTCCCGCACAGCAGCAGCAGGTGTCGGAGGAGCCGTGGTCCACGCCCGGCTCGTCGACCAGCGCGGACGCCTGGAGCACTCCGGGCAGCTTCGGCGACGACACCCCCTTCTGAATCAGGATCTCCGGATGCTCCGGCATCCGTCTCATAACTAAGGAAAAACAATGGCTGGAAAGTCGAGCGGCGACCGCCGCAAGCCGCGGAAGGGCGCGAAGAACGCTGCTCCCGCGAAGTCGATCCGGGTCGGAGTCATCGACTACAAGGATGTCGCCACCCTCCGCAAGTTCGTCTCGGAGCGCGGCAAGATCCGCGCCCGTCGTATCACCGGTGTCTCGGTGCAGGAGCAGCGTCTGATCGCCACCGCGATCAAGAACGCACGCGAGATGGCGCTCCTGCCCTACGCTGGCGCAGGCCGGTAAGGGGTAGCGACATGGCAAAGCTGATTCTCACGAACGAGGTCGCCGGGCTCGGTAGCGCCGGTGACGTGGTCGAGGTCAAGAACGGGTACGCCCGCAACTACCTCATCCCCCAGGGCTTCGCTACGGCGTGGACCCGCGGTGGCGAAAAGCAGGTCGCTTCGATCCAGGCTGCTCGTCAGGCGCGTGCGATCCACGACCGCGACGAGGCCGTGGCGCTGAAGAACTCCATCGAGTCCACCAAGGTGCGCCTGGCCGTCAAGGCCGGCTCCGAGGGGCGTCTCTTCGGATCGGTCAAGACCGACCACATCGCGGACGCCGTCGCGGCCGCGGGTCTCGGTTCGATCGACAAGCGCAAGGTGCACATCCCGTCGGCGATCAAGTCGACCGGTGAGCACGAGGCCACGGTCCGTCTGCACGACGACGTGACCGCTGTCATCACCCTGCAGGTCGTCGCCGCCAAGTAAGGCCCGACACCCGCGCGAACGCCCTCTGTCCTCCGGGACAGGGGGCGTTCCGCATTCTCGCTGCCGTTCTCCGCCGGCGCCCCATCTGCGTGTCGGCGCCCCGGCTCCCTGCGCCCAGACCCACCATGCGCGTCGAGACCCACCAACGCCGACGTCTGGGGAGGTGGGCTTCGACGCGGCTGGTGGGTCTCGGCGAGGGAGGTGCGGCAGAAAGAATGCCGGAGGGCATGGCGGATGCCCCGTGCTGGGGACACGGGGCATCCGCAGACTGCGCGGCGCCGCAGGCGACGGAAGGGCTGGGGACCCTGTCGACCCGACGACCCGGGGCCCGCGCACCGGCGGCACAGCATCTCCTCCCCCGAGGATGACCGCGCCACCGGGACCTGCGGGCTACGCGGACAGGCGGCGGCGGAGCAGCATCCCTCCTCCGAGGAGCAGGAGCAGCAGCGCCATGGCGGTGAGCGCCGTCGAGGACGCGTCACCGGTCATCGCGAGGCCCTGAGACGAACCGGCCGCCGTCACCGCGCCGCCGGAGGTCGAACCTCCGACTGCCGTGCCGGGGTCCGTGCCCGGGTCGGTTCCGGGGTCGGTGCCCGGGTCCGTTCCCGGATCCGTTCCCGGGTCGGTGCCGGGGTCCGTTCCCGGGTCGGTGCCGGGGTCCGTCACCGTGCTGTCACCGGCCACGGAGATGGCGTTGCCGCCGATCGTGATCGGCAGCGTGAGGGGCGCGGTGATCTGGCTTCCGCCCAGGATGCCGTCGTCGCCGGTGGTGACTCCGCCGGCGGTCGGGACCTGTCCGGCAGGGGTGGCCGGAGCTGCCGTGCCGCCGTCGACGGCGCTGTCCCCCAGGAGGGAGATGGCGTTGCCGGTGGCGGTCACCGGGGCGGTGACGGGTGCGGTGACCTGGGTGCCGCTCGCGACGCCGTCGTCACCTCCCGTGGTGGCTCCGGTTGCCGGTGCGGTCGATCCTGCGGGAGCGGCCGGGGCCGTCCCGCCCGTGACCTCGCTGTCTCCCAGGAGGGAGATGGCGTTGCCGCCCACGTTCACCGGGGCGGTGACGGGTGCGGTGACCTGGGTGCCGCTCGCGACGCCGTCGTCACCTCCCGTGGTGGCTCCGGTTGTCGGTGCGGTCGATCCTGCGGGAGCGGCCGGGGCCGCCCCGCCCGTGACCTCGCTGTCTCCCAGGAGGGAGATGGCGTTGCCGCCCACGTTCACCGGGGCAGTGACCGGTGCGGTGACCTGCGTGCCGCCGAGGATGCCGTCATCGCCCGAGGTCGAGGCCTCGGTCGACGGCATCCCGGAACCCGCGGGGGCGGTCGGCGTCGCGGCGTTCTCGACCGCGCTGTCTCCCAGGAGGGAGATCGCGTTGCCGCCGAGGTTCACCGGAGCCGTGATCGGAGCCGTCACCTGGGTGCCGTTCCCGATGCCGTCGTCGCCCGAGGTCATGCCGCCTGCCGCGGGCGTGCTCCCGGATGCCGGGGCGGCAGGTGCCGCTCCGCCCTCGGCCCAGCTGTCGCCGAGCAGCGAGATCGCGTTGCCGCCGACCGTCACCGGGGCGGTGACAGGAGCGGTGACCTGAGTGCCTGAGGCGATGCCGTCGTCACCCGAGGTGGCCGGCGCCGCGGCGTCGCTCGTGGCGGGTGCGGATGCCGGTGCCGCAGCATCCTGTCCCGTGGCCGAGCTGTCGCCGAGGAGCGAGAGCGAGTTGCCGGTGACGGTGATCGGCACGTCCACGTCGATCAGCGCCTGGGTGCCCGAGAGCAGTCCGTCGACGCCGTTCGTCGTGATCGCTGCCGACGGTGCCGGGGCGGCGGGTGCCGCGGCCGGTGCCGCAGCCTCGCTCGACGAGTCGCCGAGGAGCGAGATCCCGTTGCCGCTCACCGTCACGGGGACGGTGACGTCGATGACCGCTTGCGTCCCCGACGCGGTGCCGGAGTCGCCGCTCGTCACCGGAGCCGGAGCCGGAGCGGGAGCGGGGACGGGCGCCGGTGCCGGAGCAGGGGCGGGTGCCGGTGCCGGAGCAGGGGCGGGTGCCGGTGCCGGCGCAGGTGCCGGACCCGGCTGCGCGGAGGAGTCTCCGAGCAGTGAGATCGCGTTGTCCACGATCGTGACGGGGACGGAGATCGGAGCCTCCGCCTGGGTCCCCGAGAGCAGTCCGTCGTCTCCCGAGGTCTCCGCCGCGTTGGCGGCGGTCGCGCCGAACAGGGTGACCCCGCCGGCGATGAGCGTGCCCCACAGGACCCGCTTGAGAACAGTACGCATGATGACCTTCTCCTGACTTCGTTGGTGTGCGTCTGGATGGGTGCGTGCGAGAAATGGTGTGTGCGCGCGCAGCACGGCATCTGCCGTTCCGGAGAACGGCGCGACGGACCGTCAGTCAGGAGAGACGTCGGTGTCGGCGACCAGCGACGTCGGCAGGACGTCGTCGGATGCGCCGGAGCTCCGCTCCACGGCACGGAGCGGAGAGAAGCCCACGTCGCTGGTGCGCGCGTGGGAGAGAGCGGATGCTCCGCCGGAGCCGGCCGAGGAGACCGGCGCTGCGGGGGAGTGGCCGGAGGCCGGGAGCACGGGGTCGCCGTCAGCGTCTGGCGCACTCGTGTCCGGGGCCACGGAGGCGGCGCCCGGCTGCTGAGCATGCGCGGGCAGAGCCGTCCCCTGCAACGCTGCGGGCAGAGGCGTCGCCGGAGCCGACGAGACGACGGGCGGGATGCTCTGGCCGTCGATGGCGTGCGGCCGGGCCGGCACGAGAGCCTCGAGCACGGGTGGGACGGTGTTCTCGACCACGCCGCCGACGAGGGCGGTCGCGTCGTCGAGCACGCCCACGACGCCGGTGAGCAGCGTATTCACGCCGAGCTGATCGACGAGAGCTCCCACGACGGGGATCCCGTGGAGGACCGCCTGCACAGGGGCCACGATCTGTGAGACGGGCGCGTCCTGGAGGAGGTCGGTCACCGGGGCGACGACGTCGTGCGCGGTGTCCGCGACGGCCTCGACGACGGGTGCGGTCGCCGGGCCCACGACGGGGACCGCGGCGACGGTGTCGGAGACGTGCTCGACCACCGGCGGGACCGCCTCCTGCACGGGGGCGACGACCTCGGTGACGACCGGGGCGACCACCTGGGTCACGACGGGCGCGACGATCTCGGTGACGACGGGCTGTGTCACGGCGGTGACGGTGTCGCCGACGGCGGTGACCGTCTGGCTGACGAGAGAGCCGACGCCGTCGAGGAGCGAGGGGTCGGACTGGTCGTCGGCGTGAGCCGAGGAGCCTCCGGTCAGAACCGTGATCGCCGCCCATGCGAGCGCTCCCAAGCCACCCCAGAGGGCCACGGCCGGTACGCCGCGTCGGGTTGCTTGTGCGTTCACGTCCGCTTCCCTCCCCGAAAGCTGATCGTCTGCGTGCATCCTGCGTCGATGTGGAGGCGACGATACTCCGGGCATATCGGCTTGTAAACCCCGTCTCGCCGCAAGAACGATGACATCTCGCGCAATATATCCATCGTTTGGAATCATGACGCGCCCGGCGAAATGTCCGCTTGACTTTCCCCAGGTTCTGCACATGGGATGCGCGATGCGGCGAACCTTCAATGTGCAGTTGAGACCGGTTCCCATCCACAGGCTGGGGAAACCGTAAATGCCTGATCCTGGGGAAAAAGAAAGTTCGGCGGACGGATACTCCACGGGGTTATCCACATGGGTTCTGCACAGACACTCCGGACTTGTCCGCACTCTCTCCACACGGTTATCCACAGGCTGTGTTGCGACCGGAATCCGCCGCTCGTAGCGTGGTCCAGCGACCCGATGTCGGAAGTTCCTGATGTGCTTCGCAGAAGGTCCCTCCCCGCTGGAATCACCGCGGGTGAGGTCGCGTCCCCCGCGGGGGAACGTCACAGCGAAGGGAGAAGCGTGTCGATCGCGGACATCTCAGAGGAGCGCCTCGGCGGCCAGCGGAAGCCCGAGCGCACCCCGCCGCACGACCTTCTCGCCGAGCAGAGCGCGCTGGGCGGCATGCTCCTGTCGAAGGACGCCGTCGCCGACGTGATCGAGACGCTCAAGGGCGCCGACTTCTACATCCCGAAGCACGAGCTCATCTACGAGGCGATCCTCTCGCTGTACTCGCACGGAGAGCCGACGGACGTCGTCGCCGTCACCGACGAGCTCATCAAGACGGGGGAGCTCAGCCGCGCCGGCGGAGCCGACTACCTGCACACCCTCACCTCGATCGTCCCCACCGCGGCCAACGCCGGCTACTACGCGGGGATCGTGTCCGAGCGCGCGATCCTCCGCCGTCTCGTCGACGCCGGGACGCGCATCGTCCAGCTCGGCTACGACGGTCAGGGCGACGCGACCGACATCGTCAACAACGCGCAGGCCGAGATCTACTCGGTGACCGGATCCGAGACCGCCGAGGACTACGTCCCGCTCACCACCGCGGTCGATGCGGCGATCGAGGAGATCGAGGCCGCGAACGGCCGCGACGGATCGATGACCGGCATCCCCACCGGCTTCAAGGAGCTCGACGAACTGACCAACGGCCTGCACGGCGGGCAGATGATCGTCGTCGCCGCTCGTCCCGCCATGGGTAAGTCCACGCTCGCGCTCGACTTCGCACGCGCCGCGTCGATCGGCCACGACTACCCGTCGATCTTCTTCTCGCTCGAGATGGGCAAGAGCGAGATCGCGATGCGTCTGCTCAGCGCCGAGGGCGCCATCCCGCTGCAGCACATGCGCAAGGGAACCCTCGACCCCCGCGACTGGACGACCGTCGCCTCGACCCGCGGGCGCATCAACGACGCGCCGCTCTACATCGACGACAGCCCGAACATGACCCTCGTCGAGATCCGCGCCAAGTGCCGTCGACTCAAGCAGCGTGCCGGCCTGAAGATGGTCATCATCGACTACCTCCAGCTCATGACCTCGGGCAAACGCGTCGAGTCCCGTCAGCAGGAGGTCTCGGAGTTCTCGCGAAGCCTCAAGCTCATCGCCAAGGAGCTGCAGGTCCCGGTCATCGCGCTCTCGCAGCTGAACCGTGGCCCCGAGCAGCGTCAGGACAAGAAGCCCGCGATCAGCGACCTCCGCGAATCCGGCTCGATCGAGCAGGACGCCGACATGGTGATCCTGCTGCACCGCGACTCCGTGTACGACAAGGACGTGCGCCCCGGCGAGGCCGACCTGATCGTCGCCAAGCACCGCAACGGCCCGACCGCGACGATCACCGTCGCGTTCCAGGGTCACTACTCGCGCTTCGCCGACATGGCCCCGGGCGGCGACTTCAACTGAGTGCCGAGCGCGCGGTGGTATGGCACCGCGCGCGGACAGTGGTGCCGGGAGAACCCTCCCGGGGTACCACGTCGACGATCCCGTCGCACGATGCGGCGCCGAGGGGTGCGAACAGACGATGAGAGCACATCGTTCCCCACAGAAGGCGCATCATGCTCTCACGTATCCGCTCCCCCCGCTCGATCCTCTCCCTCGTGGGAGGGATCGCGGTCGCCGGGGTCGTCCTCGCCGGCTGCTCGGCTCCCCCCTCTTCGTCGGAGTCGTCGTCCGCGAGTCCGTCGGCCCAGTCGGAGTCCACGCCCTTCGACCCCGAGACCGTGAAGGCGCTCGACGGCATCCTCGACGCCGCTGTGACCGAGCACGGCATGCCCGGCGTCACGCTCGCGGTGTGGAGTCCTGACGGCGACTACGTGTCGTCCGCCGGTCATGCCGACGTCGACGCGAAGACGGCCATGACCCCCGAGCTCCACCACCGCATCGGCAGCGTGACCAAGACGTTCGTGATCACCGCGCTGCTCCGCCTCGTCGATCAGGGCAAGGCGTCGCTCGACGATCCGATCTCCGAGTACGTCGACGGCGTGACGCGGGGTGACGAGATCACTCTGCGGCAGCTCGCCGCCATGACCGCCGGTGTGCCCGACTACACCGAGGACCCCGAGTTCGTCGGGATGTACCTCCCCGACCCGCAGGTGGCGCTCACCCCGCGCGACCTCGTCGACGAGGTCAGCGGGATGCCGCTCACCGACGAGCCCGGCGCCGAGATGTCGTACTCCAACACGAACACCGTGCTCGTCGGCATGGCGATCGAGAAGATCACCGGAGAGCCCCTCGCCGAGGTGCTGCAGGAGGAGGTCGCCGAGCCGCTCGGACTCGAGAACACGTTCCTGCCCACGGCCACCGAGTTCCCCGAACCGCATGCGCAGGGTTACACGGCCCAGCAGAGCGACGACGGATCGGTGACGGCCGCGACCGACTGGAACCCGTCGTGGGCCTGGGCGTCCGGCGGGATGATCTCGACGCTCGACGACCTCCGGATCTGGGTTCCCGCTCTCGCGACGGGAGAGCTCCTGTCGCCGGAGATGCAGAAGGAGCGGCTGACGGTGACGCCGGTCAACCCGGAGCAGCCGGACTGGGGATACGGCCTCGGGATCTTCAACCTCGGCGGATGGATCGGCCACAACGGCAGTCTGCCGGGCTACAAGACCGTGACGATCTACCTGCCCGAGAAGGAGATGACGATCGTGGCGTTCGTGAACTCGGACGCCCCCGGGTCCTCCGACCTCGGCTCGGGGCTCGTCACCCCGGTGACGGAACTCCTCACGCCGGAGGCGCCGTACGTGCTCGACTGACTCGTCGAGAAGTGTGCGGCAGGCGGGACGCCCCCACCACGGGGGAGGCGGCGGAAAGGGCGCCCCGCCTGGCGCCGCTATAGGAACGACGCCACAGGCATCCGCATCGCAGCGCGAATGACCGCGTCGCAAGCGTGCCACCACCGGGGGGCGCGCGCAAGTCCCAGGATCACGGGGATGTCGCGAAGTGTCGTTCTCGTGATCGACGGCCGTCGCGGGAAAGTCAGAGCACGATGTCGTCGACGCTCTCGAGTTCGAGCCGGGACGCCGGTCGCACGGTCCGGAGGGGCAGCACATCGGCATCCGCCAGCGCCCCGAGATCGACGCGGGCGATCGCCTCGATCTCGACGAGCGGGACCTGGAAGGTGCGGAACCCGCCGAGCGGCGGCGCCGCACGCAGGCCCTCGGAGAGGTCCACGAGGTCCGACTGGTCGAGGAGGAATCCCGCGGCGGCGAGACCGTCCGGCCCCTCCCAGGCCGCGACCTTCCAGAAGCGCAGCGGGATGCGGATGCCACGATACGGAGGATCGTCGTCGGCGAGGACGGGCGCGGTGAAGACCGATACGCGCTGATCGGTCGCCTCGGCGTAGGCGATGACGTGGTCCTCCAGACCGAGCCAGAGGTCCTTCGACTGGTTGAAGCCGGCGGCCTGCGGGGCGGCGTTCGGGTAGAAGAACGTCGCCTCGGTCGCGGCGCGGGCCTCGGCCGCATCGCCCCAGCCGGGATCGCGCCGACGCACGAGGTGGCCCCGGTCCAGGTCGTTGCGCGCGTAGACGGCGGGCCCGGTCTGCAGCTCCTCGTCGATGCGCGGGTCGAGGCGCCAGTCCCCTGACCTCGGCACCTCGCGCAGCGCCCCGCCGTCGATGGTGACGCCGGTGACCGCGGCCAGTCGTCGAGCGGGGTCGAGCAGCACCGTGAAGCGCGGGTAGGTCAGCTCTCGCACGGGCTGCGCGGGTCGGGGGAGCGGGACGGGCGTGGGCAGGAAGTCGAGGTCGTATCCGTCGGCCATGCCCCCATCGTGCCGTGCCCCGCCGACACGCGCGACCGCCCCGTCCGCACACGGCGGGCGGGGCGGTCGGAGCGCGGTCGTCAGGGAGTCGGCATGCCGCCGTTGACGTTGAGCGTCTCGCCCGCGACGTAGCTGGACTCCGCCGAGGCGAGGAACACGTAGGCGGGGGCGAGCTCCGCGGGCTGGCCCATCCGACCGAGCGGGGTCTGCTCGCCGAACTCGTCGATCTTCTCCTGCGGCTGTCCGTCGCTCGGCTGCAGCGGCGTCCAGATCGGTCCGGGCGCGACCGCGTTCACACGGATGCCCTTCGGAGCGAGCTGCGCCGCCAGGCCCTTCGTGAACGCGTTGATCGTCGCCTTCGTCGAGGCGTAGTCGACGAGGATGTCCGACGGCGCGTACGCCTGGATCGACGTCGTGTTGATGATGGTCGAGCCGGGTGCGAGGTGCGGCAGCGCGGCCTTCGTGATCCAGAACATCGCGTACACGTTGGTCTTGAACGTGTCGTCGAACTGCTCGTCGGTGATGTCGGTCAGCGACTCCTTGTAGATCTGCTTGCCGCCGTTGTTCACGAGGATGTCGAGGCCGCCGAGCGCCCCCACCGCCTCCGACACGAGCGTGCGGCAGTACTCCGCGTCGCGCAGGTCGCCGGGGATCTGGGCGACGGTCACGCCGGCCTCGCGGACGATGCCGGCGATGCGGTCGGCATCCTCCTGCTCCTCGGGCAGGTAGGAGATCGCGACGTCGGCTCCCTCCCGTGCGAAGGCGATCGCGGTGGCGGCGCCGATGCCCGAGTCGCCACCGGTGATGAGGGCCTTGCGGCCCGCGAGGCGGCCACTGCCTCGGTAGCTGTCCTCACCGAGATCGGCCTTCGGCGTGAGGTCAGCGTCGAGACCCGGCTCCGGCATGTGCTGCTTCTCGGGCTGGATGTCGGCGTAGAGCTCGGCGGGGTTCACGAAGGTGTACTGGTCACGAGACATGGTGTGTCCTCTCCTTGATTTCCGGTGGTCGTGGTGGTCGGTCGGTCTGGTCGGTGTCGCCGGGTGCCTCAGCGGTCGCGGAGCTTCGCGGCCGGGACGACCTCGCGCACGGTCATCGCGGCGGACAGGAACGCGAGGTGGCTGAGCGCCTGCGGGGTGTTGCCCCACGCCGACCCGTCGCGCGCGTCGATCATCTCGGCGTAGATCCCCACGTCGTTGGCGAGCGTGAGCAGCTTCTCCATGCGCTCGATCGCCTCGTCGTGGCGGCCCACGCACGCGAGAGCCTCGACCCGCCAGAAGGCGCAGGCGACGAACGTCTTCTCCTCGGCCGACACCCCGCTGTACCGGTACATCAGGGAACCCGCGCCGAGTTCGACGCTCAGGGCGTCGATCGTCGACGACATGCGCTCGCCGCGGTCGAAGCCGCTCGGCGCGTGCAGCAGCACCGACGCGTCGAGCTCGTCGCCTCCGGCGTAGAAGACGTAGGCGCCGCGCGCCTCCGACCAGCAGTGCTCGTCGATCCAGGAGCGGATGCGGTCGCGCTCCGCGCGCCAGCGCTCGGCACTCCCCGGGATCGCACCCGCCTCGGCGAGGGCGACCGCGTCTTCGAGCGCCTTCCAGCACCCCATCTTCGACGAGGTGTAGTGGCGTTCCTCCGGCAGCTCCCACATGCCGGAGTCGGGGTTGCGCCACACATCGCACGTGCGGTCGGCGATGCGCGACAGCATCCGTCCGGTCTCGACGTCGAGCACGTTGCCCGCGTCGACGTAGGTGCGGCAGATGGCGATCAGGTCGCCGTAGACGCCGAGCTGCAATTGGTCGCCGGCCGGATTGCCGGTGACGACGGGCCCGATGCCGCGCCATCCCGAGACGTCGTACGCGGTGGGCTCGGGGACGAGTCCGCCGTCGAGCGCGTACATGACGTGCAGCTCCGATCCGTGCGCGCGGATCGTGCGCAGCAGCCATGACAGCGCGGCGTGCGTCTCCTCGCGCAGGCCGAACCGCACGAGCGCGTGCGCCGTGTACGCCAGATCGCGCACCCACGCGTGCCGGTAGTCCCAGTTCTTGCCCCCGGATGCGCTCTCGGGGAGGGAGGTGGTGGCTGCGGCAGCGATCGCCCCGGACGGGCTGTAGATGAGCAGCTTGAGGGCGAGAGCGCTGCGCTGCACCTGATCACGCCAGGGTCCGTCGTAGGAGAACACGCGCGACCAGTGCTGCCAGTTCGCGATCGTCCGGTCGATGCCGTCGTCGACGTTGTGCGGGTCGGGCAGGTGCAGCGGCTCGTCGTGCGTCGCTGCGAGCGCGATCAGGTGCCGCGAGCCGGGCACGGTCGTGAAGGCCCCGTCGAGCAGCGGACCCGAGGGGCCGTCGGCGTCGGCGTCCGCGGGGCCGTGGTCGAAGCCGGTCACCGCGAGCGCGGTCTCGCCGCTCCGGATGATCTCGCCGTGCTCCGCGCGCTCGAGCCAGGGGGATGCCGTCTGCAGCGACGATCCGGGCTGCACCCGCCACCGCATCCGCACGCTGCCGTCGATCCCGTCGATACGACGCGCGAGCTCGGCCCAGGGCAGCCGCCCCGCGACGCCGGAGACGAGCGCGTCGGTGACACGGACCGACCCGGTCTCGGTCGTGAAGGTCGTCTCGAGCACGTTGGTGTCGGGCACGTAGCGACGCGTGCTGCGGAAGTCCTCGACCGGCCGGAGCTCCAGGCATCCGCCGGTCGTGTCGTCGAGCAGCCGTGCGAACACGGGGAGGTCGGTGAGACCCGGCAGCGGAAGCCAGTCGATGCGCCCGTCGTCGCCGATCAGCGCCACCGTGCGTCCGTCGCCGATCGGCGCGAACGACTCCAGGGGGCGGGGAGCGTGGACCTCGGGCATGCGTCCATGCTCGATCCGACGTCCGGAGCCTGCAAACGCCTTGCGCGTGACGCGGAGTGTGGGTTACACGCGTGCGCGTCGTGAAGGAGCCGCGGCTGCGATCAGGGGCGCACGCGGACCGTGCGGCCCTCGAACGTCACGAGGTCGCCGTCGTGCAGCTGGCGGCCGCGGCGCCGATCGACCTCGCCGTTGACCTTCACGAAGCCGTCGATCACGACCTCCTTGGCGTCGCCGCCGGAGTCGAGCAGCCCCGAGTACTTGAGGAACTGTCCGAGGCGGATCATCTCGCCGCCGATGGAGACGTCGGTCGGTTCGGGGGTGGCCATGTCCTCAGCGT
Source organism: Microbacterium sp. NPDC089696 (assembly GCF_044749125.1). Lineage (NCBI taxonomy): Bacteria > Bacillati > Actinomycetota > Actinomycetes > Micrococcales > Microbacteriaceae > Microbacterium > Microbacterium sp. NPDC089696. The sequence continues at coordinate 23,538 of NZ_JBIVHF010000001.1, read as the reverse complement.
AGTCGCGGTGCCGGACGCGACCGTGCCGCCGACCTCGGGTGGTCGGCGGCACGGTGTCCCCGGGGGGAGGGGAGGGATGCCGGGCGGCGGCGCGCCGGCATCCGGTCAGTCGTCGGTGTCGGTGCCGACGACGGCGAAGTCGGCGCTGAGGTCGATCTCGATCGACCGCCGATCGTCGGTCAGGACGCGGACGTCATAGGGGCTGGAGGCGTCGTCGTCGGCGTCGAGATCGGTGATGAGTCCGTCCGCCTCGTCGAGAGCCGCGGCGACGAGCGCGCGGATCGCGGCCTCGTCGAGCGTATGGGCCGGGGCGGTGTCGTCGTCGTCCTCGTCGTCGGACGACACGACGGTCGCGGTGCCGTCGGCCGCGACCCGCACCTCGGTCTCGCCTCCGGTCGATCCGGTGAGCTCGACCTCCCAGGTGCCGTCCCGCTTGGCGTCGATGGAGGTGACCTCGCCGTCCGCGGCGCCGCGTGCGGCGTTCGCGACGTCGACGATCTCGTCGGCCGACGCCGAGCCGATGCCGGTGACCGGGCCGCCCTGTCCGCCCGCACCGGGGCCGTCCTCGGGCGTTCCGTCGCCACGACGGTCGTCGCCGTCGGGGCGGTCGTCCTGGCCCTGGCCGCGGTCGCCGCGATCCTGGTCGTCGTCACGGGGTCCGTCGGAGAAGGGCGCACGGTCGTCGTCCTGGTCGTCGGCGATCGCGGCGCCGACCGCGATGCCGCCGCCCACGAGGATCACGGCCGCGGCGATGCCGCCGCCGATGAGCAGGCCGCGGGTGAGGCCGGTCTTCTTCGGAGCCGCCGTGGCAGCGGGAGCGGGGGCCGCTGCTGCGTCAGGAGCGGGCTGCGCGGCGATCGGAGTCTGCGGCGCGGTGGGGAGGTCGGATGCCGGGGCGACGGGAACCGTCGGCGCATCCGGAGTCGTGGAGTCGTCCGGGGTGGGGTTCTTGTCGTTCATGTCTCCGATGGTGCCCCTGGGGCGCTGAAGCGTTCCTGAAACGACCTGAAGGCGTCTTCAGGGAACGGGGAGGGTCACGACGAAGCGCGCCCCACCCCAGCGGGAGTCGTCGATCGTGACGGTGCCGCCGCTCGCCGTGGCGATGCCGCGGGCGATCGCGAGTCCGAGCCCGCTGCCCCCGGCATCCCGGCTGCGCGCCTCGTCCAGCCGCACGAACCGCTCGAAGATCCGCTCGCGCTCCTCAGGCGGGACTCCGCGGCCGTCGTCCTCCACCGTGACGTACACCGTCGCGCCCGACGACGTCACCCCGATCGCGATGCGTCCGACGGCGTGCCGCGCGGCGTTGTCGGCGAGGTTGCGCAGCAGTTGGCCCATCAGCCGCGGGTCGGCGTGCACCCGGGCGGCATGGATCCCCGAGCCGTCGACGTCGAGCCCACGGGCCCGCAGCCGTCGCACCTCGCTCAGCGCGATGTCGTCGAGGTCGATCGGCTCCGCGTGGCTTCCGGCGCCCTCGTCGAGCCGGGCGAGCAGCAGCAGCGACTCCACGATGCCCTGGAGGCGCAGCCCCTCGTCCGACACGACCTCGGCCAGCTCGCCGATGCTCGTGGTCGCGGGGTGCGCCTGAGCGAGCTCGGCGTGCTGGCGGATCGTCGCGAGCGGGGAGCGCAGCTCGTGCGAGGCGTCGGACACGAAGCGTCGCTGCGCCGTCGCCGAGGCGTCGAGCCGATCGAGCATCCCGTTCATCGTGGTCGCGAGCGCGGCGATCTCGTCGGCCGACGGCGGCACCTCGACCCGCCGGTGCAGGCGTTCGGCCGTGATGCCGTCGACCTCCTCGCGGATGCGCGTCACCGGCCGGAGGGCCCGCCCGACCACGAGCCAGGTCGTGACCGCGACGAGCACGAGCAGCAGGGGCACCGCGATGGTGAGCAGGAGCGCCACGACCTCGAGCGCGTCGTCGTCATCGTCGATCGGCACCGCCAGGACGAGCGTCTGATCGCCCTCGGTGTCCTCCGAGACGACGAGCATCGGAGTGCCGTCGATCGTCACGATGCGCGGATCGTCGTCGACGGGCAGGGCGGAGGACCCCAGTTCGTCCTGCGCCTCCTCGCTCGCGGCGCGCACCGCGCCGCTGCCGTCGACGATCTGCACGATCTCGTCGTCCAGCGCGCCGACCCCGCGGCCTCCCGGCCCGTCGAGTCGATGGGCGAGCTCCTCGGCGCGCTGCTCGGCCGCGCTCTCCGCGCTGGAGCGGATGCTCGCATCGAGGACGCCGTAGAACGTGAACGCTCCGGCCAGGAGTGCCACCGCCACGACCGCGGTCGCCCCGAGCGTGGTCCGCCCGCGGACCGAGCGCCAGCCGCGCTCAGCCACCGTCGGCCGCCAATCGGTAGCCCGCGCCGCGGATCGTCTCGATCGCCTCGCGGCCGAACGGCTTGTCGAGCTTGCGCCGCAGGTGCCCGACGTAGACCTCGACGATGTTGGGGTCGCCGTCGAAGTCGTCGTCCCACACGCCGTCGATCAGAGCCCTCTTCGACAGCACCTGGCCGCGGTGGCGCATCAGGTGCTCGAGCACGGCGAACTCGCGGGCGGTGAGGGGGATCAGAGCGTCTCCGCGCCACACGCGGTGGGCGGCGGGGTCGAGGCGGAGATCGCCGGCTTCGAGGATCGCGGGTCGCGCGACGGCTCCGCGACGCACGAGGGCGCGCAGTCGGGCGACGAGGATCGCGAACGAGAACGGCTTCGTGACGTAGTCGTCGGCGCCGCTCTCGAGAGCCTCCACCTGGTCCCACTCGCCGTCCTTCGCGGTGAGCATCAGCACGGGGGTCCAGTTCTCCTCCGCGCGCAGCGCCTCGCAGACCTTCCAGCCGCTCATGCCGGGCATCATGAGGTCGAGAACGATCGCGTCGTATCGGGTCTCGCGCGCACGCCACAGTCCGTCGACGCCGTCGTGCGCCACGTCGACCGCGAACCCCTCGGCCTCGAGGCCTCGGCGCACGGCATCAGCCAGACGCACCTCGTCGTCCACCACCAGGATCCGCATGCCTCCAGTGTGGCGTGCCGACGCTGAATCAGGCCTGAAGCGCGGGAACCCGTCGGGAGGTTCTCGCCGCCGCGGTCACCTTCTGTCAGGATATCGCCTGTCCGGGCGTGGACGCCGGGACGGATCGAGGAAGGATCAGCCGTGGGGGTCGACCAGAGCGAGACGTCCGTTCCCGCAGCGAACGCGTTCGCCCGCAGGTTGCGCGAGGCGGTGACCGCTCGCGGGGTCTCGTTGCGCCGTCTGCAGCAGCGGCTGCGCGATCGCGGCCTCGACATCAGCGTCGGCGCGCTGTCGCAGTGGCAATCCGGAGTGCGTCGACCCGGTGGGGGCGCGTCCGCCGACATCGTGCGCGAGCTCGAGGACCTCCTCGGCCTGGAGGAGGACGAGCTCGCGGGACTGATCACACCGAACCGACGGGTGACGGCCGACGACAACGTGCCGTTCGCCCACCTCATCGGCCTCGACGTCAACGAGGTGACCGACGAGGGCGACTTCCGTCAGCTCTCCGAACGCGCCGCGACGTTGATGACCTGGGTCGACGAGCACGGCCGCATCGCACGCAACGTGCTGCGCAACGTCTGGCAGGTCCGTGTCGACGGCATCCCCGCGGTACCCACCTTCATCACGATCGAGCCCGAGGAGACGGGGCCGCCCGAACTGCGTCCGCTGATCGGCTGCGAGCTCACCGACATCGTCACCGACACCGAGCAGCGCATCATCCGGATGGTGTTGCGCTCCCGTGCGCCGATGCTGCGTGGCGACCTGCTGCTCACGGAGTGGGAGTCGGTCGGGCACGAGTACATCGACGGTGCGATGAGCGAGCTGCAGGGGTTCGGCGCCGTCCGCCGGATGTCGCAGGCGGGAGTCCTCGTCTTCTTCCACCCCGAACTGCTGCCGCGGAGGTGCTGGGTCACGGTCCAGAGCGGCGACGAGGAGCAGGTGATGCAGCTGCGCCTCATCGACGGGTGCGCCTCCCACATCGAGTTCGACTTCGGCCCGGGGACCATCTTCATCGACTGGGAGTGGTGACGCCGCCCGCTACGCCCTCAGACCCCGATGCCGTGCGCGAACAGGCTCTCCGCCGTGTCGACGAGGCTGTCGCCGACGGGTCGGGGCCGCCAGCCCAGCAGGCGCTGCGCCTTCGCGCTCGTCGAGTCGAGGTCGTAGCCGAGTTGCGGACGCATGGCCCGCAGCTGCGGGTTGACGAGGGAGAGGGCGCGCGCGGCGAGGAGGGGGATCTCGCGCGTCGGCACCCGGGTCGCCCGAGCCCCGAGGCGTTCGCGGAGCAGGCGGGCGAGTTCGACCATGCGGAGGCTGTGACCGGACGTCGCGAGGAAGCGCTCGCCCGCGGCCGCCGGGTCGACCATCGCGCGCAGGTGCAGGTCGGCCACGTCGCGCACGTCGACCCATCCCGTGCCGAAAGGCGGGCAGACGGGCAGCGCGCCGGTGAGCATGCCGCGCACCGTGCGCAGGGAGGGCGGGTCGTCGTTGCCGAGCATCGGGCCGAGCACGGCGGTGGGGTGCACGGCCGACAGCTCCATGCCGCGACCCTCCGCGGCGATGAAGTCCCAGGCCGCGCGCTCGGCCAGCGTCTTGGAGCGCTGGTACGGCGGGATCGCGGCATCCACGTCGGTCCAGTCCTCCTCGGTGAACGGAGCCGTGTGCGAGCGCGGGTGCCCGTAGACGATCGCGCCGGAGGCGCTCGTGAGCACGACGCGGCGCACGCCGGCGTCCCGTGCGGCGCGCAGGACGCGCAGCACGCCGTCACGTGCGGCGGACACCATCTCGTCGACGTCCATGGGGCCGCTGCGCAGGGTCGGCGAGGCGACGTGCAGCACGTACTCGACGTCGGCGACGGCCTCGGCCCATCCGGCGTCCTGCTGCAGGTCGGCGCGCACGATCTCGAGACGCGCGTCATCGAAGTCGGCCGCGCCGTGCAGACCCGCCCGCACCGCCTCCGCCTTGCGCAGGTCGCGCACGGTCGCGCGCACGTCGTAGCCCGCCTCCAGGGCGGCGAGGATGCACCACCCGCCGATGAACCCGGATCCGCCGGTGACCAGTACTCGTGACATGTCCTCGTCCTTTTCGCTAGAGTAAGTGGAGAAGTCTCCGATTACAGTAGCGGAGAACTCTCCACTTACGCAAGGAGGAATCGCCGTGGTGCGATCGGACGCCCGCGAGAACCGCGAGAAGATCCTCGCCGCCGCCCGAGATCTGTTCCTCGAGAGCGGCGAGGCGCCCTCGACCAACCAGGTCGCGCAGCGCGCAGGAGTGGGCGCCGGCACGCTGTATCGCCACTTCCCGACGCGCGAGGCCCTGGTGCTCGCGGTCTACCAGGACGAGGTCGACCGGATCATCGCCGATGTGCCCGAGATCCTGGCCCGCGAGGCACCGCTCGAGGCGCTGCGTCTGTGGACCCTCGAACTCGTCGCCGGCATGCGTCGCAAGCACGGCCTCGGCGACGCCCTCGGCGCGAGCGCGCACCAGTCGATCGCCGAGCAGACGTACGGTCCCGTGATCGCGGCGATCGACACGATGCTCGACGCCGGCAAGGCCGACGGCACGATCCGCGCGGACGCCGAGGCCGGCGACTACCTGCAGTTCACCGGAGCGCTGTGGCGGGCGGCGCCCGGACCCGAGGACCGTGCCCCCCGCATGCTCGCACTCCTGCTCGACGCGCTGCGCGCCGACCCCGCCTGACGCGGGAGGGGCTCTCGCCGCCGGGTCACACGTCGGTCGCCGCCGGGTCACACGTCGGTGCGGAACCCCGCGGCCTTGTGCGTGCCGTCGCAGAACGGCTTGATCGTCGACAGGCCGCAGCGGCACAGCGCCACCGTGCGCCGGGTCACCTCGATCGGCTCACCCTCCACGGTCTGCAGCGCCGCCGCGCCGCGCACGAGCAACGGGCCGTCCGGGTACGCCGTGATGGTCACGCCATCGGACCCGCTCACCGTCCCGCTCCCGTCCGCAACGCCGACTCCCCGCGCCCCCAGGCGTCGAGCATGTGCGCGGCGGCCCAGCCGTCGACCGCGAGGCACGCGGCGGCGCCGAACATGATGTCGGGCAGGAGATCCGTGCGGTCCTCCGCGAGAGCTCCGGCGAGGTCGCGGGCGGCGATCTGCTCGTGCACGGCATCCGCCTCGACATGCTCGTCGAAGTAGTCGGTCACGTCGTCTCCGTACTCGAGTCGACGCAGTCCCTCCGCGTAGAGGCGGTTCGGGATCGACGAGGTCATCTCGAAGGCGGCGAGGTGGCCGACGATCGCGCCGACGAGCCGACGGTTCAGTCCGAACAGCGACATCGTGTTGTGCGAGGCGAGCGTGATCGCGGGCGCGTCGTCGACGTAGGCCCCGTACGTGTCGTCGAGACCGGCGCCGCGCATCGCACGGGCGAAGATCTCGGCGTGCACGCGCTCGGGACGCCCCCCGCCGTACTCGTCGGACTGGATCTCCACGAGGGCCGCCTTCGCCCGGCCGTGCAGACGGGGGATCGCCCACGAATGCGGGTCGGCCTCGCGGAGGGTGTAGATCGACCGCAGCATGAAGAACTCGGTCATCTGCTCCCGCGTGGCCTTCTTCGCGACGTACCGCGACAGGCTCGGTCCCGTGTCCGCCTCGGCGAGGGCGAAGAGGGCTCGCCCCACGGCATCCACGGTGGGTTCGGGAAGATCCGGCCCCGGGACGGACGCGCGCAGCGCGGCCTCGAACGACTCCTCCAGCACGAGCCGGGTCGCGATGAGCGCGGCATCCCACTCCCGCGCGGGGTCCATGCCGGGCAGCGATCCGTACGACGAGGCGTAGAGCAGGAAGAGCGCGAGCTGCACGTCGTCGTCGTGGATCACGTCGTCGGTCGTCGCGAGCGCTGCCGTCGCGACCTCGGCGGGCGGGGTGTCGGCCCGGCCGTGCAGCTGCGCGATCACGGCGTCGCTGATCGGGCCGCGGGCGGTGATGCTGTCGAGCGCGGTGTGCGCGAGCGCGGTCATCGAGGGCTCCCATCGTTCGGATGCTCGCAGTCTCGCCGCCGCCGGACTTCTTCAGAAGGGTCTTGACGGCGCGACCCATGAGGACCACTGATGCTCGACGCGGGGTGCGAGCTGTGATTGCATGACGGCATGATCGCACTGCGCCGCCGGAAGACGAGACGGATGCGGGTGCCGGTCGGCCTCACGGCGATGACGGCCGCGACCCTGCTGCTCGCCGGGTGCGCCCTGGCCACGCCGACCGATGCCGACGCGCCACCGTCGCCCACGCCCACTGCCGCGTGCCCCCAGGTCGAGGGCGTCGACCTGCCGCCCGAGTGCGCCCCCTACGATCCCGAACAGAGCATGGCGCAGAACGATCGGTACCGCGACCGCATGGACATGCCCGAGGGGTCCCAGGCCGCCGCCGACGAGGCCGCCGCGCTGCTGCGGACGTCCCTCGAGAGCATCCGCACCTCCACGGCGATCTCGGTCGACGCCGTCGAGGAGGCCGCGCGCGGCGCCGGCCTCTCCGACATCACCGCTCGCGGTGACGCGCGCTCCGTCGAGTTCGGAGCCGCCGCGCCCGAGGGCGGCTGCGTGTTCGGTCAGATCTCCGCCGACGCGGTCGCGGTGGAGGTCGGCGGCTACATCATGGACGGCGGCTGCCTGCCCATGCAGTGAGCACCCGGGCGCGCGCCGGGCCTGAGCCCTAGGGATGCACGGGGTAGTGGCTGGAGATCGCGATGCGGTTCCAGCTGTTGATCACGACGGCGAACCACGTCACGGCCGCGATCTGCTTCTCGGTGAGGATGCCGTCGACGTCGACCCCGCGATCGGCGAGCCGCCCGTGGTCGCCGATCATCGTCACCCGCTCGGCGATCTGCAGCGCCGCCTGCTCCTCGGGGCTGAAGTACTGCGACTCCCACCATCCGGCCACCACGGCGAGCCGGTCGGCGGTCTCGCCCGCCGCGATCGCGTCGGCGCAGTGCATCCGCAGGCAGAACGCGCAGCCGTTGATCTGCGACGCCCGCACCTTGACCAGCTCGACGAGCAGCGGCGACAGCCCGGCATCCACCCCGGCGGCCACGGCCTGGTCGTTGAACTCGAGCATGGCCTTGTACGGGCCCGCGTAGGTCTTGCCGATGTTCACGTGCGACACGTTCTCTCCCTCGTTCTGGGCGCCGGATGCGCCTCCACTGGGATGACGACGCGGCCCGCGGATGTGTGAGGTCGGTCAGAGATGGAAAACGCCTCCGAAGCGATGGCTTCAGAGGCGTTTTCCATCTCCCAGCCCCTTCGACGCGGGGGACGGAGGGACGGCGGCGGGCGGGGTCAGGAGGCGACGGAGACGGATGCGTCGGCGATGAGGCCGTCCATGAGCGTGCGGGCGTTGCCGTAGCCCTCCGAGATCGCCGCGTGCTGCATGGTCAGCAGCACGTAGTCGGCGTTCTCCGCGATCGCGAACTCCTTCTCGACCGTGGTCCAGGCGGGGAGCACCCAGGGCTTGTCGTTCGCACGGGCGGCGGCGATCACACGGCGGAAGTCGTCGAAGTCCGCCTCGGTCTGCCGGTACGCGCCGCGGCCGCTCATGGCGGCGAGGTCGCCGGGGCCGATGAAGATGCCGTCGACCGTCGGCAGGGCCGCGATCGCCTCGACGTCCTGCAGCGCGCGCGGGTCCTCCACCATCGGGAAGACCTTGATGTCGCGGTCCTGCGCGGCGATCCACTCGTCGGAGTATCCGCGGTAGCCCATGGTGCGACCACCCGCGAGGCTGCGCGAGCCGAGCGGCGGGAACTTCGCGAAGTCCGTGATGCGCTTCGCGTGCTCCAGCCCCTCGATGTGCGGAATGATGACGCCGTCCGAGCCGAAGTCGAGCGCCTGCTGGATCGCTCCGCGCTCGGGCACGAGCACCTTCGACAGCACCTCGAGGCCGAGGCCCTTGAGCAGGGGGATGAACCGTTCGAGGATCGCGAGGTCGAACGATCCGTGCTCGATGTCCAGCACCACGAAGTCGTAGCCGAGGCCCGCGACGATCTCGCCGATCGCGCTGCTGCCGTCCGAGAGCCAGGCCCCCTGCTTGAGTGTGTGAGTCATGATGTTCCTTTCGATGTTGCGGGGTGACGGCGTCAGGCGGACGCGACGACGGTGAAGCGGCGGTTGGCGAGCGAGGGGTTCACGGACCGCACCTGTGCGACCCGCTCGGGGGAGGCGTCGGCCACGGCGATGCCGCTCCGCTCGCCGATCTCGCCGAGCGTGATGCCCATCGGGTCGACGATGATGCTGCCTCCCGTGCCGACGCCGGGGCCCTGCGAGACGGCCGCGACGTACAGGGTGTTCTCGATCGCGCGGGCGCGGGCGAGCGTGTTCCAGTGGTCCTCCTTGCGGGCGCCCGGCATCCATGCGGCCGGGTAGAGCAGCAGGTCGACGCCGGCGTCGGCGTGCTCGCGGGCGACCTCGGGGAAGCGCAGGTCGTAGCAGGTCAGCATCCCGATCTTCACGTCGTCGATCGTGAAGGTCACGGGGCCGTCGATGTCGCCGGGGCGGATGTGGTCGGACTCCAGGAAGCCGAACGCGTCGTACAGGTGGAGCTTGTGATAGACCTGCGACAGCCCCTCCTCGGGCGTCACGAGCACGAGCGTGTTGTAGCCGCGCGGCTCGCCTTCGATGCGCTCGAGCATGCCCGCGACGATCGCGACGCCGGTGCGGCGCGACAGCTCGGCGAGACCCGTCACGAACGGTCCGTCGAGGGCCTCGCCCTGCTTGACGAACTCCGCGTCGAGCGTGGGCACGTCGAACATCGCGAACTCGGGGAACACGACGAGACGCGCGCCGTCGGCCGCCGCCTCCTCCGTGAGCCGGGTGATCTCCGCGAGGTTCGCGGCCTTGTCGTCGCCCGAGACCATCTGGCCGATCGCGAACTTCATGATGCTCCTTCTTTCGAGATGAGGCTCTCCGGGACGGAGAGCTCGGTGATGCAGTGCTGGACGAACGCCCGGCCCACCGCGTCGAGACGGCGGTCGAACCAGGAGATCGAGCTGGTGAGACCCACCGACGGGTTCACGAGCGTGCGGTACACGACGTTGTGCTGCGGGATGTCCGACAGCGACTTCGGGATGAAGCACACGCCCATGCCCGCCGACACCATGGCCGCCTGATCGAGGTACGAGCCCATGACCTCGAGCGAGCGCGGGGAGAACCCGGCGCGCATGCAGGCCGTGACGACGGCGTCGTAGCCGGTGGGGTTCGCGGTGCGCGGCCCCTGCAGGATGCGCTCGTTGCGCAGCATCGCGAAGTCCACCTCGTCGACGCCGGCGAGAGGATGATCGTCGGGCAGCGCCACGAGGTACTCCTCCGAGAACAGCGCGGTCGACGAGAGGTCCTTGAGGTCGGGCTGGGTGAGCAGGATCGCCACGTCGATCGACCCCTGTTCGAGCTCGTCGAGCAGCAGGGAGGTGGCGATGCTGCGCACCTGCACCGCGGCCGTCGGATGCGCGCGGATGAACTGGCGCACCGCCCGCGCGGGCGAGCTGAACATCATCGCGGGGACGATCCCGACGCGCACCCGCCCGAACTCGTGACTGCGCTGGTCGTCGAGCAGCTGGGTGATGTGCTGCATGGCCTCCAGCACCCGGCGGCAGCGGTAGTAGAACTCGCGTCCGGCCTCGGTGGGCGTGATCGGGCGCGTGGTGCGATCGATCAGTGCGACGCCCACGTCCTTCTCCAGTCGCGAGATCTGCTGCGACAGCGCGGGCGCCGTGATGAAGAGGCTGTCGGCGGCCTGCTTGAAGCCCCCGGCATCCACGAGCGTGACGAACAGCTCGAGCCGTCGTGTCTCCACGGTCACCTCCTCCTCAGGGCGAGGCGCTCGGCACGCCGCACCCGCTGGATCTCGGGGTCGGGCACGGGAGCCGCCGCGATGAGCCGCTTCGTGTACTCGTCCGTCGGGTGGTGCAGCACGTCCTCGGTCGGCCCCTCCTCGACCACGTCGCCGTGCCGCAGCACGACCACGCGGTTCGACAGCGTCTCGACCACCGAGAGGTCGTGGCTGATGAACAGGCACGAGAACCCGAGCTCCCGCTGCAGCGCGAGGAACAGGTCGAGCACCTGCGCCTGCACCGAGACGTCGAGCGCCGAGGTGGGCTCGTCGGCGATCATCAGCACCGGATCGGTCGCGATCGCGCGGGCGATGCCGATGCGCTGGCGCTGACCCCCGGAGAGCTCGTGCGGGTAGCGGTCGGACCAGTCGGGGTTGAGCTGTACGCGCTCGAGCAGCTCCTTGGCGCGGGCGCGACGCGCTCGCGGATCGCGCACGAGTCCCTGCCAGAGCAGCGGGTCGGAGATGGCCTGCCCGATCGTGCGGCGGGGATTCAGCGAGGATGCGGGGTCCTGGAAGACCATCGTGACGTGGCGACGCAGTTGCCGAAGCGCCTTGCCCGGGCGTCCGGTGATGCGCTCGCCGCGCACCTCGAGCACGCCCTCGGTGACGGGCAGAAGCCCGATCGCGGCCTTGCCGATCGTGGACTTCCCCGATCCCGACTCGCCCACGAGACCGACGATCTCGCCGCGCTGCACCTCGAGGTCGATCCCGTTGATGGCCTGGAAACCGGGGCGCCGCCAGCGTCCGGGGTAGCGGATCACGGCATCCTGCAGGCGCAGCACCGTCTCGGGCAGCGGCGTCGCGGCCGTCACGCCGTCGATGCGGAGCTTGTTGTTCGCCGCCGACAGGAAGTCGTCCGCCTTGCCGAGGTGCGGCACGGCCGCGAGCAGAGCCTGCGTGTACGGCTCCTGCGGGTCCTTGAACAGCCGGGCGGAGGGCGCCTCCTCCACGACGCGACCGTCCTTCATGACGACGACCTCGTCGGCGACGTCCGCCACCACTCCCATGTCGTGCGTGATGATCAGCACCGCCATGCCCATGCGCTCCTGGATCTCGGCGATCAGGTCGAGGATCTCGGCCTGCACCGTGACGTCGAGCGCGGTGGTCGGCTCGTCGGCGATCAGCAGGTCGGGCTCCGACGAGATCGCCATCGCGATCATGGCCCGCTGACGCTGACCGCCCGAGAGCTGGTGCGGGTAGTGGTCGACCTTCTCCTCGGGGGCCGGCATGTGCACGTCGCGCAGCAGCTGCACCGCGCGCTCCCGTGCCACCTTGTGGTCGAGGTCGTGGTGGCTCGTGAGGGCCTCGATCAGCTGATGGCCGATCGTGTAGACCGGGTTCAGCGCGGTCATCGGCTCCTGGAAGATCGTCGCGATGCGGGATCCGCGCAGGGGACGCAGGCCCTTGTCGCGCATCGGCACGAGATCCACGCCGTCGAACAGGATGCGTCCGGTGCGACGCGCGTTCGGCGGGAGGAGGTCGAGGATCGACATCGCGGTGACCGACTTGCCCGACCCGGACTCGCCGACCAGTGCGAGGGTCTTGCGGCGGTCGACGCTGAACGACACGTCGTAGGTGACCTGACGCCAGCCGTCGGGGGTGGCGAACTCGACGGACAGGCCGTCGACCTGCAGCAGCGGTTCGTTCATGAGCGCTTCTTCGCTTTCGGGTCGAGGAGGTCGCGGAGGGCGTCGCCGAGGATGCCGAACGCGAGGATCGTCAGCACGATGACCGCACCGGGAACGAGCAGCACGTGCGGGTCCGTCGTCAGGTACCGCTGACCCTGGGCGACCATCGAGCCCCACGACGGAGTCGGCGGGACGACCCCGAGGCCCAGGTAGCTGAGCCCGGACTCCATGAGGATCGCGGCCGCCATCGTGAGGGAGAACTGCACGATGATCGGCGCCGAGACGTTGGCGAGCACCGTGCGGAACAGGATCACGACGGTCGGGGCGCCGAAGGTGCGCGCGGCGTCCACGTACTCCTCGCGCTTGGTCGACAGCACCTGCCCGTAGGTGATGCGGGCGAAGATCGGCGCGAACAGCACGCCCATCGCGATGATGAGGGTGATCGGCCCCGGTCCGTACAGCGTCACCGCGAGGAGCGCGAGGACGATGGGCGGGAAGGCGAGGATCACGTCGACGATCAGTCGCATCGTCACGACCTCGGTGAGGCCGTTGAAGTAGGCGCCGAGGAGGCCGAGCAGCGTGCCGAGGACGGTCGCGAGCAGGGTGGCGCCGAGGGCGATGAACAGCTCGACCTGCGCGCCGAACATGATGCGCGAGAGGATGTCGCGGCCGAGCTCGTCGGTGCCGAGCAGGTGCCCGGGGCTGAACATCGGCTGCAGGCGGATCGCCACGTTCTGCGAGATCGGGTCGTAGGGCGCGAGCAGCGGCGCGAACGCCATGAGCACGAGGATCACGACGAGGTACACCACCATGACGACGCGCAGCGGGGTGATCGCCTGACGGAGGCGGGGGCTGAGTTTCATGCTCGCCTCACTCGGGGGTCGAGGATTCCGTAGGTGATGTCGACGACGATGTTGATGGCGATGAACAGCATCGCGATCACGATCACGACGCCCTGCACGACCGGGTAGTCGCGGGTCGTGACACCGTCGACGAGGAGGCTCGACAGGCCGGGGTAGTTGAACACCCGCTCCACGAGCACCGTCGACCCGAGCAGGGTGCCGAAGCCGATGCCGACGACCGTGACGACCGGGGTGAGGGAGTTGCGCAGCACGTGGCGGCGGAACACCGTCATCGGGGCGAGGCCGATCGACTTGGCGGTGCGCACCCAGTCCTGCGTCTGCACCTCGAGCACGGCCGATCTCGTCATGCGCGCGATCTGGGCGGCGAACCCCACCGCGAGCGACACCGCGGGGAGCGTGAGGCTCTTGATCGCACCGAGGAAGTCCTTCGACGGATCCACGTAGCCGCCGGCCGGGAAGAGGCCGAGCGTGATCGAGAAGACGAGGATCAGCACGGCGCCGAACACGAACACGGGGAGGGCCACGCCGATCGAGCTGAGCGCCGTGACGAGCGTGTCGACCCAGCCGCCGCGCCGAGCGGCGAGGGCGCCCATCGCGACGCCGATGACGATCGAGAGGATCGTCGCGTAGGCCACGAGCAGGAGCGTGCGGGGGAGGCGGGCGCCGATGGCCTCGAGCACGGGCTGCGAGGTGCGGAACGACTCGCCGAGGTCGCCGGTGAAGACGCCGCCGAGGAACGAGAAGTACTGCGCGAGCAGTGGCTGGTTGAGGCCGAGCTGCTCACGGAGCGCCGCCACGGCCTCCGGGCTGGGCGCCCCGCCGTCACCGGTGCTGAGCAGCAGCACGGCGGGGTCGCCCGGTACGAGTTGCAGTGCGGAGAAGATGAGGGTGAGGACCAGCAGGACCAGTCCCACCCCCATCGCCAGCCGCTTCGCGATGAAGAGGATCACGGCAGGGTCACTCCACGGAGGCGTGTGCGAGGTTCAGCGAGCTGTAGAACACGAGGAAACCGGGGAGGGTCTCGAAGCCCTTGACCTTGTCGCTGTAGGCGTAGGCCTGCTCACGGGTGTTGATCGAGGCGAAGGGCACGTCCTCGGCCCATATGTCGGCGATCTGCTCGTAGATCTCCTTCTTCGCCGCGTCGTCGTCGGCGGCGCGCAGGCCGTCTTCGATCAGGCCGCGCAGGGTGTCGTTCGAGTAGCCCCAGCCGACGTTGAAGTTGCGGCTGTCGACGACCCAGTTCAGCAGGTACGACGGATCGGTGATGACGCCGGCGTCACCCGAGACGGCGATATCGTACTCGCCGGCGTTGCCCTTGCTGACACGCGTCGACCAGTCGGGGGCGTCGAGCGTGACGTCGATGCCGACCGCGCGCAGGTCCTCCTGCACCGACAGGGCGTTGTCCTGCAGGAAGGTGTACTGCGAGGTCGACAGCAGCGTCGCCGAGAACCCGTCGGGGTAGCCGGCCTCGGCCAGCAGGTCCTTGGCCTTCTCGGGATCGTAGCTCCAGAGCTCGGCGGCCTTCGGGTCGTACGCGGGGTCGTCCTCGGGGATCACGATGCCGTCGAGCGGGGCGCCGTTGCTCTGGAACGCCGCGGTCACGGCGTTCTCGCGGTTCAGCGCGTAGGCCACGGCCTGGCGCACCTTCGGGTCGGCGAACGGCCCCTCGGTCACGTTGAACTGCACGTACTGGAACGGTCCCTGCTGCGCGTCGACCGTGAGCCCGGCATCCGACACCCGCTGGAAGTTCTCCCACGGCACGTACTCGATCATGTCGACGTCGCCGCTGAGCAGGGCGTTGGTGCGGGCTTCGCCGTCGGGGTAGAACTTCACCTCGATGCTGTCGAGCGCCACGTCGGCGGCGTCGTAGTAGGCGTCGTTCTTCTCGACCGTGAGGCCGATGCCCTGGTCGAGGTTCGTCATCTCGAACGGGCCGGCGCCGACCCAGTTGGGGGTGTCGGGGTTCAACGAGGCGTCGGGCACGATCGCCGCGAAGGGGAGGGCGAGGTACTGCAGGAACGCCGTGTTCGGCTGGGCGAGCGTGATGGTCACGGTGTCGCCGTCGGCCGTGATGTCGGTGATGTCCTTGAGTCCGGCGGCGAGCTGCGAGCCGTTGGCGGGGTCGCGGTAGTAGTCGAGGGAGTTCTTCACGTTCTCGGAGGTGAGCGGCGAGTCGTCGCTGAACGTCATGTCCGGGTACAGGGTGAAGACGTACTTCGTGGGGTCGCTCGTGTCCACCGACTCGGCGACGCCCGGGACGACCGCGCCCGTCTCGTCGTAGGTCATGAGGCCGCGGTGCACGAGGCTCAGCAGCTGGTTGACCGCACCGCCCTGCTGCATGCCGGTGATCGGGGTGGCGGGGTCGGCCGAGAGGCCGAACGTCAAGGTCTGCGGGCCGCCATCGCCACCGGCGTCGCCGGAGTCTCCGGATCCGCCGCAGCCGGCGAGGACGAGGACGGATGCGGCGCCGAAGGCGACGGCGCCGATCCAGCGGGCGGACGTGCTCCCGGGGCGACGGAGGTGCGGAGAAGCGGGCATGACGAAGTCCTTCCATGGCGCGCACGGGCGCCATCGCTCGAGGTGTCACGAAACACGGAGCGTCGTCATCGACGGCTCCGTTGCTCGTCGGGGGGTGAAGGCCGGGTGGTGGGTTGAACCTTCGTGAACGATTATGTCGACCGCGCACATAAGTGGGAAGTTCGACTTCGCATACTGAGATAACGAAATACTTAACCTGTCAGCGCGAACAGGGATTTCTCACCTTTCGCCTCACACAGGGCGACGCTCTGCCGTCATCGGGGTATGAGACGAGTGCACCTGATCGCCCTGACCGCGTCCGCCCTGCTCGGACTGTTCGTTGGCGGGTGGGCCTACGGCGCCCCGCTGTCCTTCTACGACTCGTTCCCCGGAGTGCTCGGCTCCTGGGTGTCGGTCGACGGCCCCTTCAACGAGCACCTGATCCGCGACGTCGGGGCGATGTACCTCGCGCTCGCCGCGGCCAGCGTCGGCGGCCTGATCTGGCGGCACGTCGTCGCCTTCCGAGTGCTCGGCCTCGCGTGGACGGTGTTCGGCGCCCTGCACTTCGCGTACCACGCGCTGCACCTGGAGCACATGTCGCTGGAGTCGGCGATCGGAGAGATGGTCGCCCTCGGTGTGAGCCTGCTGCTCGGCATCCTGCTCCTGATCCCCGACCGCGTGGACCGGGCGTCAGGCGAGTGACTCCAGCGGGTTGTCGCGCAGCTTGCGCACGACCCCGCCGTCGACGAGACGGCACGCGGCGGTCGACGGCTTGCGCTCGGCCTGGTCGACGACCGCGGTGCCGAACTCGTGCGCGAGCTCGAGGCGCGGGTGCGCGGCGAGCACCTCGCGCCGGAAGTCCTCGGGCAGGGCGTCGGGTCGTGCCCCCGAGATGTCGAGGCCGGTCGCGATCTCGAGCAGGTGGCCCTCGACGTCCTCCGCGGGGTCGACGCTCGGCCAGTTGTGCTCGACGATCACATCCAGCACGCGACGCCGGCGCGCGGCATCCCATCCGGCACCCGCGGTCAGCGCGACGCCGACGTGCCCGCCCGCATGCTCGTATGCGAGGGTGTGGTTGTCGAACTCGGGGGTGAGGCCGATGTCGTGCAGGATCGCCGCGACGTAGAGCAGCTCGTGGTCGACGTCGTCGAAGCCCCCGACCCGCGCGAACGCCTCCGCCCACAGCCACGACCGCGTGACGTGGTTCCGGAGCGTGGGCGAGTGGTACTCCTGCGCGAGGGCGAGCGCTCCGCGGGCGGCGGAGGTGTCGGGCACGGAGAAGTCGGCGATGCGCATGGCCTCAGTCTCGCGCTCGGAGCGCCCCTCCCACGAGCATCCCGACCGCCAGCATCCCGCCGATTCCGGCCATCCCGCGCGCACAGATTCGGAGCCCGAGTCCGACACGCCGGGTGTGGCGGGGCGAGCCGGCGCGTCGCGGCATCCGCTCCGAATCTGTGCCCGGGAGCAGGATGCCGACGGCGCGGCCTCAGACCGCGGGAACCTGCGCCCCGACCCGATACCGCGCCGCGCGGTGCGAGTCCTGCACCCGGTCGCCCCTGCCGTGGAGCTTGTGGCGCAGCGTGCCCGGCGTGTACTCCTCGGGGTAGACGCCGCGCTCGCGCAGCACCGGGATCACGTGCTCGATGACGTCCTGCCAGGTGCCGGGCGTGACCGCGTAGGCGAGGTTGAAGCCGTCGATGTCGGTCTCGTCGATCCAGGACTGCAGCTCGTCGGCGATCTCCTCGCCCGAGCCGACGATCGTGGGGCCCAGGCCGCCGATCGCGTTGTGGCGGCCGAAGTCGCCGACGGTCCACTCGCGTCCGAGGTCGGCCTCCTCCTTGAGATGCTGGAGCACCGACTGGATGGCGTTCGACTCGACGTTCCCGACCGGCTCGTCCTCGGCGTACTGCGACAGGTCGACGCCCATCCACCCCGACATGAACGTCAGAGCGCCCTCGGGGCTCGCGTAGGACAGGTACTCTTCGTGCTTGGCCGCGGCCTCCTCCGAGGTCGCCGCCGTGATGATGGTGAGCAGCGTGTAGATCCGGGCGTCGTAGCGGTCGCGGCCGGCGGCCTCGAGCGCGTCGCGGATGCGCTTCACGGTTCCGGCGAGCACCTCCTTCGACGGGGCGGCGACGAAGATCGCCTCCGCGTTCTCGGCCGCGAAGGCCACTCCCCGGGGGCTCGCGCCCGCCTGGTAGATCACGGGCGTGCGCTGCGGCGAGGGCTCGGAGATGTGGATGCCGGGGACGCTGAAGTGCTTCCCCTCGTGGCCGATCGGGTGCACCTTCGCCGGGTCGGTGAAGATGCCGCGCTCGCGGTCCTCGACGACGGCGTCGTCCTCCCACGACCCCTCCCACAGCTTGTAGAGCACCTCGAGGTACTCGTCGGCGTGGTCGTAGCGGTCGTCGTGCGCGAGCTGATCGGTCTGGCCCATGTTGCGCGCGGCGCTGGGCAGGTACCCGGTCACCACGTTCCAGCCGACGCGACCCTGTGTCAGGTGGTCGAGCGTGCTCAGGCGCCGGGCGAACGGGTAGGGATGCTCGAACGCGGTACCGGCCGTGACGCCGAAGCCGAGATGCTCGGTGACGGCGGCCATCGCGCTGACGAGCAGGATCGGGTCGTTCACGGGCACCTGGGCGCCGTTGCGGATCGCCGCCTCGTTCGTGCCGCCGTACACGTCGTACGTGCCGAGCACGTCGGCGATGAAGATGCCGTCGAAGGTCGCGCTCTCGAGGAGCTTCGCGAGATCGGTCCAGTACGAGATCGTGTTGTACTGGCGCGAGCGGTCGTCGGGGTGCCGCCACAGACCGGACGACTGGTGGGCGACGCAGTTCATGTCGAAGGCGTTGAAGCGGATCTGACGGGTCATGCCGTCCAGGGAACCCCGTCGACCTGTGTCTCGGCCAGTGTCCGCGACACACGACGACACATACCCGGATTCCGCTTCAGTCGCGCGGATCGACCGTCTCGGTCGGCTGCGTGATCGGTCGGGGGTCGAGCATGAGGGTGTCGACCTGCGGTTTGGCGTTCGCCTGGGCGCGGCACCACACGACGAACCCGATCGCCGTGAACACCCCGTAGAACACGTACATGAACCCGGTGGCGTAGAACCCGGCGGCGAAGAGCAGCGGGACGCCGACCACGTCGACCGCGATCCAGATGAGCCAGAACTCCGTCCAGCCCTTGGCCATGCCGTAGGTCGCGAGCAGCGAGCCGACGAAGGTCCAGGCGTCGGCCCAGACGGGCTCGTACGAGCCGAGCGCGCGGAACACCGGTGTGAGGGCCACCGTGCCGATCACGAGCACGAGCACGAGGCCGATGCGCGCGCTCGTCGGCGCCCACCGCGGGGTGACGCGTCCGTCGTCGCTCGACGCCTGCTTCCACCGCACCCATCCGTAGATCGCGACCGCGATGAACATGATCTGCCGACCGGCCTGGCCGAGCAGGTGCGGCAGCTGCTGATCGGGGCTGAGGATCGTGCCGAGGAACACCGTGAGCAGCAGGGCGTTGCCGATGATGCCCACGGGCCAGGCCCACACCTTGCGGCGCATGCCGCCGAGCGCGCTCGCGAGTCCGAACACGTTGCCGACGACCTCGCGCACGAGCAGGGCCTGCCCGCCGGGGAGGATCCACTGGGAGTTGAAGGCGTCGACCAGCCAGAGGAGCGGGTTCATCAGGGGCGGTCCTGGATGCCGTCGGCGGGCGGCTCCGGCGGGAACGGGCGGTCGTCGAGCACGAGCTGCAGGAACGTGAGGTCGAGCCACCGTCCGAACTTGGCGCCGACCTGCGGCATCCGTCCCACCTGCAGGAAGTCGAGGCGCTTGTGCAGCACGATCGACGGGAGGTTGCCGCTCTCCACCGCGCCGACGATGACGTGCACGCCGAGGCTCCGGGCGCGCTGGATGAGTTCGACCATGAGGATCCGGCCGATGCCCCGACCGCGCTGGTCTCCGCGCACGTAGACCGAGTGCTCGACGGTGTGGCGGTAGCCGCTGTGCGGACGCCAGTCGCCGAACGACGCGTACCCGACGACGCCGGTGTCGTCCGCGGCGACGATCACCGGGAAGCCGCGCTCGCGACGGGCCGACAGCCACGCGGAGCGGTCGGCCACGTCGACGGCCTCCTCGTTCCAGATCGCCGTAGTGTGCACGACGGCGTCGTTGTGGATGGCCGTGATCTGCTCGAGGTCGGTCTCCTCGGCATCCCGGATCTGGGGCTCGCTCATCGGGTCTCCTGCGTTCGCGCTCGGGTGCGCAGGGATGACGCTAGCAGGATGCTGTGGCGCCGGCGCTCTCGGCCGGGGTCAGCGGTGCGCGTCGAGCACGTCCCGCACGACGATCGCCCGCCGCATGTCGGCCATGATCGGGTCGAAGAACCTCTCCCGGTATCGCGCCTCGCTCACCGCGGAGAACACGAAGGGGAGCGTCGCGATGAGCGAGAGCAGGGTCGCGGCCTTCAGGAGGTTCACGGTGATCGGGAGCGTCGTCTCGCCGATCCGCCACGGTTCGACCGCGAGCGGCTGGGTCGCGCTGCCGGAGCCGACCCAGAGCTCGACGATCCCGATCGGCACCGCGATGCTGCCGATCACCACGAGCAGTGCGCACAGCAGCGCGGCGAAGAACAGGGCCTGCACGAGCTGGGCGAACGTCATCGCCAGCAGGATGTTCAGACGCTGCGGGGCGCGCAGGCGACGACGGGGCGCGGCGGCCGCGTCGAGGTGCTCGGCCGGGGTGTCGATCACGAGCGCGGCGCGCTGCTCGGGCGACGGCGCCTGCGATCCGTCGTCGATCTCCGAGGCGCTGACCCGCAGCACGACGAGGACGGCGAGCACCGCGACCACGAGTCCGACGAGCGCGATCGACCCCCACGACAGCGCGGAGGCCATCTGCCACACCTCCGACGAGAAGAACGCGAACACCACGAGCATGAGGATCACCGGCAGGGCGATCGACGCCATGTGACCGATCGCCGCCGCGTTCTGCACCGCCAGGCGTGACGCCCAGGAGATGAGGGCGCCGCCGCCCATGCCGGTCACGAGGACGCAGAGTGCGACGATGCCGAGCGTCTCGAGGATCGGGCCGACCGTGGCACCGGGGCTGAACTCGTAGCCGTCGACGATCATCCACACGGCGCTCAGCACGATGAGCGCCGTCGCGACGATGGTGCCGGCGAGCACGGGGAGCCGCCGCAGCAGCAACCGCACGAGCAGATAGAGCGTCCACGCCGCGGCGATGCCGACGAGGGTCATGGCGAGCACGACCGCGGCGACGATCAGGTCGTCGTCGGCGTCGTCACTGGTCGTGACCTCGAGCACGGCGTCGAGCACGACGACGAACACCTCGAGGAAGAACCCCACGAACGCGACCCACACGACGAGCGGCGCGACGCGGCGGGGGAGGTCGGTGAACCAGCGGCGCAGCGGCACGAACGTCGGCAGGCCCTGCTCGCGGAACCAGCGGTCGGCATCGCGCTTCGCGCTCCGGAGCTGCCGGGATGCGGTGGACATGGTGCGAGGATACGACACGCCTCGTCGGGCGATGCTGTCCGGGGTCAGTCGGATGCCGGGGTCGTGCCCCACTGCGTGAGCTTGGCCGGGTTCAGCACGATCCACAGTCGGGCGATGCGGCCGTCCTCGACGCGGAAGTCCATGACCGACTGCACCTCGACGCCGTCGCGGAACACGAGACCGACGCCGTCGCCGCGCGGCTGCTCCTCCATCGTGAGCTCCGGATGCTTCGCCGCGATGCCGAGCAGGAACCGTGCGACGTTGTCGGCGCCGGACACGACGTTGCGCGCCGCGCGGACGACCCCGCCGCCGTCGCTGCGCAGCTCGACGTCGGGGGCGAGGATGCTCACGAGACCGGCGACCTCCCCCGTACGGGTCGCCTCCTGGAACGCGCGGACGACGCGGTCGTGCTCGGCCCGCGGCACGACGGTCGCGCGGTTCTCGCGCACGTGACGGCGCGCCGAGGACGCCAGCTGACGCACGGCCGCGGGGGAGCGGCCGACAGCGGCGGCGATCTCGTCGAAGGGCACGTCGAACACATCGTGCAGCACGAACGCCACGCGCTCGGCCGGCGTCATCGCCTCGAGCACCACGAGCAGCGCCGTGGAGACGTCGTCGTCGAGCGTCACACGGTCGAGCGGATCGGCATCCGTGTCCGGCAGGAGGCGCCGCGGAACCGTGCCGTGGAAGACGCCGGCGGGCACGGGCTCGGGCAGCCACTCGCCCACGTAATGCTCCCGACGGCGTCGAGCCGACCCGAGCAGATCGAGCGCGACGCGGCCGGCCACGGTCGTGAGCCAGCCCGCCGGATTCGCGATCGCCTCGCGCTCCGCGTCGTCGAGGCGGTACCAGCGCGCGTAGGTCTCCTGCACGATGTCCTCGGCGTCCGCCATCGTCCCGGTCATGCGGTAGCCGAGTGCGAGCAGCCGTCGCCGTTCACGGAACACTTCGTGCAGGTCGTCGTCCACGGTCTCCCTCTCGCCGGTCTCCTGCAGGATATGACGATGTCCGGGGGTGAGGTGTGAGGGGATTCCCTCACACCTCGGCGCGCTGCGCCGTCATCCTGGTGAGGGGTCGGGTGCGGCCCGCGGAGGAAAGGGAGTCGGATGAGGATCGCTGTCGCAGGAGGCACGGGAGTCGTCGGCCGTCATGTCGTGGGCGCGGCCGAGCGGACGGGGCATGACGTGGTCGTGCTCGCGCGGTCGCGGGGAGTCGACGTGCTCACGGGCGAGGGGCTCGCCGCCGCACTGTCGGGTGTGGATGCCGTGATCGACGCCGCGAACAGCGGGACCACCCTGTCGGCGAGGAAGGCGACGAGGTTCTTCGAGACCGCGACGCGGAATCTGCTCGCCGCGGAGACGACGGCGGGCGTGGGACACCATGTCTCCCTCTCCATCGTGGGCATCGACGACATCGACGCGTCCTATTACGCGGGCAAGCACGCGCAGGAGCGGGCGGTCGCCGCCGGGTCCGTGCCGTACTCGATCGCCCGCGCCGGTCAGTTCCATGAGTTCGCGGGGCAGCTGCTCTCGGGCATGGGCGGTCCGGTCGCGGTTCTGCCGAAGGTCCTCATGCGGCCTGTCGCCGCGCGCGAGGTCGGAGAGCATCTCGTCCGGGTGGTCGAGGGCGGACCGGTCGGGCGGGCGAGGGACCTCGTGGGTCCGCGCGACGAGGTGCTCGTCGACGTGGCGCGGCGGCAGCTGGCGTTCGACGGGATACGGCGGCCGGTGCTCGAGGTGCGGCTTCCCGGGACGTACGGGCGGGGACTGGCGTCGGGCGCGCTGCGCGGTGGGGCGGATGCCGTGCACGGGCGGATCACGTTCGATGAGTGGCTGCGGAGCGAGGATCACGGGCGTGTGTGACGTCTGTCGGTGGTGCGCTCTGTACTGGCATTCCGTTTGAGTTTCGAATGTTTGTTCTAGACTGGGGGTATGAGTTCTTCGCATCTGCTCCCGCTCTTGGAGGCCGTTCACGGTCTCGAGGTGGCGTGGGGTGATGCGGGGAACGGGGCGGAGTTGTCGCGGTCTCAGTTGGTCGCGGCGCATGACGCGGTGGGGGTGTTGCGGCGCCGGTTGGATGGTGTGCATGCGGAGATCGCGGCGGGTATCGCGCGGGAGTCGCGGCCGGAGTTGGGTGCGGGCGGGTTGGCGAAGGAGCAGGGTTTCCGGTCGCCGGCGGCGAT